>NZ_CP053609.1:0-3233781 GCF_013822785.1 Burkholderia sp. MBR-1
ATGCCCGAGCTCACCGCCGACGATCTGTTGCGCGCGTCGCCGCTCGACGCGGTCGATGCACGCGTGCTGCTGTCGCACGCGCTCGGCTGGACCCGCACGCAGCTGATCACGCGCGGCGATGCGCCGCTCGAGCCGGCGGCGATCGCACGCTACCGCGCGCTCGAGGCACGCCGCGTGGCCGGTGAGCCGGTCGCGCAGCTCGTCGGGATGCGCGAGTTCTTCGGCCGGCCGTTCGACGTGACGCCCGACGTGCTGATCCCGCGCCCCGAAACCGAGCTGCTGGTCGAAGCCGCGCTCGACGCGATCGACGGCCGGCCGCATCCGGCCGTGCTCGATCTCGGCACCGGCAGCGGCGCGATCGCCGTGTCGATCGCGGCCGAGCGGCCCGACGCCCGCGTATGGGCGCTCGATCGCTCGCCGGCCGCGCTCGAAGTCGCGCAGCGCAACGCCGCCAAGCTGCTCGACGCGCGGCGCCCCGGCGGCCCGCTGCACTGGCTGCAGAGCGACTGGTACGCCGCGCTCGACCCGGCGCTCGCGTTCGATGCGATCGTCAGCAACCCGCCGTACATCGCGCAGCACGATCCGCACCTCGAGCAGGGCGATCTGCGCTTCGAGCCGCGCGGCGCGCTCACCGACGATGCCGACGGCCTGAGCGCGATCCGCACGATCGTCGCGGGCGCCGGCGCGCATCTGAAACCGGGCGGCACGCTGTGGATCGAGCACGGCTACGACCAGGCCGAAGCCGTGCGCGCGCTGCTCGCGTCGCACGGCTTCGTCGCGGTCGAATCGCTCGCCGATCTGGCCGCGATCGAGCGTACGACCGGCGGCCGCCTGCCCGGCTGACGCCCGGCCCGCGCGGATGAAATCCGCTATCATTTCGATCTAACGCCCCGCAAACGCAAGGTCAGTCATGGACACCCAACAACGTATCAAGCAAATCGTCGACGAAAACCAGGTCGTGCTCTTCATGAAGGGCAACGCGCAATTCCCGATGTGCGGCTTCTCGGGCCGCGCAGTGCAGGTGCTGAAAGCCTGCGGCGTCGATCAGTTCAAGACGGTCAACGTCCTCGAGGACGACGAAATCCGCCAGGGCATCAAGGAGTTCTCGAACTGGCCCACCATCCCGCAACTGTACGTGAAGGGCGAATTCATCGGCGGCTCGGACATCATGATGGAGATGTACCAGTCGGGCGAACTGCAGCAACTGTTCGCCGCCGCGTAAAGCCCGTCCCGCATGGCATCTCCCAGCGCGCCGCCACGCCGGCTGATCGTCGCGATCACCGGCGCCACCGGCGCGGTCTACGGCCTGCGGCTGCTCGACATGCTGCGCGCAGCCGGCGGCGTCGAGACCCACCTGCTGGTGTCGAACGCCGGCTGGCTCAACGTTCAGCATGAACTGAAGCTGTCGAAGGCCGACGTCGAAAGCCGCGCGGACGTCGTGCATTCGGTGCGCGACGTCGGCGCGACGATCGCGTCCGGCTCGTTCGCCACCGACGGCATGGTGATCGCACCGTGCTCGATGAAGACGCTCGCAAGCGTCGCACATGGTCTGTCGGACAACCTGATCACGCGCGCGGCCGACGTCACGCTGAAGGAACGTCGCCGTCTCGTGCTGATGGTGCGCGAAACGCCGTTCAACCTCGCCCATCTCCGCAACATGACCGCCGTGACCGAAATGGGCGGCATCGTGTTCCCGCCGCTGCCCGCGTTCTACGCAATGCCGAAGACGATCGAGGAACTCGTCGATCAGACCGTCACGCGTGTGCTCGACCTGTTCGCGCTCAGCGCGCCGATGACGACGCCGTGGGCCGGCATCCGGGCCGCGCAATGAGCCGCACGACGCGCCGTACATCGGCGTCGTTCTCCGCGTAACGCCACGCGATCTGCCCGCTAATCAGTCGAGGTGGGCGGCTTGCGATCGCGCCGACACCGCCGCGCCAGGCTTCGCGCCGATTATCAACTCCAGCGATTCAATCAAATTCCGCCCCAACCGTTTATTGACGCGTGGTACACGCCTATAGTCATAGGCAATCCGTTCCTGAAGGCTGCCTCACCATGAACCGCTTGCCGTCGCTTTACCTGTCCCACGGTGCGCCGACGCTGCCGATCGATCCGTCGCTGCCGTCGGCGGCGTTTACGCACCTCGGCGCCGAATTGCCGCGCCCGCGCGCGGTGCTGATGCTCTCCGCGCACTGGGGCACGCAGCAGCCGGTCGCGAGCGTCGCCGCGCAGCCTGAAACGATCCACGACTTCTACGGTTTTCCGCGGGCGCTGTACGAGATCCGCTATCCGGCGCCCGGCGCACCGGAGGTCGCCGAGCGCGCAGCCGCGTTGCTGAACGCGGCCGGCATCGCGACCGCGACGACCGAGCACGGCCTCGACCACGGCGCGTGGGTGCCGATGCTGCTGATGTTCCCGGATGCCGACGTGCCGGTCGCGCAGTTGTCGATCCAGCCGCGCGCCGACGCGGCCCATCATTTCGCGCTCGGCCGCGCGCTGCGGCCGCTGCGCGACGAAGGCGTGATGGTGATCGGCTCGGGCCAGATCACGCACAACCTGCGCGCGGCGGATTTCGGCGCGGCGCCGGAGGATGCGGACCCGCGCGTCGCCGAATTCACCGACTGGTTCGAGGCGCGCCTCGCCGCGCGCGATGTCGACGCGCTGCTCGACTATCGCCGGCAGGCGCCGCACGCGGCGCTCATGCATCCGACCGACGAGCATCTGCTGCCGGTGTTCGCCGCGCTCGGCGCGGCCGACGACGACTATCGGCTCGGCATCCAGTCGCTCGGCACGTATCAGCGCGTGCTGGCGATGACGAACTACGTGTTCGCGAGCGCCGCCGCCTGAACCCGGCGCGGCGCTCGGCGCACCAACAAAAAGCCCGCCGGAGCGATGCTCCGGCGGGCTTTCGTATGTTTGCTGCCGCCGCCGAATCCGGCGGCAGTCGATCGCGTCAGGCGCCGATCCCTTCGAGGATCTCGTCGTGCGATTCGCGCTCGTCGAGGTACTGCGTCCGGTAGCCGGTATTCACGCCCCAGAAGTAGAACCCGAGCGAGATCACCGCGACGACCAGCATGTCCCAGCCGTACGGCAGCACGCCGTGACCGCCGAACTCCTTGCTGCCGATCAGCGACAGCACGGCCATCGTCGGCAGGTAGGCGACCAGCCACCACGCGGCCTTCAGGTCCGCGCCCCAGCCGCCCCAGCCGGCCTTCGCCTGGAAGAAGAAGTACACCGGCAGCGCGACGACCATCAGCAGGATGATTTCGCCGGTCAGCGGCCACTTCGCCCAGTACAGGATCAGCGACGCGCAGACGAACGCGAACGGGGCGATCAGCTTCATCAGCGGAATCGACAGCGGACGCTCGATCTCGGTAGCCGCGCGGCGCAGCGCCATCAGGCTGATCGGGCCGGTCAGGTACGAGATCACCGTCGCGACCGAGATCACCGCCGCGAGCGAGCTCCAGCCGCGGAAGAAGAACAGGAACACGAACGACACGAGCAGGTTGAACCACATCGCCTGGCGCGGCACGCCGTAGATCGGATGCACGTTGCCGAACATCTTCGGCATCGTGTTGTTGCGCTCCATCGCGTAGATCATGCGGGTGGTCGTCGCCATGTAGGTCGTGCCGGTGCCGCTCGGGCTGATGAACGCGTCGACGTACAGCAGGATCGCAAGCCAGTTCAGGTTCAGCGCGATCGCGAGCTCCGCGAACGGCGACGAGAAGTTGAAGTGCGCCCAGCCCTTCGCGACGTCGGCCGGGTTGACCGAGCCGATGTAGGCCATCTGCAGCAGCACGTAGATCACCAGCGCGAGCAGGATCGACGTGATCACCGCGAACGGCACGCTGCGCGACGGATTGCGCGCTTCGCCGGCGAGGTTCACCGGGCTCTGGAAGCCGTTGAACGCGAACACGATGCCGCTCGTCGCGACCGCGGTCAGCACTGCCGACCAGCCGTACGGCGCGAAGCTCGCATTCGACGCCGTGCCGAGGTTTTCCGAGTGGAAGCTCGACAGCATCAGCCCGAGGATCGTGAGGCCCGGAATCAGGAACTTGAAGATCGTGATCGCGGTGTTCGCCCGCGCGAACGCCTTCACACCCCAGTAGTTCAGCAGGAAGTAGATGACGACCAGCACGGCCGACAGCAGCAGCCCCGGTGTCGATAATTCGCCGTTCACGAACAGCGCATGCGCCCAAGGATAGGGCCACGTGCTCATGTACTGAATCGACGCTTCGGCTTCGATCGGAATCACCGACACGATCGCGATCCAGTTCGCCCAGGCGCTGATGAAGCCCACCAGCGAACCGTGCGAGTAGCGCGCATAGCGCACCATGCCGCCCGACTCGGGGAACATCGCGCCCAGTTCCGCATACGTCAGCGCAATCGCGAGAATCACGACCGCACCGATGATCCACGCGCAAATCGCCGCCGGACCGGCGATCTTCGCGGCTTTCCAGGCGCCGAACAGCCAGCCCGAGCCGATAATCGAACCCAGCCCCGTCAGCATCAATGCAAACGGGCCGATGTTCCGTTGAATAGAACTCTTCACATCCTCTCCTGTGTCTCAAAAAGCATGGTCGGCCTGCGGTCCGGGATCGGCTCGGACAGCACCGCGCACGCATTCTTGGGGGGACGGGACACCCGATCGGGGCAACCCGTCCGCGCGGCGCGTAGTTTAACGGTTGCACCTGCGAGTTGGCGCCAAAATCGTTCGACCCCTACAAAAAATTCGCGCCCCTTGCAAGTTTTGTAAACCTGAACTCCGCAATAACCCTGAGTGAATGGAAATACGGTTGACCGCGCGACCGATTAGCCGTATAAACAACGTTGCAGGATTTCAAGCGGCGAGTGAATTGGTTCTTTCGTAGTTCGCCCATCAACGGTACTCCGGTGGTCCTATTACCCCTTCCTTGATTTTCCGCACCCCATGGGCTTCGGCCCCGTTTTATCTTTTTAGGAACAAGTAACATGGCAACCGGTACCGTCAAGTGGTTCAATGACGCAAAGGGCTTCGGCTTCATCACCCCGGAAGGCGGCGGCGACGATCTGTTCGCGCACTTCTCGGAAATCCGCGTCGAAGGCTTCAAGACGCTGCAAGAAAACCAGAAGGTTGAATTCGAAGTGAAGACGGGCCCGAAGGGTCTGCAAGCTGCGAACATCCGTCCGGTCTAAGTTCGGCGCGATATTTCGTGTAGAAAAGCCCCGCTTCGGCGGGGCTTTTTGTTTTTCCGGCACGGCACGGCGCGGCAGCATGGCCGGGCCGCCGGCCGCTTCGCGCGGCCGGCTCGTCCCGTTCAGCCGAACAGGCGCTGCGCGTGAATGCCGAGCCCCGTCGCGACGCTGGCGAGGCGATCGCCGAACACCGGCTGCGCGTCCGGGAACGCACCGGCCAGCGCACTGGAGAGAAACGCCAGCCCGGTCGAGCCGCCGGTGAAATACAGTGCGCCGACGTCGCGCGGCGCGACGCCCGCGAGCCGCACCGTTTCGCGCGCCGCCTCGACGATGCGCGCGGTGTCGTCCACGCTCGCGGCCACCAGACGGTCGGCGTCGAAGGCGATCTGCAGATCCTCTTCGACGTCGTTCAGGTCGATCATCGTCTCCCCGCCCGCCGCCACGCCGATCTTCGCCTCCTCCGCGCGCGCCATCAGCGCGTGCCCGAGCCGTTGCTCCACCACACGCAGCAGCCGCTCGTGCTGCCGCACGTCCAGGTAGAGGTGCTTCATCAGCTTCAATTCGCCCACGCGCTTCGGCGTGTAGATGGTGTTGATGAGGTGCCAGGTCGCGAGGTCGAAGTAGATCCGGTTCGGCAGTTCGCGGCCTTCGGGATCGAGCGCACGGTAGCCGAACGCGGGCAGGATCGCCGCCAGTTCGACGCGCCGGTCGTAATCGGTGCCCGCGACGTGCACGCCGTGGTGCGCCAGCACGTCGTCCTTGCGTTCGAGACGCGCCATCCGCTGCGGCCCGACCCGCACCAGCGAAAAGTCGGACGTGCCGCCGCCGATGTCGGCGACCAGCACGAGCCGCTCCGCCTGCTGGCGCGACTCGTAGTCGAACGCGGCCGCGATCGGCTCGTACTGGAAATGCACGTCGGAGAAGCCGACCGCACGTGCGGCTGCTTCGAGTTGATTCTGGGCAAGGCGGTCCGCGCGCGGATCGTCGTCGACGAAGAACACCGGCCGGCCGAGCACCGCGCGGCCGAGCGGCGCGCGCGCCTTGGCCTCCGCCTTGCGCTTCAGGTGCGTGAGGAAGCGCGCGATGATCTCGGTGTACGCGATTGCGCTGCCGTCGCCGAGGTCGGTCGTGGTTTCGGCGAGCGGCGAGCCGAGGATGCTCTTCATCGAGCGCATCAGGCGGCCGTCGAAACCGTCGATATAGGACGCGAGCGCCGCCCGGCCGAATTCGACGGTTTCCTCGTCGTTGTTGAAGAAGATCGCGGTGGGCAGCGTCAGGTGCTCGCCCTCGACGGGCGCGAGACGCATGCCGTCGCCGTCGGGCAGCGCCACGGCGGAGTTGGATGTGCCGAAGTCGATCGCGCAGTAAGTCATCGGAAGGTGCCGCAACGTGGCCGGCGCGAAAACGGAAAGGACGGGCTTTTTAACATGAAGCCCGCCGGATCACAACCGGGACGGGCATCGGTATCGCGCCGCGGTTCGATCAGACGAATCGGTGTGTCGGTTGTGACCGTGGTCGGCGCACCGGATTGGTGGTGCGGGCGGCAGCGGCGCGTTGGCCGGGCTGGCCGGGCTGTTCGCACCGTCAGCGCCGTCACGCGCTCGCCACACCGGCGCGCGGCCGACGCGCGGCTCGCCCGCACACCGAGCCGCGCTCGGCGGCTCAGGCCGCCGCGTCGAAGCCCTTCTTCCACGCGCCGGCATACGCGATCTCGCCGATCGCATGGCGCGTGCGCGGCGCCTTTTCGCGGTCGCGCAGCACCGGATCGAGCTTGTCGACGTTGCCGTAGTGGCCGAGCGAGATGATTGCCGGAATCGCGACGTCGGCCGGGATCTCGAACGCGTCGCGGAACGCCTTCGCGTCGAAGCCGCTCATCTGGTGCGCGGCGAGCCCGAGCGCGTGCGCCTGCAGCACCAGCGACATCGCGGCCGCGCCGGCGTCGTACAGCGCGGTCGGCGCCGGTTCGCCCTTCGGCGTGAGCGTGTGCGCGGTGACGGCGATCAGCACGGGCGCCGGCGCGTTCCACCCCTGGTTGAACGGCACCAGCGTCGCGAACGCGCGTTTGAATGCGGCTTCGTCCTGCGTGCGATCGAACACGATGAAGCGCCACGGCTGCGCGTTGTACGCGGACGGCGCCCAGCGCGCGGCTTCGAGCACCGCGTGCAGATCGGCGGCGCTGATCGGCTCGTCCGAATACGCGCGCGGGCTCCAGCGGCCCGAGATCAGATCGTGAATCGAAACAGTGGTGGGGGCAGGTTTGACGGACATGCGGTTCCTCGCTGACATCGATGAAGGGGCGCGAACGCCCGGCGAACCGCAAGCATAACCGCTTGGGCGATCACGCGCCCGCACATCCCGCGCAATGCAAATCGACGATCCTGCATAGGCTCGCGAAGCCGGCCAGCGCGGGCCGCAACCGGCTTGCCGAGCATCGCGCGCGACCTCGGCCGGTCGATCTATACGGGGGCAGCCGCGCAACCGTGCGTGCCCCGCATGGCCCTGCGTGCGCGGTGCGTGCCTCATGCGTGCCTGATGCACACCTCGTGCGCCCCCCTGGATACCCGTGCATGCTTCCTGCGTGCGCCGTGTGCCCCGTGCGCGCCTCGTACATGCCTCTTGCGCGCCCCGCGCGCAGGCGCCGTGCGCCGTGCGCCCCCGCCGGCCAACCACCCTCAAACAGCCGGCTGCGCCGCAGCCCGCGACGGGCCGCGGTTGATCCGCAGCACGATGAGCGCGCCGACGATGCACAGCCCGCCCGAGATCATCGAAGCAACCGTGTAGGTGCCGAGGCTCGCCCGCAGCAGCCCGGCGCCGAGCGCCGCGAAGGCCGCACCGAGCTGGTGGCCGGCGACGATCCAGCCGAACACGACGGGCGCCGCCGCCTTGCCGAACACGTCGGTGGCGAGCCGCACGGTCGGCGGCACGGTCGCGATCCAGTCGAGCCCGTAGAACATCGCGAACAGCGGCAGCCCGAAGAAGTCGATGCCGAACGCATGCGGCAGATAGATCAGCGACAACCCGCGCAGCCCGTAGTACCAGAACAGCAGCACGCGATTGTCGTAACGGTCGGACAGCCATCCCGACAGCGTCGTGCCGAACAGGTCGAATACGCCCATCGCGGCCAGCAGCGACGCGCCCTGCACTTCGGTCATCCCGTAGTCGCTGCACATCGCGATCAGGTGCGTGCCGACGTAGCCGTTGGTGCTCGCGCCGCAGATGAAGAAGCTGAAGAACAGCAGCCAGAAGTCGCGCGAGCGGCTCGCCGTCAGCAGCGTGCGGAACGCGACCGCGAGCGGATTCTCCTTGGTCGCGTCGGGCGCTGCCGGCGCGTCGGCCGGCTCGCCGTACGGGCGCAGCTTCACGTCGGCCGGCCGCTCGGGCAGCAGGAACGCGACCAGCGGAATCACCAGCGCGGCCGCCACCGCGACGACCAGCACCACCGGGCGCCAGCCGTGGCGCTGCGCGATCGCGGCGAGCATCGGCAGGAATACCAGTTGGCCGGTGGCCGTGCTCGCGGTCAGGATGCCCATCACGAGGCCGCGCCGCGCATGGAACCAGCGCGTAACGAAGGTCGCCGACAGCGTCAGCGCGACCACGCCGGTCGAGCAGCCGACCATCAGCCCCCACACCACGACCATCTGCCAGCTTTGCGTCATCATCGACGACAGCGCGACGCCCGCGCTCAACGTGACCAGCGCGGTGAGGATCGTCGGCCGCAGCCCGAAGCGCTGCATCGCCGCCGCCGCGAACGGGCCGGTCAGCCCATACAGCGCGATGTTGACCGAAATCGCCAGCGAAATCGCCGCGCGGCTCCAGCCGAGTTCGCGCTCGAGCGGCACCATCAGCACGCTGGGCGTCGCCCGCGTACCGGCCGCCGCCAGCAGGATCAGGAAAACCACCGCCGCCGCGAGCCATCCGTAGTGAAAGCGCCCGCCGATTCGTGTCACCGCCCAGTTCATCTCGTCGTTCTCCAGTTGGCGGCCCGCGCTCGCGCATGCGCCGCCACGTCACCGCCGGGCCACCTCCGCCGCACGCTGCGTCGGCTGACCCTGGCCGACACCTGGCATTTGTCCGTCGCTCCGATCAGCGTTGTTACCGACCGGTCACAAGTGTGTTGCGATCGTAGTGACCAGTCGGTAACATGTCAAGCAATTCACCATGCAGTCGAGGGTCATCATGTCGGGCATCGAGGCGGCCAACAAGGCGCCGGCACGCCGCACGCGGCGGCCGGTCACCGCGGCCGCCGCGCAGGAGCATCTGCTGCGCGCAGCAGAGGAGCTGTTTTACAGGGAAGGCGTGCGGGCGGTCGGCGTCGAGGCGGTCGTGGAACGCGCGGGCGTCAACAAGATGAGCCTGTATCGCCAGTTCTCGTCGAAGGACGAGCTGATCCTCGCCTATCTGGAGCGGATGGATGCGTGCTTCTTCGAGCGTTTCGATACGAGCGTCGCGAAGCATCCGGGGCAGCCGAAGGCGCAGCTGATCCAGTATTTCGTCGATCTCGCCGAGCGCGCGACGCAGCAGGACTATCGCGGCTGCCCGTTCGTCAACGTCGCGGCCGAGTTTCCCGACGCGTCGCACCCGGCGCGCGAGCGCGTCGCGCAGAACAAGGCGCTGCTGATGAAGCGGCTCGTCGAGCTGTGCGAAGGCGCCGGCGCGCGCGCGCCGCAGGCGCTCGCCGATGCGCTCGCGCTCGTGATCGAAGGGATCTACGCAGCCAGCCAGACCTACCGGCACGGCGAAACGCCGATCGGCACCGCGCCCGCGCTGGCGACGCAGCTGATCGAGGCCGCGTGCGCATGACGGACGACGCAGGTCAGATTGCAGCGCGCGCCCGCCGGCTACAATGCGCCCCTCGCTGCCGCGCTACCCGACCGCCTTCGCCATGACCGACACCCGCCCCGGCCCGCACGATTCCCACGATTCGCACGACGACATCCTCGCCGCCACGCGGCACTGGCTCGCGCGCGCGGTGATCGGGCTCAATCTGTGCCCGTTCGCGAAGAGCGTGTACGTGAAGGAGCAGGTGCGCTACGCGATCAGCGAGGCGACGACGCTGGAAGACGCGCTCGCCGATCTCGAAACCGAGCTGCGCGCGCTAGAAGCGGCCGATCCGCAGCGTATCGACACCACGCTGCTGATCTTTCCGCGCGCGTTCGCGGACTTCGTCGACTACAACGATGCGCTGTTCTTCGCCGACCGGCTCGTGCAGCAATTGCGGCTCGGCGGCGTACTGCAGATCGCGAGCTTTCACCCGGCGTACCGGTTCGAAGGCAGCGAAGCCGACGACATCGAGAACTACACGAATCGCGCGCCTTACCCGATGCTGCACCTGCTGCGCGAGGACAGCATCGCGCGCGCGGTCGACGCGTTTCCGGACGCGTCCGCGATCTACGAGAAGAACCAGCAGACGCTGCGCCGCCTCGGCCACGACGGCTGGCGCGAATGGATGGAGCGGCCGGGCGACGACGTCTGACCCGTCGCGCGCCGGCCGCCCGGCGCACGCCACACGCGACGCACGGCACACCCGCGGCGTGCCTGACGTACGCCCCGCGCGTCAGCCCGCGTGATCGGCCGCAGGCTGCGCGTCCGGCGCCGCGGCCGCCGGCACGAAGAAGCGCTCGTTCAGCTCGGCGAGCCCGAACATCGCGAGGATTTCGTTCAGCCGCTCGCTGGGCTTGCGGCGCGGCAGGTTCTTGTATTGCGCGATGATCAGCTCGTTCTTCATCGAGTGCTCCCAGCCGACCAGCTCGGTCACGCTCACCTGATAGCCGTGCGCCTCGAGTTGCAGGCAGCGCAGCACGTTGGTGATCTGGCTGCCGAATTCGCGCGTATGCAGCGGATGCCGCCACACTTCCGTCAGCGCATTCGCGAGCGACTTGCCCTTGTTCTTGCGCAGCACGCCGGCGACTTCCGCCTGACAGCACGGCACCAGCACGATGTGCTGCGCGCGCTTGGCGAGCGCGAAGCGGATCGCATCGTCGGTGGCCGTATCGCACGCATGCAGCGCGGTGACGACATCGACCGTCTCGGGCAGCTGCGGCGACGTGATCGAATCGGCGACCGACAGGTTCAGGAACGACATCCCGCCGAACCCGAGCCGCGCGGCCAGCTCGGCCGAGCGCGTGACGAGCTCCTCGCGCGTCTCGATCCCGTACACGTGCGACGCGAACGCCGGCGTGCCGTGTCCCGGCTGCTGCTTGAAGAACAGGTCGTACAGGATGAAGCCGAGATACGACTTGCCGGCGCCGTGATCGACGAGCGTCACGCTGCCCTTGTCGGCCTGCACGCTCGCAAGCAGCGGCTCGATGAACTGGAACAGGTGATACACCTGCTTCAGCTTGCGGCGGCTGTCCTGGTTCAGCTTGCCGTCGCGGGTCAGGATGTGCAGTTCCTTGAGCAGCTCGACGGACTGCTCCGGACGGATTTCGTAGGTCTTGTTCGACATCGTGAAGCGGCGCCGGGCCACGGTCGGTCGACCACGGCCCGGCGGCGGGGATTCGTGAGGAATGGCGACAGTTTACCGAAAATGCGCGCTCAGGCTCGCGCGCCGAGCCGCCAGAGCGACGTGACCTCCGCGCGGCGCGCCGCGTGGAGCGGGTCGTCCGCGTCGGCGGCCTTCGGATGCGCGGGGCGGATGTCTTCGCGGCCGAGCACGACCAGCCCGGCTTCGTCGATCCATTGCAGCAGCGTGTCGCGCGAGCGCAGGCCGAGATGCTCGGCAAAATCGGACAGGATCAGCCAGCCTTCGCCGCCCGGTGCGAGATGCGCGGCGAGGCCCGACAGGAAGCCGCGCAGCATGCGGCTGTCGGGATCGTAGACGGCGTACTCGATCGGCGCGCTCGGGCGGGCCGGCACCCACGGCGGATTACAGACGACGAGCGGCGCACGGCCGGCCGGAAACAGATCGGCCGCGACGACGTCGACGCGATCGGCATGGCCGAGCCGCGCGACGTTCTCGCGCGCGCATGCGAGCGCGCGCGGATCCTGGTCGGTCGCGACGACGTGCTCGACGCCGCGCGCCGCCAGCACGGCCGCGAGCACGCCGGTGCCGGTGCCGACGTCGAACGCGAGCGAGGTGGCCGGCAGCGGCGTGCGCGCGACGAGTTCGACGTATTCGCCGCGCACCGGCGAGAACACGCCGTAATGCGGATGGATCGGCGCGCCGCCGAGCGCGGGAATCGGCACGCCCTTCTTGCGCCATTCGTGCGCGCCGACGAGGCCGAGCAGCTCGCGCAGCGACACGACCGACGGCGTGCCGCCCGGCCCGTAGGCTTCCTCGCACGCGGCGCGCACGTCGGGCGCGCGGCGCAGCGGGATCGTGTAGTCGGCGTCGAGCGGAATCAGCACCATGCCGAGCGTGCGGGCGCGCTGCGACTGCGCGAGGCGGTGCAGATTGAACGCGTCGACGCCGGCCGCGGCCTTCGCCTTTTTCGGCTTGCGTTCGACGCGCCGCGCCAGCGCCTGCACGAGCTGGCGCGCGTTCTGGAAGTCGCCCTGCCAGACCAGCGCGGTGCCCTCGCACGCGAGGCGGTAGGCGGCGTCCGCGGTGATGCGGTCGTCGGCCGGCACGGCGCGCCGCGGCGGCTGCACGCCCGCTTCGGAGCGCCAGCGCACGGCATGTTCGACGCCGTCGGCGTCGGTCCAGTGGAAAACGGGGAAATCGGTCACGCGAGCTCGGCTACGGTTGGCTTCAGACAGGCGGTGCAGACGCACCGCGCGGACGACACCATACCGCGCTTTGCCCGTCCCGGCAAAACGGCGGCCGGCTAGCCGCCCCACGCCGGCAGCGCCGGCATGCGCAACGTGCCGGCGTCGCGAAAGTGCACGGCGCCGAGCGCGCCGCCCGCGAGCCGCCCGCGCAGCGCATACGGCAACTCGCCGCTCGCGGCCGCGCCGGGCAGATTCCACGCCTGGCGCGCGGCAGCGAATGCCGACACGGACACCGGCACGTCGATCACGGCCTCGCCGAAGCGCGGCACGACGCCCGAGCGATCGCTGACGCCGCTCGCGAACGGCGAGCCGTTCACCTCGAGCGCGACCGAGATGCCGTCGTATTCGATCGGCGTGTCGTTCGGGTTCTGCACGCGCAGCTTGAGGGCGAAGCGCATCTCGAGGCCCTGTCCGGGCAGCGGATCGAGCCCGGCGACCGTCACGGACACGGGCTCGCGCGTGAGGCCCGCGCAACCGCCGAGCATGAACAGCGCGGCGAACAGCAACAGCGCGGCGCGCAGCGGTGCGATACGGAACAGGGCGCGGGTCATCGGCAGGCCTCCTTGGCGGCAATCGGCGGAATGGATCGTCGCTGCATTGTACCGACCGCGCCCCGATTCGTAGTTTCCACTTCGCGGCGAGATCGTTAATAGATTAAAACTACGGAAACGACTGAAGCCTCCGAAAGCGAATTAATACCGACCGGCATTCAATGCCATGCAAAAAATTCTAGATATACGCTTTCTAATTTTTTCGTTTCCTTTACCCAAAACCATCAAGTATATTTACGCATCCTTCGAGCAGGCCGACAAACCTCGAAGCCGCATGACGGCGATTTTACGGAACGGCGACATGCCGTCCTGCCGTACTGCGGCCCGGCCCGGTCCGCCCCGTGGGTCGTCGTTTCAAAGGGAATCAAGGGAATGCGCGCCCGCGCAGGGCGCGCGGCCCCGTGTCGTGTGCGCGAAATCAATTCAGTACAACCCGCGCACGGCCATTTTGAACCGGCAAGTCAACCGATATCCGGAAACACAGAGGGGGCAGTAAACCATGATTACCTTCACGTAGTCGGCCGCCGTCTTTTTCGAATAAACCGTCATTGGCATCCGTCATCGCCACCGATTAACGGCGAGGGATTTCCTTTGCCGGCGTTTTCGCAGCACTGAACGATTCTTTCAACAATCGAGGTTTCAGTCATGCCGATCAACATTCAGAAGATGCGTTATCTGCCGCTGGTTGCCGCACTCGCGCTCGCGGGCTGCGGCGGCGACGACGGCGGCTCGGGCTCCGCTTCCGCGCTCAGCTCGGCCGGTGCGCCGCAATCGAGCTCGTCGCCGGCGGTCGCCACGGCGCCGAGCGCGTCCAACGTCGACAAGAGCGTGTCGCCGGTCGAACTGCCGGACACCGTGGTGCCCGTCAACTACCGGCTGTGGTTCCGCCCGAACGAAACGCTGAACGCGTTCGACGGGCGTGCGGACGTCGAAATCAAGGTGCTGAAGCCGGTCAACAACATCGTGATCGCCGGCCACCGGATCAAGTTCACGAACGGCCGCATCACGCTGCAGCCGGGCAACATCCAGCTGATCGCGACGCCGCAGGACAAGGGCGACTTCTACCAGCTGCGCCCCGCTGCCGGCACGATCGCACCGGGCAACTATTCGCTGCACATGGAGTGGTCGGGGATCATCAACTTCAAGTCGTACGACGATCCGGTGAACCACACCGGCGGCAGCTGCGGCGACGATCCGTATCCGGGCTGCTCGGCCGCCGAAGGCGTGTTCCGCGTCGACCTGAAGAGCACCGACGGCACGACGAGCGGCGCGATCCTCACGCAGGGCGAAACCAACCTCGCGCGCCAGTGGTTCCCGGGCTGGGACGAACCGGCGTTCCGCCCGACCTATGAAGTGACGGCCGAAGTGCCGCAGAACTGGCGCGTCGTGTCGAACGCGGCGGAGAAGCCGTCGACCAACGTCGGCGGCGGCTACAAGCTCGTGCAGTTCGAGAAGACGCCGCCGATGCCGTCGTACCTGTTGTTCTTCGGCGGCGGCATGTTCGACACCTACGAGGACAACTTCACGAGCCCGCTGCCGGGTGCCAAGGGCAGCCTGCACCTGCGCGTGTTCACGCCGCCGGGCATGAGCGACTGGGCGAAGCCGGCGATGGACCGCACCAAGCAGGCGCTCGACTTCTACTACCGCTACACGGGCATCCCGCTGCCGCTGACGAAGTTCGACACGGTCGCCGCGAACGACGCGTTCAAGGAGCAGAAGGACCTGAACTTCGGCGGGATGGAGAACTGGGGCTCGATTCTCGAGTTCGCCGACGACATCCTGCCGCAGCCGGGCCAGCCGATGTCGCATTACGGTAACGAGGTGCTGACGCACGAAGTCGCGCACCAGTGGTTCGGCGACCTCGTCACGACCGACTGGTGGGACAACGTGTGGCTCAACGAGTCGTTCGCGACGTTCTTCGAAAACAAGACGACGATCCAGTTCTTCCCCGACGAGTTCAGCTGGCTCGACCAGGTGAAGAACAAGTACCGCGTGATCAACCGCGACATCGGCCCGAACGCGTTCCCGGTCGCGCCGAACTTCAACGATTGGGCGTCGAACGACTTCGTGCTGAGTGCCAGCGCGTTCACGTACGACAAGGGCGGCCATGTGCTGAAGACGCTCGAGAACTATCTCGGCGAGCAGACCTTGCGCAAGGGCCTGCAGCAGTACCTGGTCGACTACTCGTTCGGCAACGGTACGCCGAAGCGCCTGTGGGACGAGCTGTCGAAGGCGAGCGGCCAGCCGGTCGGCCCGATCGGCGACAGCTACGTGCGTCAGACCGGCGTGCCGCTGGTCACGCTCGACACGCAGTGCGACATGACGAAGAACCAGACGATCGTCACGCTGAAACAGCAGCCGTTCCCGAACACGAACGCGTATCCGGGCCTGCAGTGGACGGTGCCGATCACGCTCGCGTACGGCCAGGGGCTCGCACAGCGCACGACGCTCGCGCTGAAGGACACCCAGGCGCAGACGCGCGTCGACGGCTGCACGGGCGTGGTCGCCGATCCGAGCGGGCTCGACTACTACGTCGTGAACTACAGCGACGCCGCGTGGAGCGGGCTGCTCACGCAGGTCAACAGCTCGACCGATCCGGTGCTGCTCGCGAACCTGAAGAGCGAGGCCGCGCTGCTCGTCGCGAACAACCTCGCGCCGGCTTCACGCTCGACGTCGATCGGCTCGGTCGCTTCGCCGGCCGCGATGAAGCTGCGTCAGACGCCGAGCTTCGGCGGCATCGCACCGACGACGAAGGAGCGTCCGTCGCTGCGCTACCAGGGCATGTTCAAGCCGCGCAAGACGCTGGTGCAGTAACGGCGACGGCGGCGCTCGCCCGGCCGGTGCCGCCGCATGCGCGGCGCCGGTCGGCGTTCGAACCGTCTGGTCCTGCGCCGGGCCCCGCATGCGGGGTCCGTTTTTTTGCGCGCCGCTAGCGCTCGCCGCGCCGGCGAAACGCCCACCATGCGGCCAGCGCGGTGAAGCCGGCCACCAGCAGCACCATCAGCCAGAAGCCGTGCTTGTTCTCCGCGAACGGCACGCCGCCGACGTTCATCCCGAAGAAGCCAGCGACGATGTTGATCGGCAGCGCGATCACCGTGACGAGCGTCAGCGTGAACAGCGTCCGGTTGTTCTGCTCGTCGAGCCGCGAGCCGATCTCCTCCTGCAGCAGCTTGATGCGCTCGTTGAGCCCCGACAGATCGCCGAGCACCAGCGAGAACTCTTCGGTCGACTCGCGCAGCTCCTGCACGTCTTCGGCATGCAGCCATGCGGGCGGTTTCGCGAGCAGCCGGAAGATCGAGCCGGGCTCGGGCGCGAGCATGCGCTGCAGGCGCGTCAGCGTGCGGCGCAGCGCGCCCAGCTCGACGCGATTCGACGTGAGCCGCTGCGACAGGAAGCGATCCTCGATGCGGTCGACGTCGACGCTCGTGCGCCGCATGATCTGAATCAGCAGGTCGGCCTGGTCGCGCAGCAGATGCACGAGCAGCTCGGCCGGCGACCGGAAGCGCTCGCCGTCGCGCACGCACGCGCGCAGCGTGTCGACCGAGCGCAGCGGCTTCATCCGCGCGGTGACCATGATGCGCCGCTCGACGTGGACGAACAGCGTCGCGATCTCCGACGGCGTCAGCTCGAGGTTGAACATCACGTCGTTGACGATCGCGCGCAGCGCGCCGTCTTCCTGCTCGATGCGCGTCGAGCGCGAGCCTTCGTGCAGGAACGCGAAGAAGCTGTCGGGCAGGCCCAGGTGCGTGCGCATCCAGCGCTCGCTCGCGCCGTGCGCCAGATTGAAGTGCAGCCAGACGAAGTCGTCCGCGGCGGACGCATCGCGCGCGCGGCACGTGCGCAGCCATGCGGCCGCTGCCTCGGCATCGAGCGTCGCGCCCGATCCACCCGGCGTGAAACGGAATCCGCACACCATGCCGGACGTATCGGCGCCGTAAGTCTGTACGATCAGGTCCATCGTGTCGAAGGTCGTGCCGCGTCGGTCGCGCCGGAAAATGAAAGGAAACGTATGCCCGACGCATGTGACGCGCGCGTGACGCGCTCGCCGTCACCCGCTGCGGGCACGGCGACGGCCCAAACGCAATGCGCCGCCCGGAGGGCGGCGCATTGGCGACGAACCGATCGGCGTGACGCCGGTTACTGCCGCGTCTCCGACGATTGCGCCGCGCTCGGGCACGCCGGATCCTTGCCCCAGTGACCGTCGCACACGCGCCAGCGGCACAGCTGATCCTCGAAGAAGCCGCGCTGTTCGCATTCCTTCACGCGCGCGGCGAGCGAACCGCCGGTCGTCGCGGCCGTCTTGGTCGGCGCGGCCTGCGCCTTCTGCGCGGCGGCCTTCTTGTCGGCCGGCTTGGTGCGTGCGACGAGCGCGGCCAGCAGATCCGCATCCGGATCGTCCTTCGCCGAGGCCTTCGCGTTCGCGGTGCGCGCCGTCGCGTCGCGCCGCTTCTTCGCCTGTGCGAGCTCCGCCTGCTGCTCCTTGTGGCGCTTGCGCGCTTCCGCCCTGGTTTCGGTCTTCGTGTCTGCCTTCGCGTCGGCCTTGCCGCGTGCGGCGAGCTTGTCGCTCTTCGCGCCGTTGGCCTTCGCGCTCTTCGTCGCAGCGGCGGCGGCCGTCGCGGCGGCGACGCCGGTCGCGGCCGTGCCCGATGCGTCGGCGGCGCCGTTCGCGAGCGCGCGCGACAGGCGGCTGTTGTCCGCGCCCGACGCCGCGGACGATGCGGATGCAACGGTTTGGGATGCGGCGTCGTCATTGACGATCGTCGCCGGTTGCGCGGCCGGCGTCGCGGACGCGGCCGAGGCGGCATTCTGCGCGACCTGCGCGGCAGCGCCGCTGGCGGGCTCGGCCTTCGCGGGCGCCTGAGCAGGCGCGGCCGCCACGACGGCGGGCTCGGCTGACTGCTGCTGCCAGCGCCACGCGCCCCAGCCGCCCACCGCCACCACCAGTGCGGCGATCGCCGCGATCGGCGCCTTCAGCGAACGGCGCGGCGCTTCGGCCGGCGGCGTGACGCGTCCTTCCAGATTCGCGAGAATGCGCGACTGCTGCGGCCCGCCCTCGCCTGCCGGTTTGGTGTCGGACAGGAGGCTAGGCGGGGTTTTCGAATTGGTATTTTCCGGCGCACTCATTCAGCGTCTCATTGAATCCTGGTTTAATTCACCGCGATAATATAGCCCGGCCTCTCAAGGCAGCCTGATTCTAAGAGCAAGCATTGCAAAACACAATCAATTCCAATTTCCGGGGATATCGTTGATTGCCGTCGCCCTCGTCGCCTATTTCGCCCTCGCCGTCGCGGTCGCGGCACTGTTGCTTTTACCGGGTATCCGCGCGGCCGTTTTCGATTCGGTCGCGCAATTTCATGGCCGCCTGACGCGCCGTGCAACCGATCGCGCCGCCCGCACGCGCAGTCAAATTGTTAAATCGGCAAGCGTTACGCGCGGCGCATTAAGCGATGTGCAAAATTTACTGATTCGACGGCGCTTGATGATTATGGTATCGGCAGGTATTCTTGCGACGCCGCCATTGGTGGCCATTGCGTTACGCGGTCGGCAATTGTTTCAGTACGACGACACCGCGCGCGTGCCCGACGAGAAGATCGCCGCGCTGTTGCAGGGCGAGCAGCTCGTGCCGCCGCCGCCGTTGCCGCCTGAAGTGTTTGCGACGCGGGAGGTCGAGCAGGTGCGGCCCGCGCTCAAGGATGCGAGCCGCGACTGGAACCTGCTGGATCCCGATTTCCGTACGCGTTTGCTGCTGGTCTACAAGATCATGCACGAACAGTATGGTTACGAGATGGCGCTGCTGGAGGGTTATCGGAGTCCGGAACGTCAGAACCGGCTCGCGCAAATGGGCACCAACGTGACCAATGCGGCCGCTTTCCAGAGCTATCACCAGTTCGGGCTCGCAGCGGACAACGCATTCCTGCGCGACGGCAAGCTGGTCATTTCCGAGAAAGATCCGTGGGCGATGCGCGGCTACCAGTTGTACGGGCAGGTTGCCGAGCAGGTCGGCCTGACGTGGGGCGGCCGATGGAAAATGATGGATCTCGGACACGTGGAATACCATAAACCCGGTTTTAAACTGGGACGCGGCAGCTAGTCATGGCTGCCGGACAAGAAATAATGAGGGCGGCATGGGGCTTTTCAAACACCCGGCAGGAAATGATTTGGGCGGCGCAATCGATCGGGCATTCCGTTGCGCGATTTTTTCGGGCGCCCGCTTCCGTTTTAATTCTCACAGCATCCTTTCATTAATGCGCGCGCCTTCTCCGATGCCGCGGGCGCATTGATGCCAGCCCTTTTCATCCCGCCAGACAGCGCGGCGACACATCGCGGCGCCACGCTGTCCGCTCGGCGCGCCCGCGTCGCCTCACCGAATCGCACCGGAACCTGAACGTCCTATGCAACGCATCCTCAACGTGCTGACTCATCCGCGTACGCTCTCGATCGTCGGGATCGTCGCGCTAGCGGCGATTCTCTTCATCGTCGCCGACATGCTGCAGCTGCCGCTGCTGTGGGCCGCGCTCGCGTTCGCGGCGATCCTCGTGCTGTGGCTCGCCGTCGCGTTGTGGCGCCGCTGGCGCGTGAAGCGCGCGAACCAGCAGCTCGGCCAGGTGCTCGAAGAACAGGCCGAAACCGGCAAGATCACGGCGCCCGCCGCGGCCGCGCTCGCGCCCGACACGAAGACCGCCGACCTCGACGTGCTGCGCACGCGCCTGTCCGATGCGGTGAAGACGATCAAGACGTCGAAGATCGGCCAGGTGTCTGGCGGCTCCGCGCTGTACGAACTGCCGTGGTACATCGTGATCGGCAACCCGGCCGCGGGCAAGAGCAGCGCGGTGCTGAACTCCGGCCTGCAGTTCCCGTTCGCCGACAAGAACAGCGCGGTGATCCACGGCATCGGCGGCACGCGCAACTGCGACTGGTTCTTCACGACCGAAGGGATCCTGCTCGACACGGCCGGCCGCTACTCGGTGCACGAGGAAGACCGCAGCGAGTGGCTCGGCTTTCTCGGCCTGCTGAAACGCTACCGGCCGAAGGCGCCGATCAACGGCATCATCGTCACCGCGAGCATCGCCGAGCTCACCGGCAACCGCCCCGAGTTCGCGATCAACCTTGCGAAGAACCTCCGTCAGCGCGTCCAGGAGCTGACCGAAAAGCTCGAAGTGTTCGCACCGGTCTACGTGATGTTCACGAAGGCCGACCTGATCACCGGCTTCACCGAATTCTTCAGCAGCAGCGACAAGCACGAATACGACCGCGTGTGGGGCGCCACCCTGCCCTACGAGCCGGACGAGAAGCGCGACGTCGTCACGCTGTTCGACGAGCGCTTCGAGGAGCTGTACGAGGGGCTGAAGGAGATCAGCGTCGCGCAGCTGTCGCTGTCGCGCGGCAACCAGCTGTCGCCGGGCCAGCTCAGCTTCCCGCTCGAATTCTCGACGATCAAGCCGGCGCTGCGCGCGTTCCTCGCGACGCTGTTCGAGAACAACCCGTTCCAGTACAAGCCGATCTTCCGCGGCTTCTACTTCACCAGCGCACTGCAGGAAGGCGAGACCAACAGCGCCGCCGCGCAGCGCATCGCTCAGCGCTTCGGCCTCGACGCGAGCGCGCTGCCGAAGCCGCACAGCGCATTTTCGAAGAACGGCTTCTTCCTGCGCGACCTGTTCTCGAAGGTGATCTTCGCGGACCGCCAGACCGTGCGCCAGTTCGCGAGCCCGACCAAGACGCGGCTGCGTTACGCAACCTTCTTCGGCTTCGTCGCGGCGCTCGCGCTCGCGCTCGGCGGCTGGACCTGGTCGACGATCGGCAACCAGCAGCTCGTCGCCAACGTGCAGGCCGACCTCGACAACGTCACGCGCCTGCAGCAGGGCCGCAACGACCTGCAGTCGCGGCTGCAGGCGATGGACATTCTCGAAGACCGCATCGAGCAGCTCGAGCAGTTCCGCCGCGACAAGCCGATGTCGGTGTCGCTCGGCCTGTACCAGGGCGACCGCCTCGAGCAGCATCTGCTGACCGAGTACTACAACGGCGTGCGGCAGATCCTGCTCGCGCCGGTGTCGCAGAATCTCGCGTCGTTCATGAAGGACGTGAACGCGCACCCCGAGCAGCTCGTGCCGATGACGCGTCCGCCCGAATCGGGCGCGGTGCAGGGCGGCGCGATGCCGGTCTCGACCAATCCGCCGGGCGCCACGCCGCTCGCCGGCGCCGCGCAAGGCGCGTCGGCCACGCCGGCCGCCGCGCCGCAACAGCCGGCGGCACCGCAGGGCGGCCTCTACAGCGACGCGTCGCCGACCAACGTGCAGGACGCGTACAACGCGCTGAAGACCTACCTGATGCTCGCCGACAAGCGTCACGTCGAGCAGGCGCACCTGACCGACCAGCTTGCGCGCTTCTGGCGCGGCTGGCTGGAGACGAACCGGGGCAACATGCCGCGCGACGAGATGATCAAGAGCGCCGAGCGGATGATCTCGTTCTATCTGTCGCGCGTGAACGACGACGACTGGCCGATGATCGACGCGAACCTCGCGCTGGTCGACCAGACGCGCGAGAACCTGCGCCGCGTCGTGCGCGGCATGCCGGCGCGTCAGCGCGTCTACGAGGAAATCAAGGCGCGCGCGTCGACCCGCTTCGCGCCGATGACCATCGCGCGCATCGTCGGCGACGGCAACCAGGGGTTGATCGCCGGCAGCTACGCGATTCCGGGCACGTTCACGCGCGAAGCGTGGTTCGACTACGTGCAGCCGGCGATCCGCGACGCGGCGACCAAGGAACTGCAGGCGAAGGACTGGGTGCTGAACACGTCGACGCAGGACGACCTGACGCTCGAGGGCAGCCCCGAGCAGATCCAGAAGACGCTGGTCGGCATGTACAAGACCGAATACGCGCAGCACTGGCAGAAGTTCATGCAGGGCATCGCGGTGCAGGGCTTCACGAGCTTCGGCCAGGCCGTCGACGGGATGAACCGCCTGGGCGACCCGCAGGATTCGCCGATCCGCAAGATCCTCGAGACCGCGTACGACCAGACCTCGTGGGACAACCCGTCGCTCGCGAACGTGACGATCAAGAAGGCGCAGACGGGCGTCGTGAACTGGGTGAAGCAGTGGTTCACGCGCTCGCAGGCCGGCCAGATGGCGGCCGCGAACATCGACATCAACGGCAATCCGGCCGAGGTGCCGATGGGTCCGATCGGCCAGGAGTTCGTCGGGCTCGCGCGGATCGTCGCGACGCACGACGGCACGTCGATGCTCAAGGGCTACATGGACACGCTGTCGAAGGTGCGCACGCGCTTCAACGTGATCAAGAACCAGGGCGACCCCGGCCCCGGCGCGCGTCAGCTGATGCAGCAGACGCTCGACGGCAACGGCTCGGAGCTGGCCGATTCGCTGAAGTTCGTCGACGAGCAGATGCTGACGGGCCTCACCGATTCGCAACGCAAGTCGCTGCGTCCGCTGCTGGTGCGGCCGCTGATGCAGGCGTTCTCGGTCGTGATCCAGCCGGCCAGCGCGGAAGTGAACAAGGTGTGGAACGCGCAGGTGTACCAGCCGTTCCAGAGCTCGCTCGCGACCAAGTACCCGTTCGCGCCGAACGCGAAGGTCGAGGCCGGCGCCGGTGAAATCGCGCAGGTGTTCGGTCCGGACGGCGCGATCGCGAAGTTCGTCGGCACGACGCTCGGGCCGCTCGCGGTGCGCCGCGGCGACACCCTCGCCGCGCGCACGTGGGGCGACATGGGCATCGGCCTCACGCCGGACTTCACGAACGGCTTCGCGCGCTGGGTCGCGCCGCTCGCGGGCGGTGCGGCAGGCGGCGCGGCCGCCGCGTCCGAACCGCAGACCGTGTTCCAGATCCTGCCGCAGCCGAGCACCGGCACGACCGAATACACGATCGCGATCGACGGCCAGCAACTGCGCTACCGCAACACGCCGCCGCAGTGGACCAACTTCGTGTGGCCGAACCCGCAGGGTTCGCCCGGCGCGACGCTGTCCGCGACGACCTTCGACGGCCGCACGGTGCAGCTCGTCAACGAGCCGGGCCGCTACGGTCTCGAGAAGCTGATCAACTCGGCGCAGCGCAAGCGCCGCCCGGACGGCACGTTCGATCTGACGTGGGTCCAGGGCAGCGTGAACGTGTCGGTGACGATGCGCATCATCAGCACGTCGCAGCCGACCGGCGGCGGCGGCGACCAGCCGCAGCAGCAGAGCCTGCGCGGCCTGCAGCTGCCGTCGTCGATCGCCGACGCGAGCGCCGGCGCCGCACAGAACGCGACGCAGGCGGGCGCCGGCGCGCCGGCCGCGGCACCGGCCGTCGCGGCCGCCACCGCAACGAATGCACAGGGGGCGCAATGACGCAAACCGTTCAGGCGCAGATCGCCTACTTCGGCAAGATTCCGTCGCGCGGCGACTTCGTGAAGAGCCCGCACAACCCGCAGCTGCTGCAGACGCTCGATCGCTGGATCGCGCAGGCGCTGGAGCTGCTCGCGGAAGATCCGCGCTGGAAGATCGTCTACGAGGATGCGAAGCCGATGCATTTCGCGTTCCTCGGCTCGCGCAGCAAGCTGGCGATCGCCGGGCACATGGTCGCGAGCCATGACGTGTCGATGCGCCGCTTCCCGTTCCTCGGCGCGACCGCGCTGGAGGTCGAGCGGCCGCTCGCGTTCCTCGCGCGCAGCCCGCTCGCGTTCGCGCGGCTGTGGTCGCGCGTCGCCGCGCAGATGCCGGCGCTGCTCGCGAAGGAGGAGCCGCCCGGCGCGCTGCAGGCGCTCGGCGACACGCAGGTGCCGATCGACGTCGGCGGCCCCGGCACGTCGCACGACGGCACCTTCAACGACTTCGTCGAACACCAGTCGCTGTACGGGCTGCAGCAGATGCTGCTCGAGAGCGGCCATCCGGTGCGGCTGCGCGGCGCGATGCTCGCGCTCGGCTCGCTGCTGCGGCCGGTGATGCAAAGCGGCTCGTCGCACATCGAGCGCGGCCTGACGCTACCGCTGCCGGTCGATCCGTTCTACCGAAGCCTCGTCGCCGCGTTCTGGCTCGAACTGATCGCACCGTTCGTCGCGCAGGCCGATTTCGAGCTCGCGATCTTCATCGGCACGATCGCCGAGCGCGAACGGCTGATCGTCGGCTTCAACGGTGCGTCGTCGAAGACGCTGCTGAGCGTCGTCGATCCGCAGACCTACGCCGCCCACAACATCGACATCGACGATCCCGAGTGGATCGACGCCCATGCGCAAAACGACCACCGGATCAGCAAGCTCGTCAGCTACCTCGACCAACCGCAACTGTCGCTGCGCGTCGCCATCGACGCGTTCCGCGAAGCGTTCATCGGAGGCTGACGCGATGCAACGCACGATTCACGCACGGCGCACGCGCCTGCTGCCGTTCTTCGCCGCGCTGGCTGCGGCCGGCCTCGTCGCCGGCAGCGCCTACGCGCAGAACACGGGCGGCGCGACCGTCACGCCGGTCGGCAACGGCACGGTCGCGACGACGGCGCTGCCGTCTACGCCGAATGCGAGCGCCGCACCGGGGGCCGCGCCCGGCACGGCGTCGGGCACGGTCGTGCACGGCACGGCCGGCACGATCACGCCGCCGCCGGCGAACGCGACGCCCGGCCAGGTGGTGGCCGGCGGCAAGGTGCCCGACGAGGCGACCAAGGCCGCGGTACTGCAGAAGCTGCGCGACACGTACGGCGCGGCGAACGTGGTCGACCAGATCGAGGTGGGCGACGTCGCGACGCCGCCGAACTGGAGCACCAACGTGCAGAAGCTGCTCGGCGCGCAGCTCAAGCAGATCAGCAAGGGCCAGTTGAAGATCAACGGCACGCAGATCGAGGTGAAGGGCGAGGTGCACAACGAAGCGCAGCGCCAGCAGCTCGCGAGCGACATGGCGAATTCGCTGAACCCGACCTACACGATCAAGAACGGGCTGCGCGTGTCGGCGTCCGAACAGGGCGTGCTCGACCAGACGCTCGCGAACCGCACGATCGAGTTCGAGACCGGCAGCGCGACACTGACGCCGCAAGGCAAGCAGATTCTCGATCAGATGGCGGCGGCGCTGGCGAAGATGCAGAACCGCACGGTCGACATCATCGGGCACACCGACAACTCCGGGAACCGGACCTCGAACATAGCGCTGAGCCAGGCGCGCGCGGATGCGGTGAAGGGCTATCTGATCACGAAGGGCATCCAGCCTCAGCAGATGACGACGACGGGCGTCGGGCCGGATCAGCCGATTGCGCCGAACGATACGGCGGACGGGCGGGCGAGGAACCGACGGATCGAGTTCCGGGTCGGGCAGTAGACGCGCGGGCGCGGGCATGGCGAGCCGACGGCAGGACGCCGGTGAACGCAGCCCGTGGATCGCGCGGGCGCGATCGATGGGCCGCGTCCTGGCCAATGCGCCGGTCCGCTGGTCGGTCGATCGTTCGATCCGGCCGTTCCCGTGAAAGACGCACTGCGCTGCCTGCGGTCGGCCGTTCTGCTGCTCGTTGGCGCGACGCTCGTGCTGATGGGTGCGGCGGACGCGATCGATTCCGCCATCCTCGTTCGCGCCCGTGCGTGGCCTCGCGTGCCCGCCGTCGTCGAGCGATGCGAGTTGTCGCTCCGATATGGGAAATCCGCCGTGACCTGGGAGGCGCGCGCCGTGTTCCGGTATGGCGCGGAACGTACGCGGCAGTACGACACGACGTGGCGGCCGGCCGGGTCACCGGTGTATTCGCGCTCGGAAGCGTCCAAGCTCAGCCGCGAACAGTTCGGCGCATTCACCCATACGTATTGCGGCGCGGCCGCGACCGACGGGCTGCGCGTTTCGCCGATGTTTCCCGGCGTTGCTCGGCGTAACGATGCGGTTGTTGGCGGAGCATGGGTGCGTGAAACCGGATTCGCGCTGTTCGGTCTGGTTGGCGGGTTGATGCTGTGTGCGGTGAGCGTTTCGCTGTTGCCGTGGGGCGAGGATCGCAAAAAGCAGGCGGTGAAACACAAGGCACGGCGAGCGCGGAGTCGCGTCAGCGGTTTATGACGCAACGTGCGAGCTCGCCGATAGCGTATCGGCGAGTACGTAAAACCGCATCGCGCTACTGCGTCGTCTGTACGTGTGGCCGAGGTTTTCAGTGTCTCGAGGAACGCAGGCCACTCCGGCTCGCGTGGATTCGGTTCTGCTCCTGCCAGTACCGCATGTCGCTGCGGAACCTGAGGCTCTCAGGCCAAACGATCATCGCTCACGACTGCTCGTCGGGCCTCACGCCGAGCAGCTCGCGGATATGCGACAGCGATCCGTCGTCCTTCACGACGCTCTCCAGCCACTTGTGCAGCGGCATGTCGGCCCATTCCGCGGCCTTGTCCGCGAGATACGCGACCGGGCTGTGCGGCTCGGTCTGGCGGAAGTAACGCGCGACCGCGCGCAGCTGGTCGACGGCCTGCGCGCGGTTCTGGATGCCGGCGATCATTTGCGCCACCGGCGCACGCGAAGCGGTCTGCGTCTGCACATGGGTCTCCTCGGTGTGGAACGCGTCGCCGAAGCTCGGTTCGACGCGCTCCGGCTGCGCTTGCTGCGCCGACGGCGCGTGCGGTGCGCTGCCCGTATATCCCTGCTCGCGCGCGAAACGCTCGACGAGCCGATACACGGTCTCGAACGCATCGCGCGTCTGCCGAAAGCTCGGCGCCGAATCGCCCGCGCGTTCGACCAGCCGCTCCTCGAACGCGTCGAGCGCGAACTCGAACGCCTTCAGGTTCGCGAGCAGCGCCGTGTAGAACGCGATCGGCGTCACGCGCCGCGATGCGTCGATCTGCTCGACCGACGGCTTGCCGCGCGCGATTTCCTCGGCGTGTTCGGGATCGCGCTTCACGGCCTGCGCCACATGCTGCGCGACCTCCCAGTCGAGCGTGGTGAACGCGTTCGACGCGCCGTCGGTCACCGCGACGCCGCGCAGCAGCTCGGCCGTGCGCCCCGACAGCCACGCGACGTTGCCGAGCCGGTATTCGACGTCGTCGCCTTCGGGCAACGGATGCACGGTGTCCCAGTAGTCGCGGCACAGGCCTTCCAGCAGCGCATAACCTTCGGTGAGGCCGGTGATGCCGTCCTCGAGCGCAAGCGCCTCGGTCAGCCACACGGCGAGCCGCAGGTCCTTGGTGCGCGTGCGCAGCAGCTCGCCGGCATGGTCGACGACGAAGCCCCAGTCGGCCTCCTTGATGTCGGTCACCCATTCGCCCTGGTCGAGCGTCGGATCGTCATGGCGCCGCGCATCCTGGATCGCGTCGAATTCGTTCGAGAACAGCAGGTCGTCGCCGCTGGGCGACGCATCGCTGATCGGCGTCAGCAGCTCGGGGAGATTGATCGGCATGGTGGGTTCAGTTCGTCATTGCAGAGAGCGCGGCCGCGCTCATTCGACGGTGTACGCGAATTCGCCCGCGTCGTCGGCGCGCACGGCGATGCGCGCGATGGCCGCACCGTCGGCGATCCGGCCGAGCACGTGGCCGGCGATCTCGGGCAGCAGCGTGCCGTTCAGGATATGGTCGACGTTGCGGGCGCCCGAATCGACTTCGGTGCAGCGCGCGAGCACCGCATCGACGAGCGACTCGTCCCATTCGAACGCGGCCTTGTGGTTCGCTTCGATGCGGCGGCGAATGCGCTCGAGCTTCAGCTCGATGATCTCGGCCAGCACGTCGTCGGAAATCGGGTAGTACGGCACGACCTTCATCCGGCCGAGGAACGCCGGCTTGAAGGTCTTGTACAGCTGCGGACGCAGCGCCTCGGCGAGCGCGTCCGGGTCGGGCAGCTCGTCGGCCGTCTTGTTCAGGCACGCCTGCATCACCGCGGCCGACCCGACGTTCGACGTCAGGATGATCAGCGTGTTGCGGAAGTCGATCTCGCGCCCTTCGGCGTCGTCCATCGTGCCCTTGTCGAACACCTGGAAGAACATCTCGAGCACGTCCGGGTGCGCCTTCTCGACTTCGTCGAGCAGCACGACGGAGTACGGATTGCGGCGCACGGCCTCGGTCAGCACGCCGCCCTCGCCGTAGCCGACGTAGCCCGGCGGCGAGCCCTTCAGGCCCGACACGCTGTGCGCCTCCTGATACTCGCTCATGTTGATCGTGACCATCTTGCGCTCGCCGCCGTACAGGATGTCGGCCAGCGCGAGCGCCGTCTCGGTCTTGCCCACGCCCGACGGCCCGACGAACATGAACACGCCGCGCGGCTTGTTCGGATCCTCGAGGTTCGCGCTCGCGGTGCGCACGCGCTGCGCGATCGCGTCGAGCGCGTGATCCTGGCCGATCACGCGCGCACCGAGCAGCGGCTGCAGGTTCAGCACGGTGTCGATCTCGTCCTTCACCATCCGGCCGAGCGGAATGCCCGTCCATGCGGCGACGATCTCGGCCACGACGTGTCCGTCGACCTGCAGCGGCACCATCGGCTCGCCGCCCTGCAGTGCATGCAGCGCCGCGACGCGCTCGGCGAGCTTCTCGCGCGTGGCCGGCACGTCGACCGGCTCGCCGTCTTCCGATGCGTGGCGCGCGCGGTCGAGCGTCTCGCGCAGCTCGGTGATCTCGGCGACGATCGCGCGCTCCGCTTCATAGCGCGCTTCGTCGTCGCTCAATTGCGCGAGCGCCGTGTCGCGCGCGCCGCGCAGCTCGCCGAGCCGCTCGTCGTGCGACGCGCCGCCGGCCGCTTCGCGCTCGAGCGACGCGATCTCCGCGTCGATGCGCTCGATGCGCTTCTTCGTGTCGTCGATCGCCGCCGGCGTCGCGCTGTGCGCGAGCGCGACCTTCGCGCACGCGGTGTCGAGCACGCTGATCGCCTTGTCCGGCAGCTGGCGGCCGCTGATATAGCGATGCGACAGGCGCACGGCCTCGGTGATCGCATCGTCGAGAATCCGCACGTTGAAGTGCTTCTCCATCAGCCCCGACATCCCGCGCAGCATCGCGGCCGCGAGCGGCTCGCTCGGCTCCTCGACCTTCACGACCTGGAAGCGCCGCGCGAGCGCCGCATCCTTCTCGAAGTACTTCTTGTATTCGCTCCACGTCGTCGCGGCGATCGTGCGCAGCTCGCCGCGTGCGAGCGCCGGCTTCAGCAGGTTGGCCGCATCGTTCTGGCCGGCCTGGCCGCCCGCGCCGATGATCGTGTGCGCCTCGTCGATGAACAGGATGATCGGGTGCGCGCTCTTCTTCACCTCGTCGATCACGCTCTTCAGGCGGTTCTCGAACTCGCCCTTCACGCTCGCGCCGGCCTGCAGCAGCCCCATGTCGAGCACGTGCAGCGCGACGCCGCGCAGCGGCGGCGGCACGTCGTCCGCGGCGATCCGCAGCGCGAGCCCCTCGACGACCGCCGTTTTGCCGACGCCGGCCTCGCCGGTCATGATCGGGTTGTTCTGGCGGCGGCGCATCAGGATGTCGATCGCCTGGCGGATCTCGGCTTCGCGGCCGATCACCGGGTCGATCTTGCCGTCGCGTGCGCGCTGCGTGAGGTTCGTCGTGTACGTGTCGAGCGCGGGCGTCTTCGACGGGCCGGCCGCGGCCGCGCCCGGCGCCACGTCGGACACCGCATCGCCGCCGTCGTCGCCATCGGGCTGGCGCGGCTCGGCTTCGCTCGAGCCGGCCATGATCTCGTCGAACTTGTGCTTCAGGTCGGTCACGTTCATTTCCGCGAACTGCGCGGACATCCGCTGCGCGAACTGCGCGAGATCGGGCGCGGTCAGCAGCGCGAGCAGCAGATGGCCCGAGCGGATCCGGCCGAGCTGCGAATCGAGCGACGCGATCAGCCATGCCTGCTCGAACAGCGCGATCAGATGCACGGAGAACACCGGCGTGCGCGTGTTGCCCGTCTTCAGCCGCGTGAGTTCGCGCTCGAGATCGGCACGCAGCGCATGCGGATCGACGCGGCTCGCGCGCAACGCGAGCGGCAGATCGCCCGTCGCCTCGTCGAGCAGCGCGATGAACAGGTGCTCCAGATCGACCTCGTAATGGCCGCGCGCCAGGCACGCGCTCGCCGCGCGTTCGGCCGCGTGCCGGCACAGCGGGTTCAGTTTCGTGATCAGGGTCTTCAGGGGCGTGCTCATGGCGTCGATCTCAGGTTCGATTGCTTGTTTGTTGTCAGTCAGTGAATCACGTGCAGCTCGTAGCGGGCGTCGGAGCGATCCTCCGCCGCGTCGCGCGTGCAGAGGAACGCGTCCCAGCCGAGCCGCGAGCCCGCGCCGAGCACGCTCGCGCCCACTTCCGTGCGCTTGAGCACGAGCTTGACCTCGTATTCGAGCGTGACGCCGGCGAGCAGCGTCAACATCCGTTCGAGCGCGATCGCGTGCGGGCCGCCGGGCAGGAACGCTTCGTAATCGCGCTTGGACAGCGGGCCGACGACGATCCGCGCGCGCATGTCGCGCTGCCACACCCGTTCGCCGACCAGCGCCGTCGCGCCGAGCACGGCGTTGACTTCGCCGAGCACGCTCAGCTGATCGGGCGGCACGTCGTACCACTTGCCGACGAACTGGTCGATCTTCACCGGCACGCGGAAGTAGTCGGACAGCGTGCGCTGCAGGTACGCGGCCGACATCGGCCGATGCCGCGCGGCCAGCGCGTAGCCGGCGACGGCTTCGTCGAGCACGCCGCCCGCGCCGGCCGCGAGACTGTCGCGCACCTCGTCGCTCGGCACGCCGGCGATCGCGAGCAACAGCGGCAGATAGCGCTCGTCGCGGTCGAGTTCGTAATGGAACGGCAGCCGGTACTTCTTCCACGCAGCGTAGAACAGCGCGGTCGCGCGGTTCGAGAACACGTCGAAGAACGCTCGCGCCGCATGGTCGCGCTTGAGATGCTCGCGCGCGACGATCTGCTCGGTGTAGTGCAGCGGCAGCGCGCCCTGCCCGCCGAGCAGCCCGAAGAACGCGGGCGTCAGCTGGACGCGGCCGAGCTCGCCGGCGGCGAGCGCCGCGCCGCGCGCGTCGCTCGAATCGAGCGGCGTGCCGTCGTCGTCGAACGAGCGCGCGCCTTCGATTTCGCTCGGCGGGAAGCCGATCGACAGCGTGTTGCGGAACTCGATGCGCTGCGCGACGACGTCGCCCTGCCGCCACGCGCCCGGCGCATCGGACGCCTGCCGCGCGAACAGCCCCTCGAGCACGCGGACGGCCTGGAAGAACTCGAAGCGGTGCGGCTCGTCGAGCAGCGCGTCGACTACGCCAGGATCGATTCGCCGGTTCGGGGCTTGCATCGGATGATCTCCTCGCCGGTGCGCTTCGACACCACGACTAGTTGAACGAAACTGTTGAGGTGCACGTACAGCCCGAAGAAGCTGTCGAGCACGCGCACGAACGACGCGAGGCTCGCGCCGACGAAATGCTCCTCGTCGATGGTCAGGCGAATCTCGATGCCGCGCACGAAGGTGGCGAACGGCTTGCCGGGCAGCCACTGCACGGCGCCGCGCTGCTCGACGCCGGCGAGGCCGTCGATCTGGCGCATCGACACCGCGGTGCGCCGCAGGTCGTACAAGGTCAGCATTTCCTTGAGCGGCGCGAGCCCGTGCGCGACCAGCGACACGTGGTTCAGCGCGAGGTGCGACACGAGCCGCCAGTGCGCGGCGCGGCCGCGCTCGAAGCGCACGCTCTGCGTCGGACGCCGCAGCATCGAGATGCCGCTCGTCTGCGCGCCGCCTTCCTGGAACAGGTCGCCGCCTTCGAGGCCGAACGCGAGCATCGCCGGCAGGTCGCGGTTGGTGCAGGTGAGGTCGAGGCTCAGCGTGTCGGTTTGCGGCGACGTCGGCTCGAAGTCGATGTCGACGATCGAGATCTCCGTTTCGTAGCCGGGGCTCTTTTGCGCGACCCAGTCGTTGCGGCGCGCGAACCAGTAGTGGCCGATCCGCGCCGATTCGCCGTGATGCAGCGAGTAGAACGGCCGGAACTCGATCACCGATTCCTCATGCGCCTGCTGCCTGACGAGCTTCACCGAATCGATCGAGTACACCTCGTACGCGAACGCGCGCCGCGCCTCGGCGATCACCGGATACGACACCGCGCGGTGCGTGATGCGGATCGGCTCGCCGTGCTGGCGGAACAGGTTGACGATCGGCGTGCAGAACAGCCGGAAATGGCTGGCCGTCAGCAGCTCGAGCAGGCGCGCGACATGCGAATCGCTGCGCACGTCCTGCAGCACGAGATGCAGCGTCGCGCGCTGGCAGCGGCCCGCCGCGCGCGCGATCGCCGCGACGTCGAAATCGACGAAGTCGAACTTGTCGGGAAACGCGAAGTATTCGGTCAGCAGCCGATAGGCGGGATGCGACTTCGCCGGGTAATCGATCAGCGCGTCGTCTTCGTCGAAGCCGGCCTGCGCGATCGGCAGGTTGCGCAACGCGGTCCAGCGGCCATTGCGCTCCGGCTCGACGTACGCGGCCAGCACGTTGACGAACAGGCAGTCGGTCAGCGCGGCGACGAACGACTGCTCGCCGTGCAAGTGCGCGCGCAGCGACGGCAGCTTCAGCGCGCCGAGGTCGAGCTGCGCGGCGAGCGATTCGAACGTGATCGAGATCACGCCCGTCGCGTTGGACGGCAGCACCGTCGCGCTCGGCGCGAGCGCGACCGGCGTGAAGCGTGCCTCGGAGATGCGGATCGGCGCGAGCGTCACGTCGTAGGCGGTGCGGAACCGGCATTGCACGCCGCGAATCGGGCGGCTCTTCAGCTCGGTGCCGCGCTGGATCACGACCGGTTCGGTCTGCTGGCCGGGCGAGGCCGGCGTGAACTGCGCGATCGAGCACGACGGGAACGGCCGCAGGTAGTGCGGATACAGCACTTCCAGCAGCGCTTCGGTGAACTCGGGGTAGTCGTCGTCGAGCTTCTTGTTGATGCGCGCGCCGAGCAGCGCGAACGACTCGATCATCCGCTCGACGTGGGGATCCTCGCAATGCTCGCCCGACAACGCGAGCCGCGCCGCGATCTTCGGATAGCGTTCCGCGAAATCTTGCGAATAGCGCCGCAAAAACGATAATTCGCGCTCGTAATACGGCAGCAATTCTTCCATCGACGACCCCGAAGCTCAATCTTTCCTGCCGGACCCTGGTCCGCCACCGGGCGGTCCGGCCCGCTCGGCAGCTTGATTCACTGCATTCTGGCCGCGCGTGCGCGCGTGACCGAATACTGCAGCGTCGACGGCTGCAGCATCGCGTCGAAATTCACCGGCTCCTCGGCCGGATGCACGACGAGCAGCGCCTGGATCGCGAAGTACAGCGCGTTGGTCGACTGCTCGTTCAGCTCGAACGTCACCTGCACCTGCTGCAACCGCGGCTCGTGGCGTGCGATGGCCTGCTGGATCGACTTGCAGATGAACGCGCGGTCATAGTGACTCGCGAGGCTCAGGCCCGCGAAGTCGTTCAGCCCGTAGGTGAGCACCGATTTCTGGCATTCCGGCAGCGCCGCCAGCTCGAGTTCGGTGTGCGCGATACGGGTGTTGAGGATCGCCTCGACGTCGCGGGCGACCGTGTTCTTGAGCTCGTCCAGCGACAATTGCCGCATCGCTGCCGAGGCCGGCAGGTGCGGTTCGTCGTCGAACAGCTTGTCGAGAAAACTGGGTTCGAAGCGTTTCATCGGTCGGCGTTCACAGCGAAAACGGCAACGGGACGCCAGGCGCCCCGTTGCCGCAACCGACCTTAGACCGCGTAGGTCTTGTCGTTCTTCGTCAGACTCCAGGCGCCCTGCGTGTTGCCGCCCTGGTTGCCGCCGATCTTCTGCTGGGTTTGCTTCCACTGCACGGCTGCGTACTTGAGCGAGAACGTCTCGATCGGCAGACCTTCTTCACGCACGCTCGGCGCGATGCTCGAGATGATCACGTACTTGAGCTTCACTTCCAGATACTGCACGCGCTTGCCTTCGCCGTCCGCGCGCGAGAAATGGACCGTGACTTCGTCGAACGTGGTGCCGCCCGAAGCGTGCTGATACAGCAGCGGGCTCGACGAATCGATCTCCTTCGTGAAGATCATGTCGCCGTGCTCGCAACGCGTCATCGTGTGACCGCCTGCGGTCGATGCCGTTGCCGAACGCGGCTGAACGATCGAGTGATCCCACGATTTCAGTTCGATCCAGCCCTGATGGTCCTTGTCGGCGGACTCGCCCTTCACCGCCGGACTACCAAACTGCATGTGCATATGTAACATGGCCCTTCGACTCCCCAAAGAGGTGGTTTTAACGTCCTACCCAGGCGGCCCGCCCGGGCGAATTGCTCGCTTATGAATTTGCCGGTTTGGGCAGATCAGCGACAAGTCGCAGAGAAATCGAGAGTTCGTCGAGCTGAAAGTGCGGGCGCAGGAACGCGACCGAACGATACGAGCCCGGCTTGCCCGGAATCTCCGATACTTGTATGGATGCCTCGCGCAGCGGAAATTGCGCTTTCTGCTCCTGCGATGCGTTGTCGTCGAGCAGAACGTATTGCGAAATCCACCGGTTGAGGAAAGTCTCCACGTTCTGCGCCGATGCGAAGCTGCCGATCTTGTCCCGCATCATCGCCTTCAGGTAGTGCGCGACGCGCGATACCGAGAAGATGTACTGAAGCTGGGCAGACAGGACGGCGTTCGCATTCGCGCTGTCGGTGCTGTACTTTTTCGGCTTCTGCACCGATTGCGCGGCGAAGAACGCAGCGTAATCCGAGTTTTTGCAATGCACGAGCGGGATGAAGCCGAGGTCGCTCAGCTCCTTCTCGCGGCGATCGGTGATCGCGATTTCGGTCGGGCACTTCAGCGCGACTTCACCGTCGTCGGTCTTGAACGTGTGGGTCGGCAAGTCCTCGACGAGGCCGCCGCCTTCGACGCCGCGAATCGCCGCGCACCAGCCGAAGTCGTCGAACGCGGCCGTCAGGCGTGCCGCGAAGGCCCACGCCGCGTTGCACCACAGGTATTTGTCGTGCTCGGTGCCGTCGACGTCCTCGACGAAGTTGAAGTTCTCTGCGGTCTGGCCGTCCTTCGGATTGAACGGCAGGCGACCGAGGAAGCGCGGCAGCGTGAGGCCGACGTAGCGCGAATCTTCGGCATCGCGGAACGACTTCCACTTCGCGTATTCGACCGTGTCGAACACCTTGCCGAGGTCGCGCGGCTTGCCGAGATCGGCGAACGACTCGAGGCCGAGCAGCTCCGGCGACGCCGATGCGATGAACGGCGCGTGCGCGGCGGCCGCAACGTGCGACATCTGCTCGATGAAGTACATGTCTTCCGGCTGGCGCGAGATCTCGTAATCGCCGATCAGCGCGCCGAACGGCGAGCCGCCGAACGTGCCGAACTCTTCTTCGTAGACCTTCTTGAACAGCGCGCTCTGGTCGAACTCGCTCGCGCCCTTGAAGTCGCGCACGAGGTCGCGCTTCGGCGCGTGCAGCGCCTTGATCTTGATCGTCTGGCCGGTGTTGCTTTCCTTGACCAGATAGTCGAGGCCGCGCCACGTGCTTTCGAGGCGCTGGAACTCCGGCGCATGCATCACCGCGGACAGCTGCGTGGAGATCAGGCGGTCGAGCTCGGCGACCCGCGCGTCGATCGTCGCCGACAGGTTGTCGGACACGATCACCGTGCCGTCGAGCACCTGATGCACGAGTTCGCCGATCAGGTCCTTCGCGCGCGCATGCTCGGAATCGGATTTCGCGACCTTGCTCTTCTCGACGATGTCGTCGAGCAGCGAAGTCCCGGCGGCGTATTCCGCGCCGCTCGCTTGGGCCGCAGCCGTTTGCTGGTTCATCTCAACACTCCGTCGTCATTCGCCGTCTTTGTCGCCGCCGGTGCCCTTCGCGAGCTCCTGCAGCTGCTGCGTGTTCGTCAGCACCTCGGACAGCAGATCCTCGAGCTTGTCGTTGCCGGCAAGCTTGTTGCGCAGATCGGCGAGCTTGGAGCGCGCCTCGAGCAGGCGGCGCAGCGGCTCGACCTGCTCGACGACTTCGTCCGGGCTGAAATCCGACAGCGAGCGGAACTTCAGGTCGACCGCGAACTTGCCGCCGTCCGCGCTCAGGCGGTTCTCCACCTGAAACGCGGCGCGCGGCTCGATCGCCTTCATCACGTCGTCGAAGTTGTCGCGGTCGATGTTGACGAACTTGCGGTCGCGCAGCTTCGGCTGCTCGACTTCCGACTGGCCCGCCAGATCGCCGACGACCCCGACGACGAACGGCAATTCCTTCACCTCGATCGCGTCGCCCTTCTCGACCTCGTAGGTCAGCTGGACACGCGGCGGCCGTATCTTCTGCAGACTTTTCTGAATGCTCTCTTTCTTGGCCATCTCGACGGCTCCCAGGTTAGTTGTGGTTATCGCGTCAGTTGCGTGCTGTTGCGCTCAGTTGCGCAGCGCGCTGAACGGATCGGCGCCGCCCTTCTGCGCGGCGGCGGCCTGCGGCGGAGCCGACTGCGCCGGCGCTGCAGCCTCGGCGGCCGGCGCCGCGCCGGCCTTCGGACGATGAATGATGCGGCGCGACGTGCGCGGCTTCGCGACGCGTTGCTCCGGCGGGAACAGCGCGGATTCGCCGAGCGTGTCGCGCAGCTGCTTCGCGAGCGCCTGCGCGTCGGACTTCGCGTCGCCCGCGAGCGATGCATCCTGGCGCAGCTCGCCGAGCGACTGCGTCGCGATCCGCAGGCCCGCGACCGCGAGCACGCTCTTCGCCTGACGGTCGGTCGCATCGCGCTGCAATGCTTCCTGCGCGGCGACGATCGCCTGGCCGTAGTGGTTCTGCGCGAACTGGATCTGCGCGATGCGCGACCACGGCTCTTCGCGCGTCGGGTCCGACTTCGCCAGTTGCTGGTACAGGCCGAGCGCCTTGTCCTGATCGCCCGACTTCGCGACGGCGTCCGCATCGGCCAGCGACTTGTTGAATACCTCGGCGCTCGGCGGTGCGGACGGCTGGGTCGCACAACCGGCGATGACGCCGCAGGCCAGCACTACCCCAGAAAGTTTTGCGAAGAGACGGTCTTTCATCGTTATATCCACCGGCGCGTGAGTATTAAATTCGTTGAGAATCTGGTTCTTTTGCTTTGCAAGAAGCGCGCGGGTATAGTACCGATCAATTTTTCATAATTCAATCGTTGCGTGCAGAGTAATTCCTTTTAAAAGTGTGCGCCACCCCTCGAAACGCCTTCCGCAATGGGCCGCGGACAGCCTTTCCAGCGAAGGGAATGCGCAACTTTTACTTGCTCCGCGGCGCGCCGGGGACGGAAAAAATTTCCGAAACGCGCTGCGGCGCCCGCATGTTTAATAGTTGAAGGCCGATAAGCCGGGCATGCGCGCGATGCGCAGCAATACCGGCAGTTTTGACAGGGGAGTTAAAGGCAGCACGCCGGAAACACGATGAAATCGACCATGATTCGCTATGCGCTGCCGCTGCTCGCGAGCGCGCTGCTGGCCGGATGTGCGGCCGCCCCGTTGCTCGGCTCGGCCGCGAGCGCCGTGATGCAGGCAGCCGGCATCGGCAAGCCCGAGCTCCCGGATTCGCAGAAGCCGCCGCGCAACATCGGGCTTACGCTCGCGGCGGCGTCGAACCTGAACGCCGCGAACGATCGCAAGCCGCTCGCATTGGTGGTGAGACTCTACTCGCTGAAGGACCCGACTTCGTTCCAGCAGGCGCCGTTCGACGCGTTCACCGATCCGACCAAGGAAAAGGCCGCGCTCGGCGCCGATCTGCTGAACGTGCGCGAGATCACGCTGATTCCGGGCCAGCGCTATACGGCGACCGAAAAGGTGTCGCGCGAAGCGCAGGCATTCGGCATCGTCGCACTGTTCCGCGATCCGGCCATCCAGCGCTGGAAACTGACGTTCGACCCGGCAAAGTCGGAGAAATCCGGCATAATCATCGGCCTGCATAATTGCGCGATGACGGTCACCGATGGCACCGTGATCGCACCGCAACAGGGTGCGCCTTCGCAACCGCTGAATTTGCTTTCGTCGGTTACCTGCGGATAAGCATGACGCACGAATGTCAATTAACAAGAGTTAACAAATTGGCGATTAATTCGGGCACGACCAAATCGATTAGATCGCAACGCTACATTAACCGGATTTGACATGAGTTATTCGGCCAAGGTGCTGTGGGGGGAAGGGCTGTTCCTCCGGCCTCAACACTTTCAACGGCAGGACGCCTATCACGAGGCGCGCCTGTTCGAATCGATCCAGGCGATTCAGCCGTACAACTGGGGCTTGCGCTCGGTGCGCATCGATCGCGATGCGCTCGGCAGCAACGTGCTGCGCGTGGCCGAGCTCGCGCTCGTGTTCCCGGACGGCGCACTGTATGCCGCGCCGCAGGCCGACGACCTGCCGCCGCCGATCGCGCTCGACACGCTGCCCGACGGCATCAACGAATTCGTGTTCTACCTCGCGCTGCATCCGCTGCGCGAGAACGGCACCAACTACAGCGACGATCCGGCGTCCGGCTTCACGACGCGTTTCGTCAGCGAGCAGACGAGCGTCGCCGACAACTTCACCGACGCGGCCGAAGCCGACATCACGTTCCTGAAGACGCAGGTGAAGCTGATCGCGCACAGCGAGCCGCGCGACCAGTTGCTGTCGGTGCCGCTCGTGCGTGTGCGGCGCACGGCGACGTCCGGCTTCGAGCTCGACGACAGCTTCGTGCCGCCGTGTCTCGCGATCGAAGCGTCGCCGATCCTGCACCAGCGGCTGCGCCAGCTGGTCGACGCGCTGCAGGCGAAGGTCAATGCGCTGTACGGCTTTCACCGCGAGCCGTCGAAGAACATCATCGAGTTCCGTTCGGGCGACATCGCGTCGTTCTGGCTGCTGCACACCGCGAACGCTGCGTTCGCGACGCTCGCGCATCTGCATCAGCATGCGGCGCTGCATCCGGAGCGGCTGTTCCAGGAGCTGCTGCGCCTCGCGGGCCAGCTGATGACGTTCTCGAAGGGCTACACGCTCGCCGACCTGCCCGTGTATCGCCACGACGATCCGGGCCCGAGCTTCGCGCGTCTCGACCTGATGCTGCGCGAGCTGCTCGACACCGTGATCTCGACGCGCTACTTCGCGATCACGCTCGACGAAGTGCGTCCGTCGTTCCACCTCGGCCGCCTCGATTCGGGCAAGATCGACGACAAGACCGAGTTCTATCTGGCCGTGTCCGCCGACATGCCGAACGTCGAACTCATCGACGCGGTGCCGGCCCGCTTCAAGGTCGGTGCGCCGGACGACGTCGACAAGCTCGTGCTGTCGGCGATGCCCGGCGTGCGGCTGTCGTACATGCCGCAGGTGCCGCCCGCGATTCCGGTGCGGCCCGGTGCGTGTTACTTCCAGCTCGACTCGCGCGGCGCGCTGTACGAGCGCATGCTGCAGGCCCAGTCGGCGATGATCTATGCGCCGACTGGCATCAATGACCTGAAATTCGAACTGATCGCGGTCACATCATGAGCTACGCGCCTTCCCTGTTCGGCGACAACGCGCCGGCCCCGTTGCATACCCCGGCGTCGACCGACGCCGCGTTCCAGGCCCGCTCGCTGCTCGACCTGCTGTACGACGGGTTCTTCATGCTGTTCCTGCTCAAGAACGGCCGCGCGCCGGACAGCGCGAGCGAGTTCAGCACGAAGATTCAGGAATTCCTGTCGGACTTCGAACGCGGCGCGAAGAAGCTGAATATCACGGCGGAGGACGTGTATGCGGCGAAGTTCGCGTATTGCGCGGCCGTCGACGAGATGGTGCTGTCGTCGCAGTTCAAGATCCGGGCCGACTGGGAACGCCGGCCGCTGCAGCTGGTGCTGTTCGGCGAGCAGCTCGCGGGCGAGAAGTTCTTCCAGTATCTGGAGGAATGCCGGGCGCAAGGTGCGGCGCGGCTGCAGTCGCTCGAGGTGTTCCACATGTGCCTGCTGCTCGGGTTCCAGGGCAAGTATCTGCTCGAGGGGCCGGAGAAGCTCGCTTATCTCACCGCGCGGCTCGGCGACGAGATCGCGCATATGAAGGGCAAGCGCGCTGCGTTCGCGCCGCATTGGCCGCTGCCGGATCAGATTGCACACCGGCTGAAGCGCGAGGTGCCGGTGTGGGCGATCGGTGCGGTGTTCGCGCTTGTGGCGCTGCTCGGGTATCTCGGGCTCAACACCTATCTGAAGGACAAGACGCTGCAGGCGCTGGCGCCTTATTCGCAGGTGATCAAGGTCGGGCCAGAGTCGGCGAATTTGACGATTTCGTTGCCTTGAGCTTGCGGTGAGCGGACGTTGTCGCGTTGGAGGGAAGGACCGCTTGGCGGTCCTTTTTTGCTGTGGCGTGGGGCGTGGCGTGGCGGGCGCGTTCAGAGAAGAATGAACTCGTCGTTGTCGACGTAGAACACGAACGCGTCGAGCAATTGCGCGATGCTTGGTTCGTCGACCTGATCATGCGCGTTGATGACGATGTCCTCGATCGTCGCGCTGTTCAAGGTCACGCGCCAACCTTCTAGTGGAGCGGTGGCGGGTGGTGTCGCGCCTTCGGCGTGAGCGGTGCCTTCGGCGAACTCGCCCTCCGTATCGAGCGTCCACGGTATCTGCGGCAGGCAGAGCCACCCGTGGAAATCGCCAGGGTGTTCAAGAATGTGCTTCAGCGACACGGTGGTCGCGGTGATCGTTGACATGGATGTTGCGGTGGTGACGGGAGTCGAATCGATGCGTTGGGCGATCGGGAGCGCGTAGGGGCTGCGGGGGCCGCTTGCGTCGGTGAGGGGGGATTATGCCAATTTCGTGTGCGGCGCGTGGGTTCGGCGGAGAGTGTCGGGCGGTTGGCCGGTGGAGCGGTCCGCTGCGCGAAATCGTACGCGGGACAGCGTGTGATTCGATCGATTACGGAGCTGCCGTGGAATCCGGGTGCCAGCCAGGCCGAACCTGTCCGCATTTTTGTGGGCGAGGCGGTTGAACAGCGCCTTATCCGCGCGCCTGCGTGAATCGCTCGCCAAACAGGATAGCAAACTGGTTCATCGCTGATTTCCAGTCGAAGGCGGCCCGCACGGTCTTGGCCAGCACGTTGCGCAGCGCCAGCCAGAGCAGCTTGATCGCGGCCTCGTCATTCGGGAAGTGACCACGAGTCTTGATGATCTTGCGCAACTGCATGTTCAGACTTTCAATGGCGTTCGTTGTGTAGACAACTCGTCGAATCTCCGGCGGAAACACGAAGAACGGTATGACGTGCTCCCATGCACGCTGCCACGACTGCACGATGGTCGGGTACTTCGCGCCCCAAGGGCCGTCAGCGAAGTCTTGCAGTGCCTGCCTTGCCGCCTCCTCGCTGGCGGCCGCGTAGATCGGGCGCAGCGCTGCGGCGAGCGCCTTACGGTCCTTGTAGCTGGCGTACTCGAGACTGTTGCGGATCAGATGCACGATGCAGGTCTGAACGGTGGTCCGCGGATAGGCCGCGCCGATGGCTTCGGTGAGCCCCTTCAGGCCATCGACGACGGCGATCAGGATGTCCTGGCAGCCGCGCGTCTTCAGTTCGTTGAACACCTTGAGCCAGAACTTGGCACCCTTGGTCTGCTCGATCCAGAGGCCCAGCACGTCGCGCTGGCCATCGGCCTGAATGCCCAAGGCCAGATAGACGGCCTTGTTGCTGACCACGCCGTCGTCGCGGATCTTGACGCGCAGCGCATCGAAGAACACCACTGGATACATCGTTTCGAGCGGGCGGCTTTGCCAGCTCAGCGCCTCGGCCATCACCTCGTCGGTGACCGAACTGATGAAGTCGGGAGACACCTCGGTGCCGTAGCTCTCAGCCAGAAAGGCCTGAATCTCGCGCACGCTCATGCCGCGGGCGTACATCGCGATGATGCGTTCGTCGAATCCAGTGAAACGGCGTTCGTGCTTGGGAATCAGGATTGGCTCGAAGCTGCCGTCACGATCGCGGGGGACTTCGACCCGAACTGGTCCCCGATCGGTGATGACCGTCTTGCCGCTGGCGCCGTTGCGCTCGTTGGCTTGCCCGGGCGGCTTGGACTGGCCCGACGGGTAGCCCAGATGCAGATTCCTCTCGGCGCCCATTGCGCGTTCGATGACTGCTTTGTTGAACGCCAGCATCAAATCCTGGACCTCGGTCGGCGTCATCGGCCCCTTGACCAGTTGGTCCAGCAGTTCCTTGGGCAGTTCAGGCAGCGGCCCGCGGGCCGCTGCCTGACGCGCTACAGTTTGCCTTTTCTTCTTCATTGGCATATCCATGACTTTTACACCTCATGATATGCCTCGCCCACGAAATCGCGGATAGGTCCCCATGGAGAGGTGTCTGATGCCGAAGCAACGTCGTTCGTTTTCCCCCGAGTTCAAACAGCAAGCAGCCAATCAGTTGACCACTACAGATCGGGTCCTTGCTGACGAACCGGCCGCTGTTGGGATCATAGTACCTGTGCCGGTTATAGTGCAGCCAGTTTCGGTACCGTGCCGAATTCGCAGACGTGTGACATCATCCGTTTGACCAGTCGATGTAGGCGTCGTTGTCGTAGTAGTAGACGAAGGCGCTTACCAAGTCCGACACAGTCGCGCCTTGCCGCTGTGCTCTAGCATTTTCGACGACGCTTTTGATCACTTGAATTCCAAGTGCGTAGTGCAATCCGTGATCGACGGCGAATCTCGGCCTGTCGGGATCTGGCTCATTGTCGAAATCGTCTGGATTGAGCACTGCGCAAGGCGTGCCTTCATTCCAGTCGACTCCGTGTGGCATGTATAGCGCGAAGTCCCAAGGTTGCCTGTCGATGCCGTCAAGCACGTCTCGAAGGGTCGTGATCTTGTTCATTAGCGAGCGCGTCCGCCTCCCCAATTTTGTTTGCCACCTTGGCCGCCCGGATGCAGCACAGCTTGAACAGGGCCAGGCGCCTGATGCTGAGACATCGGGACCAACTGCAGAACCCCCTTACGGCACGGATGATGATGCCACGAGAACCCGGGCGGGGCACTTGATTTGTATCCGCCTCGTGGGCCAGCCGCAACGTGATCCGAAACCCCGGAATAATGTTGATCCATCATTTGCTTGAACTGTGGATCGCTTTGCATTGCTGCATCGAACTGTCGATTTGCTTCCCTGAAATGCGATGGGTCGCTACCCACCTCCTGACCAGGAGCAAGCTGAACCTCATGAAGCACTGAATATTGGCTACTGCTTAAAGGGCGGTTTGAACTATCGCATCCAGACAGCTCACGCGCTAGACCGAGTGCATCTGTCCACAAGATCGGGTTGGGCGCGTACTGATAGATGTTCGGGCCGCCTTGCAAACCAATCGGATCTTTGCTAACGAACCGGCCAGAATGAGGATCATAGTACCGATACCGGTTGTAATGCAGCCCCGTCTCATCATCCCCCCACTGCCCCTGAAACCGCAGCGCATTCTTCGCCACGATCCCCGTCGCCTTCGACGCGCGCGCGATCACCTCCCGCGCTTCACCCCACGCCTTGTACGACGCTTCCCACACAACGTCACCGTCGTCATCGGTCAGCAACTGCGGCGTCCCGATCTGGTCGCAGTGGTAGTAAAACACTGCCGCGTCGCCCCGCCGCTCCGGCATTTTCTGTAGCGGATCCTCCTCCGGCACATAGCGATCGGTGCTCTTCCACTGCGGCGTCGCAATACCCTCCACCGGCTCCGCAACATACTGCGCCAGCGGCACGAACGTCCGCGGCTCGTACAGATAGTGCGTACCGCGCTCGCCGTCGCTCTCGTACGCCAGCGTGTCACCATCCCAACCGAACACCGTCCGCTCGCCGTTCACCTCCTTCGCAATACGCCGGCCGAACGCGTCATAGAAATACCGCGCCTCGCTCTGCCGAGACGTCTCCGCAACACGCGCGGACAGCAAGCGATTGAACTCATCCCACTCGTATTGCTGCTCGCCCACCGGCGTCCGCTTGCGCACCAAATTCCCGCGCGCGTCGTACTCGAAGTGCATCCCCGCATACGCCTTCAGCAGGTTGCCCAGCACCTTCGGCACCTCGACCGGCAACGTGCTTTCCGGCCGCACCGGGCTCGGACGCGATGCCGGCGTCTCGGCAGTCCGCACCGGATCGATGATGTTGCTCGCCGGATCGAACGCGAAGCGCTCCTTCGCCACCGGACTGATCGCCTCGACCAACCGTCCGACCGGATCGTACCGATAGTCGGTCCCGCCCTTGCGGCTGTCCTCGATTCGCGACAGTTGTCCCACCGCGTCATAGCGATACCGCCGCTCGACCAGTGGCGCGGGCGCCGTCGACCGTTGAATCGTCTGCTGCAGCACGCGCCCCGCCGGATCGTAGTGCGTGCGCTGCCCCACCTTGCTCGACAGCACGCGCACCGTCTCGCGATGCAGATCGTCGCGCTCGAACTGCACGCGCTCCTCGCCATCGAGCAACATCCCGTGCACATGCCCCGAGCCGTACATCAGCCAGTCCACGACATGCCCGTCCGGCCGCACGCTCCGACGCCGGTTGCCGAGTTCGTCGTAGTCGTGATGCCACACGTAGCTGCGCTGTTCGCCGAACAGGTCGTATGCATGATGCTCGCGCACCAGATTGCCGACCGGATCGAAGAAGAACTGCACGCGGCTGTATCGATTCACCGCGTCGATCAACCGGCCGCTGCGGTCATACGCAAACCGCTCTTCGCTGCCCCCCGCGACGCGCTTCAGCAGACGGCCGTTCACATCGACGTCGACGGACGTCACGCAGCCCGCTTCGTCCATCGATACGAGGCTGCCGCTGTCCGGATCGTATTGATAGCGCGTCGACTTGCCGTCGAACGCGACTTCCTCGATCAACCTCCCCGCCGGATCGTAGTGGAACTGGTACGTCGCAAAGTTCGCATCGGTGAGCGCCGTCAAACGTCCCAGGCGGTCGTAGCGGTAAGCGATCGTCTGCCCGAGCGCATCCGCGCGGCTCGCGATGCGGCCCACCGCGTCGTAGCCATAGCGCGTCGACCGATTGAGCTGATCGGTATGCGCGAGCAATCGGCCTTCGGCGTCGTACTGCACGTGCTCGACACCGGCCGGTGAGCGAATCTCGCTCAATTGGCCGCTCGCGCCGTATGCATAAGCGATCACGCCGCCGGATGCGTCCTTCGTCTCGATCACGCGGCCGATATCGTCGTACCGCCACTCCGTCTTCTTGCCGGAGCAATCCGTGTAGCTCGTGACCTGCCCGGCATCGTTGTACTCGAGCGCCTTCGAGCCGCCCTTCGCATCGGTGATCTGCGTCGGCAACCCCTTGTCGTTGTACGCGTACTTCGTCGAGCGCTCGAGCGGATCGATCTCTTCGACGAGATTGCCCGCATCGTCGTACTTGCGTTGCCACACGTGCCCGTTCGGATCGACGAGCCGGATCATCTGGTCCTTGTCGTCGTAGGCCATTTCGACGACGCTGCCGTCCGCGCGTTCGTGCTCGACAAGATTGCCGCGCGCGTCATACTCGCGCCGCTCGACGCTGCCGTCCTGACGGATATGCAGCACCAGATTGTGATGCGCGTCACGCCGGAACCACTCCTGGTTGCCGTCCGGATAGACGATCCGGTACACGTAGCCATGAATGTTGAAGTAGTAGCGCGTCATATGACCGAGCGCGTCGGTCACGTAGGTGAGGCGGATATTCGGGTTCCACGCGAGACGCAGATCGAGGCTGCCGTCATCGGCATATTCGCGGATGCATTTCGCGTTCGCGTTGTCGTCGGCATCCGCGCCATCCCATTCGAGCGTCATCCCGCGGCCGGTGCGGTCGGTGTAGCGCGTCACGAGGTGACGGTGATACCGATACGTCCGCGCATTGCCATGACGATCGACCGCGCGCACGAGGTCGCCCGCGGTGTCGTACTCGTAGCTCGCCAGCGTCCGGCGTGCGCCGTCCTTCAGCACATGCTCGATCCGTACGATCCGGCCATGTCGGTCGTGCTCGAATGCGAGCACGTTGCCGCTCGCGTCGATCAGCCGCGCAAGGCGGTCGAGCGCGTCGTAGTCGAGCGTGATCGTGTTGCCGGCGCGATCTTTCTGCATCGCCAGCCGGAACGCGTCGCCACGACGCTCGTACGCATGCAGCGCGTCATGGCCATAGGCGATCGTCACCCAGGTGTCGTCGAGTCGCGACAGCGTCAGGTTTTCCGACAGATCGTCGTGCACTGCGCCGGCCGCCAGCGCCGGATACTCGATGCTGCGTCCTTCCGCATCGCGATAGATCCACTGACCGTCCGCGATGTCGATCCGCGTCGTATAGGGCGTGATCCATCGCGCACCGAGCTCGCCGTCGTCATACGCGGAAAGCCGCGAACGGTACGTACGCTCCCACACGAGCGGCAGCGCGCCCGGCAGATCGAAATCCACGTGCGAGAAGGTTTCGTCGCCGAACGCGAAATCGATCGAAGCCGGCGACGCGCCGATGCCGCACGCCTTGCACGCGCTCTTGCCCGGACCTTCGGCCGGCGCTTGGCCGCTGGTCTTCTCGAGACCTTCCTGCCCGCGCGTCTTCTTTGCCTGGCTCGTCCCGGCAGCCTTGACGTCGGCCGTCTGCTCATGGAGCTTCGCGCGTGCCTTGACGCGCCCGACGGCCTCGATCAGCTGCAACACCAGCCACATCATCTTGCCTTCTTCGCTGCCGGCAAGCGAACGGATCGACGTCGCGATCTTCGGCGCCTCGGTCCGCAGGAACGTCACCGCGCCGCGAAACGGCTCGAGCCACGCGTCGGGCGCGAGCTTCGCCATCGTCCCGGCCGTCTTGTTGACGACCTGCTTGCCGAGCGCCTTGGTGCCTTCGTATGCGAACTGGATGCCATCGCCGACCCGGCTCGGGCTGTACCACGGCCGGTCGTCGGCCATCTTGGTGGCGAGCTGCTGCTGGCGCTTCAGGTTCGCGTTGGCGTCGAGCAGTTGCCCGTGCAGCGCGCGGTCCATGCCCGTCGCCAGCGCGAGCATGAGCTCCTCGGATTTCGATGCGCAGCCGTCCAGCAGTTCGACGAGGCCCGCCTTCAGCTTGTTGAGGAAATCCTCGATCTCGGTCGCGCACGTCGCGTTGACGTGCGTGACCAGCACGGAGATGATCGCCGCGCCGAGATTGCTGCGCGTGGCCAGCAACTCGTGACGCACGAGCGCGAGCAACGGGCGCGCCGACATCCGGAACGGCGCGAGCGTCGGCGGAATCGGAATGATGCCGAGCAGGTTGATCGCGAGGCTCATGTAGTCGAGCACCTGCCCGCCGCGCTTCTCGACGATCTCGGCGATGTCGCCGAGCGCATCGACCATCGCCATGATGTTGCCGACGATCGGCACCGCGCCGGCAAACGTCTTCACGTCCTCGAACGTGATGTGATTGCCGCTGATGCGGCGCAGCCATGCGTCGAAGCGGTTGCCGACCGCCGCGACGTCCTTCGCCGAAACGTCACTGAGCCAGGTGACGGCTTCTTCCTTCTCGGCGCCGGGTGGAAGTTGTTGTGCCATGTCGTGGTTCGTTCAATTCGTTTTCTCAAGACGGCTGACGCGCCGCCCTCTCAGGATTTCAACGGTCCGCCGAAGCCGCTCGTCGGCAGCTTCATGCCGCCTGCTGCCGACGCCGTCGCCGTCGTCGTTGCGGCCTTGCCCGCGACTCCGGCGACACCGGGCAACGCGCTCTGGAGCGCGCCCGACGCAGCATTTGCGGCAGGCGCGGCGAGCGCAGCCAGGCCGCCCTGGCGCGCGGTCTGCACCGTTGCAGCCACCTGCTTTGCCGCGCCACTAAGGCTGGAGGCCGTCTGCACGGCCGACGCGACGCCCGCTCCGCCGACCGCAGCCGCCGCGGCCGGCAACGCGGCGCCCGCGAGCCCGCCAAGTGCGGCGCCGGCGCCGCTGCCGCTCGCGAACCCCATCGCCGCCGTGGATGCCGCCGGCGCCATGCCTTGCAACTGGCTCGCAAGCTGTCCGCTCGCCGCCGCCTGCGCGGCTTCCGGCGAAGGCGCCACCGGCTCGGCCGGCCACTTCGCCTGCTTGAAGTAATTCGCCGGCTGGTCCGACGCGCGCGGATCCTTGCCGAACTCGACGCGCACCGCGCCCGGCGGCAAGCCGCTGACGACGGTATAGCCGCTGTTGTCGAGCGCGCCCTTCTTCAGCACCGTGCCATTCACGTCCTTCACCGTGAAGAGCCCGCCCTTCACGGCCTCGCCGTTCATGTACTTGTGGAACAGCTCCAGCTGGCCCGGCTGATCGGGCCGCGCGCTCGGCAACGGATAGCCCAGGCTCGCCGGCCCGGCGAACGTATGCGACGCACCCCTCACATCGATCTTGCCCGGTGCGTGGATTTCGACGTTGCCATCCTTGACTCGGATGTACGCCCCGCCGCTCGTCAACAGAATCCCCTGATCGGCCGCGATCTCGATCCGGTCGGTTGCGGATACAACCTTCACCGCCTTCTGCGCGGTCACCTCGACGTTGTCCGACTGCGCCTGGATCTCCACCTTGCCCTTGCCCGCGAACAGCTTCATCCCCGCGTTCTGCACGAACAGGCTCAGCTTCTGGCCGATGCTGCCGATCAGCGACTTGCCCGCCGCGACATGCACGCTCTGGCCGCTCGCGACGTTCACGTGATCGTTCGCGACCATGTGCAGCGACTCCTGCGTCGACATCGCGATCCCCGACGGGCTGCCGAACAGCATCACCGGCTCCTTGAACGCGTTCGCGCTCCCCGTGCCGCCGCCCGCGGTGCGCCCGCCCGATGCGTTGCCCGATGCACGGTCCTGCGTCGCATCGGTGAACGCACGCATCGCCTCCTGCGCGTCTTTCAGGCTTTCGGCCTGATGCTGCTCGCTCACGCCCGACAGCGCCTCGATCAGGCTCTCCCCGGACACGAGCTGCTGCTGCGCTTCCGTCACGTCGAGCGGCTGGCTGTTCGCTGCCTTCGGATGGGTCGTCACGTACAGGCCGCGGCTCGCCCGCACCGCGCCGTATGCGTCCGAGCGCAGATCGAAGCCGCTGCCCAGATACGACCCGCGCGTGTTGCCGTTCTGGTCGATGATGTAGCCGAGATGCAGCAGGCTGTTCGCGCTGCTGCTCATCAGCTGCACGCGGTTCTGCCCGGTCGCGTCGTCCATCACGAGCTGGTTGTAGCCGCTGCCCGAATATTCCTTCGAGCGGTATCCGGAGAGAATGCCGTCGCTATGCCACTGCGGCTGGTTCGCGCCGTTGTACACGCGCCCGACCGCCAGCGGCCGGTCGCAGTCGCCGCCGACGTAGTCGATCAGCACTTCCTCGCCGATGCGCGGCACGTGCACGCCGCCGTAGCCGCCACCGGTATCGGACTGCACGACGCGCACCCAGCACGACGCGTTCTCGTTGCCCGGATTGAGGCGATCCCACACGAACTGCACGCGGATCCGGTTCAGCTCGTCCGTATAGACTTCCTCGCCCTGCGGGCCGACGACGATCGCCGTCTCCAGATGCATCTTCGGCTTCTCGTGCTCGAACGGGCTGCGATACGGCACGCTCACCCGCTGCGCTTCGACTTCGACGAGATAGAAGCCCACCGAGCCGTCGTCGTGCGGCACGCGAAATGCCGGATCGGCCCCGTAGCCTTCCTGAGCTTGCGTCAACGCTTCGCGCAGACTGTACGGAAAGTCCGCGCTGCTGCTCGCGACCGGCAGGTTGTTCTCGATCCACCAGTCGACGCCGATCGTCGCGAACTCGCGCTGGTCGGCCAGATCGCGATCGTGTTCGGGATGATCCGACAGCGTGAAGCGCCGACCCGCATCGATCGCACGCACGCCGCCCGCGCCGTGGAAGCGCTTCGCCTGCGACTCCCATGCCTCCATCCGGATCTTCGTCAGATGGTCGCCGCGGGTCTGGTCGAGGTACGTGTACGCACCGGTGTACTCGTAGACTTCGAGCTGGTCGGGCAATTCGCCCTGATCGGCCATCGTCGGCAGCGTCGTGCCCTTCGGATTCGACGGCTGGGAAGGGTTCTTGTAGTCGAACGTGCGTGTCGTGCGCGTGACGCTCTGCAGCGTGCGCGTGCCCGACCATTGCGTGAACGCGTCGGCATCGCTCGCTGCCCCGCCGCGATAGAAGCGCACGGTTTGCGGCGACAGCGGCGCGAACGCCTGCAGGTTGTCGGTGATGACGAGCGTGTGCGACTTGCCGTCGTCGGCCTGCTGCCATGTGGTGTAAAGGCCTTCGCTCTCCATCAGCCGATGCACGAAATGCCAGTCGGTGTCGTGCTGGCGCGTGTACGAGCGGCTTGGCAGCGGCTGCGACAGCGCGAAGCGGAAATGCCCGCGCGCCTGCGGATGCTGGTTCAGCACGTCGCTGATGATCTGGTCGACGGTCGTGTCGTTCCAGATGCGCTGATCGCGACGGAACTTCAGGAAATGGGTGAAATCGGCGAACGTCAGCTGGTAGGTGGTGAGCCCGCCGTCGGCGCCCAGGCGCCGCGCCGTGTGCACGTAGCCGTTGACCGGCCGGTAGCTGCGGTCGGCTTGCTGAATCCATAGCGTGACCGGTTGCGCGATCAGCTTTTTCAGCTCCACGTCGCTGTCGGTCGACAGCACGTCGAGCGTGAATTCATAGGCCCGGCCGATGCGCGCACGGCCGACCGCTCGTTGCACGGTCAGCACGTTGGCACCCAGTGGCGTATCGAGCTTCAACAGCCGGTCCTGCTGAAGCAACCCGCCGCGCAATGCGGCAACAGTGTTCTGCATGCTCATGGCAACGGCCTTTTCTTCTTTTGACGCACCCTCGGATGGCGCGTTGAGCGATTTCGCTCGCGCGATTTTACAGACAAATTACGGCGCGATTCGGAAAAATTCCCTGACTCGAATGGGTACTTTTAAGCGTGTCCTGAATGGCGCCGACGATCGGTTCGCCCGCATTCCGTTCGCTGAAATCGATTGCAATCGGGGCCAATTCGACTTCCGGTCGGGGCCGGTTGCGCGTAATGTCTACGTGCCCGTAGTCCGGCCCGGTTCGGGCACGACGATGCCCGGCGCCCTCTGACCACATTGAACACTGGAGATCCACGATGAAACGTTCGAAGTTCCTGCTGTCGGGCCTGCTGCTTGCGTCGGCCCTTGGCTTCACGGCCGTCGCCGCGCACGCTGACGATCTGCTCGACTCGGTGAAGAAGGCCGGCGTGCTGCGTGTCGGGCTCGAAGGCACGTATCCGCCGTTCAACTCGCGCGGCACGTCGGGCCAGCTCGAGGGCTTCGACGTCGACGTGGCGAACGCGGTGGCCGGCAAGCTCGGCGTGAAGACGCAGTTCGTGCCGACCGAATGGAGCGGGATCATCGCGGGGCTGCAGGCGGGCAAGTTCGACGTGATCGTCAACCAGGTCACGATCACGCCGCAGCGCAAGGAGGCGCTCGATTTCAGCGAGCCGTACACGTACTCGGCCGCGCAGCTGATCCAGCGCAAGGACGACACGCGCAACTTCAAGTCGCTCGAGGATTTCAAGGGCAAGAAGCTCGGCGTGACGCTCGGCACGAACTACGACCAGATGGCGCGCAGCGTGCCGGGCATCGAGGTGCAGACGTATCCGGGCGCGCCGGAAAAGCTGCGTGATCTCGCCGCGGGCCGGATCGAGGCGACGCTCGACGACCGTCTGATGCTGCCGTACATGATCAAGACGTCGAACCTGCCGCTGCGCTCGGGCGCGGTGTTGAACGGCGGCAAGCAGGAGATGGCGATCCCGTTCCACAAGGGCAATCCGAAGTTCGAGAAGGCGATCAACGACGCGCTGGATTCGCTGCGCAAGGAAGGCACGTTGAAGAAGATCTCGATGCACTGGTTCGGTAGTGACGTGACGGTGCCGGTTGCGCAGTAGGGCGTCTCTTGTGGCGGGCGATGCGTCACGTTCTTCGCGTTGGGGAGGGCGTGACGCGTTGGCACCTGCTGGGCGCGAGAACTCGGTCGGCCGTTCCTGACGATGACACGCTGCCGCCACGTCGCTGCGCATGGTGCGCACCACTCGCGACAACCCAGACGGTGCCTAGGACGTGTCCAACAACAGCTGCATGACGTACGGGATGGACGTGTTGAACGCCGGGGGAGCCGACGCTCCGGCGAAGGGCAGACATGCGTGGGCGTTCCGCAACCGACATGGCGTCGGTCCACGCGTGAAGTAGTCGATGACGAGGTAACGACAGAGGAGGTCTCAAACGTTGTGCGCCAGACACGGCGTGCGGCCATTCACGGTGGCTGCGAAACGCATCGGCGACCAAATTCGCGAGCGCGGACGATTCGAGCCCGATGAATTGGTGCGGGTATCGCTGGATCGACCCAAACGCAGCCACGTCGTATGGATGACGCGCGCGGATCTGGACGAGCATGCTGTCACCGCCAACCATGTCGACGGCGTCGCGCATGTCACCGAGTTGCGAAAGTTCGCGTTGCTCGACCGGGCGTGCGAGCATGTTTGCCCGGCTTGCCTGGATGAATTGCTCGTACGTTCAGGCGAACAACCGGACTCGGTGTTGGGCGCAAAGTAATAATGAGCCACTTCGCGCGAAGTAAATCTAAGCCACCTTTCAGTACAGTCAGCCTTTTGCGCGCAAAGGCTGGCGATGCTCCAGAAGGAACAGTGGATGCAAATCCATGTGCTCAAAGCCCAAGGCGTATCGGAGCGCGAGATCGCGCGGCGCCTGGGCATTTCTCGCAACACGGTGGCGCGGTACCTGTCGGCTGAGGAAGTGCCGCGCTACAAGCCGCGTGAACCGCGGCCAACCAAGCTCGGAGCGTTCGAGGCGTACATCATCGAGCGCATGAGGGCCGCAGCACCGGAGATCATCGCAGCGCCGGCGCTGCTGCGCGAGTTGCGGGCGCGCGGCTACGAGGGCCAACTGCGAAGCCTGCAGGCTTTCATGAACACGCATAAGCCCATGCCGAAGCCCGATCCAGTCGTAAGGTTCGAGACCGAGCCCGGTCGGCAGATGCAGTGCGATTTCGTTGTCTTCCGACGAGGCACCGACCCGCTTTACGCCTTCACCGCCACGCTCGGCTTCAGTCGTTGGCGCTGGGCACACTTCACCACCGATGAACGCGCCGAGACGCTGGTTGCCTGTCATCATGCGCTGTTCGAAGCCTTGGGTGGCATTCCTCGCGAGATCCTTTACGACAACGCCAAGACCATCGTTGTCGAACGCGATGCTTATGGCGACGGCCAACATCGCTGGCACGCCGGCCTGCTCGATCTGGCCAAGCGGTACGGCTTCCTGCCCAGATTGTGCCAACCGTACCGCGCGCAGACCAAGGGCAAGGTCGAGCGATTCCACCGCTATCTGCGCGGCAATTTTCTATGTGCCGCTGGCAAGCCAGCTTAAACAATCCGGCTTGATGCTCGATGCCGCGACTGCGAACGTCGAGGTGAGTAAATGGCTGCGCGACGTGGCCAACCAGCGCGTGCATCCGGTTACCGGGCAGGCACCCGCGATTCTGTTGGAGCAACGAGAACGGGCTTGCTTGCTCGATATGCCTGGCTACACATTGCCCCGATTGCCGGCTCGCGCCGTCGCTCGGCCGCGCGTTGATCCCGCGATGTCGATCCAGCACCCGTTGTCCGTCTACCAGCAATTACTGACCGAGGTGCGCGCATGAACTTGCAGCAGGAACGCATCGACGGGCACTGCCAAAGCCTGAAGCTCGAGGGACTCATGCACCGATACGTCGCTCTGGCCAGCGACGCGGCGGCCAAGCAATGGAGTTTCCTCGACTTCCTCGAGAACGCGCTCGCGCACGAACGAGAGACGAGGCAAGTTCGTTCGCGGCAAACACTGGTGCGCATGGCCGGGTTTCCCGCCATCAAGACACTGGATGACTACGACTACAGCTTCGCCGTCGGGGTCCCGCGCGAGGCAATCGACGAGCTTGCCACGCTACGCTTCATCGAGCGAGGCGAGAACGCCGTGTTGCTTGGTCCGTCGGGCGTGGGCAAGACGCACCTCGCGATCGCCATCGGATATGCAGCGACGCAGGCCGGCATCAAGACGAAGTTCATCACGGCGGCGGATCTGATGTTACAGCTCGAGGCTGCACGCCGACAGGAGCGATACGACGCCGTTCTTCGGCACAACATTCTCGGCCCGAGGCTGCTCATCGTCGATGAGATCGGCTATCTACCGCTCTCGGGCGATCAGGCCAGTCACTTCTTCCAGATCGTCGCCAAGCGCTACGAGCGTGGCTCGATGATCCTGACCAGCAACCTGCCGTTTGCGCAGTGGGACGAAACCTTCGGCGGCAACACCACCCTCACTGCAGCGATGCTCGACCGCATCCTCCACCATGCCCACATCATCCAGATCAAAGGAGACAGCTACAGACTGAAACAGCAACGCAAAGCCGGGCACGTCCCGACATCGAAGAAGTAACGACTGGCTCAGTTTTACTTTGCGCGATCAGGCGCGAAGTGGCTCAGATTTCAAATGCGTTTGACACTCGCCAACGCACGTGTCACGCGCGTTCGACACGGCGGTCGTCGCCGACAATGCGACGGTGGAGGGTCCACTCGTCAAGTGCGATATCCACGGGATTACGTTCGGTTCGCGCACATCGCCCGCCCTGGCAGGCTTGATCGATCAGCGTGACGCGGGGCCGCATGGCCGACTAATCAATGTAGTCGTGATCTCAACGAAAGCAGAAAACAGATTCTGGTTCGACGAAGCCTTCCTTCTTCGTGCGCTGGGACCGGATATCGATCTCTCTACAGGCATCTATCGAATGGAATCGGGCGACCGCAGCCGCGCCCTGCTCGAAAGCGGGACATCGGTATGCAAGTACTGCCTTCGAGACTGGCTGCAGCGCAACGGCGTCGGTTAGCGATGTGCGGCGGCAATCGGGGGATGCGGGCGTCGGGTCGCGAAGCAAGCATGCGCCCGGAATCACGTGTGTCGCGCGGGGAAGCAGAAAAGACGAAGGGCCGGGAGAATCAATCTCCCGGCCCTTCGTTCAATATGGTGGCTGCAGGAACAGAATAATTCGACAAAATCCCTTATACGTAAAGCCTACGCGGGCGGCCACATTTCTCGATGCCCCCAAAAATGCCCCCATATTTCGTTGACACTTTGGTTCGATGCGTAGAATCTTCCTGCTGTCCGCCCAATTTTACCAATGCGTCGACTCGGCCTACAACTCCTCGCAGCACTGCTCGCGACCTCCTAGGTCGTTGCTGGACATGCTCAGACGATCCCACTGAACAACACCGGTCAAGGATGGATTCGTGGCGGGCAGCACTCCCGCAGGAATCACCAGCAAGAGTCCGGACTCTTCCACAGGGCTGAACATTGAGCGCTTGCCTGACAAGCGTTCACTTTGGTCAAGAATGATCTGCCCCCCTCGCCGCGCTTGTCCATCATCGCACTACGACGGGTGATGGCCTTACGTGATGGCGTTCGGTTCGATGAACTTCACGCAACCGGATGCCAAACAGAATCGCTCACCATCCTGACCGCCCCCTCACGGGACTGGCTACGCCATGTAGAAAGCTCGGATTTCATGCGCAAACTTATCGCCCGGCGTAGGCGCACATCCCCGCAGCAGCTGACAGTATGTCGCGAAGCTCAGCCCGGATAGTTTGCGCTTCCTGCGCAAGGTCCGCCGTGGCGAACGAGATGGCATGCCCTTGAATCGTGACTGATTCGCGAATGCGGGCATCGACTGCTGGGTGCAGAAACAATCCTGACGCCTGATCCCATAGCAAGTCGCGCCCCTCTTGCGATCGCAAATACGTATACATCTGGTACAGATATGAGCTTTTCAGACTCACACCGCCAAAACGGCTCGCACCGAGAACCGATGTGAACTTGGTATCGATGACAAGCCTGCGACCAGCCTCGGGATCATCAATGATGATGTCCGTGATCATGCCCGGCAAAATCGCGGCAACCCCATCGGACGCCGCCGATACCTGCCAGTCCATCTGCGTGCCACCACGGACACGCCACCCGATGGGCTCCAGCTCAACGCGAGCGAAGCCGAGTACGGCCTTTTCAAACAAGCGACGTACCCATATGTCACCCCGCTCAGGAGAAACCAGCGTCGTCGGTCCAGCCTCTTCGGTAGGACGAGCCAGATCAAATGCCAATTTCGCCAGCTCAACCATGAGACGGTCATCATGGTCATTTCGGCCGATCTGGTCTTGCGCCAGTTCGGTACGAGAGGGCCGGGCACCGGCCACGCCGGAACGACCGAGGGTCGCCGCAAGGGAGCGACATTGCCGGCCCAGGTCACGATCACGCACGAGACTCACCAGCACGTCCAATGCTGCTCGAACAAGACGGTTTCGCGGTGTGTTGGTCGTCAGCTCCTCAAAACGGCAATATACCTCGCCTCGGGATAACAACTGCTGCGCTTCGGTTCTCAGGATATCGATGCGGCCCCGGACACGGGTGAGATTCTGCGCCCGATGCTGATATCCGCGCGAAACGTTCCTGCGCAAACGCTGCTCCACGGCATGAGCCAGCAGTCTTGCGACCAGATCGGGAATATCCTCAAGATCCTCCTCGACGAGCGCATTGAATGCTTCCTTGATGCGCATCAGATCCGAGGCATACAACATCAGGAGCCACAGGTTACGCACCGGAATGCGGCCAATCTTCCGGCTCCCGACAGGGACATCCTGTTCGGTGGACGTGTTCAATCCAGCCCCGCGAGCAGCTTCTGTTTGGCTTCGCGAGCCGTTTCTGGCGAGTCGTACCAGTACTCATCCAGCAACGGGCCAATTTCCGTTTCAATCTTGGCCTGGAACCAGGCTGCACCGTCGTCAACCGTGCCATCCGGCGTCAGATACGAATGACCAATCCGAAACTGCGGCCCCAGCGAAACCGTCGTTTCGATCTTGCGATTCAGATCGCCAATACGGCGTTCGATTTCAGCAATCAACCCGTCTTCAAGACCGCGCGCAGCACACCACGCGCGCCATGGCGCATCAAACCGTGGCTCAAGGTCGATGAAGGCAAACCGGCGCCGAAGTGCCAGATCAACAATGGCGAGCGAGCGGTCAGCAACATTCATGGTGCCGATAACGTACAGATTGTCCGGCACATGAATCCGCTCGCCCGGCTCCTTGCGGTACGCCAGCTCCATTGCCTCGGAACGATGGCGTTTCGATGCTTCCAGCAACGTGAGCATTTCACCGAAAATCTGCGCCGGGTTTCCTCGGTTGACTTCCTCGATCACCAGCACAAACGGCAGGTCGGGTTCGCTCTCTGCCGCCTGGATGGCCTGCATGAGGATGCCGTCCACCAATGCAAGCTGACCGTTTCCAGCAGGACGCCAACCACGCACGAAATCTTCATACGCCAATGACGGGTGAAACTGCACGATCCGCAGACGGGAGCGCGTTGCGTCGCGGTCATCCGATCCCACAAGCGCGAAGCCCAGACGCTTCGCGAGCCAGGTCTTGCCCGATCCAGGTGGCCCCTGGAGGATTAGGTTTTTCTTTGCTCGCCACCGATCCAGTATCGCAGCCAGTTCTTCGACCGACAGAAAGCACCCATCGGCGATGATCTGATCGATTGTATAGGACGGGGTGGCCTCCTCCGTGACTTCTTCCGCATCCTCAATGGAAGCGGCTTCGTTCTCGCTATGCGCAGCAACAAGGCCGACGCGATCGCCGTACTTCTCTTTCCAGTAAGGCTGGGCCAGGAACGATGCGTAGTCCTGTGCGGCCCCCTTGAACGTAAACTCGATCAGGCGGCGTCCGTTCTCTACTTCGAGATCGACTTGGGCAATTGTGTTGCGGTACGTGTAAAAGAACCAGTCACGCGGCGCGCTCACCGGGTCCCAGGCTACACGGACCGTGCGGCCGTCGCCCATATTTTCCAGAACGGTGCCCGTGGCCTTGATCCGCATCGCCGATACGGACTTGCCTCCGACATCAAATGGTAAGCGCCGCTTCTGGACAAAGGCGGCCTTGATGGCGATTTGGTCACCCGGCCTGATTCTGCGAACCTGATCGAGGAATTGATCTGTGTATCCGTTTTGCCAGATACTCTCGCTCAGGAAACGTTGGAGTTGATCATCCTCCCATCGCGCCCCGACAAACCAGTAAGCCTTGCTGTCCTCCGAATCTTCCCCAAGATCAGGGGCGGAAACCTCATCTTCAGGAGCTGCATTTCCAGGGCGGTTCGCATCGCGGATACGAACGTATAGATCCCATGTCTCGTCGGGCGTCAATTGGGTGCCACGACCTTCGGGCGTCAGCGCCCAGACACCGCGTTTTGCATTGCTGATGAGCCCACCCTTCACGAGGTAGAAACGAGTCCAATGCACATCGTTTTCGAATATTGACTGGCCACTACCTTGAATATGGCGAGCCAGATCCTCCTCAGCGACGACACCCTGCGCTCGAATCCAGGCCAGCGCTTCGGCTGGACGCATTGGATTCGGATCAACCGACCGCAACGCATCCAGCAATAGCGGAAAGTATTTCGTAAAGCGATTCTTTCTTTCTTCTGTAGCGGTCGTCACAAATTAACCCCGTATGGTCGCACTAAATCGGCGCCCCCATCTTCAGTCCCGTACGATGGCGGCGCGACTGCAATCACCGCGCACTAATACGCCCAGTCCTCGTGCCTGACTGGCAATCGGTTCACCTCGTCGCGCATCTGCCGCCACTGCGGCATGAACCGATCCATCAACGACTGGAACCGCGCGTTATGGGTCGGCTCCATCAAGTGCAGCAGCTCATGCACGAGGATGTATTCCAAGCATTCTGATGGTTTACGTGCCAGGTCCGTATTCAGGCGAATATTGCCGGTCACCGGGTTACAACTTCCCCACTTCGTCTTCATGTGCTGAACGAGGATACGTCGGGCCTTGATGCCCAATATCGGCTCCCACTTTTCCAGCAAAGTGGGCACAGCGGCCCGGAGTTGCTCCCGATACCATGCTTCAAGCATCTCGTGGCGCTTGTTTGCGTCACTACCGGGGCGCAAACCTAGCTCCAGCGTAGAGTGCTTCAGCTTCACCGTCGGTGCTGCGTCGACTTCCACGATACGCAACAGGTAACGCTTCCCCCAGACGTAGTGGCTCTCGCGGTCCAGATATTCACGGGCCGTCTCCCGTTCCTGCGAAAGCAGCTTGCGCTGCTGTCGTCTGATCCAGTCCAGCCGGGTGATGGCATAGACACGGATGACGTCCGGCGCCATGTGCAGGGGTGCGGAAATACGGACATGGCCGTCTGGCGGATACACGCTCAAATGGACATGCTTGATGTCCTTCCTGACCACATCGACGTGAAGGTCGCCCAAGTCGATGCTACTGCGCAACTCCACGGTCAATACTCCTGCTTCTGGGCTTCGATGATCAGGAAGATACGCTCAACCTCCTCATCATTCTTGAGAATGTCCCACAAGGCCTGTTTTATAACATTCTCGCGCGGCAGCACACCACGCCAGCCGTCCGGACGCACGCGCTTGACGGCCGCATCCAGTTCGAGTGACAGCGCCAGCGCCTGTTCTGGAGAATGACCGTTGGCAACTGTCAGGTTATTGAACAACGCGCGCTTGCCAGCCGTGTCCAGGGCCACTGGCGTATCTTCCGACTTACCCGCCTGCACCTTGGTCGCGAGGTCGGCCATCTGCTTCAGGTATTCCTCGTAGTCAACGGCCTTTTCCTTGCGCTTCTTGATGATCTCATCGAGCAGCGCGGACATCTTTTCAAAGTACGCCGGATCGGTCAGGTGATCCTTGACGATCTTGCTGCGGACGTTATTCTCGATGGTCTCGGCAACGGATTGCCGATCTTTCATCTCGCTGAGCTTCTTCGCGATTGCATCGGCAATTCCGGTCTTCACGATCAGGTCGAGCAAGCCGATATTCTCAAATTCGGAAATCTTGCGCGGCTCACTGGCCTGGATGTACGTGTCAATCAGGTGGCGCATGTCCGCCTCATACGGCTTGAGATCCAGCGTCTCGCCGCTCGCGAGGCGGATCGTCTCGCGCAGCTTCACGTACTGCTCCAGTTTCTGCCGGATCGACGCCTGTTGCGCGGTGCTGTAGCCGGCTTCATCCAGCTCATCGGCAATACAGGCATAGGCGCGGAGCAAGCCTACCACTCCGGTATAAAAGGCGACCCGCTGCGGCTCGCGGGCTTTCAAGTCGTCCGCGATTTCGGTGTTTCCGCAGAAGTAGTGGATGTATTCCAGCTCGCCCTTGGGTGGTTCCACCTTCTCTACCAGCAGCGCCAGGGCTTCCAGTGCAGCGTCCAGACGCTCCCGGCCTTTCTGGACCCGACTCTCGAGCAGGACTTCCGGTTCGACGCCGCCCGCGCTGTGGTCAAGCTCAGACGAATACACGGCGATGGCGTTTTCTACCTTCTTGAATAGGTCCTTGTAGTCAACGATGTAGCCGAAATCCTTGTCATCTGTATCCAGCCGATTGGTGCGACAGATGGCCTGAAACAGGCCGTGATCCTGCATGGACTTGTCGATATAGAGGTAGGTGCAGGGTGGAGCGTCGAATCCGGTCAGCAGCTTGTCCACGACGATCAGCAGCTTCATGTTGGCCGGTTCCTTGATGAACCTAGCCTTGGCCTGATCCTCGTACGTCTCGGTTTTGGACATGCCCGCCTTCGGCTGCACGTCTTTCAGAAGTTCGGTGTACGTGTTGTAGATGAACTGCTTGTCGGTTTCGGTATTCGCCCCGGTCTCTTCAAGAGTCACATCTTTCGCCAGCGGGTTGTACGAAGTGACAACCGCGCACTTGCCCTTGAATGGGGTTTTCTGGAACAACGCGAAATATTTACACGCCTCGTAGATACTCGATGCCACAAGCATCGCATTGCCGCGTTCGTCGGATATCCGAGGCTTGGTGCTGAAGTCGTAAATAATGTCTTCGACAACGCGATCCATGCGCGAGCGCGAACTGAGCACGTGCTGCATCGTGCCCCACTGCTTCTTCAGTTCGTTTTTCTGCCAGTCGTTTAAGCCCTTGGTTTTGGCTTCGAACCACGTATCAATCTTGTCTTGAGAGCCGAGAGTCTGGTCAATGTCCCGCGCCTCATAGACCAGATCGAGCACAACACCGTCCTCGACAGCCTCGCTGAATTTGTAGGTGTGGATGTAGCTGCCGAACACCTCCAGGCTGGTCGCTGCGTCCCGCTTCAGCAACGGCGTGCCGGTGAAGCCGATGAACACGGCAGACGGCATCATCGCTTTCATCACGCGGTTGAGGCGGCCGCCCTGGGTGCGATGGCACTCATCCACGAACACAAAGAGGTCACCCACCGTCTTGCCGGGCTGGGCTTCGAGCTCCTTGATGAAAGCATCGAAATCGCCATCGCCGAGCCCCTTGCCGGCGCCGAACTTATGCACCAGCGAACACAGCAGGCGCGGTGTCGGTTCGCTCAACCGGGTCATCAGGTCACGTCCGCTACTTGTACGGTGGATCTTTTCCCCGCTGCTCTCGAAAACACGCTTGATCTGTTTGTCCAGTTCGTCGCGATCGGTGATCACGACGACACGAGCGTGCGAGTTGTTTTCCAGAATCCACTTGGCCAGCAGTACCATCAGGATGCTCTTGCCCGCCCCCTGCGTGTGCCAGATGATCCCGCCCTGACGTTTGCGCACGTGTTCCTGCGCAGCCTTAATGCCGAAATACTGGTGCACGCGCGGCAGTTTCTTGATGCCACCGTCGAACAGGATGAAGTCGTGCATCAGCTCGATGAGTCGAGATTTCTCGCACATCTTCAACAGATACTTGTCCAGCTTGTAGCCGCCGTTATCCGCCTCGTTCTCTTTCCACTGGAGGAAGAATTTTTCCTGCGTGCCTGTCGTGCCGTATTGCAACCCCTCCGAGTCGTTCCCGGCGAAGACGAACTGCACGGTACTGAAAAACCATGCGTTGAACTCGGGCAGCTGGTTAGACAGGTTCTGCCGAATGCCATTGCCGATACTGACCCGGCTGTTTTTCAGTTCCAGCACGCCGATGGCGATGCCGTTGACGTAAAGAACGATGTCAGGACGGCGCTCGTGCCCGCCTTTCAGGGTGACTTCCTCGGCAACGGCGAAGTGGTTTCTGGCCGGCTGCTCCCAGTTGATGAGCCACACGGTTTCCGCCACCTTGTCGCCTTCGACCTTTACCGAAATGCCGTAGCGGAGCAGCTGGTAGACCGCCTCGTTGTTGGCGTTCAGTTCGCGCTGCGGATGGTTTGCCTCGGTCTTCAGTTTGTAGATCGCCTGGCTGATCTGGGCAGGGCGATAACCAGCCTCAATCAGGTAGGCTGTCAGCAGACTATCATCGATGTTGCTGTTGCTGGTGCGATCCGTCCAGTCACCGAGATAGGCATAGCCTAACTGCTCAGTGAACAGCTTGATGACGCGGTTCTGCGTCGCCTTTTCTGATTTGCCGATCTCGTCTGTCATTGGAGTCCCTTACACCAGCCGCGTCTTGCCGGTCAGCAGTTCGTGCATCATGCCCTGTTTCAGCAGATGGGTCTTGTCGCGCCGCGCCTCCAGCGCTGCGAGTTCGGCGTCCATGTCGGAGAGTACTTCGGCGATGGCAGTCTGCTCTTCAATCGTTGGTGGTACTGCGATCATGAAAGCTTTAAGCCATCGAAACTCAATACTTTCCACTGTCGTTCCGGCCTTCAAACAGGTTGCAAGTATTCTGCGACCACTACCAATCAATGAGTGAAGGAGAAAGGATGCGCAAAACCCGCACGATGGCATCAACGCCTTAATATCTTGGTTGATTGCCATAGGAACAACGTTCATCGCCACAGGCAGGTACTTTCTGAGAATTCCACTTCTAGCAACAACAATAATAGATTTCTCGGGAAGCAAAGTAGTCGCCCCGTGGCTTATGGCTGCGGATGTGATCGAGAATCCTGTTTTATCAAGAAGCACAGTCTTCACATCTCCAGATGAAATCCACGGCACGTCCCCATTCTCCCAATAAATGGGATTCTGCATCGAGGGAGTCATACCTCCCTTCCATACGCCTAATTCATCAAGCCTCTTCATAACCCACTCCCCACCAAACCCAGGCAGCCGCGTCTTCCCCGTAAGCAACTGCTGCATGGCAGCCTGCTTGAGGTCGCGCTTCTTGGCGATGAGCTTGTCCAGGCCGGACAGCAGGTCGTCTACATCGCTCAGGGCTTCGGCAATGGCAGATTGTTCCGGAAGAGGCGGAACAACTATCAAGTACCCCCCTATTTGCGGTGCTGTAAGTTGCGGAACGCCCGTGCTCTCAATGGCGAACTCCACTTGGCCATTGATGTACTCCGCAAAGAAAGAACCTACGCATTCGCGCTTTGGCTCAAGCACTAGGACGCGACCAATCGCAGTGTATTTCTGGCCACGGTACGTTGCGACGCCTAGCGTTCCACGTGCAGTGACAGTTATCGACTTCGCCGGATGATCGGCATATGAACAATACCCGTAAAGCCCCGCATCAGTTAACGAATTGGAATAGATTGGAAAACAATGAGCCTCGTCCTGGTATGAGGATGAGAGTTTTTGGTTTACGTCACCGCCCGCGGAAATACTGAACTGTTCCTTGAACGTAACAACATCCCAATCCTCCGGGATAACGCCCACTTCTGTTTGCTTATATCCCGGCTTCAGCTCCATGCCACCCCCATATTCGCCAGATGCGCTTTCACCTTCTCCGAAAATGCGGCGACTTCATCAACCAACACTGGCAATGGGGCTTCGTAGCGCGATGCCAAGTCGCGCACACGGCTGGTGAGCGTTTGCGATACACGCTCCAGTTCACCAGAGACGGTCGCAGACAAAGCCGCGAGCCACTTGTCTTCCACAACCAGTGCCTTGATTTCGTCGACGGTGAGCTTGGGGTATTGCGCGTAAGCCTTGGCATCCAGCTCGACCTCCAGCGTCTTGAGCGTCTTCTTCAGCCCGGCTTCCTTATCGGACAATGACTTCCATTGCTTCAACACCGCGAGTTCTTCGGCAGCGTCTTCGTCTTTGCCAATCTCTTTGATACGTTCCTTCACTGCCGCCGCATTGATTTTGTCGAAGCCGCTGAACGCAGCATCTTCGCCGCTGTGCTCTTCTTCGAGTTCGGCGAGAGCGCTGCTGGCCGCTTCGAGCGCGGCGCTGGTTTCATCTATCGCCTTCTGCTCGTTGGCGAAATAACGCGCCACAATGTATTGCTTCGGCACCAGATCGCAGGCCCAACCCTTGTCCTTCTCGACCACCTTGGCGTTATCGCCCTTGCCTTTCTTGGTCTTTTCGATGACGCGATAGGTCTGCGCCACCCAACCGTCGGCTGCCAGCAGGTAGGCATCATCCTGCATGGTTTCCGCCCAGTAATCCATCAGGTGCTGGTACACGTCGTAGGCGTCGATCAGCGGCTTTCCTTCGTAGTGGTTCAGCAGGCCATCGGCCAACTCCACAACGAGCTGCTTCGGGTGAAAGCCCTTGTCCAGCGCCTTCAGTTTGGGAATGGCCTGTGTCCGCCAAGCATCGAAGTGTTGCCCCATGTTTTCGAGGTAAGCAGCGAACTGCGGGTGCTGGAAGATGGTGAGCTTGATCGCGGCCTTGTCCACGGCCAGCGTGACATAGCCTTCCCGCAGCGGCTTGAACAGTGCGTCTCTCAACTGCGGGCAGACCGCCCAATAGTCGCCCAGTGCTTCCACGTCTGCCAGAGGGATGCCACCTTGCAGGTGGCCGTGAATGTCCTGAATATCCTCGGCCACGCTGCTGTCGATATAGCGTGGCAGGTTGAGGTTGAAGTCGTTCTTCTCGATCTCGTCCAGACCCACCATACGGGCGAAGCGCGGATCGCTCTCGTCCTGGCGATTGAACACGTCGACGATGCGATGGATGTCCTGCTCGCGCAAGCGGTTCTTGGGACCGTCCTTGATAAATCCCTGGCTGGCATCGACCATGAAGATACCCTTGCGTGCCTGGGCGTTTTCCTTGTCGATGACGATGATGCAGGCGGGAATGCCCGTGCCGTAGAACAGGTTGGCCGGCAGACCGATGATGCCCTTGATGTAGCCGTGGCGAATCAGGTTCTTGCGAATTTCCGCCTCTGCGTTTCCACGGAACAGCACGCCGTGCGGCAAGATGCAGGCACCTTTGCCCGTGCTCTTGAGTGAGCGAACGATATGCAGCAGGTAAGCGTAATCGCCTTGCTTCGCCGGTGGCACGCCGAACGTATCGAAACGGCCATAAGGGTCGTTGAGCGGATCAAGGCCCGTGCTCCAGCGCTTGTCAGAGAACGGCGGATTGGCGACCACGAAATCGAACGTCTTGAGCCCATCGCCATCCGTGAACTTCGGATCGGTCAGCGTATTGCCCTGGGCAATCAACGCTGTGGGGTTGTCGTGCAGGATCATGTTCATGCGCGCCAGACCACTGGTCGCTGAATCCTTTTCCTGCCCGTACAGGGTGACGGCCGTTTGAGCCGAGTCGCCCACCTTCAACAATAGGGAACCGGAACCGCAGGTGGGATCGTAGACCGTGGTATCGGTGCTTGTCTGGGCGCTGCCAATGCCAATGACCACCGCCAGAATGCGACTGACTTCGGCCGGCGTATAGAACTGCCCCTTACTCTTGCCACTTTCCGTTGCGAAGTGGCGCATCAGGTACTCGTAGGCGTCACCGAGGATGTCATCGCCGTCGGCGCGATTCTTCGAGAAATCCAGATCCGGGTTCTCGAACACGGCGATCAGGTCGGTCAGACGCTTGACCATCTCCGCACCGGTGCCGAGCTTGCCGGTATCGTTAAAATCCGGCATGTCCGACAGCTTATTGGCGGCTGCCAGCGGTCCGACAATCTTCTTGTTGATCTGATCACCAATGTCCGGCTTGCCTTTCAAGGCAACCATGTCGGCGAAGCTAGCGCCTTCGGGAATGGTGATCGGGGCGTACTTCTTACCCGCGTACTTGTCGCTGACGTACTTGATGAACAACAGGACCAGCACATAGTCCTTGTACTGGCTCGCGTCCATCCCTCCGCGCAGCAGGTCGCAGGATTCCCAGAGGGAAGAGTAAAGCTCTGATTTCTTGATTGCCATTGGCTCGTATGGGAACGTCGTCTGATATCGGCCTGACAGATCAGGCGGTGGATTGCTCCAGATTTTAAGACATGGCAACCCTGCAGCGCTTCCCCAATAGCTTGATTGCTCTCTGGGCGGTCCGCACAACGTTGCGAAGCACATGGGGTGTGCTCCAAAAAATTTCAGTCACATATCACATTGTTGATGCAGGAAAGTGCGGCCCAACCCTGGCCGCTCAACGACATTCAACAAGGAGATTCCGTGACTATTCCCTGCCCTCGCTGTCGGTCCATCGGGACTGAACCCCTCAACCACGCAACCCGGATCGGCGGTGCAGCGGGCACCGTCGCCGGCGCGGCCGGCGGCGTTGCCATGACGCTGGCTGGCGCCGAAACCGGTGCTGCCATCGGCATGCTGGCCGGCCCGATCGGCTCTGCGCTCGGTGGACTGACCGGCGCCATCCTCGCTGGCCTGATCGGCGGTACGACCGGCTGTGCGGCTGGCGCAGCGCTCGGCGAAGCCGTTGATACGCACGTGCTCGACAACACCCGTTGCCTCCATTGCGGGCACACGTTCAGCCAGCGCTGATTCCGTCTTTCCCTCTGCCTTCAACCTCCATAGCGCCCGGTCACGCACCGGGCTGTATGCCGTTTACATACAGGAGATTCACATGCACCTCGTCAACACCATGGCCTACGTCGGCCAACAACCTTGGCATGGCCTAGGCAACCAGCTTTCCCCGAAGCAACCGATCGAAGTGTGGGCCAAACAAGCCGGCATGGATTGGCAAATCGAAGAAACCGAAGTCCGGTTCGTCTCCGGCAGCGCAGGTTCCAATCTCGGCTCGATCCATTCGTTTCCGGAACAGAAGGTGCTGTACCGATCGGATACGAAGGCACCGCTGTCCGTCGTGTCCTCGCGTTATCAGGTCGTGCAGCCGCGCGAAATCCTCGAGTTCTACCGTGACCTGACTGACGTTGGCGGCTTCGAGCTGGAAACGGCGGGCGTCCTCAAGGACGGCAAGAAACTGTGGGCGCTCGCCCGTACCGGCCAATCCACCGCGCTCAAGGGCAAGGACACGGTGAACGGCTACCTGCTATTGGCGACTGCCTGCGATGGGACGCTCGCGACCACCGCGCAATTCACATCGGTTCGGGTCGTGTGCAACAACACGCTCGCGATTGCGCTGAACGATGGCGCGGGTGCGGTCAAAGTGCCGCACCGTAGTCAGTTCGACGCCCAGGCCGTAAAGCGCCAACTGGGCATCGCCATCTCGTCGTGGGATGGATTCATGGCGAGGATGAAAGCGCTGGCCGACTGCAAGGTGAACGACACGGCGGCCGAAGCCTTCTTCCGTCGGGTGTTGACGTATCCGACCGGCTCCAGTCAACCGGTGCAAGCAATCAACGACAGCGCAATCAAAGCCGTGCAATCCCTGTACGCCGGTCGCGGCATGGGTGCCACGCTGGCCTCCGCTTCTGGCACGGCCTGGGGATTGCTGAACAGCGTGACCGAGTTCGTCGATCACCAGCGTCGTGCGCGCAGCGACGATCACCGGCGCGATGCCGCCTGGTTTGGCACGGGCGCAGCGCTCAAGCAAAAGGCATGGGACGAAGCGATGAAGCTGGTCGCATGAGTCCATTTCTTTACGGCATATCAGCCCGGTCGGGATTGCTCCCACCGGGCATTTTCATTTCTGGAGGTTGCGATGGCGTTACCGGAATCCATCAGGGAGAGTCGGCATCGACCGGCGCTGCGGCTCGTGGAGACGAAATCCCTCTCGCGTGACGAGTGGCTTGAGGTGAGGAAAAACGGCATCGGCGGATCGGATGCGGCCGCTGCGGTGGGGCTCAATCCTTACATGAGCGCACTGGAACTCTGGCTTATCAAGACCCGCCGTGATGCGAATCTGCCGAAGCCGGATGCCGACGACATGACCGAGCCGGTGTACTGGGGCACGCTGCTGGAGCCGATTGTCGCCGCCTCGTACACGACGCAGACCGGCAACCGGGTACGACGCGTGAATGCCGTGCTTCAGCATCCCACCATTCCGTTCATGCTCGCGAACATCGATCGTGAAGTCGTCGGCAATCGAGAGGTGCAGCTTCTCGAATGCAAGACGGCAGGCGAATTCGGTGCGCGACTCTGGCGGGACGGTGTGCCGGAATACGTCCAGCTTCAGGTTCAGCATCAGCTCGCGGTGACCGGCAAACAGGCGGCGGATGTGGCCGTGCTGCTCTGCGGGCAGAAGCTGGAAGTGCATCGGGTCGTTCGCGATGATGCGCTGATCGCCCGCCTGATCGAACTCGAAGCGGCGTTCTGGCGCTATGTCGAAACCGATACGCCACCGCCAGCGGATGGTTCGGAATCGGCGGACCGTGCGCTGCGCTGTTTATATCCGGGTGCGGGCGGCACGGTCGACTTCACCGGCGACCGAAACCTGTCGGCGGCGTTTGCCGATCTGGTGGCGGTACGAGCCGAGATCAATGCTCGCCAGCAGGTCGAGGCCAAGCTGAAACAGTCGATTCAACAGGCCATGGGCGAGGCTGACCGGGCGATGTTCGAGACCGGCGAGGTTTCGTTCAAGCGCAGCAAAGACAGCGCTGGCGTCGATCTGAAACGACTGCTTGCCGATCACCCCCATCTTGCCGCGCAGTACGCCGTCACAAAACCGGGTTCTCGCCGGTTTCTCGTCTCGACCTGACTGCGGTGTTTCCGGTCGCCCGCGCGGTTCCCATTGCAGTTCCGTTCCTTCGATTTACTCCCTCTGTTTATGTATCCAGGAGAAGCGTCATGCTGAAAGGCCTGAGCATTACCCCGCCCGTCGTCGGACGGATTTCGATCGGCCGCGTGGTCGAGAAGAACGGGAAGCGTCTGCCCGAGAAAGACGACCAATTCACGATCACCACGCAGGTGCAGAACCGCGACGGCTGGCTGCTCCATCCACTCAACGAGGAACTGCGCAAGCTGACCCCTGGCAAGCTGCGCTCGATTCCGGTCCGCTTCCTGTTCAATGATCCGGATTTGAATCTCCGCGCCGAGTATTCGTGCTTCGACCGCAACAATGGACGCCCCGTCTGCGTCGGCAACGGCGCGACTTGCCGCCGTGTGGGTAACGCCGGTATCGAAGAGCTGCCGTGCCCGTCGCCCGATGGCTGCACCTTGGGTCAGGGCGGTGCCTGCAAGCCCTACGGACGGTTGAATGTGCTGATCGGCGATGAAGACGAGATGGGCTCGTTCATCTTCCGCACGACTTCGTATAACTCGATCCGGACGCTCGCCGCTAGGCTGCACTATTTCAGTGCAGTGTCTGGCAACCTGCTTGCCTGCCTGCCTCTCGAACTGAAGCTGCGCGGCAAGAGCACCACGCAGAGCTACCGGTCAGCCATCTACTACGTCGATATCGGCGTGCGATCCGGCGGTTCGCTCGAAGAAGCCATCGTGCAGGCGCGTGAGTTGGATGCGCGTCGTCGGGCAGCAGGTTTCGACCAAGTGGCGCTCGATGCCGCGGCGCGTACTGGGTTCGGCAACGGCGCGTTCGAGGAGAGTGACGAGGATGCTGCTGCGGTCGTGGACGAGTTCTTCCCGGCTGAGTCGGGTGACGAGGAAAGTCACGGCGAAACCCGCGCCGAAGTCACGCCCAGTCTGAAAGACCGTCTGGATCAGCGTGCCGCGTTACTCGGTGGGGAAGCGGCATGACGAAGCTCCGTCCCGTCCTGTTTCTGGCGATTACGGCGACGGGAACGTCGGTGTGCATGTCGGTGCTCGCCGGCTGGCAACGCGGCGGGTGGTTGTCGGAACGGCTGGTGTGGATCGCAACGGGTGTCGTGCTGGTCGCTGGTGCGCACCTGTTGCCCGCCCTATGCCGTTCGGTTCCGCCCGCGATCCGCCTTGTCGGGGGGCTGCTGTGGTGGGCCTGCATGGCCGCTACGGCCTACGGACATGGCGTGTTCTTCCTGTTCGCGCAGCAACACGCGGCGGCTGTCCGGCAAGCGTCGGTCCCGGTTGTTTCCGTCCCGGTGCACCGCGCTCTGCCGGTCGTCATGGGGGAGCGGGCAGACGTCGTGGCGTCTCTGGCGACTGCCAATGCCCGCCGATGTGTCGGCAACTGCGCAACGCTGCAAATCCGGCGCACGTCTCTGACAGCAAGGCTCGATGCGCTCGATGCCGAAGCAGCTCAGGTGCGGCGGTATCAGGCCATCGAGGACCGTAACGTCGCGCACCGTGACTCGGCACGTGACGATCCGGTCACGACGCGACTCGCTGCCGTCATCGGCTCGACACAAGCCAAGCTCGATCTGCTCGCCGGGCTGATGTTCGCTACCGTGCTGGAATGCGTGGCGTGCCTGTTGTGGTGGCTTGCCTTGGTGCCGAGGGAGCACAAGCCCCGAATCGCGGATCGTCGAAAAGCAACTCCGCCCGTCACTGCAACACCGCTGGTCACGAAACCTGCGCCGACCTACGTTCCAGAGCCTGAAAGCGAAGTCACGAAGCTGAAGCGTGACATCGAGGCCGGGATCGTGAAACCCACTGTCGTCAACATCCGCCAACACCTCGGCTGCTCCCAGGCGAAAGCCGCTGCACTTCGCAAGCAGGTCATCCAACTGTCGTAACCGGGCGCGTTCTGCGCTCGACACGCCCATCAGATCATGAGTGACGCATCCGGTTCGCCGGAGGTCGACGCTCGTCTATACGTCGGAGAACAAGATGCACTCAAGTACCCGCCTGAAACCGCTGTTCCATCCAGGAAAGTTGCTGGTCACACCGGACGCAATGGAAACGCTGCGAACGAACAAGATTCCGGTCATCAGCGTCATGCTTCGCCATATCGCTGGCGACTGGGGCTGCGTCTCGGATGACGACGCGCGGCAAAACGATCTGTCGATTGCTGCCGGCTTGCGTCTGCTGTCGATCTATCCCCTGCCGGATCGCACACGGATCATCGTCGTAACGGAATGGGATCGTTCGCAGACCACCATCGAACTGCTGGGTCAGGTCGTGTTCGGAGGCAAGCAATGCCAGACTGACACGACGGAGCGCGTGCAGTATCCGGCGTGGCGCGTCATCGACGGTTAGCGTGGACCGCCGCCAGACAGAGCAACAGTTCTCTATTACGTTTCAGTTCGCGACTACCGCCGAATGTACCGCAAGGTACATTCGGCCTCTTCATCCTGTTCTTTCTTTGCTTGTCTGCAGCGACGGACTCAAAACGACCTTCTGCCGTCATTCGGGTCGCCTCGACGGCTACGGCCGCTCACGCGAGGTCGCCTGCGGCTTGTCACACTTAGCGGACGGTTACAACGGTCACCTAACCTGTTGCCAGTGACTCCCTTGAATCTGACCCAGTGGAGTCATATTAAAGATAGCAAATGGGTAATTCCAAGGCAGGGGACTCGCTCAGGTCTCCACGACCTCATCGATAATTTTGCCTGTGATGAAGATGTCACGTGCGGTATTGCCAATCATGTTGGTCACCGTCGCATCAAACGCCCCGCCGATCACGCCCCCGACGAACGGCACCATCTTCGTCAGATTGACGACGCCTTGGCTGCCCGCTTTCGTCACAAGCCGGAACCCGATCGCCTGGTTGATCTTCGTGATCACGGCACCGCTGATCTTGTTGATCGCCAGCTGCACGGCCTTCTTCCCGACCTGAACACCCACGTCTCGCAGAATTTCCATCGTTGCATCGCCTGCGAGACACGCGAGTACTAACGTGCGGACCTTGTCACTCCTGAGATCATGTCCGCCCATCTTTGCGATGGCCGCGATCATCCGAATCTGCAAATACAGCACGGAAACAAGATTAGCCGGGATCGCTACCGGCAACGTGGTGAATCCACCCAATCCCGTGACAAACCCCGCAGCCCCCGCTTTCGTGTTCTGCCAGCGGATCAGCGAATTCACCTTCTCGACGAGGGTTCCGTCCTGCTTCATGTACTCCGCGGCCATTTCGTTGGCTGAATCGGTACCCATCGCACCGCCCACGGCCTTGTCATAGGACCAGTGCAGCACTTCGATGATTTTCTCTTTTGTTATCAGGTCGCCCATACTCATTCCCATTATCTTTCGATTATTAAGGTAGACGGATTCCGCTGTCCGTCGCTCTCATGTACCACTAGCGGCCCCAGTCGACGCGAAATCTTGCAGACTCATCGCATCAAAGGGAAAAACCTCGATCACACTTCGGCAGCGGCATTACAGCCGTGCTTGCTCAAGCATTCTGCGCCTCATGCCGTACCGAATCAATGTACTTGCCCGCCGCTACCGTCATCCGTTCTGCGGCATGTTGTTCGCCACCCCAAACGGCACATGCACCATCGGAATATCACCGGCCGGCGATTGCAAATGACCAAGCTGGTCGTCAAAAAACATATGCGGCCTGAGTATCGACAGAATACGCGCCTTATCCATCCCGCCCAGAAAGAAAGACTCATCCGGCGACACACCCCAGTCCTTGAGTGTGGTCACCACACGCTCGTAGGCGGGTGTATCGCGCGCTGTCACAATCGCGGTCCGGATAATTTTCTGGTACCCCGGCTCGCGAACCGCCTTCTGCTCCTCCAGACGCCGCAGCAGCGAGAGTTTGCGGAACAGATCGGCCAGTAGTCCGGGCCGATGCGGTATCGCGCGCTTCTCGGTTTCGTGTGCACGAAACTCTTCCAGATTGTGGTTGCGCTTATAGACAGCTTCAGCTTCGTCATCTGCGATAACGCCGTCAAAGTCGAAGGCAACGCGTAGCTCGTGGTCGGACTCATCGTCACACACTTGCGAAGGCAGCACCGCACCGGCCGGATAGTTCTCGTCTATCGCGCGGCGCACGTCACGCTGATTCGCGCTCAGGAACAGCGAGGCATTGAACGCGGGCAGATATTCGTGAGGCGAACGCCCCGTCAAGAACGCGGCCCGCGTCAAATCCAGCCCGTAATGCTGAATTGACCGGAACACACGCAAACCGGTCTCCGGTGAATTCCTCGAGAGCAACACGACCTCCACCGGCTTCTCGTCGGGAAAGGCCCCGTTGATCGATAGAAAACGGCGGACAAACGGAAAGGCGACGCCCTTTGGAAACGGTAAGTCGAGATTCTGCTCCTGATGAAGACGGTATTGCTCCACCCCTTGCGTCTCGTAAACACTGTGCGATTCCGCGAGATCGAACAATGCGCTCGATGCCACGCCAATCACCAGCTTGTCCTCTATCGGAAATCCCATGCCTCTCTCAATTCGTCATTGTCTACGCCCCCCATGGGCGTGGCACTTCCATCACGTGCGCAGCCAGACCTCTCTTAACCGGGCGGAAACCAGCTCGATCAGATTCGGCCGCAACCGAGCCAACACATATGCACCACACCGTGGGCAATGGGAACGGATATCCACGTTCGGAATCAGAACATCGCTACGCGGGGCAAATGTATGCTTCCACCCACATTGACTACATTTCAACGTAACGGGTGCTGGGTGTACTGGCATATCGCTTCCGTCTGCTTGTTCGTCATACGGGGCGGGTTTGAAATAGCCCGCCACCCTATACAAGTCGATTTATCCCTGCTGCGCATCAGACTTGACCGAATCGGCATACGCTCCAACTGCCACTGTCCCCACCACGGCAACCACAAACACAATCGCAAACGCAGCCAGATGTTGCAGGGGAGAGGAATTACAATTCGTGTACATTGTTTCTCCTGTCAGAGGGTGCAATAGGACGGCATCAACATGCCGCCCTCTCAAGATAACCGCCCTTTCAGTCAAACCATGTCCGAGCACCCTCAACAGACATCGGTCAAAGCTCCCTACTCTTCGTAAATCGCAGCCATTGCCCGGGCCTCGGCCGCCAGCTCCGAGCGCAGGCTTTCCGGGCCCAGCACCTCGACGTTTGGCCCGAACGCCCTCAACCACCACCGCAGTCGCTGGCTCAACAGCACCGTTCCGCGCACATCAAGCGTGTCGTCGCCCTGTCTGACCTGCTGATCGTCGGACAGCGGCGCTTCGAGCAGGTGGTTCCCTGCTCCGTTCCTGAAACGCAGCCTCAGGTCAATCTCGCCCTCGACCATGAAATCGAACTGACGCTGCTTCCGCACGTACTCTGAGAGCCGGAACCCGCGCGGGTAGCCAAACGACTCGGGTAACATGGTCCCGCGTGCGAGACGGTCCAGCCGGTACATCGCCGGATTCGGATGGCGAGGCATCGCCGCCACGAGATAAACTAGCCCGCCCACTTCAACCAACCCAAGCGGGTGGACGACCTTTGCATCGGTGTTATCGACCTTTGTACGTGGCTGGTAAACGATTTCAAGTTGCTGCTCGTAAAAGAGCGCTTGTGAAACTTGAGCGAAGACGTCGGAATCGACCTCAGGATATTGCAGCGCGAAGCTGCCGACCTCGACCTCGATCTTGTCGATCCATTTGCGGTAGCGCCGCTCATGTTCGCTGTTGACAGCAGCCAGCCGCTTGCCGGCTACATCGAACAGCGGGGCTAACGTGTCAGCTACCAACGTCGGAATACGCCAAGTGGAAAAACGACGTAACGTCTGGAGCGCCAGCGCCTCGTCGTGTGTCATGATGCCGGCTGCCTTCGCTGCGAGGCCACTCGCTCCTGCAACCTTGCGCCAATACTTGGTCCGCCCGCGCCGCTCCATTACGACGAGCCCGCTTTCGAACATAACTTCCAGCCAGCGCTGCACCGTCTTCACAACCGGAGGATCAATCAGCGTGGCGCTGAGCTTGCGGTGTACATCCGGCGTGGAAAGTGGTTCTTCGTCTCTGCCTGCATCGGGCAGAACCTGCATGATTTCTCGATCCAGCATATCGGGATATGGAATCAGGGGAAATGGCTCACGGCCCCATCGTTTTATCTAACGACATTTTTTGGTGATTCTTGACTGCTACCTACGAGATATTATTCGAGGGACGCGTAGTCGTCTGCCAAAATATTGCTAACGCTCGGGAGCAGGACCGTGCAAAGAGTGCGGCAACACGGGCGCCTCTTTTTTGTCACCGCATTCGATGTCAGCAACCGGGGGCCCTTCAATCGGAAACCCTTGATGGCATAGTCGCCGCATCAAGGCGACGATGGGCAAGCGAAGCCAATGTCAACAGATCTTCAGCGTCGCCTTGCGAAAGGCCCAGGCACTTGACTGTAACAATCGCGAGACGTTGGCCATCGGTCTCAAAATAGTTGTTCTTCAGGAAATCGGCCAATGACCGGCACGACCGAACTGCTGACGGCTGATGTGAGCGTTTTGTCGGCGGTTTTCAAGGGCTGAACTGTCATTCGAATGACTCGGCCGGCGCAAGGCCGAAGGTCCCCTCGTGGTTGATCTGCGACATCCGGCGACCGTCCGGCGACAAGAACTTGGGGGCGGGGTTAAGGGTGGGGAAATCCGAACCAAAGCGTCGAGCGCTCCGCTCCACCGCGCAAGCCTCGCCACCCACTCGAATTTAAACAGCCCCTTTCTACTACTCCCAGGGAAGTCGCTCCGCACATTGCACCTCCCCGGCTCTATTAGCCGGATTAGCAACGTTGCCAGCACACGCTGTAGATGTGCGAGGGCGACCCGATGCCAGCCTCTTCGGAACCTGACTCGTGCCAAAGACGCGAACGTTCACATTGCCCTTTTCGAGCAGGTATTGATCGGCCTTGGCAAGGTACTCGATGTTCTTGCGCAGCGAAATTTGCTCCGGTGATCCATCATTGATCTGACCTGTTCCTACGCCGTGACCATGCTTACGGTGAAAGTCTTTCTGCGCATTGCTGTTCCAGTACGATCCGATGCCCTTCGTCACCCCATGCTCCCAATACTCGCCAAGCATCCTTGCGAAGTAAATATCGCACCGTGATGCGGACGTGTAGAAGATGATGACGTGCATGTGCAACCCGGAAAGTTCACCGAATTCAATCTTCCAGATATAGCCGTTGATCCCCCGTAACAAAGCGTTCATGCGACGATCTTTGAGAAAACGGCCACGGAACCTGCGCATGTCATCGAGCGTCACACTGTCTCGATACTCTGGCTTGATGCCGAGCGTCAAACTGAGAATCAGATGCCGAGAACGCCACTTGAACATCTCTCGCTCAAATTCCAGACCTGTCTCGATGTTGCGTCGTGAGTTTGTTTCTCGGTTGCTCATCTGTTTCCGGTATTCGTGCGTTTGGCAACGCTTCCTTACGCGGTCGATCAGTTCATTGAAGATGTCGGCATGCGTCTTTCCTGTACAGCCATACAAGCCTTCCGGCTGAGACGTGTGAAAACTTGAATCACCGATGACTCCCATATCGGAGCAGACATCGAAGAACGCTTGAATCGGAGGGGCGTACCAGCATCCAGGACGCACAGCAGTCAGCATGTCTCCCATGTGCCGATGGAAACTCGAAGCGAGAGCAAGCCTAGTGTCAAACGCATTTGAAATCTGAGCCACTTCGCGCCTGATCGCGCAAAGTAAAACTGAGCCAGTCGTTACTTCTTCGATGTCGGGACGTGCCCGGCTTTGCGTTGCTGTTTCAGTCTGTAGCTGTCTCCTTTGATCTGGATGATGTGGGCATGGTGGAGGATGCGGTCGAGCATCGCTGCAGTGAGGGTGGTGTTGCCGCCGAAGGTTTCGTCCCACTGCGCAAACGGCAGGTTGCTGGTCAGGATCATCGAGCCACGCTCGTAGCGCTTGGCGACGATCTGGAAGAAGTGACTGGCCTGATCGCCCGAGAGCGGTAGATAGCCGATCTCATCGACGATGAGCAGCCTCGGGCCGAGAATGTTGTGCCGAAGAACGGCGTCGTATCGCTCCTGTCGGCGTGCAGCCTCGAGCTGTAACATCAGATCCGCCGCCGTGATGAACTTCGTCTTGATGCCGGCCTGCGTCGCTGCATATCCGATGGCGATCGCGAGGTGCGTCTTGCCCACGCCCGACGGACCAAGCAACACGGCGTTCTCGCCTCGCTCGATGAAGCGTAGCGTGGCAAGCTCGTCGATTGCCTCGCGCGGGACCCCGACGGCGAAGCTGTAGTCGTAGTCATCCAGTGTCTTGATGGCGGGAAACCCGGCCATGCGCACCAGTGTTTGCCGCGAACGAACTTGCCTCGTCTCTCGTTCGTGCGCGAGCGCGTTCTCGAGGAAGTCGAGGAAACTCCATTGCTTGGCCGCCGCGTCGCTGGCCAGAGCGACGTATCGGTGCATGAGTCCCTCGAGCTTCAGGCTTTGGCAGTGCCCGTCGATGCGTTCCTGCTGCAAGTTCATGCGCGCACCTCGGTCAGTAATTGCTGGTAGACGGACAACGGGTGCTGGATCGACATCGCGGGATCAACGCGCGGCCGAGCGACGGCGCGAGCCGGCAATCGGGGCAATGTGTAGCCAGGCATATCGAGCAAGCAAGCCCGTTCTCGTTGCTCCAACAGAATCGCGGGTGCCTGCCCGGTAACCGGATGCACGCGCTGGTTGGCCACGTCGCGCAGCCATTTACTCACCTCGACGTTCGCAGTCGCGGCATCGAGCATCAAGCCGGATTGTTTAAGCTGGCTTGCCAGCGGCACATAGAAATTGCCGCGCAGATAGCGGTGGAATCGCTCGACCTTGCCCTTGGTCTGCGCGCGGTACGGTTGGCACAATCTGGGCAGGAAGCCGTACCGCTTGGCCAGATCGAGCAGGCCGGCGTGCCAGCGATGTTGGCCGTCGCCATAAGCATCGCGTTCGACAACGATGGTCTTGGCGTTGTCGTAAAGGATCTCGCGAGGAATGCCACCCAAGGCTTCGAACAGCGCATGATGACAGGCAACCAGCGTCTCGGCGCGTTCATCGGTGGTGAAGTGTGCCCAGCGCCAACGACTGAAGCCGAGCGTGGCGGTGAAGGCGTAAAGCGGGTCGGTGCCTCGTCGGAAGACAACGAAATCGCACTGCATCTGCCGACCGGGCTCGGTCTCGAACCTTACGACTGGATCGGGCTTCGGCATGGGCTTATGCGTGTTCATGAAAGCCTGCAGGCTTCGCAGTTGGCCCTCGTAGCCGCGCGCCCGCAACTCGCGCAGCAGCGCCGGCGCTGCGATGATCTCCGGTGCTGCGGCCCTCATGCGCTCGATGATGTACGCCTCGAACGCTCCGAGCTTGGTTGGCCGCGGTTCACGCGGCTTGTAGCGCGGCACTTCCTCAGCCGACAGGTACCGCGCCACCGTGTTGCGAGAAATGCCCAGGCGCCGCGCGATCTCGCGCTCCGATACGCCTTGGGCTTTGAGCACATGGATTTGCATCCACTGTTCCTTCTGGAGCATCGCCAGCCTTTGCGCGCAAAAGGCTGACTGTACTGAAAGGTGGCTTAGATTTACTTCGCGCGAAGTGGCTCATTATTACTTTGCGCCCAACACCTAGTAGCCTTCTGGCCACCTTGCCGATTCGTCTCAATCGTGAATCCAGTCTGATCTGTTTTCTCGATGGCCTGTACGAACCCCTCAATATTCTGCAAAGATCCGGTGATCGATCTGTCGTGTTCATCTTGAACCGCCAATACAGAGCCTGGATTCGTATCATGGCTTGCATTATCGGTTACTGTCACGATTGGACTATGTGCATCCTGTCCGAGAGACGATGCCTTGCTCGACGGACGCTTCGATAGCGTCGTTGCTGGTCTCTTTGCTGTTTCGATGATCTTGTGTGATCGATATGCGCGCTTAATAGGGGTATGAGTTTGCTTGTTCATGCTGAGTCACGTATCAGATAGATTGCTTGTGGTTAATAGTTGATAAATATTTCTATTACATAGGAAGCAATAGGCAAGACATTTACAAAGACGAGCGTTGCCTACGAACAGAAAGTTCGATAGCGCGGAAATCGTAGGAAACACTTTTACTTGCCCGCATACAGACTTATGCAGCCTGTAAAAATTTACAGAGACATCACCGATCGAACACGCTCCAGCCGATCCCAGCCATCAATTCCCATACCGTCAACGAGACGGGCATGACTGGACTGATGCATGTCGAAAGAGACTCGGGATCAGTGCAGCGCATAGCGACAAGCGCATGTCCGAAGAACGCGGCTGTGCGAATTTAGGCAAGATCGTTGGAACCCTGCCGAGCGGCATACGGTTGATCTGTGAGGGGATCGCTACGCAGAAACCAGTCGAGAAATTTCTGCAGAACGGTTCCGATATGCGACGTCATCGCGTATACGCACGGACAGCAATTTTTTTGCACAAAATCTGCGCCGAATTCTGCAAATCCTAATGCACCAGCTTCCTTCGATACCCCGCATGTCGCAGTTTCGGCACTTGCCGTCCGCTGGTTTTATCACGATCAGATGTTTTTACAAATCAATATGTTAGCCACTTTGGATATTGATTTCCGAGCGAATAAGCTATGCGTGCTAGCCGTGTCAGTCCATGATCGCTGCCGCAACGGCGGGTCGGGATAGGCGTCACGATTGGCGATTGGGCATGCCAAAGTACGGACCTTTCGGCTCATTTTTCAGACGCACCAAAGCCCGACGCCTGGCCAGATAGCCAAGCGTTTCAGTGAGCCTTTGACGCCCCGCCAGATCATCGGCACGCACCTCGCCATCCACCCAATCCGGACCGTAGAAGCCGACGATTTTGTCGCCTCGCTGATAGCATCCCAGCCCTCCGGTTGCCCTCTCTACCCAGTACACTCCCACCTGGTCAGCGTGATCCTGAAGGGCGGTACGGGCCTGCGTGGCTTCTACCCGTTTGTCGTCGAGTACCTTGTGCAAGGCAACGGTACTAAACAGCAATGTGAGATGTAGGGCATACCCGCCATCCAGCGTCGGGAGGATCGACCATACGTACCCTGGATCTTCGGTGAACAGGGCCGGCTTCCGTCTCATGCAATCGAAGAACTTCGCCCGGCATGCTCGCAGTCCCCGAAGATCATTGTGCTGGCCCTCGACAGTGGCTAGGACGAGATTAGAACGTGTCCAAGCGTGGAATAACGAGAAGTGCTGTACCGTCAAAGTGCCGTGCTTCGCGAACAGGCCGTCAAGGTATGAATTCAGGTTTGGAACGTTCTCGTCGCTACCCAGATTCCAATTATGCAGCTCGCGCCGCATCAGGTTCCTGGCCCGCATTTCTTGCCGGAATCGCGCAACAAAATCGTTATAAATTTCAGCCCGGATCCTTCCTTGAGAGACAATTCGATTGAGATCTAGCCCGCGGCCAATGTAGTCCCGGATGGGATGCCGGTCGAACAGATCCAGCAACAGCCGAATATGCGGCGCGAAGAGCAACTGGTTGACCGCAGAGTGTGTAGGAGAAGGGAATGCGCTACGGTTGGAAAACTGCTGTATTTGATCTGCCAATTTACGTGCAGCCGGGTTCGACACATTCGGGGACGCGGTCTTTGGAAACCCTATGACTGGAACAGTATAGGGTGGCCCGGGCGTATCAATGACCGGCTCGCGCCACGTGCGTTTCACGACCCGGATCTGGAACGGATCGTCAGTGGTTTGTAGCATCGCCCAGATGAAACGATCGAGATTCGTGAGTGCGTCTAGATCAGCGTATGTCGCGCCCTCAATCGGCGCAAGAAAATTCAGGCAGCGGGCGATGTGGCGGCGGAATTTGTCATCGATTCGGTATGCCGGCATTGCGACCGATTTTGGCGAGGTCATGATGGTACACGGTCAATCAGATGATCGAATTTCTGCGCAGCATAGCTGCGACATGCAGTGAGAAAGAACCCCATCCGTCTGACGGCGGATGGGGCGTATAGAACGCTCAAACCAGATCCGTCAAGTCACCGTAGCCGCCAGGCAAATAGCCTGCTTGCGGCATTATCAGTTCAAGCTTGATAACCCGGCGACCATGCTCGATACGCGGCACAACCTGAGCGAATCCGGCCCCGCAGATCGACGTGATTGCCGATTTCATCTGCGCGCGACTCCACCCAAAATTGGGGGCCAGCGCCACGATGTCAGCTTCGCGCCAACTTAGCGACTGCATCCCAGATTGTCGCGCCTGGTTGCAGAGCACATCCAGTAAACGCTGGCCACGCAGCACCTCTTCCGGCGGCGCCTTCGGCGGGAAAACCGTCGCCAGCCAGCTCGCCCCGAAGTATTCCGCAATTGTCACCGCCCGAGTCATCGTGTCGGGCAATACTGGGCCGGGATAGCGCTCGAAAACGTGCATGCACCCGGCAATCCGACGAGCGTTAGCGACCAGACGAACGACAAATACCGTCGCGTCGCGCGGCGACAGTACAGCGCTCGCCATGAATCGAAAGCGCCCCTGTGCTTGTCGCAGGATCTGCTCGGCTCCCGACTCCACCTCGATCTCGGGCAGTTGACTCGCCGACATCGACTGGAGCTTGTGCCGTGCACTTGCGATCAGCTCGACGATCCGCTGGTCGTAATCGAGAAGCGCATACTCTGGCTGCTGCCCACCTGCCCCTTCGATCGCAAGCTCATCGGTTTCGATCATGAGGAGCCGGAACAGGTAGCCTGACGCCATCGCGTCCTGAGCATACCGATCGAGCCACTTACGATGCGCGTCGTCCTGCACATTGACGCAGGTGACAAAAATCGCGCTATCCACGGCATGCTCGACAAGCGCATCATCGTCGTCATCGGCGCGGTCGAACGACGGCACATTACTGTCATATAGGTCGCTCAAGTCTTGGAAAGAGCGGCTTAGCGGACCGGCCAGATAGCCGCGGCCTTCGGGCATGCTGAACATGGTCAGAACCGAGCCTGCACGAATCTTGCGCAGCAGCGTCGGGGGCCGCACGTTGTCGAACAGCCATCGCTTTTCCCAGCCTTTCATAGCCTCGACAATCGGCGCATTGAGTCGATCATGGGCCGCCGACTTGCCACTCAAACGAGCGCCGGCGAACTGGATGTGCAGACTGAGCGGCGTAGCCCGGCCACTTCGATCTCGGATACGAGCGTTGCCGGAAGCCGCGAAAGATACCTTGCCCAGGGTGTTGGCCAAAATAGCACCGTAGCCAGCCCCATGGATGGCATGGCATTCGCAAGCCGCTCGGTACAAGCCCGGAGTCAATGCTTGGATCGCCTGCCAGATCGACGGAGCGCTGGAACCGGACTGAGGAACACGGAGATATTGCGGGAAAAAGCCCTGTTGGAACGGCAAGGGCATAATGCCCCCGCCCGCGTAGGCGGAGGCATTCATCACGCGCCCTCCGTTTTCTTCGATTTCTTGGCAGTATAGTCCGGCACCGGATCACCACGGCGCGTTGCTTCTGCTGCAAGCAGATTATCGAATTGATCGTAGGTGAGCGGCAGACCATACTCGGCGAGCTGATCCAAAATCTGGCGCTTCGATACATCGCGATCGAGTCGGCCGAGGATCACATCGTACAAACCCGCGAACAATGCTTCGCGCTCACGCTCGCGCTTGGCCTTGGAGGACTCCAGTGCACCAATGGCCTTCTTCAGGGCATCGACATCGACCTTGTCAATTTCGGGGGACATTTTCTTAGCCACGTTCGCCCCACCCATTACGCCGCAGCGCTCAGTTGAGCACGCGAGGCCAGCCATGCATCAACCTCGTGCTCGTAAAATCCCACCGTGCGCTGGGTCAGCGCGATCTTGCGCGGAAACGTCGAGTCGGTGCCCATGAGCACATACAGCGTCGCGCGGGACAAGCCGATACGCGAAACCAGATCCTTGACTCGGAGAACGCGCAACGACGTGTTGGGCTGGTGAGCTACGGAGTTCACGTCGATAGACGTGCCGCAGCGGCGGGGTATGGGACGCACCTGATTGGCGCCCGGGACTAGCTTGGTCATCGAGACCCTCCTGAATAAAGGCAGACGGATCATCGAAGCCCGCCCACCGGGTTACGGCCAACGCCGCATCGGTGGACATCGTTCTATTTACATCGTGTTGTAACCATAGGCTTGCTCAGATGCTGATAGACATTGCCGAACGCAGGGGAATTTTCAACGAATTTTCATCTCTTCCGGGAAAATGCATTTTCTAGCGTTGCATGCTTTTCTTTCGTAGGTCGCCCCCGCGAACCCTTCTTGGGCCAGCCAAACTTTTGCGCCCACTGACTTATCTTACGAGGCTTGATGCCGAACTTCTCCGCTGTCACCTTCGCGGTATGACCTTGCAGGTAGTAGGCTTTTACTTTCGATCTCAGTTCCGCTTCGTCATCGGAAACTTCTTTCACCGAGATTTGCAAGCTACCCAGATAAGCAATTGCAGCCTGCCGAGGAATATAAGCCTCAAGCTCCAGGGAATTAACACGATGACGATCGGCATCGCAGGCACTGAGTCGACCGTCTCTTACGGCTTCCGCAAGCTCCACCTCCCTACGGGCGCTGTGCGCGTCTTGACGTTGTAGTACTACTTGCTCATTGACGAGATCAGGCACCCAGTTAAGCCCAGCAGTCTTGGCGTGCTGACAAAAAGCCAGAAGAAACTCATCATCCCGCCCTTTTGGCAAGGGCCACGTCAAAGTCGGCAAATCACCCAGAATCCCCTCAAGCAAGCGGTGTTCCTCCACCGATAATCTGCTCGGGATACCGTATGTCCGTAGGCTGATCTCCGTATCCGAATTTCCGCACTTTGCTTGGTTTGCCTTGTCATAAATCTGCCCCTCTTTCAGGTCAACAACTGACCGCTCCTTGGCCATAGCCGTGGCATGCACTGCACGCCCACCCACGTACGTGCTTGGATGCAGTTCTTCCGGGAGTTCAATCGTTGTTTGAGCGTTTTCGGGCGATTCTGACCAATACCGTTTTACAGGAATGAACCGCGTCTTTGTCGAACTCGCTGCTGGCATTGAAGGCACCGGTACATCGTCTGGCAAAACTGCCCAAGCGCGCTTTCCTATGATGCACTGCATACCTATTGCACCCACCTCGATCATCGGGTGGACAGCCTCAGAAATTGCACGAGCAAATGCACGCCACTCGATCAAATCACCTTCGGGCAGAACAACAATCACATCCGGCATACATCCCCCCATCCTCTCAAGCTGCTTCGCCACCAAGCTGTACCGCGTCAGCCCCTTCTTTCAGTTTGTCCAGATAATCTGCCCATATCTGCATCATGACTTTACGTTCCTTAATGAACTTTGTGCGGTTATAGGCTTTCCCAAGCGTATCGGGAACAGCATGGGCAAGCTGATGCTCGATCACCTCGGGTTTCTGCTCCAGCTCTTCATGAAGAATCGTGCGAGCCATCGCTCGGAAACCATGGCCCGTGATTTCGGTTCGGGTGTCGTAGCCCAAGCGCCGAAGAGCAGCATTGATCGCGGCATCGCTCATCGGGCGCTGAGCCGAACGAGCGCCCGGAAAGACATAACGCCCATTGCCGGTGAGTGCCTGAAGCTCTCGCAAAATCTGAACAGCTTGGGCTGCGAGCGGAACCAGATGCTCAGTTTTGGTCTTCGTGACAAGGTATCGCCACTCGCCCTTATCGAGATCAAACTGAGCCCATTCGGCCTTGCGCAACTCGCCAGGTCGAGTAAACAACATGGGCGCAAGCTTGAGCGCACAAAGGACAGGAAACGTACCGGAAAACCCGTCGAATGCCCGAAGCATGGCACCAACCTTCGCTGGCTCGGTAATCGAAGCGAAGTGCGTTGTCTGCGCCGGTGGAATGGCATTAACTAAATCGCGAGCCGGGTCAAACTTACAATAGCCTTCTTTGATTCCATAGCGGAATGCGCGACTGATCTCACCACGGACCTTGTGAGCCGTGAAACGGGCACCACGACTGTCGATCCGCTTAAGGACCGTCAGCACTTCAGGCGCATCGATTTCCGCTACCGGTCGTTTGCCGATCCACGGGAAAACATCCTTCTCGAAACGAGCCTTGGTCTTCGCCATCGACCCAGCCGTGACATACGGCTTGAGTTCCTCCATCCAGCCAAGTGCAACCGCCTCGAAAGAATTGGTCGCGGCCAAAAGGGCGGCCCGCTTATCAGCCTTCTTCGCTTCGCCAGGATCGACACCAGCCGCAAGTTTCTTCCGGGCGTCGTCACGCTTCTCCCGAGCAACCGCTAACGAAACATCCGGATAAACACCCAACGCTAGCCGCTTCTCTTTGCCCAGAAAACGGTATTTGAGCCGCCAGTATTTCCCGCCGGACGGTGAAATCTCAAGGTACATGCCGCCGCCATCAGCAAGGCGGTACGGCTTTTCACGGGGAGAGGCTTTGCGAACAGCAATGTCAGTCAACGGCATAAGGCACCTACCTTACAACGCCAGGGGGCATTTTTCGCGGGGGCATTACCGTGAAGCAAAAATTCCCCCGGTAGTGCCCCCACATGCCCCCGGATTCTAGCGGGCACCGTTAGACAACATCGGAATAAAAAAACCCGCGAAGCCTTATGCTATCACGGGTTTCAAGATTTCCAAGGACGCCCTTGGATAGGTAATTGGTGCCGGCTGCAGGACTCGAACCCGCCACCTGATGATTACAAATCAACTGCTCTACCAGATGAGCTAAGCCGGCGTAAGCCCGCGATTCTACCTCATTTCACGATCTTGAGGCGAGGTCTGCTACCGCCTTTCGAGCCGTCGCCGTCGGTGTTCGGCGGCTCGTCGGCGCCTTCGGACGGCTCCTCGTTCGCCCCGCTTTCAGCGACCGGCGTCAACGGCGACGCAGCGTCGTCGCTCGGCGTGCCCTCGTCTTCGGCCACGCCCGAATCCTCGCCCTCGCCCGCCACCGCATCGACCTGGAACGCCATCCCCTGCCCGTTTTCCCGCGCATAGATCGCGAGCACGTTGGCCACCGGAATCTCGATCTTGTGCGCCTTCCCGGAAAACCGGGCGGTGAACTCGATCCACTCGTTACCCATCTGCAACTGGCTCGTGGCCTCGAAGCTGATGTTGAGCACGATCTCGCCGTCACGCACGAACTGGCGCGGCACGCGCGTCGACTGGTCGACCCTCACCGCGATATGCGGCGTGTATCCGTTATCGGTGCACCACTCGTAAAGCGCGCGCAACAGATAAGGCTTCGTTGAAATCTCTTGCATCACAATCCTCGAACCCGGAGCGGGCACGCGGCACGCCGCGCCGCCCGCTCCGTCATGCACTCATTGCACCATCAGCGACGCATGACCTTTTCGGACGGCGTCAGTGCTTCGATATACGCGGGACGGCTGAAGATCCGCTCGGCATACTTCATCAGCGGCGCAGCGTTCTTCGACAGCTCGATGCCGTAGTGATCCAGACGCCACAGCAGCGGCGCGATCGCGACGTCGAGCATCGAGAACTCCTCGCCGAGCATGTACTTGTTCTTCACGAAGATCGGCGCAAGCTGCGTCAGGCGATCGCGGATCGCAAGACGCGCCTTCTCGTGATTCTTCTCCGCTGCCTTGCCCTTCTCGTTCTCGAGCGTGCTGACGTGAACGAACAGCTCCTTCTCGAAGTTCAGCAGGAACAGGCGCGCGCGTGCGCGCTGCACCGGGTCGGCCGGCATCAGTTGCGGATGCGGGAAGCGCTCGTCGATGTATTCGTTGATGATGTTCGATTCGTACAGGATCAGATCGCGCTCGACCAGAATCGGCACCTGACCGTACGGGTTCATCACCGAGATGTCTTCCGGCTTGTTGAACAGGTCGACGTCACGAATTTCGAAGTCCATGCCCTTCTCGAACAGCACCAGCCGGCAACGCTGGGAGAACGGGCAAGTTGTGCCGGAATACAGAACCATCATATTTGCGTTTCCTCAAAAAAGCCGAGGGCCGGCACGCGGCGCAACCCCTTTCACGGGTTCCGCCTTGCGCCGGCCCCACGCCGGTCAGGCGTGTTTACTTGATATCTTTCCAATACGCGGCATTGAGCCGCCAGGCCAGGAAAGTCAGGACGCCGAGAAAGATCAGCACCCACACGCCGAGGCGTTTGCGGGTCTGCTGAGCCGGCTCGGACATCCACGTCATATACGCCACCAGGTCGGCCACCGCAGCATCATAATCCGGCGACGACAGTGTCCCCGGTGTGACTTGCTGGAAGCCGACGAGCGTATGGACCTTCTCGCCCGTCTCCTCGTTCGTCTTGTCTTCGAATTTGGCAGTGCGCTGCCCCTGCAGCTGCCACAACACATGGGGCATGCCGACGTTCTCGAACACCGCGTTGTTCCAGCCGGTCGGCCGCGTATCGTCGCGGTAGAAACTGCGCAGATACGTATACAGCCAGTCGCGGCCGCGCGCCCGCTCCTCGACAGACAGGTCGGGCGGCATGGTGCCGAGCCAGTTCTTCGCGTCTTCGGGCCGCATCGCGACGGACATCGTGTTCCCGACCTTGTCGGTCGTGAACAGGAGATTCTTTTCGATCTCCTTCTGGGATATGCCCAGATCCGTCAGACGGTTGTAGCGCATCAGGTTCGCGCTGTGGCAGTTCAGGCAATAGTTTACAAACAATTGCGCGCCGTGCTGAAGCGAAACGAGATTTTCCGTGTTATCGGGCGCCCGGTCGAGCGGAAAATTACCTTCCGCGCGCACGGCCGGCGCCGCAAGCAGCGCCACGGCCGTCGCACCGATCAGCGCGAGCGTCGAAAGCAGTTTCTTCATGTCGTTCTCTCCTCGCTCACGTTAATGGGGCTTGAAGCGCACCCGTTCCGGCGGCTGCTTGAACGTGCCAAGCGGCGTCCAGACCGGCATGCCGAGGAAGAACGCGAAGTAGATCAGCGCACAGCCCTGCGCAATCAGCGTTGCAGCCGGCGACGGCGGCCGCGTGCCGAGGAACGCCAGCGTCAGGAACGCCGCGACGAAGATCCCGAGGAACACCTTGTGGAACAGCGGCCGGTAGCGGATCGACTTCACCGGGCTGCGGTCGAGCCACGGCAGGAAGAACAGCGTGATCACCGCCGAGCCCATCACGACGACGCCCCAGAACTTCGATTCGGTCAGGAACATGAACACGACGATCGCCGCGGCCAGCACCGGCAGGCCGAGCTTCCACTTGCCGCGCGCGCGCACCAGCGCGAGCACGCCGAGCAGCGCGATCACGATCATCAGCACGATCTTGAACGGGTCGGTGGTCGCGCGCAGCATCGCGTAGAACGCGGTGAAGTACCAGACCGGCGCGATCTCCGGCGGCGTCTGCAGCGGGTTCGCGGGGACGAAGTTGTTCGACTCCAGGAAGTAGCCGCCCATCTCCGGCGCGAAGAACACGATCAGCGCGAACACCATCAGGAACACGCAGACGCCGAAGAAATCGTGCACCGAGTAATACGGATGGAACGGGATGCCGTCGAGCGGAATGCCGTTTTCGTCCTTCTTCGCCTTGATCTCGATGCCGTCCGGATTGTTGGACCCGACCTCATGCAGCGCGACGAGGTGCGCGACGACGAGGCCCACCAGCACGAGCGGAATCGCAATCACGTGGAATGCGAAGAAGCGGTTCAGCGTGACGTCGGACACCACATAATCGCCGCGGATCCACAGCGACAGGTCCGGGCCGACGAACGGGATCGCCGAGAACAGGTTCACGATCACCTGCGCGCCCCAGAACGACATCTGGCCCCACGGCAGCAGATAGCCGAAGAACGCCTCGGCCATCAGGCACAGGAAGATCGCGCAGCCGAAGATCCACACGAGCTCGCGCGGCTTGCGATACGACCCGTACATCAGCCCGCGGAACATGTGCAGGTACACGACGACGAAGAACATCGACGCGCCGGTCGAGTGCATGTAGCGGATCAGCCAGCCCCACGGCACTTCACGCATGATGTACTCGACCGACGCGAACGCCAGCATCGAGTCGGGCTTGTAGTTCATCGTCAGGAAGATGCCCGTGACGATCTGGTTGACGAGCACCAGCAGCGCGAGCGAGCCGAAGAAGTACCAGAAGTTGAAGTTCTTCGGCGCGTAGTACTCGGAAACGTGCTTCTTCCAGGTGGACGTGAGCGGGAAGCGCTGGTCGATCCAGCCGGTGACACCTGTCGTGGACACTTCGTTGTTGTCGGCAGCCATCACGCTTCTCCTTTCTCGTCCTTGCCGATCACGAGGGTCGTCGCCGACGTGAACATATAGGGCGGGATGTCGAGATTCTGAGGCGCCGGCTTGTTCTTGAACACGCGGCCGGCGAGGTCGTAGGTCGAACCGTGACACGGGCAGAGGAAGCCGCCCGGCCAGTCGTCCGGCAGGTTCGGCTGCGGACCGGGCGTGAAGCGTTGGCTTGGCGTGCAGCCGAGGTGCGTACACACGGCCATCACGACGAGAATGTTCTTGCGATCGGCCCGCGCGCGATACTCGTTCGCACAATACGCGGGCAGCGGCATCGAATAGGGGGATTTCGAGGTCGGGTCGGCCACTTCCTTGTCGGCCTTGACGACGTCGGCCAGCATGTCGTCGGTGCGGTTCAGGATCCACACCGGCTTGCCGCGCCACGGCACGGTGACCATCTCGCCGGGCTTCAGGTTGCTGATGTCGACCTCGACCGGCGCGCCGGCCGCTTTCGCTTTCGCGGACGGCGCAAGCGACGCCGCGAAAGGTATGACGGTGGCTACGCCTCCCACGCCACCTGCTACGGATGTCGCAATCAGCCAGGTACGGCGGCCGCTGTCGACGCGTTTGTCTTCCTTGTCTCGCATCACACGCCCCACTTCTGAGTTGGATTTTCCGTCACGACTTTGCATTCCGCCGCTAGTGTGCGCGAATGGAGTCGCCATTTACAAGGCCCGGAGACGAAAATCCCTTCGAAGTAATTGATAGTTAAGGGTTTTCCCCCACTATCGGAGCAATTAAATCATTTCACTTTTAAGCGCCTGCTTCATTGTGAAAATTCGATGCACCGCCGCAAAATCCGCGATTCAAACCGGATTATGAATATCGATAAAAAGGTGCTCGATATCGAATTCCTCCGACAAGTGGCGGCCCAGCGCCTGGACGCCGTAGCGCTCGGTCGCATGGTGCCCCGCCGCAACGAACGCGACGCCGCTCTCGGCGGCCGCGTGCGTGGTCGATTCCGACACCTCGCCGGTCAGGAACACGTCGGCGCCCGCGTCGATCGCCGCGTCGAAATAGCTCTGCGCGCCGCCGGTGCACCACGCGACACGGCGCACCTGCATGTCGGAATCGCCGAGCACGAGCGGCGTGCGTCCGAGCGTGTTCTCGACCTTCGCGACGAAGTGCTCGAGCGTGACGGGCATCGGCAGCGTGGCCATCCAGCCGAGCTCGCCGTCGCCGAAACGCTGGTCGCCGATCAGCCCGAGCTTCTCGCCGAGCTGCGCGTTGTTGCCGAACAGCGGGTGCGCGTCGAGCGGCAGGTGGAACGCGAACAGGTTCAGGTCGTTCGCGAGCAGCAGCTTCAGCCGCCGGTACTTGCGGCCGGTGATCTGCGGCGCCTCGTTGCGCCAGAAGTAGCCGTGATGGACCAGCACGGCGTCGGCGCCCCATTCGAGCGCGGCTTCGAGCAAGGCGACCGAGGCCGTCACGCCGGTGGCGATCTTCTCGATCTTGCGCCGCCCCTCGACCTGGAGGCCGTTCGGGCAATAGTCCTTGAAGCGCGCGGTTTCAAGGGTATTGTTCAAGTACAATTCAAGTTCGATCCGATCCATATAAACCTCTAATCCATTCAGATGCTTAGACGCTTCTGGCTGTTCTTCGCGCAGGCGGTCACCGTACTGCTCGCGCTGATGTTCATCGTCGTGACGCTCAAGCCGCAATGGCTGCAACGGCAAGGACAGCTCGGCAAGCAGCTCGCCACGCCGATCGTCGCGCTGCGGGAAGTTGCGCCGGGCATCGGCGGCGGTCCGGCGACCACGTCGTACGCGGAAGCCGCGCAAAAGGCGATGCCCGCCGTCGTCAACGTGTTCTCCAGCAAGGACGGCTCGTTGCCGCCCGATCCGCGCGCGAAGGATCCGCTGTTCCGCTATTTCTTCGGCGATCGCAACAACGCCCGCAAGCAGCAGGACGAACCGGCCGCCAACCTCGGCTCCGGCGTTATCGTGAGCCCGGAAGGTTACATTCTAACGAACCAGCACGTCGTCGATGGTGCCGACCAGATCGAAGTCGCGCTCGCCGACGGCCGCACGGCCACCGCGAAGGTGATCGGCAGCGATCCGGAAACCGATCTCGCCGTGCTGAAGATCAACATGACGGACCTGCCGACCATCACGCTCGGCCGTTCGGACCGCTCGCGCGTCGGCGACGTCGTGCTGGCGATCGGCAACCCGTTCGGCGTCGGCCAGACGGTCACGATGGGCATCATCAGCGCGCTCGGCCGCAATCACCTCGGCATCAACACGTTCGAAAACTTCATCCAGACCGACGCGCCGATCAACCCCGGCAACTCGGGCGGCGCGCTCGTCGACGTGAACGGCAACCTGCTCGGCATCAACACCGCGATCTACTCGCGCTCGGGCGGCTCGCTCGGCATCGGCTTCGCGATCCCCGTGTCGACGGCCCGCACGGTGCTCGAAAGCATCATCACGACCGGCTCGGTCACGCGGGGCTGGATCGGCGTCGAGCCGCAGGACGTCACGCCGGAGATCGCCGAATCGTTCGGGCTCCAGCAGAAGTCGGGCGCGATCGTCGCGGGCGTGCTGCAGGGCGGCCCGGCCGACAAGGCCGGCATCAAGCCGGGCGACATCCTGGTCAGCGTGAACGGCGACGACATCACCGACACGACCAAGCTGCTGAATACCGTCGCGCAGATCAAGCCCGGCACGGCGACCAAGGTGCACGTGGTGCGCAAGGGCAAGGAGTTCGACGTGAACGTCGTGATCGGCAAGCGCCCGCCGCCGCCGAAGCAGACCGTCGACGAGCAGGACAGCGACAGCGAATGAACGCGCGCTGGCGGGTCGCAGCCTGCGGCCCGCAGCAGCGGTAAACGACGAAGGGCAGCCATTGGCTGCCCTTTTTGCTTTGTATCGACGTGGATTCGTCGTCCTGAAACCGCATTCGGCGGGCGCTTGGCGCCCGCGCCGCGGCTCAGGTGGCCGTACCGTTTTCCGCTTCCGGTTCCTCGCCGGGCTTCGGCACGAAGAATCGCGCGGCCAGCAGCCCGATCTCGAACAGCACGACGAGCGGCAGCGCGAGCATCAGCTGCGAGAACACGTCCGGCGGCGTGACGACCGCCGAGACGACGAAGGCGCCGACGATCACGTACGGCCGCATTTCCTTCAGCTTCTGCAGCGACAGCACGCCCATCCGCACGAGCAGCACGACGACGATCGGCACCTCGAACGTGACGCCGAACGCGATGAACATCCCGAGCACGAAGCTCAGATAGTTGTCGATATCGGTCGACATCTCGGCGCCGAGCGGCGCGTTGTAGTGCGCCATCACGCGGAAGATGGTCGGGAACACGAGGAAGTACGCGAACGCCATCCCGCACAGGAACAGCACGTAGCTGCTGCCGACGAGCGGCACGACGAGCTTCTTCTCGTGCTGGTACAGGCCCGGCGCGACGAACGCCCAGATCTGGTACAGCACGATCGGCAGCGCGATCACGAGCGCGACGAGCATCGTGACCTTCATCGGCACGAAGAACGACCCGGTGACGTCGGTGACGATCATCCTGCCGCCCTTCGGCAGGTTCTCCATCAGCGGCCGCGCGAGCAGCCGGAAGATGTCGGGCGCCCAGTACACGAGCCCGAGGAACACGACGATCACGGCCAGCCCCGCGCGAATGATGCGATCGCGAAGCTCGACGAGATGGGAAATGAAGGTTTCTTCCGGGGCGTCGCCCGGATTCTGCTGCGGGTCGCTCACGCCGGCCCTCGGTAGGATTGACGAGCGAGCATGCGCTCGGCTCAGAAGAAACGCGTCGGCCGGCGCAGGCTGGCCGGCTGATGGCGCGCGACTCGCGCGGCGCCCGACTGCACGTGCGTGCGGCGGGCCGTCGCGCGCTTGTACCAGACCGGCATGCTCGCCTGCTTCACACGCCAGTTGCGGCGCTTGCGCGCCAGCGCGATCGTGCTGGCGCGCCACGACGACGGCGCGGCGGGCGAATCGCTGCCCGACGTGCCGGCATCGACCGAGCCTTCATGAAGGCCGCCGACCGCGGAATTCCACGTGTCGTTCAGCTCCTTCTCGTGCTCGCGCAGGTTGTCGTGAATGGTCGTCTCGACATTGCGCGCGGCCGCCTCGAAATCGGTCTTCATCGTCCGCAGCGCGTCGAGTTCGATTTCGCGCGAGACCTCGGCCTTCACGTCGTTGATGTACCGCTGCGCGCGGCCGAACAGCGCGCCCGCCGTGCGTGCGACGCGCGGCAGGCGCTCGGGGCCGAGCACCACGAGTGCGACGACGCCGATCAGCGCCATCTTCGAAAGACCGAGATCCAGCATCGCGAATGCCTGTCAGCGTGCCGGCGTTACGCCTTGTTCGAGTCGGAACGCGTCGTTTCCTTCGCGTTGACGTCGACCGTGCCCGTGCGCGGCAGTTGCTGCGCGTCGGCCGGCGTTTCGCCTTCCTTCATGCCGTCCTTGAAACCCTTCACGGCGCTACCGAGGTCGTTGCCGATATTGCGCAGCTTCTTGGTACCGAAAACCAGCGCGACGATCAGCAGCACGATCAGCCAGTGCCAAATGCTCAATCCACCCATGATCAAACCTCTCCTCAACCACGCCGCGTCGCGGCACAAATCGCCGGCGGCGCGCCGGCTTCGACTATCGATGCGGGGAAAACGCCCCGCGACGTCAACCCATCCGCTGCCACGGGCGCGGGCCGGCCAGAATGTGCGCGTGCAGGTGGTAGACCTCCTGCCCGCCGCCCGGGCCCGTATTGATCACCGTGCGAAACCCCGTCTCGCCGCCCGTGTACGCGACGCCCAGCTGATCGGCCAGACGCGCGACCAGCAGCATCAGCCGGCCGAGCATCGGCGCATCGGCTTCGCTCGCCGCCGACAGCGTCGGCAGGTGTCGGCGCGGAATCACCAGCACGTGTGTGTCGGCTGCCGGGCGGATGTCGCGGAACGCGACGAATTCGTCGTCCTCGTGCACTTTCGTGCTCGGGATCTCGCCCGCCGCGATCTTGCAGAACAGGCAATTCGGATCGTGACTCATGTTGCTCCTGCGAAACGCCCGCGCACCGTCAGAGCCAGGCCTGCGGATCGAGCGTCTTGTTGTCGTTCAGGTACAGCCAACCTTTGATGATACGGTACAGCGTCCAGATCCACGTGACAAACATGACGGCAAACCCCACCACGACAAACATCAGCGCGAAGCCGATCACGTACGCGATGAGCGCGCGCCAGAACGTGCGGATCTGCCACTCGAAGTGATCGGCGTACGGCGTGCCGGCCACGTCGTCGCGCTTCACGTAGTTGATGATGATCGCGATGATGCCGGTCACGCCGCCGGTCAGCCAATGAAACGCGTAGAGGCCGTACAGCACGTGCGTCAACGTGCGCAGGCCGTTCAGTCGCTCGGCTTGCGCTGCGTCCGGCACCGACGGTGTCGGAAACTGGCTCGGCGTATCGGTCATGATGCTACCCCCGTCAGATGACAATTCTTACAGCTTACCGCACGGCTGCATGCGCGGCACGCCGCGAATCGTCAGCCGCCGTCAGCCGCCGTTCGCCTCGCGCTCGCGGCGCTTGCGCAGCGCCTTTTCCTCGATGCCCGACAGGCCTTCGCGACGCTCCAGCTCGGCGATCACGTCGGCCGGGCTCAGGTCGAAATGCGACAGCATCACGAGGCAGTGGAACCACAGATCGGCCACTTCGCCGACCAGCGCCGTCGGCGCGCCGCCCTGGCGCACGTCCTTCGCGGCCAGCACGACTTCGGTCGCCTCTTCGCCGATCTTCTTCAGCACCGCGTCGTCGCCCTTGTGGAACAGGCGCGATACATAAGATTGCTCGGGGTCGCCGCCCTTGCGGCTATCGATCACGGCCGCGAGGCGCAGCAGCGTGTCTTCGGTCGATTGCGTCATTTGTAGATGTGTTCGGGGTCTTTCAGCACCGGCTCGACCGCGACCCAGTCGCCGTTCTCGACGGTGCCTTCGAATTTCTGGAAGAAGCATGAATGCCGGCCGGTGTGGCAGGCGATGCCCGACACCTGCTCGACCTTCAGCAGCACGACGTCCTCGTCGCAGTCGAGCCGCACCTCGTGCACGTGCTGCACGTGGCCCGACTCCTCGCCCTTGAACCACAGGCGCTTGCGCGAGCGCGAATAGTAGACGGCCCGCTGCGTCTCGATCGTCTTCGCCAGCGCTTCGCGGTTCATCCACGCGAACATCAGCACGTCGTTGGTCGCCGCTTCCTGCGCGATCACCGGCACGAGGCCGTTGTCGTCCCAGCGGACCTTGTCCAGCCATGCAGGCAGGGATTGCGTGTCGGTCGTCATCACAGCCTCACCGCGATGCCCTGGTCGGCCATGAAGTGCTTCGCCTCGCCGACCGTGTGCTCGCCATAGTGGAAGATGCTCGCCGCCAGCACCGCGTCGGCGTGGCCTTGCTTGATGCCGTCCGCGAGATCCTGCAGGCAGCCGACACCGCCCGACGCGATCACCGGCACCGGCACCGCGTCCGACACCGCGCGCGTGAGCGCGAGGTCGAAGCCCGACTTCGTGCCGTCGCGGTCCATGCTCGTGAGCAGGATCTCGCCCGCGCCGAGCTCCGCCATCTTGCGCGCCCATTCGATCGCGTCGAGGCCGGTGGCCTTGCGGCCGCCGTGCGTGAAGACTTCCCAGCGCGGCGCTTCGTTAGGCGCGGACACGCGCTTCGCGTCGATCGCGACGACGATGCACTGCGAGCCGTACTTGTCGGCCGCGTCGCGCACGAGCTGCGGATTGGCGACGGCCGACGAATTCATGCTGACCTTGTCCGCACCCGCGTTCAGCAGGCGCCGCACGTCCTCGACGGCGCGCACGCCGCCGCCGACGGTCAGCGGAATGAACACCTGCGACGCGACCGCTTCGATGATCGGCAGGATCAGGTCGCGCTGGTCGGAGGTCGCGGTGATGTCGAGGAACGTCAGTTCGTCGGCGCCCTGCTCGTCGTAGCGGCGCGCGATTTCGACGGGATCGCCGGCATCGCGCAGCTCGACGAAGTTGACGCCCTTGACGACACGCCCGGCAGTCACGTCCAGGCAGGGGATGATGCGTTTAGCTAGAGCCATGATGTTGCGCCATTGGCCGCGGTGGGACGGCCGGTTGCGAGCGTCTCGCGCGAGACGCCCGATCGGGGCCGCCCGGTGGCGGCCCCGGCGAACGGGACGGGCGCGCTTACGCGTCGTCGAGTTCGCCGTTCAGTTCGTCCGCGCGTTTCTGCGCGGCCGCGAAATCGAGATCGCCGGAGTAGATCGCACGGCCGCAGATCACGCCTTCGACGCCGTGCTCTTCCACTTCGCAGAGATTCTCGATGTCGGTCAGGTTCGACAGGCCGCCGCTCGCGATCACCGGAATGCCGACCGCCTGCGCGAGCTTCACGGTCGCGTCGATGTTGATGCCCTGAAGCATCCCGTCGCGGCCGATATCGGTGTAGACGATCGATTCGACGCCGTAATCCTCGAACTTGCGCGCGAGGTCGATCACTTCGTGGCCCGTCAGCTTGCTCCAGCCGTCGGTCGCGACCTTGCCGTCCTTCGCGTCCAGCCCGACGATGATGCTGCCCGAGAACGCGGTGCACGCGTCCTGCAGGAAGCCCGGATTCTTCACGGCGGCGGTGCCGATGATCACGTACGACAGGCCGGCGTCGAGATACTTCTCGATCGTCTCCAGGCTGCGGATGCCGCCGCCCAGCTGCACGGGGATTTCGTCGCCGACCTCTTCGAGGATCGCTTCGATCGCCTCGAGATTCTTCGGCTTGCCGGCGAATGCGCCGTTCAGGTCGACCAGGTGAAGCCGCCGGGCGCCGAGATCGACCCACTTGCGGGCCATCGCCGCCGGGTCCTCGGAGAAAATCGTGGCCTGGTCCATATCGCCCTGTTTGAGGCGCACACACTGACCGTCTTTGAGATCGATGGCCGGAATCAGCAGCATAGCAATCGGGTGTCGTCGTGGAAGATGAAAAGAATCGGGCGCGTACCGGCCAAACCGGTGCCGCGCCGTCTCGCTAGTTTAGTACAACTCTTTCGGTGCAGACGCGTGCGAGCCCCGCGCGACGGGCGTTTGCCGCCCGCCCACTGTGGCTCGGACGCGACGTTCACGGCTGCCAGTGCACGAAGTTGCGATACAGACGCAAGCCGACCTCCGCGCTCTTCTCCGGATGGAATTGGGTCGCGAAGATGTTGTCGCGCGCGACCGCGGACGTAAACGGCGCGCCGTAGGCCGTCTCGCCCACCGTGTGCTGCGGGTTCTCCGGGCTCACGTAGTAGCTGTGCACGAAGTAGAAATACGCGTCGTCGGGCACGCCTTCCCACAGCGGGTGCGAGCGCGACTGATGCACGCGGTTCCAGCCCATCTGCGGCACCTTGAAGCGCGAGCCGTCGTCCTGCAGCCGGCCTTCGAGCTCGAAGCGCAGAACCTTGCCCGGCAACAGGCCGAGGCCCTTCGTGTCGCCTTCCGCGCTCCAGTCGAACAGCATCTGTTCGCCCACGCACACGCCGAGCAGCGGCTTCGTGCGCGACGCCTCGAGCACCGCCTCCTGCAGTCCCGATTCGCCGAGGCAGCGCATGCAGTCGGGCATCGCGCCCTGGCCGGGCAGCACGACGCGGTCGGCCGCGCGAATCGCGGCCGGCGTGTCGACGATCGCCACGTCGGCGGCCGGTTCGGCCTTCTTGAGCGCCTGCGCCACCGAGCGCAGGTTGCCCATCCCATAATCCACAATCGCAATCGAAGTTTTCATCTCAGTGCAGGCAGTAGCGCCCTCAGTCCATTGACGATGAATTCCACCGCCAGCGCCGACAGCATCAGACCCATCAGCCGCGTGGCGATGTTGATGCCGGTGCGGCCGATCCAGTTCGCGATCGGCTCGGCAAGCCGCATCGCGAGGAAACACAGCAGAGCGAGGACCGCGCCGATCGCGACGAGCCCCGCCCGTTCATACCAGTGATGCGAGTTCGCCGCATAGATGATCGCCGTGCTGATCGAGCCGGGGCCCGTCAGCAGCGGAATCGCCAGCGGCACGACCGCGATGTTGTCCTTCAGCTCGGCCTCGTCGCGTTCCTCGGGCGTCGATCGCGTATTGCCGATCTGCGCGTTCAGCATGTTGATCGCCATCAGCAGCATGATGATCCCGCCCCCCACTTCGAGCGAGCCGACCGAAATGCCGAAGAAATCGATGATCTGCTGGCCGAGCAGCGTCGTGATCGTCATCACGCAGAACACCGACACCGACGCGATCCGGATCGTGCGGCGCCGCTCGTGCTCCGTCTGCTGCGCGGTCAGGCTCAGGAAGAACGGCACCGCGCCGACCGGATTGATCAGCGCAAGCAGCGAAATGAACGATTTGAGCAGATCCATCGCGAACCGGCGCGGCGCGCCGAAGCCGTCAGGTTGTCGTTGGCGTCCTGTCCGTCCGGAAGTTAGAGGCTGCCCTTCGTCGACGGAATCTGCCCCGCCGCGCGCTCGTCGAGCTCGACCGCCGCACGCAGCGCGCGACCGAAGGCCTTGAACACCGTTTCGAGCTGATGGTGCGCGTTGATCCCGCGCAGGTTGTCGATGTGCAGCGTGACGCCCGCGTGGTTCACGAACCCGCGGAAGAATTCGATCGACAGGTCGACGTCGAAGGTGCCGATGCGCGCGCGCGTGAACGGCACGTGGAATTCGAGGCCCGGCCGGCCCGAAAAGTCGATCACGACGCGCGACAGCGCCTCGTCGAGCGGCACGTACGAATGGCCGTAGCGCCGGATGCCCTTCTTGTCGCCCACGGCCTTCGCGACCGCCTGGCCGAGCGTGATGCCGACGTCCTCGACCGTATGGTGGTCGTCGATATGCGTGTCGCCATGCGCTTCGACCTCGAGATCGATCAGACCATGGCGCGCGATCTGGTCGAGCATATGGTCGAGAAACGGCACGCCGGTGGCCAGCTTCTGCCGGCCCGTACCGTCGAGGTCGAGCTTCACACGGATCTGCGTTTCGCTGGTATTGCGAACGACTTCCGCCACACGCATGGCAATTCCTTGAATGAGTCTGATGTAAATGGGGGTTGATCGTTGCGCGCCGCGCGCCCGGCTCAACCGGGCAGTGCGAGTTTCAGCGCAGCCAGGAGGCGTGCGTTTTCGTCCGGGGAACCGACGGTCAGTCGCACGCATTCGGCCAACAATGGGTGCATTTTACTCACGTTTTTGATCAACACCCGCTCGGTGAGCAATGCATCGAACACGGCGGCCGCATCGGGCACGCGCACCAGCAGGAAATTGCCGGCGCTCGGGAACACGGTCACGCCCGGCAGCGCGGCGACCGCCTGCGCGACGCGCGTGCGTTCCGCACGCAGCTCGGCTGCCTGCGCGTCGAGCACGTCGAGGTGGTCGAGCAGGAAATCCACGGTCGCCTGCGTCAGCACGTTGATGTTGTACGGCGGGCGCACCTTGTCGAATTCGGTCAGCCACGCGGGCAGCCCGGCGAGATAGCCGAGGCGGATCCCGGCGAGCCCGAGCTTCGACACCGTGCGCATCACGACGACGTTGTCGAACTCGGCCGCGCGCGGCAGCCACGAGTGCTGCGCGAACGGCTGGTACGCCTCGTCGATCACGACGAGGCTGTGCCGCGCAGCCGCGATGATCCGCTCGACGTCGGCTGCGTCGTACAGCGTGCCGGTCGGATTGTTCGGGTACGCCAGATAGACGAGCGCCGGCCGGTGCTCGGCGATCGCCGCGATCATTGCGTCTGCGTCGAGCGTAAGGTCGGCCTTCAGCGGCACGCCGACGAACTCGAGCTGCGCGAACTTCGCCGACAGCTCGTACATCACGAAGCCCGGCACCGGCGCGAGCACCTTCGCGCCGGGCTTCGCGCAGGCGACCGACATCATGCTGATGATCTCGTCGGAGCCGTTGCCGAGCAGCACGTCGCACGCGGCCGGCACGCCCATCGTGCGGCGCAGCTTGTCTAGCAGCGCACCGGGGCGCGGCGCCGGGTAGCGGTTCAGCGCGACCTGCGCGAGGCGCTCGCCGAGCGCGGCGGCGAGCGGCGCGGGCAGCGGATACGGGTTTTCCATCGCGTCGAGCTTCACGAAGCCGCTCGCGTCGGGCACCGGGTAGCTCGTCATCGCGAGCACGTCGCGGCGGATGATGTCTTGTGGCGTGGTCATGGTGTCCAGCCGGCGTGCGTCGCGCCGGCATCAAATGGTCGGCAAGGCGGCGGCTGCCGCCCTGCACGGAGTCTCCTCACGCTGCGGCGCCGATGCGTTCGCGTCGGCGCCGGCGCGCGTCATCCCCTCATCCGCAGTTCGGCGCTGCGCGCGTGCGCCTGCAGCCCTTCGCCGTAGGCGAGCTCGGAGGCGATCTCGCCGAGCGTCTGCGCGCCTTCGGCGCTGACTTCGATCACGCTCGAGCGCTTGATGAAGTCGTACACGCCGAGCGGCGACGAGAAGCGCGCGGTGCGCGAGGTCGGCAGCACGTGGTTCGGGCCGGCGCAGTAATCGCCGAGGCTCTCGCTCGTGTAGCGGCCGAGGAAGATCGCGCCGGCATGGCGGATCTGCTGGCCCCATTGCTGCGGCTCGAGCGCGGAAATTTCGAGGTGCTCGGGCGCGATGTCGTTCGCGATCCGGCACGCTTCGGCCATGTCGCGCACCTTGATCAGCGCGCCGCGCCCTTCGAGCGACGCGCGGATCACGTCCTGACGCGGCATCGTCGGCAGCAGCTCGTCGATCGCCTTCTCGACGCGCTCGAGGAACGCGCCGTCCGGGCACAGCAGGATCGACTGCGCGAGCTCGTCGTGCTCGGCCTGCGAGAACAGGTCCATCGCGACCCAGCTCGGATCGGTCGTGCCATCGCACAGCACGAGGATTTCCGACGGGCCGGCGATCATGTCGATGCCGACCGTGCCGAACACGCGGCGCTTCGCCGATGCGACGTACGCATTGCCCGGGCCGCAGATCTTGTCGACCGGCGGCACCGTGGCCGTGCCGTACGCGAGCGCGCCGACCGCCTGCGCGCCGCCGATGGTGAACACGCGATCGACGCCGCCGAGCAGCGCGGCGGCCAGCACGAGGTCGTTCTTCACGCCGTCGGGGGTCGGTACGACCATCACGATCTCGCCGACGCCCGCCACGCGCGCCGGAATCGCGTTCATCAGCACCGACGACGGATAGGCGGCCTTGCCGCCCGGCACGTAGAGCCCGACGCGGTCGAGCGGCGTGATCTTCTGGCCGAGCACCGTGCCGTCGCTTTCCGTGTACTGCCAGCTGTGCGTGCCGCACTCGATCTTCTGCTTCTCGTGGTACGCACGCACGCGTGCGGCCGCGGCTTCGAGCGCCGCGCGCGCCTTCGGCGCGAGGCCGTCGAGCGCGGCCTGCAGCGCGTCCTGCGGCAGTTCGAGCGCGGCGACGCTGTCCGCGTCCAGCCGGTCGAAGCGGTTCGTGTATTCGAGCACCGCGGCGTCGCCGCGCGATTTCACGTCGGCGAGGATCTTCGCGACCGACTGCTCGATCGCTTCGTCCTCGCTCGCCTCGAAGGCGAGCAACGTACGCAGCTCGGCGTCGAAGCCGTCGCGCGTCGAATCGAGTTTGCGGATGGTGATGGCCATGGGAGTTCCGTTACGGTGATGCGCTCAGTTGCCATTCTGCGACGCGCGTTCGAACGCGTCGAGGAACGGCTTGAGCGCCGTGCGCTTCAACTTCAGCGCAGCCTGGTTCACGACGAGGCGCGACGAGATCGACATGATCTCCTCGACCTCGACCAGATTGTTCGCCTTCAGCGTGCCGCCCGAGCTGACCAGGTCGACGATCGCGTCGGCCAGCCCGACGAGCGGCGCGAGCTCCATCGAGCCGTACAGCTTGATGAGGTCGACGTGCACGCCCTTCGCGGCGAAGTGTTCGCGGGCCGTCTCGACGTACTTGGTCGCAACCCGCAGGCGCGCGCCCTGGCGCACCGCGTTCGCGTAGTCGAAACCGGCCGGCACCGCCACCGACATCCGGCAGCGGGCAATGTTCAGATCGATCGGTTGATACAGGCCCGAGCCGCCGTGCTCGACCAGCACGTCCTTGCCGGCCACGCCGAAATCGGCCGCGCCGTATTCGACGTAGGTCGGCACGTCGCTCGCGCGCACGATGATCACGCGCAGGTTCGGGTCGGTCGTCGGCAGGATCAGCTTGCGCGAGGTTTCAGGGTCTTCGGCCACCTGCACGCCGGCGGCTGCCAGCAGCGGCAGGGTTTCCTCGAAAATCCGGCCCTTCGACAGGGCGAGGGTCAACGGCGCGCTCATGCTTGGCTCCCGGAGAGGCGGCGCACGTTGGCGCCGACGGCGGTCAATTTCGTTTCCATGCGGTCGTAGCCGCGGTCCAGATGATAGATGCGGTCGACGAGCGTCTCGCCTTCCGCGCGCAGCCCGGCGATCACGAGGCTCGCCGACGCGCGCAGGTCGGTCGCCATCACGTTCGCGCCGGACAGCTTGTCGACGCCCGTCACGAGCGCGGTGTTGCCGTCGATCGTGATGTTCGCGCCGAGCCGGTTCAGTTCCTGCACGTGCATGAAGCGGTTCTCGAAGATGGTCTCCACCACCTGCGCCGTGCCCGACGCCACCGTATTGAGGGCCATGAACTGCGCCTGCATGTCGGTCGGGAACGCCGGATATTCGGACGTGCGGATCGTCACGGCCGACGGGCGGCGGTCCATCCGCACGCGCAGCCAGCTGTCGCCTTCGTCGATCGACACGCCTGCCTCGCGCAGCTTGTCGATCACCGCGTCGAGAATGTGCGGGCGCACGCCCGTCAGCATCACGTCGCCGCCGGCCGCCGCGACCGCGCACAGGAACGTGCCGGCCTCGATGCGGTCGGGGATCACCGAATGGCGCGCGCCGTGCAGGCGCTCGACGCCCTGGATCACGAGACGGTCGGTGCCGATGCCGTCGATTTTCGCGCCCATCGCGACCAGCAAGTGTGCGAGATCGCTCACTTCGGGCTCGCGCGCCGCGTTCTCGATCACCGTTTCGCCGTCGGCGAGCGTCGCGGCCATCAGCAGGTTTTCCGTCCCCGTGACCGTGATCATGTCGGTGACGATGCGGGCGCCTTTCAGCCGCTTCGCGCGCGCCTCGATGAAGCCGTGCTCGATGCTGATCTCGGCGCCCATCGCCTGCAGGCCCTTGATGTGCTGGTCGACCGGGCGCGCGCCGATCGCGCAGCCGCCCGGCAGCGACACCTTCGCCTCGCCGAAGCGCGCGAGCAGCGGCCCCAGCACGAGGATCGACGCGCGCATCGTCTTGACGAGCTCGTACGGCGCGACCAGGTTGTCGACGCGCGACGCGTCGAGCCGCACGCGGCAGCCGTCCGTTTCGCTCTGCACGCCCATCTGGTTCAGGACCTTCAGCGTGGTGCGCACGTCCTTCAGGTTCGGCACGTTGTCGAGCTCGACGGGCTCGGCGCTGAGCAGGCCCGCACAGAGAATCGGCAGCGCCGCATTCTTCGCGCCCGACACGACGATCTCGCCGGACAGCCGGCGACCGCCTTCGATCACCAGCTTGTCCATCCCGTGTCCCTGCGATTCCCCGTTGGCGGCCGGGTGTGCCGTGGCGACGCTCTCGACGGCGTCGCGCTCGTTGGCGGTGACTTGCACTCAGTGGTTCCGGTTATGCGTTCTGCCATTCGGCGGGCGTCAGCGTCTTCATGCTGAGCGCGTGGATTTCCTGCTTCATGCGATCGCCGAGCGCCGCATAGACGAGCTGGTGCCGCTGGATCGGCCGCTTGCCTTCGAAGGCCGTCGACACGATCGTCGCGAAGAAATGCTGGCCGTCGCCTTCGACTTCCAGATGGGTGCAGGCGAGACCGCCGGCGATGTATTGCTTGACCTGTTCGGGAGTCGGCAACATGAGGGGCTCCTGTCGGCGCGCGCCGCCCGCGGCGGCCGCTGCCTGTCGATATCAATGACGCAGTTTGTAGCCGGTCGCGAGCAGCCGCATCGCGAACATCGCGAGCAGCACGAAGAAACCGGTGACGATCGCGAGGCTCTCGAGCGGGTTGATGTCGGACGCGCCGAAGAACCCGTAACGGAAGCCGTCGATCATGTAGAAAAACGGGTTGAGACGCGAGATCTCGCGCCACACGGGCGGCAGCGAGTGCGTCGAATAGAACACGCCGGACAGGAACGTCAGCGGCATGATCAGGAAGTTCTGGAACGCGGCGAGCTGGTCGAACTTCTCGGCCCAGATCCCGGCGATCAGCCCGAGCGTGCCGAGGATCGCGGATCCGAGCAGCGCGAACGCGATGATGAACAACGGCGCCGCGAAATGCATCGGGATAAACCAGATCGTCACGACGAACACGCCGGTGCCGACCGCGAGCCCGCGCACGACCGAGGCGAGCACGTACGCGCCGAAGATGTCCTTGTAGGACAGCGGCGGCAGCAGCATGAACACGAGGTTGCCGGTGATCTTCGACTGGATCAGCGACGACGAGCTGTTCGCGAATGCGTTCTGCAGCACGCTCATCATCACGAGGCCCGGCACCAGAAAGCTCACGTATTCGACGCCCGGATACACCTCGACGCGGCCCGACAGCGCGTGGCCGAAGATCGTCAGGTACAGCAGCGCCGTGACGATCGGCGCACAGACCGTCTGGAACGACACCTTCCAGAAGCGCAGCAGTTCCTTGTAGAACAGCGTTTGAAACCCGCTCATGCCAAACCCTCGATGACCTCGGCCCCGTTCATCACCTGGACGAACACATCCTCGAGATCCGCCTTGCGGATCTCGATCTCGTCGAACGTGCAGCCGGCCGCGCGGCATTGCGCGAGGATGCGTTCGACATCGTCGTAGTTGGTGAGGCGCAGCAGATGCTCGCCCGGCGCGCGCGCGGCCGGATCGGTCTCCAGCCCGCGCAGCTCGGCGGGCAGCGCGCCGGTCGCGAGCCGCAGATACAGCTGCAGCCCCGCGAAGCGGCGCAGCAGCGCGTCGGTGCGGTCGAGCGCGACCACTTCGCCGCGACGCAGCATCGCGATGCGGTCGCACAGCGACTCGGCTTCCTCGAGGTAATGGGTCGTGAGGACGATCGTGTGGCCCTCGCGGTTCAGCCGCGAGATGAACTTCCACAGCGTCTGGCGCAGTTCGACGTCGACGCCGGCGGTCGGCTCGTCGAGCACGATCACGGGCGGCCGATGCACGAGCGCCTGCGCGACCAGCACGCGGCGCTTCATCCCGCCCGACAGCGCGCGCATGTTCGCATCGGCCTTCTCGGTGAGGTCGAGATTGGCCATCACCTCGTCGATCCAGTCGTCGTTGCGGCGCAGCCCGAAATAGCCGGACTGGATCCGCAGCGTCTCGCGCACGGTGAAGAACGGATCGAACACGAGCTCCTGCGGCACCACGCCGAGCGCGCGGCGCGCGCCGCGGAAATCCTTGACGACGTCGTGGCCGCGCACCGAAATGCTGCCTTCATCGGCCCGGGCGAGCCCGGCGAGGATGCTGATGAGCGTGGTCTTGCCTGCGCCGTTGGGGCCGAGCAGACCGAAAAACTCGCCTTCCTCGACCGACAGGCTGACGCCCTTGAGCGCCTGAAGCGACTTGTAGCGCTTCTTGACGTGACGGATTTCTATGGCTGACATGACTGTGCGCGGCGCAACGGCCGCGACGCCTATTCTGTGCTTGCTGCGAATGAAAACGGGGCCGGACGCCGATTGGCAGCCCCGCAAAACGCTTGATTATAGGGCAAACCGGCTGGTGGAGCCGGCGCCGACGGCGCGCGGCCCGAAGCGTGCGCGCGCCGGCTGGCGCCGCAGGCTTCGATCGGACAGCGTCAATGTCGGCCGGTGCCGTCGAGCAGGGCGTCGACGCCGTACGCGCGCGCGAGGCTCGCGAGCTTGGGAGGAAGGTTGACGATGTCGAGCGTCGTGCCGCGCGCTTGGGCGGCACGTTGCCAGGCGAGCAACACGGCGAGCGCCGACGAATCGAACTGCGTCAGCGTCGCGCAATCGACGGCGCTCGCGCCCGCGTCGATGCGCGCAAGACCGTCCGCGAGCGCGGCCTTCGCGCTCGCGACGGTCATCGAGGAGCCGGCTTGGAAGCCGCTCACGACGCCTGCTTGCCGGCGGCAAGCTCCTGGTTGCGCTGCGTGAGGAACTTGATCAGGCCGTCCACGCCGCTTTGCTGGATCTTCTCGTTGAACTGCTGCTGATACGTCTGGATCAGCCACGCGCCGAGCACGTTGAGGTCGTACACCTTCCAGCCGTTGGCCGTCTTGTACAGGCGGTAGTCGATCTGCACCGGCTGGCCGTTGTTCATCGCGACCGTCTTCACGACGACGTCGGTGTCGGCCGGATCGGCGCGGAACGGCGGGTACTGGATCTGCTGGTCGGGCTTGAGCTGCGCGAGCGCGCCCGAGTACGTGCGGATCAGCAGCAGCTTGAACTGCTCCTGAACCTGCTGCTGCTGCTCGGCCGTCGCGGCGCGCCAGTTGCGGCCCATCGCGAGCTGCGTGGTGCGGCGGAAATCGGTGTACGGCAGGATGTCCTTGTTGACGATCGTGATGATGCGGTTGGTGTCGCCCTGCTTGATCGTCTGCTGCTTGACTTCATCGAGCACCTGCTGCGTCGCCGTCTTGATCAAACCCTGCGGATTCGACTGGTCGACTTGCGCGTGCGCCGCGCTGCCGAACGAGAACAACGTCGCGAATACGGGGATCAGGAACAGTTTTTTCATCGTAATGACCTGCGTGAATGAGTCGAGGCAAAGCTTTGAGCCGGTAGCTTACGCGCAAGTTCGCGCGCGCCACCGACTGAATCGTTTCCGGCTGTAACGAATGTAAGCGGCTCAGTGCAGCTTCTCAGTGCAGCTTGATGCTCGGGAAGCGGAAGCCGCCCGGCGACGGCGGCGTCATCTGCATCGCCGGCACGTTCGTCGCGCTCGCCGGGTTCGGCGCCTCGGCGGCGCCGGATGCCGGTGCCGCAATCGCCGCGCCCGACGCACCGGCCGGCGCGGTCGCGCCGTCGTCCGGCAGGTCGTACTTCGGCAGCGCATCGCTGCCCGACGCCGTGGCGGCTTCGCCGCGAGCGTTGTTGATCAGCATCTGGCGGCGCTGCAGATACGCGTTGCGGACGAACGAATACTTGTCGAGCGCGGCCGCGTCGAGCACGTCGCCTGCGCCGAGCAGGTTCGCACGCGTGTTCACGAGGTTCACGCCGAACAGGCCCCAGCTCAATCCGTCCGGCTTCACGTAGGTGAGCGGGTTGCCGATGTAGTCGACGCCGAGGCCGGCCGTGTCGCGCAGCGTGCTCGGGCCGAGCAGCGGCAGCACCAGGTACGGGCCGGCCGGCACGCCGTAGCGGCCCATCGTGACGCCGAAGTCGGCCGTGTGCTTCGGCAGTTTCGCGACCGTCGCGACGTCGAACAGGCCGCCGACGCCGAACACCGTGTTGATCACGACCCGCATGATGTCGCCCACCCCGTCGGCGATGCGCAGCTGCACGATGTTGTTCGCGGCGATGTAGACGTCGCCGATGTTCGAGAAGAAGTTGGTCACGCTGTCGCGCACCGGCTGCGGCACCACGTATTGATAGCCCTTCGCCACCGGCTTCAGCGCGTACGTGTCGACGGTGTCGTTGAACTTGTACATCGACCGGTTGAAGCCCTCGAGCGGATCGCCCTTGGTCGGCGTCTGCACGGTCGCGCAACCGCTCAACGCGGCGACTGCCGCCACGGCCAGCGCGGCATGTCTGATGCGGATCGTCTGCATGGTCATTACCCTCTTCTCTTGTTCTCGTGTGGTTATTGGGCGGCCGAGCCGGACACCGCGGAGGCCGGCACCGCCACCGGTGCAGGTGCGGGCGCGGCCGGTGCAGCCGGCGCCGCGGCGGCGGGCTTCGCGCCGCCCGCGTCGGCCGCCTTGCTGTACAGGAACTGGCCGATCAGGTTCTCGAGCACGATCGCCGACTGCGTCATCGTGATCGTATCGCCCGACTTCAACATTTCCGTGTCGCCGCCCGGATCGAGGCCGATGTACTGCTCGCCGAGCAGCCCGGACGTCAGGATCTTCGCCGACGAATCCTTCGGGAACTGGTATTGGCCGTCGACGTCGATCGTCACGACCGCCTGGTACGTGTTGGTGTCGAAGCCGACCGACTTCACGCGGCCGACCACGACGCCCGCGCTCTTCACGGCCGCGCGCGGCTTCAGCCCGCCGATGTTGTCGAATTTCATCCGCACCGAGTAGGTCGGCTGAAACGACAGCGAGCTCATGTTGCCGACCTTGAGCGCAAGGAACAGCACGGCAAGGAAGCCCACCACCACGAACAGGCCGACCCAGAAGTCGAGAGCAGTCTTTTTCATCGTCATTCCAAAATTTGGCTTGGCTGAGGCTTAGCTGAACATCAGCGCGGTCAGCAGGAAATCGAGGCCGAGTACGGCGAGCGACGCGAACACGACCGTCTTGGTCGTCGCGCGCGACACGCCCTCGGGCGTGGGCTTCGCTTCATACCCCTGAAACAGCGCAATGAAGGTGACGGCGAATCCGAACACGATGCTCTTGATCACGCCGTTGCCGACGTCGGCCCAGACCTCGACGCCGCCCTGCATCTGCGACCAGAACGCGCCCGGATCGACGCCGATCAGCACCACGCCGACGAAATAGCCGCCGAGCACGCCGACCGCGTTGAAGATCGCCGCGAGCAGCGGCATCGCGATGATGCCGGCCCACAGGCGAGGCGCGATCACCGTCTTCAGCGGGTCGACGGCCATCATCTCGAGCGCGGTCAGCTGTTCACCGGCCTTCATCAGGCCGATTTCGGCGGTCAGCGACGTGCCGGCGCGGCCCGCGAACAGCAGCGCGGTCACGACCGGCCCCAGCTCGCGCACCAGCGACAGCGCGACGAGCAGCCCGAGTGCCTGCTCGGACCCGTAGCGATTCAGCGTGTAGTAGCCCTGCAGCCCGAGCACGAAGCCGACGAACAGCCCCGACACGGCGATGATCACGAACGAGTAGTTGCCGAGGAAGTGGATCTGCTTGGTGACGAGCCGAGGCCGGCGCAGCAGCGGGAAGAATTCCAGCACGAGGCGCACGAACAACCGCGTGCCGTAGCCCGCGCGCTCGAGGCCGCCGATGACGTAACGTCCGATCGCGCTGATCATGCGCGTCCTCCGCCGAGCCCGAAATCCGCCGCCAGCGGCGCGCTCGTGTAATGAAATTTGTACGGGCCGTCCGGCGCGCCGTCGATGAACTGGCGCACGCTCGGATCGGTCGATGCGCGCAGCTCGGCCGGCGTGCCCTGCGCGAGCACGCCGCCATTGGCCAGGAAGTACACGTAGTCGGCGATCGCGAACGATTCGGGCACGTCGTGCGTGACGAGGATCGACGTCGCGCCGAGCGCCTCGTTCAGCGTGCGGATCAGGTTCGCGGTGATGCCGAGCGAGATCGGATCGAGGCCGGCGAACGGCTCGTCGTACATGATCAGCTCGGGATCGAGCGCGATCGCGCGCGCGAGCGCGATGCGTCGCGCCATCCCGCCCGATACCTCGGACGGCATCAGGTCGCGGGCGCCGCGCAGCCCGACCGCGTTCAGCTTCATCAGCACGAGATCGCGGATCAGGTCGTCGGGCAGGTCGGTGTGCTCACGCAGCGCGAACGCGACGTTCTCGAACACCGACATGTCGGTAAACAGCGCGCCGAACTGGAACAGCATGCCCATCTTGCGGCGCAGCGCGTACAGGCCGTCGCGCGTCTGGGCGCCGACGTCGGCGCCGTCGAACAGCACCTGGCCGCGGCTCGCGCGCACCAGGCCGCCGATCAGCCGCAGCACGGTCGTCTTGCCGCAACCCGACCCGCCCATCACGGCCACGACCCGGCCGCGCCCGAAGCGCATGTTCAGGTTCGACAGCACGAGGCGGTCGCCGTAGCCGAAGTCGACGTCGCGAAGTTCCAGCAGTGTGTCGGGAGGAGTGGGGCTCACGGAGCTGACAGTCCTTTTACGCAGAACGCCGAATTATAGGGCCTGCATCGGAATGATGTCGCGACGGCGTTTCGAGCCCTGCGGTCAACGATTGTCAAATTGTCGGGCAAACCATTGCTGCAACGCAATAACCGCCGCCCGATAATCGGCCGCGCCCGTGATGGCGCTGACCACCGCGACGCTGCCGACGCCCGTCGCCAGCACGTCCGGCAGCACGTCCAGGCTGACGCCGCCGATCGCCACCAGCGGCGCGTGGGCCGCCGCGAAGCGTGCATAGCGCGCGATCCGCGCGAGGCCCTGCGGCGGCGCGGCGACCGCCTTGGTCGCGGTCGCGAACACGGGGCCGAGCGCCAGATAGCTCGGGCGCTCGTGCAACGCGCGCAGCATCTCGTAATAACCGTGGCTCGACAGTCCGAGCCGCAGGCCGGCCCGCGCGATGGTCGCGAGATCGGCCGTGTCGAGGTCTTCCTGGCCCAGATGTACGCCGTACGCGCCTTCTTCTACGGCGATCTGCCAGTGATCGTTGATGAACACGCGCGCATCCGGATAGCGCCGGCCTGCCGCCACCGCGCGCGCGATCTCGCGGCGCAGCGCGTCCGGCGCCGCGCCCTTGACCCGCAGCTGCACGGTGCGCACGCCGCAATCGAGCAGGCGTTCGACCCATTCGGCGTCGGGCACCACCGGATACAGGCCCAGTTGCGCCGGACACGGCGGGAACGCGGGCTCCGGCGCGGCCGGCAGGCCGGCTACGCGCGGGAATCGTGCCGGGTCGACGGGCCAGGGGTCCGCGTCGCCGGTTTCGTCGCCGTCGCGCCACGCCAGCGCGAGCACCAGCGCGTCGAGCGGCGCGAAGCCGCAATCGAGGAACGCCGCGAGCGCGGCGATCCAGTCGTCGGCGAGCGGATGGGCACCTTCGAGCGCATGGCGCGCGCCGGCGGCATGCAGCACCGCACCGCGCTCGTCGAATTCGATCGCGACCGCGTCGGCGGACGCCGGGCGCGATGCGGCCGACGCGCGCACCTGGGCCGCCCGGTCGCCGGCCGACACGATCAGCACGTCGCCGTCGGCCGGCACGTCCGGCGCGGCGACGCAGATGCGCCACGGCGTCGCCGCGGCCGGCCAGCCGCCCAGGCGCGCGCGAATCCGCTCGGCCGCCTCGGCCAGTTCGTCGGCCGGCGGCCAGAACGCGTCGGCGAAGCGCGCGCTCATGCGCCGCCTCCGTCCTGGTGCCAGAACGGCATGCCGACGACCGGCGTGCTCGCATGCGCGGTCTCGCGCGCGTCCATCGGGCCGGCCAGGTATGCGGCGCGGCCGGCTTCGACGCCCTGGGCGAACGCACGCGCCATGATCTCCGGATGCGTGGCCTGCGACACGGCCGTGTTCAGCAGCACGCCGTCGAAGCCCCACTCCATCACCTGGCACGCATGCGACGGCACGCCGAGCCCGGCGTCGACGATCAGCGGCACGTCGGGCAGCCGTTCGCGCAGCACGCGCAGCCCGTACGGGTTCACGACGCCCTTGCCGGTGCCGATCGGCGCGCCCCACGGCATCAGCGCCTCGCAGCCGACGTCGAGCAGGCGGCGGCCGATCACGAGATCCTCGGTGCAGTACGGAAGCACCTTGAAGCCGTCCTTGACCAGTTGCGCGGCCGCCTCGATCAGCCCGACCGGGTCGGGCTGCAGCGTGTAGTCGTCGCCGATCAGCTCCAGCTTGATCCAGTCGGTGTCGAACACCTCGCGCGCCATGTGCGCGGTCGTCACGGCCTCGGCGACGGTCTGGCAGCCGGCCGTGTTCGGCAGCAGCGGCACCGCGTGGCGCTTGAGCAGATCGAAGAAGCCGGCCTCGGCTGTGCCGCCCGTCATCTGCCGGCGCAGCGCGACGGTCACCATCCCGGGGCGCGACGCGTCGATCGAATCGGACAGCGACTGCAGCGACGGATAGCGCGACGTGCCGAGCAGTACGCGGCTTGCGAAGGTTGCGCCGTAGAGCGTGAGTGCGTCGGCGGAAGTGTGGGACGTCATGTCGTTTTCCTGGAAGAGCGGGGGCAACGCGGCGACGCTCAGCCGCCTGCGACGGGATGCACCACGTCGAGCTTGTCGCCCGCCGCGAGTGCGCGCGCCGCATGCTGCGTGCGCGCGACGAACGTGCCGTTCAGCGCGACCGCGTACGGCGGGCGCGCGCCGTACGCGGCGAGCGCATCGGCGACGGTCGCGCCGTCGGGCAGCGTCAGGGTCTGCTGGTTGATCTGGATATCCATGAGGCTCGGTCGGATTCGGTCGGCGGCGCGCGTCAGGCCGGCTGGCGCGCGTCGTCGCGGTGATGAAGGAGCGTCGGCCAGCGCGCGGCGTCGCGCCACGCGGCAAACGCGTCGGCATCGGCGAACGCGCCGCCGAGCGCCGCCTGCGCGAGCGCGGCGGCCGCCTGCGCGACTTCCGGCGCGATCATGAAGCCGTGCCGGTACAGGCCGTTGACCGCGAGCGTCGTCGCGCCGTCCCAGATCACCGCGGGGCGGTGATCGGGCAGCGTCGGGCGGCACTGCGAATTCAGTTCGAGGATGCGCGCCTCGCCGAACGCCGGGTGCACGGAGAACGCCGCGCTCAGCAGCTCGAGCGCCGAGCGCACGCTGACGGGCGACATGTCCTCGCCTTCCACCTCGGTCGCGCCGATCACGTACAGGTCGTCCTGCTTCGGCGCGATGTACAGCGGATAGCGCGGATGCAGCAGCCGCACCGGCCGCGTGAGGCCGATGCCGGGCGCGTGCACGCGCGCGACTTCGCCGCGGATGCCGCGCAGCGCCGGCAGCGCCGGTTTCGCGCCGAGCCCGCGGCAATCGATCGTGAAATGCGCGTCGGGACGGTTCGCGTCGTCGATCGTCGCGTGCCAGTGCAGCTCGACGCTGCGTTGCGCGAGGCCGGCCGCCAGCGCGTGCAGCGCCTGCCGGTTGTCGAGCTGCCCTTCGCGCGGCAGCATCAGGCCGCGCGCGAAGCGGCCGGCGAGCGCGGGCTCGGCCGCATCCACCTGCGCGCCGGCCAGCGCCACGAAGCCGCCGTCGAACAGCTCGGCCGGCGCGTTCGCGCGCACGCGGCGCTCGAACAGCGGCGCTTCCGCGCGATCGGCGTGATGCCAGACGACCAGCGTGCCGCGATGCTGGAAGAACACGGGTTCCGGCAACTCGGCGAGCCATTGCGGCCAGCGCGCGAGCGACGCGACACCGAGCTCGGTGATCAGCAGCTCGGCGCTCGCCGCCTCGGCGACGGGCGCGAGCATCGCGGCGGCGATCCATGCGGCCGACTGCTCGCCGTCGGGGCCGCCGCGCTCGTACAGGGCGACGCGATGCCCGTCGCCGGCGAGTCGCCAGGCGACCAGGCGGCCGACGAGGCCGCCGCCGAGTACCGCGAAATCCGGGCGCGACGCGCCGAGGTTCGACGTGCGGAGATTCATCGTGCGCCCTCCATGCGAAGCGCGCGGGCCTGAACGGCCGACGCAGGCGCGTGCGCGCCGCCTCGTGCAGACGCACGCGGCAGCGGATCGGGAACAGCGAAAAAGACTGAAGATTGAGCGGTCATCATTCCTTCCGTAACGCGCGATGCGCGTACCCAAAAGGACGAAACCGGCAGCAAAGGCCGGCCGGGCGGGACTCGGGCGCTGACCATGTGGGATGGCGGCCAGCGCGGCCCGGCGGGATCAGAAACTTCCCTCGCCGGTATTACCCGGATCGGGTGCGAAGGGTCTTTCTCAGCCTCGCAGCGCTGCCCGGAACTACCCGCGGCCGCACTCGAAGCACCCCTGTTTCGTCGTCGGCCATTAGACCATAAAAGCGGAAAGCGCCGCAAACTGTCCCCGTGCGGCAAATTCGCCCGTCGCAGCGCGCCGCTCTGGCACAATGCCCGCAGGCCGGCTGCGCGAGCGGCCGGTTGCCGCGTCACCGCCGGCCTTAAGTGCCGTTTAAGGCGCGCGGGCGACCATCCCGACGCCCGCTGTCGGTCGGCACCTCGTCGCCGGCATCTCGTATCGCGGCGCGCGTCCGGTCCGCCCGGCCCGCGCGCCGGCCACTCACCAGGAAGCACATGACCCAATCGATCGATCCCGTCCGCTCCGACGCCGCGCCGCAGGACGAGCGCCCGGTATCCGCGTGGAGCCTCATCAAGCCCTACTGGGTGTCGTCCGAATGGAAGGTCGCGTGGGGGCTGTTGATCACGATCGTCGCGATCAACCTCTGCGTGGTCTGGATCAACGTCAAACTGAACAAGTGGAACGCGCAGTTCTACAACGCGCTGCAGTCGAAGGACGTCCACGAATTCCCGAACCTGCTGATGCAGTTCTCCGCGCTCGCGTTCGGCTTCATCATCCTTGCGGTGTACGGCCGCTACCTGCGCCAGATGCTCGGCTTCCGCTGGCGCCAATGGCTCACCGACCGCATTCTGGGCCAGTGGCTCGGCGATCGCGCGTTCTACCGGATCGAGCGCGACCACCTCGCCGACAACCCCGACCAGCGGATCACCGACGACCTCCAGTCGTTCGCGACGACGACGCTCGCGCTGTCGCTCGACCTGCTGTCGACGGTCGTCACGCTCGTGTCGTTCATCACGATCCTGTGGTCGCTTGCCGGCGCGTTGAGCGTCTCGCTCGGCGCGACGCCGATCACGATTCCCGGCTACATGGTGTGGGCGGCCGCACTGTACGCAGTGGTCGGCTCGGTGATCATCCAGAAGGTCGGTCACCCGCTCGTGTCGATCAACTACCAGCAGCAGCGCGTCGAGGCCGACTTCCGCTTCGGGCTGATCCGCGTGCGCGAGAACGCCGAGCAGATCGCGTTCTACGACGGCGAGAAAACCGAGACCGCCAACGCGCAGGGCCTGTTCATGCGCATTCGCGACAACTGGTGGCGCGTGATGAAATACACGAAGCGCCTCACGTTCGTGCTGAGCTTCTACGGGCAGATCGCGATGATTTTCCCGCTCGTCGTCGCGGCGCCGCGCTATTTCGCGGGTGCCTTCTCGTTCGGCGTGCTGATGCAGATCTCGTCCGCGTTCAACACCGTCAGCGATTCGTTCTCGTGGTTCATCAACAGCTACGGCACCCTCGTCGAATGGCGCGCGACCGTCAACCGTCTGCGCGAATTCAAGCGCGTGATGGGCACGTCGCATCTGAAGGAAAGCCTGTCGCCCGCGACCGAGCATGGCGGCATCAACCTGCACTACGTCGATGCGGCGAAGCTGTCGACGTCGTCGCTGAAGCTCGCGCTGCCGAACGGCACCGCGCTCGCGAACATCGGCAACGTGACGATCGAGCCGGGCTCGCGCTGGCTGGTGGTCGGCAAGTCGGGTTCCGGCAAGAGCACCTTCATGCGCGCGCTCGCGGGCCTGTGGCCGTTTGGCGACGGCGCGATCGACGCGCCGGTCGGCGCGCGGTTGATGTTCGTGCCGCAGACGAGCTATCTGCCGATCGGCACGCTGAAGGCCGCACTCACCTATCCGGCCGCGCCCGATGCCTTCACCGACGACGCATGCCGCGACGCGCTGCGCGCGTGCCGCCTCGAAGGCTACGTCGACCGTCTGGACGAAACCGGCCACTGGACGCGCGTGCTGTCGCCGGGCGAACAGCAGCGGCTCGCGGGTGCGCGCGTGCTGCTGCACAAGCCCGACTTCCTGTTCCTCGACGAAGCGACGAGCGCGCTCGACGCCGACAACGAAGCGCGGCTCTATCACTTGTTCGCCGAACGGCTGCCGAAAGCGGCGATCGTCAGCATCGCGCATCGCGAGGCGCTGGCTGAGTTCCACGTCGGCACGATCAACGTCGAGCGCGTGAACGACGACGACAAGGTTGCCGCGTAGCGCCCTGTAACGCTGCGTTCCTGCATGGCGCGGCATTCCTGAGTAGCGCTGCACTCGTTATGCAGCGAAGCAACGAGCCGGCGCGCTGCACCGGCTCGCCGTCCCTTCTGCCCTACCCGCCCGCAGCCGCGATCGGCGCCGACACGATCGGCACATGCGACACGCCTTCGTGCGACAACCGGCTTTCGAACAACGTCAGCGCGTCGAAGCGCAGCGCGAGCGGCCGGCCGATCGCGCCGCCATGCGCGGGCTGCCCGTCCGCGTCGCGCGGCAGCCGTGCGAGCGTCACGTGCGGCCGGAACGGCCGGTGATCGGCCGGCACGCCGAGCTCGCGCAACACCGCAGACAACGCCGCGTTCAGCGCCGCGCACGCGGGATCGGCCGCGAGTTCGGCCACGATCAGCCTGGCGCGCGGCAGGCTCGGCCACCATGCGATCCGCTCGACCTGCTGCAGCGGCAGCGCGTGGGCGGCCGCGAGCGCCGGCAGACGCGCGGCCAGCAGGTCGCACCGCGGGCGCTCGATCGCGCCGATGAACGCAAGCGTCACGTGAAGTTGGGCCGCCGGCGTGCGGCGTGCGCCGCGCGTGACCGGCAACGCATGCAGCGCGTCGCTCGATGCCCGATCGGGCATCAGCGCGACGAATGCACGGAGCCGGTCGCCGTTCATGATTCGCGCGCCGCGATGCGCGTGTCGGCCAGCGCATCGGCGCCGGCCGGCAGCACGCATGCGCGTGCCGGGATCGTGTGGCGCGCGAACGCCGGCTTAGCGATGCGCTGCCGGCGATAGTCTCCCCACGCGGCACGCGCATGCTTGCCGGGCGAGAGGATCACAACGAAGTTGACGACCGCCATCGCCGGCACGATCCCGTAGACGGCGTTGAACAGACCAGGCACGGATGCGCTCATCCTCAATCCTTCTACAGGGCTCGGTCATATGCGCCGGCCGCGCGAACGCCGCCGTCGGGACGACATGATCGGATCGGGCAGCCCGCCCGAAAACCGCAAACGGAAACGATCGGCGCTCGCATGACGTCGCGACCCGATGTGATCAGATTAGGCGACGCATCGCGAAGATGCGTCGACGCGCGCGATGCGACCGCGCACCACGGGCGGTCGGCTGCCATAAAAAAACGGGCGCCCTCGCGGACGCCCGTCTCGTCGAAACCTGCTCGCGGCCGAAATCAGCGCGGCAGTTCCGAATGCCCCATCAGGTACGCATCGACCGAGCGCGCGCACTGGCGGCCTTCGCGGATCGCCCACACGACGAGCGACTGGCCGCGGCGCATGTCGCCGGCCGCGAACACCTTGTCGACCGACGTGTAGTACGAGCGCTCGCCTTCGGTGGCAGCACGCGCATTGCCGCGCGCGTCCTTCGCGACGCCGAACGCGTCGAGCACCGGCGCCGCCGGCTGCGTGAAGCCCATTGCGAGCAGCACGAGGTCGGCCTTCATCTCGAACTCGGAGCCCGGCACTTCCTGCATCTTGCCGTCCTTCCACTCGACGCGCACCGCGATCAGCTTCTCGACCTTGCCGTTCTTGCCTTCGAGGCGCTTCGTCGCGACCGCCCAATCGCGCTCGCAGCCTTCCTCGTGCGACGACGACGTGCGCAGCTTGATCGGCCAGTACGGCCACACGAGCGGCTTGTTCTCCTCTTCCGGCGGCTGCGGCAGCAGTTCGAACTGCGTGACCTGCTTCGCGCCGTGACGGTTCGACGTACCGACGCAGTCCGAACCCGTATCGCCGCCGCCGATCACGATCACGTGCTTGCCCTTCGCGAGCAGCTGGTCGGTGAGCTTGTCGCCCGCGTTCACGCGGTTCTGCTGCGGCAGGAAGTCCATCGCGAAATGGACGCCGGTGAGCTCGCGGCCCGGCACCGGCAGGTCGCGCGGCGTTTCCGAACCGCCCGCGATCACGACCGCGTCGAATTCTTCCTTCAGCGTGTCCGGCGAAATGGTTTCCTTCGCGAGGTTGCCGATCGACTCGGGCAGCGGCTCCTTGCCGATGAACACGCTGGTGCGGAACGTCACGCCTTCGGCTTCCATCTGGCGCATGCGGCGGTCGATCAGCCACTTCTCCAACTTGAAGTCGGGGATCCCGTAACGCAGCAGCCCGCCGACGCGATCGTTCTTCTCGAACACCGTTACGTCATGGCCGGCGCGCGCGAGCTGCTGCGCGGCCGCGAGGCCCGCGGGGCCCGAGCCGACGACCGCGACCTTCTTGCCCGTCTTGTGCTCGGCCGGCTGCGGCTTCACCCAGCCTTCGGCCCAGGCCTTGTCGATGATCGCGTGCTCGATCGACTTGATGCCGACCGGATCGTTGTTGATCCCGAGCGTGCACGCCGCCTCGCACGGCGCCGGGCAGATCCGGCCCGTGAACTCCGGGAAGTTGTTGGTCGAATGCAGGACTTCGATCGCCTGCTGCCAGTCCTGGCGATACACGAGATCGTTGAAGTCCGGAATGACGTTGTTGACCGGGCAGCCGTTGTTGCAGAACGGGATGCCGCAATCCATGCAGCGCGCGCCCTGGACCTTCGCGTCCGCGTCGGTCAGCGCCGCGACGAATTCCTTGTAGTGCTTCACGCGCGTGAGCGGTGCTTCGTACGCCTCGTGGCGGCGTTCGAACTCCAGAAAACCGGTTGCCTTGCCCATAAGGTGCTCTTCTGTTCGGTGTATCGGGTGGGGGACCCGCGCGCAGCCGTCAGGCGCGCGCGGCATTCGCTATGTCGTTCGTCGCTCAGGCGGCCAGCGCTTGCTTCGCCGCCTTCTTCGCACCGATCTCGCCCAGCGCGCGCTTGTATTCGTTCGGGAACACCTTCACGAACTGGCGGCGCGCCGCGTCCCAGTTTTCCAGCAGCGACTTCGCGCGCGGCGAACCCGTGAACTGGAAATGACGCTCGACGAGCCCCTTGAGCAGCGCTTCGTCCGTCGTGCCCGCGTGCCAGAGCGCGCGATCGACCGTGCGCTCCTGCTCGGCCTGCTGCAGCACCGGATCGAGCGCGACCATCGCCTTGTTGCACTTCGCCGCGAACGTGCCTTCCGGATCGTAGATGTACGCGACGCCGCCCGACATGCCGGCCGCGAAGTTGCGCCCGGTTTCGCCGAGCACGACCACCGTGCCGCCCGTCATGTATTCGCAGCCGTGGTCGCCCGTGCCTTCGACGACCGCCGTCGCGCCCGAGTTGCGCACGCAGAAGCGCTCGCCCGCGACGCCGCGGAAGAACGCCTCGCCTTCGAGCGCGCCGTACATCACCGTGTTGCCGCAGATGATGTTCTCTTCGGACTTGCCGCGGAAGTCGTTGGTCGGACGGATGATGATCCGGCCGCCCGACAGGCCCTTGCCGACGTAGTCGTTGCCGTCGCCGACGAGGTCGAGCGTCACGCCCTTCGCGAGGAACGCGCCGAAGCTCTGGCCGGCCGTGCCTTTCAGCTGGATGTGCACGGCGTCGTCGGCGAGGCCGTCGTGGCCGTGCTTCTTCGCGATCACGCCCGACAGCATCGCGCCGACCGTCCGGTTCACGTTGCGCACCGGCTGGATGAACGACACATGCTCGCCGTTCTCGATCGCGGCCTTCGCCTTCTCGATCAGCACGTGGTCGAGCGCGCGCTCGAGGCCGTGGTCCTGCCCTTCGACGTGACGGCGGGCGACGTCCTCGCAGCCTTCCGGCTGATAGAACACGCGCGAGAAGTCGAGGCCCTTCGCCTTCCAGTGCTCGATGCCCTTGCGGGTGTCGAGCAGGTCGGGGCGGCCGATCAGGTCGTCGAACTTCGCGATGCCGAGCTGCGCCATGATCTCGCGCACTTCCTCGGCGACGAAGAAGAAGTAGTTCACGACGTGCTCGGGCTGGCCCTTGAACTTCGCGCGCAGCACCGGATCCTGCGTCGCGACGCCGACCGGGCACGTGTTCAGATGGCACTTGCGCATCATGATGCAGCCTTCGACGACCAGCGGCGCCGTCGCGAAGCCGAATTCGTCCGCACCGAGCAGCGCGCCGATCACGACGTCACGGCCCGTCTTCATCTGGCCGTCGGCCTGCACGCGGATGCGGCCGCGCAGGCGGTTCAGCACCAGCGTCTGCTGCGTTTCGGCGAGGCCGAGTTCCCACGGCGTGCCCGCATGCTTGACCGACGACAGCGGCGACGCACCGGTGCCGCCGTCATGGCCGGCGATCACGACGTGGTCGGCCTTCGCCTTCGCGACACCGGCCGCGACCGTGCCGACGCCGACTTCCGACACCAGCTTCACCGAGATGCTCGAGCTCGGGTTGACGTTCTTCAGGTCGTGGATCAGCTGCGCCAGATCCTCGATCGAGTAGATGTCGTGGTGCGGCGGCGGCGAGATCAGGCCGACGCCCGGCACCGAATAACGCAGCTTGCCGATGTACTCGGACACCTTGTGGCCCGGCAGCTGGCCGCCTTCGCCCGGCTTCGCGCCCTGCGCCATCTTGATCTGGATCTGGTCGGCCGACGCGAGGTACTCGGCGGTGACACCGAAGCGGCCCGACGCGACCTGCTTGATCTTCGAGCGCAGCGAATCGCCGTCCTTCAGCGGAATGTCGCTGACGATCTCGTCGCCGATCACCGACTTCAGCGTCTCGCCCGCCTTGATCGGAATGCCGCGCAGTTCGTTGCGGTAGCGCTTGTCGTCCTCGCCGCCTTCGCCGGTGTTCGACTTGCCGCCGATCCGGTTCATCGCGATCGCGAGCGTCGCGTGCGCTTCGGTGCTGATCGAGCCGAGCGACATCGCGCCCGTCGCGAAGCGCTTGACGATTTCCTTCGCCGGCTCGACGTCGTCGATCGGGATCGCACGGGTCGGGTCGACCTTGAACTCGAACAGGCCGCGCAACGTCATGTGGCGCTTGGTCTGGTCGTTGATCAGGTGCGCGTATTCCTTGTACGTCTGGTACGAGTTGCTGCGCGTCGCGTGCTGGAGCTTCGCGATCGAATCCGGCGTCCACATGTGGTCTTCGCCGCGCACGCGGTAGGCGTACTCGCCGCCCGCGTCGAGCATGTCGCGCAGCACCGGGTTGTCGCCGAACGCATCGCGGTGCAGGCGGATCGCTTCTTCCGCGACTTCGAACAGGCCGATGCCGCCGACCTTCGATGCCGTGCCCTTGAAGTACTTCTCGACGAGGTCGCTCGACAGGCCGAGCGCTTCGAAGATCTGCGCGCCCGTGTACGACATGTACGTCGAGATGCCCATCTTCGACATCACTTTCTGAAGGCCCTTGCCGACCGCCTTCGTGAAGTTGTAGATCGCCTTCTCCGGCGACAGGTCGCCCGGCAGGCCTTCGGCCATCTTCGCGAGCGTTTCCATCGCGAGGTACGGGTGCACGGCTTCCGCGCCGTAGCCGGCGAGCAGCGCGAAGTGATGCGTCTCGCGCGCGGAGCCCGTCTCGACGACGAGGCCCGTGCTCGTGCGCAGCCCTTGCTGGACGAGGTGCGTGTGGATCGCCGACGTGGCGAGCAGCGCCGGAATCGCGACGTGGTCGGCATCGGTCTTGCGGTCCGACACGATCAGCATGTTGTAGCCGGACTTCACCGCGTCGACGGCTTCGGCGCACAGCGACGCGAGGCGCGCCTCGATGCCTTCCTTGCCCCATGCGACCGGATAGCAGATGTTCAGCTCGTACGCGCTGAACTTGCCGCCCGTGTACTGGTCGATCGCGCGGATCTTCGCGATGTCCTTGAAGTCGAGCACCGGCTGCGACACTTCGAGACGCATCGGCGGGTTGATGTTGTTGGTGTCGAGCAGGTTCGGCTTCGGACCGATGAACGACACGAGCGACATCACCATGTTCTCGCGGATCGGGTCGATCGGCGGGTTCGTGACCTGCGCGAACAGCTGCTTGAAGTAGTGATAGAGCGTCTTGTTCTTGTTCGACATCACCGCAAGCGGCGAGTCGTTGCCCATCGAGCCGACGGCTTCCTCACCCTGCGCCGCCATCGGCGCCATCAGGAACTTGAGGTCTTCCTGCGTATAGCCGAACGCCTGCTGACGGTCGAGCAGCGCGGCGCCCTGCGTGCGGCCGGCCGCCACGTCCTCGGCCTTCGGCTCGATTTCGTCGAGCTTGATGCGCACGGCGTCGATCCAGCTCTTGTACGGCTTCGCGTTCGCGAGGTTGTCCTTGAGCTCCTTGTCGTCGATGATGCGGCCGTGCTCCATGTCGATCAGGAACATCTTGCCCGGCTGCAGGCGCCACTTCTTGACGATCTTCGATTCGGGGATCGGCAGCGTGCCGGCTTCCGACGCCATGATCACGAGATCGTCGTCGGTCACGATGTAGCGCGCCGGGCGCAGGCCGTTGCGGTCGAGCGTCGCGCCGATCTGGCGGCCGTCGGTGAACGCGATCGCGGCCGGGCCGTCCCACGGCTCCATCATCGCGGCGTGGTATTCGTAGAACGCGCGGCGGTTCTCGTCCATCAGCGTGTGCTGCTCCCATGCTTCCGGGATCATCATCATCACTGCGTGCACGAGCGGATAGCCGGCCATCACCAGCAGTTCGAGACAGTTGTCGAACGATGCGGTGTCGGACTGGCCCGGATAGATCAGCGGCCACAGCTTCGGCAGATCGTCGCCGAGCACGTGCGACGCGATCGCGCCGGTACGCGCGTTCAGCCAGTTCACGTTGCCCTTCACGGTGTTGATCTCGCCGTTGTGCGCGATCATCCGGTACGGGTGAGCGAGTTCCCAGGCCGGGAACGTGTTGGTCGAGAAGCGCTGGTGCACGAGCGCGAGCGCCGACACGACGCGCGCGTCCTGCAGGTCGCGGTAATACACGCCGACCTGGCCGGCGAGCAGCAGCCCCTTGTACACGATGGTGCGCGCCGACATCGACGGCACGAAATATTCCTTGCCGTGCTTGAGCTTCAGCGCCTGGATGCGGTGGCTGGCGGTCTTGCGGATCACGTACAGCTTACGCTCCAGCGCATCCGTCACCATGATGTCCTTGCCGCGGCCGATGAAGATCTGGCGGATCAGCGGCTCGCTCGCCTTCACGGTCGGCGAGATCGGCATCGCATGGTCGACCGGCACGTCGCGCCAGCCGAGCACGACCTGGCCTTCGGCGCGCACGGTGCGCTCAAGTTCCTGCTCGCAGGCGAGGCGCGACGCGTTTTCCTTCGGCAGGAAGATCATGCCGACCCCGTATTCGCCGGCCGGCGGCAGCGTCACGCCCTGCTTCGACATTTCCTCGCGATAGAACGCGTCCGGGATCTGGATCAGGATGCCCGCGCCGTCGCCCATCAGCGGATCGGCGCCGACGGCGCCCCGGTGATCGAGGTTCTCGAGGATCTTCAGGCCCTGCTGAATGATCTCGTGGCTCTTCTTGCCCTTGATGTGAGCGACGAAGCCGACGCCACAGGCGTCGTGTTCGTTTTGCGGGTCGTACAGACCTTGTGCGGCGGGCACCGCGGCGAGCGGCTTCTGGTGGTCGTTCATGGGGACACCGTCGTAAAGGGGCCTCGAGGGCCGTTGAACCATTTTTCTGTTGCCGTCGATCCCGCTCCGGCAGGAGACGGCACGGCCGACGGTGGTTGGGCATGCTGCATGCTGCATGCGCCCGGGCCACCGGAATTCGGAATATACGCGACGAATCAAGGGAATAGCAACAAAAACCGGATGATCGAACCCCAATTAAACAGATGCTCAGATGTGGTGCCTATTTATTGGGGCCGTAACGATTTGGTGCAAAAAGAAGCGGCGCCCGCAGCGCCGCTCCCCGCCCGCCTCCCCGGCGCTACTGCTGGGCCGGCGGCGTGTTTTCGCGCACCTTTCTGGGGCGTCCGCGCGGCAGCGGCGACACGCGCCGGTTCGCGGTGCGGGCGGCCCACTCGCGGTAGTTGTCGCCGCCGAGCACCCAGCCTTTCAGCGTCGCCTGCTGAAGCTGATCGGCCTGCCGCTCGTCGAGCGGTTGTTCGCACAGCTCCTTGTACGCGCGCTGACGGTCGAACGGCGTGTTGCCGAGCGCCCAGTAGAGCGGGTGGTCGGTAATCAGGCTGTCGACGGTCAGGCCCACGTGGTGCCGGTAGCTCGACCATCGATACGCGTCGGCCGTCGCCACCAGCTGCGAGCGCACCGGGCTCATCTCGACCACGCGGCTCGCGAGCAGGAAATAGCGCTCGCCTTCGATCACCGTCGCGCGGTAGCGGCCTTCCCACAACGTGCCGCGGCGCGAGTAGCGCCGGTTGAAGTGCGCGACGTAGCGGCGGCCGACGGCCTGCATCGCCTTCGGCAGGCTCGCCTCGTCGCTCGGCGTGACGAGCAACTGCACCTGACGCGGCAGCAGCACGTACGCGTGCACCGAAAGATGGTGATCGCGTGCCGCCGCCTTCAGACAATCGATGAAGAGTTCGTAGTCCTGGTCGTCGACGAACGCGGGTTGCTGATCCAGCCCGCGCAGTATCACGTGCTGAGGCTGGTCGGGAACATAGAGTCGTGCTAACCGTGCCATGCTGAATGTCCGTTTGAACGCGTTAGGAAATACCCTGGGGTCCGAATTACGCATTTGCGTAGAATGCCTGTCCCTGCGGGGCGCGAAAGCGTACGGTCGTGCGGATCCTAGGGAGAAAGCTCTAACTTACGAGCTTGTTTGGTTTTAAACGCAGTCGTCATAATGAGCACGCCTTTGATCGGAGGAGACACAATGAAACGAAAACTGGCCATTACGGGGGCCGCTGCGCTCGCATTCGCGGCCGCAGGCGGCACGGCACACGCACAATCCGCAGGTGATTTCTACGTCAGCACCGGCTGGTTCCACCTGTCACCGCAAGACAGCAGCGACCCGCTGTTCGTGTACGGCGTCGGCGGCACGCCCGTCAATCAATCCGTTCCCAACACCGGCGCCGGCATCAACGACGCCGATACGCTCGGCTTCGCATCCGGCTACTTCCTTACCGACCACATCTCCACCGAATTCGTTCTCGGCATACCGCCGAAGTTCGACATCACCGGCAAGGGTCAGTTCTCGCGCTTCGGCGTGCTCGGCCGGGCATACCAGTGGAGTCCGGCGGTGTTGCTGCGCTACCACTTCAACGACGCCAACGCGAAGTTCCGGCCGTACGTCGGCGTCGGCGCTACCTACGTCTGGTTCACCGGCGCGAAGATCACCAACAGCACCTTCGAGAACGGCGTGCTCGGCGGCCCGACCAGCGCCACCACGAGCAACCAGTGGGCGCCCGTGTTCAACGCCGGCTTCTCGTACAACTTCACGAAGCACTGGTTCGCCGGGCTGTCGATCTCGTACGTGCCGGTGAGCGTCACCGCCACGTTCACGACCGCCCGCCGCACCCAGGTCGGCACGCTGACCGAGACGTCGAAGGCTCGCATCGCGCTGAACCCGATCGTCACGTACGTGAACGTCGGCTACCGCTTCTAAGCGTAGTCGAATATTTGGGGAATGGTTAATCCTGCTGCAATTTGTAGCGGATTTTTCCGAGCGTAACGTCTCCACGATGCAAAACGCCCCGGCGGGAAACCGCCGGGGCGTCGTTTTTTCGCGTCAGGCACGCTGGCGAAACGCGAAACGAATTCGGCTCGCGCGGGCTTACACGATGTCGTCGAGCGCCGTCGGGCCGATCAGGTCGATGCGGTCGGTGCAGATCGCGTCCACGCCCCAGCGCACGAGCTCGCGCGCCCTGCCGAGGTCGTTCACCGTGTAAACCAGGATGCGCAGGCCGGCCGCCTTGATCGCCCGCACGAGCGGCTCATTCAATTGCGTGTGGTCCGCATGCAACGACGTGCAGTCGAGCGCGCCGACGGCCTGCGCGTGCCAGTCGTCGGGCACGCGCTCGTACAGCATGCCGCGCGGCAGCCCGGGCGCCGCGTCGCGCGCGTGCCGCAGTGCATCGAACGAGAACGACGACAGCAGCGGCGGCACGGCGGCGCCGTGCCAGTACGCCGCCGCATCGGCGGCCACCCGCCGCCCGGTGTCGGATTCTCGGCCGGGGCACGGCTTGATCTCGACGTTCGCGGCCAGCCCGAGCGTCATGCAGCGCGCCGCCGCCGCCTCGAGCGTCGGCATCCGCTCGCTGGCAAAGCGCGCGTCGAACCACGCGCCGGCGTCGAGCGCGGCGAGCGCCGCATAGCGCATGCCCGCCGCCGGCCCGCTTCCGTCGGACGTGCGATCGACCGTGTCGTCGTGCAGCAGGAACGTCACGTCGTCGCCGGACAGCTTCGCGTCGAATTCGACCATCCGGTGGCCGCGCCGCGCGCCCTCGTCGAGCGCGGCAAGCGTGTTCTCCGGCGCGAGCGTGCCGCCGCCGCGATGGGCGACGACGCGCGGATAGGGCCAGTCGGGTCGGGAAGTCATCGTCAGCCTCGTCGCTCGTTCGGAGGTTCGTCGGGTCAGCCGGCGCGCCGGCCGGTTTCGGGATCGAAGAAGTGCAGCCGGTGCGCAGGCAACGACGCAGCCAGCGCGGTGCCGCGCGCCGGACGGTCCGCGTGCGGCAGCCGCACCGCGACGTCGTGGTTGCCCCAGCGGCCGTGCGCGAGGTTGTCCGCGCCGAGCAGCTCGCACGAATCGACCGGCAACGTCGCCTGGGCGACGCCCGGCTGCGGCGTCATATGCTCCGGCCGCACGCCGAGCACCCAGTCGCGACCGGTGGCGATCGTCGTGCCGACGCCCGGTGCGCCGGCCACCGGCAGCGCCGGGCCGCCGCCCGCGACCGTGAACGTCGCGCCGTCCGCCGACAGCGCGCCGTGCATCAGATTCATCGCCGGCGAGCCGATGAAGCCGGCGACGAACACCGTCGCCGGCTTCTCGTACACGTCGACCGGCGCGCCGATCTGCTCCGCGTAGCCGCGGTTCATCACGATCACGCGCTGCGCCAGCGTCATCGCCTCGATCTGGTCGTGCGTCACGTACACGCTCGTGGTCGCGAGCCGCGCATGCAGCCGCTGGATCTCCAGGCGCATCTGCACGCGCAGCTTCGCGTCGAGGTTCGACAGCGGCTCGTCGAACAGGAACACCGACGGCTCGCGCACGATCGCACGCCCCATCGCGACGCGCTGGCGCTGGCCGCCCGACAGCTCGCGCGGCCGCCGCGCGAGCAGCGGCTCGAGCTCGAGGATCTTCGCCGCCGCGGCCACCCGCTCGTCGATCGTCGCGCGCTCGACGCCGCGAATCTTCAGCCCGTAGCCCATGTTCTGCGCGACCGTCATGTGCGGATACAGCGCGTAGTTCTGGAACACCATCGCGATGTCGCGATCCTTCGGCTCCAGCGCGTTGACCACGCGATCGCCGATCGCGATTTCGCCGTCCGTCACCGTCTCGAGCCCCGCGATCATCCGCAGCAGCGTCGACTTGCCGCAGCCCGACGGGCCGACCAGCACGATGAATTCGCCGTCGGCGATCTCCACGTCGATGCCGTGCAGCACGTGCTGCTTGCCGTCGTAGGATTTCCTGACGCCCTTCAAGCTCAGCGCAGCCATACCTGGTCCTTCTCCCGGTTACCGGAGGTTGATCATTTTTCGGAATCGACGAGGCCGCGCACGAACCAGCGCTGCATCGCCAGCACGACGACGAGCGGCGGAATCATCGCCAGCAGCGTCGCCGCCATCACGTATTGCCATTCGGTCGCGGCGTCGCCGCTCGCGATCATCGTCTTGATGCCGACCACCGCCGTCGACAGCGACGCCTCCGTCGTGATCAGGATCGGCCACAGATACTGGTTCCAGCCGTAGATGAACGTGATCACGAACAGCGCGGCGATGCTCGTCTTCGACAGCGGCAGCACGACGTCCCAGAAAAACCGCAGCGGCCCCGCGCCGTCGATGCGCGCGGCGTCCATCAGCTCGTCGGGCAGCGTCATGAAGAACTGGCGGAACAGGAACGTCGCGGTCGCCGACGCGATCAGCGGCAGCGACAGCCCCGCGTAGGTGTTGGTCAGGTGCAGCGTCGACACGACCTGCACGGTCGGGAAGATCCGCACCTCGACCGGCAGCATCAGCGTGACGAAGATCAGCCAGAACGCGGTGTTGCGCAGCGGGAAGCGGAAATAGACGATGGCGTACGCGGACAGGATCGACACCGCGATCTTGCCGACCGCGATCCCGAGCGCCATCACGAAGCTGTTCACCAGCAGCCGGCCGAACGGCGCGGTCGTGCCGCCGCTGCCGTGGCTCCAGATGTACGCGACGTTCTCCAGCAGATGCGTGCTCGGCACCAGCGACAGCGGGATCGTGAACACTTCCTGCGCATTCATCGTCGCCGCGCAGAACGCGACGTACACCGGGAACACGATCACGACGACGCCCGCGAGCAGCACCGCGTGGCAGAACAGGTCGAAGCCCTTGCGATTTTCGATCATGCGTATTGCACCCTGCGTTCGACGAAGCGGAACTGGATCACCGTCAGGCCGACGACGATGATCATCAGCACGACCGACTGCGCGCCCGAGCTGCCGATGTCGAGGCCCTGGAAGCCTTCCGTGAAGATCTTGTAGATCAGCGTCTTCGTGCTTTGCGCGGGGCCGCCGCCGGTGGCCGCGTCGATCACCGGGAACGTGTCGAAGAACGCGTACACGAGATTGACGACCAGCAGGAAGAAGCTGGTCGGCGACAGCAGCGGCAGCACGATGTTGAAGAAGCGCCGCACCGGCCCGGCGCCGTCGATCGCGGCCGCCTCGATCAGCGAGCGCGGAATCGCCTGCAGGCCCGCGTAGAAGAACAGGAAGTTGTAGCTGACCTGCTTCCACACCGATGCGAGCACGACCAGGAACATCGCCTGGCCGCCGTTCAGCGCGTGGTTCCAGACGATGCCGCCCTTGGCGAGCGCATAGGTGACGAGGCCGATGCTCGGATTGAACAGGAACGCCCACAGCACGGCCGCGATCGTCGGCGCGACGGCGTACGGCCAGATCAGCAGCGTCCGGTACACGCGCGCGCCGCGGATCACGCGGTCGGCGCACGCGGCGAGCAGCAGCGACACGACGAGCCCGCTCACCGTGACGAGCGTGCTGAACACCAGCGTCGTGCGGAACGAGTCGACGTAGAGCGGATCGGCAAACAGACGCGTGAAATTCGCGAAGCCGACGAATTCGCTCGACGTGCCGAAGGCGTCCTGCATCTGCGTCGACTGCCACAGCGCGACGCCTGCCGGCCACAGGAAGAATACGGCGGTGATCGCGAGCTGCGGCGCGATCAGCAGGTACGGCAGCAGGCTCGCGCCGAAACTGGAACGGGATTGCATCGCGGAGATCCGGTCAGGCAAAGCGGAAAGGAGGCCGTGCCGCCGCCCGCGCGCGCCACTGCGACGCGCCGGCCGGCGACACGAACGCGACGCGGGCTCAGCCGCCCGACTTCTCGAAGCGGCGCAGCAGCTCGTCGCCGCGCGATGCGGCCGAGTCGAGCGCGTCCTTCGGCGACTTCTTCTGCGCCCAGACCTGCTCGAGCTCCTCGTCGACGATGGTGCGGATCTGCGGCATGTTGCCGAGCCGCAGCCCCTTCGTGTAAGGCAGCGGCGGCTTGTTCATCATCTGCTTGATCGCCGTTTCCGCGCTCGGGTTCTTCGCATAGAAGCCCTGCTGGCGCGTGAGCTCGTACGCGGCGGTCGTCACCGGCAGATAGCCGGTTTCCTGATGCCACTTCGCGGCGATCGGCGGCGACGCGAGGAACGCGAGAAATTTCGCGACGCCCTTGTAGGTGGCCGCGTCCTTGCCGCCCAGCACCCACAGGCTCGCGCCGCCGATGATCGCGTTCTGCGGCGCGCCCTTCACGTTCGCGTCGTACGGCATCATGCCGGTGCCGTAGTTGAACTTGGCGAACTTCTGGACGTTGGCGAGCGCGCCCGACGACGTCGTCAGGATCCCGCAGTCGCCGCTGTAGAACTTCGCGGATGCTTCGTCCTTGCGGCCCGCATACGTGAACGTGCCGTCCTTCACCATCTGCTGCAGGAACGCGATGTGAGCGATCTGCTGCGGCTTGTTGAATTCGAGCACCGCGTCGGCACCGTCGAAGCCGTTGTTGCGGCTCGCGTACGGCAACGCATGCCACGCGCTGTAGTTCTCGAGCTGGATCCAGCCCTGCCAGCCGGTCGTGAAGCCGCAGGACATCCCGGACTTGCGCAGCTTCTCCGCGTCGGCCTGCACGTCGGCCCAGGTCTTCGGCGGCTGGTTCGGATCGAGCCCGGCCTTCTTGAACGCGTCCTTGTTGTAGTACAGCACCGGCGTCGAGCTGTTGAACGGCATCGACACCAGATGGCCCGTCTTCGCGTCGCTGTAGTAGCTGGCGATGGTCGGCACGAACGCCTTTTCGTCGAGCGGCACGCCGGCCTGCTTGAACACGTCGTAGACGGGCACGACGGCCTTCTTCGCCTGCATCATCGTCGCGGTGCCGACTTCATAGACCTGGAGGATCGCCGGCGCGTTGCCGCTGCGATACGCGGCGATGCCGGCCGCGAGCGCCTGGTCGTAGGTGCCCTTGAAGACCGGCACGATCTTGTAGTCGCTCTGCGATGCGTTGAACTGCGCGGCGAGCTCGTTCACGCGCTCGCCGAGCGCCGACTCCATCGCATGCCAGAACTGGATTTCCGTCGCGGCCCATGCCGCGTGCTGCATCCCGAACATCAACGCGCCGCCGAGCGCGATCGAGCGAACCAGGGTCCCCGCAGGCTTCTTATTCATCGACCTCTCTCCTATGAAAACGTTACCAACAGCGTGTGCAACATTCCCATCGCCATTGAACCGGCGAAGTCTAGTGATCGTTTGTGACAGTCAGTTGTCGTTGACGACGAACAGGCGCTGATATTCCTTCAGCGCGAAGCGGTCGGTCATGCCGGCGATGTAGTGCGCGACGAGCCGCGGCTGCTGCGCGGGATCGTCCGACTGGTACGGCGGCGGCAGCAGGCGCGGATCGTCGATGAACGCGTCGAACAGCCCGGTGACGACGCGCTGCGCCTTGTTGGCCATGCGCATCACCTTGTAGTGGCGGTACAGGTTCTTGAACAGGAAGCGCTTGAGCGCGGCGGCCTGCGCGGCGACGGGCTCGCTGTGCGCGACGAGCTGCGGCGCCGCGCGCACGTCGTCGAGCGAGGCCGGTGCGACGCGGGCGAGATTGCGCGTGGTTTCGTCGATCAGGTCGACGATCAGCGTGTTGATGATGCGGCGCACCGTCTCGTGCACGAGGCGGCGGCCTTCGAGATGCGGGAATTCGGCGAGCGCGGCCTCGTAGTGGCGCTGCCACAGCTCGACTTCGGCGAGCTGCTCGATCGTGATCAGCCCGGAGCGCAGGCCGTCGTCGACGTCGTGATTGTTGTACGCGATTTCGTCGGCGATGTTCGCGAGCTGCGCTTCGAGCGACGGCTGGCGGCCTTGCAGGAAGCGCTCGCCGAGCGCGCCGAGCTTGCGCGCGTTCTCGCGCGAGCAGTGCTTGAGGATGCCTTCGCGCGTCTCGAAGCACAGGTTCAGGCCGTTGAACGCGCCATAGTGTTCCTCGAGCTCGTCGACGACGGCCAGGCTCTGCAGATTGTGCTCGAAGCCGCCGTGCTCGCGCATGCACGCGTTCAATGCGTCCTGCCCGGCATGGCCGAACGGCGTATGACCGAGATCGTGCGCGAGCGAAATCGCTTCGACGAGATCCTCGTTCAGGCGCAGGTTGCGCGCGACCGAACGCGCGATCTGCGCGACTTCCAGGCTGTGCGTGAGACGGGTGCGGAACAGGTCGCCTTCGTGATTGACGAACACCTGGGTCTTGTACTCGAGCCGGCGGAACGCGGTCGAGTGAACGATGCGGTCGCGGTCGCGCTGGAACTCGGTGCGGGCCGCCGGCGGCTGTTCGGCATGACGGCGCCCGCGCGACTGCGATGCATGAGCGGCATACGGAGCGAGATGGGCTTCCAGCGCCGCCAGCGTCGGCGGCTCGGCCGGCGCCGCGACGGATGCGCGGCCGGCTTCGATCGGTTTGCTGCTGGATGTCTCGCTCACGTGTGCTCCATGTCAGGGGCGCCGGGCCATCCGGAGCGCCGTTACCGGGTGGTCTTCGCCAGCGTGGCGAACACGGCTTCGTCGGGTGCCGGCGCGATCAGCGTATCGCCGAATCGCTTCAGCAGGATGAACTTGATCGCGCCGGCCTCGGCCTTCTTGTCGACGCGCATCAGGTCCATATAGCGCGCCTCGCCGAGCGCCGGCCCGCTCACCGGCAGACGGGCCGCGGCGATCACCGTATCGAGCCGCTGCCGCGATGCTTCGTCGAGCAGGCCGAGCCGCACGGACAGATCGCCCGCCATCACCATCCCGCAGCCGACCGCCTCGCCGTGCAGCCATTCGCCGTAGCCGAGCCCGGCCTCGATCGCATGACCGAACGTATGGCCGAAGTTCAGGATCGCGCGCAGGCCGCCTTCGCGCTCGTCAGCGGCGACCACGCTCGCCTTGATCTCGCACGAGCGCTTCACCGCATGCACGAGCGCGGCCGGCTCGCGGCGGTTCAGCGCGTCGACGTTGGCCTCGATCCAGTCGAAGAATTCGGCATCGGCGATCGCGCCGGTCTTGATGACCTCGGCGATGCCGGCCGCCAGCTCGCGATCGGGCAGCGTCGCCAGCGCGCCGATATCGGCGACGACCGCCTGCGGCTGGTAGAACGCGCCGATCATGTTCTTGCCGAGCGGATGATTGATGCCCGTCTTGCCGCCGACCGACGAATCGACCTGCGACAGCAGCGTCGTGGGCACCTGGATGAACGGCACGCCGCGCATGTAGCAGGCAGCCGCGAAACCGGTCATGTCGCCGATCACGCCGCCACCGAGTGCGATCAGCGTCGTCTTGCGATCGGCGCGCTCGGTGAGCAGCCCGTCGAAGATCAGGTTGAGCGTTTCCCAGTTCTTGTAGGCCTCGCCGTCCGGCAGGACGACGGTGGACACGCGCTTGCCGAGCGGCGCGAGCGCGGCGCGCAGCGCATCGCCGTACAGCGGATCGACGGTCGTGTTCGTGACGATCGTCACCGACGAACCGTTGATGTGAGGAGCGAACAGCTCGGTGCGGCCAATCAGGCCGGCACCAATGTGAATCGGGTAGGCGCGGTCGCCCAGATCGACGTTGACGGTAATCATGCTTGTAGCGGCTTGGCGATGACGCCTGCGAGTTCGAGTTGCATCAGCACCATGTTGACGAGGCCGTTGACCGACGGGCGGCCCGTCTCGATGATGAAATCCGCGCATTCGCGGTACAGCGGGTCGCGCGCTTCGTACAGCGCTTCGAGGCGGGCTTTCGGATCGTCGGTCTGCAACAGCGGGCGGTTCTTGTCCTTGCGCGTGCGCAGCCACAGATCGTGCGGATTGGCGCGCAGATAGATGACGATGCCGTGGTTTTTGAGGCATTCGCGATTTTCGGCGCGCAGCACCGCGCCGCCGCCGGTCGCCAGCACGATGTTCTCGCGCTGCGTCAGCTCGGCGATCACCTGCGATTCGCGGTCGCGAAAGCCGGCCTCGCCCTCCATCTCGAAGATCACCGGGATGCGGGCGCCCGTGCGGGCCTCGATTTCGTGGTCGGAGTCGAAGAACGTCCTGTCGAGCCGGCGCGCGACCGCACGGCCCACGGTGGTCTTACCCGCTCCCATAAGGCCGACGAAAAATACGTTTGCGTGTGGGTCCCGCGCTTGCAACGGCTTCCTCTGCTTGAATCTTGCTGGTGTGTGGCGCAGCTTACTGGCAAAGCGGCCGCCTTGTCGAGCCTGCGCCGTCGGCTTCCGGCCCCGTTTGTGCCGGATCGGCGTCGCTCGTCACGGCGGGGTCGCAACGTGCGCCGACGACCGTCGGCGTGATGAAGACGACCAGTTCGCTGCGCTGGTCGCTGCGCGCGCGGTGCCGGAACAGCGCGCCCAGAACCGGTATTCTGCCCAACAGCGGCACGCGCGTCACATCGTCCCGCCTCAGTTGCTCGTAGATCCCGCCGATCGCGACCGTACCGCCGTCCTCCACCTCCACGCGCGTCTGAACGTGCTTCGTATGAATCGCCGGACCGGCCGCGGTCGGCTCGCCGATGCTGTCCTTCGTCACGTCGAGGTCGAGCACGACGCGCCCGTCGGGCGTGATCTGCGGCTCGACCTCGAGCTTCAGCGTCGCGCGGCGGAACTGCACGCCGCTCACGCCGTTGCCGACCTTTGCCTGGTACGGCACCTCGGAACCCTGTTCGACGATCGCCTTCACGCGATCGGCCGTCACCACGCGCGGCCTGGAAACGATCTGGCCGCGCCCTTGCGCCTCCAGCGCGCTCAGCTCGATGTCGAGCACGCGACTGAGCGGCGCGGCGAACAGCGTGAAGCCGGCCGTGGCCGCGTCGAGGCCGCCGATGGCGCGGGCCGTCAGATCGAGCGCATTGCGCGTGTCGGTTGCGGCCGTCGCGCCGTCGGCCGCCGGGGCGCGCCCGTGGGCGCGCAGCGCGACGCGCGCACCGAGGTTGCGCGAAAAGCCCTGTTCGCCTTCGACGATCCGCGCCTCGATCCGGACCTGTCGCGAAGCTCGGTCGATCGCGTCGATCAGCTCCGCAATCTGGGCGATGCGCGGCGCAAGATCGGTGACGAACAGCAGGTTCATCCGCGGATCGGCGGCCGCGGCGCCGCGTCTGGACAGCAGGCGCTGGCCGGTCGCGCCGGCCAGCAGCCGCTGCACGTCCGCCGCACGCGGGTAACGCAGCGCGAAGGTGCGGCTCGCGAGCGGCTCCAGCTCGGCCGCGCGCGCATGGGTTTCGAAGCGCTCGCGCTCCCGGGCAGCCAGTTCGGCCGCCGGCGTGACCCAGATCACGTTGCCGCGCCGGGACATCGCGAGCCCGTGCGTGTCGAGCAGCGTATCGAATGCATCGCGCCAACGGACATTGTTCAGACGCAACGTAACGGTGCCGCGCACCTGCTCGCCGACGATGATGTTCAGGCCGGTGAAGCGCGCGAGCGCGTCGAACGCAGCGGCCAGCGCGGCGCCTTGCAGATTCAGCGAGATTCGCCGTGCATCGTCCGCGTCGCCCGCATGCCGCGCCGCGGGGTCGTTCATCCGCGTGGGCGGCGGCAATGGAATCGGCGGACCTTCCAGCACCGGCTGCTGCGGCGGCAACGCCGACGACGCGCTCGCGCCTGCGTCGTGCACCGTGCGCGCCGCCGCGTTGAACGGCGCTGGCTCGGCCGGCGCGCGGGCCGGCGCGTCGGCGGCAACGGTCGGGCCGTCGGGCGCGCCTTGCGGCAACGGCACGTCGGCGCCGTGCAGCGATATCGACGCGATCGGCCATCCTGACGGCGGCAAAGGAGGCAGCGGCGGCAGCGGCGCCTGTGCCGCCGATGCGTCCAGCCCCGCGCAGAGTACGATCGCCCACCACGCATGCCGGCTCATGGGTGGCCTCCGTCGTCCACGACGAACCGGCGTGCGCCGTCGGCCGTCGCGAGCGTTACCGCGCCAGCCTCGACACGCGTCACGCGCGCCGCGCCGAGAGCGTCGCCGGGCGCGACCGTCGAGAACTTGCCGTTGCCGGATTCGAACAATGCGAGCGCCGCACGAGCGTCGCGAATCGTGCCGGCGAGGCGCGGTGCGGAATCGTCGGACATCGGCTCGCCCGTGCCGCCGAACGGATCGCCGGCCGCCGTTACGGCAGGCGGCGCAGCGGCATCGCCGGGCATCGAAGCGGGCCGCAACTCCGCGAACACGTCGAGCGTCACGTCCATCCGGGCGGCGGACGCCTTCCGCTCGATCTGCAGGCGCGTCGGCACCACCAGCGCTTGGAAGCGCGCGAGGCCGTCCGTCAGCCGCAGCAGCGCCGCGAAACCGCCTTCCGCGACCATTCGGACGGTTCGCCGGCCTTCCGGCGCAGTCTGGTCTGCACGCCCCGGCTCGATCGACACGATCCGCAAGCCGCTCGCGCCGGCCAGGTCCGCCAGTTCCAGCAGCAGCGCGGGCCACGCCGGTGTGGCTGGCGCGCCGCGGTCGCGCAGCGCGGCGGAGCCGCGGTCGCGCTGCTGCGCGGCTGCCGTGGGAAGCATCCGCCGTGCAGCAGCGACGCGCGCGTGCGCGGTCGCCAGCAGCGCACGGCTGCGGTGGAACCCGCTCGCGTCGGCGGCGTCCATCAGATATATGACGCCGCACGCGACGGCGGTAAATGCCAGCACGCAGCCTATCGCGTGGGCGGCGGCCGGCGACATCCGCGTCACGCGGCCGAGGCGCTGCGCAACGCCGGGCATGGAGCGATACGCGAGCGCCGTCATGCGCCGCCTCCCTTCACGTTCGGCCGTGGCGACGCATCGTGCCAGCGCACCTGCACGGAGAACCGGAACGGCGCGGCGGCGCCCGCGTCCGGCGCACCCGAAGCAGGCGTCAGCGCGCCAAGGTCGAATTGCCAGCCGGGCTGCCCGGCCGCGATCCGGGCAAGCCACCGTGCGGCCGCAGCGTAGGTCGACGCGCGCGCGTCGAGCACGGCTCCTGACGAAGTCGTCCGCAGCGCGTCGAGTCGCACCGAGTCGTCGGGCGCATGCGCCAGTATCGCGATCAACGCGACGACGCGCCGGGACGGTGCAGCCAGCTCGGCCGCCCGCGCGTCGCGTTGCGTGGCATCCGCGGCCGCGCTGGCGGCGCGCCGGGCGACATCCAGCTGCGGCTGCCACTGGCGCAACTGCGCGTCCAGCCGCGCGCGCTCGGCGTCGAGGTTCCATCGCCACACGGTCGCGGCTCCCGTCCAAAGACCGGCCGCGAGCACGCCGAGCACGATGGCCGCGCCCAGATGCGTCGCGCGCCGACGGCGCAACGCCTGGGCGAGCCGCTCTCGGTACGGCAGCAGATTGAAGCCGCCGAGCGCGGCTCGGCTCGCGATAGCCGGCCCGGCTCCCATGCCGGCCATCATTCCCACACCCCGCGCAACGCCAGCCCGATCGCGAGCGCAAATGCCGGCTCGCCCGCGCAGCCTACGGGCCCGCTGGGCAGCCCGTCCCATCCGGTGCAGTCGAACGGCACCGCCGCTACGCCGAGCGCATCGCCGATGTCGGCGACCGACGTGCCGCAGCGGGCCATGCAGCGCTCGTCGCCGGCCACCAGCGCGCAGCGCACGGGCTCGAGAGCGCAGCGCCGCAACGCGTCCGGCAACCCCGACCGCTCGTTGCCCGACACCGCGAGCACCGAGGCGGCGACCGATCCGTCGACCCGCCAACCGTACACGCCCGAATCGCCGAACCAGAACGCTGCGTACGGCCCGTGCGCATCGTGCTCGAACTGCGCGGCATAGCGCAGCGCGCGCAGCGCGGCCGCCGACTCTGCGTCGACCGCCGTCAGGTCGATGCCGGCCTGCGCGGCGACGTCGATCCGCCGCTCGAGCAACGCCTGCGGCGCCACGGCGACCGCAATCTCGCCCACGCATGCGCCGTCGTCCTGCCGCCAGTCGTACGCGAGACTGTCGGGCGCCAGCCCCGAGATGCGCTCGGCGGCCTGACGGGCGGCATCAGCGACGTCGGCGCGTCCGGCCAGATCGAGCGTCGCCGTGCGCATCTCGTCATCGCGCAGCGCCATCACGCCGCGCGTGTCGCAGCGCACGCCAGCCGCGGACAGCCGCGCCACGGCCGCCGCCAACGCGCGCGCCACCGAGGCCCAGCGCGCATCGTCGGGCCCGCCCGCGAGGCCCACCGACTCCCGTTCGAGGCCGTCGACACGCACCTCCGCAGCTCGGCCGCGCCGGCTCAGCACGGCCACTCTCACCTCGTCAGCCGCGACGTCGATCCCCGTCGAACGGTGCCTGCCCGGCGCGAAGCGCGCCGCCCATCGTCCAGCCATCCCAGCCTCCCGCGATCGTTGCGGCCCACGCCGCGTTTCCGAGCACTGATTCTGCTGAGCGGCGGGCGCGGCCGACAGTCGGCCGAACGGCCAGTTGTGGCGCGAGCCGAGCGCGTGGACACTGTGTCGGCGACACCGCGATTGGCCGCTTCGCCGCGGGCGCTCGCCGTGTCAGGACCGGTCGTACCGGGCAGCTATAATCGCGGGACTGTTTTCCGGTATGCCTATGCAATCCACGTCTCCTACGTCCCCGCCTCCCGCGCCCGAGCCGAAGAAGCGCCCCTGGTGGCTGAAGGCCCTGATCGGGCTCGCCGCGATGTGCGTGGCCATCGTCGTGGCCGGCGGCCTCGTGCTCGGCTATGCGCTCGTCGTCGCATGGCCGAACATGCCGTCGCTCGACGCGCTGACCGACTACCGCCCGAAGGTGCCGCTGCGCATCTACACGTCCGATCACGTGCTGATCGGCGAATTCGGCGAGGAACGGCGCGACATCGTCCATTTCAAGGACGTGCCGGATTCGCTGAAGAAGGCGATCCTCGCGATCGAGGACGCACGGTTCTACGATCATGGCGGCGTCGACCTCACCGGCATCGCCCGCGCGGGCTTCGTCGCGTTGACGAACGGCCATGCGTCGCAGGGCGCGAGCACGATCACGATGCAGGTCGCGCGCAACTTCTTCCTGTCGAGCGAAAAGACCTACACGCGCAAGATCTACGAGATGCTGCTCGCGTACCGGATCGAGCGCGCGCTGACGAAAGATCAGATTCTCGAGGTCTATATGAATCAGATCTACCTCGGCCAGCGTGCATACGGCTTCGCGAGCGCGGCGCGGGTCTACTTCGGCAAGGACCTGAAGGACATCACGCTCGCCGAGGCGGCGATGCTCGCGGGGTTGCCGAAGGCGCCGTCGGCGTATAACCCGGTCGTCAATCCGAAGCGCGCGAAGGTGCGTCAGGAGTACATCCTGCAGCGGATGCTCGAGCTGAACTTCATCACGCGCGAGCAGTACGACGAAGCCGTCGCGCAGCCGCTCGTCGTCAAGGGCGCGGGGCGCGAGTTCAGCGTGCACGCCGAGTACGTCGCGGAGATGGTCCGGCAGATGATGTACGCGCAGTACCGGGAAGAAACCTACACGCGCGGCTTCAACGTGGTCACGACGATCGACTCCGCCGATCAGCAGGTCGCGTACACCGCGCTGCGCAAGGGCATCATGGATTACGAGCGCCGTCACGGCTATCGTGGGCCGGAGGGCTTCATCGAGCTGCCGTCCGGCGCGGACGATCGCGAGCAGGCGATCGACGACGCGCTGCTCGAGCATCCCGACAACGGCGAGCTGATCGCGGCAGTCGTCACGGCGACGAGCCCGCGCCAGATCACCGTGGCGTTCATCGACGGCAGCAGCGCGACGATCGACGGCGACAATCTGCGCTTCGCGTCGAGCGCGCTGTCGGCCAACGCGCAGCCGAACCGCCGCATCCGGCCGGGCGCGATCGTGCGCGTCGTGAAGAACGACACCGGCAAATGGTCGATCACGCAGTTGCCGCAGGTCGAAGGCGCGTTCATCTCGATCGTCCCGCAGGATGGCGCGATCCGCTCGCTCGTCGGCGGCTTCGATTACAACAAGAACAAGTTCAATCACGTCACGCAGGCGTGGCGGCAGCCCGGCTCGTCGTTCAAGCCGTTCATCTATTCGGCGTCGCTCGACAAGGGGCTCGGGCCGGCCACCGTGATCAACGACGGCCCGCTGTATTTCAGCGCGGCCGAAACCGGCGGCCAGCCGTGGGAACCGAAGAACTACGGCGGCGGCTTCGAAGGCCCGATGTCGATGCGCACCGCGCTGCAGCGCTCGCGCAACCTCGTCTCGATCCGGATCCTGAACCACATCGGCACGAAGTACGCGCAGCAATACATCACGCGCTTCGGCTTCGACGCCGAGCGCCATCCGGCCTACCTGCCGATGGCGCTGGGCGCGGGCCAGGTCACGCCGCTGCAGATGGCCGGCGCGTACTCGGTGTTCGCGAACGGCGGCTTCCGCGTGAATCCGTATCTGATCGCCGAAGTGACCGATCCGAGCGGCGCGATCGTCGCGCGCGCGCAGCCGCTCATCGCCGAGCAGAACGCGCCGCGCGCGATCGACGCGCGCAACGCATACGTGATGAACAGCCTGCTGCAGAGCGTCGCGCAGCGCGGCACCGGCGCGCGCACCAACGTGCTCAAGCGCACCGACCTCGCCGGCAAGACGGGCACGACGAACGATTCGCACGACGCGTGGTTCGCCGGCTATCAGCACACGCTCGCGGCGATCGCGTGGATCGGCTACGACAACCCGCGCAGCCTCGGCGATCGCGAAACGGGCGGCGGGCTGTCGCTGCCGGTCTGGATCGACTACATGGGCGCGGCGCTGAAGGACGTGCCCGAGTTCAAGCCGACCATGCCCGACGACGTCCAGTCGCTCGGCGGCGAGCTGTACTTCACCGAGTTCACGCCGGGGCACGGCTTCGTGTCGACGGTCGGCGTACCGCAGGCGGCGACTCCGCAGAACGTCGACGAAGAAGCGCCGCATGTCGACGAGCAGGAAAAGCAGGACATCATGAACCTGTTCCGCGGCCACTGACGCGCGGCTCCCGGACACGAAAAAAGCGCCCGCGGGCGCTTATTTCATGCTGCTGCGTCGAGCACCGGCGTCACGCGCGGAACGTGATCGGCAGGCCGGCCTGTTGCGTCGCGTAGTCGGTCAGTGCGGAGAAGAATTCGGTGCCGGTGCGCGTATCGCGCCATTCGCCGTCCACGAACCGGTAGTGGAATCCACCGGCCTTCGCGGCGATCCACAGCTCCTTCATCGGCGGCTGCAGATTGACGATGATCTTCGAGCCGTTCTCGAACGTCAGCGTCAGCACGCTGCCGTTGCGCTCCAGATCGATGTCGTGATCGCCGTCGTTCGCGGCGTCGACGGTACGTTCCACGGCCGCCAGCACGGCCTCTGCGCGAGCCAGGTATTCAGTATCGGACATGCTAAACTCTATCGGTTAAATTGTTCAGGGACGATCATGCGAGTCGTTTTCCGGATGAGCGCGATTGTAGCGGCTTTGGCGATTCTTGCCGGCTGCGGTCAACGCGGTCCGCTCTATCTGCCCACCGTGCCCCCGTTGCCGGCCAAGCCCATTCAGCAGCAGGACACGCCGCCGTCGGACGTCACGCCGACCGATGAAAACGCGTCGTACGACAGCATCCCCGACTCTTCCGGCACGCCGCTGACACTGTCGCCGGAGCTCTCGAGCAGCACGTCGAAGGCGGCAACGGCAGCATCGAGCCCGGCGGCCGCGAAGTAATCGAGCGCTGCGCCGCTCGCGGTTCACCTGTCGACACGACAAAAGGCGATGACTCCCCGTCATCGCCTTTTGTTTTTCCGCGCGTGCGTCGTTCATCGTCACGCGCGAATGCGGCGTCGGCTCCATTCGAACAGCCGCCAGCCGAGCAGCACGGCGACGATCGCCGCGTACAGCTTCGGCTGCGCGAGATCGTGCTTGCCGGCCCGCATCCACCAGAAATGCAGCACGCCGAACAGCGCGATCGCATAGATCGCCCGGTGCAGCGTCGCCCAATGACGGCCGAGCCGGCGCGCCATCGCACGCGGCGACGTCGCGGCCAGCGGAATCAGCAGCACGAACGCGGCGAAACCGACGGTGATGAACGGGCGCTTGCCGACGTCCTTCAGGATCGCCAGCACGTCGAACCACTTGTCGAACCACACGTACGTCGCGAAGTGCAGCGTCGCGTAAAAGAACGCGAACAACCCGATCATCCGGCGAAAGCGCAGCAACGCGGCCACGCCCGTCATGCGCCGCAGCGGCGTGACAGCGAGCGTGGCGCAGAGGATCACGAGCGTCCACCGGCCGGTGGAGCGCGTGATGAATTCGATCGGGTTCGCGCCGAGCCGGTCGGTCAGCCCGAACAGCACCAGACGCGCGAGCGGGTAAAGGCCGGCCGCGAACACCAGCAGCTTGGCCGGCGCAAGCCAGCGCTGCGGCGCAGCCCGCGCCGCGGTGCCCGCCCGCGCAACACCGGCGGCCGCCGCACGCGGGCTGGACGCCCGCTGCGGCTCCAGCGTCGACGGATGCATGTCGTTTCTCACGGTCGTCGCACTCAGAAGTTCTTCTTCAGGTCCATGCCCTGATACATCGACGCGACCAGATCGCCGTAGCCGTTGAACATCAGCGTCTTGCGCTTCGGCGTGAAGAACCCGTCGTCGCCGATCCGCCGCTCGGTCGCCTGGCTCCAGCGCGGGTGATCGACATTCGGATTCACGTTCGAATAAAAGCCGTATTCGTTCGATGCGTAGGTGTTCCAGCTCGTCTTCGGCTGCTTGTCGACGAAGCGGATCTTCACCAGCGACTTCGCACTCTTGAAGCCGTACTTCCACGGCACGACGATACGCACCGGCGCGCCGTTCTGATTCGGCAGCACCTGGCCGTAGACGCCCATCGTCAGCAGCGTGAGCGGGTTCATCGCCTCGTCCATGCGCAGCCCTTCGGAGTAAGGCCAGTCGAGTACCGGCGTCGACAGCCCCGGCATCTGCGACGGATCGGCCAGCGTGACGAACTGCACGTATTTCGCGTTGCCGGTCGGCTGCACGCGCTTGACCAGTTCGGAGAACGGCACGCCGATCCACGGAATCACCATCGACCAGCCCTCGACGCAGCGCAGCCGGTACACGCGCTCCTCGAGCGGCGCCAGCTTCAGCAGTTCGTCGAGATCGAACACCTTCGGATGCAGCACCTCGCCTTCGACGCTCACCCGCCACGGGCGCGGCCGCAGCGTGCCGGCATTCTGCGCCGGGTCGCCCTTGTCGGTGCCGAATTCGTAGAAGTTGTTGTAGGACGTGATGTCCTTGAACGGCGTGACCTTGTCGGCCGCGACGAATTTCGGATTGGTCTTCGCCGCGAGCTTCGCGGCCCGCGCGTCGGGCGACGCATACGCGCCGAATGCCGCGCCGCTGCCGCCGAGCAATCCGCCCGCCGCCGCAAGGCCGGCCGCCTGCAATACGCGGCGCCGGTTCTCGAACACCGCGCGCGCGGTGATCTCGCTGGGCGCAATGTCGGCGCCGGTCAACAGGTTGCGCAGGGAATGCCTGATCCACATGGTGCTGCTCCTCATGCATGCGCGGCGCGCACGCTTCATCTGCGTTCGACCCGGCCCGTCATGCGCCGTTCGACGCGCGGCGCGCCCGTCGGTAACAAAAGAAAACCGCCGGGGCACGCAGTGCGCCGGCGGTCTTTTGTCGGACCCGCATCGGAAATCTTACAGCTTGCCGTAGCTGTGCAGCCCTGACAGGAACATGTTGACGCCGAGGAACGCGAACGTCGTCACGAGCAGGCCCGTGAGCGCCCACCATGCGGCGACCGTGCCGCGCAGCCCCTTCATCAGGCGCATGTGCAGCCACGCCGCGTAATTGAGCCACACGATCAGCGCCCAGGTTTCCTTCGGGTCCCAGCTCCAGTAGCCGCCCCACGCTTCCGCCGCCCACAGCGCGCCGAGAATCGTCGCGATCGTGAAGAACGCGAAGCCGACGGCGATCGACTTGTACATCACGTCGTCGAGCACGTCGAGCGTCGGCAGCCGATCGGCCAGCATGCCGCGTTCCTTCATCAGATACGCGACCGCCACCATCGCCGACAGCGCGAAGCTGCCGTAGCCGATGAAGTTCGCCGGCACGTGGATCTTCATCCACCAGCTCTGCAGCGCCGGCACGAGCGGCTGGATCTGCTGCGCGTCGCGCGCGACCGAGTACCACATCAGGAAGCCGACGGCCGCGCTGATCACGAGCAGCACGAACGCACCGAGCGCAGGCGTGCCGTAATGGCCCTCGTAATACAGGTAGAGCAGCGCGGTGATCAGGCTGAACAGCACGAACACTTCATACAGGTTCGACACGGGGATATGCCCGACGTCGGCGCCGATCAGATAGGACTCGTACCAACGTACCATCAGGCCGACGAAGCCCATCAGCACGGCGGCCCACGTGAGCTTCTGGCCGATCGCGGAGCCCGTCGCGGCGCGCGCGAGCAGGCCGATCCAGTAGAAGATCGTCGCGAGCACGAACAAGGCGCTCATCCAGAGGATCGCCGACTGGCTCGACAGGAAGTATTTCAGGAAGAACGCCGAATCGGCGCGCGCGAGGTCGCCCTGGTAGATCTGGATCGACAGCAAGGACAGCACGGCGATCGCCGCCATCAGCAGCCGCGCGGGTTTCCAGCGCCAGCCGAGCACGACGAGCGCCGGCACCGTGCCGATCATCACTGCCTTGTCGTAGTAATTCATGTGCTCGTTGTAGTGCACGAACGCATAGCCCGCGCCGACCACGAGCGCCAGCGCGAACAGCCAGTCAAGCACGGACAGGCGCGAGAGGAACGGACGGCCGTCGAACAACGGCGCCGGATTCGGGGCCTTGACGGTCCCCGGACGGGAAGAGGAGGCTTGAGTGAGATCCATGATGTTACCGGGTGGAATTCTCGGAATCGGAACCGCCGCCGACGGGCGGGCGGGCAGTTGCAGCCGCGCCGGCGGGCGCGGCGTCGCGGGGTGCGGCGCCCAGGGCGGCGCCGGCCGCATCGCGCGTCTGCACGAATTCGTTCTCGAAATCGAACGTCTTGCGCGCCGTGGACATCGCCATCACCACTTCGACGCCCGCACCGGCATCCTTGAGCCAGAACCACAGGCGCCGCTCGCGCACGTAGAACATCGAGAAGATGCCGGCGACCAACAGCAGGCTGCCAAGATACACCAGATTCTTGCCGGGCGCGCGCGTCAGCTGAAATACCGAGGCTTGCACCTGCTTGAAGGAATCGAGCTGCAAATAGACCGGCGATCCGTACAGGAAGCTGTCGGATAGCGCATTGATCGCGTTCTGCACGAAGCGGACCGTGTCGGCGCCCTGCTGGACGGCCGGCTCGCCGGCCCGCTCGCGCGCGATCTGCCAGACCTCCCACATCGAGCCCTCGAGCATGCGCAGCAGCAGGCTCGCCGCCTTTTCCTGCTCGGCTTTCGGCACCGACCGGTCGATGAAGGTGGCCACCGCCTGGAAGCCGCCGACCGGCTGCCCGTCCGCACCGCGACCGACGCTGTCGTCACTCGCCGCAAAGAGGGTCAACACCTTGAACGCGCTGTCCTGCAGCCGGCCGCGCAGCGACGCGTCGGTGGTCGGCAGCGAACGCTGGGCGAAACGGGCGGCGGCGTCCGCGCGCACCGCCGGATCCTCGAGCGCGGCGCGCAGGCGCATCCATTCGCCGATCGAATCCTCGCTGTCGGCCGGAATCCGCATGTAGCGGAACGCGTCGTTCGGGCTCGCGCGCACGCCCGCGAGGAACACGCGCGCGCCGCCCATGTCGACCGGCAGCATGTAGTTGTTGAACTCGCGCGCCTGGCCGTCCTTGCCGCGGATCTTGTACTGCACGGACGGCCCGATGTTATGAAGCTGCATCGGCTTCGACGTCTTCGCGCCCGAGCCGAGCCGTTCGTCGAACGCCTGCTTCAGCGACTCCGTCTTCGCCACGCCGCGCACGTCCGGCTTGCCGTTCGCGTCGGCCATGTTCTCGACGTTGATCGCGCGGAAGTCCGAGAACTCGATCGTGTCGCCGTCGCTGCCCGGCATCTGCAGCGGCGCCGTGCTGCCGATCGTGCCCTTCACGGCGAACGTCTTCGCGGTGTCGCCCGTCATCGGATAGGCCGTCATCTGCATCTGCGAGCCGCCGTCCTGGAAGCTCGACTGATAGATCGACACGCCCTTGTAGGTGAACGGCTTGTTCACTTCGACGCGCGCCGGAATCTTCCGGCCCGTCTCGCGATCGATCACGACGATGTCGCTCGCAAACAGCTTCGGCATCCCGGTCGTGTAGTAATCGACGATGAACTTGTTCAGCTGGATCGAGAACGGCAGGTCCTGGATCAACGAGCCGTTCGGCTGGTTGAGGATCGCGGTGGACACGAACTGGCCTTCGGGCACCCATGCGTAGCCGCGGAACGTCGGGTTCGACGCGGACAGCCGGTGATCGGGCGAGATCTCGCTGATCGTCGCGCTCGTATTGACCGGGCTCTTGCCGAACATCCACATCTGGAATTTGATCGGCAGGTTGCTGTCGAGCAGGCCGCCGATACAGATCACGACGATCGCCAGGTGCGCGGAAATGTAGCCCCACTTCGTCAGCGCGCCGCGTTTCGCGGAGATCAGCGTCGCGCCGTCGGTTTCGCGCACGACGTGCTTGTAGCCGCCCTTCGCGACGAATGCGGCGAGCGTCGCCGCGACGCTCGCGCGCGTGCCGGCAACGGTGTATTCGGCCTTGTGATGGAACGCGCGCAGGCTGCCTTCGCGGACCTTGTCCTTCCAGCTCTTCGCGTCGGCGAGCATCTTCGGCGCGTTGCGGATCACGCACAGCGAGATCGACGCGACCAGGAAGATCAGGATCAGCATGAACCACCACGCGCTGTACACGTTGTACAGGCCGAGCGAGCGGAAGATGTCCGCCCAGAACGGCCCGAACTGGTTCACGTAGTTCGGATAGGGGTCGTCCTGGGTCAGCACCGTGCCGATGATGCTCGCGATCGACAGCACCACCAACAGTGCGATCGCGAAGCGCATCGAGCTGATCAGCTCGATCGCGCGCCTGGACGCACTTTGACCCGACTTCGACTGCAACCCCGACGTGGTAACGCTCATTCAAACTCCGACTGACAACAAAAAAGGGCAAGGCGGCCGCAAGCATGCGGCGCCCCACCCTTTTCTTGTTCTGACTCCGGCCGCCGTTCCGGCGACCGGTCATTCCATTCGCGACGGACCGCTCAACGCAGGCCCGCGATGTAATCCGCCACGGCCTTGATCTCGGTGTCCGACAGACGCGAGGCGATCTGATGCATCGCCTCGTTGTTGTTGCGCGCGCCGGCACCTTGCTGGAACGCGGTCAACTGGGCCACCGTGTAATCGGCCCACTGCCCCGACAGACGCGGGTACTGGACCGGTATCCCTTGCCCCGTCGGCCCGTGGCAGCTCGCGCAGGCCGGTACGCCCTTTTCCGCGATGCCGCCGCGATAGATCTTCTGACCGATCGGCACGGTCGCCGCATCGCGTGCGGTGCCGAGCTTGGTCGTTTGCGAGCCGTAATACGCGGCGACGTTGCGCATGTCGTCCGCGCTCAATGCGCTCGCAAATCCGACCATCACCGAATTGTTCCGCGCCGGCCCCTTCGCGCCCGGCTGCGTCTTGAAGTCGCTCAACTGCTTGACCAAATATTCGGGATGCTGACCGGCGAGCTTCGGGAAACTGCCCGACGCACTGTTGCCGTCGGCGCCGTGACACGACGCGCACACCTGCCCGGCAATCGCCTTGCCGCGGTCCAGATCCGGCTTTGCCGCACCTGCCGCATTTGCCTCCGCCACGAAACCTACGAATCCTGCTGCAACCTGAAGCACCATCAGAGACTTGCACAGTCGATTCATTCGCACACCCTGTTTCGTCTTGTGGGAATTTGAGGTTCTGCAAAAAACGACGTCGACCAGTCTACCGCAGAAGCTGCATAAAAGCGCGAGGCGGGCGCCCGCAACCCTTCGGCAAAACCGCCGTATTGTACAATATCGCGTTGAAAGCTCCCGCGCCTATCGGGGCTACCCCGCCTCCACCAAGCGGCTCGCGCCGCCCGTCCCACCGGTTTCCCCCATGGCCTTTTTGCTCCATCAAGCTCGCTTCTACACGACCGTCAACCATCTGCGCGACCTGCCGCCGACGGTGCAGCCGGAAATCGCATTCGCGGGCCGTTCGAATGCCGGCAAATCGACGGCGATCAACGTGCTGTGCAATCAGAAGCGACTCGCGTTCGCGTCGAAGACGCCCGGTCGCACGCAGCACATCAACTACTTCTCGGTCGGCCCCGCCGCGGAGCCCGTCGCGAACCTCGTCGACCTGCCCGGCTACGGCTATGCGGAAGTGCCCGGGGCCGCGAAGGCCCACTGGGAAATGCTGCTGTCGTCCTATCTCGCGACGCGCTCGCAGCTCTGCGGCCTGATCCTGATGATGGATTCGCGCCGCCCGCTGACCGACCTCGATCGCCGGATGATCGAGTGGTTCGCCCCGACCGGCAAGCCGATCCACACGCTGCTGACGAAGTGCGACAAATTGACGCGACAAGAGAGCATCAACGCGCTGCGCAACACGCAGAAAGGGCTCGACGCGTACCGCGACCAGGGCGTGAAGGGCAAGCTGACCGTCCAGCTGTTCTCGGCGCTGAAGCGCACGGGGCTCGACGAGGCGCACGAATTGATCGAGAGCTGGCTGCGGCCGTCCGTCGCCGACGCAGAAGGCGCACCTGTAGCACAATGAACGGGCAGCGCTCGGCCGGCAGCGGCCGGGCGCACCTGACGGTGTCTGCGGATTCGGCCGGCTCATAAAAAAACCCGCCGTCGAACGGCGGGTCAAACAGCCTAATCGAAAAACGACAGGCACCCGCTCAGGGAGGAGAAGCGGGGAGCAGCACGCAACGCGCGCCGCTCGATCGCTATCATATACCAACGATCTCGAAAATGACCTAAGGGATCCGTAAGGTCCTTCTTGCCCCGATTTCATTCACATCGCACATGAGCTTCCATCCTCTTCATCGTCCGCGCCGCATGCGCCGCGACGACTTCTCCCGGCGCCTGATGCGCGAAAACCGCCTGACCACCGACGATCTGATCTATCCGGTGTTCGTCGTCGACGGCACCAACCAACGTCAGCCGGTGCCGTCGATGCCGGGCGTCGAGCGCGTGTCGGTCGATCTGCTGATGCACGTCGCCGAACAGTGCGTCGAACTCGGCGTGCCCGTGCTGTCGCTGTTTCCGGCCATCGAAACGTCGCTGAAAACGCCTGACGGCCGCGAGGCGGCCAACCCGGAAGGGCTGATTCCGCGCGCGGTGCGCGAGCTGAAGAAGCGCTTCCCCGAACTCGGCGTGCTGACCGACGTCGCGCTCGATCCGTACACGAGCCACGGCCAGGACGGCGTGCTCGACGAGAACGGCTACGTGATCAACGACGACACGATCGAAATCCTGATCGAACAGGCGCGCGCGCAGGCGGAAGCCGGCGTCGACATCGTCGCGCCGTCCGACATGATGGATGGCCGCATCGGCGCAGTGCGTGAAATGCTCGAAAGCGACGGGCATATCCATACGCGCATCATGGCCTATTCGGCCAAGTTCGCGTCCGCGTTCTACGGTCCGTTCCGCGACGCGGTCGGCTCGGCGTCGAATCTGGGCAAGGGCAACAAGATGACCTACCAGATGGACCCGGCGAACAGCGACGAAGCGTTGCGCGAGGTGCGCCTCGACATCGACGAAGGCGCCGACATGGTGATGGTCAAACCGGGCATGCCGTATCTCGACATCGTGCGCCGCGTGAAGGACGAGTTCCGCTTCCCGACGTACGTGTACCAGGTGAGCGGCGAATACGCGATGCTGAAGGCGGCCGCGATGAACGGCTGGCTCGACCACGACAAGGTCGTGCTCGAATCGCTGCTCGCATTCAAGCGTGCGGGCGCCGACGGCGTGCTCACGTACTTCGCGCTCGATGCGGCGCGGCTGCTGAAGGCGCAGCGCTGAGCCGCGCTGCCGATCGGCACGCAGGATGAAAAAACGGCGGGACACCGAAGTGTCCCGCCGTTTTTTTGTGCGCTGGGCGGCCAGGTCGGTCCAGCTCGGATCAGACCGTCGGCACCGCTGCGCGATCGAGGCTGCGCAGGAACGTGTCGGCTGCCTGATAGCCGACCACCCGGCCGATCTCGTTACCGTTGCGATCGAAGAAGATGATGCCCGGCGGGCCGAACAGGTTGAACCGCTTGAGCAGTGCCTGATCGTCGGAATTGTTCGCGGTGACGTCCGCGCGCACCAGGTGCAGCTGCGCGAGCCGCGCCTGCACGCGGGAATCGGTGAACGTCAGATGCTCCATCTCCTTGCAGCTCACGCACCAGTCCGCATAGAAATCGAGCATCACGGGCCGGCTCGACGCCTTCAGCAGCGCATCGAGCTCCCCGCTGGAGCGCACCGCCGCGAACGCGGGCGCGGCCTGCCCGGCCGCCTGGCCGGCCGCCGACGTCGCAGCGCCCGACGCAACCGTACGCGCGGCCAGCACGGCGAGCGGCTTCACCGGATCGGTCGAACCGGCGGCCAGGCCGACGAGCAGCGTCGCCGCCCAGATCGCGAGCGCGGCGCCGAGGCCGCGGCCGAACCGGCGCCAGATGGAGGCGGCTCCGGCATGGGGCGTGAACAGTCCGAGCGCCGCTGCGGCGATCAGCAACCACAACGCGGCGAGCATCATCTTCAGGCCGCCCGCCAGCACCGGCCATACGATCCAGAGCGCGGCGGCGAGCAGCACGATGCCGAAGAACACCTTGACGCCATCCATCCATGCGCCGGCGCGCGGCAGCACCGTGCCGGCGCCGAGCCCCACGACGAGCAGCGGCACGCCGAGCCCGAGCCCCATGGCGAACAGCGCCGCGCCGCCGAGGAACGCGTTGCCGGTGTGCGCGATGAAGGCGAGCACCGCGAACAGCGGCGCCGTCATGCATGCGCCGACGACCAGCGCCGACAGTGCACCCATCGCGGCAACCGCGGCGAAATGGCCGCCCTGGCGCGCGCTCGACACCTGCGCCGCGCCGTTCTGCCAGCGCGCCGGCAGCATGAGGTCCTTGCCGGAGATCAGCGACACCGCGAACGCGGTCAGCAGCAAGCCGAAGGCGCCGAGCACCCAAGGATTCTGCAGCCACGCGCCGAGGCTCTGGCCGACCAGCGCGGCGGCGATGCCGAGCGCCGTATAGACGAGCGCCATGCCGACCACATACGTCAGCGACAGCGCAAAGCCGCGCGCATGCGTTGCGCGCGTGCCCTGGCCGATGATGATCGCGGAGACGATCGGAATCATCGGGTACGAACACGGCAGCAGGCTCAACACGACGCCTGCGACGAAATACAGCGCGACGATCGTGAGGAAGCCGTGCCCCTCGAGCAGCGATTGCGCGAAATCCGCGCTGGTGACCTTGTCGAACCAGCTGCCCGATGCGGCCGCGCCGTCAGCCGCTGCGGCCGCGCCGAGCGCCGCGCCGTCGATCTTCACGACGTGTTCGGCGGGCGGGTAGCAGATCCCTTCGTCGGCGCACCCTTGCGACGTCACCGTGAGCTCGAACGGCCCGGCCGCCTGCTTGACCGGCACGTGGACCACGACGTCGTCGCGATAGGTTTCGACTTCCTTCTGGAACGTCTGGTCGAACTTCACGTGGCCGGGCGGAAACTGCGGCGCACCGAGCGTCGCATTGCCGCTCTTCACCGCGAACGCGAACCGCTCGCGGTAAAGGTAATAGCCGTTGGCGATCTTGAAGCGGACGTCGACCTGTCCCGGGGCTTCGCTCGCGCTGAACTTGAATGCGACCGACGGATCGAGAAAATCGTCGGCCGCGCGCGCGACCGACAGGCCGCCCAGCACCAGCACGAACGACAACAGAGCCGCGAATGCGCGCAGCGCGCGCACGGAAAGCGCCATACCGTTAAACATGAAATAGACGTTGAGTTTCGCTCGTCACCCACTGGCCGTACGCGGCAGAGGCCGCGGCCTGCCACGAGACGATTTCGGGCGTCTCGTAAGGATGATGCGCGAGGATGAATCGCTCCAGTTCCAGCGAGCGCACCGCGCTCGTCTTGAACAGCAACTGGATCTCGTCGGCCGTTTCGACCTTGCCCTGCCAGTGATAGCGCGACTTGATCGTACCGAGCTCCGATACGCAGGCGGCAAGCCGCGCGTCGAGCGCGCCGGTGGCGAGGGCCTCAGCCGTTGCTGCATCGGGCACCGTCGTCAGCATCAACACCACCATACGCACTCTCCTGGCTGATTTCCGCGCTTCGGCCGCCCGCTGCGCGCACCTCGCGCCCTCGACAGCCCCTTATCGTAGCGCAGCGCGCGCAACGTTGCCGGCAGCGGCCGGTGAAAATCGATCGCGACGCGGCGCCGCCAAAAAGCAAAAAGGGCCAAGCAATTGCTCGGCCCTTTCGGATTCTGCTACGTACCGAAGCTTATTCAGCTTCTTGCACGTTTTCCGTTTCGTCGACTTCCGGACGATCGAGCAGCTCGACCAGTGCCATCGGTGCGTTGTCGCCGACGCGGAAGCCGAACTTCAGCACGCGCAGGTAGCCGCCCGGACGGTTCGCGAAACGCGGACCGAGGACGTCGAACAGCTTCGCGACCGAGTCACGATCGCGCAGGCGGTTGAATGCCAGGCGACGGTTTGCCAGCGACGGCTTCTTGCCGAGCGTGATCAGCGGCTCGACGACTTTACGGAGTTCCTTCGCCTTCGGCAGCGTCGTCTTGATGACTTCGTGCTCGATCAGCGAGTTGGACATGTTACGGAGCATAGCCAGACGGTGGCTGCTCGTGCGGTTCAGTTTCCGCAGACCATGACGATGGCGCATTTCAGTTTCCTTGATTCAAAGTTTTGATCCAGCTCTTCTATCGCACCTCGACGGGTGCACGGGCCGGTAACGAAAAAGGCAAGATGCGGATTTTAAAGGAAAATCCGCATCTTTGCCAACTACGACTACAGCGCAGCTACAGTCGGGCTTACTTGTCGAGACCAGCCGGCGGCCAGTTTTCGAGCTTCATGCCCAGCGTGAGGCCGCGCGAAGCCAGCACTTCCTTGATCTCGTTCAGCGACTTGCGACCGAGGTTCGGCGTCTTCAGCAGTTCGTTTTCCGTGCGCTGGATCAGGTCGCCGATGTAGTAGATGTTCTCGGCCTTCAGGCAGTTCGCGGAACGAACCGTCAGCTCGAGATCGTCCACCGGACGCAGCAGGATCGGATCGATCTGCGGTGCACGCGACGGTGCTTCGGCAGCCGTTTCCGTGCCTTCCAGCGCCGCGAACACGGACAGCTGGTCGACCAGGATGCGGGCCGATTGACGGATCGCCTCTTCCGGGGTGATCACGCCGCTCGTCTCGATGTTCATCACGAGCTTGTCGAGGTCGGTACGCTGCTCGACACGTGCGCTTTCGACTGCATAGCTCACGCGGCGAACCGGCGAGAACGATGCGTCGAGGACGATGCGGCCGATGATCTTGGCCGTGTCTTCGCCGTAGCGACGAACGTTGCCCGGCACGTAGCCGCGACCCTTCTCGATCTTGATCTGAACGTCGAGCTTGCCGCCCTTCGACAGATGTGCGATCACGTGATTCGGGTTGATGACTTCGCAATCGTGCGCGAGCTCGATATCGCCGGCCGTGACGACGCCTTCGCCTTCCTTGCGCAGCGTGACCGTGACTTCGTCACGGTTGTGCAGCTTGAACACCACGCCCTTCAGGTTCAGCAGCAGGTTGACCACGTCTTCCTGCACGCCGTCGAGCGTCGAATACTCGTGCACCACGCCGGCGATCGTCACTTCGGTCGGCGCGTAGCCGACCATCGACGACAGCAGCACGCGGCGCAGCGCGTTGCCCAAGGTGTGGCCGTAACCGCGTTCGAACGGTTCCATGACCACCCTCGCGTGGTTCTCGCCCAGCGATTCCACGGCGATGATCTTGGGTTTCAGCAAACTGGTTTGCATGGGCTTTCCTTTTCAATACCCTCGGCTCGTTACACCGATAAGGCTGACCGGTAACAACCAGAAAATAAACAGCCGAGGCCCCTCCTTGCGAAACGCAATCGGGGTACCTCGGCCGTCAATCGGATTAACGCGAATACAATTCGACGATCAGGCTTTCGTTGATGTCGCCTGCGATGTCAGCGCGTTCCGGCATTTGCTTGAACGTGCCTTCGAACTTCTTCGCATCGACTGCAACCCAGCTCGGCATGCCGCCTTGCTCGGCGAGCGACAGCGCTTCGATGATACGCGCCTGCTTCTTCGCCTTTTCGCGGATCGCGATCACGTCGCCAGCCTTCACTTGTTGCGACGGCACGTTCGCGACGACGCCGTTCACGGTGATCGACTTGTGGCTCACCAGCTGACGCGCTTCTGCGCGGGTCGAGCCGAAGCCCATGCGATACACGACGTTGTCGAGACGCGACTCGAGCAGTTGCAGCAGGTTTTCACCCGTGTTGCCCTTGCGGCGGTCGGCTTCAGCGAAGTAGCGGCGGAACTGACGTTCCAGCACGCCGTAGATACGCTTGACCTTTTGCTTTTCGCGCAGCTGCGTACCATAGTCGGACGTACGAGCGCCCGAGGTACGGCCGTGCTGACCCGGCTTGCTGTCGAGCTTGCACTTGTCGGCGAGCGAGCGGCGCGCGCTCTTCAGGAACAGGTCGGTGCCTTCACGGCGGGACAGCTTGGCCTTGGGGCCGATATAACGTGCCACGTTGCATTCCTTTATCAATCGGTCACGCGGATCGAAATCCGCGCTAGTTCGCGCCCTTTGGGGCGAACGGTGGGCTTAGTCAATCAAAAAAGCAACGCCCGTCGGCGCTATGCGACGACAGGCAATGCGCCAGCACGAACGTGCCAGCAGCATTCTTAGATACGACGGCGCTTCGGCGGACGGCAGCCGTTGTGCGGAATCGGGGTGACGTCCGAAATCGCGGTGATCTTGATGCCGAGGCCGTGCAGTGCGCGCACTGCCGACTCACGACCCGGGCCCGGGCCCTTGATCCGCACTTCCAGATTCTTCACGCCATATTCCATCGCCACACGACCGGCCGACTCAGCAGCAACCTGAGCAGCGAACGGCGTCGACTTGCGCGAGCCCTTGAAGCCCTGGCCGCCCGACGTCGCCCATGCCAGAGCATTGCCCTGACGATCGGTGATCGTGATGATCGTGTTGTTGAACGACGCGTGAACGTGCACCACGCCTTCAGCGACGTTCTTCTTGACCTTCTTGCGAACGCGTTGCGCCGCGGTGTTCGAAGCCTTAGCCATTACGTTTTCCTGTAACTGTCAGTTCCGCTTACTTCTTCAGCGCTTGCGCTGCACGACGCGGACCCTTGCGGGTACGTGCGTTCGTACGCGTACGCTGACCACGCATCGGCAGGCCCTTGCGATGACGAACACCACGGTAGCAACCGAGGTCCATCAGGCGCTTGATGTTCATCGTCACTTCACGGCGCAGGTCGCCTTCGACGATGAACTTGCCCACTTCCTCACGCAGCTTTTCGAGGTCTGCGTCGGTCAGGTCCTTGACCTTCTTCGAGAATTCCACGCCAGCTGCCGAGCAGATGCTGCGCGAGCGCGTGCGGCCGATACCGAAGATTGCCGTCAGGCCGATCTCGGTATGCTGGTGATTCGGGATGTTAACCCCTGCGATACGAGCCATTGTTTTTCCTCAAACAAAAAGCGCAAACAAACGCGCGGTCAGCCTTGGCGCTGCTTGTGGCGCGGATCCGAGCTGCAGATCACGCGAACGACGCCTTTGCGCTTGATGATCTTGCAATTGCGGCAAATGCGCTTAACCGATGCCATCACTTTCATGATAATACCCTTTTTTCAAATCACTTCGCCCGGAACACGATCCGCGCACGAGACAGATCGTAAGGCGTCAATTCAACCGTGACCTTGTCGCCCGGCAAGATACGGATGTAGTGCATCCGCATCTTCCCGGAGATATGCCCCAACACGACATGGCCGTTTTCCAGCTTCACACGGAAGGTCGCATTCGGGAGGTTTTCGATCACCTCACCCTGCATCTGGATTACATCGTCTTTGGCCATAGTCCTTAATTAACGCATTGGGATGTTGCCGCCCTTGAAGTTTGCCTTCTTGAGCAGCGACTCATACTGTTGCGACATAACGTACGACTGCACCTGCGCCATGAAGTCCATCGTGACGACGACAATGATCAGCAGCGACGTTCCACCAAAATAAAACGGCACGTTCCAGCGCAGCACCAGGAATTCCGGCAGCAAACAAACGAAGACGATGTAGATCGCACCGGCCAGCGTCAGACGCGTGAGGATGCGGTCGATATATCGCGCGGTTTGGTCGCCCGGACGGATGCCAGGAACGAACGCCCCGCTCTTCTTCAGGTTGTCCGCGGTTTCCCTGCTGTTGAACACCAGTGCGGTGTAGAAGAAGCAGAAAAACACGATCGCCAGCGTGTACAGCAGCACATAGACCGGCTGGCCCGGCTTCAGCGCCTCCGCGACGTTATGCAACGTGTTGGAGATCCAGCTTCCCGACGGTTGACCCGTGCTGAACCAGCCGAGAATCGTGGCCGGGAACAGGATGATCGACGATGCGAAGATCGGCGGAATCACGCCCGACATGTTCAGCTTCAGCGGCAAGTGCGACGACTGGCCACCGTAGATCTTGTTGCCGACCTGGCGCTTCGCGTAGTTCACGAGGATCTTGCGCTGCCCGCGTTCGATGAACACGACCAGGTAAGTCACCGCGGCGATCAGAACGACGATGATGATCGCCGAAATGATGCTCATCGAACCCGTACGCACCAGCTCGAACAGCCCACCGACGGCATTCGGGAACCCTGCTGCGATCCCGCCGAAGATGATGATCGAGATGCCGTTGCCGAGACCACGCTCGGTGATCTGCTCACCCAGCCACATCAGGAACATCGTGCCGGTAACCAGCGTCACGACCGTCGTCAGCCGGAACAGCATGCCGGGATCGATCACGAGGCCAGGCTGGTTTTCCAGCGCAGCCGCGATACCGAACGCTTGGAAGGTCGCGAGCACCACGGTGAAATACCGCGTGTACTGCGTGATCTTCCGTTGCCCTGCCTGCCCTTCCTTCTTCAGCGCCTCGAGCTGCGGCGAGACGATCGCCAGCAACTGCATGATGATCGATGCCGAGATGTACGGCATGATCCCCAGCGCGAAGATCGTGAAGCGGGACAGTGCGCCACCCGAGAACATGTTGAACATGCCCAGGATGCCGCCCGCCTGACTCTGGAACAGCTTCGCCAGTTGATCCGGATCGATGCCCGGCACGGGGATGTGCGCGCCGATGCGATAGACGATCAGCGCCAGGAGCAGGAACATCGCTCGCCGACGCAGATCGCCGAATTTCGCCGTGCTTCGACCGGGTTTTGCAAGACTCGGGCTGTTAGCCAAGTACCTTCTCCGATGAATGCAAGTAACGACGCGCTACGCGTGTCACTCGGCGAACGAACCGCCAGCCGCTTCGATCGCAGCGCGCGCACCCTTGGTGGCGCCCAGACCCTTCACGACGATCTTGCGCTTCAGTTCGCCCGTCGCGATGATCTTTGCGCTCTTCGTCAGCTCGCCGACCAGGCCGGCTTGCTTCAGTGCGAGCAGATCGATTTCATCGACCGGCAGCTTCTCGAGGTCGCCCAGGCGCACTTCACCGACGAATTCCTTCGTCAGCGACGTGAAGCCGCGCTTCGGCAGACGACGTTGCAGCGGCATCTGACCGCCTTCGAAACCGACTTTGTGGAAGCCGCCCGAACGCGATTTCTGCCCCTTGTGACCACGGCCAGCCGTCTTGCCGAGGCCCGAACCGATGCCGCGGCCGACGCGACGCTTGGCGTGCTTTGCACCAGCGGCCGGCTTCAGGTTATTCAATTCCATATCAACTCCTTGATCCGTAGGGCCGCTTACGCGATGACCTTAACGAGGTACGAGACCTTGTTGATCATGCCGCGGACCGCCGGCGTATCCTGCAGCTCGCTAACCGAGTTGAGTCGGCGCAGGCCCAGGCCACGCACGGTCGCACGGTGCGATTCGCGGGTCCCGATCAGGCTCTTCACGAGCTGAACCTTGACAGTTTTTTCAGACATGGTGACCACCCGGGCTTAGCCCAAAATATCTTCGACGGACTTGCCGCGCTTCGCCGCGATGTCTGCCGGGGTCGACTGCTTGCGCAGACCGTCCAGCGTGGCGCGAACGAGGTTGTACGGGTTCGTCGAACCGTGGCTCTTCGCCACGACGTTCTGCACGCCCATCACGTCGAACACTGCGCGCATCGGGCCGCCGGCGATCACGCCCGTACCTGCCTTCGCCGGAGCGAGGAGGACTGCGGATGCGCCATGCTTGCCGTGCACTTCGTGCTGCAGCGTGCCGTTCTTGAGCGGCACCTTGAACATGTTGCGGCGAGCCTGTTCCATTGCCTTCTGGACAGCGACCGGCACTTCCTTCGCCTTGCCCTTGCCCATACCGATGCGGCCATCACCATCGCCGACCACGGTCAGTGCGGCGAAGCCGAGAATACGGCCACCCTTCACGACCTTGGTCACGCGATTGACCGAAATCATCTTTTCGCGAAGGCCGTCGTCGCGTTCGTCAGCCTGAACTTTCGCTTGCATCTTTGCCATGACGAATTCCTTCCCTTAGAACTTGAGCCCAGCTTCGCGAGCTGCCTCAGCCAGCGCCTTGACGCGGCCGTGGTAGCGGAAGCCCGAGCGGTCGAAGGCGACGGATTCGATGCCGGCAGCCTTTGCCTTTTCGGCAATACGCTTGCCGATCAGCGTCGCGGCATTAACGTTGCCGCCCTTGCCCGACTTGTCGGCGAGTTCGGCGCGCACTTCTGCTTCGAGCGTCGACGCGCTGGCGAGCACCTTGGTGCCGCAGGGCGAGAACACTTGAGCGTAGATGTGCGTGTTCGTGCGATGCACGGCGAGACGCGCGACCTGCAGCTCAGCGATCTTGATACGCGTCTGGCGAGCGCGGCGCAGGCGAGATTGAGTCTTATCCATGATTGCGCACCCTTACTTCTTCTTCGTTTCTTTGAGGATCACAACCTCGTCGGAATAGCGCACGCCCTTGCCCTTGTAGGGCTCCGGCGGACGGTAACCGCGAACTTCCGCAGCTACTTGACCGACTTGTTGCTTGTTGATCCCCTTGATCACGATTTCGGTTTGCGTCGGAGTTTCAGCCTTGACGCCTTCCGGCATCTGGTGCACCACCGGGTGCGAGAAACCCAGCGACAGGTTCAGCTTGTCGCCTTGCGCTTGCGCACGGTAACCGACGCCAACCAGCGTCAGCTTGCGCTCGAAACCCTTGGTCACGCCGTGCACGGCGTTCGCGATGATCGCGCGCATCGTGCCCGACATTGCGTTTGCTTCGCGGCTTTCGTTGACCGGCGCCAGATTCAGCGTGCCGTCGTTGTTCGCCACGTTCACGAGCGGATTCACCGGCTGCGTGATGGTGCCCAGCGGGCCCTTGACGGTGATCGCACCGTCGGCCAGCTTGACTTCCGCGCCTTGCAGCGCGATCGGGCTCTTACCTACTCGAGACATGTTTCTCTCTCCTCGGCTTTAAGCGACGTAGCAGATGACTTCGCCGCCGACGCCGGTAGCGCGCGCCTTGCGGTCGGTCATCACGCCCTTCGGCGTCGAAACGATTGCCACGCCCAGGCCGTTCATGACCTGCGGAATGTCGTTACGACCGCGGTACACGCGCAGACCAGGCTTCGACACGCGCTCGAGGCGTTCGATGACCGGGCGACCTGCGTAGTACTTCAGCGCGATATTCAGTTCGGACTTCGCACCTTCCGCCTTCACGGCGAAATCGTCGATATAACCTTCGTCCTTCAGGACTTGCGCGATTGCAACCTTGACCTTCGACGAGGGCATCGCGACCGATACCTTCTCGACCATCTGCGCGTTGCGGATGCGAGTCAGCATATCGGCGATAGGATCACTCATGCTCATTTACGTTTCTCCTATTACCAGCTCGCCTTGGTCAGGCCAGGAATCTCGCCACGGAATGCGATTTCACGAATCTTGTTGCGCGCGAGGCCGAATTTACGGAACGTGCCACGCGGACGGCCCGTGATCGCGCAGCGGTTACGCTGGCGGGTCGGGTTCGAGTTGCGGGGCAGTTGCTGCAGCTCCAGGCGTGCTTCGTAGCGCTCTTCTTCCGACTTGCTTTGGTCTTCGACGATCGCCTTCAGCGCTTCGCGCTTTGCTGCGAACTTCGCGACCAGGCGGGCGCGCTTCTTTTCACGTTCGATCAGTGCCAGTTTAGCCACGGTAACCTCAGTTTCTGAACGGGAACTTGAAGCTGGCGAGCAGAGCCTTTGCTTCGTCGTCGGTCTTCGCAGTCGTCGTGATGCTGATGTTCAGCCCACGCAGTGCGTCGATCTTGTCGTAGTCGATTTCGGGGAAAATGATCTGCTCTTTCACACCGATGTTGTAGTTGCCGCGGCCATCGAAGGCACGACCCGACACGCCGCGGAAGTCACGCACGCGGGGCAGGGCAACGGTCACGAAACGGTCGAGGAATTCGTACATCGCACGGCCGCGCAGCGTCACCATCGCGCCGATGGGATAGCCCTGGCGGATCTTGAAGCCTGCGATTGCCTTGCGTGCCTTCGTGACGACCGGCTTCTGACCGGCGATCTTCGTGAGGTCGCCAACGGCGTTCTCAATGACCTTCTTGTCAGCGATCGCTTCGCCAAGACCCATGTTCAGCGTGATCTTGGTGATGCGCGGCACTTCCATGACCGACTTGTAACCGAACTTCTCGATCAGGCCGGGCACAACCTTTTCTTTGTAAAACTCTTGAAAACGAGCCATTTTTTACTCCGCTGCGTCAGGCGCTCAGTACGGCACCGGTCGTCTTCAGGAAGCGAACCTTCTTGCCTTCCTCGACCTTGATGCCAACACGCGACGCCTTGCCATTCGCGTCGACCAGTGCGACGTTCGAAATATGCAGGGGCATCGTCTTCGCTTCCACGCCGCCCGTCGTACCCTTCATCGGGTTCGGCTTCACATGCTTCTTGACGAGGTTGATACCCTCAACCGTCACATGTTCAGCACCGACAGCCAGCACGACGCCGCGCTTGCCCTTGTCCTTGCCAGTGACGACGATCACTTCGTCACCTTTGCGAATCTTGTTCATCGCGACTCCTTACAGCACTTCCGGCGCCAGCGAAACGATCTTCATGAATCGTTCGCTACGCAGCTCACGCGTCACCGGCCCGAAAATGCGGGTGCCGATCGGCTCAAGCTTGTTATTCAAAAGCACAGCGGCGTTGCCGTCGAACTTGATCAGCGAGCCGTCTTGACGGCGAACACCCTTGGCGGTGCGGACCACCACGGCGTTGTAGATTTCGCCTTTCTTCACGCGCCCGCGCGGCGTTGCTTCTTTGACGGTCACCTTGATGATGTCGCCAATGCCGGCATAACGACGCTTCGAGCCGCCGAGCACCTTGATGCACATGACTTCACGCGCACCCGTGTTGTCGGCTACTTCGAGCCGAGATTCGGTCTGGATCATGGTTTGTCTTTCCCAACTTAATCCGGATGCACCACCATGATGCATACGGTCAGTCTTGGTCCCGTCAGCCAATCGGCTGCTTGGGTTGGAACAGCAGCGACGGCAAACGAAACCCGCCATCGCAATTCGGTGAATCTTTCGGACAGGCTGGCGCCAGTCCGCTTCCCCCACCAACTTCGCCCGCGACGGGGCTCCCATAAAGAGGGAAGACCGGGATTATAACAAATAATCCCGGTCACGCAAGCAAAAACTTTGCGATTTCAAGCACTTCATGGCGAAGTGCCTGTTACTGCCTACTGCTCTGCCCGCTTAGATGACGCGAGCTGCTTCGACGAGGCGCGACACCGTCCAGGCCTTCGTCTTCGAAACAGGACGGGTTTCCTGGATTTCGACGAGATCGCCTTCGTTGCAGGTGTTCGCTTCATCGTGCGCGTGGTACTTCTTCGAACGCACGACATACTTGCCGTAGATCGGGTGCTTGACGCGGTGCTCGATCAGCACGGTGACGGTCTTGTCCATCTTGTTGCTGACGACCCGACCGACCAGCGTCCGCTTCAGCGAGGTTTTCACGCTATCGTTCATTTCTGGTTCGCCTTCTGAGTCATGACGGTCCGCACACGTGCGATGTCGCGACGAACCTTCTTCAGCTGGCTCGTGTTCGTGAGCTGCTGGGTCGCGAGTTGCATGCGCAGGCCGAATTGCGCCTTCAGCAGGTCCGCCAGCTCCTTGTTGAGCGCGGCCTGGTCTTTCTGGAGAAGTTCGGAAGCCTTCATGTTTTCTCCTTAGGCGCCGAGCTGGCGCACGATGAACGCCGTCTTCAGCGGCAGCTTCGCTGCAGCCAGACGGAACGCTTCGCGTGCCAGTTCTTCGGTTACGCCGTCCATTTCATAGAGCATCTTGCCCGGCTGGATCTCGGCGACGTAGTACTCCGGGTTACCCTTACCGTTACCCATACGCACTTCGGCCGGCTTTTGCGAGATCGGCTTGTCCGGGAAGATCCGGATCCAGATGCGGCCGCCACGCTTGATGTGACGCGTCATTGCACGACGCGCTGCTTCAATTTGACGCGCGGTCAAACGGCCGCGACCGATCGCCTTCAGGCCGAATTCACCGAACGACACCGCGTTGCCGCGCGTCGCCTTGCCGGTGTTACGACCCTTCTGCTCTTTGCGATACTTCCTGCGTTTCGGTTGCAGCATCGTTATTCTCCAGTCTTGCCGTCTTCCGGCTTGCCGGCGCCGCGGCGCGGTGCGCCACGACGAGCACCCGGAGCGCCGCCTTCGCCGTCACGGCGCGGACGACGGTCGCCCGGACGCGCATTGCGACGCGGACGCTTGTCTTCGGCTACTTCTTCGACCACCGGCGCGTCATTGCGGCCGAGCGTGTCGCCCTTGTAAACCCAAACCTTGACACCGATGATGCCGTAGGTCGTCTTCGCTTCCGAGGTTGCGTAGTCGATATCGGCGCGCAGCGTGTGAAGGGGCACGCGACCTTCGCGATACCACTCCGTACGAGCGATTTCGATACCGTTCAGACGGCCTGCGCTCATGATCTTGATGCCCTGGGCACCCAGACGCATCGCGTTCTGCATCGCACGCTTCATCGCGCGACGGAACATGATCCGGCGCTCGAGCTGTTGCGTGATCGAGTCAGCGATCAGTTGAGCATCGGTTTCCGGCTTGCGGATCTCTTCGATGTTGACGTGAACCGGCACGCCCATGCGGCGTTGCAGTTCCGTCTTCAGCTGTTCGATATCCTCGCCCTTCTTGCCGATGACGACGCCCGGACGCGAGCTGTAAATCGTGATGCGCGCGTTCTTTGCCGGACGCTCGATGACGACCCGACCGACCGAAGCGTTCTTCAGCTTCTTCTTCAGGTATTCACGAACACCGATGTCTTCCTGCAGCATCGCCGCGAAATTGTTGTTGTTCGCGTACCAACGCGAAGCCCAATTGCGGCTGACAGCCAGGCGGAAGCCAGTCGGATGAATTTTCTGTCCCATCGTATGGCTCCTTAATTCCCGACCGTCACAGTGATGTGACAGGATTGCTTCTCGATGCGGTTACCGCGGCCCTTGGCGCGCGCGGTGAAACGCTTGAGCGATGCAGCCTTGTCGACGTAGATGCTCTTGATCTTGAGCTCGTCGATATCGGCGCCTTCGTTGTGCTCCGCATTCGCGATTGCCGACAGCACAACCTTCTTCACGATGCCAGCCGCCTTCTTCGGCGAGAACGTCAGAACGTTCAGCGCCTTGTCGACCGGCAAACCGCGGATCTGGTCAGCCACAAGGCGCGTTTTTTGCGCCGAGATGCGGGCACCGCGATGAATTGCTTTCACTTCCATCTTGATTGCCCCTTATTTCTTGGCCTTCTTGTCGGCTGCGTGACCCTTGAACGTACGGGTCAGTGCGAACTCGCCAAGCTTGTGGCCGACCATGTTTTCCGAGATGTACACCGGAACGTGTTGACGGCCGTTGTGAACAGCGATCGTCAGGCCGATGAAATCCGGCAGAATCGTCGAGCGACGCGACCAGGTCTTGATCGGCTTTTTGTCGCGCGAAGCTGCAGCCGCCTCAACTTTCTTCAGCAAATGGGCGTCGCAGAACGGACCTTTTTTTACAGAACGTGCCATTGCCTACTCCTTAACGCTTGTGACGGCGCTGGACGATCATCGTCGTCGTGCGCTTGTTGCTGCGGGTGCGATAACCCTTGGTCGGCGTGCCCCACGGGCTCACCGGATCGCGACCTGCAGCCGTCTTGCCCTCACCACCACCGTGCGGGTGATCGACCGGGTTCATCGCAACGCCACGCACCGTCGGGCGGATACCGCGCCAGCGGTTCGCGCCAGCCTTGCCGATCTGGCGCAGGCTATGCTCTTCGTTGCCGACTTCACCGATCGTTGCACGGCACTCGATGTGCACGCGGCGGATTTCGCCCGAGCGCAGACGAACCTGCGCGTAGACGCCTTCACGCGCCAGCAGCATGGCCGACGTGCCAGCCGAACGCGCCATTTGCGCGCCCTTGCCCGGCAGCATCTCGATGCAGTGGATCGTCGTACCGACCGGAATGTTGCGGATCGGCAGCGTGTTGCCTGCACGGATCGGCGCTTCCGAACCCGACATCAGCTGTTGGCCGACGGTCAGGCCCTTCGGGGCGATGATGTAGCGACGTTCGCCGTCAGCGTAGAGCACCAGCGCAATGTTCGCGCTGCGGTTCGGGTCGTACTCGAGACGCTCGACCTTTGCCGGAATGCCATCCTTCGTGCGACGGAAGTCGACGATACGATAGTGATGCTTGTGACCACCGCCCTTATGGCGGGTGGTGATGCGGCCGTTGTTGTTACGGCCGGCGGTCGAGCTCTGCGTGTCGAGCAGTGCCGCGTGCGGCTTGCCCTGGTGCAGATCCTTGTTGACCACCTTGACCATCGCGCGGCGACCCGGCGAAGTCGGTTTAACTTTCACGATTGCCATGATTACTTGGCCTCCGCTTCAAAGTTGATTTCCTGGCCGGGCTTCAGGCAAACGTACGCCTTCTTCACGTCCTTGCGACGGCCCATCGAACGGCCGAAGCGCTTTTGCTTGCCCTTCTGAACCAGCACGTTGACCGAATCAACCTCAACCTTGAACAGCAGCTCGACAGCCGCCTTCACTTCCTGCTTCGTGGCATCCGGTGCGACTTCGAACACGACCTGCTCGTTCTTGTCGGCAACCAGCGTCGCCTTTTCGGAAATCACCGGTGCGAGCAGGACCTGCATCAAACGATGATCGTTCTTGCGAATCTCGCTCATGACAGCAACTCCTCGATCTGGGCGACCGCAGCCTTCGTGACCAGCACTTTCTTGAAGTAGATCAGCGACAGCGGGTCAGCGTAGCGCGGCTCGACAATCGCCACGTGCGGCAGGTTGCGCGAAGCCAGGTACAGGTTCTCGTCGACCGTATCCGTGATGATCAGGACGGAGTCGAGACCCATGGTCTTGAATTTGTCGGCCAGCAGCTTGGTCTTCGGCGCTTCGAGGATGATGTCCTCGACGACCGACAGACGGCCTTCACGGGCCAGCTGCGAGAAGATCGAGCAGAGACCTGCGCGATGCATCTTCTTGTTGACCTTGTGCGAGAAGTTCTCTTCCGGCGAGTTCGGGAAGATGCGACCACCGCCACGCCACAACGGGCTCGACGACATACCGGCACGAGCGCGGCCCGTACCCTTCTGACGCCACGGCTTCTTGGTGGTGTGCTTGACTTGCTCACGGTCCTTCTGTGCGCGGTTACCCTGGCGAGCATTCGCCTGGTACGCGACGACGACCTGGTGGATCAGCGCTTCGTTGTAGTCACGACCGAACACGACGTCCGACGCGTTGACCACTGCACCTTCCTGACCATTTTCGTTCAGGAGCTTGAGTTCCATTATTTCGCCCCCTTGGTCTTGACGGCCGGCGTCACGAAAACCTTGCCGCCCTTCGCGCCCGGAATCGCGCCCTTGACGAGCAGCAGCTTGCGCTCTGCGTCGATACGAGCGATTTCGAGGTTCTGCACCGTCACCGTAACGTCACCGAGGTGACCCGTCATGCGCTTACCCGGGAAAACGCGACCCGGATCCTGCGCCATACCGATCGAGCCCGGCACGTTGTGCGAGCGCGAGTTACCGTGCGTGGCACGGCCGGAGGAGAAGTTGTAACGCTTGATCGTACCGGCGTAGCCCTTACCGATCGACACGCCTTGCACGTCGACCTTCTGGCCTACTTCGAAAAGATCTGCACCGACCACGGCGCCATTCGACAGCTCGGCTGCCTTGGCCGCGTCAATGCGGAATTCCTTGAGGATTTCACCGGCTTCGACACCGGCTTTGGCGAGATGACCTGCCAGCGGCTTCGTCACGCGCGATGCGCGGCGGGAGCCGAATGCAACCTGCACGGCCGTGTAGCCGTCGGTTTCAACAGTCTTGATCTGCGTCACGCGGTTGTCCGACACGTCCAGCACGGTGACGGGAATCGAATCCCCTTCAGCCGTGAAGATACGGGTCATGCCAACCTTGCGACCTACGAGTCCAAGGCTCATCATTTTCTCCATTCCCGACTGCGATTGGTCGGGGCTGATTTACAAAATGCCGGGCACGCAAGGCCCGACTTTTTTACGCGAATGCGCGAAAAGCCAAGCAGTATAGCCCGACTCTTCGATTTCCGCAAGCAATACAAAGACTTAGCACCGCCCGGCAAGCCCGACGGCGCCGGAAGCCTTACTGCAGCTTGATTTCCACGTCGACGCCTGCCGGCAGATCGAGCTTCATCAGCGCGTCAACCGTCTTGTCCGTCGGGTCGACGATGTCCATCAGGCGCTGGTGGGTACGGATTTCGAGCTGATCGCGCGACGTCTTGTTGACGTGCGGCGAACGCAGAATGTCAAAACGCTGAATGCGCGTCGGCAGCGGCACCGGGCCACGGACGATTGCGCCAGTCCGCTTCGCGGTATCGACGATCTCGGCAGCCGATTGATCGATCAGACGATAGTCGAAAGCCTTCAGGCGAATGCGGATTTTCTGTTGCTGCATGACGATTCCTTGAAAAGAGCGAGGCGATCTTGCATCGCCGGACACTAAAAGAACGCGAGACCTGTTGCCTGCGGGGAGCGAGGCGACACGTCCCGAACGGTACTTCCACTGCTAAGCCCGCGATTCTACACGAAAAATCAAAGCGGTGGCGCGCATTTGTCAATACCACGCTGCGCGCACCACAAAAAAACCGGGCGCCAGATCAAACTGGACACCCGGTTTCGACGGCACGACAGCTGCCGTGAGGCGCGAGCCCGTGAAGGGCCCGCGGATCGTCGATGTTACTCGATGATCTTGGCGACGACGCCAGCGCCGACGGTACGGCCGCCTTCGCGGATTGCGAAGCGCAGACCTTCTTCCATCGCGATCGGCGCAATCAGCTTCACCGTGATCGACACGTTGTCGCCCGGCATCACCATTTCCTTGTCCTTCGGCAGCTCGATCGAGCCCGTCACGTCCGTCGTACGGAAGTAGAACTGCGGACGGTAGTTGTTGAAGAACGGCGTATGACGGCCGCCTTCGTCCTTGCTCAGCACGTACACTTCAGCCGTGAAGTGCGTGTGCGGCGTGATCGAACCCGGCTTCGCCAGAACCTGGCCGCGCTCCACGTCTTCACGCTTCGTGCCGCGCAGCAGGATACCGACGTTGTCGCCTGCCTGACCCTGGTCCAGCAGCTTGCGGAACATTTCAACGCCCGTGCAGGTCGTCTTCACCGTCGGCTTGATACCGACGATTTCGATTTCCTCGCCGACCTTCACGATGCCGCGCTCGACGCGACCCGTCACCACCGTGCCGCGACCCGAGATCGAGAACACGTCTTCCACCGGCATCAGGAACGCGCCGTCAACCGCACGCTCCGGCGTCGGGATGTACGTGTCCAGTGCGTCTGCCAGGTTCATGATCGCCACTTCGCCCAGCTCGCCCGTGTCGCCTTCCAGCGCCAGCTTGGCCGAACCCTTCACGATCGGCGTGTCGTCGCCCGGGAAGTCGTACTTCGACAGGAGTTCGCGAACTTCCATCTCGACCAGCTCGAGCAGTTCAGCGTCGTCCACCATGTCGCACTTGTTCAGGAACACGATGATGTACGGAACGCCAACCTGACGTGCCAGCAGGATGTGCTCGCGCGTTTGCGGCATCGGGCCGTCTGCTGCCGAGCAAACCAGGATCGCGCCGTCCATCTGCGCTGCGCCCGTGATCATGTTCTTCACGTAGTCGGCGTGGCCCGGGCAGTCGACGTGTGCGTAGTGGCGGTTCGCCGTTTCGTACTCGACGTGTGCCGTGTTGATCGTGATGCCGCGCGCCTTCTCTTCCGGTGCCGCGTCGATCTGGTCGTAGGCCTTCGCTTCGCCGCCGAACTTCTTCGTCAGCACCGTCGTGATCGCTGCCGTCAGCGTCGTCTTGCCGTGGTCAACGTGACCGATCGTACCAACGTTGACGTGCGGCTTGGTCCGCTCAAACTTTTCTTTTGCCATGATTCTCTTCTTTCAAAAAATATCGGTTGGGTAGCTTCAGATTTACTTCGACTTCGCGCTGATGATCGCGTCAGCAACGTTGCGCGGAGCTTCGGCGTAGTGCTTGAACTCCATCGTGTACGTTGCGCGACCTTGCGTCAGCGAGCGCAGCGACGTCGAGTAACCGAACATTTCCGACAGCGGCACTTCGGCGCGAACGATCTTGCCGCCGCCAACCATGTCTTCCATGCCCTGGACGATACCGCGACGGCCCGACAGGTCGCCCATCACGTTGCCCATGTAGTCTTCCGGCGTCTCGACTTCGACAGCCATCATCGGCTCGAGGACGACCGGGTTCGCCTTGCGCATTGCTTCCTTGAACGCCATCGAACCGGCCATGCGGAACGCATTTTCGTTCGAGTCGACGTCGTGGTACGAACCGAACGTCAGGTGAACCTTCACGTCGACGACCGGGAAGCCGGCCAGCACGCCCGACTTCAGCGTGTCCTGGATACCCTTGTCGACCGCCGGGATGTATTCACGCGGAATCACACCACCCTTGATCTCGTCGAAGAACTCGTAGCCCTTGCCCTGCTCGTTCGGCTCGAGCGTGATGACCGCGTGACCGTACTGGCCGCGACCACCCGACTGCTTGACGAACTTGCCGTCGACGTCCTTCGCCGTCGAACGGATCGTTTCGCGGTATGCAACCTGCGGCTTGCCGACGGTTGCTTCCACGCCGAATTCACGCTTCATCCGGTCGACCAGAATTTCGAGGTGGAGCTCGCCCATGCCCGAAATGATGGTCTGGCCCGATTCTTCGTCGGTCTGCACGCGGAACGACGGGTCTTCCTGCGCCAGACGGTTCAGCGCGAGGCCCATCTTTTCCTGGTCGGCCTTCGTCTTCGGCTCGACGGCCTGCGAAATCACCGGCTCCGGGAACACCATGCGTTCGAGAACGATCGGGTTCGCCGGGTCGCACAGCGTGTCGCCCGTGGTTGCTTCCTTCAGGCCGACCGCAGCGGCGATGTCGCCGGCGCGAACTTCCTTGATTTCTTCACGCTGGTTCGCGTGCATCTGCAGAATCCGGCCGAGGCGTTCCTTCTTGCCCTTGGTCGAGTTCAGCAGCGTGTCGCCCGAGTTGACGACGCCCGAGTACACACGGAAGAAGATCAGCTGGCCGACGAACGGGTCGGTCATGATCTTGAACGCCAGCGACGAGAACTTCTCTTCGTCCGATGCCTTGCGCTCTGCCGCTTCACCGTTTTCGAGTTCGCCCTTGACCGGCGGAATGTCGACCGGCGACGGCAGGAAGTCGATCACGGCGTCGAGCATGCGCTGCACGCCCTTGTTCTTGAACGCGGTACCGCACAGCATCGGCTGGATTTCGCACGCGATCGTACGGTCGCGCAGCGCCTTGATGATGTCGGCTTCCGGCAGATCGCCTTCTTCCAGGTACTTGTTCATCAGGTCTTCGCTGGCTTCAGCAGCCGCTTCGACCATCTTTTCGCGCCATTCCTTGCAGGTTTCCGCGAGCTCGGCCGGGATGTCGACGTAGTCGAACTTCGTGCCTTGCGACGCTTCGTCCCAAATGATCGCCTTCATCTTGATCAGGTCGACCACGCCCTTGAAGTTTTCTTCCGAGCCGATCGGCACCACGACCGGAACCGGGTTCGCCTTCAGGCGCAGACGGAGCTGGTCGTAGACCTTGAAGAAGTTCGCGCCGGTACGGTCCATCTTGTTGACGAACGCGAGACGGGGCACCTTGTACTTGTTCGCCTGGCGCCACACCGTTTCCGACTGCGGCTGCACGCCGCCCACTGCGCAGTAGACCATGCACGCGCCGTCGAGCACGCGCATCGAGCGCTCGACTTCGATCGTGAAGTCGACGTGGCCCGGGGTGTCGATGATGTTGATGCGGTGTTCCGGATAGTTGCCGCCCATGCCCTTCCAGAAGGCCGTGGTTGCAGCGGACGTGATCGTGATGCCACGCTCCTGTTCCTGCTCCATCCAGTCCATCGTTGCTGCGCCGTCGTGGACTTCACCGATCTTGTGGTTCACACCGGTGTAAAACAGAATGCGCTCGGTCGTCGTCGTCTTGCCGGCGTCGATGTGAGCGCTAATACCGATATTGCGGTAGCGCTCGATGGGAGTCTTGCGAGCCACTTTGATCCTCTACTGGGATGACGTGACGCAGCCCTGCTGCATCACGCCTCAACACAAACGGGCGAGGCGCCTGAAAAGCGCACCCGCCCGGAATTTATTTCCGCTACAGCCCAGCCAGGCGCTTAGAAACGGAAATGCGAGAACGCGCGGTTGGCTTCTGCCATGCGGTGAACTTCATCGCGCTTCTTCATCGCGCCGCCACGGCCTTCGGCCGCTTCGGAGAGTTCGCCTGCCAGACGCAGAGCCATCGACTTCTCGCTGCGCTTCTTCGCAGCCTCACGCAGCCAGCGCATCGCCAATGCCATACGACGCGACGGGCGCACTTCGACCGGAACTTGATAGTTGGCACCACCAACGCGGCGGCTCTTCACTTCGACCACCGGCTTCACGTTGTTGAGCGCAACGGTGAACACTTCCAGCGGGTCCTTGCCACCCTTGGTCTGGATCTGTTCGAATGCGCCATAAACGATGCGTTCTGCAACCGACTTCTTGCCGGACAGCATCAGCATGTTCATGAACTTGGCTACATCAACGTTGCCGAACTTCGGATCCGGCAACACTTCCCGCTTGGGGACTTCGCGACGACGCGGCATGATTCTTCCTTTACCTGTTCAGTTGGAGCTGCATCCAGCTCCGCGGCCACCAACAAACCCGATCACATCTTCACGACTAACCAGCTTGGCCGGGTGACCACTTACTCGACAGCACCGGCAATCCGGCACTCCCGCCTTGACCGCCCTGCGGCGATCCCTGATCAAAAACTGCTTACTTGGCAGCCTTTGCACGCTTCGCGCCGTACTTCGAGCGCGCTTGCTTACGGTCCTTGACGCCCTGGGTATCCAGCGAGCCGCGAACCATGTGGTAACGCACACCCGGCAAGTCCTTCACACGGCCGCCGCGGATCAGCACAACCGAGTGTTCCTGCAGGTTGTGGCCTTCACCGCCGATGTACGAAATCACTTCGAAGCCGTTCGTCAGACGAACCTTGGCAACCTTACGGAGTGCCGAGTTCGGCTTCTTCGGCGTCGTCGTGTACACACGGGTGCACACGCCGCGACGCTGGGGGCAGTCCTGCAGGGCCGGGCTCTTGCTCTTCGTCGTTTCCGACTGACGGCCTTTGCGAACCAGTTGGTTGATGGTTGGCATTGTTTATTCCTGAAATTGAACAAAATCTGCACACCGATTTCGGGCAAAGCGAAAATCGGCGCACAGTTGACTTCCGAACCGGCGATACGGGCACGAACCTTCGAACAGCGCTCGACGCGACTCGGCCCACCGAATACCGGAACCCAACATCATATTCCGGAAATACCAACTAAGTCAACGGCTTGCGTGATTTGCCGGGCGCGCGGCCGGTTTACGTCGACGGTTGGGACGGACACGGTCGTGCTGCCCGCGCGCCGCCGTCACGCTTCGATCACGCCGATTCGACGACGTCGATGATCTCGTCGCCGAAGCGTTCGAGCTTGCGCACGCCCATGCCGGGGATATGGCGCAGGTCTTCGATCGTCTCCGGCGCGTTGCGCGCGATTTCGGCGAGCGTCGCGTCGTGGAAGATCACATACGCCGGCACGCCGTCGGACTTCGCGGTTTCCGCGCGCCATGCACGCAGCGCGTCCCAGCGTGCCCGCTCGCGGGCGCCCATGCCGGCCGTCGGGTCGACGCGCGTGCCGCTGCGGCTGGACGACTGGCGCGAGGAGCGCTGCGGCTTCACGTAGCGGCGCAGCGTCACCTTCTCCTCATTCTTCAGCACCGGCTTCGCGGCCTCGGTCAGCACGAGCGCGCCGAAGCCCCCGTGATCGACGGCCAGATAGCCGTACGCGACCAGTTGCCGGAAAATCGCGCGCCACTCGGGCTCGGACAGCGCCGCGCCGATCCCGAAGGTGCTCAATTGATCGTGGCCACGCTGCAGGACCTTCTCGGTGCGCGCGCCGCGCAGGATCTCGATCAGATGGCTCGCGCCGAAATTGAAGCCGCTCGCGCGCTGCGCGCGGAACACGCACGACAGCGCCATCTGCGCCTCGCGCGTCGCATCCCACGAATCGGGCGGCTCGAGACAGGTATCGCAGTTGCCGCACGGCTCGCTCGCCTCGCCGAAGTAATTCAGCAAGCGCACGCGCCGGCACGAGATCGTCTCGCACAGCCCGAGCAGCGCGTCGAGCTTCGACGTTTGCACGCGCTTGTGCGCGTCGTCCGCATCGGATTCGTCGATCATCTTGCGCTGCTGCACGACGTCGCCGAGGCCGTACGCCATCCAGGCGTTCGCCGGCAAACCGTCGCGCCCGGCGCGGCCGGTTTCCTGGTAGTAGCCCTCGACGCTCTTCGGCAAATCGAGGTGCGCGACGAAGCGCACGTCGGGCTTGTCGATGCCCATGCCGAACGCGATCGTCGCGCACATCACGACGCCTTCTTCGCGCTGGAACATTTCCTGGTGCTTTTGCCGCACCTCGAACTCCATCCCCGCGTGATACGGCAGCGCGCGCACGCCTTGCGCCTTCAGCCATTCGGCCGTCTCCTCGACCTTGCGACGCGACAGGCAGTAGACGACGCCCGCGTCGGTCGTGCCGTCCGCGTTCGTGTGTTCGGCGCGGATGAAGTCGAGCAGCTGCGCGCGCGCGTTGTCCTTTTCGACGATCCGGTAGCGGATGTTCGGGCGGTCGAAGCTCGACACGAACACGCGCGCATCGTCGAGCGCGAGACGATGGATGATCTCGTCGCGCGTGATCGCGTCGGCGGTGGCCGTCAGCGCGATGCGCGGCACCGACGGGAAACGCTCGTGCAGCACCGACAGCTGGATGTATTCAGGCCGGAAATCGTGCCCCCACTGCGACACGCAGTGCGCCTCGTCGATCGCGAACAGGCCGATCCTCGCGCGCTCGAGCAGCTCGAGGAAGCGGCCGGTCATCAGACGCTCCGGCGCGACGTACAGCAGATCGATCTCGCCTTCGCGCAGCGCACGCTCGGTCGCGGCGGCCTCGGCACCGGACAGCGTCGAGTTCAGGTACGCGGCGCGCACGCCGACTTCGCGCAGCGCGGCGACCTGGTCCTGCATCAGCGCGATCAGCGGCGACACGACGATGCCGGCGCCCTGCCCGACCTCGCGGCGCAGCAGCGCAGGAATCTGGTAGCACAGCGACTTGCCGCCGCCCGTCGGCATCAGCACGAGGCAATCGCCGCCGCCGGCGACGTGTTCGACGATCTCGCCCTGCTGGCCGCGAAAGGCGGAATAACCGAAGACTTCGTCGAGGATTTCGAGGGCGCGGGACATGAATGAGAAATAGGACAGCGGAAGGATGACCGCAATTTTAACAACCCGCCCGCACAACGCACGGCGTATCGTGCAACGTCGGCCAATCGGACGGGTTCACGCGCGCGCATGACGGGCCTGCCCGATCGTGCGGCAAGCCCGTCATGCGCGTGGACGACGGACAAAAAAAACCGCCCGGCGGACCGGGCGGTTTCGACGACAGCGAATAAGGCAACGGGAAGCGGCTCGCGCCGCCCCGCGCTTATTCGGCTGCCGGGTGTTGCGGCTCTTCCGCGGGCGCGCTCGGCGTGCCGAAGTCGAATGCCTCTTCCGCTGCGATCTGGTCGAAACGCTCGCGGTCGGACATCTCCTTCGCCTTGCGTGCCTTGTGGAACGCGAGACCCGTACCGGCCGGAATCAGACGGCCGACGATCACGTTTTCCTTCAGGCCGCGCAGATCGTCGCGCTTGCCCATGATCGCCGCTTCGGTCAGCACGCGGGTCGTTTCCTGGAACGATGCCGCGGAGATGAACGAGTCGGTCGACAGCGACGCCTTCGTGATACCGAGCAGCACGTTGTCGTACGAAGCCGGGCGCTTGCCCTCGGCGATCATGCGATCGTTCTCGTCCAGCATGTCGGAACGCTCGACCTGTTCGCCCGGGATGAAGCGCGTATCGCCGTTGTCGGTGATCTGCACACGACGCAGCATCTGGCGAACGATCACCTCGATGTGCTTGTCGTTGATCTTCACGCCCTGCAGACGGTACACGTCCTGCACTTCGTCGACGATGTAGCGCGACAGCGCCTCGATACCCTGCAGACGCAGGATGTCGTGCGGATCGGCCGGGCCGTCCACGATCATTTCGCCCTTGTTGACGACCTGAGCATCGTGGACCAGCACCTGCTTTTCCTTCGCGATCAGGAACTCGTGCTGATTGCCTTCGAGGTCCGTGATGACGAGACGCTGCTTGCCCTTCGTGTCCTTGCCGAACGACGTCGTGCCGGTGACTTCCGCGAGAATGCCCGCATCCTTCGGCGAACGCGCTTCGAACAGTTCCGCCACCCGCGGCAGACCGCCGGTAATGTCACGCGTCTTCTGCGCTTCGGTCGGGATACGTGCGAGCACTTCACCCACCTGCACTTGCTGACCATCCTTCACGGTGATCAGTGCGCCAACCTGGAAGCCGATCTGCACCGCGTGCTCCGTGCCCGGGATCTTCACTTCCTCGCCGTTCGCGTCGAGCAACTTCACCTGCGGACGCACGCTCTTCGACGCCTGCGAACCGCGGCGCTTCACGTCGATCACGACCAGCGTCGACAGACCGGTCACGTCGTCGATCTGCTTCGCGACGGTCACGCCTTCCTCGACGTTCTCGAACTTCACCGTACCACCGTACTCGGTGATGATCGGACGCGTCATCGGGTCCCACGTCGCCAGCTGCGTGCCGGCCTTGATCGTCGCACCGTCGAGCTGCAGCAGCGTCGCGCCGTACGGGATCTTGTGACGTTCGCGCTCGCGGCCGATATCGTCGGTGATCAGCGCCTCGCCCGAGCGCGAAATGACGATCTGCTCGCCCTTCGCGTTCGTCACGTAGCGCATCGTCGCCGTGAAACGCACGATACCGTTGCTCTTCGCTTCGACCGACGACGCCACTGCCGCACGCGATGCCGCACCACCGATGTGGAACGTACGCATCGTCAGCTGCGTGCCCGGTTCGCCGATCGACTGTGCCGCGATCACGCCGACTGCTTCGCCGACGTTCACCAGCGAGCCGCGGCCGAGGTCGCGGCCGTAGCAGGCCGCGCACAGACCGTAGCGCGTTTCGCAGGTCAGCGGCGTGCGCACGCGCACTTCGTCGATGCCGAGGCGTTCGATTTCCTCGACCGCCGTTTCGTCGAGCAGCGTGCCCGATTCGTACAGCGTTTCCTGCGTTTCCGGATTCACGACGTCCGCCACCGCGACGCGGCCGAGGATACGGTCGCGCAGCGCTTCGACGACTTCACCGCCTTCGACCAGCGCCTTCATCGCGACGCCGTTCGACGTGCCGCAATCGTCCTCGACCACCACCAGATCCTGCGTGACGTCGACGAGACGACGCGTCAGGTAACCCGAGTTCGCGGTCTTCAGTGCCGTATCAGCCAGACCCTTACGTGCACCGTGGGTCGAGATGAAGTACTGCAGCACGTTCAGGCCTTCGCGGAAGTTCGCGGTAATCGGCGTCTCGATAATGGAGCCGTCCGGCTTCGCCATCAGGCCACGCATACCGGCCAGCTGACGAATCTGCACCGCCGAACCCCGGGCGCCCGAGTCGGCCATCATGTAGATCGAGTTGAACGACTCCTGGCGCGTCTCGTTGCCGTCGCGGTCGATCACCGGCTCCGTCGACAGCTGCTCCATCATCGCCTTGCCGACCGCTTCCGACGTTGCCGACCAGATGTCGACCACGTTGTTGTAGCGTTCCTGCGCGGTGACGAGACCCGACATGTACTGACGGTCGTACTCCTTCACCTTCTTCGCGGCGTCGCCGACGATCGTTTCCTTCTGCGGCGGCACGAGCATGTCGTCCACGCAGATCGAAATACCGGCACGCGTCGCGAGACGGAAACCCGACTGCATCAGCTGGTCGGCGAACACGACCGTCGCACGCAGACCGCACTTGCGGAACGCGGTGTTGATCAGGCGCGAGATTTCCTTCTTCTTCAGCGGCTTGTTCAGCACCGAGAACGGCAGGCCGTGCGGCAGGATCTCCGACAGGATCGCGCGGCCGACGGTCGTCGCGTACAGCGAGATCTTCGGCACGAATTGCGGCGCGCCTTCCGACGTGTCCTCGTTGCGGACCATTTCGGTGATCCGCACGTTCACGCGCGATGCGAGCTCGACTTCCTTGTTCTCGTACGCGCGGATCACTTCCGACACGCCGGTGAACGAGAGGCCTTCGCCCTTCGCGTTGACCGCTTCGCGGGTCGCGTAGTACAGACCCAGCACGATATCCTGCGACGGCACGATCGACGGATCGCCGTTGGCCGGGAACAGCACGTTGTTCGACGCCAGCATCAGCGTGCGCGCTTCCATCTGCGCTTCGAGCGACAGCGGCACGTGAACGGCCATCTGGTCACCGTCGAAGTCGGCGTTGAACGCCGCGCAGACGAGCGGGTGCAGCTGGATCGCCTTGCCTTCGATCAGCACCGGCTCGAACGCCTGGATACCGAGACGGTGCAGCGTCGGCGCACGGTTCAGCATCACCGGGTGCTCGCGGATCACCTCTTCGAGGATGTCCCACACGACCGGCGTCTGGTTCTCGACTTCCTTCTTCGCAGCCTTGATGGTCGTCGCGACGCCCATCACTTCCAGCTTGTTGAAGATGAACGGCTTGAACAGTTCGAGCGCCATCAGCTTCGGCAGACCGCACTGGTGCAGCTTCAGCGTCGGGCCGACCACGATGACCGAACGGCCCGAGTAGTCGACGCGCTTGCCCAGCAGGTTCTGACGGAAGCGACCGCCCTTGCCCTTGATCATGTCGGCGAGCGACTTCAGCGGACGCTTGTTCGCGCCCGTCATCGCCTTGCCGCGACGGCCGTTGTCGAGCAGCGAGTCGACGGCTTCCTGCAGCATCCGCTTTTCGTTGCGGACGATGATTTCAGGCGCCTTCAGCTCGAGCAGACGCTTCAACCGGTTGTTACGGTTGATCACGCGGCGATACAGGTCGTTCAGGTCCGACGTCGCGAAACGGCCGCCGTCCAGCGGCACGAGCGGACGCAGTTCCGGCGGCAGCACCGGCAGCACTTCGAGGATCATCCACTCGGGCTTGATGCCCGAGCGCTGGAATGCCTCGAGGACCTTCAGGCGCTTCGCGTACTTCTTGATCTTCGCTTCCGAGCCGGTGTTCTTCAGCTCGGTGCGCAGCGTCTCGACCTGCTCGTCGATGTTGATCGCGCGCAGCAGCTCACGCACGCCTTCCGCGCCCATCTCGGCACGGAATTCGTCGCCGTATTCCTCGACCTTGTTGTAGTAATCCTCTTCGGTCATGATCTGCCGCGCCTTCAGCGGCGTCATGCCCGGTTCGATCACCACGTACGCTTCGAAGTACAGCACGCGTTCGATGTCGCGCAGCGTCATGTCGAGCACCATGCCCAGACGCGACGGCAGCGACTTCAGGAACCAGATGTGCGCGACCGGCGAGGCCAGCTCGATGTGGCCCATGCGTTCGCGACGCACCTTCGCCAGCGTCACTTCGACGCCGCACTTCTCGCAGATCACGCCGCGGTGCTTCAGGCGCTTGTACTTGCCGCACAGGCACTCGTAGTCCTTGATCGGCCCGAAGATCTTCGCGCAGAACAGACCATCGCGTTCCGGCTTGAACGTACGGTAGTTGATGGTCTCCGGCTTCTTCACTTCGCCGAACGACCACGAACGGATCTTGTCCGGCGAGGCCAGACCGATCTTGATCGCGTCGAAAACTTCTTCCTGTTGGACTTGCTTGAATAGATCGAGCAGAGCTTTCATTGCCTTCTCTCCGTAGTCCGATTAATTGCGGTCGAGATCGATGTCGATACCGAGCGAGCGGATTTCCTTCACCAGCACGTTGAAGGATTCCGGCATGCCTGCATCGATCACGTGATCGCCCTTGACGAGGTTCTCGTAGACCTTCGTCCGGCCGGTCACGTCGTCCGACTTCACCGTCAGCATTTCCTGCAGCACGTAGGACGCGCCGTACGCTTCGAGTGCCCACACTTCCATTTCACCGAAACGCTGGCCGCCGAACTGCGCCTTACCACCCAGCGGCTGCTGCGTGACGAGCGAGTACGGGCCCGTCGAACGCGCGTGCATCTTGTCGTCGACAAGGTGGTGCAGCTTCAGGTAGTGCATGTAGCCGAGCGTCACGCGACGTTCGAACTGCTCGCCCGTGCGACCGTCGTACAGGCGGACCTGGTTCTTCGACGGGTTCATGTCGAGCTGTTGCGCGATGTCGTCCGGGAACGCGAGGTCGAGCATCTTGCCCATTTCTTCCTCGGTCGCACCGTCGAACACCGGCGTCGCGAACGGCACGCCTTCGCGCAGGTTCTTCGCGAGTTCGAGGATCTCTTCGTCGGTGAAGCTTTCCAGATCTTCCTGGCGGCCCGACTCGTTGTAGATCTTCGTCAGGAACACGCGCAGTTCCTCGATCTTCGCCTGACGCTGCAGCATTTCGCCGATCCGCCAGCCGAGACCCTTCGCGGCCCAGCCGAGGTGAACTTCGAGCACCTGACCCACGTTCATCCGCGACGGCACGCCGAGCGGGTTCAGCACGACGTCGGCCGGACGGCCGTCGGCCATGTACGGCATGTCTTCGATCGGGACGATCTTCGACACGACACCCTTGTTACCGTGACGGCCTGCCATCTTGTCGCCAGGCTGCAGGCGGCGCTTCACCGCGAGGTACACCTTGACCATCTTCAGCACGCCCGGCGGCAGTTCGTCGCCTTGCGTGAGCTTCTTGCGCTTCTCTTCGAACGCGAGGTCGAACTGGTGACGCTTCTCTTCGATCGAGTTCTTGATCGCTTCGAGCTGCGCCGCTGCTTCGTCGTCCGCGAGGCGGATGTCGAACCAGTGGTAGTGGTCGAGATCTTCCAGGTAAGCCTGGTCGATCTTCGTGCCCTTCGCGAGCTTCTTCGGACCGCCGTTCGCGACCTTGCCCACCAGCATGCGGGCGAGACGCTGGAACGCGTCGCCTTCCACGATGCGCAGCTGGTCGTTCAGGTCGAGACGGTAGCGCTTCAGTTCGTCGTCGATGATCTGTTGCGCACGCTTGTCGCGCTGGATGCCTTCGCGCGTGAACACCTGGACGTCGATCACCGTGCCGCTCATGCCCGACGGCACGCGCAGCGACGTGTCCTTCACGTCCGAAGCCTTCTCGCCGAAGATCGCGCGCAGCAGCTTCTCTTCCGGCGTCAGCTGGGTCTCGCCCTTCGGCGTGACCTTGCCGACCAGCACGTCGCCCGCTTCGACTTCAGCACCGATGTACACGATGCCCGATTCGTCGAGACGGCCGAGCTGGACTTCCGCCAGGTTCGAGATGTCGCGCGTGATTTCTTCCGGCCCGAGCTTCGTGTCGCGTGCAACGACGTTCAGCTCTTCGATGTGGATCGACGTGTAGCGATCGTCCGCGACCACCTTCTCCGAAATCAGGATCGAGTCTTCGAAGTTGTAGCCGTTCCACGGCATGAACGCGATCAGCATGTTCTGACCGAGCGCGAGCTCGCCCAGGTCCGTCGAGGCGCCGTCGGCCAGCACGTCGCCGCGCGAGACCTTGTCGCCCATCTTCACGATCGGACGCTGGTTGATGTTCGTGTTCTGGTTCGAACGCGTGTACTTGATCAGGTTGTAGATGTCGACACCGACTTCACCTGCGACCGCTTCGTCGTCGTTCACGCGAATCACGATACGGCCTGCGTCGACGTAGTCGACCACACCGCCGCGGAACGCCTGAACCGTCGTGCCCGAGTCGACCGCACAGGTGCGCTCGATGCCCGTACCGACGACCGGCTTCTCCGGACGCAGGCACGGCACGGCCTGACGCTGCATGTTCGAGCCCATCAGTGCGCGGTTCGCGTCGTCGTGCTCGAGGAACGGAATCAGCGAAGCTGCCACCGACACGATCTGCGACGGCGCGACGTCCATGTACTGGATGCGATCCGGCGTGACCATCATCGTTTCGCCGGCTTCACGCGACGACACGAGTTCGTCGATCAGCTGGCCGTTCTCGTCGATCGCGGCGTTCGCCTGAGCGATCATGTAGCGCCCTTCCTCGATCGCCGACAGGTAGTCGATCTGGTCGGTCACCTTGCTGTCCACGACCTTGCGGTACGGCGTCTCGAGGAAGCCGTACTCGTTCAGGTGCGCGTACAGTGCGAGCGAGTTGATCAGGCCGATGTTCGGACCTTCCGGCGTTTCGATCGGGCACACGCGGCCGTAGTGGGTCGGGTGCACGTCGCGGACTTCGAAGCCTGCGCGCTCGCGCGTCAGACCGCCCGGGCCCAGTGCGGAAACACGGCGCTTGTGCGTGATTTCCGACAGCGGGTTGGTCTGGTCCATGAACTGCGACAGCTGCGACGAACCGAAGAACTCGCGGATCGCCGACGAAATCGGCTTCGAGTTGATCAGGTCGTGCGGCATCAGGTTTTCGCTTTCGGCCTGGCCGAGGCGTTCCTTCACCGCGCGCTCGACACGCACGAGACCGGCGCGGAACTGGTTTTCCGCCAGTTCGCCGACGCAACGCACGCGACGGTTGCCGAGGTGGTCGATGTCGTCCACTTCGCCCTTGCCGTTGCGCAGCTCGACGAGGATCTTGATCGTCGCGAGGATGTCGTCGTCCTGCAGCGTCATCGGGCCGACGATTTCGTCACGGCCGACGCGGCGGTTGAACTTCATGCGGCCGACCTTCGACAGGTCGTACGCTTCTTCGCTGTAGAACAGACGGTTGAACAGCGCCTCGACCGCTTCTTCGGTCGGCGGTTCGCCCGGACGCATCATGCGGTAGATCGCGATGCGCGCGGCCGTACGGTCGGTCGTTTCGTCGACGCGCAGCGTCGACGAAATGTACGGACCCTGATCCAGATCGTTCGTGTAGAGCGTCTGGATGTCCTTGATGCCGGCTTCGCGCAGCTTCTCGAGCACGCTTTCCGTGACTTCGTCGTTCGCGCTCGCGATCACTTCGCCGGTGTCGCCGTCAACGACGTTCTTCGCCAGCACGCGGCCGAGCAGATAGTCTTCCGGCACCGAGATGAACTTGGTCTTCGCGGCTTCGAGATCGCGAATGTGCTTCGCGTTGATCCGCTTGTCCTTCTGGACGATGACCTTGCCGTCGCGATCGGTGATGTCGAAACGCGCGACTTCACCACGCAGGCGCTCGGGCACGAACTCGAGTTGCGCGCCTTCGTCCATCAGCGTGAAGTTGTCGAACACGAAGAAGTTCGCGAGGATCTGTTCCGGCGTGAGGCCGATGGCCTTCAGCAGGATCGTGACCGGCATCTTGCGGCGACGGTCGACGCGGAAGTACAGGATGTCCTTCGGATCGAATTCGAAGTCGAGCCACGAGCCGCGGTACGGAATGATCCGTGCCGAGAACAGCAGCTTGCCCGAGCTGTGCGTCTTGCCCTTGTCGTGTTCGAAGAACACGCCCGGCGAACGGTGCAGCTGCGAGACGATGACACGCTCGGTGCCGTTGATGACGAACGAGCCCGTCGGCGTCATGAGCGGAATTTCGCCCATGTACACTTCCTGCTCCTTCACTTCCTTGACGACCGGCTTGTTCGGCGATTCCTTGTCGAGGATGACGAGGCGGACCTTCGCGCGCAGCGCCGAGCAGTACGTCAGGCCCCGCTGCTGGCATTCCTTGATGTTGAATGCCGGCGAGGACAGCGCATAGCTCACGAACTCGAGGCGCGCGAAACCGTTGTGCGAAACAATGGGAAATACCGACGTGAACGCGGCCTGCAAGCCTTCGGGCTTGCGTTGCGTTGCCGGCACATCAGCTTGCAGAAACGTGCTGAATGATTCAAGCTGGGTGGCCAGCAAGAACGGAACTTGGTGAACGATGGGGCGCTTCGCGAAACTCTTGCGAATGCGCTTCTTCTCGGTGAAGGAATATTGCATACGATCTCCGAATCACGGCGGGTGCTGTCGAGGCGGGATACCTGGACGTTTCAAACCCGAGTGTTCACCGACTGAGACCCGATGGCCGCCCGATGGCTTGAACGAGCCGAGAAGCTTGGTGGTTGGCCGCTACCAACCGCTGGCTGACGGCAGCGGATGCCTGTGTTGCCCGCTACCCGACCAAACTTGCCTTCTGCAGTCGCTTCAGAAGACAAAGAGAAACGCCAGTCGCGACATCGGCAACGATTTGACGGTTTTCTTTGGCTTCTGGGGCCGATCATTCGGGCTCCCGAAAGAGTGCCAGAATAACGTCCCCACAAAGCACAAAAAGGCCGGCGGTGAAAATACCGCCAGCCTTCGCACGGCGCGTCGAAACTTACTTGACTTCGACCTTCGCGCCTGCTTCTTCCAGCTTCTTCTTGGCTTCTTCAGCAGCAGCCTTGTCGACGCCTTCCTTGACAGCCTTCGGTGCGCCGTCAACGACGTCCTTCGCTTCCTTCAGGCCCAGGCCCGTCAGTTCGCGAACTGCCTTGATGACTGCAACCTTGTTGCTGCCTGCTTCAGTCAGGACGACCGTGAATTCGGTCTTCTCTTCCACAGCAGCGGCTGCGCCGCCTGCCGGGCCAGCGACTGCCACTGCAGCTGCCGACACGCCAAACTTCTCTTCGAATGCCTTGACCAGTTCGTTCAGTTCCAGAACGGTCATCCCTTCGACTGCTGCCAGGATGTCTTCTTTTGCGATTGCCATTTGAAATACTCCTAAATTGAATTCGGATACAGCCAGCGATCAATGACGCTGATGCACGTTCGCTTACGCAGCTTCCGCTTGCTTCTTCTCGGCCAGCGCGGCGAGAGCGCGCGCGAAGCCCGAAACAGGCGATTGCATAACGAACAGCAGCTTCGAGAGCAGTTCTTCGCGGCTCGGGATGCTTGCCAGCGCTTGCACGCCAGCCTTGTCCATCACCTTGCCATCGAACGAACCAGCCTTGATGACCAACTTTTCATTGCCCTTGCTGAAGTCGTTGACGACCTTAGCAGCAGCAATGGCATCTTCCGAGATGCCGTAGATCAGAGGACCAGTCATCTGCTCTGCCAGCGGAGCAAACGGCGTACCTTCGACGGCGCGACGCGCCAGCGTGTTCTTCAACACGCGCAGGTAAACCTGTTGCTCACGCGCTTTCGCGCGCAGCTTGGTCAGATCGCCAACCGCAATTCCACGATACTCAGCCAGCACAACGGTCTGGGCCTTCGCGACTTGCGCGGCAACCTCAGCGACGACGGCTTGCTTGTCTTCTCTATTAAGCGGCACGGTTAGCCTCCAGAAACGATACGTTCGGCTTGCCGATAGGGCTACCTCACGTACCTCGTTCAACAACGGCGTCCGACCTCGTTAGGAGTATTTCCACCTCATGCCGTGAATCGCTTCACGACCTGCGGCTTCACCACTGCAAAACTTTTTCGGGTTCGCCATCTGCGTTGGCTTGAATTAAGGGCTCGCCTGCCTGCTGCGTCCCACCAACGGTCTTTGATAACCGGTTGTTCGCCTTGCTGCACGAACAACCGCCCAAAGCCCATTTAGGCCGCCTCGCGAACGAGGCGGCCCGAATACTTGCTTACTGCGCTGCCAGCGTAGCCTGGTCGACGCGCACGCCGACGCCCATCGTGCTCGACAGTGCGATCTTGCGCAGGTAGACGCCCTTGCTCGTTGCCGGCTTGGCCTTTTGCAGCGCTTCGATCAGTGCCGACAGGTTCGAACGCAGTGCGGTCGCTTCGAACGACGCACGGCCGATCGTTGCGTGGATGATACCGGCCTTGTCGACGCGGAACTGCACCTGACCTGCCTTTGCGTTCTTCACTGCGGTTGCGACGTCCGGCGTGACCGTGCCGACCTTCGGGTTCGGCATCAGGCCGCGCGGGCCGAGGATCTGACCGAGCGTACCGACGATACGCATCGTGTCCGGCGAAGCGATCACGATGTCGAAGTCCATCTGGCCAGCCTTGATCTGCTCAGCCAGGTCTTCCATACCGACGATTTCGGCGCCTGCTGCGCGAGCCTGCTCGGCCTTTTCGCCTTGCGCGAACACCGCAACGCGAACCGACTTGCCCGTACCTGCCGGCAGAACGACCGAACCACGAACGACCTGGTCCGACTTCTTCGCATCGATGCCGAGCTGAACTGCGACGTCGATCGACTCGTTGAACTTCGCGCTCGCGCATTCCTTCACGAGTGCCAGTGCGTCTTCGATCGCGTACAGCTTCTGACGATCGACCTTCGCTTCGAATGCCTGACGGCGCTTGGAGATCTTAGCCATTTACACGCCCTCCACGGTGATGCCCATCGAGCGTGCGCTACCAGCGATGGTGCGAACGGCTGCGTCCAGATCAGCTGCCGTAAGGTCCGGCATCTTGGTCTTCGCGATTTCTTCGGCTTGAGCGCGCGTGATCGAACCGACCTTGTCGGTGTGCGGCTTGCTCGAGCCCTTGTCCACCTTCGCCGCCTTCTTGATCAGGACGGTCGCCGGCGGCGTCTTCATCACGAACGTGAAGCTCTTGTCAGCGAATGCCGTGATGACCACCGGCACCGGCAGACCCGGCTCCATGCCTTGAGTCTGCGCGTTGAACGCCTTGCAGAACTCCATGATGTTCAGGCCGCGCTGGCCCAGTGCCGGACCGACCGGCGGCGACGGGTTGGCTTTACCTGCAGGGATCTGCAGCTTGATAAAGCCGACAATCTTCTTTGCCATTTGAAAACCTCGTTGGAACGCCAGGCGGCGTTCGGTGAGTGATAACGCGCGTTCGCCGCTGGCTACTGACGCTCCTCAACGGCCATGACGCGGGCCGTAAGCGCGAAGGTGGGCAGCCTGGGCTGCCCACCGAATCGGGATCAAACTTTTTCGACCTGGCCGAACTCGAGCTCGACCGGAGTGGACCGGCCAAAGATCGTGACCGATACACGCACGCGCGACTTCTCGTAGTTGACTTCCTCGACGGTGCCGTTGAAGTCCGTAAACGGGCCTTCCTTGACACGCACCATCTCGCCAACTTCGAACAGGGTCTTCGGACGCGGCTTTTCCACGCCTTCCTGCATCTGCGACATGATCTTTTCGACTTCCTTCGGGGAAATCGGGGTCGGGCGGTTGCGCGCACCGCCGACAAAACCGGTGACCTTCGCGGTGTTCTTCACGAGGTGCCACGTTTCGTCCGTCATTTCCATTTCCACCAGCACGTAGCCGGGGAAAAAACGACGCTCGGTCACTGCCTTGTGACCGCCTTTGACTTCGACCACTTCTTCGGTCGGAACGAGTATCTGACCGAACTTGTCCTGCATGCCGGCACGTTCGATGCGCTCTTGAAGCGCACGCTGCACGCTCTTCTCCATGCCGGAGTAGGCGTGCACGACGTACCAACGCTTTCCGCTCGGGGATGCCGGAGTATCGCTCATATCATTTCCAACCCAGAATCGCCGAGAAAATCACCCATTCGATCGATTTATCACTCAACCAGAGGAAAATCGCCATCACGAGCACGAAACCGAACACGACGAGTGTGGTTTGCGTTGCTTCCTTGCGGGTGGGCCAAACGACCTTGCGGACTTCCTTGTACGAATCCTTAGCAAAGGCGATGAGGCTCTTGCCAGGTGCGGACATCAGACCGACGGCCACGCCGGCGATGATACCTACCGCCAATGCGGCACCGCGGACATACCACTGCTGGTTGGCCAGCCAGAAGAAGCCCACGAATCCGGCCAAGACCAGCAATACGCCCAGGGCCAGCATCAGCTTATCGCCGGAGGTATTTACAGTTTCGACGGATGGATTCGCCATAACACCTTAAAACAAATGCCACGTGTGACACGTGGCGATTTTTGGCAGGGGCAGAGGGAATCGAACCCCCAACCTTCGGTTTTGGAGACCGACGCTCTGCCAGTTGAGCTATACCCCTAAACCATGTTGGGGCCGGCTGCTGCCAGCCCCAAAACTGTCGATCAACGAATAACTGGCTTACTCGATGATCTTGGCGACGACGCCAGCGCCGACGGTACGGCCGCCTTCGCGGATTGCGAAGCGCAGACCTTCTTCCATCGCGATCGGCGCAATCAGCTTCACCGTGATCGACACGTTGTCGCCCGGCATCACCATTTCCTTGTCCTTCGGCAGCTCGATCGAGCCCGTCACGTCCGTCGTACGGAAGTAGAACTGCGGACGGTAGTTGTTGAAGAACGGCGTATGACGGCCGCCTTCGTCCTTGCTCAGCACGTACACTTCAGCCGTGAAGTGCGTGTGCGGCGTGATCGAACCCGGCTTCGCCAGAACCTGGCCGCGCTCCACGTCTTCACGCTTCGTGCCGCGCAGCAGGATACCGACGTTGTCGCCTGCCTGACCCTGGTCCAGCAGCTTGCGGAACATTTCAACGCCCGTGCAGGTCGTCTTCACCGTCGGCTTGATACCGACGATTTCGATTTCCTCGCCGACCTTCACGATGCCGCGCTCGACGCGACCCGTCACCACCGTGCCGCGACCCGAGATCGAGAACACGTCTTCCACCGGCATCAGGAACGCGCCGTCAACCGCACGCTCCGGCGTCGGGATGTACGTGTCCAGTGCGTCTGCCAGGTTCATGATCGCCACTTCGCCCAGCTCGCCCGTGTCGCCTTCCAGCGCCAGCTTGGCCGAACCCTTCACGATCGGCGTGTCGTCGCCCGGGAAGTCGTACTTCGACAGGAGTTCGCGAACTTCCATCTCGACCAGCTCGAGCAGTTCAGCGTCGTCCACCATGTCGCACTTGTTCAGGAACACGATGATGTACGGAACGCCAACCTGACGTGCCAGCAGGATGTGCTCGCGCGTTTGCGGCATCGGGCCGTCTGCTGCCGAGCAAACCAGGATCGCGCCGTCCATCTGCGCTGCGCCCGTGATCATGTTCTTCACGTAGTCGGCGTGGCCCGGGCAGTCGACGTGTGCGTAGTGGCGGTTCGCCGTTTCGTACTCGACGTGTGCCGTGTTGATCGTGATGCCGCGCGCCTTTTCTTCCGGTGCCGCGTCGATCTGGTCGTAGGCCTTCGCTTCGCCGCCGAACTTCTTCGTCAGCACCGTCGTGATCGCTGCCGTCAGCGTCGTCTTGCCGTGGTCAACGTGACCGATCGTACCAACGTTGACGTGCGGCTTGGTCCGCTCAAACTTTTCCTTGGCCATTTTCAACTCCCGAAAGGAATTTCACATGTTGCGCCGCGCGCAAACAGACACTGACTTTTTACTGCTGGTGCCCATGGGCAGGATCGAACTGCCGACCTCTCCCTTACCAAGGGAGTGCTCTACCACTGAGCCACATGGGCATGTAACGCTTCAACTTCGCGGACTGGAGCGGGTGAAGGGAATCGAACCCTCGTCGTAAGCTTGGAAGGCTTCTGCTCTACCATTGAGCTACACCCGCACGGGCCACTAACGATTCCCTACCGCTCTCTGCGCTGATGTTCTGGTGGAGGAGGTTGGATTCGAACCAACGTAGGCGTAAGCCAACAGATTTACAGTCTGCCCCCTTTAGCCACTCGGGCACCCCTCCGTAGAGAACTGACGATTATGGGGGTGCATCACACTCTTGTCAAGCACATCCGGAAGATTATTTTCATTTTCTTCCAAGGCACCAGACCGACACACCCGACACCCGCACTCGCCCGGCTAAAGGCAAGTTCGAGAGGATCGCCATCGGCGTCCACATCTTCGTCAGACCCCGTCTTCAGCAGCGATTTGCATCTTTGCTGAAAACGAAAGACCGCCATCATACGACCTCCTGCCCGGAATGCCAAGCAGGTAGACGAAAAAATTTCGCAATTTCCATGCCGGGCAATTGGAACGGCGTCGGTTGGAGTGTTTGGCGGCGGTTCGGATGTCGTGGAGACGGGCTCGACATAATGCGCTTCGTTGTGCTGGAGCTGGGATCGCAGATCCGCTGTTGCTCGCGCACGCTACGAAGCGCGTGATCTCCGCACGACGGCGGACGCGCTCTTCGTCGGCGATGGCTGGGGCGCGTTATAAGCAGCCCCGTTACTATCTTCACGCCCCGATAATCGGGGTTTTGGCCAGCCAGGCCCGGCATGATTCCCGCCCCCAGTCGCAGTCATGATCCGGTGGGTGTTGTCACCGGGCCTGGTGGGTGGCTGGTGATCGCTGATAGGGGTTTGGCCGGGATATCCCGACGCCGTCCGTAACGTGGATGCCGAGACCTGCCACCGTTGTTGCAGGCCAATCCGTTCACTCTGCAGAAACTTCGATGCAAGACACTCAACAACGTGACGCCGTCGATGTCTTTGTCGGCGTCGATGTCGGTAAGGGCCACCATCACGCCGTGGCACTCGATCGGAACGGTAAGCGCCTGTACAACAAGGCACTGCCCAACGATGAGGCCAAGCTGCGCGCCCTCATCGCCGAACTCAAGACTCACGGTCGACTGCTGTTCGTCGTCGATCAGCCTTCCACCATCGGTGCGCTTCCTGTAGCCGTCGCCCGCGCCGAAGGCGTACTCGTCGCCTATCTGCCCGGACTGGCCATGCGCCGCATCGCTGATTTGCACGCCGGCGAAGCCAAGACCGATGCCCGCGACGCCGCGATCATCGCCGCAGCCGCTCGCTCGATGCCGCATACGCTGCGCTCGCTTCGACTGGCCGACGAGCAACTCGCCGAACTCACCATGCTCTGCGGCTTCGATGACGACCTCGCCGCTCAGGTCACGCAAACCAGCAACCGCATTCGCGGGCTGCTTACCCAGATCCATCCGGCGCTCGAGCGTGTTCTCGGACCGCGCCTTGACCATCCAGCGGTACTCGATCTGCTTGAGCGCTATCCGTCGCCCGCCGCGCTTGCCGGCACCAGCGAGAAGACGCTCGCCAATCGCCTGACCAAGCTCGCTCCGCGCATGGGCAAAGGCTTAGCGGCCGAAATCGTTCAGGCACTGAGCGAACAAGCCGTGACCGTGCCCGGCACGCAAGCCGCCACCATCGTCATGCCCCGTTTAGCCCAGCAGCTTGCGGCATTGCGTAAGCAACGCGACGAGATCGCTGCCGAAGTGGAGCGATTGGTGCTTGCTCACCCTCTTTGGCCGGTCCTGACCAGCATGCCGGGAGTCGGCGTCAGGACCGCCGCCAGACTCCTGACCGAGGTCGCTCATAAGGCGTTCGCTTCGGCGGCGCATCTGGCGGCCTACGCCGGCCTCGCGCCGGTTACCCGACGCTCAGGTTCATCGATACGCGGTGAACATCCATCCAGACGCGGCAACAAGGTGCTCAAGCGCGCCTTATTCCTATCCGCCTTCGCGGCCTTGCGGGACCCAGTCTCACGGGCCTATTACTCGCGCAAGATCCAGCAAGGCAAGCGTCATAACCAAGCGCTCATCGCGCTCGCGCGGCGACGCTGCGACGTTCTGTTCGCCATGCTGCGCGACGGCACCATTTACCAACCCAAGTCAGCCCCTAACGCTTGACGAAACACATAGGGGCACCCCCCCCAGTGCCCGTGCAGCCATAGTTCGCTGTATGGCGACCGTTAGGACGGTCGCCATACGCCGATCGAGCTGAAAATGCCTCCGGCTAGGCCACTCCCGGTCGGCGCAATCGAGTAATAGCAGGCGCCCAAGGCACAAAACATCGGCAGCACAACTTCGCCCCGACCTACACGTGCCCACCGTGCACGCTCTTACGCGCCACCCTGGCCGCCCTCAAGTGACGATGTCGTGGACACGCCACCGGGCCGCACATGCTGCACGGACTGAGACCACCAGGTCGCGGCCGGCCAAGCCCTAAATCTTGACGGAACGGACCGCAGCTGCGGCTCGTCGCCGGAGGGAGATATCGGAAATCGGCCGCAGTTCATTGCAGTACGCGTCCGGATATCGCGGGGTGTGGTGCACCATCGCTGGAAGCGATAGATGTCCAGCGGGCCGATAACCCGTTCGATTTCCGAGGAGCTACCGACCGCCCGAGGGACGCACTCAAGCGGCACCATGCTCTGGCGGGCAGCACAAGATTAACCCGCAGTTCGGACTGCCGAAGTGACTATAGGGGGCAGGTACCCGGGAGGGTGTACTGCTTAGCGCTGTGCCTACAGGCATCCGTTCTCGGCCTGTCGATGCGTCGTCCGCTGGGGCGGCTGATCGATATATGTAGGCAGGGGACCTCGGGCGACACGCTGGCAGCAGAGCTTACTACCAAGTCACGAAGGCATAAGACTTTTCCGTCGCGCCAATGCAAAAACCCCCGCCTTATCGGGCGGGGGTTCCTGGCTTAGGGAGCCTGACGATTACCTACTTTCACACGGGAATCCGCACTATCATCGGCGTAGAGTCGTTTCACGGTCCTGTTCGGGATGGGAAGGGGTGGGACCGACTCGCTATGGTCATCAGGCAAAGAGGGTTGTTCTGCTGGCGTGGCCAACAGAACCAATCTTGGAAGAAGCAGTAATTTAGGTTGTGTGTATCACACACGAGAATCCAACATGTCGCTCCGGATCGCGGCCAGTGCTTTCGCACGGCGCCGATCTACAAGGCAGACTTGTTATAGGATCAAGCCTTACGGGCAATTAGTATCAGTTAGCTGAACGCATTACTGCGCTTACACACCTGACCTATCAACGTCCTGGTCTCGAACGACCCTTCAAGGGGATCTAGTCCCCAGGGATATCTCATCTTAAGGCGAGTTTCCCGCTTAGATGCTTTCAGCGGTTATCTCTTCCGAACATAGCTACCCGGCGATGCCACTGGCGTGACAACCGGTACACCAGAGGTTCGTCCACTCCGGTCCTCTCGTACTAGGAGCAGCCCCCTTCAAATATCCAACGCCCACGGCAGATAGGGACCAAACTGTCTCACGACGTTTTAAACCCAGCTCACGTACCTCTTTAAATGGCGAACAGCCATACCCTTGGGACCGGCTACAGCCCCAGGATGAGATGAGCCGACATCGAGGTGCCAAACACCGCCGTCGATATGAACTCTTGGGCGGTATCAGCCTGTTATCCCCAGAGTACCTTTTATCCGTTGAGCGATGGCCCTTCCATACAGAACCACCGGATCACTATGACCTGCTTTCGCACCTGCTCGACTTGTCGGTCTCGCAGTTAAGCACGCTTATGCCATTGCACTATCAGCACGATTTCCGACCGTACCTAGCGTACCTTCGTACTCCTCCGTTACGCTTTGGGAGGAGACCGCCCCAGTCAAACTGCCTACCATGCACTGTCCCCGACCCGGATCACGGGCCAAGGTTAGAACCTCAAACAAACCAGGGTGGTATTTCAAGGACGGCTCCACCGAAACTAGCGTTCCGGTTTCATAGCCTCCCACCTATCCTACACAGATCGGTTCAAAGTCCAATGCAAAGCTACAGTAAAGGTTCATGGGGTCTTTCCGTCTAGCCGCGGGTAGATTGCATCATCACAAACACTTCAACTTCGCTGAGTCTCGGGAGGAGACAGTGTGGCCATCGTTACGCCATTCGTGCAGGTCGGAACTTACCCGACAAGGAATTTCGCTACCTTAGGACCGTTATAGTTACGGCCGCCGTTTACCGGGACTTCAATCAAGAGCTTGCACCCCATCATTTAATCTTCCGGCACCGGGCAGGCGTCACACCCTATACGTCCACTTTCGTGTTTGCAGAGTGCTGTGTTTTTATTAAACAGTCGCAGCCACCAGTTTATTGCAACCCCTTCACCCTCCTGGCGCAGGCCAGTCAAGCTACAAGGGCGTACCTTATCCCGAAGTTACGGTACCAATTTGCCGAGTTCCTTCTCCCGAGTTCTCTCAAGCGCCTTAGAATACTCATCTCGCCCACCTGTGTCGGTTTGCGGTACGGTCATCGTTAGACTGAAGCTTAGAGGCTTTTCTTGGAACCACTTCCAATTGCTTCGCTCCCGAAGGAGCTCGCGCCACACCCTTGAATTACGCACCCGGATTTGCCTAAGTGCCTTCTCCAATGCAGCGACCGGGACTTCCAACACCCGGACAACCTTCCGCGATCCGTCCCCCATCGCATCTAACAATGGTGCAGGAATATTGACCTGCTTCCCATCAGCTACGCATTTCTGCCTCGCCTTAGGGGCCGACTCACCCTACGCCGATGAACGTTGCGTAGGAAACCTTGGGCTTACGGCGAGGGGGCCTTTCACCCCCTTTATCGCTACTCATGTCAGCATTCGCACTTCCGATACCTCCAGCACCCTTTACAAGGCACCTTCGCAGGCTTACGGAACGCTCTCCTACCATGCGAGCAAAGCTCGCATCCGCAGCTTCGGTATATAGCTTAGCCCCGTTACTCTTCCGCGCAGGACGACTCGATCAGTGAGCTATTACGCTTTCTTTAAAGGGTGGCTGCTTCTAAGCCAACCTCCTGACTGTTTTAGCCTTCCCACTTCGTTTCCCACTTAGCTATATTTGGGGACCTTAGCTGGCGGTCTGGGTTGTTTCCCTCTTGACACCGGACGTTAGCACCCGATGTCTGTCTCCCGTGATTGCACTCTTCGGTATTCGGAGTTTGCTATGGCGGGGTAATCTGCAATAGACCCCCCAACCATGACAGTGCTCTACCCCCGAAGGTGAGACACGAGGCACTACCTAAATAGTTTTCGGAGAGAACCAGCTATTTCCAGGTTTGTTTAGCCTTTCACCCCTATCCACAGCTCATCCCCTAACTTTTCAACGTTAGTGGGTTCGGACCTCCAGTACGTGTTACCGCACCTTCATCCTGGCCATGGATAGATCACCTGGTTTCGGGTCTACGCCCAGCAACTGAACGCCCTATTCGGACTCGCTTTCGCTACGCCTGCCCTATACGGTTAAGCTTGCTACTGAACGTAAGTCGCTGACCCATTATACAAAAGGTACGCCGTCACCCCTTACGAGGCTCCGACTGTTTGTATGCATGCGGTTTCAGGATCTATTTCACTCCCCTCCCGGGGTTCTTTTCGCCTTTCCCTCACGGTACTGGTTCACTATCGGTCGATCACGAGTATTTAGCCTTGGAGGATGGTCCCCCCATCTTCAGACAGGATTTCACGTGTCCCGCCCTACTTGTCGCACACCTAGTTCTTTCATACTGTTTTCGCCTACAGGGCTATCACCTGCTATGGCCGCACTTTCCAGAGCGTTCGGCTAACAATACAAATAAAGAGTGCAAGGCTCATCCCATTTCGCTCGCCACTACTTTGGGAATCTCGGTTGATTTCTTTTCCTGCGGTTACTTAGATGTTTCAGTTCACCGCGTTCGCTTCTCTGGACCTATGTATTCAGTCCAGGATGACCCAAAAGGGCCGGGTTTCCCATTCGGACATCTACGGATCAAAGCTCGTTTGCCAGCTCCCCGTAGCTTTTCGCAGGCTACCGCGTCCTTCATCGCCTGTGATCGCCAAGGCATCCACCACATGCACTTGTTCGCTTGACCCTATAACGAGTCTGTCTCATCGACAGTCGCTACAGGTTGAGTTCTCGCGTTGTGCCGTATTCCAATTAGAGCCGAACATGAAGTTCGAATCATCTTGAGATACATCGATACAATCACAACCCGGATAGTTTTCACGTCCATCTCAAGACGCTTCCGCTATCCAAATTACTTACTTCTTCCAGATTGTTAAAGAACGACAGCCGATATGGTGTTACTCATATCACCCTGACTGGCTCAATCGCCAATGACAAAAGCTCGACGCGTCGAACGCTTGTCATTGAGGATTGGTGGAGGCAGACGGGATCGAACCGACGACCCCCTGCTTGCAAAGCAGGTGCTCTCCCAGCTGAGCTATGCCCCCATGAGTACAGATGCCTCAGGGTGTTACCGCCAGACAAATGGTGGGTCTGGTTGGATTCGAACCAACGACCCCCGCCTTATCAAGACGGTGCTCTAACCGACTGAGCTACAGACCCCTGAGTCTGTCTTTAAATTTACAGCCGATAAGCGTGAGCGCTCAATTTTGCGAGATAGCTCTGGAAAGGAGGTGATCCAGCCGCACCTTCCGATACGGCTACCTTGTTACGACTTCACCCCAGTCATGAATCCTACCGTGGTGACCGTCCTCCTTGCGGTTAGACTAGCCACTTCTGGTAAAACCCACTCCCATGGTGTGACGGGCGGTGTGTACAAGACCCGGGAACGTATTCACCGCGGCATGCTGATCCGCGATTACTAGCGATTCCAGCTTCATGCACTCGAGTTGCAGAGTGCAATCCGGACTACGATCGGTTTTCTGGGATTAGCTCCCCCTCGCGGGTTGGCAACCCTCTGTTCCGACCATTGTATGACGTGTGAAGCCCTACCCATAAGGGCCATGAGGAGGACTTGACGTCATCCCCACCTTCCTCCGGTTTGTCACCGGCAGTCTCCTTAGAGTGCTCTTGCGTAGCAACTAAGGACAAGGGTTGCGCTCGTTGCGGGACTTAACCCAACATCTCACGACACGAGCTGACGACAGCCATGCAGCACCTGTGCGCCGGTTCTCTTTCGAGCACTCCCGAATCTCTTCAGGATTCCGACCATGTCAAGGGTAGGTAAGGTTTTTCGCGTTGCATCGAATTAATCCACATCATCCACCGCTTGTGCGGGTCCCCGTCAATTCCTTTGAGTTTTAATCTTGCGACCGTACTCCCCAGGCGGTCAACTTCACGCGTTAGCTACGTTACTAAGGAAATGAATCCCCAACAACTAGTTGACATCGTTTAGGGCGTGGACTACCAGGGTATCTAATCCTGTTTGCTCCCCACGCTTTCGTGCATGAGCGTCAGTATTGGCCCAGGGGGCTGCCTTCGCCATCGGTATTCCTCCACATCTCTACGCATTTCACTGCTACACGTGGAATTCTACCCCCCTCTGCCATACTCTAGCCTGCCAGTCACCAATGCAGTTCCCAGGTTGAGCCGGGGATTTCACATCGGTCTTAGCAAACCGCCTGCGCACGCTTTACGCCCAGTAATTCCGATTAACGCTTGCACCCTACGTATTACCGCGGCTGCTGGCACGTAGTTAGCCGGTGCTTATTCTTCCGGTACCGTCATCCCCCGACTGTATTAGAGCCAAGGATTTCTTTCCGGACAAAAGTGCTTTACAACCCGAAGGCCTTCTTCACACACGCGGCATTGCTGGATCAGGCTTTCGCCCATTGTCCAAAATTCCCCACTGCTGCCTCCCGTAGGAGTCTGGGCCGTGTCTCAGTCCCAGTGTGGCTGGTCGTCCTCTCAGACCAGCTACTGATCGTCGCCTTGGTAGGCCTTTACCCCACCAACTAGCTAATCAGCCATCGGCCAACCCTATAGCGCGAGGCCCGAAGGTCCCCCGCTTTCATCCATAGATCGTATGCGGTATTAATCCGGCTTTCGCCGGGCTATCCCCCACTACAGGACATGTTCCGATGTATTACTCACCCGTTCGCCACTCGCCACCAGGCGCAAGCACCCGTGCTGCCGTTCGACTTGCATGTGTAAGGCATGCCGCCAGCGTTCAATCTGAGCCAGGATCAAACTCTTCAGTTTAAACCTGTTACTGTTTTCGGTTCCGTTAAGAACCGGTCGCTCACTCAAAGCTGACAGGTATATGAATCTCTTCATAAACCTGACTTACTTTAGTGTGAGACTCTTGATACTTTCGCTTTCTGATCCGAAGATCAGCCCGCTTCCATCAAGCGCCCACACTTATCGGCTGTTAATTTTTAAAGAGCATTTCTGCGAGGAACTTCGTGTTCCTCAGCAGCGCTGCGTTTTCAGCAGCAGAGAAGCGAGATTATGAACCGTCTTTCTTCACTCGTCAACAACTTTTTGAACTGCTTCGTTGTGACGGTGAGGGGTTCAGCTTCGTGTGCGTTCGGGTCGTTACAACCGCCCCAACCGCACCGCTTCCCTTCTTCTCCCGCGCCGCGTTTCCGGTAGCGCGAAAGAGGCGTGATTCTATGCATCCGCCCCTCGCAATGCAACCCCTTTTGTGAAAATATTTTGAAAAAGCCTCGCACGCTGCCGCGTGCGGGGCTCAGGCTAAACCGGCAATACCTCCGCGCCGCGTCGTTCTCTATATATAGATAGAGTAAGTGCAGGCAACTCAGTTACCGCGCACCGCCACCCGCAGTTGCTCCAACGGCACGGCGTCGGCCATCGCCGTGTAGCCGGCGTCGCTCGGATGAATCCCGTCGCCGCTGTCATAGCGGCGCTGCAGCACGCTCGGGCGCGCCGGGTCGCGCAGCGCCGCATCGAAGTCCACCACGCCGTCGAACCCGCCGCCGCTGCGGATCCACCGGTTCACCTCCAGCCGGGTCGCCTCGCGCGCGGCCGGCAGCGCGGCCGGCGTCAGCGTCGCGCCGAAAACCTTCACGCCCCGGCGATGCGCGGCGTCGATCAACCGCCGATATCCGTCGATCAACGACGCGGCCGTAACCTGCGTGTGCGGGCTGTCGCAGTCGAGCCCCGCACGCGCCGGCATCGCCGCGAAGTTGATGTCGTTGATGCCGATCAGCACGATCGCTGCCTTCACGCCCGAGCGCGACAGCGCATCGCGCTCGTACCGCGCCGCCAGCGACGTGCCGTAGCACGCGGAATCGCTCAGCAACCGGTTGCCGCTGATGCCGAGATTCACGACGCCGACCGAATCCGAGCCCGCGGCCGCCAGCCTGCGCGCGAGCCCATCCGGCCAGCGGTGGTTGCGGTTCAGGCTCGAGCGCAGCCCGTCGGTAATCGAATCGCCGATCGCCGCGACGCTGGCCCGTGCGGAGCCGTCCTCGACGGCCAGTTCCGTCACCCACGCATACTGCGTGAAGCGGGTCCGGAACACGCGAGCGTCGGCGTCGGTCACGTGGTCGCCGGGCGACGACACGTAGTTGACCTGGTTCGACACCCGGTGCCACACCGTCATCCGCTGGCGCGCGCCCATCTGCAAACTGATCGCATACGGTCGCCCGGACGTCACGTCGATAGTCACCGGATCGCTTTCGAGTTCCTGGCCCGGCGCGAGCGTCACCGCCGCCCGTCCGCCGAAGCGCACCGCGGCTGCACCACCCGCAAGCGCCGCACCGGCGCCCGCCGGCGCCAGGCTCGCCGCGTCGATCTGGAGCGGCGCATGCCCGTACGTGTTACTCACGCGGATTCGCGCGGCCCGCCCCGATACCGTCGGGTAGACGATCTGCCGGACCGTACGACCGGCCACGTCCGGCGCGCGGTAGAGCGGCGGCGGCGCAGCGAGGTCGGGGATCGGCTGCAACGCGGTCGCCCACGCGGCAACCCATCCGCCCGGTGCGGCGGACGCCGCAACCGGCGACAGGAATACGGACGCGCCCACCAGCGCCGCGACGAAACCACTTCGAAATGACATCGGCGAAATCCTCTTCGGAAAGCGGGAATTGTGCCGCAGAACCGGCTCCCGTCACGCAGCGCACCATAAATCGGACGCAATCCCCTCTCGCCGCGACACCTGTCGTTTACCCGCATCTCGCCGTGAATCCATGCAAAATATATTAACCGACCGGTCGGTTGGTTTATACTTTGCGCACAATCAACCGGACGAGAATCTCCGCCATGTACACGCAATCCCTCGACATCCCCGGCAACGTCGCGCCGCTCGACGCCGCAGCCGAGTCACCCGAGCAAGCGCGGTTCGACGCGGTCATGGCCGCGGACGGCAAGGTCGAACCGCAGGACTGGATGCCCGACGCCTATCGCAAGACGCTGATCCGGCAAATCTCGCAGCATGCGCACTCGGAAGTCGTCGGCATGCTGCCGGAAGGCAACTGGATCTCGCGCGCGCCGAGCCTGAAGCGCAAGGCGATCCTGCTCGCGAAAGTACAGGACGAAGCCGGCCACGGCCTTTATCTATATAGCGCGGTCGAAACGCTCGGCGTGTCGCGCGAATCGCTGATCGACGCGCTGCACGCCGGCAAGGCGAAATATTCGAGCATCTTCAACTACCCGACGCCGACCTGGGCCGACGTCGGCGTGATCGGTTGGCTCGTCGACGGCGCCGCGATCATGAACCAGATTCCGCTGTGCCGCTGCACCTACGGCCCGTATGCGCGCGCCATGATCCGCGTGTGCAAGGAGGAATCGTTCCATCAGCGGCAGGGCTTCGATGCCCTGCTGTCGATGATGAAGGGCACCGACGCGCAGCGCGCGATGGTTCAGCAGGCGGTGGACCGCTGGTGGTGGCCGGTGCTGATGATGTTCGGCCCGAGCGATGCCGATTCGGTCCACAGCAACCAGTCCGCGAAGTGGGGCATCAAGCGGATCTCGAACGACGACCTGCGGCAGAAGTTCGTCGACGCGACCGTCGAGCAGGCCAAGGTGCTCGGCGTCACGCTGCCCGACCCCGACCTCAAGTGGAACGACGCGCGCGGCCACTACGACTACGGCGCGATCGACTGGGACGAATTCTGGCGCGTCGTCAACGGCGACGGCCCGTGCAACAAGGAACGCCTCGCGACCCGCGTGAAGGCGCACGCGGACGGCGCATGGGTGCGCGAAGCCGCGCTCGCGCACGAAGCGAAGCGCCGCGCCCGCGCCGAACAGCACGCCGCCTGAGCGGCACCATCGAATACAGGAATCAGGAGAGAGTGATGAACAAGGAATGGCCGATCTGGGAAGTGTTCGTGCGCAGCAAGCAGGGGCTCGACCACAAGCATTGCGGCAGCCTGCACGCGGCAGACGCGTCGATGGCGCTGCGCATGGCGCGCGACGTCTACACGCGCCGCCAGGAAGGCGTAAGCATCTGGGTGGTGCCGTCGTCGGCGATCACCGCGTCGGATCCGGCCGAAAAGGCCGAGCTGTTCGAACCGGCGGGCGACAAGATCTACCGCCATCCGACGTTCTACACGCTGCCCGACGAAGTCAACCACATGTAACGCCCGCGCCATGACGATCACGCCCGAACACCTCTCCTACGTGCTGCGCCTCGCGGACAATGCGCTGATCCTCGGTCAGCGCAACGCCGAATGGTGCGGCCACGGCCCGATCCTCGAGGAAGACATCGCGCTCACCAACATGAGTCTCGACCTGATCGGCCAGGCCCGCATGCTGTACACGCACGCAGCCGAGCTCGAGCGCCAGCTCAACGGCGCGGCGAAGACGGAGGACGATTACGCGTACTTCCGCACCGAACGCGAGTTCGCGAACTTCACGCTCGTCGAGCTGCCGCACTACGGCCCGCTCGCCGGCACCGCGCACGCCGACAAGGACTACGCGGTGACGATCGTGCGCAACTTCCTCTACACGACGCTGATGCTGCACGTGTGGACCGCGCTCGAAACCTCGACGGACGCGCAACTCGCGGCGATCGCCGCGAAATCGGTGAAGGAGACGCGCTATCACGTGCAGCACGCGCGCGAATGGCTGGTGCGCCTCGGCGACGGCACCGACGAATCGCATCGCCGCGCCCAGGCCGCGCTCGACTATCTGCTGCCGTACACGCGCGAGTTCTTCGTCGCGGACGCAATCGACGCCGCCGCCGTCGCCCAGGGCCTCGGCCCGGCCGCGGCCGCGCTCGAGACCGCGTGGCGCGCGGACGTGGACGATGCGCTCGCCGAAGCGACGCTCGTGCCGCCCGCGCCCGTGCAGCACGTGACGACCGGCAAGCACGGCGAGCACTCGGAGCACATGGGCTACCTGCTCGCCGAAATGCAGAGCCTCGCGCGCCAGCATCCCGGCGCGAGCTGGTAAGCGGCCGCCGCGACCCACCGAACGGAGCCCGACGATGTCCGCCCAGACTGCCGCCCCCGCCCATGCCGACGCCGCGCCCGCCGCGCAGCGCGACGATCCGTTGCTCGCACGCGCGTGGGACGTGCTCGAGGCCGTGCCCGATCCCGAAATCCCGGTCGTATCGATTCGCGAGCTCGGCATCCTGCGCGACGTCCGCCGCGCGCACGATGGCCTGCTCGAGGTCGTGATCACGCCGACCTACTCGGGCTGCCCGGCGATGTCGCAAATCGCCGAGGACATCGCGGCCGCGCTGCAGGCGGCCGGCCTGCCGCCGCACCGGATCGAGACGGTGCTCGCGCCCGCCTGGACGACCGACTGGATCACGCAGGAAGCGCGCGACAAGCTGCGCGCGTACGGCATCGCGCCGCCCGTCGGCCAGTGCGGCAGCGCCGCGCCGCGCGAGCAGGTCGTGCGCTTCGTGCCGCGTCCCGTCGCCGCGCCCGTGTGCCCGCGCTGCGGCTCCACGCGCACCGAACGACTCGCGCAATTTGCGTCCACGGCCTGCAAGGCGCTGTATCGCTGCGTCGACTGCCGCGAACCCTTCGACTACTTCAAACCTTACTGATCATGGCGACCCCGCAATTCCACCCGCTGCGTATCCGCGACGTGCGCCCCGAAACCGCCGACGCCGTCACCGTCTCGTTCGACGTGCCGCCCGAGCTGCGCGACGCGTACCGCTTCACGCAGGGCCAGTTCGTCACGCTGAAGACGCACATCGACGGCGAGGAAACGCGCCGTTCGTATTCGATCTGCGTCGGCACGACCGACTACGACCGCGACGGCGAACTGCGCATCGGCATCAAGCGAGTGCGCGGCGGCCGCTTCTCGAACTTCGCGTTCGACACGCTGAAGCCGGGCCACACGATCGACGTGATGACGCCGGACGGCCGCTTCTTCACGCACCTGAACGCCGACCACGGCAAGCAGTACGTCGCGTTCTCGGGCGGCTCTGGCATCACGCCGGTGCTGGCCATCGTGAAGACCACGCTCGAGCTCGAGCCGCGCAGCACGTTCACGCTGATCTACGGCAACCGCAGCGTCGACGCGATCATGTTCGCGGAAGAGCTGGAGGACCTGAAGAACCGCTTCATGAACCGCTTCGTGCTGTATCACGTGTTGTCGGACGATCAGCAGGACGTCGAGCTGTTCAACGGCGTGCTCGACCAGGCGAAATGCGCGCAATTCCTCGCGACGCTGATGCCGGCCGACGCGATCGACGAAGCGTTCATCTGCGGCCCCGCACCGATGATGGATGCGGCCGAGGCCGCGCTGAAGGCCGCCGGCGTGTCGCCGGAGAAGGTGCACGTCGAGCGCTTCGGCACGCCGCTGCCGCAAGCCGGCGCGCCGGTCGTCGAGATCACCGAGCAGACGCCGGCCGCGGACCTCGAAATCGTCCTCGACGGCAAGAAGCGCAAGCTGCGCTTGCCGTACGAAGGCGTGAGCCTTCTCGACGTGGGGCTGCGCGCGGGCCTCGCGCTGCCGTACGCGTGCAAGGGCGGCGTGTGCTGCACGTGCCGCGCGAAGGTGGTCGAAGGCGAGGTGCGGATGGACAAGAACTACACGCTCGACGAGCGCGAAGTGAAGGACGGCTTCGTGCTGACGTGCCAGTGTCATCCGGTCAGCGACAAGGTCGTCGTGAGTTTCGACGAGCGTTGAGCGGCGTCGCACCGGCGCGCCGCGCCGGTTTCTCGCCGTCACACATCTCGCTTACACTAGGGGCCGCCGGCCGGTCGGACGTCGCAACGTCCGGCCGGCCGGCGGTTTTCTTTTGTTGACCACAGGCCGATGAGTACCATTCACGTGATTCAAGGCGGAAGCGCCGCCGAGTCGCTGCGCGACGCGCTCGCGCAAGCGGGACGCGACGAGCACGTCGTCGGATTGCTCAACGATCTCGCGGTCGGCCCCTTGCAGGGCGTCGACGAGACGCCGGACACGCGCGCCGCGTTCTGGCAGCACGTGCTCGGCGACCAGATTCCCGACTGGCACGCGCAGATCGAAGGCGAGCTGGCCCGGCTCGACGCGCTCGCGGCGGACACCGGCCAGGTGGTCGTCTGGCATGCACCGAGCGTCGGTGACAAGCTGCTGCTGCGCCGCGTCGCCTATCATCTGCGCAACGTGCCGCAGCGGCTGAACGAAGTGCGGATGTCACCGGCCGATCTCGATGCACCGGCCCGCGCGGCGCTGACGCGCACCGATCAGGCGTGCGCGACCGGGATGTTCCCGCCGGCGGCGTTCGCCCGCAAACGCCCGGTGGCCGCGCCGATCTCGGTGCTGCGCATCGGCCGGCTCGCGCTCGAATGGCAGGAGGCGAAGCACCTGAACGCGGAATTGCGCTACTGGGTCAGCAACACGATCAAGAGCGGGCACTACACCGACCTCGACGCGCTGATCCTCGCGCATGCCGAAGCCGGCTGGCAACCCGCGCGGCGGCTCGTCGGCAGCGTCATGGCCGGCGCCGACCGCGGCGGGCTGTTCGTCAGCGATTCGATCGCGTGGTGGCGCTGCCGCGAACTGGCGGCAGCGGGCCGCCTCGAGCTGCAGGACGACGCGCCGGCCGCCCTCTCTTCCACGCAGGTGCGCGCGGCAGCCGCCGCCCGCTAACGTCCTGCATCTCCCTCTTTCGTCCCCTTTCGCATTCCACCATGGCCCGTACCCGAGCGCCCGACCACGAATCCCAGCGCGAGCAGATCCTCGATCTCGCCGCCGAGAAATTTGCGCAGACGAGCTATCCGAGCACGTCGATGTCCGATCTGGCGACCGCGAGCGGCACGTCGAAGGCCCGCCTCTATCACTACTACGAGAGCAAGGAAGCGATCCTGTTCGACCTGCTCGACCGCTACACGAAGCGGCTGATGCTGATCATCGCCGAGGTCGAAGGCGCGAGCCAGCGGCGCGGGCTCAGCGAGCGCGACGCGTTCGCCGAGCTCGTGCGCGCGTTCCTCGCCGAGTATGAGACGTCGCACAGCCGCCACGTGGCGCTGCTCAACGACGTCAAGTATCTGGAGGACGCACAGCGCGAAATCGTGCTCGATCGCCAGCGCGATATCGTCGCGGCGTTCGCGCGCCAGCTCGCACGCGCGTATCCCGACCGGATCTCGAAGGAAAACCAGACGTCGGTCACGATGATGGTGTTCGGGATGATCAACTGGACCTTCACGTGGCTGAAGCCCGGCGGCCGCCTGGGCTACCGCGACTTCGCCGAACAGGTGATCGACCTGATGGAGCGCGGGCTGTCCGGCACGGCATGATTGCCGCGCAGCAGCATGCGTTGCGCGGCCGTCACACTGCGACAGGCGGCCGCGCGTTTCATATGATGAATTTTCAATCCTTTAAAAATCAAATAGATACGCGGTTAGCTAAGCGGATTTAGAATTCCCCCTCGGCACGAACACGGCGAAATACGGGTTTTCCCCAACCCACTCAGGTAGAATGCTGCTGCGTCGCACAAGTCGCTTGTGCAGCTACACACTGAGGAACCCACGATGAACACGCAATCCGACCGCCGTGCCGATGCTGTCGGCAACGCCGGGACTGCGCCGGTTCTCGTCAGGGAACTGGCTTCCAAAGACCGTGAGCGCATGCTCACTCACTTTCTCTCGCTCGACGAAGAGGACCGCCTGCTGCGCTTCGGCCAGATGGTGCCCGACCACGTGATCGAGAACTATGTCCGTACGATCGATTTCGGTCGCGATACCGTATTCGGCGTGTTCGACCACGCGCTCGAACTGATCGGCGTCGGCCATCTGGCGTACCTGCCGGCCGACGGCGACAAGCGCACGGCCGAATTCGGCGTGTCGGTGCTGGAACGCGCGCGGGGTTGCGGCGTCGGCTCGAAGCTGTTCGAGCGCGCGGCGATCCGCAGCCGCAATACCCACGTGACGATGCTGTACATGCATTGCCTGTCGCGCAACGCGACGATGATGCACATCGCGAAGAAATCGGGGATGCGGATCGAATATGCCTACGGCGAAGCCGATGCATATCTGTCGCTGCCGCCGGCCGACCACTCGACGATCCTCGCCGAGATGCTGCAGGAGCAGGCCGCGGTGTTCGACTATGCGCTGAAGCGCCAGGCGCACCGCACGTCGAAGTTCATCGAATCGATGATGCCCGCCGCGCTGACGGCGTAACGCATTGGCCGGTCGCGCCGCCCTGCGGGGCTGCGCGGCCGGCACACTTCCCCACTTCCTCCGCGCGCTAGCGCACCGACCGGATCGGCAACGCGGTCGTCTCCTTGAAGCATTCGAGCGAGAAGCTCGTCTTCACGTCGATCACCGACGGATGGTGCAGCAGATGCTCCTGCACGAAGCGGGAGAAATGCGCCATGTCCTCGACCTGCACACGCAGCAGGTAATCCATGTCACCGGTCATCGCATGGCACGCCACCACTTCCGGCCAGGTCTGCACCGCCGCGCGGAACAGCTCCGCGTGGGTCGCGCCCGCGCGCGCCGACGTCTCGTCGCCGCGGGCCGGCGCCAGGCCGCCGCGCTTCTCGAGCCGCACGCTGACGTACGCGAGCAGGTCGAGCCCGAGCTTCTGCGGGTCGAGCAGCGCGACGTAGCCGGTGATCACCCCGATCTCCTCGAGCCGCCGGATTCGCCGCAGGCACGGGCTCGGCGACAGGTTCACGCGCTCGGCGAGCTCCTGATTCGACAGGCGGCCGTTTTCCTGAAGGATCGCGAGAATCCGCCGATCGATGGCGTCCAATTCGACGAGCGCCATTTTCTGCCCTCCGTTCGTGATATTGAGGCTGGAAATTGCGCCATCGTAGGCACCTGCGATTAAGTTCGCAAGTTTTCGCTCGTGGCTGCCCGCTACACTCTGTCGCAGGTATCGATCGCGTTGTGCGCGCCCGCCGCGCGCGCCGCGTTCGACGTGAACCGGGCCGGCGCCCCGCATCGCCCGGCCGATCGCCAAGCAGACAGGAGACAAGGCATGCAGATTCCCAACTGGGACAACCCCGTCGGCACCGACGGCTTCGAATTCATCGAATACACGGCGCCGGATCCGAAAGCGCTCGGACAGTTGTTCGAGCGGATGGGTTTCACCGCGATCGCGCGCCATCGCCACAAGGACGTGACGGTCTACCGTCAGGGCGACATCAACTTCATCATCAACGCCGAGCCGGATTCGTTCGCGCAGCGCTTCGCGCGCCTGCACGGCCCGTCGATCTGCGCGATCGCGTTCCGCGTGCAGGACGCCGCGAAAGCGTACCGGCACGCGCTCGAACTCGGCGCGTGGGGCTTCGACAACAAGACGGGTCCGATGGAGCTGAACATTCCGGCGATCAAGGGCATCGGCGATTCGCTGATCTATTTCGTCGACCGCTGGCGCGGCAAGAACGGCGCGCAGCCGGGCGCGATCGGCGACATCAGCATCTATGACGTCGACTTCGAGCCGATTCCCGGCGCGAACCCGAACCCGGTCGGCCACGGCCTCACTTATATCGACCACCTGACGCACAACGTGCATCGCGGCCGCATGCAGGAATGGGCGGAATTCTACGAACGCCTGTTCAACTTCCGCGAAGTGCGTTACTTCGACATCGAAGGCAAGGTCACCGGCGTGAAGTCGAAGGCGATGACGTCGCCGTGCGGCAAGATCCGGATCCCGATCAACGAGGAAGGCTCGGACACGGCCGGCCAGATCCAGGAATATCTGGACGCGTACCACGGCGAAGGGATCCAGCACATCGCGCTCGGCACGAACGACATCTACGGCGCCGTCGACGGGCTGCGCGGCAAGGGCGTGAAGCTGCTCGACACGATCGATACGTATTACGAGCTGGTCGATCGTCGCGTGCCGAACCACGGCGAATCGCTGGACGAACTGAAGAAGCGCAAGATCCTGATCGACGGCGCGCGCGACGACCTGCTGCTGCAGATCTTCACCGAGAACCAGATCGGCCCGATCTTCTTCGAGATCATCCAGCGCAAGGGCAATCAGGGCTTCGGCGAAGGCAACTTCAAGGCGTTGTTCGAATCGATCGAGCTCGATCAGATCCGTCGCGGCGTGGTGCAGGACAAAGCCTGACGCACCGGCCTCCTGCCCCGCGGCCGCACAGGAAAAAAGGGCGGGAATCTTGCGATTCCCGCCCTTTTGTCGTCTTGCTCCAGCGGCGCGGCCGGACGGCCGCGCGAGCGGATCAACACGCGTTCGCCTTACGTGCGGCGCGCGCCGCGGCCGGCTGCGCATCGGCGTCCTGCGGGGCGATGTGGCGCAGCTGCGCGCCGACGCTCGCCAGTGCGCTCGCACCTTGCGCGCGCACCGGGCCGGTCATCGCGAAAAAGGCCGCGGACACGATCAGGAAACTCTGGATATGGCGTGTGTTCATTGCACCTCCTTTAAAACTGCCGGCGCCTCCCCGGTTGCACCGGAGCAAACCGACGCGGCCGGGCACCTCCGGCAGGCCGATAAGATTAACGGCGTTTGCACGAAGATGGGGACGGCTTTACATGCTTTTACATGATGTAACGCAATGCCGCGTGCAACTTCATTGCCTTGCGGCGGCACGGCCGGCGCTGGGCGGCGGGTTTATCCCAGTGCTACCATCACTTAAAACCGGCCAATATGCCGGCCACTGCCGACACGTTCACAAGACGTCGACGCAATCGAAGCTTTGGTGATCCCAAACTGGGTGGAGGAGACTGTTAATGAATGCCCCGCTAGACGCAGGCCAACGCGCGTCGCTTGAAGCCGCGCTGAAGTCCGTCACGCTTGACGACAAATACACGCTCGAACGCGGCCGCGCGTACATGAGCGGCATCCAGGCGCTCGTCCGGCTGCCGATGCTACAGCAGGAACGCGACCGCGCCGCCGGCCTGAACACGGCCGGCTTCATCTCCGGCTACCGCGGCTCGCCGCTCGGCGGCCTCGACCTCTCGCTCTGGAAGGCCAAGCAGCATCTCGCCGCGCACCAGATCGTGTTCCAGCCCGGCCTGAACGAAGATCTCGCCGCCACCGCCGTGTGGGGCTCCCAGCAGGTGAACCTGTACCCCGGCGCGAAGTACGACGGCGTATTCGGCATGTGGTACGGCAAAGGCCCGGGCGTCGACCGCACCGGCGACGTGTTCAAGCATGCGAACTCGGCCGGCTCGTCCGCGCACGGCGGCGTGCTCGTGCTCGCCGGCGACGATCACGCCGCGAAATCCTCGACGCTCGCGCATCAGTCGGAACACATCTTCAAGGCCTGCGGGCTGCCGGTGCTGTTTCCGTCCAACGTGCAGGAATATCTCGACTTCGGCCTGCACGGCTGGGCGATGAGCCGCTACTCGGGGCTGTGGGTCGCGCTCAAGTGCGTGACGGACGTCGTCGAATCGTCGGCATCGGTCGACATCGACCCGCATCGCACCGACATCGTGCTGCCGACCGACTTCGTGCTGCCGGAAGGCGGCCTGAACATCCGCTGGCCGGACCCGCCGCTCGTGCAGGAAGCGCGGTTGCTCGACTACAAGTGGTACGCGGCGCTCGCGTACGTGCGCGCGAACAAGCTCGATCGGATCGAGATCGACTCGCCGAATGCCCGCTTCGGGATCATGACGGCCGGCAAGGCCTACCTCGACGTGCGTCAGGCGCTGACCGACCTCGGCCTCGACGACGACACCTGCGCGCGGATCGGCATCCGCCTGTACAAGGTCGGCTGTGTGTGGCCGCTCGAAGCGCAGGGCGCGCAGGCGTTCGCGCGCGGCCTCGACGAAATCCTGGTCGTCGAGGAAAAGCGCCAGATCCTCGAATACGCGATCAAGGAAGAGCTGTACAACTGGCCCGACGCGCAGCGCCCGCGCGTGTTCGGCAAGTTCGACGAAAAGGACGGCGCCGGCGGCGAATGGTCGGTGCCGATGGGCAACTGGCTGCTGCCCGCGCATTACGAGCTGTCGCCCGCGATCATCGCGAAGGCGATCGCGACGCGCCTCGACAAGTTCGAGCTGCCGTCCGACGTGCGCGCGCGCATCGCCGCGCGGCTCGCGGTGATCAACGCGAAGGAAATGGCGCTCGCGAAGCCGCACGTGCAGACCGAACGCAAGCCGTGGTTCTGCTCGGGCTGCCCGCACAACACGTCGACCAACGTGCCGGAAGGCTCGCGCGCGATCGCCGGGATCGGCTGCCATTACATGACGGTCTGGATGGACCGCAACACGAGCACCTTCAGCCAGATGGGCGGCGAAGGCGTGCCGTGGATCGGCCAGGCGCCGTTTACCGACGAGAAGCACGTGTTCGCGAACCTCGGCGACGGCACCTACTTCCACTCGGGCCTGCTGGCGGTGCGCGCGGCGATCTCGTCGAAGGCGAACATCACCTACAAGATCCTCTACAACGACGCGGTCGCGATGACGGGCGGCCAGCCGGTCGACGGCGTGCTGACGGTGCCGCAGATCACGCACCAGCTCGCGTCCGAAGGCGCGAAGCGGATCGTGATCGTCACCGACGAGCCGGAAAAGTACGACAGCCAGAAGGCGCTGCTCGCGCCCGGCGTGACGGTCCATCACCGCGACCAGCTCGACGACGTGCAGCGCGAGTTGCGCGAGATCGCAGGCACGACGATCCTGATCTACGACCAGACCTGCGCGACCGAGAAGCGCCGTCGCCGCAAGCGCGGCACGTATCCCGACCCGGCGAAGCGCGTCGTGATCAACGATGCGGTATGCGAAGGCTGCGGCGACTGCTCGGTGAAGTCGAACTGCCTGTCGGTCGAGCCGCTCGAAACGGAATTCGGCACGAAGCGCCAGATCAATCAGTCGAGCTGCAACAAGGATTTCTCCTGTGTGAAGGGGTTCTGCCCGAGCTTCGTCACGGTCGAAGGCGGCCAGCTGAAGAAGCCGAAGGCGGTGGCCGTCGACGGCGGCGCGCTGCCGCCGATCCCGGAGCCGGCGCTGCCGGCGATCGACCGCGCCTACGGCGTGCTCGTGACCGGCGTGGGCGGCACCGGCGTCGTCACGATCGGCGCACTGCTCGGGATGGCCGCGCACCTGGAGAACAAGGGCGTGACCGTGCTCGACGTCACCGGCCTCGCGCAGAAGGGCGGCGCGGTGATGAGCCATGTGCAGATCTCGCATGCGCCGACCGACATCCATGCGACGCGGATCGCGATGGGCGAGGCCGACCTCGTGATCGGCTGCGACGCGATCGTCACGGCCGGCGACGAATGCACGTCGCGGATGCGGCGCGATGCGACGCGCGTCGTCGTGAACAGCGCGCAAACGCCGACCGCCGAGTTCATCAAGAACCCGAACTGGACGTTCCCGGGCTTGTCGGCCGAGAACGACATTCGCGCGGCGGCCGGCGAAGCCGTCGACTTCATCGACGCCAACCGCTTCGCGGTCGCGCTGCTCGGCGATGCGATCTACACGAACCCGTTCGTGCTCGGCTACGCGTGGCAGAAAGGCTGGCTGCCGCTCACGCTCGCGTCGCTCGAACGGGCGATCGAGCTGAACGCGGTGTCGGTCGAGAAGAACCGCGCCGCATTCGACTGGGGCCGCCGCGCGGCGCACGACCTGGCGAGCGTGAAGCAGGCGGCCGCCGGCGCCGCGGGCGCCGCGCAACGCGCCACCGTGATCGCGCTGCACACGAAGAAGGCGGTCGATGCGCTGATCGCGAAGCGCGTGGAGTTCCTCACCGCTTACCAGAACGCCGCATATGCGGCGCGCTATGCGGCCTTCGTCGACAAGGTGCGCGCGGCCGAACGGGCGCTTGCCGACGGCGACGCCGCGCAGGAGCCGCTGACCGAAGCAGTCGCGCGCAACCTGTTCAAGCTGATGGCGTACAAGGACGAATACGAGGTCGCGCGCCTGCAGTCCGATCCGGCGTTCGTCGCGCGTCTGTCGTCGCAGTTCGAAGGCGACTGGAAGCTGAAATTCCACCTCGCGCCACCGCTGTTCGCGAAGAAGGACGCGCACGGCCATCTCGTGAAGAAGGCGTACGGCCCGTGGATGCTGTCGGCGTTCCGCCTGCTCGCGAAGGCGAAGTTCCTGCGCGGCACCGGCCTCGATCCGTTCGGACGCACCGAGGAGCGCCGCACCGAGCGCGCGCTGATCGGCGAGTACGAGGCGCTGATCGACGAAGTGCTGGGCCGGCTGAACGCGGCCAACCGCCCGCTCGCGCTCGAGCTGGCCGCGCTGCCGGACGGCATCCGCGGGTTCGGCCACGTGAAGGAGAACAACCTGCGCGCGGTGCGCCAGAAGTGGGATGCGCTGCTGGCGAAGTGGCGCTCACCGGCCGGCGGGCAGTCGCACCAGCAGGTCGCGTAACGGCAGGTGGCGGGCGGTCGCGCCGCCCGCCGCCCGCCGTTGCAATAGCGCCGGTTCGCAGCAAAAGCGCGAAAAAAGCCACGGAACCTGCATTCCGTGGCTTTTTCCATTGCGCGGCGCGCATAAGCGCGCCGGCGACCTTACTTCGTGTTCGCGTTCGCGGCGGCCACGGCGGTCATGTTGATGATCCGGCGCACGGTCGCAGCCGGCGTCAGGATGTGAACCGGCTTCGCGGCGCCGAGCAGGAACGGGCCGACCGTCACGCCGTCCCCGCCGACCATCTTCAGCAGGTTGTACGCGATGTTCGCCGCTTCGACGTTCGGCATGATCAGCAGGTTCGCTTCGCCCGACAGCGTGGTGCCCGGGAACGCAGCCTTCCGGACCGCTTCGGACAGCGCCGCATCGCCATGCATTTCGCCATCGACCTCGAGGTTCGGCGCACGCTCGTTGATCAGCCGGCGGGCTTCGGCCATCCGGCGCGACGACGCCGACGGCGCGCTTCCGAAGTTCGAGTTCGACAGCAGTGCGGCCTTCGGCGTGATGCCGAAGCGCTCGATCTCGCCGGCCGCCTGGATCGTCATGTCGGCGAGCTGCTCGGCGCTCGGCAGCTCGTTCACGTAGGTGTCGCACATGAACAGGTTGCGGCCCGGCAGCATCAGCAGGTTCATCGCCGCGAAATGCTCGGCGCCCTTCGCACGGCCCAGCACCTGCTCGATGAACTTCAGGTGCGTGTGGAACGTGTCGATCATCCCGCAGATCATCCCGTCCGCGTCGCCCAGATGCACGAGCATCGCGCCGATCAGCGTGTTGAACTTGCGCAGCGCCGCCTTCGCGACTTCCGGCGTCACGCCGTCGCGCGCGCCGATCTCGTGGTACGCCTGCCAGTAGCGCTGGTAGCGCGTATCGTCTTCCGGATTCACGATCTCGAAATCGACGCCGGCCTTCAGCTTCGAGCCGATCTTCTCGAGGCGCATCTCGACGACCGACGGCCGGCCGATGATGACCGGCTTCGCGATCTTCTCGAGCAGCACGAATTGCGCGGCACGCAGCACGCGCTCGTCCTCGCCCTCGGCGAACACGATGCGCGCTTCCTTCTTCTTCGCGGTCGCGAACACCGGACGCATCACCATGCCGGTGCGGTAGACGGTCGTGCCGAGTTGCTCGCGGTAGGCGTCCATGTCCTCGATCGGACGGGTCGCGACGCCCGAATCCATCGCGGCCTGCGCGACGGCCGGCGCGATCTTGATGATCAGGCGCGGATCGAACGGCTTCGGAATCAGGTATTCCGGCCCGAACTCGAGCGAGTGGCCTTCATATGCCTTCGCGACTTCCTCGCTCTGGTCGGTTTCCTCGGCCAGCTCGGCGATCGCGCGCACGCATGCGAGCTTCATTTCCTCGGTGATCGTCGTCGCGCCGACGTCCAGCGCGCCGCGGAAGATGAACGGGAAGCACAGCACGTTGTTGACCTGGTTCGGATAGTCCGAACGGCCGGTCGCGACGATCGCGTCCGGGCGCACGGCCTTCGCGTCTTCCGGGCGGATTTCCGGCTCCGGGTTCGCCAGTGCGAGGATCAGCGGCCGGTCGCCCATCGTCTTGACCATGTCCTGCTTCAGCACGCCCGCGCTCGAGCAGCCGAGGAACACGTCCGCGCCGACGATCGCATCGGCGAGCGTGCGCGCGTCGGTGGTCGCCGCATAGCGCTGCTTCGACGGATCGAGATTGCCGCGCCCTTCGTAGATCACGCCCTTCGAGTCGGCCACCAGGATGTTCGTCTTCGTCAGGCCGAGCTTCACGAGCAGGTCCAGACACGCGATCGCGGCCGCGCCGGCGCCCGAGCACACGAGCTTCACGTCGGCGAGCTTCTTGCCGACGACCTTCAGGCCGTTCAGGATCGCGGCCGACGCGATGATCGCGGTGCCGTGCTGGTCGTCGTGGAAGACCGGAATCTTCATGCGCTCGCGCAGCTTCTGCTCGATGTAGAAGCATTCGGGCGCCTTGATGTCCTCGAGGTTGATGCCGCCGAGCGTCGGCTCGAGCATCGCGATCGCCTCGACCAGCTTGTCGGGGTCCGATTCGGACAGTTCGATGTCGAACACGTCGATGCCCGCGAACTTCTTGAACAGGCAGCCCTTGCCCTCCATCACCGGCTTGGCGGCCAGCGGGCCGATGTTGCCGAGGCCGAGCACGGCCGTGCCGTTCGTCACGACGCCGACCAGGTTGCCGCGCGACGTGTATTTCTGCGCGTCGAGCGGATCGGCGTGGATCGCCTCGCACGCGGCGGCGACGCCCGGCGAGTAAGCGAGCGACAGATCGAGCTGGTTCGACAGCGGCTTGGTCGGCGTGACCGAAATCTTGCCGGGCTTCGGGTTCAGGTGATAAGCGAGAGCGGCCTGCTTCAGTTGTTCGTCCATGATTGACCTGCGAGAGACATGCGAAATATTGACGGTTCAGTACACAGCACCAGCGGCCGCATCTGCGTGAATCGAAGAGGTAGTCGACTGCGAGACGGCCCGCGGCACGCCCGGTCGGCGCGCCATCGAACCTCGGCGGGTGGCAACGGGAAAGTACAAAGTACTGAACGATTTCCAAGGGGCGACTAGTGTACACCCGCGCATGCGCCGTGTTGGTGCGCCGCCGCATATGCGCCGTCGATGGACGTTCGATCGGTCCCCGGTTGATCCGGCGGCGTCGGCCGCCCGCCCGAACCCGCGAATTCCGCCGAAAACCGGCCTGAATCGGGTAAAATAGCGGGCTACGCGCGCAGCGAAACGATCGGTGTTCCGATCGTGCCCCGGCCCTTCGGGCAGGTTCCCCTTGCTGCGCCATCGGGCGCGCGCCCGCTCTTCGCTCATCACCCAAGGAATGCCCATGACAGGCTACGATCGTCAGTCGATCTCGGATACGACCGCCAAAATCCTGCTGGAAGTGCAGGCGGTGCACTTCAACGCCGAAAAACCGTTCATCTTCACGTCCGGGTGGGCAAGCCCCGTCTACATCGACTGCCGCAAGCTGATTTCGTATCCGCGCGTGCGCCGTGCGCTGATGGAAATGGCGGAAACGACGATCATGCGCGACGTCGGCTTCGAGCAGATCGACTCGGTGGCGGGCGGCGAGACGGCCGGCATCCCGTTCGCGGCATGGCTCGCCGACCGCATGATGGTGCCGATGCAGTACGTGCGCAAGAAGCCGAAGGGCTTCGGCCGCAACGCGCAGATCGAGGGTCATCTGGAAGAAGGCTCGCGCGTGCTGCTGGTGGAAGACCTGACGACCGACAGCCGCAGCAAGATCAACTTCGTCAACGCGCTGCGCACCGCGGGCGCGACGGTGAACCACTGCTTCGTGCTGTTCCACTACAACATCTTCAAGGAAAGCGTGTCGGTCCTGAAGGACATCGACGTCGACCTGCACGCGCTCGCGACCTGGTGGGACGTGCTGCGCGTCGCGAAGGCGTCGGGCTACTTCGAGACCAAGACGCTCGACGAAGTCGAGAAATTCCTGCACGCGCCGGCCGAGTGGTCGGCGGCGCACGGCGGCGCCACGGCCCCGAAGGAATGACGCCACCCCGGCCACGCTGCCGGCGCCCAGGCTGAAACGGCCGCCCGCGACCTCGTGGGCGGTTTTTTTTCGTCCGTCGATCCAGATCAGCATCGCGCCGGTCCGCGGGCCACGGCATGCATCGCGCATCCAACCCTAATGCTAGACTTGCTCCAGCGCCGCCATCGGCTGCGCGCGCAACCACCTACAACGCCAATCACGCCGGGAGCGTCGGCCCGGCTCACGTGACGGGAGCAGCGCCATATGCGTGTGGATCGCCGGATCACCTCACCTGCGCCACCCGGTCGTACGGCTCCGTTCATCGCTACCCTGCTCTGCGCCGCCACCGCCGCGTTGGCCACGTTCGCCACCGCGCCCGCGCGCGCGGAAGGCCCGTTCACCGTCACGAGCACCGACCTCGCGCCCGGTGGGCGCGTCGGCGCCGCGCAGCTGTTCGACCGCGGCGAGTGCAACGGCGAAAACCGCTCGCCGCAGCTCAGCTGGCGCAATCCGCCGCCCGGCACGCGCGGCTACGCGGTGACGATCTTCGATCCCGATGCGCCGGGGCACGGCTGGTGGCACTGGGCCGTCGCCGACCTTCCCGCGACCGTCACGAGCCTGCCGGCCAATGCGAGCGCGTCGGGCTTCCTGCGGCGCATCGGCGCGAGCGAGGCGCGCAACGACTTCGGAACCGACGGCTACGGCGGCCCGTGCCCGCCGCCGGGCAAACCGCACCGCTACGTGATCACCGTGTACGCGCTCAAGGGCACGGACCTGCGCGTGGCCCAAGGGCGCCCCGCGCCGATGTTCGAGCACGAAATCGGCACGCTGACGATCGGCACCGCGCAGCTCACCGTCACCTACGGGCGATGAGCGCAGGCGGGCGTCGCGATCGCTTCGGCGCGCGAACGTGCACGCACCGCGCGCCGTTCTCCCGTCATTTCGGCTTGCTAGACTCCACCGCAGCGGTCGCGGCATCCCGCCGCGCACCCGTCGCGCCGCCCCGCTGCGGCGCGTGACGCGGCAGGCCGCGGCGCCCGCCGTGTCGTCCCCTTCCGGAGAACGCCTCATGTCGAACATCGTCATCGTCTATCACAGCGGCTACGGTCATACGCAGAAACTCGCCGAAGCCGTCCACGCCGGCGCGCAGGACGCCGGCGCGGCCGCACGGCTGATCGCAGTCGGCGAGCTCGACGACGCGGGCTGGGCCGCGCTCGACGCGGCAGACGCGATCGTCTTCGGCGCGCCGACCTACATGGGCGGGCCGTCCGCACAGTTCAAACAGTTTGCAGATGCGACGTCGAAACCGTGGTTCACGCAGAAATGGAAGGACAAGCTCGCCGCCGGCTTCACGAACTCGGCGACGATGAACGGCGACAAGTTCTCGACGATTCAATATTTCGTCACGCTGGCGATGCAGCATGGGATGGTATGGGTCGGCACGGGGATGATGCCGGCCAACTCGAAGGCGGCGACCCGCAACGACATCAATTACGTCGGCGGCTTCACGGGCCTGCTGGCGCAGTCGCCGGCCGACGCGACGCCCGACGAGGCGCCGCTGCCCGGCGACCTCGAGACGGCCAAGCTGTTCGGCCAGCGCGTCGCGCAGGCCGCCGTGCGCTGGACGGCCGGCGGCCGCTGAACGCCCGACGCTGGGCAGCGCGGCGGCACGCGGCGCGCGCACCACGCGCGCCGCACGCGCCAAAGCGACACAAGGCGGCCCGCGGGCCGTCTTTTTTTGGCCGCCGGCGGGCAGGCCCGCCGGCTGACGTCTTAAAATGGCGGTTTCAGGGCGCCGCGGCTCCCGTTTCATTCAGCGAGAACGAAATGAGCACCAAAGTTTTTGTCGACGGCCAGGAAGGCACCACCGGCCTCAAGATCTTCGAATACCTGTCGGCGCGCAACGACATCGAAATCCTGCGCATCGACGAAGCGAAGCGCAAGGACGTCGACGAGCGCCGCCGCCTGATCAATGCATCGGACGTCACGTTCCTGTGCCTGCCGGACGTCGCATCGCGCGAGTCGGCCTCGCTCGTCGAGAACCCGAACACGACGCTGATCGACGCGAGCACCGCGTTCCGCACCAGCGCCGACTGGGCGTACGGCCTGCCCGAGCTGACCCGCACGCAGCGCGACAAGATTCGCAACGCGAAGCGCATCGCGGTGCCGGGCTGCCACGCGTCGGCGTTCGTGCTGGCGATGCGCCCGCTCGTCGATGCCGGCATCGTCGCCCCGAGCTTCGCCGCGCACAGCTACTCGATCACCGGCTACAGCGGCGGCGGCAAGTCGATGATCGCCGACTACGAAAACGCGGCGCCGGGCGGCAAGCTCGCGAGCCCGCGCCCGTATGCGCTCGCGCTCGCGCACAAGCACCTGCCGGAAATGGCCGCGCACACGGGCCTCGCGCACGCGCCGATCTTCACGCCGATCGTCGGGCCGTTCCTGAAGGGCCTCGCGGTCACGACCTACTTTTCGCCGGAGCAGCTCGCGAAGCGCGCGACGCCGCAGGACGTGCAGCGCGTGTTCGCCGAGTACTACGCGGACGAGCCGTTCGTGCGCGTCGCGCCGTTCAACGCCGACGAGAATCTCGACAGCGGCTTCTTCGACGTGCAGGCCAACAACGACACGAACCGCGTCGACCTGTTCGTGTTCGGCAACGAAGAGCGCTTCGTCACGGTCGCCCGCCTGGACAACCTCGGCAAGGGCGCATCGGGCGCCGCGATCCAGTGCATGAACCTCAACATCGGCGCCGCCGAGGACACCGGCCTCAAACGCTGAGCGCGCTTGCACGCGATGCAAAGCCGGCCGCGGGCCGGCTTTTTATTTGCCCATATCGGGCAATGAATTAAATCCAGTCGCCGGATTTACAAATATTTACAAGCTTTCCATTGCGCGAGTGGCGTTGAATTAATTCAACGGTTTTTATCCAGTCAATCCCGAATAGGGATAAACCGGATACCCGCGATTTAAACGCAGCCGTTATACGCGGGAAGGCTCCGGACGCCCGAGCCGCGCGGCCGACGCCCACCACGGCGCCACTCTATGACGCGTCGCGCGTTTTAATTCTTACTGAAATCCGCTTCCCGCAAGGATTCGTCGCGGGCGCTTTGTTTCAAGCGCCTTTTTTAGACGAGTTCATCAATTGACAGCGAATATCCAGACGGCGACATTAGCTCGCACAATTAAACGATTGGAGACAGCGGCATGTCGCACGCCTTATCGAAGGGGGTGGCAACGGCCTTTGCCATCGCACCTTTCCTGATTGCCTGTGGTGGGGGGGATTCCGGCGGCGCGCTCGCGCCGGTCGACGCGCCCCAATGTTCCGGATCGAGTTGCGGCACGCAAGGCCAGCCGCCGTCGCAGCCCATCAACGGCGCGCTGTGTCCGGCCGATGCCGACATCGTGAAGAGCACGTACCTCGGCGGCGCCGGCAGCGGCGAGGTCGTCAGCGTCAACATCGACGCGGTCGCGATGACCTACACGCTCAAATGGCTCGAATCGCCGATTCCGCTCGCGACCGGCACCGTCACGCCGAGCCGCGCCGGCGTCACGATCACCGGCAAGGTCGTGCACCCGCCGACCGGCACGCTGCCCACCGCCGAGCAGACCCGCTGCGCGTTCGTGCTGACGCCGGGCGCCGGCACCGCCCCGAACGGCTCGACCTACTCGACGGCCGCCGACTTCAACCAGGCGAACCCGCCGATGCTGCTGGTCGGCATGGGCGTCGCGGGCGGCGGCATCCCCGGTGCGACGGTCCAGTACGACGGGCTCACGATCATCCCCGGTGTGATCCAGAACGTCGGCCAGGTGCCGAACCGCCATTTCGATTTCTACCCGTTCCTCGGCTTCGCGAGCACGACGACCGACCTCTCGAAGCTGCCGGGCACCTACAACGCGCTGATCTATCACCTCGTGCCGTCGGGCAACTACGCGACGAAGGGCGTCAACTCGAGCGAGACGTTCGATGCGAACGGTGCGTGCACGTCGTCGTCCGGCAGCTGCATGACGACCGGCAATCCGTGGACGCCGCATGCGAGCGGCGGCTACTTCGACAGCACGCAGGCGCCGCAGATCCTGCCGCAGACGTCGCTGCCGCTGATCGGCGCGACCGGCAAGTCGGCGACCGCGCACATGGTGATCGGGCAGCTCAACGGCGCGACGGTGCCGGTGATCGTGCGTACCGGCGACGTGAACCTCGGCACGCCGCCGCTGCATACGGACGCCAAGGTCGACGACGAATCGGGGATCGCGGTGCTCGCCGGCGCGACGGCGATCCAGTCGGGCGCGATCGACGGCGGCTACGCGGGCGCGGACTCGAACTTCAAGTACACCGCCGCGCTGATCCGCGGCAGCAACGCGTCGTTCATCAATCCGAGCACGCAGGCCGAAGAGGACGGCTTCACGCTCGACTACGGCCAGTCGACGCCGGGCCTGCTGAACACGACCACGAAGCCGGCCAGCGGCGCGACCTACCCGTCCGCGTCGGGCGTGGTGATCGCGACGGGCGGCTTGTACGCGGCACTCGTGCAGGGCACCGTGAACGGCGGCGTCACGTCGACGTCGGCGAACGCGAGCACCTCGTCGACGCCGTACTTCGGCGTGGGCGCGCAGATCAGCAAATAAGCGGTGCGCGGCGGCGGGCGCGCCGCCGCGCACCGCACGCAACGCATCGCAGGAAAGGCACGAAACGACGGCGCCCGGCACGGCGCAGCTACGCACGCGGCACGAGCAACGAAACAGAAGCGGTCGACAGGGAGCCGGCCGCCGGACAAGACAAATCTGGAGGAGCAACATGAAGCGCAACCTCGTTCTGGCGGCGGCCCTTGCCGCCCCCCTTCTTTCCGCATGCGGCGGCGGCAGCGACAACCCGCCGCCGCTCGTCGAAGACCGGCTCTGCCCGGCGTCGCTCGACTACAGCACCGTCTTCACGGGCGGCGCGGGCAGCGGCGAACTGGCCAAGGTCCAGCTCGACACGACCAAGATGACCTGGCAGGTCACCTACGTCGAATCGGCGGTTCCGCAAACCACCGGTACCGTCACGCCGACGCGCGCCGGCACCGTGGACAGCGGCACGCTCACGCAGGAAACGATGTTGCCGACCAACAAGCTCAACCAGTGCGCGTTCCGCCTGAACGGCGCGAGCCTCGATCCGTCGCGGCCGGCGCGCATCTTCGTCGGCTTCGGCGTCGCCGGCGGCACGATTCCGGGCAAGGAGATCCAGTTCAACGGCGTGCTCGGCCAGGCCGCGGTGCCCGACACGAAGTTCCCGTACTACCCGTTCATCGGTTTCTCGTCGATCGAAACCGACATCACGAAGGTCGCCGGCACGTACAGCCATATCGGCTTCGGCGAAGTGCCGTCGCAGAAATTCGCGCCAGCGTCGATCGATGCGAAGGTGACGATCAACGCCGACGGCACGTGGACCAAATGCGACACGACCGGCCAGTTCGCCGGCGGCGCGTGCGTGCAGCAGGGCACGAACTTCGTGCAGTCGGCCGACGGCAGCGGCGCGTTCCAGAGCAACAACTACCAGAGCCAGCTGAAGCCGACGCTGTCGGCGACGCCGCAGGGCAAGGGCTTCATGATCGTCGGCAGGCTGCGCAACCAGCTCGTGCCGGTGCTCGTGCGCACGGGCGTCGCGAACCCGAACCCGACGCCGGACAGCAACGGCGTGCCGGGCCTCACCGCCGACGACGAATCGAGCATCTCGATCCTGTCGCCGCAGACGGCGATCGCGGCCGGATCGCAGAACGGCGAATACATCGGCGTCGACAGCCAGTTCGACTACCGCACCACCGCGCTGATCAACAACCAGGCCACGCTGCTCGATCCGTTCCAGCCGTCGCAGGCTTCGCTCGCGACCGCGCTCGACCTCGACTACACGCAGAAGGTGCCGGGCACGGTCACGACGATCCACACGGGCTCGGGCAGCACGTCGCCGACCGGCAAGTTCATCTTCACGGGCGGCGTGTTCGGCTTCCTCGACAACGCTGGGACGACGCCGTATTTCACGATCGGCGCGTTCGTCCAGTAAGCGGAGGCAAGCCGTGATGAACAAGACCCTTCTCTGCGCGGCAGCCGGGGCGCTTGCCCTGGCGCCGCTCGCCGCGCAGGCGCAGAGCGCCGGCAGCAACGTCGTCACACTGGGCTGGTTCCACGTGATGCCGCAGCAAAGCAGCACGCCGATGACGACCAACGTCGCCCCGACGCCGATCAACACGCCGCTGCGGCTGCCGCCGACGTTCACGTCGCCCGGCACCGGCCTGCGCACGAGCGGCGCCGACACGGTCGGGCTGACGGTCAGCCATTTCCTGACCGACCACATCGCGGTGACGTCGGTGGCCGGCGTGCCGCCGGTGTTCAAGGTGTCGGGCCAGGGGACCATCAGGCCGCCGGGACCGGCCGGCGCGCTCGGCACGCAGAACATCGGGCTCGCGTCGGTGAACCCGATCGTCAAGAGCGTGCGGCAGTGGAGCCCCGCGGTGTTGCTGCAGTACTACTTCGGCGCGGCGACCGCAAAGTTCCGGCCGTTCCTCGGGCTGGGCGTGTCGTACAACTGGTTCAGCGACCTGCAGCTCAATACGAACTTCATCAAGCAGACGCAGGACAATCTGGGCGCGATTCTCGCGGCGGGCGCGGGCAAGCCGGGGACGACGTCGGTGGAGGCGAAGGCTTCGTCGTCATGGCAGCCGGTGTTCAACGCGGGCTTGCAGTACAACTTGACCGAGCACTTCGGGCTGATCGCGTCGGTGACCTACATCCCGCTGAAGACGACGTCGACGGTGACGATCAAGGCCGCCGACGGCACGGTGCTCGCGGAATCGAAATCGGAGCTGAAGGCGGATCCGATCATCAGTTACGTCGGGATGACGTACAAGTTCTGATGCGGACGAAGCCGGATGAAACCGGCCGAAGCTGCAGGAAGCGACAGCCCGCGTCAAAAAACGCGGGCAAAAAAAAGCCCGCCTAAGAGGCGGGCTGAATCCATATCAGAGGAGACATGGAGGAGACAGGTGTAACTATAGCGAATCGAATGCGGCATTGCAACATTTCCGTAGAGAAAATCAGGATTTTCCCTCGAACGCGCACTCTAGCCGTTTAGTCGTCATCCGACCCCTCCCCGTTCTCCCGCTCCAGCACGGCGCCGAGCGTGTCGCGCAGCAGCGCGACCGGCCGCGTCAGGCGGCCCGGCAGCGCGCCGTGCACCATCCATACGTTGATCCGCGTCTCGAGCCCCGTGGTTTGCACCACGCGCAGCGCGTCGCGATGTGCGCTGCGCGCGAGCGCATTCGGCGAGGCGATGCCGATGCCCGCGCCGCGCGCGACCAGCGACAGCTGCAATTCCGAGCCGAACGCCTCGACCGCGACGTCGAACGGCAGGCCGGCCGCGCCGAGCGCGCGGCTCAGCGCCGAACGCATGCCGCAGCCGTCCTGACTCAGCACCCACGGAAAACCCGACAGCACGTCGAGCGACAGCGGCCCGTCCGGCAGCGGGAAATCGCGCGCGGCGACCAGCACCGTCGGCTGCGTGCCGAGCAGCGTGGCCGTCAGCGTGTCGGGCAGCGCCGCGCTGGCCGGCACCATCACGGTCGCGACATCGACCGTGCCGCGCTCGATGCCCTGCACCAGCGCCGGCGACCAGCCGGCCGTCACGCGCAACGTGAGCCGCGGAAACGCATCGCGCAGCCGGTCGATCGGCTGCTCCAGCGCGAGTTCGGACAGAAACGGCGGCACGCCGATGCGCAGCTCGCCCGACGGCTCGCTGTCGGGCGAGCCGGCCGCCATCAGCTCGTCGATCGCACCGAGCACGTTGCGCGCCAGCGCATAGACGTCGCGCCCGGCGGCGGTCGGCTTCAGCGGCTTGCTCTGCCGCTCGAGCAGCGGCAGGCCCAATAGCGCCTCGAGGTTCTGCACGCGGCGCGTCAGGCCCGGTTGCGTCAGATGGAGCTTCGCGGCGGCGGCGACCATCGAGCCGCTGTCGACCACGGCGACGAACGCCTCGAGATCACGCGTATTCAAAGCAAACTCGCATAATCATGTTAGACATATTTCAATTGTCGCATAACGATGCGATACCTACGATGAGGACTTCTTCCTCACTTGCGCGGAGCTCCGATGAACTGCCCTGCCGACGCCTGCCCCGCCGCCGTTCGCCGCGCGGCGCACGCCCAGCCTGCGCTCAGCGCCGGCATGACGCTGTTCTTCGCCGCGACGGTCGGCGTGATCGTGATGGACCTGTTCGCCGCGCAGCCGCTGACCGGCGCGATCAGCGCGGACCTGCGCCTGCCGGCGGGCCTCACCGGCCTGGTCGCGATGCTGCCGCAGCTCGGCTACGCGGCCGGCCTCGTGCTGCTGGTGCCACTCGTCGACCTGATCGAGAACCGTCGGCTGATCGTCGCGACGCTCGTGGTCTGCGCGGCAGCGCTCGCGCTGCCCGCGTTCACGCGCTCGGGCGCCGTGTTCCTGGCGGCGACGCTCGTCGCCGGCGCGGCTTCCAGCGTGATCCAGATGCTGGTGCCGATGGCCGCGGCGATGGCGCCCGAAGCGCAGCGCGGGCGCGCGGTCGGCAACGTGATGAGCGGGCTGATGCTCGGCATCCTGCTGTCGCGGCCGCTCGCGAGCCTGATCGCCGGCACGGCCGGCTGGCGCGCGTTCTACGTGCTGGCCGCGCTCGCCGACGCGGCGATCGCCGCGGTGCTCGCGCTGCGGCTGCCGTCGCGCGTGCCGTCGGTCACGACCGGGTATCGGGCGCTGCTCGCGTCGATGGGCCGCCTCCTCGCCGCCGAGCCGGTACTGCGCCGCCATGCGCTGTCGGCGGCGCTGGCGATGGCCGCGTTCAGCGCATTCTGGACGGCCGTCGGGCTGCGCCTCGCGCAAGCGCCGTTCGGCCTCGATCTGCACGGGATCGCGCTGTTCGCGTTCGCGGGCGCGAGCGGCGCGATCGTCACGCCGCTGGCAGGTCGCGTCGGCGATCGCGGCCACGGTCCGGCCGCGCAGCGCGCCGCGCACCTGACGATGCTCGCCGCGCTGACCGTGCTGGGCATCGCCGGCGCCGGCTGGTTCGGCTTCGACGCGCCCGCGCACCGCGGCATCGCGCTGGCGCTGCTGGCCGGCGGCGCGGCGCTGCTCGATGCGGGCGTGATCGTCGACCAGACGATCGGCCGGCGCGAGATCAACCTGTTGAACCCGGCCGCACGCGGGCGGCTGAACGGCCTGTTCGTCGGACTGTTCTTCGTCGGCGGCGCGCTGGGGGCCGCACTGGCGGGCAGCGCGTGGGCGTGGGGCGGGTGGAGCGCCGTGTGTGGCGTGGGGTTCGGGTTCGCGGGCGCAGCCACCGTATTCGGCTTGTCGGCCGGGCGCCGTGCCGATACCGCGGCGACACCGGGCGCGTGACGGCGCATGCGCACGCGCCGACGTGGAAGCGCCCCGCCCTACGACAAGATGCGGGGTGTAAGGCCGACCGATGCCACCGCGACGCCACACGCGCGACAGCACATGCCCCATGCCCTGACGTGAAAACGCCCCGCCCTACGACAAGGTGCGAAGCGTGCGGCCGTGCCGATACCGCGGCGACACCGCACGCGTGACAGCGGGTGCCCACGCCCAACGTGAAAACGCCCCGCCCTCGGACGAGGTGCGGGGCGTGCGGCCGGCCGCGCCGGCGGCGTTCAGTGACGGACCAGCGCCATCATCGCGCCGAAGCCGACGAACAGCCCGCCGGTCAACCGGTTGAAGACGCGCGCGACGCTCTGGCTCTTCAGCGTCGCGCCGATGCGCGTGCCGAACGACGCGTAGACCAGATACCAGCTGACCTCGATCGCCGCGAACGTGACGACGAGGATGCCGAATTGCGGCAGCGTCGGCTCGGCCGCGTTGATGAACTGCGGCAGCAGCGCGGCGGCGAACAGGATCGCCTTCGGGTTGCTGCCCGCGACCAGGAAGCCGTTGCGAAACAGCGCCCACGACGACGCCGATGCGCCCGGCGCGGGCGCGGCGAGGTCGGCGGCCGGCGCGTCGTCGACCCGTGCGCGCCAGGCCTTCACGCCCAGATAGATCAGATAGGCGGCGCCCGCGAAGCGCAGCGCATTGAACATCGCCGGCCACGCCTGCAGCACCGCGCCGAGCCCGGCCGCGGAAACGGCCAGCATCAGCACCAGCGCACTGAGACAGCCGGCCATCGTCGCCGCCGAGCGGCGCAGCCCGTGGCGTGCGCCGTGGGTCATCACGAGCAGCATGTTCGGACCGGGAATCGCCGACACGACGAACACCGTCGCCACGAAAAGCCACCACGTATGCAGGTTCATGCGCGCCTCAGCGATAGAGCAACGAAACGACGATTATGCCGCGTGCGCGGCGCTTCTGTCCCGCGCCGGCTCAGCGGCCCGCGCGGCGCAGTGCGACTTCGCCGAGCACCGCGAAGTCCTGGTCGCCGCCGCCGTGCGCGAGCGCATCGAGCAGGCTGTCGCGCACGACGCTCGCCACCGGCAGCGGCACCGACGCCGCGTCGCCGGCCTGCAGCGCGAGCCGGACGTCCTTCAGCCCGAGCCGCGCCTTGAAGCGCGCCGGTTCGTAGCTGCGCTCGGCGATCATCCCGCCGTAGCCCGCATAGACCGGCCCCGGAAACACGCTGCTCGTGATCACGTCGAGGAAATCGCGCATCGCGACGCCATGCGCGCCCAGCAGCGCGGACGCCTCGCCGAGCGTCTCGATCGCCGACGCGAGCGTGAAGTTCGCCGCGATCTTCGCGATGTTCGCGTGCTGCGGCAGAGAGCCGAACCGCCAGGTCTTCTGGCCGATCGCGTCGAACAGCGGCTGCACGCGGTCGATCGCCTCGGCCGGGCCGCCGGCCATGATCGTCAGCCGCGCGGCGGCCGCGACGTCCGGGCGCCCCATCACCGGCGCGGCGACGTAGTCGAGGCCGCGCGACGCATGCGCGTGCGCGAGCGACTCGGCGAGCGCGACCGACACCGTCGCCATGTTCACATGGATCAGGCCGCGCGGCGCCTGCGCAAGCAGCGCGTCGTCGAACACGTCGCGCGCGGCGGCATCGTCGGCGAGCATCGAGAACACCGCGTCGCCGCGAAACGCGTCGGCCGGGGTCGCGACGATCTGCGCGCCGAGCGCCGCCAGCGGCTCCGCGCGCTCGCGCGAACGGTTCCACACGCGCACGGTATGCCCGGCCTTCAGCAGGTTCGTCGCGATCGCCTGCCCCATTTCGCCCAGCCCGATAAATCCAAGATCCATTTCCCGCTCCTTCGACCCGTGAAGCGGCGAGTTAAACACAGATGCCGGCAGTCTGCAGCGCCTGCGGCCGGCCATGCGCGGTGCGATGCCGACCGCATCGACTCGGCGGGCGCATCGGGTTCCGAGGCTCGGAGGCGTCGAACGCCCGAAAAAACAAAACCCCGCATGCCGGAAAGCGTGCGGGGTCTTGCGACGGGGCGGCCGGTCGCGCCGGCCGCGGCGAAGCGTGCTTAGTTCTGCGAGCCTGCGTCGTTCGTGCCGGCGGCCGATGCTGCTGCGGCCTTCGCCTGGCCCTTCTTCGAGCCGTGGTGCTTCAGCTGGTGCTTCGGCTTGCTGTGATCCTTCTTGGCCGGTGCCGATGCGGCAGCCGACGTGTCGGCGGCCGGCGCCGACGCCTGTGCGAATGCCGAAACCGATGCGAGAGCGAATGCTGCGGTCATGATCGAAGCGAGCGTCTTCTTCATTGTTCTTCCTTTAGCGGAGAAAAAGTCAAACGTACCGGTAAGAGATGCGAGGCATCCGCATCGGAACATCAGTCGCGCCGGGGTTGCCGGTCGCGGCCGGGCGGAGCGGCGTTGGCCTTTCCGTCACGGCAAATACTGACGCACTGGCTCCATAACGCACCGCCGGCGCGGCCAGTTGACACGCAGCTTGCATCCTCCGGGTTTCCACCGAGCACTGCGACGCAGGGCCGCGGCGGCGGCGCCCGCGCACGCGCCGAACCGCCGCTTCCGCCCGCCCCGGCGACGCTATACTGGCCTCCTTCCGACTGAACGGCGCGCGGCCCGTCGCGAGACCGGAGACCGCCGCCGTCGCGAGGCGCCCCAATTGCCCGAACACAATCTGGACAAACTGAAAATCGACCGGCGTCCGCTCGCACCCGCGCCGCTCCGGCGCCGCTGGGTCCGCTACGCGGCGGCCGCCGCGCTCGTCGCCGCGGCGATTGCGGCGGCGCTCGTGCTGACCAGCCGGCCCACGGTCGATACGACGTCCGTCACGACCGCCTACCCGTACCAGAACGACACGCAGCTCAACGCGACCGGCTACGTCGTGCCGCAGCGCAAGGCCGCGGTCGCGTCGAAGGGCCAGGGCCGCGTCGAATGGCTCGGCGTGCTCGAAGGCACGCGGGTGAAGAAGGGCGACATCATCGCGCGCCTCGAGAGCCGCGACGTCGAAGCCTCGCTCGCGCAGGCGCGCGCGCAGGTGCTGGTGTCGCGCGCCAATCTCGGCGTCGCGCAGGCCGAGTTGAAGGACGCCGAAATCGCGCTGCGGCGCACCGCCGTGCTTGCGCCGAAGGGCGCCGTGCCCGCCGCGCAGCTCGACATCGACACGGCGCGCGTGAACAAGGCACGCGCGACGCTCGGCAGCGATCAGGCTGCGATCGCGTCGGCCGAAGCGAACGCGCAGGCCGCCCAGGTGGCCGTCGACCAGACGGTGATCCGCGCCCCGTTCGACGGGATCGTCCTCGCGAAGCACGCGAACGTCGGCGACAACATCACGCCGTTCTCGTCCGCGTCGGACAGCAAGGGCGCGGTCGTGACGATCGCCGACATGGACACGCTCGAAGTCGAGGCCGACGTCGCCGAGTCGAACATCGCGAAGATCCGCTCGGAGCAGCCGTGCGAGATCCAGCTCGACGCGCTGCCCGACATGCGCTTCGCGGGCCGCGTGTCGCGCATCGTGCCGACCGTCGACCGCTCGAAGGCGACCGTGCTCGTGAAAGTGCGCTTCGTCGACCGCGACGCGCGCGTGCTGCCCGACATGAGCGCGAAGATCGCGTTCCTGTCGAAGCCCGCGACGCCGCAGGACCGCCAGCCGGTGACGGCCGTGCAGGCGAGCGCCGTGGTCGAGCGTGACGGCCGGCCGGTCGTGTTCGTCGTGCAGGACGACGCCGTGCATGCGCGCGCGGTGACGCGCGGCGCGCGGATCGGCGAGCTCGTCGCGATCGGCGGCGTGAAGCCCGGCGACACCGTCGTGCTCGCGCCGGAGGCGCAACTGAAGGACGGCGCGCACGTGACCGTCGCGAAGAAATAGCGTGGCGCACGTGAACGACGCATCGCCGCCGCTCGTCGAGATCCGCCACGTCGCGAAGTCGTACCGGCGCGGCAATCAGGTCGTGCCGGTGTTGACCGACATCACGCTCGACATCGCCGCAGGCGACTTCGTCGCGCTGATGGGGCCGTCCGGCTCCGGCAAGAGCACGCTGCTCAATCTCGTCGCCGGCATCGACCGGCCCGACAGCGGCGAGCTGCGCGTGGGCGGCCTCGACATCACGCGCCTGGAAGAAGCGCAACTGGCCGAATGGCGCGCGGCGAACGTCGGCTTCATCTTCCAGTTCTACAACCTGATGCCGGTGCTCACCGCGTTCGAGAACGTCGAGCTGCCGCTGATGCTCACCACCCTGTCGCGCCGCGAACGGCGCGAGCGCGTCGAGCTGGTGCTCGACATGGTCAATCTCGGCGACCGGATGAGCCACTACCCGTCCGAACTGTCGGGCGGCCAGCAGCAGCGCGTCGCGATCGCCCGCGCGCTGATCACCGATCCGGTGCTGATCGTCGCCGACGAGCCGACTGGCGACCTCGACCGCGCCTCGGCCACCGACGTGCTCGCGATGCTGCAGCGGATGAACGCCGAGCTCGGCAAGACCATCATCATGGTGACCCACGACGCGCAGGCGGCCCGCGCCGCGCGCGCGCTCGTGCATCTGGAAAAAGGGGAGCTGATCGATGGGCACGCGGCCTGACCCACGCGAGCGCGCGACATGTTCGTATTCAAGCTGATCGCGCGCAACGCGCTGCGGCACCGGCTGCGCACGCTGCTGACCGTGCTCGGGCTGACCATCGCCGTGCTCGCGTTCGGGCTGCTGCACACCGTCGTCGACGCGTGGTACGCCGGCGCGGCCGCCGCGTCGAGCGGACGGCTCGTCACGCGCAACGCGATCTCGCTCGTGTTCCCGCTGCCGGTCAGCTACGAGAACCGGATACGCGGCGTCGACGGCGTGACCGCCGTGGTGCGCTCGAACTGGTTCGGCGGCGTGTATCGCGACCCGAAGAACTTCTTCGCGAGCTTCGCGGTGTCGGACAACTATCTCGACCTGTACCCGGAGTACCTGCTGCCGGCGCAGCAGCGCGCCGATTACGACCGCGACCGGCGCGGCTGCCTGGTCGGCCGGCAGCTCGCGACGCAGTTCGGCTTCAAGGTCGGCGACGTGATTCCGCTGAAGGGCACCATCTACCCCGGCACGTGGGATTTCGTCGTGCGCGGCATTCTCGACGGCCGCGACGATTCGACGATCACGCGCCAGCTGGTGTTCCACTGGGACTACCTGAACGAGACGGTGCGCAAGCGCACGCCCAAACAGGCCGACCAGGTCGGCGTGTTCGTGCTCGGCGTCGCGCGCCCGGACGCCGGTGCGGCGATCGCGCGCGACGTCGACGCGGTGTTCAGGAACTCGCTCGCCGAGACGCTGACCGAGACCGAGCAGGCGTTCCAGCTCGGCTTCGTCGCGATGTCGAACCAGATCATCGCAGCGATCCGCATCGTGTCGTTCGTCGTGATCCTGATCATCATGGCCGTGATGGCGAACGCGATGGCGATGAGCGCGCGCGAGCGCACCGCCGAATACGCGACGTTGAAGGCGCTCGGCTTCGGCCCGGGCTTCATCGCGGCGCTCGTGTTCGGCGAATCGGTCGTGATCGCCACGGCAGGCGGCGCGCTCGGCATGCTGGCGACGCCGCCGGCCGCGACCCTGTTCAAGCACGCCGCCGGCGGCATCTTCCCGGTGTTCAAGGTGTCGGCCGCGACGATGGCGCTGCAGGCCGCGTGCTCGGTCGCGGTCGGCGTCGCAGCCGCGCTCGTGCCGGCATGGCAGGCCGCGCGCGTGCGCGTGGTCGAAGGCCTGCGGGCGATCGGGTAGGCGCATGGCGATCCCGCTCACCTACATCGCGCGCAACCTGTGGACCCGGCGCCTCACCACCGCGCTGACGGCCGGCGGGATGGCGCTCGTGATCTTCGTGTTCGCGACGGTGCAGATGCTCGACGCGGGGCTCACGCAGACGCTCGTGTCGACCGGCGAACCGGACAACGTCGTCGTGATCCGCAAGGGCGCGGAGACCGAGATCCAGAGCGCGATCGATCACCAGCAGGCGAATGCGCTAGAAATGCATCCGGCCGTCGCGCTCGGCCCCGACGGACGGCCGCTGGTGTCGAAGGAAGCGGTCGTGCTGATCTCGCTCGTGAAGGCGTCGACCGGCAAGCCGTCGAACGTCGTGATTCGCGGTGTGTCGCCGGCCGGCCTCATGCTGCGTCCGCGCGTGAAGCTGGTGGCCGGCCGCGCGTTCGCGCCGGGTTCGTCGGAGATCGTCGTCGGCAGCGCGATCGCGAACGGCTTCAGCGGCGCGCAGCTCGGCGACCGCCTGCATTTCGCGCAGCGCGACTGGACCGTCGTCGGCATCTTCGACGCGGGCGGCAGCGGCTTCGACTCCGAGATCTGGGGCGACGTCGATCAGCTGATGCAGTCGTTCCGGCGCACCAGCTATTCGTCGATGGTGCTGCGCATCGCGAGCGCCGACGGCTTCGCGCGCTTCAAGGCCGACATCGACGTCGACCCGCGCCTCACCGACGAAGCGAAGCGCGAGCAGACCTTCTACGGCGACCAGTCGAAGGCGCTGTCGACGTTCATCAACATCCTCGGCGTCACGCTGTCGACGATCTTCTCGATCGCCGCGATGATCGGCGCGATGATCACGATGTACGCGTCGGTCGCGAACCGCACCGCCGAGATCGGCACGCTGCGCGCGCTCGGCTTCAAGCGCGTCAACGTGCTCGCCGCGTTCCTGCTCGAGGCGCTGCTGCTGGGCTTCGCGGGCGGCGTCGCGGGGCTCGCGTGCGCGTCGCTGATGGGCTTCGCGTCGTTCTCGACCACCAACTTCCAGACCTTCTCCGACCTGTCGTTCCGCTTCGTGCTGACGCCCGCGATCGTCGTGAAAACGCTGTCGTTCTCGCTGGTGATGGGGCTCGTCGGCGGGCTGCTGCCGGCGCTGCGCGCCGCGCGGATGAGCATCGTCGACGCGCTGCGCGCGCAGTGACGCGCGCGCCTGCGGCGTCACGCTTCAACGCTCGCGCGGCAGCCATGCGCCGTGGAATCCGGCCGGCACGCGGCGCGGCAGGTGGACGGTCGCGACCGGCAGCGCGTCGATCGCGCTCGCATCGAGAATCACGACGTCGCTCGTGTCGGTCGCCGCGCGGTAGACCACGACCAGCAGCCAGCCGTCGTCCTCGGCGCTGCGGCCCGGACGCGGCACGAACACCGGCTCGCCGTTCTGGTCGCCCACCGGCAGCGCGTAACGCGTGCTCGTGCCGCGCACGTGGTCGTAGCGCACGACGCCGCGCATCTCGGCGCTGTCGGGCTGCTCGGCCGCATACAGATAGCGGTAGCTGCGCCCCGTGCGGCTTTCGTCGATGCGCGGCAGCTCGATGCCGCCGTCGGCGAGCGGTCCTTCGTCGATCAGCCCGTTCGCGGTATCGATCACGTAGCGCCACAGCTCGCCGACCGGATTGTCCGCAAAGCGGCCGGTGCGCGCGTCGAGCCGCAGGAACCACGGATAGCGCACCACATCGAGCACGATGCACGACGGATCGCAGTCGTACGCGTTCACGACGTGCTGGATGAAGCACGGCTCGATGCCGAACCAGCGCACGTCGCCGCCGTGGCGCGGCAGCACGCCGATCCGCGCGTCGCGCTCGTCGTGCCAGCGCAGCGGCATCCGGTGGCCCTGCTTCAGCATCGCGAAGTCGTAGCCGACGTTCAGGTCGAGCAGCAGGCTGCGGGTTTCGGTGATCGCGAGATCGTGCATCATCGATGGCGCGCGCACGTCGACGACCATGTCGACGCGCTGCACGCCGTACGCGTCCGCGACGCCGTAACGCAGCCACGGTTCGCGCCAGTCCGCGCGGAACAGGATCAGCTCGCCCGTCACCGGATCGAGCTTCGGATGCGCGGTCATCGCGCCGCCCAACCCCGCGTGCCGGGCCGGCTCGCCCAACGTGTCGAGTGCGGCCGTGATCGCGAGCGGCGCACCGCCTTCGGCCAGTGCGAGCAGTTCGCCCGCATGACGCAGCACGCTGACGTTCGGATTGGCGTCGGGCAGGTGCGGCGCCTGCTCGGGCGCATGCACGCGCGCCCAGCGCTGCGTGCGCAGCCAGCGGTTGCGGTAGCCGGTCGCACGGCCGCGCTCGAACGAGATCGCGTGCAGCATCGCCGCTTCCGGCCACCACGACAGCACGTCGTTGCCTTCGAAACGGCCTGCGGGCGGATTGGGGCCGTTGCGCAGCAACGTGCCGTCGAGTTCGGGCGGGATCGCGCCGGTCACGCGCAGGTCGACGAGATCGGCTTCGTCGGCCACCGGCGCGAGCGCTCCTCGGTTCAGGTCGAACGTCGGCATCGTGTCGCCTCCCCGGTTCAGCCTTCGTCGGCCGACGGCGGCAGATCGCCGCGCGCCAGCGCGAGCGCATGAGCGCTCACATCGGCCGGCCAGCCGGCGATCAGTTCGCCCATCCGCGCGAGATCGTTCGCGTACAGCGCGCGCACGGCCTCCTCGAAGCCCGGCAGATCGCCCGCGAGCGCCGACATGAAGTGGTACGCGCGCGCCTGCGCATCGCGCCGCCGATCGGCCGCCGCATGGGTGCGCCGCGCGTCCTCGACCAGCTTGCGCAGCGCCACCGACGCGCCGCCCGGCTGCGCGGCCAGCCAGTCCCAGTGACGCGGCAGCAGCGTGACCTCGCGCGACACCACGCCGAGCTTCGGCCGGCCGCGGCCGCGTTGTTCGCCCGCGCCCGGCTCGCCGGCTTCGGACGCTGCCCGCGCCTCGGCTGGCGCCGCTGCGTAGCGCGCGCGGACGTCGTCCGCCGTGCCGCGCAGGTCGAGATCGATCGTGCGGCCGGTCGCATCGTCGAAGATCGCGATCGGGCCGCTCGCAGCGTCGTCGGCCGCGCGCCGGACCGCCAGCGCGACCGTCTCCAGCGCCCCGGACGCGAGGCGCCGATGACCGTCGAACGCGGTGTAGGAAGGAACGAACAGGGAAAGCGTCATCGTGGCCGCCTTGCAGTGGAAATTGGAATGCCGCTATTTTTATCCGGGTATAAACAGACTGTCAATATCATCCGGGTAAAAAAGAATGCGCGTGGTTCTGTCGATTGATTCAAGTTCTGAATCAATCAAGTCAGCAATTGGCATGAAAACGTGAATTCCCCCGTGCCAGAATGGCCAGACGTCATATGACGAAGCGCGCATTCGACGCGCAGTAGCCCCGGCACGTTCCGCCTCTCGGAGGAGACAGATATGAATCCGCTTCACGCATTGCCGGCGTCCGCGTCGGCAACGGCCCAGCGCACGCGTGTGCGCTGGCTCGTGCTGGCCGTGCTGTTCGCGGTCACGACAATCAACTACGCGGACCGCGCGGCGATCGCGATCGCCGGCCCCGCCATCGCGCGTGCGATGCACCTGAGCCACGTGCAGATGGGCTTCATCTTCTCGGCGTTCGGCTGGTCGTACGTGATCGCGCAGTTGCCGGGCGGCTGGCTGCTCGACCGCTTCGGCTCGCGCATCGTCTATGCGTTCAGCATCTTCTTCTGGTCGCTGTTCACGCTGCTGCAGGGTGGTATCGGCTTCATCGGCGGCGCGGCCGCGTTCGGGCTGCTGTTCGCGCTGCGCTTCCTGGTCGGCGCGGCCGAGGCGCCGTCGTTTCCGGCCAACAGCCGGATCGTCTCCACGTGGTTCCCCGCCGCCGAACGCGGCACTGCATCGGCGATCTTCAACGCCGCGCAGTACGCGGCGACCGTCGTGTTCGCGCCGCTGATGGGCTGGCTGGTGCACGCGTTCGGCTGGCAGTGGGTGTTCGCGGTGATGGGCGTGCTCGGCTTCGCGTTCGTGCTGGTGTGGAACCGCACGATGTACGACCCGAGCGCGCACCCGCGCATCAACCGCGCGGAGTTCGACTACCTCGCCGAAGGCGGCGCGCTCGTCAACATCGACCGCGCGGCCGGCGCACGCGACGGCGGCCCGTCGATGCACCACGTGAAGGCGCTGCTGAGGAGCCGGATGCTCGTCGGCGTGTACGTCGCGCAGTACTGCATCAACGCGCTCACCTATTTCTTCATCACGTGGTTTCCCGTCTACCTCGTGCAGGCGCGCGGGATGTCGATCCTCAATGCGGGGCTCGTCGCGTCGATCCCGGCCGTGTGCGGGTTCCTCGGCGGGATCCTGGGCGGCATCGTGTCCGACGCGCTGCTCAAGCAGGGACGCTCGCTGTCGGTCGCGCGCAAGGTGCCGATCGTGATCGGCATGCTGCTGTCGATGTCGATGATCGTCTGCAACTACACCGACTCGCACGTGCTGGTCGTGCTGTTCATGGCGCTGTCGTTCTTCGGCAAGGGGCTCGGCGCGCTCGGCTGGGCCGTCAACGCCGACACCGCGCCGCGCCAGATCGCCGGCCTGAGCGGCGCGCTGCTCAACACGTGCGGCAATCTCTCCAGCATCACGACGCCGATCGCGATCGGCTATATCGTCGACCGCAGCGGCTCGTTCAACGGCGCGCTCGTGTATGTCGTCGCGCACGCGCTCGTCGCCGTGATCTGCTATCTGTTCGTCGTCGGCGAGATTCGCCGCGTCGAGCTCAAATGAACTGAACGGCGCGGGCGGCGCCGGTGCGTCCGGCGGCTCGCGCATGACCGGAACCAGGAGCAAACCGATGTCCGAAGCCCGCCACACCGGCACGCCGCGCGTCACGCGCATGCGGGTGATTCCCGTCGCCGGCCGCGACAGCATGCTGCTGAACCTGTGCGGCGCGCACGCGCCGTACTTCACGCGCAATCTCGTGATCCTCGACGACAGCAGCGGCCACACGGGCGTCGGCGAAGTGCCCGGCGGCGAAGGCATCCGTCAAGCGCTCGAACGGATGACCGACGTGGTGGTCGGCCAGTCGATCGGCCGTTACCAGGCGACGCTCAACGCGGTGCGCGCGGCGCTGTCCGGCGCGGGTGCGGCGGCCGGGCGCACGATCCGGCACGAGGTGACGTCGGCGAGCGAAGCGGCGGTGCTGCGCCAGCCGCACGAGATCAATCTGCGGCTCGACAACGTGATCACCGCGATCGAGGCGGCGCTGCTCGACCTGCTGGGCCAGCATCTCGACGTGCCGGTGGCCGCGCTGCTCGGCGAGGGGCAGCAGCGCGACGCGGTGCCGATGCTCGCGTACCTGTTCTACATCGGCGAGCGGCGGCGCACCGACCTGCCGTATCGCGACGAGGCGCATGCCGCCGACCCGTGGTTCCGGCTGCGCAACGAAGCGGCGCTGACGCCGGCCGCGATCGCGGAGCAGGCCGAAGCCGCGGTCGCGCGCTACGGCTTCGCCGACTTCAAGCTGAAAGGCGGCGTGATGGCCGGTGCGGACGAAATGGCGGCGATCGCGGCGATCAAGGCGCGCTTTCCCGACGCGCGGGCGACGCTCGATCCGAACGGTGCGTGGTCGCTCGACGAGGCCGTCGCGCTGTGCCGCGGGCAAGGCGATCTGCTCGCTTATGCGGAGGACCCGTGCGGGCCGGAGGCGGGCTACTCGGGGCGCGAGGTGATGGCAGAGTTCCGGCGCGCGACCGGCATTCCGACCGCGACGAACATGATCGCGACCGACTGGCGGCAGATGGATCATGCGGTGCGGCTGCAGGCGGTCGACATTCCGCTCGCCGACCCGCACTTCTGGACGATGCAGGGCTCGGTGCGGCTCGCGCAGCTGTGTCGCGACTGGGGGCTCACGTGGGGTTCGCATTCGAACAACCACTTCGACGTGTCGCTCGCGATGTTCACGCATGCGGCCGCGGCGGCGCCGGGCACGATCACGGCGATCGACACGCACTGGATCTGGCAGGAAGGCGACGCGCGGCTCACGCGCGAGCCGCTCGAGATCGTCGGCGGCCAGGTGGCCGTGCCGGAGCGGCCGGGGCTCGGGATCGAGCTCGACATGGCGCAGGTGGAGGCCGCGCATGCGTTGTATCGGCAGGTGGGCGGCACCGCGCGCGACGACGCGATGGCGATGCGGTATCTGGTGCCGGGGTGGACGTATGATCCGAAGCGGCCGAGTTATGGGCGGCGGTGAGGGATCGGGCGGGGGAATTCAGTCTGCTTCATGCATGAATTCGCGGTGCCTTCGACGCGTCTGGGCGAGGGACATGAATGCGTCTTGCACGGCGGCGCGCGCCCATTCGTTCGTCAACGCCGTGGCGCTTGCCGGCACGCGTCGACGCGCGGCACCGGGTCGGCCCGGTTGCGGCTCATTGCGCGTTTTCTCCGTCACGGTATAGCCGGTTCCATTCCGGATCCAGCGCTCCTTGAGCGATGTACGGATCATTGTCCTGCGGACGTATGCCAGGGTCGTTAGCGCCGCCTCTCTGGCCATCGGCCACCATGATGCGAACACGGTCGCCCGGCAGGAATACGGCCCATAAGCCGCCCATGACCTCACCGTATTTGGCAATTCGGACGTTTTCGGCCTTGTACCAGTTCGTCGTGTGATCCTGTTTTCTGTATGCCAGCCAACGGACTGTCAGCCTCAGGTCCGGCTGCCAGACAACAGGAACGTCGCTGCAGCAAGTTTCTTTGCCGCCGCCAGACGGCTTTCCGTCCGATCCCGCCGGCCATACGTTAGGGCCACCGCCAGTCACCCCAGATCCGTCTGGTCCCTCGACTCTGAACCGCACCGAATTTTGTGGAGGCTCGGATTCTTGAGAGAATCGAGCCATGAACAAGAAGGCAACCAAGTTTTCCCCGGAAGTCCGGGAGCGCGCAGTGCGTCTGGTACGTGAGCAGCGTAGCGAACATCCGTCGATGTGGGCGGCGGTCGAATCGATTGCGCCGATGATCGGCTGTACGCCGCAGACGCTGCTGGATTGGGTCAAGCGCGAGGAGATCGATCGTGGGGAACGTGATGGCGTGAGCACGGCCGAGCGTGAACGCATCAAGGCCCTGGAGCGTGAGGTCAAGGAACTGCGCCGTACCAACGAGATTCTCAAGCTGGCGAGCGCGTTTTTCGCCCAGGCGGAGCTCGACCGCCGATTCAAGTCCTGAAGGCCTTCGTTGATCAGCATCGCGACACCTTCGGGGTCGAGCCGATCTGCAAGGTATTGCGGATCGCCCCGTCGGGCTACCGACGCCATGCTGCGCAGCTTCGTGATCCGTCCAAACGCTGCGCTCGTGCCAAACGCGATGAGGTCCTGCAACCCGAGATCAAGCGTGTCTGGCGGGCCAACATGCAGGTCTACGGTGTGCCGAAGGTCTGGAAGCAGATGAACCGGGAGGGCATTGTGGTCGCACGCTGCACGGTCGGGCGGCTGATGAAGCTGCAGGGCTTGCGAGGCACAGTTCGCGGCAAGCGAGTTCGCACGACGAATCCCGATACGAGCGCCCCGCGCCCGCTGGACCGGGTCAACCGGCAGTTCAAGGCTGAGCGCCCAAATCAGCTCTGGGTGTCTGACTTCACCTATGTCTCGACATGGCAGGGTTGGCTGTACGTGGCGTTCGTGATCGACGTGTTTGCCCGTCGCATCGTCGGTTGGCGCGTCAGTTCGTCGATGAGCACGGACTTCGTTCTGGATGCGCTCGAACAGGCGCTGTACGCGCGCCAACCGGGCGACGATGGGACCTTGATACACCACTCCGATAGGGGGGCTCAATACGTCAGCATTCGGTATAGCGAACGTTTGGCCGAGGCGGGTATCGAGCCGTCCGTCGGCAGCCGTGGCGACAGCTACGATAACGCGCTGGCTGAAACGATCAACGGTCTCTACAAGACGGAACTGATTCATCGGCGCGCTCCTTGGAAAACGAGGGAATCCGTCGAACTGGCAACGCTGGAATGGGTCGCCTGGTACAACCATCATCGGCTGATGGAACCGCTCGGCTATATCCCGCCCGCCGAGGCTGAGGCAAACTACTACAGGCAACTCAGAAATGCTGCTGAAGTGCCTGCATTAACTTAAACCAACCGGCCTCCACGATTCCCGGTGCGGTTCATACTTACGTACATATGTATGTACGTAAATGCCTCACTGAGATCGCCGACTTGCCGAGAATCTCGCAGAAATGCCTGTATCCGTCGGCGTTATACGACTCCTTCGGACCGCATCGACCTGATTGGCCGACCATTTCATCTGATGTATTCTGAAGCCGCTCAGCGATGCCCGGCGCAGCCCGAACAGTAGCCAGCCCAATACAGCGTGACGGCTTTGCCGTATGCCCTACGTCCGATATCAATCAATGTGAAGGGAGAACGATGAACGAGCCTATTAAACGCTCCGCATGGGGCTGGCTACTGCTTGGATACGTGGTGATGTATGTCGGATTTACGTTACTCGCAGCGATGCTAGCCACACCACCGGATAATCCGTCGACGCCATTGTTCGTCTATCGCTTGGGCGGCCTCGCTGGGCAGCTACCCGGCGCCGGCATCTGGCCAGAACTCATGGACATGAACGGCAAAATTGCGGGCAACTTTCCCGTACCGTTCGTCGGCGGGGCCATTCTAGTTTTACTCGGCGCCGGAGCAATACAAGTGGGGCGCAACATACGCGCACAACGGAAGCATGACGCCGCCATTGCACGCGATGAAGCCATACGTATTGGCGAAAGAGAGCGCCGTCAGTCGCGCCCTAGGTAACTCGCCCCATATACATCCGCGATGCATGATTCACTTCTTCCTCGCTACTGAACCATCTGCGTTTTAGAAGCCTGCATCTGCAACGGCGTCGGCGTTATACGAGTCCCCCGGCACTCAAATTCCGCCAACGCCACCGACAGCCACTCGCTACTTTCTGGGAGATCTAAACGGCAAAACGGTACTGCCCTCTGTCAGCACCGGGGCTGGGGAATTGCCTATCGCCGACCGCAACCGAGCCATGTGAACTACGTTCGGCTTACCCTGGAAGTACCCCTCAGGTAGACCGGCCAGCATCTCGATGTCATATGCCGCCAAACCAATATGGCGGGGAATTGCATCGAGCGGCATTACGTTTTCCTCAACCAACAAGTCAATGGTACGGCGTAGCAAGCGAGGCCGCTCCGGCGCACGATCACCATCTCCCGGCTCTGACTTAGCCCCCCATCTTGCAGAGCGCCGTTTGAAGAGCAGTTGAGCAGCATCTTCATCCAGTATCTTCAACGCGCGCAGACGCATTATGATCGCAGCAACGGAAACGCCCCACCGTCTCTTCAACAACAGCAGATCGTCCAATGTGACGGGCGTACGAACCTCATTGGCAAACGTTTCAGCAGGCAGCAAAAATGCGCCAGCAAAACGATGAGCTTGCGCCTCCAGCTGCTTGTGTCGCTCTCGTTCCGTTGGTCGCGGGATATGCCGGTGCAAAATCAAATGGCCGAGCTCGTGCGCGAGATCAAAGCGGCTGCGGTAGCCGTTATCCTTATCGGCTGACAACAGCACGAGCGGCCGCCCAAGTACCTCGCTCCACGTCGAAAGACCCTCAATCTGCGCAATGCCGGTTTCCTCCCTGATCAAGATGACGCCAGCCCCTTCAATTGCGAGCGCGAGATCCGGCACGGCAGTTCGCCCGATGCGCCATAAGTCCCGGCACTCGATCGCCGCAGACTCAATCTCGTCCGGCGTGACCTCATCCGGCTCCTTGAAGTGCCTGACGGGCAAATTCACTTCGGGATAGTCCACGAACTCCGACAACGCGAATGCCACATCCTGAGCCCATTCGACACGCGCCTCCAACATTGCTCGCGCAGCGACATGTGCGGATGCGTTGCTGCGAAACAATGGGGGAGACACTCTCGCAGAAGGTGCTCTCGTGAACCACTCAGGAGTCACGTTAACGACGCTTGCCAGCCGCTCCAAAGTATCGCGCTCCGGCGCTTGAATCCCCGAGCGCCATTTGCTTACCGTTGCAGGTGACACACCGACCAGCGACGCGAGCTGGGCTTGACTCAACCGCCGAGCGGCCAGAACCTGACTGAGACGTTCATTGTGAAACGCCTGAACACCACCGCGACTCATGACGCCGTACCTTCGTTGCCCTGCTTCTTGATCTTCTTGAGCTTCGGCTTAGCCAGATCGTCCTGCACGGCCGGCTTGTCCTCGTAGCGCTGGAGGAAAGCATCAACGGATTCCCTAAACAACCAGCCGCGCATGTGCCGATCCGGGACCGCAATTTGAATAGACAGCGGCGCATCCGGCTTAACGTGAAGCGATCCGGAAAAGCACGCAACGAAAAACGCCACCGCGTCGGTCGGTGCCGTGTACTCGCCAAACAGTTCGGGCTGAACCAGCGGCTCGATGGCCCTATTCGCAGCCGACATTTGCCGGCGCGTATGGCTGCGGCGACCATTGATCCAGAAACCTTCGGGGATGTTGAATCGGGCAAGCGAAAAAACGCCCGAGCGCCCGCTCACGACCCCATTTCCACGAATCGGCGTCGGGGAGGCGTCACCCACCTCAAGGGCCCGATGAAACGACTCGTTCATGTGAAAGTGCCGCAGTTGCCCGACGGCGTGCGGAAGATGCCCGTCGGCCATCCCCTTAGCTGCTGCGAAAGCGCGTTGAGCTCCGGCGAAAAGTGCATCTTCGATTGCCATAACGAGCTCCCGCGGCACATTGCGCAGCAGAAGATCCGGAATCGAGTCAGTCGAGGGATGAGCCATGCGGCCTCCAATGGCAGTTTCGTTTACCGGGATTCTATAGGAGAAAAGTTTCGTTTAAAAGCCCTCACTGACCCCAATGTTGCGCCTCCTACCAAAACAAAACGAAAAATACTATCAATTATCGACAGACAATTGCTCATGACTATTTGTGGCTTCTCACTCGAATCGCCGCTTCCTTCGCTCAACTGTCAACTCGAGCGGCAGAACGGCTGTCCGTCGCACTACTCGCCATCCAGACGGAGCTAAAGTCGTGTATCGCGGGGGCCGAAATCATGATGACCAGCGCGTTCGTAGCGTTGCCAGTTTTGGCCATTATGGCCATAATGGACACAACATTATTGGTCGCGTGGAGTTATGCAAACATTGTCGGCAAAAGTCGCTAAATACAACTTTGGCCGCCTCATCGACACCGCTAGGGCTGAACCCGTGACAGTCGAGAAGCACGGGCGGCCAGTGGTGGTGGTTTTGTCCGTCGAAGAGTATGTGAGGTTGAAGACGCTGGAAGCAGATTGTTCGGCGAAAGTCGACAGCTCTAGACCTGACGCTTGAAGTCGTCTATCGGAATTTGGCGCAGCCGATTCAAGACTATCAGAGGGGTTGGAAACGCAGTGGCGACGTGTAGCTTGTGCTTAGAACGGGGAAAATCGCCCGGCTCCACGAGCGCTCCGCCACCAACTTCACCGCGTGAGAGCCCTATCTATTGAACATTACGATGAACAGACCAATTGAAGATATCCGTCGAGCACTATCTGGCACAGCAGGCCCTGAGCTACTAACTGAGATCTGGCACGCGGATTGGAATGTTCCGACCGCAAGGAAAATTGAGGCCACAATCGATGTGGCGATCGGCGTCCATCTTGGGAGCCGACGGAAGCGGAACGAGGACAGGGCTGGCATGGCGCATGTGAAGTCGCTTTGTGGCCAAGGTTTTGCCGTTGCTTTAGTTTGTGATGGAGTCGGTGGATCTGAGATGGGCGATATGGCCGCTACGATCGCACTCGCGTCGTGTGTTGGCGATCTTGCTGAACTTCGTCAGGCTACCCCAGTCCGGGAGTTGTTGCCGCGAGTTATCCGCAGCATGGATGATGCCGTACGTCGAGCATTAGCGGGAAAGGGGGCGACAACGGCAAGTGTGTTGTTAGCTTCGTCTGACGGAGACCTTGTTGCAGCCAACGTAGGCGATAGCCGCCTCTTCGCGTGGAACCAAAGTGAGCAACAGCTTCGGCAGGTTAGTGTCGACGACACTTTAGAAAACGAGCTGCGAAATCTGCCTGGCGCAGATATTTCCGCGCTCAATGCGCGAGGGTTGCAAGGAAGCCTGTCGCAAGCGCTTGGAGAAGCGGGCAGATCTTCTTCGGATTTGCGTATTGTTGTTTTCGAACGTCGTGAATTCGGTCAAGGTGCCGTTATAGCTTCAGATGGTGCATGGAAAGCGGCGCCGGATGGGTTTGCGGCGATCGTCCGCAACGCACCTTCCGCAGCAGACTTGGTCCGGCGCGTGGTTACATCGGCACTCTGGATGGGCGGGATCGATAATGTGTCCGTTGTCGCTATTCAAGATGTCGAGCAATTTATAAATCTGGCAAGCTATGACGTCGACGGGCTCGGTCGTAATCGGATAACTTTCTGGTTCGCTGACACGAAGCTTGTGTTGAACGATGTCTATGGTGGTCAACGACCTGAGCCGATACCACCACGGGAGAACGGAAGGCAGGACAAGCCCAGCGCTCAACTCGACAAAAAAGCGGCGAGAAAACCGTCCGGAAGAAACCGGAAAAAGATGACAGTTACGAGTCGCATGAACCCACAGCTCGATCTTGAGGTTGAGGGAGAGTCGCGGGCTAGTGAGCAGTACAATGAGACCAAACCAAAGATAGTAGTTTCGACCGACGACGATTCGCCAAAATCGGAATAAAGATAACCATAAGGTTGATTCTTATATGCTTCCACCACGCTATAGACCTCTTACCACCACAGTAATGCCCGGCGGTTTCGGAAGTGTCCAAAAGGTGCAGGACACATATCTAGATCGGGCCGTGTTATTCAAGTCGATGCAAGACGCGAATAACAACGATCAATTGCTTAATGAGATCCAGGGGCTATCTCAAGCGCGATCGCGCCATGTAGTCGAAATATACGACGTGATCAAGTCGCAGAATGGGGATGTGCAAGGCATTATCATCGAGTATCTCGGAGGCGAAGGCTATGCCGACTTCCACTTAAAGGCAAAGTCTGATCCTCACTTATATGTGAAAGTGCTTTATCAAATTGGATGCGCTCTGAGAGATTTACACGCAGCCGGTATAACGCACAGGGATCTCAAGCTCGAGAATATGAAAAATTCGGACTCGGGCGTGTTGAAGCTATTCGATTTTGGTATATCTGTGTCCGGAGTTGATTACCGCACGAAGATGAACCGTGGGACCCTAGTTTATGCGGCCCCTGAGCTTTACATTCCTCACGCCGTGATTACAACGGCAATGGACATATATGCTTTCGGGGTCTGCGCGTGGGCGCTGGCGTCCGATTCTTACCCGCGCGAGTTGCTCGAGCGCCCGCCCCAGCAATCTTCTCGCGCTCCGTCCATTGAGACCGCGCTTCCGGGTCTCCTGCATCCTGAGATCGTTCAAATGATCGATGCATGTTTGGCGCCGGATCCCGGCTTACGGCCGTCTGCTGATGTGCTTAGTAAAGTATTTGCCCACCATTTGACTAGGGGGATGCATAAGGGTTTGTTTTCGCAGGGACAGACAGCTGTTTTCGAGCTATCTAGCGCCAAACCCAATGTGAACATCCAGATAGGGTCGTTAGGTACATTGAAGGCGGGTTACGATGGATTAATCTTTAAAGTAACTGGCGTCTCTGGGCACGTGTATATCAATAATAATGCAGCAACCATCGGGATGGTGTTACATGAGTCATGTGTCTTAACCTTTGGCGGCCCGGCCCTAGGATCAGGTAGGCAGTGGGTAACATTCACGTCGTCGCAACCGGAGGTAATTCTATGAGCAAATTTACGCCTGGCACGGTTCTGATCGACAGATATGAAATCGAGCAATTTCATGCGGCCGGAGGTATGCAAGAGGTATATCGTTGCTACGATCGTACTCTAAATCGACATGCGGCATTGAAAACACCAAAAGATGGTGTGAAGGACCGCCGGTTTCGGCGTGGTGCTGAAATGGGGGCGCGCGTCGTACATACGAACGTGGCAGCAACGTTCGATTATTACGAAGACGACCAGCTCACTTTCATGGTGGAAGAATTCATCGAGGGAGCCGACCTCGGACAGCGGCTTTCAAATGAGTTCTTGTTCTTGGATCCTGCATTAGCGGCACACGTCGTTCACCATATCGCACGAGCGATACATGAAGCGCATCGGGTTGGGATTTGCCATCGAGATCTTAAACCGAGCAACATCATGACCTCGAATGATCCGAGCCTGAATTCTATCAAGTTGACAGATTTCGGTATCGCAAAGCTCGCGGAGGCCGAAATTGCTGCGGAGATGGCGCTCTTTGATAAGGATGAGTCGACGCTAACGTCATCTAACACGCTTCTCGGTGCGGTGCCGTACATGGCTCCCGAATGCTGGGACAACTGGAAGGCTGCCGGGCAGCCCATGGATATTTGGGCTTTGGGGTGTATCGCGTACCAGCTTCTTGTCGGGGAACCACCCTTCGGCTACGGACGCCTAGCAATTCGGAACGTGGCGATGCTCGCAGTCAACGGCGTCACGCTGAAAGCACCCGCGTGGTTCGGGAAACATAAAGCTACCGAAACGCTCGAATCCGACCTGTGGAAGGTAATTGAAAGCTGCATCCAAGTCGACCCCGCCAAGCGTCCCAGCGCTCAGGAAGTAGTTCGTTTATGCGACGATCTTTTGTACGCAGTTGCGACACGCCGCACTGGGGCGATTCAGAAATTCAGGGTGCCATATCGGGATGGTGGAGTTGGAGACTTCGGTTTCATCGACGACGACGCGACTACGGAGGAATTCTTCTTCCACGAATCAGCGTACTTTGGGGCCAATAGGATTACAGTTGGTCGACCAGTTTCGTTCAGCGTGTATCCGGGGAACCCCAGTCAGCGCGCATTCCCCGTCTTAGAGCTCCGAGAGCGGGGGCAAAACGCCGTTGACTCGTAAGGCCCGGCGAGAGATCCACGGTCGGCACAGCAAGCGAGGGGCGGATCTGCTTGCTTGCCGATCGATTCAAAGCTGGGAGCAAACTTCGGCAGCCAAGGCGAACTTTGTCGAAGCTTCTTCGCCAGATCTTCTGCCAGCGGATGGTAGTAGCGCATCAGCATGCGCGGATCTCGATGACCAGTGATTTTGGCCAAATCATGCATGGGGAAAATCGAAGCCAGCCGCGAGGTCGCTTCGTGCCGCAAATCGTGGAAGCGCAGATCCACGAGGTAGCTCTTACTCGGCAGCTTGCCGTTGGCACCACATTCCGCCTCATATACGGATCGCGCACGCTCCACTGCCCGCTCGAAGGCGCGAGTAACTGCGTCTCCACGAACGGGAAACACCCTCCCGTCACCTAGGCCCATCTTGGCGGCTTTTCGCTGTGCCTTGAGCACGCCGATCGCCCGAGTCGACAACGGAACGTCTCTCGAATTGCCGTTCTTTGTTTGAGGAAGGTGGGCGACCCGTCGGCGCAAGTCGACATGTTCCCACCGCAGATCAACGATCTCTCCACGGCGCATCGCCGTTTCCACGGCCAGCCAGATGATCCCCGGCAGAACTTCGGAGTTACTGGCCGCGACGACGCGTTCCAGTTCGCCATCCGTTGCTTCCCGACCAGATTCCACGTCAGGCTCGGCGACGGCCACGCGACGAGTTCGCGCGTTGTTCGCTGGCGGTTTGCGGACGTTCTCTATGGGGTTGAGCAAGCTCTCCATGCCCCATTCCTTGCGGGCGATACTAAAAACGTGCGAAAGCACCGCCAGGCGACGCAGCACCGTGGCCGGCTTCAGCGGCGGATTCGCCTGCTTGAGCCAGTCGTCTCGCAGTTTAGCGACGTCGGAACTGCGGATCGAAGCCATCGACCTTGGAGCGATAACAGCATTCTTCCATGTCCGCAGCAACGAGGCCTCCTGGACGTACCCCTTCTTGCTCGACGCGATCTCTCGGTCGTAACGGTCGAGCGCCTCGGCAAGCGTCGTGGACTCCGCCTCGGCTCGACTGACGAAGACCCCACGATCAATCTCGGACTCAATCTGTCGAGCCCAAGCCTCCGCTTCAGCTCGCGTGTTGAACGTCTTGATCTGTACCGGGTAGCCCTTGCGGCGAACGCGGGCCTGCCACTGAAGATCGCCTCGACGGGTGATAGATGCCATTCACTGCTCCTTAAGTGTTGCGTCCAAGGCTTCGACAGCCCAAGTGGCGCAAAATTGGCGCAATAAATCGAATCTACCAAAGAAAAAGGGCCTAGCCATCGGCTAAGCCCTTGATTCTATTGGTGGAGCGGAGGAGGATCGAACTCCCGACCTTCGCATTGCGAACGCGACGCTCTCCCAGCTGAGCTACCGCCCCAACAGCTGACTATCATACACACGCATTTCTGCGCTTGGCAATAGGGGTTGTATTCTCCCGACGCGTCACTTCGACGGCGCGCCCGCCAGCACCCAGTCGACCACCGACCGCAGGTCGGCATCGCTCATGCGCGGATGCGCGGGCATCGGGATCGCCCCCCACGCGCCGGAGCCGCCGTCCTTCACCTTCTTCGACAGCTTCGCAACGGCTTGCGGGTCGGCCTTGTAGCGCGCCGCGATGTCCTTGAACGACGGCCCGACGAGCTTGCGATCCACCGCGTGGCAGCCCATGCACGCGTTGCTGCGCGCGACCCTCAGCCCGTCGCCGACATCCGCATGCGCGGTGCCGAACGCACCCGCCAGCGCCACCACCGCGGCGCCATGCCGCACCCATTGCTTCATTCTGATCCGCGTCCGTTTCATTGCGGCGCCGCCTTCGGGTTGCCCGGATGCACGCTCGTCGAATTCGAAATCGGCGCCGGCGGTTGCAGCGGCGTGGACTGGACCGACGCGTCGGGCACCGCCCCGACCGTCGCGGCATCGGCCGGCGCAGCGGTAGCCGGCGCGGCGGACGCGCCGCTCGGCGACGCGGCCTGCAGCGCCTGCGCGTCCTGCGGCTGGATGTACTGGAACACCTTCACGACCTTCTCGACGCCCGGCACCTGGCTTGCCGCATCGGCGCCGCGGTTGCCTTCGTCGACCGTCACGAGCCCCATCAGATAGACGTTGCCGCGCTCGCTGACGACCTTGTAGTAATTCGCCGACAGACCCTTCGTCGCGATCAGCTCCGACTTCACGCGCCCTTCGAGGTACGAGTCGTTCGCACGCGACGACAGCGACGACGCCGGCTCGACCGACAGCTCGTTGACGATCGCGCTCACGTTGTTGATGCCGCGCACGATTTCCTCGGCACGCCGCTTCGACGCGTCGTTCGGCACCTCGCCCGTCAGCAGCACGCGGCGGTTGAACACCGTCACGTTCACGTGCGACTGGTCCGGCAGCCCGTTGTTGATCTGCGTGAGCGCCTTGACCTGGATCTCGCGATCTTCCGTCTGCGCGCCGAGCGTACGACGATCGGTCGCGATCAGCGCGCCGCCGCCGGCCGCCGCACCGAGCACGCCGAGCACGCAACCCTGCAGCGACATCGCGAGGCCCGCCGTCAGCGCGGCGAGCAACGTGGTTCTGACGAGCGTCTGTTTGACGCGACTTTGATTCATCGACGGCTCTCCTTCGTTCAATCCTCACCCAGCAGCATCGCGTCGATGCCGTCGCACAGGCAGTGGATGGTCAGCAGATGGACTTCGTGGACGCGCGCCGCACGCGAGGCGGGCACGCTGATCGCAATATCGGTGTCGGACAATGCGGCCGCGACCGCATGGCCGCTGCCGCCGGTCAGCGCGACGACGGTCATCTCGCGCTCGTGCGCTTCGTCGATCGCGGCCAGCACGCGCGGCGACGCGCCGCTGGCATCGAGCACGAGCAGGATGTCGCCGGTCTGCCCGAGCACACGCACCTGCTGCGCGAACAGCTGGTCGGCGGCCGTTGCCGCCATCAGGCCGCCCTGCGACGCATCGGTGGCCAGCGCAATCGCGGGCAGGCCCGGCCGCTCGCGCTCGAAGCCGCCGACGAGCGACACGGCGAGGTAGTGCGCGGCCGCCGCGGACAGGCCGTCGCCGCACGCGACGATCTTGTTGCCGTTCGCCAGCGCGGCGAACATCGCGTCGACCGCCGCTGCGATCGGCAGCGACAGCGCGTCGGCGGCTTCGGCATGAAGCGCGGCGCTGTCGCGGAAATGTTGCTGAATACGTTCGACTGACATCGATTTCTGGTGAACTGAGCGCGAGGGTACGCCACGCGCAACGTCATGGGTGCGGCGAGTTTACCGCACTCCGGCACCGGCTCCGGGGGTCCGGCAAGAACTCTTTACATCTCGTCACAGCTCGCGTTACGCATCGTCGGCACGAAACGCGTCGCGCAGCCAGTCGAGGCGGCCGGCTTCGAACGCGACGACGTCGAATCGGCACGCGGCGCCCGCGCCGTGCCGCGCCCAGAAATCGAGCGCCGCGGCGATCACGCGCCGGCGCTTGCGCCAGCCGACGCTCGCCGCGGCGCCGCCATGCCGCGCACTGCGCCGCGCGCGCACTTCGACGAACACCAGCATGCCGTCGGACGCGCGCATCACGAGATCGAGCTCGCCGCCGCGGATCGTCACGTTGGCCGCGACGAACGCGAGGCCGCGGCGCTCGAGGAACTGCCGCGCACGTTGCTCGAAGTTGGCGCCCACGGCTCGGGATCGCACCGCGCCCGAAAATTCGCCGCCGCCGCGCGGCGCATCGCGCCCACCCGCAGGCGCGGCAGGCGCCGCGTGGCACAATGCCGACCTTGTTCCGCCTGCGCCGCGATTGCGCGCATTGCCTGCCATGACTGCCCTCCTCGAACTCGCGCAAACCCAGCACTATCCGAGCGCCGCGCTCTACGTGGTCGCAACGCCGATCGGCAACGCCGCCGACATCACGCTGCGCGCGCTGCACGTGCTCGGCCTCGCCGACCGCATCGCTGCCGAAGACACCCGCAACACCGGCCAGCTGCTCGCGCGCTACGGCATCTCGAAGCCGCTCCTGGCCGTGCACGAGCACAACGAACGCGAAGCCGCGCTGCGCGTGGTCGAGCTGCTGCGCGCCGGCGAGCGCGTGGCCTACGTGTCCGACGCCGGCACGCCGGGCATCTCGGACCCTGGCGCGCGGCTCGTCGACGCGGTGCGCGCGGCCGGCTTCGCGGTGATTCCGCTACCGGGCGCGAGCGCGGCCGTGACCGCGGTGAGCGTGGCCGGCGCCTGGGCCGGCGCGTTCACGTTCGCGGGCTTCCTGCCGCCGAAGGCGAAGCAGCGCGCGAGCGCACTGCAGGCGCTCGTGCAGCACCCGTACGCGCTGGTGTTCTACGAAGCGCCGCACCGGATCGCCGAAACCGTCGCGGCGCTCGCCGACGCGTTCGGCCCCGCACGCCGGTTGCTGATCGCGCGCGAGCTCACCAAGCTACATGAACAGCTGTTCGAGGGCACCCTGGCCGAAGGACAGAGCTGGCTCGACGGCGATGCGAACCGGCAGCGCGGCGAGTTCGTGCTGGTCGTCGAAGGCGCGCCGTCCGATGCCGGCGCAGCCGACGACACCGCGCACGACGCGCTGCTCAAGCTGTTGCTGGAAGAAGTGCCGGTCAAGAGCGCGGCGAAGCTGGCGGCCGCGCTGACGGGCGCGTCGCGCAACACGCTGTACGCACGCGCGCTGGCGTTGAAGGAAGGCTGACGGGGCGGGCGGCGGGCACGGCCGGAAGCCATGACCGGCCGGCTCGCGGAAACGAAAAAGGGCTGCGGGGAAGCAGCCCTTTCTACCTGCTGGACGCGCGGACGAAATGCCGCGCGACCCGTTACTTCGACGACAGCGACGCGAACATCTCGTCGCGCGCCTCACGCGCTTCCTGCGGCGACAGCCCTTCGATCTTCACGCGGCCCGTGCCGGCATGCACGAGGCCGATCATCTTCGCGGCGGCATACGACAGGTCGAGCACGCGGCCGCGCTTGAACGGCCCGCGATCGTTGACCTTCACGACGACCCACTTGCCGGTCGACGCGTTGGTCACCTTGATGTACGAAGACAGCGGCAGCGTCCGGTGCGCGGCGGTCAGCGCGTTCATGTTGAAGCGCTCGCCGTTCGCGGTGCGGCGGCCGTGGAAATCGCGGCCATACCACGACGCGCGGCCGGTCTGACGGAATTCGGACACGTCGGCGCCGTCGATCGGCTCGGCATCGGCGAGCGATGCCTTCTTCGCGTCCTTGCTGTCCGCGGCCGGCATCGACGCCAGCGCGGAATCGAAATTCAGTTGCTGCTTGTCGTCGTCCGCCTTCGCGGCGGCAGCGGTCTTGTTGACCGCACCCTTCTGGTTGGCGCTGCCGGTGGTCTGGCTGGACGGCACGGCACAGCCCGTCAGCGCAAAAAATAAAGCAATGGTCCCGAATCGAGTCGGAAATCGAAAATTCATCGACGTGTCGCCTTCTGGTTCGGGCCGCATCGATACAACGCTGCTGAACAACGCAGATACGCGGCCCGGACGGCAAATGCGGGCACGCCCCGCTCGGATGCGAGCAGGCGGCTAGCATGGGCGCGGCTTTCGTCTCTGCCGCAACCGTCCTGATTAGTTTTCACGTCTGGCGCAACCTGTCCCCGGCAGCCTGACCAGACCCCACATGCCGCCATCGAACATGGCTCTCACGTTCGCGTGCGTCGCTTACGGCCAACGCACAGGAACGGCGGCACAGGCCTCATCCGGCGGCGCGGCAGCTAGGCCGCAAGACGGGCGCGCAGCACCCGGCCGGACAAGACGTGAGCACCGAACGTCGGTGCTGGATACACCGCCGGACTCCCCGGCGGTCGATGCTTGACGGTGAATCCGACGCCCCGTTTAACGGGGCCGAAACACCAGCGAACTGCGTGAAATTCACGCACAGTGGGCCGCATTATACATAAATCAAAACGCTGTCTCGAAAAGCGCCCCCGCCGGACCATTGATTCTCTCTATGGCCGTAACAATCGGGATGCTCGGGGAATGCCCGTAGAAGCGCGCCGCGCGGCGCGGCGCCACGCCCACATGCGGCGCGTGCGACCGGTACAATCGCTCCTTTTAGCCGCCGGTGCCTCCATGAAAGTCACGCTCATTCCGGTCACGCCGTTCCAGCAGAACTGCTCGCTGCTCGTCTGCGAAAAGACCGGCCGCGCCGCCGTCGTCGATCCCGGCGGCGATCTCGAACGCATCGAACAGGAGATCGCGCGGCAGAACGTGCAGCTCGAGAAAGTGCTGCTCACGCACGGCCACGTCGATCACTGCGCGGGCGCGAAGGCGCTCGCGACGCACTACGGCGTGCCGATCGTGGGCCCGCAGGAAGACGAGCGCTTCTGGATCGAGCAGTTGCCGACGCAGAGTCAGCGCTTCGGCTTCCCGGCCGCCGAAGCGTTCGAGCCCGACCAGTGGCTGCACGACGGCGACACCGTCCGGTTCGGCGACGAGACGCTCGAGGTCTACCACTGCCCCGGCCACACGCCCGGCCACGTGGTGTTCTTCAGCCGCGCGCATCGCGTCGCGATCGTCGGCGACGTGCTGTTCGCCGGCTCGATCGGCCGCACCGATTTCCCGCGCGGCAATCACGCCGACCTCGTGCGTTCGATCAAGGAAAAGCTGTGGCCGCTCGGCGACGACGTCACCTTCGTGCCGGGCCACGGTCCGGTGTCGACCTTCGGCGACGAGCGCCGCACGAACCCGTTCGTGTCCGACAAGGTATTTGGATGAACCAGACCGCCATTCCCGAAATCTACGTCAGCACCGACGTCGAAGCCGACGGCCCGATCCCCGGCCCGCACTCGATGCTGAGCTTCGCATCGGCCGCCTATACCGAGGACAAGCAGCTGATCGCGACGTTCTCGGCGAACCTCGAGACGCTGCCGGGCGCACACGCGCATCCGGTGCAGGAAGCGTGGTGGAAAACCGAGCCCGAGGCATGGGCCGCGTGCCGGACCGACCTGCAGGCGCCCGAGAAGGCGCTCGTCGCGTACGTCGAGTGGGTCGAGGCGCTGCCCGGCAAACCGGTGTTCGTCGCGATGCCGGCCGGCTTCGATTTCACGTTCATGTTCTGGTACATGATGCGCTACGCGGGACGTTGTCCGTTCTCGTGGTCGGCGCTCGACATCAAGACGCTCGCGTTCGCGATGACTGGGCTGCCGTACCGCAAGGCGATCAAGCCGCGCTTTCCGAAACACTGGTTCGACGATCATCCGCACACGCACGTCGCGCTCGACGACGCGATCGAGCAAGGCGCGCTGTTCTGCAACATGCTCGCCGACCTGCGTCGTCAGCAGGCGGCGCTCGCCGGCCTCGCGGTCGCCGACACGGACCGTTCGGAGCAGGCAGGCGCGGGACAAAATCCTACGGATCCGCGCGCAAATTAGCGAATCTCGCTCAACCACGCGCCGCCAGATTGCCTTTCCTTTCCCGGCCCTCTAACATTGAGCGTGTTGTAGCTGCCGCATGGAGGCGCAGGTGACGCTCGATTCCTTTTCGCAAAAAATCCTTCGCCTGTTGCAGCTCGACGCGCGCCGTTCGGTTCAGGAAATCTCGGACCAGGTCGGCCTGTCGAGCACGCCGTGCTGGCGTCGCATCAAGGACATGGAACAGTCCGGCGTGATCCAGCGCTACACCGCGCTGCTCGATCGCGAGAAGCTCGGCCTGCACGTATGCGCGCTCGCGCACGTGCACCTGACTCGCCACAACGAGGGCGGCGTCGAGCAGTTCGAGCGCGAGATCTCGACCTGCCCGGAAGTGACCGAGTGCTACAGCACGACCGGCGAAGCCGATTACATCCTCAAGATCGTCGCGCCCGACATCAAGGCTTACGACGTGTTCCTGCACGAACGGATCTTCAAGATCCCGGCCGTGTCGCAGGTGCGCACGAGCGTCGTGCTGCGCGAAATCAAATTCGACACGCAACTGCCGCTGTAACACGCCGCCCACGCACGTCGGCGCCGCTCACGCTTTCATCGGCAAGGCGCGCGTGAAGCCGATCCGGCGCGCGCCGAATTGGCGCTTCAACGCATCCAGATCGAGCCGCTCGGCGAGCGCCGCGTCGGTATCGCCGGCGCCCGCGTCGAGCGTCACGTCGACCTCGAGCCCCGTGCTCAGATAGTGCAGGTTGATGGTGGCCGCATGCAGCCCGCGCTGCGCGAGCGCGGCCTCGAGCCGCGCGGTGATCTCGGCGCGCGGCGGCAGCGCGAGCGCCGGACGGCGCGCGGTGTCGTTCTCCGGGTCGACGTGGATCAGCGCGTCGAGCACGCGCGGGTCGGACAGCACGCGCGCCCGCGCGTTCTCCGCGATGTAGTGACCTTCCGATACGGAAATCATCGGGTCGACCAGAATGTGGGCGTCGACCAGCGCCGCGTCGCCCATCTTGCGCGTGCGCAGCTCGTGCACGTCGCGCACGCCGGGCGTCGCCGCGAGCAGCGCCTGGATCTCGGCCGTGGCGGTGGTGTCGAGCGCACGGTCCGACAGGTCCTGCAACGCGTCGTAGCCGAAGGTCCAGCCCATGCGCGCGACCATGAAGCCGACGATCGCCGCGGCGATCGGGTCGAGCAACCGCACGCCGGCGAGGCTGCCGACGATGCCGATCGCGACGACCAGCGACGACGCAGCATCCGAACGCGCATGCCATGCGTTCGCGACGAGCATCGCCGAGCGCACGCGCCGCGCCTCGCGCAGCATGTAGCGGAACAATCCTTCTTTCGACACGAGCACGGTCAGCGCGACGATCAGCGCGGAAAAATGCACGGCCGGAATGTTCTCGAGATTGACCAGGCGATTGCCGGCGCGCCACAACATGCCGATACCGACCGCGATCAGGATCGCGCCGAGAAACAATGACGCGACGGTCTCGTAGCGGCTGTGCCCGTAATTGTGATCCTCATCCGGCGACGCACCGCTATGGCGATTCGCGATCAGCACCACAAAATCGGAGATCAAATCGGAAATCGAATGAATCCCGTCGGCAATCAATGCCTGCGAGTGCGCGACCGCGCCCACCGCGATCTGGAATGTCGCAAGTACGACATTCAGCACGATACTGACCAGGGTGCTCTTGCGCGCGACCGCGTGCTTATCCGCGCTTTGCGCGTCGCCTGAAAACGAGGACATGAAATACGAGATAACGGTTGAGATAGGTGATTCTATCAAACCAATCTCGCCGGGCATTCCGTTAACACGGATTTTTCCCGTTAAATCAGACGCTTATGCGAACCGGTTGCATTTTCATTCACGCCGAGCGTGACGTTTCCGTGACATTTTCCTTACATTTTCGTATCACGATGCAAAAAAGGCCGCACTCCTCGACGGAGACGCGGCCTTCTTTCGGCACCGACTCAATCAGTCGTTTAAATCGCGAACTGATCGCGGTTCTTGCCGGCGATCCAGCGCGGCGGCTTGCCGCGGCCCGACCACGTCGCGCCCGATTCCGGGTCGCGGTACTTTGCTGCCACACCGGCGCGCGGACGGCCGACCTTGCCCGCCTTCGCACGGCTGAGACCGAGTTCGGCGAGCGAAAAGCCGTAGTCGGCAATTTTCTGCTTCACGTCATTCAGCACTTCCGCGTATTCACGCGACTTTGCTTCTTCGATTTGCTTCTCCAGCTTCTCCCGCTGGGCGAGCAGGTCCTTGTAAGAAGACATAGTTTTCCTTTCGATATGATCAATGGCGCCGGTCTTGGGCCGGTTCACCATTCATGGAATATTTGTGCCTCGGATTTTCGAAGGCAGAGATTAGCACAAAACAGATTTGATAGAGCGCGTTTCACGAAAATACACAGATCGTTTTCAATTCGGCCGTGTCATTTTGACCTGCCGCGGCCTTATCTCAAATTTTTACGCGGTTGCATAGAGATTAGGACATTACCGATCCACTAATTGGACTTTCAACATACGCAATTACCCTGCATACGGAAAATCAAACCTTTCATCGGACGACAGGTTTGCGAAAAAGTATGCAATAAAGCAATGCTATGCGCGGCGGTGCGACGTCACGCCGCAGCGCGCGCACTCGCAATCAATTGCTCGCTCAATTGCTCGCGCAGCGCAGGCGGGCCAGCGTCGGCCGGCAGCGGCGCGAACGGCGTGCGCAGCCGTCGGCCGTCGAGGCGCCAGTCGGCGCCGTGGCGATCGACACCGAGCAGATCGAGCCCGTCGCGGCGCACGTCGCTCGACTCGTACGCATCCCATAAGGCGCGCTCGTCGTCGAATCCGAGCGGTGGCAACGCGTCGAGCGCCGCGCCGTCGACCCACCCCATCCGCCCGAACCCGGCGATATAGCGCAGCCGCTCGATGTCGAGCGCCCAGAACGTGAAATCGCCGAGCGCGAGATAACGTGCGGCGCCCGGTTCGTAACGCGTGTAACGCGCGGCGACATGCGGATCGTCGCCGAGCGGCACGAAACGCCCGACGAGTGTCGCGCGCTCGGCATTCAGCACGTCCCCGTCGCGCGCGTCGACGACGAGAAAGCCCGCGCGCGGATCGGCGACGAGATTGCGCGTGTGCTCCGCGAGGCCGCTCACGAGAATCACGGGCCGATGCGCCGCATCGGGCGCGAACGGCACGATCGTCGGATACGGAAAACCCTGCGGCTCGCGCGCGTGGGTCGCGAGCGTACCGAGCGCGCAGCGATGCAGTAAATGCAGTGGCAGGGCGGGGTCGATGTTCACGGTGACTCCTGCGGTCGAAAGGCATGGAATGGAAATGTCAGCAGCGCGCGACGCCGATATGCCGCGCGCACGCAGCTTGCTGCATCGATGTTACTCGCGGCGGTCGCCGGCCGACCATTGGCCGAAAGGCAGATGAGGCGCGCGCCGGCACGCCCGCCAAGCTGGAAACGGCAGACGACATCTCGCTCGCCCGACACACTCCGAACGCCTGGAGCACCAGCCCACAACGCCGGCAAGATCGTAAGCGCTTCGATAAAATCGGACGAATCCAGCCAGCGCCGCGCGCCCATCCATCGCCCCACCCGAGAGCGTCCCGTGTCCGAATCTCCGTCCCGATCCCCGTCCGACTTCGCCGCGCCGCCCGACGCGCATCGCGCGCTCGCGTTGCCGGTTCGCCGGCGCGCCCGCACGGCCACGATGGCGCTGTTCTTCGTGGCGGGCATGATGTACGCGTCGTGGGGCGTGCATGTCCCGACCGTGCGCGACAAGTTCGAGCTCAGCCCCGGACTGCTGTCGGTCGCGTTGTTCGCGGTCGCGGGCGGCTCGATCGCCGCGATGCTGACGATCGCGCGCTGGATCGCGCGCGTCGGCTCGCGCACCGCGTGCCTGACCGGCGGGCTCGTGATGTCGGCCTGCGCGGCGCTGATCCTCGTCGTGCCCGAGTACTGGATGCTCGTCGCCGCGCTCGCGCTGTTCGGCTTTTCGATGGCCACGCTCGACGTCGCGATGAACGCCGAGGCGAGCGCCGTCGAGATCGCGCTCGGCAGGCCGATCATGTCGGCGCTGCACGGAATGTTCAGCCTCGGCGGGATGGCCGGGGCGGCGGCCGGCGGCGCGCTGCTGTCGGCCGGCATGGCGCCGGCCGTGCACCTCGCGCTCGCGGCAGCCGTCTGTGCGGCGGTGCTGCTGGCCGCGAGCCCCGCGGTGCTGCCGCACATCCCGCATCACGAAGCGGCACACGGCGGCGGCAACCGCTGGCGCTCGCCCGCGCTGTGGATGCTCGGCGGCATCGCACTGGTTGCGTTGATCGCCGAAGGCGCGATGTACGACTGGGCGACCGTTTATATGCGCGACGTCGTCGCGGCGAGCCCCGCGCTCGCGAGCGCCGCGTATGCGGCGTTCTCCGGCGGGATGGCGCTCGCGCGCTTCGCCGGCGACGCGGTGCGCGCCCGCTTCGGCGCGCCGCAGCTCGTGTTCGCGAGCGCGTCGCTCGGCTGCGCGGGCATGGTCGGCGCGCTGTTGCTGCCGAATCCGATCGCGGTGCTGACCGGCTTCACGCTGATGGGCCTCGGCCTCGCCAACCTGATGCCGGTGCTGTTCGCGGCCGCGGCGCGCGTCGAAGGCATTCACGCGGCCGAAGGGCTCGCGCACGTCGCCGGGCTCGCGTATTTCGGCTTGCTGTTCGGCCCGGTCGTGATCGGTGCGGTCGCGCAGGCAGCGAACCTGACGGCCGCGCTGTCGGTCGTCGCGATCTGTGCGGCGCTCGTCGCGGCGGTCGCGCCGAAGGTGCTCGCGCATCTGAAGATCTGAGCGCCTGCCGCGCACCGCCCAGAAAGAAAGCGCGCCTGCGTTTCCGCAGGCGCGCTTTCACCCCTCCGTCGGCCGCTTGTCGGCTTACATCTTCACTTCGTCGAGCAGCGTCTTCTTGCCGCTCTTGTAGTTGTACAGCGAGATCACGCCGTGCTGCAGGTCGCCCTTCGAGTCGAAGGTCGTCGTGCCGATCACGCCGGTGTACTTCGTCGCCGGCATTGCCGCGAGGATCTTCGCCGGATCCGTCGAGTTCGCGCGCTTCATCGCGTCGGCGATGATGTACACGGCGTCATACGTGAACGGCGCGTAGATCTGGATCGGCTGGCCGAAACGCTTCTCGTACTTCGCCTTGAACGCGGCGCCGCCCGGCATCTTCTCGAGCGATGCACCGGCTTCCGAGCACACGATGTTGTCGGTCGCTTCGCCGGCCAGATCGGCCAGCTTTTCCGTGCAGACGCCGTCGCCCGCGAAGATCTTCGCGCGCAGGCCGAGCTGCTTCGCCTGCTTCGCGAACGGACCGCCGGTGGCGTCCATGCCGCCGTACATGATCGCATCCGGATTCTCACCCTTGATCTTGGTCAGAATCGCGCGGAAGTCGACCGCCTTGTCGTTGGTCGCGTCGTGCGACAGCACCTTCAGGCCGAGCGCCTTGGCCTTCTTCTCGAATTCGTTCGCGAGACCCTGGCCGTATGCGGTCGAATCGTCGACCACCGCTACGCTCTTGATGCCCTTCGAGTGCGCGTAGTTCGCGAGTGCCGGGCCCTGCTGCGCGTCGGTCGCGACCACGCGGTAGGTGGTCTTGAAGCCTTGCTGCGTGTAGGCCGGGTTGGTCGCCGACGGCGAGATCTGCACGATGCCCGCGTCGCTGTAGATCTTCGATGCCGGGATCGTCGTGCCCGAGTTCAGGTGGCCGACCACCGCGACGACCTTGTCGTCGACCAGCTTCTGCGCAACCTGCGTGGCCTGGCGCGGGTCGGCCGCGTCGTCCTGCGCGTCGAGTTGCAGCGTGATCTTCTGGCCGCCGATCGTGAGACCCTTGGCGTTGATCTCTTCGACAGCGAGACGCGCGCCGTTTTCGTTGTCCTTGCCCAGGTGTGCAATGCCGCCCGTCAACGGCGCGACGTGGCCGATCTTGACGACTTGATCGGCGGCCGCGTTGCTTGCAGCTGCAGCACACAGCATCGCAGCTGCGGTGATCGGCAACAGCTTTTGCATCTTGATATTCATGTAAGTCTCCAGTTTCGGTCCCATAAAACGCCATCGCCCGGTGCCCCGCTGCCATCCCTGTGTTTGCATCACTGGACGATTCGCCGGGTGCATCGTTCATGCACTTGGCCTCAAGCACGTGAAAACAGCCGCTTTTAGCCGCCGCCCGCCCGTACTTGCGCGCAAGTGTAGGTGATCAAATTAATTTGTGGGACTTTTTTGAGGTAGTGGTAACACTACCGATACGGGCGCTTTCGAGCGCTTCCTCGAATATCGCTGCAAGCCAAGCCGGATAAGGGTTTCCGATAGTTTCGCCCGCGCCGTTGCGACGGCATTTCAGTGCGTCGTCGCGCGTTTCGATTCTGTATTTTTTGCGCTGGATCATTGAATGAAACGCGCGTGACGATACGCGCGTCTGCACAATGCTCGAGCAACGGTTGCGCCGCATCCTCGATGTGCAGCCGCACCGCGCGGGCCGTGACGGTTCGCTGCGCGCGGCCCGCGCACCGCTTCATGCGGCCATCGCGCGCCATTCGGCGTCGAGCGCGTCGACGAGTTGCGCAGCGCTCAGCGCCGCGTCGCGTCGTCGCGTGAGCGGCGCGCCCTGCCCGGCCCACAGCGACAGATAGTCGCCGTCGTTGGCGCGGGCAGCCGCCTGGCGCAGCGGCTGGGTCAGCGCGTTCTGCACCGGATACGGCGGCACCTCGGCCACATGCTCGCCGAGTCGCGCCATCAGCGTGTTGCGCAAGCCGCGCGCATGGCGCCCGGTGATCGCGCGCGTGACCTGCGTCGAGGTATCGGCGCTCGCGCGCACCCGCGCCTTCCAGTCCGCCGCGATCGCGCTTTCCGCACAGGTGAGGAACGCGGTGCCGAGCTGCGCGGCCTGCGCGCCGAGTGCGAGCGCCGCGGCGATGCCGCGGCCGTCCATGATGCCGCCGGCCGCGAGCACCGGCAGGCCGGTCGCATCGACGAGTTGCGGCACCAGCGCGAACGTGCCGATCAGCGCGTCGTCGGCCGAGCCGATGAAGGTGCCGCGATGGCCGCCGGCCTCGGCGCCCTGCGCGGCCAGCGCGTCGGCGCCGGCCGCCTGCCATGCGAGGCCCTCGGCCACGTGCGTCGCGGTGCCGATCACGTAGGTGCCGGCCGCCTTCAGGCGCGCGACGTCGGCGGCGTCGAGCACGCCGAACGTGAAGCTCGCGACCGGCACGCGCAACGCGACGAGCGCATCGAGTTGCGCGCGGAAGTCGGGCGCGTAGCGCACGGGCGCCGCGCCGGGCGGCAAACCGAGCGCCGCGTTCAGCGGATCGATCGCGGCGAGTGCGCGCGCAACCGTCGCCGCGTCGGGCGACGCGGGCTGCAACACGAACAGGTTCACGGCGAACGCGCGCGCGGTCGCCGCGCGAATCGCCGCGACTTCGGCGACGAGCCGCTCGGGCTCGAACGCGCCGCACGCGAGGCTGCCGAGCGCGCCCGCATTGGATGCGGCCGCGACCATCGCGGCGGTGCTTGCGCCGACCATCGGTGCCTGCACGAGCGGCAGACGCAGGCCGAAACGCTCGGCGAACGGAGTGGAAAAGATACGGGCGGGCATGGCGGAATCCTTCGATGACGATGCGAGAAAGCGCTTTGTAATGGGATATGCGTCGACTTTATCGAAGCCGCGCTGCACCGAAAAATGAATAATCGAGATCGAAACGATCGCTGCGGGAGAAGCGGCGGGGAGTGGCTCGACACGCGGCTCGACAAACGACTCGGGACGCAGGAGGCCCTTCGAAAGCGCGTCGACAAGAGGGCCGGCCAAGCGCAACAGCGGTCCCGAGCATCTGCCGCAAAACCGAGGAAGCCACCCGCGCGCCCATCTCTGCGGCGCCCTGCACCACCCCCCGATTGATGGCACACTAGGCCGCCCTCTCTTACCCGCGGCGCGCACCGCGCGCCCGCTCGCCAGGAGTTCACACGTGACAGCCCAATGGATCGACATTCCGACCGGTAGCGACAGCTTCGGCGGCTACCTCGCACTCCCCAAGCGCGGCACCGGCCCCGCCGTCGTCATCATCCAGGAGATCTTCGGCGTGAACGCGCACATCCGCGCGGTCGCCGACCAGTACGCCGCCGACGGCTTCGTCGCGCTCGCGCCCGACGTGTTCTGGCGCACGCAGCCGCGCGTCGAGCTGACCTACGACGGCGCCGATCGCGACAAGGGCATCGAGCTGATGAAGAAGACCGACATCGGCCTCGCGGTAGCGGACATCGGCGCGGCCGCGGACGCATTGCGCGCACGCGCGGACGTCGCCGGCAAGGTCGCGGCGATCGGCTACTGCTTCGGCGGCCAGCTCGCCTACCGCGCGGCGGCGGCCGGCACGGTCGACGCGGCGGTCGCCTATTACGGCGGCGGCATCCAGAATGCGCTCGACCTCGCGGATAAAGTCACGCAGCCGATCCTGTTCCACTACGCGGAGAACGACCACGCGATCCCGCTCGACGCGGTCGAGCAGGTGAAAGGCGCGTTCGCGGGCCGCGGCAACGCCTCGTTCCACGTGTACCCCGACGCGAGCCACGGCTTCAACTGCCCGGATCGCGCGTCGTACCATCAGCGCGCGTCGGCGCTCGCGCACGGCCGCACGCTGACGTTCCTCGCCGAACAGCTGTAGTCGCAGCCGGCGGCCCCGGCACGCCGCGGCCGCGTTATCCTCGCTCGATCGTCACGCGTCACAACGGGGGTGAGCGCGATGCAGTCGGACTATCTCGGATATGACGCGATCGGCCTCGCCGCGCTGGTGCGCGAGCGCGCCGCGAGCCCGCGCGAACTGCTCGACGCCGCGATCGCGCAGGCCGAAGCCGTCAACGGCGCGATCAACGCGATCGTGCTGCAGGACTACGACGCCGCGCGCCAGCGCGCCGAAGCGGCCGCCGGCGCCGACGCGCCGTTCGCCGGCGTGCCGTATCTCGTCAAGGATCTGTCCGCGGCGGTGGCCGGGTTGCCGATGTCGATGGGCAGCCGGCACTACCGCTACTTCGTGCCCGCCGACGATTCGCCGCTGATCGCGCGCAGCCGCGCCGCCGGACTCAACGTGTTCGGCAAGACCAACACGTCGGAACTCGGCCAAATGCCGTACACCGAGCCCGCGCTGTTCGGCGCGTGCCGCAATCCGTGGAACCTCGATCACACGCCGGGTGGCTCGAGCGGCGGCGCGGCCGCGGCCGTCGCGGCCGGCATCGTGCCGCTCGCGCATGCATCCGACGGCGGCGGCTCGATCCGCATCCCCGCGTCGTGCTGCGGGCTGTTCGGGCTGAAGCCGAGCCGCAATCCGCTGCTGGTCGACCAGCCGTCGAACGGCGAACTGGTGGTGCAGCACGCGGTGTCGCGCAGCGTGCGCGACAGCGCGCTGCTGCTCGACGTGACGACCGGACAGACGCTGCCGCCCGGCGCGCCCGGCACCTTTCTCGGCGAACTCGACACGCCGCCCGGCCCGCTGCGCGTCGGGCTGGTGGTCGATCCGATGCTCGCGCCGGCGCTCGCCGACGACACGCGCGCGGCGCTCGCCGATGCGGCCGCGCTGCTCGAATCGCTCGGCCATCACGTGGAACCCGCGACGCTGCACCTCGACCATGCACGCGTGGCCGAAACCTTTCTGACGCTGTGGGCGACGATCGCCGACGAGCTCGTGCTCGGCGCGCGCACGCTCACCGGGCGCACGCCGCGCCGCTCGGAATTCGAGCCGGCGACGTGGGCGATGGCCGTGGTCGGCCGGCGCGTCGCCCGCGCGCGGCTGCACGACGTGCTCGAATGGCAGCGCCAGCTGACCGTGCAGGTGGCCGGCCTCGTGTCGCGCTACGACGTGATCCTGTGCGCGACGCTCGCGGGGCCGCCGGTGCGGATCGGCGAGCTGCAGCCGAGCGCCCTCGAAACCGCGCAGATGAAGCTGCTCGGCGCGCTGCCGGTGAAGCCGCTGTTGCGCGAGATGCTCGCGCGGGCGTCGCAGAAGGCGTTCGCATGGGCCGGCTGCACCGAGCTGTTCAACCTGACCGGACAGCCGGCGATGTCGGTGCCGCTCTACTGGAACGCGCGCGGTCTGCCGATCGGCGTGCAGTTCGCCGCGCGCCACACCGACGACGCCTTGCTGCTGAAGCTCGCGCGCCAGCTCGAACAGGCGCGGCCGTGGTTCGACCGTCGGCCGCCGCTGATGCAGGCGCAGCGCTGAGCGCGCCCGGCCCGCACCGGCGCACCGGCGCACGGCGATAAAAAAGCCCCGCCGGCATGACCGACGGGGCTGTCGCGTGCGCGCGTCTGGCTGTGCTCACATCGTCAGGCGTTCGCAGATGGTGCGCGTCGCGGCTGCCGCGTTCAGCGTGTAGAAGTGCAGCCCCGGCACGCCCGCATCGATCAGGCGCTGGCACAGGCCCGTGACGACATCGGCGCCGAACGCGCGGATCGCGTCGCGATCGTCGCCGAAGCTCTCGAGCCGGCGCGCGACCCAGCGCGGCACTTCCGCGCCGCACATTTCCGAGAAGCGCATCAGTTGCGAGAAGTTCGTGATCGGCATGATGCCCGGCACGATCGGCACGTCGACGCCGAGCTTGCGCGCATCGTCGACGAAGCGGAAGTACGCGTCGGCGTTGAAGAAGTACTGCGTGATCGCCGAATTCGCGCCGGCCTTCACCTTGCGCGCGAAGTTCTGCAGATCGGCCGCGGGCGAGCGCGATTGCGGGTGGTATTCCGGATAGCCGGCGACTTCGATGTGGAACCAGTCGCCGTGCTCGGCGCGGATGAAGCTGACGAGCTCGGACGCATAGCGCAGCTCGCCGACCTCGCCCATCCCCGACGGCAGGTCGCCGCGCAGCGCGACGATGTGCCGGATGCCGTGCGAGCGGTACTGGTCGAGGATCGCGCGCAGGCTGTCGCGCGACGAGCCGATGCACGACAGGTGCGGCGCGGCCTCGAGGCCGTCCTTCTGCATGTCGAGCACGGTGTCGAGCGTGCCCTGCTGCGTCGAGCCGCCGGCGCCGAACGTCACGGAGACGAATTTCGGCTTCAGCGGCAGCAGCTGCGCACGCGTCGCGCGCAGCTTCTCGACGCCGTCCGCCGTCTTCGGCGGGAAGAATTCAAACGAGAGTTCGATCGGTTTCATGATTCGCAAGAGTGGGCGCGGCCGTCAGCCGATGTCGCGCTGCCCGAAGATCAGCGCCGACAGCAGCCACGACACGATGCTGTACAGGATCGAACCGAAGAACGCCGACCAGAACCCCGACACCTCGAACCCCTTCAGCAGCGACGACGCGAACCAGAAGCACAGCGCGTTCACGACGAGGATGAAGACCCCGAGCGTGACGATCGTGACCGGCAGCGTCAGCAGGATCAGCACCGGACGGATCACCGTGTTGATCAGGCCGAGCACGACCGCGACGATCAGCGCGGTGCCGAAGCTCTTGATGTGGATCGACGGCACGAGGTACGTGATGATCAGCAGCGCAAGGGCGTTGATGACCCAGGTGAGGATGACGCTCATGGAGGGCTCCGGTTCGGTTGTCGATCTGGACGGTCAGTGCATCGGGTCGGCGCCGCCGGCCGCGCCGCGCGCGAGCGCACGCGGCGTGACGAGCGGCGCTCCGGCGCCGCGCCGCCGCACCGCGCACGGCCGAAACGGCACGCACGCGGCGCGGCGGCGGCGGTGCATCAGTAGCGGTAGTGGTTCGGCTTGAACGGGCCGTCCTTCTCCACGCCGATGTACGCGGCCTGCTCGTCGGACAGCACGGACAGGTTCGCGCCGATGCGCGCGAGGTGCAGGCGCGCAACCTTCTCGTCGAGATGCTTCGGCAGCACGTAGACCTTGTTCTCGTACTGTTCGCCGCGCGTGAACAGCTCGATCTGCGCGAGCGTCTGGTTCGCGAACGAGTTCGACATCACGAACGACGGGTGGCCGGTCGCGCAGCCGAGGTTCACCAGGCGGCCTTCGGCCAGCAGGATCACGCGCTTGCCGTCCGGGAAGATGATGTGGTCGACCTGCGGCTTGATGTTTTCCCACTGGTACTGGCGCGTCGACGCGACGTCGATTTCCGAGTCGAAGTGGCCGATGTTGCAGACGATCGCGTTGTGACGCATCGCCTTCATGTGATCGTGGTTGATCACGTGGTAGTTGCCGGTCGCCGTCACGAAGATGTCGGCCTTGTCGGCCGCGTATTCCATCGTCACGACGCGGTAGCCTTCCATCGCCGCCTGCAGCGCGCAGATCGGATCGATTTCGGTGACCCACACGGTCGCGCCCAGGCCGCGCAGCGACTGCGCGCAGCCCTTGCCCACGTCGCCGTAGCCCGCGACGACCGCGACCTTGCCCGCGATCATCACGTCGGTGGCGCGCTTGATGCCGTCGACGAGCGATTCGCGGCAGCCGTACAGGTTGTCGAACTTCGACTTGGTGACCGAGTCGTTCACGTTGAACGCCGGGAACGGCAGGCGGCCGTCCTTTTCCATCTGGTACAGGCGGTGCACGCCCGTCGTCGTCTCTTCGGTCACGCCCTTGATGTGCGCGAGGCGCTTCGAGTACCAGTTCGCGTCGATGTCGAGGTGCTTCGCGATCGACTTGTACAGCGCGACTTCTTCCTCGTTGGTCGGCTTCGCGATCACCGAACGGTCCTGCTCGGCCTTCGAGCCGAGGATCAGCAGCAGCGTCGCATCGCCGCCGTCGTCCAGGATCATGTTCGCGAATTCGCCGTTCGGCCATTCGAAGATGCGGTGCGAGAACTCCCAGTATTCGTCGAGCGATTCGCCCTTGAACGCGAACACCGGCGTGCCGGTCTCGACAATCGCGGCGGCCGCGTGGTCCTGCGTCGAGAAGATGTTGCACGAGGCCCAGCGGACTTCGGCGCCGAGCGCCTTCAGCGTCTCGATCAGCACGCCGGTCTGGATCGTCATGTGCAGCGAACCGGCGATGCGCGCGCCCTTCAGCGGCTGCTGCGCCTTGTATTCGTCGCGAATCTGCACGAGGCCCGGCATTTCGGTCTCGGCGATGTTCAGCTCCTTGCGGCCCCAGCCGGCAAGCGCCATGTCGGCGACGACGTAATCGTTGGAAACTTGCGAATCGATAATGGCGTTCATCACGCCCTCCTTTCTAAAAAAGTTCTAGAAATTGGTGACGTGAGCGCCGTTCAGGAAGCGGAGCCGGCGCGAATTTCGCCGCACGGCTGCTTGGTGAAGCTTTCCGAGCCTGGCGGACACAGGCGGTCCGTCGCAACGCTCCTCGGAAAACGGGAAGGATTGTAGCAAATCGTGGCGAGAAATGGGGGGTTGGGCGGGCGGCCGCACGCGCGGCGTCGGCGCGCGCGACGCCCGCCGCTGCCGCTCAGTTCTCCGCGCCGACCCACGCCTGCTCGCGCAGCCGCGCGCGCAGGCGCGCGACCGCCTGGCTGTGCAGCTGGCACACGCGCGACTCGCTCACTTCGAGCACCGCGCCGATCTCGCGCAGATTCAGCCCGCGCTCGTAGTACAGCGACATCAGCAGCTTCTCGCGCTCGGGCAGCCGGTCGATCGCATCGACCAGCGCGCCGCGCAGATGGTCGTCGAGCAGCGCCGACAGCGGATCGGCGTGATCGACGCGATAGCGGTCGAGGAACGGCTCGTCGTCGGCCGCGCGGTCGAAATCCTCGTAGTAGATCAGCTGGCTGCCGTGCAGGTCCTGCAGCATCTCCTGATATTCGTCGAGCGGCATCTTCAGGTGCTGCGCGATCTCGGCCTCGCTCGCCGAACGGCCGAGCTGCTGCTCGACCTGGTGCACCGCGTGTTCGACCTCGCGCGACGTCTTGCGCAGGCTGCGCGGCAGCCAGTCGTTGCTGCGCAGCTCGTCGAGCATCGCGCCGCGGATGCGCTGGGTCGCGTAGGTTTCGAACTGCGCGCCCTGGTCTTCCTTGTAGCGGCCGGCCGCGTCCATCAGGCCGATCATGCCGGCCTGGATCAGGTCGTCGAGGTCCACGCTCGCCGGCATCTTCGCGACGAGCTGCAGGCCCAGGCGCCGCACGAGCGGCGCGTATTGCGCGAGCACGTCGGCCTGGGTCATCTTTCCTTGAGCGTTGTACATCATGGCTCTCTCCTTGCGGTGGCGCTCACGCGGCGTGCGCCGCACCGGCCTCGTAAGACGGCTTGCCGCCCCCGTGCACGGCGCGGCCGGAGCCGGGGCGCGGGCGCATCGGCCAGTACAGCAGGTCGCCGGCGATCTGCCGGTAGTCGCGCGCGGCGACCGACGACGGGAACGCATCGACCGCGGTATGCATCAGCTCGCGCGCGTGCTCGACGAGCGGATCGGCGCTCACGCAGCCGGCATCGGCGATCGACACCGTCAGGTAGCGGCTCGCGACGCCCGCGAGGTTGTCGAAGGCGGTCTTCGCGTCCGCGTGGCTGCCGACGTGATTGGTCAGCACGCGGAACTGCGCGACCGCGTGCGCGAAATGCAGGCGCTTCATGCACGCGTATGCCTCGGTGATCGCCTGCGCGGCCACGCGCGTGACGATCAGCACGTCGTGCGCCTCGCGCGCGAGCTCGGAGAACGCGCCGTCCGCGCCGAGCTGCGCATCGACCAGCACGATGTCGGCCTGGCCGTCGACGAAGTCGCTCAGCTGCTCGTCGCTGTAGCCATCGCGCGCGAAGCCCGCGGCCGCGCACAGCGCGAAGCCGGCCGGCGTGCGCGTGCGGTCGCCGTCGCGCAGCCATGCGCCGGCGAGCGTCGCCGTGGCCGAATGCACGTCGGTGCGCTCGTCGACGACGAGCACGTCCTTGCCCAGCGCGCTCAGCGCCGCTGCCAGATTCACGACGGCCGCCGTGCAGCCGACGCCCAGCGGGCCGCCCGTCACCGCGACGATGCGCGACGCCCGCCCGGCCAGCAGGCGCCGGAGTCCTTCGGCCTGGTCGATGATCCGTTTATCCAAATCGCACCTCGTGCAGTTCGGCGGTGGACCGCGCGGTCAGCGCGGACAGCAGCGTCGGCATGTCCTCGTCCTGCGGCACGAACGGCGAGCCGTCGCGCGGCACGCAGAACGCGCTCTTCAGCAGGAACCGGGTCGACGCGACGTACAGGTTTTCCGGCACTTTCTGGCCGGTCGACACGTAGTGGACCGGCAGCTTGTAGCGGATCACCGTGTCGAGCACGCCGCCGAGATGGGTCGCCTCGTCGAGCTTCGTCAGGATGCAGCCGGCCAGATCGGGCGTCGGCCCGTGCGGATGCTCGCCCGCGCTGCGGTATGCCTGAACGACTTCGTTGAGCGTGTCGCCGTGGCTCGTCGCGTTCAGCAGCAACAGGCGCTGCACCGGTGCGTTCGCGCCGTGCAGCATCGCGATCTGGTCGGACAGCGCGCGATCGCGCTGGCTCATGCCGATCGTGTCGATCAGCACGATGTGCTTGTTGCGCAGCTCGGACAGCGCGAGCGCGAGGTCGCCCGCGTCCTTCACCGCATGCACCGGCACGCCGAGGATCTTGCCGAAGATGCGCAATTGCTCGTGGCCGCCGATCCGGTAGCTGTCGGTGGTCAGCAGCGCGACCTTGCTCGCGCCGAAGCGCATCACGCAGCGCGCGGCGAGCTTCGCGGTGGTGGTGGTCTTGCCGACGCCCGTCGGCCCCATCAGCGCGAACACGCCGCCGCGCTCCATCAGCGCGTCTTCGCTTTCGAGCACCGGCAGGTTCGCGGCGAGTACCGATTGCGCCCATTCGGCCGCCTGTTCGAAGCTCTGCGCGCCGTCGCCGGACGGCAGGTTGTCGACCAGCATCCGCACCAGCTGCGCGGAAAAACCGGCCGAGAACAGATGCTTGGTCAGCGCGCCGTGCACCGGGCTGCGGCGCTGGCGGTCATGCCACATCAGGCTGTCGAACTGCTCCTCCATCATCCCGCGCATCGCGCCGAGCTCGTTCATCACCGTGTCGTTGACGATGCTTTCGATCCGCACCTTCACCGCATCGGCCACCGCGGCGGCCGCATCGGCGGGCAGGCGCGTGCGCTCGGCCGGCTTCTCGGCGCGGGCGTCGTTCGCACGCGCAGGCGGCGCCATCCGGCGCTCGGCATCGCGCACGATGTCGCGCGCCCAGCCGGCCGGCGCCGCGGGTGCCGCGTCGTGGCGTGCACGCGTGGGCGCGGCGGGCGCGGCCGGCGCGCCCTGCAGGCGGGCGTTGAGCGCTTCGCGCTGCTGCGTGAGGCGCTTCGCATGCTCGACGAGCCATGCGGCCGGTTCGGCCGGCGCTGCGGCGGGCGCGCCGGCGGCCGGCGCCGGCGCCGGCTCGGCCGACGACGCTGCCGCGGCGCTCGACTGCGCCTCGGCGTGGTGGGCGGCATCGAAGGCGGCCGCTTCGGACGTCTGGATCGTGTCGGCGCTCGCGCCGAACACCGACGAGAACACGTCGGGCAGCCCGCCGTCGCCGGCTGCGTAGGGATTGACGGCCGGATTGACGACCGGGCGCGGGAACGTCGCGCCGGGGCGCGTCACGATGCCCGGCACGGCGGCGGCCGGCACCGATTCCGGCATGCGCGGCACGGCGGCGCGCACGCGTGCGGCGGCCTGCGGCGCGACCGCGGCGAGATCCGAGTCGGCGAGTGCGACGATTTCGACGCTGCCGTCATCGAGCGTGCGGTTCGACAGCACGACGGCATCGGCGCCGAGTGCCTCGCGCACGAGACGCAGCGCGTCGCGGCTCGTCGCGCCGGTGAATTTGCGAATGTTCAAGCGGAACCCCCGATGACGTTAACGACTTTGATCGTGCGTGTGTCCGGCACTTCGGCGTACGACAGCACTTTCAGTTGCGGCAGGCTGCGGCGCAGGAAGCGCGCGAGCATCGCGCGCAGCGCGTGCTGCACCAGCAGCACCGGCGGCAGCCCGAGATTCTGTTGACGCAGCATCGCCTGTTGCGTGCCGGTCAGAAGGTTGTGCGCGAGGCCGGGCTCGAGGCCCGGGTTCGCGCCGGTCGCGAGCGCCTGCGACAGCACGCGCTCGAGATTCGAGTCGAGGCCCATCACCTGCATCTCGCCCGCGCCCGGATACCACTGCTGCGTGATCGCACGGCCGAGCGACAGGCGCACCGCGGCGGTGATCTCGTACGCGTCGCCGCGGCCCGCGTGCTCGGACACGGACTCGAGGATCGTGCGCATGTCGCGGATCGGCACGCCTTCCTCGAGCAGGTTCTGCAGCACTTTCTGCAGCGTGGTGAGCGAGATCGTCTTCGGGATCAGGTCCTCGACGAGCGACGGCGCGTCCTTGCCGGTGCGCTCGACGAGCGACTGCACTTCCTGACGGCCGAGCAGCTCGGCCGCGTGCTGCACCACCAGATGGTTCAGGTGCGTCGCGACCACCGTGCTCGCGTCGACCACCGTGTAGCCGTACACCTGCGCCTGTTCGCGCATCGCGACGTCGATCCACACGGCCGGCAGCCCGAACGCCGGGTCCTGCGTCACCGCGCCGGGCAGCGCGGCCGTCACCTGGCCGGGGTTGATCGCGAGCCACTGGCCCGGGAACACCTCGCCCGCGCCGATCTCGACGCCCTTCAGCGCGATCCGGTATGCGTTCGGCCGCAGCTCGAGGTTGTCGCGAATGTGGATCACCGGCGGCAGGAAGCCGATCTCCTGCGCGAACTTCTTGCGGATGCTCTTGATGCGCTTGAGCAGCTCGCCGTCGCTGTTCTTGTCGACCAGCGGAATCAGCCGGTAGCCGACTTCGAGGCCGAGCGGGTCGATCAGCTGCACGTCGTCCCAGGTCGCCTCGTGGCTGTCGCTCGGCAGCGCGGCGGGCGGCGCGATCTCGGTCACGTCGCCGGCCGCCTTGCGGGCCGCCGCGCGGCGCACCTGCGTGCGCGCCAGCCAGATCGCGCCGCCGCCGAGGGCGAGGAACGCGAAGTGCGGCATGCCGGGGATCAGGCCCATCAGCACGATGATCGCGCCGGTGATGGTCAGCACGCGCGGGTTGGTGAACAGCTGGCCGGTGATCTGCGTGCCGATGTCCTCGTCGGTCGCGACGCGCGACACGATCACGCCGGCCGCCGTCGAAATCACGAGCGACGGGATCTGCGCGACGAGGCCGTCGCCGATCGTCAGCAGCGTGTAGTTGGTGCCAGCCGCCGCGAAGCTCATGTCGTGCTGGACCATCCCGACGATCAGCCCGCCGATCACGTTGATCGCCATGATGATCAGGCCGGCGATCGCGTCGCCGCGCACGAACTTCGACGCGCCGTCCATCGACCCGTAGAACTCGGCTTCCTGCGCGACGGCCTGGCGGCGCTTGCGCGCCTGCTCTTCGTTGATGAGGCCCGCGTTGAGGTCGGCGTCGATCGCCATCTGCTTGCCGGGCATCGCGTCGAGCGTGAAGCGCGCGGACACTTCGGCGATCCGCCCCGCGCCCTTCGTGATCACCATGAAGTTGATGATCATCAGAATCACGAACACGACGATGCCGACCGCGAAGTTGCCGCCGACGAGGAAGTGCCCGAACGCCTCGATCACCTGGCCGGCCGCGTCGGGGCCGGTGTGGCCTTCGAGCAGCACGACGCGCGTCGACGCGACGTTCAGCGACAGGCGCAGCAGCGTCGAGAACAGCAGCACGCTCGGGAACGCGGCGAAGTCGAGCGGCTTCATCGTGTACATGCTGACGAGCAGCACCATCACCGACAGCGCGATGTTGAAGGTGAACAGCAGATCCAGCAGCAGCGGCGGCAGCGGCAGGATCATCATCCCCAAAATCATGCAGATGAGGACCGGGCCCGCGAGGCCGCGCAGGTTCGCGCCGGCGAACGGGTTCGGGCGCTTCGCGAACAGGCCGGTGGTCGGAGTGCTCATGCCGCGTTTCCTTGCTTGCCGAGCGCGTCCTCGGCTTCTTCACGCGCGTCGTCGGCCGATACCGACGCGCCCTTGTCCAGCTCGGCCGGCACGTCGATGTCGACGGGCGCGGCGGGGAACGCGCCGCCTTCCGAGCGGAAGCGCTTCAGCTGATAGACCCACGCGAGCACCTCGGCGACGGCCGAGTAGAGCGAGCCGGGAATCTCGCGTTCGAGTTCGACGTTGTGATACAGCGCACGCGCGAGCGGCGGCGCCTCGAGCAGCGGCACGTTGTGCTCGGCCGCGAGCTCGCGGATGCGCGCGGCGACGAGGTTCACGCCCTTCGCGACGACCTTCGGCGCACGCATCTCGCCGTCGGTGTATTGCAGCGCGACCGCGAAGTGCGTCGGGTTGGTGACGACCACGTCGGCCTTCGGCACGGCGGCCATCATCCGGCGCCGCGCGATCGCGCGCTGCTGCTGGCGGATGCGGCCCTTCACGTGCGGATCGCCTTCGTTCTCGCGATGCTCGCGCTTCACTTCTTCCTTCGTCATGCGCAACTTCTTGTTGTACTGCCAGAGTTGGTAAGGCACGTCGAGACCGGCCAGCACCAGCATCCCGGCGACCGTCGTGCCGCAGCACACGGCGACCAGATGAAGCGCATCGGCGAGCGCCGCGCCGAGCGGCTGGGTCGCGAGGCCGAGCAGCTCGTCCTTGCTGCGCCAGATCGCGACTCCGCCGATGCCGCCGACGACCATCGTCTTGGCCACCGACATCGCCAGCTGGATCGGCCCCTGGATCGAGAACATGCGGCCGAGGCCCGCGATCGGGTCGAGGCGGTCGAACTTCAGCTCGAACGTCTTCTGCGAGATCAGCCAGCCGCCGAGCGCCATCGGCGCGAGCAGGGCGGCGAGGCCCGTGAGGGCGAGGATCGGCAGCACCGCGGCGAGGCCTTCGGCGCTCGCCGTGCCGGCGGCCGACAGCATCCGGTGCGTGTCGAACGCGGTCGCGCGGTCGAAGGTGAACGCACTGCGCAGCATCGTCTGCAGATGGGCGCCCGACGGCCCCGACACGAGCCACGTGCCGTAGAACCCGGCCGCGAGCAGCGCGAACGAAGCCAGCTCGCGCGAACGCGCGACCTGCCCCTCCTCGCGCGCCTTCTCGCGGCGTCTCGGAGTGGCGGCTTCGGTTCTGTCGAGATCGCTCTCGTCTGCCACGGGGCCTCCAGTCGGGTACGGCGAAATGCCGTTTTCCAGTGACACCGATTATTCATGCGCGCGTCAAACGCCGATCGGTCGAGCAAAGCCGTGAAAGGGGGGTATTTCGGGGAATCGGGTGAGGGCGTGCGGCAGGCGGTGGGCGGCGGGGGTTCGGCGATGGATGGGGGGATGCTGCGGCGGCGGGACACGCGTTCGCGGGTGGGCGATGCGGGGGAAATGCGGTGGGGATGGAGGGAGCCGAGGGTTGGCGGGCCGGCTAAGGCGGCTAAGGCGGCTAAGGCGGCTAAGGCGGCTAAGGCGGCTAAGGCGGCTAAGGCGGCTAAGGCGGCTGAGGCGGCTGAGGCGGCGGTGGGCGGTGGGAGCGAACGGCGGGCGGGCCGGAGTATTTAAGCCTGAGCCAGCGACCGAATCACCGCCCCAGCGTTGGTCTGCGTGTTGGCCCCGGCGCGAGCCGGAGCCCAACCCGCCCGGAACCGGCCGCCAGGCCGCCCCCGGCCCCGCTCAGACAGCCGGGATCGGATCCGGACCGTAGCGGTTCGGGCCCTCGGTGCCGCGCGCGCACATCCACACGAGCAGCACGATCGCGCCGACGAGCGGGATGAGCGTGATCAGCACAAACCAGCCGGAGCGGTCCGTATCGTGCAGGCGGCGCACGGTGACCGCGAGGCTGGGCAATACCAGCGCAAGCGACGCGAGCGCGACGACGACCATCAGCAGCATCGCGATCGCGCTCGGGTCCTCGGCGGCCGCGGCGACCACCTGACAGACGATCGACACGATGCCCGTGAGCAACGCGAAATACCAGTATTCCGCGCGGCGCGCCCGGCCGTCGAATTTTGCGTATTGATTGAGTGCGGAACGCACGGCTTCACCGAAATTCATTTTATTGCCCTCTCGTTTTATATCGTCGACCGCGGAAACAACGAAGGCATTATAAATATCAAGTTCCGGGTATTGCATCTCTTTTCGCGCATCGCTCAATGCTTGCCGCACCGGCCGCGCCGGCGCTCCGGGAGAACCGCCAGCCGCGTGCCCCGCCGCGCTTATAATCGCCGCGCCGCGCGACGAATAACCAAAAGATAATCCACAATTCGATTACGGCGGCATGAAACGCTGCACAGCCGATAATCGGCTCGCCGATGCCGCGACGGATTTACCGCCCATTCGCAACAGGCATGCCACCAGCATCGCGCACGGGCCTGAAACGGCGCAGCAAATCGCCGTGCCGCCGCTAACCGGCCGCCGCCTGCTCCAGCACGCTCAGATCGAGCTTCTTCATCCGCAGCACCTGCGCCATCACGCGCTCGGCGCGCGCCGGGTCGCCGGCCATCAGCTCGGGCATCTGCACGGGCACCACCTGCCACGACACGCCGAAGCGGTCGCGCAGCCAGCCGCACTGCTGCGCGCGCTCGTCGCCGCCCTCGGCGAGCGCGGCCCAGTAGCGGTCGATCTCGCGCTGGTCGCGGCAGTTGACGACGAACGACACGGCCGGCGTCAGCGGAAAGGCGGGGCCGCCGTTCAGCGCGAGGAACGCCTGGCCGTCCAGCTCGAACGAGACGGTCATCACCGCGCCCTCGGCCTGCCCGGCCGCCTGCGCACCCGCTTTGCCGTAGCGCGCGACGTCGACGATGCGCGCGTTGTCGAACACCGACACGTAAAAGCGGGCGGCCGCCTCGGCGTCGCGGTCGAACCACAGGAACGGCGTGATGCGCTGGATACGCTGGGTCATGGCAGTGCCTCCTCGATGTCGTCCCGGCACCGGCGCCGGTCTTATATCGTAGGCGCTGCGCGGCGGCGGCGCGGCGCCGCGCTCCGTAGCACGCCCGGTGCCCGCGCAATGAGAAAGGGGGCGATCGCTCGCCCCCTTTCCGGTGTCGCCAGCCGCGCGCGTTCAGAACGCGACGTAAGGCTGCGCGCCGCCGCTGGCCGTCTTGTCCATCCCGAAGTAGATGGTCTTGCCGTAGAAGTGCGGCATGCCGAGGTCGAGCCAGCCGCTCGGACCGAACGGGCCGGCGATGTCGTTGTAGACGAACGTCGACGGCGCCGCGAACAGCGCATCCGCATTCCCCACCGGCATCGACACGCCACCGCTCGCGCCGTTCTTGCCGGTCAGCGTCGCCGAATAGGTGACCGTCGACGACGGGCAGTAGAACTGCGTGTTGGTCGAGCACGTCGTCTGCGCCGCATCGTTGAAGAAGTACGCGTTCGAGCCGGTATCGAAGAACGCGGTCACGCTGCTGCCGAGGAAGGTCGCATCGACGTCGCCGGCGCTCGTCGACGTCAGCTGCGTCGATGCGCCGAGCGCGTTGTTGCTCTGCGTGCCGATCCCGAACGTCAGCAGGCCCGTCGCGCTGCCCTGCCCGCTGTTCGACACGGTCGGCATCTGCACGATCACGCCGTTGTTGTCGGTCGCGAAGTGATGGACCGGGTTCGCGACCTGTTGCGACGTCGGCACGAGCGCGACCGTGCAGCTCGCGTTGCCGTTCGGGCACGCGTAGTAGTTGTTGTAGGTCGGCGACGTCGACGTCGCACAGGTCGCGCCGCAGTCGAGCGGCGCCGGCCCGATGCCGAGGATGCCGTTCGCGCCGAGATCGCCGGTCGTGTTCGCCGAGGTCCGCGCGCCGTTGTTCGAGCACGAGGCCGGCACGTTGGCCGTGCCGAGGTCGCCGATGATCTGCACCGGCAGCGCAGGCGCCTGCTCGGTGCCGATCGACAGATCGACGGTGCGCAGCGAGCCCCACGTGTAGCTCGACACGAACTTGCCGCACTCGGCCACCGGCGCGCCGCCGCTGGTGATTTGCGGCAGGCCGTTCAACACGCCCGACGTCAGCGCGCTGCTGACGAGTCGCAGCCCGTACGACGCGGTGTCGACGAGCACGTTGTTGACCACCTGGCAGGTCGACGTGCCGGGCACGCAGATCTTCACATTGACCGTCGGGATGTTGATCACCCGCGCGGCGCCCGGGCCGACCGTGATCACGGCCGTGTTCGCGGTATTGCCGTCGGACACGTTGGAGCCGCCGCCACTGCTGCCGCCGCTACCGCCGCCGCTGGTGCTGCCGCCACTGTCGCCGCCGCCGCCGCATGCGGTGACGAGCAGCGCCGTCGCGGCGGCCAGGCCCAGCACGCCGAGCCAGCGCTTGAAGGTACGAGAAATGTTCAAGGTCGCTCTCCCGCCGTCACTGGATGTCGTTGCCGGTCAGCCCGGCCGGCAATGCCGCGGGCAGCCATGCCTGGCCCGCGAACGAGCCCATGTGGCCGCCGGTGCGGATCACGAGGCCGCTGGTCGCGACCGACACGGGCGCGCGCCAGCCGTGCGCCGCGTGCGCCGCCTGCACGCCCGCCGTGTACTGCGGGAAATAGCTGCCGAGCAGCGACTCGAGGTCCGGCATGCTCGGCCCGCGCCACGCGAGCCCGAACACGCTGCCGGCCGCGCTGGTGTATTCGTGGATGACGGTGCCCGACCCGAGCGTGATCTCGCGCACGGTGTATGCGGCCGCGCTCGGCTGCACGACGCCGTCGGCGGAGCGCATCGCGCGCTGCAGCGCGCGCACGGTGGCGGCATGATCGTCCGCCGGCGGCGACATCGGTGCGCCGCCCAGTTCGGCATGTGCGTGGATCGACCACAGCACACCCGTTGCAGCCGCCGCATGCGCGACGGCCCAGCCCAAGCGTTTCAGTTTCACATTCCCCCCCAAGGGACTGGCTTCGTCGCCGCGATACCGAACCGCCCGGCACCGCCGGCTACGAATTGGAGTCTTCACAATGACGCTTCATTGCTGCTGACGCGTAGTATGCCTGCGGAGTATGTCGGAATGTCAAATGGGTGCCGCATGATGCGTCGCAGCATGTCGCGCGAGGCAGGGCAAGGCAAAAAGCGACGCGGCGTGGGGCGCGGCGATCCGGGCGATGTGAATACCGCGCATGCGCGCCGCACCGGGCCGCTCCATGCAACGGAGGGGCCGCGGGCGCGATGGGTGTGCCCGGTCAGAAACCGAGGCTGGCGAGCAGATCGTCGACCTGCGCCTGATCCTGCACGACGTCGGACTTGCCTTCCGGCGCGATCTGCGGGCCGTTCAGCAACGACGCGGGGCTGCCCGTCGAGCTGACCTGCTCGGCGGCGAGCGCGGCGGCGGTGGCCGCGAACTGCTCGCGCCGCTCCGGGGCGATGTTCTCGACGAGCACGGTCAGCAGTTGCTGCTCGATCAGGTAGACCATGTCCATGATCTTCTTGATCACCTGGCCGGTCAGATCCTGGAAGTCCTGCGCGAGCATGATCTCGAGCAATTGCGCGCTCGTCGCCGAGGCGGCCTCGGGCAGCGTATGCAGGAACGTGCGCGTGTCGTCCATCAGCTCGCGCACTTCCGCGTGCTCGATCGGCGCCGCGTACCACTGCGCCCAGCGCGCGTCGAGTGCCTCGGCTTCGTTCTGGATGCGCTCCTGCACCGGCTTCGCGATCTCGATCGCGTTCAACACGCGCTCGGCCGCCTGCTCGGTCATCGTCGCGACGTAGCGCAGCCGGTCGCGGGCGTCGGGCACGGCTTCCGCCGCGCGCTCGACGTGCTTGTCGAGCCCGAGCTCGCGCATCGAATCGCGCAAGGCGCGCGTGACCTGGCCGATGCGCGCGAGGATCCTGTCGCTCGCGAAATCGGCGCCTTCGGCATGGCCGTCGGCGTTGATCGCCGCGCCGGCGAGCGCCGCATGGATCGGCTCGTTCACGTCAGCTCCCGGCCTTGGCCATCTTGTCGATGATCTTGTTCAGCTTCTCGTCGAGCGTCGCGGCTGTGAACGGCTTCACGACGTAACCGCTCGCGCCGGCCTGCGCCGCCGCGATGATGTTCTCCTTCTTCGACTCGGCCGTGACCATCAGCACCGGCAGGTGCGTGAGCGTCGCGTCCGCGCGGATTTCCTTCAGCATCGCGAGGCCGTCGAGGTTCGGCATGTTCCAGTCCGAGATCACGAAGTCGAAGCCGCCGCCGCGCAGCCGCGCGAGGCCGGCCGCGCCGTCTTCGGCTTCGTCGACGTTCGTGTAGCCGAGCTCCTTGAGCAGGTTGCGGACGATCCGGCGCATCGTCGGGAAATCGTCCACCACCAGGATTTTCATGCTCTTGTCCATCGTCGTTCCTTTGCAGATTCGTTACCGTCAGGGCATGCAGCATCGTACATGCCCGGAGACATTTCGTTCAGACGCGCTGCACGCGATCGCCCATCGTAGCGAGTCGCGCCATCACGCGCCGGCTCATTTCGGCGAGCGGCGCGACTTCGTCCGCGCCGCCGAGCGCGATCGCCTCGCGCGGCATACCGAACACGATGCAGCTCGCCTCGTCCTGCGCGAACGTGTGGGCGCCCGCGCGCTTCATGTCCAGCAGCCCGGCCGCGCCGTCACGGCCCATGCCGGTCAGGATCACGCCGATCGCGTTCTTGCCCGCGTGCTGCGCCGCCGAGCGGAACAGCACGTCGACCGACGGCCGATGGCGGTTCACCGGCGGATCGTCGGACAGCTGCGCGATGTAGTTCGCGCCGCTGCGCGCGAGCAGCAAGTGCGCGTGGCCGGGCGCGATGTACGCATGGCCGGGCAGCACGCGCTCGCCATGCTCGGCTTCCTTCACCGCGATCCGGCACAGGCCGTTCAGCCGCTGCGCGAACGACTTCGTGAAGCCCGGCGGCATGTGCTGCGCGATCAGCACGGCGGGCGCGTCGGGCGGCAGCGGCGTCAGCACCTCGCGGATCGCCTCGGTGCCGCCCGTCGACGCGCCGATGATGATCAGCTTCTCGGTACTGACGAGCGGGTTGTTGAACATCGGCGCGGCCGGCTGGCCGTTCGCCGCGCGTGCGGCGGCGTGCGGCTGCGGCGTCTGGCGCACGCGCGCGCGCGCGGCCGCGCGGATCTTGTCCGCGAGCTTCTCCGCGTAGTCGAGCATGCCGTCGCGAATCCCGACGCGCGGCTTCGTGACGAAATCCACCGCGCCGAGTTCGAGCGCGCGCAGCGTGATTTCGGAGCCGCGCTCGGTCAGCGACGACACCATCACGACCGGCATCGGCCGCAGGCGCATCAGCTTCTCGAGGAAGTCGAGCCCGTCCATGCGCGGCATTTCGACGTCGAGCGTCAACACGTCGGGGTTGTGCTGCTTGATGAGCTCGCGCGCGACGAGCGGATCGGGCGCGGTCGCGCACACCATCATGTCGGGCTGGCTGTTGATGATCTCGGTCATCAGACTGCGGATCAGCGCCGAGTCGTCGACGCACAACACTTTGATCTTCTGCACTGCGGTCATGCCTCCTACTTTCTCGAAAGGTTGGCCGCGTACGGGCTGGCGGCCTTTTGAACCGCCGGCTGCACGCCCGCGCCGCCGCTGCGGGCGCCGAACAGTTCGATGCGCGGCCGCGCCGGCGGCGGCGCACTCGGCCGCGGCGCGGCGAACAGTTCCACTTTCGCACGCGCGCGCGCCGCGCTTGCGCGGACGGCCTCGCGCGCGAGCGCGGCTTCGCGCTCCGCCACGCCCGGCACCTGCAGCCGCAGCTTCTTCACCATCGCGCGGCCGGTGCGCGGCATGAACGCGACCTTGCGCGGATGCACGCCCTGCAAGTCTTCCGCGGTGATGCGAATGCGTTCGAGCGCGAGATAGCGGCGCACGAAATCGGCGTTGCGGTCGCCGATGTTGATCGTCGTCATGCCGGCCAGCACCGCGGCGCCGCCGAACACCTTCGCCTCGAAGCGCTCGCGGCGCCCGCCGGCCTTGATCAGTTCGTTGATCAGCACTTCCATCGCGTATGCGCCGTAGCGCATCGACTCCGACGCGGCCGCGCCGGCATCGGCGCCGTCGTCGGGCAGCATGAAGTGATTCATTCCGCCGATGCCGGAGACCGGGTCGTGCAGGCAGGCCGCGACGCACGAGCCGAGCACGGTCATCAGCACGATGTCTTCGGACGTCGTGTAGAACTCGTTCGGCAGCAGCTTCACGCCGGGGCGGTCGAAGTGGGTGTCGAAGTAGTGGTTGGTCGCGATCGGGAGAGCGCTCATCAGCGTTCTCCGTAAGCGGGCGTCGCGCCCGCGGCGCGTTGCGCGCCCGACGGCGCTGCCGCGGAACCCGCCGCGCCGCGCGCGCGCGCGCTCTGCACGGCGTCGCGCGTGAGCTCGTACACCGTCTGCCCGCGCAGCCGGAACGCCTGCGTCACGTACGTGAAATTCTCCGAATGCCCGGCGAACAGCAGCCCGCCCGGCTTCACGAGCGGCTCGAAGCGCGACAGCACCTGCCCTTGCGTCGGCTTGTCGAAATAGATCATCACGTTGCGGCAGAAGATCGCGTCGAACGGCTTCGCGATCCCGTAGTCGGCATCGGTCAGGTTCAGCTGCTCGAAGCGGATCATCGCGCGCAACTCCGGGCGCACCTTCACGCGGCCGGCCTGCGCGCCCGTGCCCTTCAGGAAGAAGCGCTTGAGCCGCTCCGGGCTCAGGTGCTTGACCTGGTCGTACGTATAGATGCCGGCCTCGGCCTTCGCGAGCACCTGCGTGTCGAGGTCGGTCGCGAGAATCGACGCGCTGCGCGCGGCCGATTCGCCGAGCGCCTCGACCAGCGTGATCGCGATCGAATACGGCTCCTCGCCGGTCGACGCGGCCGAGCACCACACCGACACCGGCGCCGGCCGCCCTTTCACGAACTCGGCCAGGATCGGGAAGTGGTGCGCCTCGCGAAAGAACGCGGTGAGGTTGGTGGTCAGCGCGTTGGTGAACGCCTCCCACTCGAGCGGATCGTCTTCCCGCTCGAGCAGGTCGAGGTATTCGCGGAACGTGTCGAGGCCGCGTGCGCGCAGCCGGCGTGCGAGCCGGCTGTACGCCATGTCGCGCTTGTGCTCGGACAGCGAGATCCCGGCGCGTTGATGGATCAGCTCGCGTATGCGCGCGAAATCCGCGCCGGTGAATGCGAAGTCGCGCCCCGGCTCGCCCGCTCGGGGCGAGGCTTCCGGTGCATCGGATCGAAACGGTGCGCGCGCGGACAGCATGGCTTAGAAGGTCTCCCAGTCGTCATCGGACGTACCGGCCGCGGCCGGCGCCGGCTTCTCGCCGTGCAGCGCGGGGCGCACCAGTGCGGGTTTCTCGGCGGTCTTCGCAGCCGGCGCGGCGGGCGCCTTCGCGAGACGCGGGCCGTAGCCGCCGGCAGCCGGCGCTTCCTTGGACGGACGTGCGCCGGCATCGGCCGCGCGCTTCGGTTCGTGGCTCGATGCCGATGCAGCCGATGCCGCTGCGGCGCGCCGTGCGGCCGGCTGCGCGGCTGCTTGCGGCGCCGGCGATGCAGACGATGCGCTCGGTGCGGCGTCGTGACGGCTTTCCGACGACGCGGCAGCCGGCGTTGGCGTCGGCGCGGTCGCCCGTGCGACGCTGCGCGCCGGCGCGAGCGCGATGCCGCCCGCGACGCGCCATTCGGCGACGATCGCCTTCATCTGGCGCGTCTGCTCTTCGAGCGACGCAGCAGCGGCCGCCGCCTGCTCGACCAGCGCCGCGTTCTGCTGCGTGACCGAATCCATCTGGCCGACCGCGCGGTTGACCTGCTCGATGCCGGTCGACTGCTCCTCCGACGCGGCGCTGATCTCGCCCATGATGTCGGTCACGCGGCGCACGGCCTGCACGATTTCGTCCATCGTCGTGCCGGCGCGCGCGACCAGCGCCGACCCGCTTTCGACCTTCTCGGCCGAATCGCCGATCAGCTGCTTGATTTCCTTCGCGGCGCTCGCGCTGCGCTGCGCCAGCGAGCGCACTTCGCCCGCGACCACGGCGAAGCCGCGGCCCTGCTCGCCTGCGCGTGCGGCTTCGACCGCCGCGTTCAGCGCGAGGATGTTGGTCTGGAACGCGATGCCTTCGATCGTGCCGATGATGTCGACGATCTTGCCCGAGCTCGTCGCGATGTCCTGCATCGTCGACACCACTTGGCCGACCACGTCGCCGCCTTGCGTCGCGATGTCCGATGCGTTCACGGCGAGCTGGCTGGCCTGACGCGCGTTCTCCGCGTTCTGGCGCACGGTGCCGGTCAGCTGCTCCATGCTCGACGCCGTTTCCTGCAGCGACGCGGCCTGCTGCTCGGTGCGCTGCGACAGGTCGGTGTTGCCGGTCGCGATCTCGCGCGCGCCGACGTCGATCGACTCGGTGCCGCGGTGGACGGCCTGCACCATCCCCGTCACGGCGTCCTGCATCCGCTTGATGCCGCCGAACAGGCGGCCGATCTCGTTGTTGCTGAATACGGTCACCCGCTGCGTGAGGTCGCCGCCGGCGATGCGCTCGAAGTGCGCGATCGCGTCCTCGAGCGGCTTCACGATCAGCCCGCGCAGCATGAAGCGGATCGCGATCACGACGACGAACGCGATCGCGATGCCCGCGGAGATCAGGACGATCATCAGCGAGATGCGCGACTGCGTCGCGGCCTGGCGGTCTTCCGCGCGCTTTTGCAGCGCCGCGATCACGGCGGCGGCGGTCTGGTCGAACGCGACGAACATCGGGCTGATCTTGGTGTCGGCGATCGCGTGGTACGCGGCCATGTCGCCCGCACGCGCCGCGGCGAATTCGGGCTCGACGCCGTCCTTGACGATGGCCGTGTAGCGCGCACCGAGGTCGTCGAGCAGCGACTGGTCGACGCCGAGCTTGGCCGTCGCCTGGAACGCCTGCCAGTTCTGGTTCGACTTCGCGTACAGCTCCTGCGCGCGTTCGAGCACCTTCGCCGCCTCGGCCGTGTTGCCGCCTTCGGTCAGCGTGCGGAAGCGGTCGAGCGCGACGCGCGAGCGCAGCAGATGCGCCGACGTGTCGTCGAGCGTATGGATCGCCGGCAGATCGGCGTGCGCGATCTCGTCGAGCGCGCTGCTCGCGCGATCGAGCGCGTAGAGGCCGAGCCCGCCGACCGCGGCGGCCAGGCAAACGAGGATGAGTCCGACCGCCGTCAGCGTCGAGCGGATCGACCAGTTGTGCAACATTGCAGAATCTCCCGAAATTACTGCGCGCGCGTGGCGCTTATGCGCCGAGCATCTCGATCAGCGCCATTTCCCGGCTCGACATCAGCTTCTCGATGTCCATCAGGATCAGCATGCGGCCGTCCACCGTGCCGAGGCCCGTCAGGTACTCGGTCGTCAGCGTCGCGCCGAATTCCGGCGCCGGCATGATCTGGTCGGTCTGCAGGGTCAGCACGTCCGACACGCCGTCGACCACCATCCCGACCACGCGGTTCGACACGTTGAGGATGATCACGACGGTCTGATGGTCGTACTCGACGCGGCCCAGATGGAACTTGATCCGCATGTCGACGATCGGCACGATGATGCCGCGCAGATTGATCACGCCCTTGATGAAGTCCGGCGCGTTGGCGATGCGCGTGACGCTGTCGTAACCGCGGATTTCCTGCACCTTCAGGATGTCGATCCCGTATTCCTCGTCGCCGAGCGTGAAGACGAGGAATTCCTGCCCGGTCGCATCGCCCTGTTCGGCGTCGCGGCGGCTTGCGACCGCGTTCGCCGCGGCCGGATTGATCATTTGGACTTCAGCAGACACGTGTGCCCCCAATCGGTTGAATGGCGAGAGTTAGAAGATCGCGAGTTCAGCGCCCACCCGGGCGCCGTGCGTCGCACGGGTTTCGCGGTTCAGCGCCGCGACGTCGACGATCAGTGCGACGCTGCCGTCGCCCAGGATCGTCGCTGCCGAGATGCCGTGTACCTTGCGGTAATTGGTCTCGAGGTTCTTCACGACCACCTGCTGCTGGCCGACCAGCTCGTCGATGAGCATCGCGAAGCGGCGCCCTTCGGTTTCCATGATCGTCACGATGCCCTGGGTCGGATCGGTGCGCGCGTCGTCGACCGAGAACACCTCGTGCAGCGCGACGAGCGGCAGGTATTCGCCGCGCACGCGCACCACGCGCTCGCCGTTGCCGACCGTGTAGATGTCGTCCATCGACGGCTGCAGCGACTCCATCACGAAGTTCAGCGGCAGGATGAAGATCTCGCTGCCCACCTTCACCGACATCCCGTCGAGGATAGCGAGCGTGAGCGGCAGCACGATCCGCGTGGTGGTGCCGCGGCCGGCCTGCGACGAAATCTCGACGTGGCCGCCCATCGACTGGATGTTGCGCTTCACGACGTCCATCCCGACGCCGCGGCCCGACACGTCGGTCACCGTCTCGGCGGTCGAGAAGCCCGGCGCGAAGATCAGCTGCCACACTTCGTCGTCGCTGACGTTCTCGGAAATCTGCATGCCCTGCTTCGCGGCCTTCGCGAGGATCCGCTCGCGGTTCAGGCCCGCGCCGTCGTCGCTCACCTCGATCACGATGTTGCCGCCGTGATGCGCGGCCGACAGCACGAGCTGGCCGACTGCGTCCTTGCCGGCCGCGACGCGCTTGTCGACGGTTTCGATGCCGTGGTCGAGGCTGTTGCGCACCAGGTGCGTGAGCGGGTCGATGATGCGCTCGATCAGGCTCTTGTCCAGCTCGGTGGCCTGACCGAACGTGACGAGCTCGACCTGCTTGCCGAGCTTGCCGGCGAGATCGCGCACCAGCCGCGGGAAACGGCTGAACACGTAATCCATCGGCATCATCCGGATCGACATCACCGCTTCCTGCAGGTCGCGCGCGTTGCGCTCGAGCTGCGCCATCCCGTTGAACAGGCGGTCGTGCAGCGCGGGATCGAAGGCGGTCGCGGTTTCCGCGAGCATCGCCTGCGTGATCACGAGTTCGCCGACGAGGTTGATCAGCTGGTCGACCTTCTCGACGCCGACGCGAATCGAGCTGCCTTCGGCGCCGCCTGCCGCGCCGGCCGCGCCGCGCGGACGCTTGTCGTCGTGGTGATGGTGGGCAGCATGCGCGTTGGCCGGTTCGGCGTGCGGCGCTTGCTGCGGCTGGGCTGCGGCCGCCGGCTGTGCCGGCGCCTGCGGCGCGGCCGCGGCGGCCGGCGCCGCCGGTGCGGCGGGCGCTGCGGGCGCGAATACCTCGACGCGTGCGGCCGGTGCGGCTGCGGCCGCGGCCGGTTCGGCGGCAGCCGGCGGCGCGGCGGCCGGCGCCGGTGCGGGCGCTGCGGCCTCTGCTGCCGGTGCGCCCGGCGCCGCCGCTGCGGCCGGCGCGGTGCCGCGCGAGATGCGGATCTGGCTTTCGTCGATCACGAAGCAGCACACGGCGATGATGTCGTCGGACGGCACGTCCGATTCGAGCCACAGCGTCAGGTCGCCGCCCGACTGCTCGCGGCCGGCGATCCGGCCGAGATTGCTCAGCTCCTCGGTGAGGAGCGCCTGGTCCTTCGTGTCGACGCCGACCAGCGTGATCTTCAGATGCGGGCCTTCGGCGCCGGCATCGGCCCCGCCTGCCGCCGGATGGGCGGCCGCGACGGCCTGTTCGATCACGTGGTCCGGCGCGCTATCGCCGGCGGCGGCGGGCTCCGGCGCAGCCGCAGCCGGCGCAGCGGGCGCGGGTGCGGCGGCCGCAGCCGGCGCGGGCGCCGGTGCTGCCGCGGCCGTGCCGCTCGCGGCCTTCAGCTGTTCGAGCTTCGCGCAGATTTCCGCGGCGGCCGCCGCGTCCGGCTCCGCGCTCGCACGATAGTCGGCGAGCTGGTCGGACAGCACGTCCTTGGTCTCGAGGAACGCGTCGACCATTTCCTTGGTCAGCGTCAGCTCATGGTTGCGCGCGCGGTCGAGCAGCGATTCGAGGATGTGGGTCGTTTGCGTCAGCGCGGTAAAGCCGAACGTCGCCGCGCCGCCCTTGATCGAATGCGCGGCGCGGAAGATCGCCGCGAGATCCTCGGGGTCGGGTGAATCGACGTCGAGGTTCAGCAGCAGCTGCTCCATCTGCGCGAGCAACTCGTCCGCTTCGTCGAAAAAGGTCTGGTAGAACTGCGTGATGTCGAGAGTCATGCCCGGTCACCGGTTGGATTCGTCGCGTTCATGTCAGGAGGCCGTCTGCTCGGAGAGCGTCGCGACCAAGTCGATCAGCACGGCCGGGTCGATCGGTTTTTCGATCCAGCCGGTCGCGCCCGCGTCGCGTGCGGCGTCCTTGAAGGCATCGCTGCCTTCGGTCGTCAGCACGAGGATCGGCGTGGCCGTATACGCGCTGAGCCTGCGCAGCGCGGAGATCACCTCGAGCCCGCTCCTGCGCGGCATGTTCTGGTCGGTCAGCACCAGGTCGTACGGCATCGTGGCCGCCATGTCGAAGCCGGCTTCGCCGTCCGGCGCCACCGTCACGTCGTAGCCGGCCTGCGCAAGCGTCGCCTGCAGCAGCGCACGCATGGTCGCGGAGTCGTCGATGGCGAGAATGGTTCGGATCATGTCTGTCTCGGAAGCTGGAAACGTCAGGGTTTCGGCGCGACGGCCACGGCGCTCGCGAGCACCGGCCGGGCGGCCGAGGCGGCGCCCAGCTGCTGCCCGAGCAGCTTCGAGCCGGCCGCATCGGCCGACAGCGTGGTGGTCGTCGCGTCGTCGCGCATCAGCGCCTCTTCGGATTTTCGGTTCAACACGATCACGCTGATCCGGCGGTTTTCCGGATCGAGCGGATCGGCCTTGTTCAGGTTCTGCGTCGAGGCGAGGCCGAGCACGCGCAGCACCTTCGCCTCGTCCATGCCGCCTGCGATCAGCTCGCGGCGCGACGCGTTCGCACGATCGGCCGACAGCTCCCAGTTGCTGTAGCCGCCTTCGCCGCCCGCATACGGCACCGCGTCGGTGTGACCCTGCACGATGATCCGGTTCGGCACGTCGTTCAGCGTCTTGCCGATCTCGCGCAGGATGTCGCGCATGTACGGCTCGACGTTGTTGCTCGACATCGCGAACATCGGCCGCTTCTGCGAATCGACGATCTCGATGCGCAGGCCCATCAGCGTCGAATCGATGCGGATCTGCTGGCGGAACTGACGCAGCGTCGGGTTCGCCTCGATCGCCGCCATCAGCTTGATCTGCAGGTCGTGCAGGCGCGCCTGCTCGCGCCGCTCGATCGCGCCTTGCGCCTGCGCCTGCGCGGTGTCTTCGCCCTTCTTCGCGACGCGGTCCGCGAGGCTCGTCGAGCCGTCGGTGCGGCGCGTCGTGCCGGCGTCGACGCTCGACAGGTCGCGGCCGCCGCCGTTGATGATGCTCGAGTCCTGCGAGCTGCGGTCGCCGCTGCCGAACAGCGCGGCCTGCAGCGGCGTGTTGAAGTACTCGGCGATCCCCTTCAGCTGCACCGGCGTGGCCGAGCTCAGCAGCCACATCAGCAGGAAGAACGCCATCATCGCGGTCATGAAGTCCGCGTATGCGAGCTTCCATGCGCCGCCGTGGTGGCCCTTCTTCTGCGGGGCCACCCGTTTCACGACGATTGCGCGATCCTTGCTCTTGCTCATCGAACGCTCCGCGTCACTTCGCCTTCACGCGGCGCACGTGCTCTTCGAGCTCGTTGAACGACGGACGCTCGGTCGAGAACAGCACCTTGCGGCCGAATTCGACCGCGATTGCGGGCGCGTAGCCGTTCAGGCTCGCGAGGATCGTCACCTTGATGCACTGGAACATCTTGGTCGCCTCGGCCACGCGCTGCTCCGCGAGGCTCGACAGCGGCCCGATCAGCCCGTACGACAGCAGGATGCCCAGGAACGTGCCGACCAGCGCCTGCGCGATCATCGCGCCGAGCACCGCGGGCGGCTTGTCGGCCGACGCCATCGTGTGCACCACGCCCATCACGGCCGCGACGATACCGAATGCCGGCATCGCGTCGCCGACACGCATCAGCGCGTGCGCCGGGGCTTCACCTTCGGTGTGGTGCGTCTCGATCTCCTCGTCCATCAGGCTCTCGATCTCGAACGCGTTCATGTTGCCGCCCACCATCAGGCGCAGGTAGTCGGTCAGGAATTCGACGATGTGGTGATCGGCGAGGATCTTCGGGTACTGCGTGAAGATCGGGCTCTTCTCCGGATCGTCGATGTCGGCTTCGAGCGTCAGCGTGCCTTCCTTGCGCGCTTTCGCGAGCAGCACGTACAGGAGCCCCATCAGCTCCATGTAGACGTCCTTGTTGTACTTCGAGCCCTTGAAGAGCGTCGGCAGCACGCGCAGGGTCGCCTTGATCGTCTTGATGCCGTTGCCGAGGATGAACGCGCCGACACCCGCACCGACGATCATCAGGATCTCGAGCGGCTGGACCAATGCGCCCAAATGCCCGCCTGCCAGCGCATAACCGCCGAAGACGGACAACAGCGTCACGAGTGTTCCCACGATAATCAGCACTGCCTGTCCCTCACGAAAGACCGGCGGGGAGACCGCCGTTAATCAGGTTTACGGCAGTCGGCAGGAAAACTTTCGCGGCGCCTCCGCTGCGCTGCGGCGGTGTTTACCAGCAGGCCGGAATCGGTTCGCATGCGGTGCAGCCGCTGCCGGACACTCGCCAACGCGCCGTCCGGCGCGGCTCAGGCCGTCGCGGCGGCCAGTTCGGCGCGCGCGGCGGCAGCCTTGCGGGTCTTGCCCGCGCGCGACGGCGGTTGGCACAGGCCGCACACGAAACCTTGATGCGGATCATGCGCATGGGCGACGAAGTGGCCGCCGCAGCGCGTGCAGGGCGTCATCTGCAGCATCCCGGAATCGAAGAAGCGCACCAGCGTCCATGCGCGCGTGAGGCTCAGCGCGGCCTCGTCGCCCGACAGATCGACGTGCTCCTGATAGAGCCGGTACGCCTTGACGATCGACTGGATCGGGTCGCAACGGCCGTGGTCCTGCATGAACCGGTAGATGTTGTAGAACAGCGACGAATGGATGTTCGGCTGCCACGTCATGAACCAGTCGGTCGAGAACGGCAGCATCCCCTTCGGCGGCGACACGCCCTTCAGTTCCTTGTACAGCTTGATCAGGCGATCGCGCGACAGGCTCGTCTCCGCCTCCAGCAGCTGCAGCCGGGCGCCCAGTTCGATGAGTTCGATCGCGAGGGTGATTTCCTTCACCTCGTTCACGACGCTTTTGCTAGCCATGGTCAATAACCGTACGCTTGACGTTGTTCGGATGTGTCGCCGATACGCCGCCCGCCGGCGCGGCGCGCCGGGGCGAACGTGGAGGCGGTGGTGATCAGCGGACGCTTTCGACCGGCTGGCCGGCCATCAGGATGGCCGAGTGTGCGTGCGTGACGACGTCGCTGCGGCCTTTGTCGGCGAGCGACGACAGCAACGCGTGGTCGTCGAAGCGGAAGCGGCACAGCATCTGGTTCGATGCGGCGAGCTTCACGGTCTGCGCGAGCGTGAGGTTCGCGAGCACATCGGCGAGTTCCTCGGAAACACCCATGCGGAACATGCCCATCGCTTTGTCTTCCCGCAGCAGGCGCTGCGCGAGAAGGAGGTACGACAGGTTGACCTCTTTGATCTCACTGAGCATTTCGCTGGTGGCGCTCATCATTCCCCCGTTAGAAAACTTTGCTTTGGCCTTTCGTGTTATGAAAACGTTTGCTCTATCAGGCGCCTACTGGCGCAGCTGCCGGCACGTTTATAGTCTTACAGGCCGAATTCTGGCTAAACGGCCTTTATGCCGGTATCAGCGAAGTGGCGTATGCCGTGCAGGATTTGTCTGTAAACCGTGTAGGAATTTTTCCGACAGAAAAAATGCCCGGTGGGGACGGGTGAAACCCGGATCTGTCGGAGGAGAGGCGCTGCAGAGCGCGTAGACGGGGGAAGCTGGAACGGCGGGGCGCGAGTGAGTCAATCGGTAAAAATTATAGTGGTTTTTCACGATATCGCAACAATTATGGCCACTGTCTCGATTTCGATTCGCGTGCCCTTTTTCTCGGGGTTTTCGCGTATTTCATCGTGTAACAAGCCTTAAGTCTTTGAAAAAACACTCGAACCCCTGAAGGCGATATCCATAATGGACTCCAATGGGCGGCGGCGTGAGCCGCGCCGGCCCGCCCCGCAGCTTGCCGCCCGGCGTCCCGCATCTCCCCTCGCGGGCCGGTCACGTACCGCTCAACGCGTGCGTCGGCGAGTTCCGCAACCTTGTATCGGACCAGCATCCGCACCGGACCCGCTGGTCGACACTGGAGAACGCCCATGCGTATTGCCCAGATCGCGCCGCTTTACGAAGCCGTCCCGCCGAAACTTTACGGCGGCACCGAGCGTGTCGTGTCCTACCTGACCGAGGCGCTCGTCGAGCTCGGCCACGACGTGACGCTGTTCGCGAGCGGCGACTCCGTCACGTCCGCGCGGCTCGAGGCCGCGTGGCCGCGCGCGCTGCGGCTCGACCCGTCGATCCGCGACTCGATGGCGCCCCATATGCGCCTGATCGAGCAGGTGGCGCGGGTCGCGCACGAATTCGACGTGCTGCACTTCCATCTGGACTATCTGCCGTTCCCGCTGATGTCGCGGCTCGACACGCCTTATGTGACGACGCTGCACGGCCGCCTCGACCTGCCCGAGCTGCAGCCGGTGTTCGACGCGTTCCCGGACGCGCCCGTCGTATCGATCTCGAATTCGCAGCGCAAGCCGCTGCCGCAGGCCGCGTGGGCCGGCACCGTGTATCACGGGCTGCCCGACACGCTGCTCACGCCCCAGCCGGACGTGAAGCCCGAGTACCTCGCGTTCCTCGGCCGCATCTGCCCGGAAAAGCGCGTGGACACGGCGATCCGGATCGCCGCGCAAAGCGGGCTGCCGCTGAAGATCGCCGCGAAGGTCGACAAGGCCGACGCCGACTACTTCAAGGAAGTGATCGAGCCGCTGCTGGGCGAGGCGCACGTCGAATTCATCGGCGAGATCAACGAGGCGCAGAAGCCGGCGTTCCTGTCGGGCGCCAAGGCGCTGCTGTTCCCGATCGACTGGCCGGAACCGTTCGGGCTGGTAATGATCGAGGCGATGGCGTGCGGTACGCCGGTCGTGGCGTTCAACCGCGGCTCGGTGCCGGAGGTGATCGAGGACGGCGTGACCGGCTTCATCGTCGAGGACGTGCAGGGCGCGGTCGGCGCACTGCACCGGATCGACAGCCTGTCGCGCGACGCGATCCGCGCCCGCTTCGATACGCGCTTCAGCGCCACGGCGATGGCGCGCCGCTATGTCGAAACCTACGAATCGCTTTGCGCGGCGGCGAAACGCCCGGCGTTGCGCAGGGTCGCCGGAGCCTGACGCGTAAATTCGTCACGAAATACGCCGGAAAAATTGCGTGGAAATCCGCGCGTAAAAGCTGCCAGCATCGAACAAAGAGCCGCATCGTCGATGCGGCTCTTTCTTTTTGCGCGGCGCGCTGATTGGTGCCGGCGATTGGTGGATCATTCGATCAGGAAACGATCGCGGTTTTTGCCGACGATCCAATTCGGCGGCTTGCCGCGACCACTCCAGGTTGCACCCGACTTCGGATCGCGGTATTTCGGCGGCAACGGCGCCTTTTTCGGCGGCCGGCCGCGCCGCGCCCGCTCGGCGAATCCCAGATCCTGGGCCGTCAGCCCGTATTCGGCAATCACCCGCTGGACTTCGGTGATCACTGCCGCCACTTCCTGACGGCGCACTTCGTCCGCCTGGGCCTGCAGATCGGCGATCTGCGCCTTGAGTTTCGCGTATTGAGACATATCGACTCCCTTTTTTTGCATGATGCGGCTCCGCCGACTCCGGCCGGAACGCCGACACCCGTTACGTCATCGCACTGCCGCCCTGCTCTTGCCAATTAATTCTGCCATCTTTAACCGATTCGTCTATATGGAGAATGCGGATTTATTCTAATAAAGCGAGCCGTCGGCATTCAAATTTAACAATCGTTGACCCTCGTCGGTCCGATTCATTTCCTATAATCCAGACCAATTCGGGCGACGAAGTAAATCAGCCGGCCGCTCATTGGTGTTCACCCTACTTGGACGAGGTCCCTTCATGAATCTTTCACAGCGGCTGGCCGCAGAAGCATTCGGCACGTTTTGGCTGGTGCTCGGCGGGTGCGGAAGCGCCGTGCTGGCGGCCGCCTTTCCGGGCCTCGGCATCGGCTTTGCCGGCGTCGCACTTGCTTTCGGCCTGACCGTGCTGACGATGGCATTCGCGATCGGCCATATTTCGGGTTGCCATTTGAATCCGGCTGTGAGCGTGGGCTTGACGGTCGCCGGCCGCTTTCCGGCACGCGATCTCGTCCCGTACATCGTCGCGCAGGTGGTCGGCGCCACGCTCGGCGCGTTCGTGCTGTATCTGATCGCAACCGGCAAGCCGGGCTTCGACGTGGTGGGCAGCGGCTTTGCGACCAACGGCTTCGGCGAGCGCTCGCCCGGCCACTACTCGCTCGGCGCGGCGTTCATCTGCGAAGTCGTGATGACGGGCTTCTTCCTGTTCGTGATTCTCGGCGCGACCGACAAGCGCGCGCCGGCCGGCTTCGCACCGATCGCGATCGGCCTGTGCCTGACGTTGATCCACCTGATCTCGATCCCGGTCACGAACACGTCGGTGAACCCGGCCCGCTCGACCGGCCCCGCGCTGTTCGTGGGCGGCGAAGCGATCGGCCAGCTGTGGCTGTTCTGGATTGCGCCGATCATCGGCGCAGCCATCGCAGGGGTCGTCTATCCGTTGATCGCAGGGCGCGACGCTGCCGTCCTGCTGCCCGCATCCGCTCGCACCGTCGAATAACAACGCTACGGGGTCACGCGAGCAGCGCAGCGAGCCTCACGCTGTCGAACAACACGAGGCAGGTAATTTGAACGGGCGCCGCTGGCGCCCGTTTTTCCTTTTCGTTCAGGACGCCGCGACGCCGTCGACGGCATCCGTCAGCGCGAACAGCGTGCGCAGGTGACGCGCCACGCCGGCGTCGAAGTTGTTGCCGATCCGCGGAATGTGCGGCAAGCGCGCGATCAGGTCGGGATTCGCGTTGTTCATCATGAACGCGTGCCCGGCGGTTTCGAGCAGATCGATGTCGTTCATGTTGTCGCCGAACGCGATGCAGTGCCCGGCGTCGACGCCGAGCCGCTCGAGCACCGCCCGCAGCGCGCGGCCTTTCGAGACGTTGGCGGTCATCACTTCCAGGCAATCGGGCAGCGAGTAGGTGACGTACAGCGCGTCGCCGAACTGCACGCGCATCTGCTCGGCGACCACCGCGAGGTCGGCCGGCTCGCCGATGTAGAGCACCTTCGCGATATCCGTGCCGTCGTGCGCGGCCATGTCGATCACGTCGTAGCGGAAACCGGAGTCCTGATGGAATTCGAGCAGGTGCGGGGCCTCGCGATCGATCAGCCAGCCGCGATCGGTAAACAGATTGACGATCACGCGCCCGTGCGCGCCGGCCACGGCGGGCTGCACGAGCTCGCGGACGATTGCCGGGTCGATGTCCTGCGCGTGGATCGCCGTGTCGTCCGGCGCGTGCACGCGCGCGCCGTTCGACGTGATCAGGTATGGCCGGATCCCCAGCACGTCGCGGATGCCGGCGACGTCCGCATAATGCCGCCCGGTCGCGATCACGAACTGCAGGCCGTCGCGTTCGAGCCGGCGGATGGTCTCGATCGTGTACGGATCGAGTTGGTGATCGCTGTTCAGCAGGGTGCCGTCGAGATCGGTGGCGATGACTTTGTACATGGGACGCGGTGAAGGACGCGCACGGCGGTGCGGAGCCGCCATTTTAACGTCGGGCCGACCCGCGCGCCGGACGACCGGCGTCTGCCTCCGATCACCGGTGACTCACCACGCGCGCCCCGCTATCCGGCGCCCGCGGCCGCCAGCGCCTTCAAGGCGAGTCGCAACGCGCCGTGCGCGGAATCGTCGAGCGGCGCCCGCAACCGGGTCGCGTGGCGCTCGGGTACGGCCGGCGCGAGCGCGTCGGCCAGCCCGCCGCACAGCGCGACCGGCAGCGCGTGCCGCGGGTCGAGCGCGTCGATCATCTTGCCGATCTCCTCGCCGGCCTGCGCGATGAGCGCGGCCGCATACGGATGGTCGCGATGCGCGAACACGATCGGCGCGAGCCGCGCGTAGATGGTCTGGTTCGCGTCGCACGACCACTGGACGAGCGCGTCGCGATCGTCCGCGCCCGTTGCGCCGAGCAGCGCCTCGGCAAACGCATCACGCGGCGCACGGCCATCGAGCGCCTGCTGCGCGTAAGCAAGCGCACGCATGCCGAGCCACGCGCCGCTTGCCTCGTCGCCGGACGGAAAGCCGAAGCCGCCCGCAATGCGGCAATCGCCCACCGCATCGAGCACCGCCGCGATGCTGCCGGTGCCCAGCGCGACGATGAGCCCCGGCGCGCCGCCGTGCGCACCGACCAGCGTCGTGTATGCGTCGCTTTCGACCGCGAGCGCGTCGAGCGGCGCGTGCGCACGGAAAGCGGCCAGCCAGGCAGCGTTGTTGACGCCCGCCAGCCCGCAGCCAAGCGCGCATTGCGACCAGTTCAGCGCGAGTCCCGCTTGCGTGAACGCGTCGGCACAGGCCGTGCCGATCGACGCCCAGGCGCGCTCGATGCCGAGGCCGAGCCCCGACGGGCCGCCGCGCCCCTGGGCGAGTTCGCGGCCGTGCCGGTCGGCGAGCACCGCGCGGGTGCCGGTGCCGCCGCCGTCGATGCCGATTGCAAAAAGTAATGCCGTCATGCGTGGATCCTGCTGATTCGACCAGTCGCCAAGCTTAACCGCATCGGCCCCGCGCGCCCATCTGCCGTTCGGCCAGCTATGCCGCGCATGGGGCTTCCGCTATGCTGGCGCGATCGAATCGACACTGGAACGAGGCCGACGATGTCGCAGCGGTGCAACTGGGTAAAGACGGAAGCGGACGCGCACTATCACGATACTGAATGGGGCGTGCCGTCGCATGACGATCGCCACCTGTTCGAGATGCTGATCCTGGAAGGCGCGCAGGCCGGGCTGTCGTGGTCGACGATCCTGAACAAACGCGCCGGCTATCGGGAGGCGTTCGCCGATTTCGACGTCGACGCGGTCGCGCGCTTCACACCGCAACGCGTCGACGAGCTGCTCGCGAATCCCGGCATCGTGCGCAATCGCGCGAAGGTCCAATCAGCGGTGATCAATGCGCGGGCCGTGCAGCAGATTCGCGAGGAGCACGGGTCGCTGGCGAAGTTCCTGTGGTCGTTCGTCGGTGATACGCCGATCCAGAACGCGTGGCGGTCGTATCGCGACGCGCCGGCGTCGACCGCCGAGTCCGACGCGCTCAGCAAGGCGTTGAAGGCGTACGGCTGCAAGTTCGTCGGCTCGACGATCTGCTATGCGTTGATGCAGGCGACCGGGATGGTGAACGATCACGAACTCGGCTGCCCTTGCCATGCGCAATGTGCGGCGCTGGCCGGCAAGCGGCCGGCACGGCGCCGCAACGCGGGCTGACGGCGAGGCGGCGGGCAGCGGGGGCCGGGCGGGCCGACGACAGGCCCGCCACGAAGCGGGCTGGCCCGGCGGCACGACCGCGGCAGCGGCAGCGGCAGCGGCGCCGGCTGGGGGGATAGCCGCAGACCGCGCCTGTCGGCAGCGCTCCCGACGCCTTTCCCGCCCGGAACAGCCAGCCAAAAAAGCAAAACGGCGGAGCGGCTTCTTTCGAAGCACGCTCCGCCGTTTCGCGGCGAACCGTCAGACGCTCTTAGTGGAGCTTCTTCGGCAGCATCTGGCTACGCAGACGCTTGTGCAGGCGCTTGACGGCTGCTGCCTTCTTGCGCTTGCGGACTGCGGTCGGCTTTTCGTAGGACTGGCGTTCGCGCAGTTCAGCGATCAGGCCATTTTTTTCGATAGCACGGCGAAAGCGGCGAATCGCCACTTCGAACGGCTCGTTTTCTTTCAGAAGAATCGTCGTCATGTCGTTCCTAAAGTGCTTAAACGGTCAAAAACGTAGCGGCCAAGCGCCACGCACCGGCCATCCGGGCGTCCCCACAACAGGCGAAACGAGCGGAAATACGGCCTCGGAGGCCGGAAATGAGAGGCGGAAAGCACCGCGAGTACGCTTCACAAGCCGCGTGCAGCGCCGCGTTTGACTGCCAGCAGGAATGCCGCAACGGCAAAGGCGTGACAGAAAATCTCAATTCAGCCCGCCATCATAGCAGGAAATCACAGACAAAACCATCCTTTTGTCGTTCGCGGGGTGCTGCAGCGCGTGAAGGCTGCCGAAATGCCGTCCCGAACGGCTGCCGCACGCGCCCACAAAATCGCTGCGACCCAAGCCAGGCTTGGGCTTCGCGCCCCCATCCCACTTCCGTCCCGAATTTCCTCGACGGAGTTTCTAAAGTTTTCGCCGGGTGCCGCCGTCAACCAGGAAAGGCGGGCAGCGCCACTCGCGATAAAGCGCGACGCCGAAAACGACCCCTGTCTGTACTCAGGCATTTTCCAAAACGAGGAAGCAAATGCTGAACATCAACACCAACATCCTTTCGCTGACGACGCAGACGAACCTGTCGGGCTCGCAAAGCGCACTGTCGCAAGCGATCAACCGCCTCTCGTCGGGCAAGCGCATCAACACCGCAGCTGACGACGCAGCAGGCCTGGCGATCGCAACGACGCAAACCGCAGCAATCAACGCGCTGACGCAGGGTGTTGCAAACGCGAACAACGGCATCTCGATGATCCAGACCGCCAACGGCGCGCTGCAATCGACGATCGACAACCTGCAACGTATCCGTACGCTGGCAGTGCAGTCGGGTGACGGCTCGCTGGATTCGGCCGCTCGTGCAAACCTGCAAGCTGAAGTCTCGACGCGTCTCGGCGAAATCGACCGTGTCGCATCGCAAACGACGTTCAACAGCCAGACCATCCTGGGCGGCACGGGCAGCGTCACGTTCCAGATCGGCGCAGCAGCGAACCAGGTCGTTACCGTCGACTTCGGCACGCAGAACTGGAACAGCACGGGCATGAGCGTGAACGCCCTGAGCGTCAGCACGCAATCGGGTGCGCAATCGGCGATCACGGCGATCGACGCGGCACTGAAGCAAGTCAACACGTTCCAGGCAACGCTGGGTGCGGCACAGAACACGTTCCAGGCTGCGATCTCGACGACGCAAACCCAGGCAACCAACATGAGCGCTGCTCGCGCGCAGATCACCGACGCGGACTTCGCGACGGAAACGGCGAACCTGAGCAAGGCGCAAGTGCTGCAGCAAGCAGGCATCTCGGTTCTGGCGCAAGCGAACTCGCTGCCGCAGCAAGTCCTGAAGCTCCTCGGTTAATAGAGAAGCACGCGCGGCGGGCCACATGCCCGCCCGCCTACGGGCACCGCGGCGTCGCCATCGGCACTCGATGCGACGCCGCCGCCCTGACCGGAATTCTCAAGGGAGGCACGCCTCCCTCTTTGCATTGAACCGCGGCGCCACCGCCGCATCGCGCTCGTTGATTGCGCGGACGACCGGAGTAACGGCATGGCCACCACCACCCCCGTCAGCAGCACCGACATCAGCACCCTCCTGTCGCAGGCCGGACAGTCGATCATCAGCGGCGCGACCAATTCGTCGCTCGACGTCAATACGCTCGTGACGACGCTGGTGAACGCGAAGACGGCCGGGCAATTGCAGACGCTGCAGACCCGGCAGACGAACGACAATACGCAACTGTCCGCGATCGGCCAGTTGAAGAGTGCGCTGTCGGCGCTGCAGAGCGCGCTTACCGGCCTCTCGGACGGCAGCACGCTCAGCGGCCTGGCGGCGACGGCGAGCGGCACCGGCATCGCGACGACGGTGACGAGCAGCAGCAGCGCGGTGGCCGGTTCGTATTCGGTCAACGTCACGCAACTCGCGACCGCCAACAAGCTGTCGTCGGCCGGCGTGACGTCCGCGGACACGATCTCGGCAGGCTCGCTGAGCATCACCTTCGGCAGCAATGCCGCGTTCAACGTCAACGTGGCGGCCGGCGCATCGCTGTCCGACATCGCGTCGTCGATCAATTCCGCATCCGGCAATGCTGGCGTTACCGCATCGGTCATCACCGGTTCGGACGGACAGCATCTCGTGATGCAGTCGAACGCCACCGGCGCGGCCAACACGATCTCGATCACGGGCACGGGCGTCAACTCGAAACTGACGTCGGGCTACACGACGGTCACCCCGGCGGCCGATGCGAAGCTGACGATCGACGGCACGCCGGTATCGAGCGCATCGAACACCGTCACGGGCGCGCTGACGGGCGTCTCGCTGGCGCTGTCGCAAGCCGCGGTCGGCACGACGCAAACCATCACGCTGTCGCAGGACACGGCCGCGGCGACGAATGCGATCACCAATTTCGCGAACGCGTACACCAGCTTCGTGACCACGGCGAAATCGCTGTCGTCCTACGACTCGACGGCGAAGAGCGCCGGCCCGCTGCTCGGCGATGCGATGCTGAACACGATCACGAACGCGCTCGCAACGACGCTCAGCAGCGGCGTCACGACCGGCGGTACGACGTATGCGCTCGGCAGCATCGGCATCAACGTGACGTCGACCGGCACGATGACGGTCGATACCGCCGCGCTGACCACCGCACTCAAGTCGAACAGCTCGACGGTGGCGGCGATCTTCAACCAGACGAACGGCGTGGCGCAAGCGCTCAACTCGCAGATCAACTCGTACACGCAAACATCCGGCCTGATCGACCAGCGCACCAGCGCGATCAACGCCGATCTGACGAACGTGCAGAGTCAGGCCACGCAACTGCAGACCTACTCGAACCAGCTGACCACGCAATACACCGCGCAGTTCACCGCGCTGAACTCGCTGATGGCGCAGATGGCGAACAACACGCGGTATCTGACTCAATTGTTCGGCGGCCAGAGTAGCGCCGGCGCGTTGGCCACCAACAAGTAAGCCACTACGAACCGGACCTGACCATGACGACCGACACCCTGTCCCGCGCCTTCGACCTGACCCGCGCCATGCAGTCGGCGGCCGACGCACGCGACTGGGTGCGCGTCGCGGCCCTCGTCGGCGAACGCTCGCCGCTGCTGATGAGCCTGTCCGGCGAGCAGACGCAGGATGCGCTGGACCGGGTGCGGCAAATCATGGCCATCGACGCGTCGATCACGGCGCACGCGCAGGCGGACCATCACCGTCTGACTGCGGAATTTGCGCAGTCGCAGGAACGCATCAAGGCCGCGAGCTTGTACCAGAAGACGGGCATGCTGTAACCGGCAGGCCGTCTGGTCTGTACCGATGTCGAACTAGAAGACGCCGCCAGTCGAGCGGACCGTAGTCGCCGTAACGTCGAGCCGCTTCAATGCGGCTTTTTTTTCGCCGGCACGCGGGGCGCGAGCGGGATCGCGCCGGTCACCCAGTAGCGCTCATTCGGCCGGCACACAAAGCGTCGGTTCGAACGTCGCTTCCAGCCGCGGCCCGCCCCGCTCGCGCGTCACGCGTCCGCGGGCGCCGTCTCGCCAGCCGCGTAGCTGGCCCACATGCCGTGCAGCGCGTCCTCCAGGTTGTGCGCAAAGCGCGATGCGTCGCACAGCGGCGACGCCAGCACGCGCTCGCGCAGCGTGGCGCGCAGCGTCGCCAGCCGGTCGCGGTCGGTCGCGAATGCGACTGCCTTCGCGAGGTACGCCGCCTCGTCGTCGGCGATCCATTCGCCCATGCCCGCCGCGTGCAACAGGCTCTCGCAGATGTGCGTGACGAACCGGCCGCCCTTCATGCCGAGCACCGGCACGCCCATCCACAGCGCTTCGGCGGTGGTCGTGCCGCCCGGGTACGGGAACGGGCTCAACGCGATGTCGATGCGGTTGTACGCGGCGAAGTATTCCGCGCGCGGCGAGCCGCCCTCGAGAATCAGCCGGTCCGCGCTGATGCCATGCCGCGCGAAGCGCTCGAGCGTCGCCCGATTCACGTCGTCGGCGCCGAGTTCATACGCCTTCAGCAGCAGGCGCGCGCCCGGCAGCGCGTGCAGGATCCGCGACCACAGCGCGACGACCCCGTCGCTGATCTTGACCAGCTTGCCGAAGCAGCCGAACGTGACGCCGCCATTGGTCGCCATCGGCAGCGGGCCGACCGCGACGTCGTACGCAGGCGGCGTGAAGCACAGGTAGCTGTCCGGCAGCCGCCACGGGCGCTCGGTGAAGTGATGCTCCTCGTCGGCGGGCAGCGTGTGCGCATCGCCGATGAAATAGTCGATCGCGCGGCAGCCGGTCGTCGCGAAGAAACCGAGCCAGCTCGCCTGCACCGGCGCGGGCTTGTGCGCGAAGATCGGCAGGCCGCTCCAATCGGTGTGACCGGCCATATCGATCAGGATGTCCATCCCGTCGTCGCGAATCAGTTGCGCGGCCTCTTCGCGGCCCAGGCCGACCACCTTCTTCCAGCTCGCGAAGTTCGGCTTGAGCCGCGCGGTCACGCCGTCCTCGCCGACGAAGGTCACATAGGCATGCGGCTCGATACGCGACCGGTCGATCCGCCCGAGCACGCTCTCCAGGAAAATCCCGACCGGATGCTGGCGCAGGTCGCCCGACACGAAGCCGACGCGCAGCGGCCGTGCATGCGCCTGCGCGACGCGCTTCGCGCGATCGTGCTCGAACGGATCCGCATCGCGCTCGAGATGTTCGCCGTAGCGGACCGCTTCGACGACCCACTCCTGCGGCTCGAACGCCGGCGAACTCGACATGTTGAACAGCATCCGCGAGTACGCGCGATGCAGGTCGTATCGGATCGCCGAGCGGTACGCGTCCAGCGCGCCGGTGAAATCGCCTCTCGCCCACCGGATGTCGCCGAGCGTCATCTGCATCTTGAGGGGATCGATGCCGAGCTCCCGAGCGATCTCGATGTGCTCCATCGCCTCGTCCAGCTTCTCGAGCCGCAACAGCACGGCGGCGAGGTTGTGATGCGCGTCGGCATCGTCGGGGTTCAGGTCGATCGCGTGTCGGTAGCTCAACTCCGCGGCGGCCAGCGCGTTGAGGTTGTGATACGCGAAGCCGAGGAAGTTGTACGCATCGGCCAGTTCGGGATCGAGCTCGATCGCGTGCCGGCACGCCTGCACTGCCTGCCCGTATTCGCCCTGCTGGTTGCGCAGGTCGCCGAGCCAGGCCCATGCCCGCGCACGCGCGGGATCGATCTCGATCGCCCGTTCGAGCAGCGCGACCGCCTTGTCGAATTCGCTCATGCGCTGCAGCAGTCTTGCCAGTACGCAGTGCGCGTCCGCGTCGCCCGGATCGAGCCCTTCGCGCGCATGGTCGACCGCACCCCGCAGATCGCCTGCCGCGCGCAGCGTCTCGCTCAGCCCTTGATGAGCAACGCGCAAACCCGGTTGCAGCGCGATAGCGCGGCGATAGGCATCCGCAGCCTCGTCGAATTTCTCCTGCGCGCGCAGTGCGTTGCCGAGGTTGCTGTACGCGTCGGCGTATTGCGGCTGGTGCGCGACCGCCTTGGCGTAGCTCGCCGCCGCCGCCTCGTGCTCGCCCAGATCCTGCAGCGCGTTGCCCAGATTGTTGTAGGCCTGCGCGTAGTCGGGGCGCAGCTCGATCGCGCGCGCGCAGCTCGCCATCGCCGCCGTCGGATCGCGCGCGTCGCGCAGCGCGTTGCCGAGGTTGTTGTGCGCTTCCGCATAATCCGGACGCAGCGCGACCGCGCGACGGTAGTGCGCGATCGCGTCGTCGAGCCGGCCGCTTTCGCGCAGCATGTTGCCCAGGTTGTTGAAGTACGACGCGTCCGGCCGCTCGACCAGCGACTGCTTCATCAGCGCGAGGCCCGCGTCGTACTGCTTCAGCTGACACGCCAGCAGCCCCAGGAAATGCAGCGCATCCGGCTGGCCCGGCTGGGCGGTGAGGATCGCGTCGTACAGCGTCTTCGCTTCCGCGAGACGCCCCGACTGGTGATGCGCCAGCGCGGATTGCAGCGTGTCGTGGATATCGTTCATGCTTCCTGTTCCGAGTTCGTATAGCGTTGCCACATGGCGAGGAACGCCGCTTCGAGATGCGTCGCGAACCGGCGCGCGTCGCACAGCGGCGATGCGAGCACCTGCGCGCGCAGGCCGGCGCGCAGCGTCGCGAGCCGCTCGCGGTCGCGCACCGCCGCGATCGCCTTCGCGACGTAGGCGTCCTCGCCGTCCGCGATCCATTCGCCCATGCCCGCCGCGTGCAGCAGGCTTTCGCAGATGTGCGTGACGAACCGGCTGCCCTTCATGCCGAGCACCGGCACGCCCATCCACATTGCTTCGGCGGTGGTCGTGCCGCCCGGGTACGGGAACGGGCTCAGCGCGACGTCGATGCGGTTATATGCGTTCAGGTATTCCGTGCGCGGCGAACCGGCCTCGAGGATCAGCCGGTCGGCGCCGATGCCATGCCGCGCGAACCGCGCGACGGTCGCGTCGCGCACGCCCTCGCGGCCGAGCTCGTGCGCCTTGAGCAGCAGCCGCGCGTCCGGCACCGCGTGCAGGATGCGCGACCACGCGTGCACGACGTCGTCGCCGATCTTCACGAGCTGGCCGAAGCAGCCGAAGGTCGGATGGCCGTGCGCCGCCATCGGCAGCGGACCGACCTCGACCTCGTCGGCCGGCGGCGTGAAGCACAGGAAGCTGTCCGGCAGCCGCCACGGCGCTTCGACGAAGTGATGCGCGTCGGCGTCCGGCAGCGTGTAGCGGTCGCCGATGAAGTAGTCGATCGCGTCGCAGCCTGTCGTCGCGAAAAAGCCGAGCCAGCTCGCCTGCACCGGCGCGGGTTTCCAGCCGAATGCGGCCAGCCCGCTCGACTGCGTATGGCCCGCGAGGTCGACGAGGACGTCGATCCCGTCGTCATGAATCATTCGCGCGGCGGCCTCCGGCGGCAGCGCGGCGATCGAGCGCCAGACGCTCGCGTGCGGCTTCAGTTTCGCGGTGATCGCGTCCTCCTCGTCCGTGGTCACGTACACGCGCAGGTCGATGCGCGTGCGGTCGAGGTGGGCGAGCACGCTCTCCAGGAAGATGCCGACCGGATGCAGGCGCAGATCGCCGGACACGAAGCCGACGCGCAGCGGCCGCCCCTGCGCGCGCGCGGCCCGCTCGCGCGGATCGTGCGCATAGCGCGTCGAACGCGCCGCCAGATGGCGGCCGTAGCGCAGCGCATCGGCCAGGTAATCGTCAGGGCTCACGCAAGCGGATGCCGCCGCGCTGAACAGCAAGCGGCTCAGCACCGTCGCCGCCACGTCGTCGGCGTCGTCGCGCACCAGCGCCAGCGCGTCGCGATATGCGTGGACCGCGGCATCGACGTTGCCCTGCGCGCGCAGGATGTCGCCGAGATTCACGTGCATCAACACGGCGGGCGCGCCGGCCTGCAGCGCCTGCCGGCAATACACGAGCGCTTCGTCGAGCCGCTGCAGCTTCAGCAGCACGACGGACAGGTTGTGGCACGCGCCGGCGTCGGCGGGATTCAGCGTGACGGCGGTGCGATGGCACGCCAGCGCGTCGTCGAGCCGGTTCAGCCCGTGATACGCGTTGCCCGCGTGGTTGTGCGCCTCGCCCAGGTTCGGCGCGAGGCGGATCGCGTCCAGCGCATGGGTAAGCGCTTCCGCGCAGCGCAACTGCTTGTGACGCACGGCGCTCAGGTTCGCGTGGGCCATCGCCATCGACGCGTCCAGCTCGATCGCGCGTTCGTAGTGCGTAGCGGCGCCATCGAGGTCGCCCAGGTCCTGCAGCGCGTTGCCGAGATTGTTGTAGGCCTGCGCGTAATGGGCGCGCAGCTCGATCGCGCGCGCGCAGCTCGCCATCGCCGCCGTCGGATCGCCCGCGTCGCGCAGCGCGTTGCCGAGGTTGTTGTGTGCTTCAGGGTAGTCGGGCCGCAGCGTCACCGCGCGCCGGTAGTGCGCGATCGCGTCGTCGAGCCGGCCGCTTTCGCGCAGCATGTTGCCGAGGTTGTTGAAGTACGACGCGTCCGGCCGCTCGACCAGCGACTGCTTCATCAGCGCGAGGCCCGCGTCGTACTGCTTCAGCTGACACGCCAGCAGCCCCAGGAAATGCAGCGCATCCGGCTGGCCCGGCTGGGCGGTGAGGATCGCGTCGTACAGCGTCTTCGCTTCGGCCAGACGGCCGGACTGATGGTGCGCGAGCGCGGTCTGCAATGCCTGTCCTGTTCCGTCCATCTCGTGTGTCCTGCTCAATAGGGATGAGTCGCATACGCAGTCGATCGGCGACCGTCAGATGTCCGATCGTGACGGGCGAGGTCGCGATCCCTTCGCGACCTATCGCGGCCTATCGCGGCGACGATGCCGCGCGCCGCCAGGTCGGGTGAACGTCAGGTCGGCCGGCGCGCTGCTCGGCGCGACGTCCGCCGTGTTCCGCTTGCCGCCGACGCGGCATCGTCGGCGCACGTCACGCCGTGACCGACCTCACGCGGACTCGACCGGCGCGGCTTCGACGTGCTGCGCCCACATGCCGTGCAGCGCGTCCTCGAAGTGGCGCGCGAAGCGCGGCGCATCGCACAGCGGCGACGCGAGCAAGCGCGCACGCAACGTCGTGCGCAGCACCGCCAGCTCGGCGGGCTTGCCGACCCGCGCGACGGCCTGCGCAACATACGCGTCGTCGTCGTCCGCGATCCAGTCGGGCAGCCCTGCCGCATGCAGCAGGCTTTCGGTGATGTGCGACAGGAAGCGGTCACCGCGGCGGCACAGCACGGGCACGCCCATCCACAGCGCCTCGGCGGTCGTCGTGCCGCCCGGATACGGGAACGGGCTCAGCATCAGGTCGACGCGTCGATATGCGGCCAGATACTCGGCGCGCGGCGCGCGGCCTTCGAGGATCAGGCGCCGAGCGTCGATGCCGTGCGCCGCGAAGCGCGCGGCAAGCGCTTGCTGCTCTTGGGGATCATCGAGATGCTCCGCCTTAACGAACAGCTTCGCGCCCGCGACCGATTGCAGCACGCGCGACCAGACCGCGACGACGCGATCGGTGATCTTCGCGAGCTTGCCGAAATAGCCGAAGGTCGGATGGCCGTTCGCGAGCGTCGGCAGCGCGCCGACATCGATCGGCTCGGCCGGCGGCGTGAAGCACAGGTAGCTGTCCGGCAGATGCCACGGCCGCTCGGTGAAATGCGCGGCCTCGGCAGGCGGCAGCACGTGGCGGTCGCCGATCACGTAATCGATCGCGCGCACGCCGGTGCTCGCGAAATAACCCGGCCAGCTGGCTTGCAGCGGCGCCGGCTTCCACGCGAACAGCGGCAGGCGGTTGTAGATCGTGTGACCGGCCGCGTCGAGCAGCACGTCGATGTGGTCCGCGCGGATCCGTGCGGCCGCCGCTTCGTCGCTCAGGCCGGCGATGCAGGTCCACGTCGAGAAAGCCGGCTTGATGCGGGCGGTCAGGTCGTCTTCGACGTCGCGCGTCGGGTACGCATGCATCTCGATCCGGTTCGGGTCGAGATGCTTGAGCATGCTCTCGATGAAATAGCCGACCGGGTGCGACTTCAGGTCGCCCGACACGATGCCGACCTTCAGCGGCCGACCGACCCGCGGCGACAGGTCGACGAGCCAGTCCGTCCACGGCTTCGCGTGCCGCGTGACGAGCTCGTCGTAGCGCGCGGCCTCGGCAAGATACGCAGCGTGGTCGAACGTTTCGCCGTAGTGGCTCGCGAACAGCAGGTTGCTGCGCGGCTCCGGCAGGTCGGGGCGCAGCGCGACCGCATGCTGGTATGCCTCGAGCGCGGCCGGAATCTCGTTCAGGTCGAACAGCGCGTTCGCAAGATTGTTGTAGGCCTGGCCGTTGTCGGGCTTCAACGCGAGGGCCTGGCAAAACGCATCGACGGCGCCGCGCGCGTTGCCTGCGAGCCGCAGCGCGTTGCCGAGGTTGTTGTACGCGTCGACGTAATCGGGCCGCAGTTCGATTGCGAGGCGGAAGCACTCGGCGGCGGCGGCATGACGGTTGTCCGCCTGCATCACGTTGCCGAGGTTGTAGTAGTACATCGCGTCCGGCCTGATCTCGATCGCCGCCATGATCAGGTCGGATGCCTGCCGATAACGCCCGTACTGATGGCCGATCAGGCCGAGGAGGTGAAGCGCGTCCGCGTGCCGGGGATCGGTGTCGAGGATCTGCCGGTACAGCGTCTCGGCCTCTTCCAGCCGGTCGGCCTGATGGTGCGCCAGCGCCTGTTCGATCGTGGCGGCGGCGGGGGAGGTGGGCATCATGAGCTATGTCGTCCTGGTAGCCAATACGGGATTCGAATCGCGGCCGGCGACGCTGCGTCGGCGCACGCCTTCGCCCGCGGACGCACACACCGACGGTCTCCGACGTGTCCGAATTCTCCTCGCGCACGCCGCGTTCCAATTTGGCGAGCAGGTGCTGGAATTGGTCGCTATTCCCGCGACTGCAAGCCGCACCGGCGGGCGCCCCGAATTCGCGCCGGACACCCGCGAATCCATCGAAATGCGGGGTGAAACCACCCGCTAATCCGACATTCGATCCCGGCGGCGCTCGCTAGACTTGATCGCAGAAAGATGTCCGACCTGCGACGCTCGGACGGCTGTGCATTCCGATGCCGCCGCGCCGACGCGTGCTCGTCCGGTCACACCCTTTGTGCCTGGAGCCCTGTGTATGCACGAATCAGCGATCATCACCAACGCAGATGGCGATCAGCTCGCGGCGCGCCGCGAATTGTTCGACCTGATGCAGACCTACCCCGCGACGCGCGAGGAACTGGAACGGTCGCTCGGCCTGTTCGTGCGCGGCTCGCTCCTCGCACGCATTCTCGCGACCTTTGAGATTTATCAAAAAATCGTGCCGCTGCCCGGCGCGATCCTCGATCTCGGCACGTGGCGCGGGCAGACCGCCGTGCTGTGCGAGAACTTCCGCGCGATTCTCGAGCCGCTGAACTTCCAGCGCCGCATCCACGCATTCGATACGTTCACGGGCTACACGGGCTTCGCCGAGCACGACACGCGCGACCGCAAGCTGTTCTCCGACGGCACGTACTCGCTGTCCGGCGAGTACGCCGACCTGCTGCGCAAGCTGCTGAACCTGCACGAGCGCAGCAACGCGATGGGGCACGTGCATGACAAGCACCACGTGTGGGAAGGCGACTGCCGCGACACGCTGGCGGCGTTCGACGAAGCGCATCCCGGCGAGATGGTCGCGCTCGCATGGTTCGACCTGAACGTGATCGAGCCGACCCGGCATGCGTTCGACGCGGTGATGGAGCGGCTGGTGCCCGGCGGCGTCGTCGCGTTCTGGCAGCTCACCCGCGGCGGCCAGCTGCCCGCGGAAGGCGTCCATTACCTGCGCGACCTGCTCGGCAACCGTCCGCACCAGATCCACAAGGCGGCGGCATATCCGTCGCTCTGCTACCTGTCATTCCCCGAAGGTGGGGGCACACGCAAATGAAAATCGCAATCCTTGGCAACGGCATTCTCGGCCTGATGACGGCCCGCGCATGGCAGCAGGCCGACCCGGGCGTCGAGCTCGTGATCGTCGGCCACGCGCATCGGCCAGGCTCGGCCACGCGCGCTGCGGCGGCCATGCTCAATTCGTTCACCGAGCTGGAAGGCGATTCGCTCGGCACGCCGATCGACCGCTTCAAGTTCGAGCTGAGCCGCGGCGCGACGGCGGCCTGGCCCGCCGTATTCGCCGAAATCTGCACGCCGGAGCGCGCGGTCGCGCACGGCTTCGGCACCTTCGTGCTGAACAACGCGGCGACCGACGCGCTCGACGACGAGAACTTCGCGGCCATGCAGCGGTTCTGCCGCGAATTCGAGGAGCCCTGCGAGGCGGTCGATCCGTCAGGCATCCCGAACTATCACCCGGACCCGCGCTATCGCGCGCTGAAGGCGGTCTTCCTGAAGCGCGAAGGCTGGGTCAATCCGAAACAGTTTCTCGACGCGCTGACCGCGTCGGTCGCGCAAGCCGGCAACGTGCGCTTCATCGACGCCGAGGTCGAGCGGCTCGACACCGCGGCCGGACGCGTCACCGCGGCGCACTTGTCCGATGGCAGCGTGCTCGGCGCGGACCGCTTCATCCTCTGCAACGGCGCCAACGTGACGCGCGTGCTGCAGGCGAGCCTGCCCGAGCTGCCGGTGCAGCGGATGTTCTACGGCATCGGCATGTCGGTCGAACTGCAGAGCGCGGAGAACGTGCACACGCACTGCGTGCGCACGACCAACCGCGGCCTCGCGTGCGGTGTGTATTCGGCGCCGCACGGGCCTGACCGGACCCTCGTCGGCGCCAGCAACTACATCAGTCCGGTGCCGCACGAGCACGGCCACGCCGGCAGCGCGTACACGCTGCTCAAGTCCGCGATGGACCAGATCAACACCCGCTTCTCGCGCGCGAACCTGGTCAACGTCAACGTCGGCTGGCGACCGACGACGTCCGACCTGTATCCGCTGTTCGGCGAAACCAGCGTGCGCGGACTGTGGATTCTCGGCGGCACCAAGCGCGACGGCTTCCACCTGTCGCCGGTGCTGTGCCGCGATCTCGTCGCGGCGATGCGCGGCGAGCCGGTCGATCCGCGCTACGCGGAACTCGCGCCTGAACGCCCGCTGATCCGCAACATGACGCGCGAGGCCGCGATCGCGAAGACGGTACGCCATCAGATCAATGCCGCGTACCAGCACGACTTCGTGCCGGCGCGCAACCGCATGGTCGAACAGCTTCAGAACGCGATGCGCGCGGACCTGGAGGCGCTGCACGACAAGCTGGGCGCAACGGACTGGGGCATTCCGCCCGAGCTCGTCGACATGTACCGGTACGGCCACATTCCGGCATGAGCGGCGCGACCATGAACCGCGACGCGAAGCGGGTGGCGATCGTCCAGTCCAACTACATTCCGTGGAAGGGCTACTTCGACCTGATCGCCGCCAGCGACGAGTTCATCCTCTACGATGACGCGCAGTACACGCGCCGCGACTGGCGCAACCGCAACCAGATCAAGACGCCGCAGGGCGTGCAATGGCTGAGCGTGCCGGTGAAGGTGAAGGGCAAGTATCACCAATCGATCCGCGAAACCGAGATCGACGGCGCCGACTGGGCGCCGCTGCACTGGAAGGCCCTGCAGCAAAACTACGCGCGCGCGCCGCACTTCGCGCGCTACGCGGACGAGCTCGAAGCGCTCTACACCGGTCGCACCTACGGGATGCTGAGCGAACTGAATGTCGCGATGCTGACGTGGGTCCTCCGGCAACTGGAGATCGGCACGCGCGTGTCGTCGACGTCGGACTATGCGCTGCACGGCGACCGCACCGAGAAGCTGCTGAACCTGTGCGTGCAGGCCGGCGCGACCGAGTACCTGTCCGGCCCGGCCGCGCGCAGCTACCTCGACGAGAACCTGTTCGCCGATGCCGGCGTCGCGGTGCGCTGGTTCGACTATCCGACCTACCCCGAGTATCCGCAGCAGTGGGGCGACTTCGTCCACGGCGTGACGGTGCTGGACGTGCTGTTCAACTGCGGTCCCGAAGCGCGCCGGTACGCGCTGACCTCGAAAGACTGAAGCGATGTCCATGAGCGAATCCCCGCATGCGAGCCTGCTGGAAGAAGTGGCCGCGTACTACAGCGCGCGGCTGGCGGAGCACGGCGCGACCGCGCGCGGCGTCGACTGGAACGGCGAAGCCGGCCAGTTCCTGCGCTTCGAACAACTGACGAAGATCCTGCCCGCGTCCGGCGGCCACTCGGTGAACGACATCGGTTGCGGCTACGGCGCGCTGGTCGATTTCCTGAAGGCGCGCGCGCTGCCGGACGGCTTCGCGTATGCGGGCTACGACATCTCGTCCGACATGGTCGACGCCGCGCGGCAGCGCTACCGCGACGACGCGAACGTCGCGTTTCATGTCGGCGCGGTGCCGCAGGCTGCGTCGGACTACGGGATCGCATCCGGCATCTTCAACGTCAGGCGCGGTCACGGCGACGACGCGTGGCTCGACTACATCCACGCGACGCTCGACACGCTGCACGCGACGAGCCGCTTGGGCTTCGCGTTCAACTGCCTGACGTCGTATTCCGATCCGCCGTTCATGCGCCCGGACCTCCTGTACTACGCGGACCCGTGCGCGCTGTTCGATCGCTGCAAGCGCCGCTATTCGCGCCACGTCGCGCTGCTGCACGACTACGGCCTGTACGAATTCACGATTCTCGTCCGCAAGGACATCTGAGCGGCGCCGCGCGCGCGCCGCGCGGCCGAACCTCCCCAACTTACCGCGGAGCCTGACCATGTTCGGCCCACCCAATCTCGACAGCATTCCGTTCGGCCGCCCGTTCGTGGTCGGCAAGGAGCTCTACTACATCGCGAAAGCGGTCGAGCAGGGCGGCCTCGCTGGCGACCAAGCGTTCACGAAGCTCTGCCACCGCTGGCTGGAGGCGCGCATCGGCTGTCAGCGCGCGCTGCTCACGCACTCGTGCACGGCCGCGCTCGAGATGGCCGCGATCCTCGCCGACGTGCAGCCCGGCGACGAAGTGATCATGCCGTCCTACACGTTCGTGTCGACCGCCAATGCGTTCGTGCTGCGCGGCGCGACGCCGGTGTTCGTCGACATCCGCCGCGACACGCTGAACCTTGACGAGACGCAGATCGCCGCCGCGATCACCAAGCGCACGCGCGCGATCGTGCCGGTGCACTACGCGGGCGTCGCATGCGACATGGACGTGATCGGGCAGCTCGCGGCGGACCACGACCTGTGGGTGATCGAGGACGCCGCTCAGGCGCTGCAGTCGACCTGGAACGGCAAGCCGCTCGGCAGCCTCGGCCACCTCGCGTGCCTCAGCTTCCACGAGACCAAGAACGTGATCTCGGGCGAAGGCGGCGCGCTGCTGGTCAACGACCCGCGCCTCGTCGAGCGCGCGGAGATCATCCGCGAGAAGGGCACCAACCGCAGTCAGTTCTTCCGCGGGCAGGTGGACAAGTACACATGGGTCGACGTCGGCTCGTCGTTCCTGCCGGGCGAGCTGATCGCGGCGTTCCTGTACGCACAGTTCGAGCACGCGGACGTGATCACCGCGCAGCGGCGCGCGACCGTGCAGCGCTACCAGGACGCGCTGCAGCCGCTGCATGCGGACGGATTGATCGAGCTGCCCGCGATTTCGCTCGCCGAGCGCGGCAACGGCCACATGTTCTATTTCCTCGCACGCGACCTCGCCGAACGCACCGAGCTGCTGCAGCAGATCCGCACGGCGGGCGTGAACGCGGTGTTCCACTACGTGCCGCTGCACAGTTCGCCGGCCGGCCAGCGCTACGGGCGCTGCGGGTCCGGCATGGCGGTGACGGACCTCGTCGCCGACCGGCTCGTCCGGCTGCCGCTGTACCACGACATGACCGAAGCCGAACAGGATCGCATTCTCGACGTGGTCTTCGATTTCTACCGCACCCGATAACGATGACGACTCACAAACCTGGCTTGGCGCACAGCGGTTCGCGCATCTTTACGCGACTCGACCGCCCGTACTACATACTCGCGCCGAATTTCCGGCAAACCTCCGGCGGGATCCGCGCAATGCACTACCTGTGCCACACGCTGAACCTGCTCGGCCACGAAGCGTACGTCTGCACGCCGGTCGTGCATCCCGACCTGCGCACGCCGCCGCTGACCAACGACATCGTGCAGGCGCACGCCCGCGCGAATCGCAGCCCGATCGTCGTCTACCCGGACGTCGTCACCGGCAATCCGTTCAACGCGCGCTGCGTCGTGCGCTACCTGCTGGCCGAGCCCGGCCGCATCAACGGTGAACCGATCGCCCTGCAGCCGGACGACCTCATCTTCACGTTCGGGCCGTCGCTGGTGCCCGAAGGATGGAAGGCGGACCTGCTGCGCATGCCACTGGTCGACACGCGCATTTTCAACAGCGACGGTGTCGACGACGCCCGCCGCAACGGCACGGCCGTCTTCATCAATCGCCACCTGCGGCGCGGCGGCACGCTGCATCCGGTGACCGCCGAGTCGATCGAAATCTCGACCCGCGTGCCGGAACGTTCGGCGCACGAACTCGCGGCGCTGTTCCGACAGGTCGAGTGCGTGTACATGTACGAATGGTCGACCGCGGTGTTCGAGGCGCTGCTGTGCGGCTGCCCGGTCGTGTGCATCATGAATGACGCGTCGCTGTCGGAGCCGACCCGGTGGGTGATGGACGGCAAGGGCATCGCGTGGGGGCTCGACGAACACGAGATCGCTCACGCGAAGGCCACCGTTCATGAAGCGCGCAGCGTCTACCTGAAGGAAGAGGAGACCTTCTGGCAGCAGTTGCAGAACTTCGTCGAACGGACCCAGGCCCACGCGGACACGCTGGATGCGCAGGCCGTCGCAGCGGGCGCGGCCGCCCAAGGGCAGTCGGCATCCACGCCGCGCTCGTGCATCGCGGTCGTCACCGCCGAACCAGCCGACCACGCGCACACCAGCCTGCGCTTCGCGCAGCCGTTCGCGCGGCTGGACCGCGAATGGGCGCTGACTTTCCCCGTCACGCCAGCCGGCATCGATCCCGACGCGCTGCAGCGCGCGGACCTGATCGTGCTGCAGGGCGACACGCCCGGCCTGCTGTCCCCCGCCACGCTGGAACACCTGTTCTCGCTCGGCAAGCCGGTCGTCCTCGAGATCGACGCGCCGCTCGACACGCTGCTCGCCGACATCCCCGGCGCGGCCGACAACGCGCGCCGCAAGGCGGGCATCCGCAGCGCCGTGCAGCGCGCGCATGCGCTCGTCGTGCCGTCGGAAGCGCTGGTGCGGCAGTACCGTCATGTCAACGCATCGGTCCACGTGCTGCCGACCGGCGTCGATCTCGAGCGTCTGCACCGCGCGGCGCCCGGCGTGCGCGACCACGTGAACCTCGCGGTTTCCGGCACCGGTCTCGACGGCGCGCGTCTCGAGCAGGTCCGCCTCGCGCTGGCCGAGCTCCGCCGCCGGTTTCCGGGGAAGCTCCGGGTGTCGTTCGTCGGCGCGGCGCTGCCGGCCGGCTGGGACCGCGAACCGGACGTCACGCTGATCGCAGAGCCTGCCGCTTACGAGAGCTACGCCGACGCGCTGAAGCGCGCGGACCTCGACATCGCGCTGGTCGCGGCGCCGGTCACGTTGCGCGGCGATGCGCCGCCGCGCGCATGGCTCGAATGCTCGGCGGTCGGCGCGGCCACGGTGCTCGTCGCCACGCCGGCAGAAGGCTGCTCGGTCGTCCACGGCCGCACGGGCTGGCTCGTCGCCGACACCGCCGACGCGTGGGTCGACGCGATCGCGCACCTGATCGAGCATCCGCAAACCCGCGCGCAACTCGCCGCGGCCGCGCAGGATGAGATCCGCGCGCAGCACGACATCGGCCGCAACGCCCCGCGCCACGGTGCCCTGTACGCGCGACTGCTGGCGGAGAACCGGACGCTGGCGCCGGTCGCCGCGACCGCGGACGCCGCACCGCGCCGCAAGCGCCTGATCGTGTATTCGATCGATCCGGACGCATGCGCGTCGTCGCGAATTCGCCTCACGCTGCCGTTCGGTCTGCTGAGCGACGAATGGGAACTCGTCCCGGGCATCCGGGACGGCCAGATCGACAGCAGCGCGCTGGCAACGGCCGACGCCATCCTGCTGCACCGGCTGACGCCCGGCATACTGACCGGCAACGACCTGTACACGATCTTCAAGCATGAAAAGCCGGTGATCTACGAGACCGACGACCTGCTGACCGAGTTGCCGGCCTCGCATCCGCTCGCCGCGCAAGGCGAGATGGCCCGCGCGGGGATCGAGCTCCTGCTGCGCAACGCGGACGCCGTGATCGTATCCACGCCGTTCATCGCCAGCCGCTACCGGCTGTTGCACCCGCGCGTTCACGTGCTGCCCGACAGCGTGGACTTCGACCGGTTCTACCGCCCCGTGACGGCGCGCGGCGACGATTGCGTGACGATCGGCATCGCCGGTGCGTCGCTGCGCGCCGACAACTTCGCGCTCGTCGACGCGGCGCTGCAGGCGATCTGCGCGCGCCATCCCGGCAAGGTCAGGGTGAGTTTCGTCGGCGCGGACGTCCCGCCGGGCTGGGCCGGCCACCCGGCCGCCGGGTGGGAGCCAGAGCTTCACGACTACGACGCGCACGCACGACGCCTGCCGGAACGGCGCTGGGACATCGCACTGCTGCCGCTCGCCGACCACGACTACAACGCCGGCACGAGCACGATCCAGTGGCAGGAATACGCGGCGGCCGGCATCGCCTCGATCGTCAGCCACCGGCCAGCCTATCGCTTCGCGCTGCACGACGGCTGCGACGGCCTGCTGGTCCCGGATGCGCCGCAGGCCTGGGTCGACGCGCTCGACCGGCTGATCGCGAACCCGGCGCTGCGCCGCGGGCTCGCGCGCACGGCGCAGGCGAAGGTCCGCAAGCATCACGCGCTGCAGCAGGTGCTGCCGCGCTATCGCCATGTGTATCAGCAGTGCATCGACAAAGGCGCTGTCGGCAACCAGCCCGGCCGGACGGATGCGCCGATCCTCGGCGCGCTGATCCTGGACGCCGAGGGCGATCTCGACAAGGTTCGGCTGAGTCTGCAGGAAATCGCAAGGCGGCCGGAACAGGATCTGCTGGCGGTCGTGCTGACCACGTCGCAGGCGCCGCTGCCCGAATGGACCGACAAGCTGCGCTACCTGCACGCGCCCGCGCACGAGTACACGGCCACCGTCGAGCAGCTCTGCGCACTGCCGGCGTTCGACTGGACGCTGATCGTCGAAGCGGGCGACGGGCGTGCCGCGCAGGCACGAACGCCCGCCGATGCCGCGATCGCGTAGTTCGGCGCGCGCCGCGCCGCTTGCCTGACGCCGGCGGCCCGGCGCGCTACCCGGCAGCGCGCCCTGTGTTCAGTTGCTCGAACAGCCGCCGCAACTGCTCGAGCTGCATGAGCTCGACGAACTGCACGAACTCGAACTACTGCTGTCCCCGGCGCCCGAGTCGGACGAACCGCTCGACCCGCCGGTTTTCACGGCGACGGGCGGCGGCGCCATCAGCACTTCCGAATGCGCGGCCCACACGGTGCCGGCGAGCGCGCCGGCGCCGAACGGCGCGGCCGTCCACAAGAGCCCGTCCGGCGTCGCACGGTCGCCCCGGCGTTCGCCGCGGTGCGCGTCAAGCGCCACCGCGCCCGAAGCCGGGCAGGCGTCCGACCATGAAGTGGTACGCGACCATGAACGCCGTCATGAAAATCATCAGCGGCAGCATGGGCTGGCCGCGGGTCAGGCCGACCGGGAGCTTCGCCGCGCCCGCGCAGAACACGAGCAGCGGGATCGCGCGCGCGGCGGGCTCGCTCGACGGGCCGTCGCGCAGTTCTGCGCACTGCACCGGGGCGTCGGCGGGCACGACCGGCTCAGCCACGGGGCACGACCAGATCGCTTCGGGCGGCTCGCAGCCACAGCCTGCGGTAGCTGTCGAGCGTCTGCCGGCAGTGCCGCGCGTACTGCGCGGCCTCGTCGGGCGCGCCCGCGCCCGGCACGTGGTGCAGCGGCGCGCGCAGCACGCCGGCGCAGAACACGTCCCGGTATTCGCGCGTGTATTGCAGGTGCAGGTGCCATGCGGCGTCGACCGCGCGCGACGGCGTGACCGGATGGCCGGCTGCCTGCGCGAGGATCCAGATACAACAAATCAAACGAAACACGAAATTATTTCAAAAATACATAAGCATTAAATTGCACCAGAACCAATTAATTCGGCGCGACCATACGAAATAAAACACCGAGCGAAAAAATCACTCGGACTGCAAACTAAAATAACCCCGTCAAATCTGACAGATAGGAATTTGGCAACCACCGCCTAATATTCTTCTGCCGACCCGATTCAATTTCGGCCACACTACCCCCAAAAAAACTACGGGGATAGCCGTTAACAAAATGATTAGAAGAGGGCAAAAATGGGTGTTTATATCATTGAATATGGTCAAGATACCAACTTCGTGCTCGCCGTCCAGGACCAAATGCTGGGCTCGTCGGTCGTAATCAAGAACAAGAAAGGGCTCGCGCCGCGATATGCCTTTTGGGATGTCGACTTCGACAGCGGCGTCATTTCGCTCAATTCGAGTGGCGGCGGGATTGCGATCGGTGCAACGCCGATCGCCGCCGAATCCTATGCGAAGCTCGCCCTTCGTCAGGATGCGATACATTTCGATTTCTTCCTGCATCCCGGCTACCTCATGGTCGATGTCAATCCGCCCCTGTGCCTCGACGTCAAGGACCGCAGAATTGCCGACGGGACGCCGACGTGGCTCTACCCGTACAACGGCTCGCCGGCTCAACAGTGGAATCTCATCCCGCTGCGCAACCTCAACGCGTTCGAATAAGACGCCGATCGAGGTCGACAGGCTCGTAGCGAGCCTTCCAGACCTTGGTCGCTCGAGCGCCGCTCGAGTCTGATCACGCCGTTGATACTGAAGCCCGCGGACCAGGAGTTCGCGGGCTTTTTCGTCGTGATCTGTCCCGCCGCAATCGAATACACGTGCTCTGCGCCGCGCGCGGGGCATCGTCGCTGCATGGATGATTGGCTGACCTGAACCGGCACGTTGAGAGCCTGCTTCGCGAAGGCACGTGTTCGAAGCCGATCACGATGCCCGCCGTGTGGGCGTGGAGTCTGGCGGTCTCCCGACTGACTGGAGGTCGCGCCGCAAACGGCCGAGCTGGTGCCAGCTGCAATTTAGCTGCAACGGGTCTGCACGACGAAGGGAAAAAACCGCTGAGAGCCTGACTAGGCTTGGCGCGCCCGGCTGGGATCGAACCAGCAACCCCTGCCTTCGGAGGGCAGTACTCTATCCATTGAGCTACGGGCGCATATGACAGTGACGACGGTGAAACGACCCCGATAAACCAGTCGCCACCGTTGGCAAGACGGCAAGGATACCCGGTTTCCCATGACGCGTCCACCTCGCGCCCGAATCCCCGTCCGGCCGGCTTCCCGTGCGGGTAAACACGCGCCGCCGCGCCGCTCGCCGTGATGTAAACGTTCCGTCTATAATCGTCCGTGCTTCATTGGACTGCCATTTTGCCGTTGCACCGCGCACAATTCCTAATCACGGAGACGAGGCAAGCATGAGCGAAGCACCCCACGAATCTCCCGTCAAAACTCCCGGGCAGCTGATTGCCGTTGTCATCGCGTCATTCGCCATTCCGATCGCCCTGATCGTCCTGTTCGCCAGCTATGCCAACCACGCGTTCCGTTCGGGCGCGGGCACCGACGCGCTCTCCGACCAGCAGGTCGCCGCACGCATCGCGCCGATCGCGCAGGTCGAGGTGAAGGACGCCAACGCGCCTCGCACCTACAAGACAGGCGAGGAAGTCTACAAAGCCGTGTGCGTGACCTGTCACGGCACCGGCGCGGCCGGCGCGCCGAAGTTCGGCAACAAGGACGACTGGGCGCCGCGCATCGCGCAGGGCTACGACACGCTGCTGAAGACCGCGCTGTCGGGCAAGGGCGCAATGCCACCGCGCGGCGGCACGAACCCCGACGACGTCAGCGATTATGAAATCGCCCGCGCGATCGTCTACATGACCAACAATGCAGGAGCGAACTTCGCCGAACCCGCCGCGCCGGCCGCCAACGCCACACCGGCCGCGGGCGGCGCATCGGGTGCAGCAGGCGCATCGGGCGCCGACGCATCGAACGCACAGGCCGCCGCGGCAATGGCCGCGATCGCCGCAATTCCGAAGGCCGGCGACACGCCCGCGGCCGCGCCGACCAGCGCCGACGCCGCGTCGGCCGGCAAGGCGCTGTACACGCAGGTATGCCAGGCCTGTCACGCAGCGGGCGTGCTCGGCGCACCGAAATTCGGCAGCAAGGAGGACTGGGCGCCGCGCCTGAAGGACTCGATGGACACCGTCTACAACTTCGCGCTGCACGGCAAGGGGGCGATGCCGCCGAAGGGTGGCTCGAACGCGTCCGACGCCGACGTGAAGGCGGCCGTCGACTACATGGTCAACGCGGCGAAGTAACGCGCTCGCCGGCCAACGGAAAAAACCCCCGCGATGCACTCGCATCGCGGGGGTTTCTTTTTACCGGGCTGGCAGATCGAGCGTCGCCTCGGAACGGCGCAACGATTCGCGGAATTACTTCTGCAACAACGCCTTCAAACTCGCGAGCCGGTCCTTCGGCGTCATCGGCGCTTCCTCCGGCGTCGGCGGCGGCGCTTCGTCGAGCCCCATCTCGGGGATGAAGCGCGACGGCTCGCACACCACCGTCTCCCGCGCCCGCTTGCGCTTCTTGCACCAGTTCAGGTGCAGGCTGCGCTGCGCGCGCGTGATCGCGACGTACATCAGCCGGCGCTCCTCCTCGATCCGCTCGCTGTCGACCGGGCCGTCGTCGTCGCTGCCGCCGCGGTGCGGCATGATCCCTTCCTCGACGCCGACCAGGAACACGTGCGGATACTCGAGCCCCTTCGACGCATGCACCGTCGACAGACGCACCGCGTCCGGGTCCTCGTCCTTGCCTTCGAGCATCGACATCAGCGCGACCGTCTGAATCAGGCCGAGCAGATTCTTGCCGGTGTCCGCCAGCCCGTCCGCGTTGTGGAAGCCCTCGGCCTCGCCGTCCACGGCTTCGGTCTCCGGCTTGGTGCCCTTGCGCTTCAGCCATTCGAGGAATTCGAGCACGTTCTGCCATTTCGACTGCGCCTGCCGCTCGTCGAACGCGTCGTACAGGTACGCCTCGTAGTGAATGGCGTCCATCATGTCGTCGAGCACGACGCTCGCCGGCTCCTTGTCCGCACGCTCGGTCAGGCGCTGGATGAAGTCGCAAAACATCCGCAGCGGCTCGACCTGCCGCGCCGACAGCCGCGCCTCGATGCCGCCCATGTACACGGCCTCGAACAGCGACACCTTCGCCTGCCCGGCAAACGAGCCGAGCGCCTCGAGCGTCGTATTGCCGATCCCGCGGCGCGGCGTCGTGACCGCGCGGATGAACGCGGGATCGTCGTCGGCGTTCGCGATCAGCCGCAGATACGCGCACAGGTCCTTGATCTCCGCCTTGTCGAAGAACGACTGGCCGCCCGACAGCACGTACGGAATCCGCTCGCGCCGCAGCACCTGCTCGAAGATCCGCGCCTGGAAGTTGCCGCGATACAGGATCGCGTAGTCGCGAAACTGCGCGCGCCGCTCGAACTTGTGCGCGGACAGCCGGAACACGACCGATTCGGCCTCGTGCTCCTCGTCGTTGCACGGCGTGACGGTGATCGAATCGCCCATCCCGTGCTCGGACCACAGCTTCTTCTCGAACAGCTTCGGGTTGTTCGCGATCACGTTGTTCGCGGCGGTCAGGATCCGCACCGTCGACCGGTAGTTCTGCTCGAGCTTGATCACGTGCAGCTTCGGGAAATCCTTGCCGAGCTGCGCGAGGTTCTCGAGCGTCGCGCCGCGCCAGCCGTAGATCGCCTGATCGTCGTCGCCGACCGCCGTGAACGCGGCGCGCGGGCCGGCCAGCAGCTTCAGCAGCTCGTACTGGCACGCGTTGGTGTCCTGGTATTCGTCGATCAGCAGGTAGCGCAGCTTGTTCTGCCAGCGGTCGCGCACCTGCTCGTTGTTCGCGAACAGCTCGGCCGGCAGGCGGATCAGGTCGTCGAAATCGACGGCCTGGTACGCGTGCAGCGTCGCGACGTAGTTGCGGTAGACGAGCGCGGCCTGGTGTTCGTCCTCGTTGGCCGCGATGGTCATCGCCTCCTCGGGCATGATCAGGCCGTTCTTCCACAGCGAGATGGTGCTCTGGATCTTGCGGATCAGCCCCTTGTCGGTGGTGCCGATCTGCTCCTGGATCATGCCGAAACAGTCGTCCGAATCCATGATCGAGAACTGCGGCTTCAGGCCCACGTGCTCGGCTTCCTGACGCAGGATCTGCACGCCGAGCGAGTGGAACGTGCACACGGTGAGCTGATTGACGGGCACCTTGCGGCCTTCCTTGCCGGGCGTGGTGAGCGTCTTGCCCTCCAGCAGCTTCGACACGCGCTCGCGCATCTCGGCGGCCGCCTTGTTCGTGAAGGTGACGGCCGCGATGTGGCGCGGCTCGAAGCCTTTCGCTTCGATCAGGTGCGCGATCTTCTGCGTGATCACGCGGGTCTTGCCGCTGCCCGCGCCGGCGAGCACGAGGCAGGGACCGTCGAGGTAGCGCACCGCTTCGTTCTGAGCGGGGTTGAGGCCTGCGGACATGATGGCGGATGATGTTGCGGTTGACGGCGGAACGCCGGGAGGATGCCGCGCGCGCGACGGCTGGAATGCAGGCTCACGCGCGGGCAGGACGCGCATGTTAACACGTCGGCGGCCCGCTTTTCGGGAGGCCCGCCGTATGGGGCAGAGCGGGCGGGACGCCCACGGGCCGCCCGCGGGACGCTCGTTTTCGCGGGTCGGCCGAACGGCTAATCCGGCCCTCTCGTCGCCATTTCGCCGGTCCGATCGGCCACAATGGCTGCACGTCCGGCGCGCTGCTCGGCCCCGCGCCGGGCCGCCCCGCCCCGCCACTTCACCGGATCGACTCCATGGGATACCCGCTTGCCACCGCCGCCCTCGGCCCGCTGCTGTTCCTGCAAGGCCGTCACGTACGCCGCGTCACGCCGCGGCTGCCCGAGGCAGCCGGCCCGCGCGACGGCGTGACCGGCGACGGCCCGCCGCTGCGCGTGCTGGTGGTCGGCGATTCGGCTGCCGCGGGCGTCGGCGTCGCGTCGCAATGCGACGCGCTGTCCGGGCAACTGGCGCGGCGGCTCGCCGCCACGCATCGGGTGCACTGGAAACTGCTCGCCCGCACGGGGCTGACCACGCGCGAGCTGATCGACTGGCTCGCGACCGAGCCGGCCGGGCGGTTCGACGTCGCGGTGACGTCGCTCGGCGTCAACGACGTGACGGGCGGCGTGCCGCCGGCCCGCTGGCGCGCGCAGCAGGCCGAGCTCGTGCAACTGCTCGCCACGCGCTTTCAGGTCGCGCACGTGATCCTGTCGGCCGTGCCGCCGATGGAGCGCTTCCCCGCACTGCCTCAGCCGCTCGCGTGGTATCTGGGGCGGCGCGCGAAACGGCTCAACGCGGCGCTGGCCGAATGGGCGGCGCCGCGGCCGAACTGCACGTTCCTGCGCGTCGCGCTGTCGTTCGAGCGCGACCAGATGGCCGCCGACGGCTTCCATCCGGGCGCGGCGGCCTGCGAGGCTTGGGCCGCGCAGGTCGCCGACGCGGTGGCGCGGCAGCGAGCTGCTGCGTGACGGCGCGCGATAGCGGGCGGCCGGTTGCGGCACCGCATCCGCAACAGTGCCGCCCACAAAGGCACGGCGAATGCCTGCCGCGCCGACGCGGTTGCCGCTTGCCGCTTGCCGCTTGCCGCTTGCCGCTTGCCGACGGGCATTCTGCCGGCCCCGGCGATGCGGGTCGCCGCGCCATGCCAAAATAGCCGGTCGTCCCCGCGCCAACCCGGCGCGCCATCCTTTCGTTTCGTACGCAGCCAGGAATTGCCATGTCGTCATTGCTCAGGATTGGTTTGATGGGTTTCGGTTTCGCCGGCGCGACGTTCCACGCGCCGGTGATCGCCACGAGCGGCCGCACCGAGGTCACCGCGATCTCAACGGGGCAACCCGATCGCGCGCGCGCCGCATATCCGGGCGCGCGCATCGTCCCCGACCTCGAAACGCTGCTGCGGCTGGACGTCATCGACTGCGTGGTGATCGCCACGCCGAACGACACGCACTTCACGCTCGCGCGCCAAGTGCTCGAAGCCGGCCGCCACGTGGTCGTCGACAAGCCGGTCACGCTGACCGCCGACGAAGCGCTCGCGCTCGCCCGGCTCGCCAACGCGCGCAGCCGCCTGTTCGCGCCGTTCCACAACCGCCGCTGGGACGGCGACTTCCTCACCGTGCGCCGGATCGTCGAATCGGGCGAGCTCGGCCGCCTCACCTACTTCACGTCGCACTTCGACCGTTTCCGCCCGACCCCGCGCACTCGCTGGCGCGAGGAGCCGGCCCGCGGCGGCGGCCTGCTGCTCGACCTCGGCCCGCATCTGATCGATCAGGCGCTCGCATTGTTCGGCCTGCCCGAGACGGTCAGCGCGACGGTCAAGACGCGCCGCGACAACGGCACGGCGCCCGACTTCGTACACCTGATGCTCGGCTACCCGGACAAGGACGTCGCGCTGCACGCGAGCGCGCTGTCGGCGATCGAGCCCGCGCGCTTCACGCTGCACGGCACGCGCGGCAGCTACCAGAAGTTCGGGCTCGACACGCAGGAGGACCAGCTGAAGGCCGGCCTCACGCCCGACGACGTCGAATTCGGCGGCGGCAACCCGCCCGGCGTGCTGCGCACGCTCGAAGGCGAGGTCGAGGTCGAGCGGCCGGTGCCGACGCTCGACGGCCAGTACGCGGAGTTCTACCGGGCGCTCGCCGCGGCCGTCCACGACGGCGCGCCGTTCCCCGTCACGCCGCAGGACGCCGTCGACGTGATGACCATCATCGAGCTTGCCGCGCAGAGCGAACACGAAGGCCGCCGCGTACCGTTCGTACGGCGCGTCGTCTGAAAGGCGGTCGGCGCGGGCCCTTGCCGCGCCGGCCGTCGCGGCAAGCTCGATCCGCGGTCCGGCCGCACCGTGCCGCGCGCCCGCGCGGCGGCCGCTCGCGCCGCATCACGGAACAACCCCGCCGAACAAACCGTTACAAATGGTGCGGGAACGAAAGTCAGCGCTGCCCCGGTCTGACGCGTTTCTCAAAAAGTCGATCCGACACCAAACCGTCAGGAGAATTGTGATGCAACGGTTGATTCGCGCAGCGGCATGCTGCGTTCTGGTTTCCGCACTCGCGGCCTGTGTCGTGCAGCCGCCGCGATCGGTCCGGCAGGTTCCGCCGCCGCCGCCGCGCCCGAACCCGCAGGTCGTCGCCAACGAGCGCATGCAGGAAGTGCAGGGCCGGATCGACAATCTGCACCGCCGCATCGACGCGCGCGTGAACGGCGGCTACTATCCGCCGCCGTACGGCGCGCAGCTGCACCATCGCCTCGACGTGATCCGCCAGGAGGCGAGCGACATGTCGACGCAGCACAGTGGCGGTCTGTCCGGCGACGAGCAGCGCGTGCTGAACCAGGAACTCGACACGGCCGCACGCGCGATCGGCGAGTGACGCCGGGCGCGCGCGGGCGCCGGCGAGCACGTCGGCGCCCGCGCCGCGCTTGTCGCGAAGCGACATTCTTTTGCTCAAATTGACAACGCCGACCCGCTCGCGTACAGTCGCCCGCACGCGTCGGGAGAGCGCGTGACCGCATAGTCGATACGCCGGTCGCGCCGCCGAAGGGGCACACCCGCAAACTCTCAGGCAAAAGGACCGACCGCGTCGGGGAATCCCGTTCCGCGCATTGCGCGGGCCGCCTTCCCCGCACTCTGGAGAGCGGCAGTAGCCCGCTGCGCACATGCTGCGCGGGCAGGCTGCCCACCGAAGGGGCGCGCGTTTGCCGGCTTGGTCCGCAGCGCAATCTCTCAGGTATCGAGGACAGAGGGGCATGTACCGGATCGCTCGCAGGCCACACGGCCGCGAAGGTCCGCACATGGCCGTTCTGACCCGCGCGCAAGCGCCTTGCCTGAGGCCTCGATGACTGCCCTGAATCACACCCCGCTCAACGCCGCGCACCGCGCGCTCAATGCCCGCATGGTCGACTTCGGCGGCTGGGACATGCCCGTCAACTACGGCTCGCAGATCGAAGAGCACGAAGCCGTGCGCACCGACGCCGGCATGTTCGACGTGTCGCACATGTGCGTCGTCGATTTCACCGGCAGCCGCGTGCGCGCGTTCTTCGAGCATGCGCTCGCCAACAACGTCGGCAAGCTCAAGACGCCCGGCAAGGCGCTCTACTCGTGCCTGCTCAATCCGCAAGGCGGCGTCATCGACGATCTGATCGTCTATTACTTCACCGAAGACTTCTTCCGCGTGGTGGTCAACGCCGGCACGGCCGAGAAGGACATCGCGTGGTTCAACCAGCTCAACGAACAAGGCGGATACGGCCTGACGATCGCGCCGCGCCGCGATTTCGCGATCGTGGCCGTCCAAGGCCCGAACGCCCGTGAAAAAGTCTGGGCCACCGTGCCCGCCGCGCGCGCCGCGACGAGCGAGCTCAAGCCGTTCAACGCCGCGCAGGTCGCCGGCACGCCGTTCGGCGATCTCACCGTCGCGCGCACCGGCTACACCGGCGAAGACGGCTTCGAAGTGATCGTCCCCGCCGTGCACGTCGTCGCGCTCTGGAACGCGCTGCAGCAAAACGGCGTGCGCCCGTGCGGGCTCGGCGCGCGCGACACGCTGCGCCTCGAGGCCGGCATGAACCTGTACGGCCAGGACATGGACGAAACCGTGTCCCCGCTCGACGCCGGCCTCGCATGGACGGTCGATCTCTCCGCCCCGCGCGAATTCGTCGGCCGCCCCGCGCTCGAGCGCGACGGCACGCGCGCCGCGTTCGTCGGCCTGATCCTGCAGAAGGAAAACGGCAAGGCGGGCGGCGTGCTGCGCGCGCACCAGAAAGTCGTCACGCCGCACGGCGAAGGCGAGATCACGAGCGGCACGTTCTCGCCGTCGATGCAGGAGTCGATCGCGTTCGCGCGCGTGCCGGCCGCCGTCCAGCTCGGCGACATCGTCCATGTGCAGATTCGAGACAAGCAACTTCCCGCGCGCGTGGTAAAACTGCCGTTCGTGCGCAACGGCAAGGTCCTCGCTGCGTAACGACCGGGAAGCGGCCACGGCCGCCGCCCGGCAAAGCCGGGAATGGCGCCCGGCGCAACCCCATCCGGCGCACCCCGACGGCGCGCCAGCATAACGAACACATCTTTTATCCAGGAGCATCCGATGAGCAACGTCCCGGCCGATCTGAAGTACACCGACGAACACGAGTGGGTCCGCACCGAGGCAGACGGCACGCTGACGGTCGGCATCACCGATCACGCGCAGAGCACGCTCGGCGACATCGTCTTCCTCGAGCTGCCGCAAGTCGGCAAGTCGGTGAATGCGGGCGACGCGGTGGGCGTCGTCGAATCGGTGAAGGCGGCATCCGACATCTACTCGCCAGTGTCCGGCGAAGTCGTCGCGATCAACGAAGAAGCGACCGATTCGCCCGAAGGCGTGAACGGCGACGCCTATGGCGTGTGGCTGTTCAAGCTGAAGCTCGCCGACGGCGCATCGACCGACAAGCTGATCGACGCCGCCGCGTACAGCAAGCTGATCGACTAATTCCCCTACCCGAACCGCGCGCGGCCGGCCAGCCGGCGCGCGCGGGACCAGAGTCACGCCATGAAGCACGAACACCCGGACCGCCTGATGAACCGCACGCCCCTCTCGCTCGCCGCGCTCGAAACGCACGACGCGTTCGCAGAACGCCACATCGGCCCCGATGCCGCCAGCCAGCAGGCCATGCTCGACACGCTCGGCTTCGCGTCGCGCGCCGCCCTGATCGACGCCGTGATCCCCGCGTCGATCCGCCGCGCCGAAGCGCTGCCGCTCGGCCCGTTCGCGCAGCCGAAGAGCGAGGCCGAAGCGCTCGCCGCGCTGCGCGCGCTCGCGGACAAGAACCAGGTGTTCCGCTCGTACATCGGCCAGGGCTATTACGACTCGCACACGCCGGCCGTGATCCTGCGTAACGTGCTCGAAAACCCGGCGTGGTACACGGCGTACACGCCGTACCAGCCCGAAATTTCCCAGGGCCGCCTCGAGGCGCTCCTGAACTTCCAGCAGATGGTCGTCGATCTGACCGGCCTCGCGATCTCGAACGCGTCGCTGCTCGACGAAGCAACGGCCGCGGCCGAAGCGATGACGCTGCTGCAACGCACCGGCAAGCCGAAGTCGAACGTGTTCTACGTGGCCGACGACGTGCTGCCGCAAACCCTCGAAGTAGTCCGCACGCGCGCGCTGCCGATCGGCATCGAAGTGAAGACCGGCCCGGCCGCCGAGGCCGCGCAGGCCGGCGCGTTCGGCGTGCTGCTCCAGTATCCGGGCGTGAACGGCGACGTGCGCGACTACCGCGCGCTCACCGACGCGATCCACGCGGCGGGCGGCCATGTCGTCGTCGCGGCCGACCTGCTCGCGCTGACCGTGCTGACGCCGCCCGGCGAATGGGGCGCGGACGTCGCGGTCGGCAACACGCAGCGCTTCGGCGTGCCGATGGGCTTCGGCGGCCCGCACGCCGCCTACATGGCCGTGCGCGACGAATTCAAGCGCCAGATGCCGGGCCGTCTCGTCGGCGTGACCGTCGACGCGCAGGGCAAGCCCGCGCTGCGCCTCGCGCTGCAGACGCGCGAACAGCACATCCGCCGCGAGAAGGCCACGTCGAACGTGTGTACCGCGCAGGCGCTGCTCGCGATCATGGCGAGCATGTACGCGGTCTATCACGGCCCGCACGGCCTGAAGACGATCGCGCTGCGCGTGAACCGCATCGCCGCACTGCTCGCCGCGGGCGTCAAGCAGCTCGGCTTCACGACCGTCAACGACACCTTCTTCGACACGCTGACGATCGACGCCGGCGCACGCACCGCGCAGCTCCACGCCTTCGCGAACGCGAAGCGCATCAACCTGCGCCGCGTCAGCGACACGCAAGTCGGCGTGTCGGTCGACGAAACGACGACCCGCGACGACCTCGCCGATCTGCTGGCCGTGTTCGCGCAGGCCGCGGGCGGCACCGCGCCGGACGTCGACGCGCTGGACGCGGGCCTGCCCGGCGTCGCCGCGCTGCCGGCCGGCCTCGAGCGCACGAGCGCGTACCTGACGCACCACGTGTTCAACCGCCACCATTCCGAAACCGAGATGCTGCGCTACCTGCGCAGCCTGTCGGACAAGGACCTCGCGCTCGACCGCTCGATGATTCCGCTCGGCTCGTGCACGATGAAGCTGAACGCGACGTCGGAAATGCTGCCGGTCACGTGGCCCGAGTTCGGCCGCATCCATCCGTTCGCGCCGTCCGAGCAGACGGCCGGCTACCGCGAGATGATCGACCAGCTCGAGCAGATGCTCGTCGCGGCCACCGGCTACGCGGCCGTGTCGCTGCAGCCGAACGCCGGCTCGCAGGGCGAGTACGCGGGGCTGCTGGTGATCCATGCGTACCACGCGTCGCGCGGCGAAGCGCATCGCGACGTCTGCCTGATCCCGGCGTCCGCGCACGGCACCAACCCGGCGTCCGCGCACATGGCCGGCATGAAGGTCGTGGTCGTCGCGTGCGACGCGCAGGGCAACGTCGACATCGCCGACCTGAAAGCGAAGGCCGAACAGCACGCGAACGACCTCGCGGCGATCATGATCACGTATCCGTCGACGCACGGCGTGTTCGAGCAGAACGTGCGCGAGATCTGCGAGATCGTCCATGCGCACGGCGGCCAGGTGTACGTCGACGGCGCGAACATGAACGCGATGGTCGGCCTCACCGCGCCGGGCCAGTTCGGCGGCGACGTGTCGCACCTGAACCTGCACAAGACCTTCTGCATCCCGCACGGCGGCGGCGGCCCGGGCGTCGGCCCGGTCGCGGTCGGCCCGCACCTCGCGAAGTTCCTGCCGAACCAGCGTTCGACCGGCTACGCGCGCGGCGAAGAAGGGATCGGCGCGGTGTCGGCCGCGCCGTACGGCTCCGCGTCGATCCTGCCGATCTCGTGGATGTACATCGCGATGATGGGCGCGAAGAACCTGACCGCCGCCACCGAGACGGCGATCCTCAACGCGAACTACATCGCGAAGCGCCTCGCGCCGCACTACCCGGTGCTGTATTCGGGCCCGGGCGGACTCGTCGCGCACGAGTGCATTCTCGACCTGCGGCCGATCAAGGAAACCAGCGGCATCACCGTCGACGACGTCGCGAAGCGCCTGATGGACTACGGCTTCCACGCGCCGACGATGAGCTTCCCGGTGCCCGGCACGCTGATGGTCGAGCCGACCGAATCGGAATCGCAGGAAGAACTCGACCGCTTCATCGCCGCGATGATCGCGATCCGCGAGGAAATCCGCGCCGTCGAGGAAGGCCGCGCCGACCGCGAGGACAACCCGCTGCGTCACGCGCCGCATACGGCAGCCGTCGTCACCGCGAACGAGTGGCCGCATGCGTACTCGCGCGAGCAGGCCGCGTATCCGGTCGCATCGCTCGTCACGAACAAGTACTGGCCGCCGGTCGGCCGCGCGGACAACGCATACGGCGACCGCAACCTGTTCTGCTCGTGCGTGCCGATGTCGGAATACGCATAACGCGCGGCGACACCGGCCTCCGATCGTGACCGGACCGCACGCAACCGCTGGTTGCGTGCGGTTTTTGCGTTGTCGGCCGGGCCGTCCGGTGCGCGCTGGACCGCCGATCGGGCTAACATCACACGCGATCCAGCCAATCAAGGAGTTCCGCATGGTGCGTCCGATGTTTCCGGGCCATGGTGCAACGCAGGACCGGCCGGCCACGCGCCGTTCGTTGCCGTTGCTCGTCGCGTCGCTGTCGCTCGTCGTTGCCGGCCTCGGTACGGCCGGCAGCGCGCGCGCTGCCATGAATTTCTGCGCGGCGCCCGCGTTGCAGGCGAGCGAGACGACGCAGGCCGAGCCGGGCGTGCAGGCGCTGATCCGCAGCGTCGACGCGCGCATCGGCGAACAGCCGAAGGCGATGCCGCGCGTGCATACCGAAGGCACGCTGCCGCATGAAGGCATCTACGACCAGAGCAACGACGCGCTGAAGGACATGGAGCTGATGCGCGACGCCGCGCTCGCGTGGCGGGTGACCAATGCGCCGCGCTACCTGCAGCTGGTCGACCGCTTCCTGTCCGCGTGGGTGTCGACCTACGAGCCGAGCTTCAATCCGATCGACGAGACGCGCTTCGACAGCCTGATCATCGCGTACGACATGACCGCCAGCGCGCTGCCGGTGAAGACCCGCAACGCGACCGCGGCGTTCATCGCGAAGCTCGGCGCGGGCTACGTCGCGCAGATCGACGCGCAGAAGCGTCCGCTCACCGGCACCTGGCGCAACAACTGGCAGAGCCACCGGATCAAGCTGATCGCGCTGTCGGCCTTCACGCTCGGCGACCGCCGGATGATGAACGCCGCGCAGCGGCTGTTCGTCGAACACCTCGCCGACAACATCGGCGCGGACGGCAAGACCTGGGACTTCGACGAGCGCGATGCGCTGCACTACACGGTGTACGACCTGCAGCCGCTGGTAACGGCCGCGCTCGCCGCACGCCGCTTCAACCGTAACTGGCTGCGCGAGCGCGGCACGAACGGCGCGACGCTCGCGGCCGCGCTCGACTGGCTCGTGCCGTATGCGCGCGGCGAGAAGACGCACGACGAATTCGTGCATTCGGCGGTGCCGTTCGACGCGAAGCGCCGCGAAGCCGGGCTGCCGGGCTACACGGGGCAGTGGGACCCGAAAAACGCCACCGAACTCTTTCATCTGGCCGCGCGGCTCGACGGGCGCTATGCCCGCGTCGCGCGGCAGCTCTCCGTCATGCCGCCCGCATGGCTGGCCGCGTGCCTGCCGCTGCAGGCGCGCTAGCACTACTTTCAACGCAAGGCAGGAATCGAAATGGCAGTCAGCGTGTTTGACCTCTTCAAGATCGGCATCGGCCCGTCCAGCTCGCATACGGTCGGCCCGATGCGCGCGGCGCTGATGTTCGTTCAGGGCCTGGAGCGCGACGGGCTGCTCGACGCGACCGCCCACGTGAAGGTCGAGCTGTACGGCTCGCTCGGGGCGACCGGCAAGGGCCACGGCACCGACCGCGGCGTGATGCTCGGGCTGCTCGGCGACGCGCCCGACACCGTCGATCCGGACACCATCGACGCGCGGCTCGAACAGATCCGCACGTCGAAGCAGCTCGCGCTGCTCGGCAGGCATCCTGTGCCGTTCGTGCTGAAGGAGCACATCGCGTTCTACCGGCAGGCGCTGCCGGAGCATCCGAACGGGATGAAACTGCGCGCCGCCGACGCGGCGGGCGCGGTGCTCGCCGAGCGCACCTATCTGTCGGTCGGCGGCGGCTTCGTCGTGACGGCCGGCGCGCCGAACACGAAGGTGCTGAGCGCGGCCGAGCAGATGACGCATCCGTTTCGCACCGGCGCCGAGCTGCTCGCGCTGGCCGAGTCGACCGGCAAGTCGATCGCGCAGTTGATGTGGGAAAACGAGCGCGCGTGGCACACCGAGGAACAGACGCGCGACGGCCTGCTGAAGATCTGGGCGGTGATGCAGTCGTGCGTGTCGCGCGGCTGCGGGATCGGCAACCCGAACGCCGACGGCAACCTGCCCGGCCCGTTCCAGGTCAAGCGCCGCGCGCCGCAGCTGTATCGCGCGCTGACCGGCAACCCCGAGCGCGCGCTGCAGGACCCGCTGTCGATGGTCGACTGGATCAACCTGTATGCGATCGCGGTCAACGAGGAGAACGCGGCCGGCGGCCGCGTCGTGACCGCGCCGACCAACGGCGCGGCCGGCATCGTTCCCGCGGTGCTGCATTACTACACGCGCTTCACGCCGGGCGCGAACGAACAGGGCGTGATCGACTTCCTGCTGACGGCCGCGGCGATCGGCATCCTGTACAAGCTCAACGCGTCGATTTCCGGCGCGGAAGTGGGCTGTCAGGGCGAAGTGGGCGTCGCGTGCTCGATGGCGGCCGGCGCGCTCGCCGCCGTGCTCGGCGGCACGCCGCGCCAGGTCGAGAACGCGGCCGAGATCGGGATGGAGCACAACCTCGGCCTCACCTGCGACCCGGTCGGCGGGATGGTGCAGATCCCGTGCATCGAGCGCAACGCGATGGCGTCGGTGAAGGCCGTCAACGCGGCGCGCATGGCGCTGCGCGGCGACGGCTCGCACTACGTGTCGCTCGATTCGGTGATCAAGACGATGCGCGAGACGGGCGCCGACATGAAGACGAAGTACAAGGAAACGTCGCGCGGCGGGCTCGCCGTGAACATCGTCGAGTGCTGATGCGCGGCACGGCGGCAAGGCGGCGCGAATCGCCGTCGCGCCTTGCCGCCGCACGCGCCGCCCGGCGCTAATCGTTCAGCCAGTTCTCCAGCCGCAATCCCGGATAGCTCGTGAAATCGCGCTCGTCATTCGTCACCAGCACGACATCGAGCGACACCGCATGAGCGGCGATCAGTTTGTCGAGATGATCCTTCTTCCATGCGCGCGTTGCGTCACGCACGGGCCCATATGCTTGCGCGGCCGCGGCGTCGAACGGCGCGACGGGAATATCCTCGATCAGCGCCGCAAGATGGCGGCGCTCACGCGCGGGCGCCGCGCAAGCGGTGACGCCGTACTCCAGCTCGGCACACGTGATCGCCGACATCACGACGTCGCCCGTGTAGCACTGCGCAAATCGCTTCGCCACTTGCTCGGGCTGGCTCTTCATCAAGTAGATGCACATGTTGGTGTCGAGCATGTAGCGCGGCATCACAACCCCTCGCGTTCGGCCTGCTCGTGGTCGCCACGCCCTTCCGCCATGAAATCGGGCGCGAACTTCGCGAACTTCTTGAGCACCTGCGTCAACGGCCGTCGCGCCGGCCGGATGCGGATCTCGTCGCCGATGCGCTCGATCTCGAGCTCGATATCGCTGCGCTCATAAGCGAGATCCGCAGGAATTCGCACGGCCTGCGAATTGCCGTTCCGAAATACCCTCGTGGTATGCATGTCGACCTCTCGTCGGATGTACTGAGGATGTACATCATATGACGCCATGCGTGATGTAAATCCCTGTGTGTACATAAGCTCCCTCCATCGTCCGGCCCGATATTCACAGCGCCCACTTTCCACCGGCGCACGCGCCCGCACAAGCCGGCCGTCCGGCCAGTCGAAAGCGGCGCGAACGCCCGGCCGTGCTCCGGTGAACGCCCCTCGTTCCGCCCCTTTTCACCGGGCGGGCAACCGGCGTAAGCTGTACGTCCCGCTACCCAGGGAGACGGCAGCCCATGTCGCATTCCAAGGATCTCGAGCCGCGCACCACCACGGGCGCGCGACTGCTCGTCGATGCGTTGCTCGCCAATCACGTCGAACGCGTGTTCTGCGTGCCGGGCGAGAGCTTCCTCGCCGTGCTCGATGCGCTCGCGGACGACACCGCGCGCATCCAGACGGTCGTCTGCCGGCACGAGGCGGCGGCGGCCAACATGGCCGAGGCGGTCGGCAAGCTGACGAGCCGGCCCGGCATCGCGTTCGTCACGCGCGGGCCGGGAGCGACCCACGCGTCGATCGGCGTGCATACGGCGTTCCAGGATTCGACGCCGATGATCCTGTTCGTCGGCCAGTGCGCGCGCGAACACCTCGATCGCGAAGCGTTCCAGGAAATCGACTATCGCCGCATGTTCGGCCAGATGGCGAAGTGGGTCGCGCAGATCGATGACCCGCGCCGCATTCCCGAATATCTGAGCCACGCGTTCCATGTCGCGACCTCGGGCCGCCCAGGGCCCGTCGTGCTCGCGCTGCCGGAAGACGTGTTGTCCGAAGCATGTGCGCCGCAACCGGCCGTGCCGGCCGCGAAACGCATCGCGGCGTCGCCGTCGGCCGCGCAGCTCGACGAATTGCGCGAACGGCTCGCGCGCGCCGAGCGGCCGTTCGTGATCGTCGGCGGCAGCGGCTGGACGCCCGACGCCTGCGCGAACCTGCGAACCTTCGTCGAGCGCTGGCAGTTGCCCGTCGCGTGCGCGTTCCGCTTCCAGGACACGTTCGACAACGCGCATCCGAACTACGCAGGCGACGTCGGTCTCGGCATCAATCCCGCGCTCGGCCGGCGCATTCGCGACGCCGACCTGCTGCTCGTGCTCGGCCCGCGGCTCGGCGAAGCGACGACGGCCGGCTACACGCTGCTCGACATCCCGAAGACGCACCAGACGCTGATTCACGTCCACCAGGGCGCCGACGAGCTCGGCCGCGTGTATGCGCCCGATCTGCCGATCGTGGCGGGGATGCCCGAGATCGCCGCGCCGCTCGCCGCGCTGGAGCCGCCGCCGCAACGGCCGTGGGCCGGCACGGTCGCCGATGCGCACCGCGCGTACCGCGAATGGCATGCGCCGCTGCCGATGCCCGGCGACGTCCAGCTCGGCGACGTGATGGTGCAGTTGCGCGAGCGTCTGCCGCACGATGCGATCCTGACCAACGGCGCCGGCAATTACGCGATCTGGCTGCATCGCCACTTCGCGTACCGGCATTTTCGTTCGCAGCTCGCGCCCACCAGCGGCGCAATGGGTTATGGGCTGCCGGCCGCGCTCGCCGCGAAGTCGCTTTATCCGACGCGCGCGGTCGTCGCGCTCGCCGGCGACGGCTGCTTCATGATGGCCGGCAACGAGCTCGCGACCGCGATGCAGTACGGGCTGAACATCGTCGTGATCGTCGTCAACAACGGCCATTTCGGCACGATCCGCATGCATCAGGAGCGCAACTATCCGGGACGCGTGCACGGCACGGGCCTGACGAACCCCGATTTCGCCGCATATGCGCGCGCGTTCGGCGCGCATGGCGAGACGGTCGCGCACACCGCCGAGTTCGGGCCGGCATTGGAGCGCGCGCTCGGCTGCGGACTGCCGGCGCTGATCGAGATCCGCATCCCGCAGGACGCCAGCACGCCGGCCGCGACCCTCGAGCAGATCCGCGAGCAGGGCCGTCGCGCGCGCGGCGCATGACCGCGACACCGCTTGCGGCGGGCGCCGGCGCGGGCGTCGGCGTCGCACTGTCGCGCGACGCTGCGCTCGCCTACCCCGGCACGCTGCTCGCGCGCGACGGCACGCTGGTCGCACCGTACGATCTCGAGCACGGCAGCGAATGGGCGGCCGAGTACCTGCCGGCCGCACCTGCGCTGGGCCTGCTGCATGCGGCCCAGCGGCCGTTCCGGCTCGACTACGCGCGTACGGCCGACGTGCACGTGATCAACGGGATGGGCGTCGCGCTCGGCGATTCGGTGATCGGGCTGAGCGCGCTCGCGGCGTTGCGCGCGCGCCATCCGCAGCTGCGCTTCACGGTGTACCGGCCGGCCCGCGCGCCGCGCTACGTCGACGCGCTGTATGCGCTCGCAGCCGACGTCGTCGCCGTGCCGCGCACGCTGCCTTGCGCAGCCGATGCTCTGCCCGCGCACACGCGCTGCATCGATCTCGGCAATCACCTGTACTGGCCGGCGTTCGCGCGCGAGCCGATGATCGACTTCTTCCTCGCCGCGCTCGGCACCGATCCGGCCGCGGTGCCGGCCGCCGACAAGCGCAACCGCTGGCTCGCGAAGCTGCCGCTGCCTGCGCTGCCGCCCGCATGGCGGCGGCCCTACGTGCTGTTCTGTCCGACCGCGAGCACCGCGGTACGCAGCGTGCCGCCGGCGCTGCGTGCCGCGTTCGTCGACATGCTCGCGCAGCGTTACCGGATGCCGGTGGCCGGGTTCGGGCCGGTCGCGCATCCCGCATACGTCGACGTGAGCCGCGACGCGGCCGACACCGCGCACTTCATCGCGTGGATCGCCGGTGCGAGCATGCTGCTCGCGCCCGACACGGCCGCACTGCATATCGCGGACGGCTTCGACGTGCCGACGCTCGGCTGTTTCACGACGATCGCCCCCGAACTGCGCGTGCGCGACTATCCGCACTGCGTGCCGGTGGCGGTGAACGTGCCGGCCGAATTGCACGGACTGCACCGCAGCGAGCGGCCGGACGATCTTGCGGCGGTCGAGGCCGCCTACCGGGCGATCGACTGGACGGCGCTGTCTTGGCCAAGTGCGCGGGACGTGGTGGTCACGGGTGCGGCTGGGAGTACGGCGGGGAGTTAGGGTCGAAGTGCGGCTGGAAGTGCGGCTGGAAGTGCGGCTGGAAGTGCGGCTGGAAGTGCGGCTGGAAGTGCGGCTGGAAGTGCGGCTGGAAGTGCGGCTGGAAGTGCGGCTGGAAGTGCGGCTGGAAGTGCGGCTGGAAGTACGGCTGGAACGACCGCCTCAGAGCGCGCACGCTACGAGCGCGGCGGTCACGCCGACGCCCACGCGCGCCGCCGCATCCTGCGTCGCCCGGTCAGCCGGCCGTCACCATTGCGGCACGGTCGCGCAGCGTCTCCGACGGGCGCTTGCCGAACATCCGCCGATAGTCGGTCGCAAACTGGCTCAGGTGCCAGAAGCCCCACGCGGCCGCGACGTCCTGCACCGAGCCGGCCGCGCGCCCGCACAGGTCGCGCCGCGCGCCGTTGAGCCGCAGCGTGCGCAGATAGGTGGCGGGCGCCATCCCGAGCACATCCTGGAAGCAATACTGCAGCGTGCGCCGGCTCACGTGCAGCTGCTCGCACAGCTCCGGCACGCCGACGGGACGAGTACGGTGAGCGAGCACGTACTCGCGCGCCTGCTCGACGATCCAGCGCCGCGTCGACGGCGCACTGCCGACGCCATCGTCGGCCGGCTGCGCGCACGCGTCGAACAGCGCGGCCAGCACGCCGGCCTGCAGGTCGTCGCGCTGCGCATCGGCCAGCGGCCCGCCTGCGGCAGCCGCACCGTCGAGCCGCTGGCCGAGCAGTGCACACAGCCGCGCGAGCCGCGCGTCGCCGACCTGGATCACGCGCTGCGCGAACAGCCGCTCGTCGAGCGCGCGGTGTTCGACTTCCTCCGCGTAACGGCGCAGCACGTCGCCGCGCACGACCACGCCGTAGATCGAAAACTGCGCGGGCGTCAGCAATTCGAATTCGACGTTGCCCGGCCGGAACGCGAGCGCACCGGGCCCAATGCGGCATGCGTCGACCCGCGCGCTGCCGTCGTTCGCGAGCGGGATGCCGAACCAGTATGCGTCGCCGCGCACCTCGCAGGCCTGGCGCAGCAGATGGCTGGTCGATTCGCGAAAGAGCTTCATCGTGTCGAGCGGCAGCTCGGTCAGCGTGCCGACGAAGCGGCCGGCCGCGAGCTGGTCGTAGGTTTGCCGCCAGCCGATCAGGTTGCGCGCCTGTTCGTCGGCGTCGTGCGCGACGCTGACGACCGCCTGGCCGGCGAGCGCGTCGTCGCCCTGCGCGCTGCAGCGCGTGTTCTCGGCCGTCGGCTCGGCCGCGCACTCCACTCGTCGTTCCATCGTGTTCTCCTCTGCTGCCCAGGCGCGCGTGCGTCACGCAAGTCCCGTGCCGAACCGCGCGATCGGGCGAGAAGCCCGTCATTGCGCGGCGCACGGCCGGCGCGGGGCTGGCGCGCGCAACACGGGCGCACCCGCAGGCGGCGCGCCGCGCACCGAGCGGGTGCGCGATGCGCGGCGGCGGCCATCGACGCCCCTCGGCGGCCGGCTACGTGCCCGGTCGCAAGCGCACGACGCGCGTGCCGCAATTGCCGTACGCCTGCTGGATCGCCAGCTCGACGATCGGGCGGCCGGCGGCCCAAGGCGCCGCGTCGGCGCCGCCGAGGTCGGTGCGCAACGTCGCGCGGCCGTTGATCCGGTAACGGATGCCGCGCACGAAATCGACGAACAGCAGCCCGATGCCGACCGCCTCGTCCGCGCGCATGGCGATCCGGTTGCCGTCGTCATGGAGCGGCAGCACGAAGCGCAGCGTTTTCGTGTCGACCACGCGCACGACGGGCAGCAGATCGCCGTTCGCGTCGCGCTGGCTCTGCACGATATCGCAGGTCGCCGCGCCGTCGGACGTCGCGCCGACGAACATGAACGGCTGCGTCTCGACGAACTGGCGCACGCCGATGCTCAGGCGCGTCGTGACGACCTCGCTCATCCGTTCGGCATCGTCGGCCACGCCGAAGCGTTGATGTGCATCGAGTTCGCCCGCGTGGAACACAGGGTGATGTGGAAAGGAACGCGGCGGTTCGGCCATGCGGGCTCCGGTAGGCGCGTCGTTATGCGATACGGGCCGCTCGCGCTCGGGCGATCGACGGCGTCGTTGCCGTCGCGCTCGGACGCTGCGGCGATATGCGGCCGACGTCGCGTATCGAACGCGAACCCCGAACCACGAGAAGCGGAACAATCAGCAGACGATGAAGCACCGGACACGACGGCCGGCGGCGCATGCAGCGTGCGCCACGGCGGCTTGCTGGCCGCAGACTGCACGGCCGGCCAGCGCCGCACGGCCCTTGCGCGCCGCGCGACGTCGCGTGCGGCGTGGTCCAGCCCCGGCGCCTCACCGCTGCCGCGGCGATCGGAACAACCCGAACGCCTCGACCGGTACCCGGACCAGCAGACACCGCCGCACGGCGCTCACATGCCGCACGACACCACGTGCGGCACGGTCCGGCCCCGGCGCTTCACCCCTGCCCCAGCGATCAGAAGAACCCGAGCGCCTCGGCCTGGTAGCTGACCAGCAGGCACTTCGTCTGCTGATAGTTGGACAGCGCCATCTTGTGCGTCTCGCGACCGATGCCCGACTGCTTGTAGCCGCCGAACGCCGCATGCGCGGGATACAGGTGATAGCAGTTGGTCCACACGCGGCCGGCCTCGATCTCGCGGCCCATCCGGTATGCACGCGTGCCGTTGCGCGTCCACACGCCCGCGCCGAGCCCGAAGAACGTGTCGTTCGCGAGTTCGATCGCTTCCTGCTCGTCCTTGAACGTCATCACCGACGCGACCGGCCCGAAGATCTCTTCCTGGAACACGCGCATCTTGTTGTTGCCGAGCAGCATCGTCGGCTTCACGTAGTAGCCCGCGCCGAGATCGGCTGCCGGCGCCGTGCGTTCGCCGCCCGTCAGGCATTGCGCGCCTTCGCCGCGGCCGATGTCGATGTACGACAGGATCTTGTCGAGCTGCTGCTGCGACGCCTGCGCGCCGATCATCGTCTGCAGGTCGAGCGGATGGCCGGCCTTGATGCGCTCGACACGCGCGACCGCCTTCTCGATGAAGCGCTCGTAGATCGATTCCTGGATCAGGATCCGCGACGGGCACGTGCACACTTCGCCCTGGTTCAGCGCGAACATCGCGAGGCCTTCGAGCGTCTTGTCGAGGAACGCGTCGTCCTGGTCGAGCACGTCGGCGAAGAAGATGTTCGGGCTCTTGCCGCCCAGTTCGACGGTCGACGGAATCAGGCTCTCGGCGGCGGCGCGCAGGATGTGCTTGCCGACCGGCGTCGAACCGGTGAACGCGATCTTCGCGATGCGCTTGCTGGTCGCGAGCGCCTCACCGGCTTCCTTGCCGAAGCCGTTGACGATGTTGATCGTGCCGGCCGGGAACAGGTCGCCGATCAGCTCCATCAGCACCAGCACCGATGCAGGCGTCTGCTCGGCGGGCTTCATCACCACGCAGCAGCCGGCTGCGAGCGCCGGCGCGAGCTTCCAGGCGGCCATCAGCAGCGGGAAGTTCCACGGGATGATCTGGCCGACCACGCCGAGCGGCTCATGGAAGTGGTATGCGACGGTGTTGTCGTCGATCTCGGAAATGCCGCCTTCCTGCGCGCGGATGCAGCCGGCGAAGTAGCGGAAGTGGTCGACCGCGAGCGGCAGGTCGGCGGCCATCGTCTCACGCAGCGGCTTGCCGTTGTCGATCGTCTCGGCCACGGCCAGCAGCTTCAGGTTCTTCTCCATCCGGTCGGCGGCGGCGAGCAGCAGGTTCGCACGCTCGGTGACGGACGTCTTGGCCCACTTGCGGCGCGCGGCGTGTGCGGCATCGAGTGCGGCCTCGATGTCCTCCGCGCCCGAGCGCGGCACGCGGCAGAACGGCTTGCCGTTGATCGGCGACACGTTCTCGAAATAGTCGCCCTTCACCGGCGGAACCCACTTGCCGCCGATGTAGTTGTCGTACTGCTGACGATACGGATATTCGACGTCGAGGCCCAGTTGTTTCAGGTCAAACGGGTTCATACATGTCTCCTGTTCATCGTGCTTGTGTGAATGCAGCGCCGGTTGGATCGCGCTGCACGGATTACGCAACATGCGTGCCAAAGCGGGCCGACAAGCAAACCGGAGCGATGCGTGCGGCCGTCCGCCGCGCGCAGTCGCTGCACGCATCGCGCGAGTGTGTCGATTCTGAACAATACGATGGCACAGCCGCGGCGCGGGTGTTCGGATTTTCCACAGCGCGGCCGCGCCGCCGCATCGGTGTGTGACAGTCGGCGCGTGGCATGTGGCTTGCGTACGGCTCGGTGTTTCGTACGCCCAGACGCGACCACCGAACCATGACCGATGCGGCCCCTCTCAGCGACGATGCCGTCGCCTTCATCCAGGAACAGGCGTTCCTGATCGTCGCGACCGCGAACGCGGCCGGCGACGCCGATTGCTCGTATCGCGGCCGTCAGCCGCGCGCCGACGGCTCGTTCGCGCCGCTGGTCCATGTGGCCGATCGCAGGACGCTGGTGCTGCCCGACTTCGCGGGCAACAACCTGTTCAACACGATCGGCAACCTGCTCGTGAACCCGTCGATCGCGCTGCTGTTCGTCGATTTCGTGCGGCAGACGACGTGGCTCGTGCAGGGGCGCGCGACCGTTGACGAAGATGCCGCAAGCCACGCGCAGCTGTGGCCCGATGCGCGGCGCTACGTGGTCGTCGCGGTGGAGCGCGCGCAGGCACGCGCGGATGCGCGGCTGCCGCCGCTGGTGCTGGCGTGACGCGGCGTGGGGCGGGCGTCGGGTCTTCGGATCGGTAGGACTACGCGGCGTTGCGCGCCGCGCGCCGCGCCGCCGCATCGCCACGCATGCGGCTGCCGTCGTCGGCGCCCGTCGTCGCGTCCGGCGCCGGCCGCGCGCCGAGAAACGCGAACACCACACCCGCGCACAGCACCGTCACCACCGCGAGCGCGAGCAGCAACCGGTCGAACGCGTGCAAATAACTCGCCAACAGCGTCGCGCGATCGACGCCCGGCAACACGGCCGCCGCGCCGGCGAGATCGCCGGTCGCGAGCCGCGCGGCCGCGCGCAGCGCCGCATCAGACGCGCCGGACTCGCCGGCCGCCGGCACGCGCCGCAGATCGGCGTGCGCAAGCGTCGCCAGCACCGCGCCGACGATCGCGAGCGCGATGCCCTCGCCCGCCACGCGCGTCGTGCTGAAGATCCCCGTCGCCATCCCCGCGCGCTCCTTCGGCACGACGCTGACCGACAGCCCGTCCATCAACCCCCACGGCATCCCCGCCCCGATGCCGATCGCGAGCATCGGCCCAATCGCGGCCGGCCCGGCGCCGCCGCGCAGCGCCACATCGAGCCACACCAGGCCGGCCGCCGCGAGCAGCAGACCGAGCCCCGAGATCACGCCGGCCGACAGCCAGCGCGTGAGCGTCGCCGCGACCAGCGGCACGATGAGCATCGGCGCGGAGATCGCGAGCATCAGCCAGCCTGCGTCGATTTCGCTGAAGCCGTCGATGCCGATGAAGCGCAGCGGCAGCACGACCAGCAGCACGATGTAGCAGCAGCAGGTCGACACCGGCAGCACCTGCACGCCGACGAAGCGCGGAATCCGGAACAGCGACAGGTCGAGCATCGGCCGCGCGACGCGCGTCTCGATCGCGACGAACGCGCACGCGCCGAGCGCCGCGCCGGCCAGCAGCACGACGACGAGCGGGTCCGTCCAGCCGCGCGCGGGCGCCTCGATCACGCCGAACGTGAACAGCGTCAGCGCGCCGGTGAACGCGACGGTGCCGGGCCAGTCGAGCCCCGTCGCATGCGGATCGCGCGACTCGTGCATGCGCGGCAGCCCGAGCGCCAGCGACAGGACGCCCGCCGCCGCGCCGGTGACGAAGATCGCGCGCCAGCCGTGATGCGCGATCAGCCAGCCCGCGAGCACCGGCCCGAACGCGAGGCCGACGCCGAACGTGGTGCCGAGCAGGCTGAACGCGCGCGTGCGGGCCGCGCCGTCGAACTCCTGCGCGAGCGCGGCCGTGCCGCCCGCGAGCGCCGCGGCGGCCGCGAGCCCCTGCGCGGCGCGCAGCAGGTCGATCGCGAGCATCGACGGCGCGAACGCGAGCGCGACCGACATCAGCGTGAAGCCGCCGACGCCGATCGCGAACACGCGCTTGCGGCCGAACTGGTCGGCCAGCGCGCCCGCCGCCATCAGGCAGCTGCCGAACGCGAGCATGAACGCGTTGGTGATCCAGTTCATCGCGACGGGGCCGCCATGCAGGTCGCGGCCGATCGCCGGCGTCGCGACCGCGCCGCCCGAAAACGACAGCGGCAACGCGACGGCCGCCATGCACACGGCCGCCAGCACCCACGCGCGCCGGTGTGCCGCGCCGGTCGAACCGGCTGAAAACGGGTGATCCATCATCGCTCCTCGAAATGACCGCGCGGATGCGCGTCGATAGCGATCGAAGATAAATCGGATTGAATCCGCGAAAAACCGTGCAATGCTCCGCATATATCGGAATAGAATTCCGCAATTCACGATCAATCGCAGCCCGCTCCGTCTCGATGGAAAACCTCAATGGCATCGCCGCGTTCGTCCGCGCCGCCGAAGCGCTGAGCTTCGTCGCGGCCGGCCGCGCGCTGGGCATTTCGGCGTCGGCCGTCGGCAAGACGATCGCGCGGCTCGAGCAGTCGCTCGGCGTACGCCTGTTCAACCGCACGACGCGGCGCGTCACGCTGACCGACGAAGGGCGCCATTTCTACGAGCGCTGCCAGCGCATCCTGGAAGATCTTCGCGACGCGGAAGCGACCGTCACGGCCTCCGCGCAGCGCCCACGCGGCAGGCTGCGCGTGAGCCTGCCCGTGATCGGCTACCGGTTTCTGCTGCCGGTGCTGCCGGCGTTTCGCGAGTGCTACCCGGAAGTGGAGCTCGACCTGGATTTCAACGACCGGATGGTCGACGTCGTCGAAGGCGGCTTCGACGCGGTGATCCGCAGCGGCCCGCTGTCGGATTCGAGCCTGATGTCGCGGCGGCTCGGCCCATTCGCGTTCGTGCTGTGCGCCACGCCCGCGTATCTCGCGCGGGCCGGCACGCCGCGCGTACCGCACGATCTCGACACGCACGATTGCGTGCGCTACTGCTTTCCGACCACCGGCAAGCTACAGGACTGGGCGCTGGCGGCCGACGACGGCACACCGCTGAAACTGCGCACCGCGATGACCTGCAACAACATGGAAGCGCTGCGCGGCGCGGTGATGGCCGGCCTCGGCATCGGCTACATGCCCGACTTCCTCGCGCGCGACGCGCTCGACGCCGGCACGCTCGTCACCGTGCTCGACGACTACCGGATCGCACCGGGACAGTTCTCGATCGTGTGGCCGTCGAGCCGGCAGCTGTCGCCGAAGCTGCGCGTGTTCGTCGACTTCCTGTGCGAGCGGCTGTTCAGGTAGCCGAACCGCGCGCCCGTGTCGGCCGCCGCGCCGCGCGCCATCGACGGCACACCGTCACGCGGCGCCAATCCGCTCGGCCTGTTGCGGCGGCAACAGCGCGTCGCTGTCGTCCTTGAGCCCGACCCCCGTGAGCCGCAGCCGGCGCGCCTCGGTCATCAGGTAGTGCAGCTTGTGCGCCGCCGCCGCATGCGGCAGGCCTTCGGGCCGCACGTTCGAGATGCAGTTGCGCTGCGCGTCGTGGCAGCCGACCTTCGGCGCCCACGTCAGGTACACGCCGAGGCTGTCCGGCGAGCTGAGCCCCGGCCGCTCGCCGATCAGCATCGCGACGGCCCGCGCGCGCAGCAGCTCGCCGATCTCGTCGCCGAGCGCGACGCGCGCCTGCGTCGCCACCACTACCGGGCCGAGCCGCCAGCCGTCCGCGTGCAGCCGCGGGCACACGGCCTGCAGCAGCGGCAGCGCCTGCTTCGCGGCCGCGAACGCGGACAGCCCGTCGCCGACCACGAACACCACATCGGGCGCATCGTCGAGCATCGCACCGTAGCCGGCCAGCAGCGCGCGTCCGTCGTCCGACAGCTTGCGGCCGAGATCGGGACGGCGCAGGTAATGCTGGCGATCGACGGCGGCGCTCTGCACGCCGAGCGTCGCGAAGCCGGCCGTGTCGAGCTCGCGACGCAGCGCCTCCGAATCGAGCGGCTGATGCACGGCGTCGCGCGCCTGCGCATGCGACAGGTTGAACGCGAGCAGCGGCGCGGTCGGCAGGCTGCTGCCGGCGCGGCCGAGCGCGATTCGCGCGTTCGTGAACGCCTTCAGCTGCGCCCACGGATTCTTCTCGACGGCGTCGCTCATGCGGAAATCCCCATCCAGTCGTTCGCGCCCGCGAGCAGCGGCACGCGTGCGTTCGCCGCGCGCAGCGCGCCGTGCGCGTCGGCGATCTCCATCGTCTCGAGCCACTCCTCGAACTCCGGCGCGCGGCGCAGGCCGAGCACCTCGCGCACGTACAACTGATCGTGAAACGACGTGCTCTGGTAGTTCAGCATCACGTCGTCCGCGCCGGGAATCCCCATGATGAAGTTGATGCCGGCCGTGCCGAGCAGCGTCAGCAGCGTGTCCATGTCGTCCTGGTCGGCTTCCGCGTGGTTCGTGTAGCAGATGTCGCAGCCCATCGGCACACCGAGCAGCTTGCCGCAGAAGTGATCCTCGAGGCCCGCGCGGATGATCTGCTTGCCGTCGTACAGGTATTCCGGGCCGATGAAGCCGACCACCGTGTTCACCAGGAACGGATCGAACTTGCGCGCGACCGCATACGCGCGCACTTCGCAGGTCTGCTGGTCGACGCCGAAATGCGCGTTCGCCGACAGCGCGCTGCCCTGGCCCGTCTCGAAGTACATCACGTTGTTGCCGACGGTGCCGCGCGCGAGCGACAACGCGGCGGCGCGCGCCTCGCCGAGCAGCGCGAGCGAGATCCCGAAGCTCGCGTTCGCCTTCTCGGTGCCCGCGATCGACTGGAACACGAGGTCGACCGGCGCGCCCTTGTCGATCGCCGCGATCGTGTTGGTCACGTGCGTGAGCACGCAAGACTGCGTCGGCACGCCGTAGCGCTCGCGGAAGCCGTCGATCATCGCGAGCAGCTTGACGATCGCCGCGAGGCTGTCGGTTGCGGGGTTGATGCCGATCATCGCGTCGCCGCAGCCGTACATCAGCCCGTCGAGCATCGACGCGGCGATGCCCTTCACGTCGTCGGTCGGATGATTCGGCTGCAGCCGCACCGACATCCGGCCGGGCAGCCCGACCGTGTTGCGAAAGCGCGTGACGACGCGGCGCTTTCTCGCCGCCGCGATCAGATCCTGGTTGCGCATCAGCTTCGACACGGCCGCGACCATCTCCGGCGTGAGCCCCGCTGCGATGCGTTCGAGCGCCGCGCCGTCGGCCGCCGGCGACAGCAGCCAGTTGCGGAAATCGCCGACGGTCAGATGCGAGATTTCCGCGAAGGCCTGCGCGTCGTGATCGTCGACGATCAGGCGCGTGACTTCGTCCTGTTCGTACGGGATCACCGCCTCGTTCAGGAACGCCTTCAGCGGCACGCTCGCGAGCGCGATCTTCGCGGCCACGCGCTCTTCCTCGCTCGCCGCCGCGACGCCGGCGAGCTGGTCGCCCGAGCGCAGCGGGCTCGCCTTCGCGAGCAGCGTTTTCAGGTCCGCGAACCGGTACGTGCGCGGGCCGATCGTCTCCGTATAGGACATCGTTCGAATCTCCTTGCCAGTGCTTGCGCTGCCTGCCCACCTCTTCCGCCTGCCGAACGCCAACGGCGCGCCCGTTCCATCGGGCGCGCCGCAGGCCGTCATGCGCCGCCGTTCGGGCGTGCCAACGTCATTCCTCGAGCAGCACGTCGGCCGGCGCGCTCGCGCGCTGCGACCGGGTCGCGATGAAGTAAGCGTAGCCGACCGCCAGGAACGCGATGAACACCATCGCCACCAGCCCGTTGAAGTAGACCATGGTTCCGAGGCACACGAGGGCCGCCACGATCGCGAACGCCGGGAACAACGGGTACATCGGCGCACGGAACGGCCGCGCCATGTTCGGTTGCGAGCGGCGCAGCTTGAACAGCGCCGCCATGCTGACGATATACATCACGATCGCGCCGAACACCGACATCGTCACGATGTTCGCGGTGAGCGTCTGGCCGCCGAACTGGATCAGCTCGTCACTGTAGATCGCGGCGATCCCGACCACGCCGCCCGCGAGGATCGCGCGATGCGGGGTCTTGAAGCGCGGATGCACCTTCCCGAGCCATTCGGGCAGATAGCCTTCGCGGGCCAGCGCGAAGATCTGGCGCGAATAGCCGAGGATGATCCCGTGGAACGACGCGACCAGCCCGAACAGCCCGAGCCACACCAGCATGTGCATCCAGCCGCTGTTCGCGCCGACGATGTACTTCATCGCCTGCGGCAGCGGATCGTTGATGTTCGCGAGCTTGGTCCAGTCGCCCGCGCCGCCGGCGAACACCATCACGCCGATCGCGAGGACCACGAGCGTCAGGATGCCGGCCACGTAGGCGATCGGGATCGAGCGCTTCGGGTTCTTCGCTTCCTCGGCGGCCATCGCGACACCTTCGATCGCGAGGAAGAACCAGATCGCGAACGGAATCGCGGCGAACATGCCGTGGAACGCGCCCATGCTGAAGTGATCGGCACCGGCCCAGCCGCCCTTCATGAAGTTGCTCCACGCGAAGCCCGGCGACACGACGCCCATGAACACCAGCAGCTCGAAGATCGCGAACAGCGTGACGACCAGCTCGAACGTCGCGGCGATCTGCACGCCGACGATGTTCAGCGCCATGAACACGAGATACGCGCCCATCGCCGCGTGCTTCGGCTCGAGCCCAGGGAACTGCACGTGCAGGTATGCGCCGATCGCCAGCGCGATGGCGGGCGGCGCGAACACGAATTCGACGAGCGTCGCGGCGCCGGCGAGATAGCCGCCGGTCGGGCCGAATGCGCGGCGCGCATACGCGAACGGGCCGCCCGCGTGCGGGATCGACGTGGTCAGCTCGGTGAAGCTGAAGATGAAGGTGGTGTACATCGCCGCGACGAACAGCGCGGTGATGACGAAGCCCAGCGTGCCGGCGCTCGCCCAGCCGTAGCTCCAGCCGAAGTACTCGCCGGAGATCACGAGGCCGACCGCGATGCCCCACAGTTGCCAGGTGCCGAGCGTTTGCTGCAGCGCGGGCTGGCCGGACGACTTGGCGCCGGCTGCGGGCCGGCCATTCGACTCTGCTTTCATCGGATTCTCCTGAAGGGCGCCGGCCTGCCTGCCCGCGCGACTGAGAATCGATGCTAGAGAGTCATAAAACGACGTGTTATCGAAATTCGGCAAAGATGGCGGCTGACGTTTCGCTGACGGAAACGCCGGGCGCGTGGTGCGGGACGTTATGCAGGCGCGCTGGGCGCGCGCGGAGCGCGCCGGAGCGGGGTGTGGTGGCTCGGGCGGTGTGGACGCCTCGCGCGGTGTGGGTGGCTCGCGCGGCGTTGGTAGTCCGCGCGGCATGAGAGGCTCACACGGCGTTGGTGGTCCACGCGGTGGGGGTGGCTCGCGCGGCGTGGGTAGTCCGCGCGGCGTGAGTGGCTCGCGCGGCGTGGGTAGTCCGCGCGGCGTGAGTGACTCACGCGGCGCGGACGCCCCGTGCGGCGTTACTGACCGCCGCCGCGCTGGTTGAACCAGCGGTCGAGCAGCTTGCCGGCCGCTTCGCGGCCGCCGAGACCGAACGACAGCGCGACCGCGACCGCGACCGCGCCGAGCACGAGCCCGAACGCGAGCTGCACGATCTCGTTGGCGATGCCCATCGCGCGCAGCCCCATCGCGAACACGAGGCCGAGGATCGCGAACTGCGCGATCCGTGCGAACAATACGCTGTGCTCACGGTCGGCCTGCTCGATCACGCGCCGTGCAAGCCCGGCGAGCCACACGCCGATCACGAGGATCACGCCGCCCATCAGCACGTGACCACCGAATTCGATGAACAGCGTGACGACGTCGCGCACCTGCGTGAAGCCGAGCCGGTTGGCCGCCTCGACCGCCGCGAACAGCATCGCGAAGAACACGATCAGCCGTGCGACGAGCACCGACGGCTGCAGCATCCCGGAGAACACGCGCTCGACGCCGAGCACGGCCGGCAGCCCGTCGGCGCCGGCGGCTTCCAGCAGCTTCTGCGTGAGCGACGCGACGAAGCGCGCGAAATAGAACGTCACCACCACGATCACGATCGCCGCGACGATGTCGGGCACCGCGCCGAGGAACTGGTTCAGCATGTTGGTCGCAGGGATCGAGATCGCCTCGATCTTCAGCGCATCGAGCGCGGAGATCAGCGTCGGCACGAACACGAACACGTAGACGATCGTGCCGATCAGGCTCGACACGCGCACCGGCGTCGGGCTGTCGAGGCGCGCGGTGAGGCGGTCGGCGCCGGCCGCGACCAGCAGGTTCGTCACGAGGCCGCGCAGCACGCGCGCGACGATCCAGCCGACGAAGCCGATCATCGCCGCCGCGAACAGGTTCGGCACGATCGCGAGCAGCTTGTCGACCATTCCCTGCACCGGCGCCAGCAGTCCGGACAACGCGAACGACCCGAGAATCGCGGGCAGGAACATCAGGATGACGAGCCAGAACAGCACGTCGCCGAGATAGCCGCTCATCGGCTGCATGCCCGCGCTTTCGGCCAGCGCGGTGTCGACCTTGCTCGCCTTCAGTGCGCGGTTCGCGAGGCTGCGCAGCAGCGACGCGATGAGCCACGCGATCAGCGTCAGCGCCGCGCCGCCGATCAGGTTCGGCAGGTAGTCGACGATGTGCGTGACGAGCAGCGAGAACGGATTGGACACCGCGTACAGATTGAGCACGTTGAAGATGCCGACCGCGGTGACGAGCAGCACGAGCCAGAACAGCCCGGCGGCGATGATCCGCTCGACGCACGCGCCCTGACCGGTGCTTTCGCTGATCCGCCGGTCGACGTTCAGCGCGTTCAGCAGCCGGAGCGCGCCGGCCCGCACGGCCACGGCGATCAGCCAGCCGATCAGCAACAGGCCGATCGCGCCGGCTATCTTGGGCAGGTAGCCGCCCAGCGTGGTCTGCAGCGACGTGATGAAGCTGGAAGCATCCATTTCTTCTTCTCCCGAAAACGTGGCGTTGCGATTGAACGTCGACGAACTACCTGCGTACTTCGAAAACCGTGCGTTACCGTCCGGCGAACTTACCCGAGAAAAATGACGCGTTGATCCGATTTCACCCTCTTTAACTTTAGTCGGTGATCGGAGGGGTGAACCCCGATTCGGACAAATTAAAAGGGGGCGATTCGGGGGCGGACGATGGCTGGGAGAGGGGGCTAGCGATGACGTGGGGCGAACGCGGGTCCGGGGTATCGGGATGTCTGGGCTGGGAGGGAAGCCGGTCGATGCGGTCGCGGAGGGGTGCGGGGGTGGGTCTGTCGGTCTGTCGGTCTGTCGGTCTGTCGGTCTGTCGGTCTGTCGGTCTGTCGGTCTGTCGGTCTGTCGGTCTGCCGGTCTGCCGGTCTGCCGGTCTGCCGGTCTGCCGGCAACGATACCCGTGCTTGCGCGTCTAGCCGGCCTGCGTCCCGCAGTTCGGACAAAAGCGCGCGTCGGCGGCGAGTGCTGCCTGGCAACGGCCGCACGCGCGGCCACGCTGCGATACGCCGCACTGCGCGCAGAATCGCGCGGCCGGCGCGTTGAGCGCACCGCAGCCCGCGCATACGAGTTGGCGCAACGACAAGTCGGCGCCGGGCACGCCGCGGCCGCCGGTCGGCGGCTGCCGGCCCCAGTCATGGCGATCGCGGCCGTGCGCGTCGTACAGTTCGCGGCCTCGCTCGCCGTGATGGCCGCCGCCATGGCCGCTCTGCGGTCCGCTGCCGTGCCCGCCGCCGTGTGAGCCGTGTGAGCCGTGTGAGCCGTGTGAGCCGCCGTGCCCGCCCCCGTGCCGACCACCCCACCCGCCAAACACCCGTTTCAGCAACCCCATCGCCCGCTCCTCAGCGCTGCGTGCGCGCGCCGTCGAACACACCGGCCTTCGACAGCAGCCGCAACCCGTTGCCGACGACGATCAGGCTCGCGCCGGCGTCCGCGAACACGGCCATCCACATCGTGCCGAGCCCGGCGATCGTGAGACCGAGGAACACGATCTTCACGCCGAGCGCGAAGCCGATGTTCTGCACCAGCACGCGGTGCGTCGCCCGCGACAGCCGCACGAACGCGGGGATCTTGCGCAGGTCGTCGTCCATCAACGCGACGTCGGCCGTCTCGATCGCCGTGTCGGTGCCCATCGCGCCCATCGCGAAGCCGATATCGGCGCGCGCGAGAGCCGGCGCGTCGTTGATGCCGTCGCCGACCATCCCGACCGCGCCCGCGCCGCGCGCCGACAGCTCCTCGACCGCCGCGAGCTTGTCTTCGGGCAGCTGGTTGCCGCGCGCATCGTCGATGCCGGCCTGTTGCGCGATCGCCTGCGCGGTGTGCGGGTTGTCGCCCGTCAGCATCGCGGTGCGGATGCCGAGCGCATGCAGATCGGCGATCGCAGCGCGGCTCGTCTCCTTGATCGTGTCGGCCACCGCGAAGATGCCGAGCACGCGCGCCTCGTCGATCAGCATCACGACGCTCTTGCCCTGCCGCTCGAGCACGTCGAGCTTCGCTTCGAGCGCCGGCGAGCAGCGTTCGAGCTCCTCGACGAGCCGGTGATTGCCGAGCCAGTAGCGCGCGCCGCCGATCGTGCCGCGCACGCCGCGCCCGGCGAGCGCCTCGAAGTCCGTCACCTCGTCGAACGCAGCCGCGCTCGCATCGCGGGCGGCCGCGGCGATCGCCTGCGACACCGGGTGATCGGAGCGCGCCGCGAGGCTCGCGCCGAGCCGGTGCACCTGCGCGGCGTCGGCGTGCTCGGCATGCAGGTCGAAGTCGGTCTGCACCGGCTTGCCGTGCGTGATCGTGCCGGTCTTGTCGAGCGCGAGCCACGACAGCGTGCGGCCCTGTTCCAGATACACGCCGCCTTTCACGAGGATCCCGCGTCGCGCCGCGGCCGCGAGCCCCGACACGATCGTGACGGGCGTCGAGATCACCAGTGCGCACGGGCATGCGATCACGAGCAGCACCAGCGCGCGGTAGATCCAGTCGTGCCACGCGTCGCCGATGACGAGCGGCGGGACGACGGCCACCAGCAGCGCGATCGCGAACACGATCGGCGTGTAGACGCGCGCGAAGCGGTCGACGAAGCGCTGCGTCGGCGCCTTCGCGCCCTGCGCCTGCTCGACCGCATGGATGATCCGTGCGAGCGTCGAGTTCGATGCGGCCGCCGTCACACGATAGTCGAACGAACCCGATTCGTTGATCGTGCCGGCGTACACCGCGTCGCCGGTCGTCTTGTCGACGGGCAGGCTCTCGCCGGTGATCGGCGCCTGGTTCACCGTCGAGCGCCCGGCAACGACCTCGCCGTCGAGGCCGATCCGCTCGCCCGGCTTCACGCGCACGATCGCGCCCGGCGCAATCTGCGCGGCGTCGAGCGTGCGCCACGTGCCGTCGGCGTCCTGCACGGTCGCGGTGTCCGGTGCGAGCTGCATCAGCCCCTGGATCGCGTTGCGCGCCCGGTCGAGCGACTTCGCCTCGATCAGTTCGGCGATCGTGAACAGCACCATCACCATCGCCGCTTCCGGCCACTGGCCGATCGCCATCGCGCCCGTCACCGCGATGCTCATCAGCGCGTTGATGTTCAGGTTGCCGTTGCGGATCGCGATCCAGCCCTTCCTGTAGGTGGTCAGCCCGCACGCGAGGACGGCGGCGATCGCCAGCGCTGCCGACAGCCACACCGGCAGGCCGGCCCAGTTCACCGCCTCCGACGCGACCGCGGCGACGCCGGCGAGCGCGAGCGGCCACCAGGACTTCGCACGCGGCGCGTCGACGGGCGCGGCGGGCGTGTCCGCCGATGCAGCCTCGGGCGTCATCCCGAGCGTGCGGATCGCGCTTTCGATCGCCGGCTGCGCGCCGGGCACGTGGTCGACGGTCAGCATCCGCTGCATCAGGTTGAACTCCAGCGCCGACACCTGCTGCATCGCGCCGAGCTTCTTGCGGATCAGCGTCTCCTCGGTCGGGCAATCCATCTGCATGATCCGGAACGCGGAGCGCACGTGGCCCGATGCGGTCGCCCGTGCAGCGGGCAGCGGCGCGAGCGTCGGCGCGGCCGGCGCGCAGCAGCCGCCGGCCGCGTGCTCGTGCTCGTGCTCGTGCTCGTGCTCGTGCTCGTGCTCGTGCTCGTGCTCGTGCTCGTGCTCGTGCTCGTGCTCGTGCTCGTGAGCATGCTCGTGGGCGTGGCCCTGCGAACAAGCCGCCCCATGCACATGCCCATCGCCCCGCACCCTACCTGCAGCAGCGGCGCCGTGATCGTGCTGCGCGCCGTGCGCGCGCGAATCGGCGTGCTCATGACCATCGGCCTCCGGACGTACGCCGCGCGCCGCCACATCGCCGTGTGCGTGCTCGCCGCCCGCCGGCGCCGCGTCGCCGGCGCAGCACGCCTGCGTGTCGCGCGCGTCGGCGCAGCAGGTCGCGGCGCCGTCGGCATGGCGGTGTCGTGGGTCGGGGGTACGCTGGGCGTCGGTCATGAAGACCTCCTCTATGGCTGGACGAGGTAGAGTTAACACCCTGAAGCCACTACAAGGTCAACCCTTACAACGGAGCAAGCCATGAAGATCGGCGAACTGGCCAAAGCGGCCCGCTGCACGCCCGAAACGATCCGCTTCTACGAGCGGGAGGGGCTGATGCCGGATGCGGAGCGCACCGATTCGAACTACCGCAACTACACCGACGTGCACGTCGAACGGCTGCGCTTCATCCGCAACTGCCGCGCGCTCGACATGGCGCACGACGAAATCCGCGCGCTGCTGCAACTCACCGACACGCCGGCCGATCCGTGCGATTCGGTCAATGCACTGCTTGACGAACACATCGGCCACGTCGACGCGCGCCTCGCCGAACTCACGCATCTGCGCGACCAGCTGATCGAACTGCGCCGCCAGTGCGTCGGCGAACATTCGGTCGAGGACTGCGGGATCGTCCACGGTCTGACGACCATGGAGACGGTCGCGCCGCCCGCAAAACGCTCGCACCTCGGCTGAAGCCCTTGTCGGATCTGATAGTTTGCCCAATACTAGTCATGTCATGACTAGATATAGATGAACTACCCATGCCGGTCAGCCGCCCGTCACCGCTCGCCCTCGCCGTGCTGGCGACCCTCACCGAAACACCGATGCATCCGTACGGGATGCTGCAGCAGCTGAAAGCGCGCGGCTATGACGAAGTCGTCAACGTGCGGCAGCGCACGAGCCTTTACCAGATGATCGACCGGCTGTTGCGCGACGGGCTGATCGCCGTGCACGACACCGAGCGTGACGGCGCGTTTCCCGAACGCACGCTGTACAAGCTGACGGAAGCCGGCCACAAGGCGGGACAGGCCTGGCTGCATGCGCTGCTCGCCGAACCGGCGCGCGAATTCACCGCGTTCGGCGCCGGCCTCGCGTTCCTGCCGCTGCTCGACGCCGAGGATGCGCGCCGCCAGCTGGAGCGCCGCATCGACGCGCTCGAGGCCGAGCGCGAGCGCCTCGATGCGCTGCGCAACGCCGCGCAAGGCGATCAGGTGCCGCGCCTGTTCCTGCTGCAGAACGAGCATGCGCTCGTGATGCTCAACGCGGAGCTCGACTGGACGCGCAGCGTCGTCGAACACCTGAAGATCGGCGCGCTGCGCTGGGTCGACGCCTGACGCGCGCCCGCCCGGCCTGCACCCGTCAAAGCACCTTGCCGGGATTGAGCACGCCGGCGGGATCGAGCGCGGCCTTCAGGCGCCGCATCAGCGCGATCTCGGCTTCACTGCGCGTGTGCGCGAGATAGCCGCGCTTGAGCACGCCGATGCCGTGCTCCGCCGACACCGAGCCGCCCATGTCGCGTACGACCGCGTAGACGCAATCGTCGATCGCCTCCGCATCCGCGTCGCGCCTGCCGGCGAGCGATACGCCGACATGCACGTTGCCGTCGCCGACATGGCCGAAGAACAGACACACGATGTCCGGCCAGCGCCCGCGCAACGCCGCTTCGCAGCGTACGGCGAACGCGCCGAGCTCACCGGTCGGCAGGCTCACGTCGAAGTTCATCAGGTGCGGCAGCGCATCGATCGCGAGGCCTTCGCGCAGCGTCCACACGTCGCGCGCCTGCCGCGCCGAGGTCGCGAGCACGGCATCGTCGACGAGGCCCGCGTCGAGCGCGTCCGCGAGCGCGGCTTCCAGCGCCGCGCGCGCATCGCCGCCCGGCGCGCTCGTCGCGCACTCGATCAGCACCGCGAAGCCGCCGTCGCCCGCGAACGGCGCGACGACGCCGGGCGTATGACGCGCGACGTAGTCGTAAAAGGCCGGCCACATCGCTTCGAAACTGACGAGCTCCGGCAGCGCGCGCAGGCGGTTCCACAGCTCGAGGACGGCATCGTAGCCCTGCACGCGGCACAACGCGGTAGCCGGCTCGGCCAGCTTCGGATGCAGCCGCAGCACGGCGCGCGTGACGACGCCGAGCGTGCCCTCGCTGCCGATGAACAGCTGCTTCAGGTCGTAACCGGCGTTGTTCTTCAGCATCCGGTTCATCGACGACACGACGGTGCCGTCCGCCAGCACGGCCTCCAGCCCGAGCACCTGCTCGCGCATCATCCCGTAGCGGATCGCGCGCGTGCCGCCCGCGTTGGTCGCGAGCATGCCGCCGATCTGGCACGACCCGCGCGCGCCGAGATCGACGCCGAACGTGAAGCCCGCCGCGTCCGCCGCCTCCTGCACGGTCTGCAGCGGCGTGCCGGCCCGTACCGTCATCGTGCCGGCCGCCGCGTCGATCGCCTCGACGCCGGCGAAGCGCTCCATCGACAGCACGATCTCGCCGCCCAGCGCGACCGCGCCGCGCGCGAGCCCGGTGAGGCCGCCCTGCGGCACGACCGGCTGCGCGAGGCGCGTGCACAGCGCGAGCGTGCGCGACACCTCGTCGACGCTGCGCGGCCGCACCAGCGCGCGCGGGCGCACGCCGGCCGGCTCGTTGTACGCGGTGAAGTAGCGCGGCTCGATGTCGGCCGAGCGCGTGACGAGGCCATCATCCAGCGCATCGCCCAGCGCGGCGGCGAGCGCCGCGGCGAGCGCGTCGTCCGCCTGCGGCGGCACGCCAGGGCCGTCCGGCACGCCGGCCGCGGGCAGGCTCTGCATCGTCCGCACCGCTTACTTGGCGGAGATATCGACGTCGCCGAAGTACTTCCGGCCGAGCGTCTTCACGGTGCCGTCGGCCTTCAGATGCTCGATTGCCGCATCGAGCTTGGTCTTCAGCGCGTCGTCGCCCTTGCGCAGGCCGAACGCGATCCCGCTGCCGAGGATCCGGTCGTCGCGCACCGGCTGGCCGACGAACGCGAAGCCCTTGCCGTCCGGGCGCGACAGGAAACCGCGCTGGCCGGCCGGCGCGAGCACCAGAGTCGCGTCGAGGCGGCCCGCGACGAGATCCGCGTACGCCTGGTTCTGGTCCTGATACGCGACGACCGACACGCCGGCCGGTTCCCAGTGCGCCTTCGCATAGGTTTCCTGGATCGACGCCTGCAGCACGCCGACACGCTTGCCCTTCAGCGCGTCGGGCGTCGGCAGCAGGCCGCTGCCGGTGCGCGCGATCAGCTGCGTCGGCACGCGATAGATGATCGTCGTGAAATCGATTGCCTGACGCCGTTGCTCGGTCGCGTTCATCGCCGAATTGATCGCGTCGAACTTGCGTCCCTTCAGCGCCGGGATCAACCCGTCGAACGATGTCTCCACCCACTTGCACGTGAGTTTCGCGCGCTCGCACACCGCGTTGCCGACGTCGATGTCGAAGCCCTGCAGGTCGCCGTTCGGCGCCTTCGATTCGAACGGCGGGTACTGCGCCTCGAGGCCGAAGCGCAGCGTCTGTGCGTCGGCGAGCGCGGCGCCCGCGCCGAGCGCACATGCGATTGCGAACGCGAACTTGAGGATGGGGACATGCTTCATCGTGATCTCCTGGCTGGTCGGGCGGCGCCGTGCAGCGGCACGTGCGCCGGGTCCGTCGGTGGCTTTCCGTGCGACGTGCCCGTCGCGTGCTTGGGATGCGGGCCGCGCCCGCGCGTTACAGCGAACGCAATCGCCGCGCGCCCTCGATCAGCGTCGCGTCGTCCTTCGAGAAACTGAGGCGGATCACGCCCGTATCGGTGCCGTCCGCATAGAACGCCGACAACGGAATCGTCGCGACGCGCACATCGCGGATCACGCGCAGCACGAAGTCGCTGTCGCGTTCGTCCGACAGGTGCCGGAAGCGCGCGAGCATGAAGAACGAGCCCTCGCTCGGCAGCAGCTGCAGGCGCGAGCCGGCCAGCTCGCGCGCGAGCAGGTCGCGCTTGGCCTGATAGAACGCCGACAGGCCCAGATAGCTTTCCGGCCGCGCGAGCATCTGCGCGAACGCGACCTGCATCGGCGTGTCGGCCGAGAACGTCATGAACTGGTGGACCTTGCGGATCTCGTCCATCAGCGCGGCCGGCGCGACGCAATAACCGACGCGCCAGCCCGTCACGTGGAACGACTTGCCGAACGACGACACGATCACGCTGCGCTCGGCCAGCTCGCGATGCCGCGCGACGCTCTGGTGCTGAGCGCCGTCGAACACGACGTGCTCGTAGACCTCGTCGGACAGCACCACGATGTCGGTATTGCGCGTGAGCTGCGCGAGGCGTTCGAGATCGTCGGCGCGGAACACCGTCGCGGTCGGGTTGTGCGGCGTGTTGACGACGATCATCCGCGTGCGCGGCGTGATCGCCGCGGCCACTTCGTCCCAGTCGACGCGGAAATGCTCGGGCGACAGCTTGATCGCCACCGGCGTCGCGTGCTGCATCCGCACGATCGGCGCATAGCTGTCGAACGCCGGCTCGAAATAGATGACCTCGTCGCCCGGATGCACGAGCGCGCTGATCGCCGCGTACAAGCCCTCGCTCGCGCTCGCGATCACGGTGATCTCGGTGCCCGGATCGTAACGCGCGCCGTACAGCGCCTCGGTCTTTTCCGCGAGCCGCTCGCGCAGCGACACGACGCCGGCCATCGGCGCGTACTGGTTGTGCCCGTCGCGCATCGCGCGCGCGACGCCGTCGATCAACGCGGGATCTGGCGCGAAATTCGGCGCGCCTTGCGAAAGGTTCAGCGCATCGTGCTGCGCGGCAAGCTGGCCGATCACCGTGAAGATCGTCGTGCCGACGTCCGGCAGTTTCGAACGGTGCGTGATGGCGCTTCGCATGACTCCTCCTGATGTCCGCCGGGCATGCCGGCGCGGTGCGCGGCGATGCCGGTGTCGGGCGATTTAGCCCGAGCCAATATCGACGCACAATCGAAAGTTCGTCATGACGGCCATGCATTTTGCTCATGGCATTCGATACGCGTGGCCCGGCATCGCGCGGGCAGATGCCGTTCACGCATGCGTATCAGGCATCGTCGTGCGGAGAAGCCGCGCGGCCGCGGCGCGTGTCAGTCGTGCAGCGCCGCCAGATAGCCGCCCAGCGCGGCGTGCAGCTCGCGGCGCAGCGCGGCGAAGTCGAGCGCCGGCCCGAGCGTCAGCAGCGCCTGGGACACGCCGCCGTAGCAGAGCGCGTGCGCCATCCGCGCGCACGCCTCAAGCCGCGCGGCCGGCGGCGGGTCGCCGGCCTGCGCGAGCGCGTCGCGCCACAACGCGACATAGGCCGCGTAATGACGGCGGTACGCGGCAAGCGGCGACACCTGACGCTCCAGCACGAACAGCACGCCCCACAGCGCCGCATCGGCGGCGATCACTTCCACCTGCAGATCGACGAGCGCGGCCGCGACCTCGGCGCGCGGCATGCCGCGCAGCCCGTGCGCGGCCGCACGCAGCCGCTCGGCGAGCGCCAGCACGCGCCGGTGGATGCACAGCGCGGCGAGGCTCTGCTTGTCGCCGAAGTATTCGTAGAAGGTGCCGACGCTCACGCCGGCGACCGCCGCGATCTCGCGGATCGTCACGTTCGCGTGCCCGCGTTCGAGCAAAAGCTGAACGAACGCCTGCTGCAACGCATCGGACGTGGCCTGAGCGCGCGACTGGCGCGGCCGGCGGCGCAACGCGGGCGCGGGTTGCGCGCCCGGCTGACCGGGCGGCGCCGGAACCTGAACATGTCGCGGCGGCATATTTGCTACTCTGAAATTCAGCGGAACACGCGGTTGACGGGAAACCGGCACACGAGCGGCCGCGAAGCACGACACCGGAGACAGCCCGATGACCGAAGCGACCCATGCCGTCACGAACCAGTTCGACGAACTGGTCGACTATAACCTGTTCGCCACCGACGCCGCGCTGCGCGACGCGCTCGCCCGCGCGGGCGCCGGCTGGGCCGCGCCGCAGCTCGACGCATACGGCGCGCGACTCGGCAGCGCCGACACGGCGCGCCTCGCCGACGAAGCGAACCGCCACACGCCCGAGCTGAACGCGTTCGACCGGCGCGGGCGCCGCATCGACCGTGTCGAGTTCCACCCGGCCTGGCACACGCTGCTCGGCATGTACCGCAACGAAGGCCTGGTGTCGCTCGCGTTCCGCGACACACGCCGCGGCCGCTGGGCGGCGACCGCGGCGGGCTTCTACCTGCACGGCCAGATCGAGGCCGGCACGCTGTGCCCGGCGACGATGACGCAGGCCGCGATTCCGCTGCTGCAGAAGGAGCCCGCGCTGTGGGCGCTGCTGCGCGACAAGCTGTACAGCGACGACTACGATCCGCGCGACGTGCCGCTCGCCGGCAAGCGCTCGATCTGGTTCGGGATGGGCATGACGGAGAAACAGGGCGGCTCCGACGTGCGCGCCAACACGACGCTCGCGACCGCCAGCGGCGCCGGTGGGCGCGGCGGCGAATACCGGCTGCGCGGGCACAAGTGGTTCTTCTCCGCGCCGATGTGCGACGCGCATCTCGTCGTCGCGCGCACCGAAGCGGGCGGCCCGTCGTGCTTCTACGTGCCGCGCTGGCGGCCCGACGGCACGAAGAACGCGGTCGAGATCCAGCGGCTGAAGAACAAGGTCGGCAACCGCAGCAACTCGAGCAGCGAGATCGAGCTGAACGACGCGTGGGGCATCATGCTCGGCGACGAGGGGCGCGGCATTCCGACCATCATCGAGATGGCGACCTACACGCGGCTGAACTGCGTGCTCGGCAGCGCGGCGATGCTGCGCCAGGGGGTCGTGCAGGCGATCGCGTACACGCGCCAGCGCCACGCGTTCGGGCGCGCGCTCGCCGAGCAGCCGCTGATGCGCACGGTGCTCGCCGATCTCGCGCTCGAGAGCGAGGCGGCGCTGGTGCTGGCGATGCGCATCGCCGACGCATTCGAGCTCGACGACTCGCCGCGCGAGCGCGCATGGAAGCGGATCGTCACGCCGGCCGCGAAGTTCTGGGTCTGCAAGCGCGCGGTCGAGCTGACCGGCGAGGTGATGGAAGTGTTCGGCGGCAACGGCTACGTCGACGACGGGCCGATTGCGCGGCTGTTCCGTGAAGCGCCGGTGAATTCGATCTGGGAAGGCTCGGGCAACGTGATGTGCCTCGACGTGTTGCGCGCCGTGTCGCGCGAGCCCGACGCGGCGGCCGCGCTGCTCGCCGAACTGACGGAGCTGGGCGCGGGCGAGCCGCGCATCCGCGCGGCGCTCGACGTGCTGCGCGCGATGCTGGCGGCGCCGGCCGACGCGCTCGAAGCCTCGGCGCGCCTGTTCGCGCAGCGGCTCGCGCTGGTGGCGCAGGCCTGCCTGCTCACACGCGATGCGCCGGCGGCGGTCGCCGATGCGTTCATCGCGACGCGGCTCGCGGCGCCGGACTGGGGACGCGTCGCGGGCGGCTTCGATCCGCGTGCGATGGATGTCGCGGCGTTGCTGGAGCGTACGTACCCCGCCTGACGTCGCCGCAGTACCCGCCAATCCGCCAACAAAAAAGCCGCCGGGCCCGAAGGCCCGACGGCTTTCCCGCAGGATGCGCGACGCGACGCCGTTCGGCGCCGCCCGCGATCCGCATCGTGCTTACTTGCCGCCGATGCTCTTCAGCGGCTTCCACTCGCCCTTCTCGACCTTGTACATCGTGATGCCGCCGTTCTTCAGGTCGCCCTTCGCGTCGTACGCGACGTGCGTCGACGTCACGCCGGCCATGTCGGTCTTCGCGAGGACCGGCAGATACTTCGCCGGATCGGTCGAATCGGCCTTCTTCATCGCGTTCAGCATCGCCATCGCGCCGTCGTAGGCATACGGCGAGTAGGTCTGGACGTCTTCGCCGAAACGCTTCTTGTACTTCTCCGCGTACGACTTGCCGCCGGGCATTTCGTCGAGCGGCAGGCCGGCCAGCGATGCGATCGTGCCATCGGCCGCGTTGCCCGCGATCTTCAGGAACGTCGGCGTCTTCACCATTTCGCCGCTCATCAGCGGTGCGGTGAAGCCGAGCGTCTTCATCTGCTTGACCATCGGCGCTGCCTGCGAGTCCGCGCCGCCGTAGTAGACGAGATCCGGCTTCGCCGCCTTCAGCTTGGTCAGGATCGCCTTGAAGTCGACGGCCTTGTCGTTCGTGAATTCACGATCGACGATCGTCGCGCCGGCCGCCTTTGCAGCCTTCTCGAACTGGTCGGCAAGACCCTGGCCGTAAGCCGTGCGGTCGTCGACGATCGCGATCTTCTTCAAGCCGAGATCCTTCGCCGCGAAGGTGCCCGCCACCGAGCCCTGCTGCGTGTCGGACGTCATCATGCGGAAGGTCGTCTTGTAACCCTGCTGCGTGTATTCCGGCGCCGTCGCCATCGCGATTTCCGGAATGCCGGCGTTCGCGTAGATGCGCGATGCCGGAATCGTCGTGCCCGAGTTGAAGTGGCCGAGCATGCCCTTGATGCCGTCGTCGACCAGCTTCTGCGCGACCGTCGTGCCGGTGCGCGGGTCAGCCTGATCGTCCTGCGTCTCGAGCACGAACTTCACCGGCTTGCCGCCGATCTTCGGGTTCGTCGCGTTGAAGTCTTCCAGCGCGAGCACGATCCCGTTCTGCATATCCTTGCCGTAGTGAGCCTGGGCGCCCGTCATCGGCCCTGCGTAACCGATCTTCACGTCGTCCGCATGGGCCGTCCCCGCAAGCGACATGACGGCGACGAACGTCGCGCCTGCCAGCTTTTTCATCGTGTGTTGCATAGCATCTCCTTGGTACCAGGGTAAATGGAGCGGCTTCGGGATCGCCTTGCCACTCCCTTTGTTTGATCCGAACGGCAAGGATCGTCAGCCGATCGTCATCAAATTCGCATTGCCGCCCGCCGCGGCCGTGTTCACGCTGACCGAGCGCTCGGTCAGCAGCCGCTCGAGCGCGTAGTCTTCCGCGTCGCCGTTCTCGAACGCGCCCGCCGACACGCCCTGCACCGACACGATCGGACCCGGGCGCTGCGCGACGTCCTTCACGAGCGTCTGCAGCTCGTCGCTGTCGCCTTCGAACAGCACGGCGTCGAACGGCGCGTCGGCCTGCTTGCGCACGGCCGCATGGCCCTTCAGCGCGGCCGGCAGCGCGGCGACCAGCGCCTCGCCCGCCGAGCCGACGAACAGCGCCCGGTTGCCCGTCGCCAGCACCGCCGCGAACTGCGCGCGCGCGCCGCTCGGCGTGGCCGCGACACACAGCACCGTGCCGCGCGGGCCGAGTGTATACGTGTTTCGCTCGCCCGTCGGCCCGGTCAGCACGGCCGTCGCACCGGCCGGCACCTGGGACAGATAGCCGTCGCAGCGCGCCGCCAGCGCCGGCTCGCGCTGCTCGATCAGCCAGTCGCGCAGCGCGGTGAGCGCCGCCGCCGGATTGCCGCGCTGCTCGCCTTCGGCCACGCCGTCGGCGATCAGCGTCTGCGCGAGCGCCTTCGGCAAGCCCGACGGACGCGTCGCGAGCAGACGCTGCAGGTACAGCGCGCCGCCGGCCTTCGGGCCCGTGCCCGACAGCCCTTCGCCGCCGAACGGCTGCACGCCGACCACCGCGCCGATCACGTTGCGGTTCACGTAGATGTTGCCGACGTGCGCATTGGCGATCACGTGCGCGATCGTCTCGTCGATCCGCGTGTGGATGCCGAGCGTGAGCCCGTAACCGGTCGCGCGGATCTGCTCGAGCAGCTTGTCGAGCTGGCTGCGGCGGTAACGCACCACGTGCAGCACGGGGCCGAACACCTCGCGCTTCAACTCGTCGATGCTGCCGATCTCGATCAGCGTCGGCGGCACGAAGGTGCCGTGCGCGCAGGCGTCGGGCATCGGCAGCTGCGTGACCGCGTGGCCCTTGTCCTTCATCGCGGCGACGTGCGTGTCGATCGTCTGCTTCGCTTCGGCGTCGATCACCGGGCCGACGTCGGTCGACAGACGGTCCGGGTTGCCGAGCGCCAGCTCGTGCATCGCGCCCTTGAGCATCGTCAGCGTACGGTCGGCGACATCGTCCTGCAGACACAGAACGCGCAGCGCCGAGCAGCGTTGACCGGCCGAGTCGAACGACGATTGCATCACGTCCGCGACGACCTGCTCCGCGAGCGCCGACGAGTCGACGATCATCGCGTTCTGGCCGCCCGTTTCGGCGATCAGCGGAATCGGCTTGCCGTCCGGGTCGAGCCGCGCGGACAGCGTCTTGTTGATCAGGCGCGCGACTTCGGTCGAGCCGGTGAACATCACCGCACGCGTGCGCGGATCGGCGACCAGCGCCGCGCCGACGGTTTCGCCGGTGCCCGGCAGCAGCTGCACCGCGCCGGCCGGCACGCCGGCCTCGCGCAGCAGGCGCACGGCCTGCGCGGCGATCAGCGGCGTCTGTTCGGCCGGCTTGGCGAGCACCGTGTTGCCGGCCGCGAGCGCGGCGGCCACCTGCCCCATGAAGATCGCGAGCGGGAAGTTCCACGGGCTGATGCAGACCACCGGGCCGAGCGGACGGTGCGTGTCGTTCGAGAACTCGCCGCGGATCTGCGCCGCGTAGTAGCGCAGGAAGTCGACGGCTTCGCGGATTTCGGCGATCGCGTTCGGCAGCGACTTGCCGGCTTCGCGCACGATCAGGCCCATCAGCGTGTGCATCTGCGCTTCGAGCAGATCGGCTGCGCGCACCAGGCAGTCGGCGCGCGCATCGACCGGCGTCGCCTGCCAGATCGGCGCGGCCGCGACCGCGTGGGCGAGCGCCGCGCTCACGTGCTCGGACGTCGCTTCGCTGACCGCGCCGACCACGTCGCGCTGGTCGGCCGGGTTGCGCACGTCGCGCGCCGGGGCGTCGGCGAGCGCGTCGTCGGCCAGCATCGGCGCCGCGCGCCACGGATGATGCGCGCTCGCGAGCAGCGCCGACGACAGCGACGCGAGACGGTGCTCGTTCGACAGGTCGAGGCCCATCGAGTTGGCGCGCTCGTCGCCGTACAGGTTGCGCGGCAGCGGGATCTTCGCGTGCGGCGCGCCGAGCGGCACGACCTTCGACGCCTCGTCGACCGGGTCGGCGACCAGCTCCTTCACCGATACCGTCTTGTCGGCGATGCGGTTCACGAACGACGTGTTCGCGCCGTTCTCCAGCAGGCGGCGCACGAGGTACGCGAGCAGCGTTTCGTGCGTGCCGACCGGCGCGTAGACGCGGCACGGGCGGTTCAGCTTGTCGCGGCCGGTGACTTCCTCGTACAGCGGCTCGCCCATCCCGTGCAGGCACTGGAATTCGTACTGGCCCGGGTAGTAGTTCTGGCCGGCCAGGTGATAGATCGCGGCGAGCGTGTACGCGTTGTGCGTCGCGAACTGCGGGTACACGGCGTCGGGCGCCGCGAGCAGCTTCTTCGCGCACGCGAGGTACGACACGTCGGTGTAGATCTTGCGCGTATAGACCGGATAGCCTTCGAGGCCGTCGACCTGCGCGCGCTTGATTTCGCTGTCCCAGTACGCGCCCTTCACGAGGCGGATCATCAGGCGGTGACGGCTGCGGCGCGCGAGATCGATCAGGTAGTCGATCACGAACGGGCAACGCTTCTGATAGCCCTGCACGACGAAACCGATGCCGTTCCAGCCGGCGAGATCCGGATCGAAACACAGCGCCTCGAGCAGGTCGAGCGACAGCTCGAGCCGGTCGGCTTCTTCCGCGTCGATGTTCAGGCCGATGTCGTAGCGGCGCGCGAGCAGCGCGAGCGCACGCACGCGCGGCAGCAGCTCGCTCATCGTGCGGTCCTGCTGCGAGCGCGAGTAGCGCGCGTGCAGCGCCGACAACTTGATCGAGATGCCCGGGCCCTCGTAGATGCCGCGGCCGCCCGCGGCCTTGCCGATCGCGTGGATCGCCTGCTCGTACGACGCGTAGTAGCGCAGCGCGTCCTCTTCGGTGGTCGCCGCTTCGCCGAGCATGTCGTACGAGTAGCGGAAGCCGCGCGCTTCGTACTTGCGGCTGTTCGCCAGCGCTTCCGAAATCGTCTCGCCGGTGACGAACTGCTCGCCCATCAGGCGCATCGCCATGTCGACGCCCTTGCGGATCAGCGGCTCGCCGCCGCGCCCGATCAGGCGCGTGAGCGCCGACGACAGCCCCGCTTCGCTGTTGGTCGTCACCAGCTTGCCGGTGATCATCAGGCCCCAGGTCGCCGCGTTCACGAACAGCGACGGCGCGTGGCCGACGTGCGAGCGCCAGTCGCCCTTGCTGATCTTGTCGCGGATCAGCGCATCGCGCGTCGCGCGGTCGGGGATGCGCAGCAGCGCTTCGGCGAGGCACATCAGCGCGACGCCTTCCTGGCTCGACAGCGAAAACTCGTGGATCAGCCCTTCGACGCCGCCGCCCGAGCTCTTCTCGCGCAGCGTCTCGACGAGGTGCGTCGCGAGCGTCTGCACGTCCGCCTGCAGGTTCGCCGGCAGGCGCGCCTGGCCCAGCAGGAACGGCACGCATTCCGGCTCGGGGCGGCGATACGCGGCGGTGATCGCCGCGCGCAGCACCGATTGCGGCTGCACGTTCTGCGCGAACTCGAGGAACGGATGCGGCGAGTTGTCGTCGTCTTCCGCCGCGTGGCCGTCGGCGAGCTCGGTCACGCCGCTGCTGCCCGACAGCTCGGGCGGCAACTGACCGTGCTCGATGCGCTCGAGATACGCGAAGATCGCCTGCTTGATCAGCCAGTGGGGAGTGCGCTCGAGACGCGTCGCCGCGTCTTTCAGGCGCGAGCGGAGAAGGTCGTCGACTTTGACGCCGAGAGTCGTGCTTGCCATGGTGGGTTCGTGCGCCGGCGCGGGTCCGGCCATGTGGTGTGAGAGGATGCGCGAAATCCTACGGCACGCAATAAAAAGGTGCAACCGAATTACACGGCCGGTTGCACCCATTGGATAGTCAATATAATCAGCCACTTAGGCGGTTGCAACCTAGGAGTTGCCCGTGGTCGGCGGATCGGTGTTTTCCCTGATCCGTGCCGTTTGGCCGGCGGCGGCGGCTTTTGGGGCGCGCGGCGCGTGGCCGAAGCGGGTTGCACTGACGGTGTCGACGCGCGCGGCGCCGCGCACGCGGCGGGCCGGCAGGCGGGAAAGGGCCATAGCGTGGCGGCGTGAAGCGGCAGCCCGCGCCGCGCTCAGATGTCGAGCGGATCGACCTCGATGCTCCACCGCAGCACGCCCTTCAACGCGCGCAGCTGCGGCTGCCATGCGCGCAGCGCATGCTGCAGCGCCGAGCGCGACGCGCTCTCGAGCAGCAGCTGGGCGCGGTGGACGTTCGCGACCTTCACGATCGTCATCGGCACGGCGTCGTAGACGGTCACGCGCTCGGCGCCCGGCAGCGCGGCGGCCGCCTGCAGCAGGAACCCGAGCGCCGCGTCGAGCGTGCGCCCTTCGGCGCGCAACAGCGCCTGGTAGACGAACGGCGGCAGGTGCGCGTCGCGCCGCTCGCCGAGCGTCGAATTGGCGAAGCCGACGTAATCGTGCCGGCCGAGCGCGTGATACAGCGCGTGACGCGGATAGCGCGTCTGCACGAGCACCTCGCCGGGCAGCCCGGCGCGGCCCGCGCGGCCGCTCACCTGCATCAGTTGCGCGAACAGCCGCTCGCTCGCGCGGAAATCGTGCGAGAACAGCGCGGTGTCGGCATTCAGCACGCCGACGAGCGAGACGCGCTGGAAGTCGTGCCCCTTCGCGATCATCTGCGTGCCGACCAGGATGTCCACCTCGCCCGCATGCACGTTGGAGAACAGCGCCTGCGCGCTGCCCTTGCGGCGCGTGCTGTCCGCGTCGATGCGCAGCACGCGCGCGCCCGGCACGGCCTCGGCGAGCGCCTCCTCGATGCGCTGGGTGCCGCGGCCGAGCGGTGCGATGTCGACGTTTCCGCATTCCGGACACGAGCGCGGAATGCGCGCTTCCCAGCCGCAGTGATGGCAGCGCAGCGCATGCTCGGGCTTGTGCAGCACGACGTAGGCGCTGCAGCGCGGGCAGCCGGCGACCCAGCCGCATGCGTCACACGCGAGTTGCGGCGCGTAGCCGCGCCGGTTCAGGAACACGAGGCTCTGTTCGCCGCGTTCGAGGCGCGCCTTCAGCGCCGCGACGAGCGGCCCGGAGAGTCCGCCCATCGACGCGCGCCCGCGCCGCCGCTCCTCTTCGAGATCGATCAGGCGCACGGTCGGCAGCGTCGCATCGGCCACCGCGCGGCGCGACAGCGTGAGCCGCGTGTAGCGGCCCTGCTCGGCCTGCCACCAGCTCTCGAGCGACGGCGTCGCCGAGCCGAGCACGACCGGAATGCCGAGATGTTTCGCACGCCATACGGCCAGATCGCGCGCCGAATAGCGCAGGCCTTCCTGCTGCTTATACGCGGGCTCGTGTTCTTCGTCGACGACGATCAAGGCGAGCATCGGCAACGACGCGAGCACCGCCAGCCGCGTGCCGAGCACGATGCGCGCGCGCCCGGTATGTGCGGCGAGCCAGTTGCGCGCGCGTTCGCCTTCGGCGAGCCCGCTGTGCAGCGTGACGATCGCGTCGTCGGCGAGCGTGCCCGCGAAGCGCGCGCGAAACGCGGCCTCGAACTGCGGCGTCAGGTTGATTTCGGGCACCAGCACGAGCGCCTGCGCGTCCGGCCGCGCGTCGAGCAACGCGGCCAGCGCGTGCAGATAGACCTCGGTCTTGCCGCTGCCGGTCACGCCGTGCAGCAGGAACGGCGCGAAGCCCTGTGCCGCGCGGATCGCGTCGAGCGCCTCGGCCTGCTGGTCGGTCAGCGCCGGCGGCACAGATCTTCCACTGCTTGTCGACAGGTTATCCACAGCTTTGGGCACAGGCGCATCGCCCCAGCCGATTTCGTCGACGGCCACCCAGCCCCGCGCCGCCCAGTCGTCGAGCGTCGCGGCGGCCTTCGGGTGCATCGCGCGCGCATCGGGCAGCGTCAGCGAAGCGGCGTCCGCGAGTGCCTGGGCGAGCCGCCGCAGCGCGGCGCCTCGTGCGGGCAGCGCATCGGGAAGCGCCGCGCGGCCGGCGTCGGTCAGCCGATAGCGCAGCTCCGGCGCCAGCAGCCGGCCCCAGCGCTGCGCGTCGCGCAGCGCCTGCGGCAACGCGGGCAGCGCGACTTCGCCGCGCCCGCGCTGATAGTAGTCGGCCGCGAATGCGACCAAAGCCAGCCAGTCCGATCCGAGCGGCGGAAGCTCGGTACAGACCGCATCGATCGCGCGCAAGCGGGAGGGCGGCACATCCGTGTGAGTCGTCACTTCGCACACGAGGCCGACGGCCTGCCGCTTGCCGAACGGCACCTGGACCAGCGTGCCCGGCCCCGGCACCGGCTGCACGTCGCAACGATAGTCGAACAGCGTGGCCAGCGGATGGTCGAGCGCGACCCGCAGATAGGCGCCGTCCATCACCGCACTCCCGCAGCGATGGACGCAGCGCCGACGCGGTGCAGCACGCCGGGGGCGGTGGCGGACTTAAAGTAAAACTTCACATTCGGCGCTAAGTTTTGGATTCGCATTAGGAATCGCCGTATACCCTGACCAGCCTGTGGATAACTTTGTTGAGAACTCGGCGCTGAATAGCCGAGAAGGGCGTGCGGCGGCGCTTTCCGCCGATTTCGGCCGCGCTGCGCCGCGCCCCGCGGAGCCTTATTCCATAAGGCTGCTATTCAAATTCCCCAACCATAGCGAGACAATTCGACCGATACAGGCCTCTACCGCGCTGCAACGTGGAAAATGTGTATAAGTCAAGTCTTGACAAGCGATGAATCGGCATCCGGGGCGGGGTTGCGCCCTGTTTAGCGCCGGCCGCGAAACGCTGCAATTCCGCGGCGCAGCATGCCGGCGCTTGCGTTCAGCCCGCGGCTCCGCTACGCAGCTTACGGCTGTAGCCATGCACCTCGTCGACGAGTTCGGCGACGTGGTCGGGCGACGTGAACTGCGAAATGCCGTGGCCGAGGTTGAACACATGGCCCGGGTGATTGCCGTAGCTGTCGAGTACCGCGCGCGCCTGTTCCCGCACTGCAGCAGGCGGCGCGAACAGGATCGTCGGGTCGAGGTTGCCCTGCAACGCCACGCGCCCCGCCACGCGCTCGCGCGCGGCGCCGAGATTCACCGTCCAGTCGAGCCCGACCGCGTCGACGCCGGTCGCCGCGATTTCCTCGAGCCACAGCCCGCCGCCCTTCGTGAACGTGATCACCGGCACGCGTTCGCCGTCGTGTTCGCGCTTGAGCTGCGCGACCACGCGGCGGATGTAATCCAGCGAGAAGCGCTGGTATGCGCCGTCGGCCAGCGCGCCGCCCCAGGTGTCGAAGATCATCACGGCCTGCGCGCCGGCTTCGATCTGCGCGTTCAGGTACGCGGCCACGGCCTGCGCGTTCACGTCGAGGATCCGGTGCATCAGGTCGGGGCGCGAATACGCCATCGACTTCACCGTGCGGAAATCGTCCGATCCGCCGCCTTCGACCATGTAGCACGCGAGCGTCCACGGGCTGCCCGAGAAGCCGATCAGCGGCACGCGCTGCCGGCCCTGACCGTCGGTCAGCGCGCGACGGATCTCGCGCACCGCGCCCGTGACATAGCCGAGCGTTTCGTCGATGTCCGGCACCGCGAGCTTCGCGACGTCGGCCTCGGTGCGCACCGGATGCGCGAACTTCGGCCCTTCGCCGGCCTGGAAGTCGAGGCCGAGCCCCATGGCATCGGGAATCGTCAGGATGTCGGAGAACAGGATCGCCGCATCGAGCGGGAAACGATCGAGCGGCTGCAACGTCACTTCGGTCGCGTAGTCGGGATTCTTCGCGAGGCCGAGGAAACTGCCGGCGCGGGCGCGCGTCGCGTTGTATTCGGGCAGATAGCGGCCGGCCTGGCGCATCAGCCAGATCGGCGTGTAGTCGGTCGGCTCGCGCAGAAGCGCACGCAGGAAGGTGTCGTTGAGCAGGGTATAGGCCACGGTAGGAGCGACGATGCGAGAGCAAACCGGCATTTTACCGGAGCGCGGCCGCGCGGCCGTCATGCCGATGCGATGGCGGCCATATGACGCGCGCGACGGCTCCGTTATGATCGAACGCTGATATCACCGAACAAAGGAGGAGACCGATGAAACGATTCGCCACACTCGCCGCGCTCGGCGCCGCGACGCTGTTCTGCTGCGGCGCCGCGCATGCGCAGGCCGCTGCGGCCACTGCCGCCGCAGGCTCGCGGCTCGACGACGTGCTCGCACGCGGCACGCTGCGCGTCTGCACGACCGGCGACTACAAACCGTATTCGTACTATCGGGGCGACGGGCGCTTCGAGGGCATCGACATCGACATGGCCGAATCGCTCGCGACTTCGCTCGGCGTGAAGGCCGAGTTCGTGAAGACGAGCTGGTCGAGCCTCACCAACGACTTCGTCGCGAAATGCGATATCGCCGTGGGCGGCGTGTCGACGACGCTCGAGCGTCAGAAGCGCGTGTTCTTCACGCAACCGTACGTGGTCGACGGCAAGACGCCGATCGTGCGCTGCGCCGACGCCGACAAATACCAGACCATCGCGCAGATCGACCGGCCCGAGACCCGCGTGATCGTGAACCCGGGCGGCACCAACGAGCGCTTCGCGAAGCAGTTCTTCACGCACGCGAACCTGAGCGTTTATCCGGACAACGTGACGATCTTCAAGCAGATCCTCGCCGGCAAGGCCGACGTGATGGTGACCGATGCGTCCGAGACGCTGCTGCAGCAAAAGCTGAATCCGGGCCTGTGCTCGGTGCATCCGGACAAGCCGTTCCAGTTCGGCGAAAAGGCCTACATGGTGCCGCGCGGCGACGTCGTGTTTCAGCAGTACGTCGACCAGTGGCTGCATCTCGCGCTGGCGAGCGGCGCGTACCAGACGATCTCCGACAAGTGGCTGAAATGATGTGATGGCCGGCGGCGGCGGGCGTCGAACATGTATCCGGCCGCCCGTCGCGCACGCCGAACCCGTTTCAAAATCTTTCTGACGATTGAATCGGCGGGCGCGGCGTCCGCCGCGCAATGCGCGTTTCGCCGTGCAAATCCGCAATTCGACGACACTGAACCGCGCGAAAATCGCATTACGCGCACGCGATGAAAACTCGGCGGAAAAGATAAGTAAATATGACCTTTTTCAGGACGCCGAAAACAGCAAAAAATCCCGGAAAGCCTTGTCCGACGGGCGTTACAACCTGAAACACTTTGTTACCGCGATGGGCCGTCAATTCGCCCACAATGGCCTCAACGGTTTCAACACGGATGCGGTCTCGTGTGCCAAGTGTGAGCGGACGCGAAGCGCTGCGAGCCCAGTCGGTCACGTACCGAAGCCCTTCCCAGGGGCATCCCTGTTGGAGTCGTTTCCGGCCCCCCGCCGGATCCGGTTTCAACTTTGGTCTCCTCGCGCTAACCCCGTAGCGTGTGGTTTTTAGCGGGCTAATAAGCCCGCTTTTTTTCGTCCATCGAAAACGCAACGGCCTGCCGACCGCCGCGTTTCCTCCGGCGCCGTACCGCTTCACGCGGTCTTCTGCACGTCGAGCTTCAACTCTTCGATCATCCGTTCGCGCATCACGAACTTCTGTACCTTGCCGGTCACCGTCATCGGCAATTCGTCGACGAAGCGGATGTAGCGCGGAATCTTGTAGTGCGCGATCTGGCCTTGGCAGAACGCGCGCACGTCGTCGTCGGTCATCTGCTCGCCGGCGCGCAGCACGATCCACGCGCACAGCTCCTCGCCGTATTTCGCATCGGGCAGGCCGAACACCTGCGCGCTCTGAATCTTCGGATGCCTGAACAGGAATTCTTCGATCTCGCGCGGATACACGTTCTCGCCGCCGCGAATCACCATGTCCTTCAGCCGGCCGACGATGTTGCAGTAGCCCTGCGCGTCGAGCGTCGCGAGATCGCCCGTGTGCATCCAGCCGTCGATCAGCACCTCGCGCGTCTTCGCGTCGTCGTCCCAGTAGCCGAGCATCACCGAATAGCCCTTCGTGCACAGCTCGCCGGTCGCGCCGACCGGCACGATGTCGCCGCCCGGATCGACGATCTTCACCTCGAGATGCGGCTGGATTCGCCCGACCGTCGTCGTGCGCTTCTCGAGCGGATCGTCGGTCGAGCTCTGGAACGACACCGGGCTAGTTTCGGTCATCCCGTACGCGATCGTGATTTCCGACAAATGCATCTGCGACACGACGCGCTTCATCGTCTCGATCGGGCAAGGCGAACCGGCCATGATCCCGGTGCGCAGCGTCGACAGGTCGAACGTCTTGAACTCGGGATGATCGAGTTCGGCGATGAACATCGTCGGCACGCCGTGCAGCGCGGTGCATCGCTCGTCGGCCACGGCCGCGAGCGTCGCGACCGGGTCGAACGCCTCGCCGGGGAACACCATCGCCGCGCCCGTCGACACGCACGCGAGCACCGCCAGCACCATCCCGAAGCAGTGATACAGCGGCACGGGAATGCAGAGCGCGTCCTGTTCGGTGAAGCGCATCGCCATCGCGATCGAGCGCGCGTTGTTGACGACGTTGCGGTGCGTGAGCGTCGCGCCCTTCGGGCTGCCGGTGGTGCCGCTCGTGAACTGGATGTTGATCGCCTCGCCGGCCGCGAGCGTCGCGCCGATCGCATCGAGCCGCACCGCATCGAGCGTGTCGCGGCCGCGCGCCATCACGTCCGCGAAGCGGAACATGCCGGCAGGCGCGACGTCTCCCATCGACACGACCGTGCGCAGGCTCGGCACGCGCGCCGCGTGCAGATCGCCGGGCGTCGCGCTCGCGAGCTCGGGCGCGATCGTCTGCAGCATTTCGACATAGGCGGAGCTCTTGAAGCGCTCGGCCGCGATCACGGCCTTGCAGCCCACCTTGTTGAGCGCGTATTCGAGTTCCGCGAGCCGGTAGGCCGGGTTGATGTTGACGAGCACCGCGCCGATGCGCGCGGTCGCGAACTGCGTCAGCAGCCATTCGCTGCGATTCGGCGACCAGATGCCGACGCGATCGCCCTTCACGATCCCGAGCTCGACGAGGCCCGCCGCCAGCACGTCGACCTCGTGAGCGAATTCGCGCCAGCTCCAGCGCACCTGCTGCTCGCGGAACACGACCGCCGGGCGGTCCGGAAAGCGGCCGGCCGTGTCGAGCAGGAAGCGGCCGATCGTCGCTTCGGATAGCGGCACGTCGGTTGCGCCGCGCACGTACGAGAGTCCGTTTTCGGGCGCGATCAGCGCCCGCATGCCAAGGTCTGCTGCCATCGATGTCTCCGTCCGTTTTTTTGTCTGATCGGCCCGGCGCGCGCGTTAGGCGCACCGCTCCGCCGCACTCGCGACGGGCGGCCTACGAGCGGATGATGCCGCGCTCCGCTGACGACACTCTGACATCGAATCGCTGCGCGCGGATGAAATAGCACGATCGGACGATACGACGCGGCCGGCACAACCGCGACGAAACCGCCGGACGAAAAAAAAGCAGCCCGAAGGCTGCTTTCTTTCGCGGGATACGCGCGCGCGGCTCAGTGCCGGCTGCGGATCTTCGCCAGACGCTGGATCGCTTCGAGCTGCGCCATCGCGGTCGCGAGCTCCGATTGCGCCTTTGCGAGGTCGAGGTCCGACTTCGCGTTCTGCAGCGTTTCCTCGGCACGCTTGCGCGCGTCCTCGGCTTTCGCCGCGTCGAGGTCCTTGCCGCGGATCGCGGTATCGGCGAGCACCGTCACGGCGCCCGGCTGCACTTCGAGGATGCCGCCCGCGACGAACACAAATTCGTCGTTGCTGCCCTCGACTTCGATGCGCACCGCACCCGGACGGATCCGCGTGATCAGCGGCGTGTGACCCGGCAGAATACCCAGCTCACCCGTTTCGCCCGGCAGCGCGACGAATTTCGCCTCGCCCGAGAAGATCTGCTCTTCCGCGCTGACGACGTCTACTTTGATGGTTGCCATATCGACTCCTGTCAACGAGCGCGAACGCCGCAAGGCGCGTGCGCTCGTCCCATGCACGGCGGGTTGAGCGTATTGCGGTCGGCGCGGCCGGCCGGCGCACGAGCCATTGACGGTTCGTGCAGCCGGCCGGCGCGCGCCAGCGTGCTACTCACTCAAGCCCTTACTGGATCTTCTTGGCCTTTTCGAAGGCTTCGTCGATCGTGCCGACCATGTAGAACGCCTGTTCCGGCAGGTGGTCGCACTCGCCGTCGACGATCATCTTGAAGCCGCGGATCGTTTCCTTCAGCGGCACGTACTTGCCCGGCGAGCCCGTGAACACTTCTGCGACGTGGAACGGCTGCGACAGGAAACGCTGGATCTTACGCGCACGCGCGACCGACAGCTTGTCTTCCGGCGACAGTTCGTCCATGCCCAGAATCGCGATGATGTCGCGCAGTTCCTTGTAGCGCTGCAGCGTTTGCTGAACGCGACGCGTGATCGTGTAGTGCTCTTCGCCGATCACGTTCGGGTCGATCTGGCGCGACGTCGAGTCGAGCGGGTCGACCGCCGGGTAGATACCCAGCGAAGCGATGTCACGCGACAGAACGACGGTTGCGTCCAAGTGGCCGAAGGTGGTCGCCGGCGACGGATCGGTCAAGTCGTCCGCAGGGACGTACACGGCCTGAACCGACGTAATCGAGCCCTTCTTGGTCGACGTGATGCGCTCTTGCAGCTTGCCCATTTCTTCAGCCAGCGTCGGCTGATAGCCCACTGCCGACGGCATACGGCCGAGCAGTGCCGACACTTCGGTACCGGCCAGCGTGAAACGGTAGATGTTGTCGACGAAGAACAGCACGTCGAGGCCTTCGTCACGGAAGTGCTCGGCCATCGTCAGACCGGTCAGCGCGACGCGCAGACGGTTGCCCGGCGGCTCGTTCATCTGGCCGTACACCAGCGCGACCTTGTCGAGAACGTTCGAGTCCTTCATTTCGTGGTAGAAGTCGTTCCCTTCACGGGTACGCTCGCCCACGCCCGCGAACACGGAGTAACCGCCGTGCTCCTTCGCGATGTTGTTGATGAGCTCCATCATGTTGACGGTCTTGCCCACGCCTGCACCACCGAACAGACCGACCTTGCCGCCCTTCGCGAACGGGCAGATCAGGTCGATGACCTTGATACCCGTTTCGAGCAGTTCGGTCGACGGCGACAGCTCGTCGAACGCCGGAGCCTTCTGGTGGATCGAACGCGTATGTTCGCTTTCGATCGGGCCGGCCTCGTCGATCGGACGGCCGAGGACGTCCATGATACGACCGAGGGTCGGCTTGCCGACCGGCACCGAAATCGGCTTGGCCGTGTTCTTCACGGTCAGGCCGCGGCGCAGGCCGTCGGATGCACCCAGACAGATGGTGCGGACCACGCCGTCGCCCAGCTGCTGCTGGACTTCGAGCGTCAGTTCCGAGCCATCGAGAATAAGCGCGTCGTAGATCTTCGGCATGCTGTCGCGCGGGAATTCCACGTCGATAACGGCGCCGATGCACTGTACGATCTTGCCTTCTACCAAAGCAGCAGTACTCATCGCTTTTCCTTTAAATACCTGATTCTTTACTCGCGCAAAGGCGCAGTTGTCGTCCGGGCGCGCGCTTAAACAGCAGCTGCGCCGCCGACGATCTCCGACAGTTCTTTCGTAATCGCGGCCTGGCGGCTCTTGTTGTACACGAGCTGCAGTTCGCTGATCACCGTCTTCGCGTTGTCGGACGCGGCCTTCATCGCGACCATGCGCGCCGATTGCTCGGACGCCATGTTTTCCGCGACGGCCTGGTACACCAGCGCCTCGACGTAACGCACGAGCAGTTCGTCGACGACTGCCTGCGCGTCCGGCTCGTAGATGTAGTCCCACGACGTGGCCGGCGTACCGTCATTGGCGTCGAAGTGGTCCGCCGACAGCGGCAGCAGCTGTTCGATCACGGCTTCCTGCTTCATCGTGTTGACGAAGCGCGTGTACGCGATGTAAACGGCCGACAGCTTGCCTTCCGAGTACAGATCGAGCTGCGTCTTCACGGCGCCGATCAGCTTGTCCAGGTGCGGGGTGTCGCCGAGGTGTACGACCTGCGACATCACCTTCGCGCCGAAGCGGTTCAGGAACCCGAGGCCCTTGCTGCCGATTGCGGTAGCTTCGACCTTCTGGCCCCGCTCTTCGAGCTCCTTGAACTTCTGCACCGTCGCACGCAGCACGTTGGTGTTCAGACCGCCGCAAAGACCCTTGTCCGTCGTGACGAGGATGATGCCGGCCGTCTTCGCGCCGTCGTTCGCCACCATGAACGGGTGGCGGTACTCCGGGTTCGCACGGCTCATGTGCGCGGCGATGGCACGGACCTTGTCCGCGTACGGACGAGCGGCGCGCATGCGTTCCTGCGCGCGGCGCATCTTCGATGCGGCCACCATCTCCATCGCCTTCGTGATCTTGCGCGTGTTTTGCACGCTCTTGATCTTGCCGCGAATTTCCTTCATTCCAGCCATAGCTTGCTCCTTGACCGGAGCGGCGCGGGCGCCTCAGCACCCGCGCTGCCCCGTTGTGTCACTCGCGGATCAATAGGCACCCGACTTCTTGAAGGATTCGATCGCCGCGCGCAGCGCGCCTTCGTCGTCCTTCGAGAGGTCCTTGGTGTCTTCGATGCGCTTGATGAGGTCAGCGTGGCTGGTCTTCAGGTTGTCGCGCAGGCCCTTCTCGAACGACAGCACTTGCTTGACGTCGAGATCGTCGAGGTAGCCGTTGTTCGCGGCGTACAGCGACACGGCCAGTTCCCACACCTGCAGCGGCTGGTACTGCGGCTGCTTCAGCAGTTCCGTCACGCGGCGGCCGCGCTCGAGCTGCTTGCGGGTCGCTTCGTCGAGGTCCGATGCGAACTGCGCGAATGCGGCCAGTTCACGGTACTGCGCGAGGTCGGTACGGATACCGCCCGACAGCTTCTTCACGACCTTCGTCTGAGCGGCACCACCGACGCGCGACACCGACACGCCGGCGTTGATTGCCGGGCGGATGCCTGCGTTGAACAGGTCGGTTTCCAGGAAGATCTGGCCGTCGGTGATCGAGATCACGTTCGTCGGAACGAACGCGGTCACGTCGCCGGCTTGCGTTTCGATGACCGGCAGTGCCGTCAGCGAGCCGCTCTTGCCCTTCACTTCGCCGTTCGTGAACTTCTCGACGTACTCTTCCGACACGCGAGCCGCACGCTCGAGCAGACGCGAGTGCAGATAGAACACGTCGCCCGGGTACGCTTCACGGCCCGGCGGGCGGCGCAGCAACAGCGAGATCTGACGGTATGCCCATGCCTGCTTGGTCAAGTCGTCATAGATGATCAGCGCGTCTTGACCGCGGTCGCGGAAGTATTCGCCCATCGTGCAGCCGGCGTACGGTGCCAGGTACTGCATCGCGGCCGAATCCGACGCCGAAGCGGCGACGACGATCGTGTATTCCATCGCGCCCGTTTCTTCGAGCTTGCGAACCACGTTCATGATCGACGAAGCCTTCTGGCCGATCGCGACGTAGATACAGATCAGGTCCTTGCCCTTCTGGTTGATGATCGCGTCGAGCGCCACCGCGGTCTTGCCGCACTGACGGTCGCCGATGATCAGCTCACGCTGGCCACGGCCGATCGGCACCATCGCGTCGATCGACTTGATGCCCGTCTGCACCGGCTGCGACACCGACTTACGCCAGATCACGCCCGGGGCGATCTTTTCGATCGCGTCGGTCAGCTTGGCGTTGACCGGGCCCTTGCCGTCGATCGGGTTGCCGAGCGCATCGACCACGCGGCCGACGAGTTCCGGACCAACCGGCACTTCCAGGATGCGGCCCGTCGTCTTGACGACGTCGCCTTCCGAGATGTGTTCGTATTCGCCGAGAATCACCGCGCCGACCGAGTCGCGCTCGAGGTTCAGCGCGAGGCCGAACGTGTTGCCCGGGAACTCGAGCATTTCGCCCTGCATCACGTCGGACAGGCCGTGGATGCGCACGATACCGTCGGTCACGGAGATCACGGTGCCCTGGTTGCGAACGTCTGCGCTCGCTTCAAGGCCCTGGATCCGGCTCTTGATCAGCTCGCTGATCTCAGAGGGATTGAGTTGCATTATTCGCTCCTGATAGTCAATTCTGTTGCGTGCCGGCGTGGCGCTCAGGCGGTCAACGCAGCCTGCATCGATGCGAGGCGCGCGCGAACCGAGGTGTCGAGCACTTCGTCGCCGACCGTCACGCGCACGCCGCCGATCAGCGACGAATCGACTTCGACCGTCGGTTTCAGCTTGCGCTTGAACTTGCGTTCGAGGCCCGAGACGAGACTGTCGAGCTCCGCGCCTTCCAGCGGGAACGCGCTCACGATCTCGGCGTCGGCTGCACCTTCACGTTCGTTCTTGAGCGCCTCGAACTGCTCGGCGATTTCCGGCAGCAGCGCGATGCGATGATTGTCGACCAGCATCTGCACGAAGTTCTTCGCTTCGGCGCCAGCCGCGAGCGGCGACTTCACCGCAACAAGCAGCAGCTCGGCTACTTGCTTGCGGGTCACCTTCGGGCTCGACGCGACCGACAGCACTTCCGGCAGATGCGCAACCTGGGCCAGCTCTTGCACGAGCGTGGACCAGGCGGCGATGTCACCGCCCTCGGCCACGCGGAACAGCGCTTCTGCGTAAGGGCGGGCGATGGTTGCAAGTTCGGCCATGATCAGAGCTCGGCTTTCAGTTGATTCAGCAGTTGGGCGTGGGCCGTTTGATCGACTTCGCGCTTCAGGATCTGCTCGGCGCCCTTCACGGCCAGCGCGGCAACTTCGCCACGCAGCGTTTCGCGCGCCTTCACGATTTGCTGTTCTGCTTCCGCTTTCGCCTGGGCGACGATGCGGGCGGCTTCAGCCTGGGCGTTGGCCTTGATTTCCTCGGCGACCGCCTGGGCACGCTTTTCGGCGTCGGCGATGCGCTGCTGGCCGTCGTTACGGGCCTGCGCGAGTTCCTGGTCCACGCGCTTGTGCGCTGCGTCGAGTTCCGCCTTGCCCTTTTCCGCGGCGGCGAGGCCGTCGGCGATCTTCTTCGAACGTTCGTCGAGGGCGTTGATCAACGGCGGCCACACGAATTTCATCGTGAACCACGCGAGGACCAGGAACACGACCATTTGCGCAAACAGAGTTGCGTTGAGATTCACGGTGTTTCCTTATCTGCTATTCCGGAAAAATGAAACGGTAAGGCGCTCATCGAGTTGCATTCGATCAGCGCCCCAAGTCTCCGTTCCGCCCTGCGCCGGCTCACGCCGTGCGCATATTTCCGAGGAACCTTAGCCTGCGAGCTTCGACAGGAGCGGGTTCGCGAACGCGAACAGCATTGCGACACCAACACCGATCAGGAATGCAGCGTCGATCAGGCCGGCCAGCAGGAACATCTTGGTTTGCAGCGGGTTGATGAGTTCCGGCTGACGTGCGCAGGCTTCGATGTACTTGCCACCCATCAGCGCGATACCGATACAGGCGCCGATTGCACCCAGGCCGATGATGATGCCGATACCGATGGCGGTCAGACCCTGGATGTTGGCGATGTAAGCTTGCATGATCACTCCTTTGAGAAAAGACTTGGAACTTAGATTTAAAAAACTAAAACGGAAACTCTTGTTTGCACGTCGCGCTTAGTGCTTGTCGTGCGCCTGGCCGAGATACACCAGCGTCAGCATCATGAAAATGAATGCCTGCAACAGAACAATCAGAATGTGGAAGATTGCCCAGACGCTGCCCGCGATCACGTGACCAACGAAGCCGAGGAACGTTGCGTCGCCACCGAAGCTCCACATGCTGCCGAGCAGGGCGATCAACAGGAACAACAGCTCACCTGCGTACATGTTGCCGAACAGCCGCATGCCGAGGGAGACGGTCTTCGCGACGTATTCGACGATGTTCAGCGCAAGGTTCGGGATCCACAGCAGCGGGTGGCCGCCGAACGGCGCCGACAGCAGCTCATGCACGAAACCGCCGGCGCCCTTGATCTTGATGCTGTAGTAGATCATCAGGACGAACACGCCGAGCGCGATGCCGAGCGTGCCGTTCAGGTCGGCCGTCGGGACGATGCGGTGGTGGGAAATCACGTCCGACAGACCGAGCAGGGCGATCACGCGGCCCGGCAGGTCGACCGGCAGGAAGTCGAGGGAGTTCATCAGCGCGACCCACACGAACACGGTGAGCGCGAGCGGAGCGATGAACGTGCGATTGCCATGGACGATGGCCTTCGATTGATCTTCGACCATCTCGACGAGCATTTCGATCGCGCACTGGAAACGGCCCGGCACGCCCGACGTCGCCTTGCGGGCGGCCAGACGCAACACGACGATCGTCACGATCCCGCACACGATCGACCAGAACAGCGTGTCGATGTTCCAGACGTGGATGTCGAAAATCGACGTCTGATGCGAGGTGGAAAAGTTCTGCAAGTGGTGCGCAATGTACTCGGACGGATCCGGACCGCGCGTGCCTTCGCTAGCTGCCATATCGTTAATGCCACCCAAATTGTCGAAAATCGTTTCCCCCGTTTCCGCAATACGCTATTGCGGGAACGGGCCGGTGCGGTTCCTGTCGAAAACCGCACGCTGCTTGTTGCTTACCGCCAGGCCAGCGCGATCCAGTACGTCTTCAGCACGACGAGGTAGGTGACGAGGAGCGCCGGCCAGTGCACGCCGGCATAGCCGTACGCCACTGCGGCGAACATTCCGATCGTCACGCCGAGCTTCAGGGCTTCGCCCATCACCCAGCTCATCACGGTGGCCGAGCCACCTGCCTTCAGTCGTGCCACGAACAACGCGCTTGGCACCCAGCCGATCGCCCCGCCCAGAAACGCGGATTGCGCAGCGGCGCCCGGCGACTTCGAAAACAGCCACCACGCCAGCGTTGCAACCAGGGACAAGACCACCTGCGCGATCACCACCTTGTAGGGAGTGACGCGCGGCGGCTTGCTCACGTTCGGACCGAACAACCTCTCGGCTTCCGTCCGCGTGAGCGGAACGATGTTGTCATCTTGCTGCTCGGCATCCCAGTCGTCGCCGTCGGATTCGCGCCGTTCGCCGGCCGCTGAAGCGGTGCGTTGCGCTCGGGGACCATCGTGCCTGTCGTTCGGCGCCTGACCCGCCATCGCAATCTTCCGCAAAATCCTTGAACCCGGCCCCAAGCTTTCTGAAAGCTTTCAGGGGTGCCTAGCTAACAAATCCGGGCGATTGTAAGCGATAGTTGCAAGTGATTCAAGGCTTTAGACGCGACAAAAACCTTCGTAAAACGCCGCCTCATCATGTGAAAAACGCGCGAATCGACGACGTACGATGACAGTTGTAAGGTGGTTTTTTCGCGTCGCACATTTTGCGGGCGGAAATGCGCGTTTCAGCGGAAATCAACGGCCGGAAATGGGGGCTGTGACGAGGCGTCGCGGCGGGCTGATTGCGATGAAATTCCGCGAAGGCGGAACGAACGGAAGCGCAGCCGCTTGCGCTGCGCGACAACCGCACATCGCCGACGTGCGCGCTTGGCAGCACGAAGAAATGCGATCAGCCGTGCAGATGAAGCGGCGAGCGGCGTTGCGTCGCCACAGCAGATCGACTGAGAATCGGCGCACTTATCAACAGGGGGGTGTTTCGAAGATCGCTGCTGCTGCCGCCCTGCCCGGCCACGCTTTTGCAGGCGGCCGGCGTCGCCGCTGCCGCCGGCCGCGGCGCTCAACCGTGGACGAGCAACCACGCGCCGAGTGCCGCGCTCGCCAGCGCGAACGGGATCGACACCGCGTGAAACGGCAGCCACATGCGCGGCTCCTTCGCGAGACGCACGGCGATCAGGTTCGCGAGCGAGCCGATCGCGAAACCGAAGCCGCCGACCGAGACGCCGAACGCGAGTGCGCGCCAGTCGTGCGTGAATTCCGACAGCAGGATCGCGGCCGGCACGTTGCTGATGCCCTGCGACAGCACCGCGCCCGCGGCGAACACGCGCAACGGCGTATCGAGATGGCTGCTCGCAATCGTGTCATGTATGACCGGCAACGCGGCCGCGCTGCGCAACACGACGAACATCAGCACGAAGATCAACAACAGCAGCCAGTCGATTTTCAGGACTGCGTCGCGCTTCGCCACCAGCAGCGCGATCACGACGGCGATCAGGCCCGGCACCGGATGGTGCGCGTCGGCGAGCAGCACGAAGCCGCCGAACAGCACGGCCGCGAGCAATGCGTGCATGCGTTGCACGGGCACCGCCTGCACGTCTCCCGACAAGTCGAGCGGTTTGGCACGAAACGCGCACGCCGTGACCGCGAGCAGCAACGCCATCAACGCGAGCGCGAGCGGCCCGAGCGCGACGACGAAGCCGCCGAACGACACGCCGCTCAATTGCCACAGAAACAGATTCTGGGGATTGCCGAGCGGCGTCGCGACGGACCCGGCGTTGACCGCCAGCGCGACGACGATCACCAGCCGTCGAAACGGCAGCGGCGTCAACGCACGCAGCGATACCATCAGCGGCACGACGACGAACAGCGCGACATCGTTGGTGAGCCACATCGCAAGCGCCGCCGCGAATATCACCAGCAGCATCGCGAGCCCGCGCTCGGAGTGCACGTGGTGCACGATGCGATGCGCGAGCCACATCAGACAACCGGACAGCTCGAGCGCCTTGGTCAGCATCAACAGGCCAGCGAGCGTGACCACCGTCTGCCAGTCGACCAGACCGGCCAGTATCGCGAACGGTTGCGGGCGCAACCATTCGAGAACGATCAGCGCAACGGCCAGTACCGTCAGTACGGGCTCCTGCAAAAGCCAGCCGAGCCACCGGCGCGGCGCCGGCGCGCCCGTGCTTTCGATCAATTGAACCTCGTCACTCTTCAGTTGCGACGTTACCGCGCAGCCGCGCGAGAATGCCCTCGAGCGCATCGAGGTTGCCGAAATCGATCAACACCTGCCCTCGGCCGCGGCGGCCGAGCTTGATCTTCACCGTGGACGCGAGCAGGTCGGACAACTCCTCCTCCAGCCGGCGCGTGTCGCGGCCGCCGTCGTCCTTCGCGCGCGCCTTCACGGCCGGCGCTTCCTTCGTCGTGTGCGCGACCAGCTTCTCGGTCTCGCGCACCGACATGCGCTTGTTGACGACCTGATGCGCGAGCGCGATCTGCGTTGCCGCATCGACGGCGAGCAGCGCACGCGCGTGACCCATGTCGAGATCGCCGGCCAGCAGCATCGTCTGCACCGGCGACGCGAGGTTCAGCAGCCGCAACAGGTTCGACACCGCGCTGCGCGAGCGGCCGACGGATTCGGCGGCCTGCTCGTGCGTGAAACCGAACTCGTCGAGCAGGCGCTGGATGCCGTGTGCCTCTTCCAGCGGGTTCAGATCCTCGCGCTGGATGTTCTCGATCAGCGCCATCGCCGCGGCGGCCTGATCGGATACGTCCTTCACCAGCACCGGCACTTCTTCGAGGCCGGCGAGGCGCGCAGCCCGAAAACGCCGCTCGCCCGCAATGATCTCGTATTTATCAGACGAAACGGGCCGCACCAGGATCGGCTGCATCACGCCTTGCGCGCGAATGCTGGCGGCCAGCTCCTGGAGGTTGCCTTCGTCCATCCGCGTGCGCGGCTGATACTTGCCGGCCTGCAGCTTGCCGAGCGCAAGCGTGTTCGGAGCGCCTTCGATCTTCACCGCTTCGGTGATGTCCGCACTGCCGCCGAGCAACGCTTCGAGGCCACGTCCCAAGCCCTTCTTCTTTGGTACCGCGTTCATGTCTTTCTTCCTCGCTTCGCTCATGTCCGGCTCACGACACCTCGAACGCGCGCACGCGGTCGATCATCTCGGCACCGAATTGAAGATACGCCTGCGCACCGCGCGAGTTACGGTCGAATACGACGCCCGGCAACCCGTAGCTCGGCGCTTCCGCCAGACGCACGTTGCGCGGAATCACCGCGTCGAACACCTTGTCGCCGAAATGCGCTTTCAGTTGATCGGAAACCTGCTGCTGCAGCGTGATGCGCGGATCGAACATGACGCGCAGCAAGCCGATGATCTTCAGGTCGCGGTTCATGTTCGCGTGAACCTGCTTGATCGTGTTGACGAGATCGGACAAGCCCTCCAGCGCGAAGTACTCGCACTGCATCGGGATCACCACGCCGTGCGCCGCGCACAGTCCGTTCAGCGTCAGCAGCGACAGCGTCGGCGGGCAGTCGATCAGCACGAAATCGTAGTCGTCCGCGACGCGCTCGAGCGCGGCCTTCAGCCGGCGCTCGCGGTTGTCGATGCCGATCAGCTCGATCTCCGCGCCGGACAACTCACGGTTGGCCGGCAGCACGTCGTACGTGACGCCTTCCGGACGCACACGTGCGTCCGACACCGGTACGCCGTCGATCAGCACTTCGTACACGGTCGACTCGCATGCGGCCTTGTCGATCCCGCTGCCCATCGTCGCGTTGCCCTGCGGGTCGAGATCGATCAGCAGCACGCGCTGCTCCTGCGCTGCAAGGCTTGCGGCGAGATTGACCGATGTCGTCGTCTTGCCGACGCCCCCCTTCTGGTTTGCAACGCAGAAGATCTTTGCCATCGTTGGGTGTTCCTCTTACCTTCAAACAAACGGCGCGCATCCGCGCGCCTTCAATTCGCTTCGTCGACGGCGACTTCGATCAGATGCCGTTCGGCATCGAGCATCGGGACGGCCAATCGTATCGTCTGCTTCACGCGGCTGCCTTCCGGCAGTCGCGCAATTTCGTCGTCCGGGTGGACGCCCTTCATTGCCCAGATCGATCCGCCCGGTGCGACGAGATGACGAGCAAGTTTAACGAAGTCGGATAGATCCGCGAAGGCGCGGGATACGATCATGTCGAATTTTTCCGGCACTTCGACGCCCGGCTGCAGCGATTCGACGCGCCCGGTGACGACGGACAGGTTCGTCAGCTTCAGTTCTGCGCGCATTTGCGTCTGGAATGCCGATTTCTTCTGCACGATATCGTTCAGCGTAACCTGCCAGCCCGGCTGGACGATCGCCAGCACGATGCCCGGCAGCCCGCCGCCGGAGCCCACATCGAGCACGCGCGCATCCGTGCGGCCGCGCAGATGCGGAACGATGGAAAGCGAATCGAGGATGTGCTGAGTCAGCATCTGCCTCGGGTCACGGATCGCCGTCAGGTTGTAGACGGCGTTCCATTTACCGAGCAGCGCCACATAGTCGAGCAACTGGTTGCGCTGAGCATCCGTCAATACGATGTCCAGCGCGGCCGTGCCGTCGATCAACATCTGCTCAAGTACGTCCCGATTAACCGCCGGCGCGCGACGCGCCGTCATTGCTGCGTCGGGACGGTATCGCCCCCCTGCTCGGTCGTTTCTGCTGCGGCGCCGTTACGGCGGCCGAGGCCGCGGCGCTTCAGGTGCACCATCAGCAGCGAGATCGCGGCCGGCGTCACACCCGAGATACGCGAGGCCTGGCCGATCGTTTCGGGGCGGAACTCGTTGAGCTTCTGACTCACCTCGAACGACAGACCGCGAACCTCACGGTAGTCGATACCATCCGGCAGACGGGTATTCTCATTCGCATCATTGCGCTCGATCTCGTTGGCCTGGCGCTCGATATAACCCTGATACTTGATACCGATCTCGACCTGCTCCTTGATCTGACCCAGCAGCACCGGCTCATCGGCCAGCGGCTCCACGGGGCCACATTCACCGCCCTTCAGCCCACATACGCCGTCGTAGCTGATACCAGGCCGCCGCAGCAGTTCGGCCAGGCTGTATTCGTGGTCGATCGGCTTGCCGAGCAGCGCGGTCGCCTCTTCCGGCGGCAGCGTCTTCGGCGTCACCCAAGTCGACTTCAAGCGTTCGGTTTCACGTGAAACAGCGTCGCGCTTCCGGCTGAACGCGTCCCAGCGCACGTCGTCGACGAGGCCCAGCTCGCGACCAATCTCGGTCAACCGCATATCCGCATTATCTTCACGCAGGCTCAGCCGGTATTCGGCGCGGCTCGTGAACATCCGGTAAGGCTCAGCCACGCCGCGCGTGACGAGGTCGTCGACCAGCACGCCAAGGTACGCCTGATCCCGACGCGGGCACCATGCGTCCTTTTCCTGCACGTAACGGCCGGCATTCAGGCCAGCGAGCAGGCCCTGCGCCGCCGCCTCTTCATAGCCGGTCGTACCGTTGATCTGGCCCGCAAAGAACAGCCCGTTGATCGCCTTCGTTTCCAGCGACGCCTTCAGCGCACGTGGGTCGAAATAGTCGTACTCGATCGCGTAGCCGGGGCGCAGGATGTGCGCGTTCTCGAGGCCGCGCATCGAGTGCACGAGTTCGAGTTGCACGTCGAACGGCAGGCTCGTCGAAATGCCGTTGGGATAGAACTCGTTGGTCGTCAGCCCTTCCGGTTCCAGGAAGATCTGGTGCGACTCCTTCGACGCAAACCTGTGAATCTTGTCCTCGATCGACGGGCAGTAACGCGGGCCGACGCCTTCGATCACGCCCGTATACATCGGCGATCGGTCGAGCCCACCGCGAATGATGTCGTGCGTGCGCTCGTTCGTATGCGTGACCCAGCATGGCAGCTGCTGCGGATGCTGCTCTGCGCGGCCGAGGAACGAGAACACCGGGATCGGATCGAGGTCGCCCGGCTGCTCGTCGAGCTTCGAAAAGTCGATCGAGCGGCCATCGATACGCGGGGGGGTGCCGGTCTTCAGGCGGCCCTGGGGCAGCTTCAATTCCTTCAGGCGGGCCGACAGCGAGACGGCTGCCGGATCGCCCGCACGGCCGCCGGTGTAGTTGTTCAAGCCGACATGGATCTTGCCGTCGAGGAACGTGCCCGCCGTCAGCACGACAGCGCGCGCCCGGAAACGGATGCCGATTTGCGTGACCGCACCGACCACCCGGTCGCCCTCGACCATCAAATCGTCGACGGCCTGCTGGAACAGCCACAAGTTCGGCTGATTCTCGAGCCGATGGCGGATCGCAGCCTTGTAAAGGATGCGGTCGGCCTGTGCACGCGTTGCGCGTACGGCCGGACCCTTCGACGAATTGAGGATCCGGAACTGAATACCGCTCTCGTCGGTCGCGGCGGCCATCGCACCGCCGAGCGCATCGACTTCCTTCACGAGATGGCCCTTGCCGATGCCGCCGATCGACGGATTGCAGCTCATCTGGCCGAGCGTTTCGATGTTATGGGTCAGCAGCAGCGTCTTCGCACCCATGCGGGCCGATGCCAACGCGGCCTCCGTGCCGGCGTGCCCGCCGCCGACGACGATGACGTCAAATTCTGTGGGAAAAAGCATGGTGGATTCCGTACGCAGGACAGCGCACGAACCTATCAGAGAAATGTATGGGCCGAATTATAGCGGGTTCGCTTTTACGCCGAAGACCGTCCGAATGGTAGGGTGCGTTCATTTGACGGTTTTTTCGACCGCTGTGGCGTGCAGTGATGCTCAAAGGAGCCATCGCGGCCGTTGGTCGGGCGGAAATACGTGAATTTCTGTGAAGCCTCGTTAGCTTGCGGTGGCGCTCACAGCACTTGCACTCGGCCCGCAACAAGTTATCCCCCTGTGCCGCCTGGCGCGTCGCCATAGCTCCGCCCTCAGTGGCGACGCAGAGCGACGCTTGCCGGTCACGCCACAGTATTTCTATAAGACCGGCAGACTCTTATCCCCACCCGCTTCCGTTCCCCGGTCCGCCCAACAAAAACGGCGTGTTTCACGTGAAACACGCCGTCCGTTTCCCGGTTCCGCCTCCACTGCCCAAGCAGGCGTCACGCCGATTTCTTGGCTAACCCGAGGTAAGTCTCGATCACCTGCGGATTCTGTGCCAACTCGGCCGCCGGGCCTTCCAGCGCAAACTCGCCAGTCTCGAGCACATAGCCGTAGTCCGAAATCTGCAGCGCAGCGCGCGCATTTTGCTCGATGAGCAACGTCGCGACGCCCGTACCGCGCAGCGCGCTGATGATGTGGAAAATCTCCTTCACGATCAGCGGCGCCAGCCCGAGGCTGGGCTCATCGAGCATGAGCAAGTCGGGCTTGCCCATCAGCGCGCGTCCGACCGCCAGCATCTGCCGCTCACCGCCCGACAACGTACCGGCAGCCTGCCTGCGTCGCTCCCTGAGCCGCGGAAACAGCGCGAAGACATGATCGAGCTGATCGAGAAAGTTCGCCTCGCCTGCCTGCTTGCGGCGGTAGGCGCCCAGCACGAGGTTATCCTCGACCGTCATCGTGCTGAACAGCTCGCGCTTTTCCGGCACGAGGCACATGCCATGCGCGACGCGTTGCTCGATCGGCAACGCGCCGACGTCGCGGCCGCGATACAAGACCTGGCCAGACGCATGCCCCGTCACCGGCAACGCGCCCATGATCGCGTTCAGCAGCGTCGACTTGCCTGCGCCGTTCGGCCCGATCACGCTGACGATCTGGCCCGCGCCGACCTTGATCGCCGCGCCGTGCAACGCCTCGACCTTGCCGTACCGCACGGCCAGCCCACGTACCTCGAGAATCGGCATCGTCGTGTCCGCCATCACTCCACCCCGCCCAGATACGCCTCGAGCACCGCCGGATCCTGCTGCACGTCCTGCGGCAGCCCTTCCGCGATCCTCGTGCCGAATTCCATCACGACCAGCCGGTCCGTCAGGTTCATCACGAAATCCATGTCATGTTCGACGAGCAACACGCTCATCCCCTCGCCCTTCAGGCGCCGCAACAGCTCGGCGAGCTGCTGCTTCTCCTGATAGCGCAACCCGGCGGCCGGCTCATCGAGCAGCAGCAGCGTCGGATCGCAGCACAGCGCGCGGGCGATTTCGAGTATCCGTTGCTGGCCCAGCGCGAGGCTGCCGGCTTCGTCGTACATGTGCTTTTCGAGCCCGACACGGCGAATCTGCTGCGCCGCCTCGGCCAGCAGTTGCGCTTCCTCGTGCGCATTGAGCCGCGCGATGCTGCGCCACACGCCGGTGTGACCGCGCAGGTGTGCGCCGATCGCGACGTTCTCGAGCACCGTCATCGTCGGAAGCAACTTCACGTGCTGGAAGGTCCGGCCGATCCCACGGCGCACGATCTGCCGCGACGTGAGCCCGTCGATCCGCTCGCCACGGAACGTGATCGCGCCGCCGGTCGGCTTGAGCACGCCCGTCACCAGATTGAACGTGGTCGACTTGCCGGCGCCGTTCGGCCCGATCAGTCCGATGATCTGCCCCGCTTTCACGTCGAAGCTCACGTCGTTCACGGCCACCAGCCCGCCGAATTGCTTGCGCGCGCGATCGACCACGAGCAGCGGCTCGCCCGCAACCGGCTTCGCCCGCTGCGGCAACGGATCGGCGTACTCGGGCGCATGGGCGCGCGGCCCGCGCGGAAACAGCTTCGCGACGAACGGCCATACGCCCTGGCGCGCGTACTGCAGCAGAACGACCATCAGCACGCCGAACACGATGATCTCGAAGTTGCCCTCCGAGCCGAGCAGCTTGGGCAGCAGCGTCTGCAGGTAGTCCTGCAGCACGGTGAGGATCGCGGCGCCGAGCACCGCGCCCCACACGTGCGACACCCCGCCGACCACGGCCATGAACAGGAATTCGATCCCGTGGTTCAGGCCGAACGGCGTCGGGTTCACCGCACGCTGCAGATGCGCGTAAAGAAAGCCCGATACCGCAGCGAGCACCGCCGCGTAGACGAAGATCACCACGCGCATCCAGGCGGTGTTCACGCCCATCGCCTCGGCCATCACGCCGCCGCCGCGCAGCGCGCGAATCGCGCGGCCCGGCCGGCTATTGAGCAGGTTCTGCACCGACACGATCGCGGCGAGCACGACGGCCCAGATCACGAAGTACAGGCTGCGGCCGCTTTCGAGTGCGACGCCGAACAGGTTCAGCGCCGGAATCCCGCTGATCCCGTCGTACTTGCCGAGCAGTTCGAGGTTGCCGAACAGGTAGAACAGCGCGAGGCCCCATGCGATCGTACCGAGCGGCAGGAAGTGCCCGGACAGCCGCATCGTGACCGCGCCGAGCAGCAGCGCGACCAGCGCCGTCAGCACGACGCCGACGACCAGCGCGAGCCACGGCGACACGCCGTAGCGCGTGGTCAGAAGCGCGGTTGCATACGCGCCGATGCCGACGAACGCGGCCTGACCGAAGCTCGTCATCCCGCCGACGCCGGTCAGCAGCACGAGGCCGATCGCGACAATCGCGTAGAGGCCGATGTAGTTGAGCAGCGTGATCCAGTATTCGGGCACCTGCAGCGCGCCGGGCAGCACCGGCAGCGCGAACAGCACCACGAGAAACGCCCAGAAGGCCTTGTTGCGTACCATCGTCGTCATCGCGTCACTCCTCTTCCTCTTCCGCATGCGGCGTCGCGAAACTGCGCCACAGCAGCACCGGGATGATCAGCGTGAACACGATCACTTCCTTGTACGCGCTCGCCCAGAACGACGAATACGACTCGAGCACGCCGACGAGCAGCGAGCCGGCCGCCGCGAGCGGATAACTGACGAGACCGCCGATGATCGCGCCGACGAAACCCTTCAGCCCGATGAGGAAGCCGGAGTCGTAGTAGATGGTCGTCAGCGGGCCGACCAGAATGCCGGACAGCACGCCGAGCCCGGCTGCCAGCGTGAACGCCAGCCGCCCGGCCTCGGTCGTGCCGATCCCGACGAGCCGCGCGCCGAGCCGGTTCACCGACGTCGCGCGCAGCGCCTTGCCGGCGATCGTGCGGCCGAAGTACACGTAGAGCGCGCCGATCAGCACCAGCGCGGTCGCGACCACGACGATGCTCTGCACCGACACCGTCATGCCACCCAGGGCGAGTGACGCATCGGTGAATCCGTTGGTGCGCGAGCCTTCCGCGCCGAACATGACGAGCCCCAGCCCGACCATCGCGAAATGGACGGCAACCGACACGATCAGCAGCAGCAGCGTCGTGCCTTCGGCGATCGGCTGATACACGAGCCGATAGACGAACGGCCCCATCGGCACGACGATCGCCAGCGTCAGCGCGATCTGCGCGAGCATCGGCAGCGGCTGCGCGGCGAAGTTGCGCGTGAGCGCGAACATGGCGAGCGGCAGCAGCACGTAGCGGCTGCCGAGCGTCGCGAGCGTCCGGCCGAGCTGATGACGGCGTTCGCGATGGCGGATCAGGCCGCCCGCTTCGAGCAGAAAGCACGCGATGCCCATCACCAACAGGAGCCAGCAGGTGGCCGGAAATTTCTGCGCCTGCAGCGCCGCGAGCGTCAGCGCACCGTAGGCGACGAATTCGCCCTGGGGAATGAAGATGACCCGCGTGACGGAAAACACCAGCACGAGCGCCAGCGACAGCAATGCATAAATGGCGCCGGTCGTGATGCCGTCTTGCGCGAGGATCGCCGCAATCGAGAGATCCATACGTTTCGTGTATCGAGAGTGCTGCGAAGAATCGGTGACGGGACAACGGCCCGCAAGCGAGAACGGCATGGCGGGAACGCGGCGCGCCGTTCCGCGGTGTTCCGGAAAACATGCGGCGGGCCCGGTGCCGTTCCCTCCGGCCCCGCCGGTTTCACGTGATGCTTACTCGGCCTGCAGCTTCCACTTGCCGTCGACGATCTGCACCATCACGCGCGCGCGCGTGTCGAAGCCGTTGTGATCGGTCGGCGTCATGTTGATCACGCCGTGCGACACCGGCAGATCCTTCACGCTCTCGAGCGACGCGCGCAGCGCCTCGCGGAACGCTTCGGTGCCCGGCTGCCCTTTCTTCAGCGCCTCCGGAATCGCGCGCTGCAGCAGCAACCCTGCGTCCCATGCGTGGCCGCCGAAGGTCGACAGCGAACCCGCGCCGTAGGCCTTCTCGTACGCCGCCTTGTAGCCGAGCGCCGGCTTCTTCACCGGGTTCGAGTCGGGCAGCTGGTCGGTCACGAGCACGGGGCCGGCCGGCAGGATCTCGCCTTCGCAATCCTTGCCGCACACGCGCAGGAAGTCGTTGTTCGCGACGCCATGCGTCTGGTACACCTTGCCCTTGTAGCCGCGCTCCTTCAGCGTCTTGGCCGGCAGCGCGGCCGGCGTGCCGGAGCCGGCGATCAGCACCGCGTCCGGCGTCGAGCCCATCAGCTTCAGCACCTGCCCCATCACCGACGCATCGGTGCGGTTGTAGCGCTCGTTCGACACGACCTTCAGCCCGTTCTTCGCCGCGGCGGCGTTGAAGGTGTTGTACCAGCTGTCGCCGTATGCATCGGCGAAGCCGATGAAGCCGACGGTCTTCACGCCGTGCTTCGCCATGTAGTCGGCGATCGCGTCGGCCATCAGCTGATCGTTCTGCGGCACCTTGAACATCCACGCGCGCTTCGCATCCATCGGCGCGATGATCTGCGCGCTCGCGGCCAGCGAGATCGTCGGCGTCTTGCCCTGCGACACCGGATCGAGCATCGCGAGCGAGTTCGGCGTAACGGACGAACCGATGATCGCGTCGACGTGATCCTCGTCGATCAGCTTGCGCACGTTCTGCACGGCGCGGCTCGTGTCGGACGCGTCGTCGAGCACGATGTACTGGACGCTCTTGCCCCCGATCTCCTTCGGCAGCAGCGCGATCGTGTTCTTCTCCGGGATTCCGAGCGATGCGGCCGGCCCGGTGGCCGACAGCGTCACGCCGATCTTGACCTGGGCGGACGCCGTCGCCGCCGCGCACACGAGGCCAGCCGCAAACAGAGCCTCCATCCATCGATTCATTTTCATTTACGTTGTCTCCAAACGCTGCTCGAAAAATCCGCGGGTCGCTCTGGCGGCTCCCGGTCCTCAAACAATTTAATAATTTAACTATCCCGCTGTGCCGCGCCTACGCTCGTTTTCCCGCGAGGCATCGTCGCGCACAGCAGAACGGCCATTCGACCGCAACGATGCGCGACGGCGATGTCGTCGAAATGAAGCAAGCGAAAAACAGAAGCGGCGAAGCGGCCGCGATGCACGCGCAACGACGGCGGCAACGCGCCCGGTGCGGCGCCGTCGCCAGGGGCGAACAAAGGCCGCAATCGGCCGCTCATGCGACGGTGAACGAGGCATCGGATCTGGCGAGCACCGCGCCAACCTGCGCGTTGCCGGCGCTTCCCGCGGCAACGGACGTCGCACCCGCCCGGCTGCGCCCGCAAGCCGCAAGAAGCCCGCGCCGCCCTGCTCCCGAACGGCTGCCCTCGACCGTACGCGATACCGCGATCCAACGTCCTGCGCGTCTCATCCAACCGTACTCCCTGTTCTGCGTTGCGCTCGTAGGAGAACTGCCGACCGATTTTCCCGACCGCTCGGTCGGCGAAAGCCGAGTGTAACGGACGCCTTTCATGCACGCTAACCGGGTAAGCCCGAACCGCGCGCAGGCGCGCGCGTGCCGTCGACAGCTCGACAGGACGATCGAAGGAAAATACGGGGCGGGATGAACGGTGCGATGCGAGCGCGCGAAATGGCGCGCATTGAGGGCGATGCGCGCCATGCACCATCGATGCAAATTCGCGCACGCAAATGAAAAAGCGCTGTTGGATTCCGTCCAACAGCGCTTTGGGGTCCGGGCACTTTGTGCCTCGATTGTCTCCTCGTTCTCCACCTGCAAATTCGTTTCGCGGTGCATCAGAACTGAAACGAAGATTAAAGGACCTTTCACCCTGCGACAACTTAGCATTTACCCCTATGGTGCATCGCCGCACGAAAATGGGGCAGCAATCTGGCCGTGCGGCGCGGCCCGGGCGAGCGCAAAACGCCTCTGCGCAAGGCGCCGGATGGTGCTTCGCATCAACGCCGCCGCGCACCGAATGCAACGCGATCAGGACGGCCGCAGCGTCTTCACGCGCGCGACCATCTCGCCGACGATGCCGCGCCGGAACGCAAGCACGCATGCGATGAAGATCAGCCCGGTGACGATCGTCGCCGATTCGCCCAGCGAGTGGAACCAGCCGACGCCCGTGAGCGATGCGAGCCACTCGCCGATGTCGCCGAGTCGGTCTTCGAGCGCGACGATCAGCGCCGCGCCGAGCAGCGGCCCGAACAGCGTGCCCATCCCGCCGACGAGCGTCATCAGCACGACGAGGCCCGACATCGTCCAGTAAGCGTCGGACAGCGTCTCGAAGCCGAGCACCAGCACCTTCAACGCGCCGGCCAGCCCGGCGAGCCCGGCCGACAGGATGAACGCGAGCAGCTTGAAGCGGTCGGTGTCGTAGCCGAGCGAGATCGCGCGCGGCTCGTTCTCCTTGATCGCGACGAGCACCTGGCCGAACGGCGAATGCACGACCCGCACGATGAACGCACACGCGGCGACGATCACCGCGAGCACGACGTAGTACAGCGTAACGTCGTTCGACAGGTCGAGCACGCCGAACAGGTGGCCGCGCGGCACGCCCTGCAGCCCGTCCTCGCCGTGCGTGAACGGCGCCTGCAGGTAGATGAAGTAGACCATCTGCGCGAACGCGAGCGTGATCATCGCGAAATAGATGCCCTGCCGCCGGATCGCGAACAGGCCGACGACGAGCCCCAGCAGCGTGGCCGCCGCCGTGCCGGCGAGCACGCCGAGCTCCGGCGTGAAGCCGAGCGTCTGGATCGCGTAGCCGGTCGCGTAGCCGGCGCTCGCGAGGAACATCGCATGGCCGAACGACAGCAGCCCCGTATAGCCGATCAGCAGGTTGAACGCGGCCGCGAACAGCGCGAACGCGAGCACCTTCATCACGAACACCGGATACGCGCCGATGAACGGCGCCGCCAGCAGCGCGGCGAGCAACGCGCCGTAGAGCACTTTTCTCTGCATCATTTTTCCTTGCCGAACAGGCCCGCCGGACGGAACAGCAGCACGATCGCCATGATCACGAACACGACGGTGGCCGACGCTTCCGGATAGAACACGCGCGTGAAGCCCTCGATCACGCCGAGCAGCAGCCCGGTGACGATCGAACCGAGTATCGAGCCCATCCCGCCGATCACGACCACCGCGAACACGGTGATGATCATCGGCTGGCCCATCAGCGGCGACACCTGGATCACCGGCGCCGCGAGCACGCCCGCGAACGCCGCGAGCGCGACGCCGAAGCCGTAGGTGAGCGTGATCATCATCGGCACGTTCACGCCGAACGCCTCGACGAGCTTCGGGTTCTCGGTGCCGGCGCGCAGATATGCGCCCAGACGCGTCTTCTCGATCACGAACCAGGTCGCGAGACACACCGCGAGCGATGCGACGACCACCCACGCGCGGTAGTTCGGCAGGAACATGAAGCCGAGATTGGTCGCGCCCGACAGTTGCGCGGGCACGTCGTACGGCTGGCCCGACGAACCGTAGATCGAACGGAACACGCCTTCGACCACCAGCGTGAGGCCGAACGTGAGCAGCAGCCCGTACAGGTGATCGAGCTTGTACAGCCAGCGCAGCATCGAGCGCTCGATCGCGATCCCGAACGCGCCGACGATCAGCGGCGCGAGCACGAGCATTGCCCAGTAAGGCAGGCCGAAGTACGACAGCCCCATCCACGCGAGCATGGCGCCCAGCATGAACAGCGCGCCGTGCGCGAAGTTGATCACGTTGAGCAGCCCGAAGATCACCGCGAGCCCGAGGCTCAGGATCGCGTAGAACGAGCCGTTGACGAGGCCGAGCAGCAACTGGCTCAGCATCGCCGGCAACGGAATGCCAAAGATTTCCATCGACTTAGCCGTCAGTATGAGTTTGGTTGCGCGTGCAACCTTCAGGCCGGCGCGCATGCGCGGCCCGGCGGCCACGTCGCCCGGGCCGCCGGAACCGCCGCAGCGCCGCTACGCCGCGCCTACTTCCACAGCGCGCAGCGCGATTCCTGCTTGGTGCCGAACGCCTGGTCGCCCGGGATCGTCGCGAGCACCTTGTAGTAATCCCACGGCTCCTTCGACTCGGACGGCTTCTTCACTTCCATCAGGTACATGTCGTGGATCATGCTGCCGTCCTGACGGATGTAGCCCTTCGCGTAGAAGTCGCTGATCTTGAGCTTCTTCAGCTCGGCCATCACCTTGTCGGAGTCGGTCGTACCGGCCGCCTGCACGGCCTTCAGGTAGGTCGTCACCGACGAGTAGTCGGCGGCCTGCAGGCTCGACGGCATCTTCTTCATCTTGCCGAAGTAGCGCTGCGCCCACTGGCGCGACGCGGCGTCGCGGTTCCAGTACCAGCTGTCGGTCAGCACGAGACCCTGCGTCGTCTCGAGGCCGAGGCTGTGCACGTCGTCGATGAACATCAGCAGCGCGGCGATCTTCATCGTCTTGGTGATGCCGAATTCCTTCGCGGCCTTGATCGAGTTGATCGTGTCGCCGCCCGCGTTCGCGAGGCCGAGGATCTGCGCCTTCGACGACTGCGCCTGCAGCAGGAACGACGAGAAGTCCGACGCCGACAGCGGGTGCCGCACCGCGCCGAGCACCTGGCCGCCGTTCGCCTTCACGACGTCGGACGTGTTCTTCTCGAGCGCCTTGCCGAACGCATAGTCGGCGGTCAGGAAGAACCAGCTCTTGCCGCCTTGCTTGACCACGGCCGAACCGGTGCCCTTCGCGAGCGCCATCGTGTCGTATGCGTAGTGGACCGTGTACGGCGTGCACTGCTCGTTGGTCAGCGTGTCGGCGCCCGCGCCGATGTTGATGTAGACCTTCTTCTTCTCGGCCGCGACCTGGTTCATCGACAACGCGGTCGCGGAGTTCGTGCCGCCGACCAGCAGGTCGAGCCCGCCGCGATCCATCCATTCGCGCGCCTTCGACGCGGCGATGTCGGCCTTGTTCTGGTGATCCGCGTAGACGACCTCGATCGGCTTGCCGAGCACCTTGCCGCCGAAGTCGGCGACTGCCATGCGGATCGCCTCGAGGCCGCCCTGCCCGTCGATGTCCGCGTAAAGCCCCGACATGTCCGTGATGAAGCCGATCTTCACGCTGTCGGCGGCATGTGCCGCGCCGGCGCTGAATGCTGCGGTCGCGACCGCGAGACACGCGTGTGCGAGGGTCTTCATTTTCATTGACGTCTCCTGTTGTTCTGATGCGTTGTGGTTGTTCGTGCGCCGCCACGGCCAGCGGCAAGTGAAACGGGGCGGCGTCACACCCCCAGCAGGTCGTGAAGGATCGGCATCTTTCCTTCCAGTTCGGACGAGCGGAAATGCTCGACGATGCGGCCATGCTCCATCACGTAGAAGCGGTCGGCGAGCGGTGCGGCGAAGCGGAAGTTCTGTTCGACCATCACGACCGTATAGCCGCGCGCCTTCAGCGCGACGATCATGCGCGCGAGCGCCTGCACGATCACCGGCGCGAGGCCTTCCGAGATTTCGTCGAGCAGCAGCAGGTTCGCGCCGGTGCGCAGGATCCGCGCGACCGCGAGCATCTGCTGCTCGCCGCCCGACAGCCGCGTGCCCTGGCTCTGCCGGCGCGACGCGAGATTCGGGAACATCGCGTAGATCTCGTCGAGCGACATCGCGTGCTCGCGCGGGCCGATCGGCGGCGGCAGCATCAGGTTCTCCTCGCACGACAGGCTCGAGAAGATGCCGCGCTCCTCCGGGCAATAGCCGACACCGAAATGCGCGATGCGGTGCGTCGCCAGGCCGATCGTCTCGTTGCCGGCCACCTTGATCGAGCCGCTGCGGCGCCCGGTGAGCCCCATGATCGCGCGCAGCGTCGTGGTGCGCCCCGCGCCGTTGCGGCCGAGCAGCGTGACGACCTCGCCGCGATGCACGGTCAGATCGACGCCGTGAAGAATGTGGGATTCCCCGTACCAGGCCTCGAGGCCCGAGATTTCCAGCGCGGGCGCGCCGCTTTCGACGCCGCTCAATTCGCGTTCCTCCCGTTCGCTGTGCTTCATGCGTGCGCCCCTGCGAGCGCCGCGTCGGCGCTGCCCATGTAGGCCTCGATCACCAGCGGATTCTTCGACACTTCGGCATACGAGCCTTCGGCAAGCACCTCGCCGCGCTGCAGCACGGTGATCGTGTCGGAGATGCCGGCGATCACGTTCATGTTGTGCTCGACCATCAGGATCGTGCGGCCGGCCGCGACTTTCTTGATGAGCGCGGTCACGCGATCGACGTCCTCGTGGCCCATCCCCTGCGTGGGCTCGTCGAGCAACATCAGTTCGGGCTCCATCGCGAGCGTCGTGGCGATTTCGAGCGCGCGCTTGCGGCCGTATGCAAGCTCGACGGTCGGCACGTGCGCGAAATCGCTGAGGCCGACCTGCGTGAGCAGATCCATCGCGCGATCGTCGAGGCGCCGCAGCGTGCGCTCGCTGCGCCAGAAATGGAATTCGGTGCCGAGGGCGCGCTGCAGCCCGATGCGCACGTTCTGCAGCGCGCTCAGGTGCGGGAATACCGCAGAGATCTGGAACGAACGGATGATGCCGCGGCGCGCGACCTGCGCGGGCCGCTCGCCGGTGATGTCGATGCCGTTGAAGACGATCTGGCCGGCCGTGGGCGTCAGGAACTTGGTCAGCAGGTTGAAGCAGGTGGTCTTGCCCGCGCCGTTCGGTCCGATCAACGCGTGGATCGCGCCTCGGCGCACGCGCAGGTTGACGCCGTTGACGGCAGTGAAGCCCCTGAATTCCTTCGTCAGTCCGCGTGTTTCGAGAATCGTGTCGCCGAGAATCATGTTCCCTTCCGTACGAAGTCGGGCGAAGCACCGGGGAGCGTCGCACTGGCGATCGCGATCGGCGCCGCGGATCGGCGGGCCGCCCCCGGGCGCCGTATTACACGTCGAGGGTGGTCTCCCCGCGCCGACGCGTATGCACACTGCGGGACATTGTCGCCTCGTTGGTGCAGTGCAATCATCGGGATTTGCACTTATAGGGCTGGCCGCCATATCGCACGCGGTGGAGCGCGAAGGTTCGACACGTGCGCGCTCCGCGACCACGCTGCGCACGGCGCGTGCCTGTGAAAACAGCGCGCGTCAGGTCATCGCGACCACGTCGCCGATCGTGACCCATGCGCGGGTTCAACGTGATCGTTCGCACGCGCGCGCTTCCAACCGCCGCATATGCGAACCCGTTTCGCCGCATAGCTCGAAGGTCGCCGCAGACACGCGGCCGCCGCGCGTGTGGCGCCGATATCACGCCGATATCACGCCGGCGTCATCGCCGCTTCCGTGCGCACCTGCGTCGCGTCGCGCGCCGTGCGGCGATCCTCGCGGATCATGTCGCTCGCGCGCTCGGCGATCATCAACGTCGGCGAATTCGTGTTCCCCGACGTGATGAACGGCATCACCGACGCGTCGACGATCCGCAGCCCCGCGATCCCGCGCACGCGCAGCCGGCTGTCGACCACCGCACGTTCGTCGTCGGCGCGCCCCATCCGGCAGGTGCCGACCGGATGGAAGATCGTCGTGCCGATCGCGCCCGCCGCTTCGACGAGCTCGGCCTCGGTCTGATAGCGCGTGCCCGGCAGAATCTCCTGCGGGCGATAACGTGCGAGCGCCGGCGCGGACGCGATGCGCCGCGTCAGCCGCAGCGCATTCGCGGCGACGTGACGATCGTGATCGGTCGACAGATAGTTCGGCGCGATCGACGGCGCGACGCCCGGATCGGCGCTCGCGATATGCACGCTGCCGCGCGAGCTCGGCCGCAGCTGGCAGACCGACGCGGTGAATGCGTTGAAGCGGTGCAGCGGCTCGCCGAAGCGCTCGAGCGACAGCGGCTGCACGTGATATTCGAGATCGGGACGCGTGAGCGCCGGGTCGTCCGGATCGGATTTCGCGAACGCGCCGAGCTGCGACGGCGCCATCGACATCGGCCCGCGCTGCAGCAGCGCGTATTCGGCGCCGATCATCAGCTTGCCCCACCAGTTCGCCGAGCGCGTATTCAACGTGCGCACGCCGTCGACGCGAAACGCCATCCGCAGCTGCAGGTGGTCCTGCAGGTTTTCGCCGACCGCGGGCAGATCGTGCACGACGTCGATGCCGAGCGCCTGCAGCCGCGCGCCCGCGCCGATGCCCGACAGTTCGAGCAGCTGCGGCGAATTCACCGCGCCGGACGTCAGCAGCACTTCGATGCGCGCGTGCGCGACGTAGTCGACGCCGCCGCCGTGGTATTCGACGCCGACCGCGCGCCGGCCGTCGAACACCACGCGCTGCGCGTGCGCGCCGGTGATCACCGTCAGGTTCGGGCGCGCCATCGCGGGCCTCAGGAACGCCTTCGACGTATTCCAGCGCACGCCGCGCTTCTGGTTCACTTCGAAATAGCCGACGCCGGTGTTGTCGCCGCGGTTGAAATCGTCGGTGGCCGGGATGCCCGTCTGCTGCGCGGCCTGCGCGAACGATTCGAGAATCTCCCAGCGCAGCCGCTGCTTCTCGACGCGCCAGTAGCCGCCCGCGCCGTGCGCGTCGCTCGCGCCGGCGTGATGGTCCTCGCTGCGCTTGAAGATCGGCAGCACGCTGTCCCACGACCAGCCGGCGTCGCCGGCTTCCTGCGCCCAGCCGTCGTAATCCTCGCGCTGGCCGCGCATGTAGATCATTCCGTTGATCGACGAGCAGCCGCCGAGCACGCGGCCGCGCGGATACGACAGCGCGCGGCCGTTGAGCGCCGCCTCGGGCTGCGTCTTGTACAGCCAGTCGGTGCGCGGATTGCCGATGCAGTACAGATAGCCGACCGGGATATGAATCCAGTGGTAATCGTCCTTGCCGCCCGCTTCGAGCAGCAGCACGCGGATGTCGGGATCTTCGGTCAGGCGGTTCGCGAGCACGCAGCCGGCCGTGCCCGCGCCGACGATCACGTAATCGAATTCGCCCTCGAGCGTGCGTTGAGTGGTCACGACGTGTCTCCTGAGTTGTTGTGCGCCGCGCGGGGCGTGCCGCGCGCCTTTTTCAGCATAGTGCGCCGCGGAGCGACGCGATCGTTGCAGCGTACTCCGGCCGCGCGCTGCCGATCCAATGAGTTATGCTGAACTGCGTTATAAGCCGCACTCATATCACGACGATGGATCTCACTCTGCTGCGCGCGTTCGCGACGGTCGCCCGTGAAGGCAATCTCACGCGCGCCGCCATGCAGCTGCACCTGACGCAGCCGGCCGTCAGCCTGCAGATCAAGCATCTGCAGGAAGCGCTCGGCGTCGTGCTGTTCACGCGCACGTCGCGCGGGCTCGCGCTCACCCGCGACGGACAGACGCTGCTGCCGCACGCGGAGCGCGCGCTCGCCGCGGCCGTCGACGTCGAGCGCGCCGCCGCCGCGCTGCGGCACGAGGTGCGCGGCCGGCTGCGGATCGGCACGATCCTCGATCCGGGTTTCCTGCGGCTCGGCGGCTTCCTGCGCGCACTGGTCGAAACGCATCCGCAGATCGAAACGGCGCTGCGGCACGGGATGTCGGGCTGGGTGCTCGAACAGGTGCGCGGCGCGGCGCTCGACGTCGGCTACTACATCGGCCGGCCGGGCGAAGACGATCCGCGCGACGACGCCCTGTTCCACACGGTCACGCTGACCCATTTCGAGTACCGCGTGCTGGCGCCGGCCGGCTGGAAGGAGCGCGTGCAGCGCGCGCACGACTGGCGCGCGCTGGCCGCGCTGCCGTGGATCTGGACGCCGCCGGCGTCCGCCCATCATCGGCTGCTGACGCGGCGGTTCGCGGCCGCGGGCGCACAACCGGTGAAGGTCGCCGAGGTCGATCAGGAGCAATCGATGCTCGATCTCGTGAAATCGGGGATCGGTTTGACGCTCGCGCGCGATTCGACCGCGCTGGCCGAAGCGCACGCGCACGCATTGACGATCGTCGAACAGGTGACGGTGCCGACCGAGCTCACGTTCGTGACGCTCGCCGAGCGCCGCGACGAACCGGCCATCGCCGCCGCGCTGCGGTTGATCGACGCGCAGTGGGCGAGATGAGGCCACCGCGCGTCATGCCACCGTCGCAGGTTTTTTGCTAGATTGTGCGTTCGCACACCGCGAGCCCCTGACCGAAGGAGATCCGCATGGCCCGCAACATCGAGATCAAAGCCCGCGCCCGCGAATTCGACCGGCTGCGCGAACAGGCGGCGATGCTCGCGACCGAAGCGCCGCTGTTCTACCGTCAGCAGGACTTCTTCTACGACGTGCCGCGCGGCCGGCTGAAGCTGCGCCGCTTCGAGGACGGCACGCCGGCCGAACTGATCTTCTACCAGCGCGACGACCGTGACGGCCCGAAGGCGTCGTACTACACGCGCAGCCCGGTGACGAACCCCGACGCGATGCATGCGCTGCTCGCGACCGCGCTGACCACGCGCGGCATCGTGACCAAGGAACGGCACGTCTATCTGGCGGGCCGCACGCGTATTCACCTCGATCGCGTCGACGGCCTCGGGGACTTCATCGAACTCGAAGTAGTGCTCGCCCCCGACGACGACGAAGCCGACGGTGAAGCCGAAGCGCATCGCGTGTTCGCGCAGCTGGGCGTCGCGCAGGAGGACCTCGTCGCGGTCGCATACGTCGATCTGCTGAACGCCGACGCTCAATCGGAAGCCGCATAAGCGGCGACAATAATGGCGGCATGACCGCCGCCGGCGCGTCATGTGGCGGCGGCACCGCCATCACCGCCCTGCCGCTCGATCACGCCGCGCCGGGCGCCAGATGCGCGAGCGGCAGCGCGCCGTTGCGCTTGAACGTGGTCAGCACGATGTTCGAGCGCACGCTGTCGACGCCCGGCACGCGCATCAGCTTCTTCATCACGAACTGCGACAGCGCGTTCAGATCGGGCGCGACGATCCGCAGCAGATAGTCGGCGTCGCCGACCACCGCATGACACTCGAGCACCTCGGGCAGCACGTCGATCTGCTGCTGAAACTGCTCGATGATCGAATCGCCGTGATGCTTGAGCTTCAGGCTCGTGAACGCGGTGACGCCCAGGCCGAGCTTTTCCGGCCGCAACATCACGCGATAGCCTTCGATCACGCCGGCCGCCTCGAGCCGCTGCAGCCGCCGGCCGATCTGTGACGGCGACAGCGGCACCTCCTCGCCGAGCTGCTGATGCGTGGCACGGCCGAAGCGCTGCAGCACATCGAGAAGCGCGAGATCGAAGTGGTCGAGTTCCAGCATGAATGTCCTCCGCACAAAACGATGAAATGATGCGGGATTATCGCATCGAACGGAGAATCGACGCCCTCTTTGCGCCCATCACGCGCGCACCCCGCTCTACACTCGCATGGTCATTCACCCCAGCATGCAGAGCGTCACCATGTCCAGCGTCGTCACCGCGAAACTGCAGGAGCAGTTCGACGCGGGCCTCGAAACCCGTGCCGATTTCACCATCGACCAGCCGCTCGAACGCTACGGCCAGGTCGATCACGCGGTATGGCAGCAGCTGTATGCGCGCCAGGCGGCGCTGCTGCGCGGGCGCGCATGCGACGCGTTCATCGGCGGGCTCGGGAAGATCCGCTTGCCGGCCGACCGCGTGCCGTCGTTTGCTGACGTGAACCGCCAGCTGAAGCCGGCCACCGGCTGGGAGATCGTCGCGGTGCCGGGCTTGGTGCCCGATCGCGTGTTCTTCGAGCATCTCGCGCACCGGCGCTTTCCGGTCACCTGGTGGATGCGCCGCCCCGACCAGCTCGACTATCTGCAGGAGCCCGACTGCTTCCACGACCTGTTCGGCCACGTGCCGCTGCTGATCGAGCCGGTGTTCGCCGACTACATGCAGGCCTACGGGCGTACCGCGCTCGCGGTCGCGGACGACGACGCGGCGCTCGCACGGCTCGCGCGTCTCTATTGGTATACGGTGGAGTTCGGGCTGATCCGCGATCCGCGCGGCACCAACGGGCTGTCGATCTACGGCGCGGGAATCGTGTCGAGCAAGGGCGAGAGCCTCTACAGCGTCGAGAGCGCGGCGCCGAACCGGCTCGGCTTCGACCTCGAGCGCGTGATGCGCACGAAGTACCGGATCGACACGTTCCAGAAGACCTACTTCGTGATCGACGACTTCGCGCAGCTGTTCGCGCTGGCCGACGTCGACGCGCGTGCGCTGGCCGAGCGGCTCGCCGCGCTGCCCGAGCTGTCCGCCGACGCGGTGCTCGATACCGACGTCGTGCTTCAGCGCGGCACCGGCGAAGGCTGGCCCGACGACGACGACGCATGACGCATGAGGCATGATCCAGCCGCGGACGCCGGCAGCCTCCGGCGCCGGCCGCGATGCGCGCCGCCCAACTATGAAACAATGACCGGAGCCGGCTTTGCCGCGCGGCGTGTGCCGCGCGCGAGCGCCGCTACCGAACGAGGTGCAACATGATCCACAAGCTCACATCCGAAGAACGCAAGACGCGGCTCGAAGGCCTGCCGCACTGGACGGCCGTGCCGGGCCGCGACGCGATCCAGCGCAGCCTGCGCTTCGCCGATTTCAACGAGGCGTTCGGCTTCATGACGCGCGTCGCGATCAAGGCGCAGGAGATGAACCACCATCCGGAATGGTTCAACGTGTACAACCGCGTCGACGTGACGCTGTCGACCCACGACGCCGACGGGCTGACCGAGCGCGACATCGAACTCGCGCAATTCATCGACCGCGTGTGTGCGCACACGCTGCCGGCGGCCTGACACGTTGCGCGAGCCGCCGCGCCGGTTTTGCCGCGCGGCGCGTCAACTTTTCATTTCGCTGAACGTTTTCTAGGATGTATTGAGCGAAAGCCTTCAGCTTTCCAAGCCATCCTTAAGGCGCACGTAAGTCTCGAACGCATTCCGCGCCTTGGGGTCCAAACCTTCCAGTTGCAGCGCGCTTCCGCGCTGTACAATCAGCAGCGCATACGGCTTGGAGAGCGCGCTGGCCTCTTCGCAGAGTTTGAGTTCGTCGCCGCTGGATGGCGAGCGGGCGCGCCAGAAATTGATCGCGGCTTCGAGGTCGTGAATCGAAATATCGGACATGATTGAATTTGTTCGTTCGCTGGCCGCCATGCTTGATGTCAGGCGATGCGGCGCCCCTGTGGAAACGGCGTCGTGCTGTCCGCGTGCCTGAACCGCCAACCCATTGTACTTGAGCGAACTTCATGCGACTCCTTCTGATCGAAGACGACCGCCCCATCGCACGCGGTATCCAGAGCAGCCTCGAGCAGGCTGGCTTTACCGTCGACATGGTGCACGACGGCATCTTTGCCGAACAGGCGCTGGCACAAAACCGCCACGAACTCGTGATCCTCGACCTCGGCCTGCCGGGTATCGACGGGATGACGCTGCTCACCCGCTTTCGCCAGACCAATCGCCACACGCCGGTCATCGTGCTGACCGCGCGCGACGAACTGAACGACCGCATCCAGGGCCTGAACTCCGGCGCCGACGACTACATGCTCAAGCCGTTCGAGCCGGCCGAGCTCGAAGCGCGCATCCGCGCGGTGATGCGCCGCAGCGGCCCGCACAGCGACATGCCGCGGCCGGAAGTGTCGCTCGGCGGCGTCCGGCTGTCGGGCGTCGATCGCCGCATCTTCAACGACGACAAGCCGCTCGAGCTGTCGCCGCGCGAATTCGCGGTGCTCGAAATGCTGCTGCTGCGCCACGGCCGCGTGGTCAGCAAGGCGCAGCTGCAGGATCACCTCACGCATTTCGGCGGCGATCTCGGCGACACCGCGATCGAAGTCTACGTGCACCGCGTGCGCAAGAAGCTCGAGCAGTGCCGCGTCGAAATCGTCACGGTGCGCGGCTTCGGCTACCTGCTGCAGGAAATCCGCCAGACCGCCAGCGTCTGAGCGGCCGGGCGCGCCGGCCGGCCGCCTGCGGCCGGTGCGTCGCACCGCGCCGTTGCCAGTCGCCCGTCGCCGTCCGGTGCCCGACCGCGCCGCTCCCCGTGAGCGGCGCTCATCCATTTGCCCGTCGAAATGTCTGCTGATCCGGCCGTGACCTCCAGCCTGCGCCGCTCGCTGCTGCGGCGCCTCGCCGCGCCGCTGTCGATGCTCGCGCTGATGAGCGGCCTGATCGCCTACTGGCTCGCGTGGCAATACACGCAGCACGTGATCGACCGCTCGCTCGCCGATCTCGCCACCGCCATCTCGAAACAGATCCAGATCGCCGGCCCCGACGCGCCGTTCACCGTGCCGCCGCTCGCGCAGGCGATGTTCTCCGATCCGGCCGAAGCGCTGATCTACCGGATCAGCGACGGCGAACAGGAGCTCGCCGGCGATCCGAAGCTGCCGCTGCGCGGCATCAACGTGCGCCGCATGCATCACGCGTACGTGTTCGAGGCCGAGTACGACAATCGCGCGGTGCGCGTCGCCCAGGTACGCGTCGAAGACGTCGAGGGCGGCAAGCCGATGGTCGTCGAAGTCGCGCAGCCGGTGCGGCACCGCTACAGGATCGCCGCCGAATTCCTGGTCGCCATCATGATGCCGCTGCTGCTGTTGCTGCTCGCCGGCTGGGGCATCGTGTGGCGCGTCGTGAACCAGCAGCTCGGCCCGCTCACGCATCTCGCCGATTCGCTGAACCGGCAGACCCACACGTCGCTGGAGCCGGTCGACGAGACCGACGTGCCGCTCGAAATCCGGCCGCTCACGAGCGCGATGAACGCGCTGCTCGGCCGCCTGAAGACCGCCCTCGACGCGCAGCGCAAGTTCATCGCCGACGCCGCGCACCAGCTGCGCACGCCGCTCACCGCGGTGAAGCTGCATGCCGAGCAGGCGGCCGTCGCGCGCGATCCGCAGCAGACCTATACGGCCGTGCGCGAACTGCGCGCGGCTGCCGATCGCGCGGTGCGGCTGTCCAACCAGCTGCTGTCGCTCGCTCGCGCGGAGCCGGGCGAACAGGTTGCGCGTTTCGTCGACGTCGACCTCGCCGCGATGGCGTTCGAGACCGGCGCCGAGTGGGTGCCGCGCGCGCTCGCGTCGCACGTCGATCTCGGCTTCCAGCGCAGCGACGAGCCCGGCGACGACGAAACATTGAACGTGCGCGGCAATCCGGTGCTGCTGCGCGAAGTCATCGCGAACCTGCTCGACAATGCATTGAAGTACGTGCCGCTCGCGCGGCCGGACGGCGCGCGCATCACCGTGAACGTCGCGCGCGGTACGCTCGACGACGGCCTGCCGGCCGCGGAGATCGTCGTCGAGGACAACGGCCCCGGCGTGCCGGCGAATCAGCAGGCGGACCTGTTCAAGCGCTTCTTCCGCGGCGACGCGCAAAGCGGCAACGGCGTCGAGACGGGTGCGGGGCTGGGCCTCGCGATCGTGCACGACATCATCGCGATGCACGGCGGCACGGTGTCGTACGAGGATGCACCCGAAGGCGGCTCGCGCTTCGTGGTGCGGGTGCCGCTCGCCGAGCGAACCAGCAAGCCGGCGAGCGAAACGCCGGCGGCCGTGCCGACGCACTGAGCGGCGCGTAACGCGCGCGTAGCGGATCTCGAGCGAACCCGGCGGAGCCATCGAGCCTGCCCGGCCGCGCAGCAACGCAGCAACAAGGCCCGCCGGCGCAACAGCCGCGCGAGCTCGCGCGGCGCGTCGCTCACTTCTTCTTTTTCTTGTCCTTCGCGCCGGACTCGGCCTTGCCGTCCTTCTTGTCCTTCTTCTTTTTCTTCTTGCCGTCGTCGTCCGGCGTCGCGAGCAGCGTGCCGCGGCACGTCTCGGCGCCGCAATGGCACGCGTATTCGCGCTTGAGCTTCTTCGTCAGCTTCTCGTCGATCACGAGGCCGTAGTCGTAGAACAGCTCCTCTTCCGGCTCGATGTCGCGCAGCGCGTGGACGAACACGCGGCCCTTGATCTCCTCGGCCTCGCAGTTCGGCGCGCACGAGTGGTTGATCCAGCGCGCGCTGTTGCCGTTGACCTTGCCATCGATCACGCCGCCGTCTTCGAGTGCGAAGTAGAACGTATGGTTCGGGTCGTTCGGATCGTGCGGATGACGGCGCAGCGCTTCCTTCCACGAGATCCGCTCGCCCTTGTATTCCACTACGCGCTCGCCGGCCTTGATCGGCTCCACCGCGAACACGCCCTTGCCGTGTATTCCCGAGCGGCGCACCGCGATCCTGCGTGAACTCATCGAACGAATCCTTGTGAAGTCGACTTGAATGAAAGACGGCCGTGCTCACGGCCCTGCGTCGCGCCAAACGAAAACGCGGCACCGACGGTGCCGCGTCCGGGCATGCAGCGAATCATCCGCATGCTACACGTTCGAGATTGCTTCGTTCAACATCGCGCGACGTCGCGCGCACGACGTTCAGCGTCAGCGCTGGCCGAACGCGACGTCGCCGAACAACGCCTTGTGCTCGCGCGGTTGCGAACGCCAGTACTGCGGCGGCGCCGACACCTGCGCGCCGAGCTCGGCCGCCGCATGCCACGGCCAGCGCGGGTCGTACAGCATCGCGCGCGCCATCGCGACGAAATCCGCGTCGCCGGCCTCGATCAGCCGGTTCGCATGCGCGGGCTCGCTGATCAGGCCGACCGCGATGGTCGGCATCCCGACCGCGCGCTTCACGGCCTGCGCGAACGGCACCTGATAGCCCGGCGACAGCGGAATCTTCTGCAACGGCGACACCCCGCCGGACGACACGTCGATCCAGTCGCAGCCGCGCTGCTTCAGCGCATGCGCGAACGCGATCGTGTCGTCGAGCTCCCAGCCGCCTTCGACCCAGTCGGTCGCCGACACGCGCACGCCGACCGGCCGATCGTCGGGAAACGCCGCGCGCACGATGTCGAAGATCTCGAGCGGAAAGCGCATCCGGTTCTCGCGCGAGCCGCCGTACTCGTCGGTGCGCCGGTTCGCGAGCGGCGACAGGAACTGATGCAGCAGATAGCCGTGCGCCGCATGCACCTCGATCGCGTCGATGCCGAGCCGCGCCGCGCGTTTCGCCGCCGCCGCGAACGCGTCGCGAATCCGGTTCAGGCCGGCCGTATCGAGGGCCAGCGGCGGCGTCTCGCCTTCCTTGTGCGGCACGGCCGACGGCGCATGCGGCAGCCATCCGCGGTCGGCCACCGAGACGAGCTGGCCGCCCTGCCACGGCACCTCGCTCGAGGCCTTGCGGCCGGCATGCGACAGCTGCATCGCGACGCGCACCGGCGAATGCTTGCGAATCGCCGCGAGCACCGGCGCGAGCGCGGCTTCGGTCGCGTCGTCCCACAGACCGAGGTCGCCGGCGGTGATGCGGCCGTCGGGCTCGACCGCGGTCGCTTCGATGCAGAGCAGGCCCGCGCCGGACAGCGCGAGATGGCCGAGGTGAATCATGTGCCAGTCGGTCGCCTCGCCGCGTTCGGCCGAATACTGGCACATCGGGGAGATCACGATCCGGTTCGGAAGCGTCACGCCGCGTAGCGTGAACGGGGAAAACAACGCAGTCATGGAGGCCGCTCGCGTGCAGAGGAAAGAGCGGATCAGCGTAGCACGCACGTCGCGCGCGTGCAGGCGGGCGGTTGGTCAGTAAGCGGATGGTCAGCTAGGGGGTTGCCGCAGATGTGGGAACAGCACTGCGCCGCGTGCCGGCTCGCCGATCGCGCGGTGCCAGCGGTGCCGCGCGCGCGATCACACCCCGACGCTGTCGAGCCACTCCGAGAACATGCGTCGCGCGGCCGTCTCGAGCGCGGGGCCGTGCTGCGCGGTGTCGGCCCGCAGACGACACGCGTCGATGCCGGCCGTCGCCGCGATCTCGCCGGCATTGCCGATCAGCCAGGGCTCGAAGCGGTCGGTGCGGATTTCCGGATGGCATTGCAGCGCCAGCACATGCCGGCCCCATGCGAACGCCTGGTGGCGGCACGCCGGTGTCGATGCGAGATGGATCGCGCCGCCCGGCAGGTCGAACGTGTCGCCGTGCCAGTGCAGCATCGAGGTGGCCGCAGCGTCCAAATGACGCAGCGGCGAGGCGCGGCCCGCGTCGGTGAGCGCGAGCGGCGCCCAACCGAGTTCCTTCTCGGCGGCCGGATAGACGCGCGCGCCGAGCGCGCGGGCGATGAACTGTGCGCCGAGACAGATGCCGAGGATCGGCAGGCCCGCATCAATGCGCTGGCGCACCAGCGCCGCAAGCGGCGCGATCGACGGATACTGCGCATCGTCGTACACGCTGAGCGGCCCGCCGAGCAGCACCAGCAGCGACGGCTGCAGCGCGTCGAGCACCTCGACGCGCGACGCGCCGACGTCCACGTAACGCACGCGGCGCCCGCGTTCGCCGAGCACCTGCTCGAAGCTGCCGAGATCCTCGAAATGCACGTGGCGGATCGCCACCACTTCGGCATGCATCATCGGCCTCCCGGTCGATCGGCGGACTTCAGCCGGCGAATACCTTCCAGGTCTTCTTCTGGGTCGCGACGTCGGCTTCTTCGTGCCCCGAGCAGTCGAGGCGCAGGTCGCTGTCGGTCATCGCGTGGTCGAACACGGCGCAGTGATGCACGGTCTTCTTCGACTGCTTGCCCGGCTGGAAGTGCGCGCACGTCAGGCACATGCGCTGCGGCGGCGTCGCACCGGCCACCTGCAGCTCGCGCAGCGTCTTCAGCAGCGCGCGATACAGTGCGCTCTGCTCGTCGGCGCCGAGCTTGCCGACCGCTTTCGACAGAAACTCCGGCCATTGCAGCGCCTTCTTCGCCGCGGTGCGGCCGCGGGCCGACAAACGCACCGCGAGCGCGCGGCCGTCGTCCAGGGCGCGACGCTTCTCGACGAGCCCCTTCGTCTCGAGCGTGCTCACCGCATCGCTGGTGGTCGCGGCCGTGAGCTGCGTCTCGCGTGCGATTTCGCCGAGGCGCATCGGCCCCTTGCGTTGCAGCAGCAGCACGAGGATCTCGCCCTGCGTCGGCGTGAGGCCTGCGCCCTCCGCCCAATCCCACGCCTGGCTCCGCATGGCCGTGCTCAATCGCAGCAAGCTGTGGGTCACACGTCCCGAAGCCTGATTCCCGTAAACGCCTTCGCTCATAGTCTTTTCGCTTTGCCGCCGCCCGGATGCCGAGCAGCCGTAGTGTGGAGATCCGATGTCTATCTCAAAATAAACGCCCACCGAGGAGCGTCAACACGGCCGTCGCGAGGCACACGCGGCGGTCGCATTCGCGGCGACCGGTGAGAGACCCGTCGTTCCGGTGTCCGCAGAGTCGCCATTCTAAGCGAGAGCGGAAAATCGTACAGCTAAGTTATCCACAGCATTCTGTGGGGAATACCTCGATAACCGTAACTTTTCGTTGTGCCGCCAATTGCCGCGGGTGGTGCGACAAAACGCGCAAACATTTTCGTGTCCGGATCGGACATTTGTCTGGCGATACCGGACGAAGGGGTTATCCAGTGCGCAGAGCGTTGACTTTGAAGCGGAATATCGGGTTATCCACAGATTTTGAGGAACACTGGGGACGCGATTGGCCCGAAATGGCGGCGAATACCGTTCAGTGAATCGCCGCGCGGTCGAGCCTGCAATCTGCAAAACATTTTTTCATTCGCGCCAGCGCAAACACTGCTGTCTGACCGTTTCGTTCAGCGACTTCTCCTGTTTGAAAACGGTTCTCAACCACGACGCGTCATTTACGCGCGCTTTCGCTAGCGCACCGATCTCGTCGAGGGCCGCGCGCGAGCCGAGCGCCGCCGCGTGCGGGGCGATCCGGTCGAGCGTGTCGAGGATGTCCTCCGCGATCGTGCGGCGCTCACCCGTCTGAGGATTCACGCAGGTCCCCTCGAGCCCGAAGCGGCACGCTTCGAAACGGTTGAACGTGTAGACGAGATAGTCGTCCTCCGACAGCTTCAGCGGCCGGTCGGTCAGCAGATAGCGCGCGAGCGTCTGGATGTAGCACGCGATCGCGGCCGCGCGGTCGACCGACAGCGGCGTGTCCATCACGCGCACCTCGATCGTTCCGTAGCCGGGCTTCGGCCGGATGTCCCAGTAGAAGTCCTTCATCGAGTTGACCACGCCCGTGTTGACCATCTTCGTGAAGTACTCCTCGAAGCTGTCCCAGGTCAGCACGAACGGCGCGCGGCCCGACAGCGGGAACGCGAACACCGAGTTCAGGCGCGCCGAATGGAAGCCGGTGTCGACGTTCTGCACGAACGGCGACGACGCCGACAGCGCAATGAAATGAGGAATGAAGCGCGACATCGAATGCAGCAGGAACAGCGCGCTGTCCGGGTCTGGGCAGCCGATGTGCACGTGCTGGCCGAACACGGTGAACTGCTTCGCGAGATAGCCGTACAGCTCCGAGATGTACTGGAAGCGCGGCGCGTCGTAGATCTGCCGGTCGCTCCACTGCTGGAACGCGTGCGTGCCGCCGCCGCAGAGCCCGACGTTCAGCTGGTCGGCCGCCTTCACGAGCACGTCGCGGATCGCGTGCAGCTCGGAGAGCGCCTGTTCGTGCGAATGACAGATGCCGGTCGACAGCTCGATCATGCTTTCGGTGATTTCCGGCGTGATGTTGCCCGGAAAGGTCTCGCCCTGGATCAGCCGCATCAGGTCGGACGCGGCCTTGGTCAGGTCGTAGTTGTGCGTGTTGACGACCTGGATCTCCAGCTCGACGCCGAAGGTGAACGGTTCGGAATTGACGAAGGTTTCGAGTGCCATGGCGGGTTCCGGAATCAGTTTCTGTCGCTGCGTTCGCTGACCGCCGACAGGCAGCGGTACACGACGAACGGGCTCACGAGCTGCAGGACCACGATCGTGCACATCACGATCGCGCGCAGGTGCGGGTCGAAATTCGGATACATCTGATAGGTGTCGTCGACGAGCAGGTACGACAGCGCGGACATCGGCGTGAGCGCGATGCCGAGCGCGACGCCCTGCTTCATCCCGAGCCCGCTCGGCTTCGCGAACGCGACCACACCCGCCAGCTTGGCGACGAGCCGCGTGACGATCAGCACGATCGCGAGCAGCCCGCCGAGCGCGATGTCGCCCCACGTGAACGACGTGAGCGTCAGCACGAACAGCACCACCGTGAGCAGCCAGCCGGCCGTGCCGAAGTGCTCGGGCCACAGCTGCGGACGCGCTTCGAGGTTCTTCACGATGATGCCGGCGAGCAGCAGCGTGAGCAGCGTCGACAGCTTCAATGCCTGGGCGACCGCGATCGCCAGCATCACGAGCCCGAACAGCGCGACGAACGAGTGCTCGTCGCGCATCGTCGAGGTCATGTGGCGGAACAGGTAATTGCATGCGCGCGCAACGAGATAGGCGACGATGAACGAACCGGCGATCAGATACACCGGTTGCAGGATCGTCGCGAACACGTTGCCGTACGCTTCCTGATGGAGCCAGCTCGTCACGAGCTTGGTCAGCACGATCGCATACACGCTGTTCAGCGCGGTCAACGTGATGAGCCGCTGCGACACCTGCCCTTCCGCGCGCAGTTCGGTCTTCAGCTGGATCACCATCGACGGCGAGGTCGCGATCGCGATCGCCGACAGCACCAGCGCGACCATGCCCGACACGCCGAGCGCGAGCATCACGAACAGCACGAGCACGAAGGTCAGCGTCGCTTCGGCGAGGCTCGACGCAATCAGCCACGGATTGCGGCGAATCCACTTCAGGTCGAGCCGGCTGCCGAGCTCGAACAGCAGCAGGCCGAGCGCGACGTCGATCAGCAGACGCGAGGTTTCGTCGGTACTCGCGTCGATCACGCCGAATCCGAGCGACCCGGCGATCAGACCGATCACCGCATAGCCGGTGATGCGCGGCAGTCGCCAGGCGCGATAGCACAGCTCGCCACACAGACCGGCCGCAAACAACGCGAGACCGGCCCAGAACACGGCATCCGGCGCGAGCGGCCAGTTGGGCAGAAATGAGAACGCCGACTTCATCGTGGTGACTTCTCCTTTGGAAGCAATCGCCAGCGGCGCGGGGTCAAGCGTCAGAAATGAGATGCACGCCGGCTGGGTATCGCCCCGAATGTGATTGTTGTGGTCGACGACGGCGGGACATGGGATCCGCCTCTTCCGCCATCCGGCGGAGTGTCGTACAGGCTGCCGATCTGGATTGTCGGCCTGGTGTGTGAACGGACTGCGCAGTCTCGAAGATTCAGATTCGAAATCGTGCCGACCGTTCCATTGATGCATGTCCGGCGCAGGGCCGGACGAACGCGAAGGAAACCGATTGTGCCACAGCTTTTTCGTTCCGGAACCCGCCCGATCGACTCGCGGCGCTGTGAGGCGCCACAGGTCTTTGGTTTCAACTGTTTACTCGTATACATACGTAGTAGAAGTTAACAAGGCACGCACAGTTCTGTGGATAACGCCGGTTTGTGTAGAAAGATCAAGGCATTGGCGTGCGCGTAACCCGTTGCACACGTTGTTTGCTCACAGCGGTTCGAGTTGAGCAACTTTCGGGCCGCATCGCGGCTGTGCGAGTTACCCAGTTTACGTCCACTGTGATTGCACACGGACTGCGTACGGATTCCGCGCAGTTATCCACAGCGGTGCGTGGATAAGTTTGCGCGGGCGAATCGCGGGACTGTGAGGCATGGGCCGGCCAGGTCAGCCGAGTTTGCGCCCGCGCAGGGCGCGGATCAGGAACCGGGCGGGGTCGACGGCATCGACGAGCTCGCGCTCGAGCGGCAACGGCTCGCCTTCGAGTTGCGACGCGATCAGCTCGGCACCGAGCGACGCCCACACGAGGCCGCGCGAACCGAAGCCGAACGCGCCGTACAGGCCGGCGGTGCGCGGCAGGTCGCGCGCTTTCGCACCGCTCAGCGCCCGCGCGTTGGCAACGGCCTGCGCTTCGTCCGCGAGCGGGCCGATCAGCGGCACGCGATCGGCGACGACCCAGCGAAACGCGACGCGCCCGCGCAACGTATCGACGTCCGGCACGTCGCCGACGAGGCCCGGCAGCAGATGCCGGATGCGCGCGAGGTTTTCGAGGTGGCCGGCGTCGCGAATCTCAGGATCGACGTCGTCCGGTTCGAAGGTCGCGCCGATCAGCAGCGTGCCGTTGTCGAGCGGCACCGCGTAGCCGTCGCCGATCGCGGGGCACGGCAGCGGCGCCGTCGTGCCGGGCGGCAGCAGCGTCAACTGGCCGCGCACCGGCTGTAGCGCGACATGCCGCAGGCCCGCGAGCCGCACCGCGTCGCCGGCATTCGCGAGCACGACGACCGGCGCTTCGGCGATCGTCGCGCCGTCGGCGCCGATCGCGCGCCACGTGTCGCCGTCGCGTTCGAGCCGCGCGACCTCGGTGCCGGTGCGCAGCGTCACGCGCTCGCCGGCCGCGGCGACCTGGGCGGCACAGAGTCCGGCCGGCCATACGGCGCCGCCGTGCGGAAACAGCAGGCCGCCGTGCGCGACCGGCAGATTCAGATGCGCGCGCGCGGCGTCGGCATCGAGCAGCGTGACATGGTCGGCCGGTGCGCCGAGCGCGTCGAACGCATCGCGCATTCGCACGAAGTCGTCGGCCGATTCCGCGAGATGGATCATCCCGCGCGTGCTGCGCGCGAACGTGTGGCCCGCATGCTCGAGCGCGCGCCAGCGCGCGAGCGCATGCAGGAAACCGCTGCGCGTGAGGCGGCTCGCGACGTTGTCGTCGCGCGTCATCAGCGGATGGAACACGCCGGCCGGATTGCCCGATGCCTCGCTCGCGATCTGCGCGTGTCGCTCGATCAGCGTGACGTGCCAGCCGCGCGCGGCGAGCCGCTCGACGAGCGCACATCCGGCGAGGCCCGCGCCGATCACGATCGCCTCGCGCACGGCCACCGGCAACGCGCGCGGCGGCTCGTGCCGGCGCATCCGCCACCGCGGCGCGTATTCGCCGACCAGCATCGCAAACTTGCCGGCCAAACCCGGCATCTTGCGATAGGCGAAGCCCGCTTCGACGAGCGCCTGCTTCACGACGCCTGCGCTCGAATACGTCGCGAACGTCGCGTCGTCGGCTGCGACGCGCGCGAGCGCGCGGAACACGTCGGCCGACCAGAGGTCCGCGTTCTTCGCCGGTGCGAAGCCGTCCAGATAGAACGCGTCCGCGCGTGCGACGAGCTTCGGCAGCAGCTCGCGCGCATCGCCGAGCGCGAGCGTGAGCACGACGCGTCCACCTTCGAATTCGATCCGATGAAAACCGGGCACGGCCGGCGGCCACGCATCGGCAAGCAACGTGGCCTGCTCCGACAAAGTTGTGCCCGCAACGATGTGGGAAAGCGCGCGGCGCAGGTCGTCGCGCGTGAACGGATGCTTCTCGAACGACACGAAATGCAGCCGCTCGCAGCGCGCGGGGTCGTCGCGCCACGCGGCCCAGGTCGCGAGGAAGTTGGTGCCGGTGCCGAACCCCGTCTCGACGATCGTGAACGTGCGGCTGCCCTGCCAGCGTGCGGGCAGCCGGTTGCCGGCGATGAACACGTAGTTCGCCTGCGCGAACGCACCGGCGACGTTGTAATAGATGTCGCCGTACTCGGGCGAGATGAGGGTGCCGTCGTCGCGAAACGCGAGCGTGGCCGGGACGAGTCGGTCGGGCATGCGAAACAAAAAGCGTGGCGGCCAAGCCTGGCAAGGGATTGCGCGGACGCCCGGCGCGCCGCGTTGGCAAAAACCAACGAGCTGGCGCGCGCGTGGAGCGAGCTGCGTATCCTCTGCGCTTGGCGCAGGTCAAAAAATGGGCAATCGACGATTCATTCGGCGAAATACCGATGAAAATCTTTGAAACCCTTGTCGTTATTGGGTTTGCGCTGCGCTATCATAGCAACGCCGTACCGCGGGGTGGCCGCCGGCAAGCCGGACGGCGCGTCGCGCGGGCCAGGATTCGGCGCTGTGTCGTCGGAGTCTGTCTCTCGACGGCACGGTTCGCGCACGTATAATCGGCGCGTTCGCGCTGTTCGTGTCAAACCTAACCTGAAAAAGGAACCTTAATGAACAAACAGGAACTGATCGACGCCGTCGCCGCCCAAACGGGCGCCAGCAAGGCTCAAACCGGCGAAACGCTGGACACGCTGCTCGAAGTCATCAAGAAAGCCGTGTCGAAGGGCGATGCGGTTCAGCTGATCGGCTTCGGCAGCTTCGGTTCGGGCAAGCGCGCAGCACGTACGGGCCGCAACCCGAAGACGGGCGAAACCATCAAGATCCCGGCAGCCAAGACGGTCAAGTTCACGGCTGGCAAGGCGTTCAAGGACGCCGTCAACAAGCGTTAATACCGCGCTCGTTCCAGAAAAAAACCCGCCTTCCGGCGGGTTTTTTGTTTGGCGCGCGCGGCATTTTCACCACAGTGTGCGCCGCGCTTGCAAGATTTAACGTTGTGTCGGCCGCTTGCCAGCAGCGTGTTTACCGCGTGTTACGCATGCACGATCTGCCCGTCGGGATCGTCGTCATCATGCTCGTCGACGTCCCACGCCGGGAACGGATCGTCGAATGCGGCCCATTGTTCGGCGCCCAGCGCGAATTCCGCATCGGTGAGCAGGCACGCGTCGAGTTTCGCGCGCCAGGCATCGGCGTCGAGCCCGATGCCGATCAGCACGAGCTCCTGACGGCGATCGCCGATCGAGCGATCGTCGAGATCGCCCTGCCACTCCGTGCGAATTTCGGCGAGCAATTCGTCGTCTTCCGGCCATTCCGCGCGATCCTGCGCGGCCCACCAGAGGCCGGCCGGCCCGTGTCGGCACACGCCGCCCGCCTGCGACAGCGAGCCCGCGATGTCGTTGCGCGTCGCGAGCCAGAAGAAGCCCTTGCTGCGCAGCACGCCCGGCCATTCCTGATGCAGCAGCGCCCAGAGTCGCGCCGGATGAAACGGCCGGCGTGCGCGGTAAACGAAATTGCCGATGCCGAATTCGTCCGCTTCGCCGTGCACGTGCGCATGATGCGGATCGTGGCAGTCCGGATCGTCGCACTGCGTATGATCGTGATCGAGCGACGCGAGCCATCCCGGCGCATTCGCGGCCTCGTCGAAATCGAAGCGGCCGGTGTTCAGCACTTCGTCGAGCGGCACGTTGCCGAACGTCGAGACGACCTGATGCGCGCGCGGGTTCAGCCGCGCGAGGATGTGCTGCAGGCGCGCGAGTTCGTCCGCGCCCACCAGATCGGCCTTGTTGATCACCAGCACGTCGCAGAATTCGATCTGCTCGATCAGCAATTCGACGAGCGTGCGATCGTCTTCGTCGGAAGCGGCGATTCCGCGCGTCGCGAGCGCATCGTCGGAACCGTAGTCGCGCAGGAAGTTGTACGCATCGACGACCGTCACGAGCGTGTCGAGCCGCGCGACGCTCGACAGCGAGGCGCCGTCGTCGTCGACGAACGTGAAGGTTTCGGCGATCGGCATCGGCTCGGCGATGCCGGTCGATTCGATCACGATCGCATCGAAGCGGCCGTCGGCGGCGAGATTGCGGATCTCGACGAGCAGATCGTCGCGCAGCGTGCAGCAGATGCAGCCGTTCGACATCTCGACGAGCCGTTCCTCGACGTGCGACAGCGCCTGCGCATCGCGCACGAGCGACGCGTCGATGTTGACCGCCGCGAGGTCGTTGACGATCACCGCGACCTTCAGGCCCGCGCGGTTCGCGAGGATGTGATTGAGCAGCGTGGTCTTGCCGGCGCCGAGGAAACCGGACAGCACGGTGACGGGCAACGGCTGGTTCATTGCCGGATTCATAACGATTTGCACCAACGGAAAGGATGAAAAAGCGGCCGCGGCGCCCTTGCGGGGCGCGATCGGCCCGCGGGGCCGGTCGACATGGCGGCGTGAGTCCGCATTGTGCATCAAACGCGCGCCGGCCGAGCGGCTGCGCGCCGCGGCGTCACTGCTGCGGCAGCAGCTTCCACTGCGACAGGATGCCGGCGATCTGCCGCGCATACTTGTCGCGCAGCGACGGCGTTTCCGAATGATAGGCGCCCACCGCCTGCCAGCTGTTGCCGTAGCGATTCATCTTCTGGCGCAGATGCCACGCGGCGATGTAGACGTTCTTGCACGGCTCCATCAGCGTGTCGCGGCCGATCCCGTAACGCGACAGCGTCTGCAGATGGATCGAGTTGATCTGCATGAGCCCGTAGTCGACGGAGCCGTTCGTATTCTTGTTCAGCGCGTCGGGCCGGTTGTGCGACTCCTGCCACGCGATCGCGCGCAGGATCAGCGGATTGACCTTCTGATACCGGGCGGCTTCGTCGAAACAATCGGCGCGAGCGTTGCCGCAGGCGAACCCTGCGCCGGCGGCGATCAGCGCGATCGAAGCGAACCGTCTGTTCATAGTGCGCAAGCGGTGACGAATAGGTGAAATGCTCGGGAAAACCCGTGTCTGTTCGGCGTACGACTGGAAACGCGTCGCCCGTATCATACCGACAGACCGTCACGTGGCGACATCCGACGGACGGCAGACCGTTTATACCGCATTTCCGTGTCGATCTCGATAGCGCGACAAGGCGATGGCGGCCGGAATCTCGCAGTGATGCCGAAAATATTACATTCTGCATACATTGCGCCAGCAAGATGTCGTATGTGAGACAGTCTTCGGATCAATGTGATATTTCGGACATGAAAAACTGCTAATGTCGCGCCTTTAGGACTTGGATCCCAGCACTACCGCCGGAAGTGGCCTGAGCCGGCATCGACCCATTCATCCATGACAAGAACTCGCTTCGCTATGCGGCGCATCGCCACGACCCTGGTGGTCGCCGGCATCATCGTCTCCCAGGCCGCCTACGCTCAGGTCACGCTCAACTTCGTGAATGCGGACATCGACCAGGTCGCGAAGGCGATCGGCGCCGCGACCGGCAAGACCATCATCGTCGATCCCCGCGTGAAGGGGCAGCTCAATCTCGTGGCCGAGCGGCCGGTGCCGGAGGAGCAGGCGCTGAAGACGCTGCAGTCGGCGCTGCGCATGCAGGGCTTCGCGCTGGTGCAGGACCACGGCGTGCTGAAGGTCGTGCCGGAGGCCGATGCGAAGCTGCAAGGCGTGCCGACCTATGTCGGCAACACGCCGCAAGCGCGCGGCGATCAGGTGATCACGCAGGTGTTCGAGCTGCACAACGAATCGGCCAACAACCTGCTGCCGGTGCTGCGCCCGCTGATTTCGCCGAACAACACGGTCACCGCGTACCCGGCGAACAACACGATCGTCGTGACCGACTATGCGGACAACGTGCGCCGCATCGCGCAGATCATCGCCGGCGTCGACAGCGCCGCGGGCGCGCAGGTGCAGGTCGTGCCGCTGCGCAACGCGAACGCGATCGACCTGGCCGCGCAACTGCAGAAGATGCTCGACCCCGGTGCGATCGGCAACAGCGACGCGACGCTGAAGGTGTCGGTCACCGCCGATCCGCGCACCAACTCGCTGCTGCTGCGCGCGTCGAGCGCGTCGCGCCTCGCGGCGGCGAAGCGCCTCGTGCAGCAGCTCGATGCGCCGAGCGCGGTGCCGGGCAACATGCACGTGGTTCCGCTGCGCAACGCGGACGCGGTGAAGCTCGCGAAGACGCTGCGCGGGATGCTCGGCAAGGGCGGCAACGACAGCGGCTCGTCGGCGTCGTCGAACGATGCGAACAGCTTCAACCAGAACGGCGGCTCGTCGTCGAGCGGCAACTTCTCGACCGGCACGTCGGGCACCCCGCCGCTGCCGTCGGGCGGCCTCGGCGGTTCGTCTTCGTCCGCGTATGGCGGCGGCGCATCGGGCAGCGGTGGCATGGGCAGCGCCGGCCTGCTCGGCGGCGACAAGGACAAGGGCGACGACAACCAGCCCGGCGGGATGATCCAGGCCGACGCGGCGACCAACTCGCTGATCATCACCGCATCCGATCCGGTCTACCGGAACCTGCGCTCGGTGATCGACCAGCTCGACGCGCGGCGCGCGCAGGTCTATATCGAGGCGCTGATCGTCGAGCTGAATTCGACGACGCAGGGCAACCTCGGCATTCAGTGGCAGGTCGCGAGCGGCCAGTTCCTCGGCGGCACGAACCTGAACCCGACGTCCGGGCTCGGCAACAGCATCGTCAATCTGACGGCCGGCACCGCCGGCGCCACCACGCCCGGCCTCGCGGCCAATCTCGGCACGCTGACGCAGGGCCTCAACATCGGCTGGCTGCACAACCTGTTCGGCGTGCAGAGCCTCGGCGCGCTGCTGCAATATTTCGCCGGCGTGAGCGACGCGAACGTGCTGTCGACGCCGAACCTGATCACGCTCGACAACGAGGAAGCGAAGATCGTCGTCGGCCAGAACGTGCCGATCGCGACCGGCTCGTACTCGAACCTGACGAGCGGCACGACGAGCAACGCGTTCAACACGTACGACCGTCGCGACGTCGGCCTCACGCTGCACGTGAAGCCGCAGATCACCGACGGCGGCATCCTGAAGCTGCAGCTGTATACGGAAGACTCGGCGGTCGTCGCCGGCACGACCAGCGCGCAGACGGGGCCGACCTTCACGAAGCGCTCGATCCAGTCGACGATCCTCGCCGACAACGGCGAGATCATCGTGCTCGGCGGCCTGATGCAGGACAACTACCAGGTGTCGAACAGCAAGGTGCCGCTGCTCGGCGACATCCCGTGGATCGGCCAGCTGTTCCGCTCCGAATCGAAGCAGCGCGCGAAGACCAACCTGATGGTGTTCCTGCGGCCGGTGATCATCAGCGATCGCAACGTCGCGCAGGAAGTCACCGCGAACCGCTACGACTACATCCAGGGCGTGACGGGCGCATACAAGTCGGACAACAACGTGATGCGCGACAAGGACGATCCGATCGTCCCGCCGATGCCGCTCGGTCCGAGCCAGGGCGGCACGCCGGCCGGCAACCTGTTCGATCTCGACAAGATGCGGCGCCAGCAGATGCAGCGTCAGGTCGCGCCGGTCCCGGCCCAGCCGCTGCCGGAGCAGACGCCCGTGCAGCCGCAAAGCGTGCCGCAGCAGACGGTGCCGCAGCAACCGTTGAGCGCCACGCCGGGAGCCTCGCAGTGAGCGACGTGCTCGCGTCCGCGCCCCAGGACGGCGCGCCGGGCGAACGGCAGCCGCCGTCGCCGCTCGCCGCCCGCCTGCTGCCGTACGGCTTCGCGAAGAGCGGCCAGGTGCTGATCGCGCACCAGCTCGACGATACGCTCGAGGTGTGGATCAGCGAACGCACGAGCGACGCGGCGCTCGCCGAGATCGCCCGCAACTTCGGTTCGATCGTCGTGCAGCGCGTGCCGGCCGACGAGCTCGCGCAGGCGATCAACCACGCGTACGCGCGCCAGGACGGCAGCGCCGCGCAGATCGTCGGCGAGGTCGAAGGCGAAGTCGACCTGTCGCGGCTGATGCAGGACATCCCCGAAGTCGAGGATCTGCTCGAATCGGAAGACGACGCGCCGATCATCCGCATGATCAACGCGCTGCTCACGCAGGCCGCGCGCGAGCAGGCGTCGGACATCCACATCGAGCCGTTCGAGAATGCGTCGGTCGTGCGGTTTCGCGTCGACGGCACGCTGCGCGACGTCGTGCGCCCGAAGAAGGCGCTGCACGGCGCGCTGATCTCGCGGATCAAGATCATGGCGCAGCTCGACATCGCCGAAAAACGCCTGCCGCAGGACGGCCGCATCACGCTGCGCGTCGGCGGCCGCCCGGTGGACGTGCGCGTGTCGACGCTGCCGACCGGGCACGGCGAGCGCGCGGTGCTGCGTCTGCTGGAAAAGGACGCGCAGCGCCTGAACCTCGAAGCGCTCGGGATGGGCCGCGACACGCTCGTCCAGTTCGACAAGCTGATCGCCCGCCCGCACGGGATCGTGCTGGTGACGGGGCCGACCGGCTCCGGCAAGACGACGACGCTGTACGCGTCGATGTCGCGGCTCGAAACGGCGACGACCAACATCATGACGGTCGAGGATCCGATCGAATACGACCTGTCCGGCATCGGCCAGACGCAGGTCAACGAGCGGATCGGGATGACGTTCGCCCGCGCGCTGCGCTCGATCCTGCGCCAGGATCCGGACGTCATCATGATCGGCGAAATCCGCGACCTCGAAACCGCGCAGATCGCGGTGCAGGCATCGCTCACGGGCCACCTGGTGCTGGCGACGCTGCATACGAACGACGCCGCGTCGGCCGTCACGCGGCTGACCGACATGGGCGTCGAGCCGTACCTGCTCGCGTCGTCGCTGCTCGGCGTGCTCGCGCAGCGGCTGGTGCGCCAGCTGTGTCCGGTGTGCAAGGAAGAGCGGCACGAGGACGGCCGCAGCGTGTGGCATCCGGTCGGCTGCGACAAGTGCGGCCATTCGGGCTACACGGGCCGGCGCGGCGTGTACGAACTGCTGGTGGTCGACGATGCGATCCGCTCGCTGATCCATCGCAACGCGGCCGACGCGGAGATCCTCGCCACCGGCCGCGCGCAAGGCATGCGCACGCTGCGCGACGATGCCGAGCGCTGGCTCGCGGCCGGCGCGACGTCGCTCGAGGAAGTGCTGCGCGTGACGGGAGGCGCATAGCGCGATGCCGGCATTCCGTTTCGAAGCGATCGACTCGGCGGGGCGTGCGCAGAAAGGCGTGATCGACGCCGACAGCGCGCGCGCGGCGCGCGGCCAGCTGCGCACGCAGGGGCTCACGCCGCTCGTGGTCGAGCCGGCCGCCAGCGCGACGCGCGGCGCGCGTTCGCAGCGCCTCGCGTTCGGCCGCAAGCTGTCGCAGCGCGAGCAGGCGATCCTCACGCGCCAGCTCGCGAGCCTGCTGATCGCGGGGCTGCCGCTCGACGAGGCGCTCGGCGTGCTCACCGAGCAGGCCGAGCGCGACTACATCCGCGAGCTGATGGCCGCGATCCGCGCCGAAGTGCTCGGCGGCCATTCGCTCGCGAATGCGCTCGGACAGCATCCGCGCGATTTTCCGGAGATCTACCGCGCGCTCGTCGCCGCCGGCGAACATACGGGCAAGCTCGGCATCGTGCTGTCGCGCCTGGCCGACTACATCGAGCAGAGCAACGCGCTCAAGCAGAAGATCCTGCTCGCGTTCACGTATCCGGGGATCGTCACGCTGATCGCGTTCGGCATCGTCACGTTCCTGCTGAGCTACGTCGTGCCGCAGGTCGTCAACGTGTTCGCGAGCACCAAGCAGCAGTTGCCGCTGCTGACGATCGTGATGATGGCGCTGTCCGAGTTCGTGCGGCACTGGTGGTGGGCGATCCTGATCGCGGTCGCGCTCGTCGTGTGGATCGTGAAGTCGACGCTGTCGCGCGCCGGGCCGCGGCTGGCGTTCGACCGCTGGGTGCTGACCGCGCCGCTCGCGGGCAAGCTCGTGCGCGGCTACAACACGGTGCGCTTCGCGAGCACGCTCGGCATCCTGACCGCGGCCGGCGTGCCGATCCTGCGCGCGCTGCAGGCGGCCGGCGAGACGCTGTCGAACCGCGCGATGCGCGCGAACATCGACGATGCGATCGTGCGCGTGCGCGAAGGCTCCGCGCTGTCGCGCGCGCTGAACAACGTGAAGACGTTTCCGCCGGTGCTGGTGCACCTGATCCGTTCCGGCGAAGCGACCGGCGACGTGACGACGATGCTCGACCGCGCGGCCGAAGGCGAGGCGCGCGAGCTCGAACGGCGCACGATGTTCCTGACGAGCCTGCTCGAGCCGCTGCTGATCCTCGCGATGGGCGGGATCGTGCTGGTGATCGTGCTGGCCGTGATGCTGCCGATCATCGAGCTGAACAACATGGTGCAGTGACGGCGTGGCCGGCGCGTGCGCCGGCGCCGCTCAGCGCATGTAGATCGCGGGGGACGGCGTGTTGGCCGGGAGCTGGACTTCGGCGCGCGCGCCGTTGCGGTCGACGATGATCGAGCGGCTGCGCACTTCGGCGAGCTTCGCGCCGGGCGCGAGCTCCGCGCCGAGCGACACCGCGCGCGGCGGTTCGCCGCCGATGCCGACGATCGCGGCGCCGCCGTGATCGAGCGCGAGAATGCCGAACAGGTGGATGTCCTGCACGGGATTCTTGTCGAGCTGTCCGCCGAAGAGCGCGGCGGCGTCCTCGGTGCGGATCGGCAGCCGCGCGGCGGCGGCAGGCAGCGGCGCTTCGCGGGCCGACAGCGTGACGACCCAGTAGGTGGCCGTCGCGCACAAACCCGCGAAGAGGGCGAGGGAGAGGATCCGGATCGAGAGCGCGTTCATGCGCGCTATTGTACGGATCTATATGAAATTTGCGTTGAGTGAAAGCCCTCGGCGATGCGCGCCTTACAATGCGTGCTCCGCGCCCCGGGTATCGGAAGCCTGCCGTCAGGTATGCGGCCGCGATGCGCAGGGTGCGTCACTCAATCGACGACATTTTTTGGAAAGAGGTAGTCATGCAAACGTGGATCACTCGCCGTAATGCGGCCGTGCGCCGTCAGCGCGGTTTCACGCTGATCGAGATCATGGTGGTGGTCGCGATCCTCGGGATCCTGGCGGCACTGATCGTGCCGAAAATCATGAGCCGTCCCGACGAGGCGCGCCGTATCGCCGCGAAGCAGGACATCGGCACCATCATGCAGGCGCTCAAGCTGTACCGTCTCGACAACGGCCGCTATCCGAGCCAGGAACAGGGGCTGACCGCGCTGACCCAGAAGCCGACGACCGATCCGATCCCCAACAACTGGAAGGACGGCGGCTATCTCGAACGCCTGCCGAACGATCCGTGGGGCAACGCGTACAAGTACCTGAATCCGGGCGTGCACGGCGAGATCGACGTGTTCAGCTACGGCGCCGACGGCAAGGAAGGCGGCGACGGCAACGACACCGACATCGGGTCGTGGCAGTAAGCCCGCGCTGACCGGTCCCGCCTTCGCCGCATTCTTCCCCTCATGCCCGCCCCTCGCACGCCGTCGCGCCCCGCTGCCGCATGCCGCACCGCCGGCCGCGTGCGCGGCCGCATCGCACGCGCGCAGGCGCGCGGCTTCACGCTGCTCGAGATGCTGGTCGTGCTGGTGATCGCGGGCCTGCTGGTGTCGCTCGCGTCGCTGTCGCTCACGCGCAATCCGCGCACCGACCTGCGCGAGGAAGCGCAGCGCATCGCGCTGCTGTTCGAGTCGGCCGGCGACGAAGCGCAGGTGCGCGCGCGGCCGATCGCGTGGCAGCCGACCGCGCACGGCTTCCGTTTCGACGTGAGCTCGGCCGACGGCTGGCGCACGCTGCGCGACGATCTGCTGCGTCCGCGCGACTGGGACGGCGGCGTGACGGGCGCCGATATCGACTATCCGGGTTCCGACACGCGCGCGAGCCGCGTCGTGTTCGGCACCGAAAGCATCGACACGCCGGTGCGCGTGACGCTGCATTCCGCCGCCGGCAGCGCGACGATCGTCGGCACCGGCAACGGCCGCTACGAGGTGCAATGACGATGCGTCGTCGCCTGCGCTTCCCGGCCGCTTCCTCGCAGGGCTTCACGATGATCGAGGTGCTCGTCGCGCTCGCGATCATCGCGGTCGCGCTCGCCGCGTCGATCCGCGCGGTCGGCACGATGGCGACCAACGCCTCCGATCTGCATCGCCGGCTGCTCGCCGGCTGGAGCGCCGACAACGCGCTGGCGCAATTGCGCCTCGCGCATGCGTGGCCGGAGGTCGGCGAGCAGAGCTTCGACTGCTCGCAGGGCAACGTGCAGCTGGTGTGCACGCAGCGCGTGAGCAGCACGCCGAACCCGGTGTTCCGGCGCGTGCAGGTGTCGGTGAGCATGCCGGGGCGCGCCGGCGTGCTCGCACAAATGGTGACGGTGGTCGCGAATGAAACCAGCCGTCCGCTCTGACGCGCCGCCGCGCCGCCAGCCGGCGCGCGCCGCCGCCTCGCGGCGCGTGCGCGGCTTCACGCTGATCGAGCTGATGATCGCGATCGCGATCCTCGCGGTCGTCGCGATCCTCGCGTGGCGCGGGCTCGACCAGATCATGCGCGGCCGCGACAAGGTCGCCTCCGCGATGGAGGACGAGCGCGTCTTCGCGCAGATGTTCGACCAGATGCGCATCGACGCGCGGCTCGCCGCGACCGACGACGAAGCCGGCCAGCCGGCGATCGGCGTCGCCGGCAATACGCTGCAGATCGTGCGCGAACTCGACGTGCCGGGCGCCGCGCCGCGGCTGCAGGTGGTCCGCTACCGGATCGCCGGCGGGCGCGTCGTGCGCTACGCATCGCCGCCGCTCGACGACGCGAACCGCCTGCGCGACGTGCTGAAGGACAGCAGCGTCGACGGCTGGAGCTGGGTCGCGCTGATGGGCGGCGTCGGCGCGATCGACGCGAAGCTGTACGTGCCGCGCGTCGGCTGGACCACCAACCTGCAGACGGCCAACGACGCGCTGGCGCAGAACAACGACGCGCTGAAGGTGCCGCAGATCGGCAACGCGCCGCCCGCGCGCGCGGTGACGGGCCTGCAGGTCAGCATCGGCGCGACGTCGCTGCGCGTGCCGGTCACACGCATTTTCCTGGTCGGGGAATGACGATGCGCGCCCGCCCTTCCCGCTTCCGGTTCGCCGCGCGCGCGCAGCGCGAGCGCGGCGCGGCGATCATCACCGCGCTGCTGGTGGTCGCGCTGTCGGCGATCCTTGTCTCCGGGATGCTGTGGCGCCAGCAGGTGCAGATCCGCCGCATCGAAAACCAGCGCGTGCTCGCGCAGGCGCAGTGGGTCGCGCGCGGCGCGCTCGACTGGACGCGCATGATCCTGCGCTCCGAAGCCGACACGGCGCCCGGCATCACCTATCTCGGCGGGATCTGGGCCGTGCCGATCGCGAAGACCAAGCTGTCGGACTTCCTCGGCCGGATCGGCGCGCCGAACGACAACGGCGGCGAGGACACCTACATCTCCGGCTCGATCGAGGATGCGCAGGCGAAGTACAACCTGCGCAATCTCGTGTCGTCGCCGGCGCCGGGCGTGCTGCAGCTCAACGTCACGCAGCTGCAGGCGTTCCAGCGGCTGCTGGCGACGCTCGGTTACGACGGCGCGCTCGCGAAGCGGATCGCGCTGCAGATGCGCGCCGGGCTGATGCATTCGGCGACGCGCTTCCAGACGCCGGCGCTGCCGGGTGCCGGCACGGCCGCGACCGCGCCGGTGCCCGGCGGCGACCTGGCCGGCAACTTCACCGACGAACCGGGCATGTCCGACACCGAGCGCGGGCCGGCGCCGCTCGTGATGACGAGCGTCGACAGCCTGCTCGACGTCGACGGCGTGACGCCCGAGATGGTCGCGCGGCTGCGCCCGTTCGTCACCGTGCTGCCGACCACGACGCCGGTGAACATGAACACCGCGCCGGCCGAGGTGATCGCCGCGCTGGTGCCGGGGATGAGCGTGTCGTCGGCGCAGGCGCTGGTGTCGCGCCGCGAGACGGTGTTTTTCCGCAACGCCGGCGACGTGCAGCTCGCGCTGCGCGGCGCCGGTGCGCCGAACGCGACGATCGACTCGAGCCTCGTCGACGTCAATTCCAGCTATTTCATCGTGCACGGCCGGATCCAGCACGATCGCGCGGAGGTCGATCGCACCTCGCTCGTGTATCGTGATCCGACCACGCATTCGACGCGGGTCGTGCGCATCCGCGACCAGCTATAACGACGCCATTCGGGAGAGGAGCTCTTGAGCACGCTGATTGTTTCTTTGCCGCCGCGCGAGCCGGCCGTGCCGTTGCAGGAATGGCAGTGGCCCGAGCTGCCGTTCACGCTCGTGGACAAGGCCGGCCAGGTGCAGCGCGCGGGCCGCGCCGCGCTCGCGCTGCTGCCGCGCGCGAACGCGACGGTGCTGATCGTCGCCGCGCGCGACGTGCTGCTGCTGGCCGCGACCGTGCCGCCGCTCAAGGGGCCGAAGCTGCGCCAGGCGCTGCCCAACATCGTCGAGGATCAGCTGATTCAGGATCCGCTCGGCTGCCATATCGCGCTCGATCCGGTCGCGCTGCCCGACGGCCGCCGCGTGCTGGCCGTCGTCGATCGCGCGTGGTTCCGCACGATCTGCGACGCGTTCATCGCGGCCGGCCACCGGCACCTGAGCGCGGTGCCGGCCACGCGCTGCCTGCCCGCGCCGCGCGCGAGCACGGCCGACGCCGCCCTGCCCGCCGACGGCGACGCCGCGCCTGCCGCCGCACTCGCAGCCGACGCCGCGCCGCTCGCACGGCCCGCGCCGGTGGCCGCGGTGCTCGGCCTCGCGACGACGGTCGAACCGGCGCTCGTCGAAGCCGGCGCGCAGCCGGGGGCGGCCGTGGCGCCGCGCTACGAATTCGCGATCGCGCGCGGTGCGCTCGGCGAAGGTTTCGCCGCGCCCGCGGCCCGCGCCGGCGGCACGCTGGCCGCGCTCGCGGGCGGCGCCGACGTCGAACTGTACGAACTCGGCGAGCCGGGCGCGGAGCCGCGCCTCGCGTCGGTCGGCCGCAGCGACGCCGCGCTGTTGCCCGGGGCGCAGCCGCTGGCGTTCGACGTGTTCGCGCGGCGTGCGCTCGACGAGAAGTTCGATCTCTGCCAGTTCGAATTCGAATCGCAGCCGTGGCGCTTCGATCGCGCGACGGTGAAGCGCCTGCGCGTGCCGATCGCACTCGTGGCGGCGACGCTCGGCGTCGCGGTGATCGGGATGAACCTGCACTGGTGGAAGCTGTCGCGCGAGCGCGATGCGCTGTCGGCGCAGATCACCGAGACGCTGCTGTCCGCGTTCCCGAAGACGACCACCGTGCTCGATCCGCCCGCGCAGATGCAGCGCCAGCTCGATCAGCTGCGGCTCGCGGCCGGCGAGCTGTCGCCGAACGATTTCCTCGCGCTGGCGAGCGGGCTGTCGCGCTCGATGGGCGCGCTGCCGCAGAACGGCATCGCCTCGCTCGATTATCACGACCGGCGGCTCGACGTCGGCTTCAAGCCGGAGGTCAAGGTCGACCCCGATTTCCCGCAGCGTCTCGCGCGCAACGGGCTGGCCGGCGAAGTCGACAGCAGCACCGGCAAATGGACGATCCGGAGCCGCTCATGAACACCGCACAACTGAACGAGACGCTGGCCCAGTTCTGGGGCGAGCGCACGCCGCGGGAACGCACGCTGCTCGGCTGGGGCGGCACGGTGCTGGCCGTCGCGATCGCGTATTCGGTGTTGTGGTCGCCCGCGCAGGAAGGCCGCGCGCGCATCCAGCACGAGTTGCCGACGCTGCGCCGCGAGCTCGCGCAGATGACCGCGCAGGCCAACGAGGCGAAGTCGCTGACCGCCGCCGCGCAGGGCGTCGCGCCGACCGGCCTCGCGCTGAAGGACGCGCTCACCGCGTCGCTGTCCGATCACGGGCTGCAGGGCGCGCAGGTGCAGGTGGTCGGCAACGGCGTGCAGGTCCAGATGAAGAACGTGTCGTTCCCGGCATGGACGCAGTGGCTCGACGATGCGCGCCGGCAGTTCAAGGTGCAGGTCGGCGAAGCGCACGCCACCGCACTGAAGGATGACGGTCAGGTCGACCTGACGGCCGTGATGCAACCCTCGATGCAGAAATGACGCAGTGAACGAAACAAGCGACGCCCGGCCGATGCGGCCGGCACTCAGGCGGCTCGTCGCCGTCTTGCCGTGGCTGGCGGCCGGCGCGCTGGCCACGGCCGCCACGCTCGTCGCGCTCGCGCCGGCCGCGTGGATCGCGCCGCAGTTCGCGCGTGCGACCGGCGGTCACGTCAATCTCGTCGATCCGGACGGCTCGCTGTGGCACGGCTCCGGCACGCTGATGCTGGCGCCGGGCGCGGACCAGAGCGCCGCCACGCTGCTGCCGGGCCGCGTCGAATGGACCACGCGCTTCTGGCCGCTCTTGACCGGCCGCGTGCAGATGCGCATGCGGCAGACCGAGGCGATGCCCGATGCCGTCACGCTCGACGCGACGTGGCGCGGCGCGGTGCTGTCGGCCGGTGCGATGGCCGTGCCCGCATCGCTGCTCGCCGGGCTCGGCACGCCGTTCAACACGCTCGACCTGCAGGGCGACGTGCGGCTCGGCTGGACCGACTGGCGGCTGATCGGCAACAACGCGTTCGGCCAGCTGACGGTGACGATCGATTCGATGAGTTCGCGCGTGTCGCGCGTGAAGCCGCTCGGCTCGTACCGCGCGGTGCTGCAGGCGAAGGGCGCGGACGCCGATCTCGACCTGTCGACCACGCAGGGCCCGCTGTTCCTCGACGGACACGGCGGCTTCGGCCCCGGCCACGGGTCGTTCCGCGGCACCGCGCACGCGGCGCCGGAGCAGCAGGCGAACCTCGCGGGGCTGCTGAACCTGCTCGGACATCCGATCGGCAACAACCAGGTGTCGCTGATCTTCGGCGACGCGATGCGCTGAGCCGCCGCGGCCCGCGCCGCGGCTCCCGTTACTGCTGCGCGAGCGGCGCGGCGGCCGTCGCGCCGGACGCCGGCATCGCGGCGGGCGCCGCCATGCCGCCCGTCTCGCGCGCCATGTCCGACGTATCCCAGCCGCCGCCGAGCGCCTTCACGAGCCCGACCGACGACACCATCCGCTGGCCGCCGAGCGTCGCGAGCTTCTGCTGCGCAGTGAACGCGGTGGTCTGCGCGGTCAGCACGTTCAGATAGGCGACCGTGCCGGCCTTGTACTGGTTCGTGACGATCGCCAGCGCCTGCTCGGCGCTCGCGACCGCCTGCCGCTGCACGTCGACTTCCTGCGCGAGGATGCGCTGCGACGCGAGGTTGTCCTCGACGTCCTGGAACGCGGTGAGCACCGCGAGCCGGTACGCGGCGACGTCCTGATCGTAGGTCGCGCGGGCCGCGTCGGTCTGCGCGGCCCGCAGGCCGGCGTCGAACAGCGTCGCCGCGAGCTGCGGGCCGACCGTCCAGAACCGTGCGGGCAGCGTGAACAGCTGCGACCATACCGAGCTCTGGAAGCCGCCGCTGGCCGACAGCGTGAGCGTCGGAAAGAATGCGGCGATCGCGACGCCGATCTGCTCGTTCGCGGCGGCCGCGCGGCGCTCGGCGGCCGCGATGTCGGGCCGGCGCTCGAGCAGCGCGGACGGCACGTCGACCGGCGTGACCGGCGGCTCCTCGGCGAGCGGGTTCGGCGGCAGCGAGAAGGTCGATGCCGGTTCGCCGATCAGCGTCGCGATCGCATGCTCGTATTGCGCGCGCGCGACGCCGTTGTCGATCGACGCGGCCTGCGCGCTCTGCAGCTGGGTCTGCGCCTGGATCACGTCGGCGCGCGCGGCCACGCCCTGCGCGTACTGGTTCTGCGTGAGCTTCAGCGAGTCGCCGTACGACTTCACCGTGTCGTCGAGCAGCTTCTGCAGCGCATCGGACGTGCGCAGCTGGAAGTACGTCTGCGCGAGCAGCGCCTGCTGCGACAGCCGCGCGTTCGCGAGATCGGCCGCGGCCGCCGCTTCGCCGGCGCGCTGCGCGCTGACGTTGCGGCTCACCTTGCCCCACAGGTCCGGCTCCCAGCTCGCATCGAGGCCGACGCTGTAGCTGTTGCCGATCGCCGAGCCGCCGCCGAACGTGGACGAACCCGACGACGACGCGCGTCCCGTACGCGAGCGCGTGCCCGACGCCGTCAGCCCGACCGTCGGGAAGTACGCGGCGCGCGCCTCGGTCACGAGCGCGCGTGCCTGCCGGTACGCGGCGGCCGATTGCGCGATGGTCTGGTTCGACGCGTTGAGCTTGCCGATCAGCGCGTCGAGCTGTGAATCGCCGTAGACGGACCACCACGGCCCGCGATCGGCCCGGTCGGCCGGCTGCGCGACCTTCCAGCCGGCCGGCGCTTCCTTGAACGCGGCGGGAATCGTCGTGTCGGGCCGGTGATAGTCGGGCCCGACCGCGCAGCCGGCGAGCAGCACGGCCGTTGCAACGGCAACGGCGGCGCTCAGCGGGCGAAAGGCGCGCGGGAAGGAGGCGTACGGCATCGTGAGGTTCCTGTCTGGGTGCGGCGGCCGGCGAGCGGCGTCGCGCAACGCGCGCGGTGCGGACGTTCAGCCGCTGGCGGACAAATGGTAACTGACGGCGGGAAAGCTGCGCAGCCGTAAGGGTAAGGTGCGCGGCCGCACGCATGTGTTACCGGTGCGGACGGCCGGTTTACCGGTCGTTACGGCGGACTTGCGTGCAAAACGGGCCGGCTGCGCCGACCGCACCGCGCGTTGCGGCGGGCCGATTCAACGGCGAAGGCAACGGCGACGGCGGGCGCCGCGCCGCGTCAGTGGCAGCGCGCGGGCACCGGCAGGGGATCGACGGCGGGCCGCCATGGCGATGGGTCGGGTGCCGCCGTCTGAGTCGTGCGGTGCCCGGCGCGGCCGGCCCGTTTCGCGCTGCGCTGGCGCCGATGATCGAACCACGCGAACCCGAGCGCCGCGAGCGAGCCGCCCGGCACCACCAGCATCGTCACGTACAGCGCGATCTTCCAGCCGCGGTGCGGGCCGGCGAACGCATGATGAGCGGTATCGGTCAGGTTGCGGCGCAGTGCGCCGGCGGCGTTTTTCAGGAACAGCATGGGGAACATCCTCGGGTGCCCGGCAGGGCGGGCGCGGCGGTCAGAACATAGTCTCCGGCGGTGCGACATGCACGTCGTAACTGGTTGCCTGAAATAATATTGACCAAGCAATCATTTTTCAAGATACTGGGCGCGTTTTGTCCTGAAACGCACTGTTGCTGCGCGCAATCGCAATGAACGGCGGCCTTTACGATCCCGACACCATCGAGCTGGAAACGAGCCTCGGTTATTTCCTGACCAAGGCTCGGCAGGCGCTCGTCGAGCGGATGGATCGCGCCCTCGAGCCGTACGACCTCACCGCGCAGCAGATCGGCGTGATCCTGCTGCTGTCGCGCGGCTATGCGCGCACGCCGTTCGAGCTGTCGCGCAAGATGTCGTACGACAGCGGCTCGATGACGCGGATGCTCGACCGTCTCGAGCGCAAGGGCCTGGTGGCCCGCGCGCGCAGCGAGCAGGACCGCCGCGTAATCGAGCTGACGCTGACCGAGCGCGGCGCCGAGGCGGCGCGGGCGTTGCCGTCGCTGATCGCGACCGCGCTGAACGCGCAGCTGGCCGGCTTCTCGGCCGACGAGCTCGCGACGCTCACCGGCCTGCTGCAGCGCTTCATCGCGAACGGCCCCGGCGACGCCGGCTGCCCGAAGCCCGACGAATCCGACGAACCCCACTGTTGAGCGCGGAGGCCCGATGTTCCGGTTTAAGCATTCGCTTATTTGTCTGTCTGGGCAGAAGATGACCGTGCAGGTGCCCCGCGCGCCCCTTCATTCGTTCCACCCGGTCGCGCCGCACGGTTCCGTGTGCCCGCGCCTTGTGCCGACGCGTTGCGCGCGTCGCGTCTAGGAGATTCCGATGTCCACCACCACGGCATCTGCCGCGTCCCCTGCCGCCGAACCGGCGCCGCTCACCGGCGGCGCGCTCGCGCTGCTCACCGTCGGGCTCGCGCTCGGCACCTTCATGGAAGTGCTCGACACGTCGATCGCGAACGTCGCGGTGCCGACCATCTCGGGCAGCCTCGGCGTCGCGACCAGCGAAGGCACGTGGGTGATCTCGTCGTACTCGGTCGCATCGGCGATCGCGGTGCCGCTGACCGGCTGGCTGGCGCGGCGGGTCGGCGAAGTGCGGCTGTTCACGCTGTCGGTGCTCGCGTTCACGATCGCGTCGGCGCTGTGCGGCCTCGCGTCGAACTTCGAGACGCTGATCGCGTTCCGGCTGCTGCAGGGCCTCGTGTCGGGGCCGATGGTGCCGCTGTCGCAGACCATCCTGATGCGCAGCTACCCGCCCGCGAAGCGCGGGCTCGCGCTCGGGCTATGGGCGATGACGGTGATCGTCGCGCCGATCTTCGGCCCGTTGCTGGGCGGCTGGATCAGCGACAACTACACGTGGCCGTGGATCTTCTACATCAACCTGCCGATCGGGATCTTCTCGGCGACCTGCGCGTACTTCCTGCTGCGCGGCCGCGAGACCCGCACGAGCAAACAGCGGATCGACGCGATCGGCCTCGCGCTGCTCGTGATCGGCGTGTCGTGCCTGCAGATGATGCTCGACCTCGGCAAGGACCGCGACTGGTTCAACTCGACCTTCATCGTCGCGCTCGCGCTGATCGCGGTGGTGTCGCTCGCGTTCATGCTCGTGTGGGAGGCCACCGAGAAGGAGCCGGTGGTCGACCTGTCGCTGTTCCGCGACCGCAACTTCGCGCTCGGCGCGCTGATCATCTCGTTCGGCTTCATGGCGTTCTTCGGCTCGGTCGTGATCTTCCCGCTGTGGCTGCAGACGGTGATGGGCTACACGGCCGGCAAGGCCGGGCTCGCGACCGCGCCGGTCGGGCTGCTCGCGCTGGTGCTGTCGCCGCTGATCGGGCGCAACATGCACCGGCTCGACCTGCGGATGGTCGCGAGCTTCGCGTTCATCGTGTTCGCGGGCGTGTCGGTGTGGAATTCGACGTTCACGCTCGACGTGCCGTTCAACCACGTGATCCTGCCGCGGCTCGTGCAGGGGATCGGCGTCGCGTGCTTCTTCGTGCCGATGACGACGATCACGCTGTCGAGCATTTCGGACGACCGGCTCGCGAGCGCGTCGGGGCTGTCGAACTTCCTGCGCACGCTGTCCGGCGCGATCGGCACCGCGGCCAGCTCGACGTTCTGGGAGAACGACGCGATCTACCACCATGCGCGGCTCGCGGAATCGGTGAGCGTCTATGCGCAGAACACGACGGACTACCAGGCCGCGCTCGCGCAGCTCGGGGTCGTCGGGCAGACGGCCAACGCGCAGCTCAACCAGCTCGTCACGCAGCAGGGCTTCATGATGGCGACCAACGACTTCTTCCACCTGTCGGCCGGCGTGTTCATCGCGCTCGCGGCGCTCGTGTGGATCACGAAGCCGAAGAAGGGCGCGGGGCCGTCGATGGGGCATTGAGCCCCGCCGCGGCCGGCCGGCGTCGCGTGCCCGGCCGCCGGCCGCGGGCCGCACACATCGCCCACGCCCACCGCCCACGGCACGCATGAGCCGCACGGCCGCCGCGTGCCGATGTCCCGGCCCGCATCACTCGCGCGCGAGCAGACCCCCGAAGGCGAGATCATCGCCGGACGCGATCGGCAGCGTCGCGCGCGCAACCTCGAGCCACGCGCGCGCCGCGTGCGACAGATAACCCTTCTTCAGCCAGCCGAGCGCGATCGCCCACGTGATTTCCGGCTCGACGATCGGCCGGCACGTGAACTGCCGCGCATCGAGCCGCCGGCAGTACGGCTCGGGCAGCAGCGCGATGCCGACGCCCGCGTGCACCAGCGCCGCCATGAAGTCCCAATGGCCGCTGCGGCTCACGATCGACGGCGTGAAGCCAGCCTGCCGGCACGCGTCGAGCACCGCGTCGTGCAGCGCGAGGCTTTCCGCGTAGAACACGAACGACTCGCGCGCGAGGTCGGCGAGCGCCACGGCCGTGTGGTCCTCCCAGCGCGACTCGCGCGGCGCGACCAGCCACAGCGGCGCGCGCACCATCGGCAGCCGCTCGAACGTGCCGGGATCGACCGGCTCCAGCAGCCCGCCCAGCTCCAGCTCGCCCGACATCAGCGCCGCCTCGATCATCCGCGCGCCCTGCTCGAACAGCTTCAGCTCGATGTTCGGATAGCGCTGCTTGTACGCGGCGATGATCGGCGTGAACAACGAGCCGCCGAGCGGCGGAATGCCGATCGTCAGCTCGCCGCGCCCGAGCGTGCCCAGATCGTTCAGCTCCGACTGCAGCTGCGCCTGCGCGGCGAGCACGTCCTGGCCGCGCTGGAACACGATCCGGCCCGCGTCGGTCAGCACCATTTGCCGGCCGTCGCGCAGCAGCAGCGGCGAGCCGATCTCGTCCTCCAGCGCCTTCACCATCTTGCTGATGGTCGGCTGCGTGACGAACAGCCGGTCGGCCGCCGCCGTGAAACTCTGCTGGCGGACCACTTCGACGAAGTACCGCAGCGCGCGCAATTCCATCGCTTCTCCCCAGATTGGTGCAGCATCTACAGACAGGATTCCGAACTGGAATGATAAGGATAGAGACAAGTCATTTTATTTATGGTTAGGGGAAACCCTATACTCCTAGCATCAACCGAATCTCTGCAGGAGCCAGCCATGAGCCACTCGACCGCGTCTGTCGCCGTCCTTCCCGCCACGCCGGGCAAGCTCACGCGCACGGGCCGCATCGCGCTGCAGTCCGCCGCGCTCGGCGTGCTGTGGCTGGCGGTCGACTGGGCCGTGCGCGCGGTCGGCCTGCCGGTGCCGTCCGGCGTGGTCGGGCTCGCCGTGCTGCTGGTGCTGCTGTTCTCGGGCCGCGTGGCGCCTGCATGGGTGAAGGACGGCGCGAACTGGCTGCTGTCCGACATGCTGCTGTTCTTCGTGCCGGCGGCCGTCGCGGCCGTCCAGTACGGCGGCCTGTTCCGCGAGGACGGCTGGCGCATCGCGCTCGTCATGCTCGCCGGCACCGCGTTCGTGATGGTCGCGGTGGCCGTCGCGGTCGACCTCGCCGCGAAGCTCGAGCGCCGGCTCGCCGCGCAACGCATGTTCGCCGAACGCCGCCGCGCGCGTCTGGCGACCGTGTCGGTCCACTGAGCCGGAGCCCGTCATGCATGCGCTGCTGTCGCGCCTGAGCGTCGACCAGGTGAATACCGCGATCTCGATCGGCTGCTTCGTGCTGACGGTCGCGCTGTATTTCGCGTCGAAGCGGCTCTACGCGTACCGCAAGACGCTGCTGTTCTCGCCGCTGGTGTTCGTGCCGGGCGTGCTCGCGCTGCTGGTCGTGCTGACCGGCATCCCGTATTCGGTGTACTTCCGCGACACGCGCTGGCTGATGTGGCTGCTCGGCCCGGCGACCATCGCGTTCGCGGTGCCGATCTACGAATACCGCGAGCTGATCCGCCGCCACTGGCTGTCGCTGTCGGTCGGCGTCGCGGTCGGGATCGCGGCGGGCGTGTGCGGTTCGCTGCTGCTCGCGAAGCTGCTGCACCTGTCGCCCGAGCTGCAGCGCTCGCTGATGACGCGTTCGGTCTCGACCCCGTTCGCGCTCGCGGTGTCCGACAAGATCCACGCGCCGAAGGACCTCACCGCGCTGTTCGTGATCGCGACCGGCATCTGCGGGATGCTGCTCGGCGAACTCGTGCTCGCACTGGTGCCGATGCGCACGCGGCTCGCGCGCGGCGCGCTGTTCGGCGCGGCCGCACACGGCGTCGGCACTGCGAAGGCGCGCGAGATCGGCAGCGAGGAAGGCGTCGTGTCCAGCCTCACGATGATGATCGCGGGCGTCGCGATGGTGCTGATCGCGCCGTTGCTGTCGCTGCTGCCGATCTGAGCAGGCACTGAGCCCGCGCGGGCGGCCGGCCGCCCGCATCGCCGCCCTGTCCTGCCTGCCGCCGGCCGCCGCGCGGCGGCCCTTCACCGTTCCCCCGCCGCTCCGCCACCCTCCCCGCGCCGAATCGAGCCGAAGCGATCCCACAGCCGGCCGACAATCTGCTGAGATAGCCGTAATTCCCCCCTCTTTTCCGCCCATCGGCTTCGGCCCGGATGCCGAACAATGCATGCTACGAGACACCACGCACGCATTCACATGGCCTCCACGACTGCAAACCCGCCTGCCGACAAGCCGGCTTCGTCCGGCAAGTTCAAGCGCATCGCGCTGATCGCCGTCATCGCGCTGGGCGCGGCCGCCGCCGCAGCCGGCGGCATGTACGTGTTCCTGAGCAAGGCGGGCGTCGGCCATTCGAGCGCGCCGGCCGAACCGCCGCCGCTCGCGGCGCCCGTGTTCTTCCCGCTCGACCCGCTGACCGTCAACCTGCAGTCGGACGACGGCATCCAGCACTACCTGCGCGTCGGGCTGTCGCTGAAGCTGACCGACCCGAAGGCGCAGGAGGAGCTGACCGCGCGCATGCCGGAGATCCGCAGCCGGATCCTGCTCGCGCTGTCGAACAAGCATCCCGAGGAGCTCGCGACGCCGGACGGCAAGCAACTGCTCGCGAAGCAGCTGCGCGAGCTGGTCGAGCAACCGACGCAGCCGGGTAACCAGCGCGCGAAGGTGGACGCCGTGCTGTTCACCGAATTCGTCGTCCAGTAACGCGGCCGCAAAAGGAGCGCGCATGGGCCACCAGGAGTTCATGTCCCAGGAGGAGGTCGATGCCCTCCTCAAGGGCGTCACCGGCGAAACCGACTCGATCGACGAGCAGCGCGACACGTCGGGCGTTCGCCCCTACAACATCGCGACGCAGGAGCGGATCGTCCGCGGCCGGATGCCCGGCCTCGAGATCATCAACGACCGCTTCGCGCGTCTGTTGCGGATCGGCATCTTCAACTTCATGCGGCGCACGGCGGAAATCTCCGTGAGCCAGGTGAAGGTGCAGAAGTACAGCGAGTTCACCCGCAACCTGCCGATTCCGACGAACCTGAACCTGGTGCACGTGAAGCCGCTGCGCGGCACGTCGCTGTTCGTGTTCGATCCGAACCTCGTGTTCTTCGTCGTCGACAACCTGTTCGGCGGCGACGGGCGTTTTCACACGCGCGTCGAGGGCCGCGACTTCACGGCCACCGAGCAGCGGATCATCGGCAAGCTGCTGAACCTCGTGTTCGAGCACTACACGACCGCGTGGAAGAGCGTGCGGCCGCTGCAGTTCGAATTCGTGCGCTCGGAGATGCACACGCAGTTCGCGAACGTCGCGACGCCGAACGAGATCGTGATCGTCACGCAGTTCTCGATCGAGTTCGGGCCGACCGGCGGCACGCTGCACATCTGCATGCCGTATTCGATGGTGGAGCCGATCCGCGACGTGCTGTCGTCGCCGATCCAGGGCGAGGCGCTCGAAGTCGACCGCCGCTGGGTGCGCGTGCTGTCGCAGCAGGTGCAGTCGGCCGAGGTCGAGCTGACCGCGGATCTCGCGGAAATCCCGGCGACCTTCGAGAAGATCCTGAACCTGCGCGCAGGCGACGTGCTGCCGCTGGAGATCGACGACACGATCACCGCCAAGGTCGACGGCGTGCCGGTGATGGAATGCGGCTACGGCATTTTCAATGGTCAATATGCGTTGCGCGTGCAGAAGATGATCAGCGCGGGCGACACGATGAAGGAAGGTGGATATGAGTGAGCTGAACACGACGACGCCCGAACTCGACGCGCAGGCCCTCGCCGACGCGGCGCTCGCGGAATCGGCCGCAGCGGCGGCCCCGGCCGCGCCGGCGGCAGCGGCAGCGGCAGCGCCTGCCGCGGACGAAGAACAGGGCCTCGACGACTGGGCCGCCGCGCTCGCCGAGCAGAACGAGCAGCCGGTGGTGGCCGGCGCGACCGGCGCCGGCGTGTTCCAGCCGCTGTCGAAGGCCGCGGCGAGTTCGACGCACAACGACATCGAGATGATTCTCGACATCCCGGTCAAGATGACCGTGGAGCTGGGCCGCACCAAGATCGCGATCCGCAACCTGCTGCAGCTCGCGCAGGGTTCGGTCGTCGAGCTCGACGGCCTCGCCGGCGAACCGATGGACGTGCTCGTGAACGGCTGCCTGCTCGCGCAGGGCGAGGTCGTGGTCGTCAACGACAAGTTCGGCATCCGGCTGACCGACATCATCACGCCGGCCGAACGCATCCGGAAGCTGAATCGGTGAACGTCGTGAAGGCCGCCCGCCGCGCCCACCGCTTCGCCGTCGCCACCCTCCCGGCCCTCCTGGCCGGGGTGGCGGCGCTCGCGAGCAGCGGCGCCGGCGCGGCCGACATGAACGCGGTGAACCACGCCGGTTCGATCGCGTCGAGCGTGATGGTCGGCTCGGCCGCGCCGTCGCTCGGCGTCGGCGCGGTGCTGCAGACGCTGGTCGGGCTCGCGGTCGTGATCGGCCTGGTGTTCGGCTGCGCGTGGCTCGCGCGCCGCTTCGGGTTCCAGCCCGCGCGGCGCGGCGGCCAGCTGAAGGTCGTGTCGAGCGTCGAGCTCGGCGCGAAGGAAAGCGCGACGATCGTCGAGATCGGCGACACCTGGCTCGTGCTCGGCGTCGCGCCGGGCAACGTGCGCCTGCTGCATACGCTGCCGGCCGGCTCGGCGCCCGACGCGGCCGTCGTGTCGACGTCGCCCGGCGCCGGCGCCGCCGACGCGAACGCGTCCGGCCCGTTCGGCGCGCGGTTTCGCGACGCGCTCGCCGGCGAAGCCGCGAAGCGCTTCGGGCGCGGCAAGGAGCGCTGACATGGCGCCGCGTCACCCATCCGTACCCGCATTCCGATGAAACACGACTTCCTGCGTCACGCGGCGCGCTTCGCGCCCGTGCTGATCCTCGGCCTCTTCCCCGCGCTCGCGTGCGCGCAGGCGGCCGGCCTGCCCGCGTTCAACACGAGCCCGGGCCCGAACGGCGGCACCACCTATTCGCTGAGCGTGCAGACGATGCTGCTGCTCACGATGCTGTCGTTCCTGCCGGCGATGCTGCTGATGATGACGAGCTTCACGCGCATCATCATCGTGCTGTCGCTGCTGCGCCAGGCGCTCGGCACCGCGACGACGCCGCCGAACCAGGTGCTGCTCGGCCTCGCGATGTTCCTCACCTTCTTCGTGATGTCGCCGGTGCTCGACAAGGCCTACAACGACGGCTACAAGCCGTTCTCCGACGGCTCGCTGCCGATGGAGCAGGCCGTGCAGCGCGGCGTCGCGCCGTTCAAGGGCTTCATGCTGAAGCAGACCCGCGAGACCGATCTCGCGCTGTTCGCGAAGATCTCGAAGGCCGCGCCGATGCAGGGGCCGGAGGACGTGCCGCTGTCGCTGCTGGTGCCGGCGTTCGTCACGAGCGAGCTGAAGACGGGCTTCCAGATCGGCTTCACGATCTTCATTCCGTTCCTGATCATCGACCTGGTGGTCGCGAGCGTGCTGATGTCGATGGGGATGATGATGGTGTCGCCGTCCACCGTGTCGCTGCCGTTCAAGCTGATGCTGTTCGTGCTGGTCGACGGCTGGCAGCTGCTGATCGGCTCGCTCGCGCAGAGCTTCACGTAAGCGGAGGAAGACGCGATGACACCCGAACAGGTGATGACGCTGGCGCACCACGCCATGATGGTCGGCCTGCTGCTCGCCGCCCCGCTGCTGCTGGTCGCGCTCGCGGTCGGCCTCGTCGTGAGCCTGTTCCAGGCCGCGACGCAGATCAACGAATCGACGCTGTCGTTCATCCCGAAGCTGCTCGCGGTCGCGGCGACGCTCGTGATCGCCGGCCCGTGGATGCTGACGACGATGCTCGACTACCTGCGGCAGACGCTGCTGCAAGTCGCGACGCTCGGCGCCGGCTGAGCGGCCCGCGCGGCCCCGCTTCCCCGCGATGTTCTCGGTTACCTACGCGCAGCTCAACGGCTGGCTGACCGCCTTCCTGTGGCCGTTCGTGCGGATGCTCGCGCTCGTCGCGACGGCGCCCCTGGTCGGCCACGGGGCGGTGCCCATGCGCGTGAAGATCGGCCTCGCGGCGTTCATGGCGCTGGTCGTCGCGCCCACGCTCGGCGCGATGCCCGGCGTGACCGTGTTCTCCGCGCAGGGCATCTGGATCATCGTCACGCAGTTCCTGATCGGCGTGTCGATGGGCTTCACGATGCACCTCGTGTTCGCGGCCGTCGAGGCGGCCGGCGACTTCATCGGGCTGTCGATGGGGCTCGGCTTCGCGACCTTCTTCGATCCGCATTCGAACGGCGCGACGCCGGTGATGGGCCGCTTCCTGAATGCGGTCGCGATGCTCGCGTTCCTCGCGGTGGACGGCCATCTGCAGGTGTTCGCGGCGCTGGCCGCGTCGTTCCAGACGCTGCCGGTGTCGGCCGAGCTGCTGCACGCGCCCGGCTGGCATACGCTCGCCGCGTTCGGCGTGACCGTGTTCCAGATGGGGCTGCTGCTCGCGCTGCCGGTCGTCGCCGCGCTCCTGATCGCCAACCTCGCGCTCGGCATCCTGAACCGCGCGGCGCCGCAGATCGGCATCTTCCAGATCGGCTTCCCGGTCACGATGCTGGTCGGGCTGTTGCTCGTGCAACTGATGATCCCGAACCTCGTGCCGTTCGTGTCGCACCTGTTCGACATGGGCCTCGACGGGATCGGCCGCGTGCTGCAGGGCTGGCGCTGACGCGCCCGCGCCCGCCCCATTTGCTGGAAAACCCCTAACCGAATCGCCGTGTCGCGAAAGGTTGCGGAAGGCTTCGCGTCCCTATACTCGTCGTGACGATGCGCCACGCATCGCGCCATACGAATACAACGAAGGAGACGACCCGATGCGACCCATCCTGCGCACCCTCGCCGTTGCAGCCAGCCTGAGCTGCGCGCTCGCCGCTCACCCCGCGCTCGCCGACGACGGCGGCAAGATCACGATCATGGTCGGCGGGATCGCCAAGCTCATCTATCTGCCCGCGCGGCTCACGCAGGAACTCGGCTACTTCAAGGCCGAAGGGCTCGACGTCGAGCTGCTGTCGCAGCCGGCCGGCGTCGATGCCGAGAACGAGCTGCTGGCGGGCGCCGTGCAGGGCGTCGTCGGCTTCTACGATCATACGGTCGACCTGCAGAGCAAGGGCAAGGAAGTGAAGGCGATCGCCGTGTTCGGCCAGGTGCCCGGCGAGGTCGAGATGGTGTCGACCAAGGCCGCGCCGACCTTCAGGACGATGGCCGATGCGAAAGGCAAGACGCTCGGCGTGACGGGCCTCGGCTCGTCGACCAGCTTCCTCACGCAATATCTCGCGCTGCAGCGCGGCGTGCCGTCGACGCAGTACACGATGCTGCCGGTCGGCGCCGATGCGAGCTTCATCGCCGCGATCAAGCAGGGCCGCATCGACGCCGGGATGACGACCGAGCCGACGGTGTCCGCGCTCGAGAAGATGGGCGACGCGAAGGTGCTGGTCGACATGCGCACCGTCGAAGGCACGCGCGCCGCGCTCGGCGGCACCTATCCGGCCGCGAGCCTGTACGTGCAGTCCGCGTGGGCCGATTCGCACAAGGCGGAAGCGAGCAAGCTCGCGCACGTGTTCGCGAAGACGATGCAGTTCATCCACACGCACAGCGCCGAGGAGATCGCCGCGAAGATGCCGGCCGATTACCAGAAGGACAAGGCGCTGTACGTGGCTGCGCTGAAGGCGTCGCTGCCGATGTACACGGCCGACGCGAAGATGCCGGCCGACGGCCCGGCGACCGTGCTGAAGGTGCTGTCGGCGTTCAACCCGTCGGTGAAGGGCAAGCACATCGATCTGGCGCGCACCTACACCAACGACTTCGTGAATGCCAAATGAGTGCGCAATGAGCGCGCCATGAACGCGCCATGAACGCGCGCGGTGCCCGCGCCGGCGGCCGGCTGCCGCCGTGCGCGCACCGCAGGCCCGGCTGACCGGCCCGGCGCCGCCGCTGCGGCGCCCTCTTCACCCGCAGGACGAATGCGATGAACCAGGCAGTTTCCCCGAGCACACCGGCGATCGAGTTTCGCAACGTGTCGTGCCGCTTCATTTCGCCGGAAGGCCGCGCGACGGTGGCGCTGCGCGAATTCAGCATGAGCGTCGCGCGCGGCGAGTTCATCGCGATCGTCGGCCCCACCGGTTGCGGCAAGTCGACCACGCTGAACCTGATCACCGGGCTGCTGAAACCGGCGTCGGGCGAGGTGCGCGTGATGGGCCGGCCGGTCGACGGGATCGACCCGCGGATCGGCTTCGTGTTCCAGGCCGACGCGGTGTTTCCGTGGCGCAACGTGATCGACAACGTCGCGGCCGGCCCGCTGTTTCGCGGCCGCTCGAAGGACGTCGCCTACGCGCAGGCCGACGAATGGATCCGCAAGGTCGGCCTCGACAAGTTCGCGAAGCACTACCCGCACCAGCTGTCGGGCGGGATGCGCAAGCGCGTCGCGCTCGCGCAGACCTTCATCAACCAGCCGGAAATCCTGCTGATGGACGAGCCGTTCTCCGCGCTCGACATGCAGACGCGCACGCTGATGCAGGACGAGCTGCTGCAGCTGTGGTCGGCGAACAAGGGCTCGGTCGTGTTCGTCACGCACGATCTCGAGGAGGCGATCGCGCTCGCCGACCGCGTGTTCGTGCTCACCGCGCGCCCCGCGACGCTCAAGCGCGTGTACGAGATCGACCTGCCGCGCCCGCGCGTCACGTCGGAGGTGCGCTACGACGCGCGCTTCATCGAGATTTCGAAGGACATCTGGCACGACCTGCGCGAAGAAGTGCAGATCGGCTGACGCCTGCGCGGCCCGCGCACGCGACCCACCGCCAAGGACAGGAGCATGACCGACATGACGCTTCCCCCCACCGCCCTGCCGGCGACCACGCTCGAGGACGACGAGCGCGCCGCGCAACGCCGGCTGCGCCGCCGGCGCAATCTGATCGTCGCGCTGCGCATCGCCGTGCTCGTCGTCGTGCTCGGCGGCTGGGAGCTCGCCGCGCGCCTGAAGTGGATCGATCCGTTCTTCTTCTCGATGCCGTCGCTGATCTTCGAGCAGATCCAGGACTGGTTCGTCAACGGCACGTCGCAAGGCCCGCTGCTCACGCAGGTGTGGGTCACGCTGGAGGAAACCGCGATCGGCTTCGTGATCGGCTCGGTCGCCGGCGTGATCTGCGGCATCGTGCTCGGCCGCAACAAGCTGATGGCCGACGTGTTCGGCCTGTACATCCAGATCGCGAACTCGATTCCGCGCGTCGTGCTCGGCTCGGTGTTCGTGATCGCGCTCGGCCTCGGGATCGCGTCGAAGATCGCGCTGGCCGTCGTGATGGTGTTCTTCGTCGTGTTCGGCAACGCGTTCCAGGGCGTGCGCGAAGCGGACCGCTACCTGATCGCGAACGCGCAGATCCTCGGCGCGTCGCGCCGGCAGATCACCACGTCGGTCGTGATTCCGTCCGCGCTGAGCTGGATTCTCGCGAGCCTGCACGTGAGCTTCGGCTTCGCGCTGGTCGGTGCGGTGGTCGGCGAATTCCTCGGCTCCAAGCAGGGCATCGGGCTGCTGATCTCCACCGCGCAGGGCGCGTTCAACGCGAGCGGTGTGTTCGCGGCGATGATCGTGCTGGCCGTGGTCGCGCTGGCCGCCGACTACCTGCTGACGCGGATCGAGAAGCGCCTGCTGAAATGGCGTCCCGCCGCGTTCTGAGCCGCGCCCGGCCGACCACATCCACGAACCGCACGAACCGCGCCGGCCGCCCCGGCGCGGTTCGGCATTGAGGAGACGCCATGGCGCACAGCCTGCGCGGGCGGCTGCTGTGGTGGTTGCTGCTGCCGCTCGCGGCCTTCGTGCTGATCGCCGGCGCGATGTCGTACGACACCGCGCGGCGCACGGCCGCGCTCGTGCAGGACAGCGCGCTGATCGCATCGGCGCGCACGATCGGCGAGGACGTCGAGTGGCGCAACGGGCTGCCGGTCGCCGACGTGCCGCCGGCCGCGCTGGAGATCTTCGAGTCGCCGTCGCGCGACTCGGTGTTCTACAAGGTGAGCGACGGCCACGGCCGGCTGCTCGCGGGCAACCCGGCGCTCGACGCACCGGCGCGGCACCGCGCCGAGCCGACGCTGTACGACACGACGCTCGAGCATGTGCCGCTGCGCGCAGTCGCCTACGATCGCCAGCTGTACGACGAGGGACGCGTCGAGACGGTCACGGTCGTCGTCGCGAAGACGGCGCGCTCGTACGACGCGATGGTCGCGACGATCTGGCGGCCGCAGCTGCTGCGCCTGTCGCTGATGCTGGTGCTCGCGATCGTGCTCGTCTATCTCGGCCTCACGCTGGAGCTGCGGCCGCTGATGAAGCTGAAGGACGACGTCGCCGACCGCGGGCCGATGGAGCTGGAGCCGATCCGCCCGGAGCGGCTGCAGCACGAGCTGCGGCCGATCGTCGATGCGATCAACCAGTGCATCGCGCGGCTCAACACGCACACGGCGACGCAGCGGCGCTTCATCGCCGACGCCGCGCACCAGCTGCGCACGCCGATCGCCGTGCTCGACACGCAGATCCAGTACGCGCGGCGGCGCGATCACGGCGACCGCGAGCTGGCGGCGGTGCTCGACAGCATGCAGCGCAGCAGCCGCAAGATGGCCGACGTGACCGACAAGCTGCTGCTGCTCGCGCATGCGGAAGCCACGCCGTCGACGCTGCTCACGCAGCGCGTCGATCTCGCGGCCGTCGTGTCGAGCGTGCTGGAGGAAGCGATCGTACTCGCGCAGCGGCGCGCGATCGACCTCGGCGCGGATCTCGGCGAGCGGCTCGACGTCGCCGGCAGCGACAGCCTGCTGAGCGCGCTGGTGTCGAACCTCGTCGACAACGCGGTGCGCTACACGCAGCCGGGCGGCTGCGTGACGGTGGCCGCGCGCCGCGACGGCCACGCGGTCGTGCTCGACGTGATCGACGACGGCCCCGGCATTCCGGCCGAGGCGCGGCCGCACGTGTTCAAGCGGTTCTACCGCGTGTCGGCCGATACCGAGGGCTCCGGCCTCGGCCTCGCGATCGTGCGCGAGATCGCGCAGGCGCACGGCGGCAGCGCCGTGCTCGCGCCGGGCCCGGGCAATCGCGGTATCGTCGTGACCGTGCGGCTGCCCGCTTACGACTGAAGATACGAATCGCCATGAAACTGCTGCTGGTCGAAGACAACGCCGAACTCGCGCACTGGATCGTGAACCTGCTGCGCGGCGAGGACTTCGCGGTCGACTGCGTCGGCGACGGCGAGCGCGCCGACACGGTGCTGAAGACGGAGCGCTACGACGCGGTGCTGCTCGACATGCGGCTGCCCGGCATCAGCGGCAAGGAAGTGCTCGCGCGGCTGCGGCGCCGCAACGACAACGTGCCGGTGCTGATGCTGACCGCGCACGGCTCGGTCGACGACAAGGTCGACTGCTTCGGCGCGGGCGCCGACGACTACGTCGTCAAGCCGTTCGAATCGCGCGAGCTGGTCGCGCGCATTCGCGCGCTGATCCGGCGACAGGCCGGCGTCGGCACCGCGCAGCTCGTGTGCGGCGACCTCGTCTACGCGTTCGGCACGCGCGAGTTCCGCTGCGGCGACGCGCTGCTCGCGCTGCGGCGCCGCGAGCATGCGATTCTCGAAACGCTGATGCTGCAGCAGAGCAAGACGGTGTCGAAGGCGCGGCTGATGGACAGCGTGTTCGCGCTCGACGACGAGCCGAGCGCCGATGCGATCGACATCTACATCCACCGGCTGCGCAAGCATCTCGCGGGCAGCACGGCCGAGATCATCACGCTGCGCGGCCTCGGCTATATCCTGCGCGCGAAACCCGCGCAGCACTGACGCCCGCTCTCTCACGCTCCTCGCGCGCCTCGCGCGACAATTCGTAGTACGGAAATTCACCACCGACCCGGCGATGCATCGCGCGGCCCGCTGCCGCTCGCGTGCGCGACCTGCCTTCGTCGCGGCTTCGGTGTTTTCACCGACGCAGATGCTTGCCGCGGGAAAGCGACGTGAAGGATTGCACCTTCTACGATGCTACGCGTCGGCCCCATGCGGCCGTCACCATGCGGCGTACGTTTCGTACCGCCAACGAATTGACTTCAATGCGGCAGCCCGGAGGAGACGATCTTGAAACGAACCACCCTTGCCCTTTCCATCGCGGCGACTGGCCTCTGCGCCGGCACCCACGCGCACGCGCAGTCGAGCGTGCAGCTGTACGGGCTGATGGACCTGAGCTTTCCGACCTACCGGACCCACGCCGATGCGAACGGCAATCACGTGATCGGCATGGGCAACGAAGGCGAGCCGTGGTTCAGCGGCAGCCGCTGGGGCCTGCGCGGCGCGGAAGACATCGGCGGCGGCACCAGGATCATCTTTCGCCTCGAGAGCGAATACGTGGTCGCCAACGGCCAGATGGAAGACGACGGCCAGCTGTTCGACCGCGACGCGTGGGTCGGCGTCGAGGATCCGCGCCTCGGCAAGCTGACGGCCGGCTTCCAGAACACGATCGCGCGCGACGCATCGGCGATCTACGGCGACGCGTACGGCGCCGCGAAGCTGACGACCGAGGAAGGCGGCTGGACCAACTCGAACAACTTCAAGCAGATGATCTTCTACGCGGCCGGCCCGACCGGCACGCGCTACAACAACGGCGTCGCGTGGAAGAAGGTGTTCGGCAACGGCATCTTCGCGAGCGCCGGCTACCAGTTCAGCAACTCGACCGCGTTCGCGACCGGCTCCGCGTACCAGGTCGCGCTCGGCTACAACGGCGGACCGTTCGCGGTGTCCGGCTTCTACAACCACGTGAACCACGGCGGCTTCACCAACCAGACGTTCTCGGTCGGCGGCAACTACGCGTTCAGCATCGTGCGCCTGAACGCCGGCTACTTCCGCTACAACGGCGACCAGGGCTCGCTCGGCCAGCGCCACGACGATTCCTGGACGGTGTCGATGAAGATCGCGCCGCGCGGCCCGCTCGACTACGAGCTCGGCTACCAGCAGATGCGCGTGAAGAACGCCGCATACAACGCCGACGGCTTCGTGCCGAACGCCAACCTCGGCGCGTTCAGCCTGACCAGCGGCGTCGGCAACGGCTTCAAGGAGACGCTCTACGGGTCGGTGTTCTACCACCTGAGCAAGCGCACCGAGGTGTACCTCGCCGGCGACTACATGAAGCTGCATGGGGGCTACACGGTGGCGTCGACGTTCGGCGCGAAGAACCAGCTCGAGCTGACGTCGGGGATTCGCACGCGCTTCTGACCGGACCGGGGCCGCCCGGCCCCGTATCGCGCGCGCCCGATACGCGCGGCGGGCACGGCGACGCCCTCGCGTCGACCGTGCCCCTTTTTTCTGCCGTCGCTGCCGTCGCTGCCGCAGCACCGCATCTGCCGCGGCCCGCGCGTCGTGCGCCGGCCGCGAGGCCCGGCCCGACGCGCCTCGCGGGCCGCCCGACGGGCGTTTCCCCGCCGATGCGCGCACGCTCGCCTCACATCGGTGCTTGACCTGCGCCGACCGACTCGCTAGCGTTTCGGGTTTGCCCGGGCGGCCCTTGCCGCCGGTGCCGCGACTGCGCCCGATGTCCTGGCGCACGCGGCCGGGCTCCGATGGAAAAGACGATGCAGAAACTCGATGCGGCGAGCCCGCTGGCGATGTCGACGGATTTCACCGCCGACAACGTCGCGCGCCTGAAGGCGCTGTTCCCCGAACTCGTGACCGAAGGCCCGCACGGCGCGTCGGTGGACGTCGACGTGCTCAAGGCGCTGGTCGGCGAGCACACCGTCGGCGCCGCCGACGAGCGCTACGGCTTCCACTGGCACGGCAAGCGCGGCGCGCGCCAAGCCGCGCTCACGCCGTCGACCGGCACGCTGCGCCCGTGCCCCGACGACAGCGTCGCGTGGGACGACACGCGCCATCTCGTGATCGAGGGCGACAACCTCGACGTGATGAAGCTGCTGCACAAGAGCTACGCGGGCAAGGTGAAGCTCGTCTACATCGACCCGCCGTACAACACCGGCAGCGATTTCGTCTACGCGGACGACTTCAGCGACAGCATCCGCCATTACCTCGCGATGACGGGCCAGACCGACGCCGGCGTGAAGCGCAGCACCAACACCGAGGCGAACGGCCGGTTCCACACCGACTGGCTGAACATGATGTATCCGCGGCTGAAGCTCGCGCACGCGCTGCTGTCCGACGAAGGGCTGATCGCCGTGCACATCGACGAGCACGAGGTGCATGCGCTCGTGCTGATGCTGCGCGAGATCTTCGGCGAGGAGAACGAGCTCGGCGTGGCCGTGTGGGACAAGCGCAATCCGAAGGGCGACGCGCGCGGCATCGCGTACCAGCACGAGTCGCTGGTGCTGTTCGCGCGCAACGCCGAGACGCTGCTCGAACAGGCGCCGCTGAAGCGCCCGAAGCGCAACGCGCAGCGCATGCTCGACGCCGCGCACGACGCCGTGTACCGCAGCGGCAACGCGAAGGACGCGCAGAAGGCGTACCGCGCGTGGATGAAGGCGCAGACCAACCTGTCCGGCGGCGAGGTGATGTACGACCGGCTGTCCGCCGACGGGCGCGTGTACCGGCTCGTGTCGATGGCGTGGCCGAACAAGAAGAAGGCGCCGGACGAGTACTTCACGCCGCTGATCCACCCGGTCACCGGCAAGCCGTGCGCGATGCCGGCGCGCGGCTGGCGCAATCCGCCCGCGACGATGCAGGCGCTGATCGAGCGCGGCCAGATCGAATTCGGCCCCGACGAGACCACCCAGCCGCAGCGGATCTACTACCTCGACGAGAACATGTACGAGAACGTGCCGTCGGTGCTGCCGTTCGCCGGCTCCGACGACGCGCTGCTGAAGGCGCTCGGCATCCCGTTCGACCAGCCGAAGCCGGTCGATTTCGCGGCGGCCGTGATCGGCTGGTGCACGCGCGGCGACGACATCGTGCTCGACTGCTTCGCCGGCTCCGGCTCGACCGGCCACGCGGTGATGCAGGTGAACGCGACCGACGGCGGCGCACGCCGCTACATCCTCGTGCAGCTACCCGAGGCGCTCGACCGCCGCGACAAGGCGCAGCAGGCGGCCGCCGATTTCTGCGCGAAGCTGAAGAAGCCGGCGACGCTCGCCGAAGTCACCAAGGAGCGGCTGCGCCGCGCCGCGCAGCAGGTCGCGCGCGACTATCCGGAAAGCTATGGCGACCTCGGCTTTCGCGTGTATCGCCTCGACACCACCAACGTGATCGAGTGGGATCCGCGCCGCGACGACTTCGACCATGCGCTGTTCGCGTCGGTCGAGCACGTGAAGACCGGCCGCAGCGAAGACGACCTGCTCGCCGAGCTCACGCTCAAGCTCGGCCTCGATCTGTGCACGCCGGTCGAGCATCACCAGGTGGCCGGCAAGACGGTGCACCTGATCGGCCGCGCGATCGTCGCGTGCTTCGACGCGCGCATGTCGCGCGACGACGCGGGGCCGCTCGCCGACGGCATCGTCGAGCTGCTCGATGCGACCGGCGCGACGCGCGACGTCACGTGCCTGTTCCGCGACAGCGGCTTCGTCGACGACGTCGCGAAGCTCAATCTCGCCGCGCTGCTCGAGCAGCACGGCGTGAAGCGCGTGCGGAGCCTCTGATGCGGCTGCATTTCGAAGCGGATCTCGACTACCAGCGCGACGCGATCGACGCCGTCTGCGACCTGTTTCGCGGCCAGGAATCGTATCGCGGCGACTTCAGCGTGCTCGCGAACGCCGCGCCCGGCACGACGGCCGCCGCGCAGGGCTCGCTCGGCTTCGCGGTGTCGGAGCAAGGCGTCGGCAACCGGCTGTCGCTGACCGACGACGCGCTCGCGCGCAACCTCGCCGACGTGCAGCTGCGCGGGGGGCTGCCGCCGTCCGGCCAGCCCGGCTCGCGCGACTTCACCGTCGAGATGGAAACCGGCACAGGCAAGACCTACGTGTACCTGCGCACGATCTTCGAGCTGAACCGCCGCTACGGCTTCACGAAGTTCGTGATCGTGGTGCCGTCGATCGCGATCAAGGAAGGCGTGCACAAGACGCTGTCGATCACCGAGGATCATTTCCGCGCGCTGTACGCGGGCGTGCCGTACGACTACTTCCTGTACGACTCGGCGAAGCTCGGCCAGGTGCGCCACTTCGCGGCGAGCGCGGCGATCCAGATCATGGTGATGACCGTCGCCGCGATCAACAAGAAGGAAATCAACAACCTCTACAAGGACAGCGAGAAGACCGGCGGCGAGAAGCCGATCGACCTGATCCGCGCGACGCGGCCGATCGTGATCGTCGACGAGCCGCAGAGCGTCGACGGCGGCCTCGAAGGGCGCGGCCGCGAGGCGCTCGCCGCGATGGCGCCGCTCTGCACGCTGCGCTATTCGGCCACCCACGTCGACCGGCATCACATGGTGTATCGGCTCGACGCGGTCGACGCTTACGAGCGCAAGCTCGTCAAGCAGATCGAGATCGCGTCGGCGATCGTCGAGGACGCGCACAACAAGCCGTACGTGCGGCTCGTCGGCGTGTCGAACCGGCGCGGCGCGATCAGCGCGCGCATCGAGCTCGACGTGGCGACCGCGGCCGGCGTGAAGCGGCAGATCGTGTCCGCGACCGACGGCGACGATCTCGAACGGCTGACCAAACGCGCGCTGTACGCCGGGCTGCGCATCGGCGAAGTGCATGCGGTCAAGGGCGCCGAATACGTCGAGCTGCGCCATCCGGAAGGCGACGCGTTCCTGTCGCTCGGCGAGGCGTTCGGCGACATCGACACGCTCGCGGTGCAGCGCGAGATGATCCGCCGCACGATCCGCGAGCATCTCGACAAGGAGCTGCGCCTCGCCGAGCGCGGCGTGAAGGTGCTGTCGCTGTTCTTCGTGGACTCGGTCGAGCGCTATCGCCGCTACGACGAGAACGGCACGCCCGTCAAAGGCGACTACGCGCTGATCTTCGAAGATGAATATGCGCGCGCCGCGCGGGTGCCGGCCTATCGCGCGCTGTTCGACGGCGTCGACATCGCCCGCGAGGTCGAGCGCGCGCACAACGGCTACTTCTCGATCGACCGCAAGGGCGGCTGGACCGACACGAGCGAGAGCAGCGCCGCCGCGCGCGAGAACGCCGAGCGCGCGTACGGGCTCATCATGCGCGAGAAGGAAGCGCTGCTGTCGTTCGACACGCCGCTGAAGTTCATCTTCTCGCACTCGGCGCTGAAGGAAGGCTGGGACAACCCGAACGTGTTCCAGATCTGCACGCTGCGCGACATCCAGACCGAACGCGAGCGCCGTCAGACGCTCGGCCGCGGGCTGCGCCTCGCGGTCGACCAGGACGGCGAGCGCGTGCGCGACCCCGGCGTGAACACGCTCACCGTGATCGCGACCGAGCGCTACGAGTCGTTCGCGGAGAACCTGCAGAAGGAAATCGAGGCCGACACCGGCATCCGCTTCGGGATCGTCGAGCAACACCAGTTCGCGGCGCTGCCGGTGCAGGAAGGCGACGGCCCCGCGCATGCGCTCGGCATCGAGCTGTCGCGCATGCTGTGGACGCATCTGCACGAGCAAGGCTACGTCGACGCGCAGGGCAAGGTGCTCGACCGCCTGAAGGACGCGCTGCGCCGCAGCGCGCTCGTGCTGCCCGACGCATTCGAGACGCTGCGCGCGCCGATCGTCGCGACGCTTCGCAAGCTGTCGGGCCGCTTCGCGGTGCGCAACGCGGACGAGCGGCGCGCGATCGCGCTGCGCCGCGATGCGTCCGGCAAGGCCGTGATCTTCGGCGACGCGTTCCGCGCGCTGTGGGAACGCATTCGCCATCGCACCGTGTACAGCGTGGACTTCGACAACGCGAAGCTGGTGCGCGACTGCACGACGGCGCTGCGCGACGCGCCCGACATCGCGCGGGCGCGGCTGCAATGGCGCAAGGCCGAGATCGACATCGGCAAGGCCGGCATCGAGGCGATCGAGGTGGCGGGCGCCGGCACGGTGCTGCTCGACGAAGGCGAACTGCCGTTGCCGGACCTGCTCACCGAGCTGCAGGACCGCACGCAGCTCACGCGCCGCTCGCTCGCGACGATCCTCGCCGACAGCGGCCGGCTCGACGACTTCCGCGTGAATCCGCAGCAGTTCATCGCGCTGGCCGCCGACGCGATCAACCGCTGCAAGCGGCTCGCGCTCGTTGCGGGGATCTCGTACAGGAAGCTCGGCGATCGTCACGTGCACGCGCTCGAATCGTTCGAGAGCGAGGCGCTCACCGGCTACCTGCGCAGCCTGCGGCTCGATGCGCGCAAGTCGATTCACGAGGCGGTGGTGTGCGAGACGGACGCGGAGCGCGCGTTCGCCGATGCGCTCGAAGCGCACGACGGCGTGAAGCTGTACGCGAGGCTGCCGGCGTGGTTCCGCATCGCGACGCCGCTCGGCGGCTATCACCCGGACTGGGCCGTGCTCGCGGAACAGGATGGCGGCGAGCGGCTCTATTTCGTCGTCGATACGCCGAACGCCGACGACGCCGTGCCGAGCGAGCACGAGCGCGCGAAGCTCGCGTGCGGCGCCGCGCATTTCCGCGCGCTGGCCGATGGCGAAGATGCGGCGCGGTTCGTGCGCGTCGCGCAGGTCGATGCGCTGTTCGAGCCCGGTGCGGCGGCGGGCGGCCGCGCGGGTTGATGCGAAGGGCGGCGCGAGCCGCCCTTTTTTCATTTGGGGGGACGCGCTTCCCTCCTTCGATACGAACGATCCGTCCGTCGTCCGCGGGAAAGCGGTTCGTATTCCGACGCGTTCTCACGCGCCGTTACGGCTGGTTGCAAATCAGGGTCGAGACGGCGAGCAACGACCGGCCTGCGATGCCGCGCGCGCCCATGAAAAAAGCGCGCCGAAGCGCGCTTGTTCCGTCCGCACGGGCACGCTTACAGCGTGCGGCCGAGCGCGTTGCGATGCCCGTGATGCGTCGAGGTCGCCGTCGTCGCATGCGCGGTATGGCCGTGCGTATGCGCGTGACCGTGGCCGGGCTGCACGCCGGCGCGGTCGGCGATCGTGTCGGAGCGATCGGCCGCGCGTGCGAGGCCCTTGTCGCGGTCGCCCGAGCGGAAGCCGTTCGAATTGCTCAGCGCGTCGCCGCTCATGTGGCTGCCGGACATCCCGCCCGCGTTGCCGCCCATCCCGCCCATCCCGCCTGCGCCATGGCCGCCGCCACCACCACCGCCATTGCCGCCAGCAGCCGCCTGTGCGCCGGCGGCCCCGAGTGCGAGCAGCGCCGCTGCCAGCACGGACAGATATCGTTGAGTTTTCATCGTTTTCTCCCTGAAGCGCGTTCGGATGACTGCATTCTACGAACGCGCGGTTTTCGCGCGGCGCGACGTTGTAAATGATCGTAACGCGGCGTGTGCACGCATTCGTCCGATCAATTTCCGGCCCACCGGCGTGCGACAACGACAGCGACCGGCGGCGACCGGCGGCGACGGTGTCGCGGCGCCGCCGGTCGTCGTGGTTCACTGCGCCGTCTGCGATGCGGCCGCGGCCGCCTTGCGCTGCGCCGCCTGCTCCTGCTCGTGCTTCTTCGCCAAATGGCGGCCGACGAGACAGCCGCCGACCGCGCCTACCACCGCATGGTGCCCGACGTAGTGGCCGGCAACGCCGCCCACCGCCGCGCCCTTGATGCAGCCGGCAGCCTGCGCGCTACCGATCGTTGTGAGCGCAACAGCCGCGGCGGCCGTCAACGTTCCGATGTATCGAATGGGGTTCATGCGATCACGCTCCTCGTGTCGATGCGATCAATGTTGTCGTGTGCGTGTCGCGGCGCTCAGTCCCAGCGGCCGCGCCAGCCGCCGCCGTCGCGCCAGCCGCGCTCGCGCCACTCGTGTTCTCGCCATTCGCGGCGGCGCCATTCATGTTCGCGCCACGCGCGCGCACGCCAGTCGTCGTCGCGATAGCCCACCGGCGCGTACATCACCGGCGGCGGCGGTGCGACGTAGACGGGCGCCGGCGCCGCGTAGACGCCCGGCACGCCGATCCCGACCGACAGGTCGACGTGCGCCGACGCGACGCCCGACGCTGCGAGCGCCGCTACACCGAGAACTGCACCGAGAATAAGTTTCTTGCTCATTTCGCGACTCCCTGCACGTATCGTGCGTGATGTGACTACGGTTCGGAGTCTAGGCAGCGCGGGCCGACACAGGTGAAACCGGTCTGCGAGACCGGTAACGGGCGATTACGGCGCCCGTGAAGCCTTGCTGCGCAAGGAGACGCGCGATTCGACACGCCGTTGCGACGGCGCATCGAATCGACGGAGACGGAAATTATTGCCGCAAGGCGGCCGGTGCGGCGTGCCCGGCCGCTACGCGCGGATATCGTCGACGCTGCGCAGCCAGTGCACGCTGAACAGCTCGTCGGCGTCGGTCCACACGGTGTCGGGCTCGAAGCCCGCGCGCCGCGCGATCGCATGGAAGCCGTCGATCGTGAACTTGTGCGAGTTCTCCGTGTGGACGCGCTCGCCGGCCTCGAAGCAGAACGCGTGGCCGCGCACGTGCACCGTCTGCGCGACATCGCTGACGAGATGCATCTCGATGCGCTGCCGCTCGCGATCGTAGAACGCGCAATGCGAGAAGGCGTCGACGTCGAAATCCGCGCCGAGCTCCGCGTTCGCGCGCACCAGCAGGTTGAGGTTGAACTGCGCGGTGACGCCCTGCGCGTCGTTGTACGCACGATGCAGCGTGCACTCGTCCTTCACCAGATCGGCGCCGACCAGCAGGCCGCCGCCGCGCAGCAGCCGTGCGGCGTCGCGCAGGAACGCATCGGCTTCTTCCGGCGAGAAGTTGCCGATCGTCGAGCCGGGGAAAAAGCCGATGCGTCGCCGCGGCGTGTTCGTGAGCTCGGCCAGTTGCTCGGCCTTCGTGTAGTCCGCGGCGAGCGGCGCGACGTCGAGCCATGGATACGCGGCGCGCAGGCGCGCGGCCGCGCCGTGCAGATAGTCGGCCGAGATGTCGATCGGCACGTAGCGCGCCGGCGCGTTCGCATAGTTGTTCGCGCAGGCGTCGAGCAGCACGCGAATCTTCTCGAGCGAGCCCGCGCCGAATTCGACGATGTCGGCATGCGGGCCGACGCGCTGCACGATCTCGGCCGCGCGGTCGCGCAGGATGCCGAGCTCGGTGCGCGTCGGGTAGTACTCCGGCAGCTCGCAAATGCGGTCGAACAGCGCGGAGCCGGCCGCATCGTAGAAGTACTTCGGCGGAATGCTGCGCGGCGTGCGCGACAGCCCGTCGATCAGGTCGCGCTCGAACGCGCTCGGCCGCGCCTCGCGGGCGGGTTGCTGGCCACCGCTCGTGGCCGTCAGGTCAGACGTCTCGCGCAAGTCGCACTCCCGTGAATTGCCAGCGCGCGGCCGGCGGAAAGAAATTGCGGTACGTCGGCCGCGCGTGGCCCGGCGGCGTCGCGATGCTGCTGCCGCGCAGGACCTGCTGGCCGACCATGAACTTGCCGTTGTATTCGGCCGCGACGCCGGCCAGCGGCCGAAAGCCCGGATACGGCTCGTACGACGAACGCGTCCACTGCCACACGTGGCCGAGCATCTCGCGCACGCCGTCCACGCCAAACGCGGCTTCCCATTCGAATTCGGTCGGCAGGCGTGCGCCGGCCCATTCCGCGTACGCGGCCGCCTCGTAGAAGCTCACGTGGCACACCGGCGCATCGGGCGCGAGCGGTTCGACGCCATGCAGGCCGAACGCGCGCCATTCGCGTACGGTTTTCGCGGTGCGGTCATCGTCGGCGATCCAGTATGCCGGCGCGCACCACCCTTCGCGCTGCACGGTCGCCCAGCCGTCGGACAACCAGAGTTCGGCGCGCGTGTAGCCGCCGTCCGCGATGAAGGCCGCGAATTCGGCATTCGTCACGAGGCGGTTCGCGATCTCGCACGGCTGCACGAGCGCCGTATGGCGCGGCCGCTCGTTGTCGAACGAGAACGCGTCGCCGTCGTGGCCGATCTGGACGAGGCCGCCCGGCTGACGCAGCCAGCGCAGCGCGCCGGCGTCGCCCGCGGCGAGCGCCGCTTGCGCGTGCGCGCCGTCGCGCGGCCGGAACGCAGGCTTGAGCGGGTTGCACGAGAACGCGTGCAGCATGTCGGTGACGATCAGCTCCTGATGCTGCTGCTCGTGATGCAGGCCCAGCTCGACCTCGGGTGCGATCGCGGCCAGCAAGGCGGGATCCGCAGCGTCGAGTGCGTGCTGCAGCGCTGCGTCGACATGCTGCCGGTACGCATGCACGCGCTCGAGCGACGGACGCGTGAGCAGCCCGCGCTGCGGCCGCGGATGACGCGGGCCGAGCGCTTCGTAATACGAGTTGAACAGAAACTGGAACGCGTCGTCGAACGGCGCGTAGCCGGGCACGCGGCGCATCAGCACGACGGTTTCGAAGAACCAGGTGGTATGCGCGAGGTGCCACTTCACCGGGCTCGCGTCGGGCATCGACTGCACGGCCTGGTCTTCGGCCGACAGCGTCGCGGTCAACGCGAGGCTATGGGCGCGCACTTCCTGGTAACGGCGCTGAAGCTGGGATGCAAGGAGGCTCATCGGTTTACCGTCCACGTCGCGATTCGCTGCGTTGCCGGGAAAAGGACAGCGTTGCGCTCGGATGCGCGCGGCTGACGTGCGACCTTCGTTGCTGCGTCGTCGGGCGGTAGATTCTGCGTCACTTCGTCTGCCCGTGCAGAACAGTATGGGCCAGAAATGTGACCGTCGCGAATCGGATTTCGGGTGAAACGATAGCGAAAGAGGAATGAAAGCATGGGTTCCACGAAGCTCGGATGGGCGGCGGGCGGTCGAATGCGGGTAGCGCAATGTGTCGCAACGCGCCCGCAATTCGCATGCCCGAGCGTCGATTCTGCCGACATCTGGTGACAAGCGCCCTGAGCGAGTGAAAGCTGCGATGACGCTGCGGCGTCTCCATGCGCGCGATACCGGGCGCGCTGCGCTTCTGATCGGACGCTCGTCGCACATGACCTGCAATCGCGCTGCATTGCCCCGCCGCTTCCGTTCGTTGAAATTTTTTTCGCGTCGATGTCACACGCGGCAGGTGTCGCTCGTCATGTCGTCTGAATCCACCCGAAAGGAGAAGCAACCATGACAACGAAACTCAATCCGTTTGCCGCCGCGCCCGCGCTGATGAAGAGCTGGATGACCGTATCGGTCGCCGCTGCCGGGAGCCTCGAGCCGACGCTGATCGAGCTCGTCAAGATCCGCGCGTCGCAGATCAACGCGTGCGCGAACTGCCTTAACATGCACACGGTCGAAGCGCGCGCGCGCGGCGAGACCGAGCAGCGCATCAATCTGCTGGCTGCGTGGCGCGAGGCGCCCTGCTACACCGATCGCGAACGCGCCGCGCTCGGCTGGACCGATGCGCTGACGCGGCTGTCGGAAGGCCACGATGCGCGCGCAGCCGCGTATGCGGCGCTGGTCGATCAATTCAGCCAGGAGGAACAGGTGAAACTCACGCTGATGATCAACGTGATCAACGGCTGGAACAGGCTCGCCGTCGGCTTCGGCTTGTGGGTCGATCCGGCCGAAGCGAAGGCTGCCGCCGCGAGCCTGGTGGCCTGATGACGAACGTCGATCCGTCCGCGGGCGGTGACGACGCAGCGGCGAGCTTCGATCCGCTGCGCCGTACGTTGATCCGCGTCGCGTACCGGATGCTCGGCTCCGTCGCCGATGCCGAGGACGTCGTGCAGGACGCGTTCATCCGCTGGATGGACGTCGATCGCGACGACGTGCGCGTGCCCGAGGCGTTCCTGCGCCGGATGGTGACGCGCATGTGCATCGATCAGCTGAAGTCCGCGCGGCATCAGCGCGAGACCTATATCGGCCCGTGGCTGCCCGAGCCGATCGTCGACGAAGACGTGCAGGAGGATGTGACGCTGCCGCTGCTGCTCGCGCTCGAACGGCTGTCGCCGCTGGAGCGCGCGGCGTTTCTGTTGCACGACGTGTTCGGTCTCGAGTTCGACGAGATCGCGACGACGATCCAGCGCGAGCCGGCTGCGTGCCGCCAGCTTGCTGCGCGGGCGCGCGCGCACGTGCGCGACGCGCGGCCGCGTTTTCATGTCGAGAAGCAGCGCGGAATCGAGTTGGCGGAGGCGTTCTTCGCGGCGTCGCGCAGCGGCGACATGCGGGCACTCGGCGCGCTGCTCGCCGAGGACGTGAGCCTGCATTCGGACGGCGGCGGCAAGCGCTCGGCCGCGGGCAAGCCGGTGTTCGGGTTCGACCGCGTGATGAAGGTGCACGCGTTTCTCGCGCGGCTGTTCGCGACGCATGCATCGAAGCTCGTGCGGGCCGGGTTCATCAACGGCTTGCCGGGCTTCGTCACGCTGGAGGCCGACGGCGAGTTGCAGACCACGGCGCTCGAGGTCGACGACGGAAAGATCGTCGCGATCTATGTCGTGCGCAATCCGGACAAGCTGAAGCATCTGCATTGAAGGCGCGCGGCGGGCGATTCGTGCGCCCGCTTGGCTGCTTGCAGCGCACGCGTATGCGTGATTTCGACCGCAAAAAGAAAAACGCCACGCGATGTTGCCGCGTGGCGTTCGTATGTTTGGCGAGCCGACTGCCTGTAGGCAATGCGTGCTGCCGGACCCCTTCATTTATTCGTTGGTAGGCTCGATTGGATTCGAACCAACGACCCCCACCATGTCAAGGTGGTGCTCTAACCAACTGAGCTACGAGCCTAAGAAGCCGCGAATTATAGAGAGGGTTTTCAGACAGCACAAGCCCCTTCGTGAAAATTTTTTGAATCGGTGTGCGGGGCGGCTGGCAGTCGGTGTCGGGGCGGCGAAGTCGGGGCGTTGCGCTCGTGTCGTCACGTCACAGCAAAACGTGTCGGTGCGCTGTGACGTTATCCACATCGCCCTCTGGATAACCGGCTCGGAAGCCTCTGGATTCACAGTGGAACGATTGGGGATACGTCGGTGCGGCTGTGAATCGACGAAAAGTTGTTCTGTGCTGCACAGAGATTTGCGTCTGCTTTGCGGCGGGTTATGCGTTGCGGTTCGGGCTTTGGATTCAGGGGGTTAAGGAGGTTATCCACTGTGAGGCCGTGCGCTTGTTAACTATCACTACGTATGTATACGAATCCTGTTAACACCTTTGGATAAGCACAGTCCGGAGACTGTGATTCGGAGTGGATGTGCACTGCGTGCGGTGGAGGGAGAACCCAATTTGGGCGCTGTGAGCGGGGCCAAGGTCTGGATGGGACGCACAGATCAATTGTTTGATAGCGTGGGGCCGGAGCTAGCTTGGCGAGCTCAAGCTGCATTGGGTGATGTGCTGCCTGGTAAAGCCGCGTAGCTCGGAAGCGGCGCGGCAGGCGAAGCGTCCTGGGGAGTGGTCTGCACAGGAAACGCTCGTGCCGGTGATGCGGCTCTCCATCACGTTTGGTTAACCGGAAGCAAACCAGTTCGAAGCGCTGTGCAGCTCGCCGGCCGGCTGTGCAAGCCGCTGCATGGAGGCGTCGTTGGCTCGAGAATGAAGAGACCCATACAAAGATGAGCGACAGCAACGTGAGTCCCACGACGCGAATTGGAAGCGTGGTACGAAGTTCAACGATGACGAAGACGATCAAGCAATACGACATGGCCGACGATGCGACCCGGCGCAGAATTTTCTGGCTGCTTCAACGACTGACCAGCTTCTCGCTCTGGAAGCGCAAGCGCGAAGCCTTTGCGATTTTCGCGAACGAGTACGAGAACGCGGTAAAGACTTGGCCCGAAGACGATCCGGAGCGCGTGCACGCAGATCATTTGCCAACCATCTTCGAAATTCTCGCTTCTTACGATCGAGGCTTGACCGAACTAGCCCGCGGGTATCGATTCGTGTGGCAGTGTGGCGAGCCGCTGGAATACGCGATTGATCGGTATAACTATTTGAATGCATATTTTTTCCCCCACCAGGATTACTGGGAGCGTGGTGCGCAATTCGCCGCTTACCCGCCAAAGATCGATGCGCTGGCCAAACTTCTGCATGCATCGGAATACCAGATGGAGAACGCTCCGTTGGAGCCGTCGAGTTTGAACAACGATCTCGCACAACTGCGCTCGGTCGGACTGCTGCTGTCTCCCGGTGCATACGACAACACCTTCTACACGCTTCCATATCCGGTATTTCCGGCGAACCTGCCGGAGGTTCCGGAACCCGTCGGCCCCGTGATCAAATCCGGGCACAAAGTGCCTTGCGACGGCATCTGGGAGCCCGTTACCGTCAGGCGATCGAAGTTGCTGGGCGTTGTGCCGGTCGGCAATCGCAGCTTGCACAACAACGGCTGCTTCAACTATTTCATTCGCGACATCCGCGCGCCGAACCTCAGGGATGACGAGACGCGAACGCCCGTCAAGACGCACTGGCGGCTGTTGTGGGAAGACAAGCGATACGCGGACGGCATCGTCCCCGACGAATCGGAGTACTTCCTCGATCCGCCTTCAGCGCCGGCGTCGGACCGCGACCCCGTCGCGCAGGTCCGCACCAGCGATATCTGCCCGGTGACCGGCGATTGGCAGACGGACGAATACGGCGGCAAGGTGCTGCGCGTCGAAGCCGGGGCGGCGATGCCCGACATGCTGGTCCGGGACAATCTGGGGGAGCTCAAGGTGCACTGGGTGACGTGGCGTCTGGTGAAACGCGCGTAGTGCGCAGACGGCAAGGGCGCGCAAATGCCGCCCGTGCTGCCGTAGCGCTTGGCTTCTAAGTGTGGACAACCGGCACGTAACACAATCGGAAACGCTGTGCCCGTCGACAAAAAGCACGAGTTCGAAGCACTGACGCGCATGCGAACACCGCGAGCGCAGCCGAACCGAGATCCGCTATGCCGGCTCAGTGAAAGCTGTGTGGATATCGCCGTCCAAAGTCACTCGAAACGCTGTGTAACCCGAAGATGGGCGGTTCGACGAGAGGCTGCATGCAGAGTTGCCGAGACCGATGTTGATATCCCGCGTGCAGAAGACGCCAAACCGCATGACACCGGAGCCGCGCAGGACACGCCGATCTGCGAACGCACTGCGACGAGACGCTCTGTGTGGACAACCGCCACAAAAGCGACTCCCAACGCTGTGGATCTGAACGTCTCACATGAGCGCTTTGAGCGCTGGCCGAGCTCCACCAGCCGGCCCGCCGACATTACCCCCCTCAAATCTGCTGATCCAACGCCCTCGCAACGGCTTGCTCACCGAGATTGCTCGCCGGCCCGACCACCGCATAGTTGAGCCCGTTCACCGACCCATACCGCGCCATCAACGCGCCGTCCACGCGCTGCCCCGCGGGCAGCAGCCGATTTTTCGCTTCCGCCGGCCGCAGATAGAAGCTCAGCGTCCGCCCGGCATCGTCCTCATAGAGCACCATCGCGGCCGCGGCGCCGCTGTCCGTCATGAACAACCGCGCGCCGATCGGCTTGAACCCCGCGGCACTCAAGTCCGGCAGCTTCGCCGATGCGCCGACGCGTTTGGTGAGCCACCCATGCAGATCCTTCGCACTCGTCGGCCGGAAATCCACCTTCGCGACCTGATCGACCACCATCATCCGGTAAGCCTCGACCGCATCGCTCATCGGCGCGACGGGCGGCGGCGCGTTCCACCCGCGCGCCTGCCAGCCGCCGAAGGTGCCGAGCCCGATGCAGAACACGAACGAAGCGGCCATCGCGAACCGCATCCGTGAGCGTTCGGCGCGGCGCGAACGAATCGCGGCCGGATCGAGCTCGGGATTCCCGGTGGGCATCCGCACGCTTTCGAGCGCTGCCCGCAACCGCTGCGCATCCTGCTGCCACTGCTTCACCTGCTCGGCGCTCTCCGGATGCAGCGCGAGATATCGCTCGACCGCGGCGCGCGCATCGTCGTCGAGCTGGCCGTCGACATAGGCCTGGAGATCGTGTTCGTCGGGGCGGAGGTCGTTCATTTCATCAACCGGAGAGAAGGAGCGGGAAGCTCGCCGTCGCTGAGCTGGCGCAGCGCCTGCCGCGCGCGCGACAGGCGCGACATCACGGTGCCGATCGGCACCTCGAGCAGGTCGGCGACTTCCCGATACGTGAAGCCTTCGACCGCGACGAGCAGCAGCAGGCTGCGTTGCTCGTCGGAGAGCCGGCCGAACGCTTCGAGCGTCGCGCGCGCGGCGAATTCGCGTTCGGCGGACGGCCAGTGCGCGTCTTCATCGTCGCGGATGCGGCCGAGCAGCCACGCGTAGCGCTTCGCGCTGCGCTTGCCGTCGAGAAACTGGCGGTAAAGGATCGTGAAGAGCCAGCTGCGCAGCGATGCGTCGTCGCGGCGGCTCGCCCAGCGCGACAACGCGCGCTCGAGCGTCGACTGAACGAGATCGTCGGCTGCGTGGACGTCGCGCGCCAACCACAGCGCGAAGCGTCGCAGCCTGGGGATGAGTTCGCGCAACGCGTCGTCGTCGGGGGCGTTTGAAGGCATGGCCGGGGGCGAGCCGAAAGGCGTGGAGATGCCGGGTAAGACGCCGCCCGGCACCGCTTATTCCATCAGCATACGAAAAATTGTTTCGTGGAATAAAGCGACGCGGGCGGCGTCCTATTCCCGTTCGACAATGATCAGACGATCGGGAGTGCATCCATGAAGCAATCTTCTTCTTCGCCGCCGCGCGAGCCTGGGCGCGGATGGTGGCGCTGGGCCGTGATCGGCGGCGCGGCGGCCGGCGTGGTGGTGGCGTTCGGCTATGTCGGCGGGTGGCTCGCGCCGGCGCGGCTGACGCCGCATCGGCTCGTCGACGCGCTGCAGACGGCCGGCGGCGGCGTCCATCCGGGCTTCCGGCGCAATCACGCGAAGGGCGTGTGCGTGACCGGCTACTTCGAAGGCAGCGGCGCCGCGAGTGCGTATTCGGTGGCGCCGTTCTTCAAGCCCGTGCGCACGCCGGTGGTCGGCCGGTTCGCGCTGCCGGGCGGCAATCCGTATGCGCCGGACAGCAGCGTGCCGATCCGCAGCCTCGCGCTGAAGCTGACCGCGCCGGACGGCGAGCAATGGCGCACCGGGATGAACGCGATGCCGGTGTTCCCGGTCGCGACGCCGAAGGCGTTCTACGAGCAGCTGCTCGCGACCGCGCCCGACCCGGCGACGGGCAAGCCCGATCCGGCGAAGGTGAAGGCGTTCTTCGCCGCGCATCCGGAGACGGCCGCCTTCCGCGCATGGGTGAAGGGTGCGAAGCCGAGCGCGAGCTACGTCACCGAAAGCTATTACGGGCTGAACGCGTTCTACTTCGTCGACGCCGCCGGCCAGCGGCACGCGGTGAGATGGCGCGTCGTGCCCGAGCAGACGGCCGGCGCCGCGGACGTCGCGACGGCGGCCGATCCGAACGTGCTGCAGCAGGACGTCACGCGCCGCATCGCTGGCGGTGCGCAGAAGTGGAAGCTGCTCGTCACCTTGGCCGACCCCGGCGATCCGGTGGACGACGCGACGAAAACCTGGCCCGCGCAGCGAACGACGATCGACGCGGGCACGCTGGTGCTCGATCGCGTCGAGCCGCAGGACAGCGGCCCGTGCCGCGACGTGAACTACGACCCGACGGTGCTGCCGCGCGGGATTCAGGTGTCGGGCGATCCGTTGCTGGCGGCGCGCTCGGCCGCGTATGCGGATTCGTATCTGCGCCGCACGAGTGAAGAGGCCGGCGTGGCCGGGGCCGCGCGATTGACTGCGGAGGGACGATGATGAAGGGAACGACGACGTTTGGCTTGCCGGCAAGGCTGCTGCATTGGGTGATGGCCGCGATGATCGTGACGATGCTGTTCGTCGGTGTGGGGATGGTGGCGTCGATTTCGCGGCGACACGATTTCCTGGTGGCGTTGCACAAGCCGTTGGGGATCGCCGTGCTGGTGCTGGTGTGCGTGCGCATCGCGGTGCGGCTGTCGACGAAAGCGCCGGCGCTGCCGGACGATCTGCCGTGGTGGCAGAAGTTCGCCGCGCACGGGTCGCATCTCGTGCTGTATGCGCTGATGGTCGCGATGCCGCTGATCGGCTGGGCGATGCTGTCGGCGGGCGGATACCCGGTGACCTTGGGCGGCGGGGTGCAATTGCCGGCGCTGGTCTCGGCGGATCCGGCGACCTTCGCATGGCTGCGGGTCGCGCATCGGGTGTTGGCTTACCTGTTCTTCGTCACGTTCGTCGCGCACTTCGCGGCGGCGCTCTATCACGGGCTGATCCGGCGCGACGGGGTGGTGAGGGCGATGGTCGGGCGTTGACTTGCGCGGGGTGCGCGCGATGCGGCGGGGCTGTCGGCGGCGCTCGAGGGCGCCGCCGCTGTCTCGATTTGACGGCTGCGGAAGGCTGCTCAACGGACCCCGCCGCACCGCTTGTCAAAAAATTTTCAAAAAGTGCTTGACGCCGATGCTGGGGAAAACCATAATTCGGCCTCTCTTGATTGAGACGCGAAACAAACGAGACGTTTGAAACGCGACGTTCTTTAAAAATTAACAGCCGATAAGTGTGGGCGCTTGATGGAAGCGAGCTGATCTTCGGGTCAGAAAGCGAAAGTATCAAGAGTCTCACACTAAAGTAAGTCAGGTTTATGAAGAGATTCATATACCTGTCAGCTTTGAGTGAGCGACCGGTTCTTAACGGAACCGAAAACAGTAACAGGTTTAAACTGAAGAGTTTGATCCTGGCTCAGATTGAACGCTGGCGGCATGCCTTACACATGCAAGTCGAACGGCAGCACGGGTGCTTGCACCTGGTGGCGAGTGGCGAACGGGTGAGTAATACATCGGAACATGTCCTGTAGTGGGGGATAGCCCGGCGAAAGCCGGATTAATACCGCATACGATCTATGGATGAAAGCGGGGGACCTTCGGGCCTCGCGCTATAGGGTTGGCCGATGGCTGATTAGCTAGTTGGTGGGGTAAAGGCCTACCAAGGCGACGATCAGTAGCTGGTCTGAGAGGACGACCAGCCACACTGGGACTGAGACACGGCCCAGACTCCTACGGGAGGCAGCAGTGGGGAATTTTGGACAATGGGCGAAAGCCTGATCCAGCAATGCCGCGTGTGTGAAGAAGGCCTTCGGGTTGTAAAGCACTTTTGTCCGGAAAGAAATCCTTGGCTCTAATACAGTCGGGGGATGACGGTACCGGAAGAATAAGCACCGGCTAACTACGTGCCAGCAGCCGCGGTAATACGTAGGGTGCAAGCGTTAATCGGAATTACTGGGCGTAAAGCGTGCGCAGGCGGTTTGCTAAGACCGATGTGAAATCCCCGGGCTCAACCTGGGAACTGCATTGGTGACTGGCAGGCTAGAGTATGGCAGAGGGGGGTAGAATTCCACGTGTAGCAGTGAAATGCGTAGAGATGTGGAGGAATACCGATGGCGAAGGCAGCCCCCTGGGCCAATACTGACGCTCATGCACGAAAGCGTGGGGAGCAAACAGGATTAGATACCCTGGTAGTCCACGCCCTAAACGATGTCAACTAGTTGTTGGGGATTCATTTCCTTAGTAACGTAGCTAACGCGTGAAGTTGACCGCCTGGGGAGTACGGTCGCAAGATTAAAACTCAAAGGAATTGACGGGGACCCGCACAAGCGGTGGATGATGTGGATTAATTCGATGCAACGCGAAAAACCTTACCTACCCTTGACATGGTCGGAATCCTGAAGAGATTCGGGAGTGCTCGAAAGAGAACCGGCGCACAGGTGCTGCATGGCTGTCGTCAGCTCGTGTCGTGAGATGTTGGGTTAAGTCCCGCAACGAGCGCAACCCTTGTCCTTAGTTGCTACGCAAGAGCACTCTAAGGAGACTGCCGGTGACAAACCGGAGGAAGGTGGGGATGACGTCAAGTCCTCATGGCCCTTATGGGTAGGGCTTCACACGTCATACAATGGTCGGAACAGAGGGTTGCCAACCCGCGAGGGGGAGCTAATCCCAGAAAACCGATCGTAGTCCGGATTGCACTCTGCAACTCGAGTGCATGAAGCTGGAATCGCTAGTAATCGCGGATCAGCATGCCGCGGTGAATACGTTCCCGGGTCTTGTACACACCGCCCGTCACACCATGGGAGTGGGTTTTACCAGAAGTGGCTAGTCTAACCGCAAGGAGGACGGTCACCACGGTAGGATTCATGACTGGGGTGAAGTCGTAACAAGGTAGCCGTATCGGAAGGTGCGGCTGGATCACCTCCTTTCCAGAGCTATCTCGCAAAATTGAGCGCCCACGCTTATCGGCTGTTGGTTTAGAAAGAAAGACTGTCTGTTAGCGGTTTTATCGGTTATAATACCGGCCGCTTTCGATAATCTTCAATGAAAAATATTCGAACGGTGTTTCGTTCGAGTCTTTCTCATTGGCGATTGAGCCAGTCAGAGCGGTACGAAAGTATCGGCTGTCGTTCTTTAACAATCTGGAAGAAGTAAGTAATTTGGATAGCGGAAGCGTCTTGAGATGGACGTGAAAGCTATCCGGGTTGTGATTGTATCGATGTATCTCAAGATGATTCGAACTCTATGTTCGACTTAAATTGGAATACGGCACAACGCGAGAACTCAACCTGTAGCGACTGTCGTCCCCTTCGGGGATGGGCCCCTCGTAAGCGCTAAAGCGCTAACGATGGCCGACATGAGACAGACTCGTTATAGGGTCAAGCGAACAAGTGCATGTGGTGGATGCCTTGGCGATCACAGGCGATGAAGGACGCGGTAGCCTGCGAAAAGCTACGGGGAGCTGGCAAACGAGCTTTGATCCGTAGATGTCCGAATGGGGAAACCCGGCCCTTTTGGGTCATCCTGGACTGAATACATAGGTCCAGAGAAGCGAACGCGGTGAACTGAAACATCTAAGTAACCGCAGGAAAAGAAATCAACCGAGATTCCCAAAGTAGTGGCGAGCGAAATGGGATGAGCCTTGCACTCTTTATTTGTATTGTTAGCCGAACGCTCTGGAAAGTGCGGCCATAGCAGGTGATAGCCCTGTAGGCGAAAACAGTATGAAAGAACTAGGTGTGCGACAAGTAGGGCGGGACACGTGAAATCCTGTCTGAAGATGGGGGGACCATCCTCCAAGGCTAAATACTCGTGATCGACCGATAGTGAACCAGTACCGTGAGGGAAAGGCGAAAAGAACCCCGGGAGGGGAGTGAAATAGATCCTGAAACCGCATGCATACAAACAGTCGGAGCCTCGTAAGGGGTGACGGCGTACCTTTTGTATAATGGGTCAGCGACTTACGTTCAGTAGCAAGCTTAACCGTATAGGGCAGGCGTAGCGAAAGCGAGTCCGAATAGGGCGTTCAGTTGCTGGGCGTAGACCCGAAACCAGGTGATCTATCCATGGCCAGGATGAAGGTGCGGTAACACGTACTGGAGGTCCGAACCCACTAACGTTGAAAAGTTAGGGGATGAGCTGTGGATAGGGGTGAAAGGCTAAACAAACCTGGAAATAGCTGGTTCTCTCCGAAAACTATTTAGGTAGTGCCTCGTGTCTCACCTTCGGGGTAGAGCACTGTCATGGTTGGGGGGTCTATTGCAGATTACCCCGCCATAGCAAACTCCGAATACCGAAGAGTGCAATCACGGGAGACAGACATCGGGTGCTAACGTCCGGTGTCAAGAGGGAAACAACCCAGACCGCCAGCTAAGGTCCCCAAATATAGCTAAGTGGGAAACGAAGTGGGAAGGCTAAAACAGTCAGGAGGTTGGCTTAGAAGCAGCCACCCTTTAAAGAAAGCGTAATAGCTCACTGATCGAGTCGTCCTGCGCGGAAGATGTAACGGGGCTAAGCTATATACCGAAGCTGCGGATGCGAGCTTTGCTCGCATGGTAGGAGAGCGTTCCGTAAGCCTGCGAAGGTGCCTTGTAAAGGGTGCTGGAGGTATCGGAAGTGCGAATGCTGACATGAGTAGCGATAAAGGGGGTGAAAGGCCCCCTCGCCGTAAGCCCAAGGTTTCCTACGCAACGTTCATCGGCGTAGGGTGAGTCGGCCCCTAAGGCGAGGCAGAAATGCGTAGCTGATGGGAAGCAGGTCAATATTCCTGCACCATTGTTAGATGCGATGGGGGGACGGATCGCGGAAGGTTGTCCGGGTGTTGGAAGTCCCGGTCGCTGCATTGGAGAAGGCACTTAGGCAAATCCGGGTGCGTAATTCAAGGGTGTGGCGCGAGCTCCTTCGGGAGCGAAGCAATTGGAAGTGGTTCCAAGAAAAGCCTCTAAGCTTCAGTCTAACGATGACCGTACCGCAAACCGACACAGGTGGGCGAGATGAGTATTCTAAGGCGCTTGAGAGAACTCGGGAGAAGGAACTCGGCAAATTGGTACCGTAACTTCGGGATAAGGTACGCCCTTGTAGCTTGACTGGCCTGCGCCAGGAGGGTGAAGGGGTTGCAATAAACTGGTGGCTGCGACTGTTTAATAAAAACACAGCACTCTGCAAACACGAAAGTGGACGTATAGGGTGTGACGCCTGCCCGGTGCCGGAAGATTAAATGATGGGGTGCAAGCTCTTGATTGAAGTCCCGGTAAACGGCGGCCGTAACTATAACGGTCCTAAGGTAGCGAAATTCCTTGTCGGGTAAGTTCCGACCTGCACGAATGGCGTAACGATGGCCACACTGTCTCCTCCCGAGACTCAGCGAAGTTGAAGTGTTTGTGATGATGCAATCTACCCGCGGCTAGACGGAAAGACCCCATGAACCTTTACTGTAGCTTTGCATTGGACTTTGAACCGATCTGTGTAGGATAGGTGGGAGGCTATGAAACCGGAACGCTAGTTTCGGTGGAGCCGTCCTTGAAATACCACCCTGGTTTGTTTGAGGTTCTAACCTTGGCCCGTGATCCGGGTCGGGGACAGTGCATGGTAGGCAGTTTGACTGGGGCGGTCTCCTCCCAAAGCGTAACGGAGGAGTACGAAGGTACGCTAGGTACGGTCGGAAATCGTGCTGATAGTGCAATGGCATAAGCGTGCTTAACTGCGAGACCGACAAGTCGAGCAGGTGCGAAAGCAGGTCATAGTGATCCGGTGGTTCTGTATGGAAGGGCCATCGCTCAACGGATAAAAGGTACTCTGGGGATAACAGGCTGATACCGCCCAAGAGTTCATATCGACGGCGGTGTTTGGCACCTCGATGTCGGCTCATCTCATCCTGGGGCTGTAGCCGGTCCCAAGGGTATGGCTGTTCGCCATTTAAAGAGGTACGTGAGCTGGGTTTAAAACGTCGTGAGACAGTTTGGTCCCTATCTGCCGTGGGCGTTGGATATTTGAAGGGGGCTGCTCCTAGTACGAGAGGACCGGAGTGGACGAACCTCTGGTGTACCGGTTGTCACGCCAGTGGCATCGCCGGGTAGCTATGTTCGGAAGAGATAACCGCTGAAAGCATCTAAGCGGGAAACTCGCCTTAAGATGAGATATCCCTGGGGACTAGATCCCCTTGAAGGGTCGTTCGAGACCAGGACGTTGATAGGTCAGGTGTGTAAGCGCAGTAATGCGTTCAGCTAACTGATACTAATTGCCCGTAAGGCTTGATCCTATAACAAGTCTGCCTTGTAGATCGGCGCCGTGCGAAAGCACTGGCCGCGATCCAGAGCGACATGTTGGATTCTCGTGTGTGATACACACAACCTAAATTACTGCTTCTTCCCAGATTGGTTCTGTTGGCCGCGCCAGCAGAACAACCCTCTTTGCCTGATGACCATAGCGAGTCGGTCCCACCCCTTCCCATCCCGAACAGGACCGTGAAACGACTCTACGCCGATGATAGTGCGGATTCCCGTGTGAAAGTAGGTAATCGTCAGGCTCCCTAAGCCAGAAACCCCCGCCCGAACAGGCGGGGGTTTTTGCATTTGTGGCCTCCGAAAATCCGGCTGCCGAAGATCGTCTGTTGATTTCCACCGAATCTTGACCCACCGTTTTCATCTAAATCTGACCCACCCCGAGACAGCGTAGTACATCTATTCCGGTGTGGATAACTCCTCACTGCCTGCTGCTTTTGCTGCTCTCTTTCTGGTTGCCTTCGCCTTGGCAGAACTGGACTTGAAGCGCCAGGATTCATTGCCCGTTTCGACGATGTGGCAGTGATGGGTGACGCGGTCCAGCAGCGCCGTCGTCATCTTTGCGTCCCCGAACACGGTCGCCCACTCGCCGAAGCTGAGGTTGGTGGTGATCACGACACTCGTGTGTTCATACAGCTTCGAGAGCAAGTGGAACAGCAATGCGCCACCGGTCTGGCTGAACGGCAGGTAGCCCAGTTCGTCGAGGATTACCAGGTCGACGTACATCAGCTTATGGGCGATCTGGCCTTGTTTGCCGATGGACTTCTCCTGCTCCAGTGCGTTGGTCAGCTCGACGGTCGAGAAGTAGCGCACGCGCTTGCCGTGGCGCTGCACGGCCTCAATTCCGATCGCTGAGGCGAGGTGCGTTTTGCCGGTGCCGGGGCCACCGATGAACACGACGTTGTGTGCGCTTGCGAGGAACGACAGGTCACTGAGTTCTCGAACCAGCGCTTCGTCGACGTGCGCCTGCGCGAAGTCGAAGCCCTTCAGGTCGCGGTGAGCCGGGAAGCGAGCGGCGGTCATCTGATAGGCGATCGAGCGCACCTGTCGCTCCGCCGTCTCAGCCATCAGCAGCTGCTTCATGAAGCGCTCCGGGTCGAACTCCGTGTGACGCGACTGCGCCAGCAGCTCTGGCCAGGTGCTCGCCATGCCATGCAGTTTGAGCCCCTTGAGTTGGGCGGCGATGTCGTTAGACATGACGGTCTGTTGGGCGCAAAGTAATAATGAGCCACTTCGCGCGAAGTAAATCTAAGCCACCTTTCAGTACAGTCAGCCTTTTGCGCGCAAAGGCTGGCGATGCTCCAGAAGGAACAGTGGATGCAAATCCATGTGCTCAAAGCCCAAGGCGTATCGGAGCGCGAGATCGCGCGGCGCCTGGGCATTTCTCGCAACACGGTGGCGCGGTACCTGTCGGCTGAGGAAGTGCCGCGCTACAAGCCGCGTGAACCGCGGCCAACCAAGCTCGGAGCGTTCGAGGCGTACATCATCGAGCGCATGAGGGCCGCAGCACCGGAGATCATCGCAGCGCCGGCGCTGCTGCGCGAGTTGCGGGCGCGCGGCTACGAGGGCCAACTGCGAAGCCTGCAGGCTTTCATGAACACGCATAAGCCCATGCCGAAGCCCGATCCAGTCGTAAGGTTCGAGACCGAGCCCGGTCGGCAGATGCAGTGCGATTTCGTTGTCTTCCGACGAGGCACCGACCCGCTTTACGCCTTCACCGCCACGCTCGGCTTCAGTCGTTGGCGCTGGGCACACTTCACCACCGATGAACGCGCCGAGACGCTGGTTGCCTGTCATCATGCGCTGTTCGAAGCCTTGGGTGGCATTCCTCGCGAGATCCTTTACGACAACGCCAAGACCATCGTTGTCGAACGCGATGCTTATGGCGACGGCCAACATCGCTGGCACGCCGGCCTGCTCGATCTGGCCAAGCGGTACGGCTTCCTGCCCAGATTGTGCCAACCGTACCGCGCGCAGACCAAGGGCAAGGTCGAGCGATTCCACCGCTATCTGCGCGGCAATTTCTATGTGCCGCTGGCAAGCCAGCTTAAACAATCCGGCTTGATGCTCGATGCCGCGACTGCGAACGTCGAGGTGAGTAAATGGCTGCGCGACGTGGCCAACCAGCGCGTGCATCCGGTTACCGGGCAGGCACCCGCGATTCTGTTGGAGCAACGAGAACGGGCTTGCTTGCTCGATATGCCTGGCTACACATTGCCCCGATTGCCGGCTCGCGCCGTCGCTCGGCCGCGCGTTGATCCCGCGATGTCGATCCAGCACCCGTTGTCCGTCTACCAGCAATTACTGACCGAGGTGCGCGCATGAACTTGCAGCAGGAACGCATCGACGGGCACTGCCAAAGCCTGAAGCTCGAGGGACTCATGCACCGATACGTCGCTCTGGCCAGCGACGCGGCGGCCAAGCAATGGAGTTTCCTCGACTTCCTCGAGAACGCGCTCGCGCACGAACGAGAGACGAGGCAAGTTCGTTCGCGGCAAACACTGGTGCGCATGGCCGGGTTTCCCGCCATCAAGACACTGGATGACTACGACTACAGCTTCGCCGTCGGGGTCCCGCGCGAGGCAATCGACGAGCTTGCCACGCTACGCTTCATCGAGCGAGGCGAGAACGCCGTGTTGCTTGGTCCGTCGGGCGTGGGCAAGACGCACCTCGCGATCGCCATCGGATATGCAGCGACGCAGGCCGGCATCAAGACGAAGTTCATCACGGCGGCGGATCTGATGTTACAGCTCGAGGCTGCACGCCGACAGGAGCGATACGACGCCGTTCTTCGGCACAACATTCTCGGCCCGAGGCTGCTCATCGTCGATGAGATCGGCTATCTACCGCTCTCGGGCGATCAGGCCAGTCACTTCTTCCAGATCGTCGCCAAGCGCTACGAGCGTGGCTCGATGATCCTGACCAGCAACCTGCCGTTTGCGCAGTGGGACGAAACCTTCGGCGGCAACACCACCCTCACTGCAGCGATGCTCGACCGCATCCTCCACCATGCCCACATCATCCAGATCAAAGGAGACAGCTACAGACTGAAACAGCAACGCAAAGCCGGGCACGTCCCGACATCGAAGAAGTAACGACTGGCTCAGTTTTACTTTGCGCGATCAGGCGCGAAGTGGCTCAGATTTCAAATGCGTTTGACACGGTCCTCCGGTGGGTTGGCGCGCAGGGTTTCGTAGCGGCTCACGTCGGCAGCCGGCTCTTCGGTAAGCTGGAGTTTCGTCGTCGCGAGGTTGGTACTCGTGGTGGGCGCCTTTAACCGGCTCAGCACGTTCAGAACGTGCTCCCCACTGGGGCGTCCCGAGTCCAGCGCTGCCTGCACGGCAAGCAGCACGGCATCGAGTCCGTGTTCGCGCACCGCGGCGAGCACCTGCGTCATGATGCGATCGCCTCCCGGGTGCTTCAGTAGGTGTCGCTGCAACTGCTGCAGCGGCTGTGGCATCGTGACGAACGGAGCGCCGTTGCGCAACGCGCCGGGTTTGCGCTCAACCAGCGTGATGTAATGGCGCCAGTCGTAGAAGGTCATGTGCCGCTCGAAGCTGCGTTCGTGGCGTGCGATCTCCTGGGCGTCGGCGACGACGCTGAGATATGCCGGATAGCAGCGCACGCTCACCAGCTGGTTCGTATACTCGGTGGGCACGCTGTAGCGGTTGCGCTGAAAGTGGATGAGGCTGGTCGACGACACCCGCAGCGTCTGCTCGACATAGCCGTCGAACGGGCGTGGATTGGGCATCAGCCTGGTGCGCTCGTCCTGCAGCACGTCCTCGACCGTCAGCTCGGGCCACTGCGGGTGCCGCATCTGCCAGGCCTGACGACACTGGCCCGCGACCCATTCGTTCAGAAGCTCCAGCGTTTCCCAGCGTCGTAGCGCAGCCTCGTGCCAGATCTGGCGGCGCCGGTCCTGCACGTTCTTCTCAACGATGCCCTTCTCCCAGCCGGCGGCACGGTTGCAGAATTCCGGCTCGAACAGGTAATGGCCGCACATTGCCTCGAAGCGGGCGTTGACCGCGCGCTCCTTGCCGCGGCCGACCTTGTCCACGGCGGTCTTCATGTTGTCGTAGATGCCGCGGCGCGGCACGCCGCCGAACGCGGCGAATGCGCGGGCGTGCGCATCGAACAGCATCTCGTGACTCTGGGTCGGATAGGCGACCAGCCAGAACGCCCGGCTGGCATTGAGCTTGACGTGGGCGACCTCCAGGCGTCGCCGCAACCCGCCGATGAAGGCGTATTCGCAGCTCCAGTCAAACTGGAAGGCTTCGCCGGGTTCGAAGGCCAGCGGTACATAGGCCTTCCTGCGCGGGGCTTCAGCCTGCTCCTCGTGCCAGCGTCTCACGAAGGCGCTGACGCGGCCGTAGCTGCCGGCGTAGCCCTCGCCGCGGATGGCCTCGAACATGAACCGGGCCGTGCGCCGGTCACGCTTCGGGCGATGACTGTCTGCCCGCAGCCAGCCCGTCAGTTGCGCGGCCCACTCGTCGACGACGCTCGGGCTGACGCGCTTCGGGTACTTCGGCTCAACGGCATCCGTCTGCCGAAGCCAGTTGCGCACCGTGTTCCGGGACAGGCCCGTGCGCCTCGCAATCTCGCGCAGCGGGACCTTCTCGCGGAAATACATCCGCCTGATCTTGGCCAATATGCCCACCGTGATCACCTCTGTATCCCCTGCTCAAAGATTGAGCAGGGCATTCAATCACGTGGGTCAAAATTCGATGAAAACTACAGCCTCAGGTGGGTCAGTTCTGCGTGGACATTAACATACGATCTCCTATGGTCGCTCGAAGACAGTCCAGAAGTGCTGAGCGCCCTGCTTCGATGTGCAAAGGAAATCGATGATCCACAGCGCGCCGAACAGACGGTCGTGCGCGTGAAGGCAAGCGCCCCGGCGATATCTGCAGTCGTGCAGCAAACCCGTGCGCGTCTGCTCGGCGACGTCACGAGTCTTGCCGCGACCAAGCCACCGGAAAGCTTGGAAGCGCAGTTGCGCGTCGAAGCCGAGGCTGAGCCAATCGCCGCGGACAACGTAGTCGAGTTCTGGCGCGAACTCGCCAACACGGACGCCCTCACCAAGATCGATGACGCCATGGCGCGACTCCTCGTCCAGGGCATGGAGGATGAAGTGCTCAGCAATTCGGGCACTTTCGACGCGCTACTGCCCATCTGGTTCGGTTGGATCATCGAACGAACGAAGCCGCATGCGCCGTTCATTCCGCTGTATAACAGCCTGCTCGATACGGTATGGGTGCGCGACCGCTACGGCGAGAGTGAGTTGGATCTGATCAAACAGGCCGCGCTGCACGTCGTGATGGCGGGCCCAACGCCCGATCAGTACGTTCAACTCATGGAGCGTCTGCTCAGCATATTCGACGAGGTGCGCTCGCCGCGTTACATGCCTTGGGCGCTGGATCTTGCCGACGCGCTCGTGATCGCGCCCACGCGCGACGAGCAAGCTCGTAACCGGTTGCTCGTCGCAATTCTGAGCGCCGGTTGCGAACACTCTACGCGCCTCGCCGATGCGCAAAAGGCATTGCTGCTTATGCTTGCCAGCGAGGCATCGATTCCGTTCACGCTGCCGACGCAGGAGGTTGCGAAGTTCGACGAGCCGGAAACATCGGCGTCGGAGGCGCGCGTGATGATCTATAGCTTGGACAGCCAAGCGACGCAACGCGCGATGAACATACTGCAGACCTTGAACCCGAAGCTAAAGGTCACGACCAACTGCGACACCGAATGCACGCCTCGCTTGCGCCAGCATGCACGGCACGCCGACTACGTATTCTTTGTGTCGAGTGTGGCAACACATCAGGCGTTCTTTTGCATCAAAGACTCACTCAGGAATCCGGACTCGCTGTGCCAGGTGCAGGGGACCGGCACGACGCGGATCGTGGAAAGCGTGATGCGTCGGGTTCACGGATTAGGGGCGCTCGACGGATAGCATGCGCACACTCAGATTGGCTGCCGCCGAAAATGGGGCGCGACTGCGAGACCACAATACCGGATGAAATCCAACTGCTTCTTGCGTTCGTGGTTGCCGACCGATTCTTGCAATCGCGCTGAAGGCAGTGTCCGACACTTTCCGGTGGACAGTTTGCGGCTCAGCCCTCCTGACGAGGAATTCCGGGTCCCGAAACAACAAAAGCCGACTCGCGGTCGGCTCTTGTTGTTGAAGCATATCTTTACATCCAGTGCAAAATTATCCTTCTTGCCTCACTTTGGTGTTGCTAGGAAATCTGTTGGTGGAGCGGGGGAGGATTGAACTGCCGACCTTTGCTCCGCCACTCCAATGTGATGGCTGTGCTCGCACCTCTAAAAAGCTCGCGTCCAGAAAGAGGTGTGATGCGCGCCAAATAACCTCCGAGAATTTTCACTAAATGCGGCTTCGATTGTCACTATTTGTGGGGCATTTTTCACTAATAGTGACTTTCGACAAATGCAGATTCAAACATCAATATTCCCCGCCCGCAACGCATTCGATTCAATAAACGCCCGACGCGGCTCGACCTCATCCCCCATGAGGGTAGTAAAGATCCCATCCGCCGCGATCGCGTCTTCGATCTGCACGCGCAGCAGACGCCGCACGGTCGGATCCATGGTCGTTTCCCACAGCTGCTCGGGGTTCATCTCCCCGAGTCCCTTATAGCGCTGCTTCGACACATTCCGCTCAGCATCGGCCAGCAGCCACTTCATCGCGCTCTTGAAGTCGGTCACGGCCATGCTGCGCTCACCGCGCTTGATCACCGCACCGGCCTGAATGAGCCCTTCGAACGTCTTGGCAGTAGTCACCAGCTGCTGATAATCCGCCGTATGCTGGAACTCCTCATCGATAACGGAAACGCGCACGTTGCCGTGATGCGCCCGCTCAACGCGCAGCGACCGCAGCTCCCGCACCGGATCATACGAAGGCACCACCCGCACTTCATTCTTCAGCGTCTCGTCATGCAGCGCCGCATGCAGAGCCTTGGCCGAAGCCTCCGTCGATTCCTCGCTGGAAAGATCGATGGAAACCCCGTCCATGATCGCCTCGAGCGCGGCCGGGTCATACAACCGGCTCAACCGCCCGATGACGCTCTGCGACAGCAGATACGACCGCGCCAGCTCCCCGAGCGCATCGCCCGAAATCGCCGCGCCGTTCTCGCTAGGCACCAACTCCGACCCTTGCAGCGCCAACCGCAGCATATGCGCGTTGAGCTCCGCGTCGTCCTTCAGATACCGCTCGTCCTTGCCGGCCTTGATCTTGTAAAGCGGCGGCTGCGCGATATACACGTACCCGCGCTCGACCATCTCCGGCATTTGCCGATAGAAGAACGTGAGCAGCAGCGTCCGGATGTGCGCACCGTCGACGTCCGCGTCGGTCATGATGATGATGCGGTGATAGCGGAGCTTGTCGAGGTTGTAATCGTCCTTGCCGATGCCGCACCCGAGCGCGGTCACGAGCGTGACGATCTGCTCCGACGACAGCAGCTTGTCGTAGCGCGCCTTCTCGACGTTGAGCACCTTGCCGCGCAGCGGCAGAATCGCCTGGAACTTGCGATCGCGGCCTTGCTTGGCCGAGCCGCCTGCCGAGTCACCCTCGACAATGTAGATTTCGCACTTCGCCGGATCCTTCTCCTGGCAGTCCGCGAGCTTGCCCGGCAGGCCGACGCCGTCGAGCACGCCCTTGCGGCGCGTCATCTCGCGCGCCTTCCGGGCAGCATCGCGCGCACGCGCAGCTTCGACGATCTTCCCGCAGATGATCTTCGCGTCGGTCGGCGTTTCGAGCAGGAATTCTTCGAGCGCCTTCGCGACGACTTCCTCGACCGGCGCCCGCACTTCCGACGACACCAGCTTGTCCTTGGTCTGCGAGCTGAACTTCGGCTCCGGCACCTTCACGGACAGCACGCACGACAGCCCTTCGCGCATGTCGTCGCCGGTCGTCTCGACCTTCGCCTTCTTCGCGATTTCGTTGTCGGTGATGTACTTGTTGATGACGCGCGTCATCGCCGCGCGCAGGCCGGTCAAGTGCGTGCCGCCGTCGCGCTGCGGAATGTTGTTCGTGAAGCACAGCACGTTTTCGTTGTAGCTGTCGTTCCACTGCATCGCGACTTCGACGCCCACGCCGTCCTTCTCGCCGTTGGCGAAGAACACGGTCGGGTGCAGGTTGGTCTTCGTCTTGTTGATGTACTCGACGAAGCCCTTCACACCGCCGGCGAACGCGAAATCGTCTTCCTTGCCCGAACGCAGGTCGGTAAGACGAATCCGCACGCCGTTGTTCAGGAACGAGAGCTCGCGCATCCGCTTCGCGAGGATGTCGTAGTGATACTCGACGGTCCCGAAGATCGTCGGATCGGCCATGAAATGCACTTCGGTGCCGCGGTTCTCGGTGTCGCCGGTGACGAGCATCGGCGACACTTCGACGCCATCGACCTGCTCGAGCACACGATCCTGTGCGATGCCGCGATGGAACTCCATGAAGTGCTTCTTGCCGTTGCGGCGCACGGTGAGCCGCAACCAGCTCGACAGGGCGTTCACGCACGACACGCCCACGCCGTGCAGCCCGCCCGACACCTTGTAGCTGTTCTGGTCGAACTTGCCGCCCGCATGCAGCTCGGTCATCACGATCTCGGCGGCGCTGCGCTTCGGCTCGTGCTTGTCGTTCATCTTCACGTCGGTCGGAATCCCGCGGCCGTTGTCGGTCACGGAGATCGAGTTGTCGGCGTGAATCGTCACGTGGATGTCGTTGCAGTACCCGGCCAGCGCTTCGTCGATCGAGTTGTCGAGCACCTCGAACACGAGGTGGTGCAGACCGGTGCCGTCCGACGTGTCGCCGATGTACATCCCGGGGCGCTTGCGCACCGCTTCCAGACCTTCGAGGATCTGGATCGACGAGGCGCCGTAGCTGCTGTTATCGGGTTGCGTATTGTGCTGTTCACTCATGGATATCTTCCGGTTCTGCGAGGCCACTCTCGTGGCGGCGCGGTGCGTTTCAGCGAGGAGAAATCGCCGGCCGCTCCAGTTTCCTGGCTCGCCCCCGGCGCCCAAAAGACGCCAAAGGGACGGGTTGTCGGTTCGCCATAAAAACGCCAAAGGGGCTTGCCGCCCCCTGGTGTGTATCGCGATGTCGAGCGCGTCAGATGCGCATCGGCATCACGACATACTTGAATTCGTCGTTCTCGGGCACGGTGATCAGCGCGCTCGAGCTGGCGTCGCCGAGGCTCACCTGCACGGTGTCGACCTTCAGGTTCGCGAGCACGTCGAGCAGATACGTGACGTTGAAGCCGATGTCGACGGTGTCGCCCTGGTACGCGATTTCGAGTTCTTCCTGCGCCTCTTCCTGATCGGCGTTGGTCGACATGATCTTCAACTGGCCCGGCGCGATGATGCAGCGCACGCCCTTGAACTTGTCCGAGGTCAGGATCGCCGCGCGTTGCAGCGAACGCTGCAGCTCTTCACGGCCGATCTCGAACGTGTTCTTGTGCGCCTTCGGGATCACGCGCTGGAAGTCGGGGAACTTGCCCTCGACCAGCTTCGACACGAGCTCGACGCCGCCGAAGGTGAACTTCGCCTGCGTCTGCGCGATGTCGATGGTGACGGTGTCGTCGATGTCCTCGAGCAGGCGCTGCAGCTCGAGAATCGTCTTGCGCGGCACGATCACTTCCTGGCGGCCGAACGTGCCGCCTTCGATCTTCATCGACGAGAACGCGAGGCGGTGGCCGTCGGTGGCCACGGCCATCAGCTGGTCGCCGTCGACGACGAGCAGCATGCCGTTCAGGTAGTAGCGGATGTCCTGCTGCGCCATCGCGAAGTGCACCATGCCGAGCAGCTGGCGGAACGACTTCTGCGGGACGCTCAGGCTCGCGGCGAAATCCTTGGCCTGCGCAACGGTCGGGAACTCGTCTGCGGCGAGCGTCTGCAGCGCGAAGCGGCTCTTGCCGGACTGGACGGTCAGCCGCTTGTCGGCGAGCGACAGCGTGACCTGGCCGTCAGGCATCGCGCGCAGGATGTCCAGCAGCTTGCGGGCCGCGACCGTGGTCGCCACCTGGTCGCCGCCGACGCCGAAATCGGCGCGCGTGGTGATCTGCAGCTCCAGGTCGGTCGACAGGAAAGAAACGTCCGGGCCGTTCTTGGTGATCAGCAGGTTGGCGAGGATCGGCAACGTATGGCGGCGTTCGACGATGCCGCTGACCGTTTGCAGCGGCCTGAGGAGGGTGTCTCGTTCGGTCTTGACCAGTTGCATAGAGTTCCTTCGTTGAGTAACGGCCTGCAGCGCAGCAGCCTCGCAGCGCCCCGCCAGCCGGGCTCTTGGCCCGCCGCCGCCGGGGCGGTCAAACCTGTATTGTGCCTCAAAACCGAACCGCCCCAATTAAATTGGGGCGGAGGCCGAATTATCAAGTGCGCGCGGCGCTCAGCCCTTCAGCGTCTGCTCCAGCACGTGCAGCTCGTGGTTCAGCTGCGCGTCCTTGCCGCGCTCGTCGGCGATCTTGCGCACCGCGTGCAGCACGGTGGTGTGATCGCGCCCGCCGAACAGCTCGCCGATCTCGGGCAGGCTCTTCTGCGTCAGCTCCTTCGCCAGGTACATCGCGATCTGCCGCGGCCGTGCGATGTTCGCGGGACGCTTCTTCGAATACATGTCGGCGACCTTGATGTTGTAGAAGTCGGCGACGGTCTTCTGGATGTTCTCGACCGAAATCTGCCGGTTCTGCACGGTCAGCAGGTCCTTCAGCGCTTCCTTGGTCAACTCGATCGAGATCTCGCGGCCGTGGAACTTCGAATACGCGAGGATCTTGCGCAGCGCGCCTTCGAGCTCGCGCACGTTCGAGCGCAGATGCTTCGCCACGAAGAACGCGACGTCTTCCGACAGGTTCACGCCCTCGGACTGCGCCTTGCGCATCAGGATCGCGACGCGCATTTCCAGCTCGGGCGGCTCGATCGCAACGGTGAGGCCCGAGTCGAAGCGCGAGATCAGGCGATCGTCGATGCCCGAGATCTCCTTCGGATACGTGTCGCTGGTGATGATCACCTGCGCCTTGTTCGCGACCAGCGCCTCGAACGCGTAGAAGAATTCCTCCTGCGTGCGCGACTTGCCGGAGAAGAACTGGATATCGTCGATCAGCAGCAGGTCGAGCGAGTGGTAGTAGCGCTTGAAGTCGTCGAACGCCTTGCGCTGATACGCCTTCACCACGTCGGACACGTATTGCTCGGCGTGGATGTAGCGGATCCGCGCGCCGGCCTTGTCGAGCAGCAGCTGGTTGCCGATCGCATGGATCAGATGGGTCTTGCCGAGGCCGACGCCGCCGTACAGGAACAGCGGGTTGTACGAGATTCCCGGGTTGTGCGCGACCTGGATCGCGGCGGCGCGCGCGAGCTGGTTCGCCTTACCGGTCACGAAGTTGTCGAACGTGAGCACCGGGTTCAGCTTCGAGCGCTCGTACATCGAATCGGCTTCGGCGCCGTTTGCCGGCGCGGCGCCGGGGCCCGGGCGCCACGTGCGGCGGCCGGCCGCCGCTTCGTGCGCGGGCAGGCTCGGCAGGTCGATGTCGGCGTCGTCGCCGTGCAGGTGGTGTGCGGCGGCCGCCGACGGCGTCAGCGGCACGTCGGCCGGCGCGCTCGGCGCGGCCGATGCATGTGCGGTCAGGTTTGCGGCAATCGCGGCGACCGCCGCGGCGGGGCCGTTCGGCGTGAGCGGCATGCGCGGCGCGGCCGGAGCGACGCCCGCGGGCGCGCCGCGCATGCCGGCCTTCGGATCGAGGACGAACTGGACTTCGATCGGCGTATTCCAGAATTCACGGGCCAGATCGGCGATGCGGCCCGAAAACTGGCTCTTGACCCAGTCCAGCTTGAAGCGGTTCGGCGCGGCGATGGACAGCGTGTTCGCCGACGCATCGAAGGCCACCGGGGCCAAGGGTTTGATCCACGTCACGTACTGCTGGGGCGTCAGCTCGCGCTCCAGCAGTGCGGAACAGTGTTGCCAGAAATCGTTCATCAAGTAGCTGTCGTTTTTTGCGTGCACAGGGCAGCTCGCCGGCGCCCTTGTCGCGGTCGCGTGACAAGGCCCGAAGCGGTCGTGCGAGCGTGCGTCGGGCGCCTGCGTCACAGTGGCGGACGGGCAGGCGAACACCGAAGCGGCGTGCGGGATTCTTGGAGATAAGGCGAGATTCTAACGCCAAACGCAGCCACAGCGGGACTTATCCACAGGCTGCGGCTGTGGGGTGCGGGGCCGGATCGGAACGGGCCGGCACAGGCGGACGACTCGTAAAGTATTGACCGTCAAGAGAAAAACGGTTTAAATAGCGGGTTCCGCGAAAACCAATCCTGTATTCCCGGCGATTGCGTTCGCCCGAATGCCTACGGTTAAGGGCACGCGGTCCCCTGAATTTCGACATTCTCGAACAAGTGAGAACATCATGAAACGTACTTACCAACCGTCCGTGACGCGCCGCAAGCGCACCCATGGCTTCCGTGTCCGCATGAAGACTGCAGGCGGCCGCAAGGTCATCAACGCTCGCCGCGCGAAGGGCCGCAAGCGCCTCGCCATCTAAGGCAGGTTGCGCGCTGTGTCCGCCGTCCGCAGTGCCGCGGAAGGTGCCGTCGAGCCGGGTGCGAATCCGTCGCAGACGAAAGCCGCCTTCCCGAAAGCTGCGCGACTTCTGAAAACGGATGAATTTTCATCCGTTTTTCGTTTGCGCCCCTGGCGGCGCTCCGCGCACTTCGTGATCTACGGCAAGCCGACCGGCCAGCCCGCCCGTCTGGGGCTCGTCATCGGCAAGAAGTATGCGCCGCGTGCAGTGACCCGCAACCTCGTGAAGCGGCTGGCGCGCGACGCGTTTCGCCTGCGCCGGGCCGAATTCGCCGGCTACGACCTGCTGCTGCGGCAGCACACGCGCTTCGACAAGAAAGCGCTGCCGAGCGCGGCGTCCGCCCCGCTCGCGGCGATGTGCGCGGCCGAAATCCGCGAGCTGCTCGACAGGGCGGCCCGGGAGATCGCGCGCCGGGCGTCGAAGCCCGCGTCCGAGTGACGCATCCGTCCGTGGTGCGGCGTGCGCGCCCGCCCGGCCGGTTTTGACGCGGCGTCTCACGGCGCCGCCCAAGGTATGAAAACGGTATTGATCGCGTTGCTGCGCTTCTACAAGGTTGCCGTGAGCCCGATGCTCGGCGACCGCTGCCGTTTTTATCCTTCCTGTTCGGATTACGCGCGCGAGGCAATCCAGTATCATGGCGCCGCGCGCGGCACGTATCTCGCCGTCAGGCGCGTGTGCCGATGCCATCCGTTTTCCGCGGGCGGCATCGACCTCGTCCCGCCGCCCAACTCCGACATTCGCGCTCGCGGCGAAGCCGACGCGCGGTCCCATCGACTCTGAGACAACGCATGGATATCAAACGCACCGTCCTATGGGTGATCTTCTTCATGTCAGCTGTCATGCTGTACGACAACTGGCAGCGCGACCATGGACGCCCGTCGATGTTCTTCCCGAGCGCCACGCAGACGGCCCCCGCGGCCGCGAGCGGCGCATCGGGCACGGGCGCGACGACGACCGCAGGTGAAGCGCCCGCCGCCGCAGCCGGCGCCGCGCCGGCGACGACGGCACCGGCCGCGCAGGCGCAGCTCGTGAAGTTCTCGACCGACGTGTACGACGGCGAAATCGACACGCGCGGCGGCACGCTCGCGAAGCTCACGCTGAAGAAGCAGGGCGACGGCAAGCAGCCGGACCTGTACATCACGCTGTTCGATCACACGGCCGGCCACACGTATCTGGCGCGCACGGGCCTGCTCGGCGGCGACTTCCCGAACCACAACGACGTCTACACGCAGCTGAATCCGGGCGCGACGTCGCTGACGGGCGACCAGAACACGCTGAAGCTGTCGTTCGAGTCGCCGGTGAAGGGCGGCGTGAAGGTCGTGAAGACCTACACGTTCACGCGCGGCAGCTACGTGATCGGCGTCGACACCAAGATCGACAACGTCGGCACCGCGCCGGTCACGCCGACGGTCTACATGGAACTGGTGCGCGACAACACGGCCGTCGAAACGCCGATGTTCTCGCATACGTTCCTCGGGCCGGCGGTCTACACGAACGCGAAGCACTTCCAGAAGATCAACTTCAGCGACCTCGACAAGAACAAGGCCGACTACGTGAACTCTGCCGACAACGGCTGGGTCGCGATGGTGCAGCACTACTTCGCGTCGGCGTGGATTCCGCAGCAGGGCGTGAAGCGCGACATCTACGCTGAAAAGATCGATCCGTCGCTGTATCGCGTCGGCGTGAAGCAGCCGGTCGCCGCGATCGCGCCGGGCCAGTCGGCCGACGTGCAGGCGCGCCTGTTCGCCGGTCCGGAAGAAGAGCGCATGCTCGAAGGCATCGCGCCGGGCCTGGAGCTGGTGAAGGACTACGGCTGGGTGACGATCATCGCGAAGCCGCTGTTCTGGCTGCTCGAGAAGATCCACGGCGTGGTCGGCAACTGGGGCTGGGCGATCGTGCTGCTGACGATCCTGATCAAGGCCGTGTTCTTCCCGCTGTCGGCCGCGAGCTACAAGTCGATGGCGCGCATGAAGGAAATCACGCCGCGCATGCAGGCGCTGCGCGAACGCTTCAAGAGCGATCCGCAGAAGATGAACGCCGCGCTGATGGAGCTGTACAAGACCGAGAAGGTGAATCCGTTCGGCGGCTGCCTGCCGGTCGTGATCCAGATCCCGGTGTTCATCTCGCTGTACTGGGTGCTGCTCGCGTCGGTCGAAATGCGCGGCGCGCCGTGGATTCTGTGGATTCACGACCTGTCGCAGCGCGATCCGTTCTTCATCCTGCCGGTGCTGATGGCCGTGTCGATGTACGTGCAGACGAGCCTGAACCCGACGCCGCCGGACCCGGTCCAGGCGAAGATGATGAAGTTCATGCCGATCGCGTTCTCGGTGATGTTCTTCTTCTTCCCGGCCGGCCTGGTGCTGTACTACGTCGTGAACAACGTGCTGTCGATCGCGCAGCAGTACTACATCACGCGCAAGCTCGGCGGCGTGAAGAAGAAGCCGGCCTGACGCCCGTCGCACGCGCGGGCGGCTCGGCCGCTCGCGATGCACGTAAAAAAACCGCATGGAGCGATCCATGCGGTTTTTTGTTTTGGGCGCGGCCGGTGCCGGTTCGGCTGCTGCCGTTCAGGTCTTTTTCGCGTCGGCTTTCGCGTCGCCGCCGTAGAACTGCTCGATCAGTTCCTGAACGAGGTAGCGCTGATGCGGCGCCAGCGCCTCGATCTTCGACGCGAGTTCGATCGTCTCTGCAGTCGGCGGATAGCGCTCGTCGCGCGGTAGCGGTTGTGGCGTCGCGTGCTCGTTCAGGCTCGGCGACGGGCCGTAGTGCAGCCAATGCAGTTCGACGCGCAACCAATTGGCCAGCGTTTCGAGTTTGTCCGGCGTGGGAATCGTGCGGCCCGTCAGCCACTTGTGCGCGGTTTGCGGCGAAACCGGCTGCTCGCCGCGGTGGCGCAGATTGAAGCGGTTCGCGAGTTCCGTCGCGCCAGTGACCTTCTCCGGGCTGCGCCGCAGGGCGAATTTCAGGCGTTCCGAGAACGCAGCTTTTTCTTCGGGTGTCGGCATGGGGTGATTGTGCAATTCCCCTGTTGCTTATCAGACAACCGAACGGGCTAAACATAGCCTGTTCAGACGAATCCCATCCTGCCGACGTATGCGCAATGGAATTGGGGACCCGAGCGTTCGCCCGTTCTGGTGGGCAGACGTGTCCGAAACAAGCGGGCTAGGTCAGGCTGCGTTGGTACTCGACTTATCCCTGGCGGGATAAATTCGGCCGAGTTCGAGGCCCACGCAACGGGCGGTGGCATGAGGGCCGGCACGCTACAATGCCGGCGTCCTGCTGCCCAAAGTGTTGTACGGGCGCAGCATTCACCGTCCGCTCACCAGATTCATCCGACTCCCATGCTCGCTACCGATTCCGATCCGATCGTCGCCATTGCCACTGCCGCCGGCCGGGGCGGCATCGGCGTCGTCCGCGTGTCGTTCGGGCGCGGCGGCGAGGCGGCCGCGCAGGCGTTGAGCGACGCGTTGTGCGGGCAGCGGCTCGCGCCGCGCCACGCGAGCTACGTGCCGTTCGTCGACGCGCATGGCGCGCCGCTCGACCGCGGGATCGCGCTGTACTTTCCCGCGCCGCATTCGTACACCGGCGAGCATGTGCTCGAGCTGCAAGGTCATGGCGGGCCGATCGTGATGCAGCTGCTGCTGCAGCGCTGCCTCGATGCCGGCCGCGGCTTCGGGCTGCGGCTCGCGGAGCCGGGCGAATTCACGCGGCGCGCGTTTCTGAACGACAAGCTCGACCTCGCGCAGGCCGAGGCCGTCGCCGATCTGATCGAGGCGAGTACCGAGGCGGCGGCGCGCTCGGCGGGCCGCTCGCTCGACGGCGCGTTCTCGCGGCAGATCCATGCGCTGGTCGAAGACGTGATCACGCTGCGGATGCTCGTCGAGGCGACGCTCGATTTCCCGGAAGAGGAAATCGACTTCCTCGAGGCGGCCGATGCGCGCGGCAAGCTCGCGAAGATCCGCGAGCAGCTCGCGCACGTGCTCGGCGACGCGCGGCAGGGCGCGCTGCTGCGCGAGGGCCTGTCGGTGGTGCTCGCGGGGCAGCCGAACGTCGGCAAGTCGTCGCTGCTGAACGCGCTCGCCGGCGCGGAGCTGGCGATCGTCACGCCGATCGCGGGCACGACGCGCGACAAGGTCGCGCAGACGATTCAGGTCGAGGGGATTCCGCTGCACATCATCGATACGGCCGGCTTGCGCGAGACCGAAGACGAAGTCGAGCGGATCGGCATCGCGCGCACGTGGAGCGAGATCGAGCGCGCCGACGTCGTGCTGCATCTGCTCGATTCGCGTACGGGGATGACGCCGGAGGACGAGACGATCGCCGCGCGCTTTCCGGACGGCGTGCCGGTCGTGCGCGTGTTGAACAAGACCGACCTGACCGGCGTGCCCGCGTGCGTCGAGCATCCGGCGGCGGCAGGCGATCTGACGGAAGTGCATCTGTCGGCGAAGCGCGGCGACGGCATCGACATGCTGCGCGCGGAGCTGCTGCGGATCGCCGGATGGCAGGCGGGCGCCGAAGGCGTCTATCTGGCGCGCGAGCGGCATCTGATCGCGCTGCGCGCGGCGCAGGAACATCTGGCGCAGGCGGCCGATCACGCGGAGCAGCGCGCGCAGTCGCTGGATTTGTTCGCGGAGGAGTTGCGGCTCGCGCAGGAGCAGCTCAATGCGATTACGGGGGAATTTACGTCGGACGATCTGCTGGGGGTGATTTTCAGCAGGTTTTGTATCGGCAAGTGACCGGTTCCGAGGCCGGCTGCTGCGAGCCAATCGCCGGCCTCGGCCCGCCGCGCCGCTCAGGTCCGCCGCGAAGCGGCCGGACCTTCACGCAATCAATCCCAATGACGATGGTGATGGTAATACCCGTCACCGTAATACCCGCCACCATCAGGCACCACGATGCAGCCGCTCAACAGCACGGCTACACCGGCAATCAGCAAAAGGGTTTTCTTCATCGTGCTCACCTGCGCGGATTCGAGATGAATCGAGCATAGCGAGCGCGGTCGGCACCGGCTGTAAGCGATCGTTTCGCCGAACCGCAATCGGTAACGGCGGATTATTCCGGTCACATTGACCGTAACAACTGCGATTCCTCCGACGTTTTCACGCCATCACCACGCAGTTGCGCCCCGCATCCTTCGCGCGGTACAGCGCGCCGTCGGCGGCTTCGATCAACGCATCGGGCGTCGACAGTTCATCGGCCGACACGGTCGCGCAGCCGATGCTGACGCTCACGCGGCCCGTCGGCGACGAGGGCATCGGCAAGTCGAGCCGCAGCACGGCTTCGCGTGCTTCGTCGGCCACGATGCGCGCCCCGCGCGCGCCGGTGTTCGGCAGCACGATCGCGAACTCTTCGCCGCCGTAACGCGCGACGATGTCGGCCGGCCGCCGCACCGCGCCGACAAGCGCCTGCGCGACCGCGATCAGGCACGCATCGCCCTTCACGTGACCGAACGCGTCGTTGTATGCCTTGAAGTGATCGACGTCGACCATCAGCAGCGACAACGGTTCGCTCTGCCGCCGCGCCTGCAGAAACAGCGTATGAAAGTGATCGTTGAAGTGACTGCGGTTGAACGCGCCCGTCAGCCCATCGCGCGCCGATGAGCGCACGAGCGTCGTGTGGGCCTCGAACAGCTGCTGATACAGCTTCGTCACTTCCCAGGCGAGCACGCAGACCAGCACGCCGGGCGTGAACATGCTGAACACGCGCGCGAGATACCAGCCGACCGTGAAGCGATGTGTCGTCAGCAGATTCAGCGTCGTGTCGGTGACGCAGGCGAGCATGGCGATCGCGAGCCACAGGTCGAGCGTGGTGCGCAACCGGCCGGCCGCCAGCACCGTCACCAGCGCGAGCGCATTGGCGATCCACACCGCGAGCCCGATGCCGTTCACGGGCAGCAAGGCGGCGGCGTCCGGCGGTTGCAGCGCGGGCGGCAACGCCACGTTCAGCGCGAGCACACCGAGCAGCGCCGCCGCGACGGCCGGCCCGCCGACGAGGACGAGCGTCCACAGGCGCGTCTGCGCCGCGCCGACGGGCACGCGCGTGAACCGCTCGCGCGCGACCAGCGCGGCCATCACGAAGCACGGGAAGCCGGTGTGCCAGAAGACCCACATCCACGCAGCGCTTTGCGGGCGCGCGCCGAGCAGGCCATGCGGCGCGAACACGCCGGGGAAGGTGAGCAGCTGCAGCGCGACGGCCAACGCGGTGAACGCGTAAGCGCCGCCGAGCGCACCGAGCACGGGTTGGCGCGTGACGGTGAATTGGGCGCCGAGGAAGAACGCGGCGATGCTCGCGGTGGTGAACACGGTGAGCGCGCACATCGGCATGAACGGCTCGACGGCCGGCAGCGCGACGTTCGCCTGCGGCACGGCGATCGCGAGCGCGAGCACGATGACGAGCGCCGTCAGTGCGCCGAACCACAGCTGACGGCCCGTCGTATGCTGGATCAGGATGCCTTCCATCGCGCCCCCTGCGCTCTCGTGCCGGAACGCCCGGCTCGATGCCGGGCGCGGCATGCATCCGGCCGCGGTGCGACGGGTGCGGCCCCGATCCTATCGCGTTATTGGTGCGCGCTCAAACGCCCAGGCCTGGCCCGTAGTTGCCGGCGACCAGGCGGGTGACTTCGTCGACGCTCGCGTAGTCCTGTTCCGGGAGGCCATCCAGCATCGACAGCACTTCGTTGCTCGCGCCGGCGTCGCGCGCGGCGTCGACGAGCGCATCCTTGTTCGCCGGGTAGCGAACGGTCGCGAGCACGTCGGCGATCTGCAGGTCGATCGCTTCGGCGGGGATATCGTGGGAAGGCAGAACAGGTTTGTCGTTCACAGCGGAGTCTCGTGGGTTGAGCGGCAATGGGTGGTCATGAGGGCACGGCAACGGCGCCCGCATCGCTGCGGCCGACCGGCAGCCGGACGCAAACCGCACGGCGAGCGATTCAATGGCCGCGCCGTACGCGACGCCACGGATGTTTCCAGTCGATGTGCGGCGCGTTCTCGTCGCGCGGATGCTGGCGCCGGTGTTCCTGCCACAGTTCATCGGAGAACAGCGCGGCCACGATCACGAGTGGCAGTACGAGGAAGATGCCGAGTATGACTTGCTCGATCACGATAGCCTCCGTGCGGTGGCAGGAACCGTCCTTTCCATTCTAGGCTCTGAGCTTCACCCGCGGTCAACTTCTTACAGTGCGGAACGCGGCGTTAGAACGTCGCGTCTCAGCGGCGTTTCGCGCGTACGCGGGCATCGAAAAGGAAACCAACATGCAACTCCAGAACGACAAGCACACGCTCGCGCTACGGCCGCTCGAGCGCCAGGATCTGCGCTTCGTACACGAATTGAACAACGACGCGAAGATCATGCGCTACTGGTTCGAGGAACCGTACGAAACCTTCTCCGAACTGTCGCAGCTGTACGATCGCCACGTGCACGATCAGCGCGAACGGCGTTTCGTCGCGGTCGATGCGCGGGACGACCTGGTCGGCCTCGTCGAGCTGATCGAGCTCGACTACATCCACCGCCGCGGCGAATTCCAGATCATCATCGCACCGCAATGCCAGGGCCGCGGGTACGCGGGGCAGGCCACGCGGCTTGCGATCGAATATGCATTCAAGGTGCTGAACCTGCGCAAGCTGTACCTGATCGTCGATACGTCGAATGCGGCGGCGATTCACGTGTACGAGAAATGCGGATTCCAGCACGAAGCGGAATTGAGGGAAGAATTTTTCGGAAACGGGTCTTATCACAACGCGTTTCGGATGTGCATCTTCCAGCGGGACTATTTCGAACGGCAGCCGGCCGACTGAATAACCGTCGGTAAAAGCGGAAAATGCGCGGTGGCGGATGGACCGCCTGGGCATGCGGGAAAATACGGATAAATACGCGCGCGCTTATAGCTGGCATTTTTCTTGTTAGCGGATTTTGTGCTGCGGCAATGCGATAAATTCATATCGTTGTCCGCGACTTTATGTGCGTTGCACCAATCAGGTCGCGCGACTGAAATGAATTATCCAAACCGTTCATGCGGCACGGCGTAATTCAGCTGAAAGGGTTGCTGGATAACGCTGCAGGCGGGGCGCCGCGGCGTCGCGTGCCGTACCGGATAATCCGGCACCCGGCCGCGGACCGCCAAAAATCAGGTGTGCGCCGGGTGCGACAATCCGCCGCTATTGCGATCGCACAACAAATGTGCTTGCTATCGCTTGCCGGTCTTCTAAAGTGAAAAACGCGGGTGCGCGATCACCTTTAAACACATAGCTAAACCAGGCTGGCGCCCGCAAGCATGGAGACAGAACATGATGAAGCGAACCGGTATTCTTTTTGCGGTCGTCGGCGCATTTTGCGCGGTGTCGGTGGCTCAGGCCGGCGGCGATTCGGCCGTCAAGCCGACGCAGGAAATCCAGCTGACGAAGAATGCATGGGGTTGCCTGTCGAAGGACAATCTGGACTCCGTACTGAGCCACGAGCGTGACGGCCAGTCGCAGGCGAAGCAGCAGTACTTCGACGACTACCGTTGCCTGTCGGTACCCGAAGGCCAGCGTTTCCGCGTGGTGTCGGTCGACCAGGGCGACGTGCAGTTCGTCAGCGCCGAGAACAGCGATCAGCAAGGCCTCTGGACCGACTCGCGCTTCGTCAAGCAGTAACCGCACGCGTTCCTCTCGCACCCGCACGCCGGCGCCGCAGCGTCGGCGGCGCGGCTCGACCACGGCCCGGTTCCCGCCGGGCCGTCGTGCTGTGACGCTGCCGCCCGGCGACGCACGCCGCGCATTCGGTATCATCACGACCCGACCGAACCGAATGCCCGCCCGGGCCGCATCCGCATGGCGCTGAAATCCACGATCTACAAAGCCGAACTGCAAATCGCCGACATGGATCGGCATTACTACGCCGATCACGCGTTGACGGTGGCCCGTCACCCGTCGGAAACCGACGAGCGGATGATGGTGCGCATCGTCGCGTTCGCGCTGTTCGCGCACGAGCGCCTCGAATTCTGCAAGGGGCTGTCGGACGTCGACGAACCGGACCTGTGGCAGAAGGATCTCACGGGCGCGATCGACGTATGGATCGAGGCCGGCCAGCCGGACGAGCGGCGCATCGCGAAGGCGGCGGGCCGCGCCGGCCAGGTCACGGTGATCGCGTACGGCGGCAAGACCTCGGACATCTGGTGGCAAGGCGTGCGCAGCAAGGTCGAACGGCTGCGCAACGTGCAGGTGCTGTCGCTCGACGACGGTGTCGCGGCAGCGCTCGGGCGCCTCGCGGAGCGCACGATGCGCCTGCAGTGCACGGTGCAGGACGGCGCCGCCTGGATCTCGAGCGCCGACCACGATCCCATCGCCGTCGAATGGACGGTGCTGAAGGCGCGCGGCGACGCGTGACGGCCGACGCCTAGCCGTGGGCGGGAGGCGGCCCCTTGAACTCGAGCATGTTGCCTTCGGGATCGAACAGATAGATCGACGGCCCGTAGCCGCCGGCGCCGTAGCGTTCGGCCGGCGTGCCGGGGCGCGCGCCATGCGCGGCGAAATGCTCGATCAGCGCGTCGGGGTCGAACGGCTCGACGCGCAGGCACAGATGGTCGAGATTGCGGCCGGTGCCGGGCGGGCCGCTGTCGGGCCGGTCGATCGGGCCGCCGACCGACAGCAGGTCGATCAAGGCATCGCCGGCGCGTAGCTGCACGAGGCCGAGATCGGGTTGTTCCTTCTCCACGTGGCAGCCGAGGGCGTCGCAGTAAAAGCGCGTCATGGCGGCCATGTCGGCCACGCGCAGCACGACGTGATCGATCGCGCGGATGGTCGGTTTCATGAGCGGGCACTCCTTCGCGAATGGCGTGCACCGAGTGTAGACCGCGCCCACGACGGCTGCCGGCGCGCGGCCCGATCGCCGGACGAAAAAAAGCCCGCTCACGCAATGCGGAGCGGGCTTAATCCATATCAGGAGGAGACATGGAGGAGACAGTTCCAACTATACACACGGTCATGGTGCGTTGCAATATTCCGAGTGCAAAAAACCGTCAGGACGGCGATTTGTCGCAGCCGCATTGCAACAAAACGGTGACGCGGTGATGACTAAAGTGCTGCCATAGAAGCGCCTGCCCGATTTTTTCGTCGCACTGATCGTCGGCGATGCGCCCCGATTTTCGGCGCGAATCACAGAGCAAGATCCGGGGCGCGACGGCCGGCGCCGATGTCTAGAGTAGGCACCGTCTACACTGGAAGGTGCGAGGTTCAGATGAATACCCCCTATTCGACCGACGATTCCCGCTGGGCCGCCGTCACCACGCGCGACGCGCATGCGGACGGCACGTTCTTCTATGCAGTGCGCACGACCGGCGTGTTCTGCCGCCCGAGCTGTGCGTCGCGGCTGCCGCGGCGCGAGCACGTTTCCTTTTTCGCCGATCCGGCCGCCGCGCGCGCGGCGGGCTTCCGCCCGTGCAAGCGCTGCCGGCCGGAGGGCTTGCCGCGCGAGCTCGAAATCGTCGACCGCGCGTGCGCGGTGCTCGACGCGCATCCGGAGCAGCTCACGCTGCAGCAGTTGAGCGACGCCGTCCACCTGAGTCCGTTTCATCTGCAGCGGCTGTTCAAGCGGGTGGTCGGCGTGTCGCCGCGGCAGTACCAGGCCGCGCAGCGCGGCGCGGCGTTGCGCGACGCGCTGCAAAGCGGGCAGCCGGTCACGCAGGCGGCCGTCGACGCGGGCTTCAATTCGCCGTCGCGGCTCTATGCGTCGGTGCCGCGCGAGCTGGGGATGGCGCCGTCCGCGTTTCGTCGCCAGGGCGCCGGCCTGCGCATCGACTATGCGAGCGCGGCCACGCCGCTCGGCATGGTGCTCGTCGCCGCAACCGCACAGGGCATTTGCCGCATCGCGTTCGGCGACGAGGCGGCGCCGCTCGTCGCCGAGCTGAAGCTCGCGTTCGCGCGCGCCGAGCTCGTCGAAGCACCGTCGCGCGTCGCACCGTTCGTTGCGCAGATCCGCGCGTACCTCGACGGCACGCGCCACACGTTCGACCTGCCGCTCGACATCGCGCCGACCGCGTTCCAGCAGCGCGTGTGGGAGGCGCTCACGCATATCCCGTACGGCGAAACGCGCAGCTATTCGGACATCGCCGAAGCGCTCGGCGCGCCGCGCGCGGTACGCGCCGTGGCGGCGGCGTGCGCGTCGAACCCGGTCGCGCTCGCGATTCCATGTCATCGTGTCGTGCAGAAGGGCGGCGCGCTCGCCGGATATCGGTGGGGCGTGCGTCGCAAGGCGACGCTGCTGGCGGCCGAGGCGCGCCATGCGGGTGCCGATGAAACCGAGGTCATCGAGGAGGGCAACGCAGTTTGAGCATCGAACAGACCACGCTCGCGGCGAGCGAGTGCGATAGCGGTGATAGCGGCGACCGCGGCGGCGCGGTGCCGTCGCCCGCGCGGCTGGAGCTGCGCTTCAACGCGCCGTACGACTGGGCGCGCGTGCTGCGGTTCTTCAGCGGCCGCGCGATTCCGGGCGTCGAGCAGGTCGCCGACGGCGTGTATCGCCGCGTCGTCGAGCTGAACGGCGACGCGGGCCGGCTCACCGTGTCTAAGCATCCGCGCCGGCATTGTCTGATTGCGACGGTCGACGGCGCGGCAGCGCACCATGTCGATGGCACGTTCGCGCGCCGTGTCGCATCGATGTTCGATCTCGCTGCCGATCCGGCCGCGATCGGCAGCGGGCTCGCGCGCGATCCGTGGTTCGCGCCGCTCGTCGACGCCGCGCCGGGGCTGCGCGTGCCGGGCGCATGGTCGGGATTCGAGCTGGCGGTGCGTGCGATCGTCGGTCAGCAGGTGAGCGTGAAGGCCGCGACGACGATCGTCGGGCGGCTCGTCCAGCGCGCCGGCGAGCGTGTCGCGCCGTGGGACGACGGGATGCCCGCCGACGACGGCGCGCCGGCATGGCGTTTTCCGACGCCCGACGCGCTCGCCGCGTGCGATATCGAGAAGATCGGGATGCCCGGCAAACGAGCGGCCGCGCTGACCGGCATGGCGCGCGCAGTGGCGGACGGACACGTGCCGCTCGACCCGGCGCACGCGGACCTCGCGACGTTGCGGCGCGCATGGCTCGAGCTGCCCGGCATCGGGCCGTGGACCGTCGAGTACATCGCGATGCGCGCGTGGCGCGACCCCGATGCATGGCCGGCGTCCGATCTCGTGCTGATGCAGTCGATCGCCGCCCGCGATCCGTCGCTCGACCGGCTCGCGAGCCAGAAACGCCGAACCGAAGCGTGGCGGCCGTGGCGCGCGTATGCGGCGCTTCATCTGTGGAACGACGTGGCTGACCGGGCGGGTGGTGCGCGCGGCGGCTGACGGGCGGATGCGACCGGCGAGCGACGTCGCGCAGTCGGTATCGGCGCGGTGTGATTCGCTTCCCGGGTGCGCGTGGGGGCGGCGTGCCGAGGCTCTAACGACGTGGGTAGGATGCGGGCGGCGAGTAGGTGCCGTGCGGTGGCATCTGCACCAACACATAGCAGCCCCAGCCCACCGCAGTAACCGTCTGCATCGCGGGCGTGGTCATGGTCGAGGTGCGCCAGCAGCGAGGTGGGCGGGGCAGCGCCAGCAGCGACGGCACCAAGGCACCGGTTCCACCTCTTCGCGCCGCATCCTGCACCGCGCAATCCTCCCGACGAAAGCCGCGCGAGGGCCGCGCCCGGCGTTATAGCGGATGCTCGTCCGCGCCAGCGGCAATCGCCGCGATCGCCCGCGCGGCGGCCCGCTGCGGGCGGCCGGGCCGGCCGTGAGCCACCTCAAGCGCGTGTGTCGGCGAGATGTTAAAGTGCCCGCTACCAATGAAGCGACCCATAATCCAGCCGGCCCGCGCGGCACTCTGCGCGCGGCCGTCACGCACTTGCGTCTCCATGCCGAACACCATGACTCACCGCCAGTCCGAACTGCTGCTGAATCGTCTCGACGCGCTGAGCTCGGGCCCGACGCGGCAGCATCTGCCCGACGGCCTGCGCGGCATCGAAAAGGAAAGCCTGCGCGTGACGCGCGACGGGATGATCGCGTTCACGCCGCATCCGCGCGCGCTCGGTTCGGCACTCACGCACCCGTCGTTGACCACCGATTACTCGGAAGCGCTGATCGAGCTGATCACGCCGGCCGAAAGCGACGCGTCGCTGACGCTCGCGCGCCTCGACGATCTGCATCGCTACGTGTATGCGTCGCTCGACGACGAGATGCTGTGGAACGAGTCGATGCCGGGGCTGCTGCCGGCCGACGACGAAATCCCGATCGCCGACTACGGCACGTCCAACATCGGCCGCCTGAAGACGGTGTACCGCCGCGGCCTCGCCTATCGCTACGGCCGCACGATGCAGTGCATCGCCGGCATTCACTACAACTACTCGCTGCACGAGGAAGTGTGGCGGCGCCTGCATGCCGAAGAAGGCTCGACGGCCACGCTGGTCGACTATCAGTCCGAGCGCTATCTCGCGCTGATCCGCAATTTCCGCCGCCGCAGCTGGCTGCTGATGTACCTGTTCGGCGCGTCGCCGGTGCTCGACACGCGCTTCCTGCGCGGCAAACCGCACCGGCTCGACACGTTCGACGCCGACACGCTGTACCGGCCGTATGCGACCAGCCTGCGGATGAGCGATCTCGGCTACTCGAACACGACCGCGCAGGCCGCGCTGCACGTCGACTACAACACGCTGCCCGGCTATCTCGACGCGCTGTCGAAGGCGGTCAGCGAGCCTTATGCGGCGTACGAGGCGATCGGCACGCATCGCGACGGCGAGTGGATTCAGATCAACACGAACGTGCTGCAGATCGAGAACGAGTTCTACTCGACGATCCGGCCGAAGCGCATCACCTATTCGGGCGAGCGTCCGCTGCATGCGCTCGCGTCGCGCGGCGTGCAGTACATCGAAGTGCGGTGCCTCGACATCGACCCGTTCGAGCCGACCGGCATCGCGCTCGACACCGCGCGCTTCATCGACGCATTCCTGCTGGCGTGCGCGCTCGACGACAGCCCCGCGCTCGACTGCGATGCGTACAAGGAAGCGAACGAGAACTTCGGCAGCGTGACGATGGACGGACGCAAGCCCGGCCTCACGCTGACGCGCGACGGCCAGCCGGTCACGCTGCAGGCATGGGCCGACGACCTGATGGCCGATATCGAAACCGTCGGGCGCCGTCTCGACGAGATCCGCGGCGGCGATGAGCATGCGCGCGCGATCGCCGCGCAGCGCGAGAAGCTGGCCGATCCGGAACGCACGCCGTCGGCGCGTGTGCTGCGCACGATGCGCGAGAACGGCCAATCGTTCCTCGCGTTCGCGCTCGCGCAAAGCGAAGCGCATGCGGCCCATTTCCGGGCGAACCCGCCTTCGGCGGAGGCGATGCGCGCGGAGCAGGCGCTCGCGGCGAAGTCGCTGGCCGAACAGGCCGAACTCGAAGCGAAGGAGGCCGGGTCGTTCGATGCGTTCGTCGCCGCCTATCGCGCTTATACGCTGAACCGCTTCAGCGTTTGATGGCCGCAGCCGAAGCTGCCGTCCGTCGCGGTTCACGCGCCGGCGGCACCTGCTTCAGTGATGCGCGTACGTGCTGCGATCGACCACGGCCGGCGTAGCCGGCTTGCCCGCTTCGACGCTCGCATGACCGTCGTTGCCGTGGCCGGCGGCGTCGGCGCGGGCCTGGGCGGCGCGCTGCATGACGGCCTGCATGTTCTCCGGAAAGTCAGGGCTGCTGACGAGGCTCGGCCGGTAGCCGGCCGCCTGTAGCTCGGCGAGTTCCTGGCGTACCTGGGCGCGCGTCAGCGTCGACTCGGCGTGGGCAGCGAGCGCCGGGCCGATCAGCAGCAACGCGCAGGCCGCAAGTTTCAGGTTTTTCATCGTGTCTGCTCCGTGAAGTTTCCGGAGCCGCGTCGTCGCCGGCGCGGGCGGAATCGATGCAGCGAGTCTAGGCTTCGGAGCCCAAACGAAACATCCCGCTCGCCGTCACGCACCTTTTCCCGCTGTGCAACATTGCTCGGACCCTTCGCCGACGCCCGCGCAACGATTCGGACGCGCATCGGGCTTGCCCTCCTTGTACAAGCGCGACCGGCCTCCTAACCTCATTTGAGCGACCGGTCGGTCGGCCTTGCCGCATGGTTGCATGCGCAAGCGTCGGCCGGGCGTAGCGGCCGCCGAATGTACGTCTGGTACTGGATCGGAGACACGACACACGATGAATCCCACCGCAGCCCTGCCGCCCGGCATCCTGTTCGTCCAGCCGTTGACGCCCGTCGCCGACTCGCTGCTCCTGTCGTTCGTCGTCGCGGTGATCCCGATCGCCGTCGCGCTGATCGCGCTCGGCGTGCTGCGCCGGCCCGCGTGGCAGGCGTCGCTGGCCGGCCTCGTCGCCGGCCTCGCCGTCGCGATCGGCGCGTGGGGCATGCCGGCCGGCCTTGCGTTCAACGCGGTGGGCGCAGGCATGGCGCTCGCGGTCGTGCCGGTGATGTGGATCGTGTTCAATGCCTTGCTGCTGTACAACATCGCGGTGAAGTCGGGCCGTTTCGACCAGTTTCGGCAGTGGATGCTCGACAACCTGCCCGACGATCGTCGCCTCGTGCTGCTCGTCGTCGCGTTCTCGTTCGGCTGTCTGCTCGAAGGGATTTCCGGGTTCGGCACGCCGGTCGCGATCACCAGCGCGCTGCTGATCGCGCTCGGCTTCCCCGCGCTCGAAGCGCTGACCTACACGCTGGTGTTCAACACGGCGCCGGTCGCGTTCGGCGCGCTCGGCGTGCCGATCACCGTGCTCGGCGCGGTCACGTCGCTGCCGCCCGCGACGCTCGGCGCGATGGTCGGCCGGCAACTGCCGTTCTTCGCGCTGCTGCTGCCGTTCTACGTGGTCGGCGCATACGGTGGGCTGCGCTCGATCGCGAAGCTGTGGCCGGCGCTGCTCGTGTCGGGCGGCAGCTTCGCGATCGCGCAGTTCGTCACGTCGAATTTCCTCGGCTACCAGCTCACCGACGTGCTGTCGTCGCTCACGTCGCTGATCGTCACGATCGGCTTCCTGCAGCTGTGGAAGCCGCAGCCCGATCCGCAATACGCGCTCGCGCGCAGCGTGCCGGCCACGGCCGGCGCCGCGCGCGCGGGCTTCGGCGGCTGGCTGCCGTGGCTCGTCGTGTCGGTGGTCGTGATCTTCTGGGTGCACGCGAACATCGCGGCGATCGGCGACGTCAAGATCAAGTGGCCGGGGTTGCACAACGCCGTGTTCGTATCGCTGTACCACAAGCCGTATGCGGCGATCTGGGACTTCCAGCCGCTCGGTACGGGCACCGCGATCCTGGTGTCGGCGATCATCACGGCACTGCTCACGCGCACGGGCATCGGCGCGTTCTTCGAATGCGTGGTCAAGACCTGGCGACAGACATGGATCGCGATCGTCACCGTGATGATGATCGTCGGGCTCGCGTACCTGCTGAACTACTCGGGCATCAGCTACACGCTCGGTACCGGCGTCGCGTCGACCGGCGCGCTGTTTCCGCTCGTGTCGGCGTCGCTCGGCTGGATCGCGGTGTTCCTGTCGGGCAGCGACACGTCCGGCAACGCGCTGTTCGGCAATCTGCAGGTCGTTGCGGCCCGGCAACTCGGCCTCGATCCGGTGCTGATGGCCGCGACCAACTCGTCGGGCGGCGTGATGGGGAAGATGATCTCGCCGCAGAACATCGCGACGGGCGTGTCGACGACCGACCTGAAAGGGCAGGAGGGCGTAGTGTTTGCGCGCACCTTCTGGCACAGCGTGATCCTCACGCTGCTGCTCGGCGTGCTCGTGTTCCTGCAGCAGCACGTGCTGACGTGGATGATTCCGGCGTTGCCGAAGTAGGGAGGCTGGCGACGTTGGCGTGAGCAGACGTTTGGAAGGCGCAGGCGAGTGCGAGGATGGCGGCGGGCGTTTGCTGTCGCAATATCGATGAACGCGATCGGGATTTCGAACAGTAGCGACTATGCGTTGCCGTCGTCGGTCTGCACGAATCATTTCCATCACATCGCGGGCTTCATCACGGAGCTGGAGGCCGGCAGCGTGAACGTGCGCGAAGTGCCGGGCTACCGGCTCGAATTGACGCACTTCGGCGACGACGAGGGTTCGGGCCGCTCGGCTACAAGGAGGGCGCGTAGGAGGCGACGAAGAGCTTCACGAAGCCGAGGATTTATTCGTTGCCGCTGTAGGCGGGAGCCGGTGATGTGGTCAGGCGCGTGCGCCAATGCGCCCGCTGCGAGTGGTTCTTCATCGATCGCGGCCGCGGCGCCGGCCGCCGCTGATGCGACATGCGCACATGCGGCAACCGCGCAAAGGTGGAGGCATTCAGGCTGCGGTGAAGCGTGCGGCGCGCCCCATCCGTCATTCGACGATTTCGTGCAGTCGCGGTTCGGGCCACAGCGCGCTGGCCGCGACCAGCCCGGCGACGAACAACGGTGCGCCGATCGCGAACAGAATTGCGGTCACGCTCCACCGGTCCCAGAACTGGTCGATGATCGCGCGTTCGGGCGCGACGGGGTCGTACAGCACGTTGACGCGTTCGCCTTCGTACAGCCGCGGATGCGGGGAGGCCGAGCTTTGCTCGAAGGTCACCGCGCGGCCGCTGTCGGTCGTGAACGCGACGCTGACGGAATCGAGCGACGCGCGGTTGCGGGACGCGCCCGCGGGTTCGGCGATCTCGACGACGTGGCCGGTCGAATGCGCGTAATGGCGGGCGGCCTGCCACTGGCGCAAGCCGGCAGCGCCGGCGCCGGCCATGAACGCGGTGCCGAGCGCGAGCGGAATCAGCACGATCGCGATGTTCCATCGCCGCCGCGCGGCGTCCCGGGCCGATGCGGCGAACGGGGCGCCGGGGCGGCGATTGCGGCGCTCGTCCACGTACAGCACGCAGCCGATCGCGAGCGACACGACCGCGAGCAGCGCCGGCACCGCGACCGGCGACCAGCGTTGCGCAAAATCGTCGATCAGCGCGGGGCGGTTCGGATGGGCGGGATCGACCAGCACGTCGACGTTCTCGCCGATGTCGTAGGCCGGGACGGCCGACGCGGTGTCGCCGGCGACTTCGCGTCGGCGGCCGTCGCTCGCGAGATACGCGACGATCGGGCGATAAGCGCGCATCGCGTCGCTGTCCTGCACGATGCGCACGATGGTGCCCGATGCGCGGAGCAGCCCGCCGGTCGCGCGGCTCGCGGTAACGGCGAGCGCCGCTGCGATCACGAGCAGCGCGATTCCGAGCGCGAATGCAACGAGCGCGTCCTTACGCAGCATGACCGGATCCGCGACGTGCGTCATGTAACGGGGGCGGATGCGATCGGGTGGATAGCGCGCTTCGACCCGCGCGCCGATTTGTGCGTGACCATGCCCTCTCAATGGTCGCGTCTGGTTCACATGCTTCCATGTCTGACGTCCCATGCTCTCTCAGTGCCGGCCGCGATGCGGCGATCGTCGTGCCGGTTATGTGATTTTTGTCGGACGATTCTAACGGAAAGGTACTGCGGCGGGGCGCGCGGAGAGGCCGATGGGCGCCGGAATGGAAAAAGGCCGGTCAGCTTGCGCTGACCGGCCTTTTGAATTCCTGGTGGGGCGTGAGTGACTCGAACACTCGACCTACGGATTAAGAGTCCGCTGCTCTACCAACTGAGCTAACGCCCCCAACAGAAGAAAGATTATGCACGGGTATTTCACCCTTGGCAAGTCCTTTCTGCAAATTTCCCCAAAATATTTCGTCACCGTGCGTGCGGCTGCCGGCGCGCTGCCAAGTGATCGCAGTTGGCCCGCTCCCGGTATGATGACGTCCACCTGTTGCGCGGCGGTCGCGCAACATTCTCTGGACATTCGAAGATGGACGAAAACGCAGTCCGCGAATTGCTGGACCGCCTGCTGGCCCCGTGGGTCCGCTCGCTCGGCCTGGTTCCCGTGTCGATCGGCGACGACAGCGTCACGATGCGCCTGCCGTTTTCCGGCGAATTCCGCCATTCCGGCGGCATCATCTGCGGCCAGGTCTTCACCGCCGCCGCCGACACCGCGATGGTGGTCGCGATCTCGGCCGCGCTCGGCGAGTTCCGGCCGATGACCACCGTCTCGCTGAACACGAACTTCATGCGTCCGGTGCGCAAGGGCGACGTGCTGGTCACCGCGCGCGTGCTGCGAATGGGCCGCAACCTCGTGTTCGGCGAAGTCGAGCTGTTCGACGAGGACGGCAAGATGGCCGTGCACGCAACGTCGACCTACGCGCTGGTCAGCTGAGCGGCGCGATGTTCGACCAGATCGTGTTCGCGGGCGGCGGCAACCGCTGTTGGTGGCAAGCCGGCTTCTGGGACGTCGTGCAGCCGGCGCTGGCGCTGCGCCCGCGCGTGATCGCCGGCATCTCGGCCGGCGCGGCCACGGCCTGCATGCTGTATACACGCGACGCCGCGTGGGTGATGCGCTATTACGAGCAAGCGCTGCGCCACAACCGCAAGAACGCGTACTGGGGCAACCTGTTCCGCCGCGAGCCGGTGTTTCCGCACTATCGGATCTATCGGCAGGCGCTGCTCGACATCTACGGCGAGCCGTTCGCGCGGCTCGCGGACGCCCCGGAGATCCGCGTCGGCGTGTCGCACGTGCCGCGCTGGCTCGGCGCGCGCAGCGCGGTGGCCGCGGGCCTCGTCGCGTACAACATCGAGAAATACGTGCGCAAGACGCTGCACCCGACGCTCGGGCGCGCGCTCGGCTTTCGCCCCGAATTCGTGCGCGCCCAGGCGTGCGCGACGGTCGACGATCTCGCGGACCTGATCCTGCAGTCGTCCTGCACGCCGCCGTTCACGCCCGTGCTGCGCCGCGACGGCCGGCCGGTGCTCGACGGCGGAATGGTCGACAACGTGCCGGTGGGCGCGCTCGACACGTCGCCGGGCGACGTGCTGGTGCTCGTCACGAGGCTGTATCCGCGGCCGCAGATGTTCACGGTCGCGCACGGCGACCAGCGGCGGCTTTATATACAACCGTCGAGCAAGGTGCCGATTTCGAGCTGGGATTACACGAGCCCGTCGCAGATGCGGCACGCGTACGACCTCGGGCGCCGCGACGGCGAGCACTTCCTCACGCGCGTCAGCGCGATGACCGGCGGCCGCGTGGCCGCCTGAAGCCAGGACGGACAGAGAAGCCGCGCCGCGGGCGCGGCGGCGCGGGTCAGCGCGCGCGGCGCGGCGTCAGCGCTTCCGGATTGACGACGCTCGACAGGTCGCCCTGGTCGAACGCGAGAATGTTCCTGAACGCCGCGCTGAAATACAGCTCGTAGCTCTCGCGCTCGACGTAGCCGATGTGCGGCGTGCAGATCACGTTCTCCATCCGCAGCAGGCTGTAGCCCTGCAGGATCGGCTCGCTCTCGAACACGTCGATCGCGACCATCCCCGGCCGGTTGTGCGACAGCGCGTTGACGAGCGCATTTTCCTCGAGCAGCTCGGCGCGGCTCGTGTTGACGAGCAGCGACGTCGGCTTCATCCGCAACAGGTCTTCCTGCTTGACGATCCCGCGCGTGTCGTCGTGCAGCCGCAGGTGCAGCGACAGCACGTCGCTCTGCTCGAACAGCGCCTCGCGACTGTCGGCGGCCGTGTAGCCGTCGGCGCGCGCGGCCTCGAGCGAGTGCTCGCGGCCCCAGATCAGCACGTTCATCCCGAACGCCTTGCCGTAGCCGGCGACCAGCCGGCCGATCTTTCCGTAGCCCCAGATGCCGAGCGTCTGGCCGCGCAGCACCTGGCCGAGCCCGAAGTTCGGCGGCAGCGCCGACGTCTTCAGGCCCGACTGCTGCCACGCACCTTGCTTCAGGTTGGCGACGTATTGCGGAATGCGGCGCTGGGCGGCCATCACGAGCGCCCACGTCAGTTCGGCCGGCGCCACCGGCGAGCCCGTGCCTTCGAGCACTGCGATGCCGCGATCGGTACACGCTTCGAGGTCGATGTGGCTGGAGATGCGGCCGGTCTGGCTGATCATCCGCAGATTCGGCAGTTTTGCGAGCAGTTGCGACGAAATCGGCGTGCGTTCGCGAATCAGCACGAGCGCCTCGACTTCCGCCAGCCGGCTCGCGAGTTGCCCCAGGCCGCGCACCGTATTGTTGAAGACCTTCACGTCGTGCTCGGCGAGCATCTCGAAGCAGTTCAGCTTGCGGACGGCGTCCTGGTAGTCGTCGAGGATGGCAATTTTCATGTTCAGCAGGGAAGTCGCGCGTTGAAAGCAGCGGCCGCGGCGCGCGAGGCGCGCCCGTGCCGCCCAGCCGGGGCCGACATGATGCTACGCCGGCACACGGCATGGGGTCTTTTTAACAGGTTGTTACGCTCCGCCGCAATCGGCGTCGGTCGCAGCAGGGTGCGCTGCTGTGTCGCATCAGACATGTCCTTTCTGATTCGGCCCGTTTCGCGGACGACGTTCACCTAATTGTTGTCGAGATCAGAATAATTGGATCATCCATTCGCAATCGGTGAGGATTTTTGCCCATTTTTATCGTCAACGCGGCAGTTGTTGAGCAACTCTGCATCATTTCCGCTGTCGTAGGAGAATTACGCATTTGCTTCAACTTTTTGAAGTTGTAACAGCGGCAGGAGTCGTTATGGATCATTTGCAGTCGATGCGCGTGTTCGTCAAGGTTGCGGATCTCGGCAGTTTCGCCCGGGCGGCGAGCGCAATGGACATCTCCAATGCGGTCGCGACGCGTCATGTCGCCGATCTGGAAGGCCGGCTCGGCACGCGCCTGCTGAACCGTACGACACGCAGCCTTTCGCTGACGGAGTCGGGGCAGGTCTATCTCGAGCGCGCGCGACAGATTCTCGACGAGCTCGAAGATGTCGAGCAGATGGTGGTCGCGCGCAATCACGAGCCGGTCGGCACGTTGCGGATCGTCGCGCCCGTCGTGTTCGGGCTGCACAACCTCGCGCCCGTGCTGCAGTCGTACACCGAGAATTTTCCGAAAGTCGTGCCGGACCTTACGCTGGTGGACCGCCAGGTCGATCTCGTCGAGGAGGGGTTCGACGTCGGCATCGTCGTCACGCGGCAGATGCGCAGCGCGAGCATCGTTACGCGCCGGCTGACCACCGGCTGCATGACCGTCTGCGCGACGCCGAGCTACCTCGAGAAGCACGGCGTGCCGACCCACCCGGAACAGCTCGCCGAGCACCCGGCGCTGAGCCTGCCGACCGAATACTGGGGCGACGAGCGCGTATTCACCGGCCCGGACGGCGAAGTGCGCGTGCGCCCGACCAACGTGATCGTCGCGAACAACACCGCGATGCTGCGCCAGTTCGCGCTGCTCGGGATGGGTGTTGCGATCCTGCCGAGCTACCTGATCGGCAGCGACATCGCGCGCGGCGCGCTGGTGCGGCTGCTGCCGGATTTCCGGCTGCCGCAGGTCGAGATCAACATCGCGTACCCGAGCCGGCGCCATCTGCCGGCAAAGGTGCGCACGTTCATCGACCATCTCGTCGAATATTTCAGCCGCGCCACCGATGCGGTGATCGGCGAGCAGTGGGCGGCCCAAGGTACGTCGTCCGCGCCGATCGGCGTCGAGATGCGCGCCGACCCGGCCGAGTCGACCGACCCGAACCTGCAGCCGCGGCTTGCGCGCGCGCCGCGCGGGCGAGCCGCGGTGCCGTCGCCGCTGTAACGGCGGCGCGGCCGGCAGCCCACAGCGCCGACGCAAATAAAAAACGCGGATCGAGCAATCGATCCGCGTTTTTTTGTCGATGCGTGCCGCAGCGGGCGGCTGCGGCGGTCGCGCCGTTACGAGCCCGTCTTGCGCGCCGTCGTCTTGCGGGCGGCGGTCTTGCGAGCCGGTGCCGGTTTCTCGTCGGCGCCTTCGGTGACGGTTTCTGCATCCTTCGTCGCCGATTTTGCCGTCTTCTTCGCCGCGGCGGCCTTCGGCTCCTTCTTCTCGAACTCGAAGCCGATCTTGCCGTCCGGCTGTTTCACGAGGAATGCCTTGAAATTGCGGCCCGTGCGCGACGACTTGAAGTTCGGCAGCAGATCGGTGCGGCCGTCGGCCAGCAGCTTCGCCATCTGCTCGCGCGTGATTTCCTGCTGGAGGATCACCTTGCCCGAGCGGAAGTCGCAGGTCTTCGGGTTCGCGACCGAGTGCTCGCACACATAGCTCATCCCGTGCTCGAACACGCGGCCGTTGCACTTCGGGCACGCGCCGACCGGCTCCTGCGCGGAGAAGTCGGGCGCTTCGCCCTCGTCGCCGCCCTGGTCCTGGCCGAAATCGAACTCGAGCTTGTAGTTCTTCGTTTCATCGTCGAACGACAGCTTGAGGATCGCCGAGAACGGCCGCCCCATCTTGCTGCGGAAACCGGACAGCGGCCCGATGGTCTTCTCGCGCAGCAGCTCCTCGACTTCCGCGATCTCGAACTGCCGGCTGCCCGGAATCTTCGAGATCGAGAACTCGCACTTCGTGCAGGCGAAGCGGCGGTAGTTCTCCTTCACCTGACCGCCGCAGTTCGGGCACGGCGTCTCGAGCGTCGCGTAGTCGCCCGGGATCGTGTCGGAGTCGTATTCCTTCGCGCGCTTGACGATCTGTTGCGTCATGCGGGCGATTTCCTGCATGAACGCGTCGCGCCCGAGGTTGCCGCGCTCCATCTGCGACAGCTTGTATTCCCATTCGCCGGTGAGTTCGGGCGCGGTCAGCTCTTTCACGCCGAGCCCGCGCAGCAGCGTCATCAGCTGGAATGCCTTCGCGGTCGGGATCAGCTCGCGGCCTTCGCGCACCAGGTATTTCTCGCCGAGCAGGCCTTCGATGATCGCCGCGCGCGTGGCCGGCGTGCCGAGGCCCTTAGCGGCCATCGCCTCGCGCAGCTCGTCGTCCTCGACGAGCTTGCCCGCGCCTTCCATCGCGGACAGCAGCGTCGCTTCCGAGTAGCGTGCGGGCGGCTTCGTGACGAGCGCGACCGCCGCGATCTCGTCGGTCTTCACCTTCTCGTCCTTCTGCACCTGCACGAGGTTCGCGTCCGCGCCTTCGGCGTCGCGACCGTACACCTGCAGCCAGCCCGGCTCGACCAGCACCTTGCCTTCGGTCTTGAAGTGATGGCCGGCAACTTCGGTGATCCGCGTCGTGACGCGGAACTCGGCCGCGGGGAAGAACACCGCGAGGAAGCGCTTCACGACGAGGTCGTACAGCTTCTGTTCCGGCTCGGACAGCGACTTCGGCGCCTGCAGCGTCGGGATGATTGCGAAGTGATCGCTGATCTTCGAGTTGTCGAAGATCCGCTTGTTCGGCTTCACCCAGCCCTTGTCGAGCACCTGCTTCGCGTGCGGCAGGTAGTTGTGGCTCTCCTTGAGCATCTCGAGCGTGGACTGCACCGTCGCCAGATAGTCTTCCGGCAGCGCGCGCGCGTCGGTACGCGGGTAGGTCAGCACCTTGTGCTTTTCATACAGCGCCTGCGCGAGGCCCAGCGTGTTCTTCGCGGAAAAGCCGAAACGGCCGTTCGCCTCGCGCTGCAGGCTGGTCAGGTCGAACAGCAGCGGCGACAGTTGCGTCGACGGCTTCGATTCCTCGCTGACCGTGCCGATCTGGTCGCGACACGCGGCGACGATCGTTTCGGCGGCCGGCAGGCTCCAGAGGCGCGAGTCGCGCTTTTCCGGATCGAACTCGTCGCGCTTGAACTTCGGATCGAACCACTTGCCTTCGTAGAAACCGGCCGCGCACGCGAATTCGGCGCGCACTTCCCAATAATCGCGCGGGACGAATCGGCGGATTTTCTCTTCACGTTCGACGACGATCGACAGCGTTGGCGTCTGAACGCGACCGACGGTCGTCAGGAAGAAGCCGCCGCCCTTGCTGTTGAACGCGGTCATCGCGCGCGTGCCGTTGATGCCCACGAGCCAGTCGGCTTCCGAGCGGCAACGTGCGGCATCGGCGAGCGGCTGCATGTCGTTGTCGCTGCGCAGGTGCGCGAAACCGTCGCGGATCGCCTGCGGCGTCATCGATTGGAGCCACAGGCGCTGGACCGGCTGCTTCGCCTTCGCGTGCTGCACGATCAGGCGGAAAATCAGCTCGCCCTCGCGCCCCGCGTCGCATGCGTTGATCAGGCGATCGACGTCCTTGCGCTTCATCAGCTTGGTCAGGACTTTCAGTCGCGATTCGCTTTTTGCGATCGGGTTCAGGTCGAAATGCGGGGGGATGACGGGGAGATGGGCGAAACTCCATTTCCCGCGCTTGACCTCGTACTCTTCCGGGGCGGCGATTTCCAGCAGATGGCCGACTGCGGACGAGAGCACGAATTCGTCGCTCTCGTAGTATTCGTCATGCTTGGTAAAGCCGCCCAAAGCGCGCGCGATGTCGTTCGCGACAGAAGGCTTTTCCGCAATGATCAGTGCTTTGGACATGACAGGTGTGTGTTGGTAGACCGGGTTCGCCGGTGTGGGGACCCTTTTACGACGGCTTTATAGCACACGCCGCAGCGACGGCGGGTTGGCGTGTAAAAAAGCGGCCCATCATAGAGGGGGGCTGCAGCGGCGGCAAGCGCCTGGCCCGGCAGCACGCGTCGCGGCGTGCCGCGGGGCCGGGCGGACGCCCGCTCAGGCCTCGACGTTCAGGATATTGCGCAATTTCGGTGCGTGCGGCGCGCCGGGCACCGCGCTCAGGTCGGACAGCATCCGCTCGACGATCGCCGCGTGCGGCAGCACCGTGCCGAAGAAGCGTGCGGTGTGCGCATCCTCGATCAGGATCGTCGGGAAGTTTTCGACGTCGAGGTCGTCGAGCTGGTCGGCATGGGTTTCGATGTCGATCCACGCGAAGCAGGCGTCCGGATGAGCGTCGGCGAGCTGGTCGAAGGCCGTGCGGTAGTCGCGGCAGGTGCCGCACCACTCGGCGCACAGGCAGGCGACCAGCAGCGTGTCGGGATCGGCGAGGCGCTCGGCGATCCGATCTGCATCGGTGTCGAGATTCAGCGCGGGCATGGAATTCCTTCGATATCGTCGGCGGCGCGGCCGCCCCTATGCCGGGGACTGTAGCACGCCGGACGGCGGCGGGGTGGGCGCCAAATCAAGCCGCGCGAAGCGTCCGCCGGCCACGCTGGCGACGCGGCCGGCCAGCTCCAGCGCGAGCAGCGCGCGGTGCAGCACGTCGTCCGGCAGGTCGCTGTGCTCGGCGAGCCATTCGTACGTGACGGGGCCGTATCCCAATGCGGCGAGCACGGCTCGTTCGGCTGGATCGTTCGCGGGCGCGCATGCGGTTCGTGGGGGCGTGGAGCGGGCATCGGCTGCGGTGTCGGTACCGGGAGATGCCGCTGCTCCAGTGCGGCGCTCGCCCGCGCGAGGCGCGGCGGCGGCAGATGCATCGTGGCGGTTGGAGCAGCAACCCGCATCGGCCGCCGCGCCGCCGGCCTGGGCCGCAGGTTCCCCGAGCCCGTACTCCTCGAGCACGTCGAGCGGTGTGGCGGTGAGCTTTGCGCCATCGCGGATCAGCGCGTGGCAACCCTGGGCGAGCGGTGCGTGAATCGAGCCGGGCATCGCGAACACGTCGCGGCCGAGTTCGTTCGCGAGCCTTGCGGTGATCAGCGAGCCCGAGCGCGGGGCGGCTTCGACCACCAGCGTGCCGACCGCGAGCGCGGCGATCAGCCGGTTGCGCTGCGGGAAATGCGACGCGCGCGCGGGCGTGCCGAGCGGCCATTCCGAGACGATCACGCCGTGCGCGGCGATCTCATGCGCGAGCATGCGGTGACGCGCCGGATAGACGAGATCGGCGCCGGTCGCGATGACCGCGATCGTGCCCGAGCGGCCGTCGAGGCCGCCGCGATGCGCGGCGCCGTCGATGCCGAGCGCGAGGCCCGACGCGATCGCCAGGCCGGCGTCGGACAGCACCTGCGCGAAACGCGTCGCATCGGCGAGGCCCTGCGGCGTCGCGTGGCGGCTGCCCACCACGGCGATGCTGCGCGCGTGCAGCAGGTCGACCCGGCCCTTTACATATAGCAGCGATGGCGAATCGTGCAGGTCGCGCAGCCGCGGCGGGTAGGCCGGATCGGTGAGCGTGACGATCGCGTTGCCCGGCGCGTCGAGCCACGCGAGCGCGGCGTCGGTGCGCGCGTCGAGGTCGTCCCGGTCGCTCGCGCGCACGGCCCGCGCGGCGGCCGGGCTCGTGTGCTCGGCAATGGCCGCGTCCGACGCGTGCAGCAGCGCCGCGGGCGTGCCGAATGCGTCGAGCAACACGCGCAGCACCGCCGGCGCGATGCCGGGCGCATGCGCGAGTTGCAGCCATGCGCGCAGCATGGTCGCGGTCAGCGCTTGCGGCGACATGAGATTGCGCCCGAATGCGACGGCCAGCGCGGCGCGTGGCGCCATGATAAAATTTTCATCATCCGAAATACTCGACGGGGCCGCGCGCACGGGCGTCCGGCCAGTTGCAGGAGGCATGACGCGCGGCATTGATATGCCGTACGTTCGCCTCATCTTCATTGCATCCCGGCAATGGCGCCACTCGGCCGGATGGCCGATACGGCACGCCGCCCACCCGAATACCGAACACCATGGCTTTGCTGAACATTCTTCATTACCCCGACAAGCGACTGCACAAGGTCGCCAAGCCCGTCGACAAGGTCGACGACCGCATCCGCAAGCTCGTCGCCGACATGGCAGAAACCATGTATGCGGCGCCCGGCATTGGCCTCGCGGCGACGCAGGTCGACGTGCACGAGCGCGTGATCGTGATCGACGTCTCCGAAGAAAAGAACGAGCTGCGCGCGTTCATCAATCCGGAGATCGTCTGGTCGAGCGACGCGAAGCAGGTGTACGAGGAAGGCTGCCTGTCGGTGCCCGGCATCTACGACGAAGTCGAGCGCCCGGACCATGTGCGCGTGCGCGCGCTCAACGAGCGCGGCGAGCCGTTCGAGCTCGACTGCGAAGGCCTGCTGGCGGTGTGCGTGCAGCACGAGATGGACCATCTGATGGGTCGCGTGTTCGTCGAATACCTGTCGCCGCTGAAGCAGACCCGTATCAAGACGAAGATGAAGAAACTCGAACGCGCGATGTAACGCGTGCGCGCCAAGCCCTCTCGAACGCTGTCATGACCCATACGTTGCGCGTGATTTTTGCCGGCACGCCGGAATTCGCCGCGGCCGCACTCGCCGCGATCCACGAGGCCGGTTTTCCGGTGCCGCTCGTGCTCACCCAGCCCGATCGTCCTGCCGGGCGCGGAATGAAACTGCAGGCGAGCGCGGTGAAGCGCTACGCCGTCGAGCACGGCATGCCCGTCGCGCAGCCGCCGTCGCTGCGCCGCGCCGGCAAGTTCCCCGCCGAGGCCGCCGAGGCGATCGAGCTGCTGCGCGCGACGCCGCACGACGTGATGGTGGTGGCCGCATACGGCCTGCTGCTGCCGCAGGAGGTGCTCGACATTCCGCGCGCCGGCTGCATCAACATTCACGCGTCGCTGCTGCCGCGCTGGCGCGGCGCGGCGCCGATTCATCGCGCGATCGAAGCCGGGGACGCCGAAACGGGCGTCACGCTGATGCAGATGGACGTCGGCCTCGATACCGGTGCGATGATCGACGAGGCGCGCATCGCGATCGCGCCCGACGACACGACCGCGACGCTGCACGACCGGCTCGCCGCCGACGGCGCACGGCTGATCGTCGCCGCACTCGAGCGGCTCGAGCGCGACGGCGCGCTGCCCGCGACGCCGCAGCCGGCCGACGGCGTGACGTACGCGGAAAAGATCGGCAAGCACGAAGCGGCGCTCGACTGGCGCAAGGCGGCCGACGTGCTCGCGCGCCAGGTGCGTGCGTTCGACCCGTTCCCGGGCGGCGTCGCGACGCTCGACGGCGCCGCGATCAAGCTGTGGGCCGCCGAGCCCGTGGCCGCGCGTGGCGATGCGGCGCCCGGCACGATCGTCGAAGCCGCCCCGGAAGGGGTGATCGTCGCCTGCGGCGCGGGCGCGCTGCGCGTGACGCAACTGCAGAAGCCGGGCGGCAAGCGCTTGCCGGCGCGCGAATTCCTGGCCGGCTCGCCGCTCGCCGCGGGCCAGCGTTTCGCATTGCCCGACGCCGCCTGAGCATCATTCGACCCGGGATGCCGGCCGGGCGCAATCGGCCGGATGGCCGAGTCGCGCCGCGCGGCGGGCGCGCGTAGAATTCCCGTGCGTTTCCCGGTTACGAGGCTCCCATGTTCGGCATCACCCACTTCGGCTTTTTCGTACTCGCGGTTTTCCTGCTCAACATCACGCCTGGCCCCGACACCGCGTACATCGTCGGCCGCAGCATCGCGCAGGGCCGCGACGCGGGGCTGATGTCGGCGCTCGGCATCTCGGCCGGCGCCTGTGTGCACACGCTCGCATGCGCATTCGGGCTGACCGCGCTGCTCGCCGCGTCGGCCGCCGCGTTCACGGCGATCAAGCTCGTCGGCGCCGCGTACCTGATCTACCTCGGCGTGCGCATGATCGTCGCGAAGCAGGGCGGTGCGCCGGCTCCTGCCGCCGCCGCGCAGCCCATCGCCGCGAAGCCGCTGCGTCAGCTGTTCATGCAGGGTTTCTGGACCAACGTGCTGAACCCGAAGGTCGTGCTGTTCTTCGTGTCGTTCTTCCCGCAGTTCGTGTCGGCGGGCAGCCCGCACAAGGCGCTCGCGTTCCTCGCGCTGGGCTCGGTGTTCGTCGTGATGAGCACCGTCTGGTCGTGCATCGTCGTGTGGATCGCCGGCGGTGTCACGCAACGCTTTTCCGGCAAGCCGGGCGTCAAGAAGTGGCTCGACCGCACGGTCGGCAGCGCGTTCGTCGGCCTCGGGCTGCGGCTCGCGGCCGCGCAACGCTGAGATTGAATTTTTCCGGCGCGACCTTATCTAACAAATCGCTTACAATTTTCCGCCGCCCGTGACGGTGCGGCGGGTCCCCTGACGGATAAGGAGTGGGTATGTTCAATTGGGTCAAAACGGCGATGCTGATGGCCGCGATCACGGCCCTGTTCATCGTGATCGGCGGGATGATCGGCGGCTCGCGTGGCATGACGATCGCGCTGCTGTTCGCGCTCGGCATGAATTTCTTCTCGTACTGGTTCTCCGACAAGATGGTGCTGCGCATGTACAACGCGCAGGAAGTCGACGAGGCCACGGCGCCGCAGTTCTACCGGATGGTCCGCGAGCTCGCCACGCGCGCCAACCTGCCGATGCCGCGCGTCTACCTGATCAACGAGGATGCGCCGAACGCGTTCGCCACGGGCCGCAACCCCGAGCACGCGGCGGTCGCCGCGACGACGGGCATCCTGCGCGTGCTGTCCGAGCGCGAAATGCGCGGCGTGATGGCGCACGAGCTCGCGCACGTGAAGCACCGCGACATCCTGATCTCGACGATCACCGCGACGATGGCCGGCGCGATCTCGGCGCTGGCCAACTTCGCGATGTTCTTCGGCGGCCGCGACGAAAACGGCCGGCCGGCCAATCCGATCGCGGGGATTGCGGTTGCGCTGCTCGCGCCGATCGCCGGTGCGCTGATCCAGATGGCGATCTCGCGGGCGCGCGAGTTCGAGGCCGATCGCGGCGGCGCGCAGATTTCCGGCGATCCGCAGGCGCTCGCCACCGCGCTCGACAAGATTCATCGCTATGCGGCGGGCATTCCGTTCCAGGCGGCCGAAGCGCATCCGGCCACCGCGCAGATGATGATCATGAATCCGCTGCACGGCGGCGGCCTGCAGAACCTGTTTTCCACGCACCCGGCGACCGAGGAGCGCATCGCGCGCTTGATGGAGATGGCGCGTACCGGCCGCTTCGATTAGGGCCAGCGCAAGCCCGTTATCAGCGTGAACAGGCTCTAAGCCGCCCCTCATTCATCGCCCACACCCCGCATGCCTCGCGCTGCGGGGTGTTTCATTTGCCGCGCCCGCAAAGGGGCCGCATGGCCTCACGCTACAATGCGCGGTTTGGAATCGCGATGCCCACGCGGCGGCCCGGTTCCCGCCGCTCGCGGCGCCCGTTTGCCGATTTCGCTCCGATGACACGAACCCGTTCCTCCGCCCCGTCTTCCTCCGGCCGCGCTGCGCGCCCGTCCGCGCTGCGCCTCGCGCCCGATTCGCTGGGCTTTGCGCTCGACGCGGCCGCGCAGGCCGTCGATGCCGTGCGGCGCGGCACCGCGTTGCCGGCGGCGCTCGCCACGGTGTTCGCGCAGATGCCGGCCGATGTCCGCGCGTTCGCACGCGGCGCGACGCAGGACGTGGCCTATCGAACGATGCGCCGCCTCGGCAGCGCCGACTGGCTGATCGGCCGGCTCGTCAGCAAGGCGCCGCCCGCGCACGTGCACGCGGTGCTGGCCGGCGCGCTCGCGCTGCTGCTCGATCCCGCCGATGCGGCGGCGTATCCGGCCTTCACGGTCGTCGATCAGGCCGTGACGGTGATCGGCGCACGGCGCGAATACGCGTTCGCGAAAGGGCTGGTCAACGCGGTGCTGCGGCGCTTCGAGCGCGAGCGCGATACGCTCGTCGCGGCGCTGCAGGACGATCCGGTCGCACGCTGGAATTACCGCCCGTGGTGGATCGACGCGGTGAAGCGCGCGTGGCCGGATGCATGGCAGGCCGTGCTCGCCGCCGGCGATCGGCAGGGGCCGCTCACGCTGCGCGTGAATGCGCGGCGCGCGAGCGTCGACGCGTATCTCGACACGCTGCGCGCGAACGGAATCGACGCGACTGCGATCGGCCGTCATGCGGTGCGGCTCGCGTCCGCGCTGCCGGTCGATCGCATTCCGGGCTTTGGCGACGGCGTCGTGTCGGTGCAGGATGCCGGCGCGCAGCTCGCGGCCGAATGGCTCGGCGCGCGCGACGGCATGCGCGTGCTCGACGCCTGCGCGGCGCCGGGCGGCAAGACCGGGCACATCCTCGAGCTGGCCGATGTCGACGTCGTCGCGCTCGAAAGCGATGCGGCCCGCGCCGAGCGCATCGGCGAGAATCTCGCGCGCCTGTCGCTGTCCGCGGACGTGCGCGTCGGCGATGCGGGCGCGCCGCAAGCGTGGTACGACGGCCGCCCGTTCGATCGCATTCTGGCCGACGTGCCGTGCTCGGCGTCGGGCATCGTGCGCCGTCATCCCGATATCCGCTGGTTGCGCCGCGAAGCCGACATCGCCGCGCTCGTCGCGGAGCAGCGCCGCATCCTGAGCGCGTTGTGGCCGCTCGTGAAGCCGGGCGGCGAACTGCTCTACGTAACCTGCTCGATCTTCCCCGATGAAGGCGAGCTGCAGGCGCGCTGGTTTGAAGCCGCCTGTGAAGATGCGGTACGATTGGACGCGCCCGGCCAACTGCTGCCGGGCGGCGTGCGCGGCGCGACGGCCGGCGCACTCGACCCGACCACCGATCACGACGGATTCTTCTACGCGCGGTTTCAGAAACGGTGACGATCAAACACCCTTTTCCACTTCGGCTCGCGGCCGTCCTGTTGGTGGCGCTGGCGCTGTGCCTGACCGTCGTGCGGCCGGCGCGCGCCGAGTCGATCGCCGTGCAGCGTGCGTCGCTGCAGGCTGACGGAAGCGGCTGGAGCCTCGATGCCCGCTTCGACTTCGAGCTGAATCCGAACCTCGAGGATGCGGTGAACAAAGGCATCCCGCTTTACTTCACGACCGACTTCGAACTGAGCCGCGCCCGCTGGTACTGGTTCGACGAGCAACCGGTGTCGGTGGCGCAGACGATCCGCCTGTCGTTCCAGCCGCTCACGCGCGAGTACCGCGTGTCGACCGGCGGCCTGCAGCTCGGCTTCCCGTCGTTGAAGGACGCGCTCGCGGTCGTGCGCCACATCACGTCGTGGCACGTGATCGAGCGCAACCAGGTGCGCGCCGGCGAAACCTACACGGCCTCGGTGCGCATGCAGCTCGACACGGCGCTGATGCCGAAGCCGTTCCAGGTCGACGCGGTGAACAACCGCGACTGGACGCTCGTGTCCGACTGGAAGCGCTTCAACTTCACGGTGACCGAACGTGCTAAATAAAGTGCGCCGCGCGGCCAGCGGGAAGAGCCTGCTCATTCGCGTGATCGTGTCGACCGTCGCGCTCACCGCGCTGCTGCTGCTCGTGCTGCTCGCCGCGGCGAGCGCGAACACCGAGTTCTTCGACCGCTACTACTCGTGGCTGTACGCGATGAACATCATCGTCGCGATCGTGTTCCTGCTGGTCGTGCTCGGGCTGATCGGGATGATCGTCGTGCGGCTGAGGAAGGGCAAGTTCGGCACGCGGCTGCTCGCGAAGCTCGCGGTGTTCTTCGCGCTCGTCGGCGTGGTGCCGGGCGGCATCATCTACATCGTGTCGTACCAGTTCGTGTCGCGCAGCATCGAGTCGTGGTTCGACGTGAACGTCGAAACCGCGCTCACCGCCGGCCTGAATCTCGGCCGCGGGATGCTCGACGCGTCGCTGTCCGATCTGCAGACGAAGGCGCGCCTGATGTCCGATCAGCTCGCGAGCGTCGATGCGAACACGAACGGCACGACGCTCACGCTGCTGCGCCTGCGCGACCAGTTCGGCGTGCAGGACGCGACGATCGTCGAGCCGAGCCGCGCCGGCTCGGGCGCGGCGCCCGACCTGCACATCGTCGCGCAGGCGTCGGGCAATTTCGCCGCGCTGATTCCCGACGACCTGCCGACGCCGCTGATGCTGAGTCAGGCGCGCGAGCACGGCGCGTACGCGGCGATCGAAGGCGAAGTCGACGGCGACCCGCGCGCGCACGGCGCGAAGGGCGCGCTGCGGCTGCGCGTCGTGCGGCCTATCCCCGACGCGTCGACGTCGCTGCTGCAACCGGCGGAGCGCTTCCTGCAGCTGACGCAGCCGGTGCCGCCGACGCTCGCGCACAACGCCGACGCGGTGCAGCGCGCCTATCGCGAATATCAGGAAAAGTCGCTGGGCCGCACCGGCCTGCGCAAGATGTACATCGGCACGCTGACGCTCGCGCTGTTCCTCGCGACCTTCATCGCGATGATGCTCGCGCTCGCGCTCGGCCAGCAGCTCGCGCGGCCGCTGTTCCTGCTCGCGCAGGGCACGAAGGAGATCACGGAAGGCGACTACACGCCGAAGCGCGAGATCAAGTCGCGCGACGAGCTCGGCTTCCTCACGCAGTCGTTCAACGCGATGACGCGCCAGCTGTCCGAGGCGCGGCTGGCGGTCGAGAAGAACCGCATCGCGCTCGAGCATTCGAAGACGTATCTCGAAAGCATTCTCGCGAACCTGACGGCCGGCGTGTTCGTGCTCGATCGCCAGTTCCGGCTGACGACCGCGAACCGCGGCGCGGAGCGGATCTTCCGGCAGCCGTTCGGCTCGATGATCGGCACCGCGCTCGACCGGATCGGCGTCGTCGCGGAATTCGGCGCGATGGTGCGCAAGGCGTTCGCCGATCGCGAGGCGGCGTCCGACGGCGCGAGCGGCGATCGCGGCCATTGGCAGCAACAGTTCGCGGTCGTCGTGCCGGGCGAAGCCGATCCGCTCACGCTGCTCGTGCGCGGCACGCGCCTCGTCTCGACGGTCGAGGGCGAGGCGGACGATCCGCAGACCTCCGGCTACGTGGTCGTGTTCGACGACATCTCCGACGTGATTTCCGCGCAGCGCTCGGTTGCATGGGGCGAAGTCGCGCGACGGCTCGCGCACGAGATCAAGAACCCGCTCACGCCGATCCAGCTGTCGGCCGAACGGCTGCAGATGAAGCTGTCCGACAAGCTCGAGCCGCACGATGCCGACGTGCTCAAGCGCGGCGCGACGATGATCGTCAATCAGGTGGCGGCGATGAAGCGGATGGTCGACGACTTCCGCGAATACGCCCGCACGCCGCCCGCGGTGCTCGCGAGCCTGCAGCTGAACGAGCTGGCGAGCGAGGTGCTCGGGCTGTATGGCGTCGGCGAAGGCAAGAGTGCGATCGTCGCGGAGCTGGCGCCGTCGCTGCCGGTGATCCGCGGCGACGCGACGCAATTGCGTCAGGTGATTCACAACCTGCTGCAGAACGCGCAGGATTCGGTCGCGGAGGTCGCGCATCCGCGTGTGTTGATCGAAACCAAGACAGTAGAATATGGCGATCCCGACGCCGAGGGCAAAACGCGCGTCGCGGTACGTCTGACCGTGTCCGACAACGGGCCCGGTTTTCCGGCACGCATCCTGACCCGTGCGTTCGAGCCTTACGTTACGACGAAGGCGAAGGGCACGGGGCTCGGACTGGCCATGGTCAAGAAAATCGTGGACGAGCACGGCGCACGGATCGATCTGCGCAATCGCATGCACGGTGAGATCGTCGAGGGTGCGCAGGTGTCGATCCTGTTCCTGCAGATGGCGAGCGATGCGCCAGGCGCCGAACCCGGCGCGCAGGGCGGGACGGCACCCGCCAACACAAAAGCAAGTGTGCAGACAAAGGCAGCGTAAATGGCAACCATCCTGGTGGTAGATGATGAAATGGGCATCCGGGAATTGCTCTCGGAGATCCTCAGCGACGAAGGACATGTCGTCGAGGCGGCGGAGAACGCGCAGGCTGCGCGGGAATACCGGCTGAATCAGGCGCCCGATCTCGTGCTGCTCGATATCTGGATGCCCGATACCGACGGCGTCACGCTGCTCAAGGAATGGGCGGCGCAAGGGCTGTTGACGATGCCGGTGATCATGATGTCCGGGCACGCGACGATCGACACCGCCGTGGAGGCGACGAAGATCGGCGCACTCGATTTCCTCGAGAAGCCGATCGCGTTGCAGAAGCTGCTGAAGTCGGTCGAGCACGGGCTCGCGCGCGGCGCGGCGCCGGTGTCCGTGAATGCGGCGGTGAAGGCGGGCGCTGGCCAGGCCGCGGGCCCTGCGGCGATCGCATCGGCGGCCGCGCTGCCGACGCTCGGCGACGAGATGGCGTCGGCGCTCGGTCTCGCGGGCCAGATGGCCGCGATCCCGTTCGACATCCCGTTGCGCGAAGCGCGCGACGCGTTCGAGCGCGCGTACTTCGAATATCATCTGGCGCGCGAGAACGGCAGCATGACGCGCGTCGCCGAGAAGACGGGCCTCGAGCGCACGCACCTGTATCGCAAGCTCAAGCAGCTCGGCGTCGAGCTCGGCAAGAAGCAGTCGGAAGGCGCGGCATAAAAATATTTCACGAAAACCCTTGTGCAAGTATCGGGGGCTCGATATACTTTCATTCTTCGTTGGCCCGGTAGCTCAGTTGGTAGAGCAGCGGATTGAAAATCCGCGTGTCGATGGTTCGATTCCGTCCCAGGCCACCAGCAGTTCCAACCCCAAGAATCGGAAGATTCTTGGGGTTTTTCGTTTGTGGTGGGGTTTCGCAGGCACCGCGGCCGGCCCGGCAGTGTTCGTCGGCACGTGATAAAATCCGTGCCCGCTCAATGACTTAGCGCATCGCTAACCGATGCGCGTCCGGGCTGTCGCAACGTGCGGCCGTGGCGCGCGGCAACGCTGCCGCGCGATGGGCGGTATAAGCGCACGGCCGCGTTTGCGGCCGACCGCGCTGCCTATACTGGTCGAGCCGGCAAGGGCCGGCACGCGTCGGGCCGCCCGGCGGCAGCCGGCCCCGCGGCGCAGCGCGACGCGAGCCTACACATTCACGGAGTATCACGGTGATTCGGACAGACGCTAAAGACGGCGCGCTCGTGTTGTTTTCCGGCGGCCAGGATTCGGCCACGTGCGTGGCCTGGGCCCTCGAACGCTACCAGACGGTCGAGACGCTCGGCTTCGATTACGGCCAGCGCCACCGCGTCGAGCTCGAATGCCGGGAAGGCGTGCGCGACGCACTGAAGCACCGCTTCCCCGCGTGGGCGGGCCGCCTCGGCGACGATCACATGATCGACCTGTCGGTGCTCGGCGCGATCAGCGACACCGCGATGACGCGCACGATCGAGATCGAGACCGCGGCGAACGGCCTGCCGAACACGTTCGTGCCCGGCCGCAACCTGTTGTTCATGACGATCGCGGCCGCGATTGCGTATCGCCGCGGCTTGCGCGTGCTGGTCGGCGGGATGTGCGAGACCGATTTCTCGGGCTACCCCGACTGCCGCGACGACACGATGAAGGCGCTGCAGGTCGCGCTGAACCTCGGCATGGACACGCGCGTCGTGCTGGAGACGCCGCTGATGTGGCTCGACAAGGCGCAGACGTGGCAACTCGCCGAACAGCTCGGCGGCGCCGCGCTGGTCGAGCTGATTCGCGTCGAGACGCACACGTGCTACGTGGGCGAGCGCGCCGAACTGCACGACTGGGGCTTCGGCTGCGGCGAATGCCCGGCCTGCAAGCTGCGCAAGCGCGGCTACGAGGCCTACCTGAAGGGCGAGCGGGTGACCGAAGCGCCGCTGTGAGGCGGCAGCGCCGGCAGCGCTTGATGGACAACCGATTCTGATCGACAACGAGCGGCGCGAGCCGGACGAAGCACGATGACTTACGCGGTCAAGGAAATTTTCTACACGTTGCAGGGCGAGGGCGCGAACGCGGGCCGTCCGGCCGTGTTCTGCCGGTTCGCCGGCTGCAATCTGTGGTCCGGCCGCGAAGAGGATCGTGCGGACGCCGTGTGCCGCTTCTGCGATACGGATTTCGTCGGCACCGACGGCGAGAACGGCGGCAAGTTCAAGGACGCCGCCGCGCTCGTCGCGACGATCGCCGGCCTGTGGCCGCACGGCGAAGCGCACCGCTTCGTCGTCTGCACCGGCGGCGAGCCGATGCTGCAGATCGATCAGCCGCTCGTCGACGCGCTGCACGCGGCCGGCTTCGAGATCGCGATCGAGACCAACGGCTCGCTGCCGGTGCTCGACACGATCGACTGGATCTGCGTGAGCCCGAAGGCCGACGCGCCGCTCGTCGTCACGAAGGGCAACGAGCTGAAGGTCGTGATTCCGCAGGACAACCAGCGGCTCGCCGACTACGCGAAGCTCGATTTCGAGTACTTTCTCGTGCAGCCGATGGACGGTCCGTCGCGCGACATCAACACGAAGCTCGCGATCGACTGGTGCAAGCGGCATCCGCAGTGGCGGCTGTCGATGCAGACCCACAAATATCTGAACATTCCCTGAGCGACGGCTTTTGACATCGTGCTGATTACCCGAAAACTCGAATTCGACGCGGGCCACCGCATTCCCGATCACCGCAGCCAGTGCAGGAACCTGCACGGTCATCGCTACGTGCTCGAAGTCACGCTGCGCGGCGATCTCGTCGATACCGAGGGCGCGCCCGACCGCGGCATGGTGATGGATTTCGCCGACGTGAAGGCGCTCGCGGTCGAGCATCTCGTCGACAAGTGGGATCACGCGTTCCTGGTCTACGCGCGCGACGAGGTCGTGCGCTCGTTCCTCGAGCAGATGGCCGACCACAAGACCGTCGTGCTCGACCGGATTCCGACCGTCGAGAACCTCGCCGCGATCGCGTTCGACATCCTCGCGCACGTGTACGACGCGCACTACGGCGTGAACCTGCGCCTCGAGCGCGTGCGCCTGTACGAAACGCCGAACTGCTGGGCCGACGTCGAGCGGGAGCCGTCGCGCTGACGGTGGGTCGGCGGCGCGGGTGGGTCGCTGGCTCGTTTGATTTTATTGATTGGTCGATTCGCAGGCGCGCCGAACTGCTAGCCTGCTGATTCTCTAGCTCGATGACTCGCTGACCCGCCAACGTGGTCGACCCGCTGACCCACCGCCCCCTCGCACCTCCCTCCGCACCCGCATCACCACGCTTCGCCGCACATCCCACATTTCGCCCGACGGCGCGCTATGATCGACGCGTGGCGCCGCCTGCGCGTCCGCTCGGGCGCTGCCGTCCGGCCGTTCCCCAGTGCTGTTCCGTTCGACTGCCTGTCCGCCGGGAGGCCGTATCGATGAGCACGCTCACCAACACCATCAAGCAACGTCTACACGACGGCGACGAGCCGTTGTACGGCCTGTGGCTGTCGCTCGGCTGCGACTCGGTCGCGGAAGCGCTCGCACACGCCGGCTACGACTGGCTCTGCATCGACATGGAGCATGCGCCGAACGACAGCCGCGACGTCGCATCGCAGTTGCGGGCGCTCGCTGCCGCGCATCTGCCGACCGAGCCGGTCGTGCGCGTGCCGGGGCGCGAGCCGTGGCTCGTGAAGCGCGCGCTCGACGCCGGCGCGCGCACGCTGATGTTTCCCTGTATCGAAACGCCCGAAGAAGCCGCGCACGCCGTGCGGCTCACGCGCTTTCCGTCGCCGGAATCTCCCGATGGCCTGCGCGGCGTGGCCGGCATGGTGCGCGCGGCGGCGTTCGGCATGCGCCGCGATTATCTGCAGACGGCGAACGCGCAAGTCGCGGTGATCGTGCAGATCGAATCGGCGCGCGGCATCGACGAGGTCGAGCGGATCGCCGCGACGCCCGGCGTCGACTGCCTGTTCGTCGGCCCGGCCGATCTGGCGGCGAGCATCGGGCATCTGGGCGACAGCCGCCACCCGGACGTCGCCGCCGCGATGGCGCGCGTGCTGGCGGCGGGCAAGCAGGCCGGCGTCGCGGTCGGCATCTTCGCGAACGATGTGGCGGGCGCGCGCCAGTACCGCGACGCCGGCTACCGGATGATCGCGCTGTCGGCCGACGTGAGCTGGCTGCTGCGCGCAACACGCCAGGCGCTGCAGGAGGTGCGGTCATGAACGACGTCGATCGAAACGGAGCAGGAGCCGGCGCCCCGACTGACGCAGGACCAGGCACGACCCCAGAACCAAGCACCGATGCCCGCGCCCGATCCGCATGCCACGCGGTCGGTCCGCGCGAGCGGCTCGGCGCGATGCTCGGCCTGTGCGTACTCTGCGCGGCAACCGCCGCCGCAGCCACCGCCCAAACCACCCCGCACCCGAAACCCGATCCCGCGCACGAGACGCAATCCGCGGTAGCCGACTACAACGCCGGCGACTATCGCGCCGCGCTCGTGCAGTTCCACGACGCGGCCGAGCGCGGCGACCGGCTCGCGCAGTTCAATTACGCGATGATGCTGCTCACCGGCGTCGGCGTGAGCGCGAACGTCGACGAGGGGCTGCGCTGGCTCAAGCGGGCGGCCGACGCCAACATGTCGCACGCGCAGTACGTGTACGGGCGCATGTTCGACGACGGCGAGTTCGTCGCGCGCAACCCGGCCGAAGCGCACCGCTGGTTCCTGCGCGCGGCGAAGCAGGGGCACGTGCAGGCCGAGCTGTCGCTCGCGAACCAGTTTCTCGACGGGCGCGGCACGCCGCGCGACAACCGGCAGGCGTTCGTCTGGTACAAGCAGGCGGCCGATTCGGGCGAGCCGACGGCGCAGTACGTGACCGCATCGTTCTACGAGCGCGGCGGCGACGGCGTCGTGCAGAACCTGAACATCGCGCGTGCCTACTACGCGGCGGCCGCCGCGCAGGGCGACGAGACGGCCGGGCTGAAATTCAAGGAGCTGAGTGCGCGGCTGAAGGCGCAGGAACCCGCGGCGGGCGGCGGCGCGGACCATGCGAGCCCGCGCGCGGCGCCGCAGTGAGCGCGCGACCGGCCGCGACCGCTCGTCGATACGAAAAACGGCGCCGAGGCGCCGTTTTCGCTTGCCGCGGCCGCATGCGGCCACCCGTCGTGCGGGCGCTCAGCTCTTCATCAGCCGCCGCTGCCGCGCGACGCTCATGATCATCCCGATCGCGATGCCGAGCGTCGTGAGCGCGGTGCCGCCGTAGCTCATGAACGGCAGCGGCACGCCGACGACCGGCAGCACGCCGCTCACCATGCCGATGTTCACGAACGCATAGACGAAGAACGCGAGCGTGAGCGAGCCGGCGAGCAGCCGGCCGAACAGCGTCGCGCCCTGCGCGGCGATGTAGAGTCCGCGCGCGATCAGCGCCATGTACAGCGTCAGCAGCACGAGCCCGCCCGCGAGCCCCCATTCTTCGGAGAACACCGCGAAGATGAAGTCGGTGTGCTTCTCCGGAATGAATTCGAGGTGCGCCTGCGTACCCTTCAGATAACCCTTGCCGAGCACCCCGCCCGAACCGATCGCGATCACCGCCTGGATGGTGTGGAAGCCCTTGCCGAGCGGGTCGGAGGTCGGGTCGAGCAGCGTGCACACGCGGTGCTTCTGATAATCGTGCATCAGCGGCCATTGCACTTCCGGCTGGCAGATGCGCTCCTCGAACACCGCGATCGAGCCGATTGCGATCACGCCCGCGACCAGCACCGGCACGATCAGCTTGAACGACAGGCCGGCCAGATAGATCACGAAGAAGCCGGCCGCGAACACCAGCAGGCCGGTGCCGAGGTCGGGCTGCTTCGCGATCAGCCCGACGGGCACCAGCAGAATGCCGAACGCGGCGAGGAAGTCGTACCAGCGCAGCCCGCCTTCGCGGCGCTGGTAGTACCACGCGAGCATCAGCGGCGTCGCGATCTTGAGGATCTCGGACGGCTGGATCACGACGCCGACGTTCAGCCAGCGCTTCGCGCCCTTCTTGGTCATGCCGAACAGCGCGACCGCGACCAGCAGCGCGACCCCGACCGTATAGAGCGGGACCGCGAAGCGCATCAGCGTCGTCGGCGGGATATTGGCGATCACCCACATCAGCACGAACGTCAGCAGGATGTTGCGCAGTTGATCCTCGACGCGGCCCGGCATGTCGATGCTCGCGCTGTACAGCGTGACGATGCCGACGCACATCAGCAGGAACACGATGAGGGCGAGCGGGCGGTCGAAGCCCGCGAACATCTGCTTGATCTTGTCGAGCCAGGCGCGCTTGTCGAATTGCATGCCTTTCTCCGTTAATGAGCGGTGCCGGCGTTCGCCGCCTTCGCGGCGGCTGCGGCTCGGGAATTGTCGTCGCGCGGCGCGGCCGCGAGCGGCTGCGCATCGCTGGCCGGCCGGCGCGGCCGGTGCGGGCGCCGGATCGGCGGCAGGCTCGCGGGCCGCGGCGCCGCAGCGCTCGCCTCGGTTGCCTCGGTCGCCGGCGCCGCGCTGGCGGCCGCCGCAGCACCCGGTGCCGACGCGGCCTGCGCCGCGCTCGCCGCGCTCGGCACCACCGGTGGCGGCAGCGCCGTGAAGCCGGCCGCCACGGTGACGGGCTTCGTCGCGTCGCCGATCACGGGCGCGCTCACCGGCTCGGTCGCCGATGCGGCGGCGGCCACGGCCGCGGCCTCGTTCTTCGGGTTCTGGCGCTCGACCAGGTAGTAGTCGAGCACGCGGCGTGCGATCGGGCCGGCGGACTGCGCGCCCCAGCCGCCGTTCTCGACGACCAGCGCGAGCGCGATCTGCGGATGGTCGACCGGCGCGTACGCGATGAACAGCGCGTGGTCGCGCAGATGCTCGGCGAGCAGGTGGCCCTTGTAGTTCGAGCCCTGCAGCGAGAACACCTGCGCGGTGCCGGTCTTGCCCGCCGCGACGTACTGCGCGCCGCGGAACACCTTGTACGCGGTGCCCGACGGGTTGTCGATGACGTTCTCCATCCCGCGCTTCACGACGTCGAGGTCGGCGGCCTTGAGCGGGATGACCTCGCTTTCCTTCGGCACCGTCAGGTGGCGCGCGCGCGTGATCGGATCCTCGACTTCCTTCACCAGGTGCGGCTTCATCACGACGCCGTTGTTCGCGAGCGTCGCGGTCGCATGCGCGAGCTGCAGGATCGTGAACGAGTTGTAGCCCTGGCCGATCCCGAGGCTGATCGTCTCGCCGTCGTACCACTTCTGCTGCGCAGGCTTCTTGAACGCCTTCTTCTTCCATTCGGTCGACGGCAGGATCCCGCGCGCCTCGCCCTGGATGTCGATGCCGGTGATCTGGCCGAACCCGAACGGCTTCATGAAGTTCGCGATCGCATTGACGCCGAGGTCGCGCGCGAGCATGTAGAAGTAGGTGTCGTTCGACACCATGATCGCCTTGTTCATGTCGACCCAGCCCTGGCCCGAGCGCACGTCGTTGCGGAACGTGTGGCCGCCGAACGTGAAGTAGCCGGGATCCTGGAAGCCCCAGCCCGGCGTGCGCTTGCCGAGCGTCAGGCCGGCCAGCGCCATGAACGGCTTGTACGTCGAGCCGGGCGGGTAGGTGCCGTGCAGCGGGCGGTTCAGGAGCGGCTTGTCGGGCGAGTTGTTCAGCTCGTCCCAGGTCTGCTGGTCGATGCCGTCGACGAACGAGTTCGGGTCGAAGCTCGGCGACGACACGAACGCGAGCACGTCGCCCGTCTTCGGTTCGATCGCGACGAGCGCGCCGCGCTTGCCGGCGAACGCCTGCTCGGCAACCTGCTGCAGCGCGATGTCGAGCGACAGCACGAGGTTGTCGCCGGGCGTCGCCTGCGTGCGCGACAGCGTGCGCACGGGCCGGCCGCCGGCCGTCACCTCGACTTCCTCGAAGCCCGTCAGGCCGTGCAGCTCGGTCTCGTAGCTCTGCTCGACGCCGATCTTGCCGATGTAGTCGGTGCCCTTGTAGTTGTTCGCGTCGCGGCGCGGATCGTAGTGTTCCGGATCGCTGTCGTTGTCGTCGCTCATCGCGTCGATGCGATCCTGGTCGCGCTTCGAGATCCGGCCGATATAGCCGATCACGTGCGCGGCCGTCATGCCGAGCGGGTACTGGCGGAACAGCCGCGCGCGCACGTCGACGCCGGGGAAGCGGAAGCGCTGCGCGGTGAAGCGGGCGACTTCGGCGTCGGTCAGGCGCGTGCGGATCGGCAGGCTCTCGAAATTCTTCGAGTCTTCCTGCAGCTTCTTGAAGCGGCGGCGGTCGCGCGCGTCGATCGGAACGATCTCGGACAGCTTGTCGATCGTGTTGTCGAGCGTGTCGTCGAGCTTCGACGGCGTGATCTCGAGCGTGTACGCCGAGTAGTTCTTCGCGAGCACCACGCCGTTGCGGTCGGTGATGATGCCGCGGTTCGGCACGATCGGCGCGACCGAGATGCGGTTTTCCTCGGCCTGCAGCGCGTATTTGCCGTGCTGCAGCAGCTGCAGGTAGAAGAAGCGGCTCGCGAGCAGCCCGAAGCAGACGAACACGAACACGCCCGCCGCCGCGACGCGCAGGCGGAACTTCGAGAGCTGCTGTTGGGTGTCGTTGAATTCGGTCATGCGCTTACAGTCGATCCGGCCCGCGCACGTCGAGCGCGCGGGCGAGGGGCCGCCTCGGGGCGCTTGGGGCGTGGGGGCGGCAGGTCATCAAGGGGCGGTTCCGGTGCGGCTCAGATCGGGCGCGTGTCGTCCGGGTCGACCGGGCGGCGTTGCGGCATCAGCAGCAGATGGCTCGCGATCGGCCACAGCGCGGCCTCGACGAAGCCGTCCACCAGATAGCGCCAGCCGGGGAACGCGGCGCCCATCATCAGCCGGATCACGAACGGCACCAGTTGCGCGCCGACCAGCAGCGGCGTCACGTACAGCACCTGCACGCCGATCGGCATCCACAGCACGCGCCGGTGGATCGTGATCGCACCGTACGACAGCAGCGTATAGGCGAGCGCATGCTCGCCGAGCAGCCCCGCGTCGTGCACGTCCATCAGGATGCCGAGCGCGAACGCGACGCCCATCCCGACCTTGCGCGGCTGATGGATGTTCCAGAACAGCAGCACGAGCGCGACGAAGTCGGGCACGCCGGGCAGGCGGCCCCACGGCATCAGGTTCAGCAGGAACGCGGCGGCGAGGCTGAAGACGATGAAGTACGGGTTGACCGGCTGCAGGATGTATTGCGGGCGATTCATCGCTGGGCTCCTGGTTGCCCGGCCGCGGGCTGCGCGGGCGCCGCCGGAGCCGCTGCCGCGGGCGTCGCGCCCGGTGCGGCGGCCGGCTTCGCGTTCGCGTCGGCCTTCTCCTTGTCGACCTTCGCCGCGCCCTTCGCGCCTTTCTTGCCCTTCGCGTTCTTGTCGGTCGGCTCGGGCTCGGCCGGGCGCGGCGGGACGTCGCTGCGGTAATGCAGCACCAGCATCTCGCGCGCGCCGCGCACCGCGGCGATCGGCGCGCAGGTCACGCGCGCGAACGCAGTATCGGCGAGCTTGTCGACGCGCACGACCTTCGCGACCGGCAGGCCGGGCGGATAGACGCCGTCGAGGCCGCTCGTGACGAGCTCGTCGCCCGCGACGAGGTCCGAGCTGGTCGGCACGAAGCGCAGATCCAGCGCATCGCCCTTCGGCGTGCCGTAGATCACGCTGCGCAGGCCGGTGCGCAGCACCTGCACCGGAATCGCGAGATCGCGGTCGGTGATCAGCGTGACTTCCGCCTGCAGCGGGAACACGCGCGTGACCTGGCCGACCACGCCGTCCTCGCTGACGACCGGCGCGCCGTGCTGGATGCCCTGTTGCGAGCCTTGCCCGATGACGATCTTCTGCGTGAACGGGTCGCTCGTGTCGTACTGGATCTCGACCGGCGTCGATTGCGTCGCGATGTGCTGGCGCAGCTCGAGCACCGCGCGCAGATGGATGTTTTCCTGCGCCAGCACCGCGGCCTGGTTGGCCTGGGTGGACAGCTGCAGGTTGCGCTTGCGCAGCGCGTCGTTCTCGTGGCGCAGCGACGCGCCGGTGACCGCGATGTCGGCCGCGCCCATGAACAGGTCGCGCGGCACGAGCGCCGCGCGCTGCAACGGGTACAGCACGGTGCCGAGCACGCCGCGGACGATTTCGAGCGTGCTGAAGCGCGCGTCCGACACGAGGAGCGCGATGGCGAGGGCGACGAAGAAGATGAGCCGCGCGAGCGCAGGCGGACCTTGCTTGAAGAGAGGCGGCGGACTGTATTCCATGGTCGGCGCCGGGCGCGTGGTGATCGGTTAAATAATGCTCAGACGCGCAAACGGCGTGGCGGTTCGTTCTGAGCGAGCGATCCGGCCACGCCGCGCGTGCGTCATGTCAAACGGGACTGCCTAGGCGATCACGCGGCGATCACTCGTACGAGAAGATGCTGCCCAGCTTGTCCATGCGCTCGAGCGCCATGCCCGAGCCGCGCACGACGCAGGTGAGCGGATCTTCGGCGACGAGCACCGGCAGGCCGGTTTCTTCCGCGAGCAGGCGGTCGAGGTCGCGCAGCAGCGCGCCGCCGCCCGTCAGCATCATCCCGCGCTCGGCGATGTCGGCGCCGAGTTCCGGCGGCGTCTGCTCGAGCGCGATCTTCACCGACGACACGATCTGGTTCAGCGGGTCGGTCAGCGCTTCGAGGATTTCGTTGCTGGAGATCGTGAAGCTGCGCGGAATGCCTTCCGACAGGTTGCGGCCCTTCACTTCCATTTCCTTGACTTCGGAGCCCGGGAACGCGGAGCCGATTTCCTTCTTGATCGCCTCGGCCGTCTGCTCGCCGATCAACATCCCGTAGTTGCGGCGGATGTAGTTGACGATCGCTTCGTCGAATTTGTCGCCGCCGACGCGCACCGAGCCCTTGTAGACGATGCCGCCGAGCGAGATCACGCCGACTTCGGTCGTGCCGCCGCCGATGTCGACGACCATCGAGCCGGTGGCTTCCGACACCGGCAGGCCCGCGCCGATCGCGGCCGCCATCGGCTCCTCGATCAGGTAGACCTGCGACGCGCCCGCGCCGTGCGCGGCTTCCTTGATCGCGCGGCGCTCGACCTGGGTCGAGCCGCACGGCACGCAGATGATGATGCGCGGCGACGGCGAGAACATGCGAGACTCGTGCGCCGTCTTGATGAACTGCTTGATCATCTGCTCGGTGACGGTGAAGTCGGCGATCACGCCGTCCTTCATCGGGCGGATCGCCTCGATGTTGCCCGGCACCTTGCCGAGCATCTGCTTGGCTTCCTTGCCGACTGCCTGGATCGTCTTCTTGCCGTTGGGGCCGCCTTCCTGGCGGATCGACACCACCGACGGCTCATCGAGCACGATGCCCTTGCCGCGCATGTAGATCAGGGTGTTTGCGGTGCCGAGGTCGATCGCGAGATCGTTGGAGAAATAGCTGCGCAAAAAACCGAACATTCAGAATCCTGTTTCGCTCTGAGCCGGCCCTGGATAGCGAGCGCTGAGGGCGGCAGCGGAAAAAATAACAGCCTCGGGAAGCGTGGCGGAAGCGGCCGCCGCGGCGCACGAAGCTGCGAGTGATGTCTACCGGGAACCGCACGAAGCACGCACGGCTTGCCGAAGCGGCGAAACGGTGCGGGAAAAGGCTGGCCGGGTTTGGGTCGAACGCGTAATGATACCTTATAATTTCGCGGTATTTGAACCGAAACGGACGGTATTTTTGCCGCTTCGGTCCCGATTTTTGAGGGTGGGATCGCACCCTCCAACCCCCCGCCGCAGCGCGGTTTCAGATTGCGCTGCGCAGTCTTGTTTTTCCGGTGATCGCATGGCCCTGACCCTGACCGATGTGAAACGCATCGCGCACCTGGCGCGACTCGAAATGGCCGACGCCGACGCCGAGCACACGCTCGGCCAGCTCAATGAGTTCTTCGGCCTCGTCGAGCAGATGCAGGCGGTCGACACCGCCGGCATCGCGCCGCTCGCCCACCCGATCGAACAGATCCAGGAAGTCGCGCAGCGCCTGCGCGACGACGCCGTGACGGAAGTCGTCAATCGCGACGACAACCAGCGTCCGGCGCCGGCCGTCCAGGACGGCCTCTATCTCGTGCCGAAGGTGATCGAGTAAGCCTTCGACGACACGCGCGCCGGCGCCACGCCGCGCGCGCGACCCAGAATTCCCAGGAAAACCATTCAATGCACGCAAAAAGCCTGACCGAACTGCGCGCCGCGCTCGCCGCCAAGGAATGCTCGGCCGTCGAGCTCGCGCAGCTGTACCTGAAACGGATCGACGCGGCACGCGACCTGAACGCGTTCGTCCACGTCGACGCCGACCTCACCCTCGCGCAGGCGAAGGCCGCCGACGCCGAGCTCGCGCGCGGCGCGGGCGGCCCGCTGACCGGCGTGCCGATCGCGCACAAGGACGTGTTCGTCACGCGCGGCTGGCGCTCGACCGCCGGCTCGAAGATGCTCGAAAACTACCAGAGCCCGTTCGATGCGACCGTCGTCGCCCGCCTGCAGGCGGCCGGCATGGTCACGCTCGGCAAGACCAACATGGACGAGTTCGCGATGGGCTCGTCGAACGAAAACTCCGCGTTCGGCGCGGTGAAGAACCCGTGGGACACCCACGCGGTGCCGGGCGGCAGCTCGGGCGGCAGCTCGGCCGCCGTCGCCGCGCGCCTCGCGCCGGCCGCCACCGGCACCGACACCGGCGGCTCGATTCGCCAGCCCGCGTCGTTCGCGGGCGTGACGGGCATCAAGCCGACCTACGGCCGCGTGTCGCGTTACGGGATGATCGCGTTCGCGTCGTCGCTCGACCAGGGCGGCCCGATGGCGCAGAGCGCGTCCGACTGCGCGCTGCTGCTGAACGCGATGGCCGGCTTCGACGAGCGCGACTCGACGAGCCTCGAGCGCGACGACGAAGACTTCACGCGCCACCTCGGCCAGCCGTGGACGGCCGGCAGCGATGCGGCCAGGCCGCTCGCCGGGCTGCGCATCGGCCTGCCGAACGAGTATTTCGGCGCGGGCCTCGCCGACGACGTGCGCGCGACGATCGACGCGGCGCTCAAGCAATATGAAGCGCTCGGCGCGACGCTCGTGCCGGTGTCGCTGCCGAAGACGGAGCTGTCGATTCCCGTCTACTACGTGATCGCGCCGGCGGAAGCGTCGTCGAACCTGTCGCGGTTCGACGGCGTGCGCTTCGGCCACCGCGCCGCGCAGTACGGCGATCTGCTCGACATGTACAAGAAGTCGCGCGCCGAAGGCTTCGGCCCCGAGGTGAAGCGCCGGATCCTGGTCGGCACCTACGTGCTGTCGCACGGCTACTACGACGCCTACTACCTGCAGGCGCAGAAGATCCGCCGCATCATCGCGCAGGATTTCCAGGAAGCGTTCAAGTCCTGCGACGTGATCATGGGCCCGGCGTCGCCGACGGTCGCATGGGATCTCGGCGCGAAGGGCGACGATCCGGTGCAGATGTATCTCGCCGACATCTACACGCTGTCCGTGAGCCTCGCCGGCCTGCCCGGCATGAGCGTGCCGTGCGGCTTCGGCGCCGGCGCGAACGCGAAGCGCCCGGTCGGTCTGCAGATCATCGGCAACTATTTCAACGAAGCCCGGATGCTGCAGGTCGCCGATGCGTTCCAGCGCGCGACCGACTGGCACAAGCAAGTACCGGCAGGGGTGTAAGCATATGACTCAATGGGAAGTCGTCATCGGTCTCGAGACGCACGCGCAACTGTCGACCGTCTCGAAGATTTTCTCCGGCGCGCCGACGCAGTTCGGCGCCGAGCCGAACACGCAGGCCTGCCCGGTCGATCTGGCGCTGCCGGGCGTGCTGCCGGTGCTGAACCGCGGCGCGGTCGAGCGGGCGATCCGCTTCGGCCTCGCGATCGGCTCGACCATCGCGCCGCGCAGCATCTTCGCGCGCAAGAATTATTTCTACCCCGATCTGCCGAAGGGCTATCAGATCAGCCAGTACGAGATCCCGGTCGTCCAGGGCGGCCAGATCACGATCCAGGTGCCGGCCAATGAAAAGGCCGGCAAGCCGGCATACGAGAAGACGGTCAACCTGACCCGCGCGCATCTCGAGGAAGATGCGGGCAAGTCGCTGCATGAAGACTTCGCCGGGATGACCGGGATCGACCTGAACCGCGCGGGCACGCCGCTGCTCGAGATCGTCACCGAGCCGGAAATGCGCAGCGCGGCCGAGGCCGTCGCCTATGCGAAGGCGCTGCACGCGCTCGTCGTGTGGCTCGGCATCTGCGACGGCAACATGCAGGAAGGCTCGTTCCGCTGCGACGCGAACGTGTCGGTGCGCCCGGTCGGCCAGGAGAAGTTCGGCACGCGCGCCGAGATCAAGAACCTGAACTCGTTCCGCTTCCTCGAGGAGGCGATCAACTACGAAGTGCGACGCCAGATCGAGCTGATCGAGGACGGCGGCGAAGTCGTGCAGGAAACGCGCCTGTACGATCCGGACAAGCGCGAGACGCGCTCGATGCGCAGCAAGGAAGACGCGCACGACTACCGCTACTTCCCCGATCCCGACCTGATGCCGCTCGTGATCGGCCAGGACTGGATCGAGCGCGTGCAGGCCGGGATGCCCGAGCTGCCGGCCGCGATCCAGCAGCGCTTCGTCGACCAGTACGGCGTGTCCGCGTACGACGCCGGCGTGCTGACGTCGAGCAAGGCGATGGCCGCGTACTTCGAGGCGGTGGTCGCGAAGGCCGGCGCGGCGAACGCGAAGATCGCCGCGAACTGGCTGATGGGCGACGTATCGTCGCAGCTGAACCGCGACGGCATCGAGATCGACGCGATTCCGGTGTCGGCCGCGCAGCTCGCGCTGGTGCTGCAGCGCATCGCCGACGGCACGATCTCGAACAAGATCGCGAAGGAAATCTTCGCGACGATCTGGGACGAGAAGGCAACCGATGAAGGTGCGGCCGACCGCATCATCGACGCGAAGGGCCTCAAGCAGATCTCCGACACCGGCGCGCTGGAGGCGATCATCGACGAGGTGCTCGCGGCGAACGCGAAATCGGTCGAGGAATTCCGCGCGGGCAAGGAGAAGGCGTTCAACGCGCTGATCGGCCAGGCGATGAAGGCGACCAAGGGCAAGGCCAATCCGCAGCAGGTCAACGAGCTGTTGAAGAAGAAGCTCGGCTGAACGTGGCCGCGCACCTGAGCCGCGTGTGACGACGGGCCGCCGCCGAACCTGTTCGGGGCGGCCCGTCGCTTTGGCGGATGCGCTATCGTGTGCGACTGACCGCGCACCGTCCAACGGAGGAACGAATGGCGAAACAACCGTCGCTCGACGATTTCCGCGTGCCGTACGGCACGCGCGACAAGGCAGCTGCCGCATTCACGCTCGACGCGTTCGATCCGGCGGCGAAGCCGTTCTCGTCGGGCTCGAAGGACACCGACCGCGAACGGCTGTCGGCCGTGTCGACCGAACTCGACACGCATCAGGAACGCCTGCACGCGCAGCACAAGAAGCGCGTGCTGCTGGTGTTGCAGGGCATGGACACCAGCGGCAAGGACGGCACCGTGCGCGCGGTGTTCCGCGAAGTCGATCCGCTCGGCCTGCGCGTCGTGCCGTTCAAGGCGCCGACGCCGATCGAGGCCGCGCACGACTTCCTGTGGCGCGTGCATGCGCAGGTGCCGGCCGCGGGCGAGCTCGCGATCTTCAATCGCAGCCACTATGAAGACGTGCTGGTGCCGCGCGTGCTCGGCATGATCGACGCGAAGGAATGCGAGCGCCGCTACCGGCAGATCCGCGATTTCGAGACGATGCTGGTCGAGAGCGGCACGACGATCGTCAAGTGCTTCCTGCACATCTCGAAGGACGAGCAGCGCGCGCGGCTGCAGGCGCGCATCGACGATCCGACCAAGCACTGGAAGTTCGACATCGCCGATCTCGACGCGCGCAAGCACTGGGATGCGTATCAGTCGGCATACCGCGATGCGCTCGCCGCGACGTCGGTCGAGCATGCGCCGTGGTACGTGATTCCGGCGAACTCGAAGACGCACCGCAACGTGATGATCGCCGAGCTGCTGCTGCGCACGCTGACCGACATGAAGCTCGAATTCCCGCCGCCGAAGCCGGAGCTCGAAGGCGTGAAGATCAGCTAGCGATCCCGTCAAACCCATCGAAACGAACAGAACCACGGAACCCGACATGATGCGAGTGATTACCGCCAACCTGAACGGCATCCGCTCCGCCGCGAAGAAGGGCTTCTTCGACTGGCTCGGCGAACAGAACGCCGACTGCGTGTGCGTGCAGGAAATCAAGGTGTCGGCCGACGACCTGCCGGCCGAATTCGTCGAGCCGCACGGCTTCAAGAGCTATTTCCATCACGCGGCGAAGAAGGGCTACAGCGGTGCGGGCGTGTACAGCCGCCGTGAGCCCGACGACGTGATCATCGGCTTCGGCAGCAGCGAATTCGATCCCGAGGGGCGCTACGTCGAGGCGCGTTACGGCAAGCTGTCGGTCGTGTCGGTGTACGTGCCGTCCGGCTCGAGCGGCGAAGAGCGCCAGCAGGCGAAGTACCGCTTCATGGACGAATTCATGCCGCATCTCGCCGAGCTGAAGCAGCAGCGTGAGGTGATCCTGTGCGGCGACGTGAACATCGTCCACAAGGAAATCGACATCAAGAACTGGAAGAGCAACCAGAAGAACTCGGGCTGCCTGCCCGAGGAGCGCGCGTGGCTCACGCAGCTGTTCGACGAGGTCGGCTACGTCGACGTGTTCCGCACGCTGGACCCGCGCCCCGAGCAGTACACGTGGTGGAGCAACCGCGGCCAGGCGTACGCGAAGAACGTCGGGTGGCGCATCGACTACCAGATCGCGACGCCGGGCGTCGCGGGCACCGCGAAAAGCACGTCGATCTTCAAGGACATCAAGTTCAGCGATCACGCGCCGCTGACGGTCGATTACGACTACAAGAAGTGAGCGGCGGCATCGCCGCGATGCGTGTAGCGCGATGCGCATGGCGCATGGCGCGGCCGTCGGGCCGTTCCGACGGTCGATGAAAAACGGGCCGCATGTCGTTCGACATGCGGCCCGTTTCCGTTGCGACGCCGGTTACTGCGCGAGCGACGCCATGTCGACCACGAACCGGTACTTCACGTCGCTCTTGAGCATCCGTTCGTACGCGGCATTGATCTGCTGCATCGGGATGACCTCGATGTCCGACGTGATCCCATGCTGCGCGCAGAAATCGAGCATCTCCTGCGTTTCGGCGATCCCGCCGATCAGCGAGCCCGCGAGACGGCGGCGCTTGAAGATCAGGTTGAACACCTGCGGCGACGGATGGTCGTGCTCGGGCGCGCCGACGAGCGTCATCGTGCCGTCGCGCTTCAGCAGGTTCAGGAACGGGTTCAGGTCGTGCTGCGCGGCGACCGTGTTGAGGATGAAGTCGAAGCTGTTCAGGTGCGCGTTCATCTGCGCTTCGTCCTTCGAGACCACCACTTCGTGCGCGCCGAGCCGCTTGCCGTCTTCGATCTTCGACGGCGACGTCGTGAACAGCACGACGTGCGCGCCCATCGCGCGGGCGAGCTTCACGCCCATGTGGCCGAGGCCGCCCAGGCCGACGATCCCGACCTTCTTGCCGGGGCCGGCGTTCCACTGGCGCAGCGGCGAATAGGTCGTGATCCCCGCGCACAGCAGCGGCGCGGCGCCGGCCGGATCGAGCGACTCGGGCACGCGCAGCACGAACGCCTCGTCGACGACGATCCGCGTCGAATAGCCGCCGTACGTGACCTCGCCCGTCACGCGGTCCTGGCCGTTGTAGGTGCCGACGAAGCCGTTCTCGCAATACTGCTCGAGGCCTTCCGCGCAACTCGGGCAGGTGCGGCACGAATCGACGAGACAGCCGACGCCGACCAGCTCGCCGACCTTGAAGCGCGAGACCTGCGGGCCGGTCGCGCTGACGCGGCCGACGATTTCATGGCCCGGCACGACCGGGTAGATCGTGTTGCGCCACTCGTTGCGGGCCTGATGAAGGTCCGAGTGGCAGACGCCGCAGTACAGCACCTCGATCTGCACGTCGAGGTCGCGCAGCGCGCGGCGCTGGAGTTCGAAAGGGGCGAGCGGCGAGCGCGCGTCGGTCGCCGCGTAAGCGTAGGTTGTGCTCATGCAATGGGCTCCTGATCCGGAAATCCGGCAAAACGGGCTGCCGCCGCGTCATGTGGCGGCGCGGCGAGACAGGCTCCCATCCTAAGGAGCGCGCCGCGCCGGCGAAATACACGAAGGTCTGGAAGATTTGCCTATTCCTCTCGAATTTGGCGCGGGCGGCCGCCGGGACGCTTTCCCGGTGCTACATTGCGAGCCTGATTCTCTTGCCGGACAGGACGACGCCGATGAGCTTCCAGCCCCTTTTCGACGACTCGGGCGAGCGCGTTCGGCGCCGCATGATCGAGCTGCATGCGCGCCTCGCGCCGCACGAAGGCGACACGCTCGCGGCGCTCGACGGCGTGCGCTTCATTCGCGTGAGCCGGCCCGTGCCGCGCATGCCGGTGTTGTACGAGCCGAGCATCGTGGTCGTGTGCCAGGGCCGCAAGCTCGGCTATCTCGGCGACCGCTCGTTCGTCTACGACGCGCAGCAGTATCTGGTGCTGTCGGTGCCACTGCCGTTCGAATGCGAGACTTTCGCGAGCCCGGACGAGCCGTTTCTCGCGATCTCGATCCGCATCGATCTGGCCGTGATCGCCGAACTGGCGATCCTGCTCGACGAGACGCTCGGCGCGGCGGCGAGCGAGCCGCATGGCGTGTATTCGACCTCGCTCGACGCGCCGCTCGCCGACGCGGTGCTGCGGCTGCTCGAAGCGCTCGCGTCGCCGCACGACACGCGCGTGCTCGGGCCGGCCATCATGCGCGAGATCGCGTATCGCGTGCTGACCGGCGCGCAGGGCGACGCGATTCGCGCGGCGCTGGTCCAGCAGCATCATTTCGGACGCGTCGCGAAGGCGCTGCGGCGCATTCACGCAGACCTGAAAGCCGATCTCAACGTCGACACGCTCGCGCGCGAGGCCGGCATGAGCGTCGCGGTGTTCCACGCGCAGTTCAAGCACGTGACGGCGACTTCCCCGATGCAGTACGTGAAGGCCGCGCGCCTGCACCAGGCGCGGCTGATGATGATCCAGGACGGTTTGGGGGCAGGCGCCGCCGCCGCGCGGGTCGGCTATGCGAGCGCGTCGCAGTTCAGCCGCGAGTTCAAGCGGCTGTTCGGCCGCAGCCCCGGCGACGAGGTGCGCTCGATGCGCGACAGCGGCAGCCGGCCGGTCGAGTCGGAACTCGACGCGTAGCGCGCGGCCGGCCCGACGGATCAGCCGCCGCCGCCGCCGCTGGCGCTCAGCGCCGCGCGACCTTGCGCCGCTGCGCGCTGATGCCCGCGTAGTCGGGCAGCGCGTCGACGCGTGTGCCGATCGCCTTCGCATACAGCGGCATCAGGTCGGGCAAGCGGTTCAGCAGGTCCTGCCGGCGCGCGGCGCTGTACGGGTGCAGGTAGATGAAGCCCGACGTGCGGTTCGCGCGGGTCGCCGCGGCGAGCTTGTCCCACAGCGTGATCGCCGCGCGCGGATCGAAGCCCGCGCGGGCGGCGATGTCGCCGCCGATCACGTCGGCTTCGGTTTCGTCGGTCGGGTCGTAGCGCAGCGTCTGCAGACGCGCGCCCAGGTTCAGCGCCTGCGGCAGCGGATCGCCGACGCCGAACAGCGGCGGCAGCGTGGCCGCGCGCAGCGACGTCTGCGTCGTCGCGCCGAAATTGCTGCGCGCATGTTCGCGCAGCGCATGCGCGATGCCGTGCGCGAGCAGCACGCCGAGCTCGTCGTCGTTCAGCCGGATGCGATCGAGCAGCCCGCCGTACACCAGCACCTTGCCGCCCGGCAGGCACATGACGCGAATCTCGCGCGAGCGGATCGCGTTGACGTCCCATTGCCAGCTCTTCACGCGATCGTTCCACTTCACCGAATACGGCGCGAGCTTGTCGACGATCGCGCGCAGGCGCTTCACGCCCGGCTGCGTCGCGGGCAGCAGGCGGTTGCCGTCGGCGGCGGTCTGGACGATCTGCGCGTATTCGCTCGCGGTGAGTTGCTCGAGCAGCGGCGACGGAATCAGCGTGCGGAACGCGATCGCGTTGCCGTAGCGCACCTGCTGCGCCGCCGGTGTGTAGGCTTTCGCATGTGCGGCCGCGCCGCTCGGCTGTGCGGCTTCCGCGCCGGACGGTGCGACCGGCGGCGCGGCGGCGGACACGGCCGCGGGCGTCGTGGCGGGTGGGGGGCTGGCCGATGGCGCGCTGGCGTCGGCAGCATGGGCGCTGCCAGCGCCGCCCAACAGCACGAGGCCGGCGCTCAGTGCGGCGGCGACCCGATGCCGACGCTCACTGCGCACGGCTCGCCTCGCCGTTGCGCGCGACGCCGTTCCACGGCGCGATCTTGAACAGCAGCAGCATGCCGGGAATCGCGAGCGCGGTGCAGACGAGGAAGTAGTCGAACCAGCCGATCTTCGCGACGATGAAGCCGCTCGCGGCCGACGCGAGCGTGCGCGGCACCGATGCGAGGCTCGTGAACAGCGCGAACTGCGTGGCCGTGTAGCGCGGATCGGTCGTGCTGGCGATGTAGGCGACGAACGCGGCCATCGTCAGGCCGGTCGCGAAGGTCTCGACGCCGTAGACGATCGCGAGCGCGACCGTCATCGGGCTGAATTGCGGCGTGGCCGCGATGCCGAACGTCGACAGCGCCGCGGCGATCGCGTGGCTCGTGGACAGCGTGACGTCGTACAGCGCCGCGAGCACCGGCGAGCCGGGGCCGAGCTGCGCGAGCCATGCGAAGCCGAGCGTCGACACCATCTGCAGCGCGCCGAAGATCCACAGCCCGCGGCCGATGCCGATCTTCACGAGCCAGACGCCGCCGACGATGCCGCCGGCGACGCTCGCGACCAGCGCGGTGGTTTTCGCGACGATGCCGATCTCGGTGCGCGTGAAGCCGATGTCGAGGAAGAACGACGTCGACAGCGTGGTGGCCATCGTGTCGCCGATCTTGAACAGGAAGATGAACGCGATGACGAGCAGCGCGCCGGACCAGCCGTCGCGCTGGATGAATTCGCGAAACGGCAGCACGATCGCGTCGCGCAGATTGCGCGGCGGCGTGCCGGCCACTTCGGGCTCGCGCACGACCAGCGTCATCAGGATGCCCGGCAGCATGAACGCGCCGGTGATCGCGAACACCGCATCCCACGGCAGGTGGTCGGACAGGATCAGTGCAAGCGAGCCGGGGATCAGCGCGGCGAGCTTGTATGCGTTCACGTGCACCGCGTTGCCGAGGCCCTGTTCGGTGTCGCGCAGCAGCTCGCGGCGATACGCGTCGATCACGATGTCGGCGCTCGCGCCGAAGAATGCGACGAGTGTCGTGAGCGCCGCGACCGTCCAGATCGAGTCGCGCGGCGACACCAAGCCGAGCGTGGCGATCGCGCCGGCGACCAGCAGCTGCGTGAGCAGCAGCCAGCCGCGCCGGCGGCCCGGCCGCCAGCCGGGCAGGCGCGGCACGTAGCGATCCATCAGCGGCGCCCACAGGAACTTCCACGTATAGGGGAACTGGATCAGCGCGAACAGGCCGATCTCCTTCAGGTTCACGCCCTCGGAGCGCAGCCATGCCTGCACGAGGTAGACGAGCGTGAAGAGCGGCAGCCCGGACGTGAAGCCGAGGAACACGCAGATCAGCATGTGCGTGTTCAGATAGGCGCGCCAGCCGGGATGATCCTCGTGAGCGGTAAGGGCGGGCGCCTCGTGTGGCGTTTTCGACATGGACTGGGACTGGGTAGCGTTGACTGATTGCGGCCGCGGCGCAGGCGGCGCGGGCGGTGCAGAACGGACGGCCGCTCGCGCGGGCGGGCCGGAGCGTCCGTCGACGGCCCGCCGCTCAGCTGCGCTTCACGCGGTAGACAGCAAGACTACCACGCCAGTTCGCTCCCCACCGAATCAGCTGGCCTTCGTGCAGCACGATGCGATCGAGGATCGTCACGCCGACTTCCGGCGCGAGCGCCTCGAAGTCCTTGATCGTCAGCACCCGCACGTTCGGCGTGTTGTGCCATTGGTAAGGCAGCGATTTCGACACCGGCATCCGGCCGCGCAGCACCGACAGCCGATGCGCCCAGTAGCCGAAGTTCGGGAACGACACGATGCATTCGCGCCCGACGCGCGCGGTCTCGCGCAGGATTGCGGCCGTCTGGTGAATCGTCTGCAGCGTCTGCGACAGGATCGCGATGTCGAAGCTGTGATCCTCGAACAGGCGCAGGCCGTCTTCCAGATTCTGCTGGATCACGTTGATGCCGTTCTTCGTGCTCGCGAGCACGCCGGCGTCGTTCAGCTCGATCCCGTAGCCGGTGACGTCCAGTTCTTCCATCAGCAGCGACAGCAGCGAGCCGTCGCCGCAGCCGAGATCGAGCACCGTCGCGCGCGGCTCGACCCAGCGCGCGATCGCACGGAAGTCCGCGCGTGCGGACAGGGAATTCAGCGCTTGCTGGTTCATGCTCCCACCTCGTTGGCGATGCGTTCGTAATACGCGCGGATCAGGTTGTGATAGCGCGCGTCGTCGAGCAGGAACGCGTCGTGGCCGTGCGGCGCGTCGATTTCCGCGTAGCTGACGGTGCGCTTGTTGTCGAGCAGCGCCTTCACGATCTCGCGCGAACGCGCGGGCGCGAAACGCCAGTCGGTCGAGAAGCTCGCGATCAGGTATTTCGCCTGCGTGTGCGCGAGCGCGGCGGTCAGGTTGCCGTCGAACGCCTTGGCCGGATCGAAGTAGTCGAGCGCGCGCGTGATCAGCAGGTAGGTGTTCGCGTCGAAATAATCGGCGAACTTGTCGCCCTGGTAGCGCAGATACGACTCGACCTCGAACTCGACGTCGAAGCTGAAGTTGTAGGCATCGAGCGCGCCGTCCGCGCGGCGCAGCGCACGGCCGAATTTCTCGGCCATGTCGTCGTCGGACAGATAGGTAATGTGGCCGATCATCCGCGCGACGCGCAGCCCGCGCTTCGGTTTCACGCCGTGCGCGTAGTAGTTGCCGCCGTGGAAGTCGGGATCGGACAGGATCGCCGAGCGCGCCACTTCGTTGAACGCGATGTTCTGCGCGGACAGCTTCGGCGTCGATGCGATGTCGATGCAATGCGCGACGCGATCGGGATACATCAGGCTCCACGCGAGCGCCTGCATCCCGCCGAGGCTGCCGCCCATCACGGCGGCGAAGCGGTCGATGCCGAACGCGTCGGCGACGCGCGCCTGCGCATGCACCCAGTCCTCGACGGTCACCACCGGGAAGCGCGCGCCGTAGGGCTGGCCGGTCGACGGATCGTCGCTCATCGGGCCGGTCGAGCCGAAGCACGAGCCGAGGTTGTTCACGCCGATCACGAAGAAGCGGTTGGTGTCGAGCGGCTTGCCCGGGCCGACCATGTTGTCCCACCAGCCGGTGCTGCGCGGATCGTCCGCGTAGATGCCGGCGACGTGGTGCGACGCGTTGAGCGCGTGACAGACGAGCACCGCGTTCGAACGCGCGGCGTTGAGCTCGCCGTAGGTCTCGACGACGAGCTGATAGTTGCCGATCACGCTGCCGCTTTGCAAGCGCAGCGGTTCGGCGAAGTGCATGGTCTGTGGAGCGACGATGCCGATCGATTCCATTCGTTCCGCCTTATGACTGGGGCGGCTAAACGGTGTCGGCGATGCGCGGAGGCGAAATTGCGCGGCTGACGACCTCTTTAGCCGCATTTGTAGTGAACCGCCGGGTCGCTCGTACTTCGCGCCCCGGCCGGTTCGCGCGCCCGCAATCGAGTCAGCAAATCGGCGCGCTTCCGACCTGCCGCCAGTGGCGGCAGTCGGCAGAGTATAGCGGAATTCGCCGGCCCACGGATTTCGTGGGCCGCTGGGCGCCGGCTCGGCTCACCAGCGATATTTTGCCGACAGTTGCCCGCGAACCAGCGCGTAGTCGGACAGATTGCCTTCGACGCCGACACTCGCCGAGACCGAGAAGCGCCGGCTCAACTGGCCGGTCGCGCCGATCCGGAGCGCCGCCCGATCGCGCGGGACGTTGAATGAGAACGCATTGCCGTCGAGCGTCAACGCACGCGAGCCGGGGCCGTGCCACCAGTTCGCCTCGAAGAACGGCCGCAGCTCGCGTCCTGCGGCGATCGCGGTGACGCCGTGCACGCGCACGCCGACGCGGGTCAGCAGGTCGGTCGAGCGTTGGCCGTCGATGCGGCCGCCGGGCGTCGCATGTGCGTCCGCGCCGTAGTCCGAGACGACGAACTGCACTTCGGGCTCGACGAAGAAGCGCGAGTCGCCGCGCTCGTAGAACGGCAGCGAATAGCCGGCTTCGAGCGAGCCCGTGACGGTGCGCGACCGGTACGAATCGGCGGCGAGGCTGCCGCCGACGCTGTTCGCATAGGCGCCGTACATGAACCACGCATCGGCGTACGGGCCGGACAGGATGTCGCGGCTGCCGTACCACGTGCCGTACACGCCGACGTTGTAGCCGGACACGCTGCCGCGCGCGGTCGCGTCCATCGTCCGGCGCTCGAGGGCGTTCCACAGCGGGCGCGTCGACCAGTTCGTCTGGCTGCCGTACATGCCCATCGCGCCGATGCGGACGCTGCCGCCGCGACCGTCGTCGAAGCGCAGCAGGTCGGCGCCCGCGTGCAGCAGGCGGCCGTTGCCCGACACGCTGCGGCCGCCGCCCGACATCGAGGTCATCTGGCCTTCGGCGCGCAGCCACACTGCGCCGTCGAGCGGGCCGGCGGCTGCGGTGCGCAGCGAGCGATCGTCGCGCTGATGCAGCGTGTGGACCGCCATCCACGACGCCGCATCCGCATTCGCGAGATAGGCGTCGGGCTCCGGAGCGGTCGAGTGCGCAGGTGGTACGGCTTCGGGTTCGATCGGCGCGGCGGGGGGCACCGGGGCCGGCGGTTGCGATGGTGGCGGCGGTTGCTGCGGCTCGGGTTCCGGCTGCGCTTGGGGCTGCGCCGCGGATACGAGATACCAGTCGTCGGTCCGGCCACCGCGGCCGCCGCGCTCGAGCATGTAGTCGTAGCCGCCAGCGGACAACGTGCCGAAGCCTGCGCGGTAGCCGTCCGATCCTGCATCGAGCGTGAATGCCGACACGTCGGTGGTGCCGCCGTTGCGCGTTTCGACGATCGGGATGCCGACGGTCGTTTGCGCACCGGTGCCGCCCGCGCGCTTGACGACGATGCCGGTGTCGCCCGCTGCATGGCCGCCGTCGATCACGAGGCGGTCGGTCGGAGATGCGTCGTCCTGCAGCGTCGTATGGATCACCAGCTTGCCGTTGTGCGCCGCGTAGTCGCCCGTCACGACGAGCGTACGCGGTGTCGCCAATGCGCGGGCGGTCGGCTCTGCGAACGCGATCGTCGAGTCGTTCAGCGCGACGGAGCCGACCGACGAATCCGCGGTGACGGTCCAGCGGCTGTCCGAGTCGAGCGACAGCGTGCGCACCGCATCGGTCGCGCCGGTCCACGTGGACGCGTTCGACAGCGCGACGTCCGTCAATGCCGGCGTCGGGCTGCCGTCGTCGGCCGGATGGTTCACGATGTCGCCGTACGCATGCGAGCCGGTGTCGAGCGTCAGCCGCACGGGCGCATCGTATTGCGCATGGACGGCCAGCAGCGTGCCGTCGCCGCCGGTCGCGCGCGCGCCGTTGCGCAGCGCGATGCTGCCGCCGGCCGCGTCGAGCGCGCCGTATCGGTCGCTGACGAGCGAGCCGCCATCGACGTTCAGCGCGCCGCCGTAGACGCTGGCCGCATAAGCGCCGTCGCCGCGCGTGCGTGCGTCGCTGCGCAACAGGTCGATTCGGCCGCCGGTGCTGGCGTGGAGCGCGACGGCGCCGTCGCCGTACGTGTCGACGCTCATGTCGGTGGCGGTGACGACGGAGCCGCTGTCGGACGACATCGCACCGGGCGAGCCTGCGCCGCGCGTGTCGATGCCGCCGCGCGTCATCGCGATCTTGCCGCCGCGCCGCGCAATCGCGCCGGCCGCGCGCGCGCCGGTGGTCGTCACGCGCGTATCGGTCGCGTCGATGACGGGCGTGTCGGCGTATTCCTTCGATGCGTACAGCCCGTGCGCGCTGGTGCCTTCCGTGATCACGCGCGTGCGTGCGAGTGCGACGTCGCCCGCGCGCATATCGACGCCGAGCGAGCCTACGCCGCTGGCGTGCAGATACGAGTCGCTGAACGCGACCGTGGACGTGCTCGGCAGGAACAGCACCGGCGCGTAGTTGCCGTCCGTCCGGATCTCGGTGCGATCGAGCGTCGCGTGTGCGCCGTCGTAGCTGATCGACAGGCCGGAGGCGTACAGGCCGCTGGTCCGGATCGACGTAGTGGCGACATCGATCGTGCCGCCCGGCGTCCCGATCACGTTGATGCCGGCGCTTTCCTTGCCGCGCGTGACGATTGCGCTGTCCGCGATGCGGAACTCGCCGTTCGCGCCGTAGAGGTATGCACCGTGCGCGTAGTCGCCGTCGGTATCGATCGACACGCGTTCCGCCGACGCGCTCGCGCCGCCGCGCACGTCGATGCCGACGCTGTTGCCGCCGCGCGTGCGGATTTCCGTATCGCGCAGTTCCACGCGCGAGCCCGCTCCCGATGCGGCGGCGCCGGCGGCGACGGGGCCCGTCGAAAACGCGCGGGTTTTGGCCGTCGTCGTCAGATGTCCGCCGTTGATCGCGGACAGCACCGCGCGGCCGACCTGGGTCGTCGAATAGTCGCCCGGCGCGACCTCGAGCGCGACGCCGTTGGCCTGCTGCGGGCCGCCGGCGATTTGCGCACTGGACGCCCACGGCATCACGGCACCGGCGATCAGCGCCGAATGGGCGAGACGGCGGCCGGTGCGGGTTCGAGAAAGTGGAAAGCTGCGATGGTTCACCCGTTCACCTCTGTTTGGTAACGGGCTAAAAGTAGTTAGTATGGGAGAGATTGGAAATTGGACGAGTTCGAATTTTGCCGCGCTGACGGGCAAAAGGGGCGAGGTTGGCCATTCGGTGGGTGGAGCGACCGGGGCGTTCGACGTGCTGCGTGCGTCGAACCGTCGATAGCCGTCGATGGCCGGCGACGATGCCGGTGAGCGGCTCCGCATCGCGCAGGTTCGAGCGGATGCGCCGCACGAGATGCGGCGCATCGATCCGTCTATCGCCGGCGCGCGCCGGCATTGCCTACTGCAGAATCAGCCGCAGTTGCGCATCCGCATATTCGGTCGGCGATTTGCCGAAGCCGCTTTTCGCGTAGCGATGCCAGCGGCCGAGCACGTAGCTGACGATCAGGCTCGCGCGCATCGTCGGGTCGTAATCGCCCGGCAGCGGCGTCGTCACGGCCGATCCGCCGTCCGCGCCCGCGCCCGCGCCCGCGTCGGCGCGTGCCAGCCGCAGCGATTGCCTGAGCGACGCTTCGACTCGTTCGAGCATCTGCTCGACGCGCTCGGCCAGCCGCCCGTCTTCGCCGACCAGCGCTTCGCCGGTCAGCACGCGCGTCATTCCGGGGTTCTTCACCGCGAAATTGAGCAGCATCATCGCGATCGCGCGCGCCTGCAGCACGCCGTCGGGCTCTTTAGCGGAGATCTGATTGACGAGGCCGAAGAAGGTCGTCTCGATGAACTCGATCAGTCCTTCGTACATCTTCGCCTTGCTGGAGAAATGCCGGTACAGCGCGGCTTCCGACACGTCGAGGCGGGCGGCCAGCGCGGCCGTCGTGATTTTCTCCGGCTTCGGCGCCTCGAGCATCGCGGCGAGCGTCTGCAGGATCATCACGCGCCGCTCGCCCGGCTTCGGGCGCGGGCGGGACGGCGTGGCCTGGTGTTCCGTTACGGCAGGGTCCTGCGGATAAGTCGGCTGCATTTCTGTCGCCCCGATCGTGTGCCCAGTCGCAGCGATTTTAACGAACGAATGCGCTGGTCGACATAATGCGGACGGCCGGTGCTCGGCAGATGGCCGGGCAGGTGGCCGGTGATCCATACGGTACCGACGCCGAGGCGCTTGTAGCGCTTCAGATGGCTGCGCGTGTCTTCGACGAGGATCGCGTCGGCCAGCCGCGCATGCGCGGCCCGCATGGTCCGGCGCAGCATCGTGTGGTCGGGCTTCGCGCGCCACGCGCGGCGGTCGCGCATGTGCTCGATCGCGATCACGCGCTCGAACAGCCGCTCGATGCGCAGCGCGCGCAGCACCGCGCGCGCGTAGTTTTCCGGCGCGTTGGTCAGCACGAACTTGCGGCCCGGCAGCGCGGCGACGAGGCGTGCGAGGCCGCGCTCGGCGCGCAGCATCGCCGGCAGATCGGCAAACGTGTGGACGACCTTCAGGAAGTCGTGCGGGTCGATCGGATGATGGCGCGTGAGGCCGAGCAGCGCGGCGCCGTAGCGCTGCGTGTAGCCGGTGCGCAGGCGGTCGGCCTCGGCGCGCTCGACGTTCAGCGTGTCGATGATGTACTGCGTCATCGCGCGGTTGATCTCCGGGAAGATCGCATGCGATGCGTGGTGCAGCGTGTTGTCGAGGTCGAACAGCCAGACGGGCGCGCCGGCTTGCGGCCGGCTACGGGAGACGCGCCGGCGTCGCAGCGACGCCGGCAGTTCGACAGCGGGGGGCGGGCGGCGCGCGCTCAATGCGAGCGGATCATCGTGCCGAACGGCTGGTCGGTCAGGATTTCGAGCAGCACCGAGTGCTCGATGCGGCCGTCGACGATGTGCACCGACTTCACGCCGCTCTTCGCCGCGTCGAGCGCCGACGAAATCTTCGGCAGCATGCCGCCCGAGATCGTGCCGTCTTCGAACAGCGCGTCGATCTCGCGCGCCGACAGGTCGGTCAGCAGGTTGCCGTCCTTGTCCATCACGCCGGGAATGTTGGTCATCATCAGCAGCTTCTCGGCGTTCAGCACCGTGGCCAGCTTGCCGGCGACGAGGTCGGCGTTGATGTTGTACGACAGGCCGTCTTCGCCGAAGCCGATCGGCGAGATCACCGGAATGAACGCGTCGTCCTGCAGCGCCTTCACGACCGCCGGGTTGATCGCCTCGACTTCGCCGACCTGGCCGATGTCGATGTACTGGCCCGGATTGTCGCGGTCCGGCATCAGCAGCTTGCGCGCGTGGATCAGGCCGCCGTCCTTGCCCGTCAGGCCCACCGCATGGCCGCCGAAGTGGTTGATCAGCATCACGATGTCCTGCTGCACTTCGCCGCCCAGCACCCATTCGACGACTTCCATCGTCTCTTCGTCGGTCACGCGCATGCCCTGGATGAAGGTGCCGGCCTTGCCGATCTTCTTCAGCGCATGATCGATCTGCGGGCCGCCGCCGTGGACGATCACCGGATTGATGCCGACCAGTTTCAGCAGGATCACGTCGCGCGCGAAGCCTTGCTTGAGCCGCTCTTCCGTCATCGCGTTGCCGCCGTATTTGATCACCACGGTCTTGCCGTGGTAGCGGCGGATGTACGGCAGCGCTTCGGCAAGGATTTCTGCCTTCAGCGTGGGGGCGATCTGCGAGAGGTCGATGGGCTCGGACATGGCGGCAGCTCTGGCTGGGAACGGTTGAAACAGGCCGAATTGTACAGGAGTGGCGCAGCGCAGCATCGGGTTTTTGGGCCGGCCGGACGGCCGATGAAACGCGCCGGGCGGCCCGCCGGCCATGGCGCCGCGCATGGCCGGGGCGATCCGCGCGCGGTGTCGCGCGACGCATCCGGCACGATGCGCCGCGCACGTTGGCCGGGTGGCCGACGTGCAAAATCCGGGCGCCGCGCTATGCTTGTCCGGTAGGGCGACGTTCGTGCCCGCTTCTGCGCTCCGCCGATGACCGATACTGCCGCCGACGCCCGTTCGACCCCGCACCGCGCGCGCTGCCCGCAGTGCGGGCGCAGCTTCGACTGCGGCGCCGGCACGCAGCCGTTCGAGTGCTGGTGCACGGCGATGCCGGCCGTGCCGGGCGCCGCGCCACCGGCGGCCGGTGCGCAGTGCCGCTGCCCCGAGTGCCTCGCCGACGAGATCGCGAAGCGCGTCGCCGGTGCGGCCGGATGAGCGGGGGAGCGCGGTCGCGGCCCGTCGGGCAGCGCGGGCGCCGGCGCCGATCCGGCCCCTGGTGGAGCCGCCGCCCGCTAAACGGGTAAACTGCTCGGATGCAAAGAATCACCACCACCGGGCGCGTCAACCTCAGTCACCTGTTCTGGCTGCGCAATCTGGCGATCATCGGCCAGCTCGTGACGATCGGCGTCGTTCAGACCTATTTCGGCGTGCATCTGCCGTTGCCGGCGATGCTGATGGTCATCGCGCTCGAGATCGTCTTCAATGCGCTGACGTGGCTGCGCGTGCTGCGCGCGCGGCCCGAGACCAATTTCGAGCTGCTCGGCCAGCTATGGGTCGATCTCGGCGCGCTGTCGGCGCTGCTGTTCCTGTCTGGCGGCACGACCAATCCGTTCGTGTCGCTGTATCTGCCATCGCTGGCGATCGCGGCGGCCGTGCTGCCGTGGACGCTGATGGTCTGGCTCGCGGCGTTCGCGGTCGCGTGCTACGCGGCGCTCGGCTTCGACTCGGTGCCGCTGAACATGGACAACCCGGCGAACCTGTTCGACTACTACCGCACCGGGATGTGGGTGAACTTCATGGTGAGCGTCGGGCTGATCGCGTGGTTCGTCGCCCGGATGTCGAACGCGCTGCGCCAGCGCGACGCGGCGCTCGGCGAAGCGCAGACGCACCTGCTGCGCGACGAGCGCGCGGTCGCGCTCGGCGTGCAGGCCGCCACCGTCGCGCACGAGATGGGCACGCCGCTGTCGACCATCGCGATGCTGACCGAGGAGCTGCGCGACGCGGCGCGTGCCGACCCGGGGCTCGCGCGCTACGAGGCCGACCTGAAGGTGCTGGAAGAACAGATGACGCTCTGCACGTCGGCGCTCGCGCGGCTGCGCAGTCGGGCGAGCGCGCCGGCGAGCCGTCAGCCGGTCGACGACTGGCTCGACACGTTCGTCGAGCACTGGCGCCTGCGGCATCCGCACGTGCAGTTCGAGCTGCTCGGCGCGCGCCCGTCGGGCGTCGCGCTCGACGACACGGTCGCGGCCGGCCAGATCCTGACGATCCTGCTCGACAACGCGGCGCGGGCGAGCCCGCAGCGCGTGACGCTGGCCGCGAAGCTCACGCATCACGACCGCGTGGCCGACCAGATCGAATTCGAAGTATGCGACGATGGCCCCGGCATTCCGGCCGCGTTGCGCGAATCGCTCGGCTCGATGCCGGTCGACAGCACGCAAGGCGGCCACGGCGTCGGCCTGTATCTCGCGTTCAGCGCGGCGGCGCGTCTGGGCGGCGACATCGAGCTGTCCGACGTCACGCCGCGCGCCGCGGGCAACGGTCGCGCGGGCGGCGCCCATCCGCAGGCCGCTGCCGCGGCGGGCCAGCGCCCCGACGAGCGCGCGCTCGAACGCATGGCGGCGGCCGGCCGCGGCACGCGTGCCGTGCTGCGGCTGCCGGTCGCGCGCATCACGGCGCCGGCCGCCTCAAACCAACACGTAGACGGAGAAACGACATGAGCGAGAACAATTTCCTGGTGATCGACGACAACGAGGTGTTCGCGGGCACGCTCGCGCGCGGTCTCGAACGACGCGGCTATGCGGTCCAGCAGGCGCACGACAAGGACACGGCGCTGCGGCTCGCGGCCGGCGGCAAGTTCCAGTTCATCACCGTCGATCTGCATCTGGGCGAAGATTCGGGCCTGAGCCTGATCGCGCCGCTGTGCGACCTGCAACCCGACGCGCGAATCCTCGTGCTGACCGGCTACGCGAGCATCGCGACCGCCGTGCAGGCCGTGAAGGAGGGCGCCGACAACTATCTGGCGAAACCCGCGAACGTCGAGTCGATCCTCGCCGCGCTGCAGACCAACGCGAGCGAAGTGCAGGCCGACGAGGCGCTGGAGAATCCGGTCGTGCTGTCGGTCGACCGGCTCGAATGGGAGCACATCCAGCGCGTGCTCGCGGAGAACAACAACAACATCTCGGCCACCGCGCGCGCGCTGAACATGCATCGCCGCACGCTGCAGCGCAAGCTCGCGAAGAAGCCGGTGCGGCAGTAAGCCGCGGGGCACAGGTCGCGAGGCATCGGCCGCCAAGCACCTGCCGCTAGGCACCGGCCCCCCGGCCCCAAACGAAAACGGGCGGCCCATCGGGCCGCCCGTTTTCAAGTCGCTGCCGCCCCGCGCGTTACAGCACGTAGCGCGACAGGTCCTCGTCCTGCGACACTTCGCCGAGCGCGCGGTCGACATACTGCGCGTCGATCGTCACGCGCTCGCCGGCGTGGTTGCCGGCCGAGAACGACACTTCCTCGAGCAGCTTCTCGATCACCGTGTACAGCCGGCGCGCGCCGATGTTCTCGGTCTTCTCGTTGACCGCGTACGCGATCTCGGCGAGGCGGCGAATGCCGTCCGCGGCGAAGTCGAGCTGCACGTCCTCGGTGGCGAGCAGCGCCTGGTATTGCTTGACTAGGCTCGCGTCGGTCGCGACGAGGATCGATTCGAAATCCTCGACCGACAGCGAATCGAGCTCGACGCGGATCGGGAAGCGGCCCTGCAGCTCCGGAATCAGGTCGCTCGGCTTCGCGAGGTGGAACGCGCCGCTCGCGATGAACAGGATGTGATCGGTCTTCACCATCCCGTACTTCGTGTTGACGGTCGTGCCTTCGACGAGCGGCAGCAGGTCGCGCTGCACGCCCTGGCGCGACACTTCGCCGCCGCTGCCTTCGTTGTTGCGCGACGTGATCTTGTCGATCTCGTCGAGGAACACGATGCCGTTCTGCTCGACGTTCTGCACGGCCTTCGTCTTCACTTCCTCGTCGTTGAGCATCTTCGCCGCTTCCTCGTCGGTCAGCAGCTTCAGCGCTTCCTGGATCTTCACCTTGCGGCGCTGCTTCTTGCCGCTGCCGAGGTTCGAGAACATCGAGCGGATCTGCTCGGTCATCTCTTCCATGCCCGGCGGCGCCATGATGTCCATGCCGGCCGACGGCTGCTCCAGGTCGAGCTCGATTTCCTTGTCGTCGAGCTGGCCTTCGCGCAGACGCTTGCGAAACGTCTGGCGCGTCGCGTTGTTGTCGTCGTTCGCGTGGTCGGCGTTGCCGCCGAAGCCCACCGCACGCGGTTGCGGCAGCAGGATGTCGAGGATGCGGTCTTCCGCCTGGTCGGTCGCTTTGCTGCGCACCTTGCGCATCTCGGATTCGCGCGTCTGCTTGACCGAGATCTCGATCAGGTCGCGCACGATGCTGTCGACGTCGCGGCCGACGTAGCCCACTTCGGTGAACTTGGTCGCTTCGATCTTGATGAACGGCGCATCGGCGAGCTTCGCGAGGCGGCGCGCGATTTCGGTCTTGCCGACGCCCGTCGGCCCGATCATCAGGATGTTCTTCGGCGTGATTTCCTGGCGCAGCGGCTCGGTGACCTGCTGACGGCGCCAGCGGTTGCGCAGCGCGACCGCGACGGCCTTCTTCGCCTTCGACTGGCCGATGATGTGCTTGTCGAGTTCCGAGACGATCTCGGCAGGGGTCATGGTGCTCATGGGGCGGTCCTTACTCGATCGTTTCGATGATGCGGTTGTGGTTCGTGTAGATGCACATGTCGCCGGCGATCTCGAGCGACTTCTCGACGATCTCGCGCGGCGACATGTCGGTATTCTCGGCCAGCGCGCGGGCCGCGGCCTGCGCGTAGGCGCCGCCCGAGCCGATCGCGCAGATGCCGCCTTCCGGGTCGAGCACGTCGCCGTTGCCGGTGATGACGAGCGTGGTGGTCGCATCGGCGGTGATCAGCATCGCCTCGAGACGGCGCAGCATCCGGTCGGTGCGCCAGTCCTTCGCGAGCTCGACGGCCGCGCGGGTCAGGTTGCCCTGGTGCTTCTCGAGCTTCGCCTCGAAGCGATCGAGCAGCGAGAACGCATCGGCGGTGCCGCCTGCGAATCCGACCAGAACCTGGTTGTTGTAGATCCGCCGCACTTTCCGCGCGCCACCCTTCATGACGATGTTGCCGAGGGTTACCTGGCCGTCGCCGCCGAGCGCGACCTTGTCGCCGCGCCGGACCGAAACGATGGTCGTGCCGTGAAATTGCTCCATCTGCGTTCCTTGAGAAAAACGGGGAAGAGTCGGGCGGCGCGGGACGCGCCGCCGCATGAATCGCAGTGCGCCGGGAGCGGCCCGGCGCGCGTCCGATTCATTTTAGGGCGCGCGCCGGGATATCAAGAGGGGACGCAAATCGCCGGCAGCCGGGAACCGGTGCCGGAAAACAAAAAGCGCGCGGCAGGCCGCGCGCTTTCGGGAAGCAGCGTGTGGGGGCGGAACGCCGCCGATCAGTCGCCGAACAGCTTCTGGCGCAGCTCGCGGCGCTCTTGCGCCTCGAGCGACAGCGTCGCGGTCGGGCGCGCGAGCAGGCGCGGGATGCCGATCGGTTCGCCGGTTTCCTCGCACCAGCCGTAATCGCCGGAATCGATGCGGGCGAGCGACTGCTGAACCTTCTTGAGGAGCTTGCGTTCGCGATCGCGCGTGCGCAGCTCGAGCGCGTGCTCTTCCTCGATCGTCGCGCGATCGGCGGGATCGGGCACGATCACCGTCTCGCGCAGGTTCTCGGTCGTCTGGCCAGCGTTCTTGAGGATGTCCGCCTGCAACTGTTCGAGCCGATTTTTGAAGAAGGCGAGCTGATCCTCATTCATGTAATCCTTGTCGCTCATCTTCAGGATTTCGGCTTCGGTCAAGAGTTTCTTCGTCATCTGCTTGCTTCTTCAATGTGCGGCAAATCCGGAGATATTGCCTGCACTTTGGGATTACCCGCAACTGCGCTAGCAATCATTTGCGATTAGCCGCCGCGGGGCCGAAAGCCTCTGGAAAACCGGTTCTCAAATACCAGGACGGGCCTGGCGCGGATCTGCGCGCGGCGAACCGGTGTGCTGCGCGGCAGATCGCATCGGCCGCAGCCGGTGGCGGATGGGCGATCCGGCGCGGTTGCGATGCCCGGGTAATGGTTCTGCAAGAACCGGGCCTGTTATTGCCGTACTCCAGCGGGCACGTATTGTAACTGAATCGCAAGCGGCCGCCGTATCGGGTCGATCCCCGTCGGCCGCGCCAATATCTAGAAAATATAACGCGCAAATCGCGAAAAAGCGATGACGGCGAAACCCTGCCCGGCAAAGGCGCGCCGCCAGCGTCACGGCCGCCCGCCGGGCGGCCTGCGAGTTCACGCGAGACAGGCGTCGAGGCCGTCGGTGATCAGGTCCTGCGGCAAGTCGACGCCGATGAACACCATCTTGTTGGTCTTCTTCTCGGCCGGCAGCCACTTCGCCGCCAGGTCGCTGCCCATCATCTGGTGCACGCCCTGGAACACGACCTTGCGATCGACGCCCTTCATGTACAGCACGCCCTTGTAGCGCAGCATCCGCTCGCCGTAGATCTGCAGGATGCCGCCGAGGAAATCCTCGAGCTTGTTCGGATCGAACGGGCGGTCGTTGCGGTACACGAACGACTTGATCTTGTCGTCGTGGTGCGCGTGGTGGTGGTGACCGTGGCCGTGATCGTGCGTGCATTCGCCATGATCGTGGTCGCAATGCGCGTGATCGTGATCATGGTCATGATCGTGGTGATGGTGCGCGTGGTCGTCTTCCGCGAGGAAATCCGGATCGATCTCGAGCTTCGCGTTCAGGTTGAAGCCGCGCAGGTCGAAGATTTCCTTGATGTCGGCTTCGCCGAAGTTCACGACCTTGACGGTCGCCTTCGGGTTCATGTGCAGCAGGCGGTGCTTGAGCGCCGCGACGGTTTCGTCGTCGACCAGATCCGACTTCGTGATGAACAGGCGATCGGCGAAGCCGACCTGGCGCTGCACCACCTCGTGTTCGTCCAGCTGCGCGTTCGCATGCTTCGCGTCGACCAGCGTGATGATCGCGTCGAGCAGGAAGTCGTCGGCGATCTCGCTGTCGATGAAGAACGTCTGCGCGACCGGGCCCGGGTTCGCGAGGCCGGTCGTCTCGATCACGATGCGATCGAAGTCGAGCTTGCCGTCGCGCTTCTTCGCGGCCAGATCGCCGAGCGCGCGCGCGAGGTCGCCGCGGATCGTGCAGCAGATGCAGCCGTTGCTCATCTGGATGATCTGCTCGTTGGTGTCCTGAACGAGGATCTCGTTGTCGATGTTCTCTTCGCCGAATTCGTTCTCGATCACGGCGATCTTCATGCCGTGTTGTTCGTTCAGGATGCGCTTGAGCAGCGTCGTCTTGCCGCTGCCGAGGAAGCCGGTGAGGATGGTGACGGGAGTGGCCATGTCGATCGCCTGTGGTTCGTGAATCGGGGTCAAAACCAGGATGGGTACGTCGCGCCGCGAGCCGGCTGGGCCGGGCGCACAACCATCCATTGAAACATACCTGTCAAGCCTTCGCCCGTCGTCCGGACGACGGGTTGCAGCGCGCGTCGGCCGGCGCCCGACGAGCGGGCCGGCGACGAGTGGGCCGATAGATCGGGGCGATCAGACGATTTGCAACAGCAGCCCCTTGAGATATTCGCCTTCCGGGAACGCGGCGAGCAGCGGATGATCGACGCCCGCGCCGAGGCGCTTCAGGATCCGCGCGTCGACCTTCGCGTCGGCCGCGGCGCCCGCGACGATCTTCTGGAACAGCTCCGCGTCGATCGCGCCCGAGCACGAATACGTGAACAGCAGGCCGCCCGGACGCAGCAGCTTGAAGCCGCTCAGGTTGATGTCCTTGTACGCGCGTGCGGCGCGCTCGACGCTGTCGCGGTTCGGCGCGAACTTCGGCGGATCGAGCACGATCAGGTCGAACCGCTCGCCTTCGTCGACGAGCCGGCGCAGCGTCTTGAATGCGTCCGCGTCGAGCCAGCTCGCGCGCGCGGCGTCGAAGCCGTTCGCCGCGACGTTCTGCTGCGCGAGCGCGAGCGCATCGCCCGACGAATCGATCGACACGACCCGTTGCGCGCCGCCCTTGAGCGCCGCCAGCGAGAAGCCGCCGGTGTAGCAGAAGCAGTTGAGCACGTCGCGGCCGGCCGCGTATTGCGCGACGAGCGCGCGGTTGTCGCGCTGGTCGACGTAGAAGCCCGTCTTGTGGCCGTGCGGCACGTCGACGTGATAGCGCACGCCGTTCTCGTCGACGATCAGCGTCGCGGGCGGCGCGTCGCCCGCGAGCACGCCGGTGGTCTGCGCGAGCCCTTCCTTGTCGCGGATCGACACGTCGGAGCGCTCGTACACGTTCGGGCAGCCGGTCGCGCCGATCAGCGCCTTCACGATCGCGTCCTTCCACGCTTCGACGCCCGCGGCCATGAACTGGCACACGAGCTGGCCGCGCGGCGCGGCGTCAGGTTCGGCGTCAGGTTCGGCGGTATCGGCGACGTAGTAGTCGACGATCAGCCCCGGCAAGCCGTCGGCTTCGCCGAACACGAGGCGCACCGCGCCCGTGCCCGACACCATCGCGTTGCGGTGCGCGACCGCGCGCTGCACGCGGCGCTTGAAGAACGCGTGGTCGATCGGCTCGGTCTCGTCGAAGCTCCACACGCGCACGCGGATCTGCGACTGCGGGCTGTACGCGCCGCGCGCGAGGAAGCGGCCGTCGTGTGCGCGCACGACCACGGTGGCGCCCGGCGCGGGCTGGCCGTCGACGCGGTCGATCGCATTCGCGTAGATCCACGGATGCCGGCGTTGCAGCGATTTGTCCTTGGACGGTTTGAGGGTGACGGTGTGCATGATGGAGTCTGAATGAGTCGTGCGGCGGCGGCCGTTGGCGGCCGCGCGCGGGGCGCATCGAACGGTACGCGCGTCAGTCGCGCTTCTTCGCGCGCGGATGCGCGCTGTCGTAAATCTTCGCGAGATGCTGGAAGTCGAGCGACGTGTAGATCTGCGTGGCCGCGACGCTCGCGTGGCCCAGCAGCTCCTGCACCGCGCGCAGGTCGCCGCTCGATTGCAGCACGTGCGTCGCGAACGAGTGGCGCAGCACGTGCGGATGCACGTTGGCCGGGATGCCGGCGGAGAGCGCCGCGCGCTTCACGCGCTCGCGCACGACGCCCGGCGCCATCCGGTTGCCGCGCACCGACAGGAACAGCGGATGCGGATCGTGCTTCACGAATTCGCCGCGCACCGCGAGCCATGCGTTGAGCGCGGCGATCGCCTTGCGGCCGACCGGCACCTTGCGCTCCTTGTTGCCCTTGCCGCGCACCGTGACTTCCGCTTCGGCGAGATCGAGCCAGCCGGCCGAGCGGTAGCCGTCCGCCTGCGTGTACATGGCGTCGAGCCCGACCAGTTCGGCGAGGCGCAGCCCCGACGAATAGAACAGCTCGAGGATCGCGTGATCGCGGATGCCTTCGGTCGTGTCGGGCAGCGGCGCGTCCATCAGCGCCGATGCGTCGTCGACCGACAGCGCCTTCGGCAGCGTCTTCGGGCGCTTCGGCGCGCGCACCGCGGCCACCGGGTTGGCGGGCATCTCGATGCGCAGCGCGAGCCATCGGTAGAACGCGCGCCACGCGGAAAGCCGGTGCGAGATCGAGCGCGCCGACAGCCCGCCCGCGTGTGCGCGCGCGACCGCGCCGCGCACGTCGGTGGCCGTCAGCGTTTCCAGCGGGCGGCCGGCCGCGAGCTTCTTCAGTTCGTCGAGCTCGTGCGTGTATCCGCGCAGCGTGTGCTCCGACAGCTGCCTGACGTGTTTCAGGTTCGACAGGTAGGCGGCGATCGGATCGTCGAGCATGGGCGCGGTGTCAGTGCGGCAGCAGGCGCGTGAGCGCGGCGCTCGCGAGCGTCGCGATCTGCGCGAGGAAGTCGGTGGCCATGCCGTCGTGGAAGCGGCGCGGATCGGGCGAGCCGAGCACGAGCAGCCCGAACGCGGGCGCATCGACGCCGGCGAGCGGCGCACGCAGCGCGAGCAGCGCGACCGACTTGGGCGAACCGTCGCCGGCCGGCGCGGTTTCGGCGGTGTCGGCCGAGGCCGCGGCGTTGGCGGCCGGCGCCGCGACGGCCGGTGCGAGCCACTGGGCCGCTTCGAAACCGGTGTTCGCGCCGCAGTACGGCGTCGCCAGCCCGTTCGTGAACAGGCGCACTTCCTCGCCGACCTGGCGCGCGAAATCGGCTTGCGCGTAGGTGTCGGCGACGTCCCAGACGCGCAGCGCCGTTTGCGGCACGTCGAACACGTCGGCGATGCCGTCGGCGATCGTGCGCGGCAGCGCGTACGGGTCACGTTCGGCGATGACGCGGGCGGTCCAGCGGCTGAACTTCGCGGACAGGCTGTCGTTCTCGTGGCCGTAGCGCACCAGCTCGGCGAGCCGGCGCTCGAGATGCTTGTTCTTGTCGCGCAGCATTTCCATCTGCCGCTCCTGCAGCGAGATCGCGGCCTTGCCGTGCGGGTTGGCGAGACGGATCGTCGCGAGCAGTTCCGCGTGTTGCGCGAAGAATTCGGGATTGGCGAGCAGGTAGTCGGCGACGTCGCGTTCGTTCATGTGGCAGGAGCGTTCAGTGGTTCAGGACGTTGAAGGGTCAGACGTTCAGCTCGATCTCGCCTTCGAACACGGTCGTGGCCGGGCCGGCCATCGTCAGCGCGGCGCGTTCGTCGTGCGCGCCGTCCCAGCTGATCGTCAGCGTGCCGCCGTGCGTGTGGACGGTGACCGGCGTGTCGAGCAGGCCGCGCCGGATGCCGGCCGCGACCGCCGCGCACGCGCCGGTGCCGCAGGCGAGCGTCTCGCCCGCGCCGCGCTCGTAGACGCGCAGCTTCACCTCGTGGCGCGACACGATCTGCATGAAGCCGGCATTCACGCGCTTCGGGAAGCGCGCGTGGCGCTCGATCAGCGGGCCTTCGGCGAGCACCGGATACGCTTCGGCGTCGTCGACGACCTGCACCGCATGCGGATTGCCCATCGAGACCGTCGACACCCAGCGCGTCGCGCCGCCGACGTCGAGCGGCCACAGCGTGTCGTTGCCGTCCGTGCGGCCGTCGAGGCCGCTGGCGTCGAACGGCACCTGGGCCGGCTCGAACACGGGCGCGCCCATGTCGACGACCACTTCGCCGTTGTCCTGCATCGTCAGCGTAATCAGGCCCTTCATCACCTGCACGCGCACGCTGCGCTTGTCGGTCAGGCCGCGATCGGTGACGAACTTCACGAAGCAGCGCGCGCCGTTGCCGCAGTGCTCGACCTCGCCGCCGTCGCAATTGAAGATCCGGTATTTGAAATCGGCGCCGTCGACGGTCGGTTTCTCGACGACCAGCAGCTGGTCGGCGCCGATGCCGAAGTGGCGGTCGGCGAGCGCGCGCACCTGCACGTCGGTGAGCGGGGGCAGCGTGTGCGAATAGCCGTCGAGCACGACGAAGTCGTTGCCCGCGCCGTGCATCTTGGTGAACGAGAGTTTCACTGGGTCCGGAATTCCATGGCGAACGAGGCGGCCGGCACGATCGATGTGGCGACGGTCGCCCGCGCGGGCAGCGTCGTTCGTCGTGCCGATCTCAGCCGTAAATGATACATGCAGCGGGCAGGGGCGTCCCGCGCTGGCCGGCGGCGCAGCGCCCGCGGCGCATGCGCAGCGGATGTTGGACGGCGCGCGTTCGGCGGCGCGCCGGCGGATGGCGTTCAGTAGAGGCTCGGCTCGCCGGGCGGGCGCGTCTTGAAGCGCTTGTGAACCCAGTAGTACTGCTCGGGCATCAGCGGGATCTGCTCTTCGAGGAATTCGTTCATGCGCCGCGCGTCGAGGTCGTCGTCGCCGGTCGGGTAGTGATCCCACGGCTTGAACACCTTCAGCCGGTAACCCTTGTAGTTCGGCAGCACTTCGCCGATGAACGGCACGACCTGCGCGCGGCCCGTCTTCGCGAGCCGGCCGACGGCCGTCAGCGTGCAGGCGGGCACGCCGAAGAACGGCACGAACGTCGAATTGCGCAGCCCGTAGTCCATGTCGGCGCCGAGCATCACCGGCTTGCGGTCGCGCAGCCAGCGCAGCACGACGCGCGCGCTGTCCGCGCGGCCGACCATCTCGGCGTCGAAACGCCCGCGCGCCTTCTTCGCTTCCGCTTCGAGCACTTCGTTCGAGAACGGCTGGTACAGCGACCCGCAGCGGCGGTGCAGCGACCGGTTCAGCCAGATCGAGCCGGCCTCGATGCCGACGAAATGCAGGCCGAGGAACAGCGTCGGGGGCAGATCGGGATCGGTGAGGTCGACCGCGCTGTCGACCTGGATCAGCTTCGCGAGCTTGCGCTCGGAGCCGAACCACTGGACGCTGCGCTCGACGTAGCTGCGGATCGCATGGCGGAAATGCAGGCCGGCCACTTCCTCGCGCCGCGCGTCGCTCCAGTCGGGAAAGCAGAGTTTCAGATTGATATGTACGATGCGCTTGCGCCGGCTGGGGATCTGGTACAGCAGCCAGCCGAGGCCGTCGCCGAACCGCGCGGTCAGGCCGTACGGCAGCAGGGCGAGCAGCTTCAGGAAGCCGATGGCGAGGTGCGTGCCGAGGCGGCCTAGCATGCGGAATCTCCGTTGGGCCGGCTGGCCGGCGCGTGGCAGACAGGGGGGGAGGACAGCGGACGATACGGCACGGGCGGCGCTCTGTGACAATTCACGAAAGCCGCTATAATACGGGCTTCGCCGAGTTAACTGACAACTTGCGGGGCGAAGCCGGCTGGCGCGAAGCGCGCTGCCCGGTCCTGGTAATCCGCTAAAGCGTCGCCGCTTCAGGCCCAACGAAGCTGGCTACGTGAAACCGACCGTAACCACACAGGAGCCTGAAAAAGTGGCAAACGATTATTTCTTCACGTCCGAATCCGTCTCCGAAGGCCATCCGGACAAAGTCGCGGACCAAATCTCGGACGCGATTCTCGACGCCATCCTCGAGCAGGACAAATATTCCCGCGTTGCCGCAGAAACGCTGTGCAACACGGGTCTCGTCGTCCTGGCCGGTGAAATCACCACGACGGCCAACATCGATTACATCCAGATCGCGCGCGACACGATCAAGCGCATCGGTTACGACAACACCGACTACGGCATCGACTACAAAGGTTGCGCGGTGCTGGTCGCGTACGACAAGCAGTCGCCGGACATCGCGCAGGGCGTCGACCGCGCGCATGACGACAACCTCGATCAGGGCGCGGGCGACCAGGGCCTGATGTTCGGCTACGCATGCGACGAAACGCCGGAACTGATGCCGCTGCCGATCTACCTGTCGCACCGTCTGGTCGAGCGCCAGGCGAGCCTGCGCCGCGACGGCCGCCTGCCGTGGCTGCGTCCGGACGCGAAGTCGCAGGTCACGATCCGCTACGTCGACGGCAAGCCCGATTCGATCGACACCGTCGTGCTGTCGACGCAGCACGCACCGGACATCGAGCTGCCGGCGCTGCGCGAAGCCGTGATCGAGGAAATCATCAAGCCGACGTTGCCGGCCGACCTGATCAAGGGCGACATCAAGTTCCTCGTGAACCCGACCGGCCGGTTCGTGATCGGCGGCCCGCAGGGCGACTGCGGCCTGACCGGCCGCAAGATCATCGTCGACACCTACGGCGGTGCCGCACCGCACGGCGGCGGCGCGTTCTCGGGCAAGGATCCGTCGAAGGTCGACCGCTCGGCCGCCTATGCGGGCCGCTATGTCGCGAAGAACATCGTCGCCGCGGGCCTCGCTTCGCGCGCGCTGATCCAGGTGTCGTATGCGATCGGCGTGGCCGAGCCGACCTCGGTGATGGTCAACACGTTCGGCACGGGCCGCGTGTCGGATGCGGTGATCACGAAGCTCGTGCGCGAGCACTTCGACCTGCGCCCGAAGGGCATCATCAAGATGCTCGACCTGCTGCGCCCGATCTACGAGAAGACGGCCGCTTACGGTCACTTCGGCCGCGAAGAGCCGGAATTCTCGTGGGAAGCGACCGACAAGGCGCTGGCGCTGGCCGAAGCAGCCGGCGTCGAGCCGACCGCACGCGTCGCATAAGCGCTCCGCTGCAAACGAAAAACCCCGGCATGCCGGGGTTTTTTTATGCGCGTCGTTCGCAGTCGAACCGACGCCGCATCGTGGCGATGCCGGCCGGCGCGGCGGCGTCAGCGTGCGCCGAAGCCGAACCAGCCGTGGCTCGCCGCCAGCCGCCGCGGACGATTGACGCGGCGCTGCGGGCCGAGCGTGCGGCGCAGCGCGAGCGCGCGCAGCGACGACGGCTTTTGCAGCAGCGAGCGCAGCCCGGCGCGGCGTGCGAACGCTTGCGCGTTCATCATCGAGAAGAACGCGTGGAACCACGCGCGGATGCCGTCCAGCCGGCTGTGCGCGTGCGTGTGCCCGGCGAGCGCGCGAGCCCGCGCGCGATGATGGCGCAGCGAGCGGGCGGGAGCGGACGGCACGACGCGCTTGGCAGCGCGGTTGAAACGGGAAGTCAGACGGAATGGCATGTGAACGATGCTTCGCTTGTATGGGTGGCGCCTTGCAGAGCGCACTGGTATCGACGGCCTCGGATGGCGCAACGGATCTTACCCAAACCCGCTGCGCGTCGCGCCCGCCAGAATTGACAGGCCGCGACAGGCTACCGGGCTTTCGTGACGCGCAAAAGTCGCGATAAACCCTCGTGCCGCAAGCGAATTGCCGCGTGCAGCCTGTCGCTGAGGCTCGCGCCGCGCCACACAGTTCCCTTGATCCGAATCAAATCAGCGATTGGCATGCCCATGCGCACGGCAATGGCGCTGTTCGCGGTCTTCGGCGCCGATTTACAATCGTCACATTCACACAATAAACGTCTGGCATCCCATGTCGTCACCATTGCAGTCGGAATCGATCCGCGCGCAGGTCGCGGAATTGCGCGAACACGGCTTCGTCGTTGCGCGCGGCCTCGTCGGCGAAGCGCAGTGCGCGACGCTCAAGCGGATCGCGCAGCGGCAGTTGCAGGAAGCGGCCGAGCCGATCGAATTCGAGGCCGATCTGCGCTATCCGGGCGCGCCGGACTCCCGGCACGCGCCGGGCGGCCATACGGTGCGGCGGTTGCTGGATGCGTACTCGCGCGACCCGGCGTTCGCCCAGCGCGCGATCGCGCCCGAGATCGGCGCATGGATGCGCGAGTACTTCGGCGAGCAGCCGGTGCTGTCGCGCGCGCATCACAACTGCATGATGACGAAGCATCCAGCGTACGGCAGCCTCACCGGCTGGCATCGCGACTTCCGCTACTGGTCGTTCGAACGCGCGGACATGGTGTCGGTGTGGCTCGCGCTCGGCACGGAAACGAACGAGAACGGCGCGCTGTGGCTGGTGCCGGGTTCGCACACGGCCGAATTCGGGCCGGAAGCATTCGACGACGCGAAGTTCTTCCGCAGCGACCTGCCCGCCAACCGCGTGATGATCGACGCGGCGATTTGTCCGCCGCTGCAGACCGGCGACGTCGTGTTCTTTCACTGCAACACGCTGCATTCGGCCGGCCAGAACCGCTCCGACGACGTGAAGTTCTCGCTGGTTTACACCTATCACGGGATCAGCAACCGGCCGCTGCCGGGCACGCGCTCGGCGGCGAAGCCGGAAGTGCAGTTCTAGCGGTGCGTCGGTCCGGCGCGCCCGTCGTGGTGCCGGGCCGTCGGGCTACCGGCCCCGGCGCGGCGCTTCGGCCGCGCGGGCACAATGACGAACGGGCGGCCTGGCCGCCCGTTTCGTTTGGTCGACCCGCTCGAGCGAATCGCGCCGGCGTGCTCAGCGCTTGTTGCCCGGCATCGCGAGGCCGATCAGACCGATCAGCATCGCGACGGCGCCGCCGGCGATCAGCAGGATCGTCTTCGTCGCGGGCGAGCCGGTGAAGAAGCGCGACACGTTGTCGTTGATCGAATGGAACGACTGGCCGCCGAAATAGAGCAGCACGACGCCGCCGACCAGCAGCGCAACCGAGATGACGCGGGACATACCAACCTCGCTGTAACGGTGATTCGAGACGCCGCAGTGTAGGCGACGCGCGCGGGCGCGTCCATGGCCGTGCGCGCTTCGGCCACGTTCGCTACCATGAACGCCGTACGTGTCCTTCGCCGCCGTCGCGCGATGTCTGCGCGCGGCGCGCGTCCCTTCCCCGACGTCCAGACGGAACCGACTCATGGCCTACGAAGCAGCTACCGAACGTTATGCCGACATGCAATACCGCACCTGCGGCAAATCCGGGCTCAAATTGCCCGCCCTGTCGCTCGGCCTGTGGCACAACTTCGGCGACACGACGCCGATCGCGACGCAGCGCGAGATTCTGCGCACCGCGTTCGACCTCGGCATCAATCACTTCGATCTCGCAAACAACTACGGGCCGCCGTACGGCAGCGCCGAAATCAACTTCGGCCGGCTGCTGAAGGAGGATTTCCGGCCCTACCGCGACGAACTGCTGATCTCGACCAAGGCCGGCTGGGACATGTGGCCGGGGCCGTACGGCAGCGGCGGCGGCTCGCGCAAGTACGTGCTCGCGAGCCTCGACCAGAGCCTGCAGCGCATGGGCCTCGACTACGTCGACATCTTCTATTCGCACCGCTTCGACGCGCATACGCCGCTCGAGGAAACCGCCGGCGCGCTCGCATCGGCGGTTCAGCAGGGCAAGGCGCTGTATATCGGCATCTCGTCGTACTCGGCCGCGAAGACGCGCGAGATGGCCGAACTGCTCGCCCAGTACAAGGTGCCGCTGCTGATCCATCAGCCGTCGTACAACCTGCTCAACCGCTGGGTCGAGCACGAACTGCTCGGCACGCTCGATGCGCTCGGCACGGGCAGCATCGCGTTCACGCCGCTCGCGCAGGGGCTGCTGACGTCGAAATACCTGAACGGCGTGCCGGCCGATGCGCGCGTGAACAAGCCGGGCGGCGGTTCGCTGAAGCAGGATCACCTGAGCGCGGCGAACCTCGAGCACGTGCGCAAGCTCGATGCGATCGCGCAGCGGCGCGGCCAGAGCCTCGCGCAGATGGCGCTTGCATGGGTGCTGCGCGGCGAGCGCGTGACGTCGGCGTTGATCGGTGCGAGCCGTGCGGAGCAGGTGCGTGAAAACGTCGGCGCGCTAAAGAACCTCGAATTTTCGGCCGACGAACTCGCTGAAATCGATCGCTACGCGACCGAAGGCGGGATCAATCTGTGGGAAAAGCCGTCCACCGATCAGGCGATCTGACCGGTTGCATCGGCACGCGATACGGGCTCCGAAACATCGGGCGCCGTATCGCGATAACTGCGCGGCAACTGCGCGCGAGCCGCTGCGTCGCTGCGATGCAGCGACGTGAACCACGCATGGGCGTGTCGCTACAGCAGCGCAGGCAGCCCTTCGACCAGCAATACCGCGACGCCGACGCCGAGGATCACGCCCAGCACGCGCAGCAGGTTGTGGCGGAACTGCGTGGCGCACGGCACCGCGCCGAGAAACAGCGCGCCGGCCAGCGCCATCGGAATCAACAGGATGAAGTCGCCGATCGTGAAATAGGTGGTCATGCGTGTCTCCGTAGTCGGCCGGCGTAGGCACGCGCCTGCACCGGCCCCATGCCCGGTATTTCTAATGTGGGGCCGACCCGCTCGCAAGCGGGCCGGACAATTCGAGTATAGGCAACCGCGCCGCGTTTTTCGCTATCCGAACCATTAAAAGCAGCGGGAAAACGCCTGAATGTCGCCCGTTTCGCCGCGAATCGGACGAATGCCTTGCGCCAGTCTTTCCCGTTGCTTTCGGTTTGCGCGAAAGCGCAGTCCGGGACCGGCGATGTCGACCCGGTAAGCGGCCCGTGTCGGCTATGCGCGGCCGCGGCGCGGCCGACGTGCCGACGGGCGAAACACGAGCACGAGCCCCGCGACGATGGAGCCCATGCCGGCGAGCGCGAGCGGCGCGGGGCGGTGGCCGAGCCACAACGCGTCCATCAGCGTGGTGACGACGGGCACGAGATAGAACAGGCTCGTCACGTCGACGAGATCGCCGCGCTGCATCAACCGATAGAACAGCAGCTGCGCGATCACCGAGATCACGATGCCCAGCCACAGCAACGGTACGACGAATGCCCAACCCGGCTCGAGCGACACGCGCTGGAACGGCAGGATCGCGACGCACAGCGCGAGGCCGATCGCGTTCTGCAACGGCAGCACGTCGGCGGGCGCCGCGCGCGTGCGTTTTTGCAGCAATGCGCCGACGGTCAGCGCGACGAGCGCGGCGAGTGCGCACGCGACGCCCGTCAGCGGCATGCCCGCGTCGCCGACGCCGCGGCATACGACCAGCGCGAGCCCGGCCAGCGACAGCCCGAGCCCCGCGACGCGCATCGGCTGCCAGCGCCGCTCGACGATCGCGAGCGTGACGATCGGCTGCACGCCGAGGATCGTCGCGAGCACGCCGGGCGCGATCCCGCGCTCGAGCGCGAGCAGATAGAAGATCGAATAGCCGCCCATCATCAGCAAGCCGGTGAGCGCGGCCATGCGCCGCTCGCCGCGCGGCGGCAGCCAGCGTCCGCGCACGCAGGCCAGCACGACGAGCACGAGCGATGCGAGCGCGAAGCGCGCGGCGAGGAAAACGAACGCGGACGCGTGACGCAGCCCCAGTTCGGCGAAGATCGCGCCGCTGCTCCACAGCAGGACGAACAGCGACGTTGCGCCATGCGCGGCGAGCGCGCGTTTGAACGAAATCATGTGAATTCACCTGTCGAACGGATCGAGACGTTCCATGCCGCGCGCAGACGTGCGATACGCGAGCGTGTACCGCATGCGTCATGCGGGCGGATGGAAAACGGAATACCGGTGTCAGCCGGCGCGCGTCGCCGGTGGCGGCGGCGCGGCGCCGACGAGCGGCGTTGCGACAGGCGGAGGGGGAGCCGACGAATGCGCGCACGCTTGCGGCCGCGAGTCGAGCTGCGGCCAGGATTCTGCAGGTGTGGACGTGAGCGAATGCATCGTGTCGAAATGCGTTCGAATGCGAATGAACGTGAAAGGTACCGCGAGGCGGCCGTCCAGCGCAACGGGGTATGAGAACACCCCGCACACCCGCGAGCCAGCCGTACGCGATCCGACGACGGTCGCGATCGTCGTGCACGCGGCCGCGCAACCATCGCAGGCACGTCGCGCATCGCACGGTTCCCCGGCGCGACACGCGTGACGCACGCGCCGGGCGCTTTCCGCGGACGGTCACGTGCGACAGGGTATGATGGGGTTGATCGGGCGTGCAAGCGCGCGCACGACGCAGTGGTTGATTGGAGACATTCGACGAATTCGCGGCACTTCACCCGCTTCTTCTTCTTTTCGCGCTTCGATAAACCGTGAACAATGGGATCACGCGCAACATCCCCGGCGAGGGCGGCGCGGATCGTGCATTTGCCGGCTCGTCCGCGAGCCGGGTTTCAAGTTTCAAGAGTGGGGAACCATCATGCATGTCGGGTCGATTGTCTGCACTACCCATATCGCAGTGCCGAAGGGCGCGCGCGGCATCGTTCAGCGCGTTCTGGGCGACATGGCCATGGTGACCTGGTACGCGGGCGTACCGGGCGAGTCGAAGGAACTCAACACCGAGCCGTTCTTTCTCGAGGACCTGATCGACACCGGCGAATCCGTGCTGCCGGCCGGCGCCGCGATCCACTGAGTCCACGCATCGCAGCCAACGCTCGTGTTTCGGCGCGGCTGACGGCACAATGCGGGGCATGACAGACGTTACTTCCGCCTCCGCTGCTCCCGCCGGCCCGCCGTTCGCCGGCCTCACGCCCGAGTGCGTGCTCGACGCGCTCGACAGCGTGCTGATGCCGGCCGGGCTGCGCACCGACGGGCGCCTGCTCGCGCTCAACAGCTACGAGAACCGCGTCTACCAGGTCGGCATCGAGGACGGCCCGCCCGTCGTCGCGAAGTTCTACCGGCCCGCGCGCTGGTCGGACGACGCAATCCTCGAAGAACACGCGTTCGTCGCCGAACTCGCCGCGCGCGAGATTCCGGCGGTGCCTGCCCGCGTCTTCGACGGTCGCACGCTGCACGCGTTCGGCGGCTTTCGCTTCTCGATCTTCGAACGTCGCGGCGGCCGCGCGCCGGACCTCGACCGCAGCGACACGCTCGAATGGCTCGGCCGCTTCATCGGCCGCATTCATGCGGTCGGGGCGACGCAGCCGTACGTCGCGCGTCCGGCGCTCGACATCGGCACGTTCGGCTACGAGCCGCGCGACTACCTCCTCGCGCACGATTTCATTCCCCACGATGTGCGGCCGGCGTACGAGACGGCGGTCGCGCTCGCACTCGAAGGCGTCGAGGCCGCGTTCGACCGCGCGGGCGACGTGCGCATGCTGCGCACGCACGGCGACTGCCATCCGAGCAACGTGCTGTGGACCGATGCCGGCCCGCATTTCGTCGACTTCGACGACAGCCGGATGGCGCCGGCCGTACAGGATCTCTGGCTGCTGCTGCCGGGCGATCGCGAAGGCGCGTCGCGCGCGCTCGCGGACCTGCTCGCCGGCTATGAGGATTTCTGCGAATTCGAGCCGCGCGAGCTGCATCTGATCGAGGCGCTGCGCACGCTGCGCCTGATCCATTACGCGGCGTGGCTCGCGCGTCGCTGGGACGATCCGGCGTTTCCCGCGGCGTTTCCGTGGTTCAACACGCATCGCTACTGGGAAGCGCGCGTACTCGAGCTGCGCGAGCAGATCGGCGCGATGCAGGAAGGGCCGCTCTGGCCCGTGTGACCGCGCGGGTGGCCAACCGCGCCGCGCTCCGGCGCGAGCGCCGCGCCGCCCCCGCCGCTCAGAACTTCAGCATCATCCGGATCACCGCGGCGAAGCGCTTGCCGTACGGCGGCGCGATCAGCCCGCGCGTGTTCAGCCGCGACTGCGTGAGCACGGGCTTCATCTTCGAGAACGTCACGAAGCCGTCGTAGCCGTGATATGCGCCCATCCCGCTCGCACCGACACCGCCGAACGGCAGGCTGCCGCACGCGATGTGCATCAGCGTTTCATTGACGGTCACGCCGCCTGAAATCGTTTCGCGCAGCACGCGGTCGATCGTGCCGCGATCCTCGTCGAACAGGTACAGCGCGAGCGGCCGCGGCCGCGCGTTCACGTAGCCGATCGCCTCGTCGAGCCGTTCGTACGGCACGAGCGGCAGCAGCGGCCCGAAGATTTCCTCCTGCATCACTTGCGACGCGTCCGGCACGTGCGTGAGTGCGCACGGCACGAAGCGGCGCGACGCGGGATCGGATGGCGCATCCGACAGCGGGTGCAGTTGCGCGCCGGCCGCCTGCGCGTCGCTCGCGAGCTGCTGCAGCCGCGCGTAGTGGCGCGGCGACACGATCGTCGTGTAGTCGCCGTTGTTCGACAGGTCCGGATACAGCTTCGCGAAGCGCGCCCGCGCGCGCTCGATGAACGCGCCTTCCATCCCGCGCGGCAGCAGCACGTAGTCGGGGGCGATGCAGGTCTGCCCCGCGTTCAGCGTCTTGCCGCCGATGATCGCGTCGACCGCCGCATCGAAGCGCGCATTCGGGCCGATGATCGCCGGCGACTTGCCGCCGAGTTCCAGCGTCACGGGCGTCAGGTTGTCGGCGGCGGCGCGCATCACGTGGCGGCCGACGTGCGTCGAGCCGGTGAACAGCAGATGGTCGAACGGCAGCGCGCTGAAGGCGGCGCCGAGCTCCGCATCGCCGTTCACGACCGCAACGTGGTCGCGCGAGAAGGTCTTCGCGATCAGCTGCTCGAACAGCGCCGACGTGCGCGGGGTCAGCTCGGACATCTTGACGATTGCGCGGTTGCCGGCGGCCAGCGCGCAGATCAGCGGGCCGGCGGCGAGCAGCACCGGATAGTTCCACGGCACGACGATGCCGACCACGCCGAGCGGCTGCGGCACGACCTTGGCGCGCGCCGGCCGCAGCCACTTGTTCATCCGCTTCGCCATCGGCTTCATCCAGCGCTTGCCGTGCTTCAGCGCATCGTCGATCTCTTCCTTCGCCATCCAGATTTCCGACAGCAGCACCTCCTGTTTCGCGCGATGCCCGAAGTCGGCGCTGATCGCATCGGCGAGCGCATCGGCGTGCTCGATCAGCATCGTGCGCAGCGCGCGCAGGTGCTGCGCGCGCGTGTCCCATTCCGGGTACGGGGCGCGCAGGTAAGCCGCGCGCTGATCGCGCAGCAGCGACGTGAGCGCATCGAGCGACGGCAGCGCTTGCGGGGCCAGTTCGGGCAGGTCGTTCTTCATCGCATGTTCTCCAGGTGAGCGTGGCGCGTCGGCCAGCAGTCAGGCCGCACGTGTGCGCTCGGCGAGCGTGGCGGGTCGGGTCGGGGCCGCATGCGCGACGCGGCGTGGGGCCGGATGCGTCGGGTGAGCGAAAACGGCATGAAGCGGCAGGCAAGCGTCGCGTCCGCGCGACGGTATCCGGATGCGGAACCGGGGCGACGCGGTGCGCGCAGGCGGCGCGAGCCGATCGTCGTCGCACGTGTGCACGGCCGCGTCGGGCGCTCGCCGGTGCGGCGAAGCGCAGTCGCGCAGCATGGGCAGATGCGTGTGTGCACGCGCGACCCGCCGCTCGCTCGACGGGCCGTCCAAACGGTCGGCCGTGTGCGACGTCGTTCGATTTCGGCTGCTGCTGCATCGGCTGCAGCACGTCGCCGTGGTGGCGTCCGTTTGAATTGAAATGCGGGCGGCGCGCGGCGCGATCGGATCATCCGGTCGGCACGCGGCTCGCAGAGCTTCGCGCTGCATCGTCGTCTCCCCAGTTTTGCGACGGCGCGGCGTCTGGCGGCCGTTGCATCGCGTCGCATCGATCGACACATCTTAAATTTAGTTCACGCGTGCGTTTAGAGGAATCGCTCTTTAACGGACCTGCCGCGCGCGCGATGGCCGTTCCTACAATGCCCGAACATTACAAGCGGGAGCCGGCCGAACCGGGCGCCGTTCATGACACGAAGGAGACGTGACGTGCAATACGACTACATCATCGTCGGCGCGGGCTCGGGCGGCTCGAGCCTCGCCGGTCGCCTCGCCGACGCCTGCCCCGATGCGACGATCGCGCTGATCGAAGCCGGTTCGCACACGGAGCGCAATCTGCTCGTCAACATGCCGGTCGGCATCGCGGCGCTCGTGCCGTTCAAGCTCGGCACCAACTACGGTTACGAGACGGTGCCGCAGCCGGGCCTCGGCGGCCGCCGAGGCTATCAGCCGCGCGGCCGCGGGATGGGCGGCTCGAGCGCGATCAACGCGATGATCTACACGCGCGGCCATCCGGGCGACTACGACGAGTGGGCGGCGCTCGGCGCGACGGGCTGGGGCTGGCAGGAGGTGCTGCCGTATTTCCGCCGCGCGGAAGGCAACCAGCGCGGCGCCGACGCATGGCACGGCGCGGACGGTCCGCTCACGGTTTCGGATCTGCGCTTCCGCAATCCGTTCTCCGAACGATTCGTGCAGGCCGCGCATGCGGCCGGCTATCCGCTGAACGACGACTTCAACGGCGCGACGCAGGAAGGCGTCGGCTTCTACCAGGTCACGCATCGCGACGGCTCGCGCTGCAGCGTCGCGCGCGCGTACATCTACGGCCGCAACCGGCCGAACCTGCACGTGATCACCGATGCGACGGTGCTGCGCGTCGGCTTCGACGGCAAGCGCGCGGTCGGCGTCGTGGTGTCGCGCGACGGGCGCGTCGAGACGCTCGGCGCGCGGGCTGAGGTGATCCTGTCGGCCGGCGCGTTCAATTCGCCGCAACTGTTGATGTGCTCGGGGATCGGTCCGGTCGAACAGCTGCGCCGGCACGGCATCGCGGTCGTGCACGATGCGCCGGAGGTCGGCACGAACCTGAGCGACCACATCGACTTCATCGTCAATACGCGCGTGAATTCGTCCGAACTGGTCGGCATCTGTCTGCGCGGCATCGCGAAGATGACGCCCGCGCTCGCGCGCTACCTGTCGAGCCGCACGGGGATCATGACGAGCAACGTCGCGGAGGCCGGCGGCTTCATCAAGAGCGATCCGTCGCTCGATCGTCCCGACCTGCAGCTGCATTTCTGCGCGGCGCTGGTCGACGATCACAACCGCAAGATGCACTGGGGGTTCGGTTATTCGCTGCACGTGTGCGCGCTGCGTCCGTTCAGCCGCGGCACGGTCGCGCTCGCGAGCGGCGATGCGCGCGACGCGCCGCTGATCGATCCGCGCTTCTTCAGCGATACGCGCGATCTCGACCTGCTGGTGCGCGGCGCGCACGCGATGCGGCGGATCCTGTCGCAGGCGCCGCTCGCGTCGCAAGGCGGCCGCGAGCTGTACACGCGGCCAGACCAGAGCGACGCCGAGCTGCGCGCGACGATCGTCGCGCACGCCGACACGATCTACCATCCGGTCGGCACCTGCCGGATGGGCTCCGATGCGCGGGCGGTCGTCGATCCGCAACTGCGCGTGCGCGGCGTCGACGGGTTGCGGGTCGTGGATGCGTCGGTGATGCCGACGCTGATCGGCGGCAACACGAATGCGCCGTCGGTGATGATCGGCGAGCGCGCGGCGGACTTCATCGTCGCGGCGCGCAACGGCAGCGCGTCGCGCAGCGCGGCGGCCGCGGCCGTGCACGGCCGCTGAGCGCCGGTCAGCGCACGCGATGCTCAGGCAAACGTATCGACGAGGCCGGCGCGGCTCACGGTTGCGGCGGCCGCTGCGGATGGCGCGGCGTCGAGCGGTGCGTCGGCGCCTGACGATCCGGCGCGTGCGCGCGACGACGGTCGTCCGCCGGCGAAGGCCTGTTGCTGCGCGTTCTGCTGCGAGCCGAAGCCGCCGTCGCTGACCGTCGCGCTGCCCAGCCCGAGACCGCCCGCTTCCATCGCTTCGCGCAGCTTCGGCAGCGCCGCCTCGACGGCATCGCGCACCTGCGGGTGCTGCGACACGAACAGCGCGTGCGCATGATTGTCTGCCACGCGCAGCACGACCTGCAGCGGCCCGAGATCCGGCGGGTTCAGCGTGAGCTCGGCGCTCTGCTGATGCGCATTCGACAGGAACACGACCTTCTGGCTCAGCGCATCGGTCCAGTCCGCGGTGCCGACGTGCGGCGCGAGCACGTGCGCATTGGCCGCGGCGATCGAGCCGGCGACCGGAGACGCCTGCACGTTCGCCTGTGCCGCAGCCGCGGCCGTGGCCGCTGCGGTGGCGGCGGCCGCCGTCGCATCGGCTGCCGGGCTGGCGGCCTGTTCGCCGGACCCGAATCCATGCTGCGCGGCCGACTGGCCGCCCGCGCCGGCCTGCAGCGCCGAGGCGGCCGCTTGCGCGGGCGTCTGTTGGGTTGCGAGCGCACCCTTCGCGTCCGCGAGCGTGCGATCGAAGGTCGGGACGGTCGGCGTGGACTGCGCGCCTGCGGCCGTCGGCGCAGCCGCCGACGACGTGCCCGCGGCGCCGGCGGGCAGCGCGATCGCGCCCGCGTCGCCGCTCAGCTTCGCGAGCGCGGCCTGCAGCGCATCGCGGGCCGCGGCGGGCGCGACCGGCGTGGCGGCGGCATCGGTGCCGGCCTGATGTGCGAGCGCGGCCGTCGCGTCGGGCTGGCCCGCTGCGACCGCCGTGCCGGCGAGCGCGGCGGCGCCGGCAGCCGTCGCCGCGGCATCCGCGGCGGCCGGCGCCGGATTGTCCACGCGCGCCTGCAACTGCGCCTGCATGGCGACGGCCGCGGCCAGCGCGGCCGCATCCGGGTTCGGCGTCGCGTTCGCGTCGTCGGTGGACTTGTCGTCGTGGTTGCCGGACGGCTTCGACGGGTTCGTGCCGGCGGCCGAGGTCGACGAATTCGGCGCCGACGTCGACGCGGCCGATGAAGTCGCGCCATCCGACGTGTCGCCGCTGGCGGCGTCGTGGCGGCTGGCGACGCTTTGCTTGAGCGTCTGCGCGAACGGCACGGCGGCCGGGCCGCTGGCGGAATCGTTGCCGGCCGACGCGGCCGGCGTGGCGGATGCGGCCGACGAGCCCGAGTTGCGAACGGCCTTGATGGCGGCGCCGGCGGTGTCGATCAGGGCGCCGAGCAGGGGAAGAGGGAGCATGACGATTCTCTGGTTCGAAAGCGTTGAGCGGTTAGGCCGAACGGGCCGCGTCGGCCCGCATGCGCAGAATCTTCGCGGCGTGTTCGTCGGCGTCGCGCTGTTCGCGCTTCGCGGCGCGCTGCGCGTCCTGCGCGACGCCGCGCGCCTGCAGGATCTCGTACGAGCCGACGGTGCGCTTCTTCTGCTGCCAGTTCGGGCGTGCCTCGTCGATGCGCACTTCGGCCGCGGCCAGCACGCCGCGCTGCTGCGCGATCGCCGCGTCGAGCGTATCGATGAACGCCTGGAAATTGCGCCAGTTGCCGGCCGGCATGCCGTGCTGCGCCGACTGCGAGAAGCGCGCGTGGTATTCGTCCCGATAGCGCAGCAGCGCGTCGAGCTGTTCGGCGGCCGCGCTGCGATCGCGCTGCGCGGTGCCGAGCTGCTTGGCCGCGGCGTCGAGGTCTTCCTGCGCGCGGTCGAGCAGCAGTTGCAACGGAAATCCATGTGCCATCGGCGTCAGCCTCCGTATTCGTCGAACAGCGCATCGAGCGCGGCGAGGCTCGATGCGAACGGCGCGCATTCGCGAAAGCCCTGCTGCAGGAACGCTTCGATGCGCGGGTAGAGCGCGATCGCGCGGTCGAGCTGCGCGTCGCGGCCCGGTGCATAGGCGCCCACCGCGATCAGGTCGCGATTGCGCTGGTAGCGCGACAGCATCTGCTTGAACTGCCGCACGCGGTCGAGATGCCCTTCGTCGATCAGCGCGGTCATCGCGCGGCTGATCGACGCCTCGATGTCGATCGCCGGATAGTGGCCGGCCTCGGCGAGCGAGCGCGACAGCACGATATGGCCGTCGAGGATCGCGCGCGCGGAGTCGGCGATCGGGTCCTGCTGGTCGTCGCCTTCGGTCAGCACCGTGTAGAACGCGGTGATCGAGCCGCCGCCTTCCGGCCCGTTGCCGGTGCGCTCGACGAGCGCGGGCAGCTTCGCGAACACCGACGGCGGATAGCCCTTGGTCGCGGGCGGCTCGCCGATCGCCAGCGCGATCTCGCGCTGCGCCATCGCGTAGCGCGTCAGCGAATCCATCAGCAGCAGCACGTGCTTGCCCTGGTCGCGGAAATATTCGGCGAGCGAGGTCGCATAGGCGGCGCCCTGCATCCGCAGCAGCGGCGACACGTCGGCCGGCGCCGCGACGACGACCGAGCGCGCGAGGCCGTCCTCGCCGAGGATCTGCTCGATGAATTCCTTCACTTCGCGGCCGCGTTCGCCGATCAGCCCGATCACGATCACTTCCGCGCTCGTGTAGCGCGCCATCGTGCCGAGCAGCACCGACTTGCCGACGCCGGAACCCGCGAACAGGCCCATGCGCTGCCCGCGGCCGACGGTGAGCAGGCCGTTGATCGCGCGTACGCCGACGTCGAGCACGTGATGAATCGGTTCGCGATCGAGCGGGTTGATCGACGGCGCGGACAGCGGCGCGTCGACCTTCGCCGCGAGCGGGCCGAGGCCGTCGAGCGGGCGGCCCGACGCGTCGACGACGCGCCCGAGCATTTCCCAGCCGACCGGCAGCCGTTTCGCGCCCGCGAGCGGATCGGCAACGGGGGCGGCTTCGAGCGGCCACACGCGCGCGCCGGGCAACACGCCGGCCACGTCGGTGGTCGGCATCAGGAACAGGCGCTCGCCGGAGAAGCCGACGACTTCCGCTTGCGCGTACGGCAGCGTGCTGCCGGGGGGCAGCTCGATCGTGCATTCGGCGCCGACCGACAGCCGCAGGCCGATCGCTTCGAGCACGAGCCCCGCCGCGCGCGTGAGGCGCCCGCAGGGCCGCAGCGGCAGCGCGCGCTGGCTGCGCGTCGCGAGCGTGTGCAGATGCGTGCGCCAATGTTCGAGGTGCGGATTGTGCGGCGCGTGCCGCGTGTCGGCCGGCGCGCTCGCGGCGGCGGGCTCTGCGCCCGGCGCGCCCTCGGGCCCGAACGACGCGAGCGCGAGTTCGCGCTCGAGCGGCGTCAAGCCGTCGTGCGCGAGCTGCTCGGGCGAGCGCGTCACCACGTGCTCACCTTGCCGATCGCGGCGGCGACGCGCTGCCAGCGGGTGGGCAGCGTCGCGTCGACCTCGCCGGTGGCGGCGTGCGCGCGGCAGCCGCCGCGTTCGATCGATGCGTCGGTGCGCACGCTCCAGCCGAGCGTGTCGAGATCGTCCTGCAGATAGGCTTCGACGACGGGCAGGTCGGCCGGATTCACGACGAGATGCGGGGCGCCGGACAGCGCCGGTTCGGCGGCGAGCACGTCGCGCACGGCCGCGACCAGCGCGGCGGGATCGTGCTTCACGTGCTGACGCACGACCTGCTGCGCGATGTCGAGCGCGAGCTGCGCGAGATCGGACGCGAGATCGTGCTCGGCCTGCGACACGGCCTCGCGAAACGATACGGCCAGCGCGGCAAGCTGCGCGGCCTGCTCGCGGGCTTCGGCCTGGCCGGCCGCATAGCCCTGCTCGCGGCCCTGCTCGAAGCCGGCCTGGTAGCCGCGCGCCTGGCCGTCGACGTGGCCGGCCGCGTGGCCTTCCGCATGGGCGGCGTCGCGCACGCGCTGCAGTTCCTCGGCGAGCGCGGCGGCCGCGGCGGCCGCGTCGTCGGGCGGCGGAGGCGGCGGGGGCGGGTCGAACGACGCCATCTCCCACCGCTGGTACGCGGTGAGCGTGGCGCGATCGCGCGCGGCATCAGACATATGCGTCTTCCGCCTTGCCGCCTAGCACGATCTGGCCGCTCTCGGCGAGATTGCGCACGATCTGCAGGATGCGGCGCTGCTGCGTCTCGACTTCGGACACGCGCACCGGGCCGCGCGCGTCGAGATCCTCGGCGAGCAGCTCGGCTGCGCGCTGCGACATGTTCGCGAGGAACTTCTGGCGCAGCGCGGGCGGCGCGCCCTTCAGCGCGATGATCAGCGTCTCGGATTCGACTTCCTTCAGCACCATCTGGATCGCGCGATCCTCGAGGTCGAGCAGGTTCTCGAACACGAACATCTGGTCGACGATCTTCTGCGCGAGATCGGCGTCGTACTGGCGCACGTTTTCGAGCACGCCTTCCTCATGATGGCTCGTCATGAAGTTCAGGATCTCGGCCGCGGTGCGGATGCCGCCCATCGGGCTGCGCTTCAGGTTGTCGCTGCCGGACAGCAGGCCGGTCAGCACGTCGTCGAGCTCGCGCAGCGCGGCCGGCTGGATGCCGTCGAGCGTCGCGATCCGCAGCAGCACGTCGTTGCGCAGCCGTTCGGTGAAGCACGACGCGATTTCCGACGCCTGGTCGCGATCGAGGTGCACGAGGATCGTCGCGATGATCTGCGGATGCTCGTTCTTGATCAGCTCGGCGACGGCGGCCGAATCCATCCACTTCAGGCCTTCGATGCCGCTCGTGTCGCTGCCCTGCAGGATCCGGTCGATCAGCACGCCGGCCTTGTCCTCGCCGAGCGCCTTGGTCAGCACCGAGCGGATGTAGTCGCCGGAATCGAGCGACAGCGCGGTGTGCTGCTCCGCTTCGCGCGCGAACTCCTGCAGCACTTCCTCGACCTGCTCGCGCGTGACGTTCTTCAGCGCGGCCATCGCGGCGCCGATCTTCTGCACCTCGCGCGGCGCGAGGAACTTGAATACTTCAGCGGCCTCTTCCTCGCCGATCGACATCAGCAGGAGCGCGCTCTTGTTCAGGCCTTCAGCGTTCATCGGACACCCAGTTCTTCACGACGGTGGCGACGATCTTCGGATCCTGGCGGGCGATCGTGCGCGCGTAGTCGAGGTTGCGTTCGTAGCGGTTCTTCTCGTTCTCGAAGCCGAGCAGCATCGGATCGGGCTCGGCGGCCGCCTCCGGCGCGGGCAGGCCGTCGAGCACGACCGTGTCCTCCGGCGCCGCGAGCGCCGGCGCGGGCGGCTCGGGCGGCGGGAACGCGCGGCGCATCGCCGGGCGCACGAACATGAAGTAGAGCGCCGCCGCGGCCGCCGCGATGCCGAGCCACTTCGCGGCTTCCTTCGCCATCTCGATCATGTCCGGCTGGCGCCACCACGGCAGGTCGGCGTACGGGTCGTTCGCGGTCGAGAACGCGCTGTTCACGACGTTCACCGAGTCGCCGCGCTTCTCGTCGTAGCCCATCGCGTCCTTCACGAGCTGCTCGATCTGCGCGAGCTTCGCGGGCGGCAGCGGCTGCATCGTCACGTGGCCCTTCGCGTCGGCCACCGGCTGATAGTTGACCACCACCGCGACCGACAGCCGCTTCACGTTGCCCATCGGCTGCTCGACGTGGCGGATCGTCTTGTCGAGCTCGTAGTTGGTCGTCTGGTCCTTGCGGTCGCTCACCGGCGTCGACTGCGGCCCGCTCTGGCCGTTGCCCGCGACGATCGGCGCGGACGCCGGCTGCGGCGGCGTGTTCGACAGCGCGCCCGGCACGCCCGACGCGCCGCCCTGCGCGAGTTCGGTCGCGCTGCTGGTCTGCTGGCTGCGGATCGCGGCCTGCTGCGGCGTGCCGTTCGGGCCGTAGCTTTCCGAGGTCTGTTCGAGCTTCGAGAAATCGATGTCCGCGCTGACCTGCGAGCGCGCGTTGCCGGTGCCGAAGATCGGCGCGAGGATCGAATCGATGCGCTTCTGCGTATTGCGCTCGACCTGCTGCACGTACTTGAGCTGGCTCGCGTCGAGGCCGGACGCCGAGGCCGGCTGCGTCAGCAGGTTGCCGTCCTGGTCGACGATCGTCACGTTCTTCGCCGGCATGTCGGGCACGCCCGACGACACCATTCGCGTGATCGCCTGCACCTGGCCCTCGTCGAGCACGCGGCCGGGGTAGAGGTCGATGAACACCGACGCGCTCGGTGCTTCCTTGTCGCGCACGAACACCGACGGCTTCGGGATCGCGAGATGCACGCGCGCGCCGCGCACGGCGTTGATCGATTCGATCGTGCGCTGCAGCTCGCCTTCGAGCGCGCGCTGGTAGTTCACCTGCTCGGCGAACTGGCTGATGCCGAATTTCTGGTTGTCCATCAGCTCGAAGCCGACCGAGCCGCCCTTCGGCAGGCCCATCGCCGCGAGCTTCAGCCGCGTTTCGTGCACCTGGTTCGACGGCACCAGGATCGCGCCGCCGGCGTCGGCGAACTTGTAGGGAACGTTTGCCTGCTGGAGCGCGGCGATGATCGCGCCGCCGTCACGGTCGGACAGGTTGCTGTAGAGCACGCGATAGTCGGGCGTGCGGCTCCACAGCACGAGGGCGGTAATCGCGGCGATCGCAAACGCGACGGCGATCAGGAACGGCAGCTTCGGGTTGCCCTTCATCCGTGCGATGCCCGGAATCCGTTCCGCGAAGCCGCCGAACCCGAAGTCAGCGCCGGCAGCGCCCGCGCCCGGCAACGCGGCGGCCGCGGTTGCGCCTGGCACCGGGCCGGCGAGGCCCGTGCGAGCGTCGGGGTTGATCAGCGAGTTGGCCTGCGAATCCATGCGAGGAGTTTCTCCGGAGCGGGACGACTGAGCCGCTCAGGCGAGCGGACGGACAATGACACGATGCGATTATCGGGACCGGAGCGCGACTCCGATCGCCCGAAAAGAGCCGGGTTTCCCCCGTACTTTCTCGGCTTTGGCGCGGGCCGCGCTGCTATCCTTTTTCGCTATCCGGCATGGTGCGCATGGTGCGGCGCCGGCGGATCGCCCGGGACGTCCGGGTCTCTTCTCTTGTGTCTGGGGACAGCATGGTTGCCAACGTCAGCGGAATCGGGTCGGTATTGCAACAAATGCAGGCGATGGCCGCGCAGGCGAACGGCGGCGTGGCCAGCCCGGCGGCGGCGCTCGCCGGCTCGGGCGCGGCCACGGCGGGGACCTTCGCGAGCGCGATGAAGGCGTCGCTCGACAAGATCAGCGGCGACCAGCAACATGCGCTCGGCGAGGCCCGCGCGTTCGAGGTCGGCGCGGCGAACGTGTCGCTGAACGACGTGATGGTCGACATGCAGAAGGCCAACATCGGCTTCCAGTTCGGCCTCCAGGTCCGCAACAAGCTGGTGAGCGCTTACAACGAGGTCATGCAGATGTCGGTGTGACGTCCCGCGGGCGGGGCGGCCGCGTGCGCGCCTAAAGGTTTTCAATTCCCTTCCGATAACTCCGGAACAGGGCCGCGTCGTGCGATGCAGGGCGGCGGCTACCGCATAGCCAACGCATCACAAGGAGAAGCGCATGTTTTCGCCAGGGCACGCTGGAGCCAGCGCATACGCGCGCGTCGGCGTCGAGACGGGCGTGATGGGCGCGTCGCCGCACCGGCTGATCGCGATGCTGTACCAGGGCGCCCGCCAGGCGATCGCACTGGGGCGCATGCATTTGCAGCAGGGCAACGTGGCCGCTCGCGGCGAAGCGATCGGCAAAGCCATCTCGATCGTCGAGAGCGGGCTGCAGGCGTCGCTGAACCGCGACGTCGGCGGCGAGATCGCCGCGCGGCTCGACGCGCTGTACACCTACATGGGCCGCCGGCTGCTGCAGGCCAACGCGCAGGGCAGCGACGCGATGCTGGTCGAGGTCGACGGGCTGCTCGCCACGCTCGAGGAAGCGTGGACGGGCATTGCGCCCGAAGTCGCCCGGATGGCCGCGCAGCAGGCTGCGGATGCGGCCAGATGAACGGCAAGGCCCAATACTTCGCTAGCTACGAGGCGCTCGCGGCCGTGTCCGGCCAGATGCTGAGCGCTGCGCGCGCTGCCGACTGGAGCGTGTTGCCGGCGCTGCAGGTGGAGTTCCTGCGCCTCGTCGACGAGTTGAAGGAGGCCGCACCGGGCGTTGCGCTCGACGAGCCCGAGCGGGGCCGCAAGCTCGAATTGATTCGCCGGATCCTGGCCGACGACGCCGCGATCCGCGATCTCGCCAGCCCGGACATGGCCCGGCTGTCGGGGCTGTTCGAGGCGCGCCGCTCGAGCCGCGTATTGACCGATCTGTATCGCGCGCGCGGGTAAGGCCCGTTTGCCGGGGCGGCGCTTGCCGCGGGCCCCGATTCCGGATTTGCAACGAAGTGGCTGAGGTGAGCAGGCTCCGATCATGACCGGTATCGACCCCGTTGCGGCCGCCTTGCTGACGAGCCGCATCGACAGCCTGCTGACCACCGTGACGGCGCCCGCCGGCAGCGGCGCCGCGCAGGTCGGCACGCCGGGCGCCGGCGTGGCGTCGGCGGCGCCTGCGCTCGCGCAGCCGGCCGCGCCGCCCGCTTCGGCCCAGACCGCGCTGTCCGACGTCGCGCTGGTGCTCGATGCGATCTCGCGTTCGGGCGGCGTCGCGACGCCCGCGATCGCCGGGCGCGCACCGCTGCTGGCCGATCCGACCGTGCTGCTGAATGCGCTGACTGCGTCGCCCGACGGCGCGCAGCCGGGCGTGGCCGCTGCGGCGGCGTCTGCGCCTGCTTCGTCTTCTTCTCCTTCTTCTTCAACGCCATCGGCCGCGACCGCCGCGAACGCCGCCGCGGCCGTGCGCGATACGCCCGCCGCGCCGCCCACGGCGGCGCTGCGCGCGGCGCTCGCGCAGGCCGTGAGCGAAAGCGGCCTGTTCTACGAATCGCATCTCGCGCAGTGGCTTGCCGGCCAGCGTCCGCTCGCCGCGCTGATGCGCGAACCGCAGGCGCGGCTCGCGACGGTGCCGGTGCAGACGGCCGCCGACGCCGCGCAGCACGACGCACCCGACCCGCTCGACGAACTGCTCGCGCAGCGCGCGCCGCTGCCGGCTGCGCGCGCCGCCGTGTCGTCCGGTGCGTCGGCAGCGGGCAGCGCCGCGCCGCATGCATCGATGCCGAACGCGTCGGCGGCCGCGCGCGGTGGTGCGCCGGGCGCGGCCGGCATGGCCGATCCGCTCGGCGAACTGCCCGACGCGCACTGGGCGACGCCCGCGCGCGCCGCGCTGGCCGCCGCGTCGGCCGATCCGCAGGCGCAGCCGCAGTCGTCGGCGGCCGTGCATCCGGCGGCCGTCGCGATCGTGCGGCAGCAACTCGATGCCCTCGCGACCGACCAGTTCCGCTGGACCGGCGAAGCATGGCCGGGCGCGCGGCTCGACTGGACGATCGAGCCGAACGACCCGGGCGGCCGTGCGCCGCGCGGCGGCGACGGCGACGCGGGCGACGGCATCGCGTGGCGCACGCGGCTCACGTTGACGCTGCCGTCGCTCGGCACCGTCGACGCCGAACTGGTGCTGAACGGCGCGCAACTCGTCGCGCGCCTGCGCGCGAATTCGGCCGGTGCGGGCCGGCTGACGCGTAACGAGGCCGCGCTGCGGCAGCGCTTCGAAGGCTCGGGGCTGCGGCTCGGCGGCCTGTCGATCCGCGCGGTCGGCGACGCGCCGGACGGCTTCGACGCGTTCGTCGCGCAGGCCGCCGCCGCCGCGTATGCGCGGGGCGGCGCGGGCGGCACGCCGGACGTCGACGAAACGGTGCCGCGATGAGCATGGGTTCCCGCAAGCGCGCGGCCGCGCTGGTCTACGATCCGAAGGGCGGGGACGCCGCGCCGCGCGTCGTCGCGAAGGGCTACGGGCTGGTCGCCGACATGATCGTCGAGCGCGCGCGCGATGCCGGCCTGTACGTGCATACCGCGCCGGAGATGGTGTCGCTGCTGATGCAGGTCGACCTCGACGACCGGATTCCGCCGCAGCTTTACCAGGCCGTCGCCGATCTGCTTGCCTGGCTGTACGCGCTCGATCGCGCCGAGCCGGAGCGTGAGCCGGACGGCGCCGCGCACTTTCCGCTGCCGGCACTGCGACGCTGAGCGTCGCGCGGGTTCGCTCGTTCGTTTCGTTGCTTGCCTGCGCTGTTGCGTCGGTGTCGGCTGGCGCGGGCTTTCTTCCCGTATCTCGCCGTAAATCTGCCCGATCAGCCGCCGATCGGTGGGCATTCCCGTCTATTCGCTCCTCGTTCCGCGCGCGCCGTGCGATGCAGACGGATTGAGCTGCATCCCGCTTTATGTAATGATATCCATTCTCATTATCATATTGACCGGGCGGCGCACGTTCCACGTGGCGCCGCTCGTCGTGTCGAACGAATGGAAGCTATTGCGTGAACGCGCCTGAAACGATCGCCCCGCCGCGGGCCGACCAGCCCGCCGCGGGCGTCACCGTGCTGCGACCGGCCGTGCGTCCGGCGAGCGACGCCGAGCTGGCGGCGCGCCGCCGCCGTTCGCGCCGCGCGACCTTCATCAAGTGGCTGCGCAAGGTGCACGGCTGGGTCGGACTGTGGGGCGCGGTGCTCGGCCTGCTGTTCGGCGTGACGGGCGTGCTGCTCAACCATCGCGCGGCGCCGTTGAAGATTTCCACCGGCGAGCCGCAGGTCGAGCAGCTGCAGCTCGCGCTGCCGGATCCGGCGCCGCGCTCGCCCGCGGCGATGACCCGCTGGCTGCAGCAGGAACTGCACTTCGAAGGCCGGCCGGGCCGTGTACGCAAGGAGCCGGCGCAGGCGGTCGCGTGGGGCGACCGGCGCGTGATGCAGCCGGAGCACTGGCAGATCGGCGTGTTCGGACCGCACCAGAACGTGCAGGCCGACTACTGGGTCGGCAACGGCTACGTGTCGGTGAAGCGCACCGCCAATACGTTCGCCGGCACGTTGAGCAGCCTGCATCGCGGCGTCGGCATGGGCATCGGCTGGGTGTTGCTGATGGATACGATCGCGGGGTCGCTGATCCTGTTGTCGCTGACGGGCGTGTTGCTGTGGACCGAGCTGAACAAGCGTCGCACGGTCGGCGTCGTGCTGGTGGCCGGCTCGGTTGCCGCGGCGCTTGCCGCGGGATTCGCGTAAGGCGACCGGATCGACGCTGCGGCGACCCCGCACACACCGCTCATCGCGCCCGCCAGCGTCACGACCCGCAGGTCGCGCCGCTGCTCGCCGCGAGTTCGCGCGCGGCCTTCGCGCCTTCCACCTGCAGGATCGTCGGCAGCGACACGTTGTTCTTCGCGGCCGTCACCTCGGCGAGGATCGAGATCGCAATTTCCGGCGGCGTGCGGCTGCCGATGTAGATGCCGGCCGGCCCGTGCAGCCGCGCCAGCTCGGCCTCGCTCAGATCGAATTCGCGCAGCCGCTCGCGCCGCGCCGCATTGTTGCGGCGCGAGCCGAGCGCGCCTACGTAGAACGCGGGCGTCTTCAGCGCCTCCATCAGCGCGAGATCGTCGAGCTTCGGGTCGTGCGTGAGCGCGATCACGGCGGAGCGCGCGTCGAGCTTCATGTCGAGCACCGTGTCGTCTGGCATCGTCCGCACGACCCGCGTGCCCGGCACGTCCCATCCATCCGTGTATTCGTCGCGCGGATCGCAGACCGTCACCTGATAGTCGAGCCCCGCCGCGATCTGGCACAGGTAGCGCGACAACTGCCCCGCGCCGATCACGAGGATCCGGTAGCGCGGCCCGTGGATCGTCACGAGCCGTTCGCCGTCGAACGCGAGCGCGTCGGCGGCCTGTGCCGGCGACAGCGACGCGTGGCCGGTCGCGAGCGTCATCGTGCGCGTGACGAGGCGGCCGGCCTCGACCTGTGCGCACAGCTCGGCGATCCCGCTGTCGCGCGTGAGCGGCTCGAGCACCAGCTGGATCGTGCCGCCGCACGGCAAGCCGAAGCGATGCGCTTCTTCGGCGGTGACGCCGTACTTCACCGCCTCCGGCCGCGCGTCGGCCGCGATGCCCGCGGCATGAACGCGCGCGATCAGATCGTCCTCGATGCATCCGCCGGACACCGAGCCGACCACCAGCCCGTCTTCGCGCACCGCGAGCATCGCCCCCTCGGGGCGGGGCGACGAGCCCCAGGTCTTCACGACCGTCACGAGCAGCACGCGGCGCCCGTCGGCGAGCCAGCGCGCGCTGGATTTCAGTACATCGAGATCGACGCTGTCCATGATGTTTTCCCGTTGCCGGACGGTCTGCGGCTCCCGACCGTCGTTCGATGGCGGGATTATGAACCGCACCGCGCGCGCGTGCTGCCAGCGTGCGCGTGTGGGGCGCAAATGGCGAGGATCGGGCAAGAGATCGGGACGATCAGGCAGCGCCCGCGCGCGGCAATGGCGCGGCGCGGTTGTGGCGGAGGAGGAAGGCGGAGGCGGAGGCGCTGCGCGCCGCACGGGGCCGGGCGGCCCGGTGCGACGTTGCAGCCGCACGCGCTGCGTGGGTGCGCGGCTGCATCTGCCATTTCACGTGCGAACGCACGTGCGCGTGGCGTCAGTGCGCGTCGTGCTGGCCGCGCGCCAGCTTCGAGTGGTGGCGCGAGTACAGGAAGTAGATCACGAGGCCGATCACGAGCCAGATGCCGAACGCGGCCCACGTGATGGGCTGCAGGTTCAGCATCAGGAACAGGCACGCGCCGACCGCGAGGATCGGCACCACCGGCACGCCGGGGCAGCGGAACGCGCGCGGCAGCTCGGGGTGCGTGCGGCGCAGCACCAGCACCGCGATCGACACCATCGAGAACGCCGCGAGCGTGCCGATGTTGATCAGCTCGGCGAGCACGTTCAGCGGCACGAGCGCCGCGATCAGCCCGAAGAACAGGCCGACCAGCCAGGTCGTCAGGAACGGCGTCGCGTAGCGCGGATGCACGTGCGACAGCATCGCCGGCAGCAGCCCGTCGCGCGACATCGCGAAGATGATCCGCGTCTGGCCGTAGCTCATCACGAGGATCACGGTCAGCATGCCGAGCACCGCGCCGAGGTCGATGAAGCCGGCCACCCACTTCTCGCCGGCGATCTGCAGCGCATACGAGATCGGGTGCGACACGTTCGCGTACTGCGCCGACGGCACGATGCCGGTCGCGACGGCCGCGACCGTCACGTACAGCACCGCGCACACGGCCAGCGACGCGATGATGCCGATCGGCAGGTCGCGCTTCGGATTCTTCACTTCCTCGGCCGCCGACGACACCGCGTCGAAGCCGATGAACGCGAAGAACATCACGGCCGCCGCGCCGAACACGCCGTTCCAGCCGTGCGGCATGAACGGCTTCCAGTTCGCGGGCGTCACGTGGAACAGGCCGACGGCGATCACGAGCAGCACCACCGACACCTTGATGAACACCATGACGTTGTTGATGCGGGTCGATTCGCGGATGCCGATCGACAGCAGCGTCGTGATCACCAGCATCACCAGGAACGCGGGCAGGTTGAACCACGTGACGGTGCCGGGGATCGCGCCTGGCGCGGCGGTCAGCACGGTCGGCAGCGACAGCCCGAAGCCCTGCAGCAGCGACTGCAGGTAGCCCGACCAGCCGACCGACACGGCCGATGCCGCGAGGCCGTATTCGAGCATCAGGTCCCAGCCGATGATCCACGCGACCAGCTCGCCGAGCGTCGCGTACGAATAGGTGTAGATCGAGCCGGCGACCGGAATGGTCGACGCGAACTCGGCATACGACAGCGCCGCGAGGCCGCACGCGATCGCGGCGATCACGAACGACAGCATCAGCGCGGGGCCGGCCTGCACGGCGCCGGTGCCGGTCAGCACGAAGATGCCGGTGCCGATGATCGCGCCGATGCCGAGGAAGGTGAGATCGATGGCGCCGAGCGCTTTCTTGAGCCCGGCGGCGTGCGCGCCGGCGATCATGCGATCGACGTTTTTCTTGCGGAAGAGGGACATTGCGGGGTAGGTCTCCAGCGCGCGCGAACACGGCCGCGCCGACTGAGTGAAAAACCCGGAATTTTAGCCGATTTGGCGCAGAAGACCCGTTGCGGCGCAGCGGCGCGCTGCGAAATCGTCCGATAAAACAAGCGCTTGCGCGCTGCGCGGGCGGCGCGTCGCCGGTGTGGGGAAGGCCGCGGCGCGGGTCGAACCTGCGCCGAACGGGTGAAGCGGGTGAAACGTGCGGCGAGCATGAGATCCCGCCGAACGAAGCGAAGCGCCCGATGAAGCGCCCGCCAAGCGGCAGTCGCTCAGCTGCTCAGCCGCCCGACGCGGGCGCCATGTCGACGAGCCGGTTGCTCATCACGTAGAACGTCAGCTCCGCGTTGTTCGACAGCCGCATCTTCTCGAGCAGCCGCGAGCGGTACACGCTCACCGTCTTCACCGACAGCGACAGCGTGTTCGCGATGTCGGTGAGGCGCTTGCCCGACGCGAGCATGCAGAGCGTCTGGTATTCGCGGTCGGACAGCTTCTCGTGCGGCAGCGGCTCGTTCTCGAACGACACGTATTCGGCGAGCGCCTCGGCCATCGCCGGGCTCACGTACTTGCGGCCGGCGGCGACCTGCTGGATCGCGCCGATCATCTGCGCGGCGTTCACCGTCTTCGACAGATAGCCGGCCGCGCCGGCTTTGAGCGCGCGCACCGCGTACTGATCCTCGCGGTACATCGAGAACATCAGCACGGGCGCGTTCGGCAGCTTGCGCTTGATGCGCTTGAGCACCTCGATGCCGTTCGTATCGGGCAACGAAATGTCGAGCAGGATCACGTCGAAGGTCTGGCGGTCGACGGCGGCCATCGCGTCGCTGCCGGTCTCGGCTTCGGTGACCTCGCGCGCGATGCCGCGATCGATCAGCAGGTGGCGGATCCCTTGCCGGACGATCGCATGATCGTCGACGAGCAGGATGTTCAAGCTCATGTCGACCTCACGAACGCGACGCGCGGCGCGCGACGGCGGGCACCGCGAACAGCGAATCCCATGCGAAGCGCGCGACCACGCGCGTGCCGCGGCCCGACGCCGGCTTGCCGGCGTCGAAGCTGCCGCCGAACGCTTCGCAGCGCGCGCGCATGCCGGCGAGGCCGTAGCCGACGCGCCGGCCGCGCGCGAAACCGCGGCCGTCGTCGCTGACGATCAGGGCCAGATGGGTGGCGTCGGTGTCGATGCGCACGTCGGCGGACGTCGCGCGCGCATGCTTGGCGACGTTCGACAGCGCTTCCTGCGCGACGCGGAAGATCGCCAGCGCGCTCGCGCCCGCGAGCTGGGTGAGGCGGGCGTCGGCCGCGCACACGAAGCTGGTGCGCAGCCCGGTGCGCGCCGCATGGCTGTCGACCCACGTCGACAGCGCGCCGACCACGCCGCCATCGAGCGGCGGCGTGTCGCGTTCGTCGATCAGCCGGCGATTCGCGTCGGTCGCGGCGTCGAGCGCGCGCTGCGCGAGTTCGACCGCGCGCACGCAGCCTTCCGGCGCATCGGCCGGCAGCCAGGTCAGAACGTTGGCGAGCGCGAAACGCGCGGCGGTGAGTTCGGCGCCGAGCCCGTCGTGCAGCTCGCCGGCCAGATAGCGGCGGGCGGCTTCGTCGGCGGCCATCAATTGCGTGGACAGCGCCGCGATCCGTGCAGCAGATGCGTCGCGTTCGGGGAGAGTGTCAATCATCGGATCGGCAGCGGCGTCGCGGGGCGCGAACGGCTGCGACTGGAACGGGGCGTGAGCGCCGGAGGGCGCATTGAGCAACGTATCCATGATTCTCCCTGCTGTCAGAAGCGGTTCAGACACCGGCTGGCTGAGTGGCCCGATTGCCGTTTCCATGACGGTCGCCGCCAGAGAATCGCCCATCGCCGAAGTAACAAAAGTTACAACTCGTAACGTTTTTGTCCGACCCTTTCATGACCCTCCGAACAGCAACCGCTCGGGCCGCATCATATCTCAAAATTTTCGAAAAATTCATGACAGGCGGACATTTAAGGGTAAATGTGCACAATCGGCTTGAAGGTGTTGTAGGAAAAACACCGACGGGAAAATACCGGTTCCACCCGTATCGAAATGTAACTATTTCGGGATGAATAGTCTCAGTTTGTTACGAATTCGCCAAGTGGGGACAAAAAAAAACCGGAGCCAAAGCTCCGGTTTGTTGACCGCGGACAATTTCCGGGGACCGATCAGTCCACGAAGGCGCGCTCGATCACGTAGTGTCCGGGCGCGCTGTTCTTGCCCTCGACCAGGCCGGCCTGCTTCAGCAGGTCGGTGGTGTCCTTCAGCATCGCGGTGCTGCCGCACAGCATCACGCGGTCGTGTTCCGGCGAGAACGGCGCCACGCCGAGATCGGTGAACAGCTTGCCGGTCGCGATCAGATCGGTGATCCGGCCTTCGTTGTCGAACGCTTCGCGGGTGACCGTCGGGTAGTAGACGAGCTTTTCCTTGATGATGTCGCCCAGGTACTCGTGGCCCGGCAGGTCGTGCTTGATGTAGTCCATGTACGCCAGCTCGCCCTTCAGGCGGCAGGTGTGCGTCAGGATGACCTTGTCGAAGCGTTCGTAGATGTCCGGATCGCGAATGATCGACATGAACGGCGCGAGGCCCGTGCCCGTCGACAGCATCCACAGCGTCTTGCCCGGCAGCAGGTTGTCGGCGACCAGCGTGCCGGTCGGCTTCTTGCCGATCAGCACCGTGTCGCCCACCTTCAGATGCTGCAGGCGCGACGTCAGCGGGCCGTCCTGGACCTTGATGCTGAAGAATTCGAGGTGATCCTCGTAGTTCGGGCTGACGATCGAGTAAGCGCGCGCGAGCGGCTTGCCGTCGACCTCGAGGCCGACCATCGTGAATTCGCCGTTGTTGAAGCGCAGGCTCGGTTCGCGGCTGCAGGTGAAGCTGAAAAGCGTGTCGGTCCAGTGGTGGACGGATTGGACGGTGGCGGTGTCGTATTTGCTCATGGCTTTGAAAGCGGACGCGCGTCGCTAACGCGTGTAACGAGCCCAAAAACGGGCAAAAAAACCGAGTGCAGCGGCCCGATCGCGGATCGGCCGGCCGGCGCGTCGGACACGCGCCTTCTCGATGACAGACGTTTGAGTAACTCGGTATTTTACCCTGCTTGGGGCAGATGCGGGCTTGACCCGCGCGGCTGCGCGGATTTGGCGCAACGAATCATTTCATCCGGCTTGCGCCGGGCGGCCCCGCGCGCGGCGCTGCGCGCGGGCGCGCGCGTCACCGCGGTTACTGCGGATCGAGCCGCAGCCGCGCGATGTAGGGCAGGTGGTCGGACAGCCAGGCCGTCTCGCCGGACGGCGCCTGCCATTCGAGCGGCGTCAGCCCGCGCACGAACATCTTGTCGAGCGCGAGCGCCGGCGAGAACGCCGGGAACGTGCGGCCCGACTCGCCGAGCAGCGTCGCGACCTCGGACAGCCCGATCTCGCCGAACAGCGCCACCGAATCGTTGCGCCAGTCGTTGAAGTCGCCGGCCAGCACGAGCGGATCGTCGCCCGCGTTGCGCACGATCCAGTGCGCGATCCAGTGCATCTGGCGCAGCCGCGCGGCGCGCGTGAGCGCGAGGTGCGCGCACAGCAGCGTGACGGGCCGCGCGCCGGCGAGCGTCGCGCGCGCCACCAGCAGCCCGCGGCGCTCGAAGCGGTGCGCGGAGATGTCCCAGCGGCCGCCGAGATCGAGCGGATGCGGCGACAGGATCGCGTTGCCGTGCCGCCACGACGGTTTGAACACGTTCGGCCCGAGCGCGATCTGCCAGTCGAGCGCCTGCGCGATCTCGGTGGCCTGGCAGTGCCAGACGTCGTCGCCGGCCTCTTCCATCGGCGCGCCGAAGCCCGGTGCGAGCATCGGGCGCGGCATGCGGCGGGCCATCGCTTCCTGCAGGAAGTACACGTCGGCGTGCGTCGACTGCATCCAGTTGCGCATCGCGTTCCACGCGGTGAAGCCGAGCGGCGAGCGGCCCTTGTGCAGGTTCCAGCTGACCGCGGTGATTTCGTCGGGCGCCGCGTGCGGTTCGGCGAACGGCAGGGATAGTGCGTCTGCGGACATGGCGTTCAGTCCCTGGCGACGTGCGCACGCACGCGATAGACGAGATGCGGATGCTGGTCGACGAGCGTCCAGTCGGTCCATGCCTCGCCGCCGACCGCGAGCCCCGGATGACTCGCGGCGATCTGCCGCGGCGACGCGGGCACGCACGGATCGCCGCGCGGCGTGTCGTCGTCGTCGAGGGTTTCCTGCACGTCGAGCGCGAGCGAGACGGTGTGCGCGGCGTCGTCGACGGACAGCGGCGCGACCGTGACCGCGCGCGAGCGCTCGGTCGGCACGACGCGCGCGGCATTGCCGCAGCCGACGGGCACGGCGGACGGATAGCGATGGGTATCGGTGCGGGTTTGACCGACGGTGGTGCGCTGCTGGAACGTGTCGATGGTCTGACCGTCGCGCACCACCTGGATCTCCCATGCGACGACGGCCGGTGCGGGGCTTTGCGCATGGGCCGCGAGCGCGCAGCTCGCGAGCAGGACGGCCAGGCCGTGCTTCAGCATGAAACTTCTCCGGAAAACGCGGGTAGCGTGGAACGGACGCACATCTTACGCCCGATCGATCGGCGCGGTCGCGCGAGCGAATGCACCGTCCGGGGGCGCAGCACGATCCGGTCCTGATCGAAAGGTAGGTGCGGGCCGCGTGTTTTCAAGCGAAAAAGCGGGTGAACTCGGCGACGCTCGCACGCTCGGTGACGAGACGGTTCTCGATCGCGTGCGGGTCCGCGTGGCCGAGCGACATTCCGCAGACGAGCTGCTCGTTGGCCGGTATCCCGAGGTGCTCGGCGACGATCCGGTGAAACGGCACGAACGCGGCCTGCGGGCAGGTGTCGAGACCGCGTGCGCGCGCGGCCGTCATCACGGCCTGCACGAACATCCCGCAGTCGAGCCACGCGCCGAGCGCCATCACGCGATCGAGCGTGAAGAACAGCGCGACCGGCGCATCGAAGAAGCGGAAATTGCGCGCGTGCTGCGCATGCATGCGCGCCTTGTCGTCGCGGCCGATGTTCAACAGGCCGTACAGGTCCCAGCCGACCTTGCGGCGCCGGTCGACGTACGGCGACACCCATTCGCGCGGGTAGTAGTCGTACTCGGCGACGTATTTCTCGTCGCGCGCGGGATCGTCGTACGCGGCGGTGAGCGCCGCCGCGAGCGCGTCGCGCGTCGCGCCGGTAGCGACGTACACGCGCCACGGCTGGATGTTGGTGCCGGACGGCGCGCGGCTCGCGGCTTCGAGGATCGCCTCGAGCGTGTCGCGCGGCACCGGGGTCGGCAGGAACGCGCGTATCGCGCGGCGTGACTTGAGCGCGGCATCGACCGCGTCCACAGTGCGGAGCGCGTCGGCGTCGACGCGCGAGGCGGCATCGGGAAAGGACATCGGCAACCCTTCGGAACGAAGCGCGCCGCGTCGTGCGGGCGCAGTGCGCGAGGACGGCGAGGCCGGCGAGGCGGCCCGTGAACCGTCGATCATACGCCGCGGCGCGCGCCGCTGCAGCGTGCGCGCGTGTTAGCAGCAGAGCGCGGCGGCTGCTTGCTTGCGCGCCGACGCGGGATCGTTACACTGAAATCGTCGGGGTCCGATGGCCGGGCGACGGCAGCACGAGCGAGGTTGGTATGACGACGGCGATGGTGAAACAGGAACTGGCGGTGGCGTCCTTCAGCACGGTGTACGACCTCGAGCAGGTCGAGACCGCGCTGAACGATCTGAACGAGAGCGCGAGCGATGCGCTGCGCGCGACCTACGAGCGGATGCTCAAGACCGGCAATCTGCGCTTTTGCGTTAAGCCGAACCGGATGCCGTCGTTCGACGCGCTCGGCGAAGCGCTGCCCAATTTCACCGAGCCGCTCGACGACATGCGCAAGCAGGTCGCGCTGTGTCTCGAGACGGACGACCGGCTCGAGCTGATGCCGATCCTGCTGCTCGGCCCGCCGGGGATCGGCAAGACCCATTTCGCGAAGGCGCTCGCGCAGCTGCTCGGCACCGCGTATCACTACGTGCCGATGAGTTCGCTGACGGCCGGGTGGATTCTGTCGGGCGCGTCGTCGCAATGGAAGAACGCGAAGCCGGGGAAGGTGTTCGATGCGCTCGTCAACGGCAGCTACGCGAACCCGGTGATCGCCGTCGACGAGATCGACAAGGCCGGCAGCGACGCGCAGTACGATCCGCTCGGCGCGCTGTACGCCTTGCTCGAGCACGACACCGCGCGCGCGTTCGTCGACGAATTCGCCGAGGTGCCGATCAATGCGGGCAACGTGATCTGGATCGCGACCGCGAACGACGCGCATGCGATTCCCGAGCCGCTGCTGAACCGGATGAACGTGTACGAGATCGCGCCGCCCGACGCGGCCGGCGCGCGCCGCATCGCGCAGACGATCTACGACGAGATCCGCACGTCGCATGGATGGGGACGGCGCTTTCCCGAGACGCTCGATGCCGACGCGCTCGACGTGCTCGCGGCGACGCCGCCGCGCACGATGCGCCGCGCGCTGCTGCATGCGTTCGGCGCCGCGCGGCTCGACGGGCGCGACGTGATCGCGCCGGCGGACATCCGCGCCGACGAGGGCGCCGCGAAGCGCAGGCCGATCGGCTTCTGAGTCGGCGGCGGCGCGCGGCCGGCCACGACGTGTGCGTGGCCGGCACGCGCGCGAACCGGGACGTACAATCGCCGTGTGTTCCCTCGACGCGTGAGCGACGCGAAACGCCATGGAGCAGACGGATTGTGTGGTGATCGGCGCGGGTGTCGTCGGTCTGGCGATCGCGCGCGAGCTTGCCGCGCGCGATCGCGAGACGATCGTGCTCGAAGCGGCCGATGCGATCGGCACGGGCATCAGTTCGCGCAACAGCGAGGTGATTCACGCGGGGCTCTACTATCCGCGCGGCTCGCTGAAGGCGACCTCGTGCGTGCACGGGCGCGATCTCCTGTATCGATTCTGCGAGACGCATCACGTGCCGCACCGGCGCGTGGGCAAGCTGCTGGTCGCGACGAGCGCCGCGCAGGTGAAGCAGCTGAAGGCGATCGCGGCCCGCGCGGCGGAAAACGGCGTGCTCGACCTGTTGCCGCTCACGCGCGCCGAAGCGCAGACGCTCGAACCGGCGCTCGAATGCGTGGAAGCGCTGTTCTCGCCCGAGACCGGCATCGTCGACAGCCATCAGCTGATGCTCGCGCTGCTCGGCGACGCGCAGCGCGACGCCGCGACGTGCGCGTTGCAATCGCCGGTCGAGTCGATCGACGTGTTGCGCGGCGGGCGCTTCGTCGTTCGCACCGGCGGCGCTGCGCCGACCGAAATCGAGGCCGCGTGCGTCGTCAACAGCGCGGGGCTCGGCGCGCAGGCGCTCGCGCGCCGCACGCGCGGGCTCGACCCGCGCTGGGTGCCGCCGCTCTACCTCGCGCGCGGCCACTACTTCAGCCTCGCCGCGCGCGCGCCGTTCTCGCACCTCGTCTATCCGATGCCCGATCGCGCCGGGCTCGGCATCCACTTGACGCTCGACCTGGCCGGACAGGCGCGTTTCGGCCCCGACGTCGAATGGGTCGACGCATTGCGCTACGACGTCGATCCGGCGCGCGCGCAGGGGTTCTACGCATCGATCCGCGCATACTGGCCCGGCCTGCCCGACGGCGCGCTGCAGCCCGCGTACGCCGGAATCCGGCCGAAGCTCGCCGGGCCCGGCGAGCCGCCGGCCGACTTCGTCGTGCAGGGGCCGGCGCAGCATGGCGTGCGCGGGCTCGTCAATCTGTTCGGCATCGAGTCGCCGGGGCTGACCGCGGCGCTCGCGCTCGCGCAGCGCGTCGGCGACATCGCGTCGCGCACCTGACGCGCACCTCACGCGCACCTCACGCGTAGCGTCCGCGCGCGGGCCGCCCGACGCGGCTTCGCTGCGCCTGCGAAATCCGTTATCTCCGGCATTTCGGCGCGCACATTTGTTCGCCGCGCGGTTATTCTGTCGAGCGGCCGTCGCCAGAACGGCTTTCAAACCGATAACGTTGGAGCGAGTCCCCATGAAAGCAACCCGTCGGAGTTTCCTGATCGCGAGCATCGGCGCCGTGTCCGCGCTTGCGCTGTCGCGCGAAGCGCTGGCCGATGCGCCGATGCTGTCGGAAACCGATCCGACCGCGGTGGCGCTCGGCTACAAGTCCGATGCCACCAAGGTCGACAAGGCGAAGTATCCGAAATACGCGGCGGGCCAGGATTGCGCGGCCTGCATGCTGTATCAGGGCAAGAAGGGCTCCGCGTCGGGCCCGTGCGGTGCGTTCCCCGGCAAGCAGGTGTCGGCGAAGGGCTGGTGCAGCGCATTCTCGAAGATGGGCTGACGTCGGTGGCGGCATCGTGCGATGCCGCAATGTGGCGAAAACCGCAAAACGCCCGCCATCGGACGATGGCGGGCTTTTTTATGCTTGAAATCGGTTTCTTCGCTTTCTACACTCGCTGCACACCAGCGCGCCGCGAACGCTCCCGTGCGATCCGCGACCGCCCGACACGGCGAATTCACGAGGACGAGGCACGCATGGCGACGATTGCGAATTCAACCAAGACGGTCCGGCCCGAGCGTGCGCTGAACCGGCGCGCGGTCGCGGCGGCCGTGATCGGCAACGCGCTCGAGTGGTACGACTTCACCGTGTTCGGCCTGATGACGGTCGTGATCGCCGAGCTGTTCTTCCCGACTTCCAGTGAATACGCGTCGCTGCTGCTGACGACCGCGACGTTCGGCGTCGCATTCTTCATGCGCCCGGTCGGCGGCATCGTGCTCGGGCTGTACGCGGACCGCGCGGGCCGCAAGGCCGCGCTGTCGCTGGTGATGCTGCTGATGACGGCCGGCATCTTCCTGCTCGCCGCCGCGCCGCCGTATGCGGCGATCGGCATCGGCGGCCCGCTGCTGATCGTGCTCGGCCGTCTGTTGCAGGGCTTCTCGGCCGGCGGCGAATTCGGCAGCGCGACCGCGCTGCTGATCGAAGCCGCGCCGTTCTCGAAACGCGGCTTCTACGGCAGCTGGCAGATGGCGAGCCAGGCGGCCGCGCTGCTGATCGGCGCGCTGGTGGGCGCGGCCGTCACGCGCGGGCTGTCGCACGACGCGCTGCACAGCTGGGGCTGGCGCGTGCCGTTCGTCCTCGGGCTCGTGATCGGGCCGATCGGTTTCTACATCCGTCGTCATCTCGACGATTCCGAAGCATTCCTGCATGCCCAGCAGAGCGCGCGCCGCGCGACGCTCGGCGAAGTCTTCACGCGCCATCCGCGCGAGGTGCTGTGCGGGCTCGGCTCGGTGATCGCGCTCACCGTGACCATCTACGTGCTGATCATCTATCTGCCGACCTTCGCGGTGAAGCAGCTGAAGCTGCCCTATGCTCAGTCGTTCTACGCAGTGATCATCGGCAACCTGCTGCTGATGGTGCTGTCGCCGATCGCCGGCGCATGGTCCGATCGCATCGGTCGCAAAGGGCTTTCGCTGTGGTCGCTCGTGCTGACGCTCGCGTTGATGTATCCGCTGTTCGTGTGGCTCGACGGGGCGCCGAGCATCGGCCGGCTGATCGTCGTGCACGCGGTGCTGGCGGTCACGCTCGCGGGCTACTACGGGCCGTTCGGCGCGATGATCGCCGAACTGTTTCCCGCCAACGTGCGCTCGACCGGGCTGTCGATCGCATACAACATCGCGGTGATGATGTTCGGCGGCTTCGGCCAGTTCATCGTCACGTGGCTCATCAAGACGACCGGCTCGCCGCTCGCGCCGACCTACTACGTGATGGCCGGGCTCGCGCTGTCGATCGTCGCGGTCGCATTCGTCCCCGCGCGCAGCGCCGACCTCGACGCACCCGCCTGACGATGCGCTGCAACACGCGCACCGGCGCCGTTCCGGGCGTGCAGCCATGCGCGCGCGGAGCGCAACGAGCGCGATGAGCATGACTTCGACGTGACGGCCCGTCCGCGCACGCAGCCGAATTGTTTAGTTGTAGAAGGAAACAGGCGCACGATTGGCGCATCCGCCGCTCGCGCATGCGGCGCGACCGTTCCGCGCCCGCGCTACCCCGGCAAAAAGCCGCGCGCACGCAACTAAAAGAGTTTTTTCTCCAGCTTGTTGCGCAATCCATAGCTCAAGTAATATCCGCGTACCCGGCCCATGGGGACCGGTTCCGATCTGGAGACCTGGAGGAAACATGGAATACAACCGTCTGTTGCACAGCCTGCGTGTTACCGCCATTGCAGGCGTGGCAGCAGCATCGCTCGGCGTCGCGGGTTCTGCCTTCGCGCAGATTCCGAACAAGACGCTCGTCTACTGCTCAGAAGGCAGCCCGGCGGGTTTCGATTCCGCGCAATTCACCACCGGCGTCGATTTCACCGCCGCCACGTTCACCGTGTACAACCGTCTCGTCGAATTCGAGCGCGGCGGCACCAAGGTCGAGCCGGGCCTCGCGGAGAAGTGGGACGTGTCGTCCGACGGCAAGGTGTACACGTTCCACCTGCGTCACGGCGTGAAGTTCCACACGACCGACTTCTTCAAGCCCACGCGCGAGTTCAACGCGGACGACGTCGTGTTCACGTTCGAGCGCATGCTCGATCCGAACCAGCCGTTCCGCAAGGCGTACCCGGTGTCGTTCCCGTACTTCACCGACATGGGCCTCGACAAGCTCGTCACGAAGGTCGAGAAGGTCGATCCGTACACCGTGAAGTTCACGCTCGCCGAGCCGAACGCGCCGTTCATCCAGAACATGGCGATGGAATTCGCGTCGATCCTGTCGGCCGAATACGCGGATCAGCTGATGAAGGCCGGCCGCGCCGCCGACATCAACCAGAAGCCGATCGGCACCGGCCCGTTCATCTTCCGCAGCTACACGAAGGACGCGACGATCCGTTTCGATGGCAATCCAGACTATTGGAAGAAGGGCGCGGTGAAGCTGTCGAAGCTGATCTTCTCGATCACGCCGGATCCGGGCGTGCGCGTGCAGAAGATCAAGCGCAACGAATGCCAGGTGATGAGCTATCCGCGTCCGGCCGACATCGCGACGCTGAAGGCCGACTCGGGCATCGACATGCCGTCGCAGCCGGGCTTCAACCTCGGCTACCTGGCATACAACGTCGAGCACAAGCCGGTCGACAAGCTCGAAGTGCGTCAGGCGCTCGACATGGCGATCAACAAGAAGGCGATCCTCGAATCGGTCTACCAGGGCGCCGGCCAGGCCGCGTCCGCACCGGTGCCGCCGACCCAATGGTCGTATGACAAGAACCTGAAGATGGCCGCCTACGACACCGCGAAGGCGAAGGCGCTGCTCGCCAAGGCAGGCTTCCCGAACGGTTTCGAGATCACGCTGTGGGCGATGCCGGTGCAGCGCGCGTACAACCCGAACGCGCGGCTGATGGCCGAGATGATCCAGGCCGACTGGGCGAAGATCGGCGTGAAGGCGAAGATCGTCACCTACGAATGGGGCGAGTACATCAAGCGCGCGCACGCGGGTGAGCAGGACACGATGCTGATCGGCTGGACCGGCGACAACGGCGACCCGGACAACTGGCTCGGCACGCTGCTCGGCTGCGAGGCGATCAAGGGCAACAACTTCTCGCACTGGTGCTACAAGCCGTTCGACGAGCTGGTGCAGAAGGGCCGCACGACGACGGGCCAGGACGCGCGCACGAAGATCTACATGCAGGCGCAGCAGATCTTCGCGCAACAGCTGCCGTTCTCGCCGATCGCGAACTCGACGGTCTACCAGCCGGTCCGCAAGAACGTGGTCGACATGCGGATCGAACCGCTCGGCTACGCGCGCTTCGACGGAGTCGGCGTGAAGTAATACGGCCCGTATAAGCTGTCCAGAAGACCGAGACCGGCTCATACCTCATCCGGCGGCGGGAAGCCAAAAGCTTCCCGTCGCCGGTCGCACATTTCCCACAAGAAAATACGAGACGCATCATGTTCACATTCGTGTTGCGCCGCGTGGGGATGGTGATCCCGACCTTCATCGGCATCACCATCCTGGCGTTTGCGCTGATTCACCTGATACCGGGCGACCCCATCGAAGTGATGATGGGCGAGCGCGGCGTCGATCCCGCGATGCATGCAGAGGCGATGAAGCGCCTCGGGCTCGACCAGCCGTTGCCCATGCAATATCTGCACTACATCGGCCGGGCGCTGCATGGCGACCTCGGCACGTCGATCATCACCAACACCAGCGTCGCGGGCGAATTCTTCGCGCGCTTTCCGGCGACCGTCGAACTGTCGCTGTGCGCGCTCGTGTTCGCGCTCGTGGTCGGGCTGCCGGCCGGCGTGATCGCCGCGCTGCGGCGCGGCTCGGTCGTCGATCACGGCGTGATGGGCACCGCGCTCACCGGCTACTCGATGCCGATCTTCTGGTGGGGGCTGATCCTCATCATGGTGTTTTCGTCGTATCTCGGCTGGACGCCCGTGTCGGGCCGCATCGCGGTCGAATACGACTTCCCGCATCCGACCGGCTTCATGCTGATCGACGCGCTGCTCGCGCCGGACGAAGGCTCGTTCAAGTCGGCGGTCAGCCACCTGATCCTGCCCGCGATCGTGCTCGGCACGATCCCGCTCGCGGTGATCGCGCGGATGACGCGCTCGTCGATGCTCGAAGTGCTGCGCGAGGATTACATCCGCACGGCGCGCGCGAAAGGGCTGTCGCCGGCGCGCGTGGTGGTCGTGCATGCGCTGCGCAACGCGCTGATCCCGGTCGTCACCGTGATCGGCCTGCAGATCGGCACGCTGCTTGCTGGCGCCGTGCTGACCGAGACGCTGTTTTCGTGGCCCGGCGTCGGCAAGTGGCTGATCGATGCGATCGGCCGCCGCGACTATCCGGTCGTGCAGGGCGGCATTCTGCTGATCGCGACGCTCGTGATCGTCGTGAACCTGGTCGTCGACCTGCTGTACGGCGTGCTGAATCCGCGCATCCGCCACACGAGGTAACTCCATGAGCAATCTGCAAAATACCCTGCCGACCGAATCCGCGCCGGCCGGCGGCCGCGCGCTCGCGCTGCGCGAGTTCTGGGCCAACTTCTCGCGCAATCGCGGCGCGGTCGGCGCCGGCCTCGTCGTGCTCGTGCTGATCCTGGTCGCGCTCCTCGCGCCGCTGATCGCGCCGCACAGCCCCGTCGAGCAATACCGCGACTACGTGAAGATTCCGCCCGCGTGGCTCGCCGGCGGCAACTGGCAGTTCATCCTCGGCACCGACGAAGCCGGGCGCGACATCCTTTCGCGCCTGATGTTCGGCGCGCGCATGTCGTTCTGGATCGGCTTCGTGTCGGTCGTGCTCGCGCTGATCCCCGGCATCGTGCTGGGCCTCGTCGCCGCGTTCTTCCAGAAATGGGCCGACACGCCCGTGATGCGCATCATGGACGTGCTGCTCGCGCTGCCGTCGCTGCTGCTCGCGGTCGCCGTCGTCGCGATCATCGGGCCGGGCCTCACCAACACGATGTTCGCGATCGCGATCGTCGCGCTGCCGGCCTACGTGCGCCTCACGCGCGCGTCGGCGCTCGGCGAGCTGCAGAAGGAGTACGTGACGGCGTCGCGCGTGGCCGGCGCCGGCACGCTGCGCCTGATGTTCTCGCAGGTGCTGCCGAACTGCACGGCGCCGCTGATCGTGCAGGCGACGCTCGGCTTCTCGTCGGCGATCCTCGACGCGGCCGCGCTCGGCTTCCTCGGCCTCGGCGTGCAACCGCCGACCGCCGAGTGGGGCGCCATGCTCGCGTCCGCGCGCGACTACATCGACAACGCATGGTGGATCGTGACGATGCCGGGCCTGTCGATCCTGATTTCGGTGCTCGCGATCAACCTGCTCGGCGACGGGCTGCGCGACGCGCTCGATCCCAAACTGAAACGGATGGCCTAAGATGAAACGAACCCCACGCTTGCTTCGTTCGCTGCCGAGCGGAGTTGGCGCTTCGGCGCTTACTCCGCTCCCATGCACGGCGCCCCCCAAGGGGGCGGTCATCCTCTTTGGGACGGCCCGGCGGAGGACGACATGAGCAACCCACTCCTGACCATCCGCAATCTCGCGGTGAATTTCAACGGCCTGCCCGCCGTCGACCGGATCAACCTGTCGATCGCGCCGGGCGAGGTGGTGGGCGTCGTCGGCGAATCGGGCTCGGGCAAGAGCGTGACGATGATGGCGCTGATGGGCCTGATCGACGCGCCCGGCAAGGTGACGGCCGACGAGGTCACGTTCAACGGCGTGGATCTCTTGAAGGCGTCGCCGAAGGCGCGCCGCAAGATCGTCGGCAAGGACATCGCGATGGTGTTCCAGGACGCGCTGACGAGCCTGAACCCGAGCTACACGGTCGGCTACCAGATCAAGGAGGTGCTGAAGCTGCACGAAGGGCTGCGCGGCGACGCTCTGCACCGGCGCGCGCTCGAGCTGCTCGACCAGGTCGGCATTCCCGATGCGAAGAACCGGATCGCGGCGTTTCCGCACCAGATGTCGGGCGGCATGAATCAGCGCGTGATGATCGCGATGGCCGTCGCGTGCAATCCGAAGCTGCTGATCGCCGACGAGCCGACCACCGCGCTCGACGTGACGATCCAGGCGCAGATCATGGATCTGCTCGTGAAGCTGCAGAAGGAGCGCGGGATGGCGCTGGTGCTGATCTCGCACGATCTGGCCGTGGTGTCGGAGGTCGCGCAGCGCGTGGCGGTGATGTACGCGGGCGAGATCATCGAGACCAACCGCGTGCCCGACATCTTCCGCGCGCCGCATCACCCGTACACCGAAGCGCTGCTCGCGGCGATTCCCGAGCACAATCAGGGGGCGCGTCGCCTTGCCGCATTGCCCGGCATGGTGCCGGGCCGCGATGATCGCCCGTCCGGATGCCTGTTCGCGCCGCGCTGCAAGTACGTCGTCGACGATTGCCGCAAGGCGCGCCCGGCGCTCGATCCGCTCGTGGCCGGCAACGATGCGATGCGCGCGCGCTGCATCAAGCCGCTCAATGTTTCCAGCTTCGACCTGACGGGAGGCGCACGATGAATGCTGTCAACGAAACGCGCCGCGCGTCGCCCGACGGGCAGGCCGTGCTGGTTGCCGACCAGCTCGCGAAGCACTACACGGTCAGGCGCGGGATGTTCGGGCAGGGCACCGTGAAGGCGCTGAACGGCGTGTCGTTCACGCTCGAGCGCGGCAAGACGCTCGCGGTGGTCGGCGAGTCGGGCTGCGGAAAATCGACGCTCGCGCGCCAGCTCACGATGATCGAGACGCCCACCTCGGGCAGCCTGATGATCGACGGCAACGACGTGGCCGGCGCCGGCCGCCACACCGTCGCCGACCTGCGCCGCCGCGTGCAGATGGTGTTCCAGAACCCGTTCGCGTCGCTGAATCCGCGCAAGACCGTCGAGCAGACGCTCGCCGAGCCGCTCGAGATCAACGCGAACCTGTCGGCGGCCGAACGCGCAGCGCGCATCGCGCAGATGATGCGCACCGTCGGCCTGCGCCCCGAGCACGCGAAGCGCTATCCGCACATGTTCTCGGGCGGCCAGCGCCAGCGCGTCGCGATCGCGCGCGCGATGATCCTCGAGCCGCGCATCGTCGTCGCCGACGAGCCGGTGTCCGCGCTCGACGTGTCGATCCAGGCGCAGATCCTGAACCTGTTCATGGATCTGCAGGAGCAGTTCAACACGAGCTACGTGTTCATCTCGCACAACCTGTCGGTGGTCGAGCACGTCGCGGACGACGTGATGGTGATGTACTTCGGCAGCGTCGCCGAACTCGGCGACAAGGCGACGATCTACGCGCGGCCGCGTCATCCGTACACGCGTGCGCTGATGTCGGCGACGCCGGCGATCTTCGAGGAAGACCGCCGCGTGCAGATCAAGCTGCAGGGCGAACTGCCGTCGCCGCTCAATCCGCCGTCGGGCTGCGCGTTTCACCAGCGCTGCCCGTATGCGGTCGAGCGCTGCCGTGTCGAGGAACCGCAGCTGCGCGACGTCGACGGACGTCGCGTGGCCTGCCATCGCGCCGAGGAGGTGGGGGAGGCGAATGCCTGACGGGTTGGCGGCGCGCGCGCCTCGCGTGCGCCGGTCGGGAGCCGGCCGCGCGCGCATGCTGCGCGCGTGCCGCAACGCAAGACGCTGGAGCGTGCGCACGGTGACGGGCGCGGCGCTGGCCGGCGCCTGCGTGGCCGCGAGCGTGCTGGTGCCGGCCGCGGCCGCGCGCGCGCAGGAGCGCATGCCGAGCAGTTCGCCGATTCATCGGGCGCAGGCGCCGTCGCCGGGCATGACGCTGCCGGGCTTCCACGCGCCGTCCGTGTCGAGCGGCACGGTCGCGCGCGGTACGGTGCGCGTGCAGCCGGCCCGCATGCCGTTCTACGTCGCGACGCGCGGCAAGGTCACGCTGTACGTGCTCGGCACGCTGCATACGGGCGACCCGTCCGACTACCCGAGCGCGCAGCCGTTCCGGCCCACCATCCTCGCGGCGCTCGCCGCCTCGCCGACGCTCGCGCTAGAGCTGTCGCCGGACGATCTGCTGGAATCGCAGGACGACGTGTCGAAGTACGGCGTCTGCCGCTACCCGTGCCTGCAGCGCCTGCTTCCCGAGCCGTTGTGGCAGCAGCTCGCCGCGCGGCTGCGCGGCAACCCGGCCGCGCTCGCCGAAATCCGCCGGATGCGGCCGTGGCTCGCCGCGCTGGTGGTCGAGACGTACGACTCGTTGTCGGCCGGCCTGCAGACCGAGTACGGCACCGAGGCGCAGCTGCAGAACGTATTTCTGAAGAAGAAGGGCGGCCGCGTGATCGGCCTGGAGACGCTCGCCGAGCAGATGCGCGCGTTCACCGGCCTCACGCTCGCCGAGCAGCGCGAGATGCTCGCGCAGGACATGGTGCAGACGCCCGCGCAGAACGCCGCCGACATCGGCGCGCTGCACCGGCTGTGGCGTATTGGCGACGCCGACGCGATCTCCGCATGGGCGGTCGCGAAGAGCGAGCGGCTCGCACGGTCGAAGGCGCTGTCGGCGTCGATCGACAACAAGATCCTGTACGAGCGCAACCGGCGCTTCGTTGCACGGATGACGGCAATCGCGGCGCCGAACCGGCCGGTGTTCGTCGCGATCGGCGCGCTGCACCTGGGTGGCCAGCGCGGCGTGCTCGAATTGTTGCGCCAGCAGGGGTACCGGGTCGACGCGAACTGAGCGCGCCCGACGCCGCTCGCCGGTCCTCCGCCATTCGATCGGCTGCGCGCTTGCGTGTCGATGCGCGTAAGCGGCCGCGCGAGCCGATAAGGAAAACCCTCGAACCGTCTGGAAATAGCGTTTAAAGCCATTGACATCCGGTTCTGCCAATCTCTATTCTTCACCCCACAAGTTGAAAAAATGCAAAGAATAGAAAAGTTCTACGGGGTAGCAGAAAACAAAGCGCGGGGTTGGCGTAGCCGGCACGTAATCAGCGTGCCGGCCGCGGAGTGTCTGCATGCACGGCGGGGCCAAACATCGTCGTACAGCACATGCATGTGGCAGACTTAGCGGTATAAGCGACGTTCCGTCGTCCGACCGGGGGAAGCAGCAATCGGGCGGCGGCGGACGTTTTTTCATCCGGAGCAGCGTTCCGGTCACCGTCGCAAGACGGTTTCGGGAGGCGAATCGACAGACGGCGAAGCCGCGGCGATTGCGCCAACAGTGAAGCGCCACGAGGGCGCTTTTTTCTTTGGTGCGGCCGATCGGATGCGGCACGCGATGCGTGCGCGAGGGCGTGCCGCGTTACGCGTCTTCGCCGGCCTGCAGCGCGCCGGGCGCGATCACGTCGATGCCGGCCGTCTCGAGCGCCGCGCGAATCCGCTTCGCGAAGGCGAGCGCATGCGGGCCGTCGCCGTGCAGGCAGACGGTCTGCGCATTGAGCGGCACCCACTCGCCCGTCACCGCGCGCACCTGCCGCTCGCGCACCATGTCGAGCGTGCGCGCGAGCACCGCGTCTTCGTCGTCGATCAGCGCGCCGGGCTGGCTGCGCGGCACCAGCGAGCCGTCCGCGCGGTAGCCGCGATCGGCGAACACCTCTTCGATGGCGACGAGGCCCGCATGCCGCGCGGCCGCGACGAACACGCTGTTGGCGAGCCCGAACACCGACAGCGACGGATCGAAATCGTGGATGGCCGACACGACCGCGTCCGCGATCGTCGGATCGCGCGCGGCCTGGTTGTACAGCGCGCCGTGCGGCTTGACGTGCGCGATGCGGCCGCCTTCGGCCTGCGCGATCGCCGACAGCGCGCCCAGCTGGTACAGCACGCCGGCATAGATGTCGCCGGGCGGCAGCTGCATTTCCTTGCGGCCGAAATTCTCCGGATCGTGAAAGCTCGGATGCGCGCCGATCGACACGCCCTTCTGCACGGCCCAGCGCACGCAGTCGCGCATCGCATTGGCGCCGCCTGCATGCCAGCCGCATGCGATGTTCGCCGACGTGACGAGGTCGAGCAGCGCCTCGTCCGATCCGCATCCTTCGCCGAGATCGGCGTTCAGATCGATTTCCATGATGTTCCTCGCCCGCGGGCTGCGCGGGCCGTGTTGCGTACTGCTTGCGCCATTGTCACGCTGCGCGCGATTGCGCGCGGCGACGCGTCTCCTCGCGCATCTCGATCGCGACGTCGATCTGTCTCAGATATGCGCGTTCCGCGTTCAGCGCGGCGCGCGCGGCCTCGGGCGTCGTGCGCACGAAGCGGATCGGCAGGTTGAGCCGCGCCTGCGCGAGTTTCCACAGGTCGGCGCGAATCACCGTGCCGATCTTCGGGTAGCCGCCGGTGGTCTGCGCGTCGTGCATCAGCACGATCGGCTGGCCGTTCGGCGGCACCTGGATCGTGCCGGGCAGCACCGCGTGCGACAGCAGCTCGACCGGCCGCTCGCGCACGAGCTCGGCGCCGGCGAGCCGATAGCCCATCCGGTTGCTGTTGGCGGTGACGAGCCATTCCTCGTCCCAGAGCGCCTGCTGCGACTCGGCCGAGAACGACGCGTAATCGGGGCCCGGCAGCACGCGCACGGGCATCGCCCACGGCGCATGCGCGGGACGGTGGCGGCGCGGCGGTTCGTCGACGCGCACGAACGCGCACCACGCCGGCGCCTTCACGCCGAACTCGGGCGCATCGGACGCGAGGCAGCCGGCGCCGGCCGGCGGCACGCCGACCGGCAGCCGGTCGCCGTCGCGCAGCGCGCGGCCGCCGAGGCCGCCGAAGCGCGCCGCGAGATCGGTGCTGCGCGAGCCGAGCACCGGCAGCACGTCGATGCCGCCCGCGATGCACAGGTAGCCGCGCATCCCGCGTTTCGCGGCCGGCAGCACGAGCGTCTGTCCGGCGTCGACCGGCAGGCTCCACCACGAATACACCGGCTTGCCGTCGAGCGTCGCGCCGAATTCGGTGCCGGTGATCGCGATGCGCGTGGCGCGCGTGAAGCGGAACGCGGCCGGGCCGATCGTGATTTCGACGGCCGCCGCATCGGGACGGTTGCCGACCAGCCGGTTGCCGACTTCGAGCGCGAGGCCGTCGAGCGCGCCGCCTTGCGCGACGCCCAGATGGCGCATCCCGCGGCGGCCGAGATCCTGCACGGTGGACAGCGGGCCGGCGCGCACGACCTCGATCGTGCCGGGGGCGGTTTTCTGGGTCATGTCGCGTCGACTCCGGCAATGGTGAAGCGCACGCGGTCGCCGGGCAGCAGCAGCGTCGGCTGCGGCCGGGCCGGATCGAACAGCACCTGCGAAGTACGGCCGATCAACTGCCAGCCGCCCGGCGCCGTGGCCGGATAGATGCCGGTTTGCGCGCCGCCGATGCCGACCGAGCCGGCCGGCACCTCGAGCCGCGGCGCGGCGCGGCGCGGCGTGTGCAGCGCCGGGTCGAGGCCGCCGAGATACGCGAACCCCGGCTGGAATCCTACGAAGAACACGACGTATTCGCCGCCCGCGTGGCGCGCGACCACTTCGTCGGCCGACAGCCCGGTGTGCGCGGCGACGGCCGCCAGATCGGGGCCGGCGGCACCGCCGTACTCGACCGGGATCTCGACGTCGCGGCCCGGCACGGGCGCGACGTCGGCGCTGTCCCACGCGTCGCGCAGCGCCGGGGTGAGCGACTCGGCGGTTGAGGCGAGCGCGTCGAACACGATCGTCAGATTGTTCATGCCCGGCACGACGTCGATCACGTCGGGCCACGCGCGCGCGGCTTCGGCGACGGCCCACACGCGGCGCTGGCAATCGAGCGTGGCGGGCGCCGGCATCTCGCAGACGAGGGCGGCATCGCCGAGTGGATAAATGCGGGGTTGCGTCATCGGACTGGCACGGTTCGGACGGCAATGTTAGCGTACATTCTCAATAAAATATCGAGAATTTCCCAATAAGCGTTTTCGCCTAGCTCTTATACAGAGGCTTCTGTCGTACACTCGGCTCACCCTGACATCCTGCTTGCGCCGCCCTTCCATGAAGCGTTCTCCGACCAAGATCGTGTCATCCGAACACCTCGTTTCCGAGTCGAGCGTGGAGCTGTCGGAGCTCGAATACGGGCTCATCATGGCCGGCAACGCGTTCAACCGCTGGATGGTGCGCTGCATGTCGGCCGCCGGCGCGAAGGACATGACGGCCGTCGAGGTGTCGCTGCTGCATCACGTGAGCCACCGTGAGCGCAAGAAGAAGCTCGCCGACATCTGCTTCGTGCTCAATATCGAGGATACGCACGTCGCGACCTATGCGCTGAAAAAACTGATCGCGCGCGGCTATGTGAAAAGCGAGAAGAGCGGCAAGGAAGTGTTCTTCTTCGCGACCGATGCGGGCCGCGCGCTGTGCATGAAGTATCGCGAGGTGCGCGAGCACTGTCTGATCGAGACGCTGAAGGACAGCGGCCTCACCAACGAGCAGATCGGCGACGCCGCGCAACTGCTGCGCAACGCATCGGGCCTGTACGACACCGCCGCGCGCGCGGCCGCCTCGTTGTAAACGATTGCGGCTCGGACGCCGAGCGCGGCGACGCGCGGGATGCCGGCGCGGCGTCGCGCGTCGCGTCATCCGGCGTCCGGGTAGAGCGCGCGGTCGGTGACGATCCAGCCCATCGCCAGATCGTGCGCCTCGGCCGGCAGCGCGTCGACGCGGCACGCGTCGTACGCGATGCCGACCGTCACCGGCAGCGTGTCGCCCGGCCATGCCGCGAGCGTGCGGTCGTAATAGCCGCCGCCGTAGCCGAGCCGGTAGCGCTGCAGATCGAATCCCACACACGGAATCAGCAACAGGTCGGGCACGACCGCGATGCCCGACGCGGGCTCCGGAATCCGGTGATGCCCTTCGCGCATCGGCGTGTGCGCATCCCATGCATGGAACGCGAGCGGCGTGTGCTTCTCGCCGATCACCGGCAGCGCGGCGCGGCGGCCGGGGCCGGCGGCGGCCCACGCGAGCACGGCGTCGCGCGCGTCGAATTCGCCGGGCAGCGGCCAGTAGAAGCCGACCGTGCGCGGCGCGAGCCGTTCGAGCAAGCCGCGCAGCCGGGCCTCGAGCGCGGCGTTCGCGGCCGGCTGCGACGCGGCGTCGCGACGCGCGCCGGACAGCGTTCTGCGCAGTGCAACCTTCGGGTTCGGCACAGGGTTGCATGCTATGCTTTCGCTCACTTCGTGCTCCATTCAAAACGATGTCGAACAGCCTTTTCCGAGTATATCGCGCGGTCGCGCTCACGCTTTCGGCCGCCGCGCTCGTGGCGGGCACGAGCGCGTGCGCTGCACCGGGCGACGACACGCTCGCCGGGGACGATCAGATCTTCGTGCAGCTGCGCGAAGCCGCGCGCCGCAACGATGCCGCGAAGGCCGCGCAGCTCGCGTCGATGATCCCGAACTATCCGGTGCCGTCCTACGTCGAGTATTTCCAGATCAAACCGCAGCTGTTCGATTCGACCGGACGCGCGCGCGTCGATGCGCCGGACGCGCCGGTGCAGTCGTTCCTGCAGCGCTACGACGGCCAGGCGATCGCCGATCGCCTGCGCAACGACTACCTGCTCGTGCTCGGCGCGCGCCACGACTGGCGCGGCTTCGACGATCAGTACAAGCGCTTCGTGCTCGACGACGACACGCAGGTCAAATGCTATGCGCTCGAATCGCGCGCGGCGCGCGGCGAGAACGTCGCCGATGCCGCCCGCGCGCTGCTCGTCGAGCCGAAATACTACGGCGACGCCTGCGTCGACCTGATCACGGCGCTCACCGTCAACCAGCAGTTCACGAGCGACGACGTGTGGCAGCAGGCGCGCCTCGCTTTCGAGCAGAACTACACGACGCTCGGCGGCAAGATCGTCGACGCGCTCGGCCCGCGCCCGGCCGGTTTCGACCAGGCGACGAGCGCGCCGCCGCTGTACCTCGCGCGCGGCGTCGGCGCGGACGCCGCATCGCACCAGCTCGCGCTGATCGCGCTCGGCCGGATGGCGCGCAACGATCCCGATGCGGCCGCCGGAATGCTCACCTCGCTCGCCGGTTCGCTGACGAAGCGGGAGCAGGCGATCGCGTGGGGCGCGATCGGCTACCAGGCCGCCATCAAGCGCTCGGCGCTCGCGTCCGACTGGTATGCGAAATCCGCCAACGCGCCGCTGTCGAACCCCGGCTACGAATGGCGCACGCGCGCCGCGCTGCTGGCCGGCAACTGGCCGATGGTGCGCTGGTCGATCGAGCAGATGCCGCCGTCGCTGCGCAGCGATCCCGCATGGATCTACTGGCACGCGCGCGCGCTGAAGCAAAGCGGCGACACGCTGCAGGCGAACCAGGAATTCGAGCAGGTGGCCGGGCAGTACAACTTCTACGGGCAGCTCGCCGGCGAGGAGCTGGGCCAGCGCACGTCGGTGCCGCCGCGCACGAAGGTGAGCGACGCCGAGATCGACGCGATGAGCAAGATTCCGGGCTTCGCGCTCGCGCAGCGCTTCTACGGCCTGAACCTGCGCCTCGAGGGCAACCGCGAATGGAACTGGCCGCTGCGCGGGATGACCGATCGCCAGCTGCTCGCGGCCGCCGCGTACGGCAAGCGCATCGAGCTGCTCGACCGCACGGTGAATACGGCCGACCGCACGAAGGCCGAGCACGACTTCACGCTGCGCTATCCGTCGCCGTACCGCGACATCGTCGAGCGCTATGCGCAATCGACCGGGCTCGACGTCGAATGGGCGTACGGGCTGATCCGCCAGGAGTCGCGCTTCATCACGAACGCGCGTTCGTCGGTCGGCGCGGGCGGGCTGATGCAGCTGATGCCGGCCACCGCGCAGCTCGTCGCGAAGAAGCTCGGGATGGGCACGATCACGCGTGCGCAGATGCACGACATCGACACCAACATCCAGCTCGGCACCTGGTATCTGGCCGACATCTACAACAACTTCGACAGCTCGCCGGTGCTGGCGACCGCCGGCTACAACGCCGGGCCGGGACGGCCGCGCCAGTGGCGCCAGGTGCTGACGCGGCCGGTCGAAGGCGCGATCTTCGCCGAGACGATTCCGTTCAACGAGACGCGCGAGTACGTGAAGAACGTGCTGTCGAACACGGTCTACTACGCGGCGCTCTTCGAGGGCAAACCGCAGTCGTTGAAGAAGCGCCTGGGCACGATCTCGCCCTGATCCGCAACCTTCGTGCTGCACGCGCGCCGCGCGGCAGCGTGAAGGGGCCGTTCACGCGAATGGCCGGCTCGCGAACGCCCGGTGCACGCCGTTTCGTGCGCGCGCGTGCCACGCGCCACGCACGCCGTCATCGGCGTGAACCGTCCATCGGAGGACCGAACATGGAACGCCAGACCGTCGCGCTGCTGGGCGGCACCGGCTTCATCGGCAGCCGGCTCGTCAATGCGCTGATCGAAGCCGGCAAGCATGTGCGGGTCGCCACGCGGCGGCGCGAGCATGCGCGCCACCTGCAGATGCTGCCGATCGAGATCGTCGAGCTCGACGCGCTCGATGCGCGCACGTTGACCGGCTTCGTCGCCGGCGCGCATGCGGCCGTCAATCTGATCGGCGTGCTGCACGGCGGGCGCGGCTCGCCGTACGGGCCGGGCTTCGAGCGCGCGCACGTCGCCGTGCCGGCCGCGCTCGGCGCCGCGTGCGCGCAGGCCGGCGTGCGGCGCGTGCTGCACATGAGCGCACTCGGCGCCGATTCGAACGGCCCGAGCATGTACCAGCGCTCGAAGGGCGACGGCGAAGCCGCGCTGCGGGCGGCCGCGGCGGCCGGCCCGCTCGCGCTGACGATCTTCCGCCCGTCGGTCGTCTTCGGCCCCGGCGATGCGTTCCTCAATACGTTCGCGAACCTGCAGCGCACGCTGCCGGTGCTGCCGCTCGCGATGCCGGACGCGCGCTTCCAGCCGGTGTTCGTCGGCGACGTCGTGCGCGCGTTCGTCAACACGCTCGATCTGGCGGCCGCGCACGGCAAGACCTACGAGCTCGGCGGCCCGACGGTGTACACGCTCGAGCAGCTGGTGCGCTATTGCGGCACGCTGGTCGGCCGGCACGCACGCATCGTGCGGCTGCCCGATGCGCTCGCGCAGCTGCAGGCGCGCGTGTTCGAATGTCTGCCGGGCGAGCCGGTCATCACGCGCGACAATCTCGCGTCGATGTCGCAGCCCAACGTGCTGTCCGGGCCGCTCGCGCCGGAACTCGGGCTCACGCCCGCGAGTCTCGAAAGCATCGCGCCCGCGTACCTCGGCGCCGCCGCGCAGCGCTCACGCTTCGACTGGTTCCGCGCGCGCCGCTAGGCGCCGCCGGCCGTCGCTTTCCGTCGTCCAACCTCGCGCTAATCGGAACACCGCCATGAAACTCGTCATTGGAGACAAGAACTACTCGTCGTGGTCGATGCGGCCCTGGCTGCTGCTCGCGCATTTCGGCATCCCGTTCGACGAGATCGCGATCGAACTGCGCCGCGACGACACGGCCGCGCGGATCCGCGAGTATTCGCCGACCGGCAAGGTGCCGTGCCTGATCGACGATCACGGCTTCGCGATCTGGGATTCGCTCGCGATCGCCGAGACGCTCGCCGAGCGCTATCCGCAGTTTCCGATGTGGCCGGCCGATCCGCTCGATCGCGCGCACGCGCGCTGCATTTCGGCGGAGATGCACGCCGGTTTCACCGCGTTGCGCACGGAAATGGTGATGAACGTGCACGCGTCGGCGCCCGGCCGCGGCGCGACGCCCGACGCGCTCGCCGACGTCGCGCGCATCGACACGCTGTGGGGCGCCTGCCTGGCGGCGTCGGGCGGCCCGTTCCTGTTCGGCGAATTCGGGATTGCCGATGCGATGTATGCGCCCGTCGTGATGCGCTTCAACACCTATGCGCCGGAGCTGTCGCCGGAGGCGGCCGGGTATGCCGCGCGCGTGACGGCGCTGCCGGCGGTGCAGCGCTGGATCGAAGGCGCGCGGCGCGAAACCAACGTGATCGCCGAGTACGAATCGACGCCATGAACATTTACGCAGTAGGCGGAGCGATCCGCGACGCATTGCTCGGCGTGCCGGTGCAGGACCGCGACTACGTGGTGGTGGGCGCGACGCCCGAGCAGATGGCCGCGCAGGGCTTCCGGCCGGTCGGCAAGGATTTCCCGGTGTTCCTGCATCCGGACACGCAGGAGGAGTACGCGCTCGCGCGCACCGAGCGCAAGACGGCCGCGGGCTATCACGGCTTCCAGTTCTATTACGCGCCCGACGTGACGCTCGACGAGGACCTCGCGCGGCGCGACCTGACGATCAACGCGATGGCGCGCGAAGTGAGCCCGGACGGCACGCTGGTCGGGCCGGTGATCGACCCGTTCGACGGGCAGGCCGATCTGCGCGCGCGGGTGTTCCGGCACGTGAGCGACGCGTTCGTCGAGGATCCGGTGCGGATTCTGCGGATCGCGCGCTTCGCCGCGCGCTTCGCGGATTTCACGGTGGCCGACGAGACGCTCGCGCTGATGCGGCGCATGGTCGACGCGGGCGAGGCGGACGCGCTGGTGCCCGAGCGCGTATGGCAGGAAATCGCGCGCGGGCTGATGGAGGCGACGCCGTCGCGGATGTTCGACGTGCTGCGCGAATGCGGCGCGCTCGCGCGCGTGCTGCCCGAGGTCGATGCGCTGTGGGGCGTGCCGCAGCGCGCCGACTACCACCCGGAAGTCGACACGGGCGTGCACGTGATGATGGTCGTCGACTACGCGGCGAAGCAGGGCTATTCGCTGCCGGTGCGCTTCGCGGCGCTCACGCACGATCTCGGCAAGGCGACGACGCCGGCCGACGTGCTGCCGCGTCATGTCGGCCACGAAGGCCGCAGCGTCGAGCTGATCAAGCCGTTGTGCGAGCGGCTGCGGGTGCCGAACGAATGCCGCGACCTCGCGCTGGTGGTCGCGCGCGAGCACGGCAACCTGCATCGCGTGATGGAGATGGGCGCGGCCGCGCTGGTGCGGCTGTTCGAGCGCAGCGACGCGCTGCGCAAGCCGGCGCGCTTCGCCGAGATGCTGCAGGCGTGCGAATCGGATGCGCGCGGCCGCCTCGGGCTCGACACGCAGCCGTATCCGCAGGCCGAGCGGCTGCGCGTGGCGCTGGTCGCGGCGCGCAGCGTCGATGCCGGCGCGATCGCGCGCGGTATCGGCAACGATGCGATGCAGATCAAGGACGCCGTGCATCGCGCACGGATCGACGCGGTCAAGCAGGCGCTGGCGATCGCGGAATAGGCGAGGGGCGGTTGGTGGGGTGGGGGCCGCGTGGCTTGTCGCGGCGGGGATCGCGGCCGGGCCGATTACGGCGCGGCCGATTACGCCCGGATGAGCGCGGCGCGGCTTGTTGAGGCCCGGCCCGTCTGGGTCATGCGTGTCTGGGCCCGACGAATCGCAGCCCTGCCAATCGTGGCCCATCCAGTCACGGCCGGCTTGTCGCGTCTCGTCCCGTCAATCCCAGCCCGGTCGATTCATTGCTTCGTCCGCGCGCGCGCCGCGGCAACCCGGCCCTTGCCCGCAGTCGCGCGCGGTTTCCCGCCGCCCGGCTGTGGTGCGCCACGCGCCGGCGTGCCAGCGGCTGAGGCGGCCGGCTCGTCCTCGGCCCGCACGCCATTCGACACCGATTCGCGCCGGCTCACGCGCGGCTCGCCGGGCGTCGCGCCGGCCTCGCGCGCGAGCAGCCTGATCTTCATGGCCGCCGAGCCCAATTCCGCACCGTCGTCGAACAGCGGCAGCGTGCCGACCGCGATCAGCTCGGCCGGCCCGTCGCCGACATTGGCGACGCGATGGCGCTTCCTCGCATCGAAATGCAGCGAATCGCCGGCCGACAGCGGGTAATCGCGCTTGCCGATCGTGTAGCACACGCGGCCGGCGAGCACGTACACGAACTCGTCGCCGCCGTGCGCGACCCACTCCGACCGGTAGCCCTCCATCATCCGCACCTTCAGCGCATTGATCTGGCTGCCGTCGAAGGTCGTCGACAGCCGCTCGTACCACTGCGACGCCGCGTCGAGCGCATAAGGCTCGCGGCGGCCCGCGTGCGAATCGGGCTGCGCCTGGCGCGGCTGGTCGATCAGCGTGCCGAGCGGCACCTTCAGCGCGTTCGCGACGTTGACCAGCGACGACAGCGAGATGCCGGTCAGATTGCGCTCGACCTGCGACAGGAAGCCGACCGACAGGTGCGCTTCGGTCGCGACTTCCAGCAGCGTCTTCTTCGCTTCCCGGCGCAGGCGCCGAATGCGCTGGCCGATACGCATGATGTCTGAATCCATGAATCTCTTTCGTGGCAACTCGTGGCAACGAACCGGAAAGCGCGCAACACGCGGCGCGGCGGCCGCGCCCCAGCATGCCGCGCATCGCCCGCGGCACGGCCGTCGGGCGGCGATGCCGGCGCATTGTACCCGTGGCACCGTGACGCCGCCCGTAGCCGTCGGTGGTCGCCGAGCGGGCCGCCGCGTCACGATCGGTAATTTTAGCCCTACGAAAATTTGCGCTTGACCGCCCTGTATGCGTGCTCTAGATTTTGTCCCTCATCAAACAAAGTTAAGTGGGACAAAAATTGAGCCGCAGCGTCGGGGCGTTCGCCGCCACGCCGCCGCCGGCCGTCGACAACAATCAATGACGGGTATCCGATGATCGATCGACTCCAATTCAGCTTCTCCGGCCTTGCCGCGTACGATGCGCGCGTCGCCGACACGCAGGCCGGCCTGTCGCGCCTGCTCGACGCCGCGCGGCTCGATGCGGTCGTGGTCACGTCGCAGGACGAGTACATCACCGAATACCTGCCGCGCTGCAACAACCCGCGCTATGCGCTGTCGGGCTTCGACGGCTCGGCCGGCTGCGGAATCTTCCTGAGCGCGGCGACGGCGCACGCGCTCGGCATCCCGCCGTTCGTGCTGTTCGTCGACGGCCGCTATCACCTGCAGGCCGAACGGCAGTGCGACCCGGCGCGCGTGCAGGTCGTGAAGCTCGGCATCGACGTGACGATCTGGCAGGCGCTCGCCGGCTGGCTGGTCACGCACGCGGCGCGGCTCGCGCGGGTCGGCTACGACGCGTGGCGGATCAGCATCGCGCAGCGCGACCGGCTGCTCGCGCAGACGCAGCCCGCGTCGCTCGACTGGGTGAGCCTCACGTCGCGCGAAATCGATCGCGCGATCGCGCTGCCGGGCTGGGTCGTCGAACGGCCGATCTTCGGGTTGCCGGAGGCGACGACCGGCGTGAGCGTCGCGCAGAACCTCGACGCGCTGAACGGCCGGCTCGCCGCGCACACCGACACGGCGAGCGACACGGCGAGCGACACGGCGACCGCCACGGCGACCGCCACGACGACCGCCACGACGACCGACACGACGCCCCCCACGACCGCCTTCGTCACCTGCGCGTCCGACGATCTCGCCTATCTGCTGAACAGCCGCGGCTATCACATCCCGAATGCGTCGTCGCATCTCGGCTTCCTGTTCGTGCTCGGCGAGCAGGTCGCGCTGTTCCTGCCCGAAGGCTGCGACCGCTGTGCGGTCGACCTGCCGTCGTACCCGGCGTTGCACGTGATCCGGCGCGACTTCGCCGAACTGGAGCGCTTCCTCGCCCGCTTCGCCGTCGAGCACGTCTGCTACGGCTTCGAATCGGTCAACTGCGCGCTCGTCGAATCGGTGCGGCGCGTCTGGCCGCATGCGCGCCACGCCGATTTCAACCCGGTCGAGGCGCTGCGGGCGAGCAAGACGCCGGCGGCGCTCGAGCGCTTTCGCGATGCGTTCGCGCGCAGCTCGGCGGCGATCGCCGAGACGATGCGCTGGGCCAAGACCGGCGAGCCGGGACGGCGCCACACCGAATACGACCTGGCGCGCAAGATCAACGACGCGTACGGCGCGCGCTCGGCCGTCGCGCTGACGTTCCCGTCGATCGCCGCGAACGGCGCGAACAGCGCGTTCGCGCATTACACGGAGGCGAGCGCCGACGTCGAACTGACCGAGGGCGAACTCGTGCTGCTCGACAGCGGCGCGTACTACGACGCCGGCTTCGCGACCGACTGCACGCGCGTGGTGCTGCGTCGCACGCGAGCGGAGACGGTCGCGCAGCCGTGGCAGCGCGAAATCTACACGGTCGCGCTGAAGGCCTGCATCAAGGGGCTCGTCACGCGCTTCCCGAATACGGCGACGGGCGGCGACGTCGATGCGACGGTGCGCCAGGTGTGCCGCGACCACGGCTACGATTACGGCCACGGCACCGGTCACGGCGTCGGCATCCACGTGCACGAGGGCGGCGTGCGCTTCGCGCCCGGCGCGTCGTACGGGCTGGTGCCGAATGCGGTGATTTCGGTCGAACCGGGCATCTACCTGCCGGGCAAGGGCGGCGTGCGGATCGAGAACATCGTGATCGTCCATGCGGACGACGCCGAAGCGGGCACCGTCGCGTTCGAAAACCTCGTCACCGTGGGCTACGACTGGGACCTGATCGACGTCGCGCTGCTCGACGACGACGAGCGCGCGTATCTGCGCGACTACGAACGGCTTTGCGCGCAACGCGGCACGCAGGTCACCGCGTGTCCGTTGCTGTAAAGGAAGGGTAGTGCGGCGCGGCCGCGCATGGTGCGACGGGGCGCCGGCGCTGCGGCGCGCGCGGCGTTCAGCGCATCAGCGCCGACACGCGTCCGTCCGGCCCGTAGACGCCGGCCGGCGCGGACGCCGAGCGCAGCACCGCGAGCGCGCGATCGTTGTAGTCCATCCGGATCCGGATCAGCATCCCGTTGGTCGCATTGGCCTGGCGCGCGCGTTCGGTGGCCTGCAGCAGCAGTTGCCAGCGGCCGGCGAGACGCGCGTCGCGCTCGGCGGCCTGATCCATGCCTTTCTTGCCGGCCGGAAAGCCGAGCGCCGACAGCTGCGCGTCGCGCGTGCGCTCGAGCTGCGCGAGCCGATCGATCAGCTCGCTCTTCTTTTCGACGATACCGGGCAGCATGTCGAGCGGCTGCGGCGTCGTCAGCGCCTTTTCTTCATACGCGAGCAGCGACGCGAACGCTTCGACCGTCGCGTGTTCGTCGTTGACCGTGGCCAGCAGCTCTTCTCTCATCGCGTCATGCTCGTCGCGCCGGCACGCGTTCCCGCATGCCGGCCATCCAGGGGACCGGTCAGGGCGTGACGGGCCCCGGGCCGGCTCAGTTGCTCTGCGAGCGCTGCCGTTGCAGCAGGTCGCGGGCGGTATTCAGTACGCCGTCGGCGATCTTGTTCACGTCGATCGTCAACGAGCCGTCCTTCAATGCGTCCTTGATCGACTGGACCAGCGCCGTGTTGATGTCGGCGCTGCCGGAGGCCGACAGCGAACGCAGCTGTCCCGACAGACCCGACAGGTTCACGCTCGTGTCGCCGCCGGTCGATCCAGCGTCGCCGGCCTGCGCGGACGACGACGAAGCCGCGCCGGATTGCGCGCGGGTCGCGCCGTTGCCGGTGGGCGCGAGTGGGCTCGGGTTCGGAGTGGAATCGATTTTCACGATGGTTTTCCTGTTCGGTTTGACCCAGATAACGGCCGGGCCGGCCCGAACTTTAGCATCGCGGGTGCGAAATTCTCCGAATAAACAATTCTTTGCAATGTTGCGGCGGGTTCGGTCCCTATAGCGGAATTTCCACCGTGCCGGCGTCCTTGACGATCGCCGTGACGATCTGGCCGGCCGCCATCCTGACCCGCACCGACTGGCCCGGCGCCGCGTTCGCGAGCGCGTTGCCCTCGGCCGAGATCGTGAAACCGGGGCCGGCCGCGACCACCCGCACCGTCTGGCCGGCCGACACCGACGCGGCGCTCTTGAGCATGTCCTGGCGCAACGGCAGCCCGGCCGCGATCCGCGCGAGCGAGGTCGCGCCGATCGCCTGCGCCGGATCGGTGATCACCGCGAGCGGCAGCACCGTCAGGTCGCCGTTGCGGGCGATCAGGTCGGCTGCGGTGAGCGGCTCGCCCGGCGCGATCTGCCGCGCGGCGACGTAATAGGTGGCCTGCACGGTGACCTTCGCCTGCAGATAGACCGTCCACGGCCGCGCGCCCGCGCAGCGCACGCCGACCGTCGTGCGGCCCCACAGGCGCGCGCCGGTCGGCAGGAACGGCTCGAGCGTCGTGCATTCGGCGAGCCCGCGCGGAAACGCGGCGGCGACCGTCGTGGTGGTCTTGCCGGGCAGCCCCGCGATCTGCTGCTGCAGGAACGCGAGCGCGCTGCGCCGGATCGATTCGGGGTCTTGCTGGCCGGGCGGGGTCGCAGGCTGTGCCGCGGCGGCCGGCTGGGGCGCGGGCGCGGCGTACGCGGTGCGCACGGCGGCCGCGCGCGCGGCGAAGGCCGGCCGCGGCGCGTTCGACGCCGGTTCGGGCGCGCCGGCGACGACGGTCGCGACGGCGCCCGGATCGGCAGCGCGCGGTGCCGCGTAGCGGGGAGCGGCGTAACTGGAGGCGGTAGCGGCAGTAGCGGCGTGCGCGGCATAGGCGCTGCTGACGGAATTGGCGCGCGCGTCCGCGTAGGCGGCGCGCGGGGCGGCGCTCGGCACCGCAGCCGGCGCCGGGACGTCGACCACGACCATCGTGCCGGCCGGCTGCGCGGCAGGTGCAACCGTGCCCGCGCCGACCATGCCGGCGCCTGCGATCGCGCCCACGCCGGCATTCCCGACCGGCGCCGCGCCGCCGCTGCCCGCGACCGTCGCAACGCCCGCGCCGCCGCGGCCCGGTTGTCCCACGCCCGCCGCGCCCGCCACGCCCGCCACGCCCGCCACGCCCGCCGCGCTCGCCGCGCTCGCATGGGCGAGCGCGGTCTCGACCGTCTCGCCGCGCCCCGGGATCACGATCATCGCGTCGTCCGCGTGCGCGCCCGGCGCCGCGAGCCACAACGCCGCGGCGAGCGCGAACGCACGCCGCACGCGCTTGCCGCGTGCGCCGTCGTTGCGAAGTGCGCTGCCTGTCATCGCCGTGTCCTCGAAACCGTTGATCCGATTCGCATTCTAGGCAGCGGGGCCGTCGCGCAAACGATGAATAGAGGGGGCCTTTGGCGCGTTATTCGTCCGATTGCGGGTTGTGCCGCACCCCTACCATCGGTGTCATGGAAAAAAGCCCCTTGGGTCGCCATCCGGCGCGGGGGGGCGTGCAGCGCTTCATCTGGAGAGACGCACACATGCTGGACAAACTCGATGCCGAATTCGCGTTCGGCCGACAGGCGCTCGACGTGCGCGCCTATCGGCAGGAACTGTTGTCGTCGAACATCGCGAACGCCGACACGCCGGGCTATCAGGCGCGCGACGTCGATTTCGCGTCGGCGCTCGCGCGCTCGCTGAAGCAGACGGACGGCGGCCTCGCGCCGAGCAACGCCGCGCAACTGCCGATGGCGCAGCCGGCCGGCGTGACGAGCGGGATGACGATGGTGTCCACCGCGCCCGGCCACATGGCCGGCGCCGCGAAGCTGATCCCGACCGGCGGCCCGGCCGACGACTACGGTCGCGCGCAGTACCGGATGCCGCTGCAGCCGTCGCTCGACGGCAACACGGTCGACCTCGACGTCGAGCGCGTGCAATTCGCGAACAACGCGCTGCACTACGAGAGCGGCATGACCGTGATGACCCAGCAGATCAAGACGATGATCGCCGCGATCACGAGCAACCAGTAACGGCGCGCCCCGCCATCGAATCCGAGCACCAGGAGCCACCATGCCCTCGTTGATGAACATTTTCGGCGTCGCCGGTTCGGCGCTGTCCGCGCAATCGCAGCGCCTGAACGTCACCGCGTCGAACCTCGCGAACGCCGACAGCGCGACCGGCCCCGACGGCAAGCCGTACAAGGCCAAGCAGGTCGTGTTCGCGACCGACCCGCTCGGCGGCGCGCGCACCGCGTCCGGCCAGGGCGTGGGCGGCGTGCGCGTGACCAAGGTCGTCGACGACCCGTCGCCGATGAAGTCGACCTACGACCCCGCGAACCCCGCCGCCGACGCGAACGGCTACGTGCAGATGCCGAACGTCGACCCGGTGCAGGAGATGGTGAACATGATCTCGGCGTCGCGCTCGTACCAGGCCAACGTCGAGACGCTGAACACCGCGAAGACGCTGATGCTCAAGACGCTGACGATCGGCACGTAAGCCGCGCGCCGCGCCAGATTCGACAGTTCCGACAGTTCCGACCCAAGGCCACCAGGATGACATCCTCCAACACGACGATCGGCAGCAACGGCACCAACGTGTCGACGTTGCCGACCGACACGATGAACACCAACAAAGTGTCGACGACCGGCACGTCGGCGAGCGACCTGCAGGCGACGTTCCTGAAGCTGCTCGTCACGCAGTTGCAGAACCAGGACCCGACCAGCCCGGTCGACAGCTCGCAGATGACGTCGCAGCTCGCGCAGATCAACACGGTCAGCGGCATCGCGCAGCTGAACTCGTCGCTGTCGTCGCTGTCGACGCAGCTCGCGGCCGGCCAGCAGACGCAGGCCGCGCTGCTGATCGGCACCAACGTGCTCGCGCCGGGCAACGACGTCTCGGTGAAGAGCGGCGCGGCGTCGCCGTTCGGCGTGTCGCTCGCGAACGACGTGTCGAACCTGACCATCACCGTGAAGAACAGCGCGGGCGTCGTCGTCAACACGATCGACGCGGGCAAGCAGTCGGCCGGCACGGTGCCGTTCAACTGGACGCCGACCGATGCAGCCGGCAATGCGCTGCCGGACGGCAAGTACACGGTGAGCGCGCAGTACACGGGCAGCGACGGCAAGACCTATGCGCCGACCGTGCTCGCGGCCGCGCAGGTACAGAGCGTCATCAAGCAGGCCGACGGCACCGCGGGGCTGGTGCTGTCGAACGGCACGACGGTGGGCTTGACCCAGGTCGCGTCGATTTTCCCGAACACCGCGTCGTCGTCGTCCGGCGGCACGACCACCACCAACTGATCCAGCTTTCTCGCAAACGGAGACCGAAATGGGTTATCAACAGGGTCTGAGCGGCCTCGCCGGCGCATCGAACGCGCTCGACGTGATCGGCAACAACATCGCGAACGCGAACACGGTCGGCTTCAAGTCGAGCACCGCGCAGTTCTCCGACATGTACGCGAACTCGATCGCGACGTCGGTCAACACGCAGATCGGGATCGGCACGACGCTCGGGTCGGTGCAGAAGCAGTTCGGCCAGGGCACGATCAACACGACGAATTCGTCGCTCGACGTCGCGATCAACGGCAACGGCTTCTTCCAGATGTCGAACAACGGCGTGACGACCTACTCGCGCGACGGCACGTTCCAGCGCGACAAGAACGGCTACATCGTCAACGCGCAGGGCATGAACCTGATGGGCTACGCGGCCGACAAGAACGGCGTGGTCAGCACCGCGCAGACCGTGCCGCTGCAGGCGCCGACGTCCAACATCGCGCCGACGCCGACCACCAAGATCGTCGGCCAGTTCAACCTGAACTCGCAGGACGTGGTGCCGACCAAGACGCCGTTCAACGCGACCGACAGCGCGACCTACAACTACTCGACCGCGATCCAGGTGTACGACTCGCTCGGCGGCTCGCAGGCGGTCAACATGTACTTCGTGAAGTCGGCGGCCGGTGCGTGGGAAGCGTACGCGGGCGTGCAGGGCGGCACGATGACCGATCTCGGCACGGTCAAGTTCGATTCGTCGGGCGCGATCACGAGCACGACGCTGCCCGCGTCGGCCACGCCGACCGCATCGCTCGGCCAGTTCCAGTTCAGCGTGCCGACCACCGACGGCTCGTCGACGCCGCAGGCGCTGACGCTCGACCTGACCGGCACCACGCAGTACGGCGGCAAGGACGGCGTGAACAACCTCGCGCAGGACGGCTACGCGAGCGGCACGCTGACGACCTTCTCGATCGGCGCGGACGGCAAGCTGACCGGCAACTATTCGAACGGTCAGACGGCGGTGCTCGGCCAGATCGCGATCGCGAACTTCAACAACCCGAACGGCCTGATCAACCTCGGCGGCAACCAGTACGCCGAGACGGCCGCGTCGGGCGTGCCGCAGATCTCCGCGCCGGGCAGCACCAACCACGGCACGCTGCAGGGCAGCGCGCTGGAGAACTCGAACGTCGACCTCACGTCGCAGCTCGTGAACCTGATCACCGCGCAGCGCAACTACCAGGCGAACGCGCAGACGATCAAGACGCAGCAGACCGTCGACCAGACGCTCATCAACCTGTAAAGCGCGGATAACCGGCAGCCATGGACCGACTGATCTACACGGCGATGACGGGCGCGTCGCAGTCGCTCGACCAGCAGGCGATCGTCGCGAACAACCTCGCGAACACGTCGACGACGGGCTTTCGCGCGCAGCTCGCGAACTACCGCGCGGTGCCGATGAATTTCGGCGACGGCAGCACGATCGACCCGACGACGACGCGTACCTACGTGCTCGCGTCGACGCCCGGCGCGGACTACGCGCCGGGTCCGATCACGCGCACCGGCAACCCGCTCGACGTGGCCGTGCAGGGCGCCGGCTGGCTGTCGGTGCAGACCGCCGACGGCGGCGAGGCTTACACGCGCGCCGGCAACCTGCACGTCGACGAGAACGGCCAGCTCGTCAACGCGAGCAACCTGCCGGTGATCGGCAACGGCGGCCCGATCTCGGTGCCGCCGAACGCGGAAGTCACGATCGGCAAGGACGGCACGGTGTCCGCGCTGATGCCGGGCGACCCGCCGACCGCCGTTGCGATGGTCGATCAGATGAAGCTCGTGAACCCCGACCCGACCACGCTCACGCGCGGCAACGACGGGCTGTTCCGCACCGCCGACGGCAATCCGGCCGACGCCGACCCGAACGTCGTCGTCACGCCGAATTCGCTCGAAGGCAGCAACGTGAACCCGGTGACCGCGATGGTCGCGATGATCGACAACGCGCGGGCGTTTCAGCTGCAGTCGAAGCTGATCCAGACGGCCGACCAGAACGAGCAGTCGGCGAACCAGCTGCTCAACTTCAGCTGAGCGGCACGGCCCTCGCTACCAGGAGAAGATTCAACATGAACCGATCGCTCTACATTGCCGCCACCGGCATGAACGCGCAGCAGGCGCAGATGGACGTGATCTCGAACAACCTCGCGAACACCAGCACCAACGGCTTCAAGGCGTCGCGCGCGGTGTTCGAGGATCTGCTGTACCAGACGATCCGCCAGCCGGGCGCGAACTCGACGCAGCAGACCGAGCTGCCGTCGGGCCTGCAGCTCGGCACCGGCGTGCAGCAGGTCGCGACCGAGCGCCTGTACACGCAGGGCGGCCTCACGCAGACCGGCAACTCGAAGGACGTCGCGATCAACGGCGCGGGCTTCTTCCAGGTGCTGATGCCGGACGGCACCAACGCCTACACGCGCGACGGTTCGTTCCAGACCAACGCGCAGGGCCAGCTCGTCACGTCGAGCGGCTATCAGATCCTGCCGGCGATCACCGTGCCGCAGAACGCGCAGTCGCTGACGATCGGCAAGGACGGCGTCGTGTCGGTCACGCAGCCGGGCTCGAACAACGCGGTGCAGATCGGCTCGCTGCAGATCGCGACCTTCATCAACCCGGCCGGCCTCGAGGCGAAGGGCGAGAACCTGTTCGCCGAGACCACCTCGTCGGGCGCGCCGAACGTGTCGCAGCCGGGCCTGAACGGCGCGGGCGTGCTCAACCAGGGCTACGTCGAGGCGTCGAACGTGAACGTCGTGCAGGAGCTCGTCAACATGATTCAGACGCAGCGCGCGTACGAGATCAACAGCAAGGCCGTGACGACGTCCGACCAGATGCTGCAGACCGTCACGCAGATGAAGACCTAACCGGAAGTCCCGCCGTCGCCATGAAGCAGGTCCGCCTCCTCCCGTCAGCCACCGTCCGCGCCGCGTGCGCGGTCGCGGTGGCCGCGCTCGCCGGTTGCGCGCAGATTCCGCGCGATCCGATCATCCAGCAGCCGATGACGGCGCAACCGCCGATGCCGATCGCGATGCAGGCGCCCGGCTCGATCTTCAATCCGGGCTTCGCGGGCCGGCCGCTGTTCGAGGATCAGCGGCCGCGCAACGTCGGCGACATCCTGACGATCGTGATCGCGGAGAACATCAACGCGACCAAGTCGTCGGGGGCGAACACCAACCGGCAGGGCAACACCGACTTCAACGTGCCGACGGCCGCGTTCCTCGGCGGGCTGTTCGCGAAGGCGAACCTGTCGGCGACCGGCGCGAACAAGTTCGCGGCGACCGGCGGCGCGAGCGCCGCGAACACGTTCAACGGCACGATCACCGTGACGGTGACCAACGTGCTGCCGAACGGCAACCTCGTCGTGAGCGGCGAGAAGCAGATGCTGATCAATCAGGGCAACGAGTTCGTGCGCTTCTCGGGGGTCGTCAACCCGAACACGATCTCGGGCGCGAACTCGGTCTACTCGACGCAGGTGGCCGACGCGCGGATCGAATACTCGGCGAAGGGCTACATCAACGAAGCCGAGACGATGGGCTGGCTGCAGCGCTTCTTCCTCAATCTGGCACCGTGGTGATCCCGATGCAGCAGCCTCTTTTCCACCGCCTGTCGCGGCGCGCAGCGCGTGCGCTGGCCGGCGCATTCATGCTGATCGCGTGCGCGTTCGGCGCCGCCGGCGCCCATGCGGAGCGCCTCAAGGATCTCGCGCAGATCCAGGGCGTGCGCGACAACCCGCTGATCGGCTACGGCCTCGTGGTCGGCCTCGACGGCACCGGCGACCAGACGATGCAGACGCCGTTCACGACGCAGACGCTCGCGAACATGCTCGCGAACCTCGGCATCTCGATCAACAACGGCTCGGCGAACGGCGGCTCGTCGTCGCTGAACAACATGCAGCTGAAGAACGTCGCGGCGGTGATGGTGACCGCCACGCTGCCGCCGTTCGCGCGGCCGGGCGAGGCGCTCGACGTGACGGTGTCGTCGCTCGGCAACGCGAAGAGCCTGCGCGGCGGCACGCTGCTGCTCACGCCGCTGAAGGGCGCGGACGGGCAGGTGTACGCGCTGGCGCAGGGCAACATGGCGGTCGGCGGCGCGGGCGCGAGCGCGAACGGCAGCCGCGTGCAGGTCAACCAGCTCGCGGCCGGCCGCATCGCCGGCGGCGCGATCGTCGAGCGCTCGGTGCCGAACGCGGTCGCGCAGATGAACGGCGTGCTGCAGCTGCAACTGAACGACATGGACTACGGCACCGCGCAGCGGATCGTGTCCGCGGTGAATTCGAGCTTCGGCCCGGGCACCGCGACGGCGCTCGACGGCCGCACGATCCAGCTCGCCGCGCCGGCCGACCCGTCGCAGCAGGTCGCGTTCATGGCGCGCCTGCAGAACCTCGACGTGAGCCCGGACAAGGCGGCCGCGAAGGTGATCCTCAACGCGCGCACCGGCTCGATCGTGATGAACCAGATGGTCACGCTGCAAAGCTGCGCGGTCGCGCACGGCAACCTGTCGGTGGTCGTCAACACGCAGCCGGTGGTGTCGCAGCCGGGGCCGTTCTCGAACGGGCAGACGGTGGTCGCGCAGCAGTCGCAGATCCAGCTGAAGCAGGACAACGGCTCGCTGAAGATGGTGACGGCCGGCGCGAACCTCGCCGACGTCGTGAAGGCACTGAATACGCTCGGCGCGACGCCGGCCGACCTGATGTCGATCCTGCAGGCGATGAAGGCGGCGGGTGCGCTGCGCGCCGATCTGGAGATCATCTGATGGCGAATCTTCCGAACGCAAACGACCTGACGCAGCGCTTCGCGCTCGACGTGCAGGGTTTCGACGCGCTGCGCGCGCAGGCGAAGGCGTCGCCGCAGGCCGGCGCGAAGGCGGTCGCGGGCCAGTTCGACGCGATGTTCACGGAAATGATGCTCAAGAGCATGCGCGACGCGACGCCCGACGGCGGGCTGCTCGACTCGCACACGTCGAAGATGTACACGTCGATGCTCGACCAGCAGCTCGCGCAGCAGATGTCGAAGCGCGGCATCGGCGTCGCCGATGCGCTGATGAAGCAGCTGCTGCGCAACGCGGGCCAGGGCGCCGACCCGGCGGGCGATGCCGGCGCGGCCGGCCTCGGTGCGACGGGCCTGGGCGCGGCCGGCGCCGGCACGTCGGGCAACGAAGGCAGCCTCGCCGCGATGAACGCGATGGCGCGGGCCTACGCGAATGCGGCGAACAACGGCGCGCTCGCCGGCACGCGCGGCTACTCGGCCGGCAGCGCGCTGACGCCGCCGCTGAAAGGCTCGAGCGGCGTGCAGGACGCGGACGCGTTCGTCGACCGGCTCGCCGCCCCCGCGCAGGCGGCGAGCGCGGCGACCGGCATTCCGGCGCGCTTCATCGTCGGCCAGGCTGCGCTCGAATCGGGCTGGGGCAAGCGCGAGATCCGCGCGAGCGACGGCTCGACCAGCTACAACGTGTTCGGCATCAAGGCGAACAAGGGCTGGACGGGCCGCACGGTGGCGGCGCTCACGACCGAATACGTGAACGGCACGCCGCGCCGCGTGGTCGCGAAGTTCCGCGCGTACGACTCGTACGAGCACGCGATGACCGACTATGCGAGCCTGCTGAAGAACAACCCGCGCTACGCGGGCGTGCTGAGCGCGAGCCGCAGCGTCGAGGGCTTCGCGCACGGCATGCAGAAGGCCGGTTACGCGACCGACCCGCACTACGCGAAGAAGCTGATCTCGATCATGCAGCAGATCGGCTGACGCGCCGCGCCGCCACGGCCGCGCGGCGTGATTTCCTGCCGTGTTCCCGACCGCGCCCGGCGTCCGCCGCGCGCGGTTTTATCGTTTGCGCGGAAAATAATCCGCGATTCGATCTAAACTTTCGGTCAGCACTGCCGCTAAGTGTGAGAGACCAGCAACCGGGCCATGTTCAGGCCCGGTTTTATTGCGTCCCGGTTGCCGGGGCGTCCATGACAAGAAACCGGCTAGCCATGAATATCGAAACGTCGACCGACCCGAGCCTGGATGCGGGCCATTCCGGACCCGACTACGCCCGCCGCAATCCGCTCGAGATCGGCGTGCAGTTGCGCAACCTCGTGAACCGGGGCGACTTCCTGACCGTCCAGTATCCCGGCGGGCAGCTCGTCACGCGCCTGCTCGACGTCGACGTCGGCGCGCGCACCTTCACGTTCGACTGGGGCGCGCTGGCCGAGCAGAACGCCGGCATCCTCGCCGCGTCGCATTGCACCTTCGCCGCCGCGCCGGACGGCGTGCGCGTCGAGTTCACCACCGGCACGCCGCGCGAGACGCGCTTCGAGGGGCTGCCCGCGTTCGTCGCCGAATTCCCCGAGGTGCTGATGTGCATCCAGCGGCGCGAGTACTTCCGCGTCGATGCGCCGGTCGTCGATCCGTTCCAGTGTCGCGGCAAGCTGCCGGACGGCGAGAGCTTCGTGTTCGAGGTGCAGAACCTGTCGCTCGGCGGCGTCGGGCTGCGCACGATCGACGAGCGCGTCGAGACGCTCGAAGTCGGCACGCTGCTGCCGGAGGTCGAGCTCGAACTGAACGGCCACGGCAAGCTGTCGCTCGACCTGCGCCTCGTGTCGCAGCGCTCGACGCAGCTGCCGAACGGCTCGCGCCGCTATCAGCTCGGGTTTCGCTTCATGTCGCTGCCGGGCAGCGCGGAGAACACGCTGCAGCGCCTGATCACGCAGCTCGAGATGAAGCGCCGCTCGCTCGCGCGGGCCTGACGCACCGCCTCGCGGCCGCCGCGCGCACGCGCGCGCCGCGTGCGCATTTTTCCCTCAATTTTTTCGATCCGCGGCCGTTATACCGGGAGTCACGCAACCCGGCGGCCGCAGCGCGGCCGGCTCATCAGGATCGCGCATGTCCAACACATTCATGAACCTCGGCGTCAGCGGCCTCAATGCCGCGCTCTGGGGCCTCACGACGACCGGTCAGAACATCAGCAACGCCGCGACGCCCGGCTATTCGGTCGAGCGTCCCGTCTATGCCGAAGAGAGCGGCCAGTACACCGCGAGCGGTTATCTGCCGCAGGGCGTGAACACCGTCACCGTGCAGCGGCAGTACAGCCAGTACCTGAGCGACCAGCTGAACGCCGCGCAGTCGCAAGGCGGCGCGCAATCGACGTGGTATTCGCTCGTCGCGCAGCTGAACAACTACGTCGGCAGCCCGACGGCCGGCATCTCGACCGCGATCACGAACTATTTCACCGGGCTGCAGAACGTCGCGAACAACGCGTCGGACCCGTCGGTGCGGCAGACCGCGATCAGCAACGCACAGATCCTCGCCGACCAGCTGAAGGCCACCGGCCAGCAGTACGACGCGCTGCGTCAGAGCGTGAACACGCAGCTCACCAGCACCGTGTCGCAGATCAACACGTACACCTCGCAGATCGCGCAGCTGAACCAGCAGATCGGGGCCGCGAGCAGCCAGGGGCAGCCGCCGAACCAGCTGCTCGACCAGCGCGACCTCGCGGTGTCGAACCTGTCGTCGCTCGCCGGCGTGCAGGTCGTGCGCAACGACAGCGGCTACAGCGTGTTCCTCGCGGGCGGCCAGCCGCTCGTCGTCGCCGACAAGAGCTACCAGCTCGCGGCCGTCGCGTCGTCGTCCGATCCGAGCGAGCTGACCGTGGTGTCGCAGGGCATCGCCGGCGCGAATCCGAAAACGCCGGACCAGTCGCTGCCCGATGCGTCGCTGTCGGGCGGCACGCTCGGCGGCCTGCTCGCGTTCCGCCGTCAGACGCTCGATCCGGCGCAGGCGCAGCTCGGCGCGCTCGCGACCAGCTTCGCCGCGCAGGTCAATGCGCAAAACGCGCTCGGCGTCGACCTGTCGGGCAATCCGGGCGGCAGCCTGTTCGCCGTCGCGCCGGCGACCGTCTTCGCGAATCAGGGCAATACCGGCAACGCGGCGCTGTCCGTGTCGTTCACGAACCCCGCGCAGCCGACGACGGGCGACTACACGCTGTCGTTCGACGGCACCAACTACACGCTGGCCGACCGCGCGAGCGGCTCGGTGATCGGCCAGTCGACGTCGATGCCGGCGTCGCTGGGCGGGCTGCAGCTGTCGTTCTCGTCCGGCGCGATGAACGCCGGCGACCAGTTCACCGTGCTGCCGACGCGCGGCGCGCTGACCGGCTTCGGGCTCGCGACGACGAGCGGCGCGGCGATCGCGGCGGCGTCGCCGGTCGTCGCCTCCGCGTCGACGACCAACATCGGGACGGGGAAGATCGTCTCGAACGGCGTGAGCTCCGGCTATCAGATTCCGGCCACCAAGCTCACCTACGACGCGGCGACGAACTCGCTGTCGGGCTTCCCGGTCGGCACGACGGTCACGATCGCGGGCACGCCGCCCACCTCGGTGACGATCGCCAACCCGACCGACAGCGTGCCGTACAACGCGAGCCAGGGCGCGAAGATGACGATGTCCGGCACGCTGAACGGTGTGACCGTCACGTTGTCGGGCGCGCCGTCCGACGGCGACTCGTTCTCGATCGGGCCGTACGCGGGCGGCACGAGCGATGGCGCCAACGCGCTCGCGCTGTCGCAGCTGGTGACGGCCAAGTCGCTCGGCGGCGGCACGACCACGCTCACCGGCGCGTACGCGAACTACGTGAACGCGATCGGCAACACGGCGAGCCAGCTGAAGTCGTCGAGCGCCGCGCAGACGTCGCTGGTCGGCCAGATCACCAGCGCGCAGCAGTCGGTGTCGGGCGTGAACCAGAACGAGGAAGCGGCGAACCTGATGCAGTACCAGCAGCTTTACCAGGCGAACGCGAAGGTGATCCAGACCGCGCAGACGCTGTTCCAGACCGTTCTCGGCCTGTTCAACTGACCGGATTCGAGGGATAGAAGCGATGCGGATTTCCAGCGCCCAGTTCTTCCAGCTGAACGTTTCACAGATGAACGATCAGCAGGCTCAGCTCTCGCAGCTGTACCAGCAGATCGCAAGCGGCGTGAGCCTGCAGACGCCGGCCGACAACCCGGTCGGCGCGGCGCAGGCCGTGCAGCTGTCGATGACGTCGGCGACGCTGTCGCAGTACACGGCCAACCAGAGCACGGCGCTCGCGTCGCTGCAGGCCGAGGACCAGACGCTGCAAAGCGTGAGCACCGTGCTGACCGGCGTGCAGACGCTGACCGTGCGCGCCGGCGACGGTTCGCTCGCCGACAGCGACCGCGCGGCGCTCGCGACCCAGCTGCAAGGCTATCGCGACCAGCTGATGACGCTCGCGAACACGAACGACGGCGCGGGCACCTATCTGTTCGCCGGCGTCAACAATTCGTCGGCGCCGTTTACGAGCAGCCCGAACGGCACCGTGTCGTATGTCGGCGATTCGGGCACGCGCCAGGTGCAGATCGGCGATTCGAGCAGCGTCGCGCAAGGCGACACCGGCGCGGCCGTGTTCATGTCGGTGCAGTCGCTCGGCAGCGTCCCGGTGCCGGCGGCGGACGCCGCCAACACGGGCACCGGCCGGATTACCGCGGTGACCGTCACGAGCCCGTCGGCCGCGACCAACGGCCATCATTTCGCGATCACGTTCGGCGGCACGCCGGCCGCGCCGACCTACACGGTCACCGATTCGTCGGCCAAGCCGCCGACCACGACGCCCGCGCAGGCGTACACGGCCGGCGCGTCGATCGCGCTCGGCGGCGGGATGACCGTCTCGGTGTCCGGCACGCCGTCGGCCGGGGACTCGTTCTCGGTCACGCCCGGCCCGCAGGCAACCGGCGGCGCGGACATCTTCTCGACGCTCGACTCGATGATCGCCGCGCTGAAGACGCCGGTGACGGGCAATCCCGTCGCGGCCGCCGCGCTGTCGAACGCGATGATGACCGGCTCGATCAAGGTCGGCAACACGATGCGCAACGTGACGACGATCCAGGCGTCGGTCGGCGGCCGCGAGCAGGAAGTCAAGGCGATGCAGGCGGTCACGCAGACGGCGTCGCTGCAGACCACCAGCAACCTGACGGACCTGACCGGCACCAACATGGTGACGACGATCAGCCAGTATCTGCAGGTGCAGAACGCGCTGACCGGCGCGCAGAAGGCCTACGTGCAGTTGCAGAACCTGTCGCTGTTCCAGTACGTCAATCCTTGATCGGCGCGCAGCATCGCGCGATGTGAGCCTTCGCTCACGTCGCGCGGTGCGCGTGCCGGTCGCCCGCGCGGCGGCCGGCGCGGTGACCCACGGCCGCCCGGCCGGCTCGTTTCCCCGTCATACCGCAAACCAGCTCCCGGCGCGCCATTGCCGCGCGTGCGGCGGCGCGCTTGCCAGCCCCATTTCCGCTCCGTAAACTCGCGCCAGATTCCAGGCCGGCGCACCGTCCGCCGCCGGCGACCGACAGGAGCCCTTTCCCCATGTCCGATTCCTACTTCCCGCGCTGGCGGGTGCAACCGGCCGGCGCGGCGTCGCGCGTGGTCGGGCCCGACGAGCGCCTCGCGTGGCCGCAGATGGTCGCGATGGGCGTGCAGCACGTCGTCGCGATGTTCGGCTCGACCGTGCTCGCGCCGCTGCTGATGGGCTTCGATCCGAACCTGTGCATCTTCATGTCGGGCATCGGCACGCTGCTGTTCTTCGTGCTGGTCGGCGGCCGCGTGCCGAGCTACCTCGGCTCGAGCTTCGCGTTCATCGGCCTGGTGATCGCGGTGACCGGCTACGGCGGCAGCGGGCCGAACCCGAACATTCCGGTGGCGCTCGGCGGGATCGTCGCGTGCGGCGTCGTGTACGTCGCGCTCGGCGCGCTGGTGCAGGCGATCGGCACGCGCTGGATCGAGACGCTGATGCCGCCGGTCGTCACCGGCGCGGTGGTCGCGGTGATCGGGCTGAACCTCGCGCCGATCGCGGTCAGGGGCGTGTCGGCTTCGACCTTCGACTCGGTGATGGCGCTCGTGACCGTGCTGTGCGTCGGCGGCGTCGCGGTGTTCGCGCGCGGGATGGTGCAGCGCCTGCTGATCCTGGTCGGGCTCGTGATCGCGTACGCGATCTATGCGGTCGCGACCAACGGCATGGGCCTCGGCAAGCCGATCGACTTCTCGATCGTCGCGCATGCCGCGTGGTTCGGCGTGCCGCGCTTTCGCGCGCCGGTGTTCGATCCGCACGCGATGCTGATGCTCGCGCCGATCGCCGTGATCCTGGTCGCCGAGAACCTCGGCCACATCAAGGCGGTCAGCGCGATGACGGGCAGCAACCTCGACCGCTACGTCGGCCGCGCGTTCATCGGCGACGGGCTCGCGACGATCGTGTCGGGCAGCGTCGGCGGCACGGGCGTGACCACCTACGCGGAGAACATCGGCGTGATGGCCGTCACGCGGATCTATTCGACGCTCGTGTTCGCGCTCGCCGCGCTGATCGCGATCGGGCTCGGCTTCTCGCCGAAGTTCGGCGCGGTGATCCAGACGATTCCGGGCCCGGTGCTCGGCGGCGTGTCGATCGTCGTGTTCGGGCTGATCGCGGTGACGGGCGCGCGGATCTGGGTCGTCAACAAGGTCGACTTCTCCGACAACCGCAACCTGATCGTCGCGGCCGTCACGCTGGTGCTCGGCGCCGGCGACTTCTCGCTGAAGTTCGGCGGCTTCGCGCTCGGCGGCATCGGCACCGCGACGTTCGGCGCGATCATCCTGTACGCGATCCTGCGCAAGGAGAAGGAGCCGGGCCCGGTGGTGTGAGCGGGTAGCGGAAGCGGCCCCGCCGGCGCCCGCTCATGCGCCGGTGTTCGACTGCCCCTGCAGCCACGCGCAGAACTGCGCGACGAGCGGATCGTCGGCGGACGCGCCCGGCGCGATCCACCAGTAGCTGCGCGTCGCGATGCGCGGCCCGTCGAGCGGCATCACGAGGCGGCCGCTCGCGAGCTCGTCGTCGATCAGCGGCAGCGGGCCGAGCGCGACGCCGAGCCCGTCGACGGCCGCCTGCAGCGCGAGATAGAAGTGGTCGAACGACTGCCGCTTGCGCCCCTTCATCGTCACGCCGGCCGCGGCGAACCAGTCGCGCCAGCCTTCCGGCCGCGTATCCGAATGCAGCAGCACGTGCCGCGCGAGATCTTCCGCGCGGGCGATCGGCGCGCGCTTGAGCAGCGCGGGGCTGCAGACGGGAATCACGCTTTCGTCGAGGAAATGGCCGCTGCGCCAGTTCGGCCCGGGGCCGGGCTCGCGGCGGATCGCGACGTCGAAGCCGTCGAGCGTGTCGAGCGCCGCGTTCGACGTGGACAGCTTCAGCTCGACGTTCGGCACGTCGCGCTGGAACCGCGACAGGCGCGGCAGCAGCCACTTCATCGCGAAGGTCGGCAGCGCGTTGATGCGCAGCACGCGCGTCGCGCCGGCGTTGCGCAGCTGCTCGGTGGCGAGCGCGATGCTGTCGAACGCGGCGCGCACGGTGTCGAGATAACGGCGCCCGTCGTCGGTGAGCTTCACGCGCTTGCCGTAGCGCTGGAACACCGGCTTGCCGAGCCACGCCTCGAACCCGGCGATTTGCCGGCTGATGGCACCGTGGGTCACATGCAGCTCGTCGCCGGCGGCGCTGAAGCTCTCGTGTCGGGCCGCTGCTTCAAAGGCACGAAGCGCGGAAAAGGGCGGTAGGTCGCGTGGCATGCTTGTGATTCTAGATCACAAGGACGCGCCGATAAAATCGTTTTGCCGTCCTCCGCGACGGCGGTAACCTCGTGGCACCGCTTGATGAGGATCCCCATGCAATCCGTTTCCCCACCGCCCGCCGCCGCGCCGCGCCCGATCGGTCTCGCCGAGCTGTTCACCGGTTTCCTGTCGCTCGGGCTGATGTCGTTCGGCGGCGCGCTGCCGTTTGCGCGGCGCACCATCGTCGACGAGCGCAAGTGGCTGTCCGCCGACGAATTCACCGATCTGCTCGGCCTGTGCCAGTTCCTGCCGGGCGGCAACGTGATCAACCTGTCGGTCGCCGTCGGCATGCGCTTTCGCGGCGTCGCGGGCGCGTTCGCCGGCATTCTCGGGTTGATCGCGGGGCCGACGCTCGTCGTGGTCGCGCTCGGCGTGCTGTATGCGAAGACGCAGGCCGACCCGCACGTGCAGCACCTGTTCGGCGGGCTCGCGGCCGCAGCCGCGGGGCTGCTCGTCGCGATGGCGGTGAAGGTCGCGCGGCCGCTGCGGCAGGCGCCGCGCACGGCCGCCGGCATCGCGGCGCTCGCGTTCGTCGCGATCGTGGTGCTGCGCGTGCCGCTGCTGCCGACGATGCTGGTGCTGACGCCCGTCAGCATCTGGCTCGCGTCGCGGCGTCGCGACACGCCGGCGCAGCCGCGCGCCGAGGCACGCGACGGAGGCGGCCGATGAACGACACGTTGATTGCGATCGCGACGATCTTCAGCCAGCTGTCGCTGCTCGCGTTCGGCGGCGGCAACACGATCCTGCCGGAGATGCAGCGGCAGGTCGTCGACGTGCATCACTGGATGAGCGCGCACGAGTTCACCGCGCTGTTCGCGCTCGCGCAGGCGGCGCCGGGGCCGAACATGATGATCGTGTCGCTGGTCGGCTGGCACGTGGCCGGCTGGGCCGGCCTGCTGGTCGCGTCGATCGCGAAGTTCGGGCCGTCGTCGATCGTGACCGTGCTCGCGCTGCACGCGTGGGAGCGCTTTCGCGACCGGCCATGGCGCCGCTACGTGCAGCAGGGGCTGATGCCCGTCACGGCCGGGCTCGTCGCGGCGAGCGCGATGCTGATCTCGCAGGCGTCGAACCGCAGCGCGATCCAGTGGGGTATCACCGCCGCATGCGCGGTGCTCGCGTGGCGCACGCGCATTCATCCGCTGTGGCTGCTCGCGGCGGGCGCGTTGATCGGGCTCACCGGCATCGGCCAGTGAAGGGCGGCCGGCCGCCGCGCCGACGCCGATGAATCGCCCGCCGTCCGCGGCGGCCGGGCGGCACACCACACGGAGGATCGATGAATCTCGACGGCGCCAGCCGCAACCTCACCGTCGCCGCGCTGCTCACGCTCTCGGGCGGCTATCTCGACGCGTACACGTACGTCGGCCACGGCCACGTGTTCGCGAACACGATGACCGGCAACGTCGCGCTGCTCGGCATCAACCTGTCGGCCGGCGAATGGGCGGCCGCGCTGCGTCACGTGCCGCCGCTCGGCGGGTTCGTGGTCGCGGTGCTCGTCGCGCACCTGCTGGGCCTCGCCGCCCAGCGCGGCTGGATGCGCCACACCGCGTTCGCGAGCCTGATCGTCGAGATCGCGTTTCTCGGCCTGGCCGCGAGCGGGCTGGTGGGCGCGTCGAGCGCGTGGCTGATCCCCGGCATCACGTTCGTCGCGACGCTGCAGACGCTGTCGTTCACGCATCTCGAGGCGCTGTCGTACACGTCGGTGATGACGACCGGCAATCTGCGCCGCGCCGCGCAGAAGCTGTTCGTCGGGCTGATACCGCGCTACGACGCCGGCGCGCTGCACGATTCTGCGCTGCTCGCGACGATCAGCTTCTGCTTCCTCGGCGGCGCCGTGTGCGGTGGACTCGTCACGCGGCTCGCGCCCGATGTCGCGCTGTGGGGCGCGGTGTTGCCGCTCGTCGGCGCGTTCGCGGAGATCGTGCGGCGGGCGCGGCAGCGGGCGGGGGATCCGGCAGGCGGCGCGGGCGGTGATGGAGGCAACGGCAGCGATGGCGGCAATGGTAGCGATAGTGGTAACGGCAGCAACGGCAGCAACGGCAGCAACGCCACCAACGCCACCAACGCCACCAACGCCACCAACGCCACCAACGCCACCAACGCCACCAACGCCACCAACGCCACCAACGCCACCAACGGCACCAACGGCACCAACGGCACCAACGGCACCAACGGCACCAACGCCGCCGCACCGGAGTACGTAGCATCGCGGCGGGCGTGACACCCAGGGGCGTCCCAGCGAGCCGCCATCTCGGTACGTTGCTGCAGCGCACTCATCGCGCCACCGATCAGCCGCCGCACCCGATCGCCCGAGCCCTGGCGCGCCGCCTCCGATGCCGGCAACCGCAGCACTCCTCCACGTGCACGACGGCGCGCCGCGACGCAGCTTCATCGCCTCCAACCCCGCACGGTCCTCGCCGCGCCGCGCCCGGCCTCCCGCCGGCGCAATCCCCGCCCGCCCAATCGACCGTTGTTCGCTGACGACAATCGCGCGTGCGCGGACGTTTCAATTTCTTTCGTTCCGCGTACTGGTCTTATGATTCTGCCGACATCGCGGGCGCCATGAGCGCCCGCGATTGCCACCCGGCTGCACACGCGGCCGGCCATGAACGGAGACACCTACAAATAGGAAAGCTCATGAAGCAGACCACCCGGCTCGCAGCCATCGCAGGGGGCGCGGCACTCGCCGTCGCCAGTCAGTTCGCCGAAGCACAAAGCTCGGTCACGCTGTGGGGCGTCGCCGACGCCAGCATCCGCTACCTCACCAACGCCAATGCGAAGAACGACGGCCTGCTGTCGATGACCAACGGCGCGATCACCAACAGCCGCTTCGGCATCTACGGCTCGGAAGACCTCGGCGGCGGCCTGAAGGCCGTGTTCAACCTCGAAAGCGGCGTGAACCTGCAGAACGGCGCATTCGCCGACAGCGGCCGCCTGTTCAATCGCGCCGCGTACGTCGGCCTGCAGAGCCCGTACGGCACGGTGACCCTCGGCCGCCAGAAGACCCCGCTGTTCGACCTGCTCGCGGACACCTACGATCCGCTCACGGTCGGCAACTACCTCGAGAACGCGTGGCTCCCGGTGGCGCTGGGCGGCGGCCTGTATGCGGACAACCAGATCAAGTACACGGGCACGTTCTCGGGCCTGACCGCGAAGGCGATGTACTCGACCGGCACGAACTACGAGTCGACCGGCGCGGGCGGCTTCTCCGGCCAGATCCCCGGCTCGCTCGGCAAGGGCAATGCATGGGGCGTGTCGCTGTCCTACGTGATGGGGCCGCTGAGCATCGCGGCCGGCGCGCAGCAGAACAGCGACAACTCCGCACGCAAGCAGACCATCTACCACGCGAACGTCGTCTACGCGTTCAGCAAGGCGAAGGTCTACGCGGGCTACCTGCGCTCGAAGGACGACACCGGTTTCGTCGACAGCCTGCTCGCGCAGCAGTCGATTCCGGTCGCGAAGGGCACGGGCCGGATCGACGACGGTCCGTTCGCCGGCGTGAGCTGGCAGGTCAGCACGCCGCTGACGCTGACCGGCGCTTTCTACTACGACCACATGCGCAAAGCGATGACCGCCAACGGCACGCTCGCGAGCGGCAACCGCTACGCGATCGTCGGCATCGCCGAATACGCGCTCAGCAAGCGCACGGAAGTCTACGGCACCGTCGACTTCAACAAGACGAACGGCGCCGCGAACGTCGAGCTGCCGGGCCGCAGCAACCAGACCGGCATCGCGATCGGCCTGCGCAATATCTTCTGACGAGAACCGTCGCAGCTGCGCCGCGCCACGCGCGGCGCGCATCCGGGAGGCTCCTGTGGGAGCCTCTTTTTTCGCCCGCCCGCGCCGCCGCGGGCGCTCGTGCTGCCCGTAAGCGTTCCGTCGGCAATCCAGAACATACTTTGACAGTGCGCGCGACGCGTTTGCGCTACGCTGCGCGCATGGTCCGCGGTGCGCGCGGGCGTCGTTCCGGCGCGCGGGTTCGCGCGCGGCCGGCCTGATGGGTAACTTGTGTATCCGGCGATGACAAACGCGGTCCGCCGGTTTTTTTCGTGGGACGATGCGCTCACGATTTTCTTCGAAGGGGATGACGATGGGTATCCTGAATACCGTGGGTGAAATCGCTGGTGCCGTCGCGGCCGTCGAGGCTGCGGAGAAGGTCGATCCCGATGCGGGCCTGCTGACCAAGGCAGCCGCGGCGATCGCCGGCTTCAAGGGCGCGGAGGCGATCGAAGGCATGCTCGAGAAGAAGGACGAGCAGCCGCAGCAGGCAGACGACACGCAGGCGACGGACGGCAGCGACACGTCGCAGGCCTGAGCATGGCGGCCGGTCCGCGGGCGCGCCGTTCGCGCGTGCGGGCGGACCGGCGCCGCGCGGCCGGCTGGCCGGGCATGCGCTCGATCGGTGACGCATGGCACACCCGGCAACCGGGTTGAGCGGCGAGAGGCAAGGTCTCTCGCCGTTTTTTTTCGTGGCGCGCGCCCTGCGTCGGCGCTTCCCGCACGAACGCCGGAATCTTGTTATCGTGCCGTCATCCGAACTGCGATGAGGCTTGCGATGGATTTCGACTACGACCTGTTCGTCATCGGGGCCGGCTCCGGCGGCGTGAGGCTCGCCCGGATGTCGGCGTCTTACGGCGCGCGCGTCGCCATAGCGGAACAGGAGCAGATCGGCGGCACCTGCGTGCTGCGCGGCTGCATCCCGAAGAAGTTGCTCGTCTACGCCTCGCACTATCCGCACGAACTGGAAGACGCGCAGGGCTTCGGCTGGCGCTTCGACGCCGGCACCCACGACTGGCCCGCGCTGATCGCCGCGAAGGATCGCGAGATCAACCGCCTCAGCGACATCTACATCGACCTGTTGCGGCAATCGGGCGTCGACATGCACGCCGGCCGCGCGACGCTCGTCGACGCGCATACGGTCGCCGTCGGCGAGCGCACGTTCCGCGCGCGCCACATCGCGATCGCCACCGGCTCGCGCCCGTCGCTGCCGCCGCGGCCCGGCATCGAGCATGCGATCACGTCGCGCGAGGCGCTGTCGCTGCCGGCGCTGCCCGGACGCATCGCGGTGGTCGGCGGCGGCTACATCGCGGTCGAGTTTGCCGGCATCTTCAACGGGTTCGGCAGCCGCGTCGACCTGTTCTATCGCGGCGAGCGGATCCTGCGCGGCTTCGACGACGACGTGCGGCAGTTCCTCACCGACGAGATGACGAAGCAGGGCGTCGCGATTCATGCGCACGCGGTGGTCGAGTCGATCGCGCGGGCCGACGACGGCACGCTCTCCGTGCAGGTCGGCGACGCGACGCACGGGCGGTACGATGCGGTGCTCTACGCGACCGGCCGCGTGCCGAACGTCGACGGGCTCGGCCTCGAGCGCGCGGGCGTGCTGCTCGACGCGCGCGGCGCGATCGCGGTCGATGCGTATTCGGCGACGTCGGTGCCGTCGATCCACGCGCTCGGCGACGTCACGTCGCGGCCGCAGTTGACGCCGGTCGCGACGCGCGACGGCAGCCTGCTCGCGCGCACGTTGTTCGGTGGCGCGCGCGTCGCGACCGACCACGAATGGGTGCCGTCCGCGGTGTTCAGCCAGCCGGAAGTCGCGACGGTCGGGTTCACCGAAGCGCATGCGCGCGGCGTGTACGGCGAGCTCGACATCTACCGGACGTCGTTCCGGTCGCTGCGCCACACGCTGTCGGGGCGCGACGAGCGCACGCTGATGAAGCTGGTGGTCGCGCGCGACAGTCAGCGCGTCGTCGGCGCGCACATGGTCGGCCGCGACGCCGGCGAGATCATCCAGGGCATCGCGATCGCGATTCGCGCCGGCGCGACGAAGGCGCAATTCGACGACACGATCGGTATCCATCCCACCGCCGCAGAGGAATTCGTGACGATGCGCCAGAAGGTTGCCGACTAGGGGCGATGGAGTGGCGCGATGTCGCGCCATCGGCGTGTGGGGTCTAGCGGGGCTATGAAGTCCGGGGAGTTGGCGCAGTCCGCATAGCTCGCGGAGTTCGAGCCTTCGACGCCGTCGCATCGGACGCGTCCATCGCATCGGTTGAGTCGGTCGAGTCTGACGAGTCGGTCGCATCCGACCCATCCATCGCATCCGACGATCCATCGCCCCGTCGCCCCGTCGCCCCGTCGCCCCGTCGCCCCGTCGCATCCACGATACGCAGGCAACGCAAAAGTTCGTCAATTCGTGCCGGGACGATGCCGAGTCGGCGAAGAGCTTGGTATGATCGGCCAAAAGCATATACGGGGCCAATCATGCGCGATCAACAGCGCAATCACGCACACGACCACATCCACGACAACATGAGCGGCGCATACCGGCGCGCCGCACGCTCGCCTGTCGCCGCAACCCGTCCGTTGCGCGCGCGCTCCCAACGCATGCCGTCACCGTCGCTATCGCCATTGCCGCGATGACGCGGCGCGCGCCGCTGCGCGTCCACGGCATTTCCATCGCTTCCTCCGCCGGTTCGCTCGCGAGCCGGCGCGCCCGTGTCGGGCAATCTTTTTCGCAAGGAGACCAGCAGTGAACATTCAGACACGACGCACCGTTGTCGTCGCGGCGGCACTCGTCGCGGCGCTGTCGGGCTGCGCGACCGAATCGTCGCGCACGCTCGACGTGCCTGCCGTGAGCAGCGCGCAGAAGCCGTATGTGGGCAAGCCCGTCGCGATCGCGATCGGCAAGTTCGACAACCGCTCGAGCTACATGCGCGGGATCTTCTCCGACGGCATCGACCGCCTCGGCGGCCAGGCCAAGACGATTCTCGTCACGCGCCTGCAGCAGAGCCGCCGCTTCAACGTGCTCGATCGCGAGAACCTCGACGAGATCAAGCAGGAAGCCGGCTTCATGAAGAAGGCGCAGGCCGTGAAGGGCGCGAACTACGTCGTGACCGGCGACGTGACCGAGTTCGGCCGCAAGGACGTCGGCGACCACCAGCTGTTCGGCATTCTCGGCAGCGGCAAGACGCAGGTCGCGTACGCGAAGGTCAACCTGAACATCGTCGACACGACGACGTCGGAAGTGGTCGCCTCGAGCCAGGGCGCCGGCGAATTCAGCCTGTCGAACCGCGAAGTGATCGGCTTCGGCGGCACCGCCGGCTACGACTCGACGCTCAACGGCAAGGTGCTCGACCTCGCGATCCAGGAAGCCGTGAATCACCTCGTCGACCAGGTCGACGCGGGCGTGCTGAAGGCGACGAAGTAAGCGCGGTGCGCCGTACGGCGCACCGGATCAATCATCGAATCACAAGAGACCAAACAATGAAACGGGGAATCTGGCTGCCGGCGACGGCAGCCGCCATGCTGCTCGCGGGCTGCGCCGCGCCGACCACGCCGCCGCTCTATCAGTGGAACGGCTATCAGCCGCAGGTGTACGAATACTTCAAGGGCCAATCGTCGCCGCAACAGCAGATCGACGCGCTCGAAAAGGCGCTGCAGGAAATCCGTGCGAAGGGCAACAAGCCGCCGCCCGGCTTCCATGCGCATCTCGGGATGCTCTACGCGAGCGTGGGCAGCGAACAGCAGGCGGGCCAGGAGTTCGAGGCCGAGAAGGCGCTGTTCCCGGAATCCGCGTCGTACATGGATTTCCTGATGAAGAAGAAGGCCGCGCCGACCGCCGCAGCGACCACCGCGGCTGCAAGCGCGCCGACCCCGTCGGCCGCCGGCCAGACGCTCGCCGGCCGCAAGAACGCCGATACGACTTCCGCCAAACAGTAACGCGCCCGCCATGTTCAAGACACTTTCATTCAAGCTGATGTCCGTGCTGTCGCTCGTCGCGCTGCTGAGCGCATGCGCGCAGCCCGTCAAACGCGCCGACTACACGGCGTTCAAGAACAGCCATCCGCGCTCGATCCTCGTGCTGCCGCCGATCAACGAAACGACCGACGTCGGCGCGACCTACGGCGTGCTGTCGCAGATGACGCTGCCGCTCGCCGAGTCGGGCTACTACGTGGTGCCGGTCGCGGTGATGGACGAGACGTTCAAGCAGAACGGCCTCACCAACGCCGCGGAGATCCAGGGCACGTCGCCGGCGAAGCTGCGCGAGATCTTCGGCGCCGATGCCGCGCTGTACACGAAGATCACGAAATACGGCTCGGTCTACCAGGTGCTGGACAGCACGACGGTGGTCGCGGCGTCGGCGAAGCTCGTCGACCTGCGGACCGGCGACGTGCTGTGGCAGGGCGCCGGCCGCGCGACCGGCAAGGAGCTCGGCAACAACGTGAACGTCAACGCGTTCGGTCTCGTCGGGATGCTGGTGCAGGCGGCGGTCAAGCAGATCGCCCATTCGCTGACCGACGAGGCGCACGACGTCGCCGCGCTGACCAGCAACCGCCTGCTGTCCGCCGGCCCGCCGAACGGGCTGCTGTACGGGCCGCACTCGCCGAAGTACGGCACCGACTAAGCGGGGCGCTTCCGCACCTCGGCAACCCCGCTTGCCCGTTGCGCGGAAGCCGCGATAGCCGATGAAACGGCCGCGCATGCGCGGCCGTTTTGCGTTGCAGCGCGAGCGCGTGCCGCACGCGCCGCTCAGTGCACGCCGAACGCGTCCAGCAGCCTGTACCAGCTCATCGCGAGCACCAGCGCCGGCGTGCGCAGCGTCGCGCCGCCGGGGAAGTCGCGGTGGCGGATCTTGTCGAACAGGTCGAAGCGGCTCGCCTGGCCGTCGATCGCTTCGGCGATCAGCTTGCCCGCGAGCGCGGTCGTGTTCACGCCGTGTCCCGAGAAGCCCTGCGCGAAGTAGGTGGTCGGCGTCACGCGCCCGAAATGCGGCGCGCGGTTCATCGTGATGTCGACGAAACCGCCCCACGCATAGTCGATCTTCACGTCCGCGAGTTGCGGGAACGTCTTCAACATGTCCGCGCGCATCGCGGCCGCGAGGTTGCGCGGCGGCCGCGTCGAATAGCTGACCTTGCCGCCCCAGACGAGCCGCGTGTCCGGCGCCGGCCGGAAGTAGTCGAGCACGAAGCGGCTATCGCAGACGGCCGCGCGCGCCGGCATCAGCGCGGCGGCGCGCGCGTCGCCGAGCGGCTCGGTCGCGATCACGTAGGTGCCGACCGGCATGATCTTCTTCGCCAGCGCGGGCGCCAGCGTGCCGACGTAGGTGTTGCACGCGAGCACCACGAAGCGCGCACGCACGTGGCCTCCAGCGGTCTCGACAACATGGCCGCCCGCCACGTCGCGCACGCGCGTCACGCAGCTGTCCTCGTGGATCCGCACGCCGGCGTCGGTCGCCGCGCGCGCAAGCCCGAGCGTGTAGTTGAGCGGATGCAGATGACCGCTGTCGGGGTCGTACAGGCCGCCGCGATAGCGCGCCGACTGCACGAAGTCGCCGAGCGCGTCCGCTTCGACGAAATGCAAGCGCTCGTAGCCGAAGCGCTTCGCGGCCTCGTCGCGCCAGCGCTTCAGCGCATCGGCGTCGCGCTCGGTGTTCGCCGCGGTCAGGTAGCCGGGCACCAGCGCGCAGTCGATCGCATGCTTGTCGATCCGCGCCTTCACGAGCGACAGCGTCTCGAGTCCCATCTCCCAGATCCGCTTCACGTCGCTGTCCGGCATGAAGTTGCCGAACGTATCGATGTCGCACGCGAAGCCGCCGATCAGCTGCCCGCCGTTGCGCCCGCTCGCCGCCCATCCGACCCGCGACGCCTCGAGCACGGTCACCGAATGGCCGCGCTCCGCGAGGTTCAGGGCGGCCGACAGGCCGGTGAGGCCCGCGCCGATCACGCACACGTCGGCGTCGGTCGCGCCGGCGAGCGGCGCATGGCGGGTCGTATCGTTGACGGTCGCCGCGTAGTACGACGCGACGTGGGGCTGGTTCGCGAATGTCTGCATGATGTGGATGTGATCGATTGGCTCAGAACAGCTCGCGCACGCGGTGATACAGCATGCCGAGTTCGAGCGCCGGCTGGCGCCACGCGTCGCCGCCCGGAAAGCGCCGGTGGCGCAGCTGCGCGAACAGGTCGAACGCGCGCGTGTCGCCCGCGATCGCGGCGGCCACCGCGCGTCCGGCGATGCCGGTCAGCGCGACGCCGTGGCCGCTGAAGCCTTGTACGTAGAAGAAGTTGCGATCGAGCGCGCCGAAGTCCGGCGCGCGGTTGCGCGTGACGTCGACGAAGCCGCCCCACGCATGCTCGACGCGCGCGTCGGCGAGTTGCGGGAACACGCCGGTCATGCGCTGGCGGATCGCTTCGGCGAGCACCTCGGGCGGCGCGCCCGCCGAGCTCGCGCGGCCGCCGAACAGCATCCGGTGGTCGGCCGACAGCCGGAAGTAGTCGAGGAAGACGTTGTTGTCGCACACGGCTTCGCGCTGCGCGATCAGCGCGTCGGCGCGCGCGCGCCCGAGCGGCTCGGTCGCGATGATGTACGACGCGACCGGCGCGATGCGCGCGGCCGTCGCGGCCGGCAGGATGCCGCCCGGCCCCGCGTTGCAGCACGACACGACGAAGCCGCAGCGCACCTCGCCCGACGGCGTGCGCACGACCGGCCGCGCGCCGCGCGCGACGTCGAGCGCCGGCGTGTGCGCATGCAGCGCGACGCCTTCGCGCCGCGCGGCGTCGGCGAGGCCCAGGCAATACTTGAGCGGATGCAGATGGCCCGACAGCGGATCGTGAACGCCGGCCAGATAGCGCGGCGACGCGATGCGCGCGCGGATCCCGGCGGTGTCGAGCCATGACAGCGACGGGTGGCCCCAGCGCGTGCGCGCCGCGTCCATCCACGCACGCAGATCGCCGACGCGGCGCGGCTTGGTCGCGACCGTCAGGTAGCCGCGCGTGAAGTCGCAGTCGATCGCGTAGCGCGCGATGCGCTCGGCGATCAGCTCGACGCCGTCGAGCGACAGCGACCACGCGGCCCGCGCGCCGGCCGCGCCGAGCTGCCGCTCGATCACGCCGTCCTTGGCGAAGCCGGTGATCGCCTGGCCGCCGTTGCGGCCCGACGCGCCCCAGCCCGGGCGGTGCGCGTCGATCACCGCGACCGACAGCCCGCGCGCGCGGCATTCGAGCGCCGTCGACAGCCCGGCGAAGCCCGCGCCGATCACGCAGACGTCGACGTCGATCGCGCCGTCGAGCACCGGATCGTTGGTCGGCGGCCGCGTGACGCTGGCTTCGTAATACGAGTCGTGCGCGAGCGCATCGGCGCGGCGGGTGAAAGACTGCGGCATCGAACCGGCTCCCTCGGAGATGGCCGGAGGCGGTGCGCGACGCACCGCGATCCGGCCGGTTGAAATGACGCGGGACGCCGTGCTCGCGGCACGGCGTCCCGCGCGGCCTGCGTCAGAACGAATAGATGAACTGCGTCGCGAGCAGGTCGTTCGACTTGCCGTACGAACCGTCGTTGCGCAGGAACACCTTGTTGTTCGCCCAGTCGTGGCGGTATTCGACCTTCACGGTGATCTGCTGGGTCGGATAGAACAGCAGGTCGAGCGCGACGTCCTGACGGATCGCACCCTTGCAGTCGAAGCCCAGACCGCCGTTCGCCTTCGACGTCGCGAGACAGTCGGCGTCCACGCCGAAGCCGTTGTACGGATCCATGCCGTTGCCGTTCAGCGCGATGCCGCCGCCGCCGCCGCCGTTCTTGCTGTTGACGAGCGCGTCGTAGCGCAGCGTCACGCCCATGCGGCCGACCACCGGCGCGTTGAACTTGCGGTGCGCGAGCAGCGACAGCCCGTACCACTGCGCGAGCCCGCCGTTGTACGCCGCATTCTGCTGCTGGCCGTAGTCGAGCTCGGCGTTGTACTGCGTGTCCGCGAGCATGTAGGTCGCATCGAGTTCGCCGAAGAAGAACGTGCCGTAGCCGCTCCCGCCGTTGCCGCCCGGCCCGTAATGCACGACGCCGTTTGAGTCGAGCGCGCTCGCGAGCGTCTGCCGGCCGATGTTGATCGAGCCGCCGAGATCGAGCGCGCTCGACCACGTGTAGTCCGCGCGCGCGGTGAAGGTCGGCACCTTGTTGCTGGTCGTGATCGGATCGCCGAGCGCGTTGGTGCCCGTCTGCGTGACCGAGCCGTAGGTGCGGTACTGCTCGTTGCCGACGAAGAACTTCCACGCCCAGTTGCCCTTCGTGTAGTTCGCGCCCGCGCCGACGTAGCTGCCCGGATCGGAGAAGTCGTACAGCAGGTTGTGCGTGAGCGTGAGCATCTGGTTCGACTGCTGCACCTCGTAGCCGCCGAAGCTCGGGATCAGACCGGCGACCAGCGTGGTGGTCGCGCTGATCGGCACGTTGATGACCGCCGTGTTCAGCAGGTTGTCGGTGATCGAGCCGCGCGAGTTCTGCAGCAGCGTGATGCCGTTGCCGCGGTTCGGCATCAGCGTGATCTCGGCCGACGGCGCCATCGGGCCGACGCCGAACGTCTTCTTGATGTCGAGGTACAGATCGCCGAACGTGCTGTTGAAGTAGTTGTACGCGTTCTCGTGGTTCGCGAACAGGAACGACGACGAGCCGGCCGCGCGGTTGTAGATGTAGGTCGGATCGAGGTAGCCCGTCACCGACAGGCCCGCGAGCGGCCCGGTGGTGGCCGCGTCGGTCAGCGAGTCGACCTTCAGCTGCTGGTTCGCGATCTGCTGCTTCATTTCGCTGACTTCGTCGTTGGTCAGCGCGGCCTGCGCCTTGCCGTAATCCGGCGACGACGGGTCGGCCGCCACGATGGCCGGCCGCGCCGTGCCGCCGGAGCCGGCCGCCCCGGCCGCGCCGGCGTGGGCGACCGCGGCGCCGCCCGGCTGCGCGGCGAGCTGCGCCTGCATGGCCTTCATCTGCTTCTGCAGCGCGGCGACCTGCGCCTGCAGCGCCTTGATCTCGGCGGATGTGGAGCCGGCCAGCGCGACGCCCGGCAACGCGCCGGCCACCAGCAGGCAGATCAGTTTCTTCTTCATTGCGGACTCTCCTTGTCGTGCACCTGTCAATGTGTGATCTGTATTGCGCGCCGCATCGCGCGGCGCGCGGTCATGTTATGAACAGCTGGAAACGCAACTCACGCGGCCGCGAACGCCGCCTTCATGTCGGCCACGCGGCGTCGCTCGCGCGCGATCATCATCTGGTTGACGACGATCACGCCGATCGTCACGGCCGAGATGAACAGCGTCGCGAGCGCGTTCATCTCCGGGTTCAGCCCGAGCCGCACGCGCGAGAACACCACCAGCGGCAGCGTGGTCGAACCCGGCCCGGACAGGAACGCCGACAGCACCAGATCGTCGATCGACAGCGTGAACGACAGCAGCCAGCCGGACAGCAGCGCCTGCGAGATCAGCGGCAACGTGACCACGAAGAACACCTTCAGCGGCGTCGCGCCGAGATCGAGCGCCGCTTCTTCGAGCGACTTGTTCATCTCCTTCACGCGCGACTGCACGATGATCGCGACGTAGGACACGCAGAGCATCACGTGGCCGATCCAGATCGTCACCATCCCGCGGCCCTTCGGCCAGCCGAACATCTGCTCGAGCGCGACGAACAGCAGCAGCAGCGAGATGCCCTGGATCACCTCGGGAATCACCAGCGGCGCGTTGATCATCCCGGTGTACAGCGTGAAGCCCTTGAAGCGGCCGAAGCGCGCGAGCACGAAGCCGGCCCACGTGCCGATCACCACCGACGCGGTGGCCGTCAGCAGCCCGATCTTCAGCGACAGCCACGCGGCAGTCAGCAGCTCGTCGTCGTCCAGCAGCGCCGCGTACCACTTCAGCGAGAAGCCCGACCACACGGTCACCAGCTTCGACTCGTTGAACGAGTAGACGACCAGGCTGATGATCGGGATGTACAGGAACAGGAAGCCGAACGCGAGAACGCCGGTCGACAGCGGTTTGCTTGGCTTGATCATTTCGCTTCCTCCAGTTCCTTGACCTGGTAGTACTGGAACAACGCCATCGGCACCAGCAACAGCAGCACCATCGCGACCGTCACCGCGGACGCCATCGGCCAGTCCATGTTGTTGAAGAACTCGTCCCACATCACGCGGCCGATCATCAGCGTGTCGGCGCCGCCGAGCAGTTCCGGAATCACGTATTCGCCGACCGCCGGAATGAACACCAGCAGGCTGCCGGCGATGATCCCGTTCTTCGACAGCGGCAGCGTGATGCGCGTGAACGCGACCCACGGCTTCGCGCCGAGGTCGTACGCGGCCTCGAGCAGCGTGAGGTCCATCTTCACGAGGTGCGCGTACAGCGGCATCACCATGAACGGCAGATACGAATAGACCATCCCGATGTAGACGCCCGCGTCGCTGTGATAGAGGCGCAGCGGCGTATGGATGATGCCGAGCGCGATCAGCGCGTGGTTCAGCAGGCCGTCGTCCTTCAGGATGCCGATCCATGCGTACACGCGGATCAGGAACGACGTCCAGAACGGCAGCATCACGGCCATCATCAGCACGTTGCGCCGGCCGGGCTCCGCGCGCGCGATGTAGTAGGCCATCGGATAGCCGATCAGCAGGCACAGCAGCGTCGACACCGCGGCCATCTTCAGCGAGCTGAGATAGGTCGCGATGTACAGGTCGTCCTGCAGCAGGAACGCGTAGTGCGACAGCTGCAGCACGAAGTGCACGGCGCCGTCCTTCATCTCGACGAGCGACGTGTACGGCGGGATGCTCATCACCTGGTCGGCGAAGCTGATCTTGAACACCAGCACGAACGGCAGCGCGAAGAACACGGTGAGCCACAGGAACGGCACGCCGATCGCGACGCTGCGGCCCGACGGCAGCAGGCGCGACAGCGCGGCGAAGCGGCTGCGGCGCGCGCGGCCGGCGCCGGTGCTGGCCGCGCCGGCGGAAACCGGCGCGGACGGAGTGGAAGCGGAGGTTCTGATCATGGCGTCCTCATTGCGTCAGCACGACGCCGCTCGCCGGCGACCACGACACGAACACGTCGTCGTTCCACGACGGCGCGTCGTCGCGCATCAGGTTCGAGCTCGACAGGTTCGACACGACCGTCTTGCCGCTCGGCAGCCGCACGTGATACAGCGAGTAGCTGCCCATGTACGCGATGTCGGTCACCACGCCGCGCGCCCAGTTGTGATGCGAGCCGGGCTTCTCGCGCGACACGTTCACGCGCTCCGGGCGCACCGAGATGCCGACCGGCATCCCGAGCGGGCCGGTCACGCCGTGGCTCACGTACATGCGCGCCTCGAGGTCGTCGCTCTCGACGAAGATGTGATCGGGTTCGTCCTCGACCACGCGCCCCTCGAACAGGTTCGTCGAGCCGATGAATTCGGCCGAGAAGCGGCTGTTCGGGTATTCGTAGACTTCGCCGGGCGTGCCGATCTGCACGATCTTGCCTTCGCTCATCACCGCGAGCCGGCTCGCCATCGTCATCGCTTCCTCCTGGTCGTGCGTGACCATCACGCAGGTCACGTCGACCTTCTCGATGATGTTCACCAGTTCGAGCTGGGTCTTCTGGCGGATCTTCTTGTCGAGCGCCGACATCGGCTCGTCGAGCAGCAGCAGCTTCGGCCGCTTGACCAGCGAGCGCGCGAGCGCGACGCGCTGCTGCTGGCCGCCCGACAGCTGATGCGGCTTGCGCTTCGCGTACTTGCTCATCTGCACGAGCGCGAGCGCGTCGGCCACGCGCTCCTTGATCTCGTTCTTCGGCGTGCCTTCCTGCTTGAGCCCGAACGCGACGTTCGACTCGACCGACATGTGCGGAAACAGCGCGTACGACTGGAACATCATGTTCACCGGCCGGCGGTACGGCGGCAGCGACGCAAGGTCTTCGCCGTCGACGAAGATCTTGCCGGAGGTGGCCGTCTCGAGGCCGGCCAGCATGCGCAGCAACGTCGACTTGCCGCAGCCCGAGCTGCCGAGCAGCGCGAACAGCTCGTTCTTCGCGATGGTCAGGTTCACGTTGTCGACGGCCGTGCTGTCGCCGAACTTCTTCACGACGTTTTCGATGCGCACGAACGCGTCGTTCTTCGAACGGGCCACGGCGGCCGGCTGGGCCTGGCGTGCAGCAGCGGAAGAGGGTATCGATTGCATGGGATTCACCATTCGTTCTTCACGGATTGCAGGCATGAGCGTCCCCGCACGAGGCGCGCAACGCGACTCGCGGACGAACGGCTCGTGCCGGATGGAACCGGGCGCGCGGTGCGCGCGGGCGGACGGACGGTCCGCCGATTCAGGCGGGCACGCGTTCAGTACGCGCGTGCGCCGCCATGACGAAGCCGGCTCAGTGGCCCGTCTTCAACTGCGCCCACAGACGGTTTTCGAGGCGCAGGATGTCGGCCGGCATCGGCTTCATCAGCACCATCTTCTTCAGCACGTCCTCCGGCGGATAGACGGTCGGGTCCTGCGCGACGGCCGGCGTGACGAACTGGTGCGCCGCCTTGTTCGCGGTCGGATAGAACACCGTGTTGGTGATCGCCGCGTTGACCTTCGCGTCGGACACGTAGTTGATCCACTTCATCGCGGCCTCGGGGTGCGGTGCATCCTTCGGCACCACCATCACGTCGAACCACAACAGCCCGCCTTCCTTCGGGTTCGAGAACTTGATGTCGTACGAGCGTTTCGCCTCGGCCGCGCGGCGATGCGCGATGCCGACGTCGCCCGACCAGCCGAGCACGACGCACACGTCGTTGTTCGCGAGGTCGTTGATGTAGCCCGACGAGTTGAACTGCGTGATGTACGGGCGAACCTTCTTCAGCACCTCGAACGCGGCCTGGTAGTCGCCGGGGTTCTTGCTGTTCGGATCGCGGCCCATGTACTGCAGCGTCGCCGCGAACACGTCGACCGCCTGGTCGAGGAACGACACGCCGCAGCTCTTCAGCTTCTCCATGTTGGCCGGGTCGAACACCAGCGCCCAGCTGTCGACCGGCGCCTTGTCGCCGAGCGCCTTCTTCACCGCCTGCGCGTTGTAGCCGATGCCGTCGGTGCCGTAGGCCCACGGCACGCCGTACTGGTTGCCCGGATCGGCGTCGGCGATCATCTTCATCAGCAGCGGATCGAGGTTCGCGAGATTCGGGATCTTCGACTTGTCGAGCTTCTGGTAGACGCCGGCCTGGATCTGCTTGGCCATGTAGTTCGAGGTCGGCACGACGATGTCGTAGCCCGAGCTGCCGGCGAGGAGCTTCGCCTGCAGCGTGTCGTCGCTGTCGTAGTTGTCGTACTTGACGTGGATGCCGGTCTGTTTCTGGAAGTTCGGGATCGTGTCCGGCGCGATGTAGTCGGACCAGTTGTAGACGTTCAGCTCGTCCGCGTGGGCGCACGGGCTGGCGACCGACGTGAACGCGGCGGCGGCGGCGAGGGCCGCGATGGAACAGGCTTGGCGAAGAAAGCAGGCACGCATGGTGGAGTTCCCCTGGTTATGGCGGCGTGCGGCGCCCGCCGCACGCCCGTAGTCAAAGCCGTTACGAAAGGCCCAGCTGCTGGGCGGTTGCATCGACGGCTTTCTTCGCCTTCGATACGAGTTCGTCGATTTCCTGACGCGAGATCACGAGCGGCGGCGACAGCAGCATCCGGTCGCCGGTCGCACGCATGACCAGGTTGCCGTTGAAGCAGAAGTCGCGGCAGATCGTGCCCACCTCGCCGCCGTTCGCGAAGCGGCGGCGCTCGGCCGGCGCCTGCGCGAGCTGCAGGCTCGCGACCATCCCCTGGCCGTGCACCTCGCCGACGATCGGATGCTGCGCGAAGGTGTCGCGCATCAGCGCCTGGAAGTACGGGCCCGTGTCGCGCTTCACGCGCTCGACGATGCCTTCGTCGCGCAGCAGCTTCAGGTTCGCGACCGCGACGGCCGCCGCGACCGGGTGGCCCGAGTACGTGAGGCCGTGATTGAACTCGCCGTTGTCGATGATCGGCCGCGCGACGCGCTCGTGAATGCCGACCGCGCCCATCGGCACGTAACCGGACGTGAGGCCCTTGGCCATCGTGATCAGGTCGGGCTCGAAGCCGAAGTGCTGGTGTGCGAACCATTCGCCGGTGCGCCCGAAGCCGCCGATCACTTCGTCGGCGACCAGCAGGATGTCGTACTTGCGGCAGATCCGCTGGATCTCCGGCCAGTACGTCGACGGCGGGAAGATCACGCCGCCCGCGCCCTGGAACGGCTCGCCGATGAACGCGGCGACGTTCTCCGCGCCGAGCTCGAGGATCTTCGCCTCCAGTTGCTGTGCGCGGGCGAGGCCGAACGCTTCGGGCGTCTCGCCCGCTTGCGCTTCGCCGAAGAAGTACGGCTGATCGATGTGCACGATGTGCTCGACCTTCGACGGCATCTGCTCGTGCATGTAGTCCATCCCGCCGAGCGTCGCGCCGGCGATCGTCGAGCCGTGATAGCCGTTGTGGCGCGAGATCACGTACTTCTTCTGCGGCTTGCCCTGCACGCGCCAGTATTGATAGACGAGGCGCAGCACGGTGTCGTTGCCTTCCGAGCCGCTGTTGCAATAGAAGAAGTGGTTGAAGCCCGCGGGCGTGACTTCGGCGAGCATCGCCGACAGTTCGATCACCGGCGGGTGCGTGGTCTTGAAGAACGTGTTGTAGAACGGCAGCTCCTGCAGCTGGCGATACGCGGCGTCGGCGAGTTCCTTGCGGCCGTAGCCGACGTTCACGCACCACAGGCCGGCCATCCCGTCGATGATCTTGTTGCCGTCCGAGTCCCACAGGTACACGCCGTCGGCCTTCACGATCACGCGGCTGCCGGCGCGATTGAGCGCGCCCATGTCCGAGAACGGATGGATGTGGTGCGCGGCGTCGAGCGCGCGGTATTCGGCGGTCGTGCGCGCCTGCGTGGTGCGCGGTGCGGTGGCCGGCGCGGCCGGCTGGACCCAGGCGGATTCGTTGCGGTAAGTCATGTTTTCTCCGTATTTCCGTAATGCGATCGTGCGCCGCTTACACGTGCAGCAGCAGATGACGGCGTTCCCACGAGCTGATCACGCGGAAGAACGCTTCGTATTCGGTTTCCTTCAGCGCGAAATACGCCTTCAGGAACTTGTCGCCGAGGATGCCGGCGAGCGGCTCGCACGCGGCCATCAGCGTGAGCCCTTCCTCCAGGTTGCGCGGCAGCTGGTACGGCAGCGAGTAGCCGTCGCTGACGAGCGGCTCGGTCGGCTCGAGGCGCTGCGTCATCCCGAGGTAGCCGGCTGCGAGCGTCGCCGCGAGCGCGAGATACGGGTTGCAGTCGACGCCCGGAATGCGGTTCTCGATGCGGCGCGCGGCCGGCCCCGAATGCGGAATGCGGAAGCCCACCGTGCGGTTGTCGTAGCCCCACTGCACGTTGATCGGCGCGGCCATGAAGCGCGACAGCCGGCGATACGAGTTGATGTACGGCGCGAAGATCGGCATCAGCGCGGGCGTGTACTTCTGCAGCCCGGCGAGGTAGTTGTAGAACAGCGACGTCGCGCCGCCCGTCTCCGGCGACGTGAACAGGTTGCGGCCCGTTTCCTCGTCGACGATGCTCTGGTGCACGTGCATCGCGGAGCCCGGCTCGCCTTCCATCGGCTTGGCCATGAAGGTCGCGTACATGCTGTGGCGCAGCGCGGCCTCGCGCACCGTGCGCTTGAACAGGAACACTTGGTCCGCAAGCGACAGCGCGTCGCCGTGCATGAAGTTGATCTCCATCTGCGCGGCGCCCACTTCGTGGATCAGCGTGTCGATGTCGAGGTTCTGCATTTCGCAGTATTCGTAGATGTCCTCGAACAGCGGATCGAACTCGTTGACGGCCTCGATCGAATACGACTGGCGGCCCGTCTCGGGGCGGCCCGTGCGGCCGACCGGCGGACGCAGCGGCAGGTCCGGATCCTTGTTCATGTCGACCAGGTAGAACTCCAGCTCGGGCGCGACCACGGGCTTCCAGCCCTTCGCCTTGTACAGCTCGAGCACGCGGCGCAGCACGTAGCGCGGCGAGATCTCGACCGGCGAGCCGTCAAAGTGCACGCAGTCGTGGATCACCTGCGCGGTCGGATCGACGGCCCACGGAATCAGGCGGATGGTCGACGTGTCGGGCACGCACACCATGTCGGGGTCGGTCACGCCGGTCAGCGAACCGTCTTCCGGATATTCGCCGGTGACCGTCTGCACCATCACGGCCTGCGGCAGCCGCATCGATTCGCCGGACGTGAACTTGTTGCGCGGCGTGATCTTGCCGCGTGCGATGCCGGCCATGTCGGGGATGATCGCTTCGATCTCGGTGATCCGGTGCTGCTTCAGAAAGTCTTCGATGTCTTGCATGTTCGTTCTCGTTATGTGGGTCGGCGCGCTCATGCGAGCGCAGCGGAGCACGCGGCCTGCGTGCGCGCGTGGCGGCGTGCGCGGCATGCGTCGCCGAACGCGCGGAAGATCGCCGTGGACAGCGGGTCCTGCGCGTGCCGCCATTCTGGATGCCATTGCACGGCGAGCGCGAACGCCGGTGCGTCGACGACGCTGACGGCTTCGATCAGACCGTCCGGCGCCACGGCTTCGACGGCGAGGCCGGCGCCGAGCTGCGCGATGCCTTGCTTGTGCAGCGAGTTGACGTGGACGTCGTCGCGGCCGCCCACGAGCGTGTGCAGCAGGCCGCCCGGCGTCAGATGCACGACGTGTGCGGGGCCGTACTGCGTGTCCATCGGCGCGTCGTCGTCCTCGCGGTGATCGTCGAGGCCCGGCACTTCGTGCACGCGCTGATGCAGCGTGCCGCCGCAGACGACGTTCAGCTCCTGAAAGCCGCGGCAGACGGCGAGCACCGGCACGCCCGCGTCGAGCGCGGCGCGCAGCAGCGGCAGCGTCGTCGCGTCGCGGGCCGGATCGTGCTTGGTGCCGGGCGCGCTCGGCTCGCCGCCGTATCGATGCGGCTCGACGTTCGAGTAGCTGCCGGTAAACAGCAGGCCGTCGACCGTCGCGAGCACGTCGTCCACCGACTGGCGATCGCCGAGCGCGGGCAGCACCATCGCAAGCGCGTGCGCGCCGTCGACGATCGCCGCGACGTACTTGTCGCCGACCGTATGCGACGCGTGAGCGCCGATCTGCGTGAGGTCGGCAGTGATGCCGACGAGAGGTTTCCTTTCCATGACGTCTATCAGTTGTGCGTAGGGCGTGTGCGTGCGCGGTTCCCGAACGTGCAGGAACGCAGGCGCGACACGGCCCCGCAGCCGCGCGCAACACGCGAGGCCGCTGATGAATGGGCACGACGGGACGATTGGCGACCCGTGCTGTGCGCGACGGTCAGGCTGTCGTTCGTTTCGCTGCGTGACGCGACGCAGCAACGAATGCGCGAACGCGTTCCGTCACCGCGCGGATGGCGCGGTTAGCGAGCAGGCAGCAGAAACGAACGACGAAAAAGGGGAGAGGCGCTACGGCAGCAGCGACGCGACTTCGTCGGTGTCGACGGCCACGAATGCACGTGCGGAAACAGCGTTGTGACGCCGAACGGAACGACGGGACAGGATGGTGTAGATCGACAGGTGCAGCAGGCGAGGACTATGCCAGCCGCAACTGCCATCGGAAGCGGGTCCGGCGCTGCGCGAACTTCGCGCATCGCGTCGATCCCACCTCACCAGAGGGCCACGGACTCTCACGATTACACTCGACTGGGTTGTTGAAAGTATTGAACACCTGATCGTTTCGGCGCGCGAGGCGTTTAAAATAATCGAGGTGCCCGATCCGCATCATTGACGTCGAACTGCACCGGTTTTTGCGTTGCGATAACGCTTTTGGTGCGGATGATCGACGAATGACGCTGACCTGAGAGCCAGCATATACGAGCCAAAAACGCCGTCAAATGTTTTTTGTCGGTGTCGTGTCAGGGCTTTCCCGAGGCATTCCGAATAAAAGATTCTTAAATGGAATGACCCGCTCGCTGTTCATTATTTCGAACGCCTTTCAGGGTTTTCCCCGCTGATCCGGGCGATAAAGTGATTAGAATATTCAACGGCAGCCAATGCGTCGCTTCACTTTTTTCCCGCACTCCTATCGTGTCCGAAACCGAATCGATGTCCACTGAAGTCGCCGAGCGTCTGCGTTTCGTGCGCAACAAGCATGGCCTGTCGCAGCGCGAGCTCGCAAAGCGCGCGGGCGTGACCAACGGCGCGATCTCGCTGATCGAACAGGGGCGCGTGAGCCCGTCGGTCGGCTCGCTGAAGAAGCTGCTCGAATGTATTCCGATGAGTCTCGCCGAGTTCTTCACGTTCGAACTGGTCGAGTCGCGCTCGGTCGTGTCGCGTCGCGATCAGATGCCGAACCTCGGCAACGACGCGCTCGCGTTTCATCTCGTCGGCGCGGGCGTGAAGGATCGCAACATGTGCATCATGCGCGAGATCTATCAGCCGCTCGCCGACACCGGCGCGGAGATGCTCGCGCATGCGGGGCACGAGGGCGGCGTCGTCGTGTCGGGGCGGCTCGAGCTGACCGTCGACGGCGAGACCTGGCTGCTCGATCCCGGGGACGGCTACTACTTCGAAAGCCGTTTGCCGCACCGTTTTCGCAATCCCAGCGCGGAGCAGCTCTGCGAGGTCGTGTCGGCCAATTCGCCGGCCACCTTCTGACCGCGCATCACCGCATTCGCCGCCGGCAGCGTTGCCGTTGCGCGGCGTGCCGCAGCGCGAATGCCAAACAATGAGAAATCCTGATGAACAAGTTGACTTTGGCTGACTGGCAGGACAAGGCGGCGTCGCTCCGGATCGAAGGGCGCGCATTCATCGACGGCGCGTCGCGCGACGCGCATGGCGGCAAGACGTTCGACTGCGTGAGCCCGATCGACGGCCGCGTGCTCGCGAAGGTGGCCGACTGCGGCGAAGCCGACGTGAACGCGGCCGTCGCGGCCGCGCGGCGCGCGTTCGACGCCGGCGTGTGGGCCGGGCTGAACCCGCGCGCGCGCAAGGCCGTGCTGCTGCGCTGGGCCGCGCTGATGCGCACGCATCTCGACGAACTCGCGCTGCTCGAGACGCTCGATGCGGGCAAGCCGATCGGCGACACGACGACGGTCGACGTGCCGGGCGCCGCGTATTGCGTCGAGTGGTTCGCCGAAGCGATCGACAAGGTCGGCGGCGAGGTCGCGCCGGCCGATCATCATCTGGTGGGTCTCGTCACGCGCGAGCCGGTCGGCGTGGTCGCGGCCGTCGTGCCGTGGAATTTCCCGATCCTGATGGCCGCGTGGAAGTTCGGGCCGGCGCTCGCGGCCGGCAACAGCGTCGTGCTGAAGCCGTCGGAGAAATCGCCGCTGACCGCGATCCGGGTCGCGCAGCTCGCGTACGAGGCCGGCATCCCGGCCGGCGTGTTCAACGTCGTGCCGGGCGCGGGCGAGCCGGGCAAGCTGCTCGCGCTGCATCGCGACGTCGACTGCATCGCGTTCACCGGCTCGACCGCGGTGGGCAAGCTGATCATGCAGTACGCCGCGCAGTCGAACCTCAAGCGCGCGTGGCTCGAGCTCGGCGGCAAGTCGCCGAACATCGTGCTGCCCGATTGTCCGGATCTCGAGCGCGCCGCGCAGGCCGCCGCGGGCGCGATCTTCTACAACATGGGCGAGATGTGCACGGCCGGCTCGCGCCTGCTCGTGCATCGCGACATCAAGGACGCGTTCATCGAGAAGCTGGTCGCGGCCGCGCGTGCGTACGTGCCGGGCAATCCGCTCGATCCGTCGGTGTCGATGGGCGCGATCGTCGACGGCATCCAGCTCGAGCGTGTGCTCGGCTACATCGAAGCGGGGCGCAGCGAGGGCACGCTGGTCACCGGCGGCGCGCGCGTGCGGCAGGAGACGGGCGGCTTCTACGTCGAGCCGACCGTGTTCGAAGTGAAGCCCGACGCGAAGATCGCGCGCGAGGAGATCTTCGGGCCGGTGCTGTCGGTGATCGTGTTCGACGATGTCGACGAGGCCGTGCGGATCGCGAACGACACCGAATACGGGCTCGCGGCCGCCGTCTGGACGTCGGACCTGACGACCGCGCACGACGTGTCGCGCCGGCTGCGCGCGGGCACGGTGTGGGTGAACTGCTACGACGAAGGCGGCGACATGAACTTCCCGTTCGGCGGCTACAAGCAGTCGGGCAACGGCCGCGACAAGTCGCTGCATGCGCTCGAGAAGTACACCGAGCTGAAGTCGACGCTGATCCGGTTGCGGTGAGGTGGGAGCGGGGCGCGCGGCGCCGTACCGCCACCGCGCCCCGTCTGCGTCAAGCCGCGCGCAGCGTCGGATGGAAGCCCGCGGCCTCGATCACCGATTGCACGCGTTCGGCGCCCTGCGCCGATTCGACCTTGACCGTCTTCGCGGCCACGTCGATGTCGAGCTTCGCGGCGGGATCGGCGGCCGTCACCGCGCGCGTGATCGCATTGGCACAGCCGCCGCAGGTCATGTCCTGGACTTCGAATTCCATCGTGTTCTCCTGAGTTGACGATTGACGAGTAGGCTCAGCATGAAGCTTGCCATGGTGGGAAGGTCAAGCGGCGCGCGAGGGTTTTCGTCAGCGTGAAGTCAGACCAATCGACCGCCTCCGCCCGTCCGAATTTTTCCCGATTGACGGTGCGATGACGGGGCCAAAACGCGCCGCTCGCGTTGCCCGGCGCGGTGCGGCACGTGCGCGCACCCATCGATCTTCCCGATTGCTTTAAGAATACGCCAGGGTGAAAATGCGAATCGCTCTTAATATCAATCCGCTTCGGCATTTCACCTCATGATGCACATGAATCGTTTCGTTCTCGGTTTCGCCGTCGCCCTGCTCGGCGCATCGGCCAGCTCCGCATTCGCCGCCGACGACGTCGTCAACCTGACGTTGAAGGACCACAAGTTTTCGCCCGACGGCGTGACGATCCCGGCCGGCAAGCGCGTGAAGTTCGTCGTGAAGAACCTCGACGCGACGCCCGCGGAATTCGAGAGCGACGACTTCAAGGCGGAGAAGGTCGTGCCGGCCGGCAAGTCGGTCGAGATCCTCGTCGGGCCGCTGAAGGCCGGGACTTACGAGTTCCACGACGAGTATCACGAAGCGCAGTCGAAGACGCACCTCACCGTCAAGTAAGCGGACGCCGCCATGCTGTCAACTGCCCTGATCGTGTTCCGTGAAGTGCTCGAGGCCGCGCTCGTCGTGTCGATCGTGATGGCCGCCACGAAGGGCGTGCCGCGCCGCGGCTGGTGGGTCGGCGGCGGGCTCGTCGGCGGCGTGATCGGCGCGGGCCTGATCGCGGCGTTCGCCGACGCGATCTCGCAGTGGGCGTCCGGCATGGGGCAGGAAGTCTTCAACGCGGGCGTGATGTTCGTCGCGACGCTGATGCTGGCGTGGCACTGCATCTGGATGAGCCGGCACGGCCGTGAGATCGCGCTGCAGATGGGCGAGGTCGGCCGCGCGGTGGCGGCCGGCAGCCGGCCGCTGACGGGGCTCGCGATCGTGGTCGGCGCGGCGGTGCTGCGCGAAGGCTCGGAGGCCGTGCTGTTCCTGTACGGCATCGCGGCCGGCGACCCTGGGCAGACGCCGCAGATGATCGCCGGCGGCCTGCTCGGCGTGCTCGGCGGCGCGGGCCTCGGCTACGCGATGTACGCGGGCCTGCTGCAGATTCCGCTGAAACGCCTGTTCTCGGTCACCAACGTGCTGATCGTGCTGCTCGCGGCCGGGATGGCGAGCCAGTGCGTGGGCTTTCTGCTCGCCGCGGGCCTCGTGCCGTCGTGGGGCGATGCGGTGTGGGACACGTCGTGGCTGCTGAAGGAATCGAGCGTCGTCGGCAAGGCGCTGCATGCGCTGATCGGCTATACCGCGCGTCCGGCCGGCATCCAGATCGCCGCGTACGTCGGGACGCTGGTCGCGATCGTCGCGCTGGCACGGCTCGTCGGCCGGCCGCAGCCGGCCGTGCGGCCGCCGCGCGCCGCGGCCTGAATTTCCGCTATCCGAATGCAACAAGGGGCGTCGTCGACGCCCCTTGTTGCATGCGCCCGTCGTGCGGGCCGTTCACTGATGGCCGTCGATCCACGCGCGGGCCCATTCGAGGCCGGCTTCGCGCGCTTCGTCCTCGGTATCGAACACGCCGAGCACACCCGACGCTTCGACGAGCCGGTTGTTCTGCGTGATCGTGCCGCTCGCCGCGAACCGTTCGGGTTGCAGGATCTCGTCCTGCTGCAGGATCGCATGGCCCCAGATCTGGTAGCCGTGATAGGTCTGCGCTTCCATTATCGCGTCACCTCCGCGGAGCGGCTGCCGGTGCCGACGCGCAGCACGTTGCCGTCCGGCGTGTATTGCCGCGGGATGTCGGAGAAGCCCAGCGCGTGCTGCGTATCCGGCGCGGCCGGCTGCATCACGGTGAGCCGGCCGGGCGCGGGCTGCGCGACCGGGCGCGGGGCGGCCGGCGCGTCGGCCGCCGCGGCAGGCGGTCGATGCGGCGTGGCTTTGACGGCTTGCGCGACGCGGCGCTTGTGCGGCTTGACGGAAGCCTTCGGTTGAGCGCTGGCGTGCTTTTCCGCGGTCTTGCCGCCGGCATGCGAGTCGGCACTGCCGCCGGTACGTGCGGTAGGCGTACGGGCATCCGCCGCGTGCGCGGCCGGCGTGCGCGCCTCGGGCGGGTTCCAGACCTCGACGTAGTGCTCGGCCGCCCAGCCCGTCGACGCGACGCTCAGCGCCAGCAATCCGCATCCAAACAGTCTTACCATGGTCTCTCCGTCAGTCTCGTCGGCGCGCCGGGCTGCGCTGCGCCGATTGCTTATTCCACCGTCACCGACTTCGCGAGGTTGCGCGGCTTGTCGACGTCGGTGCCGCGCGCGCACGCGGTGTGATACGCGAGCAGCTGCAGCGGCACCACGTGCAGGATCGGCGACAGCTGCCCGTAGTGTTCCGGCATCCGGATCACGTGCAGGCCGTCGTCGTTGACGATCTGCGTGTCGGCGTCGGCGAACACGTACAGCTCGCCGCCGCGCGCGCGCACTTCCTGCATGTTCGACTTCAGCTTCTCCAGCAGCGTATCGTTCGGCGCGACCGTGACGACCGGCATCGCTTCCGTGACGAGCGCGAGCGGCCCGTGCTTCAGCTCGCCGGCCGGATAGGCTTCGGCGTGGATGTACGAGATTTCCTTCAGCTTCAGCGCGCCTTCGAGCGCGATCGGGTAATGCAGCCCGCGGCCGAGGAACAGCGCGTTTTCCTTGCGCGCGAATTCCTCCGACCACGCGATGATCTGCGGCTCGAGTGCGAGCACGCTGTTCAGCGCGGCCGGCAGGTGGCGCAGCTGCTTCAGGAATTGCGCTTCCTGCGCGGCGTCGACGTGCCCGCGCAGCTTGCCGAGCGTCGCCGCCAGCACGAACAGCGCGACGAGCTGCGTCGTGAACGCCTTGGTCGACGCGACGCCGATCTCGGTGCCCGCGTGCGTGAGGAACTGCATCTCGGTGAGCCGCACCATCGCGCTCGTCGCGACGTTGCACACGGCGAGCGTGTGCGTGTGGCCGAGCGACTGCGCGTGCTTGAGCGCCGCGAGCGTGTCGGCCGTCTCGCCCGACTGCGAGATCACCAGCACGAGCTGGCGCGGGTTCGGCACCGACTCGCGGTAGCGGTATTCGCTCGCGATCTCGACCTGGGTCGGGATCTTCGCGATCGATTCGAGCCAGTACTTCGCGGTGAGGCCCGAGTAGTAGCTGGTGCCGCACGCGAGGATCAGCAGGCTGTCGATGCTCGCGAACGCGGCGCTTGCCGCCGCGCCGAACAGCGTCGGCTCGAACGCTTCGGTTTGCGGCACCGTGTCGCTGATCGCGCGCGGCTGCTCGAAGATTTCCTTCTGCATGAAGTGGCGATAGGGGCCGAGCTCGACCGCGCCGCCGTACGCGCTGACCACGCGCGTCTCGCGCTCGACGAGCGCGCCGTGGCGATCGACGATCTTCACGCCGTCGAGCGACAGTTCGCAGACGTCGCCTTCTTCGAGGAACGTGAAGCGGTCGGTGCTGCCGGCCAGCGCGAGCGCATCGGACGCGAGGAAGTTCTCGCCGTCGCCGTGGCCGACCACGAGCGGCGAGCCCTGGCGCGCGCCGACGACGGTGTGCGGCTGATCCTTGTGCGTGACCGCGATCGCGTATGCGCCGTGCAGTTGCTGCACGGCCTCGCGCACCGCTTCGAACAGATCGCCGCGATACAGGCTGTGCACCAGATGCGCGATCACTTCGGTGTCGGTCTGCGACACGAACTCGTAGCCCTTCGCGCGCAGCGCGTCGCGCAGCGTCTCGAAGTTCTCGATGATGCCGTTGTGGACCAGCGCGAGCGCGTTCGACGAGAAGATCGGATGCGCATTCTGCGTGACGGGCGCGCCGTGCGTGGCCCAGCGCGTGTGCGCGACGCCGGTCGTGCCTTCGAGATGGGCTTCGTGGACCTGAGCGTCGAGATCGGCGACGCGCGCGACGCTGCGTGCGCGGCGCGGTGCGTCGGGTTCGAGCACGGCGACGCCGCACGAATCGTAGCCACGGTATTCGAGGCGCCGCAATCCTTCGATCAGCACCGGAACGATATTACGCTGCGCAACTGCGCCGACAATGCCGCACATGAGTCGTCAATCCCTGTAAGTCGAAGCGGGCGCCGTGCCGGCGCCCGCCATAGGTGTTCAGCTTTTCTTCTTGACCGGGCGGACGTAGCCGCTCTTCGCGGTCTGCGTCTTCTCGTTCAATGCGAGCGTGCCTTCGGCGACGTCCTTCCAGACCGTCGTGCCGGCCGCGATCGTCACGCCCCGGCCGACGCGCACCGGCGCGACGAGCTGCGTGTCCGAGCCGACGAACACGTCGTCCTCGATCACGGTGCGGAACTTGTTCGCGCCGTCGTAGTTGCAGGTGATCGTGCCCGCGCCGATGTTCACGCGCGCGCCGATGTCGGCGTCGCCGATGTAGGTCAGGTGGTTCGCCTTCGAGCCGTGGCCGATCACCGCATTCTTCACCTCGACGAAGTTGCCGACGTGCGCCTCGTCCGCGAGCTGCGCGCCGGGGCGCAGCCGCGCGTACGGGCCGATCACGGTGTTCGCGCCGAGCTGGGCGCCGTCGATGTGCGTGAACGCGTCGATGCGCGTGCCCGCGCCGATCGACGCGTTGCGGATCACGCAGTTCGGGCCGACCGTCACGTCGTCGGCGAGCGTCACGTCGCCTTCGAACACGCAGTTCACGTCGATCGACACGTCGCGGCCGCAGCGCAGCGTGCCGCGCACGTCGACGCGCGCCGGATCGGCCAGCGTGACGCCTTCGACGAGCAGCGCATCGGCGACGTTGCGCTGATGGATGCGCTCCAGCTCCGCGAGCTGCGCCTTGCTGTTCACGCCGAGCGTTTCCCAGTCGTCGTCGGGCTGCGTGGTGACGATCTCGAAGCCGGCCTCGATCGCGAGCTCGACCACGTCGGTCAGGTAGTACTCGCCCTGCGCGTTCTCGTTCTTCAGCGCGCCGAGCCACATCGACAGCTGCGCGGTCGGCGTGACGATGATGCCGGTGTTGATCTCGGCGATCTTCAACTGCTCGGGCGACGCGTCCTTCTGCTCGACGATGCGCGTGACGAAGCCCGCCGCGTCGCGCACGATTCGGCCGTAACCGGTCGGCTCGTCGAGCGTGACGGTCAGAATCCCGTAGCGGCCGTCGTGTGCCGCGTCGACCAGACGCTTGAGCGTCGTTGCACGCGTGAGCGGCACGTCGCCGTACAGCACGAGCGTCGGTTGCGCGGGATCGAGCAGCGGCAGCGCCTGGCGCACCGCGTGGCCGGTGCCGAGCTGCTCGGCCTGCACCGCGAACTGCACGTCGGGCGCGGCGACCGCGGCCTGCACCTGCTCGGCGCCATGCCCGACGACGACGACGAGCCGGGACGGCTGCAGCGTGCGCGCGGTAGCGATGACGTGGGAGAGGAGCGGCCTGCCGGCCAGGGGATGGAGCACTTTCGGCAGCGCGGAACGCATGCGCTTGCCGGTGCCTGCCGCCAAAATCACGATATTCATGGCGCCAGCTTGTCAGAGGAGTTCGAAGCCGTCCATTTTAGCATGCGGCCCCTGGCGTCCCGGGCCTGTCGCGGCGCGGCGACAGCGCCGCAACGGGCGCTCGCGCGCCGTCGCGACGCGCGTTCCGGCCCCTGCTTACAGGTCGTCGAACTGGACGATGGAGATCGGCCGCGCGGCGCCGCTCGTCGTGTTGCCCGCCGCGTCGCCCGCGGCATCGCCGGACGCGCACGGCTCCTCGTCGAACGCGATGTCGCCCAGCGGATCGGCCACGCCGGTCGCGCGCAGCGACGCGAACGGGAACAGGCCGGTATCCATCAGGTGCGACGGCACGACGTTGGCGAGCGCGCTGAACATGTTGTCGACGCGGCCCGGGAAGCGCTTGTCCCATTCGCGGATCAGCGCCTTCATTTCCGCGCGCTTCAGGTTCGGCTGGCTGCCGCACAGGTTGCACGGGATGATCGGGAATTCGCGCAGCTCGGCGTATTTCTCGAGATCGGTTTCCTTCACGTACGCGAGCGGGCGGATCACGACGTTCCTGCCGTCGTCCGACTGCAGCTTCGGCGGCATCCCCTTCAGCTTGCCGCCGTAGAACATGTTCAGCAGCAGCGTCTGCAGGATGTCGTCGCGGTGATGGCCGAGCGCGATCTTGGTCGCGCCGAGCTCGCCGGCCACGCGGTACAGGATCCCGCGGCGCAGCCGCGAGCACAGCGAGCAGGTCGTCTTGCCCTCCGGCACGAGCCGCTTGACGATGCTGTAGGTGTCCTGGTTCTCGATGTGGAACGGCACGCCGATCTGCGTCAGGTATTCCGGCAGCACGTGCTCGGGGAAGCCCGGCTGCTTCTGGTCGAGGTTGACCGCGACGATGTCGAAGTCGATCGGCGCGCGCTCGCGCAGGCGCAGCAGCACGTCGAGCATCGCATAACTGTCCTTGCCGCCCGACAGGCAGACCATCACCTTGTCGCCGGCCTCGATCATGTTGTAATCGCCGATCGCCTGGCCGACCTGGCGCGCGATCCGCTTGAACAGCTTGTTGTTTTCGTACGCTTCCTTCTGCTCGCGGCGCGTCAGCGCGCGGCGGCCGGAGTCGGCGGCGATGGCTTCGGTGGCGGCGCCGTCGGCCGCCGTGTCGTTCGTTTGGGGGGCGTTCATGCGCGCTCCTCGTCCTTGATGCGAAAGACTTCGACGCCGACGGCGTCGCAGTCCGGATAGGCGTCCGGTTTCTCGGTACAGACGCGTACCGCGCGCACGGCATCGTGCGCCAGCAGGGTCGCGGCGATCGCGTCGCACAGCGTTTCCTGCAGATGGATGTGGCCGCGCGCGAGACATTGCGCGACGCTTTGCTTCATCAGATCGTAGTCGACGACTTCATGCAGCCGGTCGTCGATCGGGGTCGACTGCGCGAGCGGCACGAACAGGTCGACGTTGATGACGACGCGCTGCTCGCCGCGCTTCTCGTGTTCGAAGGCCCCGATGTTGATGTGCACCTCGTAGTCGCGCAGGTAGAGCCTGCGGCAGTCCGCGAGGCGGGGGTGCAGGAGAGCGGAAAACATGGTCGTCCCAGTCAAATTGGCGTGCGCACACGCAAAGCGGCGCGGGCGGCGGCCCGCGGGCCGCGCGCTCGCGCGCGATTCATTCATTCGGGCCGGCGTCCGGCGGCACCAGGTGCTCGCCGCCGTCGACGGTCAGCGTCGCGCCCGTGACGCCGGGCGCGCTCGCCAGATAGCAGGCGGCCGCGGCGATGTCGTCGGCCTGCGGCGCGTGGCCGCGCACCAGCGCCGCGACCCGCACCTTCGGCGCGAGCGACAGCGCCAGCGCGGCGGTCGCGCGGTTCAGCGCGGCCTGCATCAGCGCATGCGAGAACTGCGCGGGCGCCGGGTGAAACAGTGCCTGATCGAGCACGTGGATCGCGCACGCGCGCAGCGCCTCGTCGTCGCGCGCCGCGTCGGGCGTCGCGTCGGCGAGCGCGCGGGCCAGCGCGAGCGCGGCCGTCACGTTGCGCGCGAGCGCGCCGGCCAGCGCCGCGCCGTCGGCCGTGTGCGCGTCGTCGGCGCCCGCGCACGCGCTGACGAACACTGCGCACGCCGGGCGGCCCAGCGCTGTGCAGCACGCGGCGACCAGCCCGCCGGCGTCGGCCTCCCGCGCCAGATCGGCGTCGAGCACGACCGCGCGGCGGCCGCGCGCGGCGACTTCGGCGATCAGCGCGTCGGCTGCCGCACGCGGCGCGCCGGGGCTGCGCTGCAGCGCGACGTCCCAGCCGCGCTGCGCGAATTGCGTCGCGAGCGCACGGCCGAGCGTTGCGGCGTCGGCCGCGCTGCCGAGCGCGCCGGCGACGAGCGCGATGCGCGGGGGCGACGTATCGGCTGAAACGGTCATTTACAATGCCGGGATGAACCCGAAAGCTCACGAACCCGCTAGTTTACCTGCTCCCGGCCCCGACGCGCTCGCGCAGTCCGAAACCCTTGCCGCGCAACTGCGCGACGAGATCGCGGCGGCCGGCGGCTGGCTGCCGTTCGATCGCTTCATGGAGCGCGCGCTGTATGCGCCCGGCCTCGGCTATTACAGCGGCGGCGCGCGCAAGTTCGGCCGCCGCGCCGACGACGGCAGCGACTTCGTGACGGCCCCCGAGCTGTCGCCGCTGTTCGCGCAGACGCTCGCGAATCCGGTCGCGGACGCGCTCGCGGCGAGCGGCACGCGTCGCGTGATGGAATTCGGCGCGGGCACCGGCAAGCTCGCGGCCGGGCTGCTCGCGGCGCTCGACGCGCTCGGCGTCGAACTCGACGAATACCTGATCGTGGATCTGTCCGGCGAGCTGCGCGAGCGGCAGCGCGAGACGATCGCGGCCGCCGCGCCGGCGCTCGCCGGCAAGGTGCGCTGGCTCGACGCGCTGCCGGAGCGCTTCGACGGCGTCGTGGTCGGCAACGAGGTGCTCGACGCGATGCCGGTGCGCCTGTTCGCGAAGGCGGGCGACACGTGGCTCGAGCGCGGCGTCGCGCTCGACGCGCGGCACGCGTTCGTGTTCGAAGACCGCCCGGCGGGCGCGGCCGGCGTGCCGGCGGTGCTCGCGACGCTCGACGTCGGCGACGGCTACGTGACCGAGACGCACGAAGCCGCGCTCGCGTTCACGCGCACCGTGTGCACGATGCTCGCGCGCGGCGCGGTGCTGCTGGTCGACTACGGCTTTCCGGCGCACGAGTACTACCATCCGCAGCGCGAGCGCGGCACGCTCATGTGCCACTACCGCCACCACGCGCACGACGATCCGTTCCTGTATCCGGGGCTGCAGGACATCACCGCGCACGTCGAATTTACCGGCATCTACGAAGCCGGCATCGCGACAGGCGCGGACCTGCTCGGCTACACGTCGCAGGCGCGCTTCCTGTTGAACGCGGGCGTCACCGACGCGCTGGCCGCCATCGATCCGTCCGATATCCGCGCCTTCCTGCCGGCCGCCAATGCGGTGCAGAAACTGATTTCGGAAGCGGAAATGGGCGAGCTGTTCAAGGTGATCGGCTTCTCGCGCGGCATCGACGGCACGCTCGACGCGTTTGCGCGCGGCGACCGCTCGCACGCGCTCTAAAGGGAGCCGGCGATGCTGCGCTGGCTGATGACGTCGTTCGTCGCGGTGATGATCCTGACGCGTTGCTGGCCGTGGCTCGGCAAGCTGGGCGTCGGGCGCCTGCCGGGCGACGTCACGCTCACACTGGGAGGCCGGCGCTACCCGTTCCCGTTCATGTCGACGCTGGTGCTGACGATGCTTCTGTCGATGGTCGCGCGGCTGCTGTGAGCGGCCCGCAACGGCGGCGGCGCGCCACGGCCGGAGTCGTGGTGCGCGCGTGACGGTTGGGTTGGTTGCGGCGCGTGAGTCGAAGCTCGAGGTTCAAGCCCGAGGATCAACGCTCGCGGATCAAAGCGCACATCTCAAAGCTCGATCTCGCCGAGGATCCGGTGCGCGAGCGCGATCGCTTCCTCGAATGCCTCTTCCTCGCTCGTGCTCGTCGTATGGACGTCGTAGCGCATGTTCTCGGTCTCGCTGCCGTCGTCCCGGGCGAGGATCACGTAGCCCTGGAACTGGCCGTTGCCGGCGTGGTGCGTATGCGCCTTGGCCGTGTAGATGCCTTTCGTGAATGTGTTCGTGTCCATCATCGTGCCTCTCCCGCAGTAGGACGCCTCATCGTAGCACTGCGGCGCAGCATGTACAGCGCCGCGAAACGGCGACCGATCGACGCGTCGCCGGTGCCCGGTTCGCGGCCCGTCCGCTCCGTCACGCGTCACCGTTCGAGCAGCGCCACGACCTCGTCGAGCGTCGGCGCATGGGCGCCCGTATGCCGGCACGCCGCCGCACCGGCCGCGAGCGCGAATGCGAGGTGCTCGCGCCACGAACGCTGCGGCGCGGCCATCAGGCTGAACAGCATCCCGCCGATCGACGCGTCGCCCGCACCGACCGTATCGACCACTTCGACGCGCGGCGGGCTTGCCTCGAGCACGTCGTCGCCGGCGTAGAGCGTGGCCGCTTGCGCGCCGCGCGTGACGAACACCGCCGCACGCGGGTTCAGCGCGCGCACGGCGGCGACCGCGTCGGGGCCGTCGCCGCCGAACAGGTGGCGCAGGTCCTCGTCCGACACCTTGATCAGGTCGGCGAGGCCGGCCATCTTCTCGAGCGTCGGCCGATACGCGGCCGTCATCAGGTTGCGGTAGTTCGGATCGAAGCTGATCTTCACGCCGCGCGCGTGCAGCTGCGCCGCCAGCGCGACCAGCGTGCTCGCGAGCGGCTCGCGCACCAGGCTGATGCAGCCGAAGTGTGCCCACTTCACGTGCTCGGCCCAGCCCTGCGGCAGCCGCGCGGGATCGAACGCGAGGTCCGCGCTCGCGTCGCCGATGAAGAAGTACGCGGGCGGGCGCGTCTCGTGCACGATCGCGAGCAGCGGCGCACGCGGCACGCGCTGCAGGAACCGCAGGTCGAGGCCGGCGGCCTCGCTCGCGCGCCACAGCACGTCGGAGAAGCAGTCCTCGCCGATCGCGCCGGCCAGCGCGCTCGGCAAGCCGAGCCGCGCGACCGCGCGCGCCACGTTCCAGCCGGCGCCGCCCGGCACCGAGGTCCATTGCGCGTCGCCTGCGCGCACCATGTCGGTCAGGATGTCGCCCGCCGACACGAAAGCCGGGAAGGTGCCGCCGCTCATTGCGTCGTCTCGCTGCGCGCCGCGCGCGCCAGGGTCGCGAGCACGTCGTAGCACGCGCCCATCGTGTGATAGTCGGTCTTGCCGGCCGGGCTCTTCTCGTCGCTGTACTTGCGGTTGTCGCAGGTGAGGATGCGGTACCACGCGCCGTAGCGGTGATCGACGAAGTGCGCCCAGCTGTAGCGCCAGATCTCGTCGTACCAGTCCCAGAAACGCTCGCTGCCGGTGCGCGCGCCGAGCATCGCGGCCGCCGCGAAGGTCTCCGCCTGCACCCAGAAATACTTGTTGTGATCGCAGATCGTGAAGTCGGGGCCGAAGCCGTAGCAGAGGCCGCCGTGATCGGCGTCCCACGCGTGCGCGAGCGCCGCGTCGAACAGCTCGGTCGCGCGCGGCACCAGCCAGTCGAGCGGGCGGTGGCGCTCGAGGATCAGCAGCAGCTTCGCCCATTCGGTCTGGTGGCCGGGCTGGAAGCCCCACGGCCGGAAGATGTTCGAGCTGTCTTCCTTGTTGTAGTCCCAGTCGACCGACCAGTCCGCATGGAAGTGCTCCCACACGAGGCCGCCCGACAGCGCCGCCTGGCGCTGCGTGATGTGGCTCGCGACCTTTTCCGCGCGATCCAGATACGTGAGATGGCCGGTCGCCTCGTACGCGGCGAGCAGCGCTTCGGTCATGTGCATGTTCGCGTTCTGGCCGCGGTACGACGATACGTGCCAGTTCGGCGTCGCGTCGTCGGCGTAGAGGCCGGCGGCGGCGTCCCAGAAGCGGTGCTCGGCGAGCTCGAAGGTCGATGCGATCAGCGCGCGGGCTTCGTCGATGCCCGCCATCGTCGCATGCGCGGCGGCGAGCAGCACGAACGCGAGCCCGTAGCAGTGGCGCGTGGCGTCGAGCGTGGCCTGCTTGCGGCCGTCGCGCCACTCGAGTTCCCAGTCGTAGCCCTGCAGCGCGTCGTCCCAGTGCGCGTCGCGCAGGAAGCGCAGGCCGTGGCGCGCGTAGTCGAGGTGGCGCGTATCGCCGAAATGCCGGTAAGCCATCGCGTAGTTGTAGACGAACCGGCAGCTGCTCACCAGATGCCGCGACGTGGGGTTGTAAATGCTGCCGTCGTCGCGGAAATAGTGGTGGAAGCCGCCCGTCGGGTCGAACGCGTTCGCCGCGTAGAAGCGCAGCGTGTCCTCGACGTGCGACAGCAGGAACGACGGATCGCGGAAGCTCGCGACGAACGGCGCCGCTTGCGCGTGACCGGCCGGCGCGGCCGGAGTGGGTTGGACCGGAGGCATGTTCATGATTCGTGGACCGTGGCGGTATCGAGTGCCGGTGAGCCGGCGGGCTGGCTGCTGGCCCGCACGATCAGCTCGACGGGCAGGGAGATCTCGGTGTGCTCGGGCGCTTCCGCGAGCAGCAGTTCGACGCCGCGGCGGCCGAGCGCCTCCTTGTCGACGGCGAGCGTCGTGAGCGGCGGGTTCGCGTGCGCGGCGGCCGGGATGTCGTCGAAGCCGACGATCGCGATGTCCTGCGGAATCCGCAGGCCGCGCGCGATGCAGACGCGCTGCGCGGCGAGCGCGGCGGCGTCGTTGTACGCGAACACCGCGTCGGGGCGCGGGCCGGGCGCGTCGAGCAGTTGCTCCATCGCGCGCGCGGCGCCGGTGTCGGGGTCGAGGCCGGCGTCGATCGTCACTTCGTAGGCGGGATCGAACAGCTTGCCGGCCTCGAAGAACGCGCGCCGATAGCCGATCGCGCGCTGCGCGATGCTGTAGTGCGCGGCCGAGCCGCCGATGAACGCGATGCGCGAGCGGCCGGTGGCGAGCAGGTGGCGCATCGCGAGCGCGGCGCCGGTCGCGTTGTCGATGTTCACCGAACGCAGGCCGGGCGCCCACAGGTCGATCAGCACGAGCGGCCGGCCGGTCGCCGCGAGCGCCTCGATCGTCTCGGGCTCGATGAAGCCGGCCACCGCGATCGCGTCGGGCGCGTGCGGACGCATCTGGCGCAGCACGTCGTCGTTCGGACCGACCGTGAGCAGCGTGGGCACGATGCCGCGTTCGCGACAGGCGTCTTCGACGCCATGCAGCACGTGCGAGAAGAACGGGCTCGCGGGAAAGCGGTTGTGCTGGCGATGCAGCAGGAAGGTGAGCCGGCGGATGCGCGGCCGCAACTGCGCCTGGTCGTAGCCGAGCCGGTGCGCGATTTCGACGATGCGCGCGCGCGTGGCCTCGGACAGGCCGGGCTGGTTTTTCAGCGCGCGCGAGACGGTGCCGATCGAGACCTCTGCCGCCCGCGCCACGTCGCGAATGGTGGTGCCCATCGTTCGGGTCCGGTTTGTTTAGGGTGAAGGCGATTGTATAGTAAAAATCCGGGCGCAATTCGGGCCGGATAACCGGGGAATACCCGGAAATAACGGGTTTTTAGGTTGCTAATCTGCGAAAACGACGTAACTAAAAATACTAAACAAAACGCGGGAAAGGCAAGGTTGGTGTGGGGCGGTGTTGCGGTGCGCGGGTGGTCGGCGTGAAGTTGCTCATGGGAGCGGCGGCCAGAGAAGGGGCGCGGCGCGGCGCGGTGGCGGGGGCGAGCGCGGGCGAATGAGACGAACGAAGCGGACGCGGCGAACGAAGCGGACGGGGCCGGACGAGGCGAATGAAGCGAACGAGAGCGAGCGCAAGCGTACGACGCGCGCGCCGGCTACCCGATCCCGCCAACCGCCCGCCCCGCCGGTCTCCGCCCGTCGTTCAGCAGGCCACCGCGGCGCGCGGCGGCTCGCCGCGCTCGCGCAGCGCGGCGCGGCCGGCGTCGAGGTCGACGACCGCGAGTCCGCCCGGCTGCTGCTTCGCGCGTCGCTTCGCGAGCGCGGCGACCGACGCGATCTCGTCGCTGCCGTAGCGCATCGCGTCGTTGGCGCCGGCCGGCACGCCGACCGCGCCGATCGCCATCGTCACGAAGCCGAAGAACGCGGCGTTGCCGTGGCGGTCCTCGCCGCGCAGCCCGCCCGCCAGCCGGTCGGCCTGCGTATAGAAGCGCAGCGCGCCTTCGTTGAAGCGCGCGATCGCCTCGGTCGCGCGCGCCTGCCAGTCGTCGCGCTGGAACAGCACCAGGAAATCGTCGCCGCCGACGTGCCCGAGAAAGTCGCGCTGCGGATCGCACACGCCGGCCAGCACCGTCGCGGCGAACTTCAGCACTTCGTCGCCCTGCCAGTAGCCGTACTGGTCGTTGAACGGCTTGAACTGGTTCAGGTCGACGTAGCACGCGTGGAAGCCGGCGTCGCGCGCGAGCAGGCGGTCGATATGCGCGCTGATCGGGATGTTGCCCGGCAGGAACGTCAGCGGATTCGCGTAGCGCGCGGCCTCGATGCGCATCTCGGTCACCGCGCGCACCAGGCTCTCGCCGGTGCCGAGCCCGACGTAGCGGCCGTGTTCGGTGATCACGAAGCCGTCCGCCAGATAGCGCTGGTCGTGGCGCGCGAGCAGCATCGCGAGCTGCTCGACCGTCGTCGCGTTGTCGATCATCAGCGGCGCATCGTTCGCGAACTGCAGACACGGCTTCTTGCCGAACACCTCGCGGTGATACGGCAGCGCGAAGCGGTCGATGAAGCCGTGCCGGTTCACCAGCGCGACCGGCCGGCTGGCTTCGACGAGCGCGACCGCGTGCAGGCCGGGCATCCGGTTGAACAGATCGAGCACGTCGTTGTTGGTCGCGTCGCGCGGCAGCGCCGGCGCGGGCACCAGCATCTTCGCCGCAATCGTCGCGGCTGGACGCACGCTGCGCGTCGCGCCGGGAAACACCGCGATGTGCGGCGTATGAATCGCGTCGCGGGCGGCCGGCGCGAGCAGCGCCGACGGGCGCGCGCTCGGCCGGCCGAGCAGGAAGCCCTGCACGCAGCAGATTCCGATGTCGCGCACGACGGTCAGGTCGCTTTCGTTCTCGATCCCTTCCGCGATCAGCTTCGCGCCGCTTGCTTGCGCGAAATGCTGCATCGCCCGGACCGCCTCGAACTTGAGCGGATCGCGCGCGATGTCGTGAATGAAGAAGCGGTCGATCTTCACGACGTCGGGATGCAGGCGCAGCCACAGGTTCATGCTCGCGTTGGCGGTGCCGTAATCGTCGAGCGCGAACTGGATGCCCGCATCGCGCAGCGTCTCGACCGCCGGCCCGATGCGCGCGATGTCGGGCATCGTCGCCTGCTCGGTGAGCTCGATCACGATGCGCTCGGCGGACACGCCCGCGCGGGCGAGCAGCTGCCGCGCGCGCTCGCGTTCGCGCGCGAGCTGCACGATCGTGCGCGCACTGAAGTTGAGGAACAGTTTGCCGTCGCAGCCGAGCGCCGCGAACGCGTCGATGCAGGTGAGCGCGGCCGCCTGTTCGAGCGCGATGGTGGCGCCGTCGCGGGCGGCCTGCGCGAACAGCGCGTTCGGCGCTTCGAGATCGGTGCCGCGCGGGCCGCGGATCAGCCCTTCGTAGCCGACGACGGTGCCCGACGCGAGATCGACGATCGGCTGGAATACGGCGGCGAGCGCGCGCTCCGCGATCAGGCGCGTGGTGACGGCGGCAGCGGAGCCGGAAGAGGGCGGAGGCATGGGCGGGCTGAAGCGAGGGTACGCCAGACTTTAACGGCAACTCGCGCGGACAATTGAGTGAAGATTTCGTGACCTGATGCACGAGGATGGTGCGTCGGTGTGCGGCGAGCGGCGAAGAGGACACGGCGCGCAGGCGAGCAGCCGCAAGCGAGAGCGAGCCGGGACCGCAAAACCCACAACGCCGCAGCCCGCGAACCCCGCCCGCGGCAAGCACCCAGCCAACCGCCTCCTACCGCTACGCCACCTGCGCCCGCCCGCGTCAGCGCCTGCCCGCGTTCAGCCCGCGGCCGCCGCGTGCGCCCGCGGCGACCCGTCCCCCATCTTCGCCGCTCGTGTCGCGCGCGCCCCAGCGTTGCGCGAGGGCCGCGCATGTCATCAGCTGGATCTGATGAAACAGCATCAGCGGCAGCACGATCGCGCCGACTGCCTGCGCGGAGAAGATCACCTTCGCCATCGGCACGCCGGCCGCGAGGCTTTTCTTCGATCCGCAGAAGATGATCGTGATCTGGTCGGCGCGGTTGAAGCCGAGCCGCTTGCCGACGAAGGTGGTCAGCAGCAGCGCGATCGCCAGCAGCACGATGTTGACGATCAGCAGGCCGCCCAGCGCGCGCGCCGGAATCTGATGCCACAGCCCTTGGTTCACGGCCTCGCTGAACGCGACGTAGACGACCAGCAGGATCGAGCCCTGATCGACGAAGCGCAGCACGCCGCGATTGCGGTCGATCCAGCGGCCGATCACCGGACGCAGCAGCTGCCCCGCGATGAACGGCACGAGCAGCTGCATCACGATGCTGCCGACCGTGCTCCACGGCGACGCGGCCGCGGCCGACTGCGACGTGATCATCAGCCCGACGAGCGCGGGCGTCACGAAGATCCCGAGCAGGCTCGACGCCGAGGCCGCGCACACGGCGGCCGGCACGTTGCCCTTCGCGATCGACGTGAACGCGATCGACGACTGCACCGTGGACGGCAGCGTGCAGAGGAACAGCACGCCGGCGTAGAGCGTCGGCGTGACGAGCGGCTGCAGCACGGGTTTCAGCGCGAGGCCGAGCAGCGGAAACAGCGCGAAGGTGCTGAGCAGCACGACCGCATGCAGCCGCCAGTGGGTCGCGCCGGCGATGACGGCTTCGCGCGACAGCTTCGCGCCGTGCAGGAAGAACAGCAGGCCGACCGCGACGTTGGTCGCCCAGTTGAACGCATGCGCGGCCGCGCCGTGGCACGGCAGCAGGCTCGCCAGCACGACGGTGCCGACCAGCGCGAGCGTGAAATTGTCGGGAAGAAAGCGTGGACGGGCCATGGTGAAACTCGAGTCGGAAACAACGGCGGGGGCAGGCGCGCGTGTCGCGCGCGCGAAGCCGCTATTGTCCGGCCAGCGAATTCAATACACAAATTCATTGTGGGAATCGATTGATGATTCCATTGCACGGGAGCCGGCGTCGCGGCGGGTCGAAATCTGCGCCAATCCACCGAAGAATGTTCTGCGACGATCGCGTCAGGAAGTGAAAAAACCTAGCAGTAACATGGTGTTACACCGATGCCGGCGACCTAACACTTTTTGGCTCGACACCGTTTCGGGCCACCCATAAATTACTGCTGAAAGGCTTGCGTCGGCCGGGGAGTGTCCGGCTGCGGGCCGCAACAGGCACTGAGCGATGGCGGAACGGGCGAAACGGAAGATCGGACGATGGGTGGCAGGGGCGCTCTGCGCGCTGCTGGTGCCGCTCGCGCTTGCCCAGCCGCCGCGCGGCGGCGCAGGTTTCGGCGCCCAGGGTTTCGGTCACGGCTTCGGTCATGGCCTCGGCGCCGGCACGCGCGCATACGGCCAACCGGCCGCGGGCGTACCGGTATGGCGTCGCGGTGCGCCGGCCGGCGGCGTGCGCAGCGGCGGCGTGAACGGCTACGGCGCCCGCTGGGGGCTGCGGCCGACGCCGTCGTATGGCCACTACGCCGCGCAGAACCCGTACCGGCCGATCAGCGCCGATTCGCGCCAGGTGCCGCATCCGTCCGGCGGCGGCAACGTGCCGCTGCGCGCGGGCTCGATCCGCGCGGACGTCGCGCGCTACAACGAGGAGCGCGGCGGCCGTCCGATGCCGCCGCCGCGTGCGCAGGAAGAATCCGGCCGCTCGCCGTTTTTCTCGCCGTTCTACCGAAACTGAGCGCACCGCGGGCTCGTCCCCCGCGCTGTGATGCGAATTCGCCACAGTCGCCCACACATTTCCGCTGATTTTCCCGACGCATTGCGCTATCTTTCGCGCCCGGCACGCGCGCCGCGCGGCCGGCCGGCCGCGTGTCCGTCCCGCGCCGGGCTGCCGCGATGCGCCGCCGCGCATGTTCGCGCCGAGAAGTTAATGCCGCCGCTATACCCGCAATAAGTGCGCGCAATTTTGGTCAGATAAATCTTCCGTAAAGATGGCTGCGCCCCACACGACGCAAGCACTCGGCCCCAAAAACAACGCTCGCGCCGCTTATCGACTATCGACAAAACCTGGAGATCCCATGAAAGCATTCGCTCGCCGTGCGTCGCGCACGTCCGTCAACCTGATCGCCGCGGCCGCCTGCGTCGCCGCCGCCGCACCCGCCCATGCGCAGTCGAGCGTGTCGCTCTATGGTCAGGTCGACGAGTGGGTGGGCGCGACCAAGTTCCCGGGCAGCGATCGCGCATGGAACGTGTCGGGCGGCGGGATGTCGACGTCGTACTGGGGCCTGCACGGCGCGGAGGATCTCGGCGGCGGCTACAAGGCGATCTTCACGGTGGAGAGCTTCTTCCGGGCGCAGAACGGCCAGTTCGGCCGCTTCCAGGGCGACACGTTCTTCGCCCGCAACGCGTACGTCGGCGTTAGCTCGCCGTACGGCACGGTGACGGCGGGGCGCCTGACGACGCACCTGTTCCTGTCGACGATCCTGTTCAACCCGTTCTACGACTCGTACACGTTCTCGCCGATGGTGTACCACGTGTTCCTCGGCCTCGGCACCTTCCCGACCTATCCGAGCGACCAGGGCGCGGTCGGCGATTCGGGCTGGAACAATGCGCTGTCGTACACGTCGCCGTCGTTCGGCGGCCTGAATTTCGCGGCGATGTATGCGCTCGGCAACACGGCCGGCGACAACCGCTCGAAGAAGTGGAGCGCCCAGTTCAACTACGCGAACGGCCCGTTCGCGGCGACCGCCGTCTACCAGTACGTGAACTTCAACAACGGCCCGCAGGATCTCAGCTCGCTCGTGACCGGCCTGAAGAGCCAGGGCATCGGGCTCGTCGGCGCGACCTACGACCTGAAGTACGTGAAGCTGTTCGGCCAGTACATGTATACGAAGAACGATCAGGCAACCGGCAGCTGGCACGTGAACACCGCGCAGGGCGGCGTCTCGGTGCCGCTCGGCGTCGGCAACGCGATGGCGTCGTACGCGTACTCGCGCGACGCCGGCGGCCTCGACCAGACGCGCCAGACCTGGGCCGTCGGCTACGATTACCCGCTGTCCAAGCGCACCGACGTCTACGCCGCGTACATGAACGACCACATCAGCGGGCTGTCGAACGGCAACACGTTCGGCGCCGGCATCCGCGCGAAGTTCTGATTCGCGCTGTCGCCGCCGCGCAGACGCTGCGCGCGCGGCCGGCATGTCGGCCTGCCCGCCCACGAACGGCGCCGCTCACCGCGGCGCCGTTTTGCGTTTGTTGACCTTTATGTTTCCTCGCCTTTGTTACCCTATTGCCAAATTGCATGATTACCTAGGAATTGCGGGCTAGTTCGATGGATACCCTCGTCAGCATGAATGTGTTTCGGTACGTCGTCGAAGTAGGCAGCTTCGTGGGCGCGGCCGAGCGCATGCAGATGTCGGCCGCGATGGCGAGCAAGCACGTGATGCATCTCGAGCAGCAGCTCGGCGCGCGGCTGCTGCATCGTACGACACGACGCGTCGCGCCGACCGAGGCGGGACGCGAATACTACGAGCGCCTCGTGCAGGCGCTGTCGGAACTCGACGAGGCAGGGCAGGCGGTGGGCGCCGCGAGCGTCGTGCCGCAGGGGCGGTTGCGCGTGACGTCGCTGTCGGCGTTCGGCTTGCGGCACGTGATGCAGGCCGTCACCGACTATGCGGGCCGGTTCCCGGACGTGACCGTCGACATGACACTGTCCGACCGTGTCGTCGATCTGATCGAGGAAGGCTATGACGTCGCGGTGCGCGCGGCGCCGAATGGGTTGAAGTCGTCGTCGCTGGTCGCGCGGCAGATCGCGACCGCGCACATTCTGCTGGTGGCGTCGCCGGATTATCTGGAGCGGCGCGGCACGCCGCAGACGATCGCCGATCTCGCGTACCACAACTATCTGCGGCGCGAGTCGAGCGCCTCGGCGCTCGATGCGCTGGTGATCGACGCGGCCGCCGCGTCGCGCGTGAACCTGAACGGCAACCTGATCGTGAACCATCTCGAAGGGCTGCGCGCGGCCGTGCTCGCGGGCGCGGGCATCGCGCTGCTGGGCACCGAGGTGGTCGGCGACGACATCGAATCCGGCCGGCTCGTGCCGCTGCTGCTCGACGCGGTGCCGCCGCACGAGGCGCCGATCTATGCGGTGTACGCGAGCCGCCGTCACGTATCGGCGAAGGTGCGCTCGTTCGTCGATTTCCTCGCCGCGCGCTTCGAAGGGCAGTCGCTGTGCCCGTCGATCGAGGCGCGGCTGCGCGTGCTGCCGATCACGCGAATCAAGCGAGCTTGACTGGGTTTGCACGCGAGCGTGCGTCGATGAAGAAAGCGCGAACCGTAACTGGGTTCGCGCTTTTTTTATTGCGGCGCGGTTGACGCGGTTGACGCGAGTGGCGCGAATGAACGAGCGACGCCAGTGACGCGACGCGCTCGCGGTGCGTGCGACTTGCAGTGGTCCGCGTGATGGCGCACCCGCAACGTCTGCGTGACATCCGCGCGACCTCCGCGCGCCGCACACGCGGCGCCCGCGCCGCGCGTATCCGTCAGCGTGCGATGCCGAGCCGCGCCTTCGCGTCGTCGTACTCGCGTTTCAGCCGCTCGACGAGCTCGCCGACGCTCGGCAGGTCGTCCATCAGGCCGACGCCCTGGCCGGCGCCCCAGATGTCCTTCCACGCCTTGGCCTTGTCGTTGCCGAAATTCATCTTCGACTTGTCCGATTCCGGCAGCGCGTCCGGATCGAGGCCGGCTCGCTCGATGCTCTCGCGGATGTAGTTGCCGTGCACGCCGGTGAACAGGTTCGTATAGACGATGTCCGACGATTTCGCGTTGAGGATCGCGTGCTTGTACTCGTCGACCGCGTGCGCTTCCTGCGTCGCGATGAAGCGCGTGCCCATGTACGCGAGATCCGCGCCCATCGCCTGCGCGGCGAGGATCGAGCCGCCGTTCGCGATCGCACCCGACAGCACGATCGGCCCGTCGAACATCCTGCGCACTTCGCCGACGAGCGCGAACGGCGACGTCGTGCCCGCATGGCCGCCGGCGCCGGCCGCGACCAGAATCAGCCCGTCGACGCCTGCTTCCAGCGCCTTCTGCGCGTGGCGCAGGTTGATCACGTCGTGCAGCACGATGCCGCCGTAGCTGTGTACCGCGTCGACGATCTCGCGCGCCGGCGCGCGCAGGCTCGTGATGAAGATCGGCACCTTGTGTTCGACGCACACGCGCACGTCGTGCTCGAGCCGTTCGTTGGACTGGTGGACGATCTGGTTCACCGCGATCGGGCCGATCACCGCATCCGGGTGCTGCGCCTTGTGGTCGGCCAGCGCCGACTGGATCTGCGTGAGCCACTCGTCGAGCAGTTCCGCGGGGCGCGCATTGAGCGCGGGGAACGATCCGACGATCCCCGCCTTGCATTGCGCGAGCACGAGTTCGGGATAGCTGACGATGAACATCGGCGACGCGATGACGGGCAGCGTCAGATTCTGCAGGACAGCGGGCAATGCCATGTGATTGTCTCCAGTCTCGAGGGCGGCCGGGTCGTGTGCGTGCCGACGCCGGCATCGGTGCTTGCAGTCGAACGAAAGTTCGAGTGTAGCTGCGCAGCGGCGCGTCCGTATTGATACGAACGATCGTGCGATTCTACGCGAGCTTAGCAAAGCGCACGGCGTGCCGACAATCGAGGGAGTGTTCTGTCTCTACGCATTCGGCTGTTGATTGCGCGCAGCGATGTGCCAAGCCTCCTACAATACCGGCCAATAACAAACCGACGAGAAACAAACCATGTCGTTCGACGCGTTCGCACCGTTTCGCGTGACGGTGCAGGACACCGACATCTTCGGTGTCAAAGGAGGCGCGGGGCCGCCGCTTCTGCTGCTGCACGGTCACCCGCAAACCCACATGATCTGGCATCGCGTCGCCGCGACGCTCGCTCGTCATTTCACGGTGATCGCCACCGACCTGCGCGGCTACGGCGCGTCGGGCAAGCCGCCGAGCGATGCGCAGCATGCGCCGTATTCGAAGCGCGCGATGGCCGCCGATCAGCTCGCAGTGATGCGTCATTTCGGCTTCACGCAATTTCACGTGTGCGCACACGATCGCGGCGCGCGCGTCGCGCATCGGCTCGCGCTCGATCATCCGGCGGCCGTCGAGCGGATGATGCTGCTCGACATCGCGCCGACGCTCGCGATGTACGAGCAGACCGACCGCGCGTTCGCGACCGCGTATTTCCACTGGTTCTTCCTGATCCAGCCGGAGCCGCTGCCCGAAACGCTGATCGAAGGCCGCACCGACGCGTACATCGAGCGCGTGATGGGCAATCGCTCGGCCGGACTCGCGCCGTTTGCGCCGCAGGCGCTCGACGCCTATCGCGCGGCGCTCGCGCAGCCTGGCGCCGTGCATGCGATGTGCGAGGACTACCGCGCCTCGGCGACGATCGATCTCGAACACGATCGTGCGGACCTCGAGCGCGGCAACAAGGTCGCGTGCCCGCTGCGCGTGCTGTGGGGCGCGAACGGGACCGTCGCACGGTGCTTCGATCCGCTGGAAGAATGGCGGCGCGTCGCGCGCGACGTCAGCGGCCGCGCGCTCGACTGCGGCCACTACATTCCGGAAGAAGCGCCCACGGCGCTGATCGACGAACTGCTGGCGTTCTTCGACGCGCGCGACGCGGCTGCTTGAGCGGCAGTACAAGCGGCAGTATGCGCGCCCGGCGCGCTCGCATTGGTCACGCGCGCTGGCGCTGAGTGGCGCCGAGTGGTACGTAGTCGCTTTCAGTGCCCGTCAGCGTCGCCCCGCGTCGTCGTCGACGAGCGGCGGCAGGCGGCGCGGCACGGGCGTCGATTTGACGATCGCCGTGCTCGTTTCGGCGCGCTCCGTCACTTTCGACAGGATGTCGTCGAGATGCTCGATCGTGCGCAGGTACAGCCGGCAGATGAAGCAGTCCTCGCCGGTGACCTTGTCGCATTCGACGAATTCAGGAATGCGCCGCAGCACGTCTTCGACGAGATGCAGTTGTCCCGGCAACGGCTTCACGCGCACGATCGCCTGCAGCGTGTAGCCGAGCGCGCGCGGATCGAGCTCGACGGTGAAGCCGGTGATCACGCCCTGCGCTTCGAGCCGCCGCACGCGATCGGCGGTCGCGGGCGCCGACAGCCCGATCTGCCGCGCCAGTTCGCTGGTCGCGATGCGCGCATCGTCGGCGAGCGCGGCGACGATCGCGCGGTCGGTCGCGTCCAGCGATACCGCGGCCGGCGGTGAAAGGCGTTTCGACATGATCGCTTTGGTTTCGAAGGTGAATCGGCGGTTTCGCTTCAGTCTAGCCGTGGATGCACGGAAAGCAAGCTCCTAGAATCGAAGTCATCTTCCCTCGCCACCGGAGCCCACGATGGCCTCGAACGAAATCCGCCGCGGCGCCGCCGAGATGCTGGTCGCGATGCTGATGTCCGGCACGATCGGCTGGCTCGTGATGTCGTCGCAGCAGCCGCTGTCCAACGTCGTGTTCTTTCGCTGCGTGTTCGGCGCGGCGACGCTCGCGATCGTCTGCGCGGCGCTCGGGATGCTGCGCCGCGCGCTGTTCTCGCCGCGCATGCTCACGCTCGCGGCGTTCGGCAGCCTCGCGATCGTCGCGAACTGGCTGCTGCTGTTCGCCGCGTATTCGCGCGCGTCGATCTCGATGGCGACCGCCGTCTACAACACGCAGCCGTTCATGCTCGTCGCGCTCGGCGCAATCGTGTTCCGCGAGCGGATCGGCGCGTCGACGCTCGCGTGGCTCGCGGTCGCGTTCATCGGCCTCGTCTGCGTGGTGCGCGTCGAGCCGGCGGTGCTCGCGGTGCCCGGCGAATATCTCGAAGGCGTGGCGCTGTCGCTCGGTGCGGCGTTCCTGTACGCGCTGTCGTCGATCGTCACGAAGCATCTGAAGGGCACGCCGCCGCATCTGCTCGCGCTGCTGCAGGTCGGCCTCGGCGTCGTGCTGCTCGCGCCGTTCGCGCAGTTCGGCACGTTGCCGGCGACGGCCGCGCAGTGGCTCGACCTCGTCGTGCTCGGCGTGATCAACACGGGTGTGATGTATGTGCTGTTGTACGGCGCGATCCAGAAGCTGCCGGTCGCGATGACGGGCGCGCTGTCGTTCGTCTATCCGGTCGTCGCGATCATCGTCGATCGCATCGCGTACGGGCAGACGCTCGCGTGGACGCAGGTGCTCGGCGCGCTGCTGATCCTCGTCGCGGCGGCCGGCGTGAACCTCGGCTGGCGCATCGTGCCGGCGCGCCGCGCGGCGCCCGGCAACTGAGACGGTCGCGCGCTCCGGCTTGCCGTCAGGGCTCGCGGCCGGGATTTGCTGCAATGGCTTGCCGGCGACGGCAGATGCCCGACGCCCGACGCCCGCCGTTCGACACCCCAAGCCCCAACCCCAAGCCCGATCCGCGCCCCCCGCTCACTCCCCCACGCCACTGTAAGAAGTTGTAGGGAAACACCCGATGCGATGCAGCACGGTCGCTCGTATGATGCGGGCTGTGACGTTGATCACGTTCACAGGATTCCGATCTCATGCCGTTCGCCACGCAGGCCGAACGGCATTTTTTTATGCGCCGCTGCGTGCGATCAGCCGTCGGCGCGCATCGAGGCGCGCGAGCAGCGCGCGTCGCGCGTCGTCGTCCGACGCGCGCCATCCCTTGATTTCGTCGCGGGTGCGCAGGCAGCCCGCGCACCAGTCGGTGCGCGGATCGATCCTGCAGACGTCGGTGCACGGCGAGGTCACCGTGCCGACCGGTACCGGCGTGTCGCTCATGCGTCGTTGCGCAGCGCGACGTCGGCGACCGGCGCGCCCGTCAGCGCGACGAGCTCCTGCGGCGACAGGTTGAACACCGCGTGCGGATGGCCGGCGGCCGCCCACAGGCTGTCGAGCGCGAGGAGATCCGCATCGATCAGCGTGACCGGTTCGACGAGATGGCCGATCGGACAGACGCCGCCGATCGCATAGCCGGTGTTGTCGCGCACGAACTTCGCGTCCGCGCGACCGACCGCGCCGACCTGCGCCGCGACCTTCTTTTCGTCGACGCGGTTCGCGCCGCTCGCGACGACCAGCACCGGCAGCCCGTCCGACTCGCGGCGAAACAGGATCGACTTCGCGATCTGCGCGACCGCGCAGCCGAGCCCGGCCGCGGCTTCGGCGGAGGTCTTGCCGGTTTCGGCGAGCATCACGATGTCTTTCGCATGCCCGCGTTCGCGCAGCAGCAGCGCGACGCGGCGCGCGGAATCGGGGAGGGTGTCGAACGGAGTGGGTGTCGTCATGGGTGAGTCCGGAAGTGTGAGGCTCAGGTGCAGCTCGGCGCGTCGGCGGCGCTCTGCGCGCGGGCGAGCAGTGCGCGACCGGCGCGCGATGCGTTCGCGCGGCCGATCGCAGTGGAGATGAAGTCGCCGGCGGCGACCACCTGCGCGAGGTCGATGCCGGTGTCGATGCCGAGGCCCTGCATCAGGTACAGCACGTCTTCGGTCGCGACGTTGCCGGTCGCGCCCTTCGCGTACGGGCAGCCGCCGAGGCCGGCCACCGACGCGTGGAAGATCTCGATGCCTTCGAACAGCGCCGCATAGATGTTCGCGAGCGCCTGGCCGTAGGTGTCGTGGAAGTGGCCCGACAGCCGCTCGCGCGGGAACACGCGCGTGACGGCCGCGAGCACCTCGCGCGTGCGCTTCGGCGTGCCGACGCCGATCGTGTCGGCGATGTCGATCTCGTCGCAGCCGAGCGCGGCGAAGCGCTCCACCACGTCGACCACCGAGGCGACCGGCACGTCGCCCTGGTACGGGCAGCCGAGCGCGCAGGACACGCTGCCGCGCAGCCGCAGGCCGGCGTCCTTCGCCGCCTGCGCGACCGGCTCGAAGCGCGCGATGCTTTCCGCGATGCTGCAGTTGATATTGCGCTGCGAGAACGCCTCGCTCGCCGCGCCGAAGATCACCACTTCGTCGGCGCGCGCGGCGAGCGCGTTCTCGAAGCCCTTCAGGTTCGGCGTGAGCACGGAATACACGGTGCCCGCGCGACGCTCGATACCGGCCATCACGTCGGCGCCGTCGGCCATCTGCGGCACCCACTTCGGCGACACGAACGATGCGGACTCGACGTTGCGGAAGCCGGCGCGCGACAGCCGGTCGACGAGCGCGATCTTCACGTCGGTCGGCACGAAGGCCTTCTCGTTCTGCAGCCCGTCGCGCGGGCCGACTTCGACGATCTTGACGGCGGTGGGGAACGTCATGGTTGTCTCCAGTGTCATGTTGTGCGAATTCAGTAGCCGCGCGCGCGGTCGACGATGCCGCCGATCGGCTCGCCGCGCTCGAGCGCGCGGATCTTGCCCGCGATCTGCTCGACGGCTTCGTCGCGCAGCGTCAGCGCGGCGCTGTGCGGCGTGATCGTGATGCGCGGCGCCTGCCAGAACGGATGGTCGGCGGGCAGCGGCTCGTGCTCGAACACGTCGAGCGTCGCGGCCGCGATGCGGCCGCTCGCGAGCGCGTCGAGCAGGTCGGCTTCGACCAGATGCGCGCCGCGCGCGACGTTCACCAGGTACGCGCCCGGCGCGAGCCGCGCGAAGGTGCGCGCGGACAGGATCGCGTCGGTGTCGGGCGTGCTCGGCAGCAGGTTGACGAGCACCTTCGCGCCGTCGATGCACGCGTCGAAGGCATGCTCGCCGGCGAAGGTCGCGATGCCGTCGAGCTGCTTCGGGCTGCGGCTGTAGCCGCGCACCGGCAGGCCGAGCGCGGCGAGCGCCTGCGCGACCTGCGCGCCGAGCACGCCGAGGCCCAGCACCGCGACCGTGAAGCGCGCGCGCGGATGCGGCTCGAGCACCTCCCAGCGCCGCTCGCGCTGCAGCGCGTCGTATTCGTCGAAGCGACGCAGGTAGCGCAGCACCGCGTGCGTCACGTATTCGATCATCTGCTGCGCCATGCCGGAATCTTCGAGCCGCACGAGCGGTACGTCGGGCGGCAGCGTGCCGGGATGCGCGCGCTCGAGCGCGAGCAGCGCATCGACGCCGGCGCCGAGATTGAAGATCGCGCGCAGCCGCTCGCGCGGCGCGAACAGCGCGCGCGGCGCGCGCCACACGAGCGCGTAGTCGGCCGCGGCCGTGTCACCCGGCTGCCACTCGCGCAGCTCGGCGTCGGGCAGCGCGTGCGCGAGCGCGTCGCGCCATGCGCCGGCTTCCTGGTGCGGCGTATAGAACAGGAGCTTCATCCGCTTACTTCGCGAACAGCTGGCCGATGTCGGCGAATGCCTTGAACTCGAGCGCGTTGCCGCACGGATCGAGGAAGAACATCGTCGCCTGCTCGCCGACCTCGCCCTTGAAGCGGATGTGCGGCTCGATCACGAAACGCGTGTGCGCGGCGCGGAGTGTATCGGCGAGCGCATGCCATTCGTCCATCGACAGCACGACGCCGAAATGGCGCACCGGCACGTCGTCGCCGTCGACCGGATTCACCGCGCTCTTGCCGGTCTCGTCCGGCGCGAGATGCGCGACGAGCTGGTGGCCGAAGAAGTCGAAGTCGACCCAGTGTTCCGAGCTGCGGCCTTCGGCGCAGCCGAGCAGGCCGCCGTAGAACGCGCGCGCGGCGGCGAGGCTCGTCACGGGGAAGGCGAGATGGAACGGGCGCAGCGCGCCGGCGGGCGAAGCGGACATCGGGCATCTCCTGTCGATCGGAACGGCGCGGCGGCGCGCGGCTCCGATCCGGTGCATGGCAAGCGGGAAGCCCACATTCTACGGTCTCGCGGCGCGTTGCGCCGTCGCCGGGCTGCCGGCGACGCCGAGCGGCCGCGGCGCGTGCAGCCCGCGCACAAGCAAAGCACAAAAAATTGGTTCGGCCGCGATGCGCGGCGCGCGAGAATCGACGCTCGTCTTCAAGCAACGCAAGCGAGGGCAATCATGCGCGCATGCAGCAAATCGGCGTGGCCGCCGCGGCTCGTGACCGTTCCGGGCCTGCACGGCAGCGAAGGCGCCCACTGGCAGAGCTGGCTCGAACGGCAGTTCGCGCGTTCGTTGCGCGTCGAGCAGGCCGACTGGGATGCGCCCGACCTCGTGCGCTGGGCGCAGTCGGTGCGCGCGCTGCTCGAGCGCGAGCGCGGCCCGTTCGTGCTGGCCGCGCACAGCTTCGGCTGCCTCGCCGCCGCGCATGCGCTCGCGCAATGGCCGCAGGCCGCCGACGTCGCGGGCGTGCTGCTCGTCGCGCCGGCCAGTCCGAAGAAGTTCACGTTCGCCGGGCCGTTCGACGCGCGCCGGCTCGCGGTGCCGTCGATCGTGATCGGCAGCGAGACCGATCCGTGGATGCCGCTCGCCGACGCGCGCACGCTCGCGCGGCAGCTCGGCAGCGCGTTCGTGAACCTCGGCGACGCGGGGCACGTCAACACCGCGGCGGGCTTCGGGCCGTGGCCGCGCGCGAAGTATTTCATCGACACGCTCGTGCATTGCGCGGCGCCGCTGCGCTTTCGCGACGCGGCCGACGGCTTCGACCGCGCGCTCGTCGAGCGCGCGCTCGCGCATGCGGTGTGACGCGCGCGGCGCGCGCCCGCGTCACACCCCGCGTCACCCCGCTTACGACACCGTGACGGGCTTCACCGCCGCCGGGTCCGAATAGCTCGGCCGGCCGTTCTCGACGTGGCCCGCGAAGCGCCGCGAGAACGTGGGGTTCGCGCCGTCGCTCACCGTCACGTCATACCAATGATGGCTCGCCGCGAGCGCCCATTGCTCGACGCGCTCGTCGCCGCCGTGCAGCGTGACCTGTCGCGACGGCGCGCCGTACGCGTTGTCGGTCAGCGTCAACGTCACGTGGCCGCTGCCTTGATTGCGCAGCTTCAGATACAGATTGCCGTTCGCGACGTCGTAGCCGGCCTTCACCTCGGGCTGCGCATGGTTGCGGCGGCGCGCCGTCGCGGCCGACACGTCGCCCGCGAAGACCCGCACGAACCCGTTCGGGCCGTACACCGAGAACGCATACGCGCCGTTCGTCTCGGTCAGATCGAAGTCCGCGTGCAGCACGCGGCGCGCGCCGACCGTGTAGCGCCACGGGCCGTCGGTGCGGTTCGTCGCGTACACGTGGAAGTGCGCGCCCTGGTTGCCGCGGTTCGCGAACTCGATGCGCAGCGTGTTGCCGCCGTAAATGCTCGCGTTCACGTGCAGCTCGTACGGCAGCGCGCGGGCCGGCCGCACGCCCGGCTCCTGCGGATCGATCGGCGACGGCGTCGCGGGCACCGTGGGCGCGGGCTGCGACGTGCATTGCTGATCGGCGATCGAGCGGTACTGGCTCGTGTCGGGCAGCGCCGGGAAGGTCGCGTCCGACGAGCGGAAGTCGAACGCGGCGGTGAGGTCGCCGCACACGGTGCGGCGCCACGGCGTGATGTTCGGCTCGTCGACGCCGAAGCGTTCGCCGATGAAGCGGATCACCGACGTGTGGTCGAACACCTGCGAGCACACGAAGCCGCCCTTCGACCACGGCGACACGACCGTCATCGGCACGCGCGGCCCGAGGCCGTACGGCAGCCCGTCGGCCGTATAGCTGCCGCCGCGGCCGGGGTTCACGACCGTGTGCAGCTCGCCGTCGGTGGTCACCGTCGAGGCGCCCTGCGCGGCCGAGGTCGGCGGCTGCGGCGGCACGACGTGATCGAAGAAGCCGTCGTTCTCGTCGTACATGATGAACAGCACCGTCTTCGCCCACACGTCGGGGTTCGACGTCAGCGCGTCGAGGATCTGCGACGTGTAGTTCGCGCCGTACGCGGGCGTGTATTTCGGATGCTCGGAGAACGCGGCCGGCGGCAGCAGCCACGACACCTGCGGCAGCCGGTCGTTGATCACGTCGTCCTTCAGGTTGTCGAGCGTGCGCACCGTCTGCGCGCGCTGATACAGCGACGAGCCCGGCTTCGCGTCGATGAAGTTCGCGAAGTTCTGCAGGATGTTGGTGCCGTAGTTGCCGTTGTACGGATCGGCCCACGTGAGCCCCTGCTGGTAGATCTGCCAAGACACGCCGCGCGCCTCGAGCCGTTCCGGGAAGGTCGTCCACGACAGCAGCTGGTAGGCGGGCGGCAGGTCGCCGTCGACGTAGTCGGCGTTGTCGAGCAGCGGGCCGCCGAACTTGCCGGTCGGATCGATCGTGCCGGTCATCAGGTACGAGCGGTTCGGGTGCGTCGGCCCCGGCAGCGAGCAGAAATAGTTGTCGCAGACGGTGAACGCATCGGCGAGCGCGTAGTGGAACGGGATGTCGTCGCGGACGTGATAGCCCATCGTCATGTCGGTCTTGTTCGCGGGCCACTGGTCGTAGCGGCCGCCGTCGATCGCCGCGTGCGTCTTCGCCCACGAGTGGTCGAGCGCGCCGAGACATTGCGCGCTGGTCGTCTTCGTGTCGAGCCGGAACGGCAGCACCGGCTTGCCCGGATCCTCCTTCGACGGCTGGTACCACACCGGCTTGCCGTTCGGCAGCGGGATCGGGAAGCGGTCGTTGTAGCCGCGCACGCCGCGCAGGTGTCCGAAGTAATGGTCGAACGAGCGGTTCTCCTGCATGAACACGACGATGTGCTGGACATCGCGGATCGTGCCGGTGCCGCGCGCGGCGGGAATCGCGAGCGCACGGCGGATCGATTCGGGGAAGGCGTTGAGCGCGACGGCGGCGCCCGCCGATTGCGCGACGGTATGCAGGAAACGGCGGCGGCTGGATGACGTCATGTCGTTTTACCTCGGTTCTGCGAACGGGACGGGAGCGGGGACGGCGCGATCAATGCGGCGACGATGCCGCGGCGGCCGACGCATCGGCCGCCGGTTTTGCATCGTCGTCGTCGTCGGGCGGGAAGTGGACGACGGGCGGCGCGAGCGGCGCGGCATCCGCCGCGGCAGCGTGCGCGCCGGCATCGCTGTTGAACGCGCTCGCGGTGCCCGACGACGCGCCGGCCTGCTGCGACGCGTCGGCCGCTTGCGCGTCGTGCGGCGCGTCGTCGCTGCAGGCGGCGACGAGCGCGGTGGCACACAGAACGGCGGCAACGACGACACGACGCATCACTTCTCTCCTGGCAGGCTGATCGGCAAACGTTTTCCAGTATGCCGGCGCGATGCGACGTTTCGGTGAATCGTTTGCGACCGGAACATGATCGCGAAACGCTTTCGCGAAGCTGTCCCGTGGCTTTCGGCGAAGGCTGCATGAGGCAGACGTGCATGGCGGAATTTGCCAGCGGGACGCGCACGACGTGCCGCATTTACATGCGTGTGCAACGCGAAGGCGCGAACCGGTGTCGCGCGCGATGTGCGCGCAGTGCGACGCGGCCAGCGCGCGAGCGGCGGTCGATATGTCGCCTCCGATGCCGCGAGCCGGTATTTGTTGCCGCTTCGTCGGCGCGTTGCCAGCAGCGCGTCAGCGTGCCGCCATCCAGCGCTCGGATACGGCCGCGCATCGCGATCCCGGCCGAGTGCTCGGCGCACGCACGCCGGCATCGCTGCTGCGCGGCACCGGAATTGCTCCGAGGGCCGCTGCGCGCGCGCTCGCGCACGACCGGTCCGGCACGGGCCGCCTATCCGCGTCCATCCCTCATCGAGCGAGCAGAACTCATGTCCACCGATCGATCCGATTCCTCATCTGCCGAACCCGGGCGCGCCGCGTCGCGCGCGCCGCTCGGCGAAGGCCGGCCGGCGCCGTCGCAGCCGGCCGATACGCCGTCGAGCGCGGCGCGTCGCCGCTTCCTGCAATCGGCGGCGGCCGCCGCGACGGTCGGCGCCGCGCCGCACGTGCATGCGCAGGGCGAGGCCGCCGCAGCGCCGCCTGCGCACCGCGACGCGGTGCCCGCGCGGCCGGTGCATCTCGACATCAACGGACGCGCGTACACGCTGCAACTCGAGCCGCGCGTCACGCTGCTCGACGCGCTGCGCGAGTACGCGGGGCTCACCGGCACGAAGAAGGGATGCGACCGCGGGCAGTGCGGCGCCTGCACGGTGCTCGTCGACGGGCGGCGCATCAATGCGTGCCTGACGCTCGCGGTGATGCACGAAGGCCAGCGCATCACGACGGTCGAAGGGCTCGCGCGCGACGGCGTGCCGAGCGCGGTGCAGCGCGCGTTCGTCGAACACGATGCGTTCCAGTGCGGTTACTGCACGCCCGGCCAGGTGTGCGCCGCGACCGCGCTGCTCGACGAGTTCGCGGCCGGCGCGGCGAGCGCGGTCACCGCCGACGTGCGGCATCGCCCGGTGCAGCTGACGGACGCCGAGATCCGCGAACGCATGAGCGGCAACCTGTGCCGCTGCGGCGCGTATTCCAACATCGTCGCCGCCGTGCGCGCCGCGCACGCGGCGAGCGCATAGCCGGCGGAGGGCATCGCAATGGAAGCGATCACCTACGAACGTGCGGCCGACGTCGCCGGCGCGGTGCGCGCGGCGCAGCGTCCGGGCGCGGCGTTCATCGGCGGCGGCACGAACCTGCTCGATCTGATGAAGGGCGGCGTGGCGCGACCGGTCGCGCTCATCGACATCACGCGCATCGCGGGCCTCGATACGGTCGACGCGCTGCCCGACGGCGGGCTGCGGATCGGTGCGCTCGTGCGCAACAGCGATGCGGCCGATCATGCGCGCATCCGCGCGGACTATCCGCTGCTGTCGCAGGCGCTGCTCGCGGGCGCGTCGGCGCAGCTGCGCAACATGGCGACCATCGGCGGCAACCTGATGCAGCGCACGCGCTGTCCGTACTTCTACGACACGGCCTTCGCGCAATGCAACAAGCGCGAGCCGGGCAGCGGCTGCGCGGCCATCGGCGGCCACAACCGGATGCACGCGATTCTCGGCGCGAGCCCGCAGTGCGTGGCGGTGAACCCGTCGGACATGAGCGTTGCGCTCGCCGCGCTGGACGCCGTCGTGCAGGTGAGCGGCCCGCGCGGCGCGCGGCAGATTCCGTTCGAGTCGTTTCACCGCCTGCCCGGCGACCGGCCCGATCTCGACACGACGCTCGCGCCCGGCGAGCTGATCACCGCGGTGGACCTGCCGCCGCCGCGCTTCGCCGGCCATGCGCATTACCTGAAGGTGCGCGATCGCACGAGCTACGCGTTTGCGCTCGTGTCGGTGGCGGCCGCGTTGCGGATGGACGGCGCGCGCATCGAGGAGGCGCGCATCGCGCTCGGCGGTGTGGCGCACAAGCCGCTGCGCGCGACGCTCGCCGAGCAGCATCTCGCGGGACGCGCGCCGACCGATGCGTTGCTGCACGACGCCGCCGCGCTCGCGCTGCGCGATGCGCGGCCGCTCGACGGCAATGCGTTCAAGGTCGCGCTCGCGCAGCGCGCGATCGTGCGCGCGGTGAAACGCGCCGCAGCCAATGGAGGTGCAGCATGAACACGCTGACCGGACAGCCGCTCGATCGCGTCGACGGCATGCTGAAGGTGACGGGCGGCGCGCATTACGCGGCGGAATTCGCCGATCCGCGGCTCGCGCACGCGGTGCTCGTGACGAGCACGATCGCGGCCGGGCGGATCGAATCGATCGACACGGCGCGTGCGCGGGCGATGCCCGGCGTGCTGCTCGTGATCACGCACGAGAACGCGATGCGGCTGCCCAACGGCGGCCGGCCGCCGCTGTCGCCGCCCGCGGGCCGGCACCTCACGCTGCTGCAGGACGACACGGTGCGCTACAGCAACGAGCCCGTCGCGGTCGTCGTCGCGCAGACGCTCGAGCAGGCGAGCGCCGCCGCCGATGCGGTGCGCGTGCGCTATCGCCCCGGCGCCGCCGCGCTCGATTTCGCGCGCGAGAAGGCGGCCGCGCGCGTGCCGCCGAAGCAGCAGGGGCGGCCGATGGACACGCAGCGCGGCGACGTCGACGCGGGGCTGCGCGAAGGCGCGGTGCGCATCGACGCGACCTACACGACGCCGATGCAGCATCACAACCCGATCGAGCCGCATGCGACGATGGCCCGCTGGGACGGCCCGACGCTCACGCTGCACGACGCGACGCAGGGCGTGTCGGGCGCGAGCACCGCGGTGGCCGCGGTGTTCGGCATCGCGCCGGAGCAGGTGCGCGTGCTGTCGCCGTTCCTCGGCGGCGGCTTCGGCTGCAAGGGCTCGTCGTGGTCGCACGTGTCGCTGTGCGCGATGGCCGCGAAGCAGGCCGGTCGGCCGGTGCGGCTCGTGCTGACGCGGCCGCAGATGTTCGGTCCGGTCGGCTCGCGGCCGTACACCGAGCAGCGCGTCGTGCTGGCCGCACGCGCCGACGGCACGCTGACCGCGATGCGCCACGATTCGATCGTGACCACCTCGACGTTCGAGGACTGGACCGAGATGTGCGGGATGCCGTCGCGGATCATGTACGCGGTGCCGAACCAGGCGACGACGCACCGGATCGTGTCGCTGAACGTCGGCACGCCGACCTTCATGCGCGCGCCGGGCGAGGCGTCGGGGTCGTTCGCGCTCGAGTCGGCGATGGACGAACTCGCGTGGCAGCTGCGGATGGACCCGGTCGAATTGCGGCTCGCGAACTACGCGCAGGTCGATCCGCAGGACGGCAAGCCGTGGTCGAGCAACGAACTGCGCGCGTGCTACCGGCTCGGCGCGCAGCGCTTCGGCTGGTCGCGCCGCACCGGCGCGCCGCGCACGATGCGCGACGGCGACACGCTGATCGGTCTCGGGATGGCGGCCGCCACGTACCCGGCGAACCGCAGCGAGGCGTCGGCGCGCGCGCGCATTCTGCCGGACGGTACGGCCGAAGTGGCATCGGGCACGCAGGACATCGGCACGGGCACCTACACGGTGATGACGCAGGTGGCCGCCGACGCGCTCGGCTTCGCGGTGCGCGACGTGCGTTTCGTGCTGGGCGACTCCGGGCTGCCGCGCGCGCCGGTGTCGGGCGGCTCGCAGACGGCGGCGAGCGTCGCGCCTGCCGTGCGCGAGGCCGCGCTGCAGGCGCGCGCGCAGCTGATCGCGCTGGCCGTGGGCGCACCCGGTTCGCCGCTGCACGGCGTCGCGGCCGACGACGTGACGGTCGACGACGGCTGGGTCGTGCATCGCCGCGATCCGTCGCGGCGCGATCCCGCCGCGGCGGTGATCGCGCGCGCGGGCGGCCGGCCGATCGACGTGCAGGCGACGACGAAGCCGGGCGACGAGAAGTCGCGCTATGCGTCGCATTCGTTCGGGGCGGTGTTCGCGGAGGTGCACGTCGACGCCGAGCTGGGCACGATCCGCGTGCCGCGCATCGTCGGCGCATACAGCGTCGGCAGCGTGCTGAACGCGAAGACGGCGCGCAGCCAGCTGATCGGCGGCATGGTGTGGGGGCTCGGCACCGCGCTCGAGGAGGGGTCGTATCTCGACGTGCGGCACGGCCGCTTCACGAACGCGAACCTCGCCGAATATCACGTGCCGGTGAACGCGGACATCGGCGAACTCGACGTGATCTTCGTCGACGAGCGCGACACGCATTTCAATCCGCTCGGCATCCGCGGGATCGGCGAGATCGGCATCACCGGCGTGCCGGCCGCGATCGCCAATGCCGTCTATCACGCGACCGGCGTGCGCGTGCGCGATCTGCCGATCACGCTCGACAAGGTGGTGACGTCGGCGATGGGCTGAGCGTCAGCGGCGCGGGGTTCTGCGCCGCAAGTTGCTGTGCATCGGGCGTTGTCGCGCGCGGTGCGAGCGCGTGCGGCTGCGGCTGCATGTGCCGCGTGTATCGCGTGGCATGTGCCGCGCGCCGACTCGCCCGCGCGTGAGTCGGCGGGTGGCTTGGTCCGTCGATTAGCTCGTGAGTTAGCGTGCGAACAGCGGATAAGTCGCCGCTGCGATCAACGCGGTCGCGAGCCATACGACGCTCCACGAACTAACGGCGAGCAGCGGCGGGATCGCGAGCGGCGTGGCGAACAGGCCGAGATAGACGACCGTGTTCGCCATCCCGAGCGCGGTGCCCGCGTGGTTCGCGCCGGCGAGCGTCGCCAGTTCGGTGTACGCGACGCCGTGCCACGCGGACACGCAGATGCCGGCGAACACGAGAATCGCGACGATCGCGCCGAGCGGAACGTAGGGGCTGGCGGCCGTCGCTGCGGCGAGCAGCGAGAACGCGCCGGCCGCGACGCAGACCGACCCGCGCAGGTACGCACGCCGGTTGCCGTGCCGGTCGGTATGGCGGCCGCTCCACACGCGCATCACCATGGCGCCGGCCTGCAGCGCGACCATCGCCGTGCTGATGCCGGCGAGCCCGAGCCGGCCGAAATCGTGCAGGAACACGGTCGCGAACGTGAGCACCGCGAACTGCGGCGCGCACAACGCGCCGATGCCGAGCACGATGCGCCACACGCGGGCGCTCGCCAGCGGGCCGCGCGCGGGAGCGGCGGACGCTTGCTGTGCGGCGGGCGGCGTGGTCGAGGTGCTCGAGGTGGCCGGCGCGACGGATGCGACCGATGAGTCGGATGTGCGGGATGTTGCCGATGGGACCGATGCGGCGGATGCGAACGACGAGTCCGATGAGTCTGATGCGCCGGATGTAGCCGTCGCGACCGATGCGACCGATGCGGCGGAAGTGGCGGAAGTGGCGGACGGCGCGAACGCAACCACCCCACCCGGCGGCTCATGCAACCAGCGCCACGTGAGCGCCGCCGATCCCGCGCACAGCAGCATCAACGCGCCGTACACCGCGGCGAAGCCCGCATGCGACGCGAGCGCCGGCAGCAGCGCCGCGCCGACGCCGCCGCCGAGCGGCACGGCCGTCTGCCGGATGCTCATCGCGAGCCCGCGTTCGCGTTCGCCGAACCAGCGCATCACCGCGCGTCCGCTCGAACCGTTCACGCTGCCGCCGAGCAGGCCGACGCAGCACATCGCCGCCACGACGCGCAGCAGCGGCGGCACGGCATGCGCGCTCGGCACGATCGCGGCGACCATCACCGCGAGCATCGCGGCGGTCGCGACGAGGCCGGTGAGCAGCACGCGACGATCGCCGAAGCGATCGGCCGCGATGCCCCACGGCAACTCCGACAGCGCGACGCCGAAGCCCAGCGCGCCGAGCACGAGGCCGAGCGCGGCGTTGTCGAGGTGATAGGCCGAGCGCATCCACACGGCGGTGGTCGGAATGCCGGCCGCGGCGGCCGAAAAGCTCATGTTCGCCGCGACGCCGGCAGCGAGCACGCGCCAGCGATGCGCCGGGCCGCGCGCAGCGCCGGCGCGCGCGGACGGGGAAGCGAGGCAGGAGGTATCCATGACGACGGGTCCGTGTGCAAATTGACATCGTCAGTGTGGCGACCTACATTCATCCTGAAAATTGGAAAGTTTTTGATGAATCGTTCGACAAAACGGGATGATCGAGATGCCGATGCGAGACCCTAGCGACGCCGCGCTTGCGCGTCCCAATTTCGATGTCGCGGCGCTGCGCAGCCTGGTGGCGGGCGTCGACCTCGGCAGCTTCACGAAGGCGGCCGATCGCGTCGCGCGCTCGTCGTCGGCGGTGAGCGCGCAGATCCGCAAGCTCGAGGAGCAGGCCGGCACGCCGCTGTTCGTGAAGGCCGGGCGCGGGCTGGCGCTGACCGACGCGGGCGACGCGATGCTGCGCTACGCGCGCCGCATGATCGAACTGAACGACGAAGCGGCCGCGGCCGTGCGCGGCGTGAATCTCGACGGCTGGGTGCGGGTCGGGCTGCAGGAGGATTTCGGCGAAGCGATCCTGCCCGACGTGCTCGGGCGTTTTGCGCGCGCGCATCCGAAGGTGCGGATCGAGGCGCGCGTCGCGCGCAATGCCGAGCTGCTCGAGCGGCTCGACGCGAACCAGCTCGATCTCGCGCTCGTGTGGGGCGATCCGGCATCGGCGAGCCTGATGTCGCGCGCGGGCATCGACAGCGATGCGATCGCCCAGGTGCCGATGCAGTGGATCGCGGCGGTGGGCGCGGGCGACGTCGGCGTGGCCGACGCCGGCGCAATGCCGGATGCCGCACGCGACGGCGCTGCGAGCGCCGCCGCGGAGCGCACGCCGGGTGCGCCGGCAGAGCAGGCAGAGCAGGCAGAGCAGGCAGAGCAGGCAGAGCAGGCAGAGCGTGGAGAGCCGCTGCCGCTCGTCGTGTTCGACCGGCCGTGCCGCTTCTTCGCCGCGGCGACCGACGCGCTCGACCGCGCGGGCTTGCCGTGGCGCGTCGCGTTCACCACGCCGAGCCTGGCCGGACTATGGGCGGCCGCGGCGGCCGGGCTGGGCGTCACGGTGCGCTCGCATTACGGGTTGCCCGCGTCGGTGCGCGCACTCGACACGGCCGCGTGCGGCCTGCCCGCGCTGCCGAGCCTGCCGCTGCTGTTGCTGCGCCGCACGTCGTCGGCGACGCCGACCGTGGAACGGCTCGCACAGATCGTGACGCAGGCCGTGCGCGACGCGACCCGGCGCGACGCGGTGGCGCTGGCGGCCTGAGGTTCGTCGGGGCGGTGTCGGGCGAGGCGGCGCGTGCAGTTTGAGAGTGGGCGGGCGCGCTCGCCGCTGGCGCTCAGGCTTCGATGGGCGGCGTGAGCGTCCGGCACGCCGCCGCATCGACGGTAGCCCGTTCGATCGTCCGCCGCGTTCGCCCGCGCGCCCGCTCGCCTGCGCGCCCGCTCGCTCGTTCGCTCGTTCGCTCGTTCGCTCGTTCGCTCGCCCGCTCGCCCGCTCGCCCGCGCGCCGACGGCCGTGTCGCGCAGCGGCGCCGTCCGGTCGGCGAAACGCACCGCTTGCGGTTCACCCGGCGCCCCGGCCCGCCGACCGCTTCGCCGCACAACGGCCCCCACCCCAGCCGGCCCCACGCGCCCATACCCCTCGTCCTACACCGCCGCAACCGCCGGCGCGTGCGCCTGCAGCGCCGCCCACAGCTCGCCGAGCCTGTCGCGCAACGCGGCGCTCGCGGGCACGAACGGCAACCGCAGCCCGTCTTCGCACCATCCTTGCGCGGCCAGCAGCGCCTTCACCGGCGCGGGATTCGGCTCGGCGAACAGCGCCGCGACGAGCGGCTGCAACGCGACCGCCAGCCGTCGCGCGTCGGCGAGGCGGCCGTCGCGCAGCAGCGCGTGGATGCGCACGTGCCATTCGGGCAGCACGTGCGCGCTGCTCGCGATCGCGCCGTGCGCGCCTGCACAGAGCGCCGCGAAGTTCTGGTTGTCGTCGCCGGACAGGATCGCGAGCGGCGTGTCGTGCACGAGCCGGCTCAGCCGGTCGAGCGTGCCGCCGCACTCCTTGACGCCGGCCACGCGCGCATCGCGCGCGAGCGCCTGCAACGTCTCCAGTTCGACGTTCACGCCGGTGCGGTACGGGATGTTGTAGACGAGCACCGGCCCATCGGCCGCGGCGACGATCGCCTCGACGTGACGGCGGATGCCGTCCTGCGTCGGCCTCACGTAGACGGGCGGCGTGACGAGCAGCCCGTCGGGCCGCAGCGCGGCGAGCTCGCGTGCGCGGGCGGCCGCGAAGTGGGTCGCGCTCGCGGTGAGCCCGACGACGATCGGCATGCCGGGCGCCGCGTCGCGCAGCGTCGCGAACACCGCATCCTGTTCGCGCGCGTCGAGCAGCACGCCCTCGCCGGTCGTCGCGCCCGCGACGAAGCCGGCGATGCCGGCCGCCGCGTAATGGCGCGCGAGCCGCGCGAGCGCGCCGTGGTCGACCTCGCCGTCGTGGAACGGCGTGATGATCGGCAGCCAGATACCTTCGAAACGTGTGTGCATGCAAAGCCTCATGGTGAGAACGGAGTGGAGAGGAACCGTTCCGCCGGCGGGCGCCGGAGCGAGGCATGCGGGCAAGGAGAAACGACCCGCGGGCATCCCGTCCGGCATTCGCCTGACGGGACGCGACGTCCCCGTCAGTCGAGGAGTCGTTTTTTCAGTTTCAGCCCGGCCGCGCGCACACCTGCCGCGGTGGCGGCGAGGATCGACAGCGAGTGCGGAGCAGCGGACATGGATGGACCGGAAAAGGGCTGAGCGGCGATCTTAACACCGCGGCCGGCGCGCGCGCGAGCCGGCGTGCCGCGTTAGCAGAATTCCAGATTTGCTTTCCACGACAGATTGGAAGGCGCGCGGCGCCCGGCCGCTAGAATGCCCGCTTACGTTTCGATGACGGTGCGCACGCGCGCCGTCACGCACATTCACCACCACTGGAAACGGGGTATATCGCGATGGCAGGCATCAAGGTGATCGGCCGCTGGCTGCACGCCGGCACGGCGGCGGCGCTGGTCGTGGCGGCAACGGCCGCGCACGCGGACACGTCGATCCTCAACGTGTCGTACGACGTGACGCGCGAGCTGTACAAGGACATCAACGCGAGCTTCGCCGCGGCGTACAAGCAGCAGACCGGCGAAACGGTGACGATCAAGCAGTCGCACGGCGCGTCGAGCGCGCAGGCGCTGTCGGTGCTGCAAGGGCTGCAGGCCGACGTCGTGACGATGAACCAGCCGAACGACATCGACCTGCTCGCCGAGCGCGGCCAGCTGCTGTCGAAGGACTGGCGCGCGCGCTTTCCCGACAACAGCTCGCCGTACTCGACGACGATGGTGTTCCTCGTGCGCAAGGGCAACCCGAAGGCCATCAAGGACTGGAGCGATCTCGCGAAGCCGGGCGTGCAGGTGGTCATCGCGAATCCGAAGACGTCGGGCAACGGCCGCTACGCGTATCTTGCCGCGTGGGGCTATCAGAAGCAGAAGGGCGCGACCGACCAGCAGGCGCTCGATTTCGAGAAGGCGATCTTCCGCAACGTGCCGGTGCTCGATTCGGGCGGCCGCGGCGCGACGACGACCTTCACGCAGCGCGGCATCGGCGACGTGCTCGTCACGTTCGAGAACGAGGTCGCGCTGATGGACACCGGCGCATCGGGCGCGCAATTCGACGCGGTGTATCCGTCGGCGAGCATTCTCGCGGAGCCGCCCGTCGCCGTGGTTGACAAGGTCGTCGACAAAAAGGGCACGCGCAAGGTCGCGCAGGCCTATCTCGCTTATCTGTACACGCCGCAGGCGCAGGAGATCGTCGCGCAGCACCATCTGCGCCCGCGCGATCCGAACGTGCTGAAAAAGCACGCGGCCGAGTTCAAGCCGCTGAAGACGTTCAGCGTCGAGCAGGTTTTCGGCAGCTGGGCGAACGCGCAGAAGACGCACTTCGCCGACGGCGGCACGTTCGATCGCGTGATCGTCGACCGGAAGTAAGGGCGGCGCGCGCGGAGGGCGCGATCTTTCGCGCGCCGCGCGTCCGTCGGCGCAGCGCCGATCTCGCGCGCACCGCGGCCTCGGTGCAGCGCGTGAGCGCTGCACGAAACCCCTCCCCGCGCGACCTCCGCACCGTACGCGCGCCCCGCGCCCGCGCATGCTACGCTCATCGCCTTCCTGTCCCAGGCGTCGCGCGATGAACGTCGATCCGTCTTCCCCTTTCTCCCGCGGCCGGGGCCGCCGGATCTGGTCCGGCACCCGCCCGGTGATCGCGTACGGCATGCCGCCGCTCGGCTGGCGCGACCTGTATCACCGCGCGCTGACGGTCACCTGGCCCGTGTTCTTCCTGTCGCTCGCGGTGCTGTTCCTGCTGATCAACGGCGGCTTCGCGCTGCTCTACCTGCTCGGCCACGAGCCGATCGCGAACCAGTCTCCGGCCGGCTTCACCGGCGCGTTCTTCTTCAGCGTCGAGACGCTCGCGACGGTCGGCTACGGCGACATGCATCCGCAGACCGTCTACGCGCACGTCGTCGCCACGTTCGAGATCTTCATCGGGATGTCGGGCATCGCATTGGCCACCGGCCTCGTGTTCGCGCGCTTTTCGCGACCGCAGGCGAAGATCCTGTTCGCGCGCTACGCGATCGTGCGGCCGCTGGACGGGCGGATGACGCTGATGGTCCGCGCCGCCAACGCGCGTCAGAACGTGATCGCCGAAGCGCAGGCGAAACTGCGGCTGATGCGGGTCGAAGGCACGCACGAAGGCTATACGCTGCGCAAGATCCACGATCTGCCGCTCGTGCGCAACGAGCATCCGATCTTCCTGCTCGGCTGGAACCTGATGCACGTGATCGACGAAACCAGCCCGCTGTTCGGCGAAACGGCCGAATCGCTCGCCGCGCGCGACGCGTCGCTGCTGATCACGATCGAGGGCTCCGACGAGACGACGTCGCAGGTCATGCAGGCGCGCCACACGTGGGCCCACGCCGAGATCCGCTGGCGTCACCGCTATGTCGACCTGATGCGCGACGAGGGCGGCATCACGCACATCGACTACACGCATTTTCACGAGGTCGTGCCGGTCGACGCGGACAGCGACGCAGGCGGTCTGCCAGGCGAGGTGGTCGATGCGGGCGGGTCGGCGCGCGCGCCCGGGCCGGCCGCATGAGCGGCGCGCCGCACCCAGCGTGATGCGCCGCGCGCCGGATCGAACCCACGGAGAAGGCACCGCATGGCCCACGACGACCGCACGACGATCATTTCCCGGCGCACGCCCGAATCGGCGGCGATGCGCGCCGAGCTCGCGCGCGCGATGGCGATCACCGCGCGGCTCAACCGGCTGACGTTCGCCGATGCGGACGAAGTCCGCAGCCTGTTCGGCGAACTGACGGGCAAGCCGATCGACGACGGCTTCCTGCTGATTCCGCCGTTCTACGCAACCGGCGGCGCAGCCACGCGGATCGGCCGGAACGTGTTCGTCAACCAGAACTGCACGTTCTACGACCTCGGCGGCCTCGACATCGGCGACGACGCGATGATCGGGCCGAACGTGAGCCTCATCACGTCCGGCCATCCGCTCGAGCCGTCGCGCCGACGCGACGCGGTCGTGGCCCGGCCGATCTCGATCGGCAACAACGTGTGGATCGGCGCGGGCGCGACGATCCTCGGCGGCGTGACGGTCGGCGAGAACGCGGTGGTCGGCGCCGGCTCGGTCGTGACGCGCGACGTCCCGCCGAATACGCTGGTCGCCGGCAACCCGGCGCGGATCGTCCGTTCGATCGCGGAGTGACGGCGTGGGGCGGCGGCGACGCCACCGCGCGGCGGATGTGGACAACCGGCATTTCGCTCAATCGAAATGCTGTGCAAGCGACCGGTGAGCATGCGGCGCAAGCCTGAAGCGGCGCGGCTTTGCGGCGGTTGGCGCGGGCGCGCCGGCGTGTGCATTAGCCGACGTTGCGCATGCGCGGGCGGCCAACGTCCGCGCGATGTCGGTTGTGGATATCTCGCTTCGCACGCAGTCGCAATGCTGTGCATTTGGTCGGTGAGCATGCGCCCGTGGGCAGGAATGCCTGCCGCAGCATGTGGACAACCTGGCGCGCAACGACGAAAAACGCTGTGTTCGCGGACGGTGAGCGCCGGCGTCCGCCCGCGTGTGACGCTTGCGCCGCGCGGGCTTCCGCGCGCCGCACGACATTCGGCACGTTGCGCGTTCAGGCGCTCGGCTCGCTTCGACGATCGATCGCGCGCGCGTTTCGCGTTGTGGATAACTTGCCGCCGAACGCAGTCGCAGCGCTGTGTATTCCGATGGTGAGCGTCGCGGCCCGGTCGCGCCCGAGGTCTGCCTGCGTGGCCTAGCGCGTTCCCGTGGACGGCTTCGGCGGTCGCGCATTCTAACCGCACTCGCGATCGCGCGTTTCATTCGACTGCTTGCCGCGATGTGGATATGCGCTCGCCCGAACCAGTCGATGTGCTGTGTATCCCGACGGTGAGCGCCGATGCGTGCGGCGCGGCCGCGTGCGCGCGAGCCCCGGCGCGCGGGGCTGCGCGGCATCGCTCGCGTCGGTTCGCGCCCGAATCGGCGGTCGTCATGCGATACCGCGCCGACGCTCACCGTTCGATTTCACAGTGTTGCGAGTGGTCGCGTGGGTGAGTTGTCCACATCGATCTCCCGATCGCCGCTCACCCTTGAAATGCACAGCGTTTCGAGTGATCGCGGAAAGGGCCATTCATTCCCGAATCGGCGCGGCCGTTCGATCGATTTGCCGTCGCTCACCGTCGGAATGCACGGCGTTTCGAGTTGTGATGGGTGGGTTCTATCCACAGCCAAATCGGCCTCCTCATTCGCTTGCGTGCCGCTGCTCACCATCGGAACTCACAGGGTTTTTAGTGTGTGGCTGCCCCCGAGGTGCCCCGCACCTACACGCTTCCGCGCCTGCCGCGCCGGCAGTAAATAGAGCATCGCGAGCCGCACACCGCTGCGGACAATCGCCCCCGCCCAATCGACTCGCAATCCTGTGCATTCGACCGGTGAGCGTCGCCGCCGCATCGGCGGGAAGCGGGCAGGCGGGTGTGGATATCCGGCCTCCGGATCGACTCGCAGCCCTGTGGATTTGAATGGTGAGCGCCTCGATCCGCTGGATGGGCGGGCCGATTGCGTTGTGGATAATCCACCCCCCGACGACACTCGAAACGCTGTGCAATCGACCGGTGAGCGTCCGCCTGCAGCCGGGCGTTGTGGATATCCGGCGCCCGCGACCAATTCGAACGCTGTGCATTTCACGGGTGAGGACGCTAGAGATCCGCCGCGTAAACCGTTGCCGCGCGGCCTTGCGCGCACGTGCCGCTGCTCCCGCGGCCGCCGCCTCGCCGCGTGAGCGCTGCAGCGCGCCCGCCCGTCTCGACATGCGCCGCGAGCCGCCCAGCGGCCTGCGGCAGAACTCTCTCAATTCCGCTGCAAAACCTGCGCAGTCTTTCTCGCTTCGACGCCGCGTCAGCAAGATGAGAAAAAACTTTCTCGCCTTCCCGCGAAAAAATAGAGCCATCCCGCTGCTCGCGGCCGGCGTCGTCCGACGCCGCGGCGCGCGGCCCGGCACAGCACAAAGCACAATCAGGAGACATCCCCCATGACCGCCCGCCTGCCCGTCGACGGCACGCCCGCTCTATCCGACTACCGGCTGACCGACAACCTGACCGCCACGCGCGGCCGCATCTTCCTGACCGGCACGCAGGCGCTGGTCCGCCTGCTGCTGATGCAGCGCGCAGCCGACACCGCGCAGGGCCTGAACACGGCCGGCTTCGTCAGCGGCTACCGCGGCTCGCCGCTCGGGATGGTCGACCAGCAGCTGTGGAAGGCGAAGAAGCTGCTCGACGCCGGCGGCGTGCGCTTCCTGCCCGCGATCAACGAGGAGCTCGGCGGCACCGCGGTGCTCGGCACCCAGCGCGTCGAGGCCGACCCGGAGCGCACCGTCGATGGCGTATATGCGATGTGGTACGGCAAGGGTCCGGGCGTCGACCGCGCCGGCGACGCGCTGAAGCACGGCAACGCGTACGGCTCGTCGCCGCACGGCGGCGTGCTGGTGGTGGCGGGCGACGACCACGGCTGCGTGTCGTCGTCGATGCCGCATCAGAGCGACTTCGCGATGATGGCGTGGCACATGCCGATCGTGAACCCGTCGAACATCGCCGACATGCTCGAATTCGGCCTGTACGGCTGGGCGCTGTCGCGCTACTCGGGCGCATGGGTCGGCTTCAAGGCGATCTCGGAGACGGTGGAGTCGGGCTCGACCGTCGATCTCGACGCGCTGCAGACGCAGTGGCCGGCGCCGGCCGGCTTCGCGCCGCCGGCCGGCGGCCTGCACAACCGCTGGCCCGACCTGCCGAGCCTGACGATCGAAGCGCGCCTCGCCGCCAAGCTCGACGCGGTGCGCCATTTCGCGCGGGCCAACAGCATCGACAAGTGGATCGCGCCGGGCGCGCACGCGAACGTCGGCATCGTCACGTGCGGCAAGGCGCATCTGGACCTGATGGAGGCGCTGCGCCGCCTCGACCTGACGGTCGACGATCTCGACGCGGCCGGCGTGCGGATCTACAAGGTCGGCCTGTCGTATCCGCTCGAAATGACGCGCATCGACACCTTCGTCGACGGGCTCGCCGAGGTGCTGGTGATCGAGGAGAAGGGCCCCGTCATCGAGCAGCAGATCAAGGACTACCTGTACAACCGCGCGGACGGCGCGCGCCCGCGCGTGCTCGGCAAGCACGACGCGGCCGGCGCGTGCCTGCTGTCGGAACTCGGCGAGCTGCGCCCGTCGCGCATCCTGCCGGTGTTCGCCGACTGGCTCGCGCGCCACAAGCCGGCGCTCGATCGCCGCGAACGCGTGGTCGATCTCGTCGCCCCGCAGATCCTGTCGAACGAAGCCGACGCGGTGAAGCGCACGCCGTATTTCTGCTCGGGCTGCCCGCACAACACGTCGACCAAGGTGCCGGAAGGCTCGATCGCGCAGGCCGGCATCGGCTGTCACTTCATGGCGTCGTGGATGGAGCGCGACACGACCGGCCTGATCCAGATGGGCGGCGAAGGCGTCGACTGGGCCGCGCACGCGATGTTCACCAACACGAAGCACGTGTTCCAGAACCTCGGCGACGGCACCTACTTCCATTCGGGGATCCTCGCGATCCGTCAGGCGGTCGCCGCGAAAGCGAACATCACGTACAAGATCCTCTACAACGACGCGGTGGCGATGACGGGCGGCCAGCCGGTCGACGGCAGCATCTCGGTGCCGCAGATCGCGCGGCAGGTCGAAGCCGAAGGCGTGTCGCGCTTCGTCGTGGTGTCGGACGAGCCGCAGAAGCACGACGGCCATCACGGGCAGTTCCCGGCCGGCACGACGTTCCATCACCGCAGCGAGCTCGATGCGGTGCAGCGCGAGCTGCGCGAGACGCCGGGCGTCACCGTGCTGATCTACGACCAGACCTGCGCGGCGGAGAAGCGCCGCCGCCGCAAGAAGGGCGAGTTCCCCGATCCCGATAAGCGGCTGTTCATCAACGACGCGGTGTGCGAAGGCTGCGGCGACTGCGGCGTGCAGTCGAACTGCCTGTCGGTCGAGCCGCTCGAGACGCCGCTCGGCCGCAAGCGCCGCATCGACCAGTCGTCGTGCAACAAGGACTACTCGTGCGTGAACGGCTTCTGCCCGAGCTTCGTGACGGTCGAAGGCGCGGCGCTGAAGAAGGCGGCCGGCGCGGCGTTCGACGAGGCCGCGCTCGCCGGGCGCGTCGACGCGCTGCCGGTGCCCGCGACGCATCTCGACGCGGCGCCGTACGACATGCTGGTGACCGGGGTCGGCGGCACGGGCGTCGTGACGGTCGGCGCGCTGATCAGCATGGCCGCGCACCTCGAGGGCAAGAGCGCGTCGGTGCTCGACTTCATGGGCTTTGCGCAGAAGGGCGGCTCGGTGCTGTCGTTCGTGCGGATCGCGTCGAGCGACCGCTGGCTGAACCAGGTGCGCATCGACACGCAGCAGGCCGACGTGCTGCTCGCATGCGACATGGTGGTCGGCGCGAGCGCCGAGGCGCTGCAGACGGTGCGCCACGAGCGCACGCGCATCGTCGTCAACACGCACCGGATTCCGAACGCGTCGTTCGTGCAGAACCCGGACGCGAACCTGCACGCCGACGCGCTGCTCGAGAAGATGCGTCACGCGGCCGGCGCCGGCCATCTGTCGAGCTGCGACGCGCAGGCGCTCGCCGCGAAATTCCTCGGCGACTCGATCGGCGCGAACATCCTGATGCTCGGCTACGCGTGGCAGCTCGGTCTCGTGCCGGTGTCGCTCGCCGCGATGATGCGCGCGATCGAGCTGAACAACGTCGCGGTGCCGATGAACAAGCTCGCGTTCTCGATCGGCCGGATGGCGGCCGGCGACGCCACGGGGCTCGACGCGTTGTGGCGGGCGCGCCATGCGGGGCTCGCACCGATGGCCGGAGCATCCGACACGCTGGACACGCCTGCCCCGCTCGACGCGTTGATCGCCGATCGCGAGACGCGCCTGTCGGCATACGGCGGCGCTCGTTACGTCGCGCGCTACCGCGCGCTGGTGAACGCGGCGCGCGCGAAGGGCGACGAGGCGTTGACGCGCGCGGTCGCGACGACCTTCTACCGCCTGCTCGCGGTGAAGGACGAATACGAGGTCGCACGGCTCTACGCGGACGGCGCGTTCCGCGCGGCGCTCGAAGCGCAGTTCGAAGGCGTGCCGGGGCAGGACTATCGCGTGAAGTTCAATCTCGCGCCGCCGGCGCTCGCGAAGGCCGGCCGCGACGGCAGCGCGCCGAACAAGCGCGTGTTCGGCCAGTGGCTGTGGCCGGTGCTCGGCGTGCTCGCGCGCGTGCGCAGCCTGCGCGGCACGCCGCTCGATCCGTTCGGCCGCACGGCCGAGCGCCGGATGGAGCGCGCGCTCGCCGACGACTACGAGACGACGCTCACACGCGCGCTCGCCGCGATGACGGCCGCCAACGCGGCGCAGGTCGCGCAACTGGCCGAACTGCATGCGCGCGTGCGCGGCTTCGGCCACGTGAAGGTGCGCAACCTCGCGGGTGTGAAGCGGGCGGAGCGCGAGCTCGCGCTGCAGCTCGGCATCGACGCGGCGACGAGCGCGGCCGTGCAGCATGCGCTCGACGAGATGAAGGGCGCCGGCATGCTGAAGGGGATTCCGGTGGTCGTCGCGAAGTAACGCAACCGCCCGCCCGATGCGAAAACGGCGACGCGCGAGCGTCGCCGTTTCTTCATGCGGTGGCCGTGCGCGGCGGCGTGCATCGACGCATCAGACGAGGCCCTTCTTGCGCGTCGACAGCGCCGTCTCCGACAGATCGATCTCGCGGATCAGCTTCGTCAGCGTTTCGTCCGAGATGCGGCTTTCGCTGCGCAGCCGATACAGCACCGTGCGCTCCGCGCGCACCGCGGCGATCCGCATCTGCAGCTCCATCGTTTCGCTCTGATGCGCCTGCGCGCGCGGCGTCGGGCCGTCGTCGGCGAGCGAGGCGAGGCGGCGGCGGTACAGGTCCATCACGCGCGCCGAGATGTCCGCGCAGCGCGCGGCGCCCGATTCGTCGAGCGCGGCCGCGATCGCGTCGTGCGACGCGTCGATCGCGCGGATCGCGGCCTGCGCGGCGGCCGCGCGCGCGGCGCGCTCCTCGGCGGCGAGCGGGTTGCGCGCCGCGCGCATGCCGCGCAGCAGCAGCGGCAAGCCGATCATCGCGACGATCAGCGAGCCGAGGATCACCGCCGACGCGATGAAGATCGCGGCGTCGCGCCCCGGCAGCGGCGCGCCGTTCGACAGCGCGACCGGAATCGACAGCACGCCGGCGAGCGTGACCGCGCCGCGCACGCCGCCGACCGTCATCACCGCGATCGTGCGCACGCCGGCCATCGTGCCGGGCAGGCCCTGGCGCGCGGCGCGGCGGCTCGCGATCCAGCGCAGCAGCCACACCCACAGGAAGCGGATCGCATACAGCGCGACCATCATCGCGCAGACGTTGAAGATCATCCGGCCGACGAGCGCGTCGCTCGTGTGGTGCGCGTCGACCAGCGCGCTGCCGATGATGTGCGGCAGCTGCAGCCCGAGCATGATGAACACCATGCCGTTGAACACGAACTCGATCATCGCCCACGTGCTCTCCGCGCGCACGCGCGACGCGACGGTGCTTTTGCGCGAGAAGCTCGTGTAATTCATCATCATCCCGGCCGACACCGCCGCGAGCACGCCCGACAGCTCGAGATGCTCGGCGAACAGGTACGCGGCGAACGGCACCAGCAGCGTCATCACGATGCCGGGGGCCGGATCGCCTTCCTGCTCGGCGTTGAGAAAGCGCGTCGACAGCGCGCTGAACAGCCACGCGACGCCCGCGCCGGTGGCGAGCCCGCCGGCCGCGACGATCACGAACGTGATCGACGCGTCGCGCAGCGAGAACATGCCGGTGAGCGCGGCGGCGATCGCGAACTTCAGCGCGACGAGGCCCGACGCGTCGTTCATCAGCGCCTCGCCTTCGAGGATGTGCATCAGCTGCGGCGGGATGCGGCCCTTGCCGGCGATGCCGGACAGCGCCACCGCGTCGGTCGGCGACAGCACGGCCGCGAGCGCGAACGCGATCGGCAGCGGCAACTCGGGTATCAGCCAGTGCGCGAAATACCCGACGGCGAGTACCGTCATGAACACGAGCCCGAACGCGAGCATCAGGATCGCGCGGCGCTGCATGTACAGCTCGCGCTTCGGGATCCGCCAGCCGTCGGCGAACAGCAGCGGCGGAATGAACAGCAGCATGAAGATCTCGGGATCGAACGTGACGTGCAGGTTCAGCCTGGGCCACGCGAGCATCGCGCCGAACGCGATCTGCATCAGCGGCAGCGGCAGCCGCAACGGCAGCACACGCGTGAGCGCGCCCGACAGCGCGACCGTGAGCAGCAGAATGAGGACGGTGAAGACGATTTCCATCGATACGGCACGAGGAGAATGGAACGACCGTACGCAGTGTAGCGTGACGACGTGCGCGCTGCGCTCGAGTGCGCCGGTGCGCGCGCACGCAAACGGTGCAGCACGGCTGCGCCAGGCTGGTGCGGCGGGCGCGCAGGCGCGTGCGGCATATGTGTTCAGCGCTTGCACGGAGCTTGCTTGATGCTTGCGTACCGTCCGGCAACGACCGGAGCACCGAGGAATTCACCATGACATTGCGCGCGCCGCCCCGTTCACCCGCCACGTTCGGCCGCATCGGCAGGAGGCAGCCATGACCATCGTGCAGCAGGAGCGTCCGGCTGCCGCGTCGCCGTATCGTTTCGAGCGGGAGATGAGCTCCGGCTTCGAACGGCTGGCGACCCAGCACCACGAGCTGACGCTCACGACCGTGTTTCAGCCGATCTTCAGCCTGTCGCACCAGCGCGCGGTGGGCTACGAGGCGCTGCTGCGCGCGCACGATCCGCTCGACCGTGCGGTGTCGCCGCTCGACGTGTTCGGCCAGGCCGCGCGCCAGGGCGAGCTGCTGCAGCTCGACCGGCTCGCGCAGGCGCTGCATCTCGAGAATTTCGCGCTGCTCGGCGCGGAGCGCGAATGGCTGTTTCTCAACGTGCATCCGGGCGTGCTGACCGACCCGTTCCAGGCCGCCGCGCTGCTCGCCAACCTGAAGCGGCTCGGCATGCCGCCGCGCCGCGTCGTGCTCGAAGTGCTCGAACAGCGCGCGGAAGACGTCGAGCGGCTCGCCGACGCCGTGCGCGAGTTTCGCGCGCAGGGCTTCCTGATCGCGCTCGACGATTTCGGCGCCGGCCACTCGAACATCGAGCGGATCTGGCAGTTGAACCCCGACATCGTGAAGCTCGACCGCATCATGCTGTCGCACGCCGCGCATCGCACGGGGCTCACCGCGATCCTGCACGGGCTCGTCACGCTGTTGCACGAGGCCGGCAAGCTGGTGCTCGTCGAGGGGATCGAGACCGAGCACGACGCGCAGATCGCGCTGTCGTGCGAGGCCGATTTCGTGCAGGGCTATTACTTCGGCCGCCCGGCGCCCGGCTTGCCCGACAGCGCGGCGGCGACCGGCTGCATCGGCGAGCTGACCGAGCGCTTCCGGCAGCAATCCGAAGCGCGCGAGCGGCGCGATGCGCAGCGGCTCGCGCCGTACCTGCGCGCGTTCGAACGCGCGGCCGAGCGGCTCGCGGCCGGCGAAGCGCTCGACGAGGTGTGCTGGAACTTTCTCGCGCTCGACGACGCCGCGCGCTGCTTCCTGCTCGACGCGCGCGGCCGTCAGTCCGGCCGCAACGTCGTGCTGCGCGCGGACCGCGCGCTCGCCGAGGCGCGGTTCTCGCCGCTGGCCGACGCGCAGGGCGCGAACTGGCTGCGCCGGCCGTATTTCCGCACCGCGATCGCCGAGCCGGGGCGCGTGCAGCTGACGCGCCCGTATCTGTCGATCAGCGAGGCGCAGCCGTGCGTGACCTTGTCGGTGGCCGTGCGCATCGGCGATGCGCTGCACGTGCTGTGCGGCGATATCGACTGGCGCGACGACACGGCCGACGGCGCGTAGGGCCGGCCCCGCGAACGAATCTTTCCAAACAGGGGAGCAAGCCCGTTTTTCGCATGAACGGGCCGTAGCGCACCGACGGGCGGCGCGCGCCGGATGCTGGCGCGCGTCGCGCCGCTCGGCTAGGATGCGCGAATTGTCCAGACGATTCGCGAGCCTGCCGATGAACCGAACTGCCGCTTCCACCGTCCTTCTCGAAGTCATCGCGACGACCGTCGGCGACGCGCGGGCCGCCGCGCGCGCGGGCGCCGACCGCCTCGAGCTCGTGACCGCGATCAGCGAAGGCGGGCTCACGCCGAGCGTGGGCCTGATCGAGGCCGTCGTCGCCGCGGTGCCGATTCCGGTCAACGTGATCGTGCGCCCGCACAGCCGCTCGTTCGTCTACGACGCCGACGACCTGCGCGTGATCGAGCGCGACGTGCGCGCGGCTGTCGCGGCCGGCGCGCACGGCGTCGTGTTCGGCGCGCTCGATGCGCACGGCGACGTCGATGTCGACGCGCTCGCGCGGATCGCGGCCGCCGCAGACGGGCGCGCGCTCACGTTCCACCGCGCCTTCGACGTCGCCCGCGATCTGAACGCCGCGTTCGACGCGCTGCTGCGCGTGCCGGCCGTCACGTCGGTGCTGACCTCGGGCGGCCATCCGTCGGTGCTCGACGCGGTCGCGACGATCACGCGGCTGGTGCGGCAGGCGGCCGGCACGACGTGCACGGTGCTGGCCGGCTCGGGGCTGACGGTCGATGCGGTCGGCGATTTCGTGCGCGCCACCGGCGTGCGGGCGGTGCATTTCGGCTCGGGCGTGCGGCCGCGCGGCGAAGTGCTCGCGCCCGTCGACGCGGAGCAGGTCGCGCGCGTGCGCGCCGCGCTCGACGGCGCGGCGGCGCACGTGTGAGGCGGGCGTCGGGGTCGTGCGCCGGTGTTGCGGAGAGAAAAAGCCGGCGGATGTCCCGGCTCGGAACGCTGACGAACCCCGTGTTTTTCGGAGCATGGGGTTTTGTCGTTTACGCGGCAGCGTCGTTTGCGCGCTTCGTTCAGGCAAGCCCGCGAGATCGCCGAACAGCCGCCGCCCCGGCGCATGGGAGCGCCGGAAGCCGCGCAGATCCGCCCGCCGCTTCGTGCGCGGCGGGCGAGCGCACTGACGCTTACGCGTCGGCGGACATCGCGTCCGCGTCGCTCGCGCGCATGCCGAGCCGCTCGAACAGCGCGCGATCCTTCTGCGATTGCGGGTTGCTCGTCGTCAGCAGCTGGTCGCCGTAGAACATCGAGTTCGCGCCCGCGAGGAAGCACAGTGCCTGCAGCCCGTCGTCGAGCTGCTCGCGGCCGGCCGACAGGCGCACGACGGCCTTCGGCATCGTGATGCGCGCGACCGCGATCGTGCGCACGAACTCGAACGGATCGAGCGGCGCGGTGCCTTCGAGCGGCGTGCCTTCGATCGCGACGAGGTTGTTGATCGGCACCGAATCCGGATACGGATTCAGGTTCGCGAGCTGCGAAATCAGCCCCGCGCGCTCGCGGCGCGACTCGCCCATCCCGATGATGCCGCCGCAGCACACGTTGATGCCCGCGTCGCGCACGCGGTCGAGCGTGTCGAGACGGTCCTGGTACGTGCGCGTCGAGATCACCTGGCCGTAGAACTCCGGCGACGTGTCGAGATTGTGGTTGTAGTAGTCGAGGCCTGCGTGCGCGAGCTGCTGCGCCTGCTCGTCCTCGAGCATGCCGAGCGTCATGCAGGTCTCGAGGCCGAGCTCCTTCACGCCGCGCACCATCTCGGTTAGCGCCGGCATGTGGCGTTCCTTCGGATTGCGCCATGCGGCGCCCATGCAGAAGCGGCTCGCGCCGCTCGCCTTCGCCGCGCGCGCGGCCTCGAGCACCGCGTCGACGTCCATCAGCTTCTCGGCCTTCAGCCCCGTGTCGTGGTGCGACGACTGCGAGCAATAGCCGCAATCCTCCTCGCAGCCGCCCGTCTTGATCGACAGCAGCGTCGACAGCTGCACCGCGTTCGCATCGAAATGCTCGCGATGCACCTGCTGCGCGCGGAACATCAGGTCGTTGAACGGCAGCTCGAACAGCGCGACGACGTCGGCGACGCGCCAGCGCTGCGGCGTCGGTGCCGCGACGGGGATCGCGTCGGGTTGCACGGCGGCGGTCTGGGCTTGGGTCATGGTGGTTTTCCTGTGCTGGATGCGGGAACGTGGGGATGGGGGCGTCAATGCTGCGCGCGGCGCAGCGTGTCGACGAGCGCGGCGATGTCGAGCATCGCCGCGGCGGATTCGGGGGCGGCGGGCCGCAGGTGCGCCACGCGGCCGAGCAGCGGCGCGCGATGCTCGCGCGCGAGCCAGTCGCGAATCGTCGCGACGTTTTCGTCGGCGTACGACATCGCCGGATCGACGTGGTTCGCGACCCAGCCGGCGAGCGTGAGGCCGCGCTGGCGGATCGCGTCGGCCGTCAGCAGCGCATGGCTGATGCAGCCGAGCCGGATGCCGACGACGAGCACGACCGGCAAGCCGAGCGCGACCGCGAGATCGGCCGTGTCCTGCGTGTCGTTGAGCGGCACGCGAAAGCCGCCGACGCCTTCGACGACGACGACGTTCGCGCGCGTCAGCGCTTCGCGATGGCTCGCGACGATCGTGTCGATGTCGAGCGTCACGCCTTCGTGCGCGGCGACGATGTGCGGCGCGGCCGGCGCCTTCAGCAGGAACGGCGTGCGCAGCTCGGGCGGCAGCGCGACGTTCGCGGCGGCGTCGAGCTGGTCGGCGTCCTCATTGCGCCAGATGCCGTCGCGCTCGTACGCGCCGGCCGCGACCGGCTTCAGCGCGGCCGCGCGCAGCCCGTGCCGCGCGAAGCCGTGCAGCATCGCGGCCGATACGAAGGTCTTGCCGATCTCGGTGTCGGTGCCGGTGACGAAAACGGACAGTGCGGTGCTCATGCGCTCGCCTCGCTGGCTGCGATCAGCGCGGCTTCGAGCCGCGCGAGATCGTCGAACGAATGGGCGGCCGACAGCGAGATGCGCAGCCGCGACGTGCCGGCCGGCACCGTCGGCGGGCGGATCGCCGGCACCCACAGCCCGCGGGCGTCGAGCGCGCGCATCGCCGCGAGCGTCGCGTCGTTGCTGCCGATCACGAGCGGCTGCACGGCCGTGTGCGAATCGACCGGCTGCCAGCGCGTCGCGCGCAGCAGCGCGCGCGTGCGTTCGATCAGCGCGGCGAGATGCGCGCGGCGCGCGTCGCCTTCGTCGCCGCCGATCACCTTCAGGCTCGCCGACACCGCGTGCGCGACCGCCGGCGGCGCGGCCGTCGTGAAGATGTAGCTGCGCGCGCGCTGGATCATCCATTCGATCGCGGTCTCGTGCGCGACGACGAACGCGCCGGCGACGCCGGCGGCCTTGCCGAGCGTGCCGACGTAGACGAGGTTCGGCGAGCGCAGCGCGGCGGCCGCGAGCGCGCCGCGGCCTTGCGGGCCGAGCACGCCGAAGCCGTGCGCGTCGTCGACGACGAGCCATGCGCCGTGGCGTTCGGCCAGCGCGACGAGTTCGGCGAGCGGCGCGAGGTCGCCGTCCATGCTGAACACGGTGTCGCTGACGATCAGCTTCGTCGGCGCATCGGACGCATCGAGCAGCGCGCCGAGCGCGTGCATGTCGGCGTGCGGATAGATCTGCACGTTCGCGCGCGACAGCCGGATGCCGTCGATCAGCGACGCGTGGTTCAGCGCGTCGGAGAAGATCGTCGCCTGCTTGCCGGTGAGCGCGGTCATCGCGGCGAGGTTGGCCATGTAGCCGGTGCTGAAGTACAGCGCGCGCGGCGCGTCGGAGAAGCCGCCCGCGAAGCCGGCGAGTTCGTCCTCGAGGCGCGCGTGCGCGCGCGAATGGCCGCCGAGCAGATGCGAGCCGCCGCTGCCCGACCCGTAACGCTGCGCGCCTTCGGCGAACGCGGCGACGAGCGCCGGATGGGCGGCGAGGCCGAGGTAATCGTTGCTCGCGAAGCCGACGATGTCGCGGCCGTCGACGCGCATGTGCGCGTCGCAGGCGGTGTCGGCGGTGCGGCGCACGCGGCGCAGGCCCTGTGCGTCGAGCTCGGCGAGGCCGCGCTGCAGCGTGTCGAGCAGCGGCGTGGCGATGGGTGGCGCGCCCGGCTTCATCGTGCGGCCTCCGCGAGCGTGGCGTCGAGCGTGTCGCGCGTGCGTTGCGCGAGCCACGCGATGTCGTCGTCGGTCATCACGTACGGCGGCATCAGGTACACGGTCGTGCCGATCGGGCGCAGCAGCAGTTCGCGCTCGAGCGCGCGCTCGAAGAAGCGGCGCGAGAAGCCGCGCGCCGCGTCGCCGTCGAGTGCGACGTCGAACGCGAACAGCGTGCCGCGCTCGCGCAGGTGGCGCACCTGCGGATGCGCGTCGAGCGGCGCGAGCGCGGCGCGCAGCGCGGCCGACTTGCGCGCGTTGGCGGCGAGCACGTCGTCGCGCGCGAACAGCTCGAGCGTGGCGACCGCCGCGCGGCACGCGAGCGGGTTGCCGGTGTACGAATGCGAATGCAGGAAGCCGCGCGTCGTGTCGTCGTCGTAGAACGCCGCGTACACGTCGTCGCGCGTGAGCACCAGCGACAACGGCAGATAGCCGCCGCTGATCCCTTTCGACAGGCACAGGAAATCGGGCCATACGCCGGCCTGCTCGCACGCGAAGAAGGTGCCGGTGCGGCCGCAACCGACCGCGATCTCGTCGGCGATCAGATGCACGCCGAACTCGTCGCACAGCGCGCGCAGCCCGCGCACGTACGACGGATCGTGCATCGCCATGCCGGCCGCGCACTGCACGAGCGGCTCGACGATCAGCGCGGCGATCTGCCCGGCGCGTTCGGCGAACAGGCGGCGTACGTCGCCGAGCGCGCGCTGCGCGACGTCGGCGGCCGTCTCGCCCGGCTGCGCGCCGCGCGCATCGGGCGAGGCGACCACGTGCGCGTTGCGGATCAGCGGGTCGTACGCATCCTTGAACAGCGCGACGTCGGTCACGCCGAGCGCGCCGATCGTCTCGCCGTGATAGCTGTTGGCGACGCACACGAATTCGCGCTTGTCCCCCTGGCCGCGATTGCGCCACGCGTGGAAGCTCATCTTCAGCGCGATCTCGACGGCCGATGCGCCGTCCGACGCGAAGAACGCGTGGCCGAGCGTGCGCGCGGTGAGCGCATGCAGCCGCTCGGCGAGTTCGATCGCCGGCTCGTGCGTGCAGCCGGCGAGCATCGCGTGCTCGAGCGTGTCGAGCTGGTCCTTCAGCGCGGCGTTGATGTGCGGATTCGCATGGCCGAACAGGTTCACCCACCACGAGCTGATCGCGTCGAAGTAGCGGCGGCCGTCGCGGTCGTACAGCCATACGCCGGCGCCGCGCGCGACGGGGACGAGCGGCAGGCGCTCGTGGTGTTTCATCTGGGTGCAGGGGTGCCAGACCGCGCGCAGGCTGCGCGCGACCCAGTCGTCGGTGGCTGGCGTACTCAAGGCAACTCCGGGAGACAAACGGCGGCGGGCATCGAACCGGATGCCGCGCGGCGACTGACGGAAAACGCGCTGAGATTAGCGTGTTCCGCGGCCCGTTGCACTACCGGTTACAAACGCCGCAAAGCCTTATGGGACGGGAGTTCGGCGCAGATCGGGGGCGCTCGGAACGGTACGCGCCAGATGCTCCGAAATGACCGCAGATGACGACGTTCGAGTGAGCCCACCCAACAGAAAAAAATCGTGGGAAAGCGGCGCGAGCGAGCCGGAAGAATCGGGGTTGGAAGGAGAAACGGGCGTGGCGTGGCGCCGCGCGGCTGAGCGGCAGCTGCTCGACAGAGCGGGCGGGGAAGCGGGGCAGGAAAGCCAGGCGGCGAAGCGAGGCGGGAAAGGATGCGGGACGGGCGCGCGCCGCGGCGTCGCGCCCGGGAGCGTCAGCGCGAAGCCAGTGCGCGCGTGTCGGTGGTGGTTTCAGCGTCGCCGCTATCGGCGGTTTGCGTCGTGTTGCCGTTCCACACGACGCGATCGTTCACCGCGTACAGGCGGCATGCGCCGGCGCTTTGCTTCGAGCAGTTGTCGAGCGCGAGCGCCATCGGATCGTCGCCGCCTTCGGCCCACGACCACGCGCCTTCCGACGACACCGCGAACGCGCGGCTCGGATGCTGGTTCAGGAAGTGCCGATAGCCTTCGCGGCCCGCTTCGTCGAGGAACGGCACCGCATCGACCGAATCGATCGACGCGTAGCCGGTCGCCTTCGGCTCGTGCGGGTTCGCGACCGCGTAGCGCACCGAGGTCGGCAGGTTCAGCTCCGCGAGGAACGCATGCACGGCCGGCCACCACACGGGCACGCCGTCGCGATCGACGATCAGCCGGTGGGCATCGTCCTTGTAGCGGCCGTAATCGACGAATTGCGCCTGCGTGCCGTGCGACACGTACGCGTCGTGCATCTGCGCGACGAGCCCGGGCGTCCACACGGAGTCGTTGTCGCCGTACAGCCACAGCGAGCGCACGCTCGTATGCGCGCCGTACTGGCCGAACGCGTCGACGAGGTTGCGCTGCCAGCCGTCGCAGAGATCCTGGCGCAGCCCGCCGGAGAAATTGATGATGCCGCGCACGCCCGGCGCCGCTTCGGTGCCGTACGCGACCGACACGAGCCCGCCGTGCGACGTGCCCGCGACGACGATGCGCGACGCATCGACGTACGGCTGATGCGACATGTAGCGCACGGTGGCGTCGACGTCGGCCGCTTGCGCGAGGCCGTTCTTGCCGACGTTGCAGCCTTCCTGCCGGTAGGTGCCGCCCGAGCCGGCGAAGCCCTGGCGGTTCGGTGCGATCACCGCATAGCCGCGGCGCACGAATTCACGGGCGAACGCGAGCGGCCGGCTGCGCGGCTGCTGATGCAGATCGCCGGTGTTCTTGCCGTGATTGAAGACGACGAGCGGGAACGGGCCGGGGCCGTTCGGCTTGAACAGCGTGGCTTCGAGCATCACCGAGCCCGACGCATCGGCCGGAATGCTGATGATCTGTTCGTTGAGGTTGGCGGCGACCTGCGGGAGACCCGACGTGCCGTAATCGAAGCGCTCGGCGCGTGCGAGCGAGCCGCCGGTCGCACCGGCGTTCGTACCGACGTTGACGGTCGACAGCGTACCGGCCTGAGCGGCCGACAGCACGCTGGCCGCCATCCATCCCACCAATGCTTTGCTGAACGCCATTCGTAAGCCCTGCCATGCAACATGACCGATCTGACAGCCATCCTAGCCCGACAAATTCGGGTTGTGCAATGCGGGAATTACCCGGCGTCTGACACAGCAACTATTTGTCAGCGTTCGCTTACTTCGCCGTCGACATAGCGCCAGAAACCGCGCTCGTCGCGCTCGAACCGGCTGGTTTCGTGCAGCCGGTACGCACGGCCGCCGACCTTGTAGCGCGCGACGAACTCGACCTGCGCGTGGCTCGCGTCGACGGGCGTGTGGCGCTTGATCGCAAGGCCGAGCCAGCGCGGCGCGTCGGGCGCGGCCGGATCGGCGTCGAGATCGGCCGGGCAGGTGCGCGCGTCCCAGGTCGCGCGCAGGTAGTCGGTCGCGCCGAGCACATAGGCGCTATAGCGCGAGCGCATCAACTCCAGCGCGCTCGGCGCGGCTTCGCCGCCGTCGATGAAGCGGCCGCAGCATGCCGCATAGCGCGGCGCCGCGGTTTTGCCGGCCGGGGCCGGCGATGCGCCGCCGCACGGGCACGCATCGGGTCGGTTCGAAATCATGAGAATCGTGAATTGACGACGTCGGGTTGCGACCTCGGCTTACCAGCTGAGCTCGACGCCGTCGTACTGGAGGAAACGGCCGTTGGCGCGCGATACGTCCGCGCCGGCCTCGGCGATCACGCGGCGCATGCCGGTCACGCTCGTTTCCGGATCGATCGCGGCTTCTGCGCCGCCCATGTCGGTGCGCACCCAGCCGGGATGCAGCGAGATACACGCAGCGTGGCGCGTCTGCAGCGACGCGATGCGCAGCACGTCGTTCAGCGCCGCCTTGCTCGCGCGGTACAGCCAGCCGGTCGTGCCGGTCGCATCGGCGATGCTCCCCATCCGGCTCGACACCACGGCCAGCACGCCGCGCGCGTCCTCGACGAGCGGCAGCACGATCGGCAGCAGCTGCATCGGCCCGCGCACGTTGGTGTGCATCACCGCGTCGAAGTCCTCGTTGCCGATCGTCTCGACGCCTTCGGTGCGCGGCCCGTAGACGCCCGACACCAGAACGGCCGCGTCGAGCCGCTCGCCGTCGAGCTTCCAGCCGAGCGCCGCGATCTGCTCGGGCTGCGCGATGTCGAGCGCATGCGCGTGGGCGCCTGCGGCCCGCAGCGCCGCGAGCGACGCGTCGTCGCGCGCGGTCGCGATCACGTTCCAGCCGTCGCGCCGGTATTGCCGGACGAATTCGCGCCCGAGGCCGCGCGATGCGCCGACGATCAGTACGGTTTTCATGTTCGCCGCTCCTTTGGTTTGCGCCGCCGTCGCGGCAGCGCCGTGTGTCGGGTCGATGCGGTGCGCGTCGCGCCCGTTACGATTACTGCGCGTCGTCGCACGGCTTCAGCGTGTCGGCGACCGCCTGCGCGACGTGTTCGAGATGCGCGGCGTCCGCGGCGACCATGTCGTTGTCCGGCGCATGCTGGCCGCGGGCGGTCAGCGCCGCGACGCAACGCCGGTAGGTCGCCTCGAGCGCGTCGAACCGCGATACGGACATCCCGAGGTTGCGCATCCGGCCGTCGTGCACGCCGTACACGAGCGCGTGCACGGTGAGCGACTGGCCGCGCGCCCACGCGTCGTTGACGATCGTCGCGCGGCACACGTTGACGACCTGCTCGATCGCGTTCAGCTCGATCAGCCGGCGATAGCGCGCTTCGCCCACCGGCCATTCGTCGAGCAGCGCCGCGTGGCGCTCGCGCACGTCCTGCACGTGATGCAGCCAGTTGTCGGCGAGGCCGACGCGGCGGTTGTGCAGCGCGGCGTTCACGCCGGAGCAGCCGTAATGGCCGACCACCATGATGTGCTTCACGCGCAGGATGTCGACCGCGAACTGGATCACCGACAGGCAGTTCAGGTCGCTGTGCACGACGACGTTCGCGATGTTCCGATGCACGAACACTTCGCCGGGCGGCAGGCCGATGATCTGGTTGGCCGGCACGCGCGAATCCGAGCAGCCGATCCACAGATATTCGGGCGCCTGCTGGTCGGCCAGCCGCGTGAAGAATTCGGGATCCTCGGCGAGCTGGCGCTTGACCCACGCGTCGTTGTTGGCGAAGAGATGCGAAAGCGGATTGTCCTGGGTGTTCATCGATGTGGATTCCGTTGGCGGAAGTCGGGGCGACGGCGCGCGCGGGCGAGCTGCGTCGCCAGTGCGTCAGGCGGCGCGCTGCGCGGCGCCGGCGCCGTCGTCGTGGTCCGGCGTCGCGTCGAAGCGGGCGGCATAGCGCACGCAAAAGCGCAGCGACGTGTCGTACGGGTAAAAATCGGGCAATTCGCCCTGCAACAGCTTGTCCTTGCTCGCTTGCCACAGCGCCGGGTCGAAAAAGTCCGCGTGGTGCTTCATGAACACGGTGCGCACGCGCGGGTCGCCGAGCAGGAACGGACCGTAGGTTTCCGGAAAGATGTCGTGCGGGCCGACGGTATACCACGGTTCGCCCGACAGTTCATCTTCCTCGTTGCGCGGCGGCGGCACGCGCCGCACGTTGCAGTCGGTCAGGTATTCGATCTCGTCGTAGTCGTAGAACACCACGCGGCCGTGGCGCGTGACGCCGAAGTTCTTGTACAGCATGTCGCCGGGGAAGATGTTGGCCTTCATCAGCTCCTTCACCGCGTTGCCGTACTCCTTCACGCCGTGCTCGATGTCCGCGTCGCTGCCGTTCTGCAGGTACAGGTTCAGCGGCGTCATCCGCCGCTCGATGTACAGATGCTCGATCACGAGGTTGTCGTCCTCGTATTCGAGCAGCGACGGCACTTCCTTCTCGAGCTCGCGCACGAGCGCATGGTCGAGCCGCGACAGCGGCAGCGCGACGCTCGAATATTCGAGCGTGTCGGCCATCCGGCCGAGCCGGTCGTGGCGCTTCACGAGCTGGTACTTCTCCATGATCTGCGCGCGCGTGGTTTCCTTCGGCGGCGGGAAGTGATCCTTGATGATCTTGAACACGTACGGGAACGACGGCAGCGTGAACACCAGCATCACGAGGCCCTTGATGCCGGGCGCGATGATGAAGCGGTCGCTCGAATGCGACAGATGGTGCAGCAGATCGCGGTAGAACAGGTTCTTGCCCTGCTTCTGCAGGCCCACCGACGTGTAGATTTCGGCCTTCGGCTTGCCGGGCATGATGGTGCAGAGGAAATCCACGTACGCGGACGGCACGCCCATGTCGACCAGGAAGTACGAGTGCGAGAAGCTGAAGATCACCTGCAGCAGCTCGCGGCGCAGCAGCACCGTATCGACCGCGAGCACGCCGGCGCGCACGTGGCGGATCGGCATCGCGAACGGCAGCACGCGATCGGCGTTGATGATGCGGCCGATGATGTACGCGCTCTTGTTGCGGAAGAACAGCGACGACAGCACGTGAATCTGGAAATTGGGCGCCGCATCGAACTGGCCGAACTCGTCGTCGATCGCCTGCATCACGCAGCCGATGTCGCGCGTGAGGTCCTCGAACGGCGGCTCGAGCTGGAAGTTCGTGACGATGCGCTCGAGCGTGGCCGCGAGCCCGTCGGTGCCCGGATAGTACGCGCGATAGGTCGGCTTCGCGGCCGGCTCGTCGTTCTCCAGGTATTCGGTCGAGATCGCCGGCCGCACGAAGATGAAGTCGTTGTTGAAATACGAACGGTGCAGGATCTTGCAGCAGACCGAATTGAAGAAGGTTTCGGCGCACTCGGGCTGGCGATGCGACGTGAGCAGCCCGATGTAGTGCAGCTTGATCTGCTGCCACACTTCGTCGTCGATGTTCTCGGCGTCGTATTCGTCCTCGAGCAGCTCGACGCATTCCTTCACGCGCTCGTCGTACGACGTGATCCGCTCGCGTGCGAGGCGCTGCAGCCCGTGCCAGTCGCCGCGCTCGTACAGCGTCTTCGCTTCGACGGCGGCTTCCCGAAAGATCCGGTAGTGGCGGTCGAAGTATTCGAGCATCGTCTGCGCGATGTCGAAACCGATCTGCGACGACAGCAGTTTGGGGAAGTGATTCATGCGTGCAGGCTCGTTCGAGAGGGACCGTAGAGGGACCGTAAGCACTCGCCATTCTAGCGCCCAAGTCGGCGTTTCAATGATTTCCGCGACGCCGCGCCGACGGCCGTCACAACGCGCGTTGTGCGCCGTTGCAGGCGGTTCGGTGCATCTTCGCGCAAAGATGCGGGTACGGAACCGATTCTGGCACGAACTTTTTTCGCGCGGCGAACGCGCGCCGCACGGCCCGCATCGCGCGGCGGCGCTAGAATCGACGCGATAAGCGCAGCGGCGCGCGCGTCGTCCGCCGGGTGCGGGCTCGGGCTCGGGCCGCCCGCGCCCGGATCGCCGCGCATTGGCACGCCATTGCCCACCATTACACGCCTTTCGCACCGCAGGTGCGCCGCGTGTGTACCGATAACGACGAGACACCCCACCGATGAACGCACTGGAACACCAACTCGACTATCCGTTCGCCGACACGCTGCCCGCCGCGGGCGACACGTTCGAGGTCGCGCCGGGCGTGCGCTGGCTGCGCATGCCGCTGCCGTTTTCGCTCGACCACATCAACCTGTGGCTGCTGCGCGACGAGATCGACGGGCAGGCCGGCTGGACGATCGTCGACTGCGGGATCGCGTCGGACGCGATCCGCACGCACTGGGAACACATCTTCGACACGCAGCTCGACGGGCTGCCGGTGCTGCGCGTGCTGGTCACGCATTGCCACCCCGATCACTTCGGTCTCGCCAACTGGCTCTGCGAAGGCGGCGAGCGCGGCCGCTGGAACGTGCGGCTGTGGATGACGCTCGGCGAATACATGTTCGGCTGCCTGATGGCGGCCGGCAACGGCTCGAACGCGGGCGGCGCGGCGGCGGCCGAGCATTTCGCGCGTCATGGCCTCACCGATCCGGTCGCGCTCGACAAGCTGCGCAGCCGCCGCAGCTACTACTCGGACCTCGTGCCGGCCGTGCCGCCGCGCTACCGGCGCCTGCGCGACGGCGACGCGGTGACGATCGGCGCGCGCACCTGGCGCGTCGTCACCGGCTACGGGCATTCGCCTGAACATTGCGCGCTCCACAGCGAAGCGGACGGCGTGCTGATTTCCGGCGACATGGTGCTGCCGCGCATCTCGACCAACGTGTCGGTGTTCGATCTCGAGCCGGAAGCGAACCCGCTTGCGCTGTATCTGGAATCGCTCGGCCGCTACGAGACGATGGCGCCCGACACGCTCGTGCTGCCGTCGCACGGCAAGCCGTTCCGCGGCGTGCGCACGCGCATCGCGCAACTGCGCGCGCACCACGACGCGCGTCTCGACGAAGTGCGTGCCGAGTGTGCCGAACGCCCGGCGAGCGCGGCCGACATCGTGCCGATCATGTTCCGCCGCCGCGAGCTCGACATCCATCAGATGACGTTCGCGCTCGGCGAGGCGCTCGCGCACCTGAACCTGCTGTGGCTTGCCGGCGAGCTCGTGCGCGAGCAGGGCGACGACGGCATGCTGCGGTTCCGCGGCGTGCGCTGAGGGCGCTGCGTCGTCCGTTACGCGGCGGCCGCGGGGCGCAAGCCGGCGCGCTGTCGTTGCGTGGTGTGGTTGGGGTGGGCGAGGCGGCGAACGCACGCGTCGTGCGATGCGGTGTCGATCGGGCCGGGAAAGCCGGCCAGCGCGGCTTCGATCGCGCGCGCCGATTCGGGAGCGAGGCGTGTGGTCAGCTTGTCGAGCAGCAGCAACCAACTGCGCGTGCGTGCGGTGCCGCAACGCGCATCCGATTCTTGGCGGCCAGCGGCGGGTGCCGCTGGCGGTGAGATGAGACGCGCCGTGCATGCGACGCATGCACGCACGCCTCACACGCTTACTGCACGGACACCGTCGTGAAGTTCTGACGGCCGAACGGGCTCACGCGATAGCCGCTCACGTTCGCGCGCGTGAGCGCGGCCGCGGTCGGGTAGCCGAGCGGAATCCACAGCGCCTGGTCGTGGATGATCTTCTGCGCCGCTTCGTACAGCTTCGCGCGCTTGGCCTGATCGGCGGTCGCCTTGCCGTCGGCGATCAGCTTGTCGAGCTGCGCGTCGCAGAAACGCGCGAAGTTGATGCCCGACTTCACCGCGTTGCAGCTGAACAGCGGCGTCAGGTAATTGTCCGGATCGCCGTTGTCGCCGGCCCAGCCCATGAACAGCATGTCGTGCTGGCCGAGCTTCGCCTGCTTGATCAGCTCGCCCCATTCGATCACCTTCACGTCGGCCTTCACGCCGATCTTCGCGAGGTCGGCCTGCAGCAGCTCGGCGCCGGCCTTCGGGTTCGGGTTCAGCACGCTGCCGGTCGGGCGCGTCCAGATCGTCGTCGTGAAGCCGTTCGGGAAGCCGGCCTGCGCGAGCAGTTGCTTCGCCTTCGCCGGATCGTACGGATACGGCGCGAGGTCCTTCGCGTAGCTCCACGTGTTCGGCGGATACGGGTTGTTCGCGGCCGTCGCCGTGTTGTCGAACACGACCTTCAGATAGGTCGCGCGATCGAAGGCGAGGTTCAGCGCCTCGCGCACCTTGTCGTTGTCGAGCGGCCTTTTCTGCGTGTTCAGCGCGACGAACGCGGTCATGAACGCGGGCGTCTGCACGACCTTCAGCGCGCTTTCGCCCTTCGCGGCGAGCACGTCCTGCGGCTTCGGCGACAGCGCGATCTGGCATTCGCCGGCCTTCACCTTCTGCATGCGCACCGACGCGTCGGGCGTGATCGCGTAGATCAGCCGGTCGACCTTCGGCTTCGCGCCCCAGTAGCTCGGGTTCACGTCGTAGCGGATCAGCGCGTCCTTCGTATAGCTCTTCAGCACGAACGGGCCGGTGCCGATCGGCTTCGCGTTCAGGTCGGCCTGCTTGCCGGCCTTCAGCAGCTGGTCCGCGTATTCGGCCGAGTAGATCGACGCGAAGCCCATCGTCAGGATCGGCACGAACGTCGCGTTCGGCTCGTTCAGCACGAACTTCACGGTGCTGTCGTCGACTTTCGAGACCGACTTCACGAGCTTCGCGAGGCCCATCGACTGCGCGTGCGGGAAGCCGCTCGCGCCGGCCACCTTGTGCCACGGGTTCGAATCGTCGAGCATCCGCGCGAACGTGAAGACGACGTCGTCGGCGTTCAGCGGGCGGCCAGGCTTGAAGTAGTCCGTGGTCTGGAACGCGACGTTCGGGCGCAGATGGAACGTGTAGGTGAGGCCGTCGGCGCTCGCTTCCCATTTGTCGGCGAGCGCGGGGACGACCTTTTTGGTCGCTTCGTCGTACGACACGAGCGTATTGAAGATCACGTCGGCCGACGCGTTGGTGGTGACGAGCGAGTTGTACTGCACGACGTCGAAGCCGTCGGGGCTCGACTCGGTGCAAACGGTGAGCGGCTTGGCGGCGGCGACGCCCGGAGCGGCGACGGCGGCGGCCAGTGCCGCCGCGGCGAACAGCTTGACGTGCATAGGTTCTCCCACGTGACTTGTGATTTTTGCGCGGTGTCGGAATGCGGCGCGGCCCGGCGAGGCCGGGCCGGCGCGGCTGGCGAATAGGATACCGTCAAAGCGCGCGCGGCGTGGGTAAAGGCGCCGGAACGCGGCGAATTGCGCGACAAACGGGTGCGTTCGCGACGGAATGCGTGCTGGGGCGGCGGCGCGGTGGGGTGTGCGGTGGCGCGGGGAGGGAAGTGGCGGAAGCAACGAGAAGCCCGGCGCGGCTGGCTGGCGGCAGCGATGCTTCGTGCGTGTGTTTGGCGCACGGCGCGGCGCGGGGTGCGCGATGCGTGAAGCGTGGAATGTGGCGCGTGAAGCGTGAAGCGTGAAGCGTGGAATGTGGCGCGTGAAGCGTGAAGCGTGAAGCGTGAAGCGTGAAGCGTGGAGTGTGAAGCGTGGAGCGTGAAGCGTGAAGCGTGAAGCGTGAAGCGTGGAGTGTGAAGCGTGAAGCGTGGAGCGTGAAGCGTGGAGCGTGAAGCGTGAAGCGTGAAGCGTGAAGCGTGGAGTGTGGAGTGTGGAGTGCAGCGCAGTGCGCAGTGCGAAGGGCGAAGGTAGAGCGTAGAGCGAGATGCGAGATGCGAGATGCGCGATGCGCGATGCGCGGCGCCGGAGGTATCCGGCCCGAACCAACGGCACGCTCGCCGCGCCGACGCAGAACCGTCCCGCGGCACCCGCCCCGCGAGCGCCGCGTCAGTGCGCGCCGGCCTTCGGCTTGCGCGGCGCCTTTTCGAACAGACGGTCGTAGAGCCAGCGCGGCAGCACGTGCAGCACCTTCGCGACGACGCCCATCTGCCACGGGATCACGCGGAACGCGTGTTGCCGCGCGATCGCGCGGGCCGCGCGGGCCGCGAAGCGGTCGGCGTCCATCAGGAACGGCATCCGGTACGGGTTGTGCGCCGTCATCGGCGTGCGGATATAGCCGGGCGCGATCGTCACGACGCCGACGCCGGCCGGCCGCAGTTCGACGCGCAGCGCCTCGAGGTACTTGATCGCCGCCGACTTCGACGCGCTGTAGGCGCCCGAACCCGGCAGCCCGCGCACGCCGGCGACGCTCGCAACGCCGACCAGCGTGCCGTGGCGCGCGGCCGTCATCGGGCCGACGAACGGCTCGAAGGTCGCGACCATCCCGTAATAGTTGATGTCCATCACGTCGCGGAACGCGGCGAGATCGCCCTGGCCCGTGACGGCGCCCTGGCTGATGCCGGCGTTCGCGATCACGACGTCCGGGCAGCCGTGCGCGGCGATGAACGATGCGGCGGCCGTGGCCAGCGCGTCGGCGTCGCGTACGTCGGCGCGATACACGGACACCGACAGCTTCGGAAAGCGCCGCGCGAATGCGTCGAGCGCTTCGGTGCGGCGCGCGACGAGCGCGAGCGTCGCGCCCTGGCGTGCATATTCGTCGGCCAACGCGAGGCCGAGGCCGCTCGACGCGCCGGTGATGAAAACCTTCAGCGGAGTAGTCATGCCGGCGCGCGCTCGCGGATCAGAGCTTCTTGTCCTGCACCTGCTTCACGAGGTAGTCGAGCACCTGCGCGGTACCCGGAATGCTGTTCGTGTAAGCCGGGCCCGTCTTGTACTTGCCCTGAACGACGACGGTCGGCACGCCGTCGATCGCGTAGTTCTTCATCAGCTCGGCCGACTGCTTGACCTGGCCTTGCACGCTGAACGAGTTGTACGCGTCCATGAACTGCTTCTTGTCGACGCCTTGCGTCGCCAGGAAGTCGGCCTGCGCCTGCGGCGTCAGCAGGTAATTCTTCTGCTTGTGGATCGCGTTGAAGATCGCCGGCGTGACCTTCTCCGAGATGCCCAGCGCGGACACCGCGTAGTACAGCTTCGAATGCGGGACGAAGTCGTCGCGGAACGCGACCGGCACGCGCTTGAAGTCGATGTTGGCGCCTTGCTTCTTCACCCACGCCTCGAGCGTCGGCTCGAATTCGTAGCAGTGCGGGCAGCCGTACCAGAAGAATTCGATGACCTCGACCTTGCCGGCCGGCGCCGACACCGGCTGCGGCGACTTCATCACTTCGAAGTCCTTGCCCGACACCGGTGCGGCGGGCGTTGCGTGCGCGAAGCCGGCGACCAGGCCCACGGAGAGGAGAAGCGTGCTAAGCAGTTTTTTCATGTTGGGAACGTCGTCAGTTGCTCGGGTTACGGAACGTAACGGAATCTGCGTGGGCGCGGCCGGCGCTCACTGCTTCGTGAAGCGGATCACCGCCGTGTCGACACCTGCATCGGACAGGCGCTGACGGGCCGAGTTCATATCCTCGAACTTCGAGAACGGGCCGACCCGCACGCGGAAGTAGGTCACGCCGCTGACGTCGCGCTTCGATACCTTCGACTCGAAGCCCTGGAAGCCGAGCCGTGCGCGCTGCTGCTCGGCGTCGCTTTCCGTCTTGTACGCGCCGACCTGCAGGAAGTAGCCGGTGTTCGCGTCGCTGGCGCTCGGCGCTTTGGCCGCTGCGGACGACGTCGCGGACGGCGCCGGCTTCGCGGCGGCTTGCTGTTGCTGCTGCTTTTGCGCGGCGGCCTGCTGCGCCTGCTTCTGCGCGGCGAAACGCGCGAGGTCGTCCTCGCCGGACTGCTGCGGTTGTTGCGCCTGTTGCGTCTTCTTCGGCGGCGGGTTGTCGGCCGGCTTCGGCGCGACGGCGACGCCGTTGCCCGACGCTGCGTTGTTCGAGGCGTTGTTCGACGCGGTGCCGTTGTTCGCGCTGCCGGAGCCGTTCGCGCCGTTCGCGTTGCCCGACGACGGCACCTCGACGATCTGCGGTTCGGGCAGCAGGCCGCCCTGGGTCTGGTTCGCGGCCTGGCCGGGCGCGGTATTGGGCGGCGCGGACTGCGCGGCCTGCGGCACCGGCTGGCCGGGCGTCTTGCCCTGCAGCGCGCGGTTCGGATCGAACTGCTGCGGCTGGCTCGCGCCGTTGTCGACGGGCGGCGCCACCTTCGACACGAACGGCGACGGCGAACGCGTGATGTAGAGCGCCACCACCACCGCAATCGCGAGGCCGACGATCAGGCCCAGCACGATTCCAAGAAATGTTCCTCCGGCTTGTTTCGATTGCTTCGAAGTTCGGCGTGGTTGTGCCATTGCTTGAGTCACCTGCAAAAAGAATCGTGAAAAGGCTGCGGCAGGCGGGATCCTGCGGGCGGGCGCCGCCGCGGCCATTCGCTGCCTGGTTCGGGCAGCTTACATCTTGGCGGGCGCGGATACCCCGAGCATCGCCAGGCCGTTCTCCAGCACCTGCCGGGTCGCGGCGAGCAGCGCGGCGCGTGCGTTGCGCGGCGCTTCGTCGTCGACCAGCACGCGCTCCGCATTGTAGAACGAGTGGAATTCACCAGCGAGATCGCGCAGATAGAACGCGACCGCGTGCGGCGCCAGCTCGTTCGCGGCGTGCGTGAGGAGATCCGGATACTCGGCGAGCTTCTGCATCAGCGACACGGCCTGCGGGCTCGTGAGCTGCGACAGGTCGGCGCCCGGCAGTTGTGCGACGTCGACGTTGTAGCGCGCCTTCAGTTCGTTGAGCACCGAGCAGATCCGCGCGTGCGCGTACTGGACGTAGTAGACGGGGTTCTCGTCGTTCTGTTTCAGCGCGAGGTCGATGTCGAACACGAACTCGGTGTCGGCCTTGCGCGAGATCAGGAAGAAGCGGACCGCGTCGCGGCCGCGCGTGATGGTCGCTTCGTCGATCATGTCGGGCGCGGCCTCCTGGCCCGGCGCCGCGCCGCCCGACCATTCGATCAGGTCGCGCACCGTCACGTAGCTGCCCGCGCGCTTCGACAGCTTCACTTCCTGGCCGTCGCGCATCACGGTGACCATCTTGTGCAGCACGTAGTCGGGATAGCCCTTCGGGATGCCGATGTGCAGCCCCTGGAGCCCGGCGCGCACGCGCGCGATCGTGCCGTGGTGGTCAGAGCCCTGGATGTTGATCACCTTCGTGAAGCCGCGCTCCCATTTCGTCACGTGGTACGCGACGTCCGGCACGAAGTACGTGTACGTGCCGTCCGACTTGCGCATCACGCGGTCCTTGTCGTCGCCTTCGTCGGTCGTGCGCAGCCACAGCGCGCCGTCCTGCTCGTAGGTCATGCCGGCCTTGACCAGCGCGTCGACTGTCTTCTCGACGCGGCCTTCGCTGTACAGCGACGACTCGAGGTAGTACTGGTCGAATTTCACGCCGAACGCCTGCAGGTCCATGTCCTGTTCGTGGCGCAGGTAGGCGACCGCGAACTTGCGGATCGCGTCGAGATTCTCGATGTCGCGCGCGCCGGTGACCGGCTCGCCGTCCTTCGCCGCGACCGTCGCGCCGTTCAGGTAGTCGCGCGCGATGTCGGCGATGTATTCGCCGTTGTACGCGGCTTCGGGCCAGCCGGCGTCGCCCGGCTTCAGGCCGCGCGCGCGCGCCTGCGTCGAGATCGCGAGGTTGGCGATCTGCACGCCCGCGTCGTTGTAGTAGAACTCGCGGTGCACCGCGTAGCCCTGGCTCGCGATCACGTTCGCGAGCACGTCGCCGAGCGCCGCCTGGCGGCCGTGGCCGACGTGCAGCGGGCCGGTCGGGTTGGCCGACACGAATTCGACCAGCACCCGCTTGCCTTTTTCACGCTCCGACGTGCCGAACGCGCGGCCCTGCTCGAACACGGCGGCGATCACGGCCTGCTTCGCGGCGGCGCTCACGCGCAGGTTGATGAAGCCCGGGCCGGCGATTTCCGCCGCGTCGACGAGCCCTTGCGCGGCCGGCTGCGCGACCAGCGCCGCGACGATCCGCTCGGCGAGCTGGCGCGGGTTCGTGCCGAGCGGCTTGGCGAGCTGCATCGCGACGTTGCACGCGACGTCGCCGTGCGCGGCGACCTTCGGGCGCTCCAGCGTGATGGCCGGGATGACGAATTCGGCGTCGGCGCCCTTGAGCGCGTGTGCGACCTGCGCGACGCTATCCGCGAGCAGGGCTTCGAGGGTCTGTTTGTGTGCTGGCAGCATGCTGGTAGAAGGCTTCGTTGGTGGCGGCCGGAAGCGCCGGCCCGCCGGCGCGCTTTTTAAGCGCGCGTTTCAGGGATCGCAGAATTTTAACAGGTGCTAATATGCCGCTCAGGCGCCCCGCGTCCGCGAGGCCGGACGCCGCCCTGCCGGCGTCCTCCCCACCGCGCCGTGCGGGCACAACAAGATGAAAAGGGAATTGTCATGATTACGTTCAAGAGCAAGGCGGCACAGGATCTAGACGTGCTGAAGGATTTCGCTGTATACGTGCTGGGCCTCGTCGGCAAGCAACTGGGCGAACGCGGCGTCATTACGCACGACGAATTGGACCACGCGATCGCGAAGCTGGAAGGCGCGGTCGCGCAGGCGAAGCAGGAACGCGCCGAGCACGCCGGCCATTTCCACGAGGACGACGACGATCACGCGCACCACGAAGTGCCGGCGAGCCTCGCGCAGCGCGTCGCACCGTTCCTCGCGATGCTGCGTGAAGCGAAGGCCGCGCAGGCCGACGTGCACTGGGGCTTCTGAACGCCCGTCGCCGGTCGCCACGCGCCACGCGCCGGCCGGCCGACGCAGCCCGGCAGGCCAGAATGCCATGAAAAAAGCCCGCATCGCGCGGGCTTTTTTCATTTCGTATGACCAAAGCGGCGCGCCGATGCGCGCGCCGCGCCCGGATCACAGCTGCGGCGCGAGCGCGCGGCGCGCGTCGTCGAGCGACAGCGACATGCGCCGCGCATAATCGTCGAGCTGATCCTGCCCGATTTTGCCGACCGAGAAATACCGGCTGTCCGGATGCGCGAGATAGAAGCCCGACACGCTCGCCGCCGGGAGCATCGCGAGCGAATCGGTCACGCTCATCCCGATCTCGTCCGCGTGCAGCGCCGCGAACATGTCGCGCTTCACGAGGTGGTCGGGGCAGGCCGGATAGCCGGGCGCCGGACGGATGCCCGCGTACTTTTCGGCGATCAGCGCGTCGTTGTCGAGCGTCTCGTCGCTCGCATAGCCCCACAGCTCGCGGCGCACGCGCGCGTGCATCGCTTCGGCGAACGCTTCCGCGAAGCGGTCGGCGAGCGCCTTCAGCATGATCGCGCTGTAGTCGTCGTGGTCGGCTTCGAACTGCTTTTCCTTCACGTCGACGCCGAGGCCGGCCGTCACCGCGAACATCCCGATGTAGTCGGCGACGCCCGAGTCCTTCGGCGCGATGAAGTCGGCGAGCGAGCGGTTCGGGCGCATCACGCCGTCGACCACCGGCCGCACGCTCTGCTGGCGCAGGTTGCGCCACGTGAGCAGCACTTCCGTGCGCGTGTCGTCGGTGTAGATTTCGATGTCGTCGTCGTTCACCGTGTTGGCCGGCAGCAGCGAGATCACGCCGTTCGCGGTCAGCCAGCGGCCCTGGATCAGGCGCGCGAGCATCGACTTCGCGTCGGAGAACACGCGGCGCGCGGATTCGCCGACGATCTCGTCGTTCAGGATCGCCGGGTACGGGCCCGCGAGGTCCCAGGTCTGGAAGAACGGGCCCCAGTCGATGTAGTTCGCGAGCTCGTTCAGGTCGTAGTTCTTGAACACGCGCCGGCCGATGAACTTCGGCTTCACCGGGCGGTAGCTCGACCAGTCGATCTTCGTCTTGTTCGCGCGCGCTTCGGCGAGCGTGACCATCGGCTGCGCCTTGCGGTTCGCGTGCTGATCGCGGATGCGCTCGTAGTCGGCCTTCAGGTCGTCGAGGTACTTGGCCGCGCCTTCGTCGGACAGCAGGTTCGACGCGACCGACACCGAGCGCGACGCGTCCGGCACGTAGACCACCGGCCCTTCGTAATGCGGCGCGATCTTCACGGCGGTGTGCACGCGCGACGTCGTCGCGCCGCCGATCAGCAGCGGGATCTTCTTCACGCGGAAGTAGTCGTCGCGCTGCATTTCCGACGCGACGTAGGCCATTTCCTCGAGGCTCGGCGTGATGAGCCCCGACAGCCCGATGATGTCCGCGCCCTCGACCTTCGCCTTCGCGAGGATCTCGTTGCACGGGACCATCACGCCCATGTTGACCACTTCGAAGTTGTTGCACTGGAGCACGACCGACACGATGTTCTTGCCGATGTCGTGCACGTCGCCCTTCACGGTCGCGATGACGATCTTGCCCTTCGCGCGCACGTCGCCGCCCGCTTCCGCGAGCAGGCGCTTCTCTTCCTCGATGAACGGGATCAGGTGCGCGACGGCCTGCTTCATCACGCGCGCCGACTTCACGACCTGCGGCAGGAACATCTTGCCCTGGCCGAACAGGTCGCCGACGATGTTCATGCCGTCCATCAGCGGGCCTTCGATCACGTTGATCGGGCGCCCGCCCGCCGCGGCGATCGCCGCGCGCGCTTCCTCGGTGTCTTCGACGATGAAGTTCGTGATGCCGTGCACGAGCGCATGCGCGAGACGCTTCTCGACCGGCTGGTTGCGCCACTCGAGGTTCTCTTCCTTCTTCGCCGCGCCGGTCTTGAACTTGTCGGCGATCTCGAGCAGCCGGTCGGTGGAATCGGCGCGGCGGTTCAGGATCACGTCCTCCACGCGCTCGCGCAGCTCCGGATCGAGGTCGGCGTACACGCCGAGCTGGCCGGCGTTCACGATGCCCATGTCCATTCCGGCCTGGATCGCGTGGTACAGGAACACGGTGTGGATCGCCTCGCGCACCGGGTCGTTGCCGCGGAACGAGAACGACACGTTCGACACGCCGCCGCTCACCTTCGCATACGGCAGGTTCTGCTTGATCCAGCGCGTCGCCTCGATGAAGTCGACCGCGTAGTTGTTGTGCTCCTCGATGCCGGTCGCGACCGCGAAGATGTTCGGGTCGAAGATGATGTCTTCCGGCGGGAAGCCGACTTCGTTCACGAGGAAGTCGTACGAGCGCTTGCAGATCTCGGTCTTGCGCTGGTAGGTGTCGGCCTGGCCGGTTTCGTCGAACGCCATCACGACCGCGGCCGCGCCGTAGCGGCGGATCAGCTTCGCGTGGTGGCGGAACGCGTCCTCACCTTCCTTCAGCGAGATCGAGTTCACGATCGCCTTGCCCTGCACGCATTTGAGGCCGGCCTCGATCACGTCCCACTTCGACGAGTCGATCATGATCGGCACGCGCGCGATGTCCGGCTCGGACGCGATCAGGTTCAGGAAGCGCACCATCGCCGCCTTCGAATCGAGCATCGCCTCGTCCATGTTGACGTCGATCACCTGCGCGCCGTTCTCGACCTGCTGGCGCGCGACCGCGAGCGCCTCGTCGAACTGGCCGTTGAGGATCATCCGCGCGAACGCCTTCGAGCCGGTGACGTTGGTGCGTTCGCCGACGTTGATGAAGAGCGTCCCGGACGTGACGTTGAACGGCTCGAGGCCGGCAAGGCGCATCATGTGATCGGTCATGGCGGTGCGAATTCTGGTGAGGTAGGGCGGGCGTTGATGCGGGTGGTCAGGCGGCTTCGCTGTACTGGCTCGGCCAGCGGCGCGGCTTCACGTCGGCGAGCGCCTTGGCGATCTCGGCGATGTGCTCGGGCGTGGTGCCGCAGCAGCCGCCCGCGAGGTTCACGAGCCCGGCCTGCGCGAACTCCTTCAGCAGGCCCGACGTGACGTCCGGCGTCTCGTCGAAGCCGGTGTCGCTCATCGGGTTCGGCAGGCCCGCGTTCGGGTAGCAGGACACGTAGGTGTCGCACAGCTTCGCGAGCTCGGCGATGTACGGGCGCATCAGCGCCGCGCCCAGCGCGCAGTTCAGGCCGAACGTGAGCGGCTTCGCGTGGCGCAGCGAATTCCAGAACGCCTCGACCGTCTGGCCCGACAGGATGCGGCCCGACGCGTCGGTGACGGTGCCCGAGACCATGATCGGCAGGCGCTCGCCGGTGTCCTCGAACAGTTCGTCGAGCGCGAACAGCGCGGCCTTCGCGTTCAGCGTGTCGAAGATCGTCTCGACGAGGAACAGGTCGACGCCGCCGTCGAGCAGCGCCTTCGCCTGCTGGTAGTACGCGGCGTGCAGCTCGTCGAACGTGATGTTGCGCGCGCCCGGATCGTTGACGTCGGGCGAGATGCTGGCCGTCTTCGGCGTCGGCCCGATCGCGCCCGCGACGAAGCGCGGCTTGCCGGGCGTCGCATGGCGGGCGGCCGATTCGCGCGCGAGGCGCGCCGATTCGACGTTCATCTCGACGACGAGGTCTTCCATCCCGTAGTCGGCCTGCGCGACGGTCGTCGCGCCGAACGTGTTGGTCTCGACGATGTCGGCGCCGGCCGCGAAGTACTGGTCGTGGATCTCGCTGATGATCTGCGGCTGCGTGAGCGACAGCAGCTCGTTGTTGCCCTTCACGTCGCGCGGGAAATCCTTGAAGCGCTCGCCGCGATACGCGGCCTCGTCGAGCTTGTAGCGCTGGATCATCGTGCCCATCGCGCCGTCGAGGATCAGGATGCGCGATTTCAGCAGCGCGGGCAGTTCGGCGCCGCGCGTGTAGCGCGCGTCGGGCGGGGCGGAAGCGGCGAGAGGGGACGCAGACATGGCGGCAGAGCGGCGAAGACGGGAAAACCGCCATTGTAGCCGCTGCGCCGGCGCGTCGCCCGCGCTCGCGCTGGGCGGCGGCCGTGATGCGCGCCACCGAGCGGGCCGGCGGCCGCCTCAAACGAAAACCCCCGCCCGGCGAACCGGACGGGGGCTTGGATCGGAGTGCTCGCGGGGCCGCGCAAGCGCGGCAAACGGCCCGGCGTGGCGCCGGGCCGCGCGTCGTCAATGCAGGACGACGGGCATCATCATCAGGCTGTCGAACTGGCCGAGGAATTCGTCCACTTCGTCGAGCGACGGCTCATCCTCGATCAACTGCTTCACGTGGGCGCGGAATCGCTCCGCGAGTTCGCCGTCGATGAAGATCTCGCGCTGCGCGTTCTTGTCGACGATTTCGTATCCGCCGGCATTCATCAGATGGTGGCCGGCCTGCGGCGCAAATTCGACGACGCAGTAATTGGGGCTGTTGTAGATCATTTGCATGGCGGCACTCCTCTTCGCAGTGGCATCTGGCCTTGTTGTCCCGTAGGTGGGGTAGCCTTTGCCGGTTTCAAGGGGCTTGCGCTGCACACCCCGTTCTCCCGTTCGCGTGGGGTGTATCGGGTTAGAAGCCGATGTCTCTAAAACGTTTCCTATTGTGATCCGGTGCACTGAAATAGTTGTTAAAGAGTGTCATCGGCCATTTTTTCAATACCTTTAATCGGTCGAAATTGCCGATCGATGCCGCCTCATTGTGCGGGCGGCGCGGAGGCAGGCGTCGTGTCCGTCGGCGCGGGCATCGGCGGCTGCGCCGACGGCTGCTCGGACGGCTGTTGCGTAGGGCCAGCCGGCTCGCTCGCCGGCGCGGCAGATGCCGATGCCGGGGCAGGCGCGTTCGTTGCGTCCGGCCCCGAGCGGTCAGCCGGTGCAGCCGGGACGGTCGATGCAGCCGGTGCAGCCGGCGGCGCGAGCGGGCCGTGCCACACGAGCTCGATCTGCGCGCCGTTCGGTTCGGTCTGCATCAGCCGCGCGGGCAGCCAGCCGAGCGACGGCGCGAGCCACATGTCGATGCGGCGCGTGTCGCCCGCGCGGCGCGGCAGCCGCATGAAGTGGCGGGCGCGCACGATGCCGGCCTGCGTGTGCACGTCCTCGTCGCCGATCACCATGATCGGCCAGGTCTCGCCGTTGTTGTTGTCGATCACGAAGAACTGCTGCGTGACGCCCGGCCGGTACGCCGACGGATTGCCGCGCACGAGGCCCGACAGTTGCATCAGCATGCTGAAGCGATCCTGCACGCCGTCGGGCAGCGGCGCGTTGTTCGGCGTGCGCGTGAACACGACCTGGTGAATCTCGCGGTTGAAGATCGCGATGTCCTCGGGGCGCTTGCCGCGCTGTTCCACATATCGGTCGGGCGCGACGCCGAAGGCGTCGATGCGGCCTTCGCTGCGGTACGTGAACGGGCCGATGAACGGCACCGGCATCGACACCGACAGATCGTACGTGCGTCCGTCGTTGCGCCAGTGGATCGTGCCGATCATGTTCTGCATTCCGTTGTAGAACGTGTCGTATTGCAGGTCGCCGGACGGCGGCGCGTCGAATTTCACGCCGCTCGTCGCGGGGCCTGGCGTCGCGGCGCTCGCGGCCGATGCTGCTTGCGCGCCGGACGCGCCCGCCGTGCCGCTCGCTGCCGATGCGGCCGATGCTCCCGATGCCGCAGCAGGCGGCGGCTCGCCGTGCTCGGCGGTCTGCGTCGACGTGAGCACGCGCGGCTGCGCCGGCGCCGGCTTGCGCGCCGCGCGGGCCGGCTTCGCGGGTGCGGCGGCGGCCGCGGCCGGCGCGTCGACCGGTTTCGACGCGGGCCGCCGCTCGATCGGTTGCGGCTTCAACAGTTCGATCTGCACCGGAATCTCGGCGGGCGCGGGCGGCGTGAACGCGTCGCGATTGCGCGCGAGCCACCACGCGGCGAGCGCATGCAGCACCAGCACGACGACGAGCGCGACGCCCACGCGCAGCCAGCGGCGGGGCAGGACGTGACGAGGACGGGTGGCGGCAGGCGGCATCGACGAAATGGAGCGGAAGGAAGGCCATGGCGCAGCGGACGTGCCGCGCGTCACAGCTCGGACCGCCGCGCGCGTCGCGCGTTCGCGTGCATCGCGGGCAGGGGCGCGCGCCGCCCGTCAGGCGTCGCGCGCGTCCGGACTATAGCCGAGTTCGTACGACAGTTTTTGCGCGCAAGCGCGCAGCGCGGTGTCGATCTCGCCGCCCCAGGCGATGTCGAAGCTGCCTTCCTGGCCGAGCGCGACGACCGCGAGCGCGAGTTCGCCGACCGCATCGAACACCGGCATGCAGAACGCGTGGATCGTCGGCAGCAGCATGCCTTCGACGCGCGCGGCCCGATGCGCGCGCACGTCGGCGAGCACGGCGTCGACTTCGGCGAGCGTGCGCGGGCCGCCGTGATGCGGCGAGCGCCGCGTATCGGCGAGCTCGCGTTCGATCATCGCGGCCGTCTTGCTGCGCGGCAGGTACGCGGCGAACAGCAGGCCCGTCGCGGAACCGAGCAGCGGCATCACGTCGCCGAGCTTCAGCGACGCCTTCGCCGGATGGCTCGATTCCATCCAGTGCACGATGGTCGGGCCCTGGTTGCCCCATACTGCGATGCCGACCGTCTGGTCGACGCGGTCGCGCAGCTCGGTGAGCGCAATGCGCGCGAGCTTCACGCCGTCGACGCGCGCGAGCCGCGCGAGCCCCATCTGCAGCGCGAAGCCGCCGAGTTCGTAGCGGCCCGACACCGGATCCTGCGACACGACGCCGAGCCGCGAGAAGCTGACCAGATAGCGGTGCGCCTTCGCGGGGCTCATGCCCGCGCGCTGCGCGAGGTCGCGCAGCATCATCGCGCGCGGCTCGCGCGTCAGCACGTCGAGCAGGCGGAAGCCGACCTCGATCGACTGGATGCCGGAGCGCAGCTTCTCGCCGCCTTCGCCGTGCTCGCCGGAGCCGTCGGTGTCGGAATCGGCGAGATCGTCGTCGGGAAGCGGGCTGGCGGGCATGGGCAACGGCGCGCGGCAAGGCGGCAAGGATGGAGCGAAAACGGCGCGCATGCGAGCGTGCGCGCCGCACGGATTCACCATCGTAAAATAGATTCCCTCCATCGTCACTACAACGGCAGACCCCCATGAAACTTGCATCGCTGAAGGACGGCACGCGCGATGGCCAGCTGATCGTCGTGTCGCGCGACCTGCACACCGCGGCGATCGCCGACGCGATCGCCCCGACGCTGCAGCGCGTCCTCGACGACTGGGCGTTCTACGCGCCGCAACTGCGCGAGCTGTACGACGCGCTGAACCACGGCCGCGCGCGTCACACGTTCGCGTTCGACGCGGCGAACTGCATGGCGCCGCTGCCGCGCGCCTTCCAGTGGGCCGACGGCTCCGCCTACGTGAACCACGTCGAGCTGGTGCGGCGCGCGCGCGGCGCCGAGATGCCGCCGGAGTTCTGGACCGATCCGCTGATGTACCAGGGCGGCAGCGACGACTTCCTCGGCGCGCGCGACGACATCGTGTGCGCGTCCGAGGAATGGGGCATCGACTTCGAGGCCGAGGTCGCGGTGATCACCGGCGACGTGCCGATGGGCGTGTCGCCGGACGACGCGCTGAAGGGCGTGCGGCTCGTCACGCTGGTGAACGACGTGTCGCTGCGCAACCTGATTCCGGCCGAGCTCGCGAAGGGTTTCGGCTTCTTCCAGAGCAAGCCGGCCACCGCGTTCGCGCCGGTCGCGGTGACGCTCGACGAGCTCGGCGACGAATGGCGCGACGGCCGCGTGCACCGGCCGATGATCGTCCACTGGAACAACCGCAAGGTCGGCCAGCCGGACGCGGGCGCCGACATGGTGTTCCATTTCGGCCAACTGATCGCGCACGCGGCGAAGACGCGCAATCTGCGCGCCGGCTCGATCGTCGGCTCGGGTACCGTGTCGAACAAGGACGCGAAGCGCGGCTACTGCTGCATCGCCGAGAAGCGCTGCCTCGAGACGATCGAGCACGGCGCGCCGCAGACCGACTTCATGCGCTACGGCGACACCGTGCGCATCGAGATGTTCGATGCGGCCGGCAAGTCGATTTTCGGCGCGATCGAGCAGGCCGTCGCGCCGCCCGACGGCGCGGCCTGACGTACGGCGCTGACGCGCGGTCTGACGCGCGCGCCGCGGCCGGCCCGCGCGCCGGGTTTCGCCCGATGTTTGCCCGCGCGGGCTTGGCTACACTCGATTCAGGCGTTTCAACCGACCCACGAACCCGGGAGCTGGGCATGGCCGATCTTGCCGCCTATGGCGGTTACGAAGCATTGAAGGTGACGCGTCGCGCGCATGGCGTGCTCGACATCGTGATGAGCGGCGAGGGCGCGAACCGCAGCGGCCTCGCCACAGCGAACGCGCGGATGCATCGCGAGCTGGCCGACATCTGGCGCGACGTCGACCGCGATCCCGACACGCGGGTCGCGGTGATCCGCGGCGAGGGCAAGGGCTTTTCGGCGGGCGGCGATCTCGCGCTCGTCGAGGCGATGGCCGACGACTTCGACGTGCGTGCGCGCGTGTGGCGCGAGGCGCGCGACCTCGTCTACAACGTGATCAACTGCAGCAAGCCGATCGTGTCGGCGATGCACGGACCGGCGGTGGGCGCGGGGCTCGTCGCGGGCCTGCTCGCCGACATCTCGATCGCCGCGAACGACGCGCGCATCATCGACGGCCATACGCGGCTCGGCGTCGCGGCCGGCGATCATGCGGCGATCGTCTGGCCGCTGCTGTGCGGGATGGCGAAGGCGAAGTACTACCTGCTGCTGTGCGAGCCGGTGAGCGGCGCCGAGGCCGAGCGGATCGGCCTCGTGTCGCTCGCAGTCGAGCCGGACGCGCTGCTGCCGAAGGCGTACGAAGTGGCCGAGCGGCTCGCGCACGGCTCGCAGTCGGCGATCCGCTGGACCAAGTACGCGCTGAACAACTGGCTGCGCAGCGCCGGGCCGACCTTCGATTCGTCGCTCGCGCTCGAATTCATGGGTTTTTCCGGGCCGGACGTGCGGGAAGGCATCCGTTCGCTGCGCGAGCGGCGCGCACCCGATTTCTCCCCGGACGCGCCGTTCTGACGCGCGCTATGATCGAATCACACGCGGCGCGGCCCGTGCCGGCCGCTTCGCTCACCCAGTCAACCAGGATGCCCGTATGACGACCGATGCCCCCGGCTCCAATCCTTTCGCCGGCTTCGCCGGCTTCAAGCCCGCCGACATGCTCGACCGGATGTGGGACATGATGCGGATGTCGCCGTTCGGCGGGATGGCGTCGTTTCCCGGCGCCGCGTCGGGGCTGCCGCCGTCGCTGTCGAGCATGTCCGACATGATGACGCCGCTCACGAGCGTCGAGGAGCTCGACAAGCGGATCACCGATCTGCGCGCGGTCGAGCAGTGGCTCAAGCTCAATCTCGGCATGCTGCAATCGGCGATCCAGGCGCTCGAGGTGCAACGCGCGACGCTCGCGACGCTGCGCGCGTTCGGCGCGTTCGCGCAAAGCTCGATGTCGGCCGCCGAGGAAGCCGCGGTCGCGGCGGCGCAGGCCGCGTCCGCGCCGCGCGCCGAGGCGAGCCAGCCGGCGCCGGACGCCGACGCGCCCGCGGCCGGCGACGCCGCGCAGCAGCCGTTCGATCCGGCCGGCTGGTGGAACCTGCTGCAGACGCAGTTCAACCAGCTCGCGAGTCTCGCGATGGCGCAGCCGGGCGCGCAGCCCGGGGCGCCGGCCGACGCGGCGCCCGAGCCGGCCGCGGGTGCGCCGGCACCGGCGGCGGCGGCGGCACCGGCTGGGTCGGCGGGCGCGGGCGCAGCCGCGCCACGCAAGCCGGCCGCGAAGCGGGCGAAGCCGGCCGGCTCGGCGGCCGCGCGCGCGGCCGCGGCGTCGTCGCCGGAAACGCGTCCGCCGAAGCGCTCGACGTGACGCTTCGCACCTAGCCTGCAGGCCGACCATGCGACTCGCGCTCGTGCTGATGGGCGGCGGCGCACGCGCCGCGTATCAGGTCGGCGTGCTCAAGGCGCTGGCCGAGATCGCGCGCGAGGCCGATCCGCTCCGCCATACGACGCCGTTCGCGGTGGTCTGCGGGTCGTCGGCCGGCGCGATCAATGCGACGTCGATCGCGAGCCACGCCGACGATTTCTCGCACGGCGTGCGGCGCCTGCTCGAATTCTGGGAGCCGCTGCGCGCCGACTACGTGTATCGCACCGACTGGCTCGGCATCGCGGCGGCGGGTGCGCGCTGGCTCGCGACGATGACGTTCGGCTGGGCGGCGCGCCGCTCGCCGCGCGGGCTGCTCGACAACGCGCCGCTCGCGCACCTGCTGCAGCGCGAGCTGAGCTTCCACCGGATCGAGCAGATGCTCGAGAGCCGGCTGCTGCATGCGCTGTCGATCACCGCGCTGAGCTACTCGAGCGGCCGCCATCTGACCTTCTACCAGGCCGCCGAGCCGATCCAGGCATGGCGGCGCGCGCAGCGCACCGCGCGACTCGTCGATCTGTCGGCGTCGCACCTGCTCGCGTCGTCGGCGATTCCGTTCGTGTTCCCCGCGGTGCCGCTCGTGCTCGACGGCCAGATCGAATACTTCGGCGACGGTTCGATCCGGCAGGTCGCGCCGCTGTCGCCGGCGATCCACTTCGGCGCGGACCGGATCGTCGTGATCGGCGCGGCCGATCCGCGGCCGGAAATCCCGGCGCCGAACGGCTCGGGGCTGGTGCGCGGCTATCCGACGCTCGCGCAGATCGGCCAGCAGGTGCTCGCCAGCGTGTTTCTCGACTCGATCGGCTCGGACATCGAACGCATCGAGCACATCAACCGGATGATCGAACACCTGCCGCACCAGGTCGAGCTGGACAGCGGCTGGCGGCACGTCGACGTGCTCGCGATCGCGCCGTCCGAGCGCATCGAGCTGATCGCCGCGAAGCACCTGAAGCAGATGCCGGTGACGATGCGCGGGCTGCTCGGCGCGGTCGGCGGCAGCCAGCCGGCCGGCGCGTCGTTCGCGAGCTATCTGCTGTTCGAGGAGGCGTTCACGCGCGAACTGATCGAACTCGGCTACCGCGACGGCCGCGCGCAGCGCGACACGCTGGCCGCATGGATCGCGGGCGCCGACGGCGGCAGCGCGGCGGTGCCCGGCGCCCGGTCCGAAGACGGTCGGCCGGCTGGTGAAATGCGGGTCTGATGCGATGCCGCGCGGCTCGACGCGGCGCGACCGCGCGAGGCCGGTGACGTCGAGCACAGTCGCCCCACCGTTTTCCAGCTGCGCGGCGACTGCGAGCAGTGCGCCGGCGCAGGCGCCCGTTGTGTTTCGCGACGCGCGCCCCGCGACCGTTCGTCGCACCGCCATTGGCGGCGCGCGACCGGGCGGGCGTCTCGGAACCGTCATGCCCGCGTGCTATCATGGCCGCCGCCGTATACACCATATCGAGCAGTCTGCTTGCCGGCCGCTGTGCGCGATTCCGCCTGGAGCCGCGTCGCGCCGGGCAGGTTCGCCAACGGGCCGGCTTGCGCCGGCCACCACATCGGGCACGCGCAGCCGGTTCCGTTCGAACGGAGCGGGGCCGCGGCGTGCTTCAGGGCGGCAGCGCGGCCGCCCGGCTGCCGGACGTGGAATCTGCGTCCGGGGGCCGGTTTCCCGCGTAAAATTAGAGTCTTGGCTGCAAAAAGCGCGTTCGCGCGCCGCTGCGGCAACAGTCACGTTTAGAGAAGTCGCATTGCGCAGAACAGGGGTGGGACCATCATGAACACCATGCTTTATCCGGAACTTTACAGGTCGCTCGAGGCAGTCCGCTGGGACATGGAGAAGGACATTCCGTGGGACAAGTTCGACGCATCGCTGCTCACCGACGAGCAGGCGAAGACGATCAAGATGAACGCGATCACCGAATGGTCGGCGCTGCCCGCGACCGAAATGTTCCTGCGCGACAACCAGCACGACAGCGATTTTTCCGCATTCATGAGCGTGTGGTTCTTCGAAGAGCAGAAGCATTCGCTGGTGCTGATGGAATACCTGCGCCGCTTCCGGCCGGAAATGGTGCCGACCGAAGAGGAACTGCACGCGGTGCGCTTCGAGTTCGATCCGGCGCCGCCGCTCGAAACATTGATGCTGCACTTCTGCGGCGAGATCCGCCTGAATCACTGGTATCGCTGCGCGGCCGACTGGCACACCGAGCCGGTGATCAAGCACATCTACGAAACGATCTCGCGCGATGAAGCGCGCCACGGCGGCGCGTATCTGCGCTACATGAAGAAGGCGCTGAACAACTGCGGCGACGTCGCGCGCGCGGCGTTCGCGAAGATCGGCGTGCTGATGGCGTCGGCGCGCCGCACCGAGAAGCCGCTGCACCCGACCAACCTGCACGTGAACCAGGCGCTGTTCCCGCGCGACACCGTGCAGTCGCGCCTGCCCGATCCGGAATGGCTCGAGCGCTGGCTCGACGAGCAGATCCGCTTCGACGGCGAGTGGGAAAAGAAGGTCGTCGACCGCATCCTGCACAACCTGTCGATCCTGTTCGAGCGCACCTTCGCGACCGCGCAGGAGCTGAACCGCTATCGCAAGGAAGTCACGAACCGCCTGCAAGCCGAAAGCGGCCCGTCGTCGGCCGCGCAGCCGGCCTGAGGCCGCGCGGCGTCGCAGCCGGCGTGATGCTGCGCCGGCCGCGTTCGCCGTCGTTCGACGCATGAAGCCCGCCCGGTGGTCCGGCGGGCTTTTTATCTGGCGCCGCCGCGTTGCGTCGCGACGCGCAGCGTGTGCCGCCCACGCCATCCGACCTTCATCATGCCCGCTACTTTCGAACGCAAGCTGATCACCCGCGACGCGCTGGTCGCCCTGCGCGCCTCGCTGCCTTCGCCCGTCGTCTTCACCAACGGTGTGTTCGACATCCTGCATCGCGGCCACGTCACGTATCTCGCCGATGCGAAGGCGCTCGGCGCCTGCCTGATCGTCGGCGTGAACAGCGATGCGTCGGTGCGCATGCTCGGCAAGGGCGACGATCGCCCGATCAATCGCGACGACGACCGGATGGCGCTGCTCGCGGCGCTGGAGAGCGTCGACTGGGTCGTGAAGTTCGAGGAGAAGACGCCGGTGTCGCTGATCGAGGCCGTCCGTCCGGACATCCTCGTGAAGGGCGGCGACTACGACATGGATGCGCTGCCGGAGTCGGCGCTCGTGCGCGGTTGGGGCGGGCGCGCGCTCGCGATTCCGTTCGAGCACGATCGGTCGACCACGGCGTTGCTGAAGAAGGTGCGCGCGCAGCAGCCTTGAGCCGCCGCGCACCGCACCGTCACGGCGCCGAGGCCGGCAACGGCTCCGCAGTGACGGCCGGCGCGGCGATCGGCGCGCCGATCACCGGCTGATCGGTCGCCTGCGCGAGCGGCGTTGCCCGTAACACCTCCGGATGCACCTGCCGCTCCAGCACGCCCGGTTCGCGCGGGCCGGCCGCCGGCAGCGGCCCGAACACGCCGCGCACCGCGACGAACGCGAGCATGTTGGCGAGAAAGAGAACAGCGATCAGCCAGCGCAGCATCGTCGACACTCCTCTTCATGGTTCAGTCGTTCCGCCGTCCGGCGCAATGCCGTCCGGGGTGCGTCAGTCCCGCGCCGCGCCCTCCGCGGCAATCAGCGCGAGCCCGGACAGAATCAGCCCGTCGTGCCGCGTATGCGGCAGCGTCAGCGCGCGCGCGACGTCGTCCGCCGCGCCGCCCGCCAGCACGAGCCGCACCGGCGCCTGCCACGCGGCGGCGAGATCGCGGCACGCGCGTTCGATCAAACCCGCCTGCGCGTACAGGCAGCCGGCCGACAGCGAGCGCGGCGTGTCGATCTGAAACGGTTCGGCGCGCGCGTCGGCGAGCAGTCCGCTCGCGATGTCGGTGCTCAGCGTCGGCAACTGTGCGGTGTGCGTGCCGAGCGCACGCATCATCAGCGCCCAACCGGGCGCGATCAGCCCGCCGGTGAAGCGGCCGTCCGCGCGCAACGCTTCGAGCGTCGTCGCGGTGCCGAACGTCGCGATCAGCAGGTGCTCGTCCGGGAACGCCGCATGGGCGCCGATCAGGCCGGCCCAGCGATCGCTGCCGAGCTGCTCGGGCGACGTATAGCCGTTCGTCACGCCGCACTGCGCGGCGCGCGCGCGGATCGTCGTGCGCGGCAGCGCCGGCCACTGCGCGTCGAGCAACGCGTCGAGGCGGGCGGCCACGTCGGCGCCCGCGACGTTCGAGATCCACGCGCCTTGCGGATGCGGCAGCGCCGACCAGTCGGGATCGGCGCCGCCGTCGCGCGTATGGCCGAACGCGCCGCTCGCGACGAGCGCGCGCTGCGCGTCGGCGAGCGCCCATTTGATCCGGCTGTTGCCGGCGTCGATCAGCAGATGCGGTGCGCTCATTGCGCTTCGCGCAGCGACACGTCGCCGGCGGCGATCGCCTGCACGCCGTCCGGCGTGTCGAGCAGCAGGCGGCCGGTCGCGTCGATGCCCGTCGCGATGCCGCGCGCGCGCTCGACGCCCTGTTCGAGCAGCACGACCTCGCGTCCCGCATAGGCGTGCAGCGCGTGCCAGCGCGGCACGAATGGCGCCAGCCCGTCGCTCGCGAACTGGGCGAGCGCCGGCGTGAGCGCGTTCAGCGCCGCAGCGAGCGTGTCGGTGAGATTCGCCGATGCGCAAGCCGCGGACAGCGCGGCCGGCGGCAACCCGCTCGCGAGCGCCGCGTCGCGCGCGCGCAGCGCATCGACCTGCGCGGCGACCGCTTGCGCGCCGCGCACGTTGATGCCGAAGCCGATCACGACCGCGGTGGCGTCGTCGGTGTTCCACACCGTCTCGATCAGGATGCCGGCGAGCTTGCCGGCGATGCGCGTGGTGTCGCCTTCGGTGCTGGTCAGCAGCAGGTCGTTCGGCCATTTGAGCGCGACGCGCGTGCCGCCGTCGAGCGGCAGCGTCGCGAGCCCTTCCGCGAGCGCGACGCCGATCGCGATGCTCAGGCCGCTGAGCGCGTCGACGGGGCGCGGCACGATGCAGCCGACCGAGCACAGCAGCGCGTTGCCGGGCTGCGCGAACCACGGACGGCCTTGCCGGCCGCGGCCGGCCGTCTGCTCGAACGCGACGCGCACGAGCGGCGCGGGCAGCGCGTTCGCGGTGCGCGGCAGCGCCTTCAGGCGGTTTGCCAGGTCGGCGTTGGTCGAGCCGGTGGCGGCGACGATGTCGAGCGGCCACGCGCGCGGCGCGGCGTCCAGATGGGCGTCGAGCCGGTTGCGCGCGATGTGCGCGTCGCCGGCTTCGGGCTTGTCGGAGGAGGTCGGGGCGTTCATGGCGCCTATTGTAGCGACAGGGCGCGGCCGCGCGTGCCGGGCGGCGCGTCGGGCGGGTGCCTGCGATTGGCGGTTGCACGCACCCGCCCCGCCATCACGGCGCGATCACCGGATGTTTCAATGCATGCGCTGTTTCGATCCACTGCGCGTGGAACTCGGTCGCGTCGGGCCGCAGCCCCAGCTCGCCGTTGCGATACGCCATCGCGAGCGTCTGCACGGCTTCCGGCAGCTCATGCTCCGCCGCGCGGCGATACAGCGCGAGCGCGCGCGCTTCGTCGCGCGGCACGCCGCTGCCGTCGCGGTACGCGTTCGCGAGCATGAAGTCCGCGGCCGGGATGTCGGCGCGCGCGGCGCGCTCGAACCACTGCGCGGCCCGCGCGGGATCGGCCGCGGTGCCATAGCCGCTGCGGTAGATCAGCCCGAGGTAGTACGCGGCCGCCGCTTCGCCGTGGCCGGCCGCTTCGCCGAGCAGCGCGCGGGCGCGCGCGTAGTCCTTCGGCAGGTCGCCGCTGCCGAGCAGCAGCGCCTTGCCGAGCGCGAGCTGCGCCCGTCGTGCGGCCGGTGCGTCGGTTTGTCCGTCGGCCCGCGCCGCGGTTTCGAGCCAGTTGCGCCCCTCGTCGCGCAGCCCCGCCTCGCGCGCGTCGACTAGCGCGATGCCGAGCGCAGCCTGCGCGTCGGCCGAGCCGCGGCGCGCGAGCGTGCGCAATTGCGCGAGCGCGTGCGGTTCGACGGCCTGCGCGACCATCGCCTGCCACTCGTCGATCTGCGCGGCGCTCGGCGCCGGGCCGGCCGCGCGCCAGCCGGTCGCCGCGACCACCGCCGCGACGGTCACGGCCGCCGCCGCCAGCAACGCGGCCGGCGGCAGCTTCGCGCGCACGAGACGCCGCACGGCGGCGGGGAAACCGGCCTCGGCCGGTCGCATGGTGCGGATCGGTTGCATCGTGGCTCGCGTCGTCATTGCGTGAGGTCGATCTCGTAGATGGCGAGGTTCTTGCCCGAGCCGTCGTCGGCGGTGACCTGCGTGAGGCCGGTCAGGCCGGCGGCCGTCGCGTCGGCGAGCCGGTTCGGCGCCGACGTGAACCGCACGTGCGCGAGCGAGCTGGCGAGCTTCGTGAAGCGCCAGCTGCGCTGCGCGCCGTCCGCCGCGCGCGTGATCGTGCCGCGCTTCTTGATGAACGCGATCAGCACGTCGCGGTTCGCGTCGGGCGACGCGAAGATCGTCTTGCTGCCGTCGAGGCCCGGGAAGTTGCCGCCGCCGCTCGCGCGGTAGTTGTTGGTCGCGACGATGAACTGCGCGTTCGGGTCGAGCGGCGCGCCCTTGTACGTCAGGTTTCGAATGCGGCTGCCGACCGGCTGCGTGACGTCGATCTCGTAGGCGAGGTCGGCCGACGTGAACATGTCGAAGTTGTAGCCGGGGAAGCTGCTGACGAGCGGCTGCACGGTCGCCTTGGTCGGGTCGATCGTGTTGAAGCGCTTGGCGGCCGTCTCGAGCCAGTTCTTCACGTCGGCGCCGCTCACCTTCACCGCATACACGGTGTTCGGATACAGGTACAGGTCGGCCGCGTTGTTGATCGCCAGCGCGCCCGGCGCGACGTCGGTGTAGTCGCTGCCGCCGCCGAAGCCGCTCTTGAACGGCGCGCTCACCGACAGCACCGGCAGCGACGCGTACTGCGGCAGGTTCGCCTGCACGTAGGTCTTCACGTAGTCGGCCTGCGCCTCGTTGACGATCTGGATCGCGCCCGGATCGCCGACGTCCGCGAAGTACGAGTTCATCCGGTAGTCGGTCGAGCCGATCGGCGTCTTCACGTAGTCGATGGTCGCCTGGTGCTCGGCCGCGATCGCCGCGGACACCGACGGATCGGCCGCGACGTAGCTCTTGTCGGCGTTCTGGATCGGCCGCGCCTCGACGGTGGTCTGCGACTTGTCGACGCTCCAGGTCTTGCCGTCGAACTTCAGCCCGAGCTTGATCACGCCCAGATGCTTGCCCCAGTAGTTCGCCATCACGGTCGGCACGCCGTTGACGGTGCCCTTCACCTTGTCGACGCCCGGCAGGTTGAATTGTGCGACCGTGCTGTTCGCGTCGGGGAACACCTGGTGCGAATGGCCGATCAGCATCGCGTCGATGCCCGGCACGGTCGACAGCCACCAGCTGCCGTTTTCCATCGTCGGCGAATACGCCGTGTTGTCGAGCCCGCCGTGCGAGATCGCCACGACCAGATCGGCGCCCTTCGCGCGCATCTCGGGGATGTACTTTTCCGCCGCTTCCTTCAGGCCGGTCGTATAGACCTTGCCGTCGAGCCAGCGCTTGTCCCAGCTCATGATCGCGGGCGGCGTGAAGCCGATGATGCCGACCTTCACGGGCGCGCTGACCGTCTTGCCGTCGGGCGTGACGGCCGTGACCGTGCGCGTGAGGATCGTGTACGGCGTGAACAGCGGCGCGTTGGTCTTCGCGCTGATCACGTTGGCGAGCACCTGCGGGAAGTTCGGCCCCGCGCACTTCTTCTGCTGCGCGGGGGCCGGCAGCCCGTCGACGTCGAACGTGTTGCCGGTGACCTGCGACAGGTACGGCAGCCCGTAGTTGAATTCGTGGTTGCCGATCCCGCCGCCGTCGAATCTGGCGGCGTTCATCACCTTGTAGATCGCGAGCGTCTGGTCGCAGCCGAGCGGCTTCACGAGCGCCTGGTAGTCGGCCAGCGCGGTGCCCTGGATCGTGTCGCCGTTGTCGAGCAGCAGCGAGTTCGGATACTGCGCGCGCGCCTGCGCGATCAGCGTCGACACGCGCTCGAAGCCGAGCGAGTTGTCGGCGGCGAGCTTGAAATAGTCGTACGACAGCACGTTGGTGTGCAGGTCGGTCGTTTCGAGCAGCGCGAGCGTCGCCGTCGTGCCGGCGGGCGCCTGGGCCTGCGTTTGCGGCGCCGAAGCGGTGACGTCGTCGCCGCCGCAACCGGCGAGCGCGAACGCGAGGGAGGCGAGCGCGGCGGCGGTGCGCACGCGGCGGCGGGAAAGCGGGGGGAGACGCATCGATTGTCCTGTTCGGGTTCTGTTCTATGGGTCACGCGGTGCGCGGCGCGATGGCGGCGCGGGTGCCGACGGCCTGATGTGCGGCGCGTGAGAGTATCGAAAGGAAACATGACGGAAGAATGAAAGGTGGCGCGCCGCAGGCAGCGCTCGCCGCGCTGCCGCCGCGGCAATGCGCCGCCGCACGGGCGTGGGATGGGCATCGTCACGTCGCGGCGCCGGGCGGTTCGATACAATGGGCGCTGACATTTTTTTGCAAACAACCCGCCCTTGGACATCGACACTCCTCCCGGGCTGTCCGTCGACGCCGGCGAACAGGGCCAGACGGTGCGCCTGTACGGCCAGTGGACCGCGCTCGCGCTCGCCCGCAATCGCGGCGCCATCACGCGCCGCGTCGCGGGCCTCGCGTCCGCGCGCCCGCGCGAATGGGATCTGTCGGGCATCGAGCGGCTCGACCACGTCGGCGGCCAGGCGCTGTGGCGCGTATGGGGCCGCAAGCTGCCGGCCGGCGTCGAGCTGAGCGACACGCAGCGCACCATCTTCGAGCGCATCGAGCGTCTCGACAGCCAGCGCGAGGCGCCCGAGCGCGTCGTGCGATTCGATCCGGTCACGCGCCTCGGGCTGGCGATCTTCACGTTCGGCGAGCATCTGCAGGGCGGCATCGCGATGTTCGGCCGCGTGATCCTCGACGCGCTGTCGGTGCTGCGCCGGCCGCAGACGATGCCGTGGAAGGAAACCTCGGCGAACATCTACAGCGCCGGCGCGCAGGCGCTGCCGATCACCGCGCTGGTCGCGTTCCTGATCGGCATCGTGCTCAGCTATCTGTCCGCGCAGCAGCTGCAGATGTTCGGCGCGAACCGCTACATCGTGAACATCCTCGGGCTGTCGGTGATCCGCGAGCTCGGCCCCGTGTTGTCGGCGATCCTGGTCGCGGGCCGCTCGGGCTCGGCGATCACCGCGCGGATCGGCGTGATGCGCGTGACCGAGGAGCTCGACGCGATGCGCGTGATGGGCATCCCGCACGGGCTGCGGCTGGTGCTGCCGCGCGTGCTGGCGCTTGGCGTCGCGATGCCGCTGCTGGTGATGTGGACCAACATCATCGCGCTGACCGGCGGCGCGCTCGCCGCGAAGTTCGTGCTCGCGATCGACTTCAACTATTTCGTGCGTTCGCTGCCGGGCGTCGTGCCGATCGCGAACCTGTACATCGGCGTCGGCAAGGGCGTCGTGTTCGGGATGCTGATCGCGCTGGTCGCCTGTCATTTCGGCTTCCGGATCAAGGCGAACTCGCAGAGCCTCGGCGAAGGCACGACGACGTCGGTCGTCACGTCGATCACGGTCGTGATCCTCGCCGACGCGGTGTTCGCGATCCTGTTTCAGAACGTGGGGCTCGGATGAGCACGTCTGACCATCCCGCCGCGCAGCCCGCGGCAGCCGGCGCGGGCGCGGCCGGCGCCGCACCTGGCGCGCCCGGCGGCGAGCTCGTGATCGAGGTGCGCAACCTCACCAAGCGCTACGGGCGCAACATCGTCCACCAGAAGCTCGATTTCGACGTGCGGCGCGGCGAGATCGTCGCGATCGTCGGCGGCTCCGGCTCGGGCAAGACGACGCTGGTGCGGCAGATCCTCGGCCTCGAGCGGCCGACGTCGGGCACGATCAAGGTGTTCGGCGAGGATACGTCGACGATCGACGAAGCGAGCGCGCGGCTGATGCGCACGCGCTCGGGGATGCTGTTCCAGCAAGGCGCGCTGTTCTCGTCGATGACGGTGTTCGACAACATCGCGCAGCCGCTGCGCGAGCTCGGCCGCGTGCCGGCAGACCTGCTGCACGACATCGTGATGCTCAAGCTCGAGATGGTCGGGCTGCCGGGCAAGCATGCGTCGAAGATGCCGGCCGCGCTGTCGGGCGGGATGATCAAGCGCGTCGGCATCGCGCGCGCGATCGCGCTCGAGCCGGAGCTGCTGTTCCTCGACGAGCCGACGGCCGGCCTCGACCCGCAGGCCTCCGACGAATTCGTCGAGCTGATCGGGACGCTGCACCGCACGCTCGGGCTGACCGTCGTGATGGTCACGCACGACCTCGACACGATGGTCGCGCTGTCGACGCGCGTCGCGGTGCTGGCCGATCGCAAGGTGCTGGTCGCGGCGCCGGTCGAGGAGGCCGCGGGCGTCGACCATCCGTTCATCCACGAATATTTCCTGGGGCTGCGCGGGCGCCGCGCATTGCAGGCGCTGCCGCCCGAGCGGCGCGCGAAGCTGCCGAAGGCGGCCCTCGAACCGGCGCTGTCGAGCGTCGAGCTGTAGACGAACGCATCAAGCAAGGAACCCGCGAATGGAAAACAAATCACACGCGTTCTGGGCCGGCCTGTTCACGATCGCGCTGACGCTGGCGATCGCGGGCACCGTGTTCTGGTTCAACGTCGACCGCACCGTGCGCGTGCCGTACGACCTGCTCGCGCGCACCAACGTGACGGGGCTGTTCCCCGATGCGGCCGTGCGCTTTCGCGGGCTCGACGTCGGCAAGGTGCAGTCGATCGGCTTCGACCGTACCCATCCGGGCCAGATCCGCATCCGGATTCTCGTCGACCACGACGCGCCGATCACGCAGTCCACTTACGGCAGCCTGGGCTTCCAGGGCGTGACGGGCATCGCGTTCGTGCAGCTCGAGGACACCGGCCGCGACCTCGCGCCGCTGCCGTCGTCGTCGAAGTCGATCGCGCAGATTCCGATGCGGCCGAGCCTGTTCGACCAGATCCAGGAGCGCGGCGACGTGCTGCTGCGGCAGCTCGAACAGGCGGCCAAAAGCGCGAACGAGCTGATGTCGCCGGAGATGCGCGCGCAGCTGCTCGCGACGGCCGCGAGCCTGCAGCACGCGGCGGACGGCGCGGCGGCCCTGTCGAAGCAGCTCGAGCCGGCGGTGGCCGCGCTGCCCGACACGATGCATCAGGTCGATCGCGCGATGGCGTCCGCGAACACGCTGCTGCAGCCGAACGGCCCGCTCGTCGCGAACCTGAACAAGGCCGGCTCGGCGGCCGAGCAGGTCGGCGTCGCGCTGAACGACCTGAACGCACGCGTGCAGTACGACACGCTGCCGCGCTTCAACGCGCTGGCGGGCAGCGTCGGCGATGCGTCGCGGCAATTGAAGGACGTCGCGGGTGAACTCGGCCGCAATCCGAGCAGTCTGTTGTTCGGCTCGCCCGGCCCCGCGCCGGGCCCCGGCGAGGCGGGCTTCGTCTGGCCGGGTACGACGGCCGCGAAGTAGCGCGCCGCCATGCGCTGCCGCCCGCTGTAACCCGCCGCCGCGGCCGCCGTCGGTCGGCGGGCCGCGACGCCCGCGCGACGACGTCATCGAAACCGGAAACCTCATGCAGGAACATGCCATGCCACGAATCCTCGAACGCGCGCTGCGCCCGGCCGCGACCGCGCTCGCGCTGCTGACGCTCGCCCTCGCCGCCGGCTGCGCCGGCAACAGTGCGGCGCTGTCGAACGTCCGCTACGACCTCGGGCCGGCCGCGACGGTCGGCTCGACCGGCACGGGCTCGGCGCTGAAGGTGCTCGACATCGCCGCGCCCGACGCGCTCGACTCCGACAAGTTCGTCTACCGCCTCGCGTATGCGGACGCGCAGCGCACGGCCGTCTATCGCGACAGCCGCTGGACCGCGCCGCCCGCGCAACTGCTCACGCAGCGCCTGCGCGCGGCGTTGTCGTCGCGCGGCGCGGTGCTCGAAGGCTCCGACGGCGTGCGCGCGCCGACGCTGAAGGTCGACCTCACCGAGTTCGAGCAGGTGTTCGACGGGCAATCGCAGAGTCACGGCGCCGTCACCGCGCGCGCGACGTTGATGCAGGACGGCAAGGTGCTCGGTCAGCACACGTTCGTCTCGCGCGCGCCGTCGAGCACGCCCGATGCGGCCGGCGGCGCGAGCGCGCTGGCCGCCGCGAGCGATGAGCTGGTCGCGCAGATCGCCGCGTGGGTCGGCGTGCAGGCGTACGCGGGCACGCCGTGACGCGCGCCGCGCCGCCGCGATGAACGCGATACGCATGCCGCGCGCCTCGTCGCTCGCGCTGCAGGCGTTCGCCGCGTACGCGGCGCTCGTCGTCTATGCGTCGCTGTATCCGTTCGAAGGCTGGGTGTCGCTCGGCATCGGGCCGTTCGACTATCTGTTCGCGCCGCTGCAGCGTTACGTGACCGTGTTCGACGTGGCCACCAACGTGCTCGGCTACATGCCGTTCGGCGCGCTCGGCGTGCTCGCGCTTCATCCGCGCTGGCGCGGCGTCGCCGCGACGCTGGTGGTGACGGGGCTCGGCGTGCTGCTGTCGGGGACGATGGAGGCGCTGCAGACCTATCTGCCGACGCGCGTCGCGTCCAATCTCGATCTCGGCGCCAATGCGCTCGGCGCGCTGCTCGGCGCGTCGCTCGCGGCGCCGGCCACCGGCGCGCTGCTCGATCGCGGTGCGTTGCGGCGGCTGCGCTTCGCGTGGTTCGAGGCCGACGGCGCGACGCCGCTGCTGCTCGGTGCGCTGTGGCCGTTCGCGATCCTGTTTCCGTCGCCGTTCCTGTTCGGCATCGGCGACTGGCCGGCCGCGCTGTGGGAGCGCGCGGACCGGTCGATGCAGGACGCGCTGCTCGCCTGGCTGCCGGCCGCATGGCACGTGAGCGAATGGCCCGAGCGCGTGGACGGCTGGCTGTCCGATTCCGGATGGGAAGCCGCGCTCGGCGCGCTGATGCTGTTCGCGGCGCTCGCGATCGCGTCGCTGCCGATGCGCCCGAGCGCGCCCCGCGTGCGGCTGCTGATCGCGTTCGTCGCGGCCACGCTCGCGCTGAAGGCGGCCGCGACCTTCATGCAGTCGAGCACCGGCCTCGTCGTCGTGTGGGCGACGCCCGGCGCGCGGCTCGGCATCGAGCTCGGCTTCGCGGCGGCGCTCGTCGCGCTGCGCGTGCCGCCCGCGTGGCGGGCGCTGCTGGCGGCCGTCGCGCTGTTGGCGGGCGTCGCGCTCGTGAACCTGCTTCCGGTGAACCCGTTCTTCGACTTCACGCTGTCGGGCTGGCGGCAGGGCCGCTACGTGCACTTCAACAGCCTCGCGCGCTGGCTCGCATGGATCTGGCCGTACGCGGCGCTGCTCTGGCTCGGCCAGCGCGTCGAGCATGCGTGGCTGCCGGGGCGGGGGCGGAGCTGACCGGAGCTGACCGGAGCTGACCGGAGCTGACCGGAGCTGACCGGAGCTGACCGGAGCTGATCGGTGCTGACCGGTGCTGACCGGTGCTGACCGGAGCTTGACCGGAGCCGGGTTGGTGCTGCGCCCGGGCGGCGCCGGCTCGCCGCCCGGCGTTCCGGCCGCCGACGTTGCCGCGCGCCGGTCGCTATAATCGAGCGCACCTCCGTTGCACCTGCGACGGCTCTCGCCCCTCTTTGCGTCCGGCATCGCGCCGGGCCGCTCGTCACCATCATGGATTCCTACTACCAGCACCACGTCTTCTTCTGCCTGAACCAGCGCGAACCGGGCGCCGAGCGTCCGAGCTGCGCGCAATGCGACGCGCAGACCATGCAGGAATACGCGAAAAAGCGCGTGAAGGAACTGGGCCTCGCGGGGCCCGGCAAGGTTCGCATCAACAAGGCCGGCTGCCTCGACCGCTGCGAGGAGGGGCCGGTGATGGTCGTGTATCCGGAAGGCACCTGGTACACGTACGTCGATCAGGCGGACATCGACGAGATCGTCGAATCGCACCTGCGCGACGGCAAGGTCGTCGAGCGCCTGAAGATCTGAGCGGGCGGCCCGGATGAACGTTCATACGCAGAAATCGCTGATCGCCGGCCCGGTCGGCCAGATCGAAATCGCGGTCGACCTTCCCGACGCCGTGCGCGAGCGCAGCGCCGCGCCGCGCGGCATCGCGCTCGTCGCGCACCCGCATCCGCTGTTCGGCGGCACGATGGACAACAAGGTCGCGCAGACGCTCGCGCGCACGCTGGTCCAGCTGAACTACGTGGTGTACCGGTCGAACTTCCGCGGCGTCGGCGCGACCGAGGGCGTGCACGACAACGGCATCGGCGAGGCCGACGACCTGCTCGCGGTGCTCGCGCACATGCGCGCGCAGCCGGGCCTCGCGGAGCTGCCGCTGGTGCTCGCCGGGTTCTCGTTCGGCACCTTCGTGCTGTCGCATGTCGGCAAGCGGCTGCGCGACGCGGGCGAGGCGATCGAGCGGATGGTGTTCGTCGGCACCGCGGCGAGCCGCTGGCAGGTCGCCGACGTGCCGGAAAACACGCTCGTGATCCACGGCGAAACCGACGACACCGTGCCGATCGGATCGGTCTACGACTGGGCGCGGCCGCAGGAGCTGCCGGTCGTCGTGATCCCCGGCGCCGAGCATTTCTTCCATCGCAAGCTGCACGTGCTCAAGCGCATCATCGTCGACGCGTGGCGTTGAGCGGTTGAACCGAACCGGCCGCGATGTCTCGCGGCTGGGTTGTCGGGTTCTTGGGTTGCCGTCCGACGGATCGACTGCCCGGTAGTCTTGCGGCTCGACAGAGCGATGGGCAGCCGTACAGTCGTACAGCCGTACAGCCGTACAGAGCGAGAGTTCGATAGCTCGATGGCTCGATGGCTCGATGGCTCGATGGCTCGACGGATCGACGGCTTGTCAGATCGACCGATCGACGGATCGACGGATCGACAGGGCGACAGCCGGGCAGGGCAATAGAACGACCGCCCGTCTACGAGCCCGCCCCCGCACATCCCCATCCCGCACACCCCCGCCCCGCACCGTCCACCCCCGCCGCCACGCTTCGAAATCCGAACGGCCGCGCAACTTGCACGCCGCCTGCACGCGCCTTTCGCGCGGCTTCGACGACGCTTGCCCGCTACGCAGCCGCGCTATCCTGCGCGAGCCGATGTGCGCCGACTTGCCGCCCGACTCGACGCCCGGTTCGCGAAAACGCCGTTCGCGGCCACGTATAATGGCCGCATTTCGCGTCGCCGGCGGCCCGGCTGGCCCATGCGGCGCTCGTTTCTCCGCCGCTGCGCCCGCTCGCGCGCGGCCGCGAACCGAACGCGTCCGCACGAGTCCAACCGCCGCGTTTCGCGCCGTCCGACGCAGTCGGGCGCATGCCCGGAACGCCCGCCGCCTTGCCGTTCAACCGTGCGCATTTCGCGCCGCACTTTCTGCCATCAGCCTGAATCGATCATGCGTCTGTCTTCCCAAGGCCTCAAGTCTCTCGCTTCTTCCATCGCCTTCGGCACCGCCGCGCGCAACGTCGCGCTGGGCGTGATGCTGCCCGTCGCGCTCGCGTCGACGATCGTCGTCGCCGAGGCGAAGCCGGCCGCCAAGGCCCGTGCCGCGCATGCCGCGCCGGCCGCCGCCGAGCAGTCCACCGGCGCGCCCGCGACCTTCATGCCGGGCGCGGTGCCGCCGCCGGGCGTGAACGCGCGCTCGTGGGTGCTCGTCGATGCGACCAGCAACACGGTGCTGGCATCCGGCAACGCCGACGAACGCGTCGAGCCCGCATCGCTCACCAAGCTGATGACGGCCTACCTCGTGTTCGAAGCGCTCGACAAGAAGAAGATCTCGATGGAGCAGATCGTCACGCCGAGCGAGGCGGTACGCCGCGTCGGCCGCGACGAGTCGCGCATGTTCATCGAGGCGAACAAGCCGGTGTCGGTGCACGACCTCGTCTACGGGATGATCATCCAGTCGGGCAACGACGCGGCGATCGCGCTGGCCGAACTGGTCGGCGGCAGCGAAGGGCAGTTCGTCACGCTGATGAACGACGAGGCGCAGCGCCTCGGCATGAAGGGCACGCACTTCGCCGACGTGAACGGCATGCCCGACCCGAACCACTACACGACGGCCGGCGACCTCGCGAAGTTGTCCGCACACCTGATCCGCGATTTTCCGCAGTACTACGGGATCTTCTCGGAGAAGGAATTCAAGTACAACAACATCCGCCAGGGCAACCGCAACCGCCTGCTGTGGCTCGATCCGACCGTCGACGGCCTGAAGACCGGCCATACGCAAGCGGCCGGCTACTGCCTGATCGCGTCGGCCAAGCGCGCGATTCCGGGCGTCGACGGCCAGCGCCGCCTCGTGTCGGTGATGATGGGCGAGCCGAAGGAGGGCGACCGCACCGCCGACAGCATGAAGATGCTGAACTACGGCTATAGCGCGTTCGACTCGGTGCGTCTGTTCAAGGGCGGCCAGGCGATGTCGACGCCGCGCATCTACAAGGGCAAGGCCAACACCGTGCAGGTCGGCGTGAAGGGCGACCAGTGGGTGACGGTGCCGCGCGGCTTCGGCGACAAGGTGAAGACGGAAGTCGACGTCAACGCGCCGCTGATCGCGCCGCTCGCCGAAGGCCAGCAGGTCGGCACGGTGAAGATCGTCGCCGACGGCAAGGCGCTGTCGGAATTCCCGGTCGTCGCGCTGCAGGCGGTGCCGGAAGCCGGCATCTTCGGCCGCATCTGGGACTCGATCCTGCTGATGTTCAGCAAGAAGAAGTAAGCGCGACGGGCCTTTGTTTCCACGACTTCATCCCCATCTGATATCGCCATGAGCCAAGCCGAATTCGAACCGATCGTGTACCTCAGCGTGTCGTCGCAGGAGGAGCTGGTGCCGCTGTCGCAAGCGCGCGTGCCGGTGCTCGACCGCGGGTTCATCTTCGGCGACGGCGTGTATGAAGTCGTGCCCGTCTACGCGCACGACGGCGCGCACGTGCCGTTCCGGATCGATCAGCATCTGGAGCGGCTCGCGCGCAGCCTGAAGAAGATCGGCATCGACGATCCGCACGACGCGCCCGGCTGGCGCGCGCTGATCGAGCGCGTGGTCGAGGCGAACGCGCCCGGCCTCGGCGACGGCCATGCGCTCGTCTACCTGCAGGTCACGCGCGGCGTCGCGAAGCGCGGCCATGCGTTCCCGGCGCACGCGGTGCCCACCGTGTTCGCGATGACGAGCCCGCTGCGCCTGCCGTCGGCGGACGAGCGCGCGCGCGGCGTGCGCTGCGTGACGGCCGAGGATCGCCGCTGGCTGCATTGCGACATCAAGTCGATCTCGCTGCTCGGCAACGTGCTGATGGCGCAGCATGCGGCGGAGCGCGACGCGTTCGAGACGATTCAGCTGCGCGACGGCAACGTGACCGAAGGATCGTCGTCGAACGTCTGGATCGTGAAGAACGGCGAGCTGTTCGCGCCGCCGCGCAGCAACAGGATTCTCGAAGGCATCCGCTACGCGCTGCTCGAGCAGCTGGCCGACGAATGCGAAGTGCGGTTCGTCGCGCGCGAGATCAGCGAGGTCGAGTTGCGCGCGGCGGACGAGATCATGCTCACGTCGGCCACGAAGGAAATCCTGCCCGTCACGTCGCTCGACGACCTGCCGGTCCACGGCGGCACGCCTGGGCCGGTATTCGCGGCGTTGTACGACGCGTACCAGCGCGCGAAGGCGCGCGAGTTTGAACAGTTTGACCTAACCCGGAGAAAGTGATGAGCGAACCGACCAAAACCATCGAGGTAACCGGCGCGATCGATGCGCGGAAGGAGTCGCTGCTCGAGTTTCCGTGCGATTTCCCGATCAAGATCATGGGCAAGGCGCACCCGGAGTTCAAGGACACGATCTTCAAGGTCGTGTCCGTGCATGACAACGAGATCGACGTCGAGAAGATCGAGGAGCGCGCATCGAGCGGCGGCAACTACACGGGCCTGACGATCACCGTGCGCGCCACGAGCCAGGCGCAACTCGACGACATCTATCGCGCGCTGACCGGCCATCCGATGGTCAAGGTCGTGCTGTGACGATGCGCGTGCGCGTTCTCGTTCGCGCGCCCTAAGCGCTTCCCGTCCTTTCCTGTGCGCGCGCGGCGGGAAGCGCACTCGCCGCGTGCCGCGCGTCCAGTTCGTCGCAGCGCCGCCGGTATTCGGCGACTTCCTGCAGCAGCCACGCCCTGAACGCCTGCACGCGCGGCGTGGCGATCAGCGGCGGCGGACACACGAAAAAGTAGTGCCACGGGCTCGGCCCGGCGATGTCGAACAGCCGCACCAGCCGCCCGGCGAGCAGATCGTCCACGGCGAGCGAACGGCGCACCAGCGCGATGCCCTGGCCCTCGATCGCGGCCAGCAGCAGGTTCGACGAATCCTGATACAGAATTCCCCGCTTCGGCTCGGTCAGCGTATCGAGCCCGGCCGCGTTGAACCACGGCCGCCACAGCTCGTCGTCCGAGCGCAGCAGCCGGTAGTGCGCGAGATCGGCGGGCGTCTGCGGCAGCTTGCCGCCGTTCAGCGTCGGCGAGCATGCGGGAAAAAACACCTCTTCGAACAGCGGCTCGACATGCAACCCCGGATAGTTGCCGGAGCCGAAGCGGATCGCGAGATCGACGTCGTCGCGCGCGAAATCGGTCAGCGAGTTGGTCGACTGCAGCTCGACGTCGATTTCCGGATGCCGCTCGATGAACGTGCCGATGCGCGGCGTGATGAAGCGCGCGGCGAACGACGACAGCATCGACACCACCAGCCGCCGTCCGCGGTCGCTCGCGCGCACGTCGCGGGTCGCGTCGGCGATCACCATCAGCGCGGCGCGCACCTGCTGCGCATAGCGCATCCCGGCGTCGGTCAGGCACAGCCGCTTGCCGTTGCGCGTGAACAGCTGCACGCCGAGCTCGTCCTCGAGCGCGCGCACCTGGTGGCTGACCGCGCCGTGCGTGACGTACAACTCGTCGGCGGCGCGGGAGAAATTCTCGTGACGGGCGGCGGCTTCGAACGCGCGGATCGCGTTCAGCGCGGGCAGCTGGCGGAGGTCCATTTGCTAATTTTCCTCACATCGACGTGAAAATTGGTCGTTTGGTCGGGCGCCCCTGGATGACTACGATTGTAGCCATCGAAGCATTTATTGGCGGAGACGATCATGCAAGAAATTTCTTCAAGCATCACGTTCGAAATCCCCGCGGGCGAAACCGTGCCGATGAAGGTGCAACGCAGCACGCGCCTGACGGTGCAGCGCGGGCCGTTGTGGGCGACGCGCAGCAACGACGTCGAAGACTACTTCCTGGTGGACGGCGAGACGCTGCGGCTGCGCCGCGGCGAACGCCTGTGGCTGAGCGCGGAAAGCGCGCAGGGGGCGTACGTCGCGTTCTCGGTGTCGCGCCCGGCGGCCGAGGTCGCGCGCGGTGCGCTCGCGCGGCTGCGCGAGCGCGTGAGCGCGTTGCTCCACGACGGCTGGCGCACCGTCTGACGCGGCTTTCGTCGGACGGATGCGTGCGATCCGTCCCCTTCCGCTGCCGGCGGGACCGGTGGGTTTTCGGTAAACTACCGTCCATGTCCGTCTCGCCGGTTGCCATCGTGTCCACGCCCGTCGCTGTTTCCGCATCGCCCGCCGGCTCGCCGGCTCAGCACGACGCGCCGCTCACCGTGCGCTGGCGCGGCACCGAGGCATACCGGACCAGCTTCGACGCGATGCGCGCGTTCACCGATGCACGCACCGCCGAGACCCCCGACGAGATCTGGATCGTCGAGCATCCGCCCGTCTACACGCTCGGCCAGGCCGGCGACCCGGCCCATCTGCTGGTGGCCGACAGCGGCGTGCCGCTCGTGAAGGTCGACCGCGGCGGGCAAATCACCTATCACGGCCCCGGCCAGATCGTCGCCTACCTGCTGCTCGACTTGCGCCGGCGCAAGCTGATGGTCCGCACGCTGGTGACGCGGATCGAAGAGGCCGTGATCGAAACCCTCGCGGCGTATAATCTCGCTTCGGTCCGCAAGGCGGGCGCGCCCGGCATCTACGTGGCATCCGGCGTGCACGAGGGCGCGAAGATCGCGGCCCTCGGCCTGAAGATCCGCAACGGCTGCAGCTATCACGGGCTGAGCCTGAACGTGAAGATGGATCTGCGCCCGTTTCTCGCGATCAACCCGTGCGGCTATGCCGGACTGGAAACCGTCGACATGGCGAGCCTCGAGGTTGCCGCCGACTGGAACGACGTCGCCCGCACGCTGGTCGGGCGCCTGATCGCCAACCTCGACGGCGCATCCGCGGCCGCCGACAAGCCGCACGCACTGGAACATTCGAATGACTGACGTTACCGCTTCCCCCGCCCCGGCCGATCCGGCCGCGACCCCTGCCTACGATCCCACCGCCAAGCAGAAGGCGCAGGCGAAGACGGCGCGCATCCCGATCAAGGTCATTCCGATCGAGAAGCTGAAGAAGCCCGAGTGGATCCGCGTGAAGGCGGCCACCGGCAGCTCGCGCTTCAACGAGATCAAGACGATCCTGCGCGAGCACAACCTGCATACCGTGTGCGAGGAAGCGAGCTGCCCGAACATCGGCGAATGCTTCGGCAAGGGCACCGCGACGTTCATGATCATGGGCGACAAGTGCACGCGCCGCTGCCCGTTCTGCGACGTCGGCCACGGCCGTCCCGATCCGCTCGACGCGGATGAACCGAAGAACCTCGCCCGCACGATCGCCGCGCTCAAGCTCAAGTACGTGGTGATCACGAGCGTCGACCGCGACGACCTGCGCGACGGCGGCGCCGCCCACTTCGTCGAGTGCATCCGCGAAACGCGTGCGCAGTCGCCGGACACGCGCATCGAGATCCTGACGCCGGACTTCCGCGGCCGTCTCGATCGCGCGATCTCGATCCTGAACGCCGCACCGCCCGACGTGATGAACCACAACCTCGAAACGGTGCCGCGCCTGTACAAGGAAGCGCGCCCGGGTTCGGACTACGCGCATTCGCTGAAGCTGCTGAAGGACTTCAAGGCGCTGCATCCGGACGTCGCGACCAAGTCGGGCCTGATGGTCGGCCTCGGCGAGACCGAAGAGGAAATCCTGCAGGTGATGCGCGACCTGCGCGCGCACGACGTCGACATGCTGACGATCGGCCAGTATCTGCAGCCGTCGGAGCACCATCTGCCGGTGCGTGCATACGTGCATCCGGATACCTTCAAGATGTACGAGGAAGAAGCGTACAAGATGGGCTTCACGCACGCGGCCGTCGGCGCGATGGTGCGCTCGAGCTATCACGCCGATCTGCAGGCGCATGGGGCCGGCGTGGTCTGAGCGTCGCGTCTTCGCATCATGCGGGCGCCGCAGGTGTGCGCCGCCCGTCATGCAGTCAAAGCAAGCCCGCAGCGATGCGGGCTTGTTCGTTTTGGGGTGCGTTACAGGCACCGGCTGTCCGCGCACGCCGATCGTCGCCCGTGCGGATGCGCGATCCAATCGAACGTGCAAAGCAAAGCTGAAACGCCGTCGATAGCTTCGCAGGATAAGTTCGCTCCCGCCGCGCGCAAAGCTCGTAAAGTCGGCTCTCCCGCAGCAATGCCCGTATTCGAAGGAGAGCCGCATGTCCCGTTTCAGCTTCATCCGCCGCGCCGTCGTCGCGCTGACCGCCTTTGCCGCGCTCGGCGCGGCGCACGCCGAATCGCGCGAAGTCGTGATCGCGTACCAGGACATGGTCGTGCCGTGGCGCTACGCGCAGGCGAGCGGTGAAGTCGAGAAGGCGACCGGCTACAAGGTCACGTTCCGCAAGCTCGACAGCGGCGCCGACGTGATCCGCGCGCTTGCGTCGGGCTCGGTGCAGCTCGGCGAGGCCGGCTCGAGCCCGATTGCGGCCGGTCTGTCGCAAGGGCTCGACATTTCGTTGTTCTGGGTGCTCGACAACATCAACGACGCCGAGGCGCTGGTCGCGCGCAACGGCTCCGGCGTGACCAGCATCGCCGCGCTGAAGGGCAGGAAGATCGGCGTGCCGTTCGTGTCGACGTCGCACTTTCATACGCTGGTCGCGCTGCAGGCCGCCGGCGTGAACCCGAACGACGTGAAGATCGTCAACCTGCGTCCGCCGGAAGTCGCGGCCGCGTGGGTGCGCGGCGACATCGACGCGACCTACATCTGGGACCCGGTGCTCGCGAAGGTCAAGCAATCGGGCACCGTGCTGACGACGTCGGGCCAGGTCGCGAAGCAAAGCGGCAAGGCGACCTTCGACGGCTTCGTCGTGAGCCGCAAGTTCGCGCGCGAGAACCCCGAGTTCGTCGCGCGTTTCGTGAAGGTGCTCGCCGCAGCCGATGCCGATTACCGCGCCCATGCGGCCGCGTGGAAGGTCGGCTCGCCGCAGGTCGCGGCGGTCGCGAAGGTGTCCGGCGCGAACGCGCAGGACGTGCCGGCCAGCCTCGCGCTGTACGCGTTCCCGACGCCCGCCGAGCAGGCGTCGCCGACGTGGCTCGGCGGCGGCGCGCAGTCGGGCGCCGCGAAGTCGCTCGCGGCCACCGCCGCATTCCTCAAGACGCAGGGCACGATCCAGACGGTCCTGGCCGATTATTCGGTCGGCGTCGATCCGCAGTTCGTGCAGAAGGCGGCGCGCTGAGCGCCGCCGCGCCGGCGCACCCTCGCGGAGGCTTCGATCATGAGCCGTGCAGAAGGCGGCGCGCTGAGCGCCGCCGCGCCGGCGCACCCTCGCGGAGGCTTCGATCATGAGCACGCTGGAAGTTCGGCAACTGTCGGTCGCCTATCCGGGCGAACGCGGTCGGCCGACCACGCACGCGCTTGCGCGCGTCGACCTGCAGATCGACAGCGGTGAATTCGTCGTCGCGCTCGGCGCGTCCGGATGCGGAAAGACGACGCTGCTGAACTGCATGGCCGGTTTCGTCGCGCCGACGACGGGCGAGGTGCGCGTCGACGGCGTGCCGGTCAGCGGCCCCGGCGCCGATCGCGGCGTCGTGTTCCAGAAATATGCGCTGCTGCCGTGGCTCGACGTGCTCGGGAACGTCGCGCTCGGGCTGCGCTTCGCGCGCATGCCGAAGGCCGAGCGCGAAGCGCGCTCGCGCGAGATGCTCGCGCTCGTCGGCCTCGAGCGCCATGCGCATGCGCGCGTCTACGAGCTGTCGGGCGGCATGCAGCAGCGCGTCGGCATCGCGCGGGCGCTCGCGAGCGAGCCGCGCGTGCTGCTGATGGACGAGCCGATGGGCGCGCTCGACGCGATGACGCGCGGCACGATGCAGGCGCTCGTGCTCGACGTGTGGGCGCGCACCGGCAAGACGGTGTTCTTCATCACGCACGACGTCGAGGAGGCGCTGTTCCTCGCGACGCGCCTGGTCGTGATGACGCCCGGCCCCGGCCGCATCGCGCAGACCTTCGAGCTGCCGTTCGCGCGGCGCTACGTCGCGTCGCGCGATGCGCGCGCGGTGAAGTCGTCGCAGGAATTCATCGCATGGCGCGAGCGGCTGATCGCGTATCTGCACCGCGACGACGCCGTCGCGCCGGCCGCGTGATGCAGGAGCTCGCGCGGCACGGCGCGTCAGCCGGGCGCGTGCGCATCGCCACTTTGGACAGGCAGGACGACATGAGTACGCAGGATTCGTGGGCGGCCGATCGAGCGGCCGCCGACTTCGAACGGAACCGGCCCGCGCCGCAGCGACGCGGGCGCGCGTCGCATCGCTACCGGCTGCCGGGGCAAGGCAACACGTCGGCGCTGAGCGCGGCCACGCTCGCTGCGCTGGCCGCACTGTGGTGGATCGCGACGCATCGGCAATGGCTGCCGCCGCTGTTCCTGCCGGCGCCGGAGGCGGTGTGGCGCGCGTTCGTCGACGCGGCGCACGGCCGCATCCAGGGCGGGCTGCCGTTGTCCGAGCATCTGATGTGGAGCGCCGCGCGCGTGTTCGGCGCGTTCGCGTTCGCGACGGCGATCGGCGTGCCGGCCGGCATCCTGATGGGCGTGAGCCGGATCGCGCGCGGCGTGTTCGATCCGCTGCTGGAGTTCTACCGGCCGCTGCCGCCGCTGGCTTATCTGCCGCTCGTCGTGATCTGGTTCGGCATCGACGAGACGGCGAAGCTCGTCGTGATCTTCCTCGCCTGCTTCGCGCCGATCGCGATGGCCGCCCGCGCGGGCGTGCGCGCCGCGACGGTCGAGCAGATCAACGCCGCCTATTCGCTCGGCGGCAGCTTCGCGCAGATCGTGCGCCACGTCGTGCTGCCCGCCGCGCTGCCGGAGATCCTCACCGGGCTGCGGATCGCGATCGGTTTCGGCTGGACGACGCTCGTCGCCGCCGAGATGGTCGCCGCGACGGCCGGGCTCGGGCAGATGGTGCTCAACGCGTCGAGCTTTCTGCGCACCGATATCGTCGTGATGGGCATCCTGATCATCGGCGCGATCGCGTGGCTGTTCGATCTCGCGATGCGGTGGGTCGAGCGGCGTGCGGTGCCGTGGAAGGGGCGCGGGTGAGGCGTCGCACGGCCGTGCCGGAGCCGCCTTCGCGAGCATGATGAGCGGGCGGGGCAGGTTGCCCGTCGCCGCTTGCTGTCATACGATGCCGACATGATGAAATCCCTCACGCCAGCCGAACTCGACGAACTCGGCACATTCCTGATCTCCGATGTCGCGTCGGAAGAAACGCTGACTCTCGCCGGCCTCGACGGCTACTTGACCGCGATCGCGGCCGGGCCTGTCACGCTGCTGCCGAGCCAATGGCTGGCCGGCGTATGGGGGCCGACGGACGACGACGCACCGGCTTTCGATACGATGGAGCAGGCGCAGCGCGTGCTGGGTCTGCTGATGCGACATTACAACGGCATTATCGGCAGCCTGGAGCGCAATGCCGACGCATTTCGGCCGGTGTTCGACACGGTCGTCTATGCCGACGACGCGCGTGAATATCGCGATGCCGAGGCCTGGGCATTCGGCTTCATGCAGGCGATCGCTCTGTCCCAGGAATACTGGCAGCCGCTCTTCGACGATCCGCAAGGCCAGGCATGGATGCGGCCGCTTCGCCTGCTCGGCGGGGACGAAGCGGCCGCCGACGAAGTTGCGCCCGACGACGCGCAGCTGATGCTCGATCCGTCCGGGCGGGAAACCCTGGCCGACCGGATTCCCGCAGCCGTCGCCGGCATCTATCGTTACTGGTTGCCGTATCGCCGCGCCGTGCAGGAGCGGCGCGTTGCCGCGACAGCGCAGCGTTCGGAACCGAAAATCGGGCGCAACGATCCCTGTCCGTGCGGCAGCGGCAAGAAGTTCAAGAAATGCTGCGGCGCGGCCACCACGCTGCACTGAGGGCGCGCCTTACTTCACGCATCCACGCAGCCGACGGCAGGCGCTGACCGGCGTCAGCCGTCATTCCCCCAGCGCGACGCCTTCGCGCCGCGGGTCGGCGCCGCCGAACCACACCGTCTGCCCTTGCACGTTCAGCCGCTGGATGCCCTGCAGCCCCGAGTTCATCTCGACGACGCGCACGTCGTGGCCGCGCCCTTTCAGCCCGTCGACGAGCGCGTCCGACACGCGGCCGCGCTCCAGCTGCGTCGGCCCGTTCATCGACCCGAAGTTCGGCAGCGCGATCGCCTGCTGCATCGTCATTCCCCAGTCCATCACGCCGATCAGCGTCTTCGCGACGTGATTGATGATCGCGGGGCCGCCGGCCGAACCGACGATCATCGTCACCTGCCTGGTCTTCCGGTCGAACACGAGCTCCGGCGACATCGCCGAGCGCGGCCGCTTGCCCGGCTGCACGCGGTTCGCGACCGGGCGCCCGTGCTCGCTCGGCACGAACGAGAAGTCGGTCAGCTGGTTGTTCAGCATGAAGCCGCGCACCATCAGCCGCGAACCGAACGCATCTTCGACGCTGGTCGTCATCGACAGCGCGTGGCCGTAGCGGTCGATGATCGCGATGTCGGACGTGGACGGCAGTTCGGCGCTTCGATCGTCGGCGAGCGCGAGCGTCGCGCCCTGCGGCGTGCCGGGCTGCGCGACGCCCATGCTGGTCTCGCCGACCAGCCGCGCGCGCTGCGCGAGATACGCCTTGTCGGTGAGGCTCGCCCAGCTGCCGCCCGGCAGCGGCGCGAAATCGGGATCGGCGACGTAGCGCGCGCGATCCGCGTACGCGAGGCGCCCGGCTTCGCTGGACAGATGCGCGGCGAACGGCGTCGGCTCGTAGCCGACGTCGTTGCGCACCGGCTTCTGCGCGCCGATCTGCTGCCAGTCGGGCATTGCTTCCAGGATGCCCAGCATCTGCGCGATCGCGAGGCCGCCCGACGACGGCGGCGGCATCCCGCACACCACCGAGCGCCGGTAGTCGGTACACAGCGGCGCACGCACCTTCGCCTTGTAGCGCGCGAGATCCTGCAGCGTCAGCAGGCCGGGGTTGGTCGGATGCCGGCGCACCTTCGCGACGATGTCGCGCGCGATCGGCCCGGTGTAGAACGCGTTCGCGCCGCGCTCGGCGATCTGGCGCAGCACGGCCGCGAGCGCCGGGTTCTTCAGCACGGTGCCGGCCGCCTTCGGCGTGCCGTCCGGGTTGTAGAAGTACGCGCGTGCGGCCGGGTCGTTCATCAGGTACTTGTCATTCGCGATCAGCATCGCGAGGCGCGGGCTGATCGTGAAGCCGCGCTCCGCGAGCCGGATCGCGGGCTGGAACAGCCGCCGCCACGGCAGCTTGCCGTGCGCGCGGTGCGCGGCATCGAGCATCCGCAGCACGCCCGGCGTGCCGACCGAGCGCCCGCCCACGACACCGTCGTAGAAGCTCAGCGGCTGGCCCGTCGGGCCGTAGAACAGCCGCTCGGTCGCGGCGGCCGGCGCGGTCTCGCGGCCGTCGTACGCCTGCGTCGCGTTGCCGTCGAAGTACAGCATGAAGGCGCCGCCGCCGAGCCCGGACGACTGCGGCTCGACGAGCCCGAGCACCATCTGCGTCGCGATCGCCGCGTCGATCGCGGTGCCGCCGGCCTTCAGCATGTCGTAGCCGGCTTGCGCCGCGAGCGGGTTCGCGGCCGCGATCATGAAGTGCTGCGCGGTCCAGCCCGGCTTGTCGGTCCAGCCGGACGACGGCTCGGGTGCCTGGACGCCCGGCAGCGGCACCGCGCCGCCCGACGCGGCGGCGACCGGGACGACCGGGACGACCGCGCCCGACGGTGCGGACGGCGACGTACAACCGGCGCTGAGCGCGACGAGCGCGACGAAGGCGACGCCCGCGAGCGCGGCAGCGGGCGTCCGGGGACGCGAAGGCGGACGAATCGGGTCGGACATTGAACCCTCGGCAACGTTGAATTCGAAGGACGTGTGGGTGTGGGGGCATGCACGCGGGGCACGGCGCACGGCGCACGGCACACGGCACACGGCACACGCACACGCACACGCACACGCACACGCACACGGCACGCGCGCTGCAATGCGCCGCACGGCGCACACAGCACACACGCGAAACGCATCCAGCATGCCAAGCGCATGCGACATCCGACACGCGCGCGCCCATCCCACACCGAACGGCGCGCTATTTTCGCCGCGCGCCCGGCCGCTTGTCATCAGACAGGAAACCCTGACGAATCGCGCCGGGCCCGCGCCGGCCGGCCTTGCCGGCCTGTTCGAGGATGAACTCTATGAAGGTCGCGGTCGCGCGCGTGTGGTGGCGGTTCGGCATGTACAGCATGTACATGTGCGTGCCGAAGATGCTCAAGCGGTACGCGTCGAGCGACGTGACTACCGCGCCGCGCCGCAGGTCGTCCTGCACCACGTAGTCGGGCACGATGCCGACGCCGATCCCCGCGAGGATCGCCTGGCGCAGGAACAGGAAGTTCTCGGAGATCAGCGTAGGTTCGAGCAGCACCTCGTGGCGCTCGTCGCCGAGATACGCGGCGATCCGCAGTTGCCGCCCGAGCACCGTCGCGGTGACGACCGGCGCGGCGCTCAGCGCGTCGAGGCTCGCCGGCATCCCGTGCGCAGCGGCGAACGCGGGCGATGCGCAGGCGACGTAGCGCACGGCGCCCATGTCGCGCGCGACGAGGTTCTGCGGCGGCTCGGACATCACGCGGATCGCGATGTCGACCTCGTCGCGCATCAGATCCTCGACGCGATTCTCGAACACCACGTCCAGCACGATGCCGGGATGCAGCCGCTTGAACGCGAGCAGCCAGTCGGACATCACCATCTGCCCATAGCCGCTCGGCACCGACAGCCGCACGCGGCCCTGCAGGTCCTGGCCGAGCGTCGTCACCGATTCCTGCGCGGCCAGCAACTCGTTGCGGATGCGCCGGCCGTGCTCGTACAGCTTCAAGCCGATCTCGGTCGGCTCGATGCGGCGCGTCGTGCGGCGCACGAGCTGCTGGCCGATCGAGCGTTCGAGCTGGTTCAGCCGGTAGCTGACGTTCGCGCGGCTCATCTTGAGCCGCTGCGCGGCCTTGCTCAGATTGCCCGCGTCGAGGATCTCGACGAGCAGCGTCAGCGCATTCAGGTCCATCCGCGAGGTCTCCCGGTCCGTCCCGTGCGACGGTTCGAACGCATTCAATGTCAAGTCGGACTTGACAGCTTGTAAAGGCATGCGGGAATTGTCAATGAATCTCGATCAATCGAGAATCCAGTGATGCCCGGCCGTCGCAGCGGATCGCTTGCGCTGCGCGGCATGAACGGCATGCACGCGATGCCCGTCGCGCGAACCTGCGCCGCCGTCCGGCCCGGGGAAACGTTCCGGCACACCGCGCGCACCGAACCGGAGACACGATGAATTCAACCGCTTCCCCCGCACCGGCCCGCGCCGGTTGCGTCACGCACGAGCGCCGCGACGCGCTGCTCGTCGTCACGATCGACCATCCGCCCGTCAACGCGCTGTCCGCCGACGTGCGGCGCGGCCTGGCCGATGCGCTCGACGCCGCGCAGGCCGATCACGCAGTCCGCGCGGTGCTGATCGTCGGCGCCGGCCGCAACTTCATCGCGGGCGCCGACATCCGCGAATTCGGCAAGCCGCCCGTGCCGCCGTCGCTGCCCGACGTGTGCGAGCGGATCGAGTCGAGCGCGAAGCCGGTGGTGGTCGCGCTGCACGGCGCGACGCTTGGCGGCGGCCTCGAGGTCGCGCTCGCCGCGCATTACCGGCTCGCGTTGCCCGGCGCGAAGCTCGGGCTGCCCGAAGTCACGCTCGGCCTGCTGCCCGGCGCGGGCGGCACGCAGCGCACGCCGCGCCTGATCGGCGCGAAGGCCGCGCTCGACCTGATGCTGACCGGGCGCCACGCAAGCGCGGAAGAAGCGCGCGCGCTCGGCCTCGTCGATCGCGTCGCGCGCAGCGACGACACGCTCGCCGAAGGTCTCGCGTATGCGCAGGAGCTCGTGTCGCTCGGCGCGCCCGTGCGGCGCACGCGCGATGCGCAGGGGCTCGCCGAGCGCACGGCCGCGCAGGCGGCGCTCGATGCCGCGCGCGCCGAGCTGCCGAAGAAGTCCCGCGGGCTGTTCTCGCCGGCGAAGATCGTCGACGCGGTCGAGGCCGCGCTCACGCTGTCGTTCGACGCGGGAATGAAGCTCGAGCGCAGCCTGTTCCTGCAATGCCTCGACAGCCCGCAGCGCGCGGGCCTCGTGCATGCGTTCTTCGCGGAACGCGAGGCCGCGAAGGCGCCCGAGGCGCGCCGCGCGAGCGCGCGTGCCGTCGAGCGGGTCGGCGTGGTCGGCGGCGGCACGATGGGCGCCGGGATCGCGGTCGCGGCGCTCGACGCGGGCCTGCCGGTGACGATGATCGAACGCGACGACGCGTCGCTCGCACGCGGGCGCGCGCACGTCGAAAAGGTGTACGACGCGCTCGTCGCGAAGGGCCGCATGACGCCGGACGCACGCGCGGCGCGCGTCGCGCGCTTCGACGGCAGCACGCGTTACGACGCGCTCGCGCAGGCCGACGTCGTGATCGAGGCCGTGTTCGAGGACATGGCCGTGAAGCAGGCGGTGTTCGCCGAGCTTGCGCACGTGTGCAAGCCCGGCGCGGTGCTCGCGACCAACACGTCGTATCTCGACATCGACGCGCTCGCCGCCGGCATCGACCGGCCGGCCGACGTGATCGGCCTGCATTTCTTCTCGCCGGCCAACGTGATGAAGCTGCTCGAGATCGTCGTGCCGAAGCGCGTCAGCGCGGAGGTCGTCGCGACCGCGTTCGCGCTGGCGAAGCAACTGAAGAAGACGCCGGTGCGCGCCGGCGTGTGCGACGGCTTCATCGGCAACCGGATCCTCGCCGTCTACCGCACCGCGGCCGACTACCTGATGGAGGACGGCGCGTCGCCGTACCAGATCGATCGCGCGGTGCGCGATTTCGGCTTCCCGATGGGGCCGTTCCAGGTCGTCGATCTCGCGGGCGGCGACATCGGCTGGGCCACGCGCAAGCGCCGCGCGGCGACGCGCGATCCGCGCGCGCGCTACGTGGAGATCTCCGACCGGCTGTGCGAGCGCGGCTGGTTCGGCCAGAAGAGCGGCCGTGGCTATTACCTGTATCCCGACGGCGCACGCGTCGGCACGCCGGACCCGGAGGTCGACGCGATCGTCGCCGCCGAGCGCGCGAAGAAGGGCATCGTGCCGCGCAGCTTCAGCGACGACGAGATCCTGCGCCGCTACCTCGCCGCGATGATCAACGAAGGCGCGAACGTCGTGCACGAGCGGATCGCGCTGCGCCCGCTCGACGTCGATGCGGTGTTCCTGTACGGCTACGGCTTTCCGCGCCATCGCGGCGGCCCGATGCACTACGCGGACACGGTCGGCCTCGCGAACGTGCTCGCCGACATCCGCGCGTTCGCGAACGAGGATCCGCTGTTCTGGAGGCCGTCGCCGCTGCTCGTCGAGCTGGTCGAGCGCGGCGCGGATTTCGCGAGCCTGAACCGCATCGACTGAACGCCCACCGCATCTGCCACGGACCGAACATGGACCTCAATTTCACGCCCGAAGAGGAAGCCTTCCGCACGGACGTGCAGCGCTTCCTGCAAGCCGAGCTGCCGGCGCGCCTCGCGCGCAAGGTGAAGGGCGGCCTGCACCTGACGCGCGACGACATGCGCGAATGGCACGCGATACTGAACGCACGCGGCTGGCTGGCGAGCCACTGGCCGCGCGAATACGGCGGCCCCGGCTGGAGCGTCGCGCAGAAGTTCCTGTTCGACAACGAATGCGCGCTCGCCGGCGCGCCGCGCATCGTGCCGTTCGGCGTGAACATGCTCGGCCCGGTGCTCATCAAGTACGGCAGCGAGGCGCAGAAGCGCCACTGGCTGCCGCGCATTCTCGACGGCACCGACTGGTGGTGCCAGGGCTATTCGGAGCCGGGCGCCGGATCCGACCTCGCGTCGGTGAAGACGAGCGCGGTGCGCGACGGCGCGCACTACGTCGTGAACGGCCAGAAGACCTGGACCACGCTCGGCCACTACGCGAACATGATCTTCTGCCTGGTGCGCACCGCGACCGACGTGCGCAAGCAGGAAGGCATCAGCTTCCTGCTGATCGACATGAACGCGCCGGGCGTCGACGTGCGTCCGATCATCACGCTCGACGGCGAGCACGAGGTGAACGAGGTGTTCTTCACCGACGTGCGCGTGCCGGTGGAAAACCGCGTCGGTGAGGAGAACCGCGGCTGGACCTACGCGAAATACCTGCTCACCTACGAACGCACCAACATCGCCGGCGTCGGCTTTTCGACGGCCGCGCTCGAGCGGCTGCGCAGCGTCGCCGCGAAGCTGACGAAGAATGGCCGGCCGCTCGCCGACGATCCGCTCTTCGCGGCGCGCGTCGCGCGCGTCGAGATCGAGCTCGAGAACATGCGCACGACCAACCTGCGCGTGCTCGCGGCGGTCGCGGGCGGCGGCGTGCCGGGCGCGGAAAGCTCGATGCTGAAGATCCGCGGCACGCAGATCCGCCAGGAGATCACCGCGCTGATGCGCCGCGCGATGGGGCCGTACGCGCAGCCGTTCGTCGAGGAGGCGCTCGACGCCGAGCACGACGGCGCGGCCGTCGGTCCCGACGAAGCGGCGAGCGCCGCGCAGCAGTACTTCAACAATCGCAAGCTGTCGATCTTCGGCGGCTCGAACGAGATCCAGAAGAACATCATCGCGAAGATGATGCTCGGGCTGTAACGAGGAACGCGACGATGGATTTTCAGCACACGGAAGACCGGCGGATGCTGGCGGACACGTTGAACCGCTTCATCGCCGAACAGTATGCGTTCCCGGTGCGCGACCGCATCGCGCAGTCGCCGCAAGGGTGCGACCGCGCGATGTGGCGGCGCTTCGCCGAACTGGGCGCGGTCGGCGCGCTGTTTCCGGAGGCGGACGGCGGCTTCGGCGGCGCGGGTTTCGATATCGCGGTGGTGTTCGAATGCCTCGGCCGCGGGCTCGTCGTCGAGCCGTTCCTCGGCGCGCTGCTCGCGGGCCGCGCGCTGCTGCTGGGCGGCGGTGACGGCGGCGCGCAGCGCGAACGGCTCGCGCAGTTGATCGACGGCCGCGCGTGCGCCGCGTTCGCGCACGACGAACCGAGCTCGCACTACGAACTGACGACCGTGCGCACGCGCGCCGAGCGCAGCGGCGACGGCTGGGTGCTGACCGGTGCGAAGGGCGTCGTCGACCAGGCCGCGCAGGCGTCGTTCTTCGTCGTCAGCGCGCGCACGGCCGGCCGCGACGACGACGAGCACGGCATCGGCCTGTTCGTCGTGCCGGCCGATGCGCCTGGCGTGTCGTGGCGCGACTACCGGAAGATCGACGGCGGCCGCGCGGCCGAGGTGCGCTTCGAACGCGTCGCGCTGCCCGGCGAGGCGGCGCTGGTCGACACGGACGACGCGGCCGACGGCGACGACGGGCAGGGCGCCGCGCTGCTCGAACGCGTGCTCGGCTACGGGCTGCTCGCGCTGTCGGCCGAGGCGCTCGGCGCGATGGACGTCGCGAAGGAGGCGACGCTCGACTATCTGCGCACGCGCCGGCAGTTCGGGATGCCGATCGGCAGCTTCCAGGCGCTGCAGCACCGGATGGCCGACCTGCTGCTCGAAGTCGAGCAGGCGCGCTCGGCGGTGATCAACGCGGCCGCGCAGCTCGACGCGCCGCGCACGGTGCGCGAACGCGCGCTCGCGGCGGCCAAGTACAGCATCGGCCGGATCGGCACGCTGGTCGCGGAGGAGAGCATCCAGCTGCACGGCGGGATCGGGATGACGTGGGAGCTGCCGCTGTCGCATTACGCGAAGCGGCTGGTGATGATCGATCACCAGCTCGGCGACGAGGACCATCATCTGGCGCGCTACATCGCGCTGTCGAAACGATGACGGCACGGCGCGTGGATCGAGACGACGGGCAGCCAGACGAAGCGCGCGCGCTGCCGCTCGCGGGCGTGAAGGTGTTCGATTTCCCGCCCGTGCTCGCGGGCCTCGCCGCCCGGCACTGAATCGTCCGACGAAACCGGAATCCGTCCGGATCGCCGGACGGATGTTTTCCGGAAATCCGGAATGCCGGATTTCCTTGCCTTCCGTATTATGAGAAATACAATAAAAACAATGGCTTGACGGCTTGCGGAAAGCTGGCATCGACCTTGCGATATGGAATGCACGGCCGTCCACCGGCCCGACTATTACATCAAGGAGACAATCGATGACCACTGCCTTCCACCCCCTTCGGATGTTCTGAGGCATCGCTTGTTGCGGCACGGCAGCCGCGCGGGCGAATGGCCTTATCCCCTGAGACATTCGCCTGCGCGCGTGACGCCGTTTCCACCGGCTCATCTACACCAGCAGGAACCATCGTGAAGAAGAAACCCTTCTACAAAGTGCTTTATGTGCAGGTGATCTTCGCCATCATCGTCGGCGTGATCCTCGGCCACTTCTATCCGGCGCTCGCCACCGACATGAAACCGCTCGGCGACGGCTTCATCAAGCTGATCAAGATGGTGATCGGCCCGATCATCTTCTGTACGGTCGTCACCGGCATCGCCGGCATGGAGGACATGAAGAAGGTGGGCCGCGTCGGCGGCAAGGCGCTGCTGTACTTCGAAATCGTGTCGACCTTCGCGCTGCTGCTGGGCCTCGCGGCCACGCACCTGCTGCGTCCGGGCGTCGGCTTCAACATCGACCCGGCGACGCTCGACGGCAAGGCCGTCGCGTCATACGCGGCGAAGGCGCACGGCCAGTCGACGGTCGACTTCCTGATGCACATCATCCCGAACACGATGGTCGACGCGTTCGCGCAGGGCGAAATCCTGCAGATCCTGCTGATCGCGCTGCTGTTCGGCAGCGTGCTCGCGCACCTCGGCGAGCGCGGCAAGGTCGTCACCGACTTCATCGACGGGCTCACGCGCGTGCTGTTCGGCATCGTGCACATCGTCACGAAGCTGGCGCCGATCGGCGCGTTCGGCGCGATGGCGTTCACGATCGGCAAGTACGGCGTCGGCTCGCTGGTGCCGCTGCTCAAGCTGATCGGCACGTTCTACCTGACGTCGATCGTCTTCGTGCTGGTCGTGCTCGGCACGATCGCGCGCTTCACGGGCTTCTCGATCGTCCGCTTCGTGTCGTACATCAAGGAGGAACTGCTGATCGTGCTCGGCACCAGCTCGTCGGAAGCCGCGCTGCCGCAGCTGATGGAAAAGCTCGAGAAGGCCGGCTGCTCGCGTTCGGTCGTCGGCCTGGTCGTGCCGACCGGCTATTCGTTCAACCTCGACGGCACCAACATCTACATGACGATGGCCGTGCTGTTCATCGCGCAGGCCACCAACATCGAACTCACGTGGATGCAGCAGCTCACGCTGCTGGCGGTCGCGATGCTGACGTCGAAGGGCGCGAGCGGCGTCACCGGCGCGGGCTTCATCACGCTCGCCGCGACGCTCGCCGTCGTGCCGACCATCCCGCTGTCGGGCATGGTGCTGATCCTCGGCATCGACCGCTTCATGAGCGAATGCCGTGCGCTGACCAACATCGTCGGCAACGGTGTCGCGACGGTCGTCGTGTCCGCGTGGGAGAAGGAGCTCGACCGCAACAAGCTGCGCGATGCGCTGAAGGGCAACCGCGACGTCACGCCGACCGAGACGGCCGGCGTCTGACGGCGTGAGCGAGCAGGCGGTGCCGCCCGCGGGCGGCGCGCCGCGCGGCGGTGCGGGCGGTGCGGGCGGCGGGCGGGACGCCTATGACACAATAGGCGATCCGCATCGCCAGGAAGTCTCGTCCGTGAAGCGCCGCCTGTACATCCTCGTCGTGCTCGCCGCCGCACTCGCGGCGGCTTGCGCGCTGACGTGGAGCATCACGTGGCAGCGCGGCGTCGCCGAGCTGCAGCGCAACGCCGCGGTGCGGGTCAACCGCACGACCAGCGCGCTGAAGAGCACGCTCGATCGCTACGAGTCGCTGCCTTATCTACTCGGCAGCCATCCGTACGTGCAGGACCTGCTGGCCGAGCCGCAGCGCGCCGACCTCACCGCGCGCGCCAACCGCTATCTCGAAGATCTCAACGAACACGCGCACGCGACCGTCACCTACGTGGTCGGCGCGGACGGCCTGTGCGTCGCAGCCAGCAACTGGCGCGCGCCCGACAGCTTCGTCGGCATCGAATATCGCTTCCGGCCGTATTTCATCGACGCGATGAACGGCCGGGTCGGCCGCTTCTTCGGCATCGGCACGATCTCGCGCGATCCCGGCTACTACATCTCGCAACCGGTGTGGCGCGACGGCAGGATCGCCGGCGTCGTCGTCGTGAAGCTCAACCTCGAATGGTTCCAGGGCGCCGATGCCTCCGAGCCGCTGGTGGTCGCCGACGATCACGGCGTCGTGTTCCTGTCGTCCGTGCCCGCGTGGAAATATCACACGCTGCATCCGTTGACCGAGCCGGTCGCCGCGTCGATCTACGAGACGCGCCAGTACGCGCAGCAGCCCGTCACGCCGCTGCCGCTGCGCGTCGAGCAAGTGCTCGGCGCCGACGCGGAGATCGTCCGCGTGGGCGCCGGCCGGCGCGCGCCGCGCTTTCTTGCGAGCAAGCGCCGGATCGGCGAGCCCGACTGGCTGCTCGTCACGCTCGCGCCGCTCGCTCCCGTCGACGCCGACGCCCGCAACGCGACGATCGTCACCGGCTTCGGCTTCGTGTCGATCGCGCTGCTGGCGTTCTACTGGCGCATGCGTCGCGCCCGCGTGCGCGAGATGATCCGAGGCCGCGCGCTGCTGCAGCAGGCGTATGCGGAGCTGAACCGGCGCGTCGAGGAGCGCACGGCCGATCTGTCGCAGGCCAACGCGCAACTGCAGAAGGAAGTCGGCGACCGGATTCGCGCGGAGCAGGAGCTGCGCGCCGCGCACGACGAGCTGATCCAGGCGAGCAAGCTGGCCGCGCTCGGCCAGATGGCGGCCGGCATCACCCATGAACTGAACCAGCCGCTCGCGGCGCTGCGCAGCTTCTCGGACAATACGCGCGTGCTGCTCGACCGCGGCGAGCAGGGCGCCGCGCGCGAGAACCTCGAGGCGATCGCCGCGCTGACCGAGCGGATGGGCAAGATCACCAACCAGCTGAAGCTGTTCGTCGGCCGCGCGAAGCCGCGCAACGAGCGGGCGCTCGTCGTGCGCGCGCTGCGCAGCGTGCTCGCGCTGCTCGGCGAACGGATGCGCGGCGTCGCGCTCACGCTGACGCTGCGCGATGCGACCGTGGCGCCGGCGCAGGACGCGCCGCTCGATCTCGCGGGCGACTATCCGGAGCTGGTCGCGCGCTGCGAGGATCTGCGCCTCGAACAGGTGCTGATCAATCTGCTCGGCAACGCGCTCGACGCGGTCGGCGGGGCGGCTGCGGCGGCGGTCGTTGCCGCGCCGGCGATCGACGTGACGATCGTCGTGTCGGCCGCGACGCTGTCGATCGAGGTGCGCGACAACGGCCCCGGCATTGCGCCGGACCTGCTGCCGCGCCTGTTCGAACCGTTCTTCACGACCAAGGAGATGGGGCGCGGGCTCGGGCTCGGCCTCGCGATCTCGTCGTCGATCGCGAGCGACGCGGGCGGCGCGCTGACCGCGCGCAACGCGCCGGACGGCGGCGCGCTGTTCGTCTTGACGCTGCGGCGCGCGCGCACGCATCATCCGGACGCGGCGTCCGAGCCGATCGGCTCGCGCTAGGGCCTGTTCAGGCTAATGACGGGCACGTTCCCCTGTTTGGAAAAATTCGTTCGTGGGGCCGGCGCAAGCTGGTTATTGGCGTGAATAGAGCTGGCCGCACCACCGGCATCAACGAGAGCCGCGCACGGGTCGCGCGGCGTGTCAGGAGCGAGTGACCAAGATGGCCAACCGGCTGCAAGTGATCTATATCGAAGACGATGCGCTCGTGCGCCGGGCGAGCGTGCAGAGCCTGCAGCTCGCCGGGTTCGACGTCGCCGGGTTCGAGTCGGCCGAGGCGGCCGACAAGGCGCTCGTCGCGGAGAACGCCGGCGTGATCGTCAGCGATATCCGGCTGCCCGGCGCGAGCGGGCTCGACCTGCTCGCGCAGTGCCGCGAGCGCGTCCCGGACGTGCCGGTGATCCTCGTCACCGGCCACGGCGACATCTCGATGGCCGTGCAGGCGATGCGCGACGGCGCCTACGATTTCATCGAAAAGCCCTTCGCGGCCGAGCGGCTGATCGAGACGGTGCGGCGCGCGCTCGAGCGGCGCGAGTTGGTGCTCGAGAACCATGCGCTGCGGCGCGAGCTGGCCGGCCAGAACATCGTCGCGCCGCGCATCATCGGCCGCAGCCCGGCGATCGAACAGGTGCGCAAGCTGATCGCGAACGTCGCGCCGACCGATGCGTCGGTGCTGATCAACGGCGACACGGGCGCCGGCAAGGAGCTGATCGCGCGCAGCCTGCACGAGCTGTCGCCGCGCCGCGACAAGCCGTTCATCGCGGTGAACTGCGGCGCGCTGCCCGAGCCGATGTTCGAGTCGGAGATGTTCGGCTACGAGTCGGGGGCGTTCACCGGCGCCGCGAAGCGCCGCGTCGGCAAGCTCGAATACGCGTCCGGCGGCACGCTGTTTCTCGACGAGATCGAGAGCATGCCGCTCGCGCTGCAGGTGAAGCTGCTGCGCGTGCTGCAGGACGGCGTGCTCGAGCGGCTCGGCTCGAACCAGCCGATCCGCGTGAACTGCCGCGTCGTCGCGGCCGCGAAGGGCGACATGAGCGAACTCGTCGCGGCCGGCACGTTCCGGCGCGACCTGCTGTACCGGCTCAACGTCGTGACGATCGCGCTGCCGCCGCTCGCCGAGCGCCGCGAGGACATCGTGCCGCTGTTCGAGCACTTCATGCTCGACGCGGCCGTGCGCTACGGGCGGCCGGCGCCCGTGCTGACCGACCGCCAGCGCGCGAGCCTGATGCAGCGCGACTGGCCCGGCAACGTGCGCGAGCTGCGCAACGCGGCCGACCGCTTCGTGCTCGGCGTCGCCGACATGCCCGAGCAATCGGGCGCGAGCGACGACGACGCGGAGCACGACCAGACGCTGAAGGAGCGCGTCGAGCAGTTCGAGCGCGCGGTGATCGCGCAGGCGCTGAACCAGACGGGCGGGGCGGTCGCGGCGACGGCCGACCGGCTGCATGTCGGCAAGGCGACGCTGTACGAGAAGATGAAGCGCTACGGGCTGTCGGCGAAGGGCGACACCGACCGCTGAAAATGAAAGCGGACCGCGGAACCGGGCTGGCCGGTCGGGCGGTCCGCTCTGGCGAGCTGCGCGCCGTGGGCGGCGCGGTCGTTTCGTTCGGGTGGGGCGGCGCTCAGGCCGCGTTGCCGTCGAGCGCCTTCTTGAGCAGTGCGTCGAGCTCCGCGAATTGCGGCGCGCCGACGTAGCGCTTCAGGATCTTGCCGTCCTTGTCGACGACGAAGGTCGTCGGCGTCAGCTGCACGTTGCCGAACTGCTTGGCGACGCTGCCGTCGTCCAGCGCGACCTTGAACGGCAGCTGGCGCGTCTGCGCATAGTTCGCGACGTACATCGGCGGGTCGTAGTTCATCGCGACCGCGACGAATTCGAGCCCCTGGCCCTTGAAGCGGTTATAGGTATCGACCATCTGCGGCATTTCCTGCATGCAGGTCGCGCAGCTCGTCGCCCAGAAATTGACGAGGTAGACCTTGCCTTTCAGGTCGCCGCCGGTCGATACCTTTTGGCCCGACAGCAGCGTGAAGGTGGCGTCCGGCACGGTCGACTTGCCGTTGAACGCGAAGAAGCCGGCAACGGCGATGGCCGCGACGACGACGGCAGCGGCGATATAGCGGGCGCGGCCGGTGCGGCGTTGGGCGGAAGGCGTGGTGTTCATCTGGGTGCTCTCGGAGTCGGTCGATGATGCGGATCGATGCGAAGGACGGCGAAATTCGGCGATCATTCTAGCGCGAATGCGGCTGGCGCACCGGCCGCCGCTACGCGTGTCGGCCGCCGGCTTCGGCGGATAATACGCGTTTCGCCTGTCCCCATCACTGCCATGCCGAAGCACGCCGCCGATTCGTCGAGCCCCTTTTTTCGCCCGCTGCGACACTTCGCGGCGCTTGCATGCGTGAGCGCCGCGCTGGCCGCGTGCTCGCCGTCGTATGACTGGCGCACGCTGCACAACGACGCGGGTTATACGATCGACCTGCCGGCGAAGCCGACCGTCGAAAACCAGCCGGTGGCGGTGGGCGGCGCGACGATGCCCATGCGGATGCAGGCTGCGCATGTGGCCGGCGCGGTGTTCGCGGTCGGCACACTGACGCTGCCGGACGAGCGCGAAGAGACCCGCCGTGCGGCGCTCGAATTCCTGCGCGCCGGGCTGTCGCGCAACCTCGACGGCACGCCGGCCACGGCCGCCGTGCGCGTGCCGCTCGCGGCGGGCGGCGCGGTGGACGGGCTCGAGTTGCGCATCGCCGGCGCGGCGAGCGGCGGCGACCACGCGCGCCGGACGATCGTCGCGCGGCTCGCCGCGCGCGGCCGCCACGCATACCAGGCGGTCGTGATCATGGACGGCCCGCTCGCGCAGGAACAGCTCGATCAATTTTTCGGCTCGTTCAAACTCGACTGAAGCCGACGCGCGGACACCCGCCGCGATTGAAAGTTCGTTCGCAGCTTTCGCCGCTAATCGCCGGATTTTGCGGGGATTTTCCGGCTATCCACAGCGCATGTGGATAACTTTGTTGAAAAGTTGACCGGATTGCCCGCGAAGCCGCACCGGGCGGCCTTCACGCGCATTTGGCCTTCGCCGCGCCGTTTCGTAAAATTCAATGGAAACAAAGAGATAGCGACGAGAGATGACACGGTTGCCGGCGCTGCCCGTGGCCCGGCTGGATTCGCGAAATTGTGCATAAGTCAAGTCTTGACAGCGCAATTTTGTGATCGGGCCGCGCTCACAGCGCGGTGAGCGCGCGCCGGTAGCGGGTCGCCTCGGCGATCTGCGCGGCCGTCGGGGACGGATCGCCGGCCAGATCGGCGATCGTGCGGGCGACCTTCAGCACGCGGAAATACGCGCGCGCCGACCAGCCGAAGCGCTCGCCGGCCTCGCGCAACAGCCGCTCGCCGTCGTCGGTCGGGCGGCACAGGTCGTCGGTCTCGCGGCCGCTCAGCATGTGGTTCGTCTTGCCCTGCCGCGCCAGTTGCACGGCGCGCGCCCGCGCGACGCGCTCGGCGACCACGGCGCTCGGCTCGCCGGGCGCCGACGCGCGCGCCGCGAGTTCGGCCACCGACAGCGCGGGCACGTCGATCTGGATGTCGATGCGATCGAGCAGCGGCCCGGACAGCTTGCGCAGATAGCGCGTCGCGACGTCCGGTGCGCAGCGGCAGCGTCCGGAAGGATCGCCGTGCCAGCCGCACGGGCAGGGGTTCATCGCGGCGATCAGCTGACAGGCGGCGGGAAAATCGGCTTGCTGCGCAGCGCGCGAGATCGTGATGCGGCCGCCTTCGAGCGGCTCGCGCAGCATTTCCAGCACGTGCCGGTCGAATTCGGGCAGCTCGTCGAGAAACAGCACGCCCAGATGGGCCAGCGTGATCTCGCCCGGCTGCGGCGGATTGCGGCCGCCGACCAGCGCGGCGGCGCTCGACGAGTGGTGCGGCGAGCGGAACGGCCGCCGCCGCCAGTGCGCGGGCGAGAAGCCGAGGCGGCTCGCCGACAGCAGCGCGGCGGAGGTCAGCGCCTCGTCGTCGGTCAGTGGGGGCAGCAGGCCGGGCAGCCGCGCTGCCAGCATCGACTTGCCGGCGCCGGGCGGACCGATCATCAGCATGTGGTGGCCGCCCGCGGCGGCCACTTCGAGCGCGCGTCGTGCGCCGCGCTGGCCGACGACGTCGGCGAGATCAGGCGCGGCCGGTGCCGGCGTGCCGTCGACGCACGGCGCCGCGACCGGCACGAGTCGCGCGTCGGGCGCACCGGAGAGGTGCGCGCAGAGCGTGGGCAGGTCGGGGGCGCCGTACACGATGACGCCCGGTACGAGCGCAGCCTCGGCGGCGCTGTCGAACGGTAGGTAGAGCTCCGGCGCTCGCGCGTGGGGTTCGGGTGCGGTATTGGCGGCGGAGTTTGAGTCGGAGCCTGAGCAGGCGCCTGTGCCGAAGCCGGCACCGGAGCCGGAGCCAGAACCGAAACCATCGCGGGTTGCGTCGGCGCGTCCGTCGCGCGCCGTGCCGCAGGCCATCGCGAACGCGCCGCGCATCGGCCGCAGCGCGCCCGTCAGCGACAGCTCACCGGCGAATTCGCGGCCAGCCAGCGCGTCGACCGGGATTTGGCCGTTGGCCGCGAGAATGCCGAGCGCGATGGGCAGGTCGAAGCGGCCGGATTCTTTCGGCAGGTCGGCCGGTGCGAGATTGACGGTGATGCGCCTGACCGGGAAGTCGAATCCGCAGTTCTGCAGCGCGGCGCGCACGCGCTCGCGGCTTTCGCGGACTTCGACGTCGGGCAGGCCGACGATCGAGAACGACGGCAACCCGTTGGCAAGATGGACTTCGACGGTGACGTCCGGCGCGCGGCCGGCCGCCGGCGCGCGACTGCGCACCACGGCGAGCGACATGGCGAGGCTCCTGTGTATGAATCGGACGGCTACGGGCGTGCGAGGCCGCCTGCCTTCGGAAATCGGAGAGTCAGGGCGCGCGTGCCGGCGTGGCGCGGAAAAAAACGATGAACTGCGAAGAACGAAGGACGGCGAAGAGCGAGGGACAGCGAAGAACGAAGGACGGCGAAGAGCGACGAACAGCGAAGATCTAAGGCCAGCAGAACCCGACGAACAGCATAGGACAGCGAACAGCAGGCAGTGCAAACCTCCCCGGACCGCTCGCCGGTGCTACCGGCGCGGGCGAGCGCCACGCGAAGCGGCCCGCGCCCGGCCGGTCAGCCGGTGCGGCGCGTCAGTCCTGCGACGCCGCGAGCCTCGACTCGAGTTCCGCGACGCGCTTCTCGAGCTCCTCGAGACGCACGCGGGTGCGGGCGAGCACCTGCGCCTGGGTGTCGAATTCCTCGCGTGTGACGAGATCGAGCTTCGAGAAGCCTTGCGTCAGCATCGCCTTCACGTTGCGCTCGACATCCTTGGCCGGCGAGTTTTTCAGCAGGTCGCCGACGCGCGACTGCAGGTCGTTGAAAACATCGCTGGGTTGTTTCATGTGATTCCCCTTCGTTGCACAAAAAGTGTGCATCTTCAGTTGCGTACGTGCCCATGATGCACGCATGACCGGAAATGGTGCGCCGGCGGCGCGAATTCCGGGCATGGCGCCCGCATGGGTGAATGGCCCGGGAAACCGGGACGTGCGTGCACTCTAGCAACGATCCTTTCGGTGCGCCAGCAAACCGCGCCACGTTGGCCATTCGGCCGGGCTCGCGGACCTTTCAACGGCTGGTGCGACCCCGCTCCGGAGCCGTTCGAACCGGCGGTCGCGCAAACATGGCATGCGAGTTGCTGAGGAGAGAACCGTTACAACATTCCAAACCAATTCGACGGGACAACCCAGCGAGAGGACTTTCATGAAACTCATTACCGCAATCATCAAGCCGTTCAAGCTCGATGAGACGCGCGAGGCGCTCTCCGCGCTTGGCGTCTCCGGCATCACGGTGACGGAGGTGAAAGGGTTCGGGCGCCAGAAGGGGCACACCGAGCTGTACCGCGGCGCGGAGTACGTCGTCGATTTCCTGCCGAAGATGAAGATCGAGGCCGCGGTGTCCGACGATCTGGTCGACCAGGCCGTCGAGGCGATCGAGCGGGCCGCACGCACCGGCAAGATCGGCGACGGGAAGATCTTCGTCACGCCGATCGAGCAGGTGATCCGGATCCGGACCGGGGAGACAGGCGCTGACGCGCTGTAACAGACAAAGACAAGCGACAAGAGGAAACCCGAGATGCGCAAACTTCTGATGTCCCTGCTGATGGCAGGCTCGCTGATCGCGGCCGGTGTCGGCCCCGCGCTTGCTGACGATGCGGCCTCCGCCGCCGCTGCGTCCGCGCCTGCCGCCACGGCTTCCGACGCGTCGGCCGCCGCCGCGCCGGCCGCTTCTGCTCCGGCCGCCACGGACGCCTCGGCGCCCGCCGCCGCCACCGCACCCGCTTCGGGCGCTGCCGACGCATCGGCTGCCGCCGCCCCGGCAGCGCCGACCGCACCGTTCTCCGTCGATTCGTCGAAGATCAGCGCCGGCGACACCGCGTGGATGCTCACCTCCTCCGCGCTCGTGCTGTTCATGACGATCCCCGGCCTCGCGCTGTTCTACGCGGGCATGGTCCGCAAGAAGAACGTGCTCGCGACCGTGATGCAGAGCTTCGCGATCACCGCGCTGATCACGGTGCTGTGGACGGTGGTGGGCTACAGCCTCGCGTTCACGCCGGGCAACGGCTTCATCGGCGGCCTGTCGCGCGTGTTCCTGCACGGGATGAACTACATCAAGGGCGACAAGGCGACCACGCTGACCGTCAGCCATCTGGCCACGACGATCCCCGAGTCGGTCTACTTCGTCTATCAGATGACGTTCGCGATCATCACGCCGGCGCTGATCTGCGGCGCGTTCGCCGACCGGATGAAGTTCTCCGCGATGCTGGTGTTCATGGCGCTCTGGTCGCTGATCGTCTATGTGCCGATCGCGCACATGGTGTGGGAGCCGACCGGCTGGCTGTCGGCAGACGGCGTGCTCGACTTCGCGGGCGGCACGGTGGTGCACATCAACGCCGGTATCGCAGGCCTGATCTCGTGCCTGGTGCTCGGCAAGCGCGTCGGCTACGGCCGCGAATCGATGGCGCCGCACAACCTGGTGCTGACGATGATCGGCGGCTCGATGCTTTGGGTCGGCTGGTTCGGTTTCAACGCGGGTTCGGCAGTCGCGGCTGACGGCCGTGCCGGCTTCGCGATGCTGACGACGCAAGTCGCGACGGCATGTGCGGCGCTCGGCTGGATGTTCGCGGAGTGGGTCGCGAAGGGCAAGCCGTCGGTGCTCGGCATCGTGTCGGGCGCGGTCGCGGGTCTGGTGGCGATCACGCCGGCAGCCGGCTTCGTCGGCGTGACGGGCGCACTGGTGATCGGCATCGCGGCCGGCGTCGTGTGCTTCTGGTCGGCCACGTGGCTCAAGTCGAAGCTCGGCTACGACGATTCGCTCGACGCATTCGGCGTACACGGCGTGGGCGGGATCCTCGGCGCACTGCTGACCGGCGTGTTCGCGGTCAAGGACATCGGCGGCGCGGACGGCAGCCTGCTGCTGCAGGCGAAGGGCGTGCTGATCACGCTGGTCTACAGCGGCGTGCTGAGCTTCGTGCTGCTGAAGCTGATCGACATGACGATCGGCCTGCGCGTGACCGAAGAGGAAGAGCGCGAAGGTCTGGACGTGATCCTGCACGGCGAACACGTCGAGTAAGTCGTACGAATGACGGCGGGTCGCCACGCATGCGGCGCCCGCCCCGAATGAGCGCAGCGACTTCAGCCCGCCCACCCGGCGGGCTTTTTTTCTCCTGTCGTGCGCTGCCGTAGCGCATAACCCTGCAGACTATCGGGTCAATAGCCGAAATCTCCCCTCCAAATCCTTGTGAAGCCGGGAACAATCCCCAAATGGGCAAAGCAATTGCTCTACAATCTTCATTCTCCCGCTCGCGAGTGATTCATGGTTCCCCACCTGGTTACTGCGTTGAATGGTCCGCTGCTCGAGCTCGAGCAGAAGATCCTCGACGCGACGCCTGCAATCGAACGCTGGTTCAGGCTCGAATGGCAGGAACACACGCCGCCGTTCTATTGTTCGGTGGACCTGCGCAACGCCGGCTTCAAGCTGGCGCCCGTCGACGCGAACCTGTTCCCCGGCGCATTCAACAACCTGCCGTCCGAAGTGCTGCCGCTCGCCGTCCAGGCCGCGATGGCCGCGATCGAGAAGATCTGCCCGGACGCCAAGAATCTGCTCGTGATCCCCGAGTTGCCGACCCGCAACGCGTTCTACCTCGAGAACGTCGCGCGGCTCGCGACGATCATGCGTCAGGCCGGCCTGAACGTGCGCTTCGGCTCGCTCGATCCGAGCATCACCGACATGACGCCGATCACGCTGGCCGACGGCCAGAAGATCGTGCTCGAGCCGCTCGAGCGCTCGCAGCGCCGCCTCGGCCTGAAGAATTTCGATCCGTGCTCGATCCTGTTGAACAACGACCTGTCGGCGGGGATTCCGTCCGTGCTGGAGAACCTGCACGAGCAGTATCTGCTGCCGCCGCTGCACGCCGGCTGGGCCGTGCGCCGCAAGTCGACGCACTTCTCGTGCTACGACGACGTCGCGAAGAAGTTCGCGAAGATGGTCGGCGTCGATCCGTGGATGGTGAACCCGTACTTCGCGCACGTCGAAGGCGTCGATTGGCAGGCGCATGAAGGCGAGCAGGCGCTCGCCGACGCGATCGACAGCGTGCTGAAGAAGATCGCGCGCAAGTACCGCGAATACGGGATCAGCGAAAAGCCGTACGTCGTCGTGAAGGCCGATGCGGGTACCGCCGGGCGCGGCGTGATGACGGTGCACGACGCGGCCGAGATCGGCCGCATGTCGAAGGCCGAGCGCGCGCAGATGGCCGAGTCGAAGGCCGGCCTCGCGGTGCGCGACGTGATCGTGCAGGAAGGCGTCTATACGTTCGAGCGCGTCGGCGACGAAGTCGCCGAGCCGGTCGTGTACATGATCGACCGCTATGTGGTCGGCGGTTTCTACCGCACCCACGGCGGCCGCGAGCGCGACCAGAACCTGAACGCGCCGGGCATGCACTACGTGCCGCTCGGCTTCGAGCACACCGCGCTGCCGGATGCCGGCGCGAAGCCGGGCGCCGCGCCGCCGAACCGCTTCTACATGTACGGCGTCGTTGCACGGCTGGCGCTGATCGCAGCGTCGATCGAACTCGAAAAGACCGATCCCGAAGCCATCCAGGTGTAACGGCTTCGCTACGTACAGGACCCGCATGGACATTCTCTTTATCGCCGACCCGCTCGATCGCTTCAAGATCTACAAGGACTCGACCTACGCGATGATGGCGGAGGCCGCGCGCCGCGGGCATGCGATCTACACGTGTCAGCCGCACCAGCTCGCGTGGACGGGCTCGGGCGTCGAGGCCGACGTGCAGCGCGTGACGATCGTCGGCGACACGGCCGACCTGCATCGCCATCCGTGGTACGAGGCGGCCGCGCACGAGTCGCGCCAGCTGACGTCGTTCGGCGCGGTGCTGATGCGCAAGGATCCACCGTTCGACATGGAGTACGTGACGGCCACCTGGATGCTCGAGCTCGCCGAACGGGCGGGCGCGCACGTGTTCAACAAGCCGCAGTCGATCCGCGATCATTCGGAGAAGCTCGCGATCGGCGAGTTTCCGCAATTCGTCGCGCCGACCCTCGTCACGCGCGACGCGGCGCGTCTGCGTGCGTTTCATGCCGAACACGGCGACGTGATCGTGAAGCCGCTCGACGGCATGGGCGGAATGGGCGTGTTCCGCGTGAAGGCCGACGGGATGAACCTCGGCGCGATCATCGAGATGCTCGGCCATGACGGCACGCGCTCGCTGATGATTCAGAAGTTCATTCCGGAGATCAAGGCCGGCGACAAGCGCATCCTGTTGATCGCGGGCGAGCCGGTGCCGTATTCGCTCGCGCGGATTCCGCAGGGCAGCGAGGTGCGCGGCAATCTCGCGGCCGGCGGGCTCGGCGTCGCGCAGCCGCTGACGCCGCGCGATCGCGAGATCGCCGAGACGCTCGGCCCGGTGCTCGCCGCGCGCGGGCTGCTGCTGGTCGGGCTCGACGCGATCGGCGACTGGCTGACCGAGGTGAACGTGACGAGCCCGACGTGCTTTCGCGAGATCATGGAGCAGACCGGCTTCGACGTCGCCGCGATGTTCATCGACGCGCTGGAGCGGGCGGCCGCGTAGCCCGCTTTCGCGCGCAATCCCGGCGGCGGCCGCGCAGGTCCACCGCTGCCGGAGCGGTTCGACCGGCCTGCTACAATGCCCGCCTGCCCGGTGCCGCGACCAGCGCGCCGACGGCCCGGCGGTCGGGCCGAAACCGTTGCAAGGCTGAACATGACACGTTTTCCCCACTCGCTATGCTCGTTGCCCCGCCACGGGGCGGAGGCAGTCTGACATGGCCGGGATCCTGATCATCGCGCATGCGCCGCTCGCCACCGCGTTGCGCGACTGCATCGCCCATATCTACGGCGGCGTGCCCGCACGCATCGGCTGCATCGACGTACTCGCCGACAGCGACCCCGCCCAGGTGATGGCGTTCGCGCATGCCGAGCTCGCACGGCTGCGGGAAGAAAACGGCGTCGTCGTGCTCACCGACATGTACGGCGCGACGCCCGCGAACATCGCCGGGCAGCTCGCGAAGCTCGAGAACGTGCGCGTGCTGGCCGGCGTGAATCTGCCGATGCTCGTGCGCGCCGTCTGCTACCGTTCCGTGCCGCTCGACAAGCTCGTCGACAAGGCGCTGTCCGGCGGCGCGAAGGGCGTCCACGAAGTGGCGGCCGGCACGCCGCCGCCGCCGTCCGAAGCCGGCTGCGGGCAGTGCGCGCCGATTCCGCCCGAGCCGCAGCCGCGCACGGAATCGCACTGACGCCCCGTATTCACGTTTTAGACTGACCCCGCCGACGGCACGTCGCCGGCGGCCTCGACCGACCCGACCGAGAATCATGCTTCAACAAGAAACCACCATCGTCAACAAATTGGGGCTGCATGCGCGCGCATCGGCCAAGCTCACGCAACTGGCCGGCAACTTCCAGTCGGAAGTCTGGATGACGCGCAATGGGCGCAAGATCAATGCGAAGAGCATCATGGGTGTGATGATGCTGGCGGCCGGCATCGGCAGCACGGTCACGATCGAGACCGAAGGTCCGGACGAGCGCGAAGCGATGGACGCGCTGCTGAAGCTGATCGCCGACAAGTTCGGCGAGGGTCAGTGAGCGTCGCGGGATCGTTGCCGTTTCCGAGCAGAATGCCGCGTTTCCCGCGGCATTTTTTTCGCGCGCGGCATTGATGCGGAAGGTGCAATGCTGCACTGCTCGCAGCCAGCGGGCAGGCGCGGAATTTATAATCGCTGACCGGGGTCATAAGCGCATCGCAGCAGTGTGCCGCGGCTTTTCATGTACAGAGGAGGTGCGCGTGTCCTTCACGCTGCATGGCATTCCCGTCTCACGTGGTATCGCGATCGGGCGAGCGTATCTGATCGCGCCGGCGGCGCTCGACGTCGCCCATTACCTGATCGACACGAGCCAGATCGATGCCGAGGTCGAGCGTTTTCGCGCGGCGCGCGAGGGTGTGCATCGCGAGCTCGAGGCGCTGCGTGCCGACCTGACCGACGACACGCCGACCGAAGTCGGCGCATTCATCGACGTCCACGCGATGATCCTCAGCGATGCGATGCTCGTGCAGGAGACCATCGACCTGGTCCGCACGCGACGCTACAACGTCGAATGGGCGCTGACCGAGCAGCTCGAGCTGCTCACGCGTCACTTCGACGACATCGAGGACGAATACCTGCGCGAGCGCAAGGCCGACATCGAGCAGGTCGTCGAGCGGGTGCTGAAGGCGCTGGCCGGCGCGCCGTCGGCGTCGCAGGCGCTCGACCGTGCCGCCGCGCAAGGCCAGAACGAGATGATCGTGGTCGCGCACGACATCGCGCCGGCCGACATGATGCAGTTCAAGTCGCAGTCGTTCCAGGCCTTCGTCACCGATCTCGGCGGCCGCACGTCGCACACGGCGATCGTCGCGCGCAGCCTCGGCATTCCGGCCGCGGTCGGCGTCCAGCATGCGAGCGCGCTGATCCGCCAGGACGACCTGATCATCGTGGACGGCGACCAGGGGATCGTCATCGTCGATCCGGCGCCGATCGTCCTCGAGGAATATTCGTACCGGCAATCGGAGAAACTGCTCGAGCAGCGCAAGCTGCAGCGGCTGAAGTTCTCGCCGACGCAAACGCTGTGCGGCACCAAGATCGACCTGTACGCGAACATCGAGCTGCCCGACGACGCGAAGGCGGCCGTCGAGGCAGGCGCCGTTGGCGTCGGCCTGTTCCGCTCCGAGTTCCTGTTCATGCATCAGAAGCAGATGCCGGAGGAGGAGGAGCAGTTCGCCGCGTACAAGCGCGCCGTCGAATGGATGAAGGGCATGCCGGTGACGATCCGCACGATCGACGTCGGCGCGGACAAGCCACTCGAGGCGCTCGACGAAGGCTACGAGACGGCGCCGAACCCGGCGCTCGGGCTGCGCGCGATCCGCTGGAGCCTGTCCGAACCGCAGATGTTCCTCACGCAACTGCGCGCGATCCTGCGCGCGTCCGCGTTCGGGCAGGTGAAGATCCTGATCCCGATGCTGGCCCACGCGCAGGAGATCGACCAGACGCTCGACCTGATCCGCGAGGCGAAGCGCCAGCTCGACGATGCGGGGCTCGCGTACGATCCGAACGTGCGCGTCGGCGCGATGATCGAGATTCCGGCCGCGGCGATCGCGCTGCCGCTGTTCCTGAAGCGCTTCGACTTCCTGTCGATCGGCACGAACGACCTGATCCAGTACACGCTCGCGATCGATCGCGCGGACAACGCGGTCGCGCACCTGTACGACCCGCTCCATCCGGCGGTGCTGCATCTGATCGCCTATACGCTGCGCGAGGCGAAGCGCGCGGGCGTGGCGGTGTCGGTATGCGGGGAAATGGCCGGCGATCCGGCGCTGACGCGTCTGTTGCTCGGCATGGGGCTCACGGAATTCTCGATGCACCCCAGCCAGTTGCTGGTGGTCAAGCAGGAGATCCTGCGGGCGCATCTGAAGGCGCTCGAGAAGCCGACGGCCGACGTGCTGGCCGCGTTCGAGCCGGAGGAAGTGCAGGCGGCGCTCCAGCGCCTGGCGGTCGCCGAGCCGCGCGCGGACGCGGCGGCTTAGGCCGCGGCCGCCACGCCTGCAATGGCGGCGCGACGTCATGCAGGCGCCCGCGGGCGCATGCATGACGCAATCAGTGCCGGCCGCCGCATACCGGGCAGTCGGCCTGCCGCGCGATCTTCATCGTGGTCCATTCCATCCGCAGCGAATCGAGCATCATCAGCCGGCCGTTGAGCGTCGTGCCGAACGCGCCGATCACACGCAGCGCCTCGGCGGCCTGCATCGCGCCGATGATCCCGACCGTCGGCGCGAACACGCCCATCGTCGCGCACGCGACTTCCTCGAACGGCTGGTCTTCCGGAAACACGCACGCATAGCACGGCGCGGCCGCGTCGCGGAAGTCGAACGTGCTGATCTGGCCGTCGAAGCGCAACGCGGCGCCCGACACGAGCGGCACGCCGTGCGCGACGCACGCGCGGTTGATCGCATGGCGCGTCGCGAAATTGTCGGTGCAGTCGAGCACGACGCTCGCACGCGGCACATGTTCGTCGAGCCATGCATCGTCGGCGCGCAGCGCGGCCGCATGCACCGTCACTTCCGGGTTCAGCTGCGCGAGCGCGTCGCGGCCCGACTCGACCTTGCTGCGGCCGACCGACGCCGTCGCGTGCAGGATCTGCCGCTGCAGGTTGGTGAGATCGACGGTGTCGGCATCGGCCAGCGTGATCGTGCCGACGCCGGACGTCGCGAGATACATCGCGGCCGGCGAGCCCAGGCCGCCCGCGCCGACGATGAGCGCATGCGCGTCGAGAAAGCGCTGCTGCGCGTCGATGCCGATTTCGTCGACGAGGATGTGGCGGGAATAGCGAAGGAGTTGATCGTCGTTCATGGAGTGTCGGGCGCCGCATGCCGGCGGCGGCGCGCTTGCCTTGGCGTCTGTCTGCGTATTCTAGGCGCACATGAAAAACGGGCCATCGCGGTCTTCCCGCGATGGCCCGTCGGATGCCGGCCGAGGCTTACTGCGGCGCGGACGCCGGCTTCGGTGCGGCTGCCTTTGCGCCCGACGCCTTCGCGGCGGACGCGGCCTTGCCGGCCGGGCTCTTGGTCGTGCTTTCGGCGAGCAGCGACTTCGATTCCTGCACCGGCTTGCCTTCGAGCTTGTTCAATGCCTGCTGCATCATGAAGTCGTCGGCGCTGCCGAACTCGATCGGCTTGCGATCGCGATCCTTCTGGCGTTGCTCCGGCGTCTTCTTGTCGTTCTGCTCTTCGAGCAGGCGCAGCTGATCCATCCGGCGCTGCTCGCGCTCTTCCTGTTCCTTCTTCTCGTTCGGGTCCTGCGTGTTCGCGAGGTGGTTCGTGTAGTCGACCTCGCGCGTCACGAGCACGTCGTCCGGATCGCCGTCCGCGTACTGATCGACCGGCACGTCGGGCGTGATGCCCTTGTTCTGGATCGAGCGGCCGCTCGGCGTGTAGTAGTAGGCAGTCGTCAGGCGCAGCGCCGTGTCGGCCGTCATCGGGCGCACCGTCTGCACCGAGCCCTTGCCGAACGTCGTCTTGCCCATGATCTGCGCGCGCTTCGAATCCTGCAGTGCGCCGGCGACGATTTCCGACGCGGACGCCGAATACGCGTTGGTCAGCACGACCATCGGCACGGTCTTGAAGATCGGCGGCAGATTCTTCAGCGGATCGCCGTCGAACGAGGGCAGACGGTAGTTGTCGTAGGTGTCGCGGTAGACCTGCTTCGAATCCGGAATCTGGCCGTTGGTCGATACGACGACGGAATCCGGCGGCAGGAATGCGCCGGCGACGCCGACCGCGCTCTGCAGCAGGCCGCCGCCGTTGTTGCGCAGATCGAGAATCAGGCCCTTCAGGTTCGGCTGCTGACGCGCGATGTCCTGCAGCTTCGCGGCGAGGTCGGGCGTCGTGCGTTCCTGGAAGCTCGTGATCCGGATGTAGGCGTAGCCCGGGTCGAGCATCTTCATCTTGACGCTCTGGACCTTGATGATCGCGCGCGTGACCGTGACCGGGAACGTGCGGTCGTCGCTCTTGCGGAAGATCGTCAGCGTGACCTTGGTGCCCGGCTCGCCGCGCATCTGCTTGACGGCCTTGTCGAGCGTCATGCCGCGCACCGGCTTGTCGTTGATGCGGGTGATCAGGTCGCCCGGACGGATGCCGGCGCGGAACGCGGGCGTGTCCTCGATCGGCGAGATCACCTTGACGAGGCCGTCTTCCTGCGAGATCTCGATGCCGAGGCCGGCGAAGCGGCCCTTGGTCTGCTCCTGCAGCTCGTCGTAGTCGGTCTTGTCGAGGAACGACGAGTGCGGATCGAGGCTCGACACCATGCCCTTGATCGCCGCCGTCAGCAGCTTCTTGTCGTCGACCGGCTCGACGTACTCGCGCTTGATCTGGCCGAACACTTCCGCGAACAGACGGAGTTGGTCGAGGGGAAGCGGCGCCGTGGCCGTCTGCTCGGCCGACGCCGAAATCTGCAGCGTGGCGAATACGCCCGTGGCGAGGCCCGCGGCAATCAGGCCGATGTTCTTCAATTTCATTCGCATAGAGAGTCTGGTGCGGTCGGGAAGCGCGTGGCGGTAGCGGGGATGTAGCGGACAAGTATAACTGTTCGTCCGATTACTCAGTGCAACGGTGCGAAACCGGTGCCAAGCGGCTCCGGCGCCGTACCGCCGCACGCGCGGCGGTGTTCGAAAGCCGCTTCGACAGCGCCGGGGCGGCAAAGGTTCGCGTCGCCCGCCGGGCGGGCCGCGCGCAGCGCGGGCCGCCCGGCGCGACAGGCGTCAGCCCGCCTTGCCTTGCTTTGCGACGGCGGCCTGCGCCTTCGCGATCGCGTCCTGGTCGCCCAGGTAGTAATGCTGGATCGGCTTGAGGTTCTCGTCGAGTTCATAGACGAGCGGCACGCCGTTCGGGATGTTCAGGCCGACGATGTCGCTGTCCGAGATGCCGTCGAGGTACTTGATCAGCGCGCGCAGCGAGTTGCCGTGCGCGGCGATCAGCACCTGCTTGCCGGCGCGCACGGCCGGCGCGATCGACTCGTTCCACAGCGGCAGCACGCGCGCGACCGTGTCCTTCAGGCATTCGGTGAGCGGCAGCTGCTCGCGCGGCACCTTCGCGTAGCGCGGATCGCTGAACGGCGCGCGTTCGTCGGTCGGCTCGAGCGCGGGCGGCGGCGTGTCGTAGCTGCGGCGCCAGACGAGGACCTGGTCGTCGCCGAACTTCGCGGCCGTTTCGGCCTTGTTCAGCCCCGACAGTGCGCCGTAGTGGCGCTCGTTCAGGCGCCACGAGTGAACGACCGGCAGATACATCAGGTCCATCTTGTCCTGCACGTGCCACAGCGTGCGGATCGCGCGCTTGAGCACCGACGTGTACGCGATGTCGAACGTGTAGCCGGCCTCCTTGAGCAATGCGCCGGCCTGGTAGGCTTCGTTGCGGCCCTGTTCGGTCAGGTCGACGTCGACCCAGCCGGTGAAGCGGTTTTCCTTGTTCCACGTCGATTCGCCGTGGCGGATGAGAACGAGTTTGTACATGGATCTTGCGGTCGGTAGTGATAGGGAAGCGGGGCGCGTCGCGCGGCTCCCGATCGGGGTCCGCCATCGCGCAAGACGGTTATTTTATAATGGCGGGATTGTCCTTTCCCGATTTCTCTCTTTCTTCTCTTTCCGGCGGCATTCAGTGACGTTCTTTACTCAATACACGAACTTGGCCCTCATCGCGATCCTGCTGGTTTCCGGCGGCCTGCTCGCGTGGCCCGTGCTGCGTCGCGGCCGCGGCGGCCTGTCGGCTGCGGAAGCCACGCAGCTCATCAACCGCCGCAACGCGGTCGTGATCGACCTGCGCGCCGCGCCCGAATTCGCCGCCGGCCATCTGCCGTCGGCGCGCCAGATCGCCGCGGGCGAGCTCGGCGCGAAAATTGCGCAGATCGCCAAGAACAAGAGCACCCCGGTGCTGCTCGTCTGCCAGAACGGCCAGCAGTCGCAGAAGGCGGCGCGCGAGGTCGAGGCGGCAGGTTATGCCGAGGTGCACGTGCTCGAAGGCGGCGTCGCCGCGTGGCAGCAGGCCGGGATGCCGGTCGTCAAACAAGGAGTGGCGAAGTGAACAAGGTTCTGATGTACAGCACGCAGGTGTGTCCGTATTGCATGCAGGCCGAGCGTCTGCTGAAGCTGCGCGGCGTCGAGCAGATCGAAAAGGTGCTGATCGACCGCGATCCGGCCCGCCGCGAGGAGATGATGACGCGCACGGGCCGCCGCACGGTGCCGCAGATCTACATCGGCGACACCCACGTCGGCGGTTACGACGATCTGTCGAAGCTCGATCGCGAAGGCGGCCTGTTGCCGCTTCTGCAAGCGGCCTGATTAGGGCAGAATGGCCGCCGGCCGCGCCGCGGCTCTTGGCGCGCAGGATCCAACCGCGGCGGCCGGCATCGAGCCGGGCCGCCTCGTCACCACTTTTAGGGAAACACCATGTCCGACGTCGAAAACCAACCGTTCTTCAACATCCAGCGCGTCTACCTGAAGGATATGTCGCTCGAGCAGCCGAATTCGCCGGCGATCTTCCTCGAGCAGGACATGCCGTCGGTTGAAGTCGAAGTCGACGTCAAGGCGGAGCGCCTCGCGGAAAGCGTGTTCGAAGTCGTCGTGTCGGGCACCGTCACCGCGAAGGTCAAGGACAAGGTCGCGTTCCTGATCGAAGCGAAGCAAGCCGGTATTTTCGACATCCGCAACATTCCGGACGAACAGCTCGATCCGCTCGTCGGCATCGCTTGCCCGACGATCCTGTTCCCGTACCTGCGTTCGAACATCGCCGACGCGATCACGCGTGCCGGCTTCCCGCCGATTCACCTCGCGGAAATCAACTTCCAGGCGCTGTACGAGCAGCGTCTCGCGCAGCTTCAGCAGCAGGCCGGTGCGGCCGGCGCGCCGAACGGCACGACGCTGAACTGACGTTTCACTCCGGACCGGTGCTGGGTATGAAAGTAGCCGTTCTCGGCGCCGGTGCCTGGGGCACCGCGCTCGCGGGCCATCTGGCCGCGCGGCACGATACGCTTCTCTGGGCGCGCGACGCCGCGCTGATCGCCGGGCTACAGGCCCGGCACGAAAATTCCCGCTATCTGGAAGGCATCGCGCTGCCCGATGCGCTGCGCTACGACGCCGATCTCGACGCCGCGCTCGCGCACGGCGCCGCTGACGACGCGTTGTGCGTGATCGGCGCGCCGGTGGCCGGGCTGCGCACGCTGTTGCGCGCAATGCGCGACGCGCGCTGCGTACCGGCGCACGTGGTGTGGGTGTGCAAGGGCTTCGAGGCCGACACGCATCTGCTGCCGCACCAGGTGATCGCGGCCGAGCTGCCCGAGCAGCGCAGCAACGGCGTGCTGTCGGGGCCGAGCTTCGCCCGCGAGGTCGGGCTCGGGCTGCCGGTCGCGTTGACGGTCGCCAGCGCGTCGGCCGCGTGCCGCGAGCGCACGCTTGCGGCGTTCCATCACGGCGCGATGCGGATCTATACGGGCGACGACGTGGTCGGCGTCGAGGTCGGCGGCGCGGTGAAGAACGTGCTGGCGATCGCCACCGGCATCGCCGACGGCCTCGGGCTCGGGCTCAATGCGCGCGCCGCGCTGATCACGCGCGGCCTCGCCGAAATGTCGCGCCTCGGCGTGGCGCTCGGCGGCCGGGCGGAAACCTTCACGGGCCTCACGGGCCTCGGCGACCTGATCCTCACCGCGACGGGCGACCTGTCGCGCAATCGCACGGTCGGGCTGCAACTGGCGTCCGGCCGCTCGCTGGCCGACATCCTCGGCGCGCTCGGCCACGTGGCCGAAGGCGTGCGCTGCGCGCAGGCGGTGCTCGCACTCGCGCACGCGCAGGCGATCGAAATGCCGATCACCGAGGCCGTGTGCGGCGTGCTGTTCGACGGCGTCGCACCGCGCGATGCGGTGAGCGGGCTGCTGCGCCGCGACGCGCGCGCCGAATGACGCGCTGACGCGTCGGTGCGGGCGCAGCGCGCCGTTCTCGCGCCCGCGTGCCTTCGCGCAACGCGCGCGGCGCGAAAGCGCATTACGCTCGAACCGTCGCCATAGCTTTCGGGAGAGCGTCATGCTGCAGATCGGTTCCACCGCGCTCGACGCGCAACTCGTCGACATCACCACGCTCGACGTCGACGCGATCGTCAACGCCGCGAACGGCTCGTTGCTCGGCGGCGGCGGCGTCGATGGCGCGATCCATCGCGCGGCCGGCCCCGGGCTGCTGGCCGAATGCCGTACGCTCGGCGGCTGTGCGACCGGCGACGCGAAGCTCACGCGCGGGCACGGGCTGCCGGCGCGCTACGTGATTCATGCGGTCGGCCCCGTCTGTTACGGCGGTGCGCGCGGCGAGCCCGAGCTGCTCGCGTCGTGCTACCGGCGCGCCATCGAACTCGCCGAAGAAGTCGCCGCGACGTCGATCGCGTTTCCGGCGATCAGTTGCGGCGTGTACCGCTATCCGGCTGAAGATGCCGTCGACATCGCGGTCGGCACGGTAATCGACATGCTGCCGCAGGCGCCGAACCTAGCCCGCGTGGTGTTCGCGTGCTTTGCGCCGGACATCTACGACCTCTATCGCGCGCATCTAGCGCGCATCTAGCGCGGCCGCGCGCCGCCGTTCAGGCGCCGCCTTCGAAGCCGGCCTGGCGCCAAGCCTCGAACACGACCACGGCCACCGTATTCGACAGGTTCAGGCTGCGGTTGCCGGGCCGCATCGGCAGGCGCACGCGCTGCTCGCCCGGAAAGCGCTCGAGAAGCTCGGCCGGCAGTCCGCGGGTTTCGGAGCCGAACACGAACCAGTCGCCCGGCACGAACGCGTGGTCGTGGAAGCGCCCCGAGCCGCGGGTCGTGAACGCGAACATCCGCGCGGGATCGGGCGACTCGGCCGCGACGAACGCATCCCAGTCGCGGTGCACGCGCATTTCCGCGTATTCGTGATAGTCGAGGCCCGCGCGGCGCATCTTCGCGTCGTCGAGCGGGAAGCCGAGCGGCTCGATCAGATGCAGGCGCGCGCCGGTGTTCGCGCACAGGCGGATCACGTTGCCGGTGTTCGGCGGAATTTCGGGGGCGACGAGAACGACGTTGAACATGGGTTGGGTCTGGCTGGGCCGGCCGGGGCGGAGCAACGCTGCTGCTCGTTCCCGGCCGGCCGGTTCGTGGCGGCCGGCGCCGCATCCGGGCGGCCGGCCTCTTTGCTGTCCATCTAATTAATCCCTGGCGGTGCGCAGCGCAACCAGATTCGTCACGCGCGCGGCGCCCGCCGCCTTCAATGCATGCGCGGCGGCCGCGAGCGTCGCGCCGGACGTCATCACGTCGTCGACCAGCGCAACGTGACGGCCGGCGAGGTCGCTCGTCACCGCGAACGCCGCGCTCACGTTGTCGCGCCGCGCGCGGCGGTCGAGCCGCGACTGCGGCGCGGTCTCGGTCACGCGTTCGAGCAGCGCCGCGTCGGCGCGCACACCGAGCTGGCGCGCCAGCGGTCGCGCGATCGCCCACGCCTGGTTGTAACCGCGCGCGACCAGCCGTCCGCGCGCGAGCGGCACCGGCGCGATCACGTCGAAGCCGCTCGCGCGGCGCAACGTGTCGGTGTCGTCGATCCGCGAGGCGAGCCGCGCGGCGAATTCCGCACCGAGCGCGAGGCGCGCGCGAAATTTCAGCCCGCGCGCGAGCCCGTCGAGCGGTGCGCGGTAATCGGCGAGCGCGAGCGTCGCGTCGAACGGCGGCGGTGTCGCGCGGCATCCGTCGCAACGGTAGGCGGACGTCGCGTCAGCGCCGCCGTGTCGGCCGCCCGGCCTGCGCGTGCTTGCTCGACCGACGCCCAGCGGTAGCGCGCAGACCTCGCAACGCAGCCGCGCTTCATTCCAGTACGCGGCATCGCAGGCTTCGCAAATGACGTTATGTGACAAATTGCCGCACAGCGCACACCGATTCGGCAGCGCGGCTGCAATGACGTGTGTCAACAGCATACGAGCATGCGACAAAACGACGCGCGTGACGCGCGCCGACGAACGGCCGTCCATCGCCAACACTCCGCAGGTGCCCGCTCGCTGAAGGCCGCGAGGCGAGCGAGTATACTTCGGGCTCTTCGCCAGTGTGCCCGACATGTCCCCAGCTTCGACTCCAACCGGCCGTCCGGCCAATGACGCCCGGCGTTTGCGGCGAATCTTCGATCGTCGCGCGGCCGCATTCGACGCCGTTGCGTTCCTGCCGCGCGAGATCGCGCAGCGGATGAACGAGCGGCTCGAATACATCAAGGTGAGCCCCGCGGCCGTGCTCGATGCGGGCTGCGGCCCGGGCGACGACCTGCCGGCGTTGCGCGCGCGCTTTCCCGAAGCGCCGGTGTTCGGCGTCGACCTGTCGGGCGCGATGCTGGCGCGCGCGGGCCAGCGCGAAGTCGAGCAGACCAGCTGGCGCCGCTGGCTGCCCGCCTCGCTCGGCCGCGCGCTGGGCCAGCGCGGCGCGCGCGTCGCACAGGCCGACTTCTCGGTGCTGCCGTTCGCGGCCGGCGCATTCGACCTGATCTGGTCGAATCTCGCGCTGCACTGGCATTCGCGTCCCGATACCGTGTTTCCCGAATGGCAGCGCGTGCTGCGCGTCAACGGCCTGCTGATGTTCAGCACGCTCGGCCCCGATACGCTGCGCGAGCTGCGCGCGGCCTGCGCGGACGCCGAAGCGGCGCTCGGCATCGCGCCGCCCGCCGCGCGCGTGATCGATTTCGTCGACATGCACGACCTTGGCGACATGCTCGTCGAAAGCGGCTTCGAGATCCCCGTGATGGACCAGGAAGTGCTCACCGTTACATATAAGACGCCCGATTCGCTGCTGGCCGACGTACGTCGCTGGGGCGCATACCCGTTCGAGCGCGTCGCGCCGCAGCGCGCGACGCGGCGCTTTCGCGCGGCGCTCTGCGAGGCGCTGGAAGCGCGCCGCCGCGCGGACGGCACGATCGCGCTGACGTTCGAGGTGATCTACGGCCACGCGTGGAAAGCCGTGCCGCGCACGACCGCCGACGGACACGGGATCGTGCGCATCGAGGACATCGGCAAGGGGCGTCCGAAGAATCGGTGAAGCGGTAAAGAGCGGTTTTGTTATGTCAGAAATTAGCGGCGCGAAGCGCGGTCGAAGTGATCCGAAAAACGGCCAGGAGGCTTGTGGCGCTTGGCTCGCGGGCCGATAGTCGCTTGCTTGTGGATGCCATTGAACGCGCCTATAATGCGTCAGCTTGTCGCCCCGGGGTCCCCGCAATACGGTGCGACGAGTCCGATGCAGGCATGCATCGCATGCCATTCGCGTGAGGCGGCGATGGAAGCAGCGAGTGTTTTGGCAGAGTCGACGAACGGCGAACCGGTCATCGCAGACTGGCTCATGAAACGCAACTGTTCGGTATCGCCGCGGCAGTTCGTGCTGTTTTACGTGTCGCTCGCGGGCTTCTCGCTGGTGATCGCGGCATTGCTGATGTGGCGGGGAGCGTGGCTCGTCATGCCCTTCACCGGGATCGAATTGCTGGCGGTAGGCGTCGCGTTCGCGATCTATGCGCGCCATGCAGTCGATTACGAGCGTATCAGGCTGTTTCCGCACCGGCTCGTGATCGAGCGGATGGATGCGGAGCGGTTCACGCAGATCGAATTCAACCCGCGCTGGGTGCGGGTCGAGCCGGGTGCGACGCCACGCGATCCGATTCGACTGGTATCGCGCGGGCAGACCGTCGTAATCGGGCAGCATCTCGCGCAGTACAAGCGTGCGCAGTTCGCCGACGAACTGCGCGTGTCGCTCAGGCGCTGCGGCTGACGAGGCGCAGGCACCGGCCCAGGGCCGGAGGCTTGCGACGGGGGAGGGTTTGAATGGAAATTTTGGGTAAGGATGCTATGAAAACAATCAAGCGAGCCCTCACGGGCGTGCTGGCATGCAGCAGTCTGCTCTTTGCCGGCGCTGCTCTGGCGGTCGGTGATAGCCCGGGCGGCCCCCGCGTCAACGAGATCAACTTTCAGCCGCCGGTCACGAAGATCGCCGAGGAGCTCTACGATCTCCACACGATGATGCTGATCCTCTGTACGGTGATCTTCGTCGGCGTGTTCGGCGTGATGTTCTATTCGATCTTCGCGCACCGCAAATCCAAAGGCCACAAGGCCGCCAATTTCCATGAAAGCACGACCGTCGAAATCATCTGGACGATCGTGCCGTTCATCATCGTCGTGCTGATGGCGCTGCCGGCCACGAAGGCCGTCGTCGCGATGAAGGACACCACCAACGCCGATCTCACCATCAAGGTCACCGGCTATCAGTGGAAGTGGGGCTACGACTACGTGAAGGGCCCGGGCGAGGGCATCAGCTTCCTGTCGACGCTCAGCACGCCGCGTGACGAAGTGATGGGCAAGAAGCCGATCACCGAAACCTATCTGCAGGAAGTCGACAACCCGCTCGTCGTGCCGGTCAACAAGAAGATCCGGATCATCACGACCGCGAACGACGTCGTCCACTCGTGGTACGTGCCCGCGTTCGGCGTGAAGCAGGATGCGATCCCCGGCTTCGTGCGCGATACGTGGTTCAAGGCCGACAAGGTCGGCACGTTCCGCGGCTTCTGTACCGAACTGTGCGGCAAGGAACACGCGTTCATGCCGGTCGTCGTCGAAGTGCTGTCGGACGAAGACTACGCGAAGTGGGTCAGCGCGCAGAAGGGCAAGCTCGCGAACGCAGCGGTCGATCCGAACAAGGTCTACACGATGGCCGAACTCGTCGCGCACGGCGAGGAAGTCTACAAGGCGAACTGCGCGGCCTGCCACCAGGTGAACGGCAAGGGCCTTGGCGCGTTTCCCGCGATGGACGGCAGCGCGATCGTGAACGGCCCGATCGCCGGCCACGTCGAGCGCGTGCTGCACGGCAAGGGCGCGATGCCGTCGTGGGCGTCGCTGTCGGACCTCGACATCGCATCGGTCATCACCTACGAACGCAATTCGTGGGGCAACCACAAGAACGACCTGCTGCAACCGAAGCAGGTAGCCGACGCACGCAACGGCAAGATGCCGGAAGACGCAGCAGGCGCGGCCGCACCGGCCGACGCGGCATCGGCGCCGGCGCAAGCCGCGTCGGGCGCGGCCGAGCAGCCCGCCGCAGCGGCGGCGGTGTCCACGGTCTACTTCGAAACGGGCAAGAGCGTGCTGCCGGCCGACGCGAAGGCGGCGATCGCCGCCGCGGCCGACTATGCGAAGGCGCATCCGGACGCGAAGCTCGCGCTGTCGGGCTTCACCGACAAGTCGGGCTCGGCCGACGCCAATGCGGAGCTCGCGAAGCGCCGCGCGCAAGCCGTGCGCGATGCGCTGAAGGCTGCGGGCGTGGCGGAAGACCACATTGTTCTCAAGAAGCCGGAAACGATCACGGGCGGCGCCGACGCGAAGGAAGCGCGGCGCGTCGAGATCGGGCCGGCGGCTTGACGTGTCGCTGAGTTAGTCGACGTATTCGCATTAGGAGATTCTCATGTCTAGCATCGGGCACGACGTAGCCGCGGGCCACGCGCACGACGACCACGCGCACGAAACACCGCACGGCTGGCGCCGCTGGCTGTTCGCCACCAACCACAAGGACATCGGTACGCTGTACCTGCTGTTCTCGTTCATCATGTTCCTGTCGGGCGGCGTGATGGCGCTCGCGATCCGGGCCGAGCTGTTCGAGCCGGGCCTGCAGATCATGCGTCCGGAGTTCTTCAACGAACTCACGACGATGCACGGGCTGATCATGGTGTTCGGCGCGATCATGCCGGCGTTCGTCGGCTTCGCGAACTGGATGATTCCGCTGCAGATCGGCGCATCCGACATGGCGTTCGCGCGGATGAACAACTTCAGCTTCTGGCTGCTGCCGGTCGCGGCCGTGCTGCTGGTCGGTTCGTTCTTCGCGCCGGGCGGCGCGACGGCCGCCGGCTGGACGCTGTACGCACCGCTGTCGACGCAGATGGGCCCGGGCATGGACTTCGCGATCTTCGCGGTCCACATCATGGGCGCGTCGTCGATCATGGGCGGCATCAACATCGTCGTGACGATCCTGAACATGCGCGCACCGGGCATGACGCTGATGAAGATGCCGATGTTCGCATGGACCTGGCTGATCACCGCGTACCTGCTGATCGCCGTGATGCCGGTTCTCGCGGGCGCGATCACGATGGTGCTGTTCGATCGCCACTTCGGCACGTCGTTCTTCAACGCGGCAGGCGGCGGCGACCCGGTGATGTACCAGCACATCTTCTGGTTCTTCGGCCACCCCGAGGTGTACATCATGATTCTGCCGGCGTTCGGGATCGTGTCGCAGGTGATCCCGGCGTTCGCGCGCAAGACGCTGTTCGGCTACAGCTCGATGGTGTACGCGACCGCGTCGATCGCGATCCTGTCGTTCATGGTCTGGGCGCACCACATGTTCGCCACGGGCATGCCGGTCACCGGTCAGCTGTTCTTCATGTACGCGACGATGCTGATCGCGGTGCCGACGGGCGTGAAGGTGTTCAACTGGCTCGCGACGATGTGGCGCGGCTCGATGACGTTCGAAACGCCGATGATGTTCGCGATCGGCTTCCTGTTCGTGTTCACGTTCGGCGGCCTGACGGGCCTGATGCTGGCGATGGCGCCGCTCGACATCCAGTACCACGGCACTTACTTCGTGGTCGCGCACTTCCACTACGTGCTGGTGGCCGGTTCCCTGTTCGCGCTGTTCGCGGGCTGGTACTACTGGTCGCCGAAGTGGACGGGCTGGATGTACAACGAGACGCGCGGCAAGATCCACTTCTGGTCGTCGATGATCTTCTTCAACCTGACGTTCTTCCCGATGCACTTCGTCGGCCTCGCGGGCATGCCGCGTCGCTATGCGGACTACCCGGCGCAGTTCACCGACTTCAACCAGATCGCGACGATCGGTGCATTCGGTTTCGGCCTCGCGCAGGTGTACTTCCTGTTCGCGGTCGCGCTGCCGGCCTACCGTGGCGGCGGCGACCTCGAAAAGGCGTCGGACAAGCCGTGGGACGGCGCGACGGGCCTCGAATGGACGGTGCCGAGCCCGGCTCCGTTCCACACGTTCGAGCAACCGCCGCACGTGGAATAAGTTACGCCGTGCGTTCCGCCGCTGCCTGCCGTGCAGGCAGGCGCGGCGGGCGCCGGACCGAAGTTTCAGCGCAGTTTCAGCGAAGTTCCAGATGAACCGGAATCCACAAGAAAGACGAACGCCCGAGCAGATTCGCGCGGGCAACAAGCGGCTCGGCCTCATCCTGCTCGTCATCGCCGCCGTTTTCTTTGTGGGTGTCGTGATCAAGCAGTGGTGGCTGTCCACTCACTGATGCAGCAACTGACGCAGTAGCGAGGAAGTAGTCGTATGTCGAAGCCGGAAGATGGCGCCGTCGATCGGGCGTTCAATCGTTCGATGCTGGTGAAGCTCTTCGTCGTCGCCGCACTGATGTTCGGCTTCGGCTTCGCGCTGATTCCGATGTATCGCGCGATTTGCCAGATCACCGGCATCAACAATCTGGTGCAGCGCGATGTCAGCGCGCGTGAAGCGAAGAGCTCGCAGGTCGACTACGGCCGCACGGTGTCGGTGGAGTTCGATGCGAATGCGCGCGGCCCGCTCGGTTTCAAGCCGGAGCACAACAGCCTCGACGTGCATCCGGGCGAGCTGACGACGATCGTCTACGACGTGACCAACGGGCAGGCCCGGTCGGTGGTGGCGCAGGCGATTCCGAGCTACGCGCCGAAGCAGGCGACGGAGTTCTTCAAGAAGATCGAGTGTTTTTGCTTCACGCAGCAGACGCTGGCCGCGAACGAGTCGCGCAAGATGCCGGTGGTGTTCGTGATCGATCCGAAACTGCCGAAGGACGTGAAGACGATCACGCTGTCGTACACGTTCTTCGAGCTCAATACGCCGGCCGCGCCGGCGCCGGCGCCGCGCAAGAGCGCGGAGCAGGGCGCGGCGAAACCGGCCGCATGACCACGGAGACGGGGCGATGACGGAGATCAAGCGGAGCGGGACGTTCGGCCAGGCGGTACGGGCGGTGTTGTGGTCGTTCTTCGGGGTGCGCAAGCGGCGCGATCTCGAAGCCGATGCGACGCAGCTCAATCCGTTGCACGTGCTGATCGTCGCGTTGATCGCGGCCGGCATGTTCATCGGCGTGCTGATCCTGATCGTGCGTGCGGTCGTGGGCTGACGCCCGCGGCGACGAAAGAATGCAGTGCGTGGCGCCCCGGGCGCCGCGTACGGGAAAGAGTGGCGGCCGTCGCGCCGCGCCAGAAATAAGACCGGAGCGGTTTCCGGTACACAAATTGGACTGAAGTGGAGAATCAAGCATGAGCGGTCAAAACCAGACCCCGTACTATTTCGTGCCGCATCCGTCGCAGCATCCGATCAGCGCGGCCGTCGGCCTGCTGGTCATGCTTGGGTCGGTGGCGCTGTGGCTCAACGGTCACGACTGGGCGCCGTTTACGGCGCTGCTCGGGCTGCTGTGGCTGCTCTTCACGCTGTATCACTGGTTCGGTGACGCGATTTCCGAGTCGGAAGGCGGTCATTACGGCAAGAACGTCGACAAGTCGTACCGCTGGAGCATGAGCTGGTTCATCTTCTCCGAAGTGATGTTCTTCGGCGCATTCTTCGGCGCGCTGTTCTACGCACGTGAAATCGCGCTGCACCAGCTCGGCAGCCTCGACTACAAGCTGATCTGGCCGGACTTCTCCGCCGTGTGGCCGAACGAAGGGCCGGGCGCGCTCGCCGGTCACTTCAAGACAATGGGGCCGTGGCCGATCCCGACGCTGAACACCGCGCTGCTGCTGTCGTCGGGCGTCACGCTGACGATCTCGCACCATGCGCTGCGCGACGATCACCGCAAGAAGGCGATCGCATGGCTCGCCGCGACGCTCGTGTTCGGTGTCTGCTTCCTGTTCCTGCAGGGCTTCGAGTACTACCACGCGTACAACGAACTGAACCTCACGCTGAATTCGGGTGTCTATGGCTCGACGTTCTTCCTGCTGACGGGCTTCCACGGTTTCCACGTGTTCCTCGGCGGCACGATGCTCGCGGTGGTGCTGGTGCGGATGATCCGCGGCCACTTCAAGCCGGATCACCATTTCGCATTCGAAGGCGCCGCGTGGTACTGGCACTTCGTCGACGTCGTCTGGCTCGGCCTGTACGTCGTCGTCTACTGGCTGTAAATGGAACGACGGCCCGCGCAGCGATGCGCGGGCCGTTTCAGATTGGCGGGGTGCGGGCAGCTGACGGTTGCCGCGCGCCCGACGCCACCGGGCGCCGCCGCGACTCAGTCAGGCGGCGCTTTTGCTTGGCGGCGCCGGTGTGCGGCGATATGTCACAGCGGCTGCTGTGGCCCCGGCAGACGCGGCACCGGCTGCCGCAGCGTCGGCTGCCGCAGCGAATCCATCAACGCCCGATGGGCAGGCCGGTCGAATGGATCCAGCCCATCCAGTTCGCGAACAGGATGAACAGGAACAGCGACACCGACAGCCCGACGCGGGTGGCGAGCGACCAGGCCATGCGTTTCGTGTGGCCGCGGTCGTGCATCATGAAGTAGAGCGCCGAGCCCATGCTGGCGATGATCAGGACGAAGGCGATGGGAACGAGGATGTGCATGACACGAACCGGACGACGGCAATTCGACAGGAAGCGGATAATTATCGCACTTCGCTTTCGCGGCTGCGGCCGGTGGGCGGCGCGATGAAGATCCGCTGGCTGCCCGCGCTGCTGATACTCGCCGTCGTCGCCGCGGCGATCCGCCTCGGCTTCTGGCAGCGCGACCGCGCGCATCAGAAGGAGGCGCTGCAGGCGGACATCGTGCGCTACGAGCACGCCGCGCCGGTCGACCTGGGCGCGCAGCCGGTTGCGCTGGCGTCGATCGAGTTTCACCGCGTGCGGGCGAAAGGCCGCTTCATGCCCGAGCAGGTGGTGTTCCTCGACAATCGGCCGTATAACGACCAGCCGGGTTTTTACGTCGTGATGCCGTTTAAACTCGCGGGCGGCGGCGTCGTGCTGGTGAATCGCGGCTGGCTGCCGCGCAACATCGCCGATCGCACGGCGATCGAGCCGTTTTCGACGCCCGCGGGCGACATCGAGATCGAAGGCATCGCGCGCGCCGACGCGTCGCGTGCGTTCGAGCTCGGCGAAGGCGGCTCGGCCGCGTACCAGAAGATCCGCCAGAACCTGGACGTGGCCGCGTATGCGAAGGAAACCGGCTTGCCGCTGCAGCCGTTCGTGATCCAGCAGACGAGCGACGACGGCGACCGGCTCGTGCGCGACTGGCCGGCCGCGACGACCGGCGTCGAGCGCAATTACGGTTACATGTTTCAGTGGTGGGGCATCGCCGCAGCCGCGCTCGGTTTCGGCCTGTACGCCGCGCGGCGGGCGGCGAAGAAGTCGGCCGACGCGTGAGCGCGGTGCCCGGACGCGGCGACGGCGCCGCGGGTTCGTTTCGAGAGGTTTGATTTGTCCATGCAATCTTCCCGTCAGGGTCCGGCCGCGACGCCGGTTTCGCCGGCGGCGCGCAAGCGCGGCCGCTGGATGCTCGTGCTGCTCGGGCTCGTGTGCGCGGCGCCGATCATCGCGTCGTACTTCACCTATTACGTGATCAAGCCGAAGGGCGGCTCGACCAACTACGGCACGCTGATCGAGCCGCAGCGGCCGATCCCGGCCGACCTGCAGGTCACCGACGAAACCGGCAGGACGGTGCCGCTGGCGTCGCTGCGCGGTGTGTGGCTGTTCGTGATGACCGACCGCAGCGCATGCGACGATGCCTGCGCGCAGAAGCTCTATTTCATGCGCCAGATCCGCGTCACGCAGGCGGGCGAGCGCCACCGGCTGACGATGGTGTGGCTGCGCAGCGATGCGGGCGCGATTCCGCCGAAGGTGCTCGAGGCCTACCCGGACACGCGGCGGCTGGTCGCCGATCCGGCCGCGGTCGCCGCATGGCTGCCGGCCGACGCGGGCACGACGGACAGCGACCACCTCTACCTGGTCGATCCGAACGGCAACCTGATGATGCGTTTCCCGAAGAACCCGAACCCCAGCAAGATCAAGACGGACGTCACGAAGTTGCTGAAGTGGTCGAGCATCGGTTAAGGCGACACAACGAGGCACACATTCGATGTCGTATCTACTGCAACTCGGCCTGATCGGCCTGTGCATCGCGCTGCTGCCGCTGTCGTACGTGTGGGTGAAGGCCGACGACGACAAGTTCCGCAAGCTGGTGTGGGTCACCACCTTCATGACGCTGGACCTCGTGATGTTCGGCGGCTTCACGCGTCTCACCGATTCGGGCCTCGGCTGCCCCGACTGGCCGGGCTGCTACGGCACGTCGTCGCCGTTCATCGCGCACGCGGCGATCACGGCCGCCCACCAGGCGATGCCGAGCGGCCCCGTCAGCATGTCGAAGGCGTGGATCGAGATGATCCACCGCTATTTCGCGATGGCGATCGGCGTGCTGATCATCGCGCAGGTGGTGATCGCGTGGTCGGCGCGGCTGCGCCGCCGCCCGCTGTCGGTGTCGCCGTGGTGGCCGACGAGCCTGCTGCTGCTGATCGTCGTGCAGGGCGCGTTCGGCGCGTGGACCGTCACGATGAAGCTGCAGCCGGTGATCGTCACGACCCATCTGCTGCTCGGCCTCGCGCTGCTCGGCACGCTCGGCTGGCTCGCGGCGCGGCAGACGCCGCTGCCCGCGCATGATCCGGAGGCCGGCCGCTACCGCGCCGCCGCACTCGCCGCGCTGGTGTTGCTGGTCGTGCAGATCGCGCTCGGCGGCTGGGTGAGCACGAACTACGCGGTGCTCGCGTGCACCGACTTCCCGACCTGCAACGGCCAGTGGATTCCGCCGATGAATTTCGGCCAGGGCTTCCATCTGTGGCGCGCGCTCGGGATGACGAAGGACGGCGACGCGATCACGCAGGACGCGCTGGTCGCGATCCACTGGACGCACCGCACGTTCGCGTTCGTCGTCGTCGCGTATCTGGTCGCGTTCGCGCTGAAGATGCGCCGCTTCGAGTCGCTGCGGCGGCCGGCGAACGGCGTGCTGCTGGTCGTGCTGCTGCAGTTTCTGACGGGCCTGACCAACATCGTGCTGCAGTGGCCGCTGCCGGTCGCCGTCGCGCACAACGGCGGCGCCGCGATCCTGCTGCTGCTCGTCGTCATGTTAAACTTTCGCATCCTTTCAAGCCGCCCCGGCCGTGTCGTGCAGCCCGCGCGCGACGCCGCCCCGGCGTGACCGCCCCCATGCAAAGCATCCTCTCCCAATCGCCCGGTAGCCGGTTTTCGCAGTACATGGCGCTGACGAAGCCGCGTGTCACGCAGCTCGCGGTGTTCTGCGCGGTGATCGGCATGTTCCTCGCGACGCCGGGCATGGTGCCGTGGCGCGTGCTGATCGGCGGTACGGTCGGCATCTGGCTGCTGGCCGGCGCCGCGTTCGCGATCAATTGTCTGGTCGAGCAGAAGATCGACGCGATGATGCGCCGTACCGCGTGGCGGCCGTCCGCGCGCGGCGAGATCACGACGCCGCAGATCCTGCTGTTCTCGGCCGTGCTCGGCAGCATCGGCGCATGGACGCTCTACACGTTCACGAACCCGCTGACGATGTGGCTGACGATCGCGACGTTCGTCGGCTACGCGGTGATCTACACGCTGCTGCTCAAGCCGATGACGCCGCAGAACATCGTGATCGGCGGCGCGTCGGGCGCGATGCCGCCGGCGCTCGGCTGGGCCGCGGTCACCGGCGCGGTGCCGGGCGACGCGTGGATTCTCGTGCTGATCATCTTCGTGTGGACGCCGCCGCATTTCTGGGTGCTCGCGCTCTATCGCCGCAAGGATTACGAAAACGCGGGGCTGCCGATGCTGCCGGTCACGCACGGCGAGCAATACACGCGGCTGCACATCCTGCTGTACACGGTGATCCTGTTCGCCGTCACGCTGATGCCGTTCATTTCCGGCATGAGCGGCGCCGTCTACCTGACGAGCGCGGTGCTGCTCGGCGCGGTGTTCCTCGCGTATGCGTGGAAGATCTACCGCGACTATTCGGATGCGCTCGCCCGCAAGGCGTTCCGCTACTCGATCGTCTACCTGTCGCTGCTGTTCGCCGCGCTGCTCGTCGATCACTATGCGCGCCCGTTGCTCGGCGTGTAACTGCACGGTTTGAACGCAATGCTCCATTCACGGTTCGGGCGCCGCGCGCGCCAAGGCTGGCTGCTCGCGTGCGCGTTCGCCGCCGCGACGCTGCTCGCCGGTTGCGACAACGCGCCGAAATTCCAGAATCTCGACATCACCGGCAATACGCAGTTCGGCACCGACTTCTCGCTGCCCGACACCGCCGGCAAGGTGCGCACGCTCGCCGACTTCAAGGGCCGCGCGGTCGTGATGTTCTTCGGCTATACGCACTGTCCGGACGTGTGCCCGACCACGATGGCCGAGCTGTCCGAGGCGCTGAAGCAGCTGGGCCCCGATGCGGCGAAGCGGGTGCAGGTGCTGTTCGTCACCGTCGATCCGGAGCGCGACACGCCGGCGCTGCTCGGCCAGTACGTGCCCGCGTTCGATCCGTCGTTCATCGGGCTGCGGCCGGCCGACGAAGCGCAGCTCAAGAAGGTCACGAAGGACTTCCGCGTGTACTACGCGAAGGTGCCCGGCAAGACGCCCGGCAGCTACACGATGGATCACACCGCCGCGAGCTACGTGTTCGATCGCGACGGCAAGCTGCGCCTGTTCGTGCGCGACGGCCAGGGCCCCGGCCCGTGGGTCCACGACCTGAAACTGCTGGTCGACTGAGCGGCGCCAAGCCGCCTCGGCGCCTCAGCGCGCGGGCCGCTGCCCGGCGCGACGCGTGACGGCGCCGCCGTCACGCCTGCTTCCCTCTTTCCTGTCCGATCGCGATGCACGATGCGCGTGCGCACGTCGTGCGCGCGTGCGTTCATGCGCCGCCGCGTCGGTCACGGCAGCGCCGGCACGTTGAAACCCTGCGCGGCGCGCGTGATCCGGAATTCGGTGACGCGATAGGTCGCGAGCCCTTCGGTCACGAACGGATCGGTGGCGAGAATCGCGTCGAGTTCGTCGCGGTCGATGCGCGCGGCGAGAATCACGCCGCCTTCGCGCGGCACCTTCGGCCCCGCCGCGATGAAGATGCCGCGCTCGAACAGCGGCTGCAGATACGCGCGATGGCGTTCGAGTGCATCGTCGATGCGCTCGAGCGACGCGTGGTACTGGATGTCGATGACGTACATGGATGATCCCGGAATGGCGCCGGCGCGCTGCGCGCCGGCCAGCCGGTCTTTGTAGCACAGGCGCGCACCGGTGTCGTGCCGTGCGCCGGCCGGTTGTATTCAAGTCGTAAGCGTCGCTGCCGTAAATACGTACGCAACCGTTTGCGCGCGGCTGGCCGTCGGCGCGCAGCGGGGCATGACTTCGACAACAAGGCACGTAGATGAGCAGAATGAGTTTGAACCGCAAGCTGTGGCTCGCGCTTGCGCTGGTATGGATCGGTCTGCTGGGCGTAGGCGCATGGAGCGCATACGAGACGCGCGCGACGATGCTCGCCGAACGCAAGCAAGGCATCGCGAATCTCGTCGATTCGGCGGCCGGCATCGTGGCCGCGTATCACGCGCTCGCGCAGAGCGGCACGCTGCCCGAGGCCGACGCGAAGCGCGACGCGCTCGCGAGCCTCGCCGCGATGCGCTACGGCGAGTCGGGCTACGTGTTCGTGATGGATTCGAAGCCGGTCGTGCTGATGCACCCGACGTTGCCGAAACTGGTCGGCACGCAGGTCGGCGATTATCTCGATCCGGACGGCAAGCCGCTGTTCGTCACGATCCTGAACGCCGCGAAGGCGACCGGCAGCGGCTTCGCCGAGTATCGCGGGCGACTGCCGCACAGCGAGACCGCGGTGCCGAAGATCAGCTACGTGACGCGCTTCGCGCCGTGGGACTGGAACATCTCGAGCGGCGTGTTCCTGAAGGACATCGATACCGTCTACTACCGCACGCTGTTCGGCCACCTCGCGGTCGTGCTGGTGATCGGCTTCGTGATCAGCGCGGCGATGCTCGTGATCATCCGCAACGTGCGCGGCAGCCTGGGCGGCGAGCCGGACGAAGCGGCCGCGCTGGCGGCCCGCATCGCGCAGGGCGACCTCACGCAGCCGGTGCCGGTGCGCGCGGACGACCGCACCAGCATGATGGCCGCGATGCGCGACATGCAGGCGCGCCTGCAGGCGACGATCGGCGGGATTCGTCAGTCGGCGGAGTCGATCGCGTCGGCGAGCCGCGAGATCGCGTCGGGCAACAACGACCTGTCGCAGCGCACCGAGGAGCAGGCCGCGTCGCTCGAGGAAACGGCCGCGAGCATGGAGCAGTTGACCGCGACGGTGAAGCAGAACGCCGACAACGCGCGGCAGGCGAGCGGGCTCGCGAACAACGCGTCGGAGATCGCGCGCACCGGCCACGACGTCGTGAGCCGCGTGATCGGCACGATGGGGCAGATCGACGACAGTTCGCGCAAGATCGCCGACATCATCGGCGTGATCGAGGGCATTGCGTTCCAGACCAACATCCTCGCGCTGAACGCGGCGGTCGAGGCGGCCCGCGCGGGCGAGCAGGGACGCGGCTTCGCGGTGGTCGCGGGCGAGGTGCGCTCGCTCGCGCAGCGCAGCGCGACGGCCGCGAAGGAGATCCGCGCGCTGATCGTCGATTCGGTCGAGCGCGTGCGTAACGGCTCGGCGCTGGTCGGCCAGGCCGGCACGACGATGGGGGAGATCCTGCAGGCCGTCGCGCGTGTGACCGACATCATGGGCGAGATCGCGGCCGCGTCGGAGGAGCAGGCAAGCGGCATCACGCAGGTCGGGCGCGCCGTCACGCAGATGGACCAGGTGACGCAGCAGAACGCGGCGCTCGTCGAGGAGGCCGCGGCCGCCGCCGCGTCGCTGCAGGAGCAGGCCGGGCGGCTGCGCGAGGCGATCGGCGCGTTCCGCGTCGCCGAGGCGGCCGGCGGCGCGCGCTGACTCATCTGGCCGGCGGCCGGTGGCCGTGGCGGCGGTCGTTCGTCGGCCCCGTTGAGGTGCATACATATATGAGCGGGATGTATTTCACTTCCGCGCGATCCTGTGACACCATTTGCCCCTTCCTGCGAGTCCGGGGATACCCGTATCGCGCCCCTATTTCAGTTAGCAACGAAGTGAGAAACAGATGAAGCGTCGCAGTCTCCTGAAGGTATTTTCCGTGGTGGCCACCGGTGCCGCGCTGACGCTGTCGGCGGGCGCCCACGCCGAAGACAAGGTGATCAAGGTCGGTACGGTCGCCGGCCCGGATGCGCAGGTGTGGCAGGTCGTGCAGAAGGTCGCGAAGGAGAAGCAAGGCCTGAACGTGAAGGTCATCGAGTTCAACGACTACGTGCAGCCGAACGCGGCGCTCGACGCGGGCGACCTCGATGCGAACAGCTTCCAGCACCAGCCCTACCTCGACAGCCAGGTGAAGCAGCGCGGCTACAAGATCGTCAGCGCGGGCCTGACCTACATCTCGCCGATCGGCGTGTATTCGAAGAAGTTCAAGGCGCTGAAGGATCTGCCGCAAGGCGCGAAGCTCGCGGTGCCGAACGATCCGTCGAACGAGAACCGCGCGCTGCTGCTGCTGCAGACGCAAGGCGTGATCAAGCTGAAGGCCGGCGCCGGCACGGGCGGCAACAACGCGACGGTGCTCGACATCGCCGAGAACCCGAAGAAGCTGAAGATCTCCGAGCTCGACGCCGCGCAACTGCCGCGCGTGCTGTCGGACGTCGACGCGGCCGTGATCAACACGAACTACGCGCTCGCCGCGAACCTGCAGCCGACCAAGGACGCGATCGCGCTCGAATCGCTGACGAGCCCGTATGCGAACCTGATCGCCGTGCGCGCGAAGGACAAGGACCAGCCGTGGGTGAAGAAGCTGGTCAGCGCGTACCAGTCGCCGGAAGTGCGCGAATTCATCAAGAAGCAGTTCAAGGGCTCGATGGTCGCGTCGTTCTGAACGCCGCACACCGGTCCGATTGCCGACCCGAAGGGCCTGCCGCGCGCAGGCCCTTTTTCATTGGGGCGGGCGCTGGCCCGTGGCCGCTGGCGGCGCGTGCGGCCACGGGCACGTTCATCTGACGAAAGGCCGGTTTCGTGCCGAGACTGTGCGACGCGGGCGCATTGCCATATACTGTATATCCATACAGTTGTGGGTGGCGTCATGCTCGCATCCTCCATTTCTCCCGAATCCCTTCATCCGTCGCTGTGGCGCGGCTCGCAGCTCGCGCGCGGCGGCCCGCGCACGATCGACACGGGCTTCGCGTCGCTGTCCGCCGAGCTGCCGGGCGGCGGCTGGCCGGTCGGCGCACTCGTCGAGCTGCTGGCCGCGCAGCCGGGCTGCGGCGAGATGCGCCTGCTCGCGCCCGCGTTCGCGCAGTCGGTCAGCGCGCGGCGTCCGCTCGCGCTGGTCGCGCCGCCCCATGCGCCGCATGCGAGCGCGCTGGCCGCCCTCGGCGTGCCGTCCGATGCGCTGCTATGGCTGCGCGCGGGCAGCCGTACCGACGCGTTGTGGGCCGCCGAGCAGGCGCTCAAGACGGGCTGCTGCGGAGCGCTGCTGCTGTGGCAGGACGCGCGGCCCGATGCACTGCGGCGCTTGCATCTGGCGGCCGCGCGCACCGGCGACACGCTGTTCGTGATGCTGCGCGCGCTGTCGGCCGTGCGGCAGCCGTCGCCGGCCGTGCTGCGCGTCGCGCTGCATCCGGTGCCGGGCGGCGTGTCGCTCGACATCGTCAAGCGTCGCGGGCCCGCGCGCAGCGAACCGCTCGCGCTCGAATTGCCGTCGCCCATCGTGGAGAGCCGCTATGCGCGTCTTGCTCGGCATCCATCTGCCGCGCCTGCCGCTCGACGTGTGCGCCCCGCCGCCGTCTGACGCAGAAGCCGGCGCGGCCGGCTGCGCGGTGCTCGAGCAGGGCGTCGTGCTGATTGCCGACGCGCCCGCGCGCCGGCACGGCGTGCGCGCGGGCATGAAGCGCGGCGGCGTGCTGACGCTCGCGCCCGGCACGCGGCTCGTCGAGCGCGATCCGGCGCGCGAGGCCGACGCGCTGCGCGCCGTCGCGCTCGCGTTGCTGCGCTTCTCGCCGTGCGTCGCGCTCGACGACGAAGCGACGCTGATCGTCGACGTCGGCCCGAGCCTGCGGCTGTTCGGCGGCTTGCCGTCGCTGTGCCGCCAGGTGCGCGCGACGCTCGCGGCGCTCGGCTATGCGGCGCACCTGTCGGCCGCGCCGACCGGGCGCGGCGCGTGGCTGCTCGCGCGCACGTCGGCGCGTGCGCGGGTGCGGCGCCGCGTGGCGCGACCGGCTTCGCTCGGCCGCACGCTCGATCGGTTGCCGTGCGTGCTGCTGCCGGATGCGCGTCCGTATGCGGGCTGGCTCGACGGGCTCGGCTGCCGCACGCTCGCCGATCTGCGCGCGCTGCCGCGCGCCGGGCTGCAGCGCCGCTGCGGGCCCGCGCTGCTCGCGGCGCTCGATCGCGCGTACGGCGATGCGCTCGAGCCGCTCGCATGGATGACGGTGCCGCCCGTCTTCGACGTGCGGCTCGAGCTGCCGGAGCGCGTCGAATACGCGCAAGCCGTGCTGTTCGCCGCGCAGCGGCTCGTGGTGCAGCTCTGCGGCTGGCTGGCCGCGCGCCAGCTGTCGCTCGCTGCGATGACGTTCGATCTCGAGCACGAGCGCGGCCGCCAGGCCGTGCCGCCGACCGCGCTGGAGCTCGCGTTCGCCGCGCCCGTGCGCGACGAAGCGCACTTCATGCGGCTGCTCGGCGAGCGGCTCGCGCGCGTCGAGCTGCCGGCCGCGGTGATCGCGGTGCGGCTGAAGGCCACGCGCGTCGAATCGGTCGCGCCGCCGGCCGACGATCTGTTTCCGGAGCCGGGCGGCACGCGCGAGACGCGCGCGCGGCTGTTCGAGCTGCTGTCGGCGCGGCTCGGCGCGGACAACGTGCTGCGCGCGGCGCGCGTCGCCGATCACCGTCCGGAGGCCGCCAACCGCTGGCTGCCGCTCGACGCGCAGGCGGGCAAGGCCGCGGCCGGGCCGCCCGACGCGCCGCCGCGTCCCGCATGGCTGCTGGCCGAGCCGTTGCCGCTGCTGATGCGCGGCGAGCGGCCGGTATTCCATACGCCGCTCAGGATGATGTCGTCGGCCGAGCGGATCGAAGGCGGCTGGTTCGACGGGCAGCACGTGGCGCGCGACTACCACGTCGCGCAGGACGAAGCGGGTGCGTGCTACTGGGTGTTCCTCGAGCGTTCCGAAAGCGCGGCCGAGCCGCGCTGGTTCCTGCACGGCCTGTTCGGGTGAGCGACGATGGCCGCGCAAATCACCTGGCTGCCCGACTACGCGGAGTTGTTCTGCCGCTCGAACTTCTCGTTCCTGCATGGCGCGTCGCATGCGGAGGAGCTCGTCGCGCGCGCGGCGGAGCTCGGCTATCGCGGCCTCGCGATCACCGACGAATGCTCGCTGGCCGGCGCGCCGCGCATGCATGTCGCCGCGCAGGCGCAGGGGCTGCCGCTCGTCGTCGGCGCGTATTTCGCCGTCACGCCCGATGAGGTCGCGCCGGGCCACGATCCGGGGCCCGGCGCCTTCGGGCTCGTGCTGCTCGCGCAGAACCGCGAGGGCTACGGCAATCTTGCCGAGCTGATTTCCTGGCGGCGCATGGCGGCGCCGAAGGGCACCTACACGCTGACGTCGCGGATGCTGTCGGCGCCGCCTGCGGCATTCGCACACCTGCGCGGCATGCCCGACTGTTTCGCGATCCTCGTGCCCGTGTATCCGGTGCGCGCCGACGTGCTCGATGCGCAGGTCGCATGGTTTCGCGCGACCTTCGGCGAGCGCGCGCGGCTCGGGCTCGTGCAGTTGCAGCGCGCGCTCGACGGCGCGCAGCGCGAGGAGATCCGCGCGGCCGGCGAGCGGCGCGGCGTGCCCGTCGTCGCGCTCGGCGACGTGACGATGCACCGGCGCTCGTGCAAGCCGTTGCAGGACGTGATGACGGCGATCCGCGTCGGCATGCCGGTGGCCGAGTGCGGCTACGCGCTGGCGCCGAATGCCGAGCAGCACCTGCGGTCGCGGCAGCGCATCGGGCAGCTGTACTCGCCGGACGAGATAGCGCAAACCTGCGAGATTCTCGACGCGTGCGATTTCGAGCTCGGCTCGCTGCGCTACGAGTATCCCGACGAGATCGTGCCGGCGGGGCTCACGCCGACGCGCTATCTGGAACAGGAAACCCTCGCCGGCGCGCGCGCGCGTTATCCGCGCGGGGTGCCGGAGAAGGTCGCGAAGCTGATCCGCCATGAGCTCGACCTGATCGCGAAGCTGAGCTACGAGCCGTTCTTCCTGACCGTCTACGACATCGTCAAATTCGCGCGCAGCCGGAACATCCTGTGCCAGGGCCGCGGCTCGGCTGCGAATTCGGTCGTCTGCTATTGCCTCGGCATCACCGAGGTCGATCCCGATCAGAGCACGATGCTGTTCGAGCGCTTCATCAGCGAGAAGCGCGGCGAGCCGCCCGACATCGACGTCGACTTCGAGCACCAGCGCCGCGAAGAGGTGATTCAGCACATCTACCGGAAGTACGGCAAGGATCGCGCGGCGATCGCCGCCGCCGTCTCGACCTACCGCCCGCGCGGCGTGCTGCGCGAAACCGGCAAGGCGCTCGGCGTCGATCCGATGCTGGTCGACCGCGTCGCGAAGGCGCACCGCTGGTTCGACGGCAGCCGCGATCTGCTGAAGCAGTTCGCGTCGACCGGGCTCGATCCGGCCACGCCGCTGATCGCCACGTGGGCCACGCTCGCCGCGCGGCTGCTGAACTTTCCGCGCCACCTGTCGCAGCACTCGGGCGGCTTCGTGATCAGCCGCGGCAAGCTCACGCGGCTCGTGCCGGTCGAGAACGCGGCGATGGACGGGCGGCGCGTGATCCAGTGGGACAAGGACGATCTCGAAGCGCTCGGCCTGATGAAGGTCGACGTGCTCGCGCTCGGCATGCTGTCGGCGCTGCATCGCGCCTTCGACCTGCGCACCGCGTGGCGCGGCCCGCAGCCGGACGGCGAGCCGTTCACGATGAAGCACGTCCCGCAGGACGACGAGGCGACTTACGACATGATCTGCCGGGCCGATACGGTGGGCGTGTTCCAGATCGAGTCGCGCGCGCAGATGTCGATGCTGCCGCGGCTGAAGCCGCGCAACTACTACGACCTCGTCGTCCAGGTGTCGATCGTGCGGCCCGGGCCGATCCAGGGCGGCGCCGTGCATCCGTACCTGAAGCGGCGCCGGATCATGTCCGGCGAGGAGCAAGGCAAGGTCACCTATCCGAGCGACGCGCTCAAGGAGGTGCTCGAGCGCACTCTCGGCGTGCCGATCTTCCAGGAGCAGGTGATGCAGATCGCGATCGTCGCGGCGGGCTTCACGCCGGGCGAGGCCGACGAGCTGCGGCGCGCGATGGCCGCGTGGAAGCGCAAGGGCAATCTTGAGAAGTATCACGACAAGATCGTCGAAGGGATGCTCGCGCGCAATTACACCCGCGAATTCGCCGAGCAGATCTTCGAGCAGATCAAGGGCTTCGGCGAATACGGCTTCCCCGAAAGCCACGCGGCGAGCTTCGCGAAACTCGCGTATGCGAGCAGCTGGCTCAAGTGCCACGAGCCCGCGATCTTCGTCGCGGCGCTGCTGAACAGCCAGCCGATGGGTTTCTATGCGCCCGCGCAGCTCGTGCAGGACGCGAAGCGCCACGGCGTGCAGGTGCTGCCGGCCGACGTCACGCAAAGCGGCTGGGAGACGTCGCTCGAAGCGCTGCCCGGTCAGCCGCCGCCACACGGCCAGCCGGCGGTGCGGCTCGGCCTGGCGCTCGTGCGCGGGCTCGGCGAGGCGGCCGCGCGGCGCATCGAGGCCGCGCGCGCGGCCGGCCCGTTCGACAGCGTCGACGCGCTCGCGCGCCGCGCGCAGCTCGAGCGGCGCGATCTCGAGGCGCTCGCCGCCGCGAACGCGCTGGCGGCGCTCGCCGGCCATCGCCGCGACGCATTGTGGCAGGCCGTCGCCGCGGCGCCCGAGCGCGACCTGCTCGCCGCCGCGCCGATCGACGAAACGGAGCAGCCGGCGCTCGGCGCGCCGTCCGAAGCCGACGACATCCTCGCCGACTATCACACCATCGGCCTGACGCTGAACCGCCATCCGGTCGCGCTGCTGCGGCCCGCGTTGCGCGCGCAGCGGCTGTCGTCCGCGGCCGAGCTGCGCGACCGTCCCGACGGCCGGCTCGCGCGCGCGTGCGGGCTCGTGATCGCGCGGCAGATGCCGGGCACCGCGAAGGGCGTGATGTTCATGACGCTCGAAGACGAAACGGGCTGCGTGAACGTGATCGTGCGGCCCGAGCTGCTCGCCCGGCAGCGGCGCGAAACGCTTGACTCGCGGCTGCTCGCTGCGTCGGGCGTGTGGCAGGTCGTCAGCGACGTGAGGCACCTCGTCGCGCAGCATTTCGAGGATCTGACGCCGCTGCTCGGCGGCCTGCGCACGTCGAGCCGGGAATTTCACTGAGGGCGCGACAGAGGGCGGGGCGTGTCGATTGCCGCTCACCGCTCACCGCGAAACGCTCATCCATACACCGGTCATCCCGGCTCACCCGCACCCCGCTCGGTCGCATGCATACCAGTGGCCCTAACTGGTTCTATTTCGGTATCGATTCTGCCTCGTTGCGCACGCCGAAGCGAGGCTGCAACCCGTCCCTTTGCATACCACTCCGGGTAAATCCCTATCCCGCATCACCTTGTAAACAAAGGACTTCTTGCGACTAAACCGCTTGTCGGACAAGGCTTCCCGCGATTTCCACACGTCTAATACCAGTTCGTTGACTGGTATTATGGTGGTTATATAATGCGTTCACTTTCGACGGCTCGACGGCCGTCGTCCGACCCGCGGAGGCATATGGAAACCGGCTGCTCCGAACTGGCGCCCGATCCCCTCGACGACACGCCGCTGTATCTGCAGCTCGCCCGCAATCTGGCGAGCGCGATCCACGCCGGCGCGTGGCGCGCGGGCGAGGCGCTGCCGTCGGAGCGGCTGCTGTCGGACACGGTCGGCGTATCGCGCATCACGGCGCGCCGCGCGCTCGCGCTGCTGGTCGAGCAGGGGCTGATCCGGCGGGTGCGCGGGGCGGGCAGCTTCATCACGCCGCGCGTCGCCGATCCGCTGTCGCGGCTCGTCGGCTTCACCGAGAAGATGCGGCAGCGCGGCTTCATCCCCGATTCGGTGTGGCTCGCGCGCACGCTGCGCGTCGCGAGTCGCGACGAAATCGCGCATCTGGGGCTCGCGCCGGGCGCGACGGTTGCGCGGCTCGAGCGGCTGCGCCGCGCGGACGGCACCGTGATGGCCGTCGAGCACTCGACGCTGCCGGCCGCGGTGCTGCCCGATCCGCAGGCGCTCGGCGCATCGCTGTACGACTATCTGGCGGCGCGCGGGTCGAGCGTCGTGCGCGCGCTGCAGCACTTTCGCGCGGCCAACGCGACGCACGAGATCGCGAAATGGATGGGCGTGAAGCCGGGCGCGGCGCTGCTCGTGATCAGGCGGATCGGCTATGGCGCCGATCAGCGCGCGCTCGAAGTGACCGAATCGTATTGCCGCGACGACTATTACGACTTCGTCGCCGAACTGAAACGCTGACGCGCGAGACTGCGCGCGCCACACGACTGGAACGCAATGCAACGCAACGGAACGCAATCGCGCGCAACGCATCCCAACGAACTGGCACATCGCGACGCGGCGCTCCGCGTCACCGGATCATCAAGAGAAACGTCATGCTGACTGGCAACATCCTCACCCCCGACGGCTGGATTCACGGCTCGCTCGACAGCGAGAACGGCCGCATCACGATGGTCGACGGCACGCCCGCCGACCCGGCCAACAACGACGCGCCGTACATCCTGCCCGGCTTCATCGATCTGCACGTGCACGGCGGCGGCGGCGCCGACGTGATGGAAGGCGGCGACGCGATCGAGACGATCGCGCGCACCCACGCGCAGTTCGGCACGACGAGCCTGCTCGCCACCACGATGACCGCGCCGCGCGACGAGCTGATGGAAGTCGTCGCGAACCTCGGCACCGCCGCGCGCGCGCGCACGCCGGGCGGCGCACGCGTGCTCGGCGTGCATCTCGAAGGGCCGTACATCAACCCCGGCAAGCTCGGCGCGCAACCGGACGCGGCCGTGTCGGCCGTGCTCGACGAAGTGCTGAAATACCTGTCGATCGCGCCGATCCGCGTGGTCACGCTTGCCCCGGAGATCGCCGGCCACATCGAGATCATCGGCGAGATGGCCGCGCGCGGCGTGCGCGTGCAGCTCGGCCACTCGCTCGCGACGTACGACGACGCGGTCACCGCGCTCAAGCACGGCGCGTGCGGCTTCACGCATCTGTTCAACGCGATGTCGCCGCTGCATCACCGCAACCCCGGCCTCGTCGGCGCGGCGCTCGCGCATGCCGAGTACGCGGAAATCATCCCCGACCTGCTGCACGTGCATCCCGGCGCGATCCGCGCGGCGCTGCGCGCGATCCCGCGCCTGTACGTGGTGACCGACAGCACGTCGGCCACCGGCATGCCCGACGGCGAATACCGGCTCGGCAGCCAGCACGTGACCAAGTGCCTCGGCGGCGTGCGGCTCGCCGACGGCACGCTCGCGGGCAGCACGCTGACGATGGATCAGGCGCTGCGCAACCTCGTGTCGCTCGGCCTGCCGATCGCCGACGTGTCGAACCGCATGTCGCGCTACGCGGCCGACTACCTCGGCATCGCGGACCGCGGCCGCCTCGAGCGCGGCGCATGGGCCGACCTCGCGGTATTCGATCGCGACCTGAACCTCACCGCGACCTACGTCGAAGGAGAATCGATTGTCGAATATGCTTAAGGAAGCACGCGAGGCCGCCCAGGTCGTCGCCGCGCAGCTCGCCGATACCGCGCGCGTCGAGGCGCTCGCCGGCCAGCTGCTCGATCACCCGCCGGCCGTCGCGCTGACGGTCGCGCGCGGCAGCTCGGATCACGCCGCCAGCTATTTCGCGAGCCTGACGATGAGCCGCCTCGGCGTGCCGGTCGCGTCGCTGCCGATGTCGGTCGCGACCTTGCAGCAGGCGCCGCTGAAGGTGCACGACCAGCTCGCGCTCGCGTTTTCCCAGTCGGGCCAGAGCCCCGATCTCGTCAACACGATGGCCGCGCTGCGCGAAGCCGGCGCGCGGACCGTCGCCGCGGTCAACGTGCTGCCGTCGCCGCTCGCCGATGCGTGCGAGCACCAGTTGCCGCTGCTGGCCGGCCCCGAGCTGTCGGTCGCCGCGACCAAGAGCTATATCGCGATGCTGTCGCTGTCCGCGCAGATCGTCGCGTTCTGGCAGCGCGACGCCGCGCTGGTCACCGCGTTGCGCGGCCTGCCCGACGTGCTCGCGCAAGCGGGCCGGCTCGACTGGTCGGCGGCGGTGGCCGCGCTTTCGGGCATCGAGCGGATGATCGTGATCGGCCGCGGCCTTGGCCTCGCGATCGCGCAGGAAGCCGCGCTGAAGCTGAAGGAAACCTCGGGCATCCAGGCCGAGGCATTTTCGAGCGCCGAAGTCCGGCACGGCCCGATGGAGCTGATCGAGCGCGACTATCCGCTGCTCGTGTTCGCGCCGCCGGGGCCGGAGCAGGCCGGGCTGCTGCAGCTCGCGCAGGACATGCGCGCACGCGGCGCGGCGGTGCTGCTCGCTGCGCCCGCCGGCACGCCGGGCGCGAACCTGCCGCTCGCGCAGTCCGCCCATGCGGCGCTCGATCCGATCGCCGCCATTCTGTCGTTCTACGTGATGGCGGCCGAGCTCGCCGTCGCGCGCGGTCGCAATCCCGACACGCCGCGTCACCTGAACAAAGTCACCGAAACGCACTGATAGCCGAGACAGCCGATGAGACGCGCCGAGGAGTCCCAGTTGAAGAGTTCCGCCCAAGATCAGATCGTCCTGCTCGCCCCGCTGAGCGGGCCGATCGTCGCGCTGGCCGATGTGCCCGATCCGGTGTTTGCCGGCGGGATGTTCGGCGACGGCATCGGCATCGACCCGCTCGCGGGCCGGCTCGTCGCGCCATGCGCCGGCGTCGTGTCGCATCTGGCGCGTACCGGCCATGCGGTGACGATCACGACGCCGCAAGGCGCGCAAGTGCTGCTGCACATCGGCATCGACACCGTCGAGCTGAACGGGCAGGGCTTCACCGCACGCGTCGAGGACGGCGCGCACGTCGCGCCGGGCGACCTGCTGATCGAGTTCGATCAGGACGTGGTCGCACGCAGCGCGCATTCGCTCGTGTCGGTGATCGCGATCGCGAACTCGGATGCATTCGACGTCGTCGAGCGCGCGAGCGGCTTCGCGACGGCCGGCGAGACGCCGCTGCTGACGCTGCGCGCCAACGGCGCAGCGGCCGGGCAGGCCACGCAGGCCGCTCATGCGACCGCGACCGCGACTTCGGCGCACGAAGTGCGCCGCCAGATCGTGCTCACGCAGCCGGGCGGCCTGCATGCGCGCCCGGCCGCGCGGGCGCGCGAATCCGTGCGCGGTTTCGACGCGACGGTCGACGTGCAGTTCGACGGCCGCCACGCGTCGATCGCGAGCGTCGTGGGCCTGCTCGGCCTCGGCGCCGGCGAAGGCGCGACGGTCGAGCTGATCGGCCGCGGCGCGCATGCGCAGCAGGCCGTCGACGCGGTCGCGCGCGAGCTGCTGCGCGAAGCGCACGGCGAAGTGGAAGAGACGCCGGCACGGCTGCGCTCGCCGGCGCCGCCGACGCTGCGGCACGACGACGGCGCGGCGCGCGCCGGTGCGCCCCTCGATCCGAACACGCTCGCGGGCGTATGTGCGGCGCCCGGCATCGCGGTCGGCACGCTGGTGCGGCTCGACGATGCCGACATCGTGCCGCCCGAACCGGCGAGCGGCACGCCCGCGTCGGAAAGCCGCCGCCTCGACCAGGCGCTGAAGGCGGTCGACGCCGAACTCGGCGAAACGGTGCGCAACGCGTCCGCGCGCGGCGCGGTGGGCGAGGCCGGCATTTTCGCGGTGCATCGCGTGCTGCTGGAGGATCCGACGCTGGTCGACGCGGCGCGCGACCAGATCAGCCTCGGCAAGAGCGCCGGCTTCGCGTGGCGCGCGACGATCCGCGCGCAGATCGACACGCTGTCGCGGCTCGACGACGCGCTGCTCGCCGAGCGCGCGGCCGATCTGCGCGACATCGAGAAGCGCGTGCTGCGCGCGCTCGGTCACACGAGCGGCGCGACGCGCGCGCTGCCCGACGAGGCCGTGCTCGCCGCCGAGGAGTTCACGCCGTCGGACCTGTCGTCGCTCGATCGCGAACGCGTGACCGCGCTCGTGATGGCGCGCGGCGGCGCGACCTCGCATGCGGCGATCATCGCGCGCCAGCTCGGCATCCCGGCGCTCGTCGCGGTCGGCGATGCGCTGTACGCGATTCCGGACGGCACGCAGGTCGTCGTGGACGCGAGCGCGGGCCGGCTCGAACATGCGCCGAGCGCGGTCGACGTCGAGCGTGCGCGCCACGAACGCGAGCGCCTCGACGGCGTGCGCGAAGCGAACCGCCAACATGCGCGCGAAGCCGCCGCGACGGCCGACGGCCGCGCGATCGAAGTCGCCGCGAACATCGCGACGCTCGACGACGCGAACACCGCGCTCGACAACGGCGCCGATTCGATCGGGCTGCTGCGCACCGAGCTGATGTTCATCCATCGTCAAACCGCGCCGAGCGTCGTCGAGCACCGGCAGAGCTACCAGTCGATCGTCGACGCGCTGCAGGGCCGCACCGCGATCATCCGCACGCTCGACGTCGGCGCGGACAAGGAAGTCGACTATCTGACGCTGCCGCCGGAGCCGAATCCGGCGCTCGGCCTGCGCGGCATCCGGCTCGCGCAGGTGCGCCCCGATCTGCTCGACGATCAGCTGCAGGGTCTGCTCGCGGTGAAGCCGTTCGGCGCGGTGCGCATCCTGCTGCCGATGGTCACCGACGCGGGCGAACTCGTGCGGCTGCGCGCGCGCATCGACGAATTCGCGCGGGCGCAGGGTCGCACCGAGCCGATCGAGGTCGGCGTGATGATCGAGGTGCCGTCGGCGGCGCTGCTTGCCGATCAACTCGCACGGCACGCGGATTTCCTGTCGATCGGCACCAACGACCTCACGCAGTACACGCTCGCGATGGACCGCTGCCAGGCCGACCTCGCCGCGCAGTCCGACGGCCTGCATCCGGCCGTGCTGCGCCTGATCGACATCGCGGTGCGCGGTGCGGCGAAGCATGGCAAGTGGGTCGGCGTGTGCGGCGCGCTCGGCGGCGATCCGCTCGCGGTGCCGATCCTCGTCGGCCTCGGCGTGACCGAGCTGTCGGTCGACCCGGTGGCGGTGCCGGGCATCAAGGCGCGCGTGCGCCGTCTCGATTACCAGCTGTGTCGCCAGCGTGCGCAGGATCTGCTCGCACTCGACTCGGCACAGGCGGTAAGGGCAGCAAGCCGCGAGGTCTGGCCGCTCGACTGAACGTCGACGGCGGGCGCGCGTCCCGTATCACCACGAAAGCAATTAGGTCAACGACGCTTCACGACGAGACAATGGACTGGAGGACTGAATGGACGGGAATCCGTTTCTGAAGATACAGGGGCTGGGCCGCGCCCTGATGCTGCCGATCGCGGTGTTGCCGGTCGCCGGCATCCTGCTGCGCCTCGGCCAGCCGGACGTGTTCAACATCAAGATGATCGCCGACGCCGGCGGGGCGATCTTCGACAACCTGCCGCTGCTGTTCGCGATCGGCGTGGCGGTCGGCTTCGCGAAGGACAACAACGGCGTCGCGGCGCTCGCGGGCGCGATCGGCTATCTGATCGAAACCGCGATCATGAAGGACATCGATCCCAAGCTGAACATGGGCGTGCTGTCCGGGATCATCGCGGGCGTGGTGGCGGGCTTGCTGTACAACCGCTACAAGGACATCAAGCTGCCCGACTACCTCGCCTTCTTCGGCGGCAAGCGCTTCGTGCCCATCATCACGGGGCTCGCGTGCGTGGTGCTCGGCATCGTGTTCGGCTATGTGTGGCAGCCGATCCAGCATGCGATCGACGCGGCCGGGCAATGGCTGACGACCGCGGGTGCGATCGGCGCGTTCGTGTTCGGCTTCCTGAACCGCTTGCTGCTCGTCACGGGCCTGCACCACATCATCAACTCGCTCGCGTGGTTCGTGTTCGGCAACTTCACGCCGCCGGCCGGTGGCGAGATCGTGCACGGCGACCTGCACCGCTTCTTCGCGGGCGATCCGACCGCGGGCACCTTCATGGCCGGCTTCTTCCCGATCATGATGTTCGGCCTGCCGGCCGCGTGTCTCGCGATGCTGCACGAAGCGCCGAAGGAGCGCCGCGCGATGGTCGGCGGCCTGCTGTTCTCGATGGCGCTCACGTCGTTCCTGACCGGCGTGACCGAGCCGATCGAGTTCAGTTTCATGTTCCTCGCGCCGGTGCTGTACGTGATCCACGCGGTGCTGACCGGGCTGTCGCTCGCGATTTGCCAGATCCTCGGCGTGAAGCTCGGCTTCACGTTCTCGGCCGGCGCGATCGACTACGTGCTGAACTACGGGCTGTCGACGAAGGGCTGGATCGCGATTCCGCTCGGCATCGCGTACGGCGTCGCGTACTACGGGCTGTTCCGCTTCTTCATCCGCAAGTTCAACATGGCGACGCCCGGCCGCGAGCCGGCCAGCGCAGATGCGGCGGCCGAATCGTACGCGTCGGGCGGCTTCGTCGCACCGGCCGGCGGCGCGGTTGCGGCCGCCCCGCGTGCGCAGCGCTACATCGCCGCGCTCGGCGGTGCGGGCAACCTGACGGTCGTCGACGCCTGCACGACGCGTCTGCGCCTGAGTGTCGTCGATCCGGACAAGGTGTCGGAGCCGGAGCTCAAGGCGATCGGCGCGCGCGGCGTGCTCAAGCGCGGCGGCAACAGCGTGCAGGTGATCATCGGGCCGGAGGCCGACATCATCGCCGACGAGATGCGGGCGGTGATCGGCAGCGGTACGGCTGGGGCCGCAGCCGCAGCGCCGGCCGCGGCCGCGCAATCGACGGCGCAAGCGGTCACGGGCGCGGCGGCCGGGCCGCTCGATCCCGATCCGCTGCGCTGGCTCGCGGTGTTCGGCGGCGCGACCAACGTCGCAGCGCTCGACGCGATCGCGACCACGCGGCTGCGCGTGGTCGTGCGCGACGCATCGGCCGTCGATCGCGAACGGCTCGGCACGCTCGACGCCGCATGGGTGTCGCCGGACACGTTCCACATCGTCTGCGGCAATGCGGCCGCGCGCTATGCGCAGCAGCTCGGCGCACGCCTGCCGTCGACCGGGGGCGGCGCGGCCGCGCAACCGGCCTGACGCGACGCTGCCGGTCCGTCTGCGTTGCCGCAGCGGGCCGGCTGCTGGCCCCAGTACGAAAACGGCTTGCGACCGATGGGGCGCAAGCCGTTTTTACTTGGGGGGTGGTGCCATTGCTCAGTGTTCAGTGCCGGTGCCCCGATCCGCCTCGCGCATCGCCCCCACCGTGCAACTGTGCGCCCCTTACGGGTTCGTCACCGTGAAGCTCGGCTTGCGATAACCGATCCCCGCGCGGTCGAGCTTCGGCAGCTCGCGCTGGACGACCAGCGTCGCGAAGCCGGCCCAGTCTCGCTGGAGTGCCGCGGTGTCGACGTGGTGCGTGTCGCCGCGCTTGTAGCGCACGTCGGCCGCATAGGGCAGCTCCCAGTCGGCGCGATGCCACGCGCGTTCGGCGAGTGCGAGCAGCCGCGGGTACACCATGTACTCGAGGAACGTGTCGTTGCGCATCACCTCGCCCCATGCCTGCCCCTGGATGCCCTCGATGCGCGGCGCGGGGCCCGTGCCGGTCGCCTCGAACGCGTTGCCGTCGCGATCGCCCATCACCTCGGCGTTCTGCGGCAGGTTCTCGGGCGCGAGCGAGAACATCTTGTACTCGTCGGTTGCCTGCGATCCCCAGTAATAGCCGCGCTCGCGCGGATTCAGCGTGTACGGGAAGTCGAAGTACAGGTAGTCGGGCAGCGCGAGCACGGTCAGATAGCCGGCGTTGCTGAGGTCGCGCGCGCTGTCCGCTGCGCCCCAGAAGATCGTGTCCCACAGCGACACCATCACGTGACGCGTACTGAAATCGCGCGGCCCGTTCGCGTGCTTGATGCCGTCCTGCCAGGCGGCCATCGTGTCGATCCCGTTCGCGTCGACCGCAGCGCTGACCTGTTTCGCGAAGCGCGTCGGCAACTCGTCGATCGAGCGGATCTCGCCACGCTGCAGCAGCGCCGCGCACGCGGGCGAGCGCGCCCACGGCTTGTCCTGCGCGGCGAGGTCGATGCGCCCCTTGTTCGGATCGGTGCCGTTCAGCGGCTGGAAGCCGCCGCCGAGCAGGATGTTCTTCGCTTCGTCGCCTCCGAAATGCCAGATCCGCAGCGGCGCCTGCGCGTCCGCGTGCATCGCCGCGATCTCGCGGATCACCTTCGACGCGAAGTTCAGCGCGCCCGGCACGCACGGGTTCAGATCGCTGCGCCGATCGTAGAACTGCACCGTGGTCAGGTTCGACGTGTCCTGCGGGTCGAGCAGCCGATACGCGTTCGCCTCCTGGTCGCGGCCGGCCGCATGCAGGCGCCGGTAGCGCGCTTCCATCGACACGACGGCCGCGCGTGCATGGGCGGGCATGTCGATTTCGGGGATCACCTCGACGAAGCGGTCGGCCGCGTAGCGCACCAGCGCGACGTAGGCGGCGCGCGTCAGATAGCCGCCGCCCGAGCGGTTGTCCGGGCCGGAGCCGAGCTGCGGCAGCAGGCAACGCGTCTCGGACGGATCGTGACAGCGGCGCGCGCCGATGTCGGTCAGCTCGGGCAGCCCGGGGATCTCGATGCGCCAGCCTTCGTCGTCGGACAGGTGCAGGTGCAGCCGGTTGAGCTTGTACGCGCTCATCTGGTCGATCAGGCGGCGCAGCGTCGCCGGATGCTTGAAGTTGCGCGCGAGATCGACGTGCATGCCGCGATGCGTGAAGCGCGGCGCGTCCTCGACGAGCAGTGCCGGAACCGGGCCGCCGCCGGCCGGCGCGAGCGAGAACAGCGTCTGCACGCCGTAGTAGAGGCCGGCGCGATCGTAGCCTTCGACGAGCACGCCGCGCGGCCCGATCGCGAGCCGGTAGCCGCCCGGCGTCGCGATGTCGGCCGGCAGCCGGCGCGGCGCGACCACGCCGCGCACGCGCGCGCGGGCGCCGTCCAGCCCGAGCGTCGCCGCGCGTTCGCGCAGCGCCGCGACCTGCGCATCGGGCAACTCGGGCAGCACCAGCTCGACGCCGCGCAGCTCGAGCGCGCCGGGCAGCCGCTGCTCGCGCTTCACGCTCGGCAGCGCGCGGCTCGCGTCCGGCCGCGCGGCCACCGGCGGCGCATTGCCGGTCGAGCTGTTCTGCGCATCGGCCGGCAGCGATTCGACGTAGCGCAGTTCGTCGTCGGTATCGTTGTAGCGCAGCACCGCGGGCGGCGCGCCGTCGACCACCACATACGGGCGCGGTATCACGTCGCTGTAGCGTCGCAGCCAGTATTCGGCGACGAACGGCAACGCGACGCGCTCGCCCGGCGCGAGCCGCAGCGAGCCCGGCTGCGGCGTCAGCTCGTACAGGTCGCCCGTGAGGCGCCGCAACGCGAAGCCCGGACGATCGATACGCAGCAGCCGTCGGATGCTGTGCAGATAGAGCTTCCAGCCGCCGTCGGCGATCGGCTGGTGGCCGCGGTTGTGCAGGAACAGGCGGCCGGTCGCGCAGGCGGCGCCGTCGGCGCCGAGATCGGCGCACGGCACGCCGGCCGCCGCCGCATGGTTGTTGTCCACGGCGACGCGCAGCGCGAGGCCGTTCGCCAGCAACGCGGCGAGGTCGGCCGGCTGCATGGCGGGCCGCGCGCTGGCGGCGGCCGGCACGATCACCGGGGCGGCCACCGAGCCAGCGCCGGCCGGCACGGGCTCGGCGCGGCTTGCGGACGGCAGCAGCGCCGCGATCAGCACGCCGGCAAACAGGAAGGGCAACGGGCGTTTCATTGGAACTCCTGAGAAAAAGGGTGGCGCCGCGGCGGCGTCGGATGACGTCGCTGCGATCGGGTCTTTCAACGGAGCTGCGGGGACATCGACGCGCGGTGCGAGCGGATCGCCCCACGCGGGTTCGGCACGCGACGCGCGTGCATTACGGAACGGGCGGCGGGCGCGCGTGCCGATCGGGGCGGCCGGCGCGTGACGCGGTGTTCATCGAGGGCGAGCGGCCGCGGCGGAGTGGCCGCGGGCGTCGTGGCCGCGCTGCGCCCGACCGGCCAAGCGATATGCCGCCGCACGGCGATCAGCCGCTGCGTGCGGCCGGCGAAACGGCGCGCGTGCGCGCGCCTGACACGGGATGCGCATGTCTGCCCCACCAGATGGATCCGGCCTTGCGGCGGCCGTGTCCAACGATCTTATGAAACCTTTGATTGGTATTCAAGTGGTATCAATCTGGCGCTAAATTGGCATCGGCGCCACCGGCATGCGCGCCGCGTGCGGACGAAAAAAAACCTCGCGCGAGGCGAGGTTCTTTCCGGACGACGGCGGCGCAGCGATCTGCCGCCGGCCGCGGTTCAGTCGCGGCGCGTACGCACCGCTGCTTCCTGCGGCTTCTGCCGCGCTTCGAGCCACATCGCGTTGACGATGCCGAACGACAGCGCGACGCCCATACCGAGAATCCAGCTGAAATACCACATGGTCCGACTCCTTGCGAAACGGTGGACGAGGGCGCCGTGCGCCCCCGGCCGAGTTCAATACATCGAGTGCTTGTTCTCTTCGAGCGCCTGATGCGTGACCTTGCCGCGCATCACGCGATACACCCAGCCCGTGTAGAGCAGGACGATCGGCAGGAACACGATCACCGCGATCAGCATCACCTGCAGCGTCTTGTGGCTCGACGTCGAATCCCAGACGGTCAGGCTGCTGCGCGGGTCGAGCGACGACGGCATGATGAACGGGAACATCGAGAAGCCTGCCGTCATGATCACGCCGGCGATCATCAGGCCGGTGCAGAAGAACGCGGTCTTTTCCTGCTTCGAGCCGGCGAGCAGCAGCGCGAGCAGGCCGCCCGCGATGCCGACGACGGGCGCGGCGATCATCCACGGGAACTCGTGGTAGTTCGACAGCCACAGGCCCGAGCCGGCGGCGACGTCCTTCAGCAGCGGGTTCGCGACCGTGTCGGTCGGCGCGGCGTGGGTGATGTGGAAGCCGCCGATGTACGACGCGACCAGCACGCCGGCCAGCACGAACAGCACGACCGCGAGGAACGACGACACGCGCAGTGCGACCGACGCGCGGCGCGCGATCGCGCCGTCCGTCTTCATCTTGATGAATGCGGCGCCGTGCGCGACGAGCATCGTGAGGCTGACCAGCCCGCAGAGCAGCGCGAACGGGTTCAGCAGCGCCCAGAAGCCGCCGTAGTAAGTGACGCGCAGGTCGGTGTCGAACTGGAACGGCACGCCTTGCAGCAGGTTGCCGAACGCGACGCCGAACACCAGCGCCGGGACGAAGCCGCCGACGAACAGCGCCCAGTCCCAGCCCGCGCGCCAGCGCGGATCGGGCCGCTTGCTGCGGTAGTCGAAGCCGACCGGCCGGAAGAACAGCGCGAACAGCACGAGCAGCATCGCGAAGTAGAAGCCGGAGAACGATGCGGCGTAGACGAGCGGCCAGGCTGCGAACATCGCGCCGCCTGCCGTGATCAGCCACACCTGGTTGCCTTCCCACGTCGCGCCGACCGTGTTGACGATGATGCGGCGTTCGTCGTCGGTCTTGCCGAGGAACGGCAGCAGCGCGGTTGCGCCCATGTCGAAGCCGTCCGTGACGGCGAAGCCGACCAGCAGCACGCCGACGAGCAGCCACCAGATCAGCTTGAGAGTTGCGTAGTCCATAGCGATTCCTTGTTCCGTTGCGAGGGCGTGCTCAAACCGAGGCACGCTCGCCAGCCGGGGCGAGTTCGTGGTGATAGCGGCCGGTATGCAGCGACGACGGGCCGAGGCGCGCGTACTTGAACATCAGCTTGATTTCGATGATGAACAGTGCCGTGTAGAACAGCACGAAGCCGGCGATACTCAGGTACAGGTCGTTCACTTGCAGGCTGGACGAGGACAGATGGGTCGGCAGCACGCCCGCGATCGTCCACGGCTGACGGCCGAGCTCGGCGACGATCCAGCCGAATTCGATCGCGATCCACGGCAGCGGGATCGCCCACACCGCATAGCGGAGGAACCAGCGGCGGTTGTCCTGCAGCAGCTGACGGCGCGCGCACAGCCAGAACGCGGTAACGAACGTCGCGACGAACAGGAAGCCGAGAGCCACCATGATCCGGAACGAGAAGAACACGGGCGCCACCGGCGGGATCGTCTTCTTCGCCGCGGCCTTGATCTGGTCCGGCGTCGCATCGGTCACGTTCGGCGTGAACTGCTTGAGCATCAACCCGTAGCCGAGATACTGCTTGTGCTGGTCGAACAACGCGCGGGTTGCGTCGCTCTTGTCGCCCTGCTTCATCTTCTGCAGTGCGCCGTACGCGATCATCCCGCTCTGGATGTGCTCCTCGCTGAGCTTGGCGAGATCGCGCAGGCCGGTCACCGGTTCGTCGATCGAGCGCGTCGCGATCAGGCCGAGCGCGTACGGGATCTTGATCGCGTAGTCGGTGCGCTGTTCTTCCTGATTCGGCATGCCGATCAGCGTGAACGAGGCGGGCGCCGGCTGCGTTTCCCATTCGGATTCGATCGCGGCGAGCTTCATCTTCTGCACTTCGCCGGTCGTATAGCCCGACTCGTCGCCGAGCACGATCACGCACAGCGTCGCCGCGAGGCCGAAGCCGGCCGCGACCGCGAACGAGCGCAGCGCGAAGTCGACGTCGCGCTTGCGCAGCAAGTACCACGACGACACGCCGAGCACGAACATCGCCGCCGACACGTAGCCGGCCGACACGGTATGCACGAACTTGACCTGCGCGACGGGGTTGAACACCACGTCGAACAGGCTCGTCATCTCCATGCGCATCGTCTGGTAGTTGAACTCGGCGCCGACCGGATTGTTCATCCAGCCGTTCGCCACCAGAATCCACAGCGCGGAGAGGTTCGAGCCGAGCGCGACGAGGAACGTCACGATCAGGTGCTTGACCTTCGACAGCCGGTTCCAGCCGAAGAAGAACAGGCCGACGAACGTCGATTCGAGGAAGAACGCCATCAGGCCTTCGACCGCGAGCGGCACGCCGAAGATGTCACCGACGTAGTGCGAGTAGTACGACCAGTTCGTACCGAACTGGAATTCCATCGTGATCCCGGTGGTCACGCCCATCGCAAAGTTGATACCGAACAGCTTGCCCCAGAACTGCGTCATGTCCTTGTAGACCTGTTTGCCGGTCATCACGTATACCGCTTCCATGATGACGAGCAGCCAGGACATGCCGAGCGTCAACGGCACAAACAAGAAGTGGTAGAGCGCCGTGATGCCGAACTGCAGACGTGACAGATCGACTACTTCGCTACTTATCATGGTGGTCTCCCTCGGTGGATGCAGGCGCCGGCACCGAGAGCAGCTTCTCGGCGACGACGGCAGGCGGAAGCGACATGTGCGCAGCCTGCGGATGATTGAAAAATGCGTACTTGAGCGACATCAGGAGGATCAGCTTGACGATCAATAGCAGCGTGATGTCGCGCATCAATGTGGGCCCTCGCGCCCACGCGACGATGCGCGTGCGCCAGCCGATCGGGGCGGCGGCCTGCGCGGGGGGCGGCGCAGGCTCTTTATTGATCGAGATCAAGGTAATTATCCTGAATCGACGTGTGTGGTTTGGGGGCGACTTTACGTCGGATTTATGACCGCAATGAAGGTGTTTTAATCCTTTTAAGCCGACATGCCAATTTTAGATTGCGCGCCTTACGATGCCGAGTGTCGCGCTGCGGCAGACCGTCGCGAACTGCCGGCCAAAGATTGAGGCAGATCAAGGTTGTGCGGAAGGGGCTCGCAGCCTGCCGATACCCAATCGAATATGTCTATTAACGGCGGAAAGGCGGCAATCATAAGTGCAAAAAAAAACCGCTGCCGTTTGGCAGCGGTTTTTGCGTGAAGCGCGCTGAATTGCCGGTGCTTATGCCGGTGCTTATGCGTACTCGGCGAGTGCAGTGCGCATCTTTTTCATTGCGCTCGCTTCGATCTGACGAATGCGCTCTGCGGACACGCCGAACTCGGCCGCGAGGTCGTGCAGCGTCGAGCCGCCCGAGCCGTCGTCGTCGACGTTCAGCCAGCGCGCCTCGATGATGCGACGGCTGCGCGCGTCGAGTGCCTCGAGCGCTTGCGCGATGCCGTCCGTCTGCAGCATGTCGCGTTGGCGCGCGGCGAGCACGGCGGTCGGCTCGTTGTGCGAGTCGGCCAGATACGCGATCGGCGCGTATGCTTCCTCGCCGTCTTCGACCTGGCCTTCGAGCGCGATGTCGCCACCCGACAGGCGCGTTTCCATCTCGGTCACTTCTTCGCGCTTGACGTTGAGCTCCTGCGCGAGGCCGTCGATTTCCTCCGGCGTCATCGCCTGCATGCTCTTCTTGTGGCTGCGCAGGTTGAAGAACAGCTTGCGCTGCGCCTTCGTCGTCGCGACCTTCACCATGCGCCAGTTGCGCAGGATGTACTCGTGGATCTCCGCCTTGATCCAGTGGATCGCGTACGACACCAGGCGCACGTTTTGCGCAGGGTCGAACCGCTTCACCGCCTTCATCAGGCCGATGTTGCCTTCCTGGATCAGGTCGCCGTGCGGCAGGCCGTAACCGAGATAGTTGCGCGCGATCGACACGACGAGCCGCAGGTGCGACAGCACGAGCTTGCGTGCCGCGTCGAGGTTGTTGTCCTCGCGGAACTCGGTCGCATACCGGCGTTCTTCCTCGGCGCTCAGCAGGGGAATCCGGTTGACGGCCTGGATATAGGCGTCGATGTTGCCCAACTGGCCCGGCAACAGCGATTGGGTTGCGAGCGCCAGCGAGCCTGCCGATGCGGCCTTGGCCGGCGTCGGGCTCAGGGTGTTCGGAAGGGTCAGGGCGTGGCTCACTAAAAACTCCTTTGGAATCAGGGACAAACCCCTGGTCTCGGACGAGATTCCGAGTCTCATCTTAGCACTCCCGTAATCCGAGTGCTAATTCCTTAGAGCGCGGGTGGGCATCGAAGTTCCCGTTTTCTATCGGAATGTCCATGTCGATAGTATATCGTGCGACTCGCCAACTCGGGCGAAGTTCCGTAAAGCGTTGTTTTTGTTGGTAATCAGTACAGGTTTTCGATTTTTGTTGTTTCGGAAGGAAACCATTTCACTTCGTGATGCCGATCCGAAAAGTCCTTTACCATACCATTCTGTTCGCTCGGGCCCGGCCGGTGCGGCAAGGCCCACATTCAACCCATAAAGTTGGAGTGTTAGATGAACAACAAGAAGAACCGTCGGCCCCGTAGCCGGCTTGCCTTGCATGCGTTGCTCACGGCGTCGCTGCTGGCCGGATCGGGAGCCGCGTGCGCCGATCGTTGGGGGATTCAGGCCGGCGGCGGTTTCTCCGATCGCCACGGCGTCGACAAGGGCGATCTCGGCGTCGTGTGGGATCCGGGCTGGAACTGGTGGGAAATCGGCGGGTGGCACTTCGCTTTCGTGGTCGAAGGGCATGCCGGCTACTGGCATACGGGCGGCAACGTCCACAGCAACATCGGCGAATTCGGAGTGACGCCGATGTTCCGCTTCGTCAAGAGCGCGGGGCAGATCCGTCCGTTCATCGAGGCCGGCGGCGGCGTGCGGGTGCTCACGCATCCGACGATCTCCGATCATTTCTCGCTGTCGACGGCGTTCCAGTTCGCGCCGACCGCAGGCGTCGGCGTGGAGTTCGGCCAACGGCAACAGTATCAGGTCGGCTACCGTTTCGAACATGTGTCTAACGCGGGTATCAAAGAGCCGAATCCTGGTATAAATTTCCACCAGTTCTACCTGCAGTACAACTTCTGATCCGCACGCCCGCCCACGGCGGGCGCGTTGCCGAGGAGTCAGGCGATGGCGAAGGTGGTCGATGCGATTCGCGCACTCGAGCGCGATCGGTTCCGAGCGATGGTCGATGGGGACGGCGAGGCGCTCGACGCGCAATTGTCCGACAAGGTGTTCTTCGTGCACACCAACGGCAAGCGCGAGACCAAGCAGCAGTTCATCGACGCCATCGTCGCCGGCCGCCGCCGCTACCGCCAGATCGAGATCCAGTCGCAGGACCTGCTGCCCGTCGGCGACGCAACCTGCGTCGTCACCGGGCGCGCGCTGATCGAGATGGAAACCAACAACGGCGGCCTGGTGTTTCCGATTGCCTATACGGCCGTCCATACCCATGAGCACGGGCAGTGGCGTCTGCTCGCGTGGCAGGCGACGCGATGCGCGACCGAGACATGAGCGCGCGTGGCGCTCGTTTTCGTGTCCCGACCGAAGCGGCTTTCTGAGCCGCTTTTCATTGGCCCGTGCAGCGCGGATCGCGCGGTGCACGGGCGGTCACGCACCGCTCGCTGACCTTTGAACCTGTTCCCGCAGCCCGCTCAGGCCGCCGCACGGCGGTCGGCGCAGTGCCACGCCGACCGGTTGATCGCGCTCACGAGCGCATCGAGCGCGGCGCTCGCCACGTCGGCATGCACGCCGACGCCATGCCGCAGCGGCGCATCGCCGACCCGGCAGCCGACCGATATCGCAATCCGGCCGTCCGTCGTGCGCGTGTGTTCGCACGACGCGACCTCGATCGGTGCGCCGGCGGCACTCGCGAAGGCCGAGGCCGCCTGCTGCACGACCTCTTCGGGCGCGGCGTTGGCCGGCGCTGCGTACGCGAGGTCGCGATTGCTCCAGCGCGCCGTATCGCCGTGGCGCGCGGCTGGCCCGTCGGTCTCGAAGAATTCGCGAGCGAACAGCGCGCAGATCGCGTCGCCGGTCACTTCTTCGCCGGAGGCGTCGGCGAGCGTCTGCACGGCGTGGCTGAACTCGATCTGCACGCGCCGCGTCGGCGTGAAGCCCATCCCGCGTTCGAGCAGGAACGTCGCGCCGCCCTTGCCGGACTGGCTGTTCACGCGGATCACCGCGTCATAGCTGCGGCCGAGGTCGGCCGGGTCGATCGGCAGATACGGCACTTCCCATACGGCGTCCGGGCGCTGCTGCGCGAAGCCCTTGCGGATCGCGTCCTGGTGCGAGCCGGAGAAGGCGGTGAACACGAGATCGCCCGCGTACGGATGGCGCGGATGCACCGGAATCTGGTTGCAGCGCTCGACCACACGGCGCACCGCGTCGATGTCGGAGAAATCGAGGCCGGGGTCGATGCCCTGCGTATAGAGGTTCAGCGCGAGCGTGACGAGATCTACGTTGCCGGTGCGCTCGCCGTTGCCGAACAGGCAGCCCTCGATGCGATCGGCGCCCGCGAGCAGCGCCAGCTCGGCGGCGGCTACCGCGGTGCCGCGATCGTTGTGTGGATGCACGGACAACACGATGCTGTCGCGGTACGCGAGATTGCGGTCCATCCACTCGATCTGGTCGGCGAACACGTTCGGGGTCGCCGCTTCGACGGTCGCCGGCAGGTTCACGATCATCTTGTGATCGCGCGTCGGGCGCCAGGCCTGCGCGACCGCGTCGCACACTTCGCGCGCGAACGTCAGCTCGGTCATGCTGAAGGTTTCCGGCGAGTATTGATAGGTCCAGTGCGTGTCCGGGCGGGCGGCCGCGTGCTCCTTGATGAGCCGCGTGCCGTCGACCGCGAGCGCCTTCACGTCGTCCTTCGACATCCCGAACACGATGCGCCGGAACGACGGGCAGATCGCGTTGTACAGATGCACGATCGCGCGCGGCACGCCGTCGAGCGCGTCGAACGTGCGTGCGATCAGGTCTTCGCGCGACTGCACGAGCACTTCGATCGTCACGTCGTCCGGAATGCGCTTTTCGTCGATCAGCTTGCGGACGAAATCGAAGTCGGTTTGCGACGCCGACGGAAAACCGACTTCGATTTCCTTGAAACCGATCGCGACCAGCATGTCGAAGAACTCCAGTTTCTGCTCGATGCTCATCGGCTCGATCAGCGACTGGTTGCCGTCACGGAGGTCGGTGCTCATCCAGACCGGCGCACGCTCGATGGTGCGGGTCGGCCAGCGGCGACCATTGATGCGGACGGGTTCGAACGGACGGTACTTGTCTTGCGGATTGCGCTTCATCTTCTGGACCTCGGGTCTCAAGTCGCGAGCGAAGACGGGCGGCATGGGCGACGGTTGGCGCTGCCTCGCACCGGCGCGCGCAACGCGCGCAGCAGATGCGGATGATCTTCGCGAATCGACCGACGGATAGACGGACGAATGCTGACGACTTCGGGTTGTAAAAACTGCGAGAAAGGTGCTGCGAGGAACTGCAGGGAGGGACCGTGCGGACAGCACACGGCGCTAGGACAGCCTTAGGCTAGTCGTAGCGATAGCGACCGCGCTAGGCGGCCGGAGGTAATTCGGAGGGTGTTCGGAAAGGAACGCATGGCGAGAACTCTATGCCAGGATGCCTGCGCGTGTCAAATGGTCGGGTAAATCGCGGCTTGGATGATCGGCCGAACGGCCGGCACGACAGCGGCCGATACGTCAGCGGCCGGCACGACAGCGCGCCGCCCGCGGAGGCCCGTCACGGTGCGAGCCGCGTCAGCCGCACGATCGTTTCGACCTGACGCGCGAGCGCGTCGGGCACCGGCACCTCGCCGCGCAGCACGGCGCCGGTCCACGCGGCCGTCGTCGCGGCGTCGCGCGATTCCGGCAGCGCGACGGGCGGCGCGTCGTCCGACGAGCGCTCGGCCGCGATCAGCGTGTCGCAGATGCCGTCGTGCAGCCAGTCGACCTGCACCTGGCGGCGCGTGTCGGCCACCGCCTCGCCTTCGGTGCCGCGCGCGAGCAGCGCGCCGCCGAGCGCCGCTTCCGGATGCTCGCGAAACAGTTGCGCGAGGCTGTCGCGGTACGGCGGATGCGTGTAATTGACGAGCCGCAGGCCGGCCGGTGCGAACGGCTGCAGGATCTTGACCAGCGTATGCGTGGAGTTGCGCACGCCGAGCACGGCGCGCAGCGACAGCAGACGCGCAATGCGCGGCGCCAGCACGTCGATCGGCGCGAAGGCGACGCGGCGTTCGGCGAGCGTGTCTTCGATTGCGTCGTGCGAGCTTGCCGACGCGATCGACAGCGCCGCAAAGATCTCCGCGCTGGTCACCCGGCCGGGATCGCGCTCGACGCCGTGCACCAGCACCGGCACGCCTTCGCGCGCGAGCAGCAGCGCGAGCAGCGGCACGAGATTGGGTTGCTTGCGCGCGCCGTTGTAGCTCGGGATCGACACCGGCCGGAACGCCGCGTCCTGCACGTGCACGGGTTCGAACGACGCCTGTGCGGCGGCCAGCATCGCCGCCAGCTCGTCGGCGGTTTCGCCCTTCAGTCGATATGCGATCAGGATTGCGCCGAGTTCGACGTCCGACACGCGCGCATCGAGCATCGCGCGATAGAGCTCGAACGTGTCTTCGGCCGACAGCGCGCGTGCGCCGTGCGGACCGCGGCCGATTTCCTTGATGAAGCGGGCGCACGGGAACGGCGAAGCGGCTGTGGAGTCTTGGGAAGCGGTCATCGTGACGGGGCGGGCGGCCGGCATCGGGCCGCGCGCTGAGCGGTGAGGAATGCCCGAGTATCGCACGGGCGCGCGTCGCGCAAGCGCGGCCGCGTATGCCGACGCGGTGCGGCGCGCTAAACTCGGAGTCCCCGGCGGCGCATCGCGGCTTCCGCCCGGCGGCGCCGGCCGAATACGATTACGAGAGACAACCGATGAAGCTCTACAGCTATTTCCGCAGTTCCGCGTCTTACCGCGTACGGATCGCCCTGAACCTGAAGCAGCTGCCGTTCGATACGGTGCCCGTGCACATGCTGCGCGACGGCGGCGAGCAACTGAAGGACGCGTACCGCGCGGTGAATCCGGATGCGGTCGTGCCGACGCTGATCGACGGCGACGCGACGCTGCAGCAGTCGCTCGCGATCATCGAGTATCTCGACGAAATGCACCCCGAGCCCGCGTTGCTGCCGAAGGCGCCGGCCGACCGCGCGTATGTGCGCGCGATCGCGCTGCAGATCGCGTGCGAGATCCATCCGCTGAACAACCTGCGCGTGTTGAAGTACCTGAAGCACACGCTGCAAGTGTCCGAGGACGCGAAGAGCGAATGGTATCGGCACTGGATCGACGCGGGCTTCGCGTCGCTCGAGACGCGTCTCGCGAACGATCCGCGCACCGGCAAGCTCTGCTTCGGCGACTCGCCGACGCTCGCCGATATCTGCATCGTGCCGCAGATGTTCAACGCCGACCGTTTCTCGATCGATACGACGCGCTTCCCGACGCTGCGGCGGATCGCCGATTACGCGTCGACGCTCGATGCGTTCAAGGCCGCCGCGCCCGGTGTGCAGCCCGACGCCGAATGATGGCCGGCTGACGTCGCCGCGGCCCGCCGCCGCCAATGAAAACGGGCGCCCGAAGGCGCCCGTTGCAGGACGTGTCGACGGCGTTCAGCCGAGCAGCGCGTCCGCGAATTCCACCGCGTTGAACGGCTGCAGGTCCTCGACCTTCTCGCCGACGCCGATGAAGTAGACGGGCACCGGCCGCTGCCGCGCGATCGCGGCGAGGATCCCGCCCTTCGCGGTGCCGTCGAGCTTCGTGACGATCAGCCCGGTGAGGCCGAGCGCATCGTCGAAGGCCTTCACCTGCGTGAGCGCGTTCTGGCCGGTGTTCGCGTCGATCACGAGCAGCACCTCGTGCGGCGCGCCGTCGTGCGCCTTCGCGATCACGCGCTTCACCTTTTTCAGCTCCTCCATCAGGTGCAGCTGAGTCGGCAACCGGCCGGCCGTGTCGGCCATCATCACGTCGATCTTGCGCGCGCGCGCGGCGCTGACCGCATCGAAGATCACCGCGGCCGGATCGCCGCTTTCCTGCTGCACGACCGTCACGTTGTTGCGCTCGCCCCAGACGGCCAGCTGTTCGCGCGCGGCCGCGCGGAACGTGTCGCCCGCGGCCAGCAGCACCGACTGGTCGAAGCTCTGCAGATGCTTCGCGAGCTTGCCGATGCTGGTCGTCTTGCCCGCGCCGTTCACGCCGGTGATCATCATCACGAGCGGCTGCGCGCGGCCGAGCATCAACGATTTCTCGAGCGGCTGCAGCAGCTCGACGAGCAGATCGTGCAGCGCCGCCTTCACCTGCTGCGGGTCGGTCAGCCGGCCCACGCGCACCTTCTCGCGCAGCGCGCCGAGCAGGTATTCGGTCGCATCGACGCCGGCATCGGACATCAGCAGCGCGGTTTCGAGTTCTTCGTACAGGTCCTCGTCGATCTTCGTGTTGACGAACACGCTGGTGATGCTCGAGCCCGTCTTCGCGAGCCCCGATTTCAGGCGCGACAGCCAGGACTTCTTCGCGGACGCGTCCTGCGTCGGCGGCGGCACGATCTCGACCGCTTCGACGACTTCGTCGCTGCCGTCGTTGGTGGGCGTGACCGTCATCACGACGGCGGGCGCGCGCGCAGTGTCCGCCGCTCGCGCGGCGGGGGCCGGCGCAGCGGACGGCTCGTCCGGCTGCGGCGCGTCGGCCGGTTGCGATTCCGCGGAGTCGGGCTCCTGCGTTTTCTTGAATCGTTTGAAGAAGCTGAACATGGTTTGACGTCGGGAAGAGGGCGGGGGCCGGCATGGCGGCGCGCCGGGAGGCGTCGGGCGTGCGCACGGCGGCCGAAACCGAGCATTTTATCAGTGCGGCGAGACAGTCGCGTCAGCCGTCGCCGCCGCTGTGGTAACGTGCGCCTGTTTGGCGGCACGCCCGCGTGCGCGCCCCCGTCTCCCCCGTCGTCGATACTCCGTATGTCCCGTTCCTCTTCCGGCCGCCCCGCGGCCTCTGCCGGCCGCGGCAAGCCGCACACGATCCGCATCATCGGCGGTGACTGGAAACGCACTCCGCTCGCCGTGCTCGATCTCGACGGCCTGCGGCCGACCCCCGATCGCGTGCGCGAGACGCTGTTCAACTGGCTCGGCCAGGATCTCGCCGGCCGGCGCTGCCTCGACCTGTTCGCGGGCACCGGCGCGCTCGGCTTCGAGGCCGCGTCGCGCGGCGCGGCGAGCGTCGTGATGGTCGAGCGCCACCCGCGCGCGGCGCAGCAGCTTCGCGCGATCAAGGACAAGCTGGGCGCGCGCTCGGTCGAGGTCGCGGAAGCCGACGCGCTGCGGCTCGCGGCCGGGCTGACGCCGGGCGCGTTCGACGTCGTGTTCCTCGATCCGCCGTTCGGCGAGCCGGCCGTGCTGGCGCGCGCGCTCGCGCTGGCGGCGCCGCTCGTCGCGCCGGACGGCGCGCTGTACGTCGAAACCGGCGAGGCGCTGGAACCCGATGCGCACGAAGCGCTGGCCGGCTGGCAGGTGGTGAAGCACGGCAAGGCAGGCGCGGTTCACTATCATTTGCTGCAACGCGAAAATGATGAATAATGCGCGTTCCATACGAGGCGGCGCGCCCCAAAGGCGACGCAAGCCCATCTCGGCAGCCACGTGCGCACGGCACGGCTGCCACCCCGTTGGCGTGATGACAGGAGGAGCGACATGGTAGTCGCCGTGTATCCCGGTACGTTCGATCCGCTGACGCGCGGGCACGAAGACCTCGTGCGGCGTGCGTCGAGCATTTTTGATACGCTGGTGGTCGGCGTTGCCGACAGCCGCGCGAAGAAGCCGTTCTTCTCGCTGGAAGAACGTCTGAAGATTGCGAACGAGGTGCTCGGTCACTATCCGAACGTGAAGGTGATGGGCTTCAAGGGCCTGTTGAAGGACTTCGTCCGCACCAACAACGCGCGCGTGATCGTGCGCGGCCTGCGTGCCGTGTCCGATTTCGAATACGAGTTCCAGATGGCGGGGATGAACCGCTATCTGCTGCCCGACGTCGAGACGATGTTCATGACGCCGTCCGATCAGTACCAGTTCATCTCCGGCACGATCGTGCGCGAAATCGCGCAGTTGGGCGGCGATGTCAGCAAGTTCGTGTTCCCGTCCGTCGAGAAGTGGCTGACCGAGAAAGTCGCCGCGATGGGAGGCCCGGCCGCATGACGCGGCGCCGGCCGGTTTCGCCCCGAAGCCGGCCGCGGGCTTGAAGAAGTGAGATCAGTATGGCTTTGATGATTACCGACGAGTGCATCAATTGCGACGTGTGCGAGCCCGAGTGCCCGAACGGCGCGATTTCGATGGGCCCGGACATTTACGTGATCGATCCCGGCAAGTGCACCGAATGCGTCGGCCATTTCGACGAACCGCAGTGCCAGCAGGTGTGTCCGGTCGAATGTATTCCGCGCGATCCGCAGCATGAGGAATCGCACGCGCAGTTGATGGAGAAGTATCACGCGTTGATCGCCGCGAAGGGCGACGGCGCGCAGTGATGTCGCGGTGACGCGGGCGCGTCACCGTTTCTTCGGCCGGCGCAGCCGCGCGCCGGCGTCCTTCCGGTGTTCAGCCGATCATTTCACGCAAGGCCGCGACGAGCGCGTCGCATTCGGCATCGGTGCCGACCGTGATGCGCAGATGCTGGTCGATGCGCGGCGCGCGGAAATGCCGCACGAAAATCTCCCGATCCTTCAGCGTGGCCGCGAGCGTGCCCGCATCGTGCGCCGGATGGCGCGCGAACACGAAGTTCGCGGCCGACGGCACGACGTCGAAACCGAGCGCCTCGAGCGCGTGTGTGAGCCGCGTCCGGCTGTCGATCACGCGACGGCAGGTCGCGGCGAAATAGTCGGTGTCCTCGTATGCGGCCTGCGCGGCGACCTGCGCGAGCCGGTCGAGCGGATACGAGTTGAAGCTGTCCTTCACGCGGTTCAGCGCATCGATCAGATCGACATTGCCGAACGCGAAGCCGACGCGCATGCCCGCCAGCGAGCGCGCCTTCGACGTCGTGTGCACGACCAGCAGGTTCGGATGGCGATCGATCAGCGTGATCGCCGATTGCGCGCCGAAATCGACATAGGCCTCGTCGATCAGCACGACCGACGACGGGTTCGCCGCCGCGATTCGTTCGATGTCCGCGAGCGGCAGCGCGCGCCCGGTCGGCGCGTTCGGGTTCGGAAACAGCACGCCGCCGGCGTCGTCGAGATAGTCGTCGACGCGGATCGAGAAATCGTCCGCGAGCGGCACGATGGCCGTCTGCACGCCGTACAGCCGCGCGTAGGTCGGGTAGAAGCTGTACGAGATGTCCGGGAAGCGCAGCGGCCGGTCGTGCTTGAGCAGCGCGTGGAACGCGTGCGCGAGCACTTCGTCCGAGCCGTTGCCGACGAAAACCTGTTCGGGCTTGATGCGGTGATGGGCCGCGACCGTCTCGCGCAGCGCACGCGCGAGCGGATCGGGATAGCGGCGCAGCGTGTCGCCGGTGTCGCCGAGTTCGCGGGCGATCGCCGCGACGACGCGCGGAGACGGCGGATAGGGATTCTCGTTGGTGTTCAGCTTGACGGGGTGTGCGAGTGCGGGCTGTTCGCCCGGCACGTAAGGCACGAGTTGCTGAACGACGTCGCTCCAGTAACGGCTCACCGCTTGGCTCCTGACAGGCAAAACAGCCAGAGTACCGCATGTGAGCGCTGCGGTGCGCAATTGCGCCGACGGCGGATGGCCGCGCGGCGCATCCGCCGGGCCGCGCGTGGTGCGGCGCCGGTGCTGCGGCCGGTCAGTTGCGATGCAGCTGCATCGTCGCGCGCTCGAGCTCGCCCTTGACGATCATCGGCATCACGGCGAGCGCGCGCTCGATCGATGCGTCGATCACGTCCTGCTCCTCGCGTCGCGGCGGCTTCAGCACGAAGTTCGCGACGTCGGGCTTCGCGCCGGCACGTGCGCCTTCCGGGATCAGATCGCGCGGATGGCCGATGCCGATACGCAGCCGCCAGTACTGCTGCGACGACAGGTGCGCGGAGATGTCCTTCAGCCCGTTGTGGCCGCCGCTGCCGCCGCCGAGCTTCAGCTTCACGGTGCCGGGCGGCAGATCGAGCTCGTCGTGCGCGACGAGGATCTGATCTGGCAGGATCTTGAAGAAACTCGCGACCGCGACGACCGACTGGCCGGAACGGTTCATGTAGGTTTGCGGCTCGAGCAGATGCACTTCCTCGCCGTGCAGGCGCGCTTTCGCATAAAAGCCGTGAAAGCGGCGCTCCTCGCGCAGCGTCGTGCCGGCCTCGCGGGCGAGCTGGTCGATCAGCCAGAAGCCGGCGTTGTGGCGCGTCGCGGTGTATTCCGCCCCGGGATTGCCGAGGCCGACGATCAGTTTGATCATGACGTTTCGTAGGCGGCAGCGCCCGCCTGGGCGCAAAAAAGAAAAACCCGCCGGGCGAGCCGCGGCGGGTTGCGTCGACCGTTTCGTGAAACGGATCGAATGGCGCGTGGGCAGCCGTTAGGCAGCCGGCGTTTCGCCTTCTGCTGCGTCCGACACGGCACCAGCCGGGACCGTCGCCGAGGCGACAACCGGGTTTTCCGCGTCGACGTGCGCGACCAGCGCGACGCCGTTCGGCAGTGCGATGTCCTTCGCGTGCAGCGACTGACCTGCTTCGATCTTCGACAGATCGACTTCGAGGAATTCCGGCAGAGCCGACGGCAGGCACTCGACTTCGATTTCCGTCGTGACGTGCGAGACGATTGCGCTCGACAGCTTCACTGCCGGGCTGACTTCGGCGTTCAGGAAGTGCAGCGGCACCTTCGTGTGCAGCTTCTTCTTCGCATCGACGCGCTGGAAGTCAACGTGCAGCACCAGTTGCTTGAACGGGTGGTATTGCACGTCGCGCAGCAGAACCTGTTGCGACTGGCCAGCGATTTCCAGGTCGAGGATCGACGCGTGGAAAGCTTCCTTCTTCAGTGCGTGCCACAGCGCGTTGTGATCCAGTTCGATCTTTTGCGGGGCAGCTTCGCCACCGTAGACGATGCCCGTGGTCTTACCGGCGTTGCGCAGGCGGCGGCTCGCACCCGTACCTTGCTGTTGGCGCTCGAAAGCGACGACTTTCATGTGATTCTCCATTTGCTGCCCGCGACCAGGCAGTAAAACGGGGCCGGCGAAATGGCGGCCCCCGATAAAGCGGACGGGGTTTCGTCTATCCCGTCCGATTGTGCAAAAAGCGAAGCGTCACCGCTTCGCTTTCTGCGCATTCGTTACGTGTCGTTCCGCGATCAGGATTCCGCGAACAGCGACATCACCGAGTCGCCGCGGCGAATCCGCGAGAACGTTTCGGCCAGCAGGCTCGCGCTCGTCAGCGAGCGAATCTTCGAGCAGGCCAGCGATTCTGCCGACAGCGGGATCGTATCGGTGACGACCAACTCGTCGAGTGCCGATGCGGCGATGCGCTCGGCGGCGCCGCCCGACAGCACCGGGTGCGTCGCGTAGGCGAACACCTGCTTCGCGCCGCGATCCTTCAGCACTTGCGCGGCCTTGCAGAGCGTGCCGGCCGTATCGACCATGTCGTCCATGATCACGCAGGTGCGGCCTTCGACTTCACCGATGATGTTCATCACTTCGGCGACGTTCGCCTTCGGACGACGCTTGTCGATGATCGCGAGATCGCAGTTCAGCTGCTTCGCGAGCGCGCGGGCGCGCACCACGCCGCCGACATCCGGCGACACGACGAGCAGATCCGAGTAGTTCTGCTTGCGCAGATCGCCCAGCAGGATCGGCGTTGCGTAGATATTGTCGACCGGAATGTCGAAGAAGCCCTGAATCTGGTCGGCGTGCAGATCCATCGTGATGATCCGCTCGACGCCGGCGATTTCCAGCATGTTCGCGACGATCTTCGCCGAGATCGCGACGCGCGCGGAACGCGGGCGGCGATCCTGGCGGGCGTAGCCGAAGTAGGGGATGGCAGCGGTGATCCGGCCGGCGGACGCACGCTTGAGCGCGTCGACCATGATCATCAGTTCCATCAGATTGTCGTTGGCCGGCGCGCACGTGGATTGCAGGACGAAGACGTCCTTGCCGCGCACGTTTTCCTGGATCTCGACCTGGATCTCGCCGTCGGAGAACCGGCTGACCATTGCTTTGCCGAGGGGAATACCAAGGATATTGACGACTTCCTGGGCGAGCGCGGGGTTCGCGTTGCCAGTAAAGACCATCAAGCCATCATGGCTGTGGCTGCTCATCGTGCACCTGCTTCAGGCTTAGGCGGGAAATGCGGGAAAATTTTTGGCAGGGGAGGAAGGACTCGAACCCTCGCATGCCGGAATCAAAATCCGGTGCCTTGACCAACTTGGCGACTCCCCTACACTTAACTGATAACTTCGCCGGACTCGTAGGCCATCCGACAAAGCGAAACTTCATGACGCGAAAGCGAAGAGCGGATGCTCGTTCAGGCTCTCGGCAACTGCACCATTCCAACCGGTGGGCAGATTGGCTTTCACCGCTTCTGCCTCGTGCCTGCTTCGAAACACCGCAAACACGCTTGCTCCGGAGCCGGTCATCCTTGAAGGGGTCACATTATACAACCATTTGACCACCTGTGCAACTTCCGCGTACTTACTTGTCACAACTTGCTGCATATCGTTCCGGCCGAAACTGTCTGGCCATCCCGCATCGCTGTTACGCCGTGCAAGAAAGTCAGCAATTGTGACTGGCTTTGTGTCCCTTGTCAACAGCTCGTCTGAAAAAATCTCAGCGGTGGGGACATGAACTCGCGGCGTCACAACCAGGAACCAGCGAGTCGGCAATTGTACCTCAGCTAATTCTTCTCCGATACCCTCTGCGAACGCATTTTTTCCGAAAACGAAGAACGGCACGTCCGCGCCGAGTTTCACCGCGAGCGACTGCAGCTCCGCACGCGAAAGGTCGAGTTGCCACAGACGGTTCAGCGCGAGCAGCGTCGTCGCCGCATCCGAGCTGCCGCCGCCAAGGCCCGCGCCCATCGGCAGGCACTTGTCGATCTCGATGTCGACGCCCGCGACGGTGCCGGTGTGTGCTTTCAGCAGGTTCGCCGCGCGCACGACGAGATCGCTTTCCTCTGGCACGCCCGGCACGTCGGTCGCGCGTGCGACGCGGCCGTCGTCGCGCAGCGTGAAGTGCAGCGTGTCGCCCCAGTTCAGCAACTGGAACACGCTCTGCAGATCGTGATAGCCATTCGGCCGGCGGCCGGTGATGTGCAGGAACAGGTTGAGTTTCGCGGGCGCAAGGCAGTTGCGCAGCGAGCGGGTCGAATCGGTCATGCGTATGTCGGGGCTAGGTTCACGTGCTCACTGGTCGAGCACGAGCTTGATGTCGAGTGGCGGCGTCGCGCGCACGAGGTTCACGCGTTTGACGCCCGTGGCCGGCGCGTCCGCGTAGGCGAGGTAGTCGATCGTCCAGCCGTCCTGGCGGATCTGCGTGACGCGCGCGGCGTCGGCCGGATCGCGCTGCGTCTGCGCGGGCGTCGTGGGCGCGGGCGTTGGCAGCAGCCAGTAGCGCAGGCCGGCGAGCGGCAACGCGAAGCCGAGCGTGTTCTGCATCAGCTCGCCGACGTCGGTCGCATATTGCGGCTGACGGTTCGGCAGCTCGAGCGACGCGGCCTGCGGCGTCGATTTGACGACGGCGAGCGTCTGGCCGAGCGGGCTGCGCAGTTCCAGCGATACGTCGTCGCCGTGCTCCTGCCAGTCGAAGTTGCCGTACACGTTCTGTTGCCGGCCGAGGCGGTCGTTGTACTGCACCGCGAAGCGGCCGTGATACGCGTGCGTCGCGGCCGTCTGCAGCACGGCGTCCGACGGCGCGTTCGCCGCCGGCGGCGTGCTCGCGCAGCCGGCGAGCGCGAGCGCCGCGCCGGCCGCAGCCAGCGCGCGCTGCGCGCGGAAAGACGGGAAAAGCATCGGGAACATCCGCATCAAAGGCCGTTGACCTGCAAGCGCTTCAGCGTCTGCACGAGCGTCTCGTTGTCGGGCTCGAGCTGCTGCGCGGCACGCCACGCGTTGCGTGCGTCTTCCTGCGCGCCGCTCTTCCACAGCACTTCGCCCAGGTGCGCGCCGATCTCGGCGTTCGGCTGCAGCTCGTACGCGCGCCGCAGCACCTTGGTCGCGCCGGCCGTGTCGCCCATCCGGTACTTCACCCAGCCGAGGCTGTCCATGATGTACGCATCGTTCGGCGCGAGCGACAGCGCCTTGTCGATCAGCTTGTTCGCCTCCGGCAACCGCTGGTTGCGATCGGCCAGCGAATAGCCGAGCGCGTTGTATGCCTGCGGATTGTCGGGCTGCGTGCGGATCAGCTCGCGCAGCTGCTTTTCCATCGTCGCGTAGTGGCCGGTCTTTTCGGCCGCCATCGCGTAGTCGTAGCGCAGGTCGGGATCGTCCGGGAAGTCCTGGACCGCCTGGCTGAGCCGTGCCTCGGCTTCCGTGTAGCGCTTCGCGGTGAACAGGATCGACGCGTCGGTGCGCGCGACCACGGCCGCATCGCGCGGATCGCTGATCGGCAGATCGTCGAGCACCTTGCGCGCCTCGTCGGTCTTGCCCTGTTTCTGCAGCAGCTGGGCGCGCGTGATCTGCGCGGGCAGGTAGTGCTGGCTCGTCTGGTCGACCTTGTCGAGCCACTGCGACGCCTGCGCGTCGTTGCCCTGCTCGATCGCGATCTGCGCGAGGTAGATGTAGCCCTGGCCGACGTCGAGGTTCGGCTGCTTCGTGCCGAGCTGCACGTACTGTTTCAGGTACGCGCTCGCATCGTCGAGCTTCTTCTGCTGGATCTTGATCAGCGCGAGCGCCATCAGCGGCGTCGGATCCTTCGAATCGAGCTTGCGCATCGACTCGAACTGCTTTTGCGCGTCGTCGAGGCGATCGTCGGCGAGATACAGCTGCGACAGCGCGAGCCGCGCATCGCGCGACTTCGGATTCTGCTGAACGTATTTCTCGAACGAAGCGATGCCGGCCGCGCGCTCCGCGGGCCCCATCTGCGACAGCATCAGCGCGGCCGGCAGGTAGTCGGGGCGGATCTGCAGCGCCTGCTTCAGCGATTGCGCGGCGCCTTCCTTGTCGTCGACCGCGAGCTGCTGCCGCGCGATCGCGAGCTGCGCCTCCGGCCGGTTCATGTCGTTCTTCAGCATGTCCTTCAGCACCGCGAGGCCGCCGACGCGGTCGGCGCCGCGCACCAGCAGCGCCTGCAGCGCGAGGATCGCCTGACCGCGCGTCTCGCCGGTCGCGCGCGCCAGCTCGCGGGCGAGCATCGGCTGCGCGTCGGCGGGCTTGCCGGCGAGCACCAGCAGCGCCGCGTCGACTTGCGACGCGCGATTCGAATCCGGCGCGTACTGGAGCCACAGATTGGCCGCCGACAGCGCGTCGGCCGGGCTTTGCGCGCCCAGCGCGATCTCCGTCGCACGCTGCGCCATGCGCGGATCGCGCGTGTCGCGGGCGAGCGCGAGGTAGGTCTGGTAGGCCGGCGCCGGCTGGTTGCGCTGGAGCGCGACCTCGGCGGCCAGCACCTGGTAGACGATCTGGCTCGTCAGCGGAACGGCCGGGAGATTCTTCTTCTCGTCCGGCATCACGTGCTCGAACGCGCCCTGCGACTGCGCGTCGTCCGATGCCGGAGCCTGCGCGTGAGCCGGGAGGGCGGTGAGGGTCCATGCGGCGAACAGCGCGGCGCCGAGCGCACGGCGGACCGGGAAGGCGCGCGCGCCGCGCGCGGCGGCGGGGCGCTTCAGAAGCAGCTTCGAGGGCAGGGTCATGGAAATCCGTTCGATGTTTCAACCGATTGTAACGCGCTCGCTACAATACACGCACGATCGTGAATCCCGTCTCAGACCCGCAAAACATGCCAGAGTTGCCAGAAGTCGAAGTCACGCGCCGGGGCATCGCGCCCTTTGTCGCGGGCCGCCGCGTCGAGCGTGTCGACGTCCGCACCGCGATGCTGCGTTGGCCGGTGCCGGCGGACCTCGCCGAGCAATTGCGCGCGCGCGAGGTGCTCGCCGTCGAGCGTCGCGGCAAGTATCTGCTGTTCGAAGTCGACGCCGGCTGGTTCATCGTCCATCTCGGGATGACCGGCACGCTGCGCGTGCTGCCGGTGGCCGGCGTGCCGGTTGCGGCCAAACACGACCACATCGACTGGATCTTCGACGAATTCGTGCTGCGCTTTCGCGATCCGCGCCGCTTCGGCGCCGTGCTGTGGCACCCGCGCGAAGCCGGCGACGTGCATGCGCATCCGCTGCTCGCGAGCCTCGGCGTCGAGCCGTTCTCGCCCGCCTTCACCGGCGCGCTGCTGCATGCGCGCACGCGCGGGCGCACGGTGTCGGTCAAGCAGGCGCTGCTCGCGGGCGACATGGTCGTCGGCGTGGGCAACATCTATGCGTCGGAGAGCCTGTTTCGCGCCGGCATCCGGCCGACGACCGCGGCCGGCAAGGTGTCGCTGCCGCGCTATGAGCGGCTCGCCGACGCGGTGCGCGCGACGCTCGCCGACGCGATCGAACGCGGCGGCAGCACGCTGCGCGATTTCGTCGGCAGCAACGGCGAAAGCGGCTATTTCCAGCTCGACTGCTTCGCGTACGACCGCGCCGGGCTGCCTTGCCGCGTATGCGGCACGCCGATCCGCCAGATCGTGCAGGGGCAGCGCTCGACCTATTTCTGTCCGACCTGCCAGCGTTGAGCTGCGCGTCGTAACCTCTTTCCGAAACTTCGAACACTTGAAGCCGCCCCGCATCGCTCCCGCTCCGTTCCCCGTCACGCCGCAGCACCGCACCTTCGCCACGCGCCTCGTCGCCTGGCAGCGCGTGCACGGCCGCCATGACCTGCCGTGGCAGAACACCCGCGATCCGTACCGGATCTGGCTGTCGGAAATCATGCTGCAACAGACGCAGGTGTCGACGGTCGTTCCGTATTACACGCGCTTTCTCGAGCGCTTTCCCGACGTCGCCGCGCTCGCGGCCGCGCCGTCCGACGACGTGATGGCGCTGTGGGCCGGCCTCGGCTACTACTCGCGCGCGCGCAATCTGCATCGCTGCGCGCAGGTCGTCGTCGCCGAGCACGGCGGCGTATTCCCGTCGACGCCGGACGGGCTTGCCGAGCTGCCGGGCATCGGCCGCTCGACGGCCGCCGCGATCGCGTCGTTCGCGTACGGCGCGCGCGCGACGATCCTCGACGGCAACGTGAAGCGCGTGCTCGCGCGGGTGTTCGGCGTCGAAGGCTTTCCGGGCGACAAGCGCGTCGAGAACGACATGTGGGCGCTCGCCGAATCGTTGCTGCCGGATGCCGCGAATGCGGCCGATGTGAGCGCGTACACGCAAGGGCTGATGGATCTCGGCGCGACGCTGTGCGTGCGCGGCAAGCCGGATTGCGCGCGCTGTCCGTTCGCGGGCGACTGCGTCGCGCAGTCGACGGGGCGCCAGCGCGAACTTCCGGCAGCCCGGCCGAAGAAGGCGGTGCCGACGCGCAAGACGTGGATGCTGGTGCTGCGCGACGGCGATGCGGTGCTGCTCGAGCGGCGTCCGCCGGCCGGCATCTGGGGCGGGCTGTGGTGCCTGCCGCAGGCCGACGGCGATGCGGCGCTCGCGGCGCTGGCGCAGGGCTTCGGCGGCGGCGGCCCGGTGCCGCTCGCGCCGTTCACGCACACCTTCACGCATTTCCGGCTGGAGATCGAACCGCGCCTGAGCGACATGACGCACGGCGGTCAGGCGCAAGCGGCGGCGCTCGATGCCGACACCGCGTGGGTGCCGCTCGCCGGCCTCGATGCGTACGGCGTGCCGGCGCCGGTGCGCAAGCTGCTCGATGCGTTGAGCGGGCCGCTGTTGTGACGAAACGGTGACGAGGCGGCGCGTGCGTTCAGTACGCCGCGACGCCGCTTCGCGCGCTCGCGCCGCGGGTTCGATCCGCCACGTGAAGCCGATAGAAAACCGACGCGCGTTCAGCGCTCAAAGCCATCCGTGCCGATCGAGCACGTGATGCACGGCGTCGATCCGGGCGCCGACGTCCGGAAACTCCATCAATTTCTGCCGCGCGCGCAGGTCGAGCGGCAGCAGCTCGGCGAGACGGTTCGACACCCAGCTCGGATCGTCGAGGCGGAACGGCTCGCAAAACGGCAGCTTGTTGTCGGGCTCGGACTTCTTCAGCGCGTCGATGATCCGTTCGAGCACCTCCGCGCACGAGCCGAACTGCGCGAGCGCCTGTTCGCCTTCGAGCGGGATGTCGTCGGGGAGCGCCTGCGCGATGCCGACCAGCAGCCCGTTGCCTTCGACGCGATACGACAGCAGCTCGAAGCGCTGCGTGCCGATCGCCTGCATGTAGAGCATGCCGAACTCGCCGGTGTCGCATTCGGTGATGCGCGCCATGCAGCCGATGGTCTCGGGCACCGACACGGCGCCGTCCTGCGCCACTTCGGGGCCGCTCTTGAGCAGGCACACGCCGAACGGCGCGTCGTCGCGCAGGCACGCGCGGCACATGTCCAGATAGCGCGCCTCGAACACCTTCAGCGGCAGCCAGCCGCCGGGGAACAGCACCGTGTGCAGCGGAAACAGCGGCAGGTCGATCAGGGTCGTCGATAAGGTGGACATGGCGCGCTGGCGAGAGAGGCGGTGTCGCTAAGGTCGGTGGACGTCGGCGACGAGCCGCGACGACGCGTCGACATCCACCGGCGCGTCACGATGCCGCACGATCACGTTCGCATCGTGCGCGAGGCGCGCGGCGAGCGTTTCCGCGATGAACACCGAGCGATGCTGGCCGCCGGTACAGCCGATGGCGACGGTCAGATAGCTGCGGTTGTCCTCGCGAAAGTGCGGCAACCATTTCATCAGGAACGCATGGATGTCGTCGATCATCTGATGGACGATCGGCAGTGCGTCGAGAAACGCGATGACCGGCTGGTCGAGCCCGGTGAGCGGGCGCAGCTCGTGGTCGTAGTACGGATTCGGCAGCGCGCGCACGTCGAACATCAGGTCGGCGTCGAGCGGCACGCCGCGCTTGAAGCCGAACGATTCGAACATCACCATCAGGTCGTTGTTCTTCTGCTCGATGAAGCGCTTGACCCAGGTGCGCAGCACGTTCGCGCGCAGCGTGCTGGTGTCGATCTGGTGGCCGAATTCGGCGAGCGGCGCGACCAGCTCGCGCTCGCGCTCGATCGCTTCCTCGAGCGACGACAGCAGCCCGACGTTCGCGTCGTGGGACGGCGAGCCGGACAGCGGATGGCGCCGGCGCGTTTCGGAAAAGCGCTGGATCAACGACTGCGTGCTCGCGTTGAGGAACAGCACGCGCACGTCGTGCTCGAGCGACAGCGCGCGGATCAGGCCGGGCATTTCGTCGAGCGACGCGCTCGAACGCGCATCGATCGCGACCGCGAGCCGGTGCTGGCCATCCTCGGCGAGGTAGCGGGCGAGTTCGGGCAGCACGTGCGGCGGCAGGTTGTCGACGCAGTAGTAGCCTGCGTCCTCCAGCGCGTTCAGCGCGACGGACTTGCCTGAGCCGGAGATGCCGGTGATGAGGACGATGCGCATGGGAAGCAGAGAATCCTGACGTTTCATCATAGCACCGGCTCGACGCGTCGGCGCTGCGTGGCCGGCGCGCGAACGCTATACGAGCTTGCCGGGGAACTGACTGTCGGGATCCTGCATCGCGAGCCGTTGCCGATCCATGAAATCGCGCAACGTGTCGATGCCGCGCAGCTGCAGGATCGTGTTGCGCACGGCCGCCTCGACGAGCACCGCGAGGTTGCGGCCGGCCGCCACCTGGATCGTGACCTTGCTGATCGGCAGGCCGAGCACGTCGACCGTCTGGCTTTCGAGCGGCAAGCGCTGGAATTCGCCGTCCGGCCGGCGCACCAGCTGGACGATCAGCTTCAGCTTCATTTTCCGGCGCACGGCGGTTTCGCCGAAGATCGTCTTGATGTCGAGCAGCCCGAGGCCGCGCACTTCGAGCAGGTTCTGCAGCAGCGGCGGGCAGCGGCCTTCGACGAAATCGGGACCGAGGCGGACGAAATCGACGGCGTCGTCGGCCACCAGGCCGTGACCGCGGCTGATCAGCTCGAGGCCGAGCTCGCTCTTGCCGAGCCCCGAATCGCCGGTGAGCAGCACGCCCATCCCGAGGATGTCGAGGAACACGCCATGCAGCGTCGCGCGCGGCGCGAGGATGCGCGACATGTAGAGCCGCAGGCTGTCGATGACCGCGGCCGCGGACATCGGCGTCGTGAACAGCGGCGTGGACGAGCGCGTGCAGCGCAGCACCAGCTCGGGCGGGGCGGCCGCGCCGCCGGCCACCACCAGGAACGGCGGCTCGAGCGCGATCAGCTCGGCCATGTGGCGCGAACGGTCTTCGTCGGTCTGCCGCTGGTAGTAGTCGATTTCAGCTTCGCCGAGCACCTGGATCCGGTTCGGGTGGATCAGGTTCAAGTGGCCGACGAGGTCGGCGCTCGACGTCGCGTTGCCGACCGTGTCGGCCGAGAAACCGCGCTCCCAGCCTTCATGCCCCGTCAGCCAGCTGAGCTTCAGCGTGGCCGCGTTGTCGTCGAAGATGCTCTGGGCGTTGATGCTGGACGTATCCATGACTCTCGTCACTCCAATGAGCCGGTGCATGCGCACGGCGACGGGCGTCGCCATGCCGGACCGGCGCCGGGCGGCCCTGGACGGCGGCGCGTGCCGCCGGGTTCTGGGGAATGTTCCGCCCGGATCAACTCAAGGTTGCCACTGAGTGAGCAGGCGATGCAACTCGGCGATATCCGTTTCGTTGTGCAGACGCTCGCGCGCGTCTCGATCGGACAGCAGCTGCGCGATCTCCGACAGGATCTCGAGGTGCTGCTGCGTGGCTTGCTCGGGCACGAGCAGGAAGATCAGGAGCCCGACGGGCTGGCCGTCGGGCGCCTCGAACGGGATCGCCTCGGCAAGCCGGACGAAGGCGGCGAGCGGATGCTTGAGACCCTTGATGCGCCCGTGTGGAATCGCGACGCCTTCGCCGAGCCCGGTCGAGCCGAGGCGCTCGCGCGCGAACAGGTTGTCCGTGACGGTGCTGCGGGCGATGCCGTTCTGATTCTCGAAGATCAGCCCCGCTTGCTCGAAGACGCGTTTCTTGCTGGTGACGGAGAGGTCGATGACGACGTTCTCAATGGGCAGGATTTTGGCTAGGCGATTCATGTTGGCAGGCGAGTGGGCGGCCTGGGGTCTCCTTGCTGCGGCAGACTGATTTTCCATGTTCGGCGATATCAAGGCGGTCGGCTTCGGCAGCCTGCAACGCAGCTACCGCGCGCCACGCCCCCCGGCGATAACCGGCACATTATAGAGCACAGCCGCGTGCATGGCGCAGCATGGACGGACCGGTCGCACCACGGCCCCGAGGGCACAAAAAAAGCCCGGCGAACCGGGCGATGTGCGTGTTGCGGTAAAGGTTATTGCGGCGGCAGTTCGATCTGGTCGACCGACGGCTGGAGCTTGATCGGGTCGTGCGCATGGGTCTGCAGACGCTCCATGTGCTTGACGACCTGGCGATCCAGCTTGTCGATCAGCAGATCGATCGCTGCGTACAGGTTGCCGTTCGCGCTTTCGACGAAGATGTCCTTGCCCTTCAGGTGCAGGTTGATTTCCGCGCGCTGCTGCTTGTCCTTTTCCTTGTGGTTGTCGACCGAGAGGATCACAGTGCCATCGATGACCTGATCGCTATGGCGTAGCACCCGGTCCAGCTTGGTGATCACGTATTCGCGAATTGCAGGCGTGACTTCGAGATGATGTCCACTGATCTTCAGGTTCATAGTGCTTCTCCAAGCGAGTGACCACCCGGCCGCATCGAGGCGGCGCTCCGGTCGACTTGCCCTGCCGCACATGGCGGCGTAATCGCGGACAGGTCGCCCGGCCTGTTCCCCGTATGCGCGGTGGCCGGAACACGCCTGCCGCCGGGCAGGCAGCAGGCTTAAAGAGATTTGCGCAGATTCACTGCCGGGATCCTGAGGGCTTCGCGATACTTCGCGACCGTGCGGCGCGCGACCACGAATCCCTGTTCTGCCAGCAGCTCGGCAATGCGGCTGTCCGAAAGTGGCGACTTTGGGTCTTCAGCTCCTATCAGTTGCTTGATCAGGGCTCGGATGGCGGTCGACGATGCGGCGCCTCCGGTGTCGGTCGAAACGTGCGATCCGAAGAAGTACTTGAACTCCAGCGTCCCGAACGGGGTCAGCATGTACTTACCGGTTGTCACACGGCTGACAGTCGACTCGTGTAGGCCCAGCGTATCAGCTATTTCCCGCAAAACCAAGGGGCGCATGGCAATTTCGCCGTGCGCAAAGAAGTTCTTCTGACGTTCGACAATAGCCTGCGCGACACGCAGGATCGTGTCGAATCGCTGCTGGATATTCTTGATCAGCCAGCGTGCTTCCTGCAGCTGTTGCTTCAACGATCCGGTCGACGGATCGCCGCGGCTGTTGCGCAGAATGTTCGCGTACAGGTTGTTGATCCGCAGGCGCGGCATCACCTCCGGATTGAGCTCCGCGAGCCAGCCCTGGCCGGCCTTCTTCACGATGATGTCGGGTACCACGTAGTCGGCCTCGGCCTTGCCGTAGGCCGCGCCGGGGAACGGCTCCAGCGAGCGGATCAGCGCGTGCGCGTCGCGCAGCGCGTCGTCGCTCGCCTTCAGTTGCTTGCGCAGCCGCGTGAAGTCGCGCGCGGCGAGCAGCTCGAGATGCTGCGAGACGATTTCCAGCGCGAGCGTGCGGGTCGGGGACGGATCGAGCCGCAGCAGTTGCAGCTTCAGGCATTCGGACGCCGAGCGCGCGCCGACGCCGGCCGGATCGAAGCTGTGCAGCAGCGCGAGCGCCGCATTCAGCTCGTCGCAGTCGACTTCGAGTTCGGGCGGCAGGTCGGCCAGCACTTCGTCGAGCGACGCGGTCAGGTAGCCGTCGTCGTCGAGCGATTCGATCAGGAACATCACGAGCGCGCGATCGCGCGGACTGGCCTGCGTGACGCGCAGCTGCGCGGACAGATGCTCGCGCAGCGACGTGGCGGCTTCCTGGACCTGCAGCGGCGGGAGATCGTCGTCGTCCGACGCGCCGCTCGAGCGGCCGAATTCGTCGAGATTCCATTGCGGGCCGTCGCTCGTGTCGCCCGAGCCATAGCCGTCGTATTCGTCGGTGGCGGCCGGCTCGTCGCGTTCGGCGCGCTCGCTCGACTGGCCGCTGCCGTTCATGCTGCCGGACTCGCCGTTCGGGGCGGGCGGCGTCTGCGCGATCAGCGATCCGTCGGCTGCGACGCGCAGCGGGCTCGCGATCCATTCGTCGTCGCTTTCCAGCAGCGGATTCTGCGCGACGGCCATCGCGACTTCCTGCTGCAGCTCGAGCGTCGACAGCTGCAAAAGCCGAATCGACTGCTGCAGCTGCGGCGTCAACGCAAGGTGTTGCGACAGGCGGAGTTGGAGGCTGGCTTTCATGGCGAGGAGGGAGTCATACCGGCAGTTTGCCACGACCCAGCCGCGTTGAGCCATCCGCGATTACGCGCGGCGCGGCGTCAGGCCGCGGCAGGGCCGCTGAGCGGGCACGCGGGCGCGGCCCCGCGCGGCATCGCTGGGCGGGGGCGGCCAGCCATGGGGAAGTTACATCCGGAAGTGTTCGCCGAGGTAGACGCGGCGCACGCTCTCGTTCTCGATGATTTCGCTCGGCGCGCCGGCGGCGAGCACCGAACCGTCGCTGATGATGTAGGCGTGATCGCAGATGCCGAGCGTTTCACGCACGTTGTGATCGGTGATCAACACGCCGATGTTGCGTTGCTTCAGGAACTTGACGATCTTCTGGATCTCGAGCACCGCGATCGGGTCGACGCCCGCGAACGGTTCGTCGAGCAGGATGAAGTTCGGGTTGGTCGCGAGCGCGCGTGCGATCTCCACGCGACGGCGTTCGCCGCCCGACAGCGACAGCGCGGGATTGTCGCGCAGGTGGCCAATCTGCAGCTCGTCGAGCAGCGCCTCCGTGCGCGCCGCGATGGCGTCCTTCGACAGGCGCTTGCCGTCGTCGCCGTGCTGCAGCTCGAGCACCGCGCGGATGTTTTCCTCGACGGTCAGCTTGCGGAACACCGACGCTTCCTGCGGCAGATACGACAGGCCGAGCGACGCGCGCTTGTGGATCGGCAGCAGGCTGATCGAGCTGCCGTTCAGCGAGATCTCGCCCGCATCGAGCGGCACGAGGCCGACGATCATGTAGAACGACGTCGTCTTGCCCGCGCCGTTCGGGCCGAGCAGGCCGACCACCTCGCCGCTCTTCACGTCGAGCGACACGTCCTTGACGACGGTGCGCGATCCGTAGCGCTTCTTCAGGTTGCGCACCACGAGCGAGCTCGTGGTGCCGGCCGGCTGGCGATTCGGAAGCGCGTTCATTGGGCGGGCGCTCCCTGGATCGTGGTCGACGGCGACAGCTTCGCCGGCGCGCCGTTCAGCGGACCGGGGCCGCCGTTCTTCGGCGACAGCATCGCGCGCACGCGGCCGTTCGGGTTGCCCGGCGCGGCGACGTCCTTGCCGCCCTTCGCGGTGTAGAAGTCGCGCTGGCCGTCGTACGTGATCACGCTGCCGTGCACGGTGTCCGCGATCGTCGACGTGCCCTGCAGGCGGCGCACGGTGGCGGCCGTCGTCAGCGTGGTCAGGTCCTGCTTGCCGTCGTAGTCGATGCGCTCGGCGTCGCCGTCGATGTATTCGTCGAGGCCTTCGCGCTTCTGGCGGAACGTCGCGTGCTTCTTGCCGCTGCCGAACGACGTCGCGTACTGGTAGCCTTCCGGGTCCTGCCGCACTTCGACGCGGTCGCCGGTGATCTTGATCGTGCCCTTCGTGATCACGACGTTGCCGGTCGCGACGGTCACCTGCTTCAGGTCGTCATAGGTCAGGTTGTCGGCCTCGACGTTGATCGGCTTGTTCTGGTCGGCCTTCTCGGCATGGGCGAGCGGCGCCAGCCCGACGAGCGGGAGCGCCACGAGCGTCGCGACGAGCGCGGCGCGGACGGCGCGCGCAGCGCCGCCGGAATTCTGTCGAGGGAACGGTTCGTTCATGCAGTCACGTGAGGGATGCGTCACCTGGGTTGACCTTTCGAGCCGCCGGACGTGTCCGTGGCGGCGATCGTGCCGCGCACGTTGCCGTAAAGCTCGATGACCCGGGTGACGTTGTTGTACTTCATGCCGTCGGTCGCGTTGACGAGCGACAGGCCGCGCTGAAGTTTAACCGGCTTTTCGGTCTGGATCACATCGTCGTTGACCAAGATCCGGAAATGCTGCGAATCGGCCTGCATCTGCGGATCGCCGCCGCCGGCCACGCGCAGGATGCGCGCGTCGTCGTACAAGTCGACGATCGACACGTCGCCGTTGACCGTGCCGCGCTTCGCGGTGGTCGTGACGACCGGCTTGCCGGGCTGGAACGCGCGCATCGCCGGATCGGTCAGGTCGCTGTCGTCGGTGTCTTCGTAGTGGACCAGCTTCGCGGCCGTCAGCCGGTACTGGGTCGTGCCGGTCTGGTCGAGCTCGGTGACCGAGAAGTTGTCGGCGAAATAGTCGGGCGTATGGCGCTTCGGTTGCGCGGCGCCTTCGCCGGGCGGCGGCAGCGTCGCCTGCAGCAGCCACCACGTGATGCCCGCGAGCGCGGCCACCGCGACGAGCGGCAGCAGCTGGGTCCAGCGAAATTGCGGATTCATCGGTCAGACTCCGCACGCGGCGGCGAGCAGCGCATCGTAGCGGCGCTGCGCGCGCAGGATCGCGTCGCACACTTCGCGCACCGCGCCGTGACCGCCGCGGGCCTCGGCCACCCAGTGTGCGCGCGCGATCACCTCGGGGTGCGCATTGGCCGGCGCGGTCGCGAAGCCGCAGCGCAGCATCACGGGCAGGTCGGGCCAGTCGTCGCCCATGTAGCCGCATGCGTCGGCGCCGATGCCGAGCGAGCCGGCCAGATCGGCGAACACGGCGAGCTTGTCCTCGACGCCCTGGAACAGGTGCGCGATCTTCATTTCCTTCGCGCGCGCCGCGACGATCTCCGAACGGCGTCCGGTGATGATCGCGGTCGCGATGCCGGCTTCGCCGAGCAGCTTCACGCCATGGCCGTCGAGCGAATTGAACGACTTCATCGCGTCGCCGGCCGCGGTAAACAGCAGGCCGCCGTCGGTCAGTACGCCGTCGACGTCGAAAATCATCAGCTTCACGCGGCTCGCGCGTTCGGCCGCAGTCAGCGCTGCGCTCATCAGATCACCTTCTTCGAAAACAGGTCGTGCATGTTCAGCGCGCCGATCAGCATGCCGTTTGCATCGACCACCAGCATCTGGTTGATCCGGTGGCGCTCCATCAGTTCCACGGCTTCGACCGCGAGCTGGTCCGGGCCGATCGTGCGCGGCGCGCGCGTCATCACGTCGACGATCGGCAGCGTGCGGAAGTCGCCGTCGCGCGCGAGCACGCGGCGGAGGTCGCCGTCGGTGAAGATGCCGGCGACGCGGCCGTCGGGGTCGACCACGGCGGTCATGCCCAGGCGCTTTTCGGTGATCTGGAACAGCGCGTCCGACAGCGTCGCGTCGAGCCCGACGCGCGGCACGTCGGCGCCGCTGCGCATCACGTCGCGTACGTGCGTGAGCAGACGGCGGCCGAGCGCGCCGCCCGGATGCGAGCGCGCGAAGTCCTCGGAGCCGAAGCCGCGCGCATCGAGCACCGCGACGGCGAGGGCGTCGCCGAGCGCGAGCGCGGCCGTCGTGCTCGCGGTGGGCGCGAGGTTCAGCGGGCAGGCTTCCTTCGACACGGCGGCGTTCAGGTGCACGTCGGCGAGCTTGCCGAGGCTCGATTCGGCGCGGCCCGTGATCGCGATCAGCTTCGCGCCGATCCGCTTGACGAGCGGCAGGATCGCCACGAGCTCTTCCGATTCGCCGGAATACGAAATGCCGATGAAGACGTCGTCGGCGGTCACCATCCCGAGGTCGCCATGGCTCGCTTCCGCCGGGTGGACGAAGAATGCAGGCGTACCGGTGCTGGCCAGCGTGGCCGCGATCTTGCGGGCGATATGCCCTGATTTGCCGATGCCGGAGACCACCACGCGCCCGCGGCAGCCGAGCAGCAGTGCCACGGCCTGGACGAAGTCGCCGTCGAGCTGGTCGCGCAGCGCGCGCACGGCGTCCGCCTCGATGTCGAGCACGTCGCGGGCGAGCGCGAGCGCCCGATCATCATTGATTTTCGCTATCATGCGCGGAGTATAGCAAAGGCGTTTGTTCGCCGCGCCGCGCCTTCGGACTTGTCCGATGCCGCTTGCCTACCGCCACCACCCGCGCCCGCATTGCCGTGGCCCCGACGAACGAGGACGCTTCGCCTGTGATTTCCCCGCTCGAAATGACGCTGCTGCTGCTGCTGGCTTCGGTGGTGGGCGTCGTCGTATTTCGCTCGCTGAACCTGCCGCCGATGCTCGGCTATCTGACCGTCGGCATTCTGGTCGGCCCGCACGCGTTCGGCGTCGCCGCGGACCTCGAGCGCGCCGAGCATCTTGCCGAATTCGGCGTCGTGTTCCTGATGTTTTCGATCGGCCTCGAGTTCTCGCTCGCGAAGCTGCGGGCGATGCAGCGGCTCGTGTTCGGGCTCGGGCTGCTGCAGGTGGTCGCGACGCTCGTGCTGGCGGTCGTGCTCGGCGCGCTGTTCGAGCGGTGGGTGCACATCGCGTGGCAGGGCAGCGTCGCGCTCGGCGGCGCGCTCGCGATGTCGTCGACGGCGATCGTCTCGAAGATGCTCGCCGAGCGGCTCGAGATCGAGACCGCGCACGGGCGCAACATCTTCGGCGTGCTGCTGTTCCAGGATCTCGCGGTGGTGCCGCTGCTGATCGTCATCGCGGCGTTCGGCGCCGAGTCGTCGAAGGATCTCGCGATCACGCTCGGCTTCGCGGCGGTCAAGATCGTGATCGCGCTCGCCCTGCTGCTGATCGTCGGGCAGCGCTTCATGACGCGCTGGCTGAACGTCGTCGCGCGGCGCCGCTCGCAGGAGCTGTTCGTGCTGAACCTGCTGCTCGTCACGCTGGGCGCCGCGTTCATCACCGACCGCTTCGGTCTGTCGCTCGCGCTCGGCGCGTTCATCGCCGGGATGCTGATCGCCGAGACGCCGTTCCGTCATCAGGTGGAAGAGGACATCAAGCCGTTTCGCGACGTGCTGCTCGGGCTGTTCTTCGTGACGACCGGGATGCTGCTCGATCCGCGCGTGATCTGGGAGCATCCGTTGCTCGTGCTCGGCTTCTTCATCGGGCAGATCCTGTTCAAGGCGACGACGATCGCGGGGCTCGCGCGGCTGTTCGGCGCGACGCCGGGCGTCGCGATGCGCACCGGCATCGGCCTCGCGCAGGCCGGCGAGTTCGGCTTCGTGCTGCTGAACCTGATCCTCGACCGGCACCTGGTCGATGCGACGCTGCTGCAGGCGATCCTCGCGTCGATGCTGCTGTCGATGCTCGCCGCGCCGTTCCTGATCCAGAACGCCGACCGGATCGTGATGCGGCTGTCGTCGACCGAATGGATGCAGCAGTCGCTGCAGATGACGCGGATCGCGACGCAAAGCCTCAAGCAGCGCGGCCACGTGATCATCTGCGGCTACGGCCGCGCGGGGCAGAACCTCGCGCGCATGCTCGAGCAGGAAGGCATTCCGTACGTCGCGCTCGACCTCGATCCCGATCGCGTGAGCGCCGCGGCGACGGCCGGCGAATCGGTCGTGTTCGGCGACGCGGCGCGCCGCGAGTCGCTGCTCGCGGCCGGCATCCATCGCGCGGCGGCCGTCGCGATCACGTATGCGAACACGCCGTCGGCGCTGCGCGTGCTGCACCACGTGCACGAGCTGGCGCCGACGCTGCCGGCGATCGTGCGCACCGTCGACGACGCCGATCTCGAGAAGCTGCTCGCGGCCGGCGCGACCGAGGTGATTCCGGAGATCGTCGAGGGCAGCCTGATGCTCGCGTCGCACACGCTGGTGCTGGTGGGCGTGCCGATGCGCAAGGTCGTGCGGCGCGTCGAGGAGATGCGCGACGAGCGCTACAGCCTGCTGCGCGGCTATTTCCACGGCGCGGACGATGCCGACGACGACGATCACGAGCAGGTGCGGCTACAATCGGTGCCGGTCGACGCGCGCGCCGACGCGGTCGGGCGCTCGCTGGAGGAGCTCGGGCTGTACGTGCTCGGGATCGAAGTCACGGCGATTCGCCGGCACGGCATTCGCGGCGTCGAGCCCGATCCGCAGACCAAGCTGCGCGCGAGCGACATCGTCGTGCTGCGCGGGCTGCCCGAGGCGCTCGCGATCGCCGAGGAGCGGCTGTCGCGGCTGCGGCGCGAGCCGCCGGCCGCGGTAGCCTGAAGCCTCGAAGCCTCGAAGGGCGACCCAACAACCTGACCCGCATTAATTCGAAACGGTGCGCGATCGTCGCGCACCGTTTTTTTCGGAGAGTTTCATGCCGCATTCGTCGTCGGGCGCGCCGCTCGATCCGGTCGCCTTCATCCACAGCCAGATCCGCACGGTGCCCGACTGGCCGCAGCCGGGCGTGATGTTCCGCGACATCACGACGCTGCTGCAGAGCCCGAAGGCGCTGCGCATCCTCGTCGACCTGTTCGTCGAGCGCTATGTCGATGCGAAGCTCGACTACGTCGCCGGCCTCGACGCGCGCGGCTTCATCATCGCGCCGATCGTCGCTTATGAGCTGAGCGTCGGCTTCGTGCCGATCCGCAAGGTCGGCAAGCTGCCGTACAAGACGTGCTCGGAATCGTACGACCTCGAATACGGCAGCGCGACGGTCGAGATCCACGAGGACGCGTGCCGCCCCGGCGACCGCGTGATCATCATGGACGACCTGATCGCGACCGGCGGCACGATGATGGCGGGACGCAACCTGCTGCAGCGGCTCGGCGCGGTCGTCGTCGAAGGCGCGGCGATCATCGACCTGCCGGACCTCGGCGGCTCGACGCTGCTGCGCAACGCAGGGCTGCCGATCTACACCGTCACCGAATTCGCCGGCCACTGAACCATCGAGCGCCGGCTCACGCCGCGAGGTCACGATGCCCAACTTCATGCTGTTTCTCGCCACGTCGATCGCGATCACCTTCGCGCCCGGCCCCGACAACCTGCAGGTGCTCGCGCGCGGCATCTCGCAGGGCCGCGCGGCCGGCTTCGTCGCCGCGCTCGGCTTCACGGCCGGGATCCTGTTCCATACGACGCTCGCGGCGCTCGGCGTCGCGGCCGTGCTGCGCTCGTCGCCGGTCGCGTTCCAGATCCTGAAGCTCGCGGGCGCCGCGTATCTCGTGTGGATCGGCATCAAGGCGCTGCGCAGCCAGGGGCTCGCGAACGCGCATGCGCGCCCGCCGCAGCCGCTCGGCGCGATCTTCCGGCAGAGCGTGATCGGCAACCTGATGAACCCGAAAGTCACGCTGTTCTTCGTCGTGTTCCTGCCGCAGTTCGTCGATCCGCACGGCGCGCAGCCGGTGACGCTGCAGATGTTCGAGCTCGGCGCGCTGTTCATGCTGCAGACGGCCGCGATCTTCTCGCTGTTCGGCGTCGGCGCGGGCGCGATCGGCGCGTGGCTGAAGCGCCGCCCGAAGGCCGGCGTGTGGCTCGACCGGATCGCCGGCGCGACCTTCATCGCGATCGGCATCCGCGTGGCGCTGAAGGACTGACGCCGATGACGTTCCCCTGCATTGCGGCCGCGCGCCGCTTCGATCCGGCCGCGCACCTGCGCTTCGAGATCGCCGGCCGCGAGGTCGGCTGGGTGCGGCGCGCAGACGTCGCGAAGCTGGCCCGCTGGCCCGACGTGTTCGAGCTGAGCGACGCGCGCGTCGTGCTGTCGGCGCGCTACGACACGGTCGACGCACGCAGCATGGCGCTCGCGAGCGCGATCGGCGCACTGGCCGCGGAAGGCGCGATCCCCGGCTGGCGCGACGAGATCTATGCGATCCGCAACCGCTTCGACGATCCGCCGCTCGCCTATATCGAGCGCGCCGCCGCGCGCTTCTTCGGCACGCAGACTTATGCGGTGCACCTGAACGGCATCGTAGAATATGCGGCCGCGCCGGCCGTGCCGCAGATGTGGCTCGGCCGCCGCAGCGCCACCAAGGCCACCGACCCGGGCATGCTCGACAACGTCGTCGCGGGCGGCATCGGCTGGGGGCTGGGCGTGCGCGAGACGCTCGCGAAAGAGTGCTGGGAAGAGGCCGGCATGCCGGCCGAACTGGCGGCGCGCGCGGTCGCGGGCCGTGCGGTGCAGGTGTTGTGCTCGCTGCCCGAAGGCACGCAATCCGAACTGATCTTCGTGTACGACCTGCCGCTGCCGCGCGACTTCGCGCCGCACAACCAGGACGGCGAGGTGGCCGAGCATCTGCTGGCCGGCGTTCCGGAAGTGCTCGGCTGGCTGCGCGAAGGCCGCGCGACGATGGATGCGAGCCTCGCGATGCTCGACACGCTGCTGCGCCACCGCTGGCTGGCAGCGGCCGACGCCGACGGCATGGATGCGCTGTTCGCGCCGCCCGCCTGAGCCTCAGCCGCGTGACCCGCGCGATGCCGTGGCAGGCGCGGCCGGTGCCGCAGCCGGACCCACGGCCCAATTGACGAATACCGAAACGAAGGGAGTAGCGGTCATGTCGACCGATCACAGCTTTATCTTGAAACTGTCGTGCCCCGACCGGCACGGCATCGTCCACGCGGTCTCGGGCTTCCTGTTCGAGCGCAGCAACAACATCCTCGATTCCGCGCAGTTCGGCGACAGCCGCAGCGGCGAGTTCTTCATGCGCGTGCACTTCGAGCAGGATGCCGACGGCGTGGATGCCACGGCCGCGCTCGACACGCTGCGCCGCGAATTCGCGCCGCTCGCCGAGCAGTTCGAGATGCGCTGGGAGCTGCACGACGCGGCGGTGAAGCCGCGCGTCGTGATCATGGTGTCGAAGATCGGCCATTGCCTGAACGATCTGCTGTTCCGCTATCGCACCGGCCAGCTGCCGATCGAGATTCCGGCGATCGTGTCGAACCACAAGGAGTTCTACCAGCTCGCCGCCAGCTACAACATCCCGTTCCATCACTTTCCGCTCGTCGGCGGATCGTCGGACGCGGCGAAGGCCGCGCAGGAAGCCCGCGTGCTGGAGGTGATCGACGAGCACCGCGCCGATCTCGTCGTGCTCGCGCGCTACATGCAGATCCTGTCGCCGAACATGTGCGAGCAGCTCGCCGGCCGCGCGATCAACATCCATCATTCGTTCCTGCCGAGCTTCAAGGGCGCCAAGCCGTATTACCAGGCGTTCGACCGCGGCGTGAAGCTGATCGGCGCGACCGCACACTACGTGACGACCGACCTCGACGAAGGCCCGATCATCGAGCAGGAAGTCGAGCGCGTCGACCACAGCATGACGCCCGACCAGCTGACTGCGATCGGCCGCGACGTCGAGTGCGTGACGCTCGCGCGCGCGGTGAAGTGGCACGTCGAGCACCGGATCGTGCTGAACGGGACCAAGACCGTCGTGTTCCGCTGAGCGACGCATCGCGCCGGCCGCTTGCAGGCGCGCCAGCAAAAACGCCGCGCTCGGTCACGAGCGCGGCGTTTTTTTCGCAGGCCGGGCGGCGGCGCGCGGCGTCAGATCAGCCGCAGCATGTACAGCTCGCGCTTCACGTACGCGTAGAAGATCGGCGCGGCGATCACGCCCGGCAGCCCGAACGCGGCCTCCATGATCAGCATCGCGAGCAGCAGCTCCCATGCGCGCGATTCGATCTGGCCGCCGATGATCTTCGCGTTCAGGAAGTATTCGAGCTTGTGGATCACGATCAGGAACGCGAGCGACGCGATCGCGGTGCCCATGCTCACCGACAGCGACACGGCGACGATCAGCGTGTTCGAGACGAGGTTGCCGATCACCGGCAGCAGCCCGACGATGAACGTGACGAGCACGAGCGTCTTCGACAGCGGCAGCCGCTGCTGGAAGATCGGCAGCGCGACGAGCAGGTAGATGCCGGTGAACGCCGCGTTGATCGCCGAGATCTTGATCTGCGCGAACACGATCCGGCGGAACGATTCGGCGAAGCGCGACACGCGCGTGACGAGCGCCGTCGACAGCGGCCGGCGCACCTTGCCGTGCTCGACGCCGATCGCGATCATCGCGCCGATGACCATCCCGAACAGCACGTGGCCGAAGCCGCGCGCGACGCTCTTGCCGCCTTGCTGGAGCTGGTCCATGTGCGAGTGCATCAGCAGCGCGGCCTTCGCCTTCATCTGCTCGACGTCGACCGGCAGCAGGTTGGCGATCCACGCCGGCGTGCGCGCGCGCGTCTGCTCGACGATCTGCATCAGCTGGCCGAGCAGGCTCTGCAGGTTCGGCACCGTGTGCTCGAAGTGCTGGATGATGCCGATCGTCAGGCCGGTGAGGCCGCCGACGATCGCGATCGACAGCAGCACGACGGCGACCCAGCGCGCGCGCATGCTGGTCGTATGCCGTTCGATCGCAGGCGCGATCGTGTGGATCAGCTGGTAGACCAGCAGGCCGGCCAGCAGCCCGCCGAGCAGCTTCAGCTCGATCACGGCCACCATCGCGACCAGCGCGAACAGGTAGCTGCCGATCTCGATCGCCGACAGCTTCGGCAGGCTGAAGTCGCTCGTCAGCCGCACGCTGCGCAGGTGCGGCTCGCGGTTCTGCGCGTCGCGCGACTCTTGTTGCTTCTCCATCATGGATTCCTGTCGTTCGTGTGGCGTGCCGCGCGGTGGGCGGCAGGACCGCGGTTGCCGCGCGCCGCACCGGATTGGTGCGGAGGGCGAACCTTACGACCGTAAAGTATAGCTGCCATTATGGTCCGCCACGGGACGGTTTGGCTCGTGGTGTAAACGCAGAAGGGAAAACCGCAGAAGGGAAAACGCGCAGGGCGCCCGGCGTGCGGGCCGCCGAGGGCGCGCGGCCGGGCGGCCGCGCGCGGGAACGGAACGTGTCAGCCGGCCGCCGTTTTGCGGGTCGGCCGCTTGAGCAGCGGCGCGAGATACTTGCCGGTGAAGCTGGCCTTGGTCTTCGCGACCTGCTCGGGCGTGCCCTGGGCAATGATCTGGCCGCCGCCCGCGCCGCCTTCCGGACCGAGGTCGATCACCCAGTCGGCCGTCTTGATCACGTCGAGGTTGTGCTCGATGATCACGACCGTGTTGCCCTGGTCGCGCAGCCGGTGGATCACCTCGAGCAGCAGCGCGATGTCGTGGAAGTGCAGGCCGGTCGTCGGCTCGTCGAGGATGTACAGCGTGCGGCCCGTGTCGCGCTTGGACAGCTCCAGCGACAGCTTCACGCGCTGCGCCTCGCCGCCCGACAGCGTCGTGGCCGACTGGCCGAGGCGGATGTAGCCGAGGCCGACGTCGAGCAGCGTCTTCAGCTTGCGCGCGATCACCGGCACCGCGCTGAAGAACTCGTACGCGTGCTCGACGGTCATGTCGAGCACTTCGCTGATGTTCTTGCCCTTGTACTGCACCTCGAGCGTCTCGCGGTTGTAGCGCTTGCCGTGGCACACGTCGCACGGCACGTAGACGTCCGGCAGGAAGTGCATCTCGACCTTCAGCACGCCGTCGCCCTGGCACGACTCGCAGCGGCCGCCCTTCACGTTGAACGAGAAGCGGCCGGGATCGTAGCCGCGCTCCTTGGCGGTCGGCACGCCCGAGAACAGCTCGCGGATCGGCGTGAACAGGCCCGTGTAGGTGGCCGGGTTCGAGCGCGGCGTGCGGCCGATCGGCGACTGGTCGACGTTGATCACCTTGTCGAAATGCTCGAGGCCCTCGATCGCCTCGTACGGCGCCGGCTCGGCCGACGAGCCGTACAGATGGCGCGCGACCGCGTGATACAGCGTGTCGTTGATCAGCGTCGACTTGCCGGAACCGGACACGCCGGTGATGCAGGTCAGCAGCCCGATCGGCAGCTCGAGATCGACGTGCTTCAGGTTGTTGCCGTGCGCGTCGGCGATGCGCAGCATCCGCTCGGGATCGGGCGCGATCCGCTCGTCCGGATACTCGATCGTGCGCTTGCCGACCAGATACTGGCCGGTCAGCGACTGCGGGTTCGCCTGCACCTGCTTCGGCGTGCCTTCGGCCACGATCACGCCGCCGTGCTCGCCGGCGCCCGGCCCCATGTCGACGACGTAATCGGCGGTGCGGATCATGTCCTCGTCGTGCTCGACGACGATCACCGAGTTGCCGAGGTCGCGCAGGTGCTTGAGCGTCGCGATCAGCCGGTCGTTGTCGCGCTGATGCAGCCCGATCGACGGCTCGTCGAGCACGTACATCACGCCGGTCAGGCCCGAGCCGATCTGCGACGCGAGCCGGATGCGCTGCGCTTCGCCGCCGGACAGCGTTTCGGCGCTGCGCTCGAGCGACAGGTAGTCGAGGCCGACGTTGTTCAGGAAGGTCAGGCGCGCGACGATTTCCTTGATCACCTTGTCGGCGATCTCGCGCTTCGCGCCCTCGAGCGTCAGGCCGTCGAAATAGCCGAGCGCGTCGCGCAGCGGCCAGCCGCTGATCTCGTAGATGCCGCGCGCGTAGTCGCCGGTGCCGACCCTCACGTGGCGCGCCTCGCGGCGCAGCCGCGTGCCGTCGCACGACGGGCACGGCTGGTTGTTCTGGTACTTCGCGAGCTCCTCGCGCACCGCGGCCGAATCGGTCTCGCGGTAGCGCCGCTCGAGGTTCGGGATGATCCCTTCGAACACGTGCTCGCGGATCGTCGTGCGGCCGCGCTCGTTGATGTACGAGAACGGGATGGTCTGCTTGCCCGAGCCGTACAGCAGCACCTTGCGGATCTTCTCGGGGAGATCTTCGAACGCGGCGTCGATGTCGAATTCGTAGAACGCCGCGAGGCTCTGCAGCATCTGGAAGTAGAACTGGTTGCGGCGGTCCCAGCCCTTCACCGCGCCGGCGGCGAGCGACAGCGACGGGTGCGCGACGACGCGCTTCGGATCGAAGAACGTGATCTGGCCGAGGCCGTCGCATTCCGGGCACGCGCCCATCGGGTTGTTGAACGAGAACAGGCGCGGCTCGAGCTCCTGCAGCGAGTACGAGCAGATCGGGCACGCGAACTTCGAGCTGAACAGGTGTTCGCGCTCGGTGTCCATCTCGAGCGCGATGGCGCGGCCGTCGGCGAGGCGCAGCGCCGTTTCGAACGATTCGGCGAGGCGCTGCTTCATGTCCGGGCGCACCTTCAGGCGGTCGACGACCACGTCGATCGTGTGCTTGTCGTTCTTTTTCAGCTTCGGCAGCGAGTCGACCTCGTAGATCTTCGCGACGCCTTCGTTCGCCGTGCCGCCGCCCGAGCGCACGCGAAAGCGCACGAAGCCCTGCGCCTGCATGTCCTCGAACAGCTCGGCGTGCTCGCCCTTGCGGTCCGCGACGACCGGCGCGAGGATCATCAGCTTGGTTTCCTCGGGCAGCGCGAGCGCGGCGTCGACCATCTGCGACACGCTCTGGGCCTCCAGCGGGATGTCGTGGTCGGGGCAGTACGGCGTGCCGACCCGTGCGAACAAAAGTCGCAGGTAGTCGTGGATTTCGGTGACCGTGCCGACGGTCGAACGCGGGTTGTGGGACGTCGCCTTCTGTTCGATCGAGATCGCGGGCGACAGGCCTTCGATCAGGTCGACGTCGGGTTTCTCCATCAGCTGCAGGAACTGGCGGGCATACGCGGACAGGCTTTCGACGTAGCGGCGCTGGCCCTCGGCATAAAGGGTGTCGAACGCGAGCGACGACTTGCCCGACCCCGACAACCCGGTAATCACGACCAGCTTGTGGCGCGGCAGGTCGAGATTGACGTTTTTCAGGTTGTGGGTGCGTGCCCCACGGATACGGATCTGTTCCATGAACCTGGCCAAATGGAGGGAACCAAACCTGCTACTATAACGGCTTTTCGAGGCCGTCGTTGGGGGTCCCAGCCTTTGCAGCAGCCGGTCGACGCGCTGCCCGCGCGGGTGAAAGCGGCCTTGCCGCACGGCTGCGCGGCGTCCTGCAAGGTGCGCCGGAAAGCTTCCCGAAAGCGCCTGCCCGGCTTGGCCGGGGCGCTGGCCCTGATCTTTCGCCGCCCGCCGCCGGGCGGACATTCCGATCATTCGAAATTCATTCCCGATGTCCAATCCGTCCGCCACGTCTTCCCGCATGACTGCGCCCGAACTGCGCGCGACCGCGTCGCTCGCGGCGATCTTCGCGCTGCGCATGCTCGGCCTGTTCATGATCATGCCGGTGTTCTCGGTCTATGCGAAAACCATCCCGGGCGGCGACAACGTGCTGCTCGTCGGGCTCGCGCTCGGCGCCTACGGCGTCACGCAGTCGCTGCTTTACATCTTCTACGGGTGGGCGTCGGACAAGTTCGGCCGCAAGCCCGTGATCGCGACCGGCCTGCTGATCTTCGCGCTCGGCAGCTTCGTCGCCGCGTTCGCGCACGACATCACGTGGATCATCGTCGGCCGGGTGATCCAGGGGATGGGCGCGGTGTCGTCCGCGGTGCTGGCGTTCATCGCCGACCTGACCTCCGAGCAGAACCGCACGAAGGCGATGGCGATGGTCGGCGGCTCGATCGGCGTGTCGTTCGCCGTCGCGATCGTCGGCGCGCCGATCGTGTTCCACTGGGTCGGCATGAGCGGGCTCTTCGCGATCGTCGGCGTGCTGTCGATCGTCGCGATCGGCGTCGTGCTGTGGATCGTGCCCGACGCGGCGCGGCCCGTGCACGTGCCGGCGCCGTTCGGCGAGGTGCTGCACAACGGCGAACTGCTGCGGCTGAACTTCGGCGTGCTGGTGCTGCACGCGACGCAGACCGCGCTGTTCCTGGTCGTGCCGCGGCTCCTGGTGGACGGCGGGCTGCCGGTCGCGTCGCACTGGAAGGTGTACCTGCCGGTGATGGGGCTCGCCTTCGTGATGATGGTCCCGGCGATCATCGTCGCGGAGAAGCGCGGCAAGATGAAGCCGGTGCTGCTCGGCGGCATCCTCGCTATCCTGATCGGCCAATTGTTGCTCGGCAGCGCACCGCATACCATTCTGATCGTGGCCGCGATCCTCTTCGTGTACTTCCTGGGTTTCAACATCCTCGAAGCGTCGCAGCCGTCGCTCGTGTCGAAGCTCGCGCCCGGTTCGCGCAAGGGCGCGGCCACGGGCGTCTACAACACCACGCAATCGATCGGGCTCGCGCTCGGCGGCATCGCGGGCGGCTGGCTGCTGAAGCACGGCGGCGCGAACACCGTCTTCTATGCGTGTTCGGGGCTCGTGGCGGCGTGGCTTATAATCGCGGCCAGCATGAAAGCCCCGCCGCGCAAGGCCTGAACCCTCTTTTCGGGCACGCACGGACGGCGCTCGGCGGCTTGCTCGGCGGGCCGCTCGGAGCACCTTCGCGAGCGGTCCGGCATCGAATTTATTGGAGAAACACATGGCATCCGTCAACAAGGTCATCCTCGTCGGCAATCTCGGCGCCGATCCTGAAGTCCGTTACCTGCCGAGCGGCGACGCGGTTGCGAACATCCGTCTCGCGACGACCGATCGCTACAAGGACAAGGCGAGCGGCGACTTCAAGGAAATGACCGAGTGGCACCGCGTCGCGTTCTTCGGCCGGCTCGCCGAGATCGTCAGCGAATACCTGAAGAAGGGTTCGTCGGTCTACATCGAGGGTCGTATCCGCACGCGCAAGTGGCAGGGCCAGGATGGCCAGGATCGCTACTCGACCGAAATCGTCGCCGACCAGATGCAGATGCTCGGCGGCCGCGGCGGTGCGGGCGGCGGCGGTGGCGGCGGTGACGAAGGCGGTTACGGCGGCGGCTACGGTGGTGGCGGCGGCAGCCGCGGCGGCGAGCAGGCGGAACGCGGCAGCCGTGCCGGCGGCGCATCGCGCGGCGGTGCGGGCGGTGCAGGTGGCGGCCAGAGCCGTCCGAGCGCGCCGGCAGGCGGCGGCTTCGACGAGATGGACGACGATATTCCGTTCTAACCACCCGTAATTCAATAATGTAAAGATCGACCCTGCCTTTTGGCGGGGTTTTCTTTATCTATTACGGTTTACGGCCTTGAAGCAGTGTCAAGATCAAGCGAAGGGGTACCGCGGCACCTATCGTTTTTGATACGTAATGACCTCTGTAAACTTTCTCTGCTCGAGGTCAACTGCTGGCACTGCCAAGGCACACTTTTCTTGGTAGAAACGTAAACATCACCTATCGTGCTGTTGACGCCCCTTGAGGAGGGTGGCAATGGCCAATTCGTTCTTCGTGGTAATCGTCCGGCATCCCGGAGGCGAGCGCCTTCCCATCCTGCTCGACGCCGACCGTCAGCCTATCGCCTGGATAAATCTCTATCTCCTCAAGCACTTGCGACGCAGGCTCTCATTCAACAGTCTCCTGAAGGTCACGCGGATACTGGGTTTCCTCCACGCGTGGTCACTCCGACAGACGTTCTCGCTGCGCGAGCGCCTGGAAAGTGGGAACGGTCTAACCGAGAGCGAGATAGAGGGTAGCCTTTGTTCGTGGCTGCGTCGCAATTTCCGGACAGCCGATGAAGTCCGGTCATTGGTTGTCGTACCAAGCTCGATCAAATTCAGGCTGGACGTCGTATGGCACTTTGTCAGCTGGCACTTCGATGCAGCGATCAGTGCCAGGCCCGTTGGCAGCAGTGAAATCAGGGACATTCGGACAAAACAAACTGCATGCAAAAAGATATTCGCCGACGCCGCCAAAGGGCGCGGGCAATCATCTGAACATGCTAAACCCCTACTGGATCCAGAGAAGCGGAGACTGCTGGCGATATGCGAGGTCGACAGCCCCGAGAATCCATGGAAGAAGCCGTATCGCATCAGGAATCGGCTAATCGTTCACCTGATGCTCGCGCTCGGTCTCCGGCGCGGGGAACTTCTTAAGTTGCGAGTTTCCGATTGTCATTTAACGCGTGCCATTCCGGAGATTCGCGTCGAGCGTTCACCTGACGACGACGATGATCCCCGCATTAACGAACCGCAGGTCAAGACAGAGTCACGTCAGTTGCCATGTGACCGCCGGCTCGCGAGAGAACTGCATCAGTTTATCTGTGTGACGAGGAGGAGCACCCGTCTGTCGGATCGGATGCCGTTTCTATTTCAGAGCCGGTCCGGCCTGCCATTGAGCCTTAACCGGTTGAATGGAATCATCGGTCAGATTGGGTTGAGGCATCCAGAGTTCGCCGCTCTGCATCCGCACTGCCTGAGAAGTACCTGTGCCACCGACTTCAAGGAGACAGCCCGCCGCGCAGGCATCAGTGAATCGGATCTCGATGAGGACATGAAAACCTTCTTCGGGTGGCGGTCTGACAAGTCAATCGCTCCGTACGTCGAGGAAGCGACGCGCCGCGAAGCCGGTGAGATCGGACTAGCGCATCAAGAGCTACTTTTCGGTAGTTCAGGCTGAGCGAGCTTGATCGTGACAAACGATGAGATAAATCGCCAACTGGGCGGAAAGCTCCGCCAGTACGGACTGTCACCGCTAGTAAATCAGATAGTAGATCGCGATGGACGGACGATGGATCTGAGCGGCGTTGTATGGAAATTCAATGTTCCGATACAGAAATCGTCCTTTGACTGGAGCCGGGTCTCGGGCGGCAACGTTATCGTGGTTTATGCGCTAAGGCTTTGGACGCAGCAACAACTCAAGCAACAGTCCGCGCGAGCGGCCCTCGCGAGTTTGCGAGTTGTCGCGGCAGCTCTTCAGGGCGGTAGCGAAAGGACGCATGCCTCAAGGCGTGTGAGGCAATTGTGGCAATCGATGTGTGACATTGAAGAGGCGCAGGCGTTGGATGACGCTCTTCGCATTCTCATGTTGTCTGTTATCGAGAATCTGAGAGCGACGAAGAGGATGGACGATTTTTATCGTCTTCGCCAATGGTACTGTCGATCGTCAGACTTGCTTGCCTGCCTGGGGTTTGACGAAGAGTTCGCATTAGACTTAGGGCGGGTTCATGTGCCTGGGCACGAGTCAGGTCTTGCAGTGGAACTCGAAGGTGAAGAGTCTGGGCCGCTATGGGACGTTGAAGTCTCAGTACTCCAACACGCAGTTTTGGAGGATCAATCGTCTGAACCTGAGCACGTTATGCAAAGGGCGGCGGTGGCGCTGGGGTTAGCCTTTGGTCGTAACCCGTCCAATTACTGCCTGCTTCGCGAGGAGGATTTGAAGAATGTACTCGCGGGCTTCACCGTACCGCCCCAGTGGATCCTGTCCATCCCGCGCATCAAGAAGCCGGGCATCGGACCGCGGGCCGCATTCGTTAATGAGCGCGTCGACGAAAAGCTCGTACAGATTATCCAGGCTCTTATCGACAGCAATAGGGCGATCGACTGCGGAAAATTTCCGCGTCCGCTCTTTATGCGAACGACGCCGGATACATGGTTCGACGAAACGGGCGTGAGCGAATACAAATATCATTTGCAAATAGAGGCATATCGTAGCCTGCTAGTAAGGTTCGTTGACCGACTAGATTTGAAATCACCTAGAACAGGTGAGCGCCTGTTCATTACGCCACGTCGTTTGCGGTATACGTTTGCGACGACGATGGTCGAGCGGGGAGTAGCCAAGCGTGTCTTGGCGGCAATGCTGGATCACACGGATACCCAGCATGTGCAGGTATATTATTCGCTTAAGGGAAAGCGATTGACCCAGATCCTCGACCGCGCTGCCGCGCTCCGGATCGGACCGCTAATGAAATTGTTTAAAGGCAAAGTGGTTGCGTCAGCAACTGATGCGACGAATGGACAGAAACCCGAGAAAACGGTGACATTTGTCGGGGACTTGCATGCCGTCACCCCGTTCGATATTGGGGGCTGTGGCAAAAAGAAACGCTGTTGGCTTGATCCCCCTTTCTCCTGCTACTGTTGTCCACAATTCGAGCCGTACGCGGAAGCCGATCATGAGGCCGTCCTGAGTGAACTACTCGCAAGCCGGGAGGATCGTCGAAAAAAATATACGCAACAGATTGCGATTCAGCTCGACGACGTAATCTACGCCGTATGTGAGGTGATAATCGAGGTGGCGACCTATGTTCGACGGAAAGGCGCGAAAACGTAAATCGATGGCAGCTGTTGGGTCAGTCATCGGGCTACCGACCGACAACTGGATGGCGAACCAGGCCACGCTGATAGCGCTTTGGAAGAAGTCAAACCCATTCCTCAACGTGATCTGGGAGCAGCCAGTTTGGGACGCGGCCGCGACATATGAGTCCCAGACGCGTGGATATAAATCGAATGGCAGTCCTTATCATCTTCTATTCACCCAGCACTCGCGGAGGGCGCGTGTCGAGGGTGAGCCTCTCACCGGCGCATTCGGTGATGTAGTGAAGTCGCTCGTTTGTGCACGTCACGCGCGACGCGGTCAAACCGTTTCGAGTCACATGGTATTTGTGCGCGCTACGCGCTACGTGTACGACGCACTGAAATCCGATGGCTGCGATATTAGCCGGATCACGCCAGCCCATCTCGATCTTGCTGCAGACGCGTTGATAGAACGGGAGGCCGAGACCACTGCGTATAAGGCTGTTGGTCATATGGAAGAGTTCGCGGACATGCTGGACGCAAACGGGCTCTGCAGGGTCCGGCTGGACTGGCGGTGCCGTAGGAAGGTGCGGCCAAAAATGTTGGGATCTGACCGTATCGAAGACTCGCCTGCGTTTGCGGAGCCCGACGACCGCCTTCCGAAGGAAGACGTCATTCGGTCTGTGGGGTGGCTATACCAGACTATCCCGAATAATGACTCCGTCAGTGGTACCGCAAATCCCGATCGTATTGCAATCCTGGTCACGACCATTCTCGTGTGCACGGGGCTGCGAATTGGTGAAGTGCTCACCTTACCGGCGGATCCGTTTCTGACTGAACGCGACGGCACCAAGTGCCTGCGATATGCACGCCTCAAGGGGAGACGTGACCATGTCACCGTCGAATGGAAGGTGAAATCGCTCCTCAGTGCAACCGTTGAACTTGTGGAGGAGGCGGTTAAGGAGCTACGCCAGTTGACGGAAGGCGCTCGGAACGTCGCACGGTCGTTCAGCCGGACTGGAAGCGTGCTTGCCGGAATAGAGCTAAATCCGGTCTTAGGACCTGAAGATGTCCTACGGCATACCGGGCTCGAAAGCCGGAACGTTGCGCAGTTTCTCCGGCTACGCGATATCCCATACGATGTTGTTAACAAGAGGATTCGGGTTGGAAAATCGGCATTCATGGAGGGCATCAACCGAGACCATTGGTTGACGCCGATGCTGCCCGGACCAAAAGGGAAGCGACTCGAACTTCATCAAGCCCTGTGTGTCGTGTATACGAACCAGATGCATCGTGGATCCAAAACTACGTTGCTCTATGCGGCACAACCGATTGCCGATCAGCAGATCCGTGACTTCCTGACGGCTCGCACGGGAATCAAAAACATCTTTGAACGCTCTGGCATTGTCGATGCTGACGGGCAGCCCATCGATATCAGCTCAAAAGGGTTCCGCCACTTTCTGAACAATCTGCTGGATGAGGGTGGGGCGCCGGATCTCGTTCAGACCAAATGGTTTGGGCGAAAGAATCCCGCCGACACTAGAGCGTATCAACATCTGACGCCTGCGCAGCGAGCGAAGAAGGTGGCTGACGAAATCTTTGCTGGCAAGCTCGAGGGTGAGATTGCCGACATCGTTAAGGTGCTACCGACAGATGTCGGCAGAGCTTTCCTGACCGCGCGTATTCAGGCTGTCCACGACGTTGGCCCAGGCATGTGCGTACACGATTTTCAGATGATGCCCTGTCCGCGGCACCTGCAGTGCGACGCCGACTGCGACGAATACCTCTGGGAGAAAGGTGACAAGGAACGCAAGAACGCTCTAGTGCGTCAGGTGGCAATAGTGCAGTTGAGTATACGCGCCGCACGTAGCCGAAAGGCAGCTGGAGGAATAGTTAAGAGTGACTGGTGGAGACATTTGAAAGCGAGGTACCGCCAGCTTCTGACGCAGATGAAATCGTCGGGGTTGGGTAAGTCGGATATCGCTCGCTTTATTGCAGAGAACGGTCTTGATAGCAGCGGCGAGTTTTCTCCACCATCTACCAAAGGAGGCAGCTAAACATCCGCTCGGGTTGGCGCATCGAAGATCTATTGCTCACTGCCCATGGTTGTTCGCGCCAAAGGGGCGTTTGGCATTTGATGAGGTTCATCGGGTAATTTGTTGAGGGATGTCGCATGGTCAAGGTAATCAGGGCGAGTGCAAAGATTAGTGAAACGAAGGCGCTCGCGATCATTGCCGAGTTGGAGCGGTGGCGCGATCGTGAGCTTGGAACCAAGCTGACCTGGGGGAAAATTGAAGCCTTTTCAGGCTATACCCGTCAGGCACTAAGCCGGCACCCGAACGTCAAGATGGCCTATGACGAGGCAAAGCGAGCACTTGCGGATCCGACTCGTGTATCTTCTTCGCGCTCCAGGGATGAGGAACAGAAATATTTCGACCAGACGGTTAAGGATTTAGAGGGGGTAGTGAAGAGATACCAAGCGCTGGAGCAAACGTGGTTCCAGCGTTGGCAACGTATTGCAATTCGTTGCATCGATCTGGGGTTGAGCATTGAAGATCTCGACAAGCCGATCGATGATCTAAACAGAAGAGGCGACAAGTCCGAAGCGACGCGTGGCAGGCGAGGAAAGCAGAGGCAATGATGCTGGCTGTGCAGGCCGCTGGCGACGGGCCTGTCAGTAATTTCGTGTTCAAGGCATATGATGCTCCGAAGGAGACTATATGCCTCGCAAACCGAAAGCCAAACCGGTAGACCTGCCGGCGATTCCCGCCGCGTTGCTTGAGCAATTCGGCAGCGGTCCGATGACGGCCGAAGCGATCAACGCCGCAACGATGGCCCTCAAGAAGGCGCTGATCGAGCGAGCACTGGGCGGTGAGATGAGTCATCATCTGGGCTACCCGCCTGGCGCGGCCAAGCCGAGCGCCGTAACCAATCAGCGCAATGGCACGGGCGCCAAGACGGTGCTGACCGAGGACGGCCCGATCCGTATCGAGGTGCCTCGTGACCGCGACGGCAGCTTCGAACCGCTGCTGATTCCCAAACACGAACGACGCTTCACGGGCTTCGACGACAAGATCGTCGCCATGTACGCCCGGGGCATGACCGTGCGTGAGATTCAGGGATTTTTGCAAGAGCAATACGGTACCGAGGTTTCGCCCGATTTCATCAGCTCGGTCACCGACGAGGTCATGGCCGAAGTGACCGCCTGGCAAGCGCGGCCGCTCGAGCCGATGTATCCGGTGGTGTTCTTTGACGCGCTGCGGGTCAAGATTCGCGAAGACGCCGTGGTGCGCAACAAGGCGATCTACCTTGCGCTGGGCGTTCTGCCCGACGGCACGCGCGATATTCTAGGCTTGTGGATCGAAGGCACCGAAGGCGCCAAGTTCTGGATGAAGGTGTTCAACGATCTCAAGACACGTGGCGTTCACGACATCCTAATCGCCGTGACCGACGGCCTCAAAGGCATGCCCGAGGCGCTGGCTGCCGTGTTTCCGGCGACCACGCTGCAGACCTGCATCGTTCACCTGATCCGCAACAGCCTCGATTACGCCAGCTGGAAAGACCGTCGAGGATTAGCCGCAGTGATTCGCCCAATCTACTGCGCACCGAGTGCGGAGGCGGCTCAGGCAGAACTCGACGCCTTTGCCGCAGGGCCATGGGGCCAGAAATTCCCGACAGTCAGTGCGGCATGGCGCAACGCCTGGGATCGTGTGATTCCGTTCTTCGCGTTTCCGCCGGCGGTTCGCAAGGTTATATACACTACGAACGCCATCGAGAACATCAACTCGCAGCTGCGCAAGATCATCAAGACTCGAGGACACTTCCCGACCGATGAGGCTGCCACCAAGCTCATCTGGCTGGCACTGCGCAACATCACCGCCGATTGGGGGCGTGCTGCTCATGACTGGAAGGCGGCTATGAACCAGTTCGCCATCCTTTACGAGGATCGATTCGTTCGACCATCCGTGTGAATCTCAACCCGCCTTGAACACGGAAATCCTGACACCCCCCTGGCGACGCGTCGTCCGTCGGATCGGTTGCCTGGGCGTTTTGTAAATTCAACCCAAACTGACGAGTCCTGCGAGCACGCCATATTTCCCAAAAGCGAAACACCGAAAAATTTGACGCATGGCGCTGGCGTCGTCCAGGCGTAACGGAAACGACTATGACTCTGAGCCGCGACGGCTTCCTATCCATGCACATTAACGCACTCGCGGATGAGGCGTTTCGAGACTATTGCCCAGGCCATGCGGCACTCGTAGAGCAGATCAATCGCTTCGCCATCGCCCTGCTGATCGTGCCGCGCGACATCCAGCAGCGTGACGCAGACCTGTTCGCTGTCACGCTTTTGGGGCGGTCCGTTCAGGACTTCGAGGGCGCAGTGCTTCTGGCTGCCAGGGGGCTGCGTGCGCAGTCGCGGGCCATGGTCCGGTCAACCTTCGAAACCGCGCTGTACTGTGTGGCTGCCTCTCGCGACATAGTGTTGTCGCAGGGCGTTAAGATCAAACCCAAGAAGGGTGAGGCTCAGACGATACGGTTCGTCGAGGCGTTTGAGGGTGGACACCAGCGGTTCCGCGGGCGGGTCGCGGCCGAGTTGCGAGCGATGCCTGAGATGCCGGCCGAAACGGTGGCGGCGCTTAACGCGTTGCTCGACGAGATCGGCACGCCAGGTGGGCACCAAGACATTAACCTTCACGGGCTGGCAGAGGACTTGGGCCTGTCGGACCTATATACGGTTGTCTACCGCTCACTCTCTCAGGATGCCCACCCGTCTGCTACCTCTCTTCAGCACCACGTTGAGGTGAGTACCGCAGGAAAGATAACCGGCCTGCACATCGGCCCTGACTATTTGCAGTTTGCCGATACCTTGGCCCTCGCGTCCTGTTCCTTGTTGGTCGCGTTAGACGGGTTCGTGGGTCGCTTCGGTACATCGGAGGAGCGAGACGCCTTCGGGACGCTTGTGAGTGCCTATCGAGCACTCCTGGATCCCTCGATGCCCAACACGGATAGTTCGACCGCAACCAACGTGTAGGTTAAATATTGAATCTCGCATCCAAGTTGGATGCATCTCGACGGGCACTTGTCGCCAAAATAGTGGCGCAACACGGCTTGGATTGTCTGGAGCGTTGCTGCTATTGCATCGGGGAGATCCTCACCGCATCTGACAGGGCGCGGTGTCGCGAAGCGAATTATCGACGTCCTGTTGCAGCCCACAAGAATTCGGCCGGGGGTGTCTAACTCTTCGCGCTTGCGGACAGTTGCGTTCGAGCGCGTCGGGTTACTGCTCAAGGCACTTTACTGTCATGCGGGCGTGTTCGAGTGCTGCAGTGATAGAGGGTGGGTTTGATTGGCCAAGTTCGGTTGCGACAATTTTCAGGCATTCATCAATCACCCGCACGGGTGCACCCAACTTACCCGACTCGTAGCGAGACAAGCATGACTTGTCGACTTTTAGGCGCATTGCGAATTCCCTTTGCGTGGCGGTGCCACGCGCAAGTCTGAGGAGTTCCCGCTGTGATTGAGGAAAGCGTGCGTCAGTCATCGATGATGTAACTATAGCAATGAGATGCTATAATAGCATCTCATTGTGCAGAGATTGCGCTAAGATTGCTGAGGGATATAGCTATGGCACGATCAGATCAAATCAAAGCGCTGCTGCGCGCGCATGCGAGCGAAGATTCACCGCAGTTTTACGCCGTCGCCACGCAAGTCGCGGCGGATGAGGCTCGTCGCGGGCACACTCGGCTCGCCGCTGAACTTCGAGAGTTGATCGATGCGGCGAAATCGAAGGCTCACAGTCCTCGGACGGTGCGGCCGACGCCGCTCGTCCAGCCAAAGGGTGAGCTTGTAGATCTGCTTTCCGTTAAATATCCGTCGGATCGGTTAAGTCAGATGGTGCTGGCGGACGACGTCCAGGCCAAGCTCGAACGGATCCTAAGAGAGCAACGCGCAGCTGAAAGGCTCAAGGCTCACGATCTGGTGCCGCGGCGAAAGATTCTCTTGGTTGGTCGACCCGGCACGGGTAAGACCATGACCGCCGGAGTGTTGGCAGGCGAGTTGCGGCTCCCTTTATTCACGGTACGGTTCGACAGTCTCATCACAAAGTTCATGGGTGAGAGTTCGTCGAAGCTGCGGCTTGTATTTGACGCGCTGAAGCAAACTCGCGGCGTCTACTTCTTCGATGAATTCGATTCCCTTGGCCTTCAGCGAGGCAGCCAGCACGACGTGGCTGAAATGAGACGTACACTCAACATGTTCTTGCAGTTGCTTGATCAAGACGACTCGGACAGCCTTGTATTAGCCGCCACGAATCATGCGCAGGATCTTGATGTCGCACTTTTTCGAAGGTTCGATGATGTCGTGCGATATGTTGCGCCGAATATCGAACAAATTGAACTTTTGCTGAGAAATCGGCTTGTCACCTACGTGACGGAGTCGTTCAGATTCAATGATGTCGTGAGCGCGGCACAAGGTCAGTCTCACGCTGAAATTGCACGGGCTTGCGTGGACACCATTAAGGAAACGGTACTTAATGGCGAAGAGTTCGTGAGCGAGGATGCTGTTATTGCTCACTTGACTGAGCGCGCCCGCAACCAGTCTCATGATTTATAGGATCGTAGGCTGGAATTAGCAGTACACTTTGGTATCTCGGTTCGCTTATTTAATCCGATATGCCAGAAACAGACCTCCCCCACCTGTTTGCAAGCGGTTATAGCGAAAGTAGGATATATCAAGCCCCGTCGGGGGCGCCGCGGTTGCCAGCTATGGTGCGCAACCGTCAAACGCACGGCGCTCGTCTTATTCGGCAGTTGCGCCAACTGAGAGTGGCGGCAGAGGCGATTGACGAGATGCGTCAGGAGCTGGAAATTCCTCAGCAGGCAGGGTTTTCGATGGCTATTGAGGTCAGGCCTAAAGGCGCTCTTATTCCGGCTTCTATCGAGTGGAAGCGAGACGGAATCGAAGTCCTCTCGTTCGTAGACGCGGTCGACCGCGACGTCATCGTTGTCTTTGTCCCGGAGGGCGGGCTTTCTGCATTCGAGAGGCGGGTGCGTGAGTATCTCGAAAAGGACACAAGGCGAAACAAGCCTGCGCATATGGCGCTCGTCAATGCGATCGAGCGGTTTCGGACCGCTGCATTCGAGGATCTTTGGACATCGCGCTCCGCGCCACCGGAGGCCAACGAAGTTGCGTGGTATCAAGTCTGGCTTCGATCGAGTGGACGACCGGCAGCAGAAATCAGAGATGAGTTTGCGGAAGAAAGTGCGCGCTTCGATATTGTCGTTGAGCCAGGATACGTTACGTTTCCTGGGCGGGTTGTTGTTGCTGTTCAGGCAACGCGTCAATCGTTACAGGCTAGTGCTGATCTCCTGGATCTTGTCGCTGAGTTCAGGGGCGTGGCGCCCACTGCTCAGTTTTTCCTCGGCGACTTGACTCCTGCGGATCAGGCTGTTTGGGGGCAGGATTTGATTGACCGTATCGAGTTTAGTGACGATGCGGAGGAGACGCGTGTTGCGCTGCTAGATACTGGGGTCAATCGAGCGCATCCCCTGCTCGCAGATGTGCTGGAAGAGAAGGACTTGCATGCATATGACAATACGTGGGGATTATCCGATCATGAAGGGCACGGCACCGAAATGGCTGGAATCTCCGTCTACGGTGACCTGACGCGAGTGCTTGCGTCCGACGAGCCGGTCTTAATCAATCACGTCCTCGAATCGGCAAAGATCCACCCGCCACATGGGGAGAATTCTCCACATCTCTACGGGCCGATCATCGCAAGATCCGCTGAACTCTTGGAGGGCGAAGCGGGCACGGACCGCAGGGTTTTTGCGATGATGACCACTGCAGTCGGGGATACGAGTGGTGACCCCTCCGAATGGTCCGCAACTATCGACCAATTGGCGTTTGGCAGACCGTCAATAGAAATTGGTATGGATGATACCGATCTCGAAGAGGACGCTGAGCCGGCCCGTCAACGATTGTTCGTATTAGCGGCGGGCAACGTTGAATGCAACGAGTGGCATCAATATCCGGACTCGAACGCAGTGCGCGCGATTGAGGATCCGGCACAGTCGTGGAACGCTCTCGGTGTTGGGGCATACACCGAGCTGACCGATATCAACGCTCGTAGGTATCCCACGCATACGCCCATTGCTGGCGTGGGGGCGCTTGCGCCCAGCTCTCGTACTTCCCTCACTTGGGGTAAGCACTGGCCATTCAAACCCGACGTTGTCGCTGAGGGTGGAAATGGGTCTATGGATGGGACGAATGCTGCAACACGGGGACCCGACTCCGTGCGCATGGCTTCGACTGCGGCGCAGTTTCAGCGATCTTGGTTCTGTGAGACTGGCGATACAAGTGCGGCTGCAGCCGAAGTTGCGCGGCTTTGTGCGCAAATCTGGAGCCGGTACCCCGAATACTGGCCCGAGACGGTGAGGGCTCTCGTGGTTCACGGCGCGCGATACACGCCAGCAATGCGAGCGCGACTCAACGTCCAGCCTTCGCTACAAGACAAGCGGAATTTGCTACGCACCGTGGGCTATGGTGCGATTCAGCCTGCAAATTCCCTGTCGTCGAGCGAGCGGCGCGCGACGATGATTTTGCAAGAAACGCTCAAGCCGTTTCGCCGCGAAGACACGATCAAGCTTGGGAACCACAATGTTCACGCGCTTCCTTGGCCGGCGGACGAGTTACTCGGACTCGAAGGGCAGCAGGCTCAACTGCGGATAACACTGTCCTACTTTGTTGAGCCTAATCCGAGTAAGCGCGGCTGGAATAGCAAGTATAGATATCCTTCTTTCGGGCTGAGGTTCTCTCTCAAGGGGGCGGTCGAAACTGATGCCGAGTTCTTGCAGCGAGTTAATCTGCTTGAGCGTGATGAAGATGACGATCGGGGGCACCCCGATCCAGACGTGGAAGGCTGGACGTTGGGTTCAACCTTGAGAACGAAGGGCAGTGTCCATTCGGACGTATGGACTGGTTCGGCGACTGATCTTGCGGCGAAGAGCCAAATTGCTGTGTATCCCGTCGGAGGGTGGTGGAAAGATTGGGCCGATGCGGCGCAGTGGGACAACGACGTTCGATACTCGCTCGTGATATCACTCGAGTTGCCGATCGACGTGGATACAGACATTTATCAGCCGATTGCACAGGCGCTCGAAGTGCCCATTAGTGTGGGCATTGGGCTTCCGGAGGATGAGTAACTACTGCCTATCTATCGTCCTCGACGGGCGTGCAACAAACGAATTATCAATTGGATGTTTGTGTGCAAGTGGTTTGTCGGTCGCGCGTATGGAAGGCTGCTTCCTTCTTGGATCTGCGGTAGCGTGACGGTTTCAATCTGGTTGCGTTGTCGTCTTTGGTGCGCGTTTCGCCGCAGCTTTCGGCAGCCGCTTTTTCTGCCGACGGGCGTCCGTAATCTTCATGTCGACTTCGGTTACGAGGTCCCCGGGCGTACAGCCTAGTGCCTTCGCCAATTTGAACAGCATAGTGAGCGTGGGCTGGTACCGGCCGAGCTCGAGTCCACTTACGTAGACTCGCTGGATGTCTGCCTCGAAGGCCAACTGTTCCTGTGTGAGCTTGGCTCGCAGGCGACGTTCGCGCAGCACAGCGCCAAAGACTGCTGCCAGCTCCAATTTTTATCCCCGACAAAAATGGGAACACTCTCGGGTTGGCGCTATAATTTGTCTTCATAGTGGACTATTAGTTATGCGAGATGTGCGTCGTCTAACTGTCCGACTGGGGCTGCACTCAAGGATTTCAGACTGTCGGGATGTTGTGCCCGTTGCTTCCTTGGCAGGTAGTTCGTAACGCTGCAATTGAGGTGGTTTGTTGTATGTTTTTGGCGCTTGAGTTGAACCGTTTGCACCCAAGTAAGATGCCGTTTGGCGAGGTACCGGGCGCCGGTGCCTGGACTGTCATAGAGCAACTGCTACCGAGGGACGTGCTGATTCTCCGGGTCTCGTCACGACGATCTAGAGCTGTTCCTACGATAGTGATGATGGATCTCACCGCGACTGCGTCCTCCATCGGCAAGCTTGCGAACGACGGAAGCATTCTGCGTGGAGCCGCCATCCTCAGCACACGGCTGGCTCGCGAAACGGAGCAGTGGACGCTCGACCCGTTAAATGAAATCCGGGTTGAGGCCACGGAATACTGCGAATTGGCCAAGCAACTGGTCAAGGTGACACAGTTCACCACGTCGGGCGGACGCAAGGTCTCCGTGCCGTACGCGTTGGCGACCCGTGCTGCGCGAGGGCGCCGACTTTGGCGCGCCAAAGTCCCCAAGGATTCATCAGCCGCCTGAACCACACCTGGCGTGAGTGTGCGGCCTCCATCGCGCGCTACATACCGCATGGTGTTTAACGACCTTCGCATTGCATTGCACTATGGTGGCGGCCAGCGCCCTGAGGATCAGGACCGCGTCGGTGAGGGGAGGCGTAGATGCAATATCAATCAGATGAGGAGAGATGAGCCCCATTCGCTTTTCTGGCGAGGCGCTTCTGCCGTCGGTAACAAGCCGCGGATGGAATAACCGCTATTTCATTGATACCGAATTCACAGACGCCGAGCAGCGGCAACTGATCAGCCTCGCGATCGTCGGGGAAAATGGTCACGAGTTCTACGGCGAGCGTAACGACTTCGAGGTGGCGTCGTGTACTGATTTTGTTCGGGAGGTCGTTCTGCCGCAGCTCGGGCAGTTCAATGGGCGCTCCATGCGACTCCCACATCTTCGCGATGCACTGCGAGACTGGTTTGATCGAATTCCGGTTATTGGCGGCCCAGTGCTCTGCTATGACCTTGAAGCGGACATCGATCTTCTGCGTGAATTGCTTGAGGGGCAATTGCCAGCCGGCTGGGCACTGGATAACATTGCGACGCAAATCGACGACCGACGCCGCGCGCTCTATTACGCGCGGTATGGAGGAAAGCACCACGCGCTACATGATGCGCGGGCTAATGCGTGGGCAAGTGGCAGCTGATTTTCTCCAGGCGGGCCTGTCAGAAATCGCGTCTTCAAGGCAAATGGTAGAAGCGACCGCCTAGCAAGCACGGCCGCTCGAGTCGATGCATTCAGCGGTCGCCTTCGCGACGACAAGGTGTCGCTCAATGACCGCCTACAAGGAATTGTTCGTGGGGCTACAAAGGGATATCTGTATCGCATCAACGAAGAGAGCGGAGCAGCAGGATGGCAGAAGATCCCTTTGCTCCCGGTCTGATCACCTGCATCTGCCCGGGGTGGATGGGCAGAGATCAGGTGAGCTCCAGGCGGAGCAGCATGATGTCTCATGCGTGCGCGCTGCGATACGACTTTATGCCGTCGCGCTTTCCGATTTCACCGATGCCACGCCCCGCGTAACGTTGGGATCACGCAGTCGCGGCGTCGAGCAATCGAAAACAGGAGTGACCCTGAACCAGAATTAGTCCCGGTCGGAAGTGGAGATTTCCGGCTTGGTTGAGTTGTCAGGCGAGGCGGATTCCCTTGCCTGACGGGCGAATTCGGCGGGCGTCATCCACTGCAATGCAGAGTGGGGACGCACCTCGTTATAGTACGTGCGCCAGTCGTCGATTTTGCTCTGCGCGTCGGCCAATGACAAGAACCAATGCGCGTTCAGACATTCTTGCCGGAAGCGCCCGTTGAAGCTTTCGACCTTGGCGTTGTCAGTAGGCGTGCCCGGCCGGCTGAAATCCAGTTCGACGCCATGTTCATACGCCCAGCGATCCATTGCCTTCGAGATGAACTCGCTGCCGTTGTCGACCTTGATCGTGGCAGGGTGCCCGCGCATGGCGGTGATACGCGTCAGCGCTTCGACCACATGCTCTCCCTTCAGGCTTTGTCCAACCTCGATGGCCAGGCATTCCCGTGTGTAGTTGTCGACGACGGTCAGAGTCCGAAGGCGTCGCCCATCGAACAGTGCATCCGCAACGAAATCCATGCTCCAAATTTCGTTGATCGCGGTCACGATATGCTTGGGCTGTCGCAGCCGAGCCGATTTGTTACGTCGTGGTCGCTTATGCCGCAGTGAAAGGCCCTCCGCCCGATACAGCCTGTAGACGCGCTTGCAGTTATCTCGCCAGCCTTCCCGTCGCAGGACCACGTGAACGCGCCGATACCCATAGTGCACGCGCGTGGCGGTGATTTCCTTGATACGCATGAGCAGCGCCGACGAATCGCACGCAACCGACTGATACCGATACAGCGAACGAGACATGCCAAACAACGCGCAAGTCTTCGTCAGGCTGGTTCGATAGCGATCACGCAATTCATCGATCAACATGCGCCGACGGGCAGGCTTCAGAGCTTTTTTGCGAGTACGTCCTGCAACATGGCCTTGTCCAGGCTCAGGTCCGCCACGAGCCGCTTCAGCTTCGCGTTTTCCTCTTCGAGCTGGCGCAAGCGGCGCAGCTCAGAAGGCCCCAACCCTCCGAATTTCTTCTTCCAGTTGTAGAAAGTCGCCTCGCTTATTCCGAGTTTGCGGCAGATCTCTTCGACCTTCGTACCCAGCTCGGCTTGCTTCAGGGCAAATGCGATCTGCTCTTCCGTAAACTTGCTCGTCTTCATGGCATGGCCTTCGTGTCCGCTTGGACACATCATGCCGAATTTCTCTACTTTTGCACCGGACTATTTCTTGGGTCAGGGTCACTTGTTTGCCGAAAAACTCGCTCTCGCATCGGTCTGGGATTCTTAAAGCGGGTCACTCACAATTGGATCTCCTTTTTACAATACAGGCGCTCAGAGTCGATACCGGCATCGCGACATTGATTCACGAAGCGGTTCGACTCGATAATCGGGATAGATTCCTCGGTGTAATGAACGGTAGTAAGGAATCCAAGCCATGGTTCCTGTCCCATAGCGTAGACGTATGCCATCCTACAGCGGAAGATCGTGACGATGTCGAACGCCTCACGACTGTTGCTGCCATTTAGGCGTCGTGTCTGGTCCATTCTCCGATCGATGGGCCGGCGCAATAGCGGTCCGTAGAGCCATGACATCGGTGCTCCGTCGCATTCCATGCCAATGAACACGACATCCACATCACCGAGCCACTTATGCAATCGCCGATACAGCTCAGAATCGACATTTCTTGAATCGGCAAGGCACAGGATCGAGCGATCGGCTCCCCGCACGTGGTATGCCAGTTTGGTTGAAATTCCGAGATCGCCATGCTCACCAAAGAAAGGTAGGCCAGTGATGCAAAGCTCTCCGGCGTCTATAGATTCCAACTCGTCAAGCTCAGTCACGCGAGAAAATCCGATGGCGTTCAGTACCCGCTTTAGAGAAGGATTGAGCAAAGTGCCGTTCGATGCTCGCGGCACCACAATCGTACCGATGCGATGACGTAGCTGTAGAAGGAACTCCAAGCAGACGTGATCCTGATGGTCGTGTGTTAGTAGTACATAGTCGATATGTGGCGGAAGGTCGTCAATGGTATATCGAGCTTCGCTTGATGCGACTTGATGTCGGTAACTAATCGTCGGATCGACCAGAATTGACACGTGTGCAGTTTGCATCAGTAGGCAGGCGTGTCCAAGGTAGCGAATTCGCAATCCATCTATTGGCATGTCATCCCCATCGCCGGTAGGTGCCTCGTCGGTAAAGAGTTCCAAAAAACGAGAGCGCTTCACGCCCTCTAGGCCAAAATCGGAGGCGAGTTCCTCAGCGCAGACGGGAGAATTGCGGGCGCTGAATAGCCTATCTACGAGTCTCGACTTGAATGGCACATCCAGTCGTACTTGCTGTTCACTCTCTATTCGAGGCGTTGTCAAAATGAAACTACGGTAGTCCGACTCAACGGTTGACAACAAGAGACTCTGATGTCGTTCGTCGTACACTCCGTTTTCTCCGTATAGCAGAGCTTCAATGAAGCGCATCGATGGGTGATTGTTATCGTCATACACAATCTCCACCAAACCTCGTAGCTGGTCGGGCAACTTTGAGTAAAGTTGATCAACGGAATAGCCAGTCGCACTTTTATCTATGACGCGATTGCCATCTGTTATTGCTCTTCCAAGTTCAATATAGCGGTAAAGATTTTTATTTGTTTCAGTCAACAGATTTTTTACGGCAGGCACAAGAGCCTCGTCTAGATCAACAAATGGGCCGCCCAACATCGCTGGATTCTTCACCGCTTCGATATGAACTTCCGGCGAATCGATGAATGACTCCATCACAGGAATTTGGAACTGAGATATATGTTGAGATGCAGTGTGCGGAGCTATAAGCTGGGTCCATGCGTACCATCCATTAAACAGTGGCTCGCACACAACGTTAGATTTGAGGTATTGTTTTTTAACTCTCATAGATTTCGCCATGTGTTTATAGAGTAACTCCGCAGTCTCTGGGAATTCGCGAAGGACCGAGAGGAGTTGTTTGGGGTGACAAAATTCATTTCGAAAGACGAAGTCCCGAGAAGTCCGGATACCTCGATGAGGTTTTTGGCGATATTTACCGAGCATAAGGTCAATGGCTCGCTCGAACGCCACGTTCCATTGTTTGGACGACCGTGCTGTCCAGTTACGACTCGCAGTGCTATGTGCGGACTATCGCCAGAGGCCGATGGCGCCAGCGTGAAGATGTGTCACATGCGTATCAACTGATGGCTACATGCTGGCAGCGCGTCGCGCGGACAAAGTAAACGGTCTGCGCAATACGAAGTCCGACAGCCCGGTGCACTGCATCGGCTCTGGCTAAGAGATGTGCAGTCAACGTTGGAAGTAACGCGGTATCGACGCGCTCAAAACGACGTCGCCCGTAGTGAGACCAAAGCCACGCCCACCAATGCTCAGCACTGGAGAACTCGAACTCGTGGCGGCATTGATGTGTTCCGTCTACGTTCCAGCCGAGCCTTTCCAAAGCCGTCTCGACATCTTGGTGGCTGCCACATGCAGGACGCGTCTCGATCAAGCCGGGCGGCGTATAATGCGCAAGTTCTTCTTTTAAGAAAGGCCAGGTATGGTCGGTCTCGCCGAGTAGTGACAGGGCAAATTGAGCACGGTCCTCACCGATGCGATGCAATTCCAACGCAACGCGTTCAGGGCGCAGAAGGAACTGCCACGACAAGGCACAATAAAACGCGTCGAAGGATCTGTCAGGAAACGGCAGATTTTCAGCGTCTGCCTTGATTAGGTTAACTTGCAATCCTGCAGCGCCACATCGTGTCCTGGCAGACGCCAACATCTGCGCGGAAATATCGATGCCGGTTAGCGACAGCCGCTTCGATTTGGGGAACGACAACAGGCACGCGCCGTGCCCTGTACACAAATCGAGCACTTTGCTTCCTGCCCTGGGTGGGTGCCATCGGACGAGCTCTTTTGCGAAGCTCGAGAAGTACGGCAGCCGTGTATCGTATTGGTCGGCAAGGCGGTCGAAGGTGGCTGCAATTTCTGCTAGTTCGCTTTCCATGGAAGCATTCTCAATGCCTTGCAATGGGTTGAATCGGAGGTGGTGGAACCTTTTAATATGTAATTACCTACGTCTTACCAGATCGATGATTTCATCCAAAGCAGAAAACACCGCCTTGATGTCTGCTTCGTCGTTGTACAGATACCCGGAGATTCGCAGCACCTCTTGGTCTGTGAAACGGTCGACCAAAGGTTGGGCACACATATGTCCGGTGCGACAGAAAATACTATAGGAGTCGCTCAAGATCTGGGCAATCTCCTTCAAATGCGATACGCCGTCGATTGAAACGCTTAAGATACCGCCGCGATCGATGTTCGAGATGGGGCCAAGCACGCGCAAGTAAGATCGACGCATCGCTTCCCTTGCCAAGCTTGCCCCCAACTCGTGATCGTGAGTGGACAGTCTGTCGAAGCCGATCGCCATAAGATATTCGATGGCGGCACCAAGTCCGTACACGGCCGAAATGTTAGGCGTTCCCGCCTCCAAGGAGTAAGGCAGCTTCCGAAGGTCATGGCGCTGCTCATCAACCCAGTCGACTGCACCGCCGCCAATTTGAACTGGTGCAAGGCGCCTGAGATACTCATGCCGACCACATAGTACGCCGAGCCCGGTTGGACCGAGCATCTTGTGGGACGAAAACGCGAGAAAGTCTACGTCCGGTGTGACAAGCCTCCTATGCCCGACGGATTGAGCGGCGTCGACCAACGTGATGGCACCAACTCGTTTAGCCATCGATGCCATCAATGCAACCGGCATGTAGACGCCAGATACGTTGGAGCAACCGGTGAGCACTACGACCGCAGGTTTGAGGCGCAACAAGTCCTCATATGCATCCAGATCGACGACACCGGAGTCCGACACCGGTATATAGCGGACGTCGGCTCTCCGTCGCCAAGGCAGCATTGCCGAGTGATGTGCGTCGAAAGGCACGAGTACTACATCGCCTTGCCCCATCGTCAGGCCTGATGCGACGAGGTTGATCGCAGCGGTTGTGCCGGCAGTGAAGATGACCTCGTTGCTGAGAAAGCCCGTGAACTGGGCTACGCGAGCTCTGACGTCTTCGAAGTCCGCTGACGCTTGTTCGGAAAGAAAATGCTTTCCGCGATGGATGTTGGCTCCGATTTCCGAATAGTAGCGGACGACTTCGTTTATTACACACTGCGGCTTAAGACTGGTAGCCGCGCTGTCGAGATAAACTATACGCCGTCCGTCGATGGCTTTGGTCAATAGCGGAAAATCCGGTCGACACTGCTCTGCTAGGGGAGGGGAATTGACCCATGTGCGCTGAGCTTCGTCGACAAAAGACGCAGTATTGGTCGAGTCAAAATGCATGGGGGCTTTCCTCGGATAACGCAGATGTACATGAGGCGAACTTTCCGGAACGGGCGGCCGGAATGTAGGTCACGGACTCGATCACAAGCGGTGCTTCCGTGCCAAGCAAGTGAGTCAATCGATCCCTCAAGGATGTCTCGTTGACAGTTGAGCCAGTACTCGAAATATAGCGAAACTCGAGTTCCCCGCCGCGACGCTGATGCAATTGATAGATAGCAATATTAGGATCTGGACCGACGGCATCGTCGACATCCCGCGGACTTATGAGCGTGCGTTGCCCACCCTTGACCACCCGAACCATCGTTTGAAACCGTCCTTCGTGCCGTGCCAACGGCAGCGTACTGCCGCACGCGCAGCGGCGGACATCGACGGTATAGATGTCACCTGTTCTATAGCGGAGATGGGGAGATAGCCTGTCTCCGATGCTTGTCACCACAAGTTCGGCGCGTTCGCCTGTGCGCGCAGGCCGTGATCCTACGAGGAACTCCGGAAAGAATTTGACATTATTGATGTGCATGCGCCCCGCGGGACACTCGATAGCAACCCAGCCCAGCTCGGTCATGGATACGATTTCGGCCGAGGGGGTATCGGCTCCGAAATATTCCTGAAGCTGTCGCCGAGCGACCCTGGTGACAAGAGTGTAGGTCAGTGCAATGGCTGAAACAGAGGGCGGCGGTTCACCACGTTCCTTCATGCGGCGAACCAAGAAGGCTAAGTGTGTCGCATCGGCGTAAAACCACTGAGGGCCAAACAACCCGATCTCGGAAACTGCCTGCTTGACGAGTGCTTCCGGAGTCGCGAGAACGTCGTGTGCGACGGGGAGCACCAGGGTTCCGTCAGGCAATGTGCGGTCGGCCATCGTACTGCCCGGGGTCGCACATTCGACATCCGAGCAATTCGGCGCGGCATAGCGGACAGGGCGGTTCATCTTGCAGCGCGCGAGCGCTTGACTCAACGCCTCGTTTCCTGCCAGCGTCGCCCACATCCTATCGGCTAGGCTGTACGTATGTGCGATCGTAGTCAGACGTTCTCCACCAGTACCGGAACTCTGGCTTATCAACGTTAGCGGCTCCGCCAGCGTTTTTCCTCGTGCCAGTACCCCCAAGGGGAAATTGCGTCGATAGTCAGCTTTCGTCGTGCAGGGAATCTGGCGAAAGTCTTCAGCGGTCGTTATGTCATGCAGTCGAATACCGGCTGCGTCGATGTGCTCCTTGTAAAAGGGGACATTCTCGTAGGCAAATTGCACTTCGGACAGCGCGCCCTCGAAGCTCTTGGCTTCGAAGCCGATATCGACAGAATAGACCATTCAATTCTCTCATTGCGATCGGATACGGCCGACTTGCTAACACCCGCCCTCAAGGAATCGAGTCATGAACGCCAGCATCTTCCGTATTTGCCTGACGCCTGCCATCTACTTGTACGGCATCGATGGGCCATGCCGCGACCAAACTCGAGTGTCCACTGAACGTCTTCTCGAAGGGGCGACTACGTGCTGGACCTACGGATACCATTCAATGCCACGCAAGTCCTTTGTGTGAGAGACAGTACCATGACTAAAAAAATATTGGGTTTCAAAAAACGTTTCCGCATGAGGCGGTTCGAATTGTGAGAGGTGCATGGTGATTGCATTGAATTGTGACGGAAGGCTTTCTTGTCCCGAAAGACCTCTTTCAGCGAAATCGCGGAATTATATATTTGCAGCATATTACATAATGTTGACGGGTTACTGTTGGATGGAGGTTTTCTGAAAGTAAGGCGATCCGATCCGCGACACATTGATATTAGCTATTTTATTTAAGGGGCAGACCATGGAGCCTCATCGCAGCTGGATCGTCTTGCACATGTAAGATGTCCAAAGCTAGGGCTCCGCATATAACTAGTCGCGCAACTAGACGTGGTCGCTGTGTCGCCACTAGCCGATCTCCCATCTCATTTATCTTCCAATTAACTTACAATTTCTTGCGTCGCAAAGTTCCTGTTGACACTCTTTTTGAGATTCACTAGATTGCGTCCTACGGGATCAAACTTTTTTTGATGAGAAGTCTTTCCTCGATTGACGGATCGCTCGGTTTTGCTCGAGGTTCAAGCCAGTCATGGCCTCGTGTTTGTTTTATTTTCAATTATTCGTGGTCGTGTCTTCTTTTTGCATCATGCGTTTTTGTTATCCCGGCAGCATGAAGTTTGGGTAATAAGGGATGGTGATCGTAACCTGCTGGTGAGCACGAACTCGGTGCGCTGACGCGCTGCGAACTGAGGAGTCGCGTGCAAGATTTTTACGGCTCGTCCCCTGATTGAGATCAGGCGCAATAGGCTGCCTGATACATTCAATGCTAGATGCAGTTCGATAATTAGGTCACGTCCGAGAGGTCGCGGTGGCTGTGCGACGTGCTTTTCCCTCCGATTCAATGCTGGTGAGTGCGTTCGCGTATACGGCTATGCAGCGTGATGCGCGCTAGATACTACTTAAATTTGGCCGATTGCTGACGTATTGAGACCATAGTGTGAGAGGCTTCCGCGGCGGGTCCGCTGCAATTCCGACTCCTGAGCTCCAGCAAAAAAAATTCACCAGTGCTCGCGCCGGGGGGGTGAACAAACAGAAGGGTGGAAATGATCGACTGCGTCCTTGTAGGCTTCAACGACTACAGTTTCGATGACTACATCGAGTCACTGCGCGTCATGGGAAGGGAGGCCGTGAGCTACCGGGATGCCAATCTGTCCTTCATCGACCGTGGCGGCGAGAGACTACGTGCGCTAGATATACTGAACAAGCACGGCATTTTCACGGGCGAGAATGAGCAGCCTCTAGACAACAGCGATTTTATTTGGCCAGTTATAACTTATCTGGGCTCATACCTCGCTCGCCACGGCTTAACGTTCGACTACATCCGCCTTTTTCATCGCGACAAGGATCGGCTTGCTGCTTTGTTGCGAAGTAAAAATACGAGGTCCATTGCGATCACAACTACGGTGTACGTCACACCTGAGCCGATCGTTGAAATCGTCGAGTTTGTGCGCGAAGTCGATCCAGAGGTGAAAATTATCATCGGAGGACCGTTTCTCGCAGACAAGTCGAAGACCATGACTGCCACCTCGTTGCAAGACCTTCTGGAATACCTTGGTGCCGACTTTTATGTCTTTTCTGCCGAGGGCGAGGGAGCACTTAAAGAGCTGATCTGGGCATTAAAAAATGGCACGGGAGTCGAGAGTGTAAGTAACATCGCTTTCCGGAAAGGTGATTCGTTCGTCAAGAATCTAATTGTTCAAGAATTTAATTCCTTGGAAGATAACATGGTCGATTATCGCCTTTTTTCAAGGCGGGATATCGGACAGTTTGTTTCGGTTAGAACGGCGAAATCCTGTCCATTCGCTTGCGCTTTTTGCGGGTTTCCAGAGAGAGCGGGAAGGTACAAATATCTTTCGTTGGATTACGTAGAGAAAGAGCTTGATGCGATCCGCGATGTCGGTGGCGTCACGACCATCACCTTTATCGACGACACGTTCAATGTACCCAAGGGGCGGTTCAAGGAGATGTTGCGTCTTATGATCCGCAAGCAATATGGCTTCAGATGGAACAGCTATTTGCGCAGCGACCACGTCGATGAAGAAGCCCTGGAACTGATGGCACAAAGTGGCTGCGAAGGCGTCTTTCTAGGGGTCGAGTCTGGTAGCGGAAAAATTCTGCAGAATATGGCCAAGGCTAGTCGGCCAAGTGACTATCGATGGGTGATAGATAGATGCAGAGCGCTCGGTATTGTGACTTACGCGTCAATGATCGTAGGGTTTCCGGGAGAAGATCAGACGACTGTGCAGGAGTCTATCGATTTCCTCGATAGCTCTCGCCCAGATTTTTACCGCGCTCAGGTGTGGTATGCCGATCCGATTACGCCGATTTATCGTAACGGTGAAATGTACAGTTTAAAAGGTGAGGGGTTTGCTTGGAGCCATGAAACGATGACGGCGTTCGAGGCGGCCGACATCGTCGAAAAGATGTTTTTGACAGTGAAAGGTAGTAGATGGCTTCCTCAAAACGGATTCGAACCATGGAGCCTTTACTATCTTCAGCGTCGAGGGATGAAATTTGAGCATATATGCAGATTCCTTGACAGTTTCAACGACGCAGTCGCGGAAAAATTGTGTACGGGGCATGAAGAAGCTAGCGATGCGCGTTTTGAAGAATTGGTTCGAGTGGCGAAGGGCGAAGCTCTCGATGAGCGTTTGATAGAAAAAAATTGTCGCGTTATCCCCGATGCAACTCATCGGCATCTTTGAGTGTGGAAAGCAAATTGTTTTTCGAACCAAAAATATATGGAGTAGGCCATGGAGCAACAGGATCGGAAGTATATAGTAGTGCAGAATGATGAGGAGCAGTATTCCATCTGGTTTGCCGAGAGGGAGATCCCACTTGGTTGGCGGAAGATCGATATGGAAGGGACTAAGGATCAGTGTCTGTCCTACATCGAATCGGTATGGAAGAACATCCTTCCGCGTAGCGTCCGGGAGCAGGCGGCGGAGTAGGCTGAACGGAGTCTAGATCGGAGAGCGCATCGCTCGTTGCTCTAGCCCCTGTACGTAGCGTTTCTATGCAAACAACGCAACAAGGGGCAACACAGCCAGGGGCTTTCCGCAAGCGATGAGAACAATTGGCCCAGTCGGAGTTTGTGCGCAAAAGAAATATAGGCTGACTTATTATCATTGGCCCGCGTCCAACGTGAAGGGAACCGAGCGTGGCGGCAGATGAAAGCGCATGAATGAGACGACGGTCGAATTACCTTTGCGGATACGAATTATGGGCCTTCGGACGCAGAAAATTGGAGTTTTCTATACTGGTGTGGCATTGGCGTCTTTCGGGACGGAGTTTATTTCGTTGCTTGTTGTATTGCTCGCGACGAGAGAGCTCAAGCTAAGCGATACAACAGTGGGTTACATTATGGTGGCAGCGTTCCTGCCGTCTATCTTGTTGGGCGTTTTTGCCGCACCTTTTATCGATCGATTGCAGCTAGCCGGAGTGATGAGAGCTTCCGGATGGCTCCGAGCTGTGTTGGTTATAACAATGGCGATATTTCTGTATACAGGAAAATCTTCATTGCCTATCCTCATCTGCTTCGTCTTTCTCCTTGGCTCTCTGCGAGTCATGTCGGATATCGCGCAAAGCACCCTAATTCCTGCCATGATGAATGGTAAGGATAAGCTTGTGTTAGCAAATTCAAGGGTTGCGACTTGCCAATCTATTGCGGCGCTCGCTGCTCCGACCGCCGCTGGCTGGCTATTTGCCGTATGTGGAGCAATGTCGGCATTTCTGATTCAGGCGATAGTATTTGCTGTGGCCGCACTGGCATTTTTGGTATTCGAATTTCCTCCGCATGAAACACGTCCCGCCTCTGAAAGAAGTGAGCCGCGAGTATTTGCGAAGGTCGGAGAGGGCATCGCTTTCATTGCAAATGAGCCGCGGATCAGATGGCTCGTACTTGTTGCGTTCTGCTGGAATGCAACTGCTGAGTCGTTCATGATAAGTGTCAAGATATATATGTCTAACTCGGCAGTCGTGTCGTCTTCGATTATCGGACTGTCTTTGTCTGTGGGCGGTGCGGCGTTCCTCGCCGGCTCGTTATGTGCTCGTTCAGTTGCAAAGCGAGTGTCCAGTTACGATTCAATACGCTTGACGATGTGCGCTCCGCTCATTGCGGCACTAGTGATGCTCGTTTCATTAGCGTCAGGTGTTTTGTCCATATGGGCAATACTTGTTTCGTTGGTGCTCGTCAATTTTGCTGCTCCTGTGCATGGCGTGTGCTCGGTTAGCTTACGGCAGTTGATTACGCCACGTGACATGCTCGTTAGGGTGCAGTCAGCTTCAAGGACGGTCGTGTCTAGCGCTATTCCAATTGGCTCTGTTACAGGTGCGCTAATTACCGGGAAGCTGTCTCCTCTAATGATATTCGGAATGTTATCTTTGATATCGATTGCGTCTTTGTGTGTGACGATGGGGTTCAGGGGCAAAGGAATATCGGAAAGCATGTACAAAGAATTCACATCATAGCTCCCGAATTAGTGGTGAGAAGGTATCCGGAGAGAAACAATCAGAAAGCAACACTCGTAAGCATCGCGAATCGAGGGTCGTTGGAAATAAATTTCGAGACAGAAGATGATGTCAATATTTGAAGAGCGGTTGTCGGAAATTTGCGAGCGTTTTGGAACGCGTATTGCGCTTTCAAGCGCGTCGACGAGTTGGTCGTATCGTGACATGTACGCGCAGGTTCGTCTTACATCCCTGTACCTCCAGGGCGAAGGAATTCGACCAGGAGCGCGTGTTGGCTTGATCTGCGGACAATCTCCCGAGTTGGTGATCCTTATGCTCGCTCTACTCTCGATCGAGGCGGCCTATGTCCCACTGGATCCGACGTATCCGGTTACGTTGATTGATCGATCAATCGTGACAGCCGACGTGGAGCATGTGATAGTCGATGAAGATGTCGTGGCTGCGCATTTAGACGTTGCGCGCCAGAACGGCGTTTCGATTCATGCAGCGAGACCCTCGACTGACATGGGAAACGTGAGGCAGATTGTAAAAACCGCGCGTGCTTGTAATCCGTTGGCTTATGCCATTTGTACCTCGGGTAGTACAGGCAATCCAAAAGTGGTCTCCGTTACGCTTGAAAGCTTACTTGCATCAACTGCCGCTAGGACGAAGTTTTATGCAAGCCATCGGACGCCGTTAAAAAATCTATTGATCTCATCCGTTGCGTTCGATAGTTCAATTGGGGTGATTTTCGGAAGTTTGTTTGCTGGTGATGAACTGCTCCTTGCAACAAACGCCGACATCAAAGATCCGAGGAGACTGCTGGAATTGATTGTTCGTGAGAGTGTCACGTCGCTTCTAATACTACCTTCCTATGTACGCGTGTTGTATGAGTTCGAGGACAGCAGGCAGGCATTCGAACAACTCGAGCGACTAATCTTCGCGGGTGAGCGCGTACTTGCGTCAGATGTCGATCAGGTCTTTGAAAGAGCGCCGCAGATTCATGTCTATAACGAATATGGGCCAACGGAGGCCGTCGTATGGGCGGCGGCGACATCGCTCGTCCCTAGGAAATATGGATCGGGCACCGTCCCTATCGGCTGTGCTGTCAATCACGTTGAGGCATATATTCTCGATGACGAGCTTCGCCCTGTTCCAGACGGCCGAGAGGGAGAGATCTATGTTGGCGGAGCATCGATTGCAAGTGGCTACTTGAACGATCCGCGCCAGACCGCCGAGCGATTCATTCCGAACCCGTTTTCACGCCATCAAGGCTCGCGTATGTACAAAACGGGAGATCGAGCGATGATGGGGGCTGACGGCCAAATCGTATTTACCGGTCGCGCGGACCGCCAAATCAAGTTGTACGGTTATCGAATCGAACTCGGTGAAATAGAGATCGCAGCAATGAGCCTACCTGGCATCAAGGCCGCCGCCGCCGTTTATGCCCCAGCCCCCAAGGACCGAGTCGAATTATTCGTCGTCGCAAGCCTTTCGATAAAGGAAATCCGTGATCGGCTGGAAAGCCGTCTGCCAGAACATATGATGCCAGGACGAGTCGAGTTAGTGGAGAGATTTGCACTGCTCCCGAACGGAAAGGTCAATTATGGGGCGTTGACGCGGTGCCACATCGCGGCTGATAACGGCGTAGCCGAGGAGCCCCCTGATTCCGGTCTGGACTCGAAGATTCGAGGCATTTGGGAGACGGTCCTACAAGAGCGCGAAATCTCGCTGGACGACGACTTCTTCGAGCTTGGCGGTAGCTCTATCAAGGCCGCGATGATCGCAAACCGCATCCAACGATTGCTAAGTTGCCGGATTTATGTCGGCCAGCTATTTGAACAACCGACCATACGAGGGCTCTGCGTCTATCTGCGTAGCACTTTTCCCCTCGCGGTGCGTGAACTTGAGCGACAGTAAGATACGTTGACGTTCAGCAGATTAACCCCCTTTCATCGAAGTTGATGCCGATCATCATGTCCCAGTCGTTAGATCTAGCATTTGCCGACGCTGCTAAGCGTCACGCAGACCATATCGCCGTGACGTGTGACGGCACTGAATTGACCTTCGAGGAGCTGGAAGCGCGGGCAAGATCGCTGTCGGTGTATTTGCGTTTGCGATGCTCTGTCCGCCGAGGAGACCGTGTCGGGATATATATGGCACGATCGGAGCGACTTGTTGTCGCGACGCTTGCCGTCGTGATGGCGGGAGCGGCATATGTGCCGCTAGATATGAGCTACCCGCTAGATCGAATCGACTATATGCGCAACGATGCCCAAGTCCGGGTCGTGCTATGCGATAAGCCTGATGCACTTCAGCCGTGCCGGGGTGAGGACATTTGTCTAGTCTGTCTCGACGACGCATATTTCCGTACCTTCATGCCTACGGGGTCGCAGGCGCAATGCACTTGTGGACCAGACGATCTCGCTTATCTAATGTACACGTCGGGTTCGACAGGAAATCCCAAGGGCGTCGCCGTGCCACATCGCAGCATCGTGAGTCTCGTGACGGACACGAACTATATTTCGATTGCGCCAGGTCACCGCATCGCTCAGGTTTCGAATAGCTCGTTCGATGCCGCAACATTCGAGATATGGGGGGCCCTGCTCAATGGTGCGACACTTGTTGTTATAACGGGCGCCGACGCATATGAGCCGACACGGCTCACTCATCGTTTGAAGCACGATCGTATCGATGCAATTATGTTGACCTCTGCCGTTGTGTCACAAATCGCCTTGCACGATGCCTCTGCGTTTTCCTCCGTGTCAACGTTGCTATTCGGTGGCGAGAAGATTGATTCGCGCTTCGTTGAAACTCTTCTAGCGTCTCATCCGCCGGAAAGTCTTCGTCATATGTATGGGCCGACCGAGACAACGACTTTCGCGTCCGCTGCATTGGTCAAGAAGGTTGACGAGAATTCGCAGAGCATTCCCATCGGTTTTCCGATTTCGAACACGCAGATCTACCTGCTGGACGAGGACATGAACGAGCTGCCCCGCGGAGCGACGGGCGAGCTCTATATTGGTGGAGCAGGAGTGGCGCACGGGTATCTGAACCGTGCAGCGCTGACAGCGGAGAAGTTCGTCCCAGATCCGTTCGGTGGAGCACCAGGGGCAAGACTGTATCGAACAGGCGACTTGGCGCGCTACCTGCCCGGGGGCGACATCGAGTTCGTCGGGCGCAGCGACCATCAGGTGAAGGTGCGTGGTTACCGGATCGAACTGGGCGAGATCGAATCGAGCCTGAGAGAGCAGCCTGGAGTCAGGGACGCAGTGGTGCTGGCTCGCGCGGGGGACGATGGCGAGAAGCGCCTGGTGGCGTATGTGATGTGCGATGCGCAAGTGCGCGAGGCGGATTCACACAAGCTCAGGGATGCACTGCGCGAGGTCCTGCCACCCTATATGGTACCGAGCGCGTTCGTACAGCTCGAGAAGTTTCCGTTGACGCCGAACGGCAAGATCGATCGTCATGCGTTGCCGGAACCGGAGTCGATGAACTGGGGCACGTCCAGTGAAGACGGCATGCCCCGCGGCGCAACACAAGCGAGTGTGGCGGCAATTTGGGAGAAGTTGCTCAAGGTCAGCGCAGTTGGAATCCAGGACGATTTCTTCGCGCTAGGTGGGCATTCGCTGCTGGCGATCAGACTGGTGGCACATATTCAGCGCGAATTAGGGGTGACCTTTCCGATCGACGTATTGTTTGACGGTCCCACGATCGAGCAAATGGCGGCGTACATCGAAGCGCAGAAGGAGGTGCAAGAGTACGAGGTAGCCAGGATTCCGAGGGCGGAGCGGGACAGTGCGATCCGGATGTCGTTTGCACAGGAGCGCATGTGGTTCTTGGAGCAGCTATCTCCGGATACGGCGTTTTACAACATTCCAATGGTACTGAGGCTGAGGGGAGAGGTGAAGGCCGAAGCCTTGAGCGGGGCGCTGCAGGATGTTGTGGATCGGCATGAGGTCCTGCGTACTGCGCTGATGCTGGTGAACGACGAGCCGGCCCAGGTGATCCGTGACGAAGTGCCGGTGGAACTGCGCAGCGTAGATCTGAGTGGGCTGGGGGAACACGAGCGTGAGCTGGAGACGTTGCGGCTGGTGAGAGAGGACGCAGCGCGGCCGTTCGACCTCGGGCATGCACCGTTGATGCGGACGTTGTTGATGCGGCACGGGGAGCAAGAGTATGTACTGCTGGTGAATGTCCATCATGTGGCATTCGATGGCTGGTCGCGCGGTATTTTTGTTCAAGAGCTGACGGAGTGTTACCGAGCGCGAGTGGAGGGAGGGCAGGCTGCGCTTGCGGCATTGACCACCCAGTACGCCGATTTTGCGCAGTGGCAGCGTAGCTGGCTCAAGGACGAGGAGTTGGGGCGGCAGCTCACGTACTGGAAGACGCGGTTGGCGCAGGCGCCGCAGATACTGGAGTTGCCGAGCGATTTCAAACGGCCGCAGCGCGCAAGTCATCGTGGGGCGACGCAGCGGTTGGACTTGCCGCCGGAGGTTTTCGCGCAGATTACCGAGGTGAGCAGGCAACACCAGGTGACGCCGTTCATGCTGGTGTTGGCCGCGTTCAACGTATTGCTATACCGATATGCGGGGCAGGGCGACATTTGTGTCGGTACGCCAGTGGCCAACCGCAATCGCGAGGAAGTGGAGGGATTGATTGGTTTGTTCGTGAACACGCTGGTTCTGCGAACAAAGGTAAGAGGGGACCGTCCATTCTCCGAGCTGTTGCAGCAGGTGAGAGAGATGACGCTGGAGGCTTATGCGCATCAGGACCTTCCGTTTGAGTTATTGGTGGAGGCGCTCAATCCGGACCGACGTCTGGATGCCAATCCGCTGGTGCAGGTGATGTTCGCGTACGAGACGGAGCGGGTACAGGAGGTGACGGGCGGGGGTGTGAATTGGACGTTCGAACATCCAGGCATCGGTGCAGCGAAGTTCGATCTGTCGGTGTTCGTCTACGAAGCGGGAGGGCGGCTCACGCTGAGCGCGCAGTATGCAACGGATCTGTTCGAGGAAGCGAGAGTGTCGGAGCTGCTGCGCACGTTCGGGGAAGTACTGCGTATAGCGACGTCGCAGCCGCGAACCGAGGTGGGTGCCATACCTCTGGCATTTGATGAGGTAGTAAATGTACGGCAGCAGGCGAAATCGAAGCGCGATGTGTTCGAGCCACGGGCGCTATGCGTGCACGAGCTATTTGAACAACAAGCGCTGAAGACGCCTGAGGCCATTGCGGTACGGCTCGGTGAGCGGAGCTGGACTTTTGCGCAAGTCGATGCGAGTGCTGAGCAGTTGGCGTTGCGCTTGATCGAAGCGGGGGTAGAGAGCAACGATCTGGTAGCGATCCATCTGGAGCAGTCGCTGGCTGTTGTGGTCAGCCAGCTGGCGATCCTGAAAGCAGGTGCGGCGTTCTTGCCATTCGATATGAAGCATCCGCCGGCACGGATAAGAGGCATGCTGGAAGACGCTCGGCCGCGGGTAGTCGTGATGAAGGCTGGGGGACGAAGTATGCCCGAGGGGTATGAGGGCAAGGTGATCTGGATCGATGAGCTTGGTACGGCCGATACGCTGGGCTTGCCAGTAAAGACAAGCGTGGCGAGGCGGGTCTCACCGGATCAGGCGGCATATTGCATCTACACATCGGGTTCGACGGGACAACCTAAGGGGGTGCTGGTGCCGCACCGCTCGGCGATCAACCTGGCGGACACATTAGCCACCACATTTGGACGCGGCGGTACCTCCTGGGAAGGGGCCAGAGTCGGGTCTCTCGCGTCACTCGCATTCGATGCGTCGATACGTCAACTATTGCTGATTGCGCTCGGTGCCACCCACTGCATCTTCCCGGATCGAGTAAGAGAGGATTTACAGCAACTGGCAGCTTACATCGACTGCTACGGCATCGAGGTTATGAATTTCACGCCAACACTGTTCAAAGCATATCTGGAGGCGCAGCGATTCAATGATTCGACGGTCCCGTGGCCGCGTACGCTGTTGATCGGCGGTGAGCAGTTCGACCAGACGCTGTGGGACTTGTGTGCGTCGCGGGAGCAGACGTCGACATTCAATAGTTACGGTCCGACAGAAACCACGATCTTTTGCTCGGTGGGTACAGTAAAGTCGACGGATGCGGTTCCACATATCGGTTTTCCGATTTCGAACACGCAGATCTACCTGCTGGACGAGGACATGAACGAACTGCCCCGTGGAGCGACGGGCGAGCTCTATATTGGCGGAGCAGGAGTGGCGCACGGGTATCTGAACCGTGCAGCGCTGACAGCGGAGAAGTTCGTCCCAGATCCGTTCGGTGGAGCACCAGGGGCAAGACTGTATCGGACAGGCGACTTGGCGCGCTATCTGCCCGGGGGCGACATCGAGTTAGTTGGGCGCAGCGACCATCAGGTGAAGGTGCGTGGTTACCGGATCGAACTGGGCGAGATCGAATCGAGCCTGAGAGAGCAGCCTGGAGTCAGGGACGCAGTGGTGCTGGCTCGCGCGGGGGACGATGGCGAGAAGCGCCTGGTGGCGTATGTGATGTGCGATGCGCAAGTGCGCGAGGCGGATTCACACAAGCTCAGGGATGCACTGCGCGAGGTCCTGCCACCCTATATGGTACCGAGCGCGTTCGTACAACTCGAGAAGTTTCCGTTGACGCCGAACGGCAAGATCGATCGTCATGCGTTGCCGGAACCGGAGTCGATGAACTGGGGCACGTCCAGTGAAGACGGCATGCCCCGCGGCGCAACACAAGCGAGTGTGGCGGCAATTTGGGAGAAGTTGCTCAAGGTCAGCGCAGTTGGAATCCAGGACGATTTCTTCGCGCTAGGTGGGCATTCGCTGCTGGCGATCAGACTGGTGGCACATATTCAGCGCGAATTAGGGGTGACCTTTCCGATCGACGTATTGTTTGACGGTCCCACGATCGAGCAAATGGCGGCGTACATCGAAGCGCAGAAGGAGGTGCAAGAGTACGAGGTAGCCAGGATTCCGAGGGCGGAGCGGGACAGTGCGATCCGGATGTCGTTTGCACAGGAGCGCATGTGGTTCTTGGAGCAGCTATCTCCGGATACGGCGTTTTACAACATTCCAATGGTACTGAGGCTGAGGGGAGAGGTGAAGGCCGAAGCCTTGAGCGGGGCGCTGCAGGATGTTGTGGATCGGCATGAGGTCCTGCGTACTGCGCTGATGCTGGTGAACGACGAGCCGGCCCAGGTGATCCGTGACGAAGTGCCGGTGGAACTGCGCAGCGTAGATCTGAGTGGGCTGGGGAACACGAGCGTGAGCTGGAGACGTTGCGGCTGGTGAGAGAGGACGCAGCGCGGCCGTTCGACCTCGGGCATGCACCGTTGATGCGGACGTTGTTGATGCGGCACGGGGAGCAAGAGTATGTACTGCTGGTGAATGTCCATCATGTGGCATTCGATGGCTGGTCGCGCGGTATTTTTGTTCAAGAGCTGACGGAGTGTTACCGAGCGCGAGTGGAGGGAGGGCAGGCTGCGCTTGCGGCATTGACCACCCAGTACGCCGATTTTGCGCAGTGGCAGCGTAGCTGGCTCAAGGACGAGGAGTTGGGGCGGCAGCTCACGTACTGGAAGACGCGGTTGGCGCAGGCGCCGCAGATACTGGAGTTGCCGAGCGATTTCAAACGGCCGCAGCGCGCAAGTCATCGTGGGGCGACGCAGCGGTTGGACTTGCCGCCGGAGGTTTTCGCGCAGATTACCGAGGTGAGCAGGCAACACCAGGTGACGCCGTTCATGCTGGTGTTGGCCGCGTTCAACGTATTGCTATACCGATATGCGGGGCAGGGCGACATTTGTGTCGGTACGCCAGTGGCCAACCGCAATCGCGAGGAAGTGGAGGGATTGATTGGTTTGTTCGTGAACACGCTGGTTCTGCGAACAAAGGTAAGAGGGGACCGTCCATTCTCCGAGCTGTTGCAGCAGGTGAGAGAGATGACGCTGGAGGCTTATGCGCATCAGGACCTTCCGTTTGAGTTATTGGTGGAGGCGCTCAATCCGGACCGACGTCTGGATGCCAATCCGCTGGTGCAGGTGATGTTCGCGTACGAGACGGAGCGGGTACAGGAGGTGACGGGCGGGGGTGTGAATTGGACGTTCGAACATCCAGGCATCGGTGCAGCGAAGTTCGATCTGTCGGTGTTCGTCTACGAAGCGGGAGGGCGGCTCACGCTGAGCGCGCAGTATGCAACGGATCTGTTCGAGGAAGCGAGAGTGTCGGAGCTGCTGCGCACGTTCGGGGAAGTACTGCGTATAGCGACGTCGCAGCCGCGAACCGAGGTGGGTGCCATACCTCTGGCATTTGATGAGGTAGTAAATGTACGGCAGCAGGCGAAATCGAAGCGCGATGTGTTCGAGCCACGGGCGCTATGCGTGCACGAGCTATTTGAACAACAAGCGCTGAAGACGCCTGAGGCCATTGCGGTACGGCTCGGTGAGCGGAGCTGGACTTTTGCGCAAGTCGATGCGAGTGCTGAGCAGTTGGCGTTGCGCTTGATCGAAGCGGGGGTAGAGAGCAACGATCTGGTAGCGATCCATCTGGAGCAGTCGCTGGCTGTTGTGGTCAGCCAGCTGGCGATCCTGAAAGCAGGTGCGGCGTTCTTGCCATTCGATATGAAGCATCCGCCGGCACGGATAAGAGGCATGCTGGAAGACGCTCGGCCGCGGGTAGTCGTGATGAAGGCTGGGGGACGAAGTATGCCCGAGGGGTATGAGGGCAAGGTGATCTGGATCGATGAGCTTGGTACGGCCGATACGCTGGGCTTGCCAGTAAAGACAAGCGTGGCGAGGCGGGTCTCACCGGATCAGGCGGCATATTGCATCTACACATCGGGTTCGACGGGGCAACCTAAGGGAGTGCTGGTGCCGCACCGCTCGGCGATCAACCTGGCGGACACATTAGCCACCACATTGGGACGCGGCGGTACTTCCTGGGAAGGAGTCAGAGTCGGGTCTACCCTTTCGCCCGCATTTGATGGATCGCTCCACCCCTTGCTCACAATGGTGCTCGGCGCCGTTAACTGTGTGTTCCCCGACTATGTCCGAGAAGACCTGCACCAATTGGTGACATATGTCGATGGTTATGCTCTTGACTGCGCTATCTTCACGCCGTCATTGTTCAAGGCGTACGCTGAGGCTCGACGCTGGAGCCATTCGACGCTGCCGTGGCCGCGTACGCTCTTGCTCGGCGGAGAGCAGTTCGACCAAGGGCTGTGGGACTCGTGCGCATCGTGGGAACAGACGTCAACGTTCAACGGTTACGGTCCGGCCGAGTGTACGGTCCACTGTGCCGTGGGTGCAGTGAAGTCGAAGGGTGAAGTCCCACACATCGGTTTTCCGATTTCGAACACGCAGATTTACCTGCTGGACGAGGACATGAACGAACTGCCCCGCGGAGCGACGGGCGAGCTCTATATTGGCGGAGCAGGAGTGGCGCACGGGTATCTGAACCGTGCAGCGCTGACAGCGGAGAAGTTCGTCCCAGATCCGTTTGGTGGAGCACCAGGGGCAAGACTATATCGGACAGGCGACTTGGCGCGCTATCTGCCCGGGGGCGACATCGAGTTCGTCGGGCGCAGCGACCATCAGGTGAAGGTGCGTGGTTACCGGATCGAACTGGGCGAGATCGAATCGAGCCTGAGAGAGCAGCCTGGAGTCAGGGACGCAGTGGTGCTGGCTCGCGCGGGGGACGATGGCGAGAAGCGCCTGGTGGCGTATGTGATGTGCGATGCGCAAGTGCGCGAGGCGGATTCACACAAGCTCAGGGATGCACTGCGCGAGGTCCTGCCACCCTATATGGTACCGAGCGCGTTCGTACAGCTCGAGAAGTTTCCGTTGACGCCGAACGGCAAGATCGATCGTCATGCGTTGCCGGAACCGGAATTCGGTGCCACGGACCTCGATCGCGGAGAGCCGCTCGCGGGAGGGCTCGAAGAGTCGGTCGCTCAAGTATGGCGGGACGTTCTCGGAGTGGAAACTGTCTATCGCGACAGCAACTTTTTCGACCTCGGTGGGCACTCGCTGACGATCATTCAGGTTCACTATCGCATGAAAAGGCAGCTTGGTATCGAGGTCTCCATTGAGACACTCTACGGGAACCCAACAATCGCAACACTGTGCGAATCTCTTGTTGAGCTTCCGCGCCGACATGGGCTGGCCACGGTCCTTGTTCGACGGGGAAGGACCCCCGCGACGTTGGCTGTTGTGCACCCTATCGGTGGCGATGTTGCGTGCTACCGCGGCTTGGTCGAGTGTCTAGACGAGAATTGGACTGTTCTTGGGTTTCAAAGGCCAGAATTCGACATGTTTGATCCGCCTGAGTTTTTGACAATCGAGGCGCTTGCACAACTATACGTCGGACAACTGAGACTGAGGCAGCCGCGGGGGCCATACCGACTAGCTGGATGGTCACTTGGTGGGGTTGTTGCGTTTGAAATGGCCCGAATACTCGAGCAACAAAGCGAGTCGGTGGACTTTCTGGGACTTATCGATTCTTACTTCGCATTGCGTAATCGTAAGATCGATTCCGATGTTGATATCGAAAAGATTAGGTATACAGATCATGGCGAGACAGATCGTGGCGATAACTCGGATATCGTGGCTGCTTGGAGATCAATTGCGAGGCATCCGGTGCACAGCGCCATAATCAATGGATTCAATGATGGCCAGACCGCTGGATTTATGAATGATATTTACTTTTTCAATTGGCTCGCGCTGGAGAAATTCAATCCTTCCGGTCAAGTTAGGCATATAACGTATTTCGCTGCCGCGAAAAGTGAGCATGGGATCGATGTTACAGAACGCGTAGATCGTGTTCGCAGCCTCTCGCATGAAAAATTGACCGTCCACCACCTTGCCGGAGATCATTTTTCTATCATTGTCGGGGACGACTCACGAGCCACTGCAGATTTGTTAACGTTCGAACTTTCTCAGCGGTTGGTGCCGAAAATTGAGGTATCAGCAAACGGCTCTTAGTTTCAGAGAGTTTAAAGAATATAGATCTGGGGGAAGAGTTGTGAAATTTAAAAAGGGAGTCGAGAATTGAGTAAAGGCAATGTGCAACCAGCTCGTGGGATGAGAGATTTTTTACCCGATGATGCGGAATTTCGGGATGCAGTAGAGTCTAAGATTGTTTCTGTGTACCGGTCTCACGGTTACCGAAAAATAGAGACTCCAACGATGGAGGCTATTGATCTTCTCACCGCGGGAAATGGTGGGGAGAATGAGAAGCTCATTTTTAAAATCATCAAACGCGGCGAAAAACTGAATCTGAACCCGGGTGCAACAGAGGCCAGTATCGTTGAATATGGATTACGCTTCGATTTGACGTTGCCTCTAACGCGATTTTTCGCCTGTAATGTCTCTAACCTTGTCCTTCCTTTTAAATCTATTCAGGTGGGACCCGTCTGGCGTGCAGAGCGTCCACAGAGAGGACGATTTCGGCAGTTCGTTCAATGTGATATCGATATTATAGGTGAGGAAAGCATGCTCGCCGAGGTCGATCTTATTACCACAACGGCACGCTGCCTCGAATCCTTCGGTTTGGAACGTTTCACCATTCGCATCAATGACAGGCGTTTGCTAGAGGGCTTGCTGTCGTCGCTTGGATTTCAAGTGGCGGATCACTCATCGGTTATGATCGCATTAGATAAGCTCGACAAGATCGGGATAGATGGAGTGGAGGCTGAGTTAAATCGATTTGATAAGAAAAGTGTCCATGAACTCGTTGAATTTATGAAATTGAGCGTCGATTCGCCTGCCCGTATGGCGGAGCATTTTTCGGAGAGTGAGCGCCAAAGTTGTGCCGATGCGTTGAACCGTTTGCAATCGGTTATCGATGCAACTGTTAATTTGTCTGAGCAAAAATATCAAATAATATTTGATCCATACCTGGTCAGGGGGATGGGATATTACACAGGCCAGATATTTGAGATTTCCTATAAGAATTTCCCGTTTTCCATTGCCGGAGGGGGGCGATACGATCGAATGATCGGAAATCTCCTTGGTCGTGATACCCCAGCATGCGGTTTTTCCATCGGATTTGAAAGACTGATTGATGTGCTCCGAGATGAACGACGCTCGTTGGATGGCACGGCTCGCAAAGCGGTGGTTCTGTTTGAGGATGAGCGCGACCTGTGCGCTGCTCACGAAAAAGCCGCATCGCTACGAGACAGTTTTGAGGTCGTAGATGTAGCCCGTAAGCGGGGGAACCATCGGTCTCAACTAGCTGCGTTCGAGCGTCAAGGATATGGGTACACGTTCCACTTCCGGTCCGGAGTATGGACGCAGTCAGCTCTTGGCGCTAAAGAAGTGGACTAACGTCCGCACATCGTCCCGTCCCATCCTCCAAAATATCAGGCGTACCAAATGACCACCCTAAGTATGGCGGTGACCTCGCTGAGCCAAGACCGATTTTTGTTCAATCAAGCCTTGAACAAGGAAGACTGGTCGTACAACATTCCAATGGTGATGACGCTGGAAGGGCCGTTGGATGGAGAAGGGTTGGAATGGTCATTGAATGAGGTCGTGAGACGACACGAGGTGTTGCGTACGGGCTTTTCGATGAATGAGGAGGGTGAGCCAGTGGCGGCGATACGAAGCGATATCTCGCTGGCGCTGCCGCTGGTTGATTTGAGTGGTTTGCCGGAGGAAGAGGCACAGACGGAGGCAGAGCGACTGGTGAAGGAGGATGCGAGACGACCATTCGACTTGAGTGATGCCCCGTTGATGCGCGTCCTGTTGGTGAGGGTGAACGAGACGAAACATATTTTTTTCGTCAATGTCCACCATATTGTTTTCGATGGGTGGTCTGGCAACATTTTTGTGCGGGAGTTGGGCGAACTCTATCGCTCACGCAAGGAGGCATGTGAGCCGGAGCTTGCGGATTTGCCGATCCAGTACCGGGACTTTGCACAGTGGCAGCGCGACTGGCTAGAAGGGGAAGAACTCGAGCGTCAGTTGTCGTATTGGAGAAAGCAGCTAGCCGACGCGCCGCAGACGCTGCAATTACCCTGCGATTATGAGCGTCCGGCGAAGTCGGGACACCATGGGGCGACACAGGTATTCGAGTTGCCCGTGGAGTATGTCGGCAAAATAAGCGAGTTGGCCAAGAGATACCGCGCTACGCCATTCATGGTGATGTTTGCGGTGTTCAATGTGCTGATGTACCGTTACACGGGGGCACCGGATATCTGCGTCGGCACACCCATTGCCAATCGCAATCGGGAGGAGGTGGAGGGGTTAATCGGTTTGTTCATCAACACGCTCGTGTTAAGAACAAAGTTGTCTGGCGACATGACGTTCGCGCAAGTGCTTGAAGAAGTGCGCACAACTACACTCGATGCATACTCCAATCAAGATCTACCCTTCGATAGGCTTGTGAAGGAAATCAATCCTCACCGAGATGGCATCGGGAGCAATGCGCTCGCTCAGCTCATCATGGTGTTTCAGTCGGAGCCCGAGGGTATGGCAACGGGTGACCTCAAGATCACCACGTCGTATTTCCCTAGAGAAAATCAGATTGCGCAGCTCAGTGTTTCTGTGTTTTTCGGAAACGACGGCATCAAGGTCTGGGTTGGTTACAGCAGCGCGCAGTTTCGCGAGAGGACGATCCACCGGCTCTTCGATAACTATCGGGCAATCTTGGACCAGAATCTTGGGAACGTTAGCACTCGGATTTCCAACGTTCATGTCCTACTTGATGAATTGGCAGCGGTGAGACGCGAGGCAGAGCGTCACTACGGGACTGTCGAGCTGCGTTCGAATTGTATCCACGAAGTATTCGAAAATCAGGTGCTGAAGACACCTGGATCCCCTGCAGTAATATTTGAGGACAAGACATGGACATTTGCGCAGCTGAATGCAAGCGCAAACGCTTTAGCTTACCGGTTGCAGGATCTCGGTGTCCAAAGGAATGAACTTGTCGGGATTTATCTTGCGCCGTCGATTGAATTCGTTGTGTGCCAGTTGGCGATTATGAAAGTCGGAGCAGGCTATATGCCGCTCGACCAGAGCTACCCTCGCAATCGAATAGCTTGGATGATCAGCGACGCGAAGCCTGCGTTCGTCCTATCGGACTCTGCGGGGCAGACCTTTTTGACGGAATGGGGAGCAAAGGTCATCTCAGTCAGAGATATCATCGGCCACGATGTGTCGTTGAAGACACCTAATTTGTGCGAGATCGTCTCGCCCGATAGTGTCGCCTATTGTATCTATACCTCCGGCTCGACTGGGTTGCCGAAAGGCGTCCTCGTGTCACATCGATCGGTCGTTAATCTTACGGATACACTGTGCAGCACTTTCGGCGACCGGCCCTCATGGGAGGGGGTACGCGTCGGTTCGTTGGCTTCACTCGCCTTCGACGCCTCAACCCGGCAATTGCTCATGATGGCACTTGGCGCCATAAATTGTGTCATTCCCGAGCACGCGCGCATCGATATGGAGAAACTCCGCAGCTATATCGAACGTTATCGCCTTGACTCGATGAATTTCACTCCGTCGCTTTTCAAGGGGTATCTCGAGGCCTCAACTCGAATGTCTTCGCCGCACTATTGGCCAAGTATGCTTCTCCTTGGTGGGGAAGACATAGGTCCATCCCTATGGGGCTATCTCGCCACCAAGCCAGGCCAATCGGTGTTCAATGTTTATGGTCCGACTGAATGTACTATTCATTGCGCTGTCGGAAAGGTTGACGGTCCAGATGAAAATCCTCACGTCGGCTATCCCATCTCCAATGTACAGATCTACTTGCTCGATGAAGATATGAATCCATTGCCCGTTGGTGCAACGGGAGAAATCTATGTAGGTGGGCGAGGGGTGGCGCACGGATACTTGAATCGGCCGGCGCTTACGGCCGAGAAGTTCGTTCCCGATCCAATCGGCGGAATTCCGGGTGCGCGACTTTACAGAACCGGCGACCTTGGCCGCTATTTGCCTGGAGGAGCGCTTCAGTACCTTGGTCGCAATGACCAGCAAATCAAGATACGCGGATATCGTGTGGAACCGGGCGAAATCGAGTCGGTCCTCATGCAGCAACCGGGCGTCAAGGACGCGCTGGCTATGGCGATCGATTTCGACACTGACGACAAGCGCTTGATTGCGTATGTGGTTCCGCATGATGACTCGAACCTGCAGCCCGAGGTATTGAGACGCATACTTAGAGACGAGTTGCCGGCTCATGTGATACCGGCGAACATCGTATCGCTCAGCAGATTTCCGCTAACGCCAAACAACAAGGTTGATAGGACAGCGCTTGCGATGCTCGGAATGAAGCACAAGCGAGAGGCCGAGCAGGTCGAGATGCCGACCACATATGCGCAGAACATGGTTGCAGATATCTGGCGGAACCTGTTGAACATCGACAGAGTGGGCGTCAACGAAAATTTCTTCGACTTGGGTGGGCACTCGCTGCTGGCTATTCGGCTTACGTCGCAGATATACCGGCATTGTGGCGTCGAAATTCCCCTCGATGTGCTGTTTAGGGGCCTCACGGTGGGTGAAATTGCCGCATATATCGAGAGCGAAACGGCGGGGTCAACGCCTTCACGTAGTGTGCAGATAGAGAAGGGAGAGGCAACATCGAGAATCCCCCTATCATACGCGCAGGAGCGGCTTTGGTTCCTCGAGCAGGTCTCAGCGAGCGCGGCGTTTTACAACATTCCAATGGTGATGACGCTGGAAGGGCCGTTGGATGGAGAAGGGTTGGAATGGTCATTGAATGAGGTCGTGAGACGACACGAGGTGTTGCGTACGGGCTTTTCGATGAATGAGGAGGGTGAGCCAGTGGCGGCGATACGAAGCGATATCTCGCTGGCGCTGCCGCTGGTTGATTTGAGTGGTTTGCCGGAGGAAGAGGCGCAGACGGAGGCAGAGCGACTGGTGAAGGAGGATGCGAGACGACCATTCGACTTGAGTGATGCCCCGTTGATGCGCGTCCTGTTGGTGAGGGTGAACGAGACGAAACATATTTTTTTCGTCAATGTCCACCATATTGTTTTCGATGGGTGGTCTGGCAACATTTTTGTGCGGGAGTTGGGCGAACTCTATCGCTCACGCAAGGAGGCATGTGAGCCGGAGCTTGCGGATTTGCCGATCCAGTACCGGGACTTTGCACAGTGGCAGCGCGACTGGCTAGAAGGGGAAGAACTCGAGCGTCAGTTGTCGTATTGGAGAAAGCAGCTAGCCGACGCGCCGCAGACGCTGCAATTACCCTGCGATTATGAGCGTCCGGCGAAGTCGGGACACCATGGGGCGACACAGGTATTCGAGTTGCCCGTGGAGTATGTCGGCAAAATAAGCGAGTTGGCCAAGAGATACCGCGCTACGCCATTCATGGTGATGTTTGCGGTGTTCAATGTGCTGATGTACCGTTACACGGGGGCACCGGATATCTGCGTCGGCACACCCATTGCCAATCGCAATCGGGAGGAGGTGGAGGGGTTAATCGGTTTGTTCATCAACACGCTCGTGTTAAGAACAAAGTTGTCTGGCGACATGACGTTCGCGCAAGTGCTTGAAGAAGTGCGCACAACTACACTCGATGCATACTCCAATCAGGATCTGCCCTTCGATAGATTGGTCCGCGGATTAAACCTGACTCGCAAGTCGGGACAGTCTCCCCTCGTAAATACAATGTTCGGCTACCATTTGACGGCTGATCGCGCGTTACGCCTGCCCGGTCTCCGTGCCATGACAACCTTCCTGCACAGCGACGTTGCACGCTTCGATTTGATTATGAATGTCTTTGCGTCAGAGGCGACACTGACCGGCTACGTCGAATATCGCACGGAGCTCTTCAAAGCATCGACAATTCAGAATATGGTTGTGCATTTCAAAGAGCTTATTTGCCGAATCTGTTTATCAACGGGCACAAAACTTCCCATTTTGCGGTTGGTCGATTCGAATTTTTCTGTCACCTACTCTGATTGATTTCGGAAGCGTATTCGTGAATGTCGCCTTCATTGCAGTGCTCCGGACCGAGGGAACTCCAACACACCTTGAGCGTCTGCGTTGATGTTCACGCGGAACTGACCCATTGCGTTGCGGTCGGCCACCGGCAGTTGGACGCTTTACGCTCGCGAGCTACTGGTGCGGACGTAAGTGAGCACGTCGCGGCGTTCATCGGGCGTGAAGCCGTGACGGTCGAGCAGTTCCACCAGCGTCAGCAAGACCTCGGTGGACGTCTGATCCGGCTGGTGCCAGTGCAGGCTGTTGGTTTGTTCGCGGCCGATCTGGGCTGCCGCCCGGCGCCAGTCATCCGTTGCAACGACCGTTGCACGCCATGCTGCGCGATCAGCAAATGCAGCGTTCAGCGCGTCGACGTCGGTGGCCAAGGCATTCATGGAGTTCGACGAAGCGGGGCGAATGAAGCCGTCGGCGCATTTCGATCGGGTGGTCGACGTGATGGAGAAGCTGGTCAAATTCACTTTGCTGACTAGTGACATCGGCCCGTACCTGGTCGATCGGTATAGCGAGCGAAAGGAAAGCGCCGAAGAACTGTCGAAGCGCGTGAATCAAGGCAGAATCTAAGTTCCTTGGGATCAAGGCAGGCGCTTGTGTCTCATGGCGAACTTTGCCTTCGTTCAGGGGAGAGGTTTGTCGCAAAACTCGCTCTCGGATCGGCCCAGGATTCCTCAAGCGGATCAGTCGAGGCGCCCAGCACATCACCCTGCTTGCTGATTGGGATCCTGGGCGTAGCAGAACTTATATGTGGGGATGCTGCGTACCTCGGGCAGCTGGCCGGTGCTTAGGTCGCCAGTACTTGCAATTCAGACGTTTCGAGGATAACCTCCTGCGAGCCATTCGGTTGGCATCATCACTCTGCCCATGCGGCTTCCTTGTTGGATCGAGCGGTTTCATCCCGCTTCGCGTAACGCAGCGTAGTTGCGTTTGGTCAGCGCTCAGTCTTTCTGGCGCGTCGACATTGCCTACTCCGTCATGTCTTTTCCAGCGCGACTTATAGGACACCTGGAACTGACGCGGAGCAGCGAGCCGCTCGCTGTCGCTTCCCCCGCACTTCAAGGTTCCAGTCAGGCACTCACTATGTTCCTGCCACCTCGGAGGAGTCATGTGGCGCAATTTTCGTCGCGCGGTGGATAAGTGACCCCGGGAAAAGTTTCGCTTTTTCTCAAATTACGCCCGCAGGTACCGTTGTACGTGTTGCTGGGCGGCCTTGGTCGAGAAAGTTTACGGTTATTACAGAACAGAACCGTTCTAAAGCGGACCGACGGCATCGCGTACCCGAAGGGGGCCCGGCGGCCCGAGTCGAGCGAATCGCTCGGCGCGGACCGCCGGGCCCTTTGCCGTATACGTGCCGCGCGCCCGACACGCCGCGGATGCCGCCCGCAATCGTGCGCAATCGCGCGCATCTGATCGATGTCACGCGGCCGCCATGATTGACCGGCTAAGCTCGTCTCTTCGACGTTCGATCGAAGGAGACGCAATGCGGCGGGTCGTATTCAACCAGAAGGGCGGCGTGGGCAAATCGACGATCGTCTGCAACCTGGCGGCGATCAGCGCCAGCGAAGGGCTGCGCACGCTCGTGATCGACCTCGACGCGCAGGCGAACTCCACGCACTATCTGCTCGGCGATCGCGCGGCCGATGCGCGGCCCGGCGCCGCCGAGTTCTTCGAGACGGCGCTGACGTTCAACTTCCGGCCGATCGACGTCGCCTCGTTCATTCATCCGACGCCATTCGACGGGCTCGACGTGATGCCCGCGCACGCGGACCTCGACACGCTGCACGGCAAGCTCGAGTCGCGCTACAAGATCTACAAGCTGCGCGACGCGCTGAACGAGCTGGACGGCTACGACGCCGTCTACATCGACACGCCGCCCGCGCTGAACTTCTACTCGCGCTCGGCGCTGATCGCGGTCGAGCGCTGCCTGATTCCGTTCGACTGCGACGACTTCTCGCGCCGCGCGCTGTACACGCTGCTCGAGAACGTGAAGGAAATCCAGCAGGACCACAACGCGGCGCTCGAGGTCGAAGGCATCGTCATCAACCAGTTCCAGCCGCGCGCAAGCCTGCCGCAGCAGCTGGTCGACGAACTCGTCGGCGAAGGGCTGCCGGTGCTCGCGTCGCGGCTGTCGGCGTCGGTGAAGATTCGCGAGTCGCACCAGCAGTCCAAGCCCGTGATTCATCTCGAGCCGGCGCACAAGCTCGCGCAGGAGTTTCGCGCACTGCACCGCGAGTTGGCCGGGTGAATCTGCGCCGGCAATAATCGGAATCATCCGATCATTTAAATGCGTATTAGTAATCCCGGCAACGGTTTCAGAATAAATCGAAAAAACGATTACATGATAAATGATCGCATTCGAATGCGATCATTTTTTTAATATCGGGAATAATGACGGGGTAAATGTTGCATCTCGTCATGGTGCGGCATACCGTAAAAAGGTAAAAGCGATCGTCGGCGTTGCGGTGCAACGCCGTCATGCAAGCCTGCAGGCCGCCTTGCAGCGCCGGTCATTTCGAGGCATAAGGGTTTTCACCTATCATTAATGCCATTTAATTGACAATTAAACGTTCTAGAATGGCCACCTCAACTTCTCGAGCTCAATGGAGTTGCGGGTTGTCAGTAAGGAAGCGGGCGGTCGATCTGCCTTCCATTTTCCGTTACGTCGTCTCTCGCATTGCCAACAGGAGCGTGCCCGATGTCCGTATTTGCCCCCGAAAAATTCGCCGCCGATTATCAGTCCGGTATCGCAACCTGGTTTGCGCTCGCGCGTCCGGCGATCAGCGGCTTCGAGGCCGTCGTCGAACTCAATCTGCAAGCGGCCCGGACGGCGCTCGCGGAGTACGAGGACAAGTTGAAGAACGCGTTCAACGCGAGCAACCCGGCGGCTGGTTTCGCGCAGCAGGTCGCCGCGCCGCAGGAAGCGGCCGGCAAGGCAGTCGCGTACGGTCGCCATCTGTTCGACATCGCGGTGTCGACGCAGGCCGAGTGGGCCAAAGTCGCTCAGGCGCAGTATGAGGAGACCGACAAGCGCGTGAAGGACGTGGTCGGCGAGCTGACCAAGCACGCACCGGCCGGTTCGGGCGCCGTGGTGGCCGCGCTGAATTCGGCGCTGTCCGCGGCGACGGCCGCGGCCGACTCGATGCGCGCGGCAACCGGGCAGGCGATCGAGGCCGCGCAAAGCGGTTTCGACGCGGTCAGCGACACGGCCGCGCGCGGCGCGAAGCAGACGGCCGCAGCCGCCCGCAAGGACGCCGCGTCGCGCGAATCGGCCGCGTGATCGCGGGTCGCGCGACACGAACACGATCGCTTGATCGCCACGGGAGCCTCGTGCCGGCCGTCGCGTGTGCTGCGCGGCGGCCGGCGCATGGCCGGCTTATGGCGCGATGTCCGGGAACGGGCCGAGCGCGCGGAAGTGCCGCGTATCGCTTTCGCGGTGTGCGACGCATCCGCTCTGACGGTCGCGCTGCGCGTCCGCACGCGCGGCCGCACGGCGCCGAGGCGCGGCAGTCTGCGCGCCGCCCGCCCACCGCCGCGCATCCCCTATCGACCCATTGATTTCAACGCAGGAACAGAACATGACGGACGTAGTGATCGTATCGGCCGCGCGGACCGCGGTCGGCAAATTCGGTGGTTCGCTCGCGAAGGTTGCGGCACCGGAGTTGGGCGCGACGGTGATTCGCGCGGTGCTGGAGCGCGCAGGCGTGCAGCCCGATCAAGTGAGCGAAGTGATCATGGGTCAGGTGCTGGCGGCGGGCTCGGGGCAGAACCCGGCGCGTCAGTCGCTGATCAAGGCCGGGCTGCCGACGGCGGTGCCGGGCATGACGATCAACAAGGTGTGCGGCTCGGGCCTGAAGGCGGTGATGCTGGCGGCGAACGCGATCGCGGCGGGCGACGCGGAGATCGTGATCGCGGGCGGCCAGGAGAACATGAGCGCGGCGCCGCACGTACTGCCGGGCTCGCGTGACGGGTTCCGGATGGGCGATGCGAAGCTGGTCGACACGATGATCGTCGACGGGCTGTGGGACGTGTACAACCAGTACCACATGGGCATCACGGCGGAGAACGTCGCGAAGGAATACGGGATCACGCGCGAGGAGCAGGACGCGTTCGCGGCGCTGTCGCAGAACAAGGCGGAAGCCGCGCAGAAGGCCGGCCGCTTCGCCGACGAAATCGTGCCGGTGTCGATTCCGCAGCGCAAGGGCGAGCCGCTGCAGTTCGCGACCGACGAGTTCGTGCGTCACGGCGTGACGGCGGAATCGTTGGCGGGGCTGAAGCCGGCGTTCGCGAAGGACGGCTCGGTGACGGCGGCGAACGCGTCGGGGCTGAACGACGGCGCGGCGGCGGTGCTGGTGATGTCGGCGCAGAAGGCGCAGTCGCTGGGGCTCACGCCGCTGGCGCGCATCAAGGCGTACGCGAACGCGGGCGTGGATCCGAGCGTGATGGGCATGGGGCCGGTGCCGGCGTCGCGGCGCTGCCTGGAGCGCGCGGGCTGGACGCCGGGCGATCTGGACCTGATGGAAATCAACGAGGCGTTCGCGGCGCAGGCGCTGGCGGTGCACAAGCAGATGGGCTGGGACACGTCGAAGGTGAACGTGAACGGCGGCGCGATCGCGATCGGTCACCCGATCGGCGCCTCGGGCTGCCGGATTCTGGTGACGCTGCTGCACGAGATGGTCAAGCGCGATGCGAAGCGCGGGCTGGCGTCGCTGTGCATCGGCGGCGGGATGGGCGTGGCGCTCGCGGTGGAGCGCGCGTAAGCGCATGAGCGCGATTCGACGCTCGAGCATGGAGGCGGCGCAGCCTGCGCCGCGCGCGCACGAAGCAGCGGCTTCGCGCGCGATACGTTGCCAACAACAAGCGTGATGTTCCGGGATGCGCCGTGTCCGCGCCGCGGGCGCGGACGCATCGCAGCGGCGGGGCGGCGGCATCGGCGGTGCGGCCGTCTCGCGTGATTGTCTACTTTTCTTGTCGGTGACAAACAGGATGACTAAGCGAATTGCAGTTGTGACGGGTGGAATGGGCGGCCTCGGCGAAGCGATCAGCATCCGGCTGAGCGATGCGGGCCACCGGGTCGTCGTCACGTATTCGCCGGGCAACAGCGGCGCCGATCGCTGGCTCGGCGCGATGCATGCGGCCGGCCATGAATTCGACGCGTACCCGGTGGACGTGGCCGACCACGATTCGTGTCAGCAGTGCGTCGAGAAGATCGTCCGGGACGTCGGCCCGGTCGAAATCCTGGTGAACAACGCGGGCATCACGCGCGACATGACGCTGCGCAAGCTCGACAAGGTGAACTGGGACGCGGTGATCCGCACCAACCTCGACTCGGTGTTCAACATGACGAAGCCGGTGTGCGACGGCATGGTCGAGCGCGGCTGGGGGCGCATCATCAATATCTCGTCGGTCAACGGCTCGAAGGGCTCGGTCGGGCAGACCAACTACGCGGCGGCGAAGGCCGGCATGCACGGCTTCACCAAATCGCTCGCGCTCGAAGTCGCGCGCAAGGGCGTGACGGTGAACACGGTGTCGCCCGGTTATCTCGCGACGAAGATGGTGACGGCGATCCCGCAGGACATCCTCGATACGAAGATCCTGCCGCAGATCCCGGCGGGGCGCCTCGGCCAGCCGGAGGAAGTCGCGGCGCTGGTCGCGTATCTGTGCTCGGAAGAGGCCGGCTTCGTGACGGGCTCGAACATCGCGATCAACGGCGGCCAGCACATGCATTGACGCGTGGCGGCCCGGCCGCGCACGGCCGGGCCGCGTTCCCGCAGTATCCAGCGCCGGCGCGGTAGGCACGCCGCGCCGGCCTCGCATTCCGGAGGAGGCATGGGCGACACCTGGACGGGACTCGTGATCGGCGGCTCGGCGCTGGCCGTCGCGCTGACGATGGCGATCGCGCTGCACTGGCTCGAGCGGCGCCGCGCGCGGTTGCTGCGCAATTTCGATCATCGCGATTGCTGGGTCGTCGCGTATGGCAGGCGTCTTGCGCGTCGGCCGGTACGGCGCACGCGCAGCGGCGCGCGGTGAGGGCGGCGGGGTGAGTACGTAGCGGTAGGCGACGGCGGCTGCGGCGCGCTTACGTACCGTGCCGCAGTCTGCAACCCGCAACCCGCAACCCGCAACCCGCAACCCGCAACCCGCAACCCGCAACCCGCAACCCGCAACCCGCAACCCGCAACCCGCAACCCGCAACCCGCAACCCGCAACCCGCAACCCGCGAGCTCGGCGGCGGTGCGCCGCTCGCTCGCAGTCAATCGCGCTCAATCGCCGTGAGTCAGCCCGCCGTCGCCCGGGTCGCTCTTGCGAAAAATCCGCTCGGTCGTGCGCTTGGTCGCATCCCGGCCCGCGCGCAACGCTTGCGCGATGCCGTGGCTCACTCGCCGTGCGTCTGCGCGCCGTCGCCCGAATCGCCCTTGCGAAAAATCCGCTCGGTCGTGCGCTTGGTCGCATCCCGGCCCGCGCGCAACGCCTGCGCGATACCGTGGCTCACTCGCCGCGCGTCTGCGCGCCGTCGCCCGAGTCGTTCTTGTGGAAGACCCGCTTGGTCGTGCGCTTGGTCGCATCCCAGCCCTCGCGCGACGCGTGCGCGATGCCGTGGCCGACCGCCTTCGCGGCGCTCGCGGTCGCATGGCCGAAGCTGCGCGCGGCCTCGCCGGTCTTGTGCGCGGCTTCCTTCGAATCGCGCTTGATGTCCTGCTTCACTTCCGACATGTCCGCGTGCGCGATCGGGCTGATCAGCGCGACGACGAACGCGGTGCAAACGAACTTGCGTGCTTTCACGACGTGGTTTCCTTCGGATTGATTCATCGGGCCTCCATGCGATCGCCGTGCGGCGCGGCCGATGCGCCGGCCGCCGCTGCATCGAGCATCACCGCCGCGCGTCCGCGCAGCAGCACGCGCTCGCCGCAGCGCAGCGCGAAGTCGTACAGCACCGTGCGGTCGTCGCCGCCGATGCGCTCTGCCTCCACGACGAGCGGCAGCTCGAACGTGTCGAGCCGATCGACGAACGCATCGACGTTGCGCACGCTCGCGAGATAGCCGGCGCGCGGACGCGCCCGTTCGTCGTGCGCGCCGAGCAGCGCGCCGTGCACGGCCATCGCCTGCGTTGCATATTCGATGCCGCACACCGACGCGAGCCGGCCGTCGCGACGCAGCGGATGGTGCGCATCGCGGTGGCTCGTCGCGCTGCAGCGGATGCGCACGGCGTCCCACGCGTCGACGCGCTCGAGCATGCACATCGCGCCCGCGTGCGGAATGCGCGCGGCGATCCATTCGCGATCGAGCGTCGCGGTCGACATCGGCGGCAGCGGCGTAGCGTCGACGGTCGTCATCGCACACGCTCCATGGCCGCATCGGCCGGCGCGACATCGACCTGCACGCGCGTATCGTCCAGATAGTCGAGTACGACGCGCGTCGCACGCCGCGCGGCCAGCGCATCGAGCAGCGGCAACGCACGCGCGGCCGGAATGCCGGCGCGCAGCGCTTCGAGCGCGGGCAGCGCGAGCGGCGTCGCCGCGGCATCGGTGAGCGCCACGTCGATGCGCGCCAGCGTGCGCTCGCTCGGCTGCGGCGCGAACACCAGCGCGACGCCGAATGCGTCGACGATCGGGCGCACGCTGCGCAGCGGCTGCGGATAGTCGGTGTCGTAAGCGATCAGCAGGCTCGGCACGCAATCGACCGCCACCTGGCACAGGCTCTCGAGGAGGCCCGCGGCAAAGCTGCCGTCGTGCGCGCACAGCACGTTCGACGTCGCCATCGCGCGGGTCGCGATGCTCCAGTAGCCGGCCGGCGCATTGTGTACGGAGTTGTGGAAGCGCGTCGGCGACAGCTGGCGATCATCGCCGGCCAGCGTTTCGCAGATCGCATGGCAGTTCTGGCCATCACCGCCCGACGCGCTGAACACGGTCGCAAGCGTCGCCGCGTCGCGCCCGCTCGCCGCCGCGGCTTCGAGGCCGGCTGCCAGCGCGACGCGCACGACCGGGCCGGTGCGCCGGCGTTCCGCCGGCGGCAAGCCGGCCGGCGGCGGCAACACGGTGCGCGCGCTCGCGTAGGGCGCGTGGCCGGCGAGGACGGCGGCCGCGTGCGGCCAGTCGTTCAGCCCCGGGCCAACCAAGCCGATACCTTCGATGAATGCGCTGAGCGTCATGTCGGCTCCCGGCGGTTCGCGCTCGCGTGGTCGGCGCGGCCGAACACCAGCGTACAGTTCGTGCCGCCGAAGCCGAACGAATTGGACAGCGCCGTGCGCATCTGCGCCGCGCGGCTCGCGAGCACGTAGTCGGCAGCGAGCGCCGGATCGGGTTGCGTCGTGTTGACGCCGGCCGGCACGAACCCCTCGCGCAGCGCGAGCGCGGTGATCACGGCTTCGAGCGCGCCGGCCGCGCCGAGCGTGTGACCGGTCGCGCCTTTGGTCGAGCTGCACGGCGTGCGCGCGAGCAGCGCGCCGACTGCGCGACTTTCGGCGGCGTCGTTGCTCGGCGTCGCGGTGCCGTGCAGGTTCACGTAGTCGATGTCGGTCGCGTCGAGGCCGGCCGATGCGAGCGCCTGTTCGATCGCGAGGCGCGCGCCGAGTCCTTCGGGATGCGGCGACGACATGTGATGCGCATCGCTCGATTCGCCGATGCCGAGCAGCAGGATCGCATCGTCGTCGAGTGCGTCGCGTTCAGCGGGCACGCGCTCGAGCAGCGCGAACGCGGCGGCCTCGCCGATCGAGATGCCGTCGCGCGCCACGTCGAACGGCCGGCACGGCTGGCGCGACAGCAGTTCGAGCGAATTGAAGCCGTACAGCGTGGTCAGGCACAGCGTGTCGACGCCGCCTACCACGGCCGCGTCGATCAGCCCCGCCTCGATCATCCGGCGCGCGGAGCCGAACACCTTCGCGCCGGACGAGCAGGCGGACGAGATCGCCGTCGCCGGCCCGCGCAGCCCGCAATACGCGCGCACGAACGCGGCGGCCGAATACGGGTTGTGCGTATGTGCGTAGCGGAAGTTGGCCGGCAGCGCGCCGCTCGCGGGATCGCGCCGCATGTACGCGCGTTCCGTTTCGAGGATGCCCGACGTGCTGGTGCCGACGAACACGCCGATGCGCTGCGCCCCGTATCGCGCGACGGCCGCCGCGACGTGCGCGTCGAAGCCGTCCTGCACGAGGGCGAGCTGGGCGAGGCGGTTGTTGCGGCAGTCGAAGTCGGCGAGATCGGCGCGCACCGGCTGCGCATCGAGCCCGTCGACGGCGCCGATCCACGTGTCGAGTTCGGCGCGCTCGAAGCGACATGGCGAGAGCCCGCCGCGCGCGGTGCGCAGCGCATCGACGGTCGCGTCGCCGCCGCGGCCGATGCAGCTGGTGCTGGTGAAGTGCGAGAGCAGGAGAGGGTTCACGAGGATCGCATCCGGGAGCCGGAACGCGCGCGGCAGCAACGCCGGCCGGCGCGTCGGGCGTGGTCAGAGTTTATCAAACGGGGTCCCTTGCAGGCCCGGCCGGACGCCCGCTGCGGGCGGCTCGGCCGCGGCGGCGGCGGCGCGCAGCGTGGTCCACTGCAATTGCGCGTCGGCAGCCGCGCGCAGCAGCGCGGGCAGCACGTCGAGCACGACCGGTACGCCGCGCGCATCACGCGCGGCGTGCCCGTCGTGCACGAGCAGGATGTCGCGCGGCGCGAGGCCGTGGAGCAGCCGCTGCGCGACGATGCCCGCGTCGCGCGTGCGCGTGTCGAAGCCGCGGCGCGTCCAGCTCGCGAGCTGCAGGCCGAGCTCGCACAGCACCGGCTCGAGGAACGGATTGCGCAGCCCGGCCGGCGCGCGAAAGAACTGCGGGCGCGTGCCGGTGAGTTCGATCAGCGTCTGCTGCGCGGCCGCGATCTCGCGCCGCAGCGCGGCGGGCCCCGTCAACGAGAACGTGTGACGATGCCGCTGGCTGTGGTTCTCGACCGCGTGACCGCGCGCGACGATCGCCTCGATCCAGCGCGGATGCCGACGCGCGAGATCGCCGATGCAGAAGAACGTCGCGCGCGCGTCGTGGCGCTCGAGCAGGTCGAGCACGCGCGGCGTGACCTCGGGGTCCGGGCCGTCGTCGATCGTCAGCGCGATCCGGCGGCCGGCGTCGGCCGGCAGCCGCGTCCAGTTCGGGCCGAGCAGCGCACTGCGCGGCCACAGGCCGGCCGCCGTCAGCGCGGCGTGCGACGCGAACACGCTGCCGGCAGCCCAAGGCCACGCGCCCGGTTGCGCGAGCACGGCCGCGAGCGCGCCCGCATGCAGCGCGACCGTGCCGGCGATCAGCGGCGTCGGCTTCCAGCGGCGCGCAGGGCCGCCCGGGTGTCGCCCAATGGCCGACGGCTCGTTCATGAGCGACCTCCTGTCTGATTGTGATGCGGGCGGTGCGCGGGCGGTGCGTCCGGTGCTTCCGATGCTTCCGATGCTTCGGCAGTGTCCGTCGCCCGCGGCGAGAGGATCGCCGCGAACGCGAGCGCGAGCATCGCGCCGGGGCCGACGGTCAGCCCGAAGGTTTCGAGCAGCGGCACGTGCGACAGCGCGAGCAGGCCGAAGCCCGCCACCGTCGCGGCGTTGGCGACCAGCAGCGACACGAGCGTGTACGGCGTCACCGGTTGCGCATCGTCGCGCTTGCAGAAGAACAGCGCGTAGTTCGACCCGACCGCGACGATCAGCAGCATGCCGACCAGATGCAGAATCGTCAGCGGCACGCGGGCGAGCGCGAACGAGGCTGCCACCACCAGCACGGCCGCGACCAGCGGCGCGAGCGCGCGCAGTGCGCGACGCGGCGAGCGCAGCGCGATCAGCAGCAGCACGGCGATCGCCGCGAAGCCGGCCAGCGACAGCCGCAAGTCCTCGCGCACGTAGTCGACGTACAGGCGATCAGCTTCTGCCTTCAGGTCGACGAACAACGCATCGCGCACGCCGGCGCGCGCGACGGCCGCGCGGATCGCCGCCGTGTCGAGCGCGGCCGCGGCATCGGGCGCCGCCGCGGCATCGGGCGCCGCCGCGGCCGACGACGCGCTGCGTGCGCGATCCGCCGCGCGCAGCGGCAGCATCGCGTTCCAGCGGCCGTCGCGCTCGGTCAGCAGTGCATCGACGGCAACGGCCATCGAGGTTCCGCGCAAGTCGGCGCGCGTGAGCAGCGGCGCGCGGCGCGCCGCGTCGACATCGGCGATGAACGGCGCGAACAGCTCGGGCTTCACGGAAACCGGTTGATTCGCGACCGCGTCGCGCATGCGGGCGGCGAGCACGTCGGCGCTGGGCAGGCTCGCCTGCCGCGCACGCTGCGCGGCGTCGCTCGGCAGATAGCGGGCGGGCGTTTCGAAGCCGGCGAGCGCGCCGCGATCGACGAGCGGCTGCAACTGCCCGGCGACCTGCTCCGCGCGTTCGAGCGCCGCCTGTTCGCCCGGCGCCGAGATCACGACGAGATAGCGCACGTCCGGGGCGCCGACGTCGGCCCGCAGCCGTGCATCGAGCGCCTGCGCGCTCCCGGGGACGGGGCTGAGCGCGGCAAGCTCGCGGCTCCACAGGCCGTCGCGATGGATGACGAGCGTCGCGCACGCGGCCGCGACGAGCAGCGCGAGCGGCCAGCGCAGCCGCGGCGCCGCGGCCGCCGCGCGCGCGAGCAGCGCGCCGAGCCGCGACACGTCGCGAATCGCGACGTGCTCGCCGCGCAGATGCGGCAGCACGAAGCGCGTGACGAGCGCGGCGGCCGTCAGGCCGGCGATCGAATACAGCCCGAGCTGCACGAGACCCGGAAAGCCGGAGAACAGCATCGACGCGAACCCGCACACGGACGTCAGCACGCCGAGCCGGATCGTCGGCCAGTACGCGGCGATCCATGCGCGGGTCGCGTCGCCTGCGCGCGCGACGTTGCGCGAATCGGCGCGCGCCGACTGGACGAACAGGTAGATCGAGTAGTCGACGGCTTCGCCGATCAGCGTGGTGCCGAAGCCGAGCGTGAGCCCGTGGACCGTACCGAACGCGACGCCGACCGCGGCGATGCCGGCCGCGATGCCGGTGAGCACCGGCAGCAGCCCGAGCGCGAGCGTGCGCGGCGAGCGGTACAGCGTGAGCAGCAGCGCGACGATCAGCACGATGCTCGCCGTCGACAGCCGCTCGACGTCGTGGCGGATCGTGTCGCGCGTGTCGACCGAAAACACGCCGGGGCCGGTCATCGCGAGCGTGTAGGCGGCGCGGTCCGGCAGCGTCTGCGTGGCCGCCCCGAACGCGCGCCGCACGGCGTCGAGCGCGCGCGCCTGCGCATCGGTGTCGGCGCCGGCCGCGGCCGTCTGCACGACCAGCACCGCGCGCGTGCCGTCGCGCGACGCCCACACGCCGTCGCGCAGCGCGGGCTGGGCGCCGCTGTCGAGCTGGTCGACGAGCGCCGTCACCTCGCCGGTCGGGTCGCGCGGCAGCAGCGCCTTCGCGACGAGCCCCGCCGACGAACTCAGCAGGTCGAGGCTGTCGCCGAGCGCGCGGTGCAGGCCGTCCGCGCTGAAGCGTTGCGGGTTCACCGCCGGGCTCAGCAGGTAGCGATGATCGAACACGAACTGCCGGTCGCGCGCGTCGTTCGCGGCTTCGCCGTTGTTGACCGCCGAGAACTGCCGATCGTCGCGCAGCGTGCGTGCGATGCGCCGCGACAGCGCGGCGCGCGTGGCCGCATCGCCGCCGTCGATCGCCACCAGGATCAGCCGCGACACGATCCCGTCGCGCAGCTGGTCGACGAGCACGCGCTGCGCGGCGCTCGGCGCACGCGGCAGGAACGCGGACAGATCGGCGGTGAAATTCGCGCGGGCGATCGCCGCCGCGCACGCGACCAGCGCCAGTGCCCATACGAGCACCGCGGGTTGCCGCCAGGCGGGCGAATGCGGCGCGACGGGGCCGGCCGAGCGGGGGCGCTCGTTCATCGGTTCGCGGGCGCCGGTTGCAGGCGCATCGTCGAATGGTCGCCGTCGGCCTGCCGGATCGCGACGCTGCGCAGCACGTCGCGCGTGCCGTCGAGCGTGATCGAGCTGACGACCTTCAGCATCCGCGCATCGAGCGGCGTGAGCGTGAGCGTCCAGTCGTCGCCGTGTCCGTCGACCACCACCTTGTAGAGCTGTTCGAGCGCATAGCGATTGCCGGCGAGCGTCGCGCGGATGCTGTCGATGAACGCGCCCAGCTCGGGATAGCGCGCGAGCGCGAGCGTGTATTTGCGGTCGTTGCGCTCGACGGTGAGCATGTCGCCGTCGACCACGAGATGCTCGGGCTTCGGGCGCAGCGTGTGCTTCTCGAGATGGTCGGGCGCGACGAACACGAGCTCGCCCGACGATTCCAGCGGCTCGGCCGCGATCGACAGCGTCTTCGTCTCGGTGAAGGTCGCGCGGCCGGATTTGTGCTGCGCGAGCGTCGCCATCAGCCGGTCGAGCGTCCACGCGGGGCCGGCGTCGGCCGCGTGGGCGGGCAGCGCGCAGGCCGCGGCCGCCGCGATGACGAGCGTGCGGGCGGCGCCGCGTAGCGCATGGAGCAGCGTGAACGACGGCAACGACGACGACCGCGGGGGGCAGGGCCGCGGCAACGACGACATCGACGATGCCAACGAGCGACGAACGGCGATCATGTGTCGGAATCCCGGGTGGCCGGCAGCTCGGTGCACGCGCGCGCATCGTCGCCGCGCGCGGCGGCATCGCCCGTCTGCCAGAAATCGAAATAGTTGAACCAGTTGTAAGGCGCCGCGCGGCAGTACCGGTCGACGAGGCCGACGTAGCGCGCGAGCGCCGCATCGACGGCCGCCGCGCGCGTGTCGCGGCGCACGTCGGAGAAATCGGCGATCGTTTCGAAATGGACGTCGTAGCGGTTGCCGTCGCGGTACAGGCCGGTCATGAACAGCACCGGGCGCCGCAGCATCGCGGCCATGTGCAGCGGCCCGAGCGGAAACGCGGCCGGTGCGCCGAGCAGCGGCAGCCGGCGCAGCGACGCGGCCCCGTCGTCGAGCAGCGTGCGATCGGCGAGCATCCCGACCATGCAGTTCGCGTCGAGGCGCTCGCGCACCTTCAGCATCGAATCGATCCGCCCGAGCGGGATCACTTCCGGCGTCGCGGCCGGATTCACCGCGGCGAGCGTCGCGTTGATCTTGCGCGCGTTTTCCTCGTACATCGTGACGACGACGCGCAGGTCCGCACGCGTGCGCCCGATCGCGCGCACGACCTCGAAGCTGCCGAGGTGCGCGCCCAGCAGGAACGCGCCGCGCCCGCCGGCGAGCGCTTCGTCGACGCGCGCGGCGCCGTGCAGCCGGATGTCGAACAGGTCGAAGCGGCCGTTCATCAGATAGATGCGGTCGTGGATCGTCGTCGCGAACGTGAACACGTGCCGGTATACGTCGCGCCATCGCGCGGGACGGCCGAGCGCGCGGCGCAGGTAGTCGCGCGACGCCGCGCACGCGGCCGGCGAGAACAGCACGAAGTACGTCGCGATCGCATGCAGCACGACACGCGACGGCCGCCGGCCGAAGCGCAGCGACAGCCAGGTCATCACGCGCAGCAAACCCGCATGGCTGCGTTCCTGGCGTTCGGCCCACGCGGTGCGCTTCATGGCTGTCCGCCGTCGTGCGTGGCGGGCGGCTCGGCCAGCACGGCGCTCGCGACGTCGCGCGCGCCGGCGCGCAGCGTGAAGCGGATCGCACCGTTCGCCGCCGCCTCGAACGCGAGATCGAGCGGCTCGCCGGGCGCGACCGGGCTCAGGAATTTCGCGGATGCGAGCCGCCACGTGTCGAGCGGCCGGTTCAGCGACGCGCCGAGCGCGGCGATCGCGTGGTCGAGCAGCACGACGCCCGGCACGATCGGATGGCCGGGGAAATGGCCGGGCAGCGCGGGATGGTCGGCCGCGATCGTGAAGCCGAGCCGCGTCTGCGGCGCGCAGTGCGCCCGCGCGGCGGCCGCGCTCGTGCGCACGTGGCGGGCGACCAGCGCGGCCAGCGCGTCGCGCGGCAGCTTGCCCGTTTCGTTGCGCGGCAACGCGTCGACGAACACGAGCGGACGCGGCATGAACGCCGGATCGATCCGTTCGCGCAGCGCGCGCTGCAGATCGGCCGCGGCGAGCGTCGGCGCGACGACCAGCGCGACGAGCCGCGTCACCGGTTCGCGGCGCGCATCGGCGTCGGCCGGCGCGGCTTCGTCGGGCATGAAGAACACGCCGTCGACGACGCCGGCAATCGCGTTGAGCTGATGATTCAGATAGGCGAGCGACGTGCGCTTGCCGGCGATGTTGACGAGGTCGGCCTTGCGGCCGTGCAGCAGGAACCGGCCGTCGCCGAGCAGTTCGAGCGCGTCGCCCATCGGCACCGGCGCCTCGACGTGGCCGCCCGACGCCCAGACGGTCGGGCCGCCGTCGTCGCCCGCGGCGTCCGCGCCCGGCCGGTCGAGGGCGTCGCGCACGTCCAGCCGGATCTCGGGGAACGGTTGCCACGCGGCGCCCTGCGACGTGCGGCGCGTCGCGATCTGGCCGGTCTCGGTGCTGCCGTAGATTTCGACGAGCGGCGCGTCGAGCGCGGCTTCCGCTTCGCCGGCGAGCTTTTCCGACAGCGGCGCGGTGGCCGACAGCACGAGCGCCGCGCGCGGCAGCGCGTGGCCGGCCGACAGCAGCGCGCGCAGATGCACCGGCGACGTGACGAGCACGCGCGGCTGCGGGAGCGCGGCGAGTTCGTCGCGGATGTCGCCCGGATAGAACGGTTGCCGGTTGCTGAACGCGAGGCCGCCGATCAGCGCGAGCAGCACCGTCGATTCGAAGCCGTACATGTGCTGCGGCGGCACGGTGCCGATCAGCGTGGCCGCACGCCCGTCGAGCAGCGCGAGGCGTTCGGCCGCCGCGCGCACGCAGCCGACCAGGCCGCCCCACGTCTTGCGATGCGGCACCGGCGTGCCGCTCGAACCCGACGTGAACACGTACGCGACGAGCCGCGACGCGTCGATCTGCGGCACCACGCACGGCGCGGCGTCGTCGTCGCCGCCTGCGTGCGCGGCGGCTTCCGGATACGCGAAGCGCGGCAGGTCGATCGTGCAGTCCGGCGCATCGTGCAGGCAGAACGCATCGGGTGCGAACGACGCGAGCTGGCGCACCATCTCCGGCGTGTGCGTCGACGGCAGCAGGCTGACCTTGCCGGCGACGAGCGCCGCGCACAGGCCGACCGCGAAGCGGTAGCGATCGCGGCACACGTTGAACACGTGGCCGCCGGCGGGCAGCACGGCGGCGACGCGTGCGACGTCCGCGACGAACGTGCGCACGCTGACGGGCGCACCGTCGCGCCAGGCGATCGTCTGGTCCGGCGACGAATGGAATACCAGCGGGAATACCAGCGGGTGAGTCGGCATAAATCGGTTGAAGCGTGAGGCAGTGGCCGGCGCAGCCGCGCCGGCCTTGGAATCATCGCGACGGCTGGGTCGACGCGCGGTACGCGCGCATCGAGTCGGCCATCGTCGTGCGCGCGTCGCCCGGCAGCGCGACGCGCCGGCACGCATGCTCGGCGGCGAACATCACGGCGACGAGCGGCAACGACAGGTAGTTGGCGAAGGTCGACCACGCGGCGATCGGCGCGGTCGCGAACAGCAGCGTCGACACGGCCGCGATCGCGACGAAGAACAGCGCCCACGCGAGCGTGATGCGCCGCGTGTAGCGCGCGACGGCCGGCGTGATCTCGCCGTGAATCATCGCCGCGAAGCGCGTGCACAGCGGCACCTGGCCGGCCATCAGCGTGCGGCCGAACAGCAGCGCCATCGCGACGTTGAAGCTCGCGTGCTCGAGATACAGGCCCCATTCGAAATGGCGTGCGAGCGGGACGCGTGCGGCCCACAGCGCGCCGGCGACGAGCAGCCACACCGGCACGAGCGCCGCGCGTCGCGGCGAGCGCAGCGCCGCACCGAGCGCGAGCAGCAGCGGCGGCACCAGCGCCATCGCGAGGCCGAAGCCGTGCGCGCCCGGCGTCGCGGCCGCGTAATGCGCGCCGATCTGATACGCGGCGACCGCGGCCAGCGCGCCGGCGCCGCGCGCGATGGCGAGCGGCGTGCTCATCGCGGTGCTCCCGCTGCGCGGCGCGCCCGCGCACGGCCGATGGCCGCCGCGGTAGCGCGGCGTACGGCTGGACGGACGGGAGCGGGGCGAATGAACGGGCGTGGCATGGCTGCTGGAAACATCGTGCGGATCGTCGCCCCACGCGTGCGTCGGGCTGTCAAAGGTCTTACGAAAAAGTCTTACGAAAAGGCTTGCGAACCATGGCCCGAACTCAGTCCGGGCCGGTGGTGACGCACGCACATTTTAGGGCCGCGGCGCGACGCTTCGTGATGGGCGCGGCCGGGTTTTGTAACGGATTGTATGGCGGCCGCGCGCACGCGTCGCTGCGGCGATTCATTTCGAGTCGAAGCGGCGCAAGCGTCTCGTGCGATCGGGGCCTCCAACTGGCCCGCGCGCGGGCCCTTCAGTCTGTAACCATTCGCGGTATACGCCCCGATATCCGTTCGTCTAGAATCCGCGTAACTTTTACACATGGTCCCCCATAACGCAGGCGGGGAAGCCGGCAGACGCTGGCGCGACGGCGCTTCGCACGCGCCGCGCGGGCACGGCGGCTGCCGGTTCGATGCGCCTTTCGCTGCCCCGGGCCGCCTGCCCGCAAGCATGATGAACGCACTGGAACAAGAGCTCGCCACGCTGATCATCGGCGAACTAAATCTCGAAGACGTCTCGCCCGACACGGTGACGGCCGCGACCGCGCTGTACGGCGAGGGCTTCGGGCTCGACTCCATCGACATCCTCGAAATCGCGCTGCTGATCTCGAAGAAGTACGGCTTCGAGCTGCGCTCGGACAACCCGGACAACCAGCAGATCTTCTCGAATCTCGGCGCGCTGGCCGCCTACGTCGCCGTGCATCGCACGAAGTGACGGCGGCGCGATACGGCACGCCATGGACGACGGCACGCGGCGACGCCTGCGGCACGATACGAGGCGGCGGCGTCGCTCAACGCGACGTGCAATGAACGGAGCCATTCGATGCGGGCGCTCGTAACGGGCGGCAGCGGCGCACTGGGGCAGGCGATCTGCACGGCGCTCGCGCAGGCCGGCCATGAAGTGTGGGTGCATGCGAACCGGAATCTCGCCCAGGCGCAGGCCGTCGCGCAGCGGCTCGTCGCGGCCGGCGGCGCCGCGCATGCGATCGCGTTCGACGTGACCGACGCCGACGCGACGCTCGCCGCGCTCGCACCGTTCGTCGACGGCGCGCCGGTGCAGATCCTCGTCAACAACGCGGGCATCCACGACGACGCGCCGATGGCCGGCATGTCGCGCCGCCAATGGCACGACGTGATCGACGTGACGCTCAACGGCTTTTTCAACGTCACGCAGCCGCTGCTGCTGCCGATGATCCGCACGCGACACGGGCGCATCGTGAACATCGCGTCGGTCGCCGGCGTGACCGGCAACCGCGGGCAGGTCAACTATGCGGCCGCGAAGGCCGGGCTGATCGGTGCGACGAAATCGCTGTCGCTCGAGCTCGCGTCGCGCGGCATTACCGTGAACGCGGTCGCGCCCGGCATCATCGAATCGCCGATGGCCGGCGACGCGTTCCCGATCGAACGGATCAGGCAGCTCGTGCCCGCGCAACGCGCAGGCCGGCCCGACGAAGTCGCGGCGATGGTCGCGTATCTGGTGTCCGATGCGGCCGCCTATGTGACCGGGCAGGTACTGTCGGTCAACGGCGGGCTTGCATGACCGTGCGTGCGTCCCACGCCGCGCCGCTTGTTGAGGAAATCGAAGTGTCAGTGCAACCAGTCGGCGCCGAACGGCGCGTGTGTTCTCCGTCCACCGTCCCGGCCGCAGCCGCAGCCCCGTATGGCGTGCGCGCCGTGCGTCGTGGCGGCGGTCGTGCCTTGCGACTCGTCCGCAGCGCGGAGGCGCGGCTCGCCGCGCCGCAGCACGGTACGCAACGGCGCGGCGACGCGTTCCGGCAGACGTTTCCCGGCGCGCGCGCCGCGATCGAAGGCGTGCTGCGCGACGCGGCCGGCCTGGGCGTACGCACGTCGTTCGTCCACGCCGATGCATGCGGCGGCAATCCGCCGGTCGAGATCGACGCGAGCGCCGCCCATCCGCCGGAGCATCGGTCGTGAAGCGCGCCGGCCTGTCGCTGCGCGAGCCGTCGCCCGGCATCGACGAAGCCTGCCGGCAGTCGCCCGCAGGTCATACACTTTTGTCAGGATCATCGTCTTCGCAATCGGTCGTTCCCATGTCCCAGCTGCACGCGTCGACCACCCATCTCGTGCTGATCCCGAGCTACAACCCCGGCGTCAAGGTCGACACGACCGTACGCAACGCGCGTGCGCAGTGGAACCCGGTGTGGGTCGTCGTCGACGGCAGCACCGACGGCAGCGCCGAGCGGCTGCAGGCGATGGCCGAGCGCGATCCCGGCCTGCGCGTGATCGTGCTGCCGCAGAACCGCGGCAAGGGCGCGGCCGTGCTCGCCGGGCTCGACGCGGCCGCCGCGAGCGGCTTCACGCACGTGCTGACGATGGATTCCGACGGCCAGCATCCGGCCGAGCTGATTCCGCAATTCATGGCCGCGTCGCAGGCGGCGCCGGACGCGATGGTGCTGGGCCTGCCGAAATTCGACGCGAGCGCGCCGCGGCTGCGCGTGCAGGGCCGGCGCCTGTCGAACGGCTGGGCCGACCTCGAGACGCTGTGGGCCGGGATCGGCGATTCGCTGTACGGCTTTCGCGTGTATCCGATCGCGCCGCTCGCCGCGATCATGCACCGGCAGCCGTGGATGCGCGGCTTCGACTTCGATCCCGAAGCGGCCGTGCGGCTCTGCTGGGCCGGCGTGCGGCCGATCCGCATCGACGCGCCGGTGCGCTATTTCGGCGCGCACGAGGGCGGCGTGTCGCATTTTCACTACGGTCGCGACAACGCGCTGCTCGCATGGATGCACGTGCGGCTCGTCGCCGGCTTCGTGCTGCGGCTGCCGCTGCTGGCCGCGCGGCGGCTGACGCGCCGCTCGCGCCGCGCGTTCGACCGGCCGCGACGCGGCGATCGACCGTCCCGCTGACCGTCAATCCGTTAACTATTGTTACTTCCGGCCGATTGCGCCGGTAATGGTCCTGTCATTAGACGTAAACGTCTGGTAATTTTCTGCCGGATTATGCAAAATCGCCGCTCCCAAATAAAACTACCGAGGGTTACCGAATGCATATCAAGAAAGCGGCGGCAGCGTGTGGCGTGGCGTTCCTGTTGAGCGCGTGCGGCGGGGTGCAGAACCTCGACGCGAACGGCCTGACGTCGGCGGGCACCAGCCTGTTCAAGGCGGCGACGCTGTCGGACAGCGACATCGCGGCCCTGTCGAACGACTCGTGCAAGGCGAGCGACGCGGAATCGAAGATCGCCGCGCCGAACAGCGCGTATTCGAAGCGTCTGACGAAGGTGATGAAGGGCTTCGGCGACATGACGCTGAACGGCCAGAAGATCAACTACAAGGTCTACGTCACGAAGGACGTCAACGCGTGGGCGATGGGCAACGGCTGCGTGCGCGTGTACAGCGGCCTGATGGACATGATGAACGACGACGAGCTGCGCGGCGTGATCGGCCATGAAATGGGCCACGTTGCGCTGGGCCACTCGAAGAAGGCGATGCAGACGGCCTACGCCGTCAGCGCGGCGCGCACGGCGGCCGGCGCGGCCTCGCCCGGCGTCGCGGCGCTGACCAGCTCGCAGCTCGGCGACATCACCGAGAAGTTCATCAACGCGCAGTTCTCGCAATCGCAGGAAAGCGCGGCCGACGACTATTCGTTCGACCTGATGAAGCAGAAGAACATGAGCCAGAAGGGCCTCGTCACCGCGTTCCAGAAGCTCGCGCAGCTCGACGGCGGCAAGAGCTCGATGATGAGCTCGCACCCGTCGTCGACGAGCCGTGCGCAGCACATCCAGGATCGCATCGCGAAGGGCAGCTGATCGCCGTTGCCCGCCGCGCGGCCCCGGCCAGGCCCGCGCGTTCGGATGAACAAAACCCCATGCCCTCGCGGGCATGGGGTTTTTGTTTGTGGCGAGCGCCGCGCGAGGGGCTTACGGCACCATGCCCGGCAGCAGGTAGGCCTGTACGAGCGTGATCACGCCGACGATCACCGCGAACAGCAGGCTGTGGCGCACCGTGAAGCGGAACAGCTCCGACTCCTTGCCGACCAGGCCGGTCGCCGCGCATGCGACGGCGATCGATTGCGGCGAGATCATCTTCGCGGTCACGCCGCCCGTCGTGTTGGCGGCGACGGCCAGCGTCTCGGGCACGCCGAGCTGGTGGGCCGTGGCCTGCTGCAGCGAGCAGAACAACGCGTTCGACGACGTGTCCGAGCCGGTCAGGAACACGCCGAGCCAGCCGAGGAACGGCGAGAAGAACGGGAACGCGGCGCCGGTCGCGGCGAGCATCAGCGCGAGCGTCGACGACATCCCCGAGTAGTTCGCGACGAACGCGAACGCGAGCACGAGGCCGATCGACAGGATCGGACGCGTGAGCTCCTTCAGCGTCTCGCCGAATGTGACGAGCGCGTCGCGCGGCTTCATCCGCAACAGCACCATCGAGATCAGCGCCGTCACGAGGATCGCGCTGCCGACGGCCGACAGGAGGTCGATCTTCAGCACGGCGTCGAGCACCTTCGGCGCAGCCGCGATCGGCGCGCCCTTCACGACCAGCTGGTCGAGCCCGGCGACGTGGAATTTCAGCACGGTTGCCGCGAGCGGGCCGTGCGCCGCGAACAGCGCCTTGAACGGCGCGAGGCTCCAGACGGTGACGACGGCCGTCAGGATCAGAAACGGCGACCATGCGCGCACGGTCTGCGCGAGCGAGTACGGCGACGCCTGACGGCTCGAGCCCGCGGCGTTGCCGCCGGCACCGAAGCCGGCGAGCGCGGCGCCGCCGCCGGACGTGACGACGCTGCCGGCCGTCGCTTTCGCGCTGCTCGGCTGCCAGACCTTCAGGAACGTGGCGAGCGACACGAGGCTGACGAGCGACGACGTGATGTCCGGCAGCTCGGGCCCGATATGGTTCGACGTGAAGTACTGCGTGACCGCGAAGCTGCCACCCGCAACCAGCGCGGCCGGCCAGGTCTGCCGCACGCCGCGCAGCCCGTCCATCATGAACACGAGCCAGAACGGCACGGCGAGCGACAGCAGCGGCAGCTGGCGGCCGGCCATCGCGCCGATGTGGAACGCGTCGATGCCGGTCACCTGCCCGGCGACGATGATCGGGATGCCCATCGCGCCGAACGCGACCGGCGCGGTGTTCGCGATCAGGCACAGTCCGGCCGCGTGCAGCGGCTTGAAGCCGAGGCCGACGAGCAGTGCGGCCGTGATCGCGACCGGCGCGCCGAAGCCGGCCGCGCCTTCGAGAAACGCGCCGAACGAGAAGCCGATCAGCAGCATCTGCAGCCGCTGGTCGTCGGTGATCGACAGCACCGACGCACGGATGATGTCGAACTGGCCGGTCTTCACGACGATCTTGTACAGGAACACCGCCGCGACGATGATCCACGCGATCGGCCAGAGGCCGTATGCGAAGCCGAAGCCGGCTGCCGCGAGCGCCTGCCGCACGGGCATCCCGTAGGCGAGGATCGCGACGCCGAGCGACAGCAGCAGCGTGATCGCGGCGGCCGCGTGCCCCTTCATCCGCAGTGCGGCGAGCGCGACGAAAAAGAAGATGATCGGAATCGCGGCGACGAACGCCGACAGCCCGAGGCTGCCGAGCGGCGTGTAGATCTGGTGCCAAACCTGCATGGTGGTCTCCTCCATGGATTGCTGTTGGTACGGGTTTTGAATCGGCGGCTATTCGGGTTGTCCGCGCGCGCGCAGCAGGTCGGACAGGCTGCGCGGCGCCGGCTCGAGCGGCGTGCGGTGCTGGGTCCAGCCGAGCTGCTTCGCCGGCGTCAGCGCGCGCAGCCGCGTTGCGGCCCAGCGGAACGCGCGATACGCGCGCGGATGCGCGAACGCGCCGGACCAGAAGCGCCACACGAGGTCTTCCGCCCGGTTGTAGTTCGCGCCCTGGCCGCGCAGCGGGTGCGCCACGGCCTCGTCCGGCTTGCGGTTCGCCTCGGTGCGCAGCCGCACCAGCAGCTGCGGGATCGGAATGCGCACCGGGCACACCTCGCCGCATGCGCCGCACAGCGTCGATGCGCTCGGCAGGTCGGCCGTCGCATCGAGGCCGAGCAGGTGCGGCGAGATGATCTTGCCGATCGGGCCGGGATAGGTGGTCCCGTACGCGTGGCCGCCGATGCGCGTATAGACGGGGCAGTGGTTCATGCACGCGCCGCAGCGGATGCACTGCAGCGTCGCGCGCAATTGCTCGTCCGCGTAGGCCTGCGTGCGGCCGTTGTCGAGCAGCACGAGATGCAGCTCGCGCGGGCCGTCGCGTTCGCCGTCGCGGCGCGGGCCGGAGATCAGGTTGAAGTAGGTCGTGATTGCCTGGCCGGTGGCCGAGCGCGTCAGCAGGCTCGCCAGCGGCACGATGTGTTCGAGCTTCTCGACGACCTTCTCGATGCCCATGATCGCGATGTGCGTGTCGGGCACCGTCGTCGACAGCCGGCCGTTGCCCTCGTTCTCGACGAGCCACAGCGTGCCCGTGTCGGCCGCCGCGAAATTCACGCCGGACAGGCCGATGTCCGCTTCCGCGAACGCGCGGCGCAGCGCGCGCCGGCCGGTCTGGATCAGCGCGTCGACATCCTCCGTGTAGCGGGTGCCGGCGATGTGCTGCTCGAACAGCGCGGCGATGTCGGCGCGCGTCTTGTGGATCGCCGGCATCACGATGTGCGACGGCTTCTCGCCCGCGAGCTGGACGATGAACTCGCCCATGTCGGACTCGATGCAGTCGACGCCGCGCTCCGCGAGGTAATGGTTCAGCTCGATCTCCTCGCTCGCCATCGACTTGCCCTTGATCACGCGGCGCGCGTTGCGCGCCTGCGCGATGCCGAGCACGATCGCGTTCGCGTCGTCGGCCGTCTCGGCCCAGTGCACCTGCACGCCGGCTTCGGTGAGCTTCGCCTCGAGCCGTTCGAGCAGCGCCGGCAGCTGCGCAAGCGCATGGCGGCGCACGGCTTCGCCGACGTCGCGCAGCTGCTCGAGCTCGGCGCCGTCGGGAAACTGGCTCGCGCGCTTGCCTTGCAGGAAGTCCATCGCGCCGCGAAAGCTGCGGCGCAAGGCGGGATCGTCGAGCGCGGCGCGCGCGCGGGTCTTGAAGTCGCCGGGGGCGACGAAGTGCAGCGGCTGGTCGCTCATCGCGGCAGCTCCTGGAAAGCGGGTGCGGCGGATGCATCGGCCGGTTCGGTGACGATCACGACCCACAGTTCGCGCGGGCCGTGCGCGCCGTACGCGAGCGTCTGCTGGATGTCGGAAGTCTTCGACGGGCCCGATACCAGCACGAGGTTGGTCGGCATGCCGGCATGCCAGCGCTCGGCGTGCACGGCCGCGTGCAGGTCCGCGTGCAGCGTGCGCGCGTGCACCAGTGCGACGTGCAGCGGCGGCACCAGCGACACCGTGCGCGGCGTGCCGGCGTCGGGCGCGAGCACGACGGTGCCGGTCGCCGCGATGCCGGAGCGCGCCACCGTGAAGCCGGCGTCGATCGTGTCGAACAGTTCGGTCTTCCACGCGTCGATTGGGCGATCGAACGGCACCGGCGCGACCGTCTCGGGCAGCGCGTGCGCGAGCGCCGCGGCTTCGGCGCGGGCCGGGTCGAGCAGCAGCCGCCGCACGCCGGCCGCCGCGAGCTTCGCGGCGAGTTGGGCGGGCCATGCGTCGGCGCTCGCGCACCAGACGTCGGTATGCGACGCGGCGAGCGCGGCCTGCATCGTCTGCACCAGCGTGTGGAGATCGGCGGCGAGCGGGGCGCGCTGCGCGGCGTAATGCTCGCCGATGCGCGTGTCGACCGCGGCGCTCGCGTGCCCGGCGACGCCGGGCGCGGCGGCGCGCAGCCGCGCGAGGATCGCGTCGCGGGCGCTCATTGTGCATCTCCGCTCAGCGACGCCGCGCCGGCCGTGCGGCGCCACAGGAAGCTCGCGAGGTGCTCGACGGCGAGCTTCGCGCCGGCCTTGTCGGCCGCATGGCCGATGTTGAGCAGGCAGCCGCAGTCGGCCGACACGAGCCGGTCGCAGCCGGTCGCGCACGCCGACGCCACCTTGTCCTGCACCATCGCGCCCGAAATATCGGGGTGTTTCAGCGAGAACGTGCCGCCGAAGCCGCAGCATTCCGATTCGCGTTCATGTTCGACGCGCGTGACGCCCGGCAGCGCATCGACGAGCGCGACGCCGTGGGCGCGCGTGCCCATCTCGCGGCGGGCCGCGCACGACGTGTGCAGCACCACGCGTTCGTCGGGGCCGGCTGGCGGCGCGATGGCGTCGAGCCGCACGTGCAGCACGTTGACGAGGAATTCGGCGAGTTCGTAGGTGCGCTCGGCGATCGCACGGGCCTTGGGGCCATGCACTGGATCGTCGGCGAACAGGGTCGGCCAATGGTGCCGGATCATGCCGGCGCAGGAGCCGGACGGGACGATCACCGGCCACGCGTCGCCGAACAGGTCGAGCTGCGCGGCCGCGACGCGGCGCGCTTCGTCGGGATTGCCGCTGCTGTAGGCCGGCTGCCCGCAGCAGCTCTGGCCGCGCGGATAGTGGACGGTCAGCCCTTCGCGCTCCAGCAGCCGGACCGCGTCGAGGCCGGCTTCCGGCACGAACAGGTCGACCAGGCAGGTCGCGAACAGGTACACGTGCGCGGGGGCGACAGCGGGGTAGGGCCTTGGGTTCATGTCTCGCTCCAGGTACGCCGTCCCGGCATCTGCATGCGGGCGGCCATTTCGCTGCATAATTCCCGCGACGGCGCCGGAGCTCAAATTGGTTGGGCCAATCGACGCGACAGCGATACGAAACGGGGAGACGGCAATGGCGGCGATGACGGCACGGGGCCGGACCGAAGTGGTGATGCGCAAGATCGAGACGGCGCTGCTCGACGGCACGTGGCCGGCGGGCGCGCGGCTGCCGGCCGAGCGCGTGCTCGCGCAGCAGTACGGGGTGGCGCGCAATACCGTGCGTGAGGCGACCCAGCGGCTCGTCGCGCGCGGGCTGCTGCAGAGCCGGCGCGGCGCGGGCGTGTTCGCGACCGACCAGTTGCGCGCGGGCATCGCGTCGCCGTGGGGCCAGCTGGTCGCCGATCATCCGGCGCTGCGCGACGACATCCTCGAATTCCGTCGCGTGCTCGAAGGCGCGACCGCGTATTTCGCCGCGCTGCGTGCCGATGCGAACGACCGGCGCCGGATCCGCGGGCTGCTGCGCGAGCTGGAGACTGCGCATGCGAACGACGACGCGGTCGTCGAGGCGTCGGCCGACGCGAAGCTGCACGAGGCGATCGCGCTCGCGTCGCACAACACGATGTTCCTGCACCTGCATACGAGCGTGCTCGGGATGCTGCGCGAACACATTTCGATCAACGTCGCCGGGATGACGACCGACGACGAGCAGGCATCCGAACTGCTGCTGCAGCAGCATCGTGTGGTGTGCGATGCGATCTGCGCACACCGGCCCGAGGAGGCGCGCACCGCGATGCAGACCCATATCGACTACGTGCGCAGCCACTTCGAGCGTAACGGCGCCGCGTCGTGAGATTGGTTGGACCACGGCGCCTGTGGCCCGTGCCTGAACGCGCTGGCGGTGGGGCGGTGCGAGGGGCGGGGGCGGGGTGCCGGGTGCGCTCGTAGTACGGTCGAAGTGCAGTCGAAGTACGGCGGAGGTGCGATGGAAGTACGGCGGAAGCGCGATCGAACTACGCTCGAACCAAGGTCCGGGCGGCGCCCGAACGCCGCTCGACGCGCGATTGACCGGCTCGTCGGGCGCCCACTAGAATCGGTCGGAACTGCCCGTGCGCCGCGCGCCGCGGCGCTCACGTGCCCGTTGACCCGACTGTCGAGGAAGCCTCCGTGCTCACGTCTTTGATCCGGCACGCGCCGGCCGCGCCGTGTTGGCGCGCCGTGTGCCGCCAGGCCCGCGCGCTGGTCGTCTGCGCGCTGCTGCCGCTCGTCGCGTGCGCGACGCACCCGCCTGCGACGTCGCTCGAGCGCTCCGTGTCCCACGCGCTGCCGGCCGATGCCGCGACGCCGCTGCGCACGGCGCTGGCCGCACCGGAAGCCGCACATCCCGGGCAGTCGGGGTTCCGCCTGCTCGCCGACGGCGCCACCGCGCTGCAGATGCGCATCGCGCTCGCGCGGGCGGCCACGAAGACGCTCGACATGCAGTACTACATCGCGACCGAGGACACGACCGGCAAGCTGTTGCTCGCCGCGGCGCTGTACGCGGCCGATCGCGGCGTGCGCGTGCGGATGCTGGTCGACGACCTGAACTTCCGCGACATCGACCGCGTGATGGCCGCGCTCAATACGCACGGGAACATCGAGATCCGCGTGTTCAACCCGTTCGGCGCGTCGCAGTACGGGATGGTCGAGCGCACGGCCAATTTCTTCACGCGGCTCGACAGCTTCACGCGCCGCATGCACAACAAGGCGATGATCGCGGACAACCAGCTCGCGATCGTCGGCGGCCGCAATCTCGGCGACGAATACTTCAGTGCGAGCCCGACGCTGCAGTTCCGGGATCTCGACGTGCTCGCGGCCGGCCCGGTGACGAACGACATCTCGAAGAGCTTCGACGACTACTGGGCGAGCGCGAGCAGCTATCCGTTGCGCGTGCTGAACCACCAGCGCTTCGATCCGAAGGATCTCGACGCGGTGCGCGACGAGCTGCGCGAGCACTGGCGCAACAACGCCGACCCGTACAACGCGAAGCCGTTGAACGCCACGCCGCTGGCGCGCCAGATCGCGCGCGACGAGCTGGAACTCGTGTGGGCGCCGGCCGAGTTCAAGGTCGATGCGCCGGACAAGATCGCGCAGCCGACCGACACCTACGTGAGCCCGCCGATGCAGCGCCTGGCGGACCTCACGCGCGGCGCGCGCACGGAATTTCTCGCCTTTTCGCCGTACTTCGTGCCGCACGACGCCGGCGTGAAGATCCTCGGCGATACGGCCGCGCGCGGCGTGCGCGTCGCGATCGTCACGAATTCGCTCGCGGCCACCGACGCGGTCGCGGTGCAGGCCGGCTACGCGCCGTACCGCGTGCCGTTGCTGCAGCGCGGCGTCGAGTTGTACGAATTCAAGTCGCAGCCCGAACAGCCGCCTGCGCGGCTGTTCGGCTCGCGTTCGCGTGCGAGCCTGCATGCGAAGGCGTACGTGATCGACCGGCAGATCGTCGTGATCGGCTCGCTGAACCTCGACCCGCGTTCCGCACACCTGAACACCGAACTGGCGCTCGTGATCCACAGCCCGCAGCTCGCGCAGCAGGCGGCGGCGATCTTCGCGCACGTGACGCAGCCCGACCAGAGCTACCGCGTGACGCTCGCGCCGCAGCCGGGCGGCGGCCCGCCCGCGCTCGAATGGACGGGCACCGATGGCGGGCAAACCACCACCTATCACGTCGACCCGCATGCCGGGCTGCTGCGCAACGTGATGACCGGCGTCTTCATGCTGCTGCCGGTCGACGATCAGTTGTAACGGCGGCGCGGCTCCGGCAAAACCCGTGTTACCGAAGTGCCGGCACAGGCGATATAGTTGCTCGCACAACGATACGCGCAGCGTCGCGGGCCGGACCCGAGGCGCCGCCCGCGCGTGCCGCAGCCGCGCCCGTGCGCAACCGGAGTGCCCGATGCAACGTGTACCGAACCAGCCGTTCACGCGTCCCGCCCGTTTCTCCGAAGCCGAATGGCAAGCGCGTGTGCAGCTCGCGGCCGCCTACCGGATCTTCGCTCACCTCGGCTGGACCGAGCTGATCTACAACCATATCTCGCTGCGCGTGCCGGGCGCGGACGGCCACTTCCTGATCAACCCGTTCGGGCTCCATTACCGCGAGGTGTGTGCGTCGAATCTCGTGAAGATCGACGTCGACGGCAACGTGATCGGCCATTCCGACTGGCCGATCAACCCGGCCGGCTTCACGTTCCACGGCGCGATCCATGCGGCGCTGCCCGACGCGCACTGCGTGATGCACGTGCACACGACGCCGACGATGGCCGTGTGCTGCGCGCGCGATGGCCTGTCGTTCTCGAATTTCTATTCGGCGCAGCTCTACGGGAAGGTCGCGTATCACGATTTCGAGGGCATCACCGTGCATGCGGAGGAGGGCCGTCGGATCGTCGCGAGCGCGGGCGGACGGCCCGTGCTGCTGCTGCGCAACCATGGGCCGGTGACGATCGGTGCGACGCTCGCGCACGCGTTCTCGCTGATGTGGCTGCTCAATCGCGCGTGCGAGGTGCAGGTGGCGACGCACGCGATCGGCGAGCCGTTGCCGATCGAGCCGCCGGTGCTCGACCGGTGCGTGCGCGATTCGCTGAATTTCGATCCGAAGCACGGCGCGGGACAGGACGCGTTCGACGCGCTGCAGCGTATCGTCGATCGTATCGATCCGGGGTATCGCGGGTGATGGGTACGCAGGTGATGCATCACTGCGGCGGGGCAGATTGCTTCGGGCTGCTTGCCGACGCCCGACGCCGAAGCGGCGGACGAGGCGGGTATCGCGTGCGCGACGAGCAAAAAAAAACGCGGCCGGCTGGCCGCGTGAATACTCGCAGACTCCTTCGGACGAAGGAAACAAGCAACTGTGAGACGGAGTGTAGCGAAAGGCCGCGTGCGGATTCAGGCGTTGCGCTGCAAAGGTCCCTTCCTGGATTCGGCACGCTGCCGGATCGGCGCCGATCGACTACCATCACGTAGCGCCCCGGCCGCGGGGCGTACCACGTCGTACAAGGAGGATTCATGCCGAAGTTGCGTTTGCTCCAGGTGGCGTTGCTCACGGGCGTTCTGGCGGCCGGCAGCGCCGCCGCCGAAACGGTGCGTCTGTCCGCGAACCTGCAGCCGTCGAGCGAGGTGCCGCCCACCGCGACCAAGGGTGCCGGCGCGGTCGACGCCACCTACGACACGGCGACCCACCTGCTGCGCTGGACCGTCACTTACGAAAACCTGACGGGGCCGGCGACGGCCGCACATTTCCACGGTCCCGCGCCGGTCGGCCAGAACGCCGGCGTGCAGGTGCCGATTCCGAAGGACGAGCTCGCGAGCCCGATCAAGGGCTCGAAGGAACTCACCGACGCGCAGGTGGCCGAGCTGACGAGCGGCAAGTGGTACTTCAACGTGCATACGAAGGCGCATCCGGCCGGCGAGATCCGCGGGCAGGTGATGCCGGCGAACTGACGCGCGCGGCGGCGTTTGACATATAGGGTGTCGAAGGCGGGTGGCGAGTCGGTCGAGATGACGTGTGGCTCGACAGGCCGCCGCTCGGGCAGATGTAAGCGCCGATCGCGCCGCAGGCGCGCGATGCTCGACCGCCAGTCGCCAGTCGCCAGTCGCCAGTCGCCAGTCGCCAGTCGCCGAACCGGCGAACCGGCGAACCGGCGAACCGCGCGAACGCCCAGCGCCCAGCGCCCAGCGCCCAGCGCCCAGCGCCCAGCGCCCAACGCCCAACGCCCAACGCCCAACGCCCAACGCCCAACGCCCCCGCCTCGCAACCGCCTCGCAACCGCCTCGCAACCGCCTCGCAACCGCCCCCGCTCGTCACCGCTCGTCACCGCGCCGGCGCGCCGTCGATCGCCTGATACGCGGCCCGCACGGCCGCCGCGCCGTACTTGCGCTCGAGCCGGCGCACGGTGAAGTGGCCGTGCGCCATCTGCTGGAAGTGATCGATGAACAGCGTGTTGACGGTCGCGCCGAGCACCGCGCCGATCGCCGGGATCGACTTCGCGGCCATCTGCTCAGTCACCTGCACGGAAAAACGTGACGCGACCGTCTGCACCAGCTTGAACACCGCCGCCGAGCTGTGCGCGGCCACACCTTTCGTCGCGATGTCGGACGACGCCTTCGAGATCGCCTGCGCGAGCGCGCCGCGCAGCACGAAATAGCCGAGATCGGCGTCCTCTTCCCGCTTGTCCGTGTCGCCGCCCATGCCGAGCACGGCCAGGCACTGCAACTGCGTGTCGACCGCCGCGAGATCCTCGCCCTCGCTGCGCGCGATGTCGCACACCGAGCGGAAGATCAGCGTGGTCGTGACCGGCAGCTCGACCGGCAGCGCGAGGAAGCCGAACGCGCCGCCGGCCGCGCCGGTCGTCGCGACCGCGAGCTTGTGCAGCAGGTTGCTCGGCTTGTCGGGCTCGGCATCGGGCGCCGGCGGCTTGCCGAGCGTGCGCAGCGCGATGTTCAGGCACTTGCGCAGCGCGAGCTGCGTCGCATCGTTGATCTTGCCGGTCGCGAACGCCGGCAGCCGCCCGATCATCTTCTCGACCGGCGCACCGAGCACGCTGGTCAGCTTCAACGTCAGCGACGGGCTTTCCAGCACCTGCTTCGCGCGCCGCAGCGCGTCCTGGTCCTGCGGCGACAGCGTCGCCGCAGGCGTGATCGAAATCGGTTCCATCGTTCTCCCTGGCGGCACGCCGCCCATCCCATGCCCGCGTAGATTACTCCGACGTGCTACACTTTCGCGATTGTTTGACACGTCAAAGATTGCATCAACAAAAAATGCCGGTCCATACTGCCGCCCACCATTCCAGCGGGCAACTTCTGCCGTTTCGCGAGTCGCTGCTCGCGATGATCGGGATCTCGTTCGTCACCATGCTCGTCGCGTTCGACCAGACGGTCGTCGGCACCGCGTTGCCGACCATCGTCGCCGAGTTGCGCGGCTTCGACCTGTACGCATGGGTCGCGACGTCGTACCTGCTCAGCTCCGTGATCACCGTGCCGATCTTCGGCCGCCTCGGCGACTATTACGGCCGCAAGCCGTTCGTGATCGTGTCGATCGTCGTGTTCACCGGCGCGTCGGTGTTGTGCGGGATGGCCAACGACATGCTGTACCTCGTGCTGGCGCGCGGCCTGCAAGGGATCGGCGGCGGCATGCTGGTCGGCACCGCGTTCGCGTGCATCCCCGACCTGTTCCCCGATTCGGTCGTGCGGCTGCGCTGGCAGGTGCTGATGAGTTCGGCGTTCGGCATCGCGAACGCGATCGGGCCGTCGCTCGGCGGGTTCCTGACCCAGTCGTTCGGCTGGCGTTCGGTGTTCTACGTGAACCTGCCGATCGGCATCCTGTCGCTGTTCTTCGTGTGGCGCTACCTGCCGCACCTGCGGCACGTCGAGCACGACCGCAGCATGCGGCTCGACTGGCCCGGCGCCTTGCTGATCGCGCTGTCGCTGGGCGCGCTGCAGCTGTTCGTCGAATGGCTGCCGAAATACGGCTTGATGAGCTGGGCGTCGCTGCTGCTGGTAGTCGCGCTCGGCGCGGGCGTGGCGTTGTGGCACTGGGAGAAGCGCTGCGCGCAGCCGATCCTGCCGTTCGACATGTTCGGCAACCGCGCGCTGTCGGCGCTGTTCGTGCTCGCGATGCTCGCCGGCTTCTCGATGTTCTCGCTGCTGTTCTATGCGCCGCTGCTGTTCCAGGGCGGCTTCGGGATGTCGCCGAAGGCGGCGGGGCTCGTCATCACGCCGCTCGTCGTGTTCATCACGATCGGCAGCATCATGAACGGGCGCGTCGTCACGCGCATCCGCCATCCGAACGCGATGCTGCACGTCGGCTTCGGGCTGTTCGCGTTCACCTGCGCGGGTGTCGTCGTGTCGACCCACACGACGCCTGGCTGGATGCTGATGATCCTGATGGTCGCCGGCGGGATCGGGCTCGGCTTCGTGCTGCCGAACCTCACCGTGTTCGCGCAGCAGACCGCCGGTCGCGAGCACCTCGGCATCGCGACCGCGCTCCTGCAATCGCTGCGCATGGTCGGCGGGATGATCGGCACCGCGCTGACCGGCACGCTCGTCAACCAGATGTATTCGAGCGGCGTGCACGATGCGCTGGCCGGCGATCGCGCGCTGCAGTGGCATGCGCAACTCGCCGATCCGCAGATCCTGATCGACCGTGCGGCGCAAGGCCGTCTGGTCGCGGAGCTGACGGCGGCCGGGCATAATGGCGCGCTGCTGCTGGAAGCGGCCCGCGAATCGCTCGTCGGTGCGATTCACCTGGGCGTCGCGATGGCGGCCGTCGTCGCCGTGGTGTCGGTGTGGCAATGCCGCCGCGTGCCGCCGATCGCGCTGCGACGCAAGGTCGAACCGCATGTCGCGGCCGATTGAAACGATTCACCGAATGAACGAGTAGGCATCAGCGCATGGAAGAACCGGACCGCATCGCGATCTTGCAGCAATTCGGACGCACGTATCGCGCGTTCATGAGCGCGTTCGAAACGCACGTCGGGCAGCCGATGCCGCGCTGGCGCATCATGGTGGCGCTGCACACGCTGGACGGCCAGGCGTCGCAGAAGAAGCTCGTCGAGGTGCTGCGCATCGATCCGGGCGCGCTCACGCGCCAGCTGAAATCGCTCGATGCGCTCGGCTGGATCGAGCGCGCGTCCGATGCCCGCGACAACCGGGTGACCAACGTCACGCTGACCGCCGCCGGGCGCGCGGCGTTCGACGCGTGCCTGCCGCGCCGCAAGGCGTTCCTCGACCGCACCGTCGCGCAGTTGCCGGACGACGTGCTGACCGCGCTGTCGGGCGCGCTGGCGATGCTGGAGTCGCGGATCGCGGAGGTCGGCTCGACGCCGTCTCCGCACTGAAGGGCGGCGACCGGCGCGGCGCGGCGGGCCCGAGAGCCCACCGCCCAACGCCGGCCGGCGCTCGTCACATCACTTCATTTCCCTTCTACGGGCACGACGACTTCGCTCACAGCTCGATGCGCGTGCCGAGCAATGCGAGGAACTGCGCGAGCCATGCCGGATGCGCGGGCCACGCGGGCGCGGTGACGAACGGCGCGTCGGTCACGGCCGCATCGACCGGGATGTCCGCATATTCGCCGCCGGCGAGCTTCACTTCCGGCGCGCAGGCCGGGTAGGCCGAGATGCGCTTGCCGCGGATCACGTCGGCGGCCGCCAGCAGCTGCGCCGCATGGCAGATCGCGGCGATCGGCTTGCCGGCCTGCGCGAACGCGCGCACCAGCGCGATCACCTTCGCATCGAGACGCAGATATTCCGGCGCGCGGCCGCCGGCGATCGCGAGCGCGTCGTAGCTCGACGCGTCGACGTCGTCGAAGCTCGCGTTCAGCGTGAAATAGTGGCCGGGCTTTTCGGTGTAGGTCTGGTCGCCTTCGAAATCGTGGATCGCGGTCTTGACCTTGTCGCCGGCGCGCTTGCCGGGGCACACGGCGTCGACGCGATGGCCGACGGCCTGCAGTGCCTGGAACGGCACCATCGTTTCGTAGTCTTCGGCGAAATCGCCGGTCAGGAACAGGATCTTCTTCGCGGCCATGGCACTCTCCATTCAACGGTGTTGAAGGGCCGTTCGCGCGGCGAGCGGCGCACGGCCGCCGCGGCGGCGATGCGGCCCCGAGGACGAATGCGCAGTGTACTCCGCCCGCTCGAAGCGTGCGTGACGGCCACCCGCGGCGGGGCGGTGCCACGCGCGGGCGGCGTGTCAGAAGAACGTTTCGACGACTTCCGTCACGCGGTACTGCGGATCGACGACGAGCAACTGCCGCCATTTGTCGAACGTGAGGCACGGGTGCGAGATGTCGAACGCGACCATGTCGCCGACCTTCACATCCGCGCCCGGCGGGATCTGCAGATACGCGTGCTGGTCCATCATCCCCGTCACGGCCCAGCCTTCGGTGGCGGCCAGCTCGCGCGGCGCGCTGTCGCGGCCGGGGCGGAAATGGCGCGCCGGCTCCGGCATGCCCGCGTCGAACGCCGCGTCGCGCTTGCCGAGCGCGACGATCGCGCGGTCCGGTTCCGGCACCGACTGCACGTACGCCCACAGCTGCAGCGCCGGCAGCAGCCCTTCGCCCATCCTGCGTGCGATCGGATTGCGCGCGAACACGTCCGCTTGCGCCTTCCTGTAGATGCCGACGTCATGCGTCAGATAGCAGCCCGGACGCAGCACGATCTCGGCGAAACCGGCGTCGGACGCCTTCGCGAATTCCTCCGCGACCACGTCGTACCACGCGGAGCCGGCCCCCGACAGGATCGCCGGCGTGCGCGCGAAGCGGCCGGCTTCGGCCAGTTCGCGCGTGAGTGCGACCGCGTGTTGCAGGAACGTGCGGATCTCGCCTTCTTCCTTCAGCACGCCTTCGTAGAGTTCGATGCCGGCCAGCTTCAGCGTGTCCGGATGGCGGGCGATCGCATCGAGCACCGCCTGGCGCTGCGCAGCGTCGCGCACGCCGGCGCGGCCACCCGGCACGCCGAGCTCGAGCAGCACGTTCAGCGTCTTGTTCGCCGCGCCGAAAAAGCGGCCGAGCTGCTCGACGCCATCGACGGAATCGACGAGGCAGAAGAACTCGAATTCGGGATCGGACAGCAGCCCCGCGATGAGCGTCATGTTCTGGCGGCCGACCAGTTGGTTCGCCAGCAGCACGCGCCGCACGCCGCCGTGATACGCGGCCTGCGTCTGGTGCGCGGTCGCGAGCGTGATGCCCCATGCGCCGGCCGCGAGCTGGCGGCGGAACAGCTGCGGCGCCATCGTCGTCTTGCCGTGCGGCGCGAACTGCGCGCCGTACTGCTGGACGAACGCCTGCATCCAATTCAGGTTGTGTTCGATCCGGTCGGCGTACAGCACGGCCGCGGGCAGGCTGACGTCCTCGGCGAGCAGGTTCCACTCGAGGCGGCCCGCTTCGTCGAGCGGCACGCTCGCGCTCGGCACGTTGCCGAGGCCCTTGCCCAGCGGATCTATTTTCGGCTCCTGATAGTTTGTAACTTTCATGTCGTCCCGCTCCATCATCACTATGCATTGCATCGAAGTTGACATGCCGATGGTACCGAAAGTAGCATCGGCGTGGTGATGTTATTTAGTAACACGACGCGCGCCAGCGCTTTCCACCGATGAATTCCCCCGTCTCGCGGGCCGCGTCACGCGCGGCCGCCCAGTCATCCGCGCAGCTTGCGCAGCCGGCCGTCGACATCGTCGCACGCATCACCGAATGCGCGCCCGAACTGCGCGACGCCGAGCGCAAGGTCGCCGCGTTCATCCTCGCCGATCTGGCGCGCGCCGCGCATGCCAGCATCGGCGCGCTCGCGCGCGACGCGCAGGTGAGCGTCGCGACGGTCACGCGGTTCGCGAAGGCCGTCGGCTGCCGCGACGTGCGCGAGCTGAAGGTGCTCGTCGCGCAGGCGGCGGCGGTGGGCCGGCGGTTTCTGGCGCCGTCCGACCAGCCGCACGCCCACGATACGAGCCCGGCATCGGTGGTCTACGACGAGATCTGCGTCGCGCTCGCGCACAACCACCAGTTGCTGCGCAACACGTCGTTCGACGCGGCCGCCGACCTGCTCGCCGGCGCGCAGATGATCTACGTGTACGGGCAGGGCGGCGGCTCGACCGCGCTCGCCGACGAGCTGCGCTTTCGCCTCGTGCGCTTCGGCCGGCCGGTCGCGAGCTACCAGGACAGCCTGCTGCAGCGGATGGTGTCGGCGACGCTGTCGCGCGACGCCGTGGTCGTCGCGCTGTCGGTGAGCGGACGCGTGCCGGAGCTGCTCGACAGCTGCCGCGTCGCGAAGCGCTACGGCGCGACGCTGATCGCGATCACCGCGCCGGCTTCGCCGCTCGCGAAGCTCGCCGATCACCTGATCCCGGTGGTCGCGTTCGAAACCGATTTCATCTACAAGCCGTCGACGTCGCGCTACGCGATGATGATGGCGATCGACGTGCTCGTGACCGGCGTCGCGCTGCGGCTCGGCGATGCGGGCCGCGAATCGCTGCGCCGCATCAAGCATGCGCTCGACGCGCATCGCGGCGGCGGAGATCGTCAACCGGTAGGAGACTGACCATGCATTCGCATCCCGAAGCCGCCGATACGCTGATCGTCGGCGCGCAGCTGTACGACGGCACCGGCGCGCCGCCCGTCACGCGCGACGTCGCGATCCGCAACGGCGCGATCGCGGCGATCGGCAACCTGTCGAACTGGCTCGCCGAGAGCGTCGTCGATGCGAACGGCCGCGCGCTCGCGCCCGGTTTCGTCGACGTGCACACGCATGACGACACGCACGTGATCCGCGCGCCGCAGATGCTGCCGAAGATCTCACAGGGCGTGACGACCGTGATCGTCGGCAACTGCGGGATCAGCGCGTCGCCGGTCACGCTCGCCGGCGAGCCGCCCGATCCGATGAACCTGCTCGGCGAGCGCGACGCGTTCCGCTACCCGACCTTCGCCGCCTATGTCGCGGCGGTGAACGAAGCGCGCCCGGCGGTCAACGTCGCGGCGCTCGTCGGGCACACGGCGCTGCGCAACAACCAGATGGACCGGCTCGACCGCGCGGCGACCGACGGCGAAATCGCCGCGATGCGCGCGCAGCTCGACGAGGCGCTCCAGAACGGCGCGCTCGGTTTGTCGTCGGGCCTCGCCTACGGCTCCGCGTTCGCGGCGCCGACCGAGGAAGTGATGGCGCTCGCGGAGCCGCTCGCGAAGGCGGGCGCGCTGTATACGACGCACATGCGCACCGAGTTCGACGCGATCCTCGATGCGATGGACGAGGCGTACCGGGTCGGGCGGCACGCGCAGGTGCCCGTCGTGATCTCGCATCTGAAGTGCGCGGGGCCGTCGAACTGGGGGCGCAGCACCGAGGTGCTCGCGTCGCTCGACGGCGTGCGCCGCCTTCAGCCGGTCGGCTGCGACTGCTATCCGTACAGCCGCAGCTCGTCGACGCTCGACCTGAAGCAGGTGAGCGGCGACATCGACATCACGATCACGTGGTCGGCGCCGCATCCGGAAGTCGCCGGCAAATTGCTGAAGGCGATCGCGGCCGACTGGGGCGTGACCGAGCAGGAAGCCGCGCAGCGCATCCGTCCGGCCGGCGCCGTGTACCACAACATGTCCGAGGACGACGTGCGGCGCATCCTGTCGCACCCGGCGACGATGGTCGGCTCCGACGGGCTGCCGAACGATCCGCTGCCGCATCCGCGCCTGTGGGGTGCGTTCCCGCGCGTGCTCGGCCACTATGTGCGCGACACGAACCTGCTGCCGCTGGAGGAGGCGATCCGCAAGATGACGTCGCTGTCCGCGCGGCGCTTCGGGCTCGCGCGTCGCGGCGAGGTGCACGTCGGCTACCACGCGGATCTGGTGCTGTTCGATCCGGCCCGCGTGATCGATGCGGCGACCTTCGAGCAGCCGCAGCAGCCGGCGCACGGCATCGACGCGGTGTGGGTGAACGGCGTGCTGACCTACGAGAACGGGCAGCCGACCGGCGCGCGCGCGGGCGGCTTCGTGGCGCGTGGCGAGCGTTCTGCGGCCGCCGCCGATGCGGCCTTCTGAGCGCGGCAGGCAGGTCGAGATTCGGCGTGTGCCGCGAGCGGCGCGCGCCTTCGCAATGAAATGGAACTGAACCGGAACTGAAACGGAGTGAAACGATGAAGCGATATGGCGTGGGCGAAGCGAAGGGGACGGGCGGCCAGGTGATGCCGTTCGCGCGGGCGGTCGAGGCCGACGGCTGGCTGTACGTGTCGGGGCAGACGCCGATGGTGAACGGCGAGGTCGTCGAAGGCGGGATCGTCACGCAGTCGAAGCAGGCGATCGAGAACCTGATCGCGATCCTGAAGGAAGCCGGCTACGGCGTCGAGGACGTCGTGCGCTGCGGCGTGTGGCTCGACGACGCGCGCGATTTCGCGTCGTTCAACAAGGTGTTCGTGTCGTACTTCGGCGCCAACCCGCCGGCCCGCGCGTGCGTGCAGTCGAGCATGGTGATCGACTGCAAGGTCGAAGTGGACTGCATCGCGTACAAGGCGCCGGCGAAGTAACGCGGCCGCGCTGCTGGTCGCAAGTCAAACAGCCCCGCCGGTGCAAACCGGCGGGGCTGTTGCGTTCAGGGCCGCGCGCAGCGGCCGGTGCGCGTCACTGCCGCGCTGTGCGCGCGTTGTCCGGCATCGACTGGTTGTAGTTGGTGCGGAACGGGTTGATGTCGAGCCCGCCGCGGCGCGTATAGCGCGCATACACCGCGAGCTTCAGCGGTTTGCACGCCTGCAGGATGTCGAGGAAGATGCGCTCGACGCACTGCTCGTGAAAGCCCGTGTGGTTGCGAAACGAGATGATGTAGCGCAACAGCCCCGCGTGATCGATCTGCGGGCCGACGTAGTGGATCTGCACGCTGCCCCAGTCGGGCTGGCCGGTGACCGGGCAGTTCGAGCGCAGCAGGTCGGACACCAGCGTCTCCTCGACCGGCGCTTCGTCGGCGGCGGCCGACAGCAGCGACGGATCGGGCTCGTACACGTCGGTGTCGAGGTCGAGGCGGTCGAGCGACAGCCCGTCGAGCTCCTCCATCTGCAGCTTGCCGAAGTCGTGCGGCGACACCAGCTGCACCGACACGCTCGCGCCGCACGCGGCCGACACGTCGCGCTTGAGCACGTCGCGCACGGCATCGACGGAATCGAACTTCGATTGCGCGAACGAGCCGAGATACAGCTTGAACGACTTCGATTCGACGATGTTCGGCGATTCTGCCGGCACGTAGAAGGTCGCGACCGCGAGCTGCGGCTTGCCGCGCGCGTTCAGCCACGACAGCTCGTACGCATTCCAGATGTCGGTGCCGAAGAACGGCGGCGCGGCCGCGATGCCGAGCTGCTCGCGCGCGCCCGCGCGCGGGATCGGAAACAGCAGCGACGCGTCGTACTGCGCCGCGTAGACGGTGGCCTTGCCGAGCGGGGAATGTTCGGGGTTCATGGCACGCAACCTTTACGACAGGAACAGGCGGTAGGCCGGATTGGCGCTCTCTTCGACATACGGATAGCCGAGCGCGGCCAGGAAGCGTTCGAACTCGGCGCGATCGGCCTGCGGCACCTGCAGCCCGACCAGGATCGAGCTGTAGTCGGCGCCCTGGTTGCGGTAGTGGAACAGGCTGATGTTCCAGTCCGGCGCCATCGACGACAGGAACTTCATCAGCGCGCCCGGCCGCTCCGGAAACTCGAAGCGGAACAGACGCTCGTCGAGCGCTAGCGGCGAGCGGCCGCCGACCATGTAGCGGATATGCTCCTTCGACAGCTCGTCGTGCGTCAGGTCGACCGTCTTGAAGCCGTGCGCGTCGAAGTTCGCGGCGATCTCGGCCGACTCGCCGCGCCGGCGGATCTGCACGCCGACGAAGATGTGCGCCGATTTTTCGTCGGCGATCCGGTAGTTGAACTCGGTCACGCTGCGGTCGCCCACCAGCGAGCAGAACCGCTTGAAGCTGCCGCGCTCCTCGGGGATCGTGACCGCGAACACGGCTTCGCGCGCCTCGCCCACTTCCGCGCGTTCGGCCACGAAGCGCATCCGGTCGAAGTTCATGTTCGCGCCGGAGGTGACCGCGACGAGCGTCTGATTCTCGATCCCTTCGCGTTCCACGTAACGCTTGGCGCCGGCGACCGCCAGCGCGCCGGACGGCTCGAGCACGCTGCGCGTGTCCTGGAACACGTCCTTGATCGCCGCGCACAGCGCGTCGGTGTCGACGGTGACGACGCCGTCGAGGAATTCGCTGCACAGCCGGAAGGTCTCCTCGCCGACCAGCTTCACCGCGGTGCCGTCGGCGAACAGCCCGACTTCGCTGAGCTCGACGCGTTCGCCCTTCTGCAGCGACTGCGCCATCGCGCACGAATCCTCTGCTTGCACGCCGATCACCTTGATCTCGGGGCGCACGGCCTTCACGTACGCGGCGACGCCCGACGCGAGCCCGCCGCCGCCGATCGGCACGAAGATCGCGTGGATCGGCCCCTGATGCTGCCGCAGGACTTCCATCGCGATCGTGCCCTGGCCGGCGATCACGTACGGATCGTCGAACGGGTGCACGAACGTGAGGTCGCGCTCCTGCTGCACCTTGAGCGCATGCGCGTACGCATCGCTGTACGACTCGCCTGCCTGGATCACCTCGACGCTCGGGCCGCCGTGCGCGCGCACCGCGTCGACCTTCACCTGCGGCGTCGTGACCGGCACGACGATCACCGCCTTCACGCCCATGCGCGCCGCCGAGAACGCGACGCCCTGCGCATGGTTGCCGGCGGACGCGGTGATCACGCCGCGCGTGAGCGCGTCGGCCGGAATGTGCGCCATCTTGTTGTACGCGCCGCGCAGCTTGAACGAGAACACCGGCTGGTTGTCCTCGCGCTTCAGGTAAATGGGGTTGCGCAGCCGTGTCGACAGGTTGCGGGCCGGTTCGAGTTCCGTCTCGCGTGCGACGTCGTAGACGCGCGCGGTGAGGATTTTCTTCAGGTAGTCGTGGGATGCCATGGGCGCTCGCGGGCAGTGCGAAAAGCAGAGGGTAAAGGATCAATGATAGCGCCAAGGGTCCGCCTGCACGCAAGCGACGTGCCGGCGGCAGGTTCGCCGCGCGGCGCGCACGACGTCCGCGCGAAGCCCGCAGGACGCCCGCACGAAGCCGTTCGCGGCCCGCCGTGCCGTGCTCGCCGGGTCCGCTGCGCGGTTCAATCGAGGTTCAATCGCGGTTTAACCGCGCGGTTACCGACCGGCCGGCCGGCGAATGCCGGCGCGAAGCGGCGTCGAGCCAGGCGTGGCGCGGCTTGCGGCGAAAGCCCCACGACCTGTCCGGCGTGCCACGGACGGCCCGATCATGGGTTAGAATTCCGTTTTGAATCAAGGATCGGAAGATGCAGAGGCACCCTCGGATCGCCCCGTTGAAGCCGACGCCGCGCGCTGCCAGCCCCGCGGCGCAGCGGCATGCGCGCCGCGCGCGATCGTGCTGATGGCGCCGAGTGCCGCCAGGCCCTGCCGGCCCGGATCGGTGAGTCTCCACCCGTTCCGGCCCCATGCGAGATAGTCGCGCGCCTGGCACCAGAACAGATTTCCCCAAGATTGCGCCCACGCGCTTGCCGACGCCCGTGCACGGTGTATCGGCCCTCCGAGTCGTCCGAACATGAACGCACCACAAGTTTTCGATCCGCATGGCGCGGCCGCCGCCGTCGCCGCCGACCCCGCGCCCCGTCTGCGCGAGATTCCCTACAACTACACGTCGTTCTCCGACCGCGAGATCGTGATCCGCCTGCTCGGCGAGGACGCGTGGTCGGTGCTCGACGAGCTGCGCGCCGAACGCCGCACGGGCCGCTCGGCACGAATGCTGTACGAAGTGCTCGGCGACATCTGGGTCGTGCGCCGCAACCCGTACCTGCAGGACGACCTGCTCGACAACCCGAAGCGCCGCGCCTTGCTGATCGAGGCGCTGAACCACCGGCTGACCGAGATCGGCAAGCGCCGCCGGGCCGACCTCACCGAGCATCGTGACGACGCCGGCCGCGAGCGCGCCGGCCGCGTCGAGATGCTCGAGGCCGCCGCGCAGCGCGCGGTCGACGAGTTTGCCGACGAATTCGACAAGATGGCCGACCTGCGCCGCCGCGCGACCAAGGCGCTCGGCCGCTGCACGCAGAAGGACAACATCCGCTTCGACGGGCTGTCGCGCGTGTCGCACGTGACCGATGCGACCGACTGGCGCGTCGAGTACCCGTTCGTCGTGCTGACGCCCGACACCGAAGCCGAGATCGCGGCGCTCATCAAGGCCTGCTTCGAGCTCGGCCTGACCGTGATCCCGCGCGGCGGCGGCACCGGCTACACGGGCGGCGCGGTGCCGCTCACGCCGTTCTCCGCGGTGATCAACACCGAGAAGCTCGAGCAGCTCGGCGCGGTCGAGCTGACCGAGCTGCCGGGCGTCGCGCACAAGGTGCCGACGATCTTCTCCGGCGCGGGCGTCGTCACGCGCCGCGTGACGGAAGCGGCCGAAGCGGCCGGCTACGTGTTCGCGGTCGACCCCACGTCGCTCGACGCATCGTGCATCGGCGGCAACGTCGCGATGAACGCGGGCGGCAAGAAGGCGGTGCTGTGGGGCACCGCGCTCGACAACCTCGCCTGGTGGCGGATGGTCGACCCGGACGGCAACTGGCTCGAAGTCACGCGCCACGAGCACAACCAGGGCAAGATCCACGACATCGCGGTCGCGCGCTTCGAGCTGAAGTGGTTCGACGGCGCGTACGCGCCGGGCGAGAAGCTGCTGCGCACCGAAATGCTCGAGATCGAAGGCCGCCGCTTCCGCAAGGAAGGGCTCGGCAAGGACGTGACCGACAAGTTCCTCGCCGGCCTGCCGGGCGTGCAGAAGGAAGGCTGCGACGGGCTGATCACGTCCGCGCGCTGGGTGCTGCACAAGATGCCCGCGCACACGCGCACCGTCTGCCTCGAATTCTTCGGCCAGGCGCGCGAGGCGATCCCGAGCATCGTCGAGATCAAGGACTACCTGTTCGAGACGTCGAAGCAGGGCGGCGCGATCCTCGCGGGCCTCGAGCACCTCGACGAGCGCTATCTGCGCGCGGTCGGCTACGCGACCAAGAGCAAGCGCAACGCGTTCCCGAAGATGGTGCTGATCGGCGACATCGTCGGCGACGACGCCGATGCGGTCGCGCAGGCGACCTCCGAAGTGATCCGGATGGCCAACGGCAAGAGCGGCGAAGGCTTCGTCGCGGTCAGCGCCGAGGCGCGCAAGCGCTTCTGGCTCGACCGCAGCCGCACGGCCGCGATCGCGAAGCACACCAACGCGTTCAAGATCAACGAGGACGTCGTCATTCCGCTGAACCGGATGGGCGAATACACCGACGGCATCGAGCGGATCAACATCGAGCTGTCGCTGAAGAACAAGCTGCAACTCGTCGACGCGCTCGAGGCGTTCTTCCGCGGCGGCAACCTGCCGCTCGGCAAGACCGACGACGCGAACGAGATCCCCAGCGCCGAACTGCTGGAAGACCGCGTGCAGCAGGCGCTGGAGCTGCTCAAGCGCGTGCGTGCGCGCTGGGAGTTCGTGCGCGACCGGCTCGACCAGCCGCTGCGCGAGGCGCAGCACTACCTGGTGCAGCTCGGCTACGAGGCGCTCGCCGAGAAGTTCGCCGATCGCGCCGACGAGCAGCCGGGCGCGAGCGTGTTCCACGTCACGCAGGACCGCACGATCCGCATCTCGTGGAAGCAGGAGATCCGCGCGGAGCTGCGCGCGATCTTCAACGGCGGCGCGTTCAAGCCGATCCTCGACGAAGCGCAGGCGATCCACAAGCGCGTGCTGCGCGGCCGCGTGTTCGTCGCGCTGCACATGCACGCGGGCGACGGCAACGTCCACACCAACATCCCGGTCAACTCCGACAACTACGAGATGCTGCAGGACGCGCATGCGGCCGTCGCGCGCATCATGACGCTCGCGCGCTCGCTCGACGGCGTGATCTCCGGCGAACACGGGATCGGCATCACGAAGCTCGAGTTCCTGACCGACGACGAGATCGCCGAATTCCGCGCGTACAAGCAGCGCGTCGACCCGAACGGCCGCTTCAACAAGGGCAAGCTGCTCGACGGCGCGGATCTGCGCAACGCTTATACGCCGAGCTTCGGGCTGATGGGCTACGAGTCGCTGATCATGCAGCAGTCCGACATCGGCGCGATCGCCGATTCGGTGAAGGACTGCCTGCGCTGCGGCAAGTGCAAGCCGGTGTGCGCGACCCACGTGCCGCGCGCCAACCTGCTGTACAGCCCGCGCAACAAGATCCTCGCGACGTCGCTGCTGGTCGAGGCGTTCCTGTACGAGGAGCAGACGCGCCGCGGCGTATCGATCAAGCACTGGGACGAGTTCAACGACGTGGCCGACCACTGCACGGTGTGCCACAAGTGCGCGACGCCGTGCCCGGTGAAGATCGACTTCGGCGACGTCACGATGAACATGCGCAACCTGTTGCGCAAAATGGGCAAGAAGAAGTTCAACGCCGGCAATGCGGCGGGGATGTTCTTCCTGAACGCCACCAATCCGCAGACGATCAACGCGGCGCGCACCGTGATGATGGGCGTCGGCTACAAGGTGCAGCGCTTCGCCAACGACATGCTGAAGAAGGTCGTCACGAAGCAGACGCAGCATCCGCCGGCGACGACCGGCCGGCCGCCGGTGGTCGAGCAGGTGATCCACTTCGTCAACAAGAAGATGCCGGGCAACCTGCCGAAGAAGACGGCGCGTGCGCTGCTCGACATCGAGGACAACAAGATCGTGCCGATCATCCGCAACCCGAAGTCGACGACCGTCGATTCGGAAGCGGTGTTCTACTTCCCCGGCTGCGGTTCCGAGCGCCTGTTCTCGCAGGTCGGCCTCGCGACGCAGGCGATGCTGTGGGAAGCGGGCGTGCAGACGGTCCTGCCGCCGGGCTACCTGTGCTGCGGCTATCCGCAGCGCGGCTCGGGCCAGTACGACAAGGCCGAGAAGATCGTCACCGACAACCGCGTGCTGTTCCACCGCGTCGCGAACACGCTGAACTACCTCGACATCAAGACGGTGGTCGTGTCGTGCGGCACCTGCTACGACCAGCTCGCCGGCTATGAATTCGACAAGATCTTCCCCGGTTGCCGGATCATCGACATCCACGAGTTCCTGCTCGAGAAGGGGATGAAGCTCGACGGCGTGACGGGCACGCGCTACATGTATCACGACCCGTGCCACACGCCGATCAAGACGATGGACCCGGTCAAGCTCGTCAACGAGCTGATGGGCACGGAGAAGGACGGCTACCGGATCGAGAAGAACGACCGCTGCTGCGGCGAGTCGGGCACGCTGGCCGTCACGCGTCCGGACGTGTCGACGCAGGTGCGCTTCCGCAAGGAAGAGGAGATCCGCAAGGGCGCGGCGAAGCTGCGCGGCATTCCCGTCATGGCCGACGGCGCGCCGGCGCCGGCGGCCGCGAGCGGCCCGGACGTGAAGATCCTGACGAGCTGCCCGTCGTGCCTGCAGGGCCTGTCGCGCTACAACGAGGACGCGAACCTCGAGGCCGACTACATCGTCGTCGAAATCGCGCGCCAGGTGCTCGGCGAGAACTGGATGGCCGATTATGTCGCACGTGCGAACAATGGCGGGATCGAGCGCGTACTGGTCTAATGCGGGCATGCAACGAGAGCGGGCGCCGGCGTTGACGAGCCGGCCCCCGTGCACAGGGAGCGACGATGGAATGCGTGTTTTGCCGTGAAGACGGCGGCGAGGTGCTCTGGCAGGACGACGTGCTGCGGGTCGTCCTCGCGACGGCCGAGCACGACTACCCGGGCTTCTGCCGCGTGATCTGGCGCGCGCACGTGGCCGAGTTCTCCGATCTCGGCGAGCCCGAGCGGGCACATCTGATGCGCATCGTGTATGCAGTGGAGCGCGCGGTGCGCCGCGTGATGCAGCCGAACAAGGTGAACCTCGCGAGCCTCGGCAACATGGTGCCGCACGTGCACTGGCACGTGATCCCGCGCTTCTCGAACGACGCGCACTTTCCGCAGCCGGTGTGGGCGCCGCGCCAGCGCAGCGTGTCCGAGGCGTTGCTGCGCGCGCGCGCGGCCCAGGCGTCGCTGCTGCACAATGCGGTGCGCGAAGAAATTCAACGAACCCCCGATTCGAGGCAGGCATGAGCGGTTTGACTTCCACGACGCCGATTCCGTCCGGCGTCGTCGTGCACGCGGTGTCGCGCGTGCTCGAATTGCAGTACCCGAACGGCGAGAGCTACCGGATTCCGTTCGAGCTGATGCGCGTCTATTCGCCGTCGGCCGAGGTGCGCGGCCACGGGCCCGGCCAGGAGACGCTGCAGACCGGCAAGCGCGAGGTGACCATCACCGCGCTCGAGGGCGTGGGCAACTACGCGCTGCAGCCGACCTTCTCCGACGGCCATTCGACCGGCATCTATTCGTGGGATCTGCTGTATGAACTGGCGACGCAGCAGGATGCGCTGTGGCGCGACTATTTCGACAAACTGAAGGCGGCGGGCGTCGAGCGCGATGCGCCGATGCAGGCGGCCCCCGCGCCGCACGGCCACTGCCACTGAAATCGACGGCGCCCGCTCGGCGCCGTCTTGCCATTTACTGAGGATCAACGCGATGAGCAAAACCCACTTCGGCTTCGAAAGCGTCGAGGAAACCGAAAAAGCGAAGAAAGTGGCGGGCGTGTTCCATTCGGTCGCGAGCAACTACGATCTGATGAACGACCTGATGTCGGCCGGCATGCACCGCGCGTGGAAGGCGTTCACGATCGCGCAGGCGAACGTCCGCCCCGGCTTCAAGGTGCTCGACATCGCGGCCGGTACCGGCGACCTGACCCGCGCATTCGCGAAGGCGGCCGGCCCGACGGGCGAAGTCTGGCACACCGACATCAACGAATCGATGCTGCGCGTGGGCCGCGACCGGCTGCTCGACAAGGGCGTCGTGACGCCGTCGCTGCTGTGCGATGCGGAAAAGCTGCCGTTCCCGAACAACTACTTCGACGTCGTCACCGTCGCGTTCGGGCTGCGCAACATGACGCACAAGGACGCCGCCCTCGCCGAGATGCGCCGTGTCGCGAAGCCCGGCGGCCGCGTAATGGTGCTGGAATTCTCGAAAGTGTGGGAGCCGCTGAAAAAGGCCTACGACCTTTATTCTTTCAAAGTATTACCGTGGCTTGGCGACAGGTTCGCGAAAGATGCCGACAGTTATCGGTATCTTGCTGAATCTATCCGGATGCATCCCGATCAGGACACCCTCAAGACGATGATGGAACAAGCGGGTCTCGACGCCGTCAAATATTACAATTTGTCAGGTGGCGTGGTAGCTTTACACGTAGGATCCAAGTACTAAAGGGTTCTATCCCTACATTCGTCTTACATCTGGAGAAGCTGATGTCCGAGTCGCGTTCGTTGTTCAACCGTAGCAAGCCGTCGAAGCCGTGGGCTCGACGGGTCGGCACGCTGCTGATGGTCGGCCTGCTCACGGCCGGCACGTTCGCATCGCTCGACGCCGAGGCGCGGCGCATGGGCGGCGGGCGCAGCATCGGCCGCCAGAGCTCCACCGTCACGCAGCGTCAGGCCACGCCGCCCGCCCAGCAGCCGATGCAGCAGGCCGCGCCGGCTCAGGCGCAGCGCACCAACCCGGCCGCTCCGGCGCCGGCCACGCAGCCGAACCGCTCGCGCTGGCTCGGGCCGATCGCCGGTCTCGCGGCCGGCCTCGGCATCGCGGCGCTGCTGTCGCACTTCGGCCTCGGCGGCGCGTTCGCGAGCATGATGGCGAACGTCATCGTGATCGCGCTGCTCGCGATGGTCGGCATCTGGCTGATCCGCAAGTTCATGAACCGTCGCCGCCCGCACGAGCCGGCGTATTCGGCCGGCGGCTCGGCGTCGTCGGCGGGCGGCTATGCGCAGGGTTCGTCGTTCCAGCAGGGCAGCGGCGGCAACTACGCGGGCAGCGGCAGCAGCTATGCGAACGAAGCGCAAAGCGTGTTCGGCGGCGGTGCAGCGGCCGCGGGCGCGGCAGGCGCGCTCGGCGCGGCGCCGCTGCAGGTGCCGGCCGGCTTCGACACCGAAGCGTTCCTGCGCAGCGCGAAGGTCTACTTCGTGCGCCTGCAGGCGGCATGGGACCAGGGCAACATGGCCGACATCCGCGAGTTCACGACGCCCGAAATGTTCGCCGAGATCAAGATCGACCTCGATTCGCGCGGCAACGAAGCGAACCAGACCGACGTCGTGCAGCTCGACGCGGAACTGGTCGCGATCGAGGATCGCGGCATCGAGCAGGCGGCGAGCGTGCGCTTCCATGGGTTGATCCGCGAATCGGCGAACGCGTCGGCGGCGCCGTTCGAAGAGGTGTGGAATCTGTCGAAGTCGGGCGGTCAGGGCTGGCTGCTCGCGGGCATCCAGCAGCTGAACACGCACTGAACGCAGCCGGCGGCCGGCTTGCCGGCTGCTGGCGACGGTCGCCGCAGTGCGGCCGCTTGCCGCCGGCGCGTGCGGTCGAGCGCAGTCTGCCGACGATCCGACGTTACAATAGAAACCCGCGTGGGCGCCCGGCCTGCGCGGGTTTTTTCTTTCCCAGCCCGATGACCTTTGCCGCCAAGCCTTTTGCTGCTGCCGTCAATCACCTGCTCGCGCGCGAATCGTGGGCGCGTGACCGCCTGATCCCTTACGCGGGCAAGACCGCCCGGCTCGTCGTGCCGCCCGTCACGCTGACGCTGCTGGTGCAGCCCGACGGTTATCTGTCCGCGGTCGACGCGCACGATGCGCAGCGCGTCGACGTGTCGATCGCACTCGCCGGCGATACGCTCGCCGCGTTCCTGCAGGGCGGCCAGGCCGCCGTGATGAAGCACGTGAAGATCGAGGGCGACGCGGAGTTCGCGACGCAGATCGCGAAGCTCGCCGAGCACCTGCGCTGGGAGCCTGAGGAAGATCTCGCGAAGCTGGTCGGCGACGCGGCGGCGCACCGGATCGCGACGGTCGTGCGCGACGCCGGCGCACGCGCGCGCCGCACCGGCCGCAACGTGCTCGATTCCGTCGCCGAGTACTGGCTCGACGAGAACCCGCAAGTCGTCCGGCGCACCGCGCTCGGCGGCTTCGACGCCGAACTGGCGCGGGCGCGCGATGCGCTCGCGCGCGTCGAGAAACGGATCGAGCGACTCGAACAAAAAATCGGCGCGCGTGCGGGTTCCAGCCTGCGCGGCGCGCACTGAGGGCCGCAGCGCATGCGCATTTTACGTTTCATCAAGATTGTCTATACCGTCATCCGTTTCGGCCTCGACGAGGTGATGCTGTCCCGGATCGACGACCGGCGCGTGAAGCTGCTGCTGCGAATCACGACGATCGGCCGCCGCTATTCGTCGCCGCCCGCGGTGCGGCTGCGTCACGCGCTCGAGAGCCTCGGCCCCATCTTCGTGAAGTTCGGCCAGGTGCTGTCGACGCGCCGCGATCTGCTGTCGGTCGATTTCGCGAACGAGCTCGCGAAGCTGCAGGACCAGGTGCCGCCGTTCGACTCGGCGGTCGCGATCGCGATCATCGAAAAGTCGCTCGGCGCGCCGGTCGACGAGCTGTTCGACGAATTCGAGCGCGAGCCGGTCGCGAGCGCGTCGATCGCGCAGGTGCATTTCGCGAAGCTCAAGCAGGGCGTGCATGCGGGCAAGGCGGTCGCGATCAAGGTGCTGCGTCCGAACATGCTGCCGGTGATCGATTCCGATCTGGCGCTGATGCGCGACATCGCGACGTGGGCCGAGCGCATGTGGGCCGACGGGCGGCGCCTGAAGCCGCGCGAGGTCGTCGCCGAGTTCGACAAGTACCTGCATGACGAGCTGGACCTGATGCGCGAGGCCGCGAACGGCAGCCAGCTGCGCCGCAACTTCGCCGGGCTCGACCTGCTGCTGGTGCCCGAGATGTTCTGGGATTTCTCGACGTCGCAGGTGCTCGTGATGGAGCGCATGACCGGCGTGCCGATCAGCCAGGTCGAAACGCTGCGCAGCGCGGGCGTCGACATCAAGAAGCTCGCGCGCGAAGGCGTCGAGATCTTCTTCACGCAGGTGTTCCGCGACGGTTTCTTCCACGCCGACATGCATCCGGGCAACATCCAGGTGAGCCTCGATCCGAACACGTTCGGCCGCTACGTCGCGCTCGATTTCGGGATCGTCGGCGCGCTGTCCGATTTCGACAAGAACTACCTCGCGCAGAACTTCCTCGCATTCTTCAAGCGCGATTACCATCGCGTCGCGACGCTGCACCTCGAATCGGGCTGGGTGCCGCCCGAGACGCGCGTCGAGGAGCTCGAAAGCGCGATCCGCGCGGTGTGCGAGCCGTACTTCGACCGCGCGCTGAAGGACATCTCGCTCGGCCAAGTGCTGATGCGCCTGTTCTCCACGTCGCGCCGGTTCAACGTCGAGATCCAGCCGCAGCTGGTGCTGCTGCAGAAGACGATGCTCAACGTCGAGGGGCTCGGCCGTTCGCTCGACCCCGAGCTCGACCTGTGGAAGACCGCGAAGCCGTATCTCGAGCGCTGGATGACCGAGCAGATCGGTCTGCGCGGCTGGTACGAGCGCTTCAAGGTCGAGGCGCCGCAATGGAGCAAGACGCTGCCGCAGCTGCCGCGCCTGATCCACCACGCGCTGGCCGAACGACAAGATGGCACGCGCGCGGCGAGCGACGATCTGATGCGTCAGATCCTCCTCGAGCAGAAGCGCACCAACCGGCTGCTGCAGGCGCTGCTGATCTTCGGTCTGGCCGTCGGCGTTGGCGCGCTCGTCGCGCGCGTGCTGCTCGCGCTCACGTACGGCGCATGACCGACAGGAGCCGAGCGATGTCCAACCCGACCCAACCGCCGCCGCCGAGCGCCGCCGACTTCGCGACGCGCGATCCGGCCAATGCTTCGTTCTGGGACGAGCGCTTCGCGCGCGGCGTGACGCCGTGGGAATTCGGCGGCGTGCCCGACGGGTTCCGCGCGTTCGCGCAGCGCCGCGCGCCGTGTACGGTGCTGATTCCCGGCTGCGGCAGCGCGCAGGAGGCCGGCTGGCTCGCGCAGGCCGGCTGGCCGGTGCGCGCGATCGATTTCGCCGAGCAGGCGGTCGTCGCCGCGAAGGCGACGCTCGGTGCGCATGCGGACGTCGTCGAGCAGGCGGACTTTTTTGCATACCAGCCGCCGTTCGTCGTGCAGTGGGTGTACGAGCGCGCGTTCCTGTGCGCGCTGCCGCCGAGCCTGCGCGCCGGCTACGCGGCGCGGATGGCCGAACTGCTGCCGGCCGGCGGATTGCTGGCCGGCTATTTCTTCGTGATGAAGAAGCCGAAGGGGCCGCCGTTCGGCATCGAGCGCGCCGAGCTCGACGCATTGCTGGCGCCCTCGTTCGAACTGATCGAGGAGCTGCCGGTGACCGATTCGCTGCCCGTGTTCGATGGGCACGAGCGCTGGCTCACGTGGCGCCGTCGCTGAACGCCGCGCGTCGCTGCCGTTGCCGGAGCGCGCCGGGGTTTCGGCTATAATTCAAGGTTTTGCAAGCCGTTTCCAGTTTCTGCGGGAAAAATATCATGCCGATCTACGCCTATCGATGCGAAGCGTGCGGTTTCGCGAAAGACGTGCTCCAGAAGATGAGCGATGCGCCGCTGTCGCAATGCCCCGAATGCGGGAAGGATGCTTTTCGCAAGCAGGTCACCGCCGCCGGCTTCCAGCTGAAGGGTTCCGGCTGGTACGTCACCGATTTCCGCGGTGGCTCGGGCGGCACCAGCGCGCCGGCGTCGACGTCCGGCGAAGCGGGCAGCGCCGCGGGCGGTACAGCCCCGGCTGCAGCCGCGCCGGCTGCCGCGAGCACCGAAAGCACGACGACGAGCGCCGCGCCGGCCCCGGCCGCGACGCCCGCCGCCGGCACTTGACAGTCGCGGCCCGGCCGGGCCGCGCTCACACCGCGCTCGAGGCGCGGTTCATTGACGGCAGATGATGAAAAAGACGACCCTGAAATCGGTGTTTCTGACCGGCCTGCTGGTCCTCGTCCCGCTTGCGATCACGCTGTGGGTGCTCGGCCTCATCATCGGCACGATGGACCAGACGCTGCTGCTGCTGCCCGAGTCGTGGCAGCCGGAGCGGCTGCTCGGCTTTCACCTGCCGGGCATCGGCGCGGTGCTGACGCTCGCGTTCATCTTCGTCGTCGGGCTGGCCACGCGCAACTTCATCGGCCAGAAGCTCGTCACGTGGTGGAACGCGGTGGTGCGCCACATCCCGGTGGTCGGCCCGATCTACACGAGCGTCAAGCAGGTGTCGGACACGCTGCTGTCGAGCAGCGGCAACGCGTTCCGCAAGGCGCTGTTGATCGAATACCCGCGCCGCGGCTCGTATACGATCGCGTTCCTGACCGGCACGCCGGGCGGCGACGTGGTCAACCATCTGACGGAAGAATTCGTGAGCGTGTACGTGCCCACGACGCCGAACCCGACGTCGGGCTTCTTCCTGATGCTGCCGAAGAGCGAAGTCATCGAACTCGACATGTCGGTCGATGCCGCGCTCAAGTACATCGTCTCGATGGGCGTCGTGGCGCCCCCGGCGCCGGTTCCTGCGCCCGCCCGCCGTCCCGTCGAGCCGCCGCTGTAACCAACGTATCATCGCCCGGGCCGCGCGCTGCGGCGCCCGTTGATCAAACCGAACGAAAGCAAACATCATGTCGATGCGTACTGAATACTGCGGTCTCGTGACCGAACACCTGCTGGGCCAAACCGTGTCGCTGTGCGGCTGGGTGCAGCGCCGCCGCGATCACGGCGGTGTGATCTTCATCGACCTGCGCGATCGTGAAGGCCTCGTGCAGGTGGTCTGCGACCCGGATCGCGCGGAAATGTTCGCGACCGCCGAAGGCGTGCGCAACGAGTTCTGCGTGCAGATCAAGGGGCTGGTGCGCAACCGTCCGGAAGGCACGGTCAACGCGGGGCTGAAGAGCGGCAAGATCGAAGTGCTGTGCCACGAGCTGATCGTGCTGAACGCGTCGGTCACGCCGCCGTTCCAGCTCGACGACGACAACCTGTCGGAAACGACGCGCCTCACGCACCGCGTGCTCGACCTGCGCCGCCCGCAGATGCAGCACAACCTGCGTCTGCGCTACCGCGTCGCGATCGAGGCGCGCAAGTACCTCGACGAGCAGGGCTTCATCGACATCGAAACGCCGATGCTCACGAAGAGCACGCCGGAAGGCGCGCGCGACTACCTGGTGCCGTCGCGCGTGAACGCGGGCCAGTTCTTCGCGCTGCCGCAGTCGCCGCAGCTGTTCAAGCAGCTGCTGATGGTCGCGAACTTCGACCGTTACTACCAGATCACCAAGTGCTTCCGCGACGAGGACCTGCGCGCCGACCGTCAGCCGGAATTCACGCAGATCGACTGCGAAACCTCGTTCCTCGGCGAGCAGGAAATCCGCGATCTGTTCGAAGACATGATCCGTCACATCTTCAAGACGACGATCGACGTCGAGCTCGACGCGAAATTCCCGGTGATGCCGTACTCGGAAGCGATGGCGCGTTTCGGCTCGGACAAGCCGGACCTGCGCGTGAAGCTCGAATTCACCGAGCTGACCGACGCGATGAAGGACGTCGACTTCAAGGTGTTCAGCACGCCGGCCAATGCGAAGGACGGCCGTGTCGCGGCGCTGCGCGTGCCGAAGGGCGGCGAGCTGTCGCGCGGCGACATCGACGGCTACACGGAATTCGTGCGCATCTACGGCGCGAAGGGCCTCGCGTGGATCAAGGTCAATGAGAAGGCGAAGGGCCGCGACGGCCTGCAAAGCCCGATCGTCAAGAACCTGCACGACGCGTCGATCGCGGCGATCCTCGAGCGCACCGGCGCTGAAGACGGCGACATCATCTTCTTCGCGGCCGACCGCGCGAAGGTCGTGAACGACAGCCTCGGCGCGCTGCGCCTGAAGATCGGCCATTCGGAATTCGGCAAGGCGAACGGCCTCGTTCAGGCCGGCTGGAAGCCGCTGTGGGTCGTCGACTTCCCGATGTTCGAATACGACGACGAAGACGCGCGCTACGTCGCCGCTCACCACCCGTTCACGAGCCCGAAGGACGAGCACCTCGAGTACCTCGAGACCGATCCGGGCCGTTGCCTCGCGAAGGCGTACGACATGGTGCTGAACGGCTGGGAAATCGGCGGCGGCTCGGTGCGGATCCACCGCGAGGAAGTGCAGAGCAAGGTGTTCCGCGCGCTGAAGATCGGTGCGGAAGAAGCGCAGGCGAAGTTCGGCTTCCTGCTCGACGCGCTGCAATACGGCGCGCCGCCGCACGGCGGTATCGCGTTCGGTCTCGACCGCATCGTCACGATGATGGCCGGCGCCGACTCGATCCGCGACGTGATCGCGTTCCCGAAGACGCAGCGCGCGCAGGATCTGCTCACGCAGGCGCCGAGCCCGGTCGACGAGCGCCAGCTGCGCGAGCTGCACATCCGCCTGCGCCAGCCGGAACAGCCGAAGGCGTAAGTTCGCAGTCATGCGTGTGCGCGGCGACGCGCACACGCGCACCCGATGAAAGAGGCGCATCCGATGCGCCTTTTTCGTTTTTTGCGGTACAGTCGCAGCACTTGCCGCCCGTTCCGGCACAGGCCCGGCGCACGGCCCTGTGCCGCATGAAACAACGATGACGAAGCCGCCGAAAATCCCCGAATCCGTTCTCGTCGTGATCTACACGCCCGAACTCGACGTGCTGGTGATCAAGCGCGCCGATCAGCCCGACTTCTGGCAATCGGTGACCGGCTCGAAGGACACGCCCGACGAGCCGCTCGCGCTCACCGCCGCGCGGGAAGTCGTCGAGGAAACCGGCATCGCGGTCGGCTCGCACGACGTGCCGGCCGCCGCGCTGACCGACTGGCGCCATCGGATCGAATACGCGATCTATCCGCAATACCTGCATCGCTATGCGCCGGGCGTCACGCGCAACGTCGAGCACTGGTTCGGGCTGTGCGTGCCGCGGCGTGTCGACGTGACGCTGTCGCCGCGCGAGCACGTCGACTACGCGTGGCTGCCGTACCGTGAAGCGGCCGCGCGCTGCTTTTCGCCGTCGAACGCCGAGGCGATCCTGCAACTGCCGGTGCGCGTCGCGCTCGCCGGCGCGACGCACGGCTCGTCCGCATGAATGGGCAGGCCCGCAAGCGCTTCGCGCAATTGCGGCAGATGTTCCTGCAGGAGCGCGGCTCCGCATCGCGGCTCGCGTTCACGACCGGCAACACGGTGCGGCTGTGCGAAACCGGCGCCGAATTCTTCCACGCGCTGATCGAGCGGATCGACGCGGCGCGCGAGCAGGTGATGCTCGAAACCTACATCTTCTGCGACGACGCGGCCGGCCGGCCGGTGTCGGACGCATTGATCCGCGCGACGCAGCGCGGCGTGCGCGTGCGCGTGATCACCGACGGCGTCGGCACCGCGCGCCTGCCGCTGTTCGACGCCTGGGCCGCGGCCGGCGTCGAGCACAGCATCTACAACCGCTATCTGTTCGGCCGCTTCGGCTTCTCGCGCACGCACCGCAAGCTCGCGGTGATCGATCATGCGGTCGCGTTCTGCGGCGGCATCAACATCGTCGACGACTACACGCAGGGCAGCGCGACGCTGCCGTTTCCGCGCTGGGATTTCGCGGTCGAGATGGCCGGGCCGGCGGTGGCCGACGTGCGCGCCGCGTTCGAGCTGCAATGGCACCGCATCCGCTTCGGCCACAAGCCGTATGCGCAGTACGCGGCCGGGCTGCACGGCGGCGAAGCGTTCCCGGACATGTTCCGGCGCTGGATGCGCAACCATCGCTGGATCAAGGCCGGCGCGCTGCGGGTCGTGACCGAGCCGAGCGTCGCGTTCGTCGCGCGCGACAACGTCGTGAACCGCCGCGCGATCGAGAAGGCGTATCTCGCCGCGATCGGCAAGGCGCGCGCGCAGATCCTGCTCGCGAATCCTTATTTCATGCCGGGTCGCAAGCTGCGCCGCGCATTGACGCGCGCGGCGCGCCGCGGCGTCGACGTGCGCATCCTGATCGGCCGCAAGGAGTTCACCGCGCTCGACGCCGCGGTGCCGTTCCTGTACCACGCGCTGCTGCGCGCCGGCGTGCGCGTGGCGGAATACGACAAGACGATCCTGCATGGCAAGGTGGCCGTGATCGACGACAATTGGGCGACGGTCGGTTCGTCGAATCTGGACGCGTTGAGCCTGATGTTGAACAATGAGGCCAACGTGGTGCTGGTGCGCTACGACAAGGTCACCAACGAGCTGCGCGACGCGATCGGCGCCGCGTTCGCCGAAGGCCGCGAAATCGACGCCGCGCTGTACGCGACGCGGCCGCGCATCGAGCGTATCCTGAACTGGCTCGCGTACAACACGTACCGCCTCGTGATGAAGGCGCTGACGGTCGGCGGTTACGACTAAGCGCCCGCTTCAAAAATCTGTCCGCACGTTCGTGCGGAAAAGCCGCTCCGGTCCCGCCGGAATCGCGCAAAATAGCGGCTCGGTTAGACACCGGTTTCTAATAATTTCCTTGTTTCACGAGCGGCCGCACTCAATAATAGTACGGCCGTTCGATTTTATTCGACCCCCCGAACGGTTACAGAAAAAGCTATGCGAAAAGGCGAACAGACGCGTGCCGCGATACTCGAAGCTGCTTTGGATCTCGCCAGCCGTGACGGGCTGGAGGGGCTGACGATCGGCCTGCTGGCCGAGCGCATGCAGATGAGCAAGAGCGGCGTGTTCGCGCACTTCGGATCGCGCGAGGATCTGCAGGTCGAGGTCGTCCGCGAATATCACCATCGTTTCGAGAACGAGGTGTTCTTTCCGAGCCTGCGCGAGCCGCGCGGTTTGCCGCGCCTGCGGGCGATGCTGGCGCGCTGGATCGAGAAGCGCATCCAGGAGGTGACGACTGGCTGCATCTACATCAGCGGGGCCGTCGAGTACGACGACCGGCCGGACAGCCCGGTGCGCGAGCAGTTGATCGCGAGCGTGACCGCCTGGCGTGCCGCGTTGCTGCGCGCCATTTCGCAGGCGAAGGAAGAGGGCCATCTGCGTGCGGATTCCGATCCGGACCTGATGCTCTTCGAGTTGTACAGCTTCACGCTCGGCCTGCATCACGACGCACGCTTCCTGCATTCGCCGGATGCCGTGCGCCTCACGTGGGCCGCGCTGGAAAAGACGATCGTTTCGTATCAGAGCGAGAGCCGTTAGCGGCGCGGGAACCGCCGCCAGGAGCTCGAGCCGTTTTGCCCACCTTTGGAGAGAGTCATGGGACAGTACGCCGCGCCGCTGCGCGACATGCAATTCGTGTTGCACGAGCTTCTGAACGTCGAAGCCGAGGTCAAGCAAATGCCGCGGCATGCGGACCTCGACGCCGACACGATCAACCAGGTCCTGGAGGAAGCGGGCAAGTTCTGCTCCGAGGTGCTGTTCCCGCTGAACCAGGTCGGCGATCGGGAAGGCTGTACCTATGAAGGCGACGGCGTCGTGAAGACGCCGACCGGCTTCAAGGAAGCGTACCGCCAGTACGTCGAGGCCGGCTGGCCCGCGCTCGGCTGCGACCCGGAATACGGCGGCCAGGGCCTGCCCGCGTTCGTCAACAACGCGCTCTACGAAATGCTGAACTCGGCGAACCAGGCCTGGACGATGTATCCCGGCCTGTCGCACGGCGCGTACGAATGCCTGCACGCCCACGGCGCGCCGGAGCTGCAGCAGCAATATCTGCCGAAGCTCGTGTCCGGCGAATGGACCGGCACGATGTGCCTGACCGAGCCGCACTGCGGCACCGACCTCGGCATCCTGCGCACCAAGGCCGAACCGAACGGCGACGGCTCGTACTCGATCAGCGGCACGAAGATCTTCATCTCGAGCGGCGAGCACGACATGTCGAAGAACATCGTCCACCTCGTGCTCGCGCGCCTGCCGGACGCGCCGCAAGGCACCAAGGGCATCTCGCTGTTCATCGTGCCGAAGTTCATTCCGGACGCGTCGGGCGAGCCGGGCGAGCGCAACGGCATCAAGTGCGGTTCGATCGAGCACAAGATGGGCATCCACGGCAACTCGACGTGCGTGATGAACCTCGACGGCGCGAAGGGCTGGATGGTCGGCGAGCCGAACAAGGGCCTCAACGCGATGTTCGTGATGATGAATGCCGCGCGCCTGGGCGTCGGCATGCAGGGCCTCGGTCTCACCGAAGTGGCGTACCAGAACTCGCTGACCTACGCGAAGGAACGCCTGCAGATGCGCTCGCTGACCGGCCCGAAGGCGCCGGACAAGCCGGCCGACCCGATCATCGTCCACCCGGACGTGCGCCGCATGCTGCTCACGCAGAAGGCCTATGCGGAAGGCGCGCGCGCGTTCACGTACTGGTCGGCGCTGCAGATCGACAAGGAGCTGTCGCACGCCGACGAAGCGGTGCGCAAGGAAGCCGCCGACCTCGTCGCGCTGCTCACGCCGATCATCAAGGCGTTCCTGACCGACAACGCGTTCGAGTCGACCAACCACGCGATGCAGATCTACGGCGGCCACGGCTTCATCTCCGAGTGGGGCATGGAGCAGTACGTGCGCGACGCGCGGATCAACATGATCTACGAAGGCACGAACTCGATCCAGTCGCTCGACCTGCTGGGCCGCAAGGTGCTCGGCGACATGGGTGCGAAGCTGAAGAAGTTCGGCAAGCTCGTGACCGAATTCGCGGAAGCCGAAGGCGTGAAGCCGGAGATGGCCGAGTTCATCAACCCGCTCGCCGACATCGGCGAGAAGGTGCAGAAGCTGACGATGGAAATCGGCATGAAGGCGATGCAGAACCCGGACGAAGTGGGCGCGGCTGCCGTGCCGTACCTGCGTACCGTCGGTCATCTGGTGTTCTCGTACTTCTGGGCGCGCATGGCGCGCATCGCGCTCGATCACGAAGCGTCGGGCGACCCGTTCTACAAGTCGAAGCTCGCGACGGCCCGCTTCTACTTCGCGCGCCTGCTGCCCGAAACGGCTGCGACGATCCGCGCCGCGCGCGCCGGATCGAAGACGCTGATGGAAGTCGACGAATCGCTGTTCTGACGCGAGTCCGGGCGGTGCGCATCGCGCGCCGCCCGAACGCAACGGTTCCTGGTACTCACTTCGCCGCGCAGCCCTCATAACCCGCGCTGCACGGCACTATCCGGAGACATCCCGTGAGCAATTTTCTGATTCGCAAGGTCGCCGTGCTCGGCGCCGGCGTGATGGGCGCGCAGATCGCCGCGCATCTCGTCAACGCGCGCGTGCCGGTGCTGCTGTTCGACCTGCCGGCCAAGGAAGGCCCGAAAAACGCGATCGCGCTGAAGGCGATCGAGAATCTGAAGAAGCTGTCGCCCGCGCCGTTCGGCGTGAAGGACGACGCGAAATACCTCGAAGCCGCGAACTACGAGGACGACATCGCGAAGCTGGCCGAATGCGACGTCGTGATCGAAGCGATCGCCGAGCGGATGGACTGGAAGCACGACCTGTACAAGAAGGTCGCACCGCATATCGGGCCGAACGCGATCTTCGCGACCAACACGTCGGGCCTGTCGATCACGAAGCTGTCCGAAGGCTTCTCCGACGAGCTGAAGGCACGCTTCTGCGGCGTGCACTTCTTCAACCCGCCGCGCTACATGCACCTCGTCGAGCTGATCCCGACCGCGCATACGCGCCCGGAGATCCTCGACCAGCTCGAGACGTTCCTGACGAGCGTCGTCGGCAAGGGCGTCGTGCGCGCGAAGGACACGCCGAACTTCATCGCGAACCGCGTCGGCATCTTCTCGATCCTCGCGGTGATCGCCGAGGCCGCGAAGTTCGGCCTGCGCTTCGACGAAGTCGACGATCTGACCGGCGCCCGCCTCGGCCGCGCGAAGTCGGCGACGTTCCGCACCGCGGACGTGGTCGGCCTCGATACGATGGCGCACGTGATCAAGACGATGCAGGACAACCTCGCCGACGATCCGTTCTTCCCGGTCTACGAAACGCCCGCGGTGCTCGCCGAACTGGTGAAGCAGGGCGCGCTCGGCCAGAAGACCGGCGACGGCTTCTACAAGAAGGAAGGCAAGGCGATCAAGGTGCTCGACGCGAAGACGGGCGCCTACGTCGACTCGGGCGCGAAGGCGGACGAAACCGTCGGCCGCATCCTGAAGCGCCCGCCGGCGGAACGCCTGAAGCTGCTGCGCGAGACGGACCATCCGCATGCGCAGTTCCTGTGGTCGATCTTCCGCGACGTGTTCCACTACATCGGCGTGCACCTCGAGTCGATCGCCGACAACGCGCGCGACGTCGACCTCGCGATCCGCTGGGGCTTCGGCTGGAACGAAGGTCCGTTCGAAGGCTGGCAGGCCGCCGGCTGGAAGCAGGTCGCCGAGTGGGTGCAGGAAGACATCGCGGCCGGCAAGGCGCTCGCCAACGTGCCGCTGCCGTCGTGGGTGCTCGAAGGCCCGGTCGCCGAGAAGGGCGGCGTGCATACGGCCGAGGGCTCGTGGGCGCCGGCGTCGAAGCGCTTCGTGCCGCGCTCGGATCTTGCCGTCTACGGCAAGCAGGTGTTCCGCGCTCCGCTGATCGGCGAAACTGGCGCGGACCCGAAGACCTACGGCAAGACGCTGTTCGAAACCGATGCGGTGCGTGCATGGGTCGACGACCGCGCGGGCGAGGACGACGTCGTGATCGTGTCGTTCAAGTCGAAGATGAACACGATCGGGCCGAGTGTGATCGACGGCCTCGTGCAGGCGATCGAGCTCGCGGAGCAGGATTACAAGGGCGTCGTGATCTGGCAGCCGACGTCGCTGAAGCTCGGCACGCCGGGCGGTCCGTTCTCGGCCGGCGCGAACCTCGAGGAGGCGATGCCCGCGTTCATGATGGGCGGCGCGAAGGGCATCGAGCCGTTCGTGAAGAAGTTCCAGGAAGGCATGCTGCGCGTGAAGTACGCGAACGTGCCGGTGGTCGCGGCCGTGTCGGGCATCGCGCTCGGCGGCGGTTGCGAGCTGATGCTGCACAGCGCGAAGCGCGTCGTGCACGTCGAGAGCTACATCGGGCTCGTCGAAGTGGGCGTCGGCCTCGTGCCGGCCGGCGGCGGCCTGAAGGAAGCGGCGCTGCGCGCGGCGGACGCCGCCACGGCCGCGAACGCGACGACCGACATCCTGAAGTTCGTCACTAAGTCGTTCGAGAACGCGGCGATGGCGAAGGTGTCGAGCTCCGCGCACGACGCGCGCGCGATGGGCTACGTGAAGCCGTCCGACACGATCGTCTTCAACGTGTTCGAGCTGCTCGACACTGCGAAGAAGGAAGCGCGCGCGCTGGCCGCGACCGGTTATCGCGCGCCGTTGCGCGCGAAGGACGTGCCGGTCGCCGGCCGCTCGGCGATCGCGACGATCAAGGCGTCGCTCGTCAACATGCGCGACGGCCGCTTCATCAGCGACCACGACTTCCTGATCGCGAGCCGCATCGCCGAAGTGGTGTGCGGCGGCGACGTCGAAGCCGGCAGCCTCGTCGACGAGCAATGGCTGCTCGCGCTCGAGCGCCGCGCGTTCGTCGAGCTGCTCGGCACGCAGAAGACGCAGGAGCGGATCATGGGCATGTTGCAGACCGGCAAGCCGGTGCGTAACTGAGTGAGCGAGCCGACAAGGAGCTTCAAATGAGCAAACAACTGCAAGACGCATACATCGTCGCCGCCAGCCGCACCCCGATCGGCAAGGCCCCGCGCGGTGTCTTCAAGAACACGCGCCCCGACGAGCTGCTGGTTCACGCGATCAAGTCGACGATCGCGCAGGTGCCGGGCTTCGACACGAAGCTGATCGAGGACGCGATCATCGGCTGTGCGATTCCCGAAGCCGAGCAGGGACTGAACGTCGCGCGCATGGGCGCGCTGCTCGCCGGGCTGCCGCAGACGGTCGGCGGCGTGACGGTCAACCGCTTCTGCGCGTCGGGCATCACGGCGCTCGCGATGGCGGCCGACCGCATTCGCGTCGGCGAGTCGGAGGCGCTGCTCGCGGGCGGCTGCGAATCGATGAGCATGGTGCCGATGATGGGCAACAAGCCGTCGATGTCGCCGCACATCTTCGATCGCAGCGAAGACTTCGGCATCGCGTACGGCATGGGCCTGACCGCCGAGCGCGTGGCCGAGCAGTGGAAGGTGAGCCGTGAAGACCAGGACGCGTTCTCGGTCGAATCGCACCGCAAGGCGCTCGCCGCGCAGCAGGCCGGCGAATTCGGCGACGAGATCGCCGCGTACACGATCACCGAGCGCTTCCCGAACCTCGCGACCGGCGAAGTCGACGTGAAGACCCGCGAGATCGCGCTCGACGAAGGCCCGCGTGCCGATACGTCGCTCGAGGGCCTCGCGAAGCTGCGCACGGTGTTCGCGAACAAGGGCTCGGTCACGGCCGGCAACAGCTCGCAGACGTCCGACGGCGCGGGCGCGCTGCTGGTCGTGTCGGAGAAGGTGCTGAAGGAGTTCAACCTGACGCCGCTCGCGCGTTTCGTGAGCTTCGCGGTGCGCGGCGTGCCGCCGCAAATCATGGGCATCGGGCCGAAGGAAGCGATCCCGGCCGCGCTGAAGGCAGCGGGCCTGAAGCAGGACGACATCGACTGGATCGAGCTGAACGAGGCGTTCGCCGCGCAATCGCTGGCGGTGATCCGCGATCTCGGCCTCGATCCGTCGAAGGTCAACCCGGTGGGCGGCGCGATCGCGCTCGGCCATCCGCTCGGCGCGACCGGCGCGATCCGCGCGGCGACCGTCGTGCACGGGCTGCGCCGCCGCAACCTGAAGTACGGGATGGTCACGATGTGCGTCGGCACCGGCATGGGTGCGGCGGGCATCATCGAACGCCTGTAAGCGGGACGCGACGAGCAGCGACGACGGTGCGCGGGCCACGAGCTCGCGCACCGTTTTTCATTCCGGTAGGGGAAAGTCAAAGGAGACGGTTGTGGCCGAAATTCAAGTGGAGCGCGCCGACGGCGTGATCACGATCACGATCGCGCGGGCGGCGAAGAAGAACGCGCTGACCGCGGCGATGTACCAGACGATGGCCGATGCGCTCGCCGATGCGCACGAGGACAACGCGATCCGCGCGATCCTGCTGCGCGGCAGCGACGGCAATTTCAGCTCGGGTAACGATCTGGAGGATTTCCTGAAGGCGCCGCCGACGGACGAGCACGCGCCGGTGTTCCAGTTCCTCGGCCGCATCAGCGGCGCGGCGAAGCCGATCGTCGCGGCGGTGCCGGGCATCGCGGTCGGCGTCGGCGTGACGATGCTGTTGCACTGCGATCTCGTCTATGCGGCCGACACCGCGACGTTCTCGCTGCCGTTCGCGCAGCTCGGGCTGTGCCCGGAGGCCGCGTCGAGCGTGCTGTTGCCGCGGCTGGCCGGACATCAGATCGCCGCCGAAAAGCTGCTGCTCGGCGAGCCGTTCGACGCGCTGGAGGCGCACCGGATCGGCATCGTCAATCGCGTGCTGCCGGCGGCCGAACTCGACGCGTTCGCGGCGAAGCAGGCCGCGAAGCTGGCGGCACTGCCCGCGTCGTCGCTGCGCGTGACGAAGGCGCTGCTCAAGGATACCGGCGGCGTCGCGGTGGCCGCGCGGATGGCGGAGGAGGCTGCGCATTTCTCGGCGATGCTGCGCGCGCCGGAAGCGCGCGAGGCGATGACGGCCTTTTTCGAGAAGCGGAAGCCGGATTTTCGGCAATTCGACTGATACGCGGCGCGAACGCTTCGCGATCCAGAACGAGCGCGCGGCCCGGCGCGGCCGAGCGGGACGCTCGGGCCGGCCGGCGGCTCGCCGCGCGGCCCGTCATCGGCGCGTAGGGAAGACGCGCCGAGCGGCATCTCGGTTCGATCCCGCATCGCCGCGCGTTCGCGTGGCACGCCATACCGCGGCAATCGTCGCCGATCGCCGCGCGCGATCGTCCCCCATATCTACTACCGTGCTCCCCGCCGACACTCACGTCGCGGTGTAGCGCCTTCGCTCCTGCCCCCAGCCTGAACGCGGCCCCACGCCGCGCCGCGAGCCCCGGCAACAGCGACAACCACCAAAAATCCCGCCCCGCCTACCGCGACCCGCTCCCGCTCGCAACGGCAAACCTTGTCCGCCGTCAAGTTGCGCTGCCGCAAATTTCCGTACAGTTCGCGGTCGGGTCGCCGCGGCCGGCTGCGTCGCGCGACGGCGGCGCGCGACCGGTGGTACTCCTCAACGACAATCAGGCGAACGAACAATGATCGGACGAATCACCGGCGGGGCGCGTGCGGCACCCGCCATCGGGCTGCTGGCTGGACTCGCCGGATGCAGCGACCTCCACGTGCTCGATCCGAAGGGCGCCGTCGGCGTCGCGGAAAAGTCGCTGATCGCGACGGCCACGTGGACGATGCTGATCGTCGTGGTCCCGGTGATCCTGCTCACGCTGTGGTTTGCATGGCGCTATCGCGCATCCAACCGCAACGCGACCTACGCGCCGAACTGGTCGCACTCGACCGCGATCGAAGTCGTGATCTGGACGGTCCCGACGCTGATCATCCTGTTCCTCGGCGTGCTCACGTGGCGCACGACGCACGAACTCGACCCGTACCGGCCGCTCGAGTCGTCGGTCAAGCCGATCGACGTCGAAGTCGTCGCGCTCGACTGGAAGTGGCTGTTCATCTATCCGCAGCTCGGCATCGCGTCGGTGAACCAGCTCGCGATTCCCGTCGGCACGCCGGTGAACTTCCGCATCACGTCCGATTCGGTGATGAATTCGTTCTTCATCCCGCAACTCGGCACGCAGGTCTATGCGATGGCCGGCATGCAGACGCGCCTGCACCTGATCGCCGACGAAGCCGGCGACTACGCCGGCGTGTCCGCGAACTACAGCGGTCGCGGCTTCTCGGACATGAAGTTCCGCACGCTCGCCGAGCCGCGCGAGCAGTTCGACGCGTGGGTGCAGAAAGTGAAGGCGTCGGCGGACCGGCTCGACATGACCGCGTACGGCACGGTCGCGCAGCCGAGCGAGAAGGCGCCGGTGCGCTATTTCTCGTCGGTGGACCCGAAGCTGTTCCACAACATCATCGCGAAGTACAACAACGGCCATGTCCTCGATCCGAAGGACGCCGCCTGCACGACGAAGGGGTAACGCATGCTAGGCAAACTCACACTATCGGCGATCCCGTTCGATCAGCCCATCATCATGGGCGCGAGCGCGTTCATGGGGCTCGTCGTGTTCGGCATCGTCGCCGCGCTGACGGTGACCGGACGGTGGAAATGGCTGTGGAGCGAGTGGCTGACGTCGGTCGACCACAAGAAGATCGGCGTGATGTATCTGATCGTCGCGGTGCTGATGCTGCTGCGCGGCTTCGCGGACGCCGTGATGATGCGCCTGCAGCTCGCGCTCGCATACAACTCGCCCGGCTATCTGCCGCCGCATCACTATGACCAGGTCTTCACCGCGCACGGCGTGATCATGATCTTCTTCATGGCGATGGCGCTGCTGGTCGCGTTCTTCAACCTGATCGTGCCGCTGCAGATCGGCGCGCGCGACGTCGCGTTCCCGTTCCTGAATTCGCTGTCCTTCTGGATGACGGCGGTCGCCGCGATCCTGATGAACATCTCGCTCGTGATCGGCGAATTCGCGCAGACGGGCTGGCTCGCCTATCCGCCGCTGTCGGAGCTGCAGTTCAGTCCGGGCGTAGGGGTCGACTACTACCTGTGGGCGCTGCAGATCTCGGGCGTCGGCACGCTGATCACCGCGATCAACTTCTTCGTGACGATCGTCAAGATGCGCGCGCCCGGCATGACGCTGATGAAGATGCCGGTGTTCACGTGGACGGCGCTGTGCTCGAACGTGCTGATCATGGCGACGTTCCCGATCCTGACGGTCGCGCTCGCGCTGCTCGGGCTCGATCGCTACCTCGACATGCACTTCTTCACGAACGATGCCGGCGGCAACGCGATGCTGTACCTGAACCTGATCTGGGCGTGGGGCCATCCGGAGGTGTACATCCTCGTGCTGCCCGCGTTCGGCATCTATTCGGAAGTGATCGCGACCTTCGCGAAGAAGCCGCTGTTCGGCTACAAGACGATGGTCTACGCGTCGTGCGTGATCATGGTGCTCGCGTTCCTGGTGTGGCTGCATCACTTCTTCACGATGGGCTCGGGCGCCGACGTCAACGCGTTCTTCGGGATCATGACGATGGTCATCGCGATCCCGACCGGCGTGAAGATCTTCAACTGGCTGTTCACGATGTACCGCGGCCGCATCGAATTCACGACGCCCGTGCTGTGGACGATCGGCTTCATGGTGACGTTCACGCTCGGCGGGATGACCGGCGTGATGATGGCGATTCCGGGCGCCGACTTCGTGCTGCACAACAGCCTGTTCCTGATCGCGCATTTCCACAACGCGATCATCGGCGGCGTCGTGTTCGGCTACTTCGCAGGCGTGCATTACTGGTTCCCGAAGGTGTTCGGGTTCCGGCTCGACGAGAAGTTCGGCAAGCGCGCGTTCTGGTGCTGGTTCCTCGGCTTCTACGCATCGTTCGTGCCGCTGTACGTGCTCGGCTTCATGGGCATGACGCGCCGTCTGAACCACTACGACAACCCGGCATGGCATCCGTGGCTGGTGGCCGCCGCGTGCGGCGTCGTGCTGATCGCGCTCGGCGTGCTCTGCCAGGTCGCATCGGTGTGGGTCGGCTGGCGCAATCGTCACCAGCCGCAGTATCGCGACGCGACCGGCGACCCGTGGAACGGCCGCACGCTCGAATGGGCGACGTCGTCGCCGCCCGCGGTCTACAACTTCGCGGTGATCCCGAACGTGCACGAACTCGACGAGCTCGCGTATCGCAAGGCGAAGGGCCTCGGGCTCGGCCTCGGCAAGAACGTCCGCTACGACGACATTCACATGCCGTCGAACACGAGCGCGGGCTTCTTCGTCGGCATCTTCAGCCTGCTGCTCGGCTTCGCGCTCGTCTGGCACATCTGGTGGCTCGCGATCGCCGCGCTCGTCGGCATCGTCGCGACGGTGGTGCTGTACAGCGCGCAGGACAACGACGGCTATTACATTCCGGCGGACACCGTCCGCCGCATCGAGGAACAACGCGCGGGCGTGCAGCTCGGCGCCGCGGCGCCGGAAGTTGAACTGGAGACGAACTGATGTCGTATCAATCTCTGTCGGGCGCCGCCCCTCATGCGGCCGCGCACCACCATCCGCCGTCGCATTCGGTGTTCGGCTTCTGGCTGTACCTGATGACGGACTGCGTGATCTTCGCGTCGCTGTTCGCCACGTTCGCCGTGCTCGGCAACCAGTTCGCGGGCGGTCCGACCGCGAAGGACCTGTTCGACATTCCGGGCGTCGCGCTCGAGACGGCCGCGCTGCTGCTGTCGAGCATCACGTACGGCTTCGCGATGCTCGGCGCGCAGCGCCGCCGGCGCGGCGCCGTGTTCGTGTGGCTCGCGGTGACGTTCGTGCTGGGCGCCGCGTTTCTCGCGATGGAACTGCGCGAGTTCTCGCACCTGATCGCCGACGGCGCAGGCCCGCAGCGCAGCGCGTTCCTGTCGGCGTTCTTCGCGCTGGTCGGCACGCACGGGCTGCACGTGGCGGTCGGCCTGTTGTGGATGGTGGTGCTGGTCGTGCAGATGGCGCGCGGCTCGGGCATGACCGAGCGCGACGTGCGGCGTCTCACGTGCCTGAGCCTCTTCTGGCACTTCCTCGACATCGTCTGGATCTGCGTGTTCTCCTTCGTCTACCTCGCGAGCGTGATCTAAATGGCTCATTCGGAACTCATCCACCACGACGAAGCGCACGGCACGGCCCGTGGCTACGTCGTCGGCTTCGTGCTGTCGGTGCTGCTCACGGCAGCGTCGTTCGGGCTGGTGATGGCAGGCGTGCTCGCGCCGAAGGCGGCGCTCATCGCGCTCGCGGTGCTCGCGTTCGCGCAGATCCTCGTGCATCTGGTGTGCTTCCTGCACATGAACACCGCGTCGAGCCAGCGCTGGAACGTGATGGCGTTCAGCTATACGGTGCTGACCGCGCTGATCCTGATCGTCGGGACATTGTGGGTGATGCACAACGTCAGCATGAACATGATGTCGCGCTAAGCGGCGCGGCTTCCCCTTTTCAGGCGCGCGTACCGCGCGCCTTCTCCGCATCATGAACAATCACGATACTCATACTCCGGTTCGCGCCGACGAGCCGATCCCGCATCGCAAGGTCATCCGCGCCTGGCTCGTGCCGTTCGCCACGCGCGAGATCGCGCGCCCGATCCTGCTGCTGGTGCTCGATTACCTGCTGCTGTTCGCCGCGTTCGCCGGCGCGCTGCTGCTCGGCTCGATCGTCGGCAAGATCGTCTGCGGGATGGCGGCCGGCTTCATCACCGGGCGACTGTTCATCATCGGGCACGACGCGTGCCATCAGAGCCTCACGCCGAACCGCGGGCTGAACCGCTGGCTCGGCCGCATCGCGTTTCTGCCGTCGCTGACGCCATACAGCCTGTGGGAAGTCGGGCACAACGTCGTGCACCACGGCTATACGAACCTGAAGGGCTTCGACTTCGTCTGGGCGCCGCATACGCCGGCGGAGTTCGCCGCGCTGTCGCCGACGCGCCGGCTGCTCGATCGCATCTACCGGAGCGGCTGGGCGCCGGGCCTCTACTATCTCGTCGAGATCTGGTGGCTGCGGATGTACTTCCCGAGCCGCGGCTATATCGGCGCGTCGCGGCCGGTGTTCCGGCGCGACTGCCTGCTGGTGACGGCTTTCGCCGCCGTGTGGATCGCCGCCGTCGTCGCGGTCGCGCTGCGCACGCATCAATCGGTCGCGCTGCTGCTCGCGACCGGCGTGCTCGTGCCGTTCCTGTTCTGGTGTTCGATGATCGGCTTCGTCGTGTACGTGCACCATACCGACCCGCGCATCGCATGGCACGCGAACCGCGCCGAATGGTCGAACGCCGCGCCGTTCGTGTCGACCACGCTGCACCTGACGTTCCCGTTCGGCATCGGCGGCCTGCTGCATCACATCATGGAGCACACCGCGCATCACGTCGACATGAGCGTGCCGCTGTACCGGCTCAAGCCGGCGCAGACGAAGCTGGAAGACATGCTGCCCGGCCGGATCGTCGTGCAGCGCTTCAGCCTGCGCTGGTACTTCGACACGGCGCGCCGCTGCAAGCTCTACGACACCGACCTCAAGCTGTGGACCGACTATCGCGGCAAGCGCACGAGCGATGCGGCGCCCGAGGTGCACACGGTGCAGCGTGCGGCGTCCGATGCGGCCGACACGGCGAACCATGCGCCGGCCGCGACCGCTCACGCGGTGCCGTAATCCACGTGGCCGGTCTCGCGGCAGAAGCTCACCAGCCGCAGGCCGGCCGTCTTTGCGATCGTGACCGCGAGCGACGACGGCGCCGAGATCGTCGCGACCATCGGAATGCCGACGCGCGCCGACTTGCGCACCAGTTCGTAGCTCGCGCGGCTCGACAAAAACACGAAGCCGTCGGTCAGGTCGGCGCGCGCGAGCACCAGCGAACCGATCAGCTTGTCGAGCGCGTTGTGGCGGCCGACGTCCTCGAACGCGGTGCGGATCGCGCCCGTTGCATCGCACCACGCGGCCGCATGCAGGCCGCCGGTCAGCTGCGTGAGCGCCTGATGGGCCGGTAGCGCGCGTGCGGCGCGCGCGAGCGCGTCGGGCGCGACGCGCGCGAGAAAGCCGGTGTCGGGCACGCGCTCCGGCGCGAGATCGAGCAGGTCGATGCTTTCGATGCCGCACACGCCGCAGCCGGTGCGGCCGGCGAGCGCGCGGCGCCGCTCCTTCAGCGCGGCGAACGCCTGCTGGACCACTTCGAGGTGCACCTGCGCATACGGCAGCGGCGCGTCGGCGTGCACGCTCACGTCGATGTCCTTGATGTCGCTGCCGCGCTCGACGATCCCTTCGGAGATCGCGAAGCCGACCGCGAACGCCTCGAGGTCGCGCGGCGTACACATCATCACCGCATGCGAGATGCCGTTGAAGACGAGCGCGACCGGCCATTCCTGGCCGACGTAATCGTGCGCGGCCTCGACCGCGCCGCCGCGCGTGCGACGCACCGGCAACTCGATCGCGCCGCGCGGTTCTTCTGTGTCAGTCGGATTCACGGGCACTCCGGTGGATGGGGCGGTTGCGGCGTCGATCATGTCGGCCGCGCGCGCCCGGAGGTTCTAAAATACCTCAGGCAGGCCGGCCGCGCCGGCATCCGACACTCAGGTAACGACCATGGGACTCAGCGACGCTCCGCTGCTATTCGATTTCGAACACGATTCGTCGGAAAACCTGACGTACATCCCGATGATCGTGCGCTTCAATCTCGACCGCTTCGGTCTGCGCATCTCGCTCGAGCAGTGGCAGCTGCTGCCGCTGGAGGACCGCAAGCTGCTCGCACGCTTTCCCGCCGACGACGATACCGCGATCGAGCCCAATTTCGATCACGCGCTGTTCGAGATGCTGCGCACGCATGCCGATCTCGAGCCGTCGTGGTTTCAGCCGGACGAGCAGCCGGGCTGGCGCGACACCGGCTCGGTGCCCGATGCGCTGGTGCAGCAAAGCGCGCTGGCCGGGCTGCCGCCGCCCGCGCTGGCGCAGTGGCAGCAGCTCGCGCCGTTTCAGCGCTACGTGCTGATGAAGCTGTCGCGCAAGCCGACGCTGAACCACGATTTCGTGCCGGCGATGCACGAGTTCGGGCTGACGGCTGCGCACTGACGCGCCTGCTGCGGCCCGTCGGCGCGGCTGCCGGTCACAGCGGCGGCAGCGGCCGCGGCTTGCGGTCGGCGCCGGTTGCGACGTAGGTGAGCGTGGCTTCGGTGACCTTCACGATTTCGCCCATCAGCCGCATGCGCTGCGCGTACACCTCGACGTCGACCGTCACCGACGTGTTGCCGGTGCGCATGATCGTCGCGTAGAAGCTCAGCACGTCGCCGACGAACACCGGCTGCTTGAACACGAACGAATTGACCGCGACCGTCGCGACGCGGCCGTTGGCACGCTGGCTCGCCGGAATCGAGCCGGCGATGTCGACCTGCGACATGATCCAGCCGCCGAACACGTCGCCGTGGACGTTGGCGTCGTGCGGTTGCGGGACGACGCGCAGGGCGGGCTGTTTCTGCGGGAGCTCGAGGATCGGATCGGTCATGGCGGGGGCTTTCATCCTGTAATAAATGCGCCGCCGCGCGCAGCCCGGCCGGCCGGGCCGCCGGCAGCGGCGCGTAGCGGCTTCTGCGACAATACAACGACCATAAATTGTACGAGAAAGCGGGCGAGCGGGCCGCCGCAGCCATGCGCCTGACGCCGCCGCCGATCCTCCCCATGCGCCGATATTCCGCTTCCGGCGAGCCCGCGCCGGCTCCCACCGGGCCCCGCAACGACTGGCAGACCATCCGCTCGCTGCTGCCTTACCTCGCGACCTACAAATGGCGCGTCGCGCTCGCGCTCGGCTGCCTGATCGGCGCGAAGGTCGCGAACCTCGGCGTGCCGGTCGTGATGAAGCGCATCGTCGATCATCTGTCCGCCGTGCAGCAGCTCACCGCGCTCGGCCGCGCCGAGCAGTCGGCCGGCATCGTGCTCGCGGGCGGCGTCGGGCTGCTCGTGGTGGCCTATGCGCTGGTGCGGCTGTCGACGTCGCTGTTTACCGAGTTGCGCGAAATTCTGTTCTCGAAGGTGACCGAGAGCGCGGTGCGCCAGCTCGCGCTGCAGGTGTTCCGGCATCTGCACGGGCTGTCGCTGCGGTTCCATCTCGAACGCCAGACGGGCGGCATGTCGCGCGACATCGAGCGCGGCACCCGCGGCATTCAGCAGCTGATTTCCTATTCGCTGTACAGCATCCTGCCGACGCTCGTCGAGGTCGGCCTCGTGCTCGGCTTCTTCGTGGTCAAGTACGAAGCGTATTACGCGTACGTGACGTTCGCGGCGCTCGTCACCTACATCGTGTTCACCGTGAAGGTCACCAACTGGCGCACGCACTTCCGCCGCACGATGAACGAGCTCGATTCGCGCGCGAACTCGCGGGCGATCGACTCGCTGATCAATTACGAAACGGTCAAGTACTTCGGCAACGAGGAGTGGGAGACGCAGCGCTACGACGAGAACCTGAAGCGCTACCGCCAGGCCGCGATCCGCTCGCAGAATTCGCTGTCGCTGCTGAACTTCGGGCAGCAGGCGATCATCGGCACGGGGCTCGTGTTCATCCTGTGGCGCGCGACGCAGGGCGTGCTGGCCGGCAAGCTGACGCTCGGCGATCTGGTGCTGATCAACACGTTCATGCTGCAGTTGTACATCCCGCTGAATTTTCTCGGCGTCGTCTATCGGGAGCTCAAGCAGAGCCTCACCGACATGGACCGGATGTTCGGGCTGCTGTCGGCTGCGAAGGAAGTCGCGGATCTGCCCGACGCGCGCGCGCTCGCGGTGGCCGGCGCGCAGGTGCGCTTCGAGCACGTGAACTTCGCATACGAGCCGGCGCGGCCGATCCTGCACGACGTGTCGTTCACGATCGATGCGGGCACGACGACCGCGGTGGTCGGCCATAGCGGGTCGGGCAAGTCGACGCTGTCGCGGCTGCTGTTTCGCTTCTACGACCTCGACCGGCACACGGGCGGCGCGATCCGGATCGACGGGCAGGACATCCGCGACGTCACGCAGGACTCGCTGCGCGCCTCGATCGGCATCGTGCCGCAGGACACCGTGCTGTTCAACGACTCGATCTACTACAACATCGCGTACGGCCGCCCGAGCGCGAGCCGCGACGAAGTGATCGCGGCCGCGCGCGCCGCGCACATCCACGACTTCATCGAAAGCCTGCCGAAGGGCTATGACACACCGGTCGGCGAGCGCGGGCTGAAATTGTCGGGCGGCGAGAAGCAGCGCGTCGCGATCGCGCGCACGCTGCTGAAGAACCCGCCGATCCTGCTGTTCGACGAGGCGACCTCCGCGCTCGATTCGCGCTCTGAGCGCGCGATCCAGCAGGAGCTCGACCAGATCGCCCGGCACCGGACCACGCTGGTGATCGCGCACCGGCTGTCGACGGTCGTGCACGCGCAGCAGATTCTCGTGATGGACCACGGGCGCATCGTCGAGCGCGGCACGCACGACGAACTCGTGCAAGCGGACGGGCTGTATGCGCAGATGTGGACGCTGCAGCAGCAGCGTGCGGCGACGGGTGGGGAGGCGGCGGAGGCTGCTTGAGTTGTTGCTTGAGGTGTTGTTTGCGAGCGCGGATGTTGCGGTGCGTGCCGAGGGCGCGCGCTACGCTGCGGGCGGTGAGGCGGTGAGGCGGTGAGGCGGTGCGCCGTTATCGCCGCGTTGCCCGGCGCGGCGATCCGCGCCGATTCAAGGCCTGCCGGTGGTCGTCGACCGCCGGGACGATGCCGCCGCATGCGGCACCCGCCCACCGCGTCGCGTCATGCCGCGCCGCCCCGCGTATCGATCAACCCGCGGCCCGCAGCCGCGCATCGAGTTCACCGAGCTGCGCCGGCGTGCCGACGTTCTCCCACACGCCGTCGTACCGTTCGCCGGTCGCGCGGCCCGCTTCGATCGCCGCACGATAGTACGGCGTCAGCGCGCGCCGCGTGCCGGGTTCGAGATCGCGGAACATCCGCGTGTCGTACAGGCCGATGTTGCCGAACGTGAGCCGCGCGGGGCCGTCGAGCGACAGGCGGTCGTCGTCGCCGAGCGCGAAGTCGCCGGCCGGATGGAACGGCGGGTTCGGGACCATCACCAGGTGCATCGCGGGCGCTTCGAGCGCGGCCATCGGCGCCGCGCGCGACGCGAGCGTGCGGTAGTCGAATTCGCAGAACACGTCGCCGCTGACGGCGGCGAACACCGTCGGCCGGCCGTCGCGCTCGAGCAGCGGCAGCGCCTGCGCGATGCCGCCGGCGGTCTCGAGCGCTTCGCGCTCGGCCGAATACGCGAGCCGCACGCCCCAGCGCGAACCGTCGCCGAGCGCCGCCTCGACCTGCGCGCCGAGCCACGCGTGGTTGATCACGATCGTGTCGATGCCGGCGCGCGCGAGCGCCTCGATCTGCCAGACGATCAGCGGCTTGCCGCCGGCTTCGAGCAACGGTTTCGGGCGGGTGTCGGTCAGCGGGCGCATCCGTTCGCCGCGCCCGGCGGCGAAGATCATCGCGGTGGTCAGGGTCGTGCTCATGTTCGGCAGGTCGTGCGGGCGCTCAGAACGTGTAGCCGACATCGGCCGCGCCCTTGCCCTCGAGCTCGTCGAGCAGCTTCGCGAACGGCACGAGCGGACGGTAGCGCAGCGCGACCTTGCGTGCATAGGCGACGAAGCGCGGCAGGTCGGCCAGGTAATGCGGCTTGCCGTCGCGATAGTTGATCCGCGCGAACAGGCCGAGAATCTTGATGTGGCGCTGCAGCCCCATCCATTCGAGCTGGCGGTAGAACTCGCCGAAATCCGGATCGACCGGCAGGCCGGCCTTCTTCGCCTTTTCCCAGTAATACGCGAAGCAGTCGAGTTCGAACTCCTCGTCCCAGCTGATGAACGCGTCGCGCAGCAGCGACACGACGTCGTAGGTCAGCGGCCCGTACACGGCGTCCTGGAAGTCCAGCACGCCGGGGTTCGGCTCGCACACCATCAGGTTGCGCGGCATGAAGTCGCGCAGCATGAAGCCCTGCGGCTGCGCGCGGGCGCTCGCGATCAGCAGCGCGAACGTGCGGTCGAGCGTGCCGCGCATCGCGTCGTCGACCGGTTTGCCGAGGTGCCGGCCGATCAGCCATTCGGGCAGCAGCTCCATCTCGCGGCGCAGGAACGTCTCGTCGAACGGCGGCAGCACGTCGGGCGCCGACGCCAGCTGGAAGCGGATCAGCGCGTCGAGCGCGGCGCGCATCAGCCCGCGTGCGGCAGCCGGATCGGCCGGATCGAGCACCGAGATGTACGACGTGCGGCCGAGGTCGGTCACGAGCATGAAGCCGGCGTCGAAGTCGTGGGCCAGTACCTCGGGCACGTGGTTGCCGGCCGCGGCGAGCAGTTGCGCGACCTGGACGAACTCGCGGCACTTCTCGGGCGGCGGCGCGTCGACCGCGATCAGCGAGCCGCCCGGGCTGTTTGCCGACGCGACGCGGAAATAGCGGCGGAAACTGGCGTCCGAAGACGCGGGCGCGAGGGTGGACAGATCGAGCGCGTGGCGCTCGGCGAGCGGGCGCAGCCACGCGGTGAGCGCGTCGAGGCGGGCGTCGGGCTGGGATGCGGCGGATGGGGGCGTCATGAAACTCGGCGGAGGGGGGAACGTCTTGCCATATAATACCCCACGACTTTTTTGACGCGCCCCGCGTCAGCTTCCGCCGCACCGGCCAGTTGCCTGTCGCGCCGTCCGCCCGCTCGCCTTCCCGGTTTGCGCTCAGCCGCAGTCGCGGTGCGACGGTGCGGCCCGCCGAGCGCGGCGGTGCCGTGCAGCGACGGTTGACAAGGGGCGATTCGCCAAACGATAGATGCCGCCCAAACCGCTATTCCCGAATGTCTTCCCCGGTGACGGGGCGCCGCGCAAAAGGCGGCTCGCGCTCGCGCTCCTGGCCGTGCCCGGCCTCGTGCCGGCCGTGTCGTACGCGCAGTTGTCGGGCGCGGCCGCGCAACCGCAGCCGCTCGGCTCGCCGTGGGACCTGCGCCTTGCCCCGCAGCTCGAGGATCACCCGCTGAAGGACGGCGCGAAGCCGGCCGCCTTCGTGATCGCCGACCACACGAGCGGCACGGCCGAGCAGGATCTGGCCGCGAAGGGCTCGGCCGAGCTGCGCCGCGGCGACGCGGTCGTGAAGGCCGACGCGATCCACTACGATCAGGACACCGACATGGCCGACGCGTACGGCCAGGTGAGGGTGATCAACGGCGGCACGTCGTTCGCTGGCCCCGAGGCGCATCTGAAGGTCGAGGCGAACCAGGGCTTCATGACGGCGCCGAAGTACCACTTCAACGTGACGGGCGGCTCGGGCAGCGCGGAGCGCGTCGACCTGCTCGACAGCGAGCGCTCGGTGTTCGTGAACGGCACCTACACCGCATGCCAGTGCGCGACCGATCCCGCGTGGTACATCAAGGGCAGCCGCTTCGACTTCGATACGGGCGCCGACGAAGGCACCGCGCGCAACGGCGTGCTGTTCTTCCAGGGCGTGCCGATCTTCGCGAGCCCGTGGCTCACGTTCCCGCTGTCGGGCGACCGGCGCAGCGGCCTGCTGCCGCCGACCTTCTCGATGAACTCGAACAACGGGTTCGAGCTGTCGCTGCCGTACTACTTCAACATCGCGCCGAACCGCGACCTGACGATCACGCCGCGCATCATCTCGCGGCGCGGCGTGCAGACGGAAGCGACGTTCCGCTATCTGTCGCCGTCGTACTCGGGCACGTTCACGGCCAACTACCTGCCGGACGACCGCCTCGCGCACCGCAACCGCTACGCGATCTACTGGCAGCACCAGCAGAACTTCGGCAGCGGTTTCGCCGGCTACGTCTACTACAACAAGGTCTCGGACAATACCTATCCCGAAGACCTTGGGTCGATGAACCAGTTCATCAACGGGACGCAGACGCTGTACCAGCAGGAAGCCGGCATCACGTACAACAAGGGTCCGTGGTCGGTGCTCGCGCGCTACCAGCACTGGCAGACGCTGCCGCCGTCGATCTCGCCGTACAGCCGCGAGCCGCAGTTGAACGTGAAGTACACGAAGTACAACGTCGGCGGCTTCGACTTCGGCGCGGAAGCCGACTATTCGCGCTTTCGCATCACGACCGCCGATTCGACCGAAGGCGACCGGATCGTCTTCAATCCGTACATCGCCTACGGCGTGTACGGGCCCGGCTACTTCGTCGTGCCGAAGGTCCAGTACCACCTCGCGTCGTACGACCTGAACCATCTGTCGTCGAGCACGCCGAACAGCCCGAAGCACTTCACCGAGTCGATCCCGACCGTGAGCTTCGACTCGGGCCTGATCTTCGACCGCTCGGTCCATCTGTTCGGCCAGGACTTCATCCAGACGCTCGAGCCGCGCCTGTACTACGTCTACACGCCGTATCGCGACCAGTCGAACGCGCCGCTGTTCGATACCGCCGAGTCGGATTTCGGGCTCGCGGAGATCTACCAGCCGAACACGTTCGTCGGCAACGACCGGATCGCGGACGCGAACCGGATCACGGCCGGCCTGACCTCGCGCTTCATCGATCCGCGTACCGGCGACGAGCGCGCGCGCTTCGTGGTCGCGCAGCAGTACTACTTCGCGAATCAGCGCGTGGCGCTGAACTCGAACCAGAGCGGCGTGCTGGCGCGCCATTCCGACCTGATCGTCGGCGCGGCGCTGAAGCTCGGCTCCGGCTTCATGTCGGAGACGGCGTTCCAGTACAACCAGAACAACAACCAGCTCGTGAAGTCGAGCATCGGTTTCGGCTTCAGCCCGGGCGAGCGCCGCGTGATCAACGTCGGCTACCGCTATACGCGCTCGAACACGACGCTCGACAACCAGCCGATCAACCAGTTCCTGGTGTCCGCGCAATGGCCGCTCACGCGGCGCCTGTATGCGGTCGGTCGCTTCAACTACGACCTGGCCGCCGATCGGGTCGTCGACGGTCTGCTCGGCTTACAATACGACGCGGATTGCTGGGCGCTCGGCGTCGGGATCCAGCGGTACGCGAACGGCGTGAACACGTCGGGGCAGCAGAACTCGTCGACGCGCTTCATGATGCAGCTCACGTTGAAGGGGCTGTCGAGCATCGACAACGGGCTCGTCGCCGCCTTCCGCGCCGGCGTGCCGGGCTACCAGCCGCTGCCGTCCGCGCCGCCGCCGATGTCCCGCTTCAGCAACTACGAGTAACGCCGGCTTGTCCGCACCGGTCAGCACGCTTTCAATGGAGTATCAGTGGCAATGAAGAAAACCCTTCGTTTCGCGGCAGTCGTGTCCAGCCTCGCCGCGTCCGCCGCGCTGCTCGCCGCTGCGCCGGCCGCGGCGCAGGCGCTCGGTTCGCAAGGCGCGCAACTGACCGACGAAGTCGTCGCGGTCGTCAACAACGACGTGATCACGGGCCGCGAACTCGACCAGCGGGTCGGCCTGATCGCGCGCCGGCTGCAGCAGCAGAACGCGCCCGTGCCGCCGGCCGAACAGTTGCGTGCGCAGGTGCTGAACCAGATGGTGCTCGAGCGCATCCAGGTGCAGAAGGCGAAGGACGACGGCATCCGCATCGACGACGCCACCGTGCAGTCCACGCTGCAGCGCCTCGCACAGGCGAACGGCATGACGCTCGACCAGTATCGCGCGCGCCTGGAGGCGCAAGGCGTGCCGTGGAGCGTCTTCACGAGCGATGCGCGCACCGAGCTGATGCTGTCGAAGCTGCGCGAGCGCGAGGTCGACGGCAAGATCACCGTGTCGGACGCCGAGGTCGCGAACTACATCGCGAGCCAGCGCGGGCCGAACGCGTCGCAGCAGCAGGATCTGCGCTTCCAGCACATCTTCATCAAGGCGCCCACCAACGCGCCGCAAGCCGACATCGAAGCCGCGCAGAAGAAGGCCGAGGCGCTGCTGCAGCAAGCGACGTCGGGCGCCGATTTCGAGAAGCTCGCACGCAACAATTCGGAAGCGAACGACGCGAAGAAGGGCGGCGACCTCGGCTTCAAGGCACCGAGCACGCTGCCGCCTGACGTCGTCGCGGCCGCGTCGAAGCTGCGTCCCGGCCAAGTCAATCCGACGCTGATCCGCGTGCCGGACGGCTTCGAGATCATCCGGCTGGTCGATCGCCGCCAGAGCCAGGGCGCGAGCGCGGCGGCGCCGAAGATCGTGCAGACGCACGTGCGCCACATCCTGCTGCGCGTCGGCGAAGGCAAGTCGGAAAACCAGGCGCGCCAGCAGCTGCTCGACATCCGCAAGCAGGTCGAGGCCGGCGGCGATTTCGCGAAGTTCGCGCGCACTTACTCGCAGGACGGGTCGGCGTCGCAGGGCGGCGATCTCGGCTGGATCAGCCCGGGCGAGACCGTGCCGGAATTCGAGCGCGCGATGAACAACCTGCAGGACGGCCAGATCAGCCAGCCGGTGCGCACCGAGTACGGCTATCACCTGATCCAGGTGATCGACCGGCGCGAGGCCGAAGGGTCGGTGCAGCAGCAGATGGACATCGCCCGCCAGGCGATCGGCCAGCGCAAGGCCGAGCAGGCATATGCCGACTGGCTGCGCGAGCTGCGCGACTCGTCGTACGTGCAGTACAAGATCGACGGCGTCGGGCCGGCGAACTGAGCGAGCTTCAGATGACGGCAGCCGCGTTGCAGATCGCGATCACGACTGGCGAGCCCGCGGGCGTCGGCCCTGAGCTGACCGTGCAGGCGTTGCAGGATGCCGCGCGGCGCTGGCCGGACGCGCAGTTCACCGTGCTCGGCGACGCCGCGCTGCTCGACGCACGCGCGGCTGCCGTCGGCGCCGACCGTGCGGTGCTCGCGGGCGGCCCGGTGTCGGTGCAACATCATCCGCTCGCGGCGCCCGCGCACGCGGGCACGCTGGACGCGGCCAACGGCCGCTACGTGCTCGCGCTGCTCGATGCGGCGATCGACGGCGCGCTGGCCGGCCGCTACGACGCGATCGTCACGGCCCCGCTGCAAAAGAGCACCATCAACGATGCCGGCGTACCGTTCACCGGCCATACCGAATACCTGGCCGAACGCACGCACACGCCGCGCGTCGTGATGATGCTGGCCGGTACCGGCGAGCGGCCGCTGCGCGTCGCGCTCGCGACCACGCATCTGCCGCTGAAGGACGTGTCGGCCGCGCTGACGATCGACGGGCTCGTCGACACGCTCGCGATCATCGATCGCGACCTGCGGCGCGACTTCGGTCTCGCGGCGCCGCGCATCCTCGTGACGGGGCTGAACCCGCACGCTGGGGAGAACGGCTATCTCGGCCGCGAGGAGATCGACGTGATCGCGCCGGCGCTGGCCCGCGCGAGCGAGCGCGGCATCGATGCGCGCGGCCCGTATCCGGCCGACACGCTGTTCCAGCCGCGCTATCTGGCCGGCGCCGATTGCGTGCTGGCGATGTTCCACGATCAGGGCCTGCCCGTGCTGAAGTATGCGACCTTCGGCGAGGGCATCAACGTCACGCTCGGGCTGCCGATCATCCGCACGTCGGTCGATCATGGCACCGCTCTGGATCTGGCCGGCACCGGCCGCGCCGATCCGGGCAGCATGGTCGCGGCGCTCGACACGGCCGTCACGATGGCGCGCCATCGCCGCGCATCCTGACGCGCGCAGTTCCACCTCATTCGTCGCATTTTTGGTTTTTCTCAGTCGATGTCGAACAGCAGACAGCACCAAGGCCACTTCGCGCGCAAGCGCTTCGGGCAGAACTTCCTCGTCGATCACGGTGTGATCGACTCGATCGTCGCGACGATCGGCCCCGTGCGCGGCCAGCGGATGGTCGAGATCGGCCCGGGCCTCGGCGCGCTGACCGAGCCGCTGATCGCGCGCGTCGCCACGCCGGAGTCGCCGCTGCACGCAGTCGAGCTCGACCGCGACCTGATCGGGCGCTTGCAGCAGCGCTTCGGCGCGCTGCTCGAACTGCACGCGGGCGATGCGCTCGCGTTCGACTTCGGCTCGCTCGCGGCGCCGGGCGACGCGCCGTCGCTGCGAATCGTCGGCAACCTGCCGTACAACATTTCGAGCCCGCTGCTGTTCCATCTGATGACGTTCGCGCCTGTCGTGATCGACCAGCATTTCATGCTGCAGAACGAAGTGGTCGAGCGGATGGTCGCGGAGCCGGGCACGAAGGCGTTCTCGCGGTTGTCGGTGATGCTGCAGTACCGCTACGTGATGGACAAGATGCTCGATGTGCCGCCGGAATCGTTCCAGCCGCCGCCGAAGGTCGATTCGGCGATCGTGCGGATGATTCCGTACGCACCGCACGAACTGCCGGACGTCGATCCGGTGCTGCTCGGCGAACTCGTCACGGCCGCGTTCTCGCAGCGCCGCAAGATGCTGCGCAACACGCTCGGCGAGTATCGCGACACGATCGATTTCGACGCGCTCGGCTTCGATCTGGCGCGGCGCGCGGAGGACGTGAGCGTGGCCGAATATGTCGGCGTCGCGCAGGCGCTTGCCCGCGCGCGCAACGTCGCGCAGTGACGCAAGCGCACGGGCGACCGTGCGCGGGTTCGGGGTTCGGAAGGCTGCCTTTGAGGGTGGCCTTTTTGTTTTTGGGGGCCGTGGCGGATGCGGCTGCCGATGCAGTTGTGGATGCGGGTGCGGTAGTGGCGGCGTTTGCGGAGGTGGATGTGGTCGCGGCTGCTGTTGAGGTTGATGCTCCGGATGCCGATGCCGATGCCGATGCGGCTGAGGCTACCGTTGCAGTCCCAGTCCCAGTCTCAGTCCCAGTCCCAGTCCCAGTCCCAGTCCCAGTCCCAGTCCCAGTCCCAGTCCCAGTCGTGGTCGTGGTCGTCGCCTTCATCGCGACCGGCGCGATTAGCGCGACCCGCGCCCTTGACCCCTCCGGCGTGCCGCCGCGCCCCGCTACGCGCGCCGACGCGCCGGTGCGTTGACCAGCGCGATGCCCGTCAGCACGAGCGCCGCGGCCGACATGAAGCGCCAGCCGACCGATTCGCCGAGCAGCAGCACGCCGAACGCGACGCCGAACAGCGGCGACAGGAACGTGAACACCGACAGCCGCGACGCGCTGTAGCGGGTCAGCAGCCAGAACCACGACAGATAGCTGACGAACGCGACGATCACCGACTGATACGCGAGGCTCGCGAGCGCGAGCGGTGTGACGCGCGCGAACGAGATCTGGCCGAGCAGCGCGGCGAGCGCGAGCAGCACGGCAGCCGACACCGCGAGCTGGTAGAACAGCGTCTTGCTGGCGCTGACGCGGGCGAGCGACGTCGAGCGCACGACGACCGTCGTCGCGGCCCACATCGCGCCGCCGAGAATGCCGAGTGCATCGCCGGCCAGCCCCGCGAGCACCGACGTGCCTGGCGCGCGCGGTTTCAGGAAGCCGTCCGCGAACGCGAGCGCGATGCCGGCGAACGCGAGGCCGACGCCGGCCCACTGTATCCGCTGCAGCCGCTCGCCGGGCGCGAACAGATGCAGGCCGAGGGCCGTGAAGCACGGCGCGGTGTACAGGAAGATCGCCATGTGCGACGCGCTCGTCAGCGTCAGCCCGAAGAACACACAAACGAACTCGCCGGCGAATAGCGCGCCGGCCGCGATGCCGGGCCCGAGCGTGCCGTCCGCGCGGAACAACGGCGTGCCGCGCGAGCGTGCCCAGCCCCATAGCAGCAGCGCGGCGATCACCGAGCGCAGCCCGGCCTGGAACATCGGCGCAATCGCGGCGTTGGTGCTCTTGATGGCGACTTGCTGGAAGCCCCAGATCGCGCACAGCAGCAGCATCACGCCGACCGCGCGTGCGTCCAGCGCGCCGCGCGTCGGCGATGCGGCGAGCGCGCTCATCGGCGGACCTCGCCGGCGTGACGCAGGACGGGCAGCGAACGAGACGGGCAGACGGCGCGTTGTTGGCGAACGAGTTGGCGATTTCGCACGGCGGGCAATGTGGCTGAATGGGAAGAGGCGGCGCGGGCCGGCGGCGGGCGGATGCCCACGTTTGGTGCGACGTGCGACGATGTTACCCGATCGATGGACTTGCCGGCGAGCCTCCGGCGGAGCGGTGCCGGTCCGCGCGTGGGCGCAGGCGGTCGGGTGATGGTCTCAAGCACGTCCGAACGCCGCCCAAAATCCCGCCCGATCGCCCCGGAACCGTGACAGCACCGCCCGCAAACCACCCCCAACCCCGCGCCTCCACCCCCGGCGGGATTCACCCGTCTCCGGTAGAATTTCCGGTTCCGGAAAGTCCCCACAGGAGTACACAGATGCGTTTGCTGCATACGATGCTGCGAGTCGGCGATCTCGACCGCTCGATCAAGTTCTACACCGAATTGCTCGGCATGAAGCTGCTGCGTCGCGACGATTATCCGGAAGGCCGGTTCACGCTCGCATTCGTCGGCTACGAAGCGGAAAGCACGGGCACCGTGCTCGAGCTGACCCACAACTGGGATACGCCGTCCTACGATCTCGGCAACGGCTTCGGCCATCTTGCGGTGGAAGTCGACGATGCGTACGCGGCTTGCGAGAAGATCAAGGCGCAGGGCGGCAAGGTCACGCGCGAAGCGGGCCCGATGAAGCACGGCACGACCGTGATCGCGTTCGTCGAGGATCCGGACGGCTACAAGATCGAGTTCATCCAGAAGAAGGCGCACTGAGCGCGGTGCGCGTCGCGGCGCACGCTGCGCGCCGCGCGCAATGAAAAACGGGCGATGCCGCAGGTTGCGCATCGCCCGTTTCGCTTCGCGGTGCGAAGCTCGGCGTTACAGCGACGGCAGCAGCTCGGGCGGATGATGCTTGAGCGTGTGCCGCGCTTCGCGGAATTCGGGGAAGATCGATTCGACGGTCTGCCAGAACGCCGGGCTGTGGTTCATTTCGCGCAGATGCGACAGCTCGTGCGCGACGACGTAGTCGATGATCGACATCGGGAAGTGGATCAGCCGCCAGTTCAGCCGGATCCTGCCGTCGCTCGAGCAGCTGCCCCAGCGCGTCGCAGCCGACGACAGCGCGTAGGTCGAATACGTGACGCCGAGCCTTTGCGCATAGACGGCGAGGCGCTCGCCGAAGATCCGCTTCGCTTCGCCTTGCAGCCAGCCCTGCACGCGGTCCTTGATCTGCTGCATGTCGGCCTGCGCGGGCAGCGGCAGCGACAGCCGCAGCGTGTCGGTATCGAAGGCGACGGCGCTCGCGCCGAGCGCGATCGTCACTGTCTTGCCGAGATACGGGAGTTGCGCGCCGTCGCGCCAGTCGATCTGCGGCAGCGCCCGCTGTTCGGTGCGGGTCTTCCACTCGGCGAGCTTCGCGAAGATCCAGCGCTGCTTTTCGGCGATCGCCGCTTCGATGTCGGTGAGCGTGACCCAGCGCGGCGCGGTGATCGACAGGCCGCTGCCGTCGATCGTGAAGCCGATCGTGCGGCGCGCCGAGCGCTTGAGCCGATATTCGAGCACGCGGCTGTCGATCGCGAACGTGCGCACGCGCGAGCGATCGCGCGCAGGCCCCGGATCGAGCGGCGCGGCAGGCGCGCCGGCCGCGGGCGTGGCCGGCGGTGCGGTGGCGGGAGCGGGCGTGGCAGGTGTAGCCGGCGCGGGCGACGCGGCTGCCGGCCCGTCGAACAGCGGCAGGTCCATCTGGCGATGATCGAGGGCCACGACGGCAGGCCGTGGCCGCGGACGCTTCTTCATCAGTTCGCTTCGTTTCGTCGTACGCAACGGCTGCAGTCCGCGGGAGTCAGACGCGCGCGGCATCGCGCGTGCCGGCATTGCCCGCCTGCCGATAGGCATCGGGATCGATGCGGCGCATTTCCGCTTCGATCCAGGCTTCGACCTGCGAGTTCAATACGTCGGGCGTCTTGCCTTCGACCGGAATCGGTTTGCCGATCGACACCGTGACGACGCCCGGAAATTTCGTGAACGAGTTGCGCGGCCACACGCGACCCGCGTTGTGCGCGATCGGCACGACCGGCGTGCCGGTCTCGATCGCGAAGCGCGCGCCGCCCGTCTTGTACTTGCCCTGCTTGCCGACCGGCGTGCGCGTGCCTTCCGGAAACATGATCATCCACGCGCCTTCGGACAGGCGCTTCTTGCCCTGGCGGATCACCGACACGAACGCGTTCTTGCCTTCCTTGCGGTTGATGTTGACCATGTGCAGCAGCCCGAGCGCCCAGCCGAAGAACGGCACGTACAGCAGCTCGCGCTTGAACACGTAGCAGAGCGGCTTCGGCATCAGCGCCGGAAACGCGAGCGTTTCCCACGCGGACTGGTGCTTCGACAGCAGCACGGCCGGCCCGTCGGGCAGGTTCTCCATCCCTTCGATCCGGTAGCGGATTCCGTTCAGCCAGCGCACGACCCACAGCGTCGACTTGCACCAGCCGGCCGCCATCCAGTAGCGGGCGTCGGGGCGCATGAACGGAAAGGCGATGAAGCACGCGGTGGCGTACGGCACCGTGTACAGGATGAAGTAGATCAGCAGCAGCAGGGAGCGGACGAAGCGCATCGGCGTGGGTCTGACAGTAGGGAGGATGCGCGCGGCCGCCGCATCACTCGTGTTCGTGTGAAAGGAAGTCGAGCGCGAACGCGCGCAGATCGTCGTGGACCTTCGTGCCGGCCGGCAGGTTGCCGGCGGCGAGCGTCTTCTTGCCCTTGCCGGTCAGCACCAGGTGCGGCCGGAAGCCGGACGCGACGCCGGCCTGCAGATCGCGCAGCGAATCGCCGACTGCCGGCGTGTGACCCGGATCGATCTCGAAGCGCTCGGCGATCATCTGCATCATGCCGGGCTTCGGCTTGCGGCAGTCGCACTGGTCCTCGGCCGTATGCGGGCAGAAGAACACCGCGTCGATGCGCGCGCCGACCGCGGCCGCCGCGCGATGCATCTTCAGATGCATCGCGTTGAGCGCGGCCATGTCGAACAGCCCGCGGCCGATGCCGGACTGGTTGGTCGCGACCACCACGCGGTAGCCCGCGTGATTGAGCCGCGCGATCGCCTCGAGGCTGCCGGGCAGCGCGACCCACTCGTCGGGCGTCTTGATGAACGCATCCGAATCGACGTTGATCACGCCGTCCCGGTCGAGGACGACGAGCTTGCGGTTGGGGCTGGTCGGCATCGTCGGGCCTTAAGCGGCGAGCTTCGAGATGTCGGCGACGCAGTTCATCTGCTGATGCAGCGCGAACAGCAGCGCGAGACGGTTCGCGCGCAGCGCCGGATCTTCCGCGTTGACCATCACGTCGTTGAAGAACGTGTCGACGGGCGCGCGCAGCGCGGCGAGCGCCGACAGCGCGCCCGTGTACGCCCGCGCGTCGAGCTGCGACTGCACGTGCGGCGTGACCGCGGCGAGTTGCTCGTGCAGCGCCTTCTCCGCGGCCTCGACGAGCAGCGCCGGCTGGACCGCGCCGTTCACGCCGCCTTCCGACTTCTTCAGGATGTTCGAGATCCGCTTGTTGGCGGCCGCGAGCGCTTCGGCTTCCGCGAGGCGCGTGAATTCGCGCACCGCGTCGAGGCGCGCGACGAGATCGTCGACGCGCGTCGGATTCAGGCTCAGCACCGCGTCGACTTCGCCGGCCGTGTAGCCGCGTTCGCGCAGCAGGCCGCGCAGGCGGTCCATGAAGAACGCGAAGATCGCGTCCGTCGCTTCGGCGACGCCCGGCACCTGCTCGAAGCGCGCATGCGCGGTGCGCAGCAGCGACACGAGATCGAGCGGCAGCTGCTTCTCGAGCAGCAGGCGCAGCACGCCGAGCGCGTGGCGGCGCAGCGCGAACGGGTCCTTCTCGCCGGTCGGCGCGAGGCCGATGCCCCAGATGCCGACGATCGTCTCGAGCTTGTCGGCCAGCGCGACGGCGGTGGACACCGGCGTGGTCGGCAGCGCGTCGCCCGAGAAGCGCGGCTGGTAGTGCTCCGCGCACGCGAGCGCGACGTCGTCGGGCTCGCCGTCGTGGCGCGCGTAGTAGGTGCCCATCGTGCCCTGCAGCTCCGGGAACTCGCCGACCATGTCGGTCAGCAGGTCGGCCTTCGCGAGGCGCGCGGCACGCTTCGCATGCGCGACGTCCGCGCCGATCGCGGGCGCGATCTCGCCGGCCAGCGCCTCGAGGCGCTCGACGCGCGCGAGCGCCGAGCCGAGCTTGTTGTGATAGACGACGTTCGCGAGCAGCGGGACGCGCTCGGCGAGCGGCTTCTTCTTGTCCTGCTCGAAGAAGAACTTCGCGTCGGCCAGGCGCGGGCGCACGACGCGCTCGTTGCCTTCGATGATTTCACCGGGCGTCTTCGTCTCGATGTTCGACACGATCAGGAAGCGCGAGCGCAGCTTGCCGGCGATATCGGTCAGCGCGAAGTACTTCTGGTTCGTCTGCATCGTGAGGATCAGGCATTCCTGCGGCACCTGCAGGAATTCGTCCTCGAAGCGGCACGGATAGACGACCGGCCATTCGACCAGCGACGTCACTTCGTCGAGCAGCGCGTCGGGCATCACGACCGTGTCGCCGTTCGCGTGCTCGTTCAGTTGCGTGCGGATCGTCTCGCGGCGATCGGCGAAATGCGCGATCACGCGGCCCTTGTCGCGCAGCGTGTCCGCATACGCGCGCGCATGCTGGATCGCGACGAGGCCGTCGGACAGGAAGCGATGGCCGAGCGTGGTGTCGCCGGCGTCGACGCCGAACGCGGCCACCGGCACGACGCGATCGTCGTGCAGCACGGTCAGGCGATGCACCGGGCGCACGAACTTGACGTCCGTGCCGTCCGGGCGCTGATAGGTCATGACCTTCGGAATCGGCAGCTTCTCGAGCGTTTCGTCGAGCGCGGCCTGCAGGCCGTCGGCGAGCGTCGCGCCGGCCGCCGAGTAGTTGACGAAGAACGCCTCGGCCTTGCCGTCGTGCGCGCGCTCGAGCTCGGCGATCGTCAGGTCCGGGTGGCCGAGCGCCGCGAGCTTCTTCGCGAGCGGGGCGGTCGGCTTGCCTTCGGCGTCGAGCGCGACCGACACGGGCAGCACTTTTTCGCGGACCTGCCGGTCCGGCGCGACGGCGCGCACGTTCTGCACGACCACCGCGAGGCGGCGCGGCGTCGCGTAGCGTTCGAACACGAGTTCGCCTTCGACGAGGTCGCGCGCCGCGAGGCGTTGCGCGAGACCTTCGGCGAATGCGTCGCCGAGGCGCGCGAGGGCCTTCGGCGGCAGCTCTTCGGTCAGCAGTTCGACGAGCAGGGGGGCGGGATGGTTATGCGTCATGTCTTGAATGAGTCTCGTCTCGTCAGTCCTGATCGATCTTGCGTTCGACCTTCAGCGGCGGCGCCCATGCCGGCTGCGCGGCGTCCTGGGCGTCGGTGGTGAGGCCCGGCACGCCCGGCGGATTGCCGAGCATCGGGAAGCCGAGCTTCTCGCGCGAGTTGTAGTAAGCCTGCGCGACGAGACGCGACAGCGCGCGGATGCGGCCGATGTACGCCGCACGTTCGGTGACCGAAATCGCGCCGCGCGCGTCGAGCAGGTTGAACGTGTGACCGGCCTTCAGCACGAGCTCGTACGCGGGCAGCGCGAGCTGCGCGTCGATCATCTTCTTCGCTTCCGCTTCGTAGCTGCTGAAGAACGTGAACAGCAGATCGACGTTCGCGTGCTCGAAGTTGTAGGTCGACTGCTCGACCTCGTTCTGGTGGTACACGTCGCCGTACGACAGGCGGCGCAGCTCGGGGCCGTTCGGGCCTTGCTCCTCCCATTCGGTCCACACGAGGTCGTACACGTTCTCGACCTTCTGCAGGTACATCGCGAGGCGTTCGAGGCCGTAGGTGATCTCGCCGAGCACCGGCTTGCAGTCGAGGCCGCCGACCTGCTGGAAATACGTGAACTGCGTGACTTCCATCCCGTTCAGCCACACTTCCCAGCCGAGGCCCCACGCGCCGAGCGTCGGGTTCTCCCAGTCGTCCTCGACGAAGCGGACGTCGTTCTGCTGCAGGTCGAAGCCGAGCGCTTCCAGCGAGCCGAGGTAGAGATCGAGGATGTTTTCCGGCGCCGGCTTCAGCACGACCTGGTACTGGTAGTAATGCTGCAGGCGGTTCGGGTTCTCGCCGTAGCGGCCGTCCTTCGGGCGGCGCGACGGCTGCACGTAGGCGGCGCGCCACGGCTCGGGGCCGACCGCGCGCAGGAACGTGTGGACGTGCGACGTGCCCGCGCCGACTTCCATGTCGATGGGCTGGAGCAGAGCGCAACCCTGCTTGTCCCAGTAGGACTGCAGCGTCAGGATGATTTGCTGAAACGTAAGCATGAAGAGCCTTCGTGGCGCTGGCGCTCCGTTGCGGGCGGCGCTCCGGGCAACGCCCGGAGGGTCGGCTCGCGCGGCGGCGCGGCTTGTTAGTGTGCTGAAACGTGCAATTTTACCGGATCGGCGAGCGGATGCGGCCGGAACGCCGCCGATGCGCTGCCGGCGGGGTTCCGGCGCGCCGGGCGCGGCGTGTCGACACGCGCGGCGCGCGCGGTCGTGCGGTGTCGCGACGCGCATGCCGCGCCGGCTTCCGCGCGGCGTTGCGCGCCGCTACGCGACGGCGTGCGGGCGTTAAGATGCGCGTATTGCGGCGCTCGCCGCAGGACCGCTCGCCTATCCCGATCGCATGCAAGACTCGAACGAACTCCTGATTCCGCTGCTGCCGCCGCTGCTCGCGCTGCTCGGCCACGCCGCCGACGCGCGTGCGCGCGGCGATGCCGATGTGCACGCACTGTGGCTGGCCGCGGCCGGCCAGCTGCACGCAGCCGATAGCGCGGCGCTCGCGCAGCTGACCACGACGCTCGTCGCGCGGCAGCGCATCGCCGACGCGCTCGCGCTGGCCGAATGCGCGGCGCGCGTGCATCCCGGTGTCGCGGCGCTGTTCAACCACGGCTACGCGCTGCAGATGGCCGGCCGTCACGCGGACGCGGTCGCGCCGTACCGCGCGGCCTATGCGCTCGATCCGCGCTGGCCGTCGCTGCGCAACAACCTCGCGATCGCGCTGCGGCTGTCGGGCGGCGATCGCAACGAGGAAATCGCGCTGCTCGACGCGGCCGTCGAGGCCGATCCGTACGACGTGCAGGCGTGGATCAACCTGGTCGTCGCGCGGCTCGCGGCGCTCGACCTCGACGGCGCGCTCGCATCCGCGGCGCGGCTCGCGGAGATCGCGCCCGACAACGCGCTCGCGCTGAACAACATCGCGATGGCGATGAAGGAGGCGCAGCGCTGGGACGACGCCGAGCGCTACGCGACGCGTGCGTGCGAACTCGCGCCCGACGACGCATCGTTCCGTTTCAACCTCGCGATCATCCAGCTCGTGCGCGGCAATTACGCGGCCGGCTGGCGCGGCCACGAGGCGCGCTGGGACGGCGCCGGCGAGCTGCGCGGCCGCCGCCCGGCGCTGCCGGGCCCGCGTTGGCAGGGCGAGCCGCTCGCCGGCGAGACCTTGCTCGTCTGGGGCGAGCAGGGGCTCGGCGACGTGCTGCAGTTCGCGCGCTTCGTCGCGCCGCTCGCCGAGCGCGCGCACCGCGAAGGCGGCCGGCTCGTGTGGAACACGTTTCCGCAGCTGGGCACGCTGATGCAGCGCAGCCTCGGCGCGCACGTGGACGCGTTCAGCGCCGGCGGCGGTGTCGACACGCTGCCGCCGTTCGATTACGAGGTGCCGCTGATCGGCCTGCCGTTGATGCTCGGGATGGAGACTTCGACGCTCGGCGCGTCGGTGCCGTACCTGCATGCGGAGCCACATGCGCGCGACGCGTGGCGCGCGCGGCTCGCGGGCGAGCGGCGGCTGAAGGTCGGGCTCGTGTGGACGGGCAGTGCGGGGCACCAGCGCAACCCGTTCCGGCGCGTCGGGCTCGCGCGCTATGCCGATGCGTTCGGCGGCATCGACGGCGTCGCGTTTTATTCGCTGCAGCCGGGCGCGGATGCCGATGTCGCCGCGGCGCGCGCGGCCGGTTTCGCGATCGAGGACTTTACCGCCGAGCTGAAGAGTTTCGACGACACGGCGGCGTTCATCGGCGCGCTCGATCTGGTGATCACGGTGTGCACGTCGGTTGCGCATCTGTCGGGCGCGCTCGGCGCGCGCACCTGGGTCGCGCTCGACGTGAATCCGCATTGGCCGTGGCTGCTCGATCGCACCGACAGCCCGTGGTATCCGAGCGCGACGCTCTACCGGCAGCCGACGTTCGGTGCGTGGGCGCCGGTGATGGACGCGCTCGCGCGCGATTTGCGTGGGCTCGCGGCTGGGCGGGGTTGAGCGGCTGGCAGTCGTTGGGTAGCGGCTCGCATTGGCGGTTGGCCTGAGCGATCAGCCTGAACGACTCGCCTGAGGGATCAGACGGGCCGGCCGGTCCGAGCGACCAACCCCCGCTCACACGTCGCCGCCCCCGTCGCGCATCGCCCGCTCGCGGCGGCGCAGCCCCGGCCCGAACGTGAAGCCGAACGCGAGCAGCATCAGCGACACGGCGAGCACGACGGCGTTGCCGCTCGTCACGTACGGCGTGAAGCCGCTGGTGCCTTCGATCCGCACGTCGAGCGAGCCGATCGTGTATGGCTTGAGCTGGCCGAGCACGCGGCCGCGTGCGTCGATCGCGGCCGTCATCCCGGTATTGGTCGAGCGCAGCATCGGCCGGCCGGTTTCGAGCGCGCGCATGCGGGCGATCTGCAGATGCTGGTCGAGCGCGATGGTGTCGCCGAACCACGCGAGGTTCGTCACGTTGACGAGCACGCCGGGCGGCTGCGGGTTGTCGCGGATCGTCGCGGCGATCTCCTCGCCGAACAAGTCCTCGTAGCAGATATCGGCCATCACCGGCTGGTTGTGAACGAGGAACGGCTTCTGCACCGGTGCGCCGCGCGCGAAGTCGCCGAGCGGCATCTTCATCAGGTCGACGAACCAGCGGAAGCCCCACGGAATGAACTCGCCGAACGGGACCAGATGGTGCTTGTCGTAGTGGTAAATGTCTCGCGAATGCGGCGTCACGCCATACAGGCTGTTCGTGTAGTCGACGTAATGGCCGTCCGGCGTCACCGATGCGCCGACCGCGCCGAACAGCACGGCCGAGCCCGTCGTGTCGCTGAACTTGCGGATCGCGACGGCGAACGGCTCGGGCAGCTCCTGGATCATCACCGCGATCGCGGTTTCCGGCGTGACGATCAGGTCGGCCGGCTTCTCGACGATCATCTGCGTGTACATCTTGATCGCCGCGTCGATGCCTTCCTGCTCGAACTTGATGTCCTGCTTCACGTTGCCCTGCAGCAGCCGCACCGTGAGCGGCGCGTTCGCGGGCACGGTCCAGCTCGCCTGCGACAGCCCGATGCCGAGCGCCGCCAGCGCGACCGCCAGCACGGCCGGCGCGGCCGCCCGGATCGCGGGCGCGCGTGCAGCGCCGGGAGCACCAAGCTCGGCGGTGCGCGGCCGGCGCGCGGCGACGAGCGCCTGCACGGCCAGCGCGGCGAACAGCGCGAGCACCCATGCGATCCCGTACACGCCGACGACCGGCGCGAACCCGGCGAGCGGCCCGTCGACCTGCGCGTAACCGCTCGCGAGCCACGGAAAGCCGGTGAACACGGTGCCGCGCAGCCATTCGCCGAACGCCCATGCGCTCGCGAACGCGAACGCGCCGTGCCACGTCGGCGCGAACGGCCGCGGGTCGGGCGCGCGGCGATGCCACGCGTGGCCCGCGCAAAACGACCACAACGCGGCCGAAAACGCCGGGTACAGCGACAGGTACAGCGCGAACAGCACCAGCGCGCCGCCCGCGAGCGGCGCGGCCATCTCGCCGTACACGTGCATGCTGATGTACAGCCACCAGATGCCGCTGATGAAGTTGCCGAACCCGAATGCGCCGCCGGTGAGCGCGGCGCCGCGCCAGCTCGACGTGCGCGTGAGCTGCGCGAAGAACCAGACGAATACGGCGAGCTGCAGCCAGCCGCCGTGCGGCGTCGGCGCGAAGCTGAGCGTATTGGCCGCGCCGGCGAGCAGCGCGGCCGGATAGTGCCAGCGCGGCAGCGCGCGCCCGGGGGCGGGCGCGAGGAGGCCGCCAGCCGGGCGGGACGGGATCGGATCGTCCATGTGAAGCGAAAGAGGGCGAGCGGTTGAGGAAGGCGCGGCCGGCGCGGCCGGTCAGGTCAGTCGTCGTGCGAGGTTTCGGCGCGCCGGCTCGCGAGCGGGTTGCGGCGCACCAGCAGCACGTGGACCTGCCGCGCATCGCCGCGCTGGATCTCGAACACGAGGTTGCCGAGCTGCAGCTTCTCGCCGCGATGCGGCACGCGGCCGAAATGATGGGTGATCAGCCCGCCGATCGTGTCGACCTCGTCGTCCGGGAAGTCGGTGCCGAAGGTCTCGTTGAACTGTTCGATCTCGGTGAGCGCGCGCACGCGGTAGCGGCCGTCGGGCGCCGAGATGATGTTGCCGGCCTCTTCGTCGAAGTCGTATTCGTCCTCGATGTCGCCGACGATCTGCTCGAGCACGTCCTCGATCGTGATCAGGCCCGCGACGCCGCCGTATTCGTCGACGACGATCGCCAGATGATTGCGGTTCACGCGGAAGTCGTGCAGCAGCACGTTCAGGCGCTTCGATTCGGGGATGAACACCGCCGGGCGCAGCATGCCGCGCACGTCGAATTCTTCCTCGGCGTAAAAGCGCAGCAGATCCTTCGCGAGCAGCACGCCGATCACGTTGTCGCGGTTCTCCTCGAACACCGGATAGCGCGAGTGCGCCTTCTCGAGGACGAACGGGATGAAATCTTCGGGCTTGTCGGTGATGTTGATCGCGTCCATCTGCGCACGCGGCACCATGATGTCGCGCGCACACAGGTCGGACACCTGGAACACCCCCTCGATCATCGACAGCGAATCGGCGTCGATCAGGTTGCGTTCGTGCGCATCCTGGAGGATTTCCAGCAGTTCCGTCCGGGATTCCGGCTCGGGCGAGATGAAGTCGGTCAGGCGCTCGAGCAGCGAGCGCTTTTCTTGCGGTTTGTCGATTGGCTTACGACTGGGATACGAATCGTTCATGGTGGTGCGCCCGGATCATGCCGGGGCGCGCGGTCACGGAGTAGGGAAGGATACACCAAGGGCATGGCGCGGCCGTGTCACCGGCCGTCCGGCCAGGCCGGGCGGCCCGCGCGTCGGCCGGGACTCGACCGCGCGCGGCACGGCGGCCCTGCTTCGGGTCCATCCTATCTCAGAAAGGGCCGGCAGCGCAGCGAAGGCAAAAATACCCGGGCGGGAGCGGGAGCGGCCGGCGGCCGGCGGCCGGCGGCCCGAGGCCCGAGGCCCGCGCGGCGGCATTTCGTCGCGCCGGCCCGGCGGGCGCCGCGTCAGAAGCGCATGCCGGCCGAGCAGCCGCCCGCGGCCGCGCCGTTGGTCGCGGCGCCGCCGCAGCCGAACATTCCGCAGCCCGACACCGCGACGCTCGCGGCGATCAGCAGCGCGGCGACGATGCAGCGCGATCTGGTTGACGGTTTCATCGTGGCCATCCTGGTTCGAATGCAGGGGCGCGGCGGCGCGCTCGCCCGGCGCGGACCGGCGTGCGGCGCCTCACCGGCATCGCGAGAGCAGCGCTTCCAGCGCGCGATCGGGGATGCCGCTCGCGCGCAGCGCGTCGACGGTGCGGCTCACGTAATCGAGCGTCGTGCCGTAGCGGCCCGCCGCGCTGTCGAACACCGCCTTCACGACGGGGTCGGGCAGCTTGCCCGTGTAGGTGGGCGCGTCGCGGCGCATCACGAACGCGAGCGCCTGCACGCGTTCGCCGGTCTCGAGCGAGCACGGCAGCCATGCGGGCCGGTACGAGCCCATCGGCATTTCGCGTTTCCACAGCGTCTCGAGATGCGGCTGGGCGGTCGGGCCCGCGATCCGGAATGCGATGCCCGCGCAGGAGCCGCCGCGATCGAGCGCGAGCACGAGGCCCGGATGCTCGGGCGTGCCGCGGTTCACGCGCGACCACAAATAGAGCCCGCGGTGATAGCCGTGCACCTTGCCGCGCACGGCGGCGACCGTCGGCAGGCCGGGGTTCCAGATCAGCGACCCATAGCCGAACAGCCACAGGTCTTGCCGGCCGTCCCAATCGCGCATCGTGTGCGCGAGCGACGCGGCGAGTTCCTCTTCCGTCAGCAGCCGGCCCTCGCCGATCGACGGCGGGTAGGCGGGCGGCAGCAGCGCGGCGTGGTGCATGGTGCGGACGGCGTTTACTGGTACGGGTTCGGGAAGCCCAGCTTCGCGAGAATGTCGATTTCGAGCGCTTCCATTTCGGCGGCGTCCGCGTCGCTCGTCTCGTGGTCGTAGCCTTGCGCGTGCAGCGCGCCGTGGACCAGCAGGTGCGCGTAGTGGGCCGCGAGCGGCTTGTTCTGCTCGCGCGCTTCCTTTTCGACGACCGGGCAGCACAGCACCAGATCGCCGATCACGGTGCCGTCCGGCGCCGGATCGTAGGCGAACGTCAACACGTTGGTCGGATAGTCCTTATGGCGATAGCCGGCGTTCAGCGTGCGGCCTTCTTCCTCGCCGACGAAGCGCACGGTGAGCTGCGCGCTCGCGAACAGCGCCGGCTCGATCCATTCGGCGATCAGCTTGCGCTTCGGCAGCGTTTTGCGCAGCTCGGCGGTGATTTCGTCGCCGTATTGCACGGACAGTTCGAACTCCAGTTCGCGGCCGCCTTCATCCATTTCTTCGTCGCGCGGCGCGAGTTCGGCGCCGACGTGCAGCGTCACGCTGTCGTAGTGCTCGGGCTGCAGCGCGAGCTTCGCGCGCATGGTCGGATCGTTGTGCTGAGCGACGATCGCGACGGCCGCGTCGCCCGAGCTGCCCGACAGGTCGAACATCAGGCTGCGGCCGTCCGGGAAGTCGATTCGCAGCCCTTGCGCGTTGACGCTCCGGGCCTTGCCCTTCGCATCGAACAGGGAAACACGGGGGGATTCTGGCGCGGCAGACTGCGCGCGCCCGGACTTGCGAGAACGGGATGATTTCATGACTGGGGCGGCGATTGGAACGCGTTGAGGATACACCAAACGGCCGATCGCACCCGAATGCGCCGCGTCCGGACGCGGGTGAAAAAATGCCCGGCGCGCCGTCGGGCGGGCCGGGCCGGTGGCTGCTGCGGCGCGCGGGCGCCGCAGCAGCGTCACGCGTCGTCAGGCGTCCTCATGCGTCCTTGTGTTGCGCGTGGAAGTCGTCGTACGCCTCGACGATGCGCGCGACGAGCGGATGGCGCACGACGTCCGCGCTCGTGAAGCGCGTGAGCGCGATCCCGCGCACGTCGCCGAGCACCTGCTGCGCCTCGACGAGCCCGCTCTTGTGCCCGCGCGGCAGGTCGACCTGGCTCGTGTCGCCGGTGACGACGGCCTTCGAGCCGAAGCCGATCCGCGTGAGGAACATCTTCATCTGCTCGGGCGTCGTGTTTTGCGCCTCGTCGAGGATGATGAACGCGTGGTTCAGCGTGCGTCCGCGCATGTACGCGAGCGGCGCGATCTCGATCATCTGGCGCTCGAACATCTTCGCGGTCTTGTCGAAGCCGAGCAGGTCGTACAGCGCGTCGTACAGCGGCCGCAGATACGGGTCGACCTTCTGCGCGAGGTCGCCCGGCAGGAAGCCGAGCCGCTCGCCGGCCTCGACGGCCGGGCGCGTCAGCACGATCCGCTTGACCTGGTCGCGCTCGAGCGCGTCGACCGCGCATGCAACCGCGAGGTAGGTCTTGCCCGTGCCGGCCGGTCCGATGCCGAACGTCACGTCGTGCTGCAGGATCTGCTTCAGGTATTCGCGCTGCGCGGGCGTGCGGCCGCGCAGGTCGGCGCGCCGCGTGTACAGCTTCGGCGCGGGCTCCTCGTCGGGCGCGGCGTCGTCGAGCGCCGCCGCCGGTTCGTCGAACGGATGGTCGGGATCGCCGCGAAAGCGCACGTCGACCGTGTGCTGCCGGCCGTTGCCGGCGGTGTGACGCACTTCGACCAGCGCGAGCTGGATGTCGTCGACCGACAGCGGATCGCGGGCGCGGTTGTAGAAGTTCTCGAGCGCCGCGAGTGCGAGCTTCGCGCCGCGGCCGCGGATCGTGATCCGGTGGCCGCGCCGCGCGAGCGTCACGTCGAGCGCCTGTTCGATCTGCCGCAGATTCTCGTCGAGCGGGCCGCAGAGGTTCGCGAGGCGCGCGTTGTCGTCGCGCGGTGCGGTGAATTCCAGTGCTTGGACGGTCTTCAAAGTAGCGTCGGGCTCCTGTGGAACGTCAGTCGGTCAGTGGGTGGCCGCGCTCGCGTCGTCGCTCACGAGCAGCAGCTCGCCGCGCAGCGAGTGCGGGTACGCATGGTTGATCTTCACGTCGATCATCTGGCCGATCAGGCGCGGGTGCGATGCGAGCGGCGCCGGGAAGTTCACCACGCGGTTGTTCTCGGTGCGGCCCGACAGCTCGTTCGGATCCTTGCGCGACGGGCCTTCGACGAGAATGCGCTCGACCTTGCCGACCATCGACTGGCTGATGCGCGCGACGTTCTCCTCGATGGTCGCCTGCAGATGTTGCAGGCGTTTGAGCTTGACCTCGCGCGGCGTGTCGTCGTGCAGGTTGGCGGCCGGCGTGCCGGGCCGCGGGCTGTAGATGAACGAGAAGCTGGTGTCGTAGCTCATCTCGTGGACGAGCGCCATCATCTTGTCGAAGTCGTCTTCGGTCTCGCCGGGGAAGCCGACGATCATGTCGGTCGACAGCGACAGGTCGGGGCGGATCGCACGCAGCTTGCGGATCACCGACTTGTATTCGAGCACCGTGTAGCCGCGCTTCATCGCCATCAGGATCCGGTCGGAGCCGTGCTGGACCGGCAGGTGCAGGTGGCTCACGAGCTTCGGCACCTTCGCGTAGGTGTCGATCAGGCGCTGCGTGAACTCCTTCGGATGCGACGTCGTGTAGCGGATCCGCTCGATGCCCGGAATGTCGGCGACGTATTCGATCAGCGTCGCGAAATCGGCGATGTCGGCCGAGCCGGCGCTCAGCGCGCCGCGGTACGCGTTCACGTTTTGGCCGAGCAGCGTCACTTCGCGCACGCCCTGGTCGGCGAGGCCGGCCACTTCGGTCAGCACGTCGTCGAGCGGGCGCGACACTTCATCGCCGCGCGTGTACGGGACCACGCAGTAGCTGCAGTACTTCGAGCAGCCTTCCATGATCGACACGAACGCGCTCGGGCCTTCGACGCGCGCGGGCGGCAGATGGTCGAACTTCTCGATCTCGGGGAACGTGATGTCGACCTGCGCGCGGCCGCTCGCGCGGCGCGCGTCGATCATCTGCGGCAGGCGGTGCAATGTTTGCGGGCCGAACACGAGGTCGACGTACGGCGCGCGCGACACGATCGATGCACCTTCCTGGCTCGCGACGCAGCCGCCGACGCCGATCAGCAGGCCGGGCTTCGCTTCCTTCAGCTCGCGCACGCGGCCGAGATCGGAGAACACCTTTTCCTGCGCCTTCTCGCGCACCGAGCACGTGTTGAACAGGATGATGTCCGCGTCTTCGGGCGTGTCGGTCTTCTCGAGGCCTTCGGCCGCATTCAGCACGTCCACCATCTTGTCCGAGTCGTACTCGTTCATCTGGCAGCCGAAGGTCTTTACGTAAACTTTCTTGGTCATGGGGTTCGCCGTTCGCAGTGGTTGACCTGGGGGCGTCGTCAAGGGTGAATCGGGACGGCCGCGCGCTGCATGCACGCTGCATGATATGGCGCGCATTGGACAGGAAAGGCCGTCGGGAAAGCTTTCCATTATAGCTTTTCGCGGCCCGCCGGACCGGTGGCCGGTTGCGGGCGCGCGCCGCCGTGCCGGTGCGTTCCGGCCCCTTGCTGGCCCCATCCCGGCAAGGGGCGAGCACAGACGTCGCGCGGAACACCCATTGCGCCGCGCTGCTGATAACGGTGTGAAGATAACTTCGTTTGCCCGCTCCGGGCCCGGTGATAGCGTGTCGATACGCGCCGTGCATGGCGCACTCCGATTCCGGCTTACCCCATTGCAGGGCCGCATCGCGGCCCGGAGGTCATGCTATGTCTACACCCCTGGCGCTGGTGCGCGACGTGTCTTCGTTCGAGTCCGGCGACGCCGCCGGCGCGCGGACGTCCGCTTCGCTCGACGCGCTCGAGCACGTCGTCGGCGTGAATCTCGCGCGCCTGCGTGCCGAGCGGCAACTGTCTCTCGATGCGCTCGCGCGGTTGTCCGGCGTGTCGCGCGCGATGCTCGCGCAGATCGAATCCGCGCGCAGCGTGCCGTCGATCAAGGTTCTCTGCAAGATCGCCGCGGCCCTGAAGGTGTCGGTCGCCGCCTTCCTGCGCCGTCACGCGGTGAACGGCTTCGAGCATCTGGCGGCCGAGCGCGCGGTGCGCGTCGTCAGCTCGAACGGCCGCTTTTCCGCGCGCGCGCTGTATCCGGAAGGCGAACCGGCCGCGGCCGAGTTCCACGAGCTGCGCATCGCGCCGCTGCATACGGAGCCTGGCACGCCGCGTGCGCCCGGCACGACGATCAATCTGGTGGTCAGCGAGGGCACGCTCGAAGTCAGCGTGCATGACCGTCGCCAGCTGCTCGCGACCGGCGACGCGATCGTGTTCGACGCCGACCAGCCGTACAGCCTGCGCAACCCCGGCGACAGCGATGCGCGCGCGTTCCGCGTGACGGTCGGCCCCGAGGCGCCGCCGCGCTGGCACGTGCGCGATGCGGCCGCGGCCGGCTCGGCGGCCGGCTGATTGCGCGCGAACGCCGCGATTGCCGCGGCGGGCGGCGGGCCGTAGCGGCGACTTCGTTAGACGGTGTCGCCGGTAAGGGTATAGCCGCGGTTCGCTGCGCGGCGTTTGCAGCTGAGGTATGCTTTGCCCGCTGGTTCCGGGATCGATGTCCCGGCCGGCAATCAGTGCGTCTTCAGGGCGGGGCGAAATTCCCCACCGGCGGTAGGCTGGCGAAAGCCGGCGAGCCCGCGAGCGCCCGCGCAGCTGCGCGGGGTCAGCAGATCTGGTCGAATGCCAGAGCCGACGGTCATAGTCCGGATGAGAGAAGATGTGCAGATAGTCATGTCCGTCAGGGCCGCTTCGCCGTGCGTGCGTAGCGGATTGTCGTTCTGTCTGTTTGCAATGCCCTGAAACGTTTTTCGCCCAAATCGTAATTGCGAGGAGCGTTTCACATGTCCTTCAAGTCCGTTTCGTCGGCACCCGCCGACGCCTTTGCCGATCTCCCGTTGCTCGAATCCGAACCGGTGCCGCCGCGCATCGCCGCCGCGCTCGACGCGTTGCGCGCGGGCCGCGCGGTCGTGTTGCAGGACGATCACGATCGTGAGAACGAGGCCGATCTGATCGTCGCCGCCGAGCGCATCACGCCCGAGACGATGGCGCTGCTGATCCGCGAGTGCAGCGGCATCGTGTGCCTGTGCCTGACCGACGACAAGGTCCGCGCGCTCGAGCTGCCGCCGATGGTGCAGACCAACGAGAGCCGCAACGGCACCGCGTTCACCGTGTCGATCGAGGCGCGCGAAGGCGTGCATACCGGCGTGTCCGCGGCCGACCGCGTGACGACGATCCGCGCGGCGATCGCCGACGATGCGAAGCCGTACGACATCGTCCGCCCCGGCCATGTGTTCCCGTTGCGTGCGCAACCGGGCGGCGTGCTCGCGCGCCGCGGTCACACCGAAGGGACGATCGATCTGTCGATCCTCGCGGGCCTGAGGCCGGCCGGCGTGCTGTGCGAGCTGATGAACCCGGACGGCACGATGACGCGCGGCGACGACGTCGAGCGCTTCGCGCAGCAGCACGGGCTGCCGATGCTGACGATCGCCGAACTCGTGGAATTCCGCGAGGCGCTGGCGGCCGCGCGCGAGCGCTGCTGCGAGCCGGCCTGAGCGTGGCGCACGGGCGCGTCGTTGCGCCCGGCGCACCGCGTGCGCGCAGCCGCGCGCACCAGTCGATTTATCGCGCGGCGGCCAACCGTCAGGACTGCACGTCGCCGAATTCGCCGCGTACGCCGGCCGCGACGAGCGCCGGCAGTTCGTCCATCCGGCGCATGATGCGCGTGATGCCCATCGCGCGCAGCGCGTCCGCGTAGTTGTCCGGGATGTGGCTCGCGCCGACGAACGCGATCGTCTTCATGCCGGCCGCGCGCGCCGCGTTCAGTCCCGACACGCTGTCCTCGACGACGACGCAACGCGTCGGCTCGACGCCGAGCGTCTGCGCCGCATGCAGATAGACGTCGGGGTAGGGCTTCGGCCGCGCGACCTGCTCGGAGCTGAACACGCGATCGCCGAAGATCTCGGTGAGTGCCGCGCGCTTGAGCGAGCTGCGCACGCGCACGAGCCGGCTGTTCGATACCACCGCGGCCGGCAGGCCGACCTGCATCAACGCGTCGCGCACGCCGGTGATCGGCGCGAGCGATTGCGCGAGACCGGTCTCGATGTTGTGCTCGACGGTTTCGATGAAGTTCTCCGGCATCCTGATCCCGAACCGCGCTTCGAGCCCCGCGAGAAAGCGTGACGTCTGCTGGCCGAAGGCCGACTTTGCAGCGTCTTCGAAATCGAGGTGGGGGAACGTGGCGGACAGCGTGTCGAACAGGACGCGGTCGGCGATGACTTCGCTGTCGACGAGCACGCCGTCGCAGTCGCAGATAAGGTGATCGAGCATGATGAAGAAGAGGCGGGGTGTCGGCGACGCCGAACGTGCCGCCATGATACGTGTTTTCGCGATGCGGCCAGCGGGCTTGGGGGATGTGCCGGCGGCGTGCGGCTGACAGATTCGGCTTCGGTGCAGATGATTGGCGACTGCGGCGAGCGGCGTCGGCTGGGTGCCGGCATGCGGGGGCGGGCCTGGCGTCGCTGCGCATGCGAGGCCGCCGTGGCGCGACGCGGCTCGCCCTCGCAATGCCGGGCGCGAGGCAGGCCAGATTCGGCTTCGAGGTAGATGAACGGCTGCCGCGGCGGGTGGCTTCGGCCGGGTGTCGGCATGCGTGAACGGGATGCGCGTTGACGAGCATGCGGAACCGCCGTGACGCGACGCGGTTCGCCACCGGCGATGCTGGCCGCAGGCAGCGGCGGCAGCAGCGGGCGTCACCGGCGCACTGCGCCGTGACGCCGCGTGAGGAGTTCATGAAGCGCGCGACGGCGGCCGCCGCGCGCCGTTTCGAAACCGCCAACCGCCAACCGCCAACCGCCGCCGCCGCCGCGCTCAGGCCATCGCGTGCAGGCGCAGATACAGGCCGGCAGCCGCGGCGCCGCCGAGCAGCGGGCCGATCACCGGCACCCACGCGTAGCGCCAGTCGCTGTCGCGCTTGCCGGGAATCGGCAGCAGCGCGTGCATGATGCGCGGCGACAGGTCGCGCGCCGGGCTCATCGCATAGCCGGTCGGGCCGCCGAGCGAGATGCCGATGCCGAGCACCAGCAGGCCAACGGGCAGCGCGTCGAGCGCGCCGAGGCCGACCTGCGGCGACGCAAGGTACAGCACGCCGAGGATCAGCACGAACGTGCAGATCGCTTCGGTCAGCACGTTGTGCGTGGTGCTGCGGATCGCGGGCGCCGTGCAGAACACCGCGAGCTTCAGGTCCGCGTCGGCTTCGTTCGCGAAGTGCTGGCGATACGCGAGCCACACGAGCAGCGCGCCGGCCATCCCGCCGAGCATCTGCGCGATGACGTAGCCGGCGACCTTCGACCACGCGAACTTGCCCGCCAGCGCGAGACTGATCGTGACGATCGGATTCAGGTGCGCGCCGCTGAACGACGCGGTCACGTAGACGGCGACGAACACCGCCATCGCCCAGCCCATCACGATGACGATCAGGTCCGCGCCTTTGCCCTTGGTCTTCGCAAGCAGCACGTTTGCGACCGCGCCGTTGCCGAGCAGCACGAGGATCGCCGTGCCGATGAATTCCGCAATATAAGGTGACATGTTGTCTCTCTTGGAGTGCGGCGGACTCGCGCATTGCGCGGCCCGCCGGTGTTGTTGTATTTCGTTTGGACGTGTTGCGGCCAGCGCCGCGCTTACTGCGTGTCGTCGGCCCACGCCTTGGCCGCGCGCACCGCGCGCTGCCAGCCGGCCATGCACTGCTTGACCTGCTCCTTCGGCATCGACGGCGAGAAGCGGCGATCGAGCTGCCACTGGCTGCGCACTTCGTCGAGGTTCTTCCAGTAGCCGATCGCGAGGCCCGCGAGGTAGGCCGCGCCGAGCGCGGTCGTCTCGGTGATCTGCGGACGCACCGCGTCGACGCCGAGCAGATCGGCCTGGAACTGCATCAGCAGGTTGTTCGCGCTCGCGCCGCCGTCGACGCGCAGCTCGCCGATGCTGATCCCCGAGTCGGCTTCCATCGCGGCCAGCACGTCGAGCGACTGATACGCGATCGCGTCGAGCGCCGCGCGCGCGAGATGGGCGGACGTCGTGCCGCGCGTGACGCCGAACACCGAGCCGCGCGCGCGGGCATTCCAGTGCGGTGCGCCGAGGCCCGCGAACGCCGGCACCAGATAGACGCCGTCGGTATGCGGCACGCGCGCGGCCAGCGCTTCGATTTCGGCGGCCGTCTTGATGATGCCCATCCCGTCGCGCAGCCATTGCACGACCGCGCCCGCGATGAAGATGCTGCCTTCGAGCGCGTACTGCACGTCGTCGCCGATCTGCCAGGCGATCGTCGTGACGAGGTTGTTCCTCGACTCGATCGGCTTGTCGCCGGTGTTCATCATCAGGAAGCAGCCGGTGCCGTAGGTGTTCTTGACCATGCCCGAGGTCGTGCACATCTGGCCGAACAGCGCCGCGTGCTGGTCGCCCGCGATGCCCGCGAGCGGAATCTTCGACGCGAACACCGTCGTCTTCGTATGGCCGTAGATTTCCGACGAAGCCTTCACTTCCGGCAGCATGCTGCGCGGGATGTCGAGCAGCTCGAGCAGCTCGCTGTCCCACTCGCGCGTATGGATGTTGAACAGCATCGTGCGCGATGCGTTCGTCACGTCGGTCACGTGCAGCTCGTGCTTCGTGAAGTTCCACACGAGCCAGCTGTCGACCGTGCCGAACGCGAGCTTGCCCTGGCGCGCCTTGTCGCGCGCGCCCGGCACGTTGTCGAGAATCCAGCGGATCTTGGTCGCGGAGAAGTACGAGTCGATCGGCAGGCCGGTCTTCGCGCGCACCTTCGCCTCGAAGCCCTGCTGCTTGAGCGAATCGCAGAAGTCGGCGGTGCGGCGGTCCTGCCACACGATCGCGTTGTAGACCGGCTGGCCGGTTTCGCGATCCCAGACGATGGTCGTCTCGCGCTGGTTGGTGATGCCGATCGCCGCGATCGACGTGCCGTTCAGGCCCGTGCGCGTGACGGCTTCGGCGGCGACGCCGGCTTGCGTCGACCAGATTTCCTGCGGGTCGTGCTCGACCCAGCCGGGTTGCGGGTAGATCTGTTCGAATTCCTTCTGGGCGATCGAAACGATGTTGCCCTGGCGATCGAACAGCATTGCGCGGGAGCTCGTCGTGCCCTGGTCAAGCGCGAGGATGTACTGGTCCTGCATGTCTCTCATCTCCATCCGTGGATCGGCGTAGTTGTGATGCGCGCCGCATATTACGCGGCGCGTCGGTGAATCGACATCGGTAAGGCCACTGCAAATGCAAACTGCAACTGCAAACGGGTCAGGCGTGCGGCGCGTGTGCGGCGGCGAACCACGCGTCGAGCGCGGCCGTCACCGCGTCGAGCGTGCCGGGCGCGACGTGCAGGCCGAGCTTCGAGCGGCGCCACAGCACGTCCTGCGCGCAGGTGGCCCACTCGACGTCGCGCAGATAGCGCAGCTCCGCGTCGAACAGGGCCGGTGCGACTTCGGCGCCGAGCTCGGCGAGCGACTGCGCGCCGTCGAGCATGCGCTCCGCGCGTGTGCCGTACGCGCGCGCATAGCGGCGCGCGAGCGCGGCGGGCAGCCACGGGTGGCGTGTCGCGAACGCATCGGCGAACGCGTCGAACTTCGCGCCGGGGATGTCGCCGCCGGGCAGCGGCGCGCCGGCCGTCCACGTCGGCGCGTCGCGGCCGAGCGCGCGGCACAGCATGTCGCCGGCTTCCTCCGCGAGCTTGCGGAAGGTCGTGATCTTGCCGCCGAACACCGACAGCAGCGGCGCGCCGGCGCCGTCGTCCATCTCGAGCCGGTAGTCGCGCGTGACGGCCGACGCGTTCGCGGCGTTTTCGTCTTCGAGCAGCGGGCGCACGCCCGAATAGGTCCAGTGCACGTCGGCCGGCGAGATCTTGCGTTTGAAATAGCGATTGATCGACTCGCACAGATACTGCGTCTCGTCGCGATCGATCGCGACCTTCGCGGGATCGCTGGTGTATTCGACGTCGGTCGTGCCGATCAGCGTGAAGTCGTGTTCGTACGGGATCGCGAAGATGATCCGCTTGTCCGGATTCTGGAAGATGTACGCGTGGTCGTGCTCGAACAGGCGGCGCGTGATGATGTGGCTGCCCTTCACGAGCCGCACGCTGTGATGCGCGCCGCGGCCCAGCGCGCCGTGCAGCACCTCGCCGACCCACGGGCCGGCCGCGTTCGCGACCGCGCGGGCGTGGACGACGCGCATCGAGCCGTCGGCAAGCTGGAGCCGCGCTTCCCATGCGTCGCCGACGCGCTGCGCCGACACGAGCTTGGTGCGCGTGAGGATCTCGGCGCCGCGCTCCTGCGCGTCGAGCGCGTTCAGCACGACGAGACGCGCGTCGTCGACCCAGCCGTCCGAATAGACGAAGCCGCGCTTGATCGAGTCGATCAGCGGCGCGCCGGCCGCGTGGCGGCGCATGTCGATGCCGCGCGAGCCGGGCAGCAGCTCGCGTTTCGCGAGGTGATCGTAGAGAAACAGGCCGACGCGGATCAGCCATGCCGGCCGCAGGTTCGGCATGTGCGGCATCACGAAGCGCAGCGGCCACATGATGTGCGGCGCCGCGCGCAGCAGCGTTTCACGCTCTTGCAGCGCCTTGCGGACGAGGCCGAACTCGTTGTATTCGAGGTAGCGCAGGCCGCCGTGAATCAGCTTCGTGCTGCACGACGACGTGTGCGACGCCAGGTCGTCCTGCTCGCAAAGCAGCACCGACAGGCCGCGGCCCGCCGCATCGCGCGCGATGCCGGCGCCGTTGATGCCGCCGCCGACGACGAGCAGATCGTAGCGATTCGGTTGTGTCACCTGCTGTCCTTATCGTCTGATGGAAATTGGCGAACATGAAATGTTCGAATTCGAAATTTAACGAACGGAATCGAAAAAGTAAAGTTCGAAAAAGCGGGCCAGTGGCGCGCGGCGCGACCGCGGGCGATACTGACGCAATCGACCGTTTCGCGAGGTGAATCATGCGTATTGGGATGTGGGCGGGCGCGTGCGCCGTGTTGCTGGCGGGGTGCGGCGTCGGTGTGCCGCCGCTGGCGGGCAACTGGCGCGCGCCGTCGTTCGTCGACCTGGAGACGAGCTGCGGCGGCGCCGCGCGCGATTGGGGCGACGACGCGGTGCCGGTCTATTCGACGCTGTACGACGCGTACGTGGCGAAACGCTATCGGGGGCTGACGGAAACGAACTATTGTGCGTTCGTAAACGAACTTTCAGCGCGCTACGCGGCGCCGAACTCGGCGCAGCGTGCCGCGTGGATCGCGTATTTCAACGGCGCACGCGCGCAGGCCATCAGTTGGCGCGCGGCGGTCGATCCGACGCTGCGCGGCGGCTGACGCGCGAACGCACGAAGGGCGGCAGGGAGGCGGAAAGCGGCGCGGCCGGGAATCCGGCCGGCGCGCGGGTCATCTGGAACGGCGGTGTGGCGGGCGCTTCATGAATAGCGGTATTTGATGGATCGCAGCGCGGCGTCGCCGGTTTCGGTCACGCAATATCGGCGTCCCGATCCCAGGCCTTCCAGCCGGACGAGTTGCTGTTCGAGCAGCGCGTCGAGTTCATCGCGCTCCATGTCGCCCTGGTCGGGGGCGTCCTTCACAAGCAATAGCGTGGCGAATTCATGCGGACTCAGCATCGTTCTCTCCATGGCAACCGGTCTGCCCGCGCGGCCGGCGTGAACGCCGGTGCGCGATACCCCGCGGGTAGGGCTTGGGGGGAAAAGCTGCATTCGCCGGCCGGGATGTCGCATACGCGCTGCCAGGAGCGGATCGTGCGACGGGCCGGGGAACTGGAGTCTAGTCGAGCGTGCGGGCAACGACAAATCGTGCCCCGTTAATTTTCCGTTTGACACAGGCGCGCGCCGCAAGCGGTTCGGCCGGCGCGCGAACTTCTTGATTTCACTTGAAGTTTCGCGTGCGGTGCAGCATCGCGGCGGTCATTCGGCGACGTACACCTGGGTGCCGGCGGCGGCCACCGTGTCGGTCATCTCGGGCGGCAGCGGCTTGTCGGTGAACAGCGCGTGCACCTGGCTCAGGTGCCCCTGGCGCACCAGCGCGGGACGGCCGACCTTCGAATGATCGGCGACCAGGTAGACGGTGCGCGCATGCTGCATGATCGCCTCGGCCACGCGCACCTCGCGCGTGTCGAAGTCGCGCAGCGTGCCGTCGGCCTCGATCGCCGACGTGCCGATGATCGCGTAGTCGACCTTGAACTGTCGGATGAAGTCGATCGCGAGCTCGCCGACGATCCCCTTGTCCCACGGCCGCACGATGCCGCCCGTGATCAGCACCTCGCAGTCGGGGTAGCCGCTCATCATCGACGCGACGTTCAGGTTGTTCGTGATCACGTGCAGGCCGTGATGGCGATTCAGCGCGCGCGCGACTTCCTCGGTCGTCGTGCCGAGGTTGATGAACAGCGATGCCTGATCGGGGATGTGCGACGCGGCCAGCGCCGCGATGCGCCGCTTCTCGTCGTGGAACATCCGCTGGCGCGCGGTGTAGGAGACGTTCTCCGAGCTGGTCGGCAGGCTCGCGCCGCCGTGGTAGCGGCGCAGCAGGTTCAGGTCGGCGAGCCAGTTCACGTCGCGGCGGATCGTCTGCGGCGTGACCGCGAAGTGCGACGCGAGATCGTCGACCGTCACGAAGCCGTCGCGCTGCACCCATTCGAGCAATTCCTGCTGGCGCGCGTTGAGGGTGAGGCGGGGATCTCGGGTCATGGCTCGGCGGTCGAATCGTGGTGCGGACCGGATATTGTAAGGGCGCGAACCGCGTTCGCAGCGGCCGGCGGCGCACCACGGCCGCGGATACAGTTCGCAGGTGCATGATTTCATGTCGCAAATGAATTTGCGCGAGCACGCGGATCGCGCTGCAATGACGGACCGTTCGCGCGCGGGGCGGGGAGCTCGAGTGCGGGCCGGGACGGCGCTGGAACGGCTCGCGAGCGGAGTCCGAGCCCGAGCCCGAGCCCGAGCCGAGGCCGAACCCCGCGCCCCGCGCGCTCATCCCAGCTTCCAACGAGGTAAAACCGACATGACAGGCTTCGACTGGCACAACCCGTATCCGACGACCCGCATCCCCGTATTCGCGCGCAACGTCGTGTCGACGTCGCATCCGCTCGCCGCGCAGGCCGGGCTGCGGATGCTGTGGAAGGGCGGCAACGCCGTCGATGCGGCGCTGGCCGCCGCGGCCGCGATCACGGTGGTTGAGCCGGTGTCGTGCGGGCTCGGCGGCGACGCGTTCGCGCTCGTATGGGACGGCGAGCGGCTGTCGGGGCTGAACGCGTCGGGCGTCGCGCCGGCGGCGTGGAATCCCGACTACTTCCGCCGGCGTCACGGCGAGGATGCGCACGGCATCGCCAAGCAGCCGACGCGCGGCTGGGACACCGTCACGGTGCCGGGCGTGATCGCCGGCTGGGAAGCGCTGCACGCGAAGTTCGGCTCGCTGCCGTTCGCCGATCTGCTCGAACCGGCGATCGAGCACGCGGAGCGCGGCTATTCGGTGTCGCCGATCGTCGCGCACAAATGGGCGGCCGCCGTGCCCGAGCTGCACGCGCTGCCGGGCTTCGCCCAGACCTTCATGCCGCGCGGGCGCGCGCCGCTCGTCGGCGAGCGCATGTGCCTGCCGGACCATGCGCAGACGCTGCGCACGCTCGCCCACGACGGGCCGCGCGCGTTCTACGAAGGCGCGCTCGCCGCGCGGCTCGCGGCGTTCGCGCGCGAAGGCGGCGGCGCGCTGACCGAGGCCGACCTGCGCGCGTACCGGCCGGAATGGGTCGAGCCGATCGGCAAGCGCTTCGGCCGCCATACGGTCCACGAGATTCCGCCGAACGGGCAGGGCATCGCCGCGCTGATCGCGCTCGGCATCGCGGAGCACGTGGGCGTGACCGACTGGCCCGTCGATTCGGCCGATTCGCAGCATCTGCAGATCGAGGCGATGAAGCTCGCGTTCGCGGACGTCTATCGCTACGTCGCCGACCCGCGCGCGATGGACGTGACGCCGGCCGAGATGCTCGACGACGCGTATCTCGCCGAACGCGCGAAGCTGATCGACCGCACGCGGGCGACGCACTTCGCGGCCGGCCGCCCGCATTCGGGCGGCACGATCTACCTGTCGGCGGCGGACGAGCGCGGGATGATGGTGAGCTTCATTCAGTCCAACTACATGGGCTTCGGTTCGGGGCTCGTCGTGCCCGGCACGGGCATTGCGCTGCAGAACCGCGGGCACGGTTTCTCGATGGACCCGCGCTCGCCGAACGTGGTCGCGGGCGGCAAGCGGCCGTTCCATACGATCATCCCGGCGTTCGTCACCGAGCAGGTCGACGGGCGCACCGAGGCGGTGATGAGCTTCGGCGTGATGGGCGGCGACATGCAGCCGCAAGGCCATCTGCAGACCATCGTGCGGATGCTCGGCTACCACCAGCAGCCGCAGGCCGCGTGCTGCGCGCCGCGCTGGAAGGTCAACCGCGACTTCACGCTCGACGTCGAGGCGACGATGAACCGCCGGACCGTCGACGCGCTCGCCGCGCGCGGCCATACGATCAAGTCGGTCGACGATCCTTACATGGATTTCGGCTCCGGGCAGTTCGTCTGGCGCCTCGATCCCGACGATCCCGAGCGCGGCTACGTGGCCGCGAGCGACAGCCGCCGCGACGGCCTCGCCGCCGGTTTCTGACGGAACGCTTCCAGTCGGTGGCGGCGCCGATCCGAGGGCGATCGGCCAAACAGCCAACCAGCCGACCAGCCGGCTTGACGTGGCGCATGTCGTGGCACGTGCGGGGTTCGAAGAACCCGTCTAACGAAGCGCAACATGGCGGGTGGAACTGCGCGCGCCGGGTACGGTCAGTGGTTGAAGCACGAACATAAATCTCCGGCTAAGATGCCAGGATGGTTCGGCCGGACCAAGTCACTATAAATGCAAGCAAAACGTCGCCTGCGGGCGCCGGGCCGGTGCCGAAGGGAAGGGCCGGCGCGCCGCGCGACGACTGGGAGCGCAACACCATGCCTACTGAAACGACGCATGTCATGCCGTGGCGTATCGAGGACATCGATCTGAACCGGATCGATCGTCAGCGTGCCGCCGCGAACGAGGATCTGCTGCTGCTGTTGTGCGCGTCGTCGTTCATCGAAAGCGGCTCGGATCTCTACACGAGCAATCTGAGCGAGTTCTTCAACGACGATCCGGAAGTATCCGCGTGGCTCAACAGTGCGTGGGAGCACGAAGAATTGCAGCACGGGCGCGCGCTGAAGGCGTACATCGCGCACGTGTGGCCCGAGTTCGACTGGGATACCGCGTTCGCGAATTTCTTCGCCGAGTATTCGAAGACCTGCTCGGTCGACGCGTTCGAGAAAACCCGCGCGCTCGAGATGGTCGCGCGCTGCGTCGTCGAGACGGGCACGGCCACGCTCTATCGCGCGATCAACGAATGCTCGGACGAGCCCGTGCTGAAGGAAATCACCGACAACATCCGCTCGGACGAAGTGCGCCACTACAAGCACTTCTTCAAGTTCTTCAAGAAGTACAACAAGCTCGAAGGAAACGGCCGGCTCGCGGTGCTCGGTGCGCTGATGCGCCGCGTGATGGAGATCAAGAACGAGGACTCCGAGATCGCGCTGCGCCACGTGTTCGCGGTGCGCTATCCCGATCGCGTCGGCGACAATCAGTACAACCGCGAGCGCGCCGCACGCATCAGCTCGCTCGTGCGGCGCAATCTGTCGGCCGACATGTGCGTGAAGATGCTGCTCAAGCCGCTCGACCTGCCCGCGAAGATCCAGCCGAGCGTCCACTATCCGCTCACCAAGATCACGCGGCACGTGTTCATGCGCTGAGCCCCCGGCGCGGCCCGTCGCGCGTATGCTGTCGCCTCGTGTTTCGCTTTCCACCGGGCCCGCCATCATGACCGATACCCATCGCCACGCGCTCGAACAATGGACGTTCGACGCGTGGCCGTCGGCCGTCGTCTCGCTGTTCGACGGCACCGCGCTCGAGCGCCATGCCGACGTTGCGGCGTCGCTGCTCGTCGCGACCGACGACGGCCAGCTGCGCACGACGCTGCTGAGCGCGGGCGAGATCTTCGCACGCGACGCACACACGCTGCTGCTCGCGCTATGGCCGCAATCGCGTGCGGCGCGCGCGCTCGCGCAGCGGCGCGCGGCCGCGCTGACGCTCGTCGCCGACGGCGCGTTCTTTCAGGCACAACTGAGTATCGAACCGCTCGACGCGGATGTCGGCGGCTTGCGCGGATTCGCTGCGACGATCGCACACGGCGATGCGCAGCGGGTCGGCTATGCGCGTCTCGCGACGGGTGTCACGTTCGCGCTGGAAGGGGAGACGCGCGCCGAGGTGCTCGCGCGCTGGCAACGCCAGATCGAGCACCTGCGGCGCGCGGCCGCGCGGCTTCAGTGACCGCGCTGGCCGCTGCGCGACGAACGGTTGCGGTTCGGGTGCGCGGCATTGCCGTTGGCGGGACGTGCGCCGTTGCCGCCGCCGGCCGGGCGGCCGCCGCCGTTGGCGTTACCGCTCGCACCGCCGGCCGCGCGCGGCTTGGCCGCCTTCGCGGCCTTCGGCTGCGCGTTGGCGTCGCGCTTCGCGCCGGCCTGGCCTGAGCCGCCCGCACGCGGCTGACGATTCCCACTGCCGCCGCCACCGCCGCCACCGTTGCCGCCGCCGCGCGGCTGCTGGCCGCGACGCTGCTGAATCGGCTCCGGCTTGACGTTCGGATCGGGTTCGAAGCCCGCGATCACTTCCTGCGGAATCTCGCGCTTGATCAGCCGCTCGATGTCGCGCAGCAACTGCTTCTCGTCGACGCACACCAGCGACACCGCTTCGCCGGTCGCGCCCGCGCGGCCCGTGCGGCCGATGCGGTGCACGTAGTCTTCCGGCACGTTCGGCAGGTCGAAGTTGACGACGTGCGGCAACTGGTCGATGTCGATACCGCGCGCGGCGATGTCGGTCGCGACGAGCACCTGCAGCGTGTTGTTCTTGAACTCGGCCAGCGCGCGCGTGCGGGCCGACTGGCTCTTGTTGCCGTGGATCGCCATCGCGCTGATGCCGTCCTTCGTCAACTGCTCGGCGAGCCGGTTCGCGCCGTGCTTGGTGCGCGTGAACACGAGCACCTGGAACCAGTTGTGCTCGCGGATCAGATGCGTGAGCAGCTCGCGCTTGCGATCGCGATCGACCGGGTGGATCTTCTGCGCGACGGTTTCCGCGGTCGTATTGCGGCGTGCGACTTCGATCAGCGCCGGCGAATCGAGCAGGCTGTCGGCGAGCGCCTTGATCTCGTCGGAGAAGGTCGCCGAGAACAGCAGGTTCTGACGCCGCGGCGGCAGCTTCGCGAGCACGCGCTTGATGTCGTGGATGAAGCCCATGTCGAGCATCCGGTCCGCTTCGTCGAGCACGAGGATGTCGAGATCCGACAGGTCGATCGTCTTCTGCTGCATGTGGTCGAGCAGACGGCCCGGCGTCGCGACGACGATGTCGACGCCGCGCTTGAGCGCGTCGATCTGCGGATTGATGCTGACGCCGCCGAACATCACGGTCGAGCGCAGCTTCACGTACTTGCTGTACGCGCGCACGCTTTCCTCGACCTGGGCGGCGAGTTCGCGCGTCGGCGTGAGGATCAGCGCGCGCACCGCACGCTTCGCGCCGCGATGCTCGGTGTAGAAGGTATGCAGCCGCTGCAGGATCGGCAGCGTGAAGCCGGCGGTCTTGCCGGTGCCGGTTTGTGCGCCGGCGAGCAGGTCGCCGCCGCCGAGGACGGCGGGGATCGCCTGCTGCTGGATCGGGGTCGGCGACGTGTAGCCGAGCTCGTTGACCGCCTTGACGAGCGGTTCGGCCAGGCCGAGAGATTCGAAAGACATAGATACCACTCTTGAGTTTTATGATCGGCGACGCCTCGCGCGGCCAGCGCGGGGAAGTGACGTCGCCAAAAGCAAAGGGGCGCCCCCGTCTGTGTCGCGCGTTATTTAGTCAAGCGGCGCGGAACGCAGGTCGCTCACCTGTTGCGGCGAGATCGGCGTACCGTTGTTGCCCCACGACATCCGGATATACGTGACGACCGCCGCGACTTCCTGGTTCGACAGCGATTGCGCGAACGGCGGCATCCCGTACGGACGCGGATTCTTGAACGTGCTCGGCGGATAGCCGCCATTCAGCACCATGCGGATCGGGTTGACTGCCGATTCCATCACGATCGAATGGTTGCCCGCGAGCGGCGGATAGGCCGGCGGCTTGCCCGCGCCGTTTTCGGCGTGGCAGGTCGCGCAGTTGTCGGCGTAGATCTTCTTGCCCTGGTCGAACAGCGCGTTGCCGAACTGCTTCGACGGCTCGTATTGCATGTTCTTCGGCGCTTCAGCCTTCTGCGGGATCGACTTCAGGTACGTCGACATCGCGCGCGTATCTTCGTCGGTCATGTACTGAAGGCTGTTGTGCACGACGTCGGCCATCGGGCCGAACACCGCGCCCTGGTGCGACACGCCGGCCTGCAGCAGGTCGGACAGCTCCTGCACGTGCCAGTCGCCGAGGCCGAGTTCCTTGTCGTTCGTCAGCGACGGCGCGTACCAGTTCTGCAGCGGGATCAGGCCGCCGGCGAACGCCGCGGAGTTCACCGGGCCGCCCATCATGTTGATCGACGTGTGGCACATCGAGCAGTGGCCGAGGCCTTCGACGAGGTAGGCGCCGCGGTTCCATTCGACCGACTTGGTCGGATCCGGCTTGTATTCGCCTTCCTTGAAGAACAGCGTGCGCCAGCCGATCAGCAGGTTGCGGTTGTTGAACGGGAACTTCAGTTCGTGCGGACGGCTCGGCACCGACACCGGCGCGACCGAGCGCAGGTACGCGTAGATCGCGTCCGAATCGGCACGCGTGACCTTCGTGTAGCTCGCGAACGGGAAGCCCGGGTAGAGCAGGCTGCCGTCCTTCGAACGGCCGGTGTGCATCGCGCGATAGAAGTCGTCCGACGTCCACTTGCCGATGCCGTCCTTGTCGTCCGGCGTGATGTTCGGCGTGTACATCGTGCCGAACGGCGTCGCCATCGGCAGGCCGCCGGCGAACGGCTTGCCGCCGCGCACCGTGTGGCACGCGATACAGTCGCCGACGCGCGCGAGGTATTCGCCCTTCTTGATCAGCGCGGCCTGGTCGGCCGGCGTGGCGGCGACGGCGGCAGCGCCGTGCAGCGTATCGTTGCCGGGCCACAGGACGGGCACGAGAGCGGCAGCCGCGACGATCGCGACGGCCGAGAGTGCAAACAGGGACTTGCGTTTCATTGTGTCTGTCTCCCTTGCCTTATTGCGGTTCGCTGCCGCAGGCGAGCGGAGTCTTCATCGAACGCGCCGGAGCCGGCACGGGGTTGGCGGGCGCCGGTTGTGCGGCGAGCCACGCGGTCACGGCCGTCACGTCTTCGTCGGACAGCTTCGACGCGATCTCGTGCATGCAGTCGGGCGCCTTCGCGCGACGGTTGCCCGAGCGCCATGCGCCGAGCTGTGCGCTCAGGTAATCGGCGTGCAGACCGACGAGACCCGGGATCGCCGGCTGCATGCCGGTCAGGCCCGCGCCGTGGCAGGCCACGCAGGCCGGCAGCTTGCGCGACGGATCGCCTTGCATCACGAGCTGCTTGCCGCGCGCGAGCGTGGCGGCCGGCAGCGTCGGCTTGGCCGGCGTCGGGTACGGCGGACGCTCGGCCGAGAAGTGCTCGGCGATCTCTTTCAGGTAGTCGTCGTTCAGGTACGTCAGCAGGTAGTTCATCGGCGGGTACTTGCGCCGGCCGTCACGGAAGTTGACGAGCTGGTTGTACAGGTACTCGGCCGGCTTGCCGGCAAGCCGCGGGAAGTAGTCGTTGTCGGTGCCCTGGCCGTGGACGCCGTGGCATGCGGTACAGCCGCGCACGCGCTCGGCCATCGTATCGGGTGCCTTGAGCGGCGCCTGCTGCGCGTGCGCTTGCTCCGTGGGCTTGGTCTGCGCTTGGGCAGCGCTCGTAAGGCCCGCGCCGCCGATCAACAGAACGGCGAGCAGCGGACGGAAGAGGCGTCTTGAAGACACACGAGACTCCATGTTTATTCGTCGGGGACCTGTCCGGGCTACGATCGGCTCGGCGCATGGACGGCAGGACAGCCGGGCTGCTGCGACGCGGCATTCTATCACCGATGGGTAATGACGGCTATTTGGCAAAAGGACGTCGGTTCCTGCCTGTTTGCGACTTGCGACAATTTGACGCGCTTTATATGGTCGCAGTCTGAACCGGCGTGCGCGTTGGCCGTCGAAGACCGTACACTCGCGGGTCGCGCGGCGCCGCCTCCGCCGCTGATCCAGTCATTTCTCCCGTTTCCGGATTCATCGATGACGTTCGTTACCGTGCCGTTGCCGTCTTCTCCCTGTCGTTGCACTCGCAGCCGTATCGCCCGCAGCCCGTTTCGCGGAGGTCGCGCATGACGAGGTTCGACAGTCTGTGGATCGGGCAGGTCGCGCTGGCGGCGTTGATGGACGCGACCTTCGCGATGGCGGCCGGCTCGGCGCTGCTCAAGGCGTGGCTCGGCAAGGACGGCGCGCGGCCGGTCGTCGCGCCGTCGCACCCCGCATGGCTGCGCGCGCAACATTCGCTCGTCGCGGCCGCGCTGGCGCTCGTGCTCGCCGATCTCGGCTGGCTGCTGTACGAGGCCGCGTCGATGAGCGGCACGGGGCTCGGCGGCGCATTCGGCGCGCTGCCGACGGTGCTCGCGCAGACCCACGTCGGCTTCGCGTGGAGCGTGGCGTTCGCGGGCGCCGTCGTGCTGGCGATCGTCGCGCTCGCCAAACCGGACGGCCCGCTCGCGCACGCGGTGCTGTGGCTCGCCGTCATCGCGATCGCGGCCGGCAAGGCGTCGCTCGGCCATGCGGCCGACACGGGCGCGCTGTCGGCGGCGGTCGGCGTGCAGACGCTGCATCTGCTCGCGACCGCGGTGTGGGGCGGCCTCGTGCTGGCGGGCGGGCTCGCGGTGCTGCCGACGCTCGGCTCGTCGGTCGCGCGCGGCGCGCTGATCCGGATCGGCCAGCAGCTGTCGCGCACGTCGACGATCGCAGTGGTGTTCGTGCTCGGCACCGGCGTGCTCAACGCGCTGCGCGGGCTCGGTGGCTCGCTCGCGCCGCTCGACGGCAGCACGTGGGGGCGCGTGCTGTTGCTCAAGCTGCTGCTGGTCGCGCTCGCGCTGGTGCTCGGCGGCCTGAATCGCTTCTCCGCGTTGCCGCGGCTGCGCCGCACCGCGTCGACCGAAGACGCGCATACGTTCCGCAACATCCTGCATCTCGAGGCGCTGCTGATGATCGGCGTGTTCGTCGCGGCCGCGGTGCTGTCGTTCAGCGTGCCGGGCTTTGCGGCGCTGGGCTGACCGCAGTTCGGCGCAGCCGCGCGCGCGGCCCGCGCACGGCGCAGATGCAACGACGGCCGCCCGTTCGGGCGGCCGTCTCGAATGCGACGCGCGGCGGGCGCACCGCGCCGCGCGTGCCGCCTTGCTTCACCACTCGGCGACGCTGCCGTCGCTGTGGCGCCATACCGGGTTGCGCCAGCGGTGGCCCGTCTTCGCCATTTCGCGCACCTTCTCCTCGTTGACGTCGATGCCGAGCCCCGGCCCTTGCGGGATCGCGACGAAGCCGTCGTCGTAGCGGAACACCTCGGGATTGCGCAGATAGTCGAGCAGGTCGTTGCCCTGGTTGTAATGGATGCCGAGGCTCTGTTCCTGGATGAACGCGTTGTAGCTGACCGCATCGAGCTGCAGGCACGCGGCCAGCGCGATCGGACCGAGCGGGCAGTGCAGCGCGAGCGCGACGTCGTAGCTTTCCGCGAGCGTCGCGATCTTGCGGCACTCGGTGATGCCGCCCGCGTGCGACGCGTCGGGCTGGATGATGTCGACGTAACCGCCCGCGAGGATGTGCTTGAAGTCCCAGCGCGAGTAGAGCCGCTCGCCGAGCGCGATCGGCGTGTTGGTCTGGTTCACGATGTCGCGCAGCGCTTCGGCGTTCTCCGACAGCACCGGCTCCTCGATGAACATCAGCTTGTACGGATCCAGCTCCTTCGCGAGCACCTTCGCCATCGGCTTGTGCACGCGGCCGTGGAAGTCGACGCCGATCCCGACGTGCGGGCCGACCGCGTCGCGCACCGCCGCGACGTTCGCGATCACCTGCTCGACCTTGTCGTAGGTGTCGACGATCTGCAGCTCTTCCGAGCCGTTCATCTTCACCGCCTTGAAGCCGCGCTCGACGACCGCGCGCGCGTTGTTGGCGACGTCGCTCGGGCGATCGCCGCCGATCCACGAATACACCTTGATGCGCTCGCGCACCTGGCCGCCGAGCAGCGCGTGCACGGGCACGCCGTGATGCTTGCCCTTGATGTCCCACAGCGCCTGATCGACGCCGGCGATCGCGCTCATCGTGATCGGGCCGCCGCGGTAGAACCCGGCGCGATACATCACCTGCCAGTGATCCTCGATCAGCAGCGGGTCCTTGCCGATCAGGTAATCGGCGAGTTCCTGCACCGCGGCCTCGACCGTGTGCGCGCGTCCTTCGACGATCGGCTCGCCCCAGCCGACGATTCCTTCGTCGGTTTCGATCTTGAGGAACAGCCAGCGCGGCGGGACGACGAAGGTTTCGAGGCGGGTGATTTTCATGTCGCGAGTCTCCGAAGGAGGCCGACGCGCCGTGCGATTGCGGTGCCGGCCGAATACATGACGGTGATCCTAGCGTAGCGTGCTAAAAAATAGTATTAATAGCACTATTGTGCAGATAGTGGGCAGTCGTCGCATTGCCCGCCCAACGGAGAACGATCATTCAACGCGACCTGCATGGACAGACGGCGTTCCGGCTTGCGACGGCGATCCTGCGCGGCGACTATCCGCCCGAATCGCTGCTGCCGCGCGAGGCGGACCTGATGGAGATGTTCGGCGTGAGCCGCACGGTGTTGCGCGAGGCGCTGCGCACGCTGACGTCGAAGGGGCTGGTCGAATCGCGGCCGAAGGTCGGCACGCGCGTGCGGCCGCGTCGCGCATGGAACCTGCTCGATGCCGACCTGCTCGACTGGTACGCGCGTGTCGCGCCGCCGATCGCGTTCGCGCTGAAGCTGCAGGAGATGCGCGAGATGATCGAGCCGCATGCGGCCGCGCTGGCCGCCCGCGCGCACGGGCCGGGCGGGTTCGACGCGATCGAGGCGGCGGTGCGCGCGATGGCGGCGGCGCGCAACGTCGACGAATGGGTGCGCGCCGACCTGCGCTTTCACATGAGCGTGCTCGAGGCCGGCGGCAACGAGCTGCTGGTGCCGCTCGGCGCGCTGATCGACCGCACGCTGGAGGCGCAGCTGCATCTGAACGCGCGGCGCGCTCACGTGTTCAACGCGTCGCTCGCCGAGCATACGGCCGTCAGCGATGCGATTCGCGGGCGCGACGAGGACGGCGCCCGTCGCGCGATGGCCGCGCTGCTCGCGGTGACGCGCGCGCGCATCGAGCGCTCGTGACGGCCGGGGCGGTCGCGCCGGCGCGCCGTCGGCGGCTGCGCGCGCTGCGTTCAGACCGATTCGTCGCGAGCGGAATGCCGGTCGGCGCGGTCATGTGACGCGTTCGTCGCGGCTGCCGCGATTGACGTCGCGGCGGCTCGCAGTACGTTGCGGCCGGCGCGGCGGCGCGCTACTGTGCTCGCTCGAGCGCATCCGCGTGACGGCGTCCCGCCGTCATGCGTCGATGCGCCGGTGCCGCTTCGGAGATCACCATGCTGTATCGCGGAAGCTGTCATTGCGGCGACGTGAAGTTCGACGCCCAAGGCGACCTGCAGGGCGTAATGGCCTGCAATTGCTCGATCTGCCGGCGCAAGGGCGCGCTGTTGTGGTTCGTGCCGCGCGCTCACGTCACGTTCTCGACGCCCGACGACAACCTCGCCACCTATACGTTCAACCAGCACACGATCCGGCATCGCTTCTGCAAGCGCTGCGGGATCCACACCTTCGCCGAGGCCACGCATCCGAACGGCACCGAGATGGTCTGCATCAACGTGCGGTGTCTCGAGGATGTCGATCCCGACGTGCTGCCGGTCACGCATTACGACGGCCGCTCGCGTTGAAGCGCGCGGCGCAGCTCGGCACCGGCGCGCGACGCGCCGCGGCCGTCACGACGGTAGCGGCTGCGGCGTTTCGGCCTGCGGTGCGTCGCCAGCCGTCCGCGTGCCGGCCGTCACGGGCCGCTCGATCAGCGGCGCGAGCGCCGGCGCCATCGACTTCAGCAGTTGCACGGCCATCGCGCTCGTGAAGTCGTAGCGCGCCGCGTACGGCTCGTGCGCGGTCGCGGTCAGCACGCCGAAGAAGCGGTCGCCCAGCACGAACACGAACGTGCCGCTGCGGTTGACCTTGCGCGATTCGATCAGCCGCGCGCCGCGTGCGTACACGTTGAAGCGCTGGTCGCCCGTCCCCGTCTTGCCGTACACCTCGAGCGTCTTGCCGTCGGGTAGCGTGAAGCCGCCTGCGAGGCGCCGTGCCGTGCCGTTCAGCACCACGTCGCGCAGCAGCGTGTGCGCCACCTTGACGATCTCCGGCGGCAGCAACGGCTGCGGTTGCGCGGCCGCGCGCACGAAGCGGGTTTCGTACGGCGTGCCCTTCGCGAAATCGAGGCGCGTGATCGTCTCGGTCGGCGCCTTTTGGCCGCCGTTCGCGATCAGCCCGATCAGCTTCGCGAGCGCGTCGGGCTGGTCGCCCGATGCCCCGATCGCGGCCGCGTACGACGGCGTGACTTCGGCGAACGGGTAGCCGAGCGCGCGCCACGCCTTCGTGATCTCTTCGTACGCGCGCAGCTCGACCATGTGGCGGATGCGCCGGTCCTGGGTCGCGTGGTAGCGCGTCTTGTAGAGCCACGAGTAGGTGTAGACGCGTGCGTCGCGGCTGTCGCGCTGCACGTCGCCGAGCGAGGCGTTCGGGTGCGCGCGCAGATAGTTGAGCGTCCACAGCGCGAGCGGATGGACGCTCGCGATGTAGCCGCGGTCGTTCAGGTTGAAGCGGTCGATCGCGTACTTCGCGTAGAGCGCGGCGAGATCGTCGTCGGACAGCGTCGCGGCCGGCGTGCCCTTCAACTGCGCGCGCATCTGCCCATCGAACCACGCGCGCGGCTCGTTCGGCGCGACGCTGCGCAACACCGTCGCGATCTTCGCCGGCGACTTGCGCACGTCGCGCAACATCAGCGCGAGCGCGTCGTCGGGCGCCTTGCCCGCATAGCGCGTGTAGTAGCGCTTCACGTAGACCTTGCTTTCGCCGTCGACGAATTGCGCGAGGTAGCGCTTGCGCTGCTCGGGGTCGCCGAGCCACGACGACGACGGGCCGGCCGCCTTCAGCATCTCGTAGTGCACGATGTCGCGCATCAGCCGCACGAACACGAGGTTCACCGAATGCTCGAACGCCCTATGCAGCGTGAGGATGCGGCCGTTGTCGGACTTCTCGAAGTTCGAGAACACCTGCGCGCCGCCGCCCGTGTAGAACACGTCGGGGCTCGCCGAATACTTGCGCTCGACCGCCGCGTCGAGCATCGCCTGCAGCGAGCGCTCGCGCGTATGCGACAGGTAGTCGACGGCCCAGCGCGACAAGCCGTCGAGCGGATCGAGCTTCACCTGCGCGAGCTGCGCGTTCGACAGGCCGCCGTAGCGCGCATGCAGCTCGGTCACGATCTGCAGGTAGGTGATCAGCGTGCGCAGCTTCGCCGTCGAGCCGAGGTTGATGCGACCGCCGCGATTCACGTCGAACGGCTGGTTCACGCTGTCGGTCTGCACGCGCAGCAGGTTCGCGCCGTTGCGATGCTCGTACAGCGTGAAGCTGTACGTCAGGTGTGACGGATCGTCCTTCGGCGCGAGCATCTCGAAGCCGTACAGGCCGGCGGCCTGCGCGCCGTCGCGCGTCGACGCCTGCGCGAGGCGTTCGGCGACCGCCTGCTGCACGCCGTTGTCGAGCGTGCTGGTCGCTTCGAGGTCGAGCTGATCGAGCTGGTACAGGTCGCTGATGCCGAGCGCGGACAACAGAGACGCGCGCGCCGACGACACCGCCTTGCGCGACACGAACGACTGCACGCGCGCGGCCGGCGGCGGCGCGCTGCGCTCGATCGACGCGGCGAGCGCCGCGTCGCGCAGCGCGGGCGAGATCACGCCGCCGTTCGCGAGCAGCCTCAGGTAGCTGTCGGTCAGCTTCTGCAGCGCCGGATAGCCGCGATTCAGGAAGAACGACGGCGCGCGTTGCGCGATGATCAGCGATAGCACCTCGCGGAACGCCTTGCCCTGTGCGTCGACGTTGTCGCCGGTGGTCGGCGCTGACAGGATCCGGTTCACGTCGTTGAAGTCGCGGCCGTACCACGCGGCGAGGCCGTCGCCGATGCCGGTGATTTCGCCCACGTGCGCGCGCGCCGCGAGCGGCACCGAATTCAGATAGCGCACCAGGATCGCGCGGCGCGCGAGCATCGTCTGCGGGCCGTTCAGGTACGCGAGCACCGACGCGGACGCGATCTGCCGCAGCTTCTCGGGCGGCGTCGCGGTGCGGCCGTCGGGCGAATGGCGGAACTTCTCGATCTGCGTCGCGAGCGTGCTGCCGCCGGGGCGCGCCTGATGACGGTTGACCACGTGCATCGCCTGGTCCGCCAGCGCGCGGCTGAAGCGGCCCCAGTCGATCGCCGGGTTGCGGTTCGGCTGGTTCGGGTCGAGCAGATAACGATCCTCGATGAACATCAGCGCGTCGGCGACCACGCGCGGCACCGCGTCGAAATCGGCATACACGCGTTGCGGGAACACGGTCGCGAACAGCGGCGCGCCGGTCGAATCGAACAGCATCAGCCCGGACTGGTCCTTCTCTTCATACGGGAGGAACAGCCCGCGATCGGCGAGCGACAGCATCCGCTGCGAGTCGCGGGCCTGCTTGCCGACGACGAAGCCGCGGGCGAGCAGCCGTTGCTGAAACGCGGGAATCATCGAGTAGCCGAGGCGCTCGTCGTACGGGCCGTTGGCGGGGAAGCGGATGTGGTCGCTCGGGCCGGCCTCGACCGTGTAGCTGAGGTCGCGGGTGAGTTCCGACAGGTAGTGCGCTTGCAGGCGCGACGTCTGGATCTCGGTTATCACCAGCCGGGCGACGATCGCGATCGCGATCAGCAGCGCGGCCAGCAAAGACCACTTGACCCACGTCCAGACCGATGCACTCCCGGTCATGCGCGGCAGGATGCGATTCAGCGGCCGATTCATGGCGGCGTCTCCCTGAAGGCGCAGGCTCCGGCCGCACCTCATAAAGGACTAGTGTAGTCCTCCGCAGCGGGCTGCCAAGGGTGTTCACTACCGAGATGCGCGGATGCAACGCACGTGCCCGGCCCGGGCCGTCGGCCGGGCGCGCTGCACCGCGTCCGTGCGTGGGGCGCGGGCGACAAATCGGGTTCGATCCCGTTGCCGCGCGACGGTACTACGGGTTGCGGCAAGGGTGGCGCGGCGCCGCTGCGGTACGATCGGCGGACCGCGGCGCCGTGCCGCCGTGCCCGTATTGGCGAGGACCACCATGTCGATCCATCCCGTCGCGCTCTTTTGTACGGCGATTCTCGGGCTGCTGTTGTTCGGGCTCGGGCTCGTCGTGTCGGTGTCGCGCTTTCTTCACACCACGGGTTCGGGATGTCTGCCCGATCCGACCGACCGGTTGCACAAGGTCGTGCGCGCGCACGGCAACACGGCCGAATACGCGCCGTTCCTCGCGGTGCTGTTCCTGTATGTCGGCGCGCATGCGCCGTCTCGCGCGATCCTGTCGCTGATCGTCGCGGCGACCGTGTGCCGCTGCCTGCTGGTGGTCGGATTGATTGTCTGGCCGACGATGGCCAGACCCAATCCGGTGCGCTTCACCGGCGCGTTCGGTACGTATCTGTGCGGCGCGGCGCTGTGCGTATCGTTGTTCTTCTGAGCGAGCGCGCGGCGGCGCGAACGCGGCGCCGGTGATGGGTGTTCGGTGCAGCGCGCGTGCGTGTTACAGCACGCTGCGTGCGAATGCGCTCGCCGTGGCGGCACGTCGCAATCTGAACCGGCCAGCCGCGACCGACGAACCGGCGTGGCGCGCGCGGTCAAACGCTGCCTGCGGATTCGATCACGAGGATGCGCGCTTCGCCGAGCGGATGCGCGACGTGTTCGGTGCCGATCGTCGCGTGGAACAGGTCGCCCGTTTCGAGCACCGTCGCGCGCTCGATGCCGGCTTCGCGATAGCGCATCTCGACGCGGCCGTCGAGCACCGCGAACACTTCCTCGCCGTCGTTCACGTGCCAGCGATACGGCCGATCGGTCCAGTGCAGCCGGACCGTGATGCCGTTCAGGTTCGCGATGTCGAGCGCGCCCCATGGGTGCGCGGCGGTGAAGGTCGTGCTGCGGATGATGTTCATCGACGGGTTCGCAGGTGCGGTTCGAATTTTGCAGGGAGCGACGAGGCCGTGCGGGCCTCGGATCAGGACGTGGATTCGACGCGTTTATCGCACTATCGCGCCATCGCACGCAATGCCGCGTCGATCGTCTGCCGGCGTTTTTCGAGGCCGGCCGCCGAGCGCTGCGTCACGCGCTCGAGGACCGACGCCGGCGCGGTATCCGGCGAGCCCGCGTCGAACGGCGGGGCCGGCGCATATTCGAGCGCGAGTTGAATCGACTGCGCTTCTTCGACGCCGGCGAGTTCGGCCGCGATCGTCAACGCGAAATCGATGCCGGCCGTCACGCCGCCGCCGGTGATCAGATTGCCGTCGCGCACCACGCGTTCGCGCACGGGCACCGCGCCGAGCGGTTCGAGCAACGAGTGAAACGCCCAGTGCGTCGTCGCGCGGCGGCCTTTCAGCAAGCCCGCCACGCCGAGCAGCAGCGCGCCGGTGCACACCGACGTGACGTAGCGCGCGGTGGCCGCGCGTTGCTGCACGAACGCGATCGTCTGCGCATCGAGCAGCAACTCGTTGATGCCGATCCCGCCCGGCACGCAGATCACGTCGAGCGGCGGGCAATCGTCGAACGTGCAGGTCGGCGCGAGCGCGAGGCCGCTGCTCGATGCGACGGTGTCGCGCGATTTCCAGACCAGATGGACGGCCGCATCGGGCAGTGACGCCAGCACGTCGTGCGGGCCGGTGAGATCGAGTTGCTGGACGCCCGGAAACACGAGAAGGCCGATATGCAGGGTCATGCGAACACTCCGGAAGAGAAGGACAAGCGCCGCTGCCGGCGCACGATGGACAGATCGATTCTAGGCGCGTAGTGTTTGGCGAAATTGCCATATCGCCCACGTTTTAAGCCAATCGCCATGCATGCCGCTCCCCGTTCGATCGTCGTCCTCGCGTTCCCTCGTGCGCAGTTGCTCGATGTGAGCGGGCCGCTGCAGGTGTTCGCGTCGGTCAACGAGCTCGCGCAGGAGCGCGGGCAACCGGCGCCCTATGCGCCGCGCGTCGTGGCGGCCGATGGCGGGCCGGTGGAGACGTCCGCCGGGCTCGTCGTGATGGCCGATTCGCTGCGCTCGGCCGGACGGCCGGATACGGTGATCGTCGCCGGCGGCAAGGGCGTGCATGCGGCGTCGCGGGATGCGCGCACGGTGCGCTGGGTGCGCCGGCAGGCGCAGCACGCGCGACGCGTCGCGTCCGTATGCACCGGCGCGTTCCTGCTGGCGGAGGCCGGCCTGCTCGACGGGCGGCGCGCCGTCACGCACTGGGCGCGTTGCGACGAATTCGCCGCGCGCTATCCGAACGTGCGCGTCGAGCCCGATCCGATCTTCATCCGCGACGGCGCGCTGTGGACGTCGGCCGGCGTGACGGCCGGCATCGATCTCGCGCTTGCGCTCGTCGAGGAGGACCTCGGGCGCGCGATCGCACTCGACGCCGCGCGCGAACTCGTCGTGTTCCTGAAGCGGCCGGGCGGGCAGGCGCAGTTCAGCGCGATGTTGTCGATGCAGCGCACCGACGACCGCTTCGGCGAACTGCATGCGTGGATCGCCGAACACCTCGCGGCCGATCTGTCGGTGCCCGCGCTTGCCGAGCGCGTCAGCATGAGCGAGCGCAGCTTCGTGCGTCACTATCGCGCGGGCACCGGCTGCACGCCCGCGCGGGCGGTCGAACAGATTCGGATCGAAGCGGCGCAACGGCTGCTCGGCGAGACCGACTGGCCGATCAAGCGGATCGCCACGCGCTGCGGCTTCGGGTCGGAGGAGACGCTGCGGCGCAGTTTCGTGCGTGTGCTCGGTGTGTCGCCGCAGGGGTATCGGGAGCGCTTCGTGCGGTGATGGGGCGAGGCGGGATGCTCACGATGCGATTACCGGATGTGGTCGGGTGCGATGTGAGGCAATCGCATGGAAGTCGCGCACTTTGAGGCCGAGGCGGCGCGTACTGTTCGGGCTTGCGGAACAATGGGCCGGGGCTTGTGCCGCGGCCGGTGGGCGCTCTATTCTGTCCTGTTGGCGATTTGTAGAGGGGCGCAGCATGGACCGCATTCAGGCAATGGAAGTTTTCACCCGCGTGGTCGACGCGAACAGCTTCACGCGCGCGGCGGACACGCTCGCGATGCCGCGCGCGTCGGTGACGACGATCATCCAGAATCTCGAGGCGCTGCTCGGCGTGCGCCTGATGCATCGGACGACGCGCCGGCTGTCGCTGACGCCGGAAGGTGCGGCGTACTACGAGCACTGCATGAAGATCATCGCGGAGATCGCCGAAGTCGATGCGAGCTTCCAGACCGGCAACCGCAAGCCGAGCGGCGTGCTGCGCGTGCATATGCCGAACTCGCTCGGGCGGCGTGTGGTGTTGCCGTCGCTGTCGATCTTTCGGCAGCGCTTTCCCGACATCGCGCTCGATCTCGGGCTGTCCGACCGCTATGTGGATCCGGTGGAGGAGGGGATCGACTGCATGATCCGCGTCGGTCCGCTGGAGGATTCGTCGATGGTCGCGCGACGGATCGGCATGCTCAAGCGCGTGACCTGCGCGTCGCCCGACTATCTGGCGCGTCATGGCGAGCCGCAGGAGATCGCCGATCTGGCCGACCATCATGCGGTGAATTTCCGGGCGAGCCACGGCGCGCGTCCGATTCCGTGGGTGTTCATGATCGACGGCAAGCCGGTCGAGGTGCGGATGGCCGGCACCGTCACCGTGAACGATTCGGATGCGTACGTGACGAGCGGCCTCGAAGGGTTCGGGATGATCCAGCCGACGCTGTTCATGGTGCTGCCGCATCTGCGCGACGGCTCGCTGGTCGAGGTGCTGCCCGAGTGCAATCCGAAGCCCAAGCCGATCTCGATCGTTTATCCGCACAACCGGCATCTGTCGCAGAAGGTGCGCGTGTTCGCTGACTGGATCGCGGAGCTGTTCGAGGCGACGCCGTCGCTGGAGGGCGGGGAGAACTGGCGCGGGAAGGGGCGGGCCGGAGGGACGGAGGTGCAGAGGGGGGCGGTGGTGGTTTGATTCGCGGGGCGCGCTCGCCGTGATGGTGGTGGGCGGGGGATGCGGGTGGGGCGGTAGCGCGGCAATGAAAAAAGCCGCTGTTCCGAAAGGAACAGCGGCTTTTCGCATTTGGTGGCGAATCAGCGAGATTTCATCTGTTTGGAGGATTTCCTGGTATATCAGCGTCTTAGCTAAAAATGACGGGTCGGCTGCAGAAAAAAGAGACACCAAGTGCCACACGTTCGTCACCGCTGAGCGTCTACCTGTAAAAATCTACAGGTGGGCCACTAACAAAAACTTGCGCTAAAGAAGTGTCGATGAATGTCGTTAACTTTGGCGGGCGACGTAAATTTATGAACAACGTCCTTATTTTCGGAGAAATTTTCATGAATAAATATCGAGTCTTTTACAGTTTTCGCAAAGGTAGTAGCTCAACGAGCGGCACCATTGATGTCGCTGCAGAGTCGGATTTCATGGCGGTGAAAATTGCCGAAGGACAGGCTCGACAAAGGAATAGTGGCCGTGATGGTTATGAGTTCATCGTTACCAAAGTTGAGCGCCGATGACATGGAAAGCGATGATGATAAGTACCTGAGCCTATCTGAGGATTGGTCGGAGCTTGTAGATGGCTATGGAGCGAAGGAGCGCTCTGTAGCCGGGCTTAAGATTTTGGGTAAAAGCATTTTCAATATCGGTAAGTTTGCGTTTACCGAAGCTCTCCCGAAAATAGCGGAGCAGACTGCCAGAATGGCAGAGGAGGCTGCCAAGAATAAAAAATAGTCATTTTTTATTAAAGAAGCCATCTATTTATAGGTGGCTTCTTTAATATGTGGTGCGCAAGCGGGAACAGATAAAATGGAGTCGGCCGGTGATATTCGGGCGTCGAGCCGTCCGTTAGGGCACCGGTCGATCGCAACGACGGGGTACCACGTCCGCTAGGGCAAGGGTGAGAAGGTTGATCCGACTAAGTGAGGTTGGTATGGCGGAAAAGCTGAATTCGATTGAGCGACAGCGCGAGTTTTGTAAGCGGTTTCGTCAGGCGGATGCGATCTCGCGGCAGGTATGAGGCAGGCGAATTTGAGAAGGTTCAGAAGTCGCGTGTGGTCACCGGCAAGATCGCGACGGAGAATTTATTGCGTTGACGGCGGAAGACGTTGGGAAGGGTGCTTTGGACGCGCGAGGACCCCTGGCAAAGATACGGATTTGCGATTATGAACGTTGCTCATCGAGGTCAAGCTGACCCTGAGCTCTCGAGGGGTCCTCTGGCAGCTCATCTGTCGATATCGCATGCAATCCAATAGAGCGTGCGAAGTTGCGCAAACCAGTGTCGTCAGAGTAAATGCACGTTGCAAGGCGACTGCGGGCGATCGCAACGATCTGGTGATCAAATTTGACCTTGCTCCAGGCCGCGTTTTGCTTCCCCTTCTTGTTACCGGTGGATAGCGCTGTGCGAATGCTGAGTGAACACTCGATCGCTGCACGTTGATCGAACGGCACAACTTCGAAGCCCGATGATCGACTGAATTCGTCCGCCAGGTCTGGGGCGTGAACGAGCAACTCGGACAACGCCGGAGTCGGGATGAGTATTTTTGTTCTAGCCTGACGTAGAGTGCGCACGAGAAAATCTAAGCGCTCTCTCTTGTGCAGCTCAGTCTTGCGGGGCGTGAGGAGACTGATAAGAACTCCAGCATCAAAAACAACCATTAATCACGTCCCCGGATCGTTTGGTGTTCTTTTAACGGATCTTCGAGTGTCGCCCATCCGTTACCCGGATGCAAAGCAAGTTTGGCAAGTAATTCGTCGACCGGCGTATCGTCAAGCTCCTCGAAATGAGCAATATGAAAGCTAACTAGACTCCAACCGCCTTCGCTTGAACGCTCCCAAACGCCTTGCCCGTGAACGCGAACGGGCTTGCCGAGGTAGTGGCCGACAAGTGCTCGTGCGGTCTCGGGGGTTGTCTCGATTCCCTTATAGATCGTCTGTTCATCGAGCGATTGCAGCCACACAGGAATCGTTCGGTCCGTACCGCCGATGCGAATGACGGTGCCGTCTAAGCTACCCGCCTCACGCAACCGATACGGCCTCTCATCGGGTATCTCTCGACCTAGAAACTTGACGTAGACGACATTCCCGGCCTTCAGCGTGGCCTTGGCATTGTCCGCTTTCAGAAGGCGATTGATCGCCTCAAACGGCCGCCGAATATCGTCCGGCGCATCGACTGAATGCGCAAGTTGCAGCCGTGCTTGAACCTTAGGTATAGCCGGATAGTCAACTTTGGCCTGGGGAATCGCGCTCCCCTTTTTCACACTCGTGAAGTGCACGTGCTCGTGGCTACCGAGCAAGTCAGCAAGCTGTGCCAAATACTCCGCCAGCCGCGACATCGGGAGCGTGTCCGGCGTGAAAGCGTCGATTCGAAATTGGATGAGTTCGGTCTTGTCCATGGCGCGGTCTTCGTTCCGATTATAAGGTGAAGACTGCCAGCGAGCCTACTGACCGTTGCGCCTTCGCTGCTCGGCGCGGTTGACACTTCGGTGACATGCAGAAACGAACAAGGGGTTACGTTTGCACGTAACCCCTTGATTTTTTTGGTGGCGAATCAGGGACTCGAACCCCGGACCTGCGGATTATGATTCCGTCGCTCTAACCGACTGAGCTAATTCGCCGAAGACTTGAATTATGTAGATCTACCGCCCGGCTGTCAACACCTTTTTCGATCTTCCCTGAAAAAAGTTGCCGACCGTCTCATGCCGGCGCCGACCGCGCGGGCGAAACACCGCCCGCGCACCCGTCGTCAATCCTGCGCGTAGATGTTCGAGTTCTTCGTGTCCTTCACGAACAGCACGCCGATCACGAACGTCGCCAGCGCGATCACGATCGGATACCAGAGCCCCGAATAGATGTCGCCCTTCGCCGCGACGATCGCGAACGCGGTCGCGGGCAGGAAGCCGCCGAACCAGCCGTTGCCGATGTGATACGGCAGCGACATCGACGTGTAGCGGATCCGCGTCGGGAACATCTCGACCAGCATCGCGGCGATCGGCCCGTACACCATCGTCACGTAGATCACGAGGATCGTCAGGATCACGATGGTCATCGGCCAGTTCAGTTGCGCCGGATCGGCCTTCGCCGGGTAGCCGGCGCCCTTCAGCGTCGACGCGAGCGTCTTGTCGAACGCCGCGCCTTGCGCCTTCGCATCGGTGGCTTTGCCGTCATAGGCCGGGATCACCGTGTCGCCCACCTTGATCTGCGCTATCGTACCGGCCGGCGCCGCGACGTTCTCGTAGTTCAGGCCGGCTTTCGCGAGCGCGCTCTTCGCGATGTCGCACGAGCTCGTGAACTTCGACGTACCCACCGGGTTGAACTGGAACGAGCAGGTGGCCGGATCGGCGAGCACCGTGATCGGCGCCTTCTGCGTCGCGAGTTCGAGCTGCGGGTTCGCGTAGTGCGTGAGCGCCTTGAACAGCGGGAAGTACGTGAGCGCCGCGATCAGGCAGCCGGCGAGGATGATCGGCTTGCGGCCGATCTTGTCCGACAGCGAGCCGAAGAACAGGAAGAACGGCGTGCCGATCAGCAGTGCGATCGCGATCAGGATGTTCGCGCTCGCACCGTCCACCTTCAGCGTCTGCGTGAGGAAGAACAGCGCATAGAACTGGCCCGTGTACCAGACGACGGCCTGGCCGGCGGTCAGCCCGACGAGCGCCAGAATCACGATCTTCAGGTTCTTCCACTGGCCGAACGCTTCGGTCAGCGGCGCCTTCGACGTCTTGCCCTCGGCCTTGATGCGCAGGAACACCGGCGACTCGTTCAGCTGCATCCGGATCCACACCGACACCGCGAGCAGCAGGATCGACGCGACGAACGGCACGCGCCAGCCCCAGTTGCCGAACGCTTCCTCGCCGATGAAGGTGCGCACGCCGAGGATCACGAGCAACGACAGGAACAGGCCGAGCGTCGCGGTGGTCTGGATCCACGCGGTGTAGAAGCCGCGGCGGTTGGCCGGCGCATGCTCGGCGACGTAGGTCGCCGCGCCGCCGTACTCGCCGCCGAGCGCAAGGCCCTGCAGCAGCCGCATCGCGATGAAGATCACCGGCGCAGCAATGCCGATCGACGTGTAGCCGGGCAGGAAGCCGACCACGAAGGTCGAGATGCCCATGAGGACGATCGTCACGAGGAACGTGTGCTTGCGGCCGACCAGGTCACCGAGGCGCCCGAACACGATCGCGCCGAACGGGCGCACCGCGAAGCCGGCCGCGAAGCCGAGCAGCGTGAAGATGAACGCGGCAGTCGGGTTGACCCCGGAGAAGAAGCTCTTGCTGATGTAGGCCGCGAGTGATCCGGCCAGATAAAAGTCGTACCACTCGAACACGGTGCCGAGCGACGACGCGAAGATCACCTTCTTTTCTTCGCCCGTCATCGGCGAGTGCGAAATTTGCTCGCCTAGCGTTGCCATGAATCGTCTCCAAGTCCCTTGATATAGATGTGCGGCCGCTTTGGGAGGGCGGGCCTGACGACGATTATTGGCACGGAAACTTACGGCGCACTGACTCGCATGCACAAATTGACTGCGCGTTAACCCGCGACGAATCGGCGGTTTCGCGGCCCGATCGTGCCGCAAACAGGCGGTAAAACACCGGTTTCGCCGCGATTCGTCACGCGCCTGTCAGGGTTAATCCGCAGCGCTGCCTGACAGCGGCAGGCTGATGCGCACCAGCGTGCCCGCGAGGCGCGGCGTCTGCTGGTACACGTGATCGTCGAGCGTCAGCGTGCCGCCGTGCTGCTCGGCGATCTCGCGCACGATCGACAGCCCCAGGCCGCTGCCGTCGCCTTCGCGGCCGAGGATCCGGTAGAAGCGCTCGACCACGCGGCCGCGTTCGGCCGCCGGGATGCCGGGGCCGGTGTCCTCCACTTCGAGGTGGACGCGCTGCGCGTCGCGCTCGGCGCGCACGCGCACCGTGATGCGGCCGCCGTCGGGCGTGTAGCGGATCGCGTTGTCCACCAGGTTGCCGAGCATTTCGCGCAGCATCATGGGGTTGCCGTCGACGTTGAGCGGCGCGTCGTCGTCCGGGCCTTCGTAGCCGAGATCCATCCCCTTCGCGAGCGCGGCCTGCACCCAGTCGCGCACCGTGCGGCGCGCGAGCTCGGCGATCTCGACCGGCTCCAACGTCAGCCCGCTCGCGCGGTTCTCGGCGCGCGCCAGCGCGAGCAGTTGCGTGACGAGCCGCGCGGCCTGTTCGGAACTGGTCGCGATCTGCTCGAGCGAGCGCTGCACGTCGGGCGGCACCGGATGACGCAGCGCGAATTCGGCCTGCGTGCGCAGCCCGGCGAGCGGCGTCTTCATCTGGTGCGCGGCGTCGGCGATGAAGCGCTTCTGCAGCGCCATGTTCTGTTCGAGGCGCGCCAGCAGATCGTTGAACGACGTGACGAGCGGCTCGATCTCGGGCGGCGCGCGCTGCGCCTCGACGGGCGACAGGTCGTCGGGCCGCCGCGCGCGGATGTGCGCCTGCAGCGCGTTGAGCGGCGCGAGCCCGCGCGACAGCCCGAACCAGACGAGCAGGATCGCGAGCGGCAGGATCACGAACTGCGGCAGGATCACGCCCTTGATGATGTCGTTCGCGAGCGCGTTGCGCTTGTCGAGCGTCTCGCCGACCTGCACGAGCACCGGCTGCGGGCCGCCCGGCGTCGGCAACGCGACGGTCGTGTACGCGACGCGCACGTCGTTGCCGCGCAGCAGATCGTCGCGGAACACGACGACGCCCGGCGGCGGCCGGTCTTCTTCGCGCGGCAGCGGCATGTCGGCCTCGCCCGCGACCAGCTCGCCGCGCGTGCCGAGCACCTGGAAATACACGCTGTCGACGTTGTCCGCGCGCAGGAAGTCGCGCGTCTGCTGCGGCAGCGTCAGCTCGGCGACGCCGTTGACCGGGTGGATCTGCCGCGCGAGCACGTACGCGTTGGTCTCCAGTGCGCGATCGAACGGGCCGTTGGCGATCGTCTTCGCGACCAGATAGGTGACGGCGATGCTCATCGGCCACAACAACAGGAGCGGCGCGAGCATCCAGTCGAGGATCTCGCCGAACAGCGAGCGCGGGCGCGCGGCCTCGGGCGTCTCGGTTTCGTCGGGCGGCGCGAACGGGTTCTCGTAGCGCGCATCGCGCGCGGCGTCGGCGGCGGACGGTTGCTCGCCGGCCGAAGGGCGGGAATGGACCGGCGAGGCCATCGCGGCGACGGCCGGGCTCAGCGCAGCGGCGTGCCGGCCGCCGCGGGCGGCGCAGCGGCAGCCGGGTCGGCCGGCGCCGCGGGCGCGGCTTTCTCGAGGCAGTAGCCGAGGCCGCGCACGGTGGAGATCCGCACGCCGCTCGGCTCGATCTTCTTGCGCAGCCGGTGTACGTACACTTCGATCGCGTTGTTGCTGACTTCCTCGCCCCATTCGCACAGATGGTCGACGAGCTGCTCTTTCGACACGAGCCGGCCGATGCGCTGCAGCAGCACTTCGAGCAGCCCGAGCTCGCGCGCGGACAAGTCGAGCACGCGCTCGTTCGCATACGCGATGCGGCCGACCTGGTCGAACGCGAGCGAGCCGTGGCGCACGACGGTCGGGCCGCCGCCGGCGCCGCGCCGGGTCAGCGCGCGCACGCGCGCCTCGAGTTCGTTGAGCGCGAACGGCTTGGCCATGTAATCGTCGGCGCCGAGGTCGAGCCCCTTCACGCGCTCGTCGACGCTGTCGGCGGCCGTCAGGATCAGGACGGGGAGGTTGGAATTGCGCGCGCGCAGGCGCTTGAGCACGTCGAGCCCGGACATTTTCGGCAACCCGAGATCGAGGATCAGGAGGTCGAAGCTTTGCATCGACAGGGCGGTATCGGCGTCGACGCCGGTCTTCACGTGGTCGACCGCATAGCCCGATTGGCGGAGTGACCGGGTGAGGCCGTCCGCGAGTATGCTGTCGTCTTCGGCGATGAGAATTCGCATGTTGCTGACCGATGGCCGGCGGGCGGGCGCGCCGGCGCGGCTGTCTCCGAACTGATCCGTGTACAACGCAGCCTGCATTGCGGGCTTGCATAAAACACTGTTTTTTTATACAGTGTCTGCATTCGTGGGCAGCGCTTGAAGCGGGCGCGCCTCTGACAGACGCTGCTCATCATAGCAAAGGACGATTCATGGAAGATAGCAAGAAGGGCTCCGGGATGACCGCCGAGAAGAGCAAGGCGCTGGCGGCCGCACTCGCGCAGATCGAGAAGCAGTTCGGCAAAGGGTCGATCATGCGGATGGGCGACGGCGACGTGAAGGAAGACATCCAGGTCGTCTCCACGGGCTCGCTGGGCCTCGATATCGCGCTCGGCGTCGGCGGCCTGCCGCGCGGCCGGGTGGTCGAAATCTACGGTCCGGAATCGTCCGGCAAGACCACGCTCACGCTGCAGGTGATCGCCGAGCTGCAGAAGCTGGGCGGCACGGCAGCCTTCATCGACGCCGAGCACGCGCTCGACGTCCAGTACGCGGCGAAGCTCGGCGTGAACGTGCCGGAGCTGCTGATCTCGCAGCCGGACACCGGCGAACAGGCGCTCGAAATCACCGACGCGCTCGTGCGCTCGGGCTCGATCGACATGATCGTCATCGACTCGGTCGCGGCACTGGTGCCGAAGGCCGAAATCGAAGGCGAGATGGGCGATTCGCTGCCGGGTCTGCAGGCGCGTCTGATGTCGCAGGCGCTGCGCAAGCTGACGGGCACGATCAAGCGCACGAACTGCCTCGTGATCTTCATCAACCAGATCCGGATGAAGATCGGCGTGATGTTCGGCAACCCGGAAACCACGACGGGCGGCAATGCACTGAAGTTCTATTCGTCGGTGCGTCTGGACATCCGCCGGATCGGCTCGATCAAGAAGAACGACGAGGTGATCGGCAACGAAACCCGCGTGAAGGTCGTCAAGAACAAGGTATCGCCGCCGTTCCGCGAAGCGATCTTCGACATCCTCTACGGCGAAGGCATTTCGCGTCAGGGCGAGATCATCGATCTCGGCGTGCAGGCGAAAATCGTCGACAAGGCCGGCGCCTGGTACAGCTACAACGGCGAGAAGATCGGTCAGGGCAAGGACAACGCGCGTGAATTCCTGCGCGAGAATCCCGAAATCGCACGCGAGATCGAGAACCGCATTCGCGAGTCGCTCGGTGTCGTCGCGATGCCCGATGGCGTGGTCGACGAAGCCGAGGCGATGGACGAAGAAGAGTGATGGCAGGGCGCCGAGGGCAGGCCGGCGAACCGGAAGCGAGCGACACGTCCGACGTGACGGGGCGCTCCGGCCGGCGAGCCGCATCCTCGGGCACCGACCGGCGCAGCGCGGGCAGTCGTGCCGAGCATCGCACCGAAACGAGGGCATCCGACGATGCCCTCGTTTCGTTTGAGATTGCGCCGCCGGTCGATCCGTTCGACGACGACGAATCGTTCGATGCGCACGACCGGTCGCGTCGGCGCGTGTCGGGTATCGGCATCCTCGGCGCGCGCGCGGCCGATGCCGCGGCGCCGGTCACGGAAGATGTCTACACGCGCAGCAGTCAGCATCCGCGCCGCACGCGTCGCGCGTCCGGCGGTGCTGCCGGCGAGCCTTCCGCCACTGCCGAGCGCAAATCGTCGAAGCCGCCGCGCTCGCTGAAGGGCCGCGCGCTCGGCTATCTGTCGCGGCGCGAGTACAGCCGCGCGGAGCTGGCCCGCAAGCTCGCACCGTACGTCGGCGAGGACGAATCCGTCGAGCCGGTGCTCGATGCGCTGGAGCAGGAAGGCTGGCTGTCCGACGCACGCTTTGCCGAGAGCCTCGTGCATCGTCGCGCATCGCGTGTCGGCGTCGCGCGCATCGTGAGCGAACTGAAACGCCATGCAGTCGGCGACACGCTCGTCGAAGAAGTGAATGCACAATTGCGCGAGACCGAATTGACCCGCGCGCAGGCCGTCTGGCGCAAGAAATTCGGTGCGCTGCCGCAAACTCCGGCGGAGCGCGCGAAGCAGGCGCGCTTTCTCGCGGCGCGGGGCTTCTCGAGCGCGACCATCGTGAAGTTGCTGAAGGCCGGCGACGATCTTCCGATCGACGACTGACGGGCTCCGTCGCGCGCGCTGCGCGCGATTTTGCTGCAACGCAACCGCTTCCGGACAGGCGGGAATACCCGCCGTCGCGCGCCCATGCCTCAGATACCCAATATGCTAAAATCCACGGGTTTTCCTCTTCGGCCTCAACCTCCAGCATGCCGCTATCCGAGCCCGTGCCCCGTCAGTTGCGACATCGACGCGCAATCCGAGCGGAAGCCTACGAGCGCGGCGACGGCTTGTGGGACATCGAAGCCTGCCTGACCGATCACAAGCCGCGCGATGTTGCGCTTGCGTCGGGCATTCGGCCCCAGGGCTTGCCGATTCACGAACTCTGGCTGCGCGTGACCATCGATCGTGACCTCAATGTCGTCGACGCCGAAGCGTCCTCGGAATGGGTTCCCTATCCCGGTCACTGCCAATCTGCTCCTCCCGCCTATCGGGCCCTCATCGGGCTCAACCTCTTCCGCAATTTCCGCCGTAACGCGAACCGGCTGCTCGCCGGCGTCGCAGGCTGCTCCCACCTCACCGAACTGTGCGCCGTGCTGCCGACGGCGGCGATCCAGGCGTTCGCCGGTGACGTGTGGAACGTGCGCGAGGAAGGCGGCGAAGGGCCGGGCCACGGCGTGGAGCACGTCGAGCCGCCGTTCCAGCTCGGCCGCTGCCAGGCGTTGCGGTTCGACGGCGAAGTCGTGCGGCAGTATTACCCGCGCTGGTATGGTCCGATCCGGCCCGATATGCGCGTTGAAGGCAGCACGAAGGAATGAACGGAAATCATTCGAAGAAGCGTCTTAAGCGACATTTCATCCATCTCTCAGACTGAAGGGAATCACGCATGAAGATTCACGAGTACCAGGGTAAGGAAATCCTGCGGAAATTCGGAGTCGCGGTACCGCGCGGCAAGCCGGCGTTCTCGGTTGACGAGGCCGTCAAGGTGGCAGAAGAGCTGGGCGGCCCGGTGTGGGTCGTGAAGGCTCAGATTCACGCGGGTGGTCGCGGCAAGGGCGGCGGCGTGAAAGTCGCGAAGACGATCGAGCAGGTTCGTGAATACGCGAACCAGATCCTCGGCATGCAGCTCGTTACGCACCAAACGGGTCCGGAAGGCCAGAAGGTCAACCGTCTGCTGATCGAAGAAGGCGCCGACATCAAGCAGGAGCTGTACGTCAGCCTCGTCGTCGATCGCGTGTCGCAAAAGATCGTTCTGATGGGTTCGAGCGAAGGCGGCATGGACATCGAAGAAGTTGCGGAAAAGCATCCGGAACTGATCCACAAGGTCATCGTCGAGCCGTCGACGGGCCTGCTCGACGCGCAGGCGGACGACCTCGCCGCGAAGATCGGCGTGCCGGCTGCATCGATCCCGCAAGCGCGCACGATCCTGCAAGGCCTGTACAAGGCATTCTGGGAAACCGACGCGTCGCTCGCCGAAATCAACCCGCTGAACGTTTCCGGCGACGGCAAGGTCACCGCACTCGACGCGAAGTTCAACTTCGACTCGAACGCGCTGTTCCGCCACCCGGAAATCGTCGCGTACCGCGATCTCGACGAAGAAGATCCGGCTGAAATCGAAGCATCGAAGTTCGATCTCGCGTACATCTCGCTCGACGGCAACATCGGCTGCCTCGTGAACGGCGCAGGCCTCGCGATGGCGACGATGGACACGATCAAGCTGTTCGGCGGCGAGCCGGCGAACTTCCTGGACGTCGGCGGCGGCGCGACGACCGAGAAGGTCACCGAAGCGTTCAAGCTGATGCTGAAGAACCCGGGCCTGAAGGCGATCCTCGTGAACATCTTCGGCGGCATCATGCGCTGCGACGTGATCGCGGAAGGCGTGATCGCCGGTTCGAAGGCCGTGAACCTGAACGTGCCGCTCGTCGTGCGCATGAAGGGCACGAACGAGGACCTCGGCAAGAAGATGCTGGCCGATTCGGGCCTGCCGATCATCTCGGCAGACAGCATGGAAGAGGCTGCGCAGAAGGTCGTCGCGGCTGCGGCAGGCAAGTAAGCGCGCTCAATGAACACGCATGGCGGCGCGGTGTGCACGCGACGCCAATCGAACAGAGGTCAAAATACATGTCGATTCTGATCAACAAGGACACGAAGGTCATCACGCAGGGCATTACCGGCAAGACCGGTCAGTTCCATACGCGCGCCTGCCGTGAATATGCAAACGGCCGCGAAGCGTTCGTCGCGGGCGTGAACCCGAAGAAGGCCGGCGAAGATTTCGAAGGCATTCCGATCTACGCAAGCGTCAAGGAAGCGAAGGCTGAAACCGGCGCGACCGTGTCGGTCATCTACGTTCCGCCGGCAGGCGCAGCTGCAGCGATCTGGGAAGCGGTCGAAGCCGACCTCGATCTCGCGATCTGCATCACCGAAGGCATTCCGGTGCGCGACATGATCGAAGTGAAGGACCGCATGCGTCGCGAAGGCCGCAAGACGCTGCTGCTCGGGCCGAACTGCCCGGGCACGATCACGCCGGACGAGCTCAAGATCGGCATCATGCCGGGCCACATCCACCGCAAGGGCCGCATCGGTGTCGTGTCGCGTTCGGGCACGCTGACGTATGAAGCCGTTGCGCAGCTGACGGCACTCGGCCTCGGCCAGTCGTCGGCGGTCGGTATCGGCGGCGACCCGATCAACGGTCTGAAGCACATCGACGTGATGCAGATGTTCAACGACGATCCGGATACGGATGCGGTCGTGATGATCGGCGAAATCGGCGGTCCGGACGAAGCCAACGCCGCTCAGTGGATCAAGGACAACATGAAGAAGCCGGTGGTCGGCTTCATCGCGGGCGTCACGGCGCCTCCGGGCAAGCGCATGGGCCACGCCGGCGCGCTGATCTCGGGCGGTGCGGACACGGCCGAAGCGAAGCTGGAAATCATGGAAGCGTGCGGCATCACCGTCACGCGCAACCCGTCGGAAATGGGCCGTCTGCTGAAGAAGGCGCTGTAAGTTCCGCGTGGTTCGTCCTGCAAGAAACGCCGGCCCAGCCGGCGTTTTTTGTTATGCTCGCGAAATTAATTTGTAAGCCGGGGCGCATGCGCACTGCGTGTGCCGACGACCAACCGGGCCGCCCGTCGGGCGGCCGTCATCCTGCACCTGCCGCCACTCATGCCTGAATTCCTGACGTCGCTGCACTGGGGCGCCGTGTTGCAGATCGTCGTCATCGACATCCTGCTCGGCGGCGACAACGCGGTCGTGATCGCGCTCGCGTGCCGCAACCTGCCGGCCAATCAGCGGCTGCGCGGCGTCGTGTGGGGTACGGCCGGCGCGATCATGCTGCGCGTCGCGCTGATTGCATTTGCAGTCACACTGCTCGACGTGCCGTTCCTGAAATTCGGCGGCGGCCTGCTGTTGCTGTGGATCGGCATCAAGCTGATGGCGCCGGCCGCCGACGCGCACGACAGCGTCAAGCCGGCCGATCGGCTGTGGGACGCGGTGAAGACGATCGTGCTCGCCGACGCCGTGATGAGCCTCGACAACGTGATCGCGATCGCGGGCGCGGCCGAGCAGGCCGATCCGCAGCACCGGCTGGCGCTGGTGATCTTCGGGCTGATCGTGAGCGTGCCGATCATCGTGTGGGGCAGCACGCTGGTGCTGCGGCTGCTCGATCGCTTCCCGATCATCGTCGCGTTCGGCGCCGGCCTGCTCGGCTGGATCGCGGGCGGTTTGATGGTCCACGATCCGGTCGGCGATGGCTGGCCGGTGCTCGATACGCCGGCCGCGATCTACGGCGCGAGCATTGCCGGCGCGCTGTTCGTCGTCGCCGCCGGCTTCCTGCTGCGGCGCCGCCGCGGCGTCCCGCAAGCGCATTGACGGTTGGCCGTCAGGCCGAGTGTCGGCCGCGCGGCCCGCTGGCTACGATCGAAACGCCTGCCCGATTCGGCAGGCGTTTTTCGTTTCTGGAGCCAGTCATGTTCGAAGCCTTTTCCGTTTCCCTGTTTCGTCGCTTTGCCGCCGATATGCGGCGCGCGCGCCGGCCGGTGCCGCGCTGGCATCCGGCCGGCTTCACGCTGATCGAGCTGATGATCGTGCTCGCGATCGTCGGCGTGATCGCCGCCTACGCGATACCCGCTTACCAGGATTACCTCGCGCGTTCGCGGGTGGGCGAGGGGCTTGCCCTTGCGTCGTCCGCGCGCCTTGCGGTAGCCGACAACGCCGCGAGCGGCGCGGCCCTCGACGGCGGCTACAGCGCGCCGGCCGCGACCCGCAACGTCGAATCCGTTCGGATCGACGGCGACACCGGCCAGATCACGGTTGCGTTCACGGCCCGCGTCGCCGCGGCGGGTGCGAATACGCTGGTGCTGGTGCCGTCGGCGCCGGACAAGGCCGACGCGCCGACCGCACGCGTGCCGCTCAAAAAGGGGACGATGCAGGCCGGCGCGATCGCGTGGGAGTGTTTTGCCGGCGGCAAGGACGCTTCGTCGCTGCCGGTGCCCGGCGCAGGCCCGATGCCGGCCGAGGCGGCGACCTTGCCTGCGAAATATGCACCGGCGGAATGCCGCGCGTAACGGCAGGCATGCGCGGGATGGTGCGGGCGGCACGCATCGCGGGGTGCCGGCCGGCCCGGGCCGGCCGCACATGGCGGCTGCCGGGGCGACGGCTCCCGCACAGAGTGGGGAAAGTTTTGTATAGTGCGCCGGTTGCTGACATCCGGTTCGCTCATGCCTTCTACTTTTTCCCGCTCGTTGTCGCTCGTTGCGCTGGCTGTCGCGCTGATCGTGCCGTACTCGATCACGAACCATACGTATCCGATTCCGACGTTCTATTCCGAGTTCGCCGCGCTGGTGCTGTATCTGCTGGTCGGGGTTTCCGTCGTGCTGCTCGCGCGCACCGGCCGCCCGGCCGAACCGTTCGCGGCGCCGGCCGCATTCGTCGCGCCGCTCGGGTTTGGCGCGGTGCTGCTCGCGCAGGTCGCGCTGTTGCCGCTGAAGGTGCCGTCGATGAACTGGCTGGCGCTCGGCTATCTGGCCGCGGCGCTGGTCGCGATGCAGGCCGGCTACACGCTCGCGCGCGGGGGGCTCGCCGAAGCCACCGCCCGGATGATGGCGGGCGCGTTGCTCGTGGGCGGAGTGTTCGCGGTTGCGACCCAGATCGTCCAGTTGTTCCATTTCGAGTCCGCGGTGTCGCCGTTCGTCGTGGTGTACAACATCGCGGTCGACCGTCGGCCGTACGGCAACATGGCGCAGGCGAACCACCTCGCGACCTATATCGCGTTCGCGCTCGCCGGCGCGCTTTATCTGGTGCAGACCCGCCGCCTCGCGGTATGGGCATGGCTCGCGCTGTCGATCGTGCTGTCGGCCGGGCTTGCGCTGACCGTGTCGCGCGGGCCGTGGCTGCAGGTTGCGGTGATGGTCGTCGCCGGTTTCTGGATGGCATGGGTCGAGTCGCGCCGTGCGCCGGGCAATCGCCGTGCGTGGCTGATCCCGGTCGTGCTCGCGCTGGCGTTCGTCGCGGTGAACGTCGCGGTGCGCTGGGCCAACGTGCATTTCCATCTGGGGCTCGCCGAATCGGCGGCCGAGCGCATGCGCGACGCGGGCCAGATTGCGCCGCGCCTTGCGCTGTGGAAGTACGGGCTCGCGATGTTCCGCGAGCATCCGCTGCTCGGCGTCGGCTGGGGCGAATTCCCGTCGCACCAGTTCGCGCTTGCGCGCGCGCTCGGCGGCGTCGAGATCGCGAACAACTCGCACGACATCTTCATCGACCTGCTCGCGAAGTCGGGCCTCGTCGGCCTCGGCGTGCTGGCCCTGGCGCTCGTCGCGTGGTTCGTGCGCGCGGTGCGCGCGCCGCAGTCGAGCACGCGCGTGTTCGGTTTCGCGCTGATCGGCGTGCTGCTGATGCACGCGCTCGTCGAGTATCCGCAGCAGTACATGTTCTTCCTGCTGCCGGCGATGTTCGTGATCGGGCTGCTCGACGTGAAGCCGCTGCGCTGGCTGCCCGGCCGCGCGGCGTTCGCGCTGTTTGCGGTGCTGTCGGTCGGCGGCGTGCTGGCGGCGGTGCCGGTGCTGCGCGACTACCAGCGGGCGGAAGTGCTGTATTACGGCACCGAGCCGGCCGTGCAGTATCGCGATGCGCCGTCGTTGCTGTTCGGCGCGTGGGGCGATTACGGGGCGGCGACGCTGTTGACGATTTCGCCGGACAACCTGCCGCTGAAGCTTGCCGCGCACGAGCGGGCGATCGCGCTGCTGCCCGGCGAGACGGTGCTGCGCCGTTATGCGGCGCTGCAGGCGCTGGCCGGTCGCGAAGCCGACGCGCTCGATACGGTCGAGCGGCTGCATGTGTTCGCGAAGGAATTGAAGGACTGGCCGCAACAACTGGCGTTGCTGTACAAGCTGTGCGACGAGCAGCCGGGGCTGAAGACGTTCAAGGCAGCCGTCGTCGCGAAGTACGGTGAAGTGCCGGCCGACGCGGAAGACGACGACTCCGAAGACGATTCGGAATAACGCGCGCCGCGCCGGGCGGGAAGTCCCGGCGCGCGCCGGATCGTGGTGAAGCGGCGGTGCGGTGGCGGCTCGTGACGGCGCGCACATTGCTTCCCGTCGCGAACGGGTAGCGACGGAATCGCGCGATTCGCGTCAACCATTGTCAAATCGTCGCCACGGGAAAGACGGCACGTGCACAATGCGCGGAAGCGTTCGCGTGCGCGCGGCGATGTCGGCCGCACGAGCGAGCGCAGGTCCGCAGATCCGGGAGCCTGCCTGGAACGATCGCGGCCGATGCCACGCGCGGCCATGCGGCCGTAGCGGGGCGCCGGTCCGATGGCCGCGGCGCGGGGCGATGCTGGCGGTGCGGCGGACGATGTCCGCCGGCGCGACGCTCGCCTGGAACAGTACTGAAGAACGATATTCGACCATGGCCCTTCGCTCGACCCTTCTGATCCTGCCGGCCGTCGCCGTGCTGTTTTCCGGCTGCGCGATGCTGTCGTCGTCGCAGGAAAGCAAGCTGACCTGCCACATTCCGCGCGCCGTCTATCCGGACAATGCGAAGCCGCTTACGCGCCGAGTCACCGTGCTCGTACGCGCGCTGATGACGACGTCCGGCGAAGCGCAGAACGTGACCGTGACGACGAGCAGCCGCAACGCGGCGGCGGACCGCGCGGCCGTCGACGCGATGACGCATGCGAGCTGCGCGCAGACCGGCGCGACCGCGAATCCGTTCCTGCTCACGCAACCATTCGTGTTCGAGCCGCGGCGCGGGGAGTAGTGGGGGCTGGTGCGGGTGATCGTGGTGTGGCGCACCGGCCGGTTGTGGTCGTTGACTGCCTGCCGGCGCGCCGCGGCCACGTCGCGCTTCGCCGCTTCGTCGAGTGGCCTACGCTCGGTGTCGCGGCAGCAGGTTCGCTCTATCGGCGCGCGAGCGCGCCGTTCGCGCGATCAGAAGGTGCGCTTTTTCAGCGTATATCCGTGCAACCAGTACAGCGTGTTGGTCTGCGCGTCGAAGTAACCGCCTTGTGCAACCTTGTCGGCGGTTTGATCCCACGACTTGCCGCCGTCGGTGCTGGTGAACGTGAGGTCGATCGGCGCACCGCCGCGACTGCCCGAGTTCGGGTCGGTGGCATAGACGAGCAGGAGGCCGTCACGGCCGACGCTCAGGCTGTCGAGCCTGAGCGTCTCGTCGAACGTGCGCAGTTGGCGCACCGACTCCGGATGGTCGTTCGTCCACATGGAAATGGCGCCCACCCGGCGGCCGTTGTCGCGACTCTCGCCGTTCTGCGGCTTGTCCAGACGTGACAGCGCGTACAGCGAATAGTGTGTCGCCGGTCCCGGCGTGGTATCGAGCGCAGTGATGACCTGGCCCGGCAGTTCGGTTTCGGTCACGAAGGCGTGCTGCTCCCAGTCGAGCCGGCCGATCACGCTGTGCGCCGGCGTCTCTGCAGTCGGAGCGATGGAGTAGGCGACACGCAGCACACCGTCAGGGCCGAGGCTCACCGCATTGAAATTCTTGCGCGTCTTGCCGGCGACGCGCGCATCGACCGGCACGTCGATCGCCTGCCACGTGTTGCCGCCGTCCGCGGTGCGCCATACTCGCGGACCCCAGCCGATTGCATAGCCGCGCTGCGGATCGATGAACAGCAGGCGGCCGATGTTCTGGTTTTCGGGCCACGCGAGCTGAACCCAGTTCCGCCCGCCGTTGGAGGACTTCCAGAGCTTGGTCGATTGCGGCGTCAGCCCGTCGGCGGGCTGCGGCGACTTGTAGTCCATCCATCCGGTGCTGATGAATACAACCGTCCAGTCCTTGCTACGCCACCAGGCTGCGTTTTGGCCGGCTTGCTTGAATTCGCGGGTCATCTCTGCGCCGACCGGGCCGCGCCAAAGTTCGACGGACGTCCTGTTCAGCGCTTCGCGGCTGTCGTTCATCCAGGCTTCGGCCGGCTCGGCTTTATCCTTGTCCTTCCACTCGGCGTACGGTTTGAACGTGATTTCAGGATCGGCGATCTTCAGCGTGATTGCTTCGTTTCCGGATATCGCGAAGTCGGCGCCGCCGTAGGGCTTGCTGTCTTTCATGAAATTACCGGAAACGATCTGCGAGTCGTCCGACCTGTACGCGTAGCCGACAATCAGAACAATCAGAACAATCAGCACGGCTGCCGCGCCCAGTGCCAGCTTCGTGAACCTTTTGGTCATTTCATTTCGATATCGGTTTTTCGAGCGCGCGCAAACTGGATCGAAGTGGTTTTCGTTGACCGATGGGATGCAGTGGACGGATGGATGTACTCGAACGTGCGAACGGCGCGCTCTCCGCTACGCAGCGGCCGCCTACCGGACCAAGGCGCCATGCGCATAGGCACATCGTTCGCCTCGGCGGCGTGTGGAATCTCCCCTCGCAGACAGCGAGCCGCCCTCAACCCGCCGCATCCTCCGCCGTCCAATCCCCCGACTTCCCGCCGCGCTTCTCCCTGACGCTCACATCGGTGATCACCATCCCGCGATCCACGGCCTTGCACATGTCATACACGGTCAGCAGCCCGACCTGCACGGCCGTCAGCGCTTCCATCTCGACGCCGGTGCGCCCGAACGTCTCGACCTGCGCGACGCAATGCACGCCGGGCAGCGCGTCGTCGAGTTCGAAGTCGACCGCCACGCGCGTCAGCGCGAGCGGATGACACAGCGGAATCAGATCGGCCGTGCGTTTCGCGCCCTGAATCGCGGCGATCCGCGCGACGCCGAGCACGTCGCCTTTCTTTGCCTTGCCGTCGCGGATCAGCGCGAACGTCGCGGGCAACATCCGGATCGTGCCGCGTGCAACCGCGACGCGCTGCGTTTCCTGCTTGCCGCCGACGTCGACCATATGCGCATGGCCGGCGGCGTCGAAGTGGGTAAGTCCTGACATGTCTGGCTCCAGTGGAACGCACGCGCGTGCGAGCGCGTACATCGATCCTGCTTCACGGCCGGCCGGGGCGTTCGATCCGCTATCCGCTTCCCGCTCTCCGCGCCGATCCAACGTTTCAACGGGCGCCTATCATAGCAGCGGCCTCAGCGGCCTCAGCGGCCTCAGCGGCCTCAGCGGCCTCAGCGCCCTCAACGGCGCCGCGCGCACCGGCGGCCGATGCGCCGCAACGAACCGTCGCGATCGCCCCGGTACAATGACCCGATTATCCGGACCACACGCCGCGATGCGCGCCGGGCGCGCGCAAGGCGCCGCTTTCACTCTGCCATGCGTGTCAAACAGTTGCTTGCCGTGTTGCTGTCGGCGGCGCTCGTGCTGCCGCCGAACGGCTATGCGCAGCGCGCGTCGACGCCGCCGCTCGAGTCGGCGGCCGGCGCGTCGCCGTCGATCTCCACCGTCCCGTCCGGCATCGCGACCGGCGTGTTCGGCACCTACGGCGGCGCGGAAAGCCGGTTCTCCGGCGCCGACGGCGCCTCCGCGCCCGTCGCGAACCTGCGCGCGCCGTTGCGCGCACTGGAACTGCCCGATCTCGGCGACGGCTCCGGCGGCTCGCTCACGCCGCAGGCCGAGCGCCGTCTCGGCGAGCGCGTGATGCGCGAGGTGCGGCGCGACCCCGACTATCTCGACGACTGGCTCGTGCGCGACTACCTGAATGCGATGGCGGCGCGGCTCGCGGCCGCGGCGGCCGCGCGCTTCATCGGCGGCTACATGCCCGACTTCGACCTGTTCGCGGTGCGCGACCCACAGATCAACGCGTTCTCGATGCCGGGCGGCTTCATCGGCGTCAACAGCGGCCTGGTCGTTGCGACGCAGACGGAATCCGAGCTCGCGTCGGTGGTCGGCCACGAGATGGGCCACGTGCTGCAGCGGCACATCGCCCGCATGATCGGCGCGAACGAAAAGACCGGCTACACGGCGCTCGCGACGATGCTGCTCGGCGTGCTGGCCGGCGTGCTCGCGCGCAGCGGCGATCTCGGCAGCGCGATCGCGATGGGCGGCCAGGCATACGCGGTCGACAACCAGCTGCGTTTCTCGCGCTCGGCCGAGCGCGAGGCCGATCGCGTCGGCTTCCAGCTGCTCGCGGGCGCCGGCTACGATCCGTACGGGATGCCGGGCTTCTTCGAGCGGCTCGATCGCGCGTCGATGGGCGACGCGGGCGTGCCGGCCTACGCGCGCACGCACCCGCTGACGGGCGAGCGGATCGCCGACATGGAAGATCGCGCCCGCCGCGCGCCGTACCGGCAACCGCGTCAGTCGGCCGAATACGGCTTCGTGCGCGCGCGGCTGCGGGTCCTGCAGAACCGCGCGCCGACCGACATCGCCGCCGAGGCGCACCGGATGCAGCTCGAGATCGACGATCGCACCGCGCCGAACGTCGCGGCGAACCATTACGGCATCGCGCTCGCGAACACGCTGCTCGGCCAGTACGACGCCGCGGACGGCGCGCTCGCGGCGGCGCGCGGCGCATTCGAAGCCGGCGAACGGCGCGCCGACGATCCGACGACGAGTTCGCCGAGCCTCGACGTGCTGGCCGCGGATCTCGCGCGCCGCGCGGGTCGTACCGACGACGCCGTGCGGCTGGCGGCGCTCGCGCAACGCCGCTGGCCCGCGTCGCATGCGGCGATCGTCGCGCACCTGCAGGCGCTGATCGCGGCGCGCCGCTTCGCCGAAGCGCAGACGCTGGCCCGCACGCAGGCGGACGCGGACCCCGAGCAGCCGGACTGGTGGGACTACCTCGCGAAGGCGAGCGACGGCAAGGGCGACGTGCTCACGCGGCGCCGCGCGCTCGCGGAGAAGCTGGCGCTCGACGGCGCGTGGCCGTCGGCGATTCGGCAGTTGAAGGAGGCGCGCGACGCGAAGGACGTGTCGTTCTACGATCAGTCGATCATCGGCGCGCGGCTGCTGGAATTCGAGGCGCGCTACAAGGAAGAGCGCGAAGACGAGAAGAACGGCCGCGGCTGACGACCTTCACACCTATGTGGCGACCGTGCGTCAGCCTTCGCCGCCGCCCGGATCCGCTGCAGCGGCGGTGTCGCGTGCGCGCTGCGCGGGGCTCGCGACGAAGCCGAAGGTCGCGGGCACGTCGGCGCGAGCGATGCTGCCGAGCGGCAGCGTGCGGCCGTCGCGCCAGCGCAGCACGGGCGGCGTCGCGTCGAAATCGGCGTGATCGGCAAAGAGGCCGAGATCGTGATCGTGCAGCACCGCGACGCGCGGCGGCGCGTTCGCAGCGCCCGCCGCACCCGCCGCACGAAACAGCACGCCGCCCGCATCGTCGAGCCACGCGGCCTCGGGCTCGAACGGCGCGCCGGTGTGATCGACGAGCTCGAGCTGCCCGTCGCGTTCGACGAGGCGCACGACCCACGGCGTATAGGCGAGCTCGACATAGACGCGCTGCGGGCCGTTCTGGAAGAACCACTGCCCATGCGCGTCGCATGCGTAGTTGCGGGCGATGAATGCGTTCAGCGCGTCATGCCGCACGGGCGAGCCGAGCTCGCCGGCGGCCTGCGCGGCGTCGTCGCGCAGCCGCCATGCGCCGCGCCGGTCGAGCAGCAGCCAGCCGGTGCAGTGCGGAACGTTCGGCCATTTGGCGATGGCCTGTCGGACGATGTCATCCATGGTCGACGAATTTCGAGCAATAGCCGAACACACGCGCCGACAGCCAGTCGAGTCGGCCGGGGAACGGCCCGGTCATGAATCCCGCGTGACCGCCGTGCGCCGGCTGATCGAGCTCGACGGCCGGCGACACGTCGGCGGCGCTCGGCAGCGCGGATTCGGGCAGGAACGGATCGTTGCGTGCATTGAGGATCAACGTCGGCACGTCGATCGCGCGCAGCAGCGGGCGCGTGGTGGCTTGGGTCCAGTAGTCGTCGGCGTTCGCGAAGCCGTGCAGCGGCGCGGTGACGACTTCGTCGAAGTCGCGCATCGTGACGGCGCGCAGCATCGCGTCGCGGTCGAACAGCCCCGGATATTGATCGAGCTTCGCGAGTGCCTTGCGCTTGAGCGTCTTGAGGAAGCTGCGCGTATAGACCATCGCGAAGCCCTGCGACAGCGCGCGGCCGCCCGCATGCACGTCGATCGGCGTCGAGATCGCCGCGGCCGCGTGCACGATCGACGTGTCGCTGCGATGCTCGCCGAGCCAGCGCAGCAGCACGTTGCCGCCGAGCGACACGCCGGCCGCGACGATCGGCCCGCGATGCTGCGCGGCGAGCCGGCGCAGGATCCAGTCGACTTCGGCGCTGTCGGCGAGATGATAAAAGCGCGGCTGGCGATTCAGCTCGCCGCTGCAGCTGCGAAAGTGCGGGACGACCGCGTGCCAGCCGTTCGCCTGCGCGGCGGCCATCATCGCGAGCGCATAGTGCGAGCCGGAGCTGCCCTCGAGGCCGTGGAACAGCACGAACAGCGGCGCATCGGGTGCCGGCGCCGCGCTGTCGAGGTGCGCGACCCAGTCGAGATCGATGAAGTCGTGGTCGGGGGTTTCCCAGCGCTCGCGTCGGTACGCGACGGCCGGACGCCGCGCGAACAGCGCGGGCACGATGGTCTGGACATGGCTGTTCGGCAGCCAGCGCGGTGCGCGATAGCGCAGTAGGTCGTCGGCGGGGGCCGAGGCCCCGGTCAGCGGCGAGGTAGGCGGGGAGGCCGTACTCATGATCGCCCTGCTAGTGCGTTGCTACGTTGCTTCGTCAGTGCAGCGGACCCTGCCCGTGACGGATCTTCGCGGCGAATTGTCCGGCCGCCTGTTCGGGAATCGGGCTCGCGTGGATATGCGCGATGCGCCACTCGCCACGCTCGTGAATCATCACGTACGTCGCGAACACCATGTCGGGTTCGGCCGTCAGGTCGGCCTGCTGATGGGCCTCGGCGATCGTATAGACGACGGTGCCGAGACTGTCGTACACGCGGATGTCGAGCGGCTCGATCGTCACCGGGCGGGTGGCGAGCCGGTTCGCGAGGCCGCTGCGGATCTGGTCGAGGCCGTGCAGATGCTCGCCGTCGGCCCACACGCAGCTGGCGAAGTCCTCGTCGATCCACAACCCCAGCAGCGCGTCGAGATTGGCGTCGGCGACGGCCTGGTAGTAAGCGTTCAGCGTATCGGCGGCGGCTTCGAAAAGGCGGGCAAAACGTGGCATCGGGGTTATCTCTCGCGCGCGTCGCGCGCCGTATTCAGCACGGCGGCCCGGATGAGGCCGCCGTACACCGGTGAATCGGATTGCCCGGCGCGTCGTGCGACGCCGCCGGCCAGGGTCAGCGCTGCCCGACGAGCATGCCGCGCAAGTCGCCGAATACCTGCTCCGGGCCGAGCTCGCGCAGGCAGTTCAGATGGCCGAGCGGGCATTCGCGTTCGAAGCAGGGACTGCATTCGAGATGCAGCCATTGTACCTTCGCCAGCTCCGACAGCGGAGGGGTGTGGCGCGGATCCGTCGACCCGTACAGCGCGACGAGCGGCCGGCGCAGCGCCGCGGCCACGTGCATCAGCCCGGAATCGTTGGTGACGACGGCGTTCGCGCGCGCGATCAGCGCGCATGCCTCGGACAGCGACGTCTGCCCGCACAGGTTGCGCACGTTCGGCGCGTGGTCGGCGATCGCCTGCGCGGCCGCGGCGTCCTTCTGCGAGCCGAGCGCGACGATCTGCGTATACGGGAACGACTGGTGAACGATCGTCGCCAGCGTCGCGAAATGCTCGGGCGGCCAGCGCTTGGCCGGGCCGTATTCGGCGCCCGGGCAGAACACGACGAGCGGCTTGCGCGTATCGAGATTGAAACGCGCCGACACGCGCGCCGTCTCGTTCAGATCGGCGTCGAGGCGCGGCGCGGGCAGCGTCTTCATCGACTCGGGCAGCTTCGCGCCCGGCGCATAGGCGAGCGCCGCGTAGTGGGTCGTCATCGGCGGCCGCTCGGCCGACTTGTCGGGGTTCGCGTGCCGCACGTTCAGCAAGCCGTAGCGGTGCTCGCCCGTGTAGCCGATCCGCAGCGGGATGTTCGCGAGCCACGGGATCACGGCCGACTTCAGCGAATTCGGCAGCACGTACGCCGCGTCGTAGCCGACGTCGCGCAGGTCGCTCGCGAGTTGCCAGCGGCGCAGCAGCTGCAGCTTGCCATGGGCGAGATCGGTCGCGTGGACATCGTGGATCTCCGGCATCCGCTCGAGCACCGGCGCGACCCAGCTGGGTGCGACGGCATCGATCGCGATGCGGGGATGGAGCTTCTTCAGCAGCGCAAAAAGCGGCTGCGCCATCAATGCGTCACCGATCCAGTTCGGTGCGATAACCAGCGCTCGACGCATCAGGTCGACTTCCGATGTCGTAATGAAGCACGGCGCGCATGCACCGCGTTCGGGTTGTCAGAAAGGGAAAAGGGCGGCGCGCCGGAAACTCCGGCGGCGCCGCCTCGCGTGCGACGGGCCCGCAGGCCCGCGGCCGGGCTCAGTGGCCCTTGACCACCTCGCCGTCGCGCAGCTTGTAGCGCGTGCCGCAGTACGGGCAGCGTGCCTCGCCGTGCGAGACGTCGATGAACACGCGCGGGTGCGCGCTCCAGCGCGCCATGGCCGGGTTCGGGCAATACGCGGGGAGGTCCTTGGCCGTCAGTTCGACCAGCGGCATTTCCTTGATTTCGCTCATGAGACTTTCTCTAATCACTCTTTTTGTGGGCGGTCGGCGGCGCGGCGCGCTCAGACCTTGGACAGCCAGTGCGCGTACTTCGCGTTCTTGCCCGACACGATATCGAAAAACGCCGACTGGAGCTTTTCCGTGACCGGGCCGCGTGCGCCGCTGCCGATCGTGCGGTTGTCGAGCTCGCGGATCGGCGTGACTTCGGCGGCCGTGCCCGTGAAGAACGCTTCGTCGGCCGTGTAGACCTCGTCGCGCGTGATGCGCTTCTCGATCACCTCGATGCCGGCGTCCTTCGCGAGCGTGATGATCGTGTCGCGCGTGATGCCGTCGAGGCACGACGACAGGTCGGGCGTGTAGAGCTTGCCGTGGTTGACCAGGAAGAAGTTTTCGCCGGAGCCTTCCGACACGTAGCCGTCGACGTCGAGCAGCAGCGCTTCGTCGTAGCCGTCGGCCGTGGCTTCCTGATTCGCGAGAATCGAGTTCACGTACCAGCCCGACGCCTTTGCCCGCACCATCGACACGTTGACGTGGTGGCGCGTGAACGACGACGTCTTCACGCGGATCCCCTTCGCGAGGCCATCCTCGCCGAGGTAGGCGCCCCACGGCCAGGCCGCGATCGCGACGTGGATCGTGTTGCCCTTCGCGGACACGCCGAGCTTTTCCGAGCCGACCCAGATGATCGGGCGCAGGTAGCACGATTCGAGCTTGTTTTCGCGCACGACTTCGAGCTGCGCGGCTTCGAGCGTTTCCCGGTCGAACGGCACGTCCATCTGGAAGATCTTCGCCGAATTCAGCAGCCGCTTCGTGTGCTCGCGCAGGCGGAAGATCGCGGTGCTGCCGTCGGCCGTCTTGTATGCGCGCACGCCCTCGAAGACGCCCATGCCGTAGTGCAGCGTATGGGTCAGGACGTGGATCTTGGCGTCGCGCCAGTCGATCAGCTTGCCGTCCATCCAGATCTTGCCGTCGCGGTCGGCCATTGACATAGGATTCTCCTGGAAGCAGTGGGGTGCTGCGGTGGTTGTGCAGCGTTGAACCGGAAAGACGCTTATTTTAGCGTCATTTGGCGCCGATCCGGTCGGTCGCCATGGGGCCGGGGCTATAATCGTCCGGTACCGATTCCAACGACGACGGGCCGTGCCGGCAGGAGACGCCGGAGCCCGGACGAACCGCCCGCTGCGGCCCGCCTCCCCATGCTCGCTCGCTTGTCCGCCACCGACCGCTTCGCGCTGATCCAGGGCGCGCGCGACTATTCCCCGACCTTGATGGCGATCCTCTCCTGGGGGCTCGTCACCGGCATCGCGATGAGCAAGTCGGTGATGACGCTCGGGCAGGCGAGCGCGATGTCGATCCTGGTGTACGCGGGTTCGTCGCAACTCGCGGTGCTGCCGCTGCTCGTCGCGAAGCTGCCGCTCTGGACGATCCTGCTCACCGCCACGATGGTCAACATGCGCTTCGTGATCTTCAGCGCCGGCCTCGCTCCCCATTTCTCCTACCTGCCGCTGTGGCGGCGCGTCGCGATCGGCTATTTCAACGGCGACGTGATCTACCTGCTGTTCCAGAAGCAGGGCTTCGCCTACGGCCACGTGCCGGGCAAGGAGGCGTACTTCTGGGGGATGGCGCTCGCGAGCTGGGCGTCGTGGCAGGCGTCGTCGCTCGCCGGCATCCTGCTCGCGAGCTTCTTTCCGGCGAGCTGGGGGCTCGAGCTGGCCGGCACGCTCGCGCTGATTCCGATCATGGTGTCGGCGGTCGCGAACCGCTCGACGCTCGTGGCGGTCGCGGTGGCCGGCATCGTGTCGCTCGTGCTGTTCGACCTGCCGTACCGGCTCGCGCTGCCGATCGCGGTGCTCGCGGCGCTGGCCGCCGGCTGCACCGCCGATTTCTTCGTCGAGCGCGCCGACTGGCGGCGCATCCGTACCGAAATCGTGCACGAGAAGGAGAGCGAGTGAGTGCGACCGAAATCTGGCTCGTGATCGTCGGGATGACCATCGTCACGGCCGTCACGCGCGCGTTGTTCCTGATCGGCGGCGAGCGCACCGTGCTGCCCGAGCGCGCGCAGCGCGCGCTGCGCTATGCGCCGGCCGCCGCCTTGGTTGCCGTGGTGCTGCCCGACGTGCTGGAGACGCCGGCCGGCCTGTCGTTCGCGCTGACCAATCATCCGTTTTACGCGGCGCTCGCCGGCCTCGGCTGGTTCCTGTGGCGCCGCAGCATGCTCGGCACGATCGTCAGCGGCATGCTCGTGTTCACCGTGCTGCGGATCCTGTTCTGATGAATCGCGGCGGCGGCCGGCCGGCGCCCGGTGCGCCGGCGCCAGCGGATTGCTGCATTGCAGCAGCATGCCGCCGGCCGCCCGCGCTCCCAAATAGGCGGAATTCGGCCGCGCACGGTCAGTCTGCCGGGTGGATCGGCTAGAATGCCCGTTCGAGATTTTTACCCGTGCGCGTCATGCGAACCGCCAGCCACGGCCGCATCCGGCGCCCTTTCGCGGCAGCCCGCGCACGTCCAGCGTGAAGCCCCTTTCCCCATCCACTACTTCAATCTGTCCACCATGAGCCAAGTCAAGCGTCTTACCGACCTGATCGCCGCCGGCCAGCTCGCCGGCAAGCGGGTGTTCATCCGCGCCGACCTGAACGTCCCGCAGGACGATCACGGCAACATCACCGAAGACACGCGCGTGCGCGCGTCCGTGCCGGCGATCCGCGCCGCGCTCGACGCCGGCGCGGCCGTGATGGTCACGTCGCACCTCGGCCGCCCGACCGAAGGCGAATTCAAGCCGGAAGACTCGCTCGCGCCGGTCGCGAAGCGTCTGGCCGAATTGCTCGGCCGCGACGTGCCGCTGGTGTCGAACTGGGTCGAGAACGGCGTGAACGTCGCGCCGGGCCAGGTCGTGCTGCTCGAGAACTGCCGCGTGAACAAGGGCGAGAAGAAGAATTCGGACGAGCTCGCGCAAAAAATGGCGAAGCTCTGCGATATCTACGTGAACGACGCGTTCGGCACCGCGCACCGCGCCGAGGCCACCACCCACGGGATCGCGAAGTACGCGCCGGTCGCCTGCGCGGGCCCGCTGCTTGCTGCCGAACTCGATGCGCTCGGCAAGGCGCTCGGCAACCCCGCGCGTCCGCTCGTCGCGATCGTCGCGGGCTCGAAGGTGTCGACCAAGCTGACCATCCTGAAGTCGCTGGCCGGCAAGGTCGACCAGCTGATCGTCGGCGGCGGCATCGCGAACACGTTCATGCTCGCGGCCGGCCTGTCGATCGGCAAGTCGCTCGCGGAAGCCGATCTGGTCGCCGAAGCGAAGGCGATCATCGACGAGGCGCGCGAGCGCGGCGCGTCGGTGCCGATCCCGACCGACGTCGTGACGGCCAAGGAATTCTCGCCGACGGCCGCGGCCACGGTGAAGCAGGTCGCCGACATCGAAGCGGACGACATGATCCTCGACATCGGTCCCGATACGGCCCGCGCGCTCGCGAGCCAGCTCGAGAAGGCCGGCACGATCGTGTGGAACGGCCCGGTCGGCGTGTTCGAGTTCGACCAGTTCGGCAACGGCACGAAGACGCTTGCCGACGCGATCGCCAAGTCGTCCGCGTTCTCGATCGCGGGCGGCGGCGACACGCTGGCGGCCATCGCGAAGTACGGCATCCACGACCAGGTCAGCTACATCTCGACGGGCGGCGGCGCATTCCTCGAGTTCCTCGAAGGGAAGAAGCTGCCGGCGGTGGAAGTGCTGGAAACGCGGGCGGCCTGAGCGTGGCGGTGCGCGCAGGGGTGACGAAGGCCGCGCGCTCCGCGACAGCGGAGCAGCGGGCCGGCGCGGGCAAGCGCAAACGCGCGCCCGCGCGGGCGGACACCACCCCGCGCGCAGCGGCGGCCGCCGGCGACGCGGTCGTGCAGCACCATGAGATTCAGAACAAAGCGATGCCGGGCGCAAGCACCGGCACGCTCCCCGGGACGGCCGCCGCTGGGCTCGCCGATTCCGGCTCTCGCAGCGTTTCACCCAGCGCATCAACCCTGATCCAGATGAGGAGTTTCATGCAGCGCGCCACCAAGATAGTCGCCACGATCGGTCCGGCCTCCAGTTCGCCGGAGATTCTGCTGCAGATGATGCAGGCGGGCCTCGACGTCGTGCGGCTCAATTTTTCGCACGGCACGGCCGACGATCATCGCCAGCGCGCCGAGATGGTGCGCGAGGCCGCCCGCAAGGTCGGCCGCGAGATCGCGATCATGGCCGACCTGCAGGGTCCGAAGATCCGCGTCGGCAAGTTCGAGAACGGCAAGACCACGCTGGCGCCGGGCCAGGCGTTCATCCTCGACGCGGGTTGCGAGCTCGGCAACGACGAGCGCGTCGGCCTCGACTACAAGGAACTGCCGCGCGACCTGAAGCCGGGCGACCTGCTGCTGCTGAACGACGGCCTGATCGTGCTGACCGTCGAGCGCGTGCTCGGCGAGGAGATCCACACGATCGTCAAGGTGGGCGGCGAGCTGTCGAACAACAAGGGCATCAATCGTCAGGGCGGCGGCCTGTCGGCGCCCGCGCTGACCGCGAAGGACATGGAGGACATCCGCACCGCGATGTCGCTCGGCGCGGATCTCGTCGCGGTGTCGTTCCCGAAGAATGCAACCGACATGGAAATGGCGCGCCAGCTCGCGAACATCGCGGGCGCGCCGTACGGCATCAAGCCGAAGATGATCGCGAAGATCGAGCGCGCCGAGGCGATTCCGGCGCTGCAGAGCATCCTCGATGCGTCCGACGGGATCATGGTCGCGCGCGGCGACCTCGCGGTCGAAGTGGGCAACGCGGCCGTGCCGGCGCTGCAGAAGCGGATGATCCGGATGGCGCGCGAGTCGAACAAGCTCGTGATCACCGCGACGCAGATGATGGAATCGATGATCCACGCGCCGGTGCCGACGCGCGCCGAAGTGTCGGACGTCGCGAACGCGGTGCTCGACGGCACCGACGCGGTGATGCTGTCGGCCGAAACGGCCGCCGGCAAGTATCCGGTCGTCACGATCGAGACGATGGCGGCGGTGTGCGTCGAAGCGGAAAAATCGGAGCACGTCGAACTCGACAAGGATTTCCTCGACCGCACGTTCACGCGTATCGACCAGTCGATTGCGATGGGCGCGCTGTTCACCGCGTATCACCTGGGTGCGAAGGCGATCGTCGCGCTGACCGAATCGGGCGCGACCGCGCTGTGGATGTCGCGTCACTACACGCACGTGCCGATCTTCGCGCTGACGCCGCGCGTCGGCAGCGAGCGCACGATGGCGCTGTACCGCAACGTGACGCCGCTGCACGTCGACTTCAACAGCGACCGCGACGCCGCGCTGCAGGCGGCGCTCGAGATGATCGTCAAGCAGGGCTACGTGCAGCACGGCGACATGGTCGTGCTGACCGTCGGCGAGCCGATGGGGCAGGCGGGCGGCACCAATACGCTGAAGATCGTGCGGGTCGGCGAGCACTATTGAGCGCCGGGCTGGCCGGGTTGCCTCGGGCCGTCGGCCCGGTCGATCCGGCACCGTTTGGACCGAAAAGCCGCGTGGGGTCGGATGCCCCGCGCGGCTTTTTTTCTGTTTTTTGGCGGATTGTGCCGTGCCAAGGTAACAAATTGCGAGCGGGCGCGCCGGCGCGGTCGGAATCGGCGGCGCTTCGCGATAAAATGCCGCTATTCGACGCTCAGCCGTGCCGTGCCGCCCCGTTTCAGGCGGGAGCGAGCGCCGCGCCGGCGTCAGGGCGCACCGGTTTTCATTCCAAGGAGTTCCACAATGCCTCTCGTATCAATGCGTCAATTGCTGGACCACGCGGCAGAGCACGGTTACGGCCTGCCGGCCTTCAACGTGAACAACCTGGAGCAGGTCCAGGCGATCATGGCGGCGGCGGACCAGGTCGGCGCGCCCGTGATCATGCAGGCATCGGCCGGCGCGCGTAAGTATGCGGGCGAGCCGTTCCTGCGCCACCTGATCGAAGCGGCGGTCGAGTCGTATCCGCACATCCCGGTCGTGATGCACCAGGACCACGGCCAGTCGCCGGCCGTGTGCATGGCCGCGATCCGCAGCGGTTTCACCAGCGTGATGATGGACGGTTCGCTCGAAGCCGACGGCAAGACGGTCGCCTCGTACGAGTACAACGTCGACGTGTCGCGCAAGGTCGTCGAGATGGCGCATTCGATCGGCGTGACGGTCGAGGCGGAACTCGGCGTGCTCGGCTCGCTCGAGACGATGAAGGGCGACAAGGAAGACGGCCACGGCGCGGAAGGCACGATGACCCGCGAGCAACTGCTGACCGATCCGGAGCAGGCTGCCGATTTCGTGAAGCTCACGCAGTGCGACGCGCTCGCGATCGCGATCGGCACGTCGCACGGCGCGTACAAGTTCTCGAAGAAGCCGACCGGCGACATCCTGTCGATCCAGCGCATCAAGGAAATCCACGCACGCATTCCGAACACGCACCTCGTGATGCACGGTTCGTCGTCGGTGCCGCAGGAGCTGCTGGCCGAGATCCGCGAATTCGGTGGCGACATGAAGGAAACCTACGGCGTGCCGGTCGAGGAAATCCAGGAAGGCATCAAGCACGGCGTGCGCAAGGTCAACATCGACACCGACCTGCGTCTCGCGATCACCGGCGCGATCCGCCGCTACCTGTTCGAGAACCCGGGCAAGTTCGATCCGCGCGACTACCTGAAGCCCGCGCGCGAAGCCGCGAAGAAGGTCTGCGTCGATCGCTACCTCGCGTTCGGCTGCGAAGGCCAGGCCGCGAAGATCAAGCCGGTGTCGCTCGACAAGATCGCCGAACAGTACAAGTCCGGCGCGCTCGCGCAGGTCGTGCGCTGAGACTGTAGTACGATTGCCCCGCCCGGCGTGGTCGCCGGGCGCGGCGGCTGCCCGCGGCGGACCTGATCCGGCCCCGGCAGCCGTTCCGTCCGGCCGAACGAGGGCCGGCCGGCAACCGCCCGGCGCGTTCGCGCCGGCGGTTCGCCGACGCATTGCAAGACCGCCGTTCCCGCCTGCCGCGGGGAACGGCGTTTCCCTTTTTGTTTGGCTCCTTATCTGCGAAAAGACGATGTCTACCCTTTACGAATCCACGCTCCGCTCGCTGCCGCTCCTCGGTCGCGGCAAGGTCCGCGACAACTACGCGGTCGGCAACGACAAGCTCCTGATCGTCACGACCGACCGTCTGTCGGCATTCGACGTGATCATGGGCGAGCCGATTCCGAACAAGGGCCGCGTGCTGAACCAGATGGCGAACTTCTGGTTCGACAAGCTCGCGCACATCGTGCCGAACCACCTGACCGGCGACGCGCCGGAAGCGGTCGTCGCGGCCGATGAAGTCGAGCAGGTCAAGGGCCGCGCGGCGGTCGTCAAGCGTCTCGAGCCGATCATGATCGAAGCGGTGGTGCGCGGTTATCTGGCCGGCAGCGGCTGGAAGGAATACCAGGCCTCGGGCGCGGTGTGCGGCGTGCCGCTGCCGGCCGGCCTGCAGAACGCGCAGAAGCTGCCGGAGCCGATCTTCACGCCGGCCGCGAAGGCCGAGCTCGGCGAGCACGACGAGAACATCACGTTCGAGGAAACCGAGCGCCGCATCGGCACCGAGCTGGCCGCGACGATCCGCGACATCTCTATCCGCCTGTACAAGGAAGCGGCCGACTATGCGGCGACGCGCGGCATCATCATCGCCGACACGAAGTTCGAGTTCGGCCTCGACAACCACGGCAAGCTGTACCTGATGGACGAAGTGCTGACGGCCGATTCGTCGCGCTTCTGGCCGGCCGACCAGTACCAGGTCGGCACCAACCCGCCGTCGTTCGACAAGCAGTTCGTGCGCGACTGGCTCGAGGCGCAGCCGTGGGGCAAGACGGCGCCGGCGCCGGCGCTGCCGGCCGACGTCGTCGCGAAGACGGCCGCGAAGTACCAGGAAGCGCTCGAGCGCATCACCGGCCAGCCGCTCGCGTAAGCAAGGACACATCGACATGACTGAAGTCCAGACTGCCCACACGCACAGCGCGCCGCTCGTCGGCGTGCTGATGGGTTCGAGTTCCGACTGGGACGTGATGAAGAACGCGGTCGCGATCCTGCAGGAATTCGGCGTGCCGTACGAAGCGAAGGTCGTGTCCGCGCACCGGATGCCCGACGAGATGTTCGACTATGCGGAGAAGGCGCGCGAGCGCGGGCTGCGTGCGATCATCGCGGGCGCCGGCGGCGCCGCGCATCTGCCCGGCATGCTGGCCGCGAAAACCACGGTGCCGGTGCTCGGCGTGCCCGTCGCCAGCAAGTATCTGAAGGGCGTCGATTCGCTGCACTCGATCGTGCAGATGCCGAAGGGCGTGCCGGTCGCGACGTTCGCGATCGGCGAGGCCGGCGCCGCGAACGCCGCGCTGTTCGCGGTGTCGATCCTGTCCGGCACGTCGGTCGACTACGCGAACCGGCTCGCCGCGTTCCGCGTGCGCCAGAACGAAGCCGCGCACGCGATGGTGCTGCCGCCGCTCGCTTGACGGCGCGCCGGCGGCCGCGCGTCGCGCGCGCCGCCTGACTTTCCCCACTGCGGCGGGCCGCGCCCGCCGCGATCGATCACTGACATGACCGCAACTCCTGATTCCGTTTCCCCGATCCTGCCCGGCGCGTGGCTGGGCATGGTCGGCGGCGGCCAGCTCGGCCGCATGTTCTGCTTTGCCGCCCAGTCGATGGGCTATCGCGTCGCCGTGCTCGATCCCGATCCGGCGAGCCCGGCCGGGTCGGTAGCCGACCGCCATCTGCGCGCGGCCTACGACGACGAAGCCGCGCTCGCCGAGCTGGCCGCGCTGTGCGAAGCCGTGTCGACGGAATTCGAGAACGTGCCGGCCGCGAGCCTCGATTTCCTCGCGCGCACGACGTTCGTCGCGCCGGCCGGCCGCTGCGTGGCCGTCGCGCAGGACCGCATCGCGGAGAAGCGTTTCATCGAGGCATCCGGCGTGCCGGTCGCGCCGCACGTCGTGATCGAGTCGCCGGCCGCGCTCGCCGCCCTCGACGATGCCGCGCTCGATGCGGTGCTGCCCGGCATCCTGAAGACCGCGCGGCTCGGCTACGACGGCAAGGGGCAGGTGCGCGTGAGCACCGCACGCGAAGCGCGCGACGCGCACGCGGCGCTCGGCGGCGTGCCGTGCGTGCTCGAAAAGCGCCTGCCGCTGAAATACGAAGTGTCGGCGCTGATCGCGCGCGGCGTGGACGGCCGCTCGGCCGCGTTCCCGCTCGCGCAGAACGTACATCACGACGGCATCCTCGCACTGACGGTGGTGCCGGCGCCGGCCGCCGATGCCGCGCGTGTCGAAGAGGCGCAGCAGGCCGCGATCCGGATCGCCGACAAGCTCGATTACGTCGGCGTGCTGTGCGTCGAATTCTTCGTGCTGGAAGACGGCTCGTTCGTCGCGAACGAAATGGCGCCGCGCCCGCACAACTCCGGCCACTACACGGTCGATGCGTGCGCAACCAGCCAGTTCGAGCAGCAGGTGCGCGCGATGACGCGCATGCCGCTCGGCAACCCGCGCCAGCATTCGCCGGCCGCGATGCTGAACATCCTCGGCGACGTGTGGTTCCCGAACGGCGCCGATGCCGAGCCGGTCACGCCGCCGTGGGACACGGTCGCGGCGATGCCGGCCGCGCATCTGCATCTGTACGGCAAGGAAGAGGCGCGCGTCGGCCGCAAGATGGGTCACGTGAACTTCACGGCCGAGACGCGCGACGACGCGGTCGCGGCCGCCAACGCGTGTGCGCAGCTGCTGCGCGTGCCGCTCGACTGAGGCGCCGGCCGATGTCCATCGCGCTCCCGAACACGGTGACGCCCGCGCAGATCGACGCGGCCGCGGCGCTGCTCGACGCCGGGCAGCTCGTCGCGTTCCCGACCGAAACCGTGTACGGGCTCGGCGGCGATGCGGCGAATCCGGAAGCCGTCGCGCGCATCTACGCGGCGAAAGGGCGTCCGGCGAACCATCCGGTGATCGTGCATCTGCCGCCCGGAGGCGATCCCGGCTACTGGGCCGCCGACGTTCCGGCCGATGCGCGGGCACTGATCGACGCGTTCTGGCCGGGCCCGCTGACGCTGATCCTGAAGCGCCATCCGCGCATCCCGGATGCCGTGAGCGGCGGCCAGGATTCGGTCGGTCTGCGCTGTCCGTCGCATCCGGTCGCGCAGGCGCTCTTGGCCGCGTTCAGCGCGCGCCGCGGCGGCCACGGCGGCGTGGCCGCACCGTCCGCGAACCGTTTCGGCCACGTGAGCCCGACCACGGCGCAGCACGTGCGCGACGAATTCGGCGACACCGTGCACGTGCTCGACGGCGGTGCGTCCGAAGTCGGGATCGAATCGACGATCGTCGATCTGTCGCGCGGCTTTCCCGCGCTGTTGCGGCCCGGTCACGTGACGCCGCAGCAGATCGCCGACGTGCTCGGCCGCGCGCCGCGTCTGCCCGACGGCAGCGACGCGACCGCGCCGCGCGCGTCCGGCACGCTGAAGGCGCATTACGCGCCGCGCACGCCGCTCGCGCTGCTGCCGTTCGATGCCCTCGAGCCGTTGCTCGCGGCCGCGCAGGCGGACGGCGAACGCGTCGCGCTCGTCGCCCGCGCGTCGCGTGCGGGGCGCTGGGCGCAGGCGGACGGCGTGCACTTCATCGCCGCGCCCGAAGATCCGCACGCATATGCGCGCGATCTGTACGGGATGCTGCGCGCGCTCGATCGCGCGCAGGTCGCACGCATTCTCGTCGAGAAGCTGCCCGAGACCGTCGAGTGGATCGCGGTCAACGACCGGCTCGGCCGCGCGGCCGCGGCGTTCGATGCGGGGGACGCGGCCGACTGACCCGGCTCGCTTCGGCCGCTTCGACGCGCACTGCAATGAAAAACGCCTGACCGGCGACTCGCCGGTCAGGCGTTTTCGTATCGGCGTGCCGCGAGCGCGTTACTTGCCGACGCCGGACTTCGCGATCTGCTGCTCGACGTACTGCGCGAACAGCGCATGCAGGCGCGTCGTCGGGTGCACGGTATCGGCGAACATGTAGGTCTGGTCCGCGTTCGGGACCGTGTAGGTCTGCGGCGAGCAGAACAGCGACGAGCCGAACGCGGTCGCGTTCGCGACGCCGTACTGCGTGGCCGCCTGGACCATCGCCTTCAGGTTGCACGCGGTGTCGGTGTTCTTCACGCTGAAGCCGTTCGCCTGGTAGTTGGCCGCGATGCCGTCCTGCCACGTGAACGTATCGACCAACGCGTACTTGGTCGGATCGACCTGCAGCGCGGCGAGCGTGCCGGCCAGCGTCTGGTTGAAGAGGCCCGACAGTTGCGTGAGCGCGGCCTGCGTGCCGCCTTGCAGCGCAAGCGGCGTGCCGCCGATGTCCGGCACGTTCGAGACGAACACGTGCGTCGCGCCGGCCGCGACGATCTGCTGGACGAGGCCGCCGAGCTGCTGCGCGGCGAGGCCGATCGCCTGCGCGGCCGCCAGTTGCGCGGCCGGCGTGTTGCCTTGCGCCTGCGCGACCTGCGCCTGATAGAAGATGTCGTTCGCGCCGCCGTTGATCAGCACGATCTGGCCGGCGTTGAAGCTGCCGTGCTGCGCCAGGTACTGCTTGACCTGATCGGCGATCGGCGTGGTGGTGGCCTGCGCATAGTCGGGGTTCGGCACGCTGGCGTCCGCGTGGCCGATGCCGGGCTGCAGCGTCACGCGCGAGCCGCCCTGCGCGTAGCCGAGGCCGCCGGTCGCCTGCAACGGGATGCCGAAGCCGCCCTGGTTCGCCGGCTGCAGCGTGTCGCCGTAGTACTGCGCGACGTTCTGCGTCCACACCTGGCCCGGGTTGGTCGTGAAGCGGCCGCCGCCGAAGCCGAGCTTGATCTGCGAGTAGGTGCCGACGTCCGACAGGCTGTCGCCGAACGACACGACCTGCATTTTCACGCCGGACGGCGGCGTGTTCGATGCGCTGCTGCTGTTGTCGCCGCCGCCGCCGCAGGCGGCGAGCAGCGCGAGCGCGGCGCCCGCGATCGCGACCTGGGCGGTGCGCAGCAGGCGTTGACGGTTACGCGACGGAGTGGATTGTCGTGACTGCATCGATGGATCTCCTCGTAGATATGGCCCGATGTGTTGTGCATCTGCCGTGTGCCCGCTCAGGTTCGGGCGGCACGGCGGCCGTTGGCTGAAGCGGTTTATTGGTCGCGCACGGCCGCAAGCGGCACGGTGCGCGGATCATGGTTTGCGGCCTCGGCGATCTGCGCATGATAAGCGCTCGCCCATTCGGGCGGGCCGAAAATCGCGCGCAGCCGGTTGCGCCATCCGTGTACGCGCAACGCGTCGGCCGCCATCGACACCCACTCGTGAAACGTCGCGACGAGCGGGTTGTTCGAGCCGAGCGGCTCGACGATTCCGTATTGCGGCGGATCGTCGGCCGATTCGTCGACGTAGCTGCCGAACAGGCGATCCCAGATCACCAGCACACCTGCGTAATTGCGGTCGATGTAGCGCGGGTTGCGCGCGTGGTGCGCGCGATGGATCGACGGCGTGTTCAGCACGTATTCGAGCCAGCCGAGCTTGCCGATCACCTGCGTGTGGACGAAGAACTGGAACGCGAGGTTGATCAGCACGATGCCGACGATCTGCTGCGGCGGAAAGCCGACGAACGCGAGCGGCAGCCAGAACACCCACATGCCCGCGACCGGATACATCAGGCTCTGGCGGAACGCGGTCGAGAAGTTCATCCGTTCGGACGAGTGATGCACGACGTGCGCGGCCCACAGCCAGCGCACGCGGTGGCTCGCGCGATGGAACACGTAGTAGAGGAAGTCCTGGCCGACGAACAGCACGGCGAACGACAGCCAGCCGTCGTGCCAGGTGAACAGCCGGAAATGTGCGTAGCAGTACGCATAAACGGGGATCACGAACAACCATGCGAGCTTGTCGGCGCCCTGGTGCATCAGCGCGAGCGCCGCGTTGCACAGCGTGTCGCGCCACGCATAGACGTGGTCCTGTGCGCGCGTGCGGGCGAGGTGCCAGGCTTCCCACGCGATGCACAGCAGGAAGACGGGCGCCAGCGCGAGCAGAAGCAATTCGACGTCGAATCGCATGGGCGTGTCTCCTCCTTTCCCCTGCAGGCCGTCAGGCCGGGCACGTGGCCCGTTGTAGATATCGTCAGGCCAACAGCCTACGCAATCGCCACGCGCTATGCGAGGGGGCAGCGTAGAGGGTTCCCTCAGAGGACAGGGTTTCTACGGAAGCCGCGCCGCACGGGGCCGGGCGGTGTGGCACCGTTTTGCCGGCACGGCGTGCGGGCGGTGCGCGGCGTGCCTGTGGCCGTGGCCGTTTCAAACCGCGGCCGGTGCTTTCGACGGTCGCGCGGAGGATGCGGGATGGGGTTATTGGCGGGCGAGGGTGAGGCGTGTCGCAGCGCGCTTTCGTACGTGGCGGCTAGTGTGGCACTAGCGCGTGCAGCGGGCGCCGGTAGGCAACAGCAGGCAGCACGAAGCCCGCGTCAGAGGGAGCACTCAGGTAGCAGAAAGAGGACACCGGCAGCCATCGGTAGCCGCCGGCTGACACCACATGCCGCCAGCCGCCCATGCAGCGCCGCAGGCCGAGCAACGGATCAACGGAGCAGGCCGCAGCTCAACCGAACCCAAGCTACAGCACCGCCCCGCATGACACCGTCAATGCGCGCCCGCGTAGATCCATTCGAGCAGCGTATCGTGCGCGGCGCGCGCGGCTTCCGCGTGCTCGTCGTTGATGAAGCTCACGACGACGTAGCTCTGTCCGTCGGCGCCCGCGACGTAGCCGGCAATCGCGCGCACGTCGCGCAGCGTGCCGGTCTTGATGTGGGCATTGCCGAGCACGCCCGCGTTGGTGAGCCGGTTCTTCATCGTGCCGTCGATGCCGGCGATCGGCAGCGAATCGATGAACGTCTGCGCGACCGGGCTCGCGTTCGCGGCCTGCAGCAGCGCGGCGAGCGACAGCGCGCTCACGTGCTCGTCGCGCGACAGCCCCGAGCCGTTCTCCAGTTCCAGCTCGGGCATCGCGATTCCGCTCCTCTGCAGGAACGCGTGAATCGCACGGCTCGACTGCTCGGGCGTCGCGGGCGGCTTGCCGGCCACCGCGCCGATCGTGAGGAACAGGTTGCGCGCCATCACGTTGTTGCTGAACTTGTTGATGTCGTACACGATGCTGCCGAGCACGGGGCTGTGGTGCACGGCGAGCGGCCGCGCGGTGTTCGGCACCTTGCCTTCGTCGACCGGGCCCGCGATCGTGCCGCCGTCCTGCTGCCACAGCGCGAGGAAGCCGCGCGCGAAGAACGCCGTGTGGTCGAGGATCGCGAGATTGGTCGTGTGCGCGCCGCAGCGCAGCGGATAGTCGCCGGAGAACGACGCGGTCATGATCCCGCCCGCCGTGCCGGCGCCCGACAGCGTCGGGCGTGCGGCCGCGGCCGCCGCGCCGCACGATCCGCCGCCCTCGACGAGCTGGTTGTCGATCGACAGGTTCGCGAGCGGCGGCAGCACGTCGACGGCCACCTTGCCGTCGTCGCCCGGCGTGACCGTGAACGACACGGCCTTGAACGCGTACAGCAGCGGATCGGGGCCGACGTTGTACGGCGCGCTCACGTCGTCGTCGAACGACGGCAGGTCGCGCGTCGACGCCGCGAAATAGCTCTTGTCGAGCACGAGGCGGCCGGCCACGCGCCGCACGCCGGCCTTGCGGATCTTGTCGACGAGGTCGATCAGCTCTTCGGGCACGAGCTTCGGGTCGCCGGTGCCCTTGATGTACAGGTTGCCCTGCAGCGTGCCGTCCGGGTCGATCGGACCGTCCGCGTACGCGGTGGTGCGCCAGCGGTAGTCGGGGCCGAGGATCGACAGGCCGGAGAACGTCGTGACCAGCTTCATCGTCGACGCCGGCAGCATCGGCCGGCTGCCGTTCCACGCGATCAGCGGCTCGGGGTCGCCGACGCGCTCGACGACGACGCTGATCGCGGATGCCGGCACGTTCGCGCGCTGCAGCGCGACCAGCACGGACGCCGGCAGGCCGGCCGCGCGCGCGGCGGGCGACACGACGACGGTCTTGCGTGCGTCCTTGTGGAGTTTCTTGCGGGCATGCGCGGGCGGCGCGAACGCAAGCGCGGTGCAGGCGGCGACGACGGCGGCCGTGCGCGCACACAGACGGGTGCGGCTGACGAACCGGGCGGACAGAGCGGAAATCGGCATGGGCGAATACGGGAAAGACACGAGGCTTCGAGCAGGGGCGCGCGGCGCCGGAGCGCACATTGTAGAGACAAGTGCGCATGCGCCACACGCGTGTCGCCTTACTGTTGCATTGCAGACGGCGCAAGCGAGCCGCGGCGCTACAATGGTCGCCATGTTTCACTCGTCCCATGGGTTCCGGTTCCGATGCGCATTCTGCTTGTTGAAGACGACCGCATGATCGCCGACGGCGTGCGCAAGGCGCTGCGCGCCGACGGCTTCGCGGTCGACTGGGTGCAGGACGGCGACGCGGCGCTCACGGCGCTCGGCGGCGAGACGTACGACCTGCTGCTGCTCGACCTGGGCCTGCCCAAGCGCGACGGCATCGACGTGCTGCGCACGCTGCGCGCGCGCGGCCTGGCGCTGCCGGTGCTGATCGTCACCGCGCGCGATGCGGTCGCCGATCGCGTGAAGGGCCTCGACGCGGGCGCCGACGACTACCTCGTCAAGCCGTTCGATCTCGACGAACTCGGCGCGCGCATGCGCGCGCTGATCCGCCGCCAGGCCGGCCGCAGCGAATCGCTGATTCGCCATGGCCCGCTCACGCTCGATCCGGCGTCTCACCAGGTGACGCTCGACGGCGCGCCCGTCGCGCTGTCCGCGCGGGAATTCGCGCTGCTCGAGGCGCTGCTCGTGCGGCCCGGCGCGGTGCTGTCGAAAAGCCAGCTCGAGGAGAAGATGTACGGCTGGGGCGAAGAGATCGGCAGCAACACGGTCGAGGTCTACATCCATGCGTTGCGCAAGAAGCTCGGTTCGGACCTGATCCGCAACGTGCGCGGCCTCGGCTACATGGTCGTCAAGGAAAGCTGACGCGTGAGGTCGATTCGTCATCAATTGCTGATCTGGCTGCTCGCGATCGTCGTCGCGGGCGTGGGCAGTGCCGGCTGGCTGATCTACCGGCAGGCGCTCGCCGAAGCGAACGAGCTGTTCGACTACCAGCTGCAGGAAATCGCGGCGGCGCTGCCGTCCGAACCGTTCTCGCAGGTGTTCGGCTCGCGCACCAACGGCGACGAAGGCATCGTGATCCAGATCTGGAATCGCAACGGCGTGCTGATGTACTTCTCGCATCCGCGCGCGCCGATCGCGCCGCGCGCGGAGCTCGGCTTCTCGACCGAGCGCACCGATCGCGGCGAATGGCGCGTGTACGGCGCGATCGTCGGCGACAACGTCGTGCAGCTCGCGCAGCCGCTGTCGGTGCGCAACCGGCTCGCCGCGAACGTCGCGCTGCGCACGCTGTGGCCGCTGATCGTGCTGTTGCCGTTCCTCGGTGCGGCGGTCTGGATGATCGTCGGGCGCGGCCTCGCGCCGCTCGGCCGCGTGACGCGCGCGGTGGAGGCGCGCCGCCCGGAAGCGCTCGATCCGCTGCCCGACGCGGGGCTGCCGCTCGAGGTGCAGCCGCTGGTGCGCGCGCTGAACGGGCTGCTCGCGCGGCTGTCGGCCGCGCTCGACACGCAGAAGGCGTTCGTCGCCGATGCCGCGCACGAGCTGCGCACGCCGCTCGCCGCCGTGCAGATCCAGGCGCAGCTCGTCGCGCGCGCGAAGGACGATGCGGCGCGCCGCGAGGCGGTCGCCGATCTGCAGGACGGCGTCACGCGCGCGACGCGCCTGACCGAACAGCTGCTCGCGCTCGCCCGCGCGGAGCCCGACGGCGCGTCGGTGCGCGAGCCGATCGACCTGCACGCGCTGCTGGCCGAATGCGTGGCCGCGCACGCGCCGCTCGCGCAGCGGCGCGGCATCGACCTCGGCTTCGAGGAGGCGTGCGCGGCGACCGTCGTCGCGGACGTCGGCGCATTGCGCGTGATGTTCGGCAACCTGCTCGACAACGCGGTGAAGTACACGCCCGACGGCGGGCGCATCGACGTGTCGCTGACGCACGACGCGGCCGGCCGCGCATGCGTGCAGATCGCCGACAGCGGCCCCGGCATCCCGGCCGAGGAGCGCGAGCGCGTGTTCGACCGCTTCTATCGCGACAGCTCGGCGCGCGCGCGGGCGGACGTGTCGGGCAGCGGGCTCGGGCTCGCGATCGTCAAGCGCGTCGCGGCGCAGCAGCGCGCGACGGTGTCGCTCGGCGATGCGGCCGCCGGCGGCCTGCTCGTGAGCGTCGTGTTCCGCGAGGCCGACACGGGGGCGCAGGCACGGTCGGCATCTGCGTAACCGTTCTCGCGCGGGGCTGCTTAAGCCCCGCTTAAGGGCGATTAAGCCTCCTTTAAGTCAGGGTCGTTACGCTGCGACCTAACAACGAGGAGGTCTCACGATGAACACCCGATTCCTTGCGCGTGGCGCCGTTGCGGTCGCCGTCGCTGCTGCGCTGTCCGCCGGCTACGTCGCGGGCACCCGCCATGCCGATCCGCAGATCATCACGCCCGCGCAGGCCGCCGCGCTGATGCCGGCCGAGGCCGCGGCCAAGACCGGCATTCCCGATTTCTCCGGGCTGGTCGAAACCTACGGCCCGGCGGTCGTGAACATCAGCGCGAAGCACGTGGTCAAGCAGGTGTCGCGCCGCGTGCAGCAGCCGCAGCTGCCGATGGATCCGAGCGACCCGTTCTACCAGTTCTTCAAGCACTTCTACGGCCAGGTGCCGGGCATGGGCGGCGACGCGCAGCCGGACGACCAGCCGAGCGCGAGCCTCGGCTCCGGGTTCATCGTCAGTCCCGACGGCTACATCCTCACCAACGCGCACGTGATCGACGGCGCGAACGTCGTCACCGTCAAGCTGACCGACAAGCGCGAGTACAAGGCGAAGGTCGTCGGCTCCGACAAGCAGTCCGACGTCGCGGTGCTGAAGATCGACGCGAGCGGCCTGCCGACCGTGAAGATCGGCGACCCGGCGCGCAGCAAGGTCGGCCAGTGGGTCGTCGCGATCGGTTCGCCGTACGGCTTCGACAACACGGTCACGTCCGGCATCATCAGCGCGAAGTCGCGCGCGCTGCCGGACGAGAACTACACGCCGTTCATCCAGACCGACGTGCCGGTCAACCCCGGCAACTCGGGCGGCCCGCTGTTCAACCTGCAGGGTGAAGTGATCGGCATCAACTCGATGATCTATTCGCAGACGGGCGGCTTCCAGGGCCTGTCGTTCGCGATCCCGATCAACGAGGCGATCAAGGTCAAGGACGAACTGGTGAAGACGGGCCACGTGAGCCGCGGCCGCCTCGGCGTCGCCGTGCAGGGGCTGAACCAGACGCTCGCAAGCTCGTTCGGGCTGCCGAAGCCGGACGGCGCGCTGGTCAGCTCGGTCGATCCGAGCGGCCCGGCCGCGAAGGCCGGCCTGCAACCGGGCGACGTGATCCTCGCGGTCAACGGTTCGCCGGTGGCCGATTCGACGTCGCTGCCCGCGCAGATCGCGAGCCTGAAGCCCGGCTCGCAGGCCGACCTGCAGATCTGGCGCGACAAGTCGAAGAAGTCGATCAGCGTGACGCTCGGCGCGATGACCGATGCGAAGCAGGCGTCGAACGACGGCGGCCCCGTCGAGCAGGGGCGCCTCGGCGTCGCGGTGCGGCCGCTGACGCCGCAGGAGCGCAGCGCGACGAACCTGTCGCACGGGCTGATGGTGCAGCAGGCGGGCGGCCCCGCGGCCAGCGCGGGCATCCAGCCGGGCGACGTGATCCTCGCGGTGAACGGCCGGCCGGTCACGAACCCCGAGCAATTGCGCGACGCCGTCAAGGGAGCGGGCAACAGTCTTGCTCTGCTGATCCAGCGCGATAATGCACAGATCTTCGTGCCGGTCGATCTGAGCTGACCGGCGGCCGCCTCAGGCCGGCTCGGCCGGTCTGGGCGGGCGTCGCCGGGCGTCCGGCGTCGTCGGCACCCGTGATGCAGTGTTCCGACCCGAAAGGAGAGAGCCATGCAACATCTACGCAACGTATCCCGATTCGCGGTGGCCGTCGCGCTGGTCGCGGGCGTCGCCGTCGCGGCGCCCGGCGCCTACGCGCAGTCGGACGGTTTGCCGGAGGCGAGCCAGCAGGGCGATGTCAGCTATGTGTCGGGCGGCATCGGCAAGGATCAGTCGACGGCCTTCGAGCACAACGAATCGGCGTGGCCGCTCGCGCTGCGCTTCACCGGCAAGGGCGGCGAATATCTGGCCGACGTCCATGTGCGGATCGTCGACGCGAAGGGCGCCGAGGTGCTGAGGACCGACGCGCGCGGGCCGTACATGCTGGTGAAGCTGCCGCCGGGGCGCTACACCGTCCATGCGTCGTACCAGGGCAGCGACGAATCGCGCGCGGTCACGGTGGGCGCGAAGGGCGGCACGAAGGCGGCGTTCCAGTGGAGCGCGCAGTAGCGCGGCGGCCCCGTCGCGGGGCGCGCAATCGGACCGAGTTTCGCCGATAATGAAAGCCACGGCCGCGTGCCGTGGCTTTTTCGTTTCCTGCGCCCGGCCTCGATGCCGCGGCCGCCCGGAGGAACAACGATGTCCGATGCCGCCGACCGTCGCCTCGAAATCGTGCCGAACCGCCATCGCGTGCGCGTGATTCACCGCGGCATCACCTATGCCGATTCGCTCGGCGCGCTGACGGTGCGCGAGACCGGTGCGCCGGACACCCATTACCTGCCGCGCGGCGACGTCAACATGCATCGGCTGGTGAAGTCGAGCGTCACGACGGCCTGCCCGCTGCGCGGCCTGGCCGTGTATTTCGATCTGCAGACAGAAGACGGCGTGATCCGCAGCGCCGCATGGAGTTACGAGGAACCAGGGGAGACGGCGTTCGCGCTCGCGCACTACGTCGCCTTCGATGTCGCACGGATCGACAGTCTCGTCGAGACGTCCTGATGCGACGTGTGGTCATCGGGGAGGCATCATGGAACTGAACGACACGTTACGCGTTCCGCTCGCGCCGGCGGTCGTGCGGGACGCGCTCGAGGATCTCGCGTTGCTGCGCGCGAGCTTCGACCATTGCGAATCGTTCGCGAAGCTCGCGCACGGCGAGTTCGCGCTGACGATCACGGTGCCGCTCGGCCCGCTGCGCGCGCGCTACGACGTGCGCGCGCATTCGGCCGGCCAGCAGGACGACGCGCGGCGCGTGATCAGCTTCAAGGCGCGGGCCGATGGACTCGGCGCGCTGCGCGGGCAGGTCGAGCTCGCGCTGCTGCCGGGCGACGACGCAACCACGACGCAGATCGACTACGTGGTGTGGGCGACCGCCAGCGGGCCGCTCGCCGAGCTGCCGGGCCGGCAGATCGAGCGCGCGCTGCACCAGTGGACCGACGATTTCTTCCGCGAATTCGGTGCGGTCGTGCAGGCCAAGCATGGCCTCGTGCCGAACCGTGCGGCGTCGAGCGCGCCGCGTCGCCAGCATGTGTTCCTGCGGCCCGCGTCGCTGATGGCCGCCGCGAAGCGGCCGCTGCCGCATCTCGGCGGCGCGCTGAGCGGCCGCGCGGCCAGTGCGGTGCAACCGCGCGCATCGGGGCCGCTGCCCTTGTGGGCGTGGGCCGCGATCATCCTGTTCGTTGCGGTGCTGTTGTACGCGGCGCGCTGGATCAACGGCGCCTGAGCCGTTGCGTCGCAGGGAGCGTGGGCTGCGCGCCGGCAGCCCGGCGCTCAGGCCGCGCGATGACCGCGACTTTTCCCCTCCGTCATATGCACGTCCGCGCCGTTCAACGACGGCCGCTTCAAGACGGTGCTCGACGCCGCGGCGCGGCGCTACGACATCGTCATCGTCGATCCCGCGCCGATCCTCGCGCTGCACGATGCGGCGAGCATCGGCCGCCGCGGCACGACACTGCTGCTGTGGCTCGGTGTGCCGGGCTTCACCGTGCACGCAGGGCGGCTGACGATCGACGAACCTAACCCCGGCGAAACCGTGTCCGCAGCCGCGGCGCTTTTGGGCGATCGGCCCTACCGCCGCCCGCCGGGCGCCGCGCCGCGAAATTCCCGCCGATAGGCCGACGGCGACGTGCCGAGCGTGCCCGCGAAATGCTGGCGCAACGACACGCTCGACCCGTAGCCGGCCGCCTGCGCGATTGCGTCGATCGATTGTCCGGTGGTTTCCAGCAGATGCTGCGCGTGGGTGAGCCGTTCGGCGTGCAGCCACGCCGTGACGGTCGTCCCCGTGGCCTGACGGAAGCGGCGCGTGAAGGTGCGCCGGCTCATCAGCACGCGCGCCGCGAGCGAATCGACGCTGTGCGCGACGTCGAGATGCGCGCGCACCCAGTCGAGCAGTTCCGCGAGCCGCGCGTCGCGCGGATGCGCGGCGACCGGTTGCGGCACGTATTGCGCCTGGCCGCCCTGGCGATGCGGCGGGATCACGAGCCGGCGCGCGATGCGGTTCGCCGCGTCGGCGCCGAAGCGTTGCCGCACGACGTGCAGGCAGCAGTCGAGCCCCGCCGCCGTGCCGGCCGACGTCATCAGGTTGCCGTCGTCGACGTACAGCACGTCGGGGTCGAGCTTCACGCGCGGAAAGCGCCGTGCAAAATCGTCGGCCCAGGCCCAGTGCGTGGTGGCCGGGCGCTCGTCGAGCAGACCCGCGGCGGCGAGCACGTACGCGCCCAGACACAGCCCGACGACCTGCGCGCCGCGTGCCGCGGCCGCGCGGACGGCGTCGACCAGCACGTCGGGCGGCGCTTCATCGGGGTCGCGCCATGCGGGCACGATGACGATGTCGGCGTCGGCGAGCGCGTCGAGACCGTGCGGCGCGGTGATCGTGAAGCCGCCGGTGGTCGCGAGCGGGCCGCGCTCGGCCGAACACACGCGGAAATCGAATACGGGCGTCGCGGCGGCATCGCGCTCGTTGCCGAACACGACGGACGGCACCGACAGGTGAAACGGGCTGATGCCGTCGTACGCGATCACGGCGACGACGGTCGGGGCGAGGGCGGCGGGCGACGCGGCGGCGGGCATGACGGGCTCCGGAATGGCGATGGCCCGATTCTATCGAAGAATGGCAAACGGGCCACTGTCCGGCCGCGCGGCGCGACCCGACAATGCCTCGCATCGCGTCGCTGGCCGCTCCGCTCCGGAGCAGCGCGGCGCGGCCGATTTTGGAGCTTCCCATGTCGAACGCCACGCCGTCGTCCCCGTCGTCAGTCGTTTCCCGCCGTGCCCTCATCGTGATCGACGTGCAGAACGAATACGTGAGCGGCAATCTGCCGATCGAGTATCCGCCGCTCGATGCGTCGCTGCCGAACATCGGCCGGGCGATCGACGCCGCGCATGCGGCCGGCGTGCCGGTGATCGTGGTCCAGCACGTCGCGCCGGCCGGCGCGCCGATCTTCGCGCCCGGCACCGACGGCGTCGCGCTTCACCCGGTCGTGGCCGAGCGTCCGTATGCGCATCTGATCGTGAAGGCGCAGGCCAGCGCGTTCGCCGCGACCGACCTCGCCGCATGGCTCGACGCGCGCGGCATCGACACGCTCGCGGTCGTCGGCTACATGACGCACAACTGCAATGCGGCGACCGTCCTGCACGCGGCGCACGCGGGGCTCGGCGTCGAGTACCTCGCCGATGCGACCGGCGCGTTGCCGTACGAGAACGAAGCGGGGGCGGCGAGCGCCGAGGAGATACACCGTGCGTACACGGTCGTGTTCCAGTCGAATTTCGCGGCGGTGATGTCGACCGACGCGTGGATCGCGGGCCTGGGCGGCGCGGCGATGCCTGCGCACGATTCGGTGGCGGCGTCGAACCGGCGGGCGCGGGCGCGGCGCGCGCAGGCGGCCTGAGCGGATGGGGTAGTTGAAAAGTCGATCGGACGGCGCGGTGCGCTCGCGATCGATTCAATCGCAGCACATGATGGGGCGATGAACCGCGCCGTCCCCGCGCCCCCCCGTCATCCCCCCGTCTTCAGCATCGCCGGGCTATAACGCATCATGTCGAAGCAGCCGTCGACCAGCTGCTCCGCGTGCTGTTCGGCGTCGATCTCGTCGGGCAGCATCAGCATGTCGCGCACGAAGCCGCTGACGAGCGTATGCAGCATCAGCGTCGCGCGCCACGTGTCGAGCCGCTCGGGCAGCAGCTTGAGCTGCACGGCGAGCGCGAGATCGGCGTCGAGCGCGTGCAGCGCCTCGCTCATGCCCGCGCGATTGCGCTGCAGCAGGGGCTCCAGGTCGGCCACGTATTCGCACTTCATGAACAGGATGCTGAACACGCGCCGCAACTGCGGATCGCGCTGCACGCCCAGCAGGCACCAGATCAGGATCTTGCGGATCTTTTCCAGCGGATCGGCGCCCGGCGCATCGGGCGGCATCCGCTTCAGCTCGTCGATCGGCAGGAACACGCGGTCGAACATCGCGTCGAACAACTCGCTCTTGTTGGCGAAATGCCAGTAGATCGCGCCGCGCGTGACGCCGGCGTGCTGGGCGATGTCCGCGAGCGACGTGTGCGACACGCCTTTCTCGAAGAACACGTGTTCGGCGGCGTCGAGAATGCGGTTGCGCGTCTCGAGTGCCTCCTCCTTGGTGCGTCTGACCATGTGCAGGCCTGAATGGATCGATCGTAGGTGTGAATAGGGGGCTGCGCCCCCGTTGCCGCTGCGGCGGCCGCCATGCTCACAATTCGTAATGTTTCGTAAGACTCAGCATGCGTGACGAGCGTAGGGGCTTTTTTACATACATCCGTGAATGTATATACAATACCACCCTACGATCGAATGACCCAAGGGGCAATCAGTTAATATCCCACTCTGCTGATTCCCGCCAAAGTACCAGGCCGCATTGCGGCATCGCGTCGGCCCGGAAGCCTCGTGCCGACGTACCGTATCCAGTAGTCCAGTAGTCCCGTAATTCAGGTGTTCGATCAGCGCCGCAAGGCGCATCCGTGTGACGCTCGGTCCGGGCGCCGCACTCATTCCAATGGTTATACACAGAGGTCGCTCCATGCGCGTCGAACGGGTTCCATACCGCTTACTCACTGTCGCGACGGCCGCCGTTTTCCTGGCCGCGTGCGGGAAAAAAGAATCGGCACCGCCGCCGCAAACGCCGGAAGTCGGCGTCGTCACCGTCCAACCGCAAGCCGTACCGATCTACACCGAACTGCCGGGCCGCACCAGTGCGTTCCTCGTCGCGCAGGTCCGCGCGCGGGTCGACGGCATCGTGCTGCGCCGTGAATTCGTCGAAGGCAGCGACGTCAAGGCCGGCCAGCGCCTCTACAAGATCGATCCGGCGCCGTATCTCGCGCAACTGAACAGCGCGAAGGCGACGCTCGCGAAGGCGCAGGCGAACCTCGTCACGCAGAACGCGCTGGTCGCGCGCTACAAGGTGCTGGTGGCCGCCAACGCGGTCAGCAAGCAGGACTACGACAACGCGGTGGCCACGCAGGGCCAGGCCGCGGCCGACGTCGCAGCCGGCAAGGCAGCGGTCGAAACCGCGCAGATCAACCTCGGCTATACGGACGTCGTGTCGCCGATCAGCGGCCGCGTCGGCATCTCGCAGGTGACGCCGGGCGCTTACGTGCAGGCGAGCCAGGCGACGCTGATGTCGACGGTGCAGCAGCTCGATCCGGTCTACGTCGACCTGACGCAATCGAGCCTCGAGGGGCTGAAGCTGCGCCAGGACGTGCAGAGCGGCCGCCTGAAGACGAGCGGCCCCGGCGCGGCGAAGGTGTCGCTGATCCTCGAGGACGGCAAGACCTACCCGGTGCCCGGCAAGCTGCAGTTCTCCGACGTGACGGTCGACCAGACGACGGGCTCGGTCACGATCCGCGCGGTGTTCCCGAACCCGAACCGCGTGCTGCTGCCGGGCATGTTCGTGCGCGCCCGCATCGAGGAAGGCGTGAACGAGAACGCGTTCCTGGTGCCGCAGATCGGCGTCACGCACGACCAGAAGGGCCAGGCGATCGCGATGGTGGTGAACGCGAGCAACAAGGTCGAGCCGCGTCCGCTGAAGACGACCGGCATGAACGGTCAGAACTGGATCGTCGAAGGCGGGCTGAACGCGGGCGACCGCGTGATCGTCCAGGGCGGCGACAAGGCGCGTCCGGGCACGACGGTGAAGACGGTCGCCGCGCAGCTGCCGGCAGCCGATGCCGCATCGGGTGCAGCCGCATCCGCCGCGCCGGCCGCCGCCGGTTCCGGTGCCGCAGCCGCGTCGGGCGCAGCGCCGGCCAGCGCCGCCGCTGCGTCGAGCGCGCAATAACAGGGAGCCTGCTTCATGGCAAAGTTTTTTATCGATCGCCCGATCTTCGCGTGGGTGATCGCCATCATCCTGATGCTGGCCGGGGTCGCGGCGATCTTCTCGCTGCCGATCGCGCAGTATCCGACGATCGCGCCGCCATCGATCCAGATCACCGCGAACTACCCGGGCGCTTCCGCGAAGACGGTGGAAGACACGGTGACGCAGGTGATCGAGCAGCAGATGAGCGGCCTCGACAACTTCCTGTACATGTCGTCGACGAGTGACGACTCGGGCAACGCGACGATCACGCTGACCTTCGCGCCGGGCACCAACGCCGACATCGCGCAGGTGCAGGTGCAGAACAAGCTGTCGCTCGCGACGCCGGTTCTGCCGCAGGTCGTGCAGCAGCTCGGTCTGTCGGTGACGAAGTCGAGCAGCAGCTTCCTGCTGGTGCTCGCGTTCAACTCCGAAGACGGCAGCATGAGCAAGTACGACCTCGCGAACTTCGTGGCGTCGCACGTGAAGGATCCGATCAGCCGGTTGAACGGCGTCGGCACCGTCACGCTGTTCGGCTCGCAGTACGCGATGCGGATCTGGCTCGATCCGAACCGCCTGACGAACTACGGCCTCACGCCGGTCGACGTGTCGAGCGCGATCACCGCGCAGAACGTGCAGATCGCGGGCGGCCAGATCGGCGGCACGCCGGCCAAGCCCGGCACCGTGCTGCAGGCGACGATCACCGAATCGACGCTGCTGCAGACGCCCGAGCAGTTCGGCAACATCCTGCTGAAGGTCAACCAGGACGGCTCGCAGGTGCGCCTGAAGGACGTCGCGCAGATCGGCCTCGGCGGCGAGAACTACAACTTCGACACCAAGTACAACGGTCAGCCGACCGCCGCGCTCGGTATCCAGCTCGCGACCAACGCGAACGCGCTCGCGACCGCGAAGGCCGTGCGCGCGAAGATCGACGAGCTCGCACCGTTCTTCCCGCACGGCCTCGTCGTCAAGTATCCGTACGACACGACGCCGTTCGTGAAGCTGTCGATCGAGGAAGTGGTCAAGACGCTGCTCGAAGGCATCGTGCTCGTGTTCCTCGTGATGTATCTGTTCCTGCAGAACCTGCGCGCGACGATCATCCCGACCATCGCCGTGCCGGTGGTGCTGCTCGGCACGTTCGCGATCATGTCGCTGGTGGGCTTCTCGATCAACACGCTGTCGATGTTCGGCCTCGTGCTCGCGATCGGCCTGCTGGTCGACGATGCGATCGTGGTGGTGGAGAACGTCGAGCGCGTGATGGCCGAAGAGGGCCTGTCGCCGAAGGAGGCGACCCGCAAGGCGATGGGCCAGATCACCGGCGCACTCGTCGGCGTGGCGCTGGTGCTGTCGGCGGTGTTCGTGCCGGTCGCGTTCTCCGGCGGTTCGGTCGGCGCCATCTACCGGCAGTTCTCGCTGACGATCGTGTCCGCGATGGTGCTGTCCGTGCTCGTCGCGCTGATTCTGACGCCGGCGCTGTGCGCGACGATCCTCAAGCCGATCCCGCAGGGCCATCACGAAGAGAAGAAGGGCTTCTTCGGCTGGTTCAACCGCACGTTCAACAACAGCCGCGACAAGTATCACGTCGGCGTCCACCACGTGATCAAGCGCTCGGGCCGCTGGCTCATCATCTATCTGGTCGTGATCGTCGCGGTCGGCCTGTTGTTCGTGCGCCTGCCGAAGTCGTTCCTGCCCGATGAAGACCAGGGGCTGATGTTCGTGATCGTGCAGACGCCGTCGGGCTCGACGCAGGAAACCACCGCGCGCACGCTTGCGAATATTTCCGACTATCTGCTGAAGGACGAGAAGGACATCGTCGAGTCCGCGTTCACGGTCAACGGCTTCAGCTTCGCCGGCCGCGGCCAGAACTCCGGTCTCGTGTTCGTGCGACTGAAGGATTACTCGCAGCGTCAGCACGCGAACCAGAAGGTCCAGGCGCTGATCGGCCGGATGTTCGGGCGCTACGGCAGCTACAAGGACGCGCTGGTGATCCCGTTCAACCCGCCGTCGATTCCGGAACTCGGTACGGCCGCCGGCTTCGACTTCGAGCTGACGGACAACGCCGGTCTCGGCCACGACGCGCTGATGGCCGCCCGCAACCAGCTGCTCGGGATGGCCGCGAAGGATCCGACGCTGCAGGGCGTGCGTCCGAACGGGCTGAACGATACGCCGCAGTACAAGGTCGACATCGACCGCGAGAAGGCCAACGCGCTCGGCGTGACGGCCGATGCGATCGACCAGACGTTCTCGATCGCGTGGGCGTCGAAGTACGTGAACAACTTCCTCGACACCGACGGCCGGATCAAGAAGGTGTACGTGCAGGCCGACGCGCCGTTCCGGATGACGCCGGAAGACATGAACATCTGGTACGTGCGCAACGGTTCGGGCGGGATGGTGCCGTTCAGCGCGTTCGCGACCGGTCACTGGACCTACGGTTCGCCGAAGCTCGAGCGCTACAACGGCGTGTCGGCGATGGAGATCCAGGGTCAGGCCGCGCCGGGCAAGTCGACCGGTCAGGCGATGACCGCGATGGAAGGGCTCGCGAAGAAGCTGCCGGTCGGTATCGGCTACTCGTGGACCGGCCTGTCGTTCCAGGAAATCCAGTCGGGCTCGCAGGCGCCGGTGCTGTACGCGATCTCGATCCTGGTCGTGTTCCTGTGTCTCGCGGCGCTGTATGAAAGCTGGTCGATCCCGTTCTCGGTGATCATGGTGGTGCCGCTCGGCGTGATCGGCGCACTGCTGGCGGCGACGCTGCGCGGCCTCGAGAACGACGTGTTCTTCCAGGTCGGTCTGCTGACCACGGTCGGCTTGTCGGCGAAGAACGCGATCCTGATCGTCGAATTCGCGCGCGAACTGCAGATGACGGAGAAGATGGGGCCGATCGAGGCCGCGCTGGAAGCGGCGCGTCTGCGGCTGCGTCCGATCCTGATGACGTCGCTCGCGTTCATTCTCGGCGTGATGCCGCTCGCGATCAGCAACGGCGCGGGTTCGGCGAGCCAGCACGCGATCGGTACGGGCGTGATTGGCGGGATGATCACCGCGACGTTCCTCGCGATCTTCATGATCCCGATGTTCTTCGTGAAGATCCGCGCGATCTTCAGCGGCGAGAAGGAAGACGCCGACGAGGCGCTGCGTCTGGCTCAGGAGCACTCGCACCACGAAGAGACGCCGGGCAACGGCGACGAAGGCAACAAGGGACAGTGATGATGCAAAAACACGCTTTGACTGCAATCGCGGTCGCGCTCCTTGCCACGGGCTGCACGATGGCGCCGCATTACACGCGGCCCGACGCGCCGGTCGCGCAGGCGTACCCGGCCGGCGGCGTCTACGCGACGCAGCCCGCCGCGGCCGGCACGCGCAGCGCCAACGGCCAGGCGGCGAGCGCCATCGGCTGGCGCGAATTCTTCGCCGATCCGCGCCTGCAGCGGCTGATCGAGATCGCGCTGAACAACAACCGCGACCTGCGCGTCGCGGTGCTGAACATCGAGGCGTCGCGCGCGCAGTACCAGATCACGCGCGCAGGGCTGTTCCCGACCCTCGACGGCACCGGCTCCGGCAACATCCAGCGCTATCCCGCTGGCGTGTCGACGACGCGCCAGCCGCTCATCACGCGCACCTACAGCGTCGGGCTTTCCGCGTCCTGGGAGCTCGACCTGTTCGGCCGCGTGCAGAGCCTGAAGGATCAGGCGCTCGCGCAGTATCTGTCGACCTCGTATGCACGGCAGGCCACCGAGATCTCGCTCGTGTCGCAGGTCGCGGACCAGTATCTGACGCTGCTGTCGACCGAGGACCTGCTGAAGGTCACGGAGAACACGCTGAAGACCGCGCAGGCGTCGTACGACCTGACCAAGCTGCAGTTCGACAACGGTACGGGCTCCGAGCTCGATCTGCGTCAGGCGCAGACGGTCGTCGAGCAGGCGCTCGCGAACCAGCAGGCGCAGGCGCGTGCGCGGGCGCAGGCGGTGAATGCGCTGGTGCTGCTGATCGGCGAGCCGCTGCCGGACGATCTGCCGGCCGGCATGTCGCTCGACGCGCAGAACCTGCTCACGGATGTGCCGGCGGGCCTGCCGTCGGACCTGCTCACGCGTCGTCCCGACGTGATGCAGGCCGAGCAGACGCTGCTGGCCGCGAACGCGAACATCGGCGCGGCGCGCGCGGCGTTCTTCCCGCGCATCTCGCTGACGGCCGCGTTCGGCACCGCGAGCCCGACGCTCGGCGGGCTGTTCAAGGCCGGCACGGCGGCGTGGTCATTCGCGCCGCAACTGACGATGCCGATCTTCGAAGGCGGGCAGAACATCGCGAACCTGAACCTCGCGAACGTGCAGAAGCGCATCGAGATCGCGAACTACGAGAAGGCGATCCAGTCGGCGTTCCGCGAGGTGTCGGACGGTCTTGCCGCGCGCGGCACGTACGATCTGCAGATCGCCGCGCTCGAGCGCAACGAGCACGCGCAGCAGCGTCGCTTCGATCTGTCGGACCTGCGTTACAAGAACGGTGTCGACAGCTATCTGTCGGTGCTGACCGCGCAGACGGATCTGTATTCCGCGCAGCAGTCGCTGATCAGCGCGCGCCTCGCGCGCTGGACCAACCTCGTCGATCTGTATCGTGCGCTGGGCGGCGGCTGGATTCAGCACGCCGGCGAGACGCCGCGCGCGCCGGACGTGACGGAAGGCTACGACAAGGCGGCCGCGCCGGCGCCGGCATCCGCCGCGGCGACGAACGGGTAGGCGCGGCGGCGTACGGGGGCAACGCGCCCGTACGCCGTTGCCCGCGCAGGCGACAACGCCACGGACGGAGGTCCGTGGCGTTTCTTTTTGCGCGGCCGCTCGGCGTGGCGATGTCGCGCGCAAGCCGGCGATCGCGCGTATCGCGGCCGCCGTCGCGTGCATGTGCTCGTAGGTCCCAAAAGCAGAACGCCACGGCAAGCCGTGGCGTTCTGCGCTTCCGGTACGCTGCCGGCCGGAGCCGGTCAGTGATGCACGTCGGCCGGGCGTCCGTCGAAGTCGTGGCCGGCGCGGCGAATCTCGCAGCGCGCGTCCTTCTCGCCTTTGACGCCGTTGAACACGATGTTCAGCAGTACGGCGGAAGCCGATGCGAGCAGGATGCCGCTGTGCAGGATCGGTGCGAGTGCGGGCGGCAGCTTCGAGAAGAAGTGCGGCGACACGACCGGCACGAGGCCCATGCCGACGCTCACCGCGACGATGAACAGGTTGTGCGTGTTGTTCACGAAGTCGACCTTCGACAGCACCTTGATGCCGTTCGCGGCCACCATCCCGAACATCACGATGCCCGCGCCGCCGAGCACGAACGGCGGCACTGACGCGACGACCTGCGCCATCTTCGGGAACAGCCCGAGCAGCACCAGGATCACGCCGCCCGTCGCGCATACGTAGCGGCTCTTCACGCCCGTCACGCCGATCAGGCCGACGTTCTGCGAGAACGACGTATGCGGAAACGAGTTGAAGATGCCGCCGATCAGCGTGCCGAGGCCGTCGACGCGCAGCCCGCGCACGAGGCGCTCCTGATCGACCGGCCGATCGACCATGTCGCCGACCGCGAGGAACATGCCGGTCGATTCGATGAACGTGACGAACATCACCGTGACCATCGTCGCGATCGACAGCGGGTCGAAGTGCGGGATCCCGAAATGAAACGGCATCACGAAGCCGACCCACGGCGCGTGCGCGACGCCATCGGTATTGACGCGGCCGATCGCGAACGCGATCGCGAAGCCGGCGACGATGCCGAGCAGCACCGAGATGTTCGCGATGAAGCCGCGACCGTACTTGTTGATCAGCAGGATCAGCGTGAGCACCAGCAGCGACAGGCCGAGATACACGGGGCTGCCGTAGTCGGGGTTGCCGACGCCGCCGGCCGCCCAGTTGATCCCGACCTCCATCAGCGACAGCCCGATCACCGCGATCACGGTGCCGACCACGACCGGCGGGAAGAACCGCAGCAGCTTGCCGATCGTCGGCGCGAGCACGATGCCGATGATGCCGGCCGCGATCGTCGAGCCGAAGATGTCGAGCATGCCGAGGCCGGGGTTGGTGCCGATCGCGATCATCGGGCCGACCGCCGCGAACGTGCAGCCCATGATGACGGGCAGGCGGATGCCGAAGATCCACAGGCCGAGCGTCTGGATCAGCGTCGCGATGCCGCACGAAAACAGATCGGCGCTGATCAGGAACGCGATCTGGTCTTTCGGCAGCTTCAGCGCGGCGCCGACGATAAGCGGCACGGCGACGGCGCCGGCGTACATGACGAGGACGTGCTGCAGACCAAGCGTTACCAGCTTGCCGGTCGGCAGCACCTCATCGCACGGATGGACCGTGTTCGATTGCATCTGTCTCACTCCATGATCTTGTTTTCGGGGTGGTACGAAGTTATGTGGAATGCACCATCGCAACAAGAGCACTGGGTTCTATTCCGTTCTTTGCTGGTTCGATATGCCGTCAGGGCAGGCGATTGGGTGTCGATCATCGGGAAACTCACGCGGGAGCAAGGTTTCCCACTTTTATAGCCGTTCAAAATAGCGCGGACCCCCATGTCAAATATGGCCGGCCTTATGGTCCGTATCGCCGCGCCGGCATAGTGGCAAAAACGACCTGGCGGAAATCGCGCCGGGTTAACCCGCGCGCCGAGGTTTTTGCCGGCGCGGCAGGGGACGCGCAGCATGCGCGCGCGGCGGCGTCGCGTTGCGGCCGTGTCGCGTTGCCGTGGCGTCGAAAAAACCGCGGCGAAGCGGGGCGCGCGGCGCGATCCCGCTATCATCGACATCCGTTCATTCGAATACTGCGTCCCGTCATGCGCCTGCTCGGAATCGACCTCGGCACCGGCTCCGTCAAACTCGTCACGCTCGATGCCGACGCCGTCGAGCGCGCGGTCGCGAGCGAACCTTATGCGTTGTCGTCGCCGCGGCCCGGCTGGGCCGAAATCGCGCCCGACACGTGGTGGCAGGCGCTGGTGCGCGCCGCTGCGCGGCTGCCGTCGGCGGAACGCGAGCAGGTCGCCGCGATCGGCTTCTCCGGACAGATGCACGGCGTCGTGCTGCTCGACGCCGCCGGCCGGCCGGTGCGGCCCGCGTTGTTGTGGCCCGACACGCGCGCGGTGCGCGAAGCCGATGCGTCTGCGTGGCCCGACGCGCCGAACCCCGTCGCGCCGGGGATGGCCGGCCCGCTGCTGAGATGGCTCGCCGTGCACGAGCCGCAGTCGCTGCGCGCCGCGCGCCACGCCGTGCAGCCGAAGGACTGGCTGCGCACCGCGCTCGGCGGCGAGCTCGCCGCCGATCCGAGCGACGCCTGCGCGACCGCGCTCGCGACGCCGGACGGCGCATGGGAGACGGCGCGCATCGACGCGCTCGGTTTGCCGCTCGACGCATTTGCGCCGCCGCGGCCGTCTGGCGCGCGCTGCGGCGTGCTCGACGCGAAGGCCGCGGCCGCGCTCGGCTTGCCGACCGGCGTGCCGCTGGCGACGGGCGCGGCCGACACCGCGTGCGCGGCGCTCGGCAGCGGGCTCGTCGCGGCCGGCGACGCGTTGCTGACCACCGGCAGCGGCGGCCAGATCGTCGTGCTCGCACACGCGTTGCCGCCCGCGCGGCGCGGGCTGCATCGCTATCGCACGGCGGCCGGCGGCGGCTACTACACGATGGCCGCGATGCAGAACGTCGGCCTCGCGCTCGAGGCCGTGCGCGGCTGGCTCGGCTATGCGCACTGGGCCGATGCCTATGACGACGCGTTCGCGCAGCCGGCGTCGGAGCGGCTTGGCTTCCTACCGTACCTGAGCGGCGAGCGCTCGCCGTGGATGAACCCCGACGCACGCGGCGGCTGGCTCGGTCTCGGGCTCGGCGACACGCGCGGCGTCATGATGCGCGCGGCGTTCGAAGGCGTCGCGTTCGCGCTGCGCGCGGGGCTCGATGCGATTCGCGACGCGAATCCGGCCGATCCGGTCGCGACGTTGCGGCTCGCGGGCGGCGGCTCCGTCGACCCGCGCTGGCGCCAGTTGCTCGCCGATGCGCTCGGTGCGTCGCTGGAGGCGGTCGATTGTCCGAACGCGGCGACGCGCGGCGCGGCGCTGCTCGCGGGCGTCGCGCTCGGACATTGGCGCGAGGACGCGCTGCGCGCACTCGCGCCGGCAGCGTCGCCGGTCGCGGCGCCGCGCGACGATCGCGCGCTGGCCGGGCGATATGCGCGCTTCATCGATCTGTATGCGCGAACCGACACGTGGTTCACGAGCGGCGTTTAAACTCGCGCACATGCCGGCGCGAGCCGGCGCATGCTGGCGATGACGTGTCGTGGCAAGCGGGCGGCCGATTCACGCGTGCGACAGTCGGCGCAATCGAGGATCATGGCGGCCACGATGGGGTTGCGGGGACGGTTGCCGGGGCGGTCTCGTTGCGGTTGGAGTTGCAGTCGACGCCGCCCCGCGCGCACGCCACCACGCACGAAGCTCGCCGACGGCTTCAACCGATGAACGCGGGCGATTCGATTGGCCCGGTCACGCAGTATTGAACGGAAGGGAATCCCATGCTCGAACTCATTTCTTCGCATGCTTGCCACTGCGGCGAGCAACGCTTCTATCGCCACGATTCGAAGGCGATCGGCCTGCCGATGAAGTTCTCGGTGTACCTGCCGCGCCAGGCGTCGCACGGTCGCGTGCCGGCGCTGTTCTACCTCGCCGGGCTCACGTGCACCGACGAGACCTTCGCGATCAAGGCCGGCGCGCAGCAGTACGCGGCCCAGTACGGGCTGGCGCTCGTGATGCCCGATACGAGCCCGCGCGGCGCGGGCGTGCCGGGCGAGACCGACGCGTGGGATTTCGGCGTCGGCGCGGGCTTCTACGTCGATGCGACGCAGGCGCCGTGGTCGACCCATTACCGGATGGAGTCGTACGTGACCGACGAGCTGCGCGCGCTGGTCGCGGCCGAGCTGCCGATCGACGGCACGCGGCTCGGGATCTTCGGCCATTCGATGGGCGGGCACGGCGCGCTGACGCTCGCGCTGCGTCATCCGGGCCTGTACCGGTCGGTGTCGGCGTTCGCACCGATCGCCGCGCCGTCGCGTTGCCCGTGGGGCGAGAAGGCGTTCAGCGGCTATCTCGGCGCCGATCGCGAAGCGTGGAAGCAGCATGACGCGAGCGAACTGGTCGCGCGCGCGGATGCGCCGAAGTTCGACGAAGGCATCCTGATCGATCAGGGGCTGGCCGATCAGTTCCTCGCGAACCAGCTGAACCCCGACGTGTTCGAAGCCGCGTGCGAGAAGGCCGGTCAGCCGCTGACGCTGCGCCGCCATCCCGGCTACGATCACGGCTACTACTTCATCTCGACGTTCATCGCCGATCACATCGCGCATCATGCGCGCGTGCTGAATCCGTGAGCTTCGTCCCCGCTGCGTGACCTGCGGCGCGCGCGCATGCCGCATAAGAAAACGCCGGCATGCGCGACGGCAAGCCGGCGTTGCGCGCCTCGTCGCGCGACGCTCAATGCCGCCGCAGCAGGCTCGCGCCGTACACGAGCGCGGACAGGGCCGTGATCCAGAAGCTCGTCGGCCAGTCGGTGTAATACGCGAGCGCGATGCCGACCCACGCTTCGAACAGCGCGAACAGCGCGGCGAGCAGCACGCCGGTCGACAGCCGCGTCGACAGGTTCTGCGCGGCCGCCGCCGGCCCGACCAGCAGCGTGAACACCAGCAGCACGCCGACGATCTGCGTCGCCGCGGCCACCGCCAGCGCACAGACCGCGAGGAACAGCACCGACACCGTGCGCAGCGATACGCCCTTCGCTTCGGCGAGTTCCGGCTGCAGCGACGCGAACAGCAACGGCCGCGCGATCAGCGCCAGCGCGACGAGGCTCACCGCGCCGATGCCGGCGAGCGCCGCGAGCGTGTCGCGGCTGACCGCCAGCACGTTGCCGAACAGCAGCGCGGTGACCTGCGTCGCGAACGACGTGTAGAAATGCAGGAACAGCAAGCCGAAGCCGAGCGCGCCCGACAGGATCACGCCGATCGCGACGTCGCGGCCCGCGAGCCGTTCGCCGAGCGCGCCCATCCCGATGCCGGCCGCGAGCGTGAAGCCGACCATCCCCCAGATCGGCGAAATGCCGAGCAGCACCGCGCCGGTCGCGCCGGTGAAGCCGACGTGCGACAGCGCGTGGCCCGCGAAGGTTTGTCCGCGCAGCACGAGGAAGTAGCCGACGATGCCCGCGAGCACCGCGACGATCCCCGCCGCGGCGAACGCGTTGATCATGAAATCGTATTCAAACATCGTGCGAATGCCCGGGATGAGCGTGTCCGTGGTGTTGATGAGCATGTGCGCCGCCGCCATGCGCGTGGCCATCGTCGTGCTCGTGTTCGTGGTCGTGCTTTTCGATCTCGACGTCGCCCGACATCACGAAGATCTTGCCGTTCACGCGCATCACGTCGATCGGCGAACCGTACAGGCGCGACAGCACCGGCTTCGTGATCACCTCGTCGACGGTGCCGAGCGCCGCGACGCCGTTGCCGAGATACAGCACGCGGTCGAGCGCGTTCAGCAGCGGATTCAGTTCGTGCGCGGAGAACAGCACGGTGATGCCGAGCTCGCGCTGCACGTTGCGCACCAGTTCGACGACGCCGCGCTGATGGTTCGGGTCGAGGCTGATCAGCGGCTCGTCGAGCAGCAGCAGCTTCGGATTGCCGAGCAGGCATTGCGCGAGCAGCAGCCGCTGCCGCTCGCCGCCCGACAGCTCGGACAGCGGGCGGCGCGCGAGCGTGGTCGCGCCGACCAGCTCGAGCACGCGGTCGACGTCGCGCCGCGTCGCGGCGCTCGTATGCGGCAGCCCCCAGCGGTGGCCGTCGGCCGCCATCGCGACGAAGTCGTAGCCGCGCATCCGGCGATTCGCGAGGCCGCTCCTGATCTGCGGCATGTAGCCGATCGACGCGTTGCCGCGCGCGAGCGCCACGCCGCCGACCGACAGCGTGCCGCCGCTGAGCGGCACGAGGCCGAGCACCGCGCGCATCAGCGTCGTCTTGCCCGCGCCGTTCGGGCCGAGCACGCCGACGAATTCGCCGGGTTCGATCGAGAAGCTGACGTCGCGCAGGATCGTGCGTCCGCCGAGTTCGAGCGTGACGCCCTCGAGTGCGAGTGCGGGGGGAGTGGCGTTCATGGCGTGATCGCGATCATTGCTTGCCGGCGGCCAGCGCGGCCGCGAGCGCATCGAGCTGGCCGGCCATCCATTGCTGGAACGTCTTGCCGGCCGGCTGCGTCTCGGTGACGCTCACGGTCGGCACGCCGCCGTCGCGCGCGAGCTTGAGCAGGCGCTTGGTCATCGGCGCTTCGGCCTGGCTGTTGTAGATCAGCACGCGCACCTGCCGCTTGCGCAGGTCGTTCTCGAACGCGGCGACGTCCTGCGCGCTCGCCTCGGTGTCGTTCATCGTCGCGAGCTGGAAGCGCTGGTTGCGCATGTCGAGGCCGATCGCATCCGACATGTAGCCGAACACCGGCTCGGTGGCCGTCACCGGCACGCCGTGGTACTGCGCGCGCAGCGCGGCGACCTTCGCGTCGATCGGCTGCAGCGACGCGACGAACTTCTGCAGGTTCGCGTCGTAGTCCGCCTTGTGCGCCGGATCGGCGCGGCCGAGCTCGGCCGCGAGCGCACGCGCGGCGGCCGGCATCGTCGCCGGCGCGTACCACAGGTGCGGGTTGTCGCCGGCCTTCTTGCCGACCAGATCGGCGACGACGATCGTCGCGCGCCGCGCCTGCGTCGAAGCACCGAGCAGCTTGGCCATCCACGGGTCGTAGTTCGCGCCGTTGTAGATGACGATCTGCGCGTGCTGCAGCGCGCGCGCCGTCTTCGGGCTCGCTTCGAACAGGTGCGGATCCTGGTCGGGATTGCTGAGGATGCTCGTGACCGCGACGTGGCGGCCGCCGATCTGCGACGCGACGTCGCCATAGAAATTTTCGGCGGCGACGACGTTGACGGTCGCGCTCTGTGCGAGCGCGGGCGTGGCGATCGACAGCGCGGCGGCGGCCACACCGAGCAGACGGACAAGCGACCGGGCGCGCCGCGGCGCGCGCTTCAGGGCAATGAACATGGAACTCCTCGTAGGAAGGGGCGGCGCTGCACGCCGCCCGATGCGGGATCAGCGTGACGCGAGCTTGCCCTTGCAGTGCCCGCACAGGCCGTTCAGCTCGACGACCTGGTGATGGACTTCGAAACCGTGCGCCGGCGCGCTCGCGGACAGCTGCTTCGCGAGGTCGCTGCCCGGAATTTCGACGGTTTCGCCGCAGGAATCGCAGATCAGGAACTGGCCTTCGTGCGGCACGCCGATCTCGCAGCACGCGAAGAACGCGTTTTTCGATTCGATCCGGTGGATGAAGCCGTGCTCGACGAGGAAATCCAGCGCGCGATAGACGGTGGTCGGCGGGACGCGGCCGCGCTGCGGCTCGAGCTCCGCGAGCAGGTCGTACGCGCCGATCGGCCGCTGCGCGGCCAGCACGCGTTCGTAGACCTGACGGCGCAGCGGCGTCCACGCGAGCCCGTGCTCGGCGGCGAATGCGTCGGCCCGGGACAGGCGGGCGTCGATGGGCGTTGAGGTAGCCATGGCAGCAAGCAGGCAAGGTGACGGAGTACCGCGATGATATAACGTATCTCGCCGATTTGCACCGCTCTTGCGGCGTCGCCGATGCGCGCCGCCGCACGCGCCGCGCCTCAGCCGCGCTGCACCGAACCCGCGCGCCTTTGCCGGACGGGCATGGACGGCCGCTGCCGCGCATCGGCGTGCCGCAGCGCATCATCGAAAGCCGCCGCGTCGCCTTGACAGCGCGAATCGCGTATCCGATCATTCGACCACAAACAGAGCAATTGATCGGCTGGCGAGCGTTCGCTCACCTCGCGGCCTTCATGCAGCAGAACGAACCGGAGACACCCAGTGAGACTGGAACAGAAGGTCGCGATCCTGACGGGCGCGGCAAGCGGCATCGGCGAGGCGGTCGCGCAACGCTATCTGGACGAGGGCGCGCGCTGCGTGCTGGTGGATCTGAAGCCGGCCAGCGGCTCGCTCGCGCGGTTGATCGAAGCGCATCCGGGCCGCGCGGCGGCGGTCACGGCGGACGTCACGCGGCGTGACGACATCGAGCGCATCGTCGCCACCGCGGTGGAGCGCTTCGGCGGCGTCGACATCCTGTTCAACAACGCGGCGCTGTTCGACATGCGTCCGCTCCTCGACGAATCGTGGGACGTGTTCGACCGGCTGTTCGCGGTCAACGTGAAAGGGCTGTTCTTCCTGATGCAGGCCGTCGCGCAGCGGATGGTCGAGCAGGGCCGCGGCGGCAAGATCATCAACATGTCGTCGCAGGCCGGGCGTCGCGGCGAGGCGCTCGTGTCGCACTACTGCGCGACCAAGGCGGCCGTGATCAGCTATACGCAATCGGCTGCGCTCGCGCTCGCGCCGCACCGGATCAACGTGAACGGCATCGCGCCGGGCGTGGTCGACACGCCGATGTGGGAGCAGGTCGACGCGCTCTTCGCACGCTACGAAAACCGCCCGCTCGGCGAGAAGAAGCGGCTCGTCGGCGAAGCGGTGCCGCTCGGCCGCATGGGCGTGCCGGGCGACCTGACGGGCGCCGCGCTGTTCCTCGCGTCGGCCGACGCCGACTACATCACCGCCCAGACGCTGAACGTCGACGGCGGCAACTGGATGAGCTGACATGCCGCCGCTCGCACGCGCCAGCCTGACGCAGCCGCCGCACGCGGCCGCCGTCGCACGAGGGCCTGCATGATGGCCGAGATCGTGATCGTCGGCGAACTGCTCGCCGAATTCGTCGCGCTCGAGCGCGGGCAGGGCTTCGACGCACCGGGCCTGTTCGCCGGCCCGTTCCCGAGCGGCGCGCCGGCGATCTTGGCCGACCAGGCCGCGCGGCTCGGCGCTCGCGTCGCCTATGCGGGCTGCGTCGGCCGCGATGCGTTCGGCGATGCGATCGTCGCGCGGCTCGAGCGCGACGGCGTGGACATCACGCGCATCCGCCGCGTCGAGCGCCCGACCGGCACCGCGTTCGTCGCGTATCGGGACGACGGCTCGCGCAGCTTCGTGTTCAATCTGGCGACCAGCGCGGCCGCCTGCATCGACGCCGGCGACGTCGATGCCGCGATGTTCGACGGCTGCCGCTACTTCCACGTGATGGGCTCGTCGCTGACGAGCGAGGCGGCGATCGCGGCGGTGCAGCGCGGCGTGATCGAGGCGGCGCGCGCGGGCGCGAAGGTGTCGTTCGATCCGAACGTGCGGCCCGAGATGCTGAGCTTCCCGCCGCTGCGCGCGGCGCTCGACGCGATGCTCGCCGCCTGCCATCTGTTCCTGCCGAGCGACGCCGATCTGCCGTTCTTCTGCGGGCCGCAGCCGGCCGAGCGCGCGATCGCCGGGCTGCTCGCCACGCATCCGCTGCTCGAGCGCGTCGTGCTCAAGCGCGGCGCGGCCGGCAGCGCCGCATTCGACCGGACGAGCCGCGTCGACGCGCCCGCGTGGCCCGTCGACGAACTCGATCCGACCGGCGCCGGCGACTGCTTCGGCGGCACGCTGGTCGCGGGCCTCGTCGCCGGCATGCCGACCGACGCCGCGCTGCGCCGCGCCAACGCGGCCGGCGCGATCGCGGTCACGCGGCGCGGCCCGATGGAGGGCAACAGCGACGCGGCCGAGATCGAGCGGTTCCTGACCGAGCGGGGTGTCGCATGCCCGGCCTGACGAGCACGGTCGAGCCGCCGCGCACCGCGCACGCGCACACCGTGCTGCGGATGATCTTCGACGCGAACCGCGGCGGCGCGCAGCGCGGCATCTATTCGGTCTGCAGCGCGCACCGGCTCGTGCTCGAGGCCGCGTGCGAGGCCGCGCGCGCGGACGGCTCGCCGCTGCTGATCGAGGCGACCTGCAACCAGGTGAACCACGTCGGCGGCTATACGGGGATGACGCCGGCCGATTTCCGGCGCGACGTCGACGCGATCGCGCAACGCTGCGGGCTCGCGCCGTCGGCGCTGGTGCTCGGCGGCGATCATCTCGGGCCGAATCCGTGGCGGCACCGCCGCGCGGCCGACGCGATGCGCGAGGCGGCCGCGATGGTCGCCGCGTACGTCGAAGCCGGGTTCGAGAAGATCCACCTCGATGCGAGCATGGCGTGCGCGGACGATCCGGCGCGGCTCGACGATCGCACGATCGCCGCGCGCGCGGCGCAGCTTTGCCGCGCGGCCGAGAGCGCCGCGTCGCGCGCCGGCCTCGCGCCGGTCTACGTGATCGGCACCGAAGTGCCGACGCCCGGCGGCGAGGTGTCGGCCGACGGCGACGCCGACGGCGCGGCCATCGCACGCATCGCCGTCACGCGCAGCGACAGCATCGGCGCGACGCTCGATGCGCATCGCAGCGCGTTCGCGGCGGCCGGGCTCGACGACGCATGGACGCGCGTGGTCGCGGTCGTCGCGCAGCCGGGCGTCGACTTCGACGATCGCCACGTGCTCGACTACGACAGCGCGAAGGCCGCGGCGCTCGGCGCGAGCATCCTGCGCGTGCCGCGCCTCGTGTTCGAAGCGCATTCGACCGACTATCAGACCGAGCACGCGCTCGCCGCGCTCGTGCGCGATCATTTCGCGGTGTTGAAGGTCGGCCCCGCGCTGACCTTCGCGCTGCGCGAGGCGCTGTTCGCGCTCAGTTTCATCGAGGACGCGCTGATCGGCGACGTTGCGCTGCGCTCGCGGCTGCGCGACGTGGTCGACGCGGCGATGCGCGCGCAGCCCGAACACTGGGCGCCGTACTACCGCGGCGACGAGGCCGAGCAGCGGCTCGCGCGTCAGTTCGGCTACAGCGACCGGATCCGCTATTACTGGCTGCAGCCGGCCGTCGCGGCGGCGGTCGAGCAGCTGTTCGACAACCTCGCGCGCCAGCCGGTGCCCGAGACGCTCGTCGCGCAGTGGCTGCCGGACGTGTACGCGGCGTGCCGCGCGGGCGTGCTCGCGAAGGCGCCGCGCGCGTGGGTGCGCCACCGGATCCGCGACGTGATCGCGCACTATGCGCGCGCATGCGGGATGCAGCGGCCGGTGTGACCGGCTGTGAACGCAGCGCAGCACGACGGATACAGCAACACGCAACAACACGCAACACCAACGCAACACGCACCACCGACGACAGTTCGAACAATCACAGGAGACATGCCATGCAACGAAAGACGCTCGATGCCGCCGTACGCTGCTTCGCCGGAGCCGCGCTCGCGACGGCTGCGTGCGCCGCGTGGGCCGGCACGCTGACGATCGCGACGCTGAACAACCCGGACATGATCGAGTTGAAGAAGCTGTCGCCGGCGTTCGAGAAGGCGAACCCGGACATCAAGCTGAACTGGGTGATCCTCGAGGAGAACGTGCTGCGCCAGCGCGCGACCACCGACATCACGACCGGCAGCGGCCAGTTCGACGTGATGGCGATCGGCACCTACGAGACGCCGCAGTGGGGCAAGCGCGGCTGGCTCGCGCCGATGACCGGGCTGCCCGCCGACTACGACCTCAACGACATCGTGAAGACCGCGCGCGACAGCCTGTCGTACAACGGCCAGCTGTACGCGCTGCCGTTCTACGTCGAAAGCTCGATGACGTTCTACCGCAAGGACCTGTTCGCGGCGAAGGGGCTCAAGATGCCCGATCAGCCGACCTACGACCAGGTCGCCGAGTTCGCCGACAAGCTCACCGACAAGTCGAAGGGCATCTACGGGATCTGCCTGCGCGGCAAGGCCGGCTGGGGCGAGAACATGGCGTACGTGTCGACGGTCGTGAACACGTTCGGCGGGCGCTGGTTCGACGAGAACTGGAACGCGCAGCTCACGTCGCCCGAATGGAAGAAGGCGATCGGCTTCTACGTGAACCTGCTGAAGAAGGACGGCCCGCCGGGAGCGAGCTCGAACGGCTTCAACGAAAACCTGACGCTGACCGCGTCGGGCAAGTGCGCGATGTGGATCGACGCGACGGTCGCGGCCGGGATGCTCTACAACAAGCAGCAGTCGCAGGTCGCCGACAAGATCGGCTTCGCGGCCGCGCCGGTCGCCGTCACGCCGAAGGGCTCGCACTGGCTGTGGGCGTGGGCGCTCGCGGTCCCGAAGACGTCGAAGCAGCAGGACGCCGCGCGCAAGTTCATCGCGTGGGCGACGTCGAAGCAGTACATCGAGATGGTCGGCAAGGACGAAGGCTGGGCGTCGGTGCCGCCGGGCACGCGCACGTCGACGTACCAGCGCGCCGAGTACAAGGCCGCCGCGCCGTTCTCGGAGTTCGTGCTGAAGGCGATCGAGACGGCCGACCCGAACGATCCGTCGCTGAAGAAGGTGCCGTACACGGGCGTGCAGTACGTCGGGATCCCTGAATTCCAGTCGTTCGGCACGGTGGTCGGGCAGGCGATCGCCGGTGCGGTCGCCGGGCAGATGTCGGTCGACCAGGCGCTCGCGGCCGGCCAGGCGGCGGCCGACCGCGCGGTGCGCCAGGCCGGCTACCGGAAGTAACGCAGGCCGCTCGCGCCGCGCCGTGGCGCGCACGTCGCGTGCGCCCCGGCCCGGCGCAGCGCAAGCGCGGGCAGGCCGCATCTGCCCGCGCATCAACCGGAGGAATCCGATCATGCGTCATCTACGTCTTCCCCTGAGCCACGCGCCGTCGGTCGGCGACGCGGCGACGCCGCCCGGTGCGCCGCGCCGCGCGCGCGGCGGCGCGAGCTGGCTCGTGTCGCCGTCCGTCGCGGTGCTGCTGCTGTGGATGTCGATCCCGCTCGCGATGACGATCTGGTATTCGTTCTCGCGCTACAACCTGCTGAACCCGGACGTGAAGGGCTTCGCCGGCTTCGACAACTACCGCTTTCTCGCGACCGATCCGTCGTTCCTGCCGGCCATCTGGCACACGCTCGTGCTGATCGGCGCGGTGCTCGCGATCACCGTGGTCGGCGGCGTGCTGATGGCCGTGCTGTTCGACCGCAAGTTCTACGGGCAGGGCATCGCGCGGCTGCTCGCGATCGCGCCGTTCTTCGTGATGCCGACGGTCGCCGCGCTGATCTGGAAGAACATGATCCTGCATCCGGTGTACGGGCTCGTCGCGAACGCGATGCGCGCGCTCGGGATGACGCCGGTCGACTGGTTCGCCGACTACCCGCTCACCGCGGTGATCGCGATCGTCGCGTGGCAGTGGCTGCCGTTCGCGTTCCTGATCCTGTTCACGGCGATCCAGTCGCTCGACCAGGAGCAGAAGGAAGCCGCGCGCATCGACGGCGCCGGCCCGATCGCGATGTTCTTCTACATCACGCTGCCGCATCTGAAGCGCGCGATCGCGGTGGTCGTGATGATGGAGACCATCTTCCTGCTGTCGATCTTCGCGGAGATCTACACGACGACGGGCGGCGGCCCCGGCAACGCGACCACCAACCTGTCGTACCTGATCTATGCGCTCGGCCTGCAGCAGTTCGACGTCGGCCTCGCGTCCGCGGGCGGGATCATCGCCGTCGTGGTCGCGAACGTCGTGTCGTTCTTCCTGGTGCGGATGCTCGCGCGCAACCTGAAAGGGGAGTACGAGAAATGAGCGACCTGACTTTCGCAAGCCGGCGTGCGCCGGCTCCGTTCGCGCTCGTGCGCCGCGCGCTGCCCGGCGCGCTCGCGTGGCTGATCGCGCTGCTGCTGTTCTTCCCGATCTTCTGGATGGCGATCACCGCGTTCAAGACCGAGCAGCAGGCGTATGCGTCGACGCTGCTGTTCGTGCCGACGCTCGACAGCTTCCGCGAGGTGTTCGCGCGCAGCGACTACTTCGCGTTCGCGTGGAACTCGGTGCTGATCTCGGCCGGCGTCACCGTGATCTCGCTGCTGCTCGCGGTGCCGGCCGCGTATGCGATGGCGTTCTTCCCGAACCGCCGCACGCAGAAGGTGCTGCTGTGGATGCTGTCGACCAAGATGATGCCGTCGGTCGGCGTGCTGGTGCCGATCTATCTGCTGTGGAAGAACGCGGGGCTGCTCGATACCGTGTCGGGCCTCGTGATCGTCTACACGCTGATCAACCTGCCGATCGCCGTGTGGATGACCTTCACGTACTTCAACGAGATTCCGAAGGACATCCTCGAAGCGGGCCGCATCGACGGCGCGTCGACGTGGCAGGAGATCGTCTACCTGCTGATGCCGATGGCGCTGCCGGGCCTCGCGTCGACCGCGCTGCTGCTCGTGATCCTGTCGTGGAACGAGGCGTTCTGGAGCATCAACCTGTCGAGCTCGAACGCGGCGCCGCTCACCGTGTTCATCGCGTCGTATTCGAGCCCCGAGGGCCTGTTCTGGGCGAAGCTGTCGGCCGCTTCGCTGCTCGCGGTCGCGCCGATCCTGATCGTCGGCTGGCTGTCGCAGAAGCAGCTGGTGCGCGGGCTCACGTTCGGGGCCGTCAAATGACGGCGGCCGGCCATGAACCGAGCGTGCTGATCTGCGATTGCGACGGCGTGCTGATCGACAGCGAGGCCGTCGCCGCCGACGTCCTCGTGCGCGAGCTCGAGGCGCGCTGGCCCGGCGTCGACGCGCGGCCGGCCGTGATGCCGCTGCTGGGCCTGCGCATCGAGCGCGTGCTGGCCGGTGCGGCCGGCGCGCTCGGCCGCGCGCTGACGGACGGCGACGTCGAAGCGATCCGGCGCGCGGTCGAGGCGGCGGCCGTCAACGCGCCGATGGTCGACGGCATCGATGCGGCGCTGGCCGAGATCGCGCTGACCACCGCGTGCGCGAGCAACAGCTATCGCGCGTACGTCGAGGCGGCGCTCGCGCGTACCGGGCTCACGCGCTTCTTCGGCGACCGGCTGTTCTGCGCGGACGCGGTCGCGCGGCCGAAGCCCGCGCCCGACGTCTATCTCGCGGCCGCGCGCACGCTCGGCGTCGCGCCCGCGCAATGCCTCGTCGTCGAGGACAGCGCGACGGGCATCACCGCGGCGGCGGCGGCGGGCATGACCGTGCTCGGCTTCGTCGGCGGCGGCCACGCGTCGGCCGCGCAGATCGACGCGCTGCGCGGGATCGGCGCGCGCCACGTATTCGACGACATGCACGAGCTGCCCGGCTACGTCGCGCGCTGGCAGGCGACGGGCGCCGTGCTGCCGAACTAGCAACGATTGCGCGTCGCGGCGAACGCGGCGCATCACGAACGAACGGAGACAGATCATGGCAAGCGTGCACCTGCGCAACATCGCGAAGCGCTACGACGACACCGAAGTGCTGCGCAACGTGAACCTCGACATCGCCGACGGCGAATTCGTCGTGTTCGTCGGGCCGAGCGGCTGCGGCAAATCCACGCTGATGCGGATGATCGCCGGGCTCGAGGACATCTCGAGCGGCGAGCTGCTGATCGACGGCGCGAAGGTCAACGACGTGCCGAGCGCGAAGCGCGGCATCGCGATGGTGTTCCAGTCGTACGCGCTGTATCCGCACATGACGCTGTACGACAACATGGCGTTCGGGCTGAAGCTCGCCGGCGCGAAGAAGCCGGAGATCGACCAGGCCGTGAAGCAGGCCGCGAAGATCCTGCACATCGATCACTTGCTCGACCGCAAGCCGAAGCAGCTGTCGGGCGGCCAGCGGCAGCGCGTCGCGATCGGCCGCGCGATCACGCGCAAGCCGAAGGTGTTCCTGTTCGACGAGCCGTTGTCGAACCTCGACGCCGCGCTGCGCGTGAAGATGCGGCTGGAGTTCGCGCGGCTGCACGACGAGCTGAAGACCACGATGATCTACGTGACGCACGATCAGGTCGAGGCGATGACGCTCGCCGACAAGATCGTCGTGCTGTCGGGCGGCGCGGTGCAGCAGGTCGGCACGCCGAACGAGCTGTATCACGCGCCGTCGAACCAGTTCGTCGCGGGCTTCATCGGCTCGCCGAAGATGAATTTCCTGAAGGGCACGGTCGAGTCGGCCGATGCGGGCGGCGTGCTGGTGCGGTTCGACAGCGGCGCGATGCAGCGCGTCGCCGTCGATGCGGCGGGACTGCAGCGCGGCGCGGCCGTGACGGTCGGCGTGCGGCCCGAGCATCTGCTGGTGGGCGACGCGGCCGACGGCGTGGCAGCGCGGACGATGGCCGTCGAATCGCTCGGCGACGCCGCGTATCTGTATGCGGAGTCGCCGGTCGCGCCGGACGGGCTGATCGCGCGCATTCCGCCGCTCGATACGTACCGCAGCGGCGAGTCGCTGCATCTGCATGCGCAGGCCGGGCATTGCCATCTGTTCGACGAACAGGGGCACGCGTTCCGGCGCCTGGCAGCGCATGCGAAGGCGGCGTGAGCGGGTGCGGGGGCTTGGGGCGGGGTTGTTGGCGAGGTTGTATTGCACGGCGGCGCGCCTAGCAGCAACGATCCGCGACGCACATCGGCCGACGATGCGCACGCATGGCGCAACGACGACGGCCGAGCGCGCGCTCGTTCACCACATGCTTCGCTAGCGATCGCCTGAAATCACGAAGCGGTCGCGATGACCGCCGCCCATTACGCGTCGAGCGCCGCCCGCGCGCAGCTCTCGTCGGTGACGAGCCCCGACAGCCAGCCGCCGCGCAGCGCCGCGATCACCGCGTCGCGCTTCTTCGTGCCGCCCGCGAACGCGATCGTCGGGCGCTTCGGCGGCGTGTCGAGCGCGACGCTCGTCACGCGCGCGCTGGTCGACACGTCGACCAGCTTGCCCTGCGCATCGATCGGCACGCCGAGCAGTTCGGCCACCGCGCCGCGCGCGGTCATCTCGTCGCGTTCCTGTTCGGTGATGAAGCCGTCCTCGTAGAGCGGGCAGTGCGGGCCGATGTTGCCGACGCCGACGAATGCGACGTCGGCCTGCGCCGACAGCGCGTCGACGATCCGGTACAGCCGGTGATTGCACCATTGCGCGCGCTCGGCATCGCTGTCGGCGAACAGCGGCGCCGGCAGCAGGAAGTGTTTGCTGCCGGTCTTCTCGGAGATGTACTGCGCGACGTCGTAGCGGTTCGACGAGCCGTCGGCGGCGATCGCGCCGACCATCGACACGAGCCGGTGCTGCGGCCGGTCGATCTGCGCGATCTGCGCGACGGCCGCCTTCAGCGTGCGGCCGCTGCTGACCGCGATCACCATCGGCCGCGTCTCGTTCAGATACCGCTCCATCACCTGCGCGCCGGCGACCGCGAGCTTGCGGTCGATCGCCTCGGGCGCATCCGCATCGACGGGCACGACTTCGCACATCGTGAGCCCGTAGCGTTTCGACAGCTGCGCGCCGAGGTCCAGGCAGTCGGCGAGCTGATGATCGACGCGTACGCGGATCAGGTTCTTCTCGACCGCGAACGCGACCAGCCGCTGCGCGACCGGGCGCGACACCTGCAGCTTCTCGGCGATTTCGTTCTGCGTGTCGCCGGCGACGTAGTAGAGCCACGCGGCGCGCGTGGCGAGATCGAGTTTTTCTGAGGACTTGGACACGATAGCGATTCGGTTCGGATCTGGGCAGGCCGTCGGGCGGCGCGGCGGCATCCACTGTAACGCATGCCGGGCGCGCCGCCGCGGCGCTCACGCGAGCCGCGCGCGCGACGGCTCGTACAGCGGACGCACGTGGCGATACAGCGCGCGGAACGCGTCGAGGCGCTCGCGCAGCAGCGCATGGCGCGCGGCGTCCGGCGTGTATTCGGCGCGCACCGGCGGCTTGGTCAGCACCGTCTGCGGATCGCCGCCGACGGCGAGCCAGCCGAGCCGCGCGGCGCCCAGCGCCGCACCGGTTTCGCCGCCGCCGTGCCGGCGGGTGCGCACGTTCAGCGCGTCGGCGATCAACTGCGCCCAGAACGCGCTGCGCGCGCCGCCGCCGATCAGCGACAGCCGGTCGGTTTCGACGCCGGCCGCATGCAGCGCGTCGAGGCCGTCGGCGAGGCCGAGCGTCACGCCTTCGAGCACCGCGTAGCCGAGATGCGCGCGCTCGGTCGCGTGCGTCATCCCGAAGAACACGCCTTGCGCATACGGATCGTTGTGCGGCGTGCGTTCGCCGGACAGGTAGGGCAGGAACAGCGGCGCCGTCGCGAGCGCGTCCGCGTCGAGCGCTTCGATCTCGGCGAGCAGCGCGGGCTCGTCGGTGCCCGTCAGCTTGCAGACCCAGCGCAGGCAGCTCGCCGCGGACAGCACGACGCTCATCAGTTGCCAGCGGTCGGGGATCGCATGGCAGAACGCGTGCACGGCCGACGCCGGATTCGGCATGAAGCGGTCGCCGACGACGCTCAGCACGCCCGACGTGCCGAGCGACACGAAGCCGTCGCCCGCGTGGATCGCGCCGATGCCGAGTGCGCTGGTCGCGTTGTCGCCGCCGCCGCCCGCGACGACGACCGCTTCGGACAGCCCCAGCTCGCGCGCGACGTCCGCGCGCAGCGTGCCCGACGGCGCGTTGCCTTCGACGATGCGCGGCATCTGCGCGCGCGTCATGTCGCAGGCGGCGAGCAGCGCGTCGGACCAGTCGCGGCGCGCGACGTCGAGCCACAGCGTGCCGGCCGCATCCGATGGGTCGGACACCTTCGCGCCGGTCAGACGGAAGCGCAGGTAGTCCTTCGGCATCAGCACGCAGGCCGTCGCGGCGAACACGTCGGGTTCGTGCTTCGCGACCCACAGCAGCTTCGGCGCGGTGAAGCCGGGCATCGCGAGGTTGCCGGCGAGGGTGTGCAGGTCGGGTGCGCGCTCGGTGAGCAGCGCGCATTCGTCGGCGCTGCGCATGTCGTTCCACAGGATCGCGGGGCGCAGCACGCGGTCGTCGCGACCGAGCAGCACCGCGCCGTGCATCTGGCCCGACAGGCCGATCCCGCGCACCTGCGCGAACGCTTCGCGGTGCTGCGCGCGCAGCGCCGCGAGCGCGGCCAGCGTGCCCTGCCACCAGTCGTCGGGATGCTGTTCCGCCCAGCGCGGATGCGGCCGCGACACGCTGAACGGCGTGCCGGCGGTGCCGACCACGGTGCCGTCCGGGGCGAGCAGCAGCACCTTCACTTCCGAGGTGCCGAGGTCGATGCCGAGATACATGAGCGATCCGCTCCGTCAGTGAGGAGCCGCTACTTTAGCCGCACGCATGCGTGCATGCCAACGCAGGTTCGCCCGAATGCGCGGGTGCTGGCGTGCTGCCGCGGCGACCGCGGCCGCGGCGGCGCGGGGCGCGCTCAGCGCTGCGCGAGCCATGCGTCCACGCGCGCGAGCGCGGTGCGCAGCGCGTCGAGCAGCGCCGCGTTGCCGGCGAGCGTGCCCCACAGCGCGCGCGATGCGCACAGGGCGAGCACCGGGTCGTCGGCGGCGACGATCGCGCGCGCGGCGCCTTCGTCCATCACGCCGTCCTGGTACGCATACGGCAGCCGGCCGCGCGCCCAGCGCTCCAGAAAGCGCAGGAACAGCGCGGGCAGCACCGCGGTGGCGATCGGCGCGGCGCCGCGCGCGAACGATTCGGCGAGCGTCGGCGCGATGAAGCCGGGGATCTTCGAGAAGCCGTCGGCCGCGACGCGCTGGTTGGTGTCGAGTACGTACGGGTTGCCGAAGCGCTCGAGCACGACGTCGCGGTAGCGTTCGAGGTCGAGCGGACTCGGCGTGAGGCACGGGATCACGTCCTGCGTCACGTAGTCGTGCGCGAAGCGGCGGATCCCGGCGTCGTGCGTGCCTTCGTGGATATACGTGTGGCCCGCGAGCGTGCCGGCCCACGCGATGCAGCTGTGGGTCGCGTTCAGGATGCGGATCTTCGCTTCCTCGTACGGGTGCACGTCGTCCACCAGCTCCGCGCCGGCCAGCTCCCAGCGCGGCCGGCTGGCCGCGAAGCGGTCCTCGATCACCCACTGGATGAAGGATTCGGCCATCACCGGGCAGGCGTCGTCGATGCCGGTCGCCACGCGCACGCGTTCGCGCACGTCCGGGGTCGGGCGCGGCGTGATGCGATCGACCATCGCGCTCGGCGTCGCCACGTGCGCATCGAACCACGCGAGCAGCGCGGTTTCGCCACGCTGCTCGAGGAACGCGCGCATCCCGGCGCGAAAGCGCGCGCCGTTGTTGCGCAGGTTGTCGCAGCTCTGCAGCGTGAGCGGGCCCGCGCCGCGCGCGACGCGTTCGGCCAGCAGCGCGGCGAGCGCGCCGTAGAGCGTCGTGCGCGCGCCTTGCAGATCGGCCGCGAGATCGGCGTTCGCGAGGTCGAGGCGGTTGTGCTCGTCGAGGTAGTAGCCGCCTTCGGTGACCGTGAACGACACGATCCGGCACGCCGGATCGGCGCCGGCATCGATCAGCGCGGCCAGATCGGGCGACCACGGCAGCACGCGCGAGATCGCGCGGATCGTCTCGTACGCGCGCTCGCCTTGCGGCGTGACGGTTTCGAGCGTGTAGGCGCCGTGCTGGGCGGCGAGCGCGTCCATCGTCGTGCGCATGTCGTCACGGATGTTACCGACGGTCAGCGTCCAGCGCTCGCCGGCCGGCACGGCCGCGTTCACGCGGTGCAGATACCACGCCTGGTGCGCGCGATGGAACGAGCCTGCGCCGATATGCAGCAGCACGGGCGGGTGCTCGGAAGGCGATGCGGTCATCCGGTGTCTCCTGTCGCGATCGGATGCCGGCCTGGCAGGGAAGCTGGCGATCCGCGCTGTCGAATACGATCATTTGCTCTGCGTGTGAGCGAATGATCGTATTGGGGCGAGCGAAAGTCAAGGCGGGGACGGGGCATTTCGATGGTGCGGTGCGGCGGGGTGGGGCAGGGAAGCGGGCGGCGAATCAGGCGGCGAATCGGACGGCGAATCGGACGGTGAATCGGACGGTGAATCAGGCGGCGAATCAGGTGGTGAATCAGACCGGCGCGGCGGCGCAGATAGCGGCAGCGTGCCGAAGCGGCTGCACCGGCGCGCCACGGTGGCGGAGGAACGCGTCGAGCGTCGTCTGACCGCCCGCGCCGGCCTTGCCGCGCGCATATGATGCGGCCCGCTCGTCGTCACGACGCGCGGGCCGCGTGAGCCGCGCGTGCGCTACAGCGTGGTGCGCACGTGCCAGAGCTCGGGGAACAGCACGACGTCGAGCATCTTGCGCAGATACGGCGCGCCGCTCGTGCCGCCGGTGCCCTGCTTGAAGCCGATGATGCGCTCGACGGTCGTCACGTGACGGAAGCGCCACTGACGGAACGCGTCCTCCAGATCGACGAGCTCCTCGGCCATCTCGTACAGCTCCCAATGCTGCTGCGGGTGACGATAGACCTCGAGCCACGCGGCCTCGACGGTCTCGTCGTGGCGCATCGGCTGCGTCCAGTCGCGCTCGAGCCGCTCCGGCGCGATCGGGAAACCGCGCCGCGCGAGCAGGCGCACGACTTCGTCGTAGAACGACGGCGCTTCGAGCGTCGCGCGCACCTCGGCGAGGATCTCGGGCCGGTGCGCATGCGGCTGCAGCATCTGCACGTTCTTGTTGCCGAGCAGGAATTCGAGCTGCCGGTACTGGTACGACTGAAAACCCGACGACTGGCCGAGATACGGGCGCATCGCCGAATACTCGGACGGCGTCATCGTCGACAGCACGTTCCACGCCTGCACGAGCTGCTCGAGGATCCGCGACACGCGCGCGAGCATCTTGAACGCGGGCGGCAGCGCGTCGCCGCGCACCGCGTCGAGCGCGCCGCGCAGCTCGAACAGCGCGAGCTTCATCCACAGCTCGCTGGTCTGATGCTGGATGATGAACAGCATCTCGTTGTGATCGGGCGAGAGCGGATGTTGCGCGTCGAGGATCGAATTCAGCGACAGGTAATCGCCGTAGCTCATCGACTTCGAGAAATCGAGCTGCGCGTTGTGCCAGCCCGGTTCGCCCGCGGCATCGCCCGGCGCCTGATGAGCGGACGGCGCGGCGCGCGTGCCCGAGAACGGGCAGCCGGCCGGCGCGTCGCCGCCGGGAGGCTGCATATGACCAGAATTCACGACTTTCTCCAGATTTGCATGACGGGGCCCGGCGCGCCGGGCGTAACGGATCAGGTCACCGCGCCGCGCTCGGCGAACTCGGGCGCCTTCCACGCGTCGGTGGCGAGGATGTCGCGCAGCGTGTCGACGGCGTCCCAGACGTCGACGAAGCGCGTATAGAGCGGCGTGAAGCCGAAGCGCAGCACGTCGGGCTCGCGGTAGTCGCCGATCACGCCGCGCGCGATCAGCGCCTGCATGACTTCATAGCCGTGCGGATGCTCGAAGCTCGCCTGCGAGCCGCGCTGGTGATGCGCGCGCGGCGTGACGAGCTTCAGCGACAGCCCCGCGCAGCGCGCTTCGACGAGCGCGATGAACGCGTCGGTCAGCGCCAGCGACTTGCGGCGGATCGCCTGCATGTCGGTCTGCAGGAACACGTCGAGCCCGCATTCGACCATCGACATCGACACGATCGGCTGCGTGCCGCACAGAAAGCGCGCGATGCCCGGGTCCGGCGCGAACGCCGGCTGCATCGCGAACGGCGCGCGGTGGCCCCACCAGCCGGACAGCGGCTGCGAGAAATGCGCGTGATGGCGATGCGGCACCCACACGAACGCCGGCGAGCCGGGGCCGCCGTTCAGGTATTTGTACGTGCAGCCGACCGCGCCGTCGGCACGCGCGCCGTTCAGGTCGACCGGCACCGCGCCGGCGGAGTGCGCGAGATCCCACAGCATCAGCGCGCCCGCGTCGTGCGCGAGCTGCGTGACGGCCGGCATGTCGTGCATGTAGCCGGTGCGGTAGTTCACGTGCGTGATCATCGCGACGGCCGTGTCGTCGCCGAGCGCGGCCGGCAATTCCGCCGGATCGTCGATCAGACGCAGCTCGTAGCCGCCGCCGAGCTGCTCGATCAGCCCTTGCGCGATGTACAGGTCGGTCGGGAAATTCGAGCGCTCGGACACGATCACGCGGCGCTGCGGCGCGCGCTCGGCCTGATGGCGCAGCATCGCAGACAGCAGCTTGAACAGGTTGATCGAGATCGTGTCGGTCACGACCGTTTCGCCGGCTACGCCGCCGATCAGCGTCGCGAGCTTGTCGCCGAGGCGGCGCGGCAGCGCGAACCAGCCGGCGGTGTTCCAGCTGCGGATCAGGCCTTCGCCCCATTCGGCGCCGATCACCTGTTGCGCGCGGGCGGCCGATGCGCGCGGCTGCGCGCCGAGCGAATTGCCGTCGAGATAGATCACGCCGTCGGGCAGCGCGAACTGGCCGCGCAGCGCGGCGAGCGGATCGTCGCGGTCGAGGGCGAGCGCGTCTTCACGGGTCTTGATCATGATGTCGATGAGGGGTTCGGTAATCAGGAGGAATGGCCGGGCAGCGCGCGCAGCACCGCACGCACGGGGCTCGCATCGAGCGTCGTGAACTTCAGCGGCAGCGCGATCAGCTCGTAATCGCCGGCCGGGACGTCGTCGAGCACGATGCCTTCGAGTATCGCCATCCGGTGCGCGCGCACGCGGTGATGCGCATCCATCGTCTTCGATTCCTGCGGGTCCAGCGACGGCGTGTCGATGCCGATCAGCTTCACGCCGCGGGCGGCGAGCAGGTCGATCGTCTCCGGCGCGACCGCGCTGAAATCGCTGTCCCACCGCTCGACGCTCGCGTGCGCGCAGGTGCGCAGCAGCACGCGCGGCGGCACGCGATCGAGCGCGGCCTCGACGTCGGGCGGCTGCACGCGCGGCGCTGCGCCGACGCAGTGGATCACGCGGCACGGGCCGAGATACGCGTCGAGCGGCACGGCGCCGATCGGCGCGCCGTCGGCGTCGTAATGCAGCGGCGCGTCGCAGTGCGCGCCGGTATGCGGCGACAGCGTCAGGCGCGCGACGTTGACCGGCGAGCCGGCCTCCATCCGCCATACGCGCTCGACCGACAGCGGCGTGTCGCCCGGCCACACGGGCGTGGCGGGGCTGAGCGGCGGCGAGATGTCCCAGAGTGTGTCCATGGCATGACGAATCGGTGAATCGATCCTTCGAATGATAGGTGGACGCTCGCAGAAAGTGCTTGCGAAATAACCATGGACAATCCGCCGGATTGGCAGATAATTCGACTCAGAGGGAAAAGGGGGACCAAAAATGCATGCGATCACGCTCGATGCCACCGACTGCCGGATTCTCGCCGTACTGCAGGAGGAAGGCAGAATCAGCAATCTGGACCTGGCCGAACGCATCTCGCTTTCGCCGTCGGCCTGTCTGCGCCGGATGCGGCTGCTCGAGGAGCAAGGGGTCATCGAACACTACCGTGCGTGCCTGAGCCGCGAGAAGCTCGGCTTCGAGCTCGAGGCGTTCGTGCAGGTGTCGATGCGCAACGAGGAAAACCAGTGGCACGAGCGCTTCGCGGAAGCGCTGCGCGAATGGCCGGAGGTGGTCGGCGCGTTCGTCGTGACCGGCGAAAGCCATTACCTGCTGCGCGTGCTCGCGCACAACCTCAAGCACTATTCGGATTTCGTGCTGAACCGCCTGTACAAGGCGCCCGGCGTGATGGACATCCGCTCGAACATCGTGCTGCAGACGCTGAAGGACGAAGCGGGCGCGCCGGTCGGGCTGGCGCGCACGGGGGCGATCAAAGCGGTGTGAGCCCGTGGAAGCCGCCGCCGTGGAACACCAGCGGCGGCGCGGCGTCGGCTGCGGCGCGCACGCCGCAACGCTCGACTTCGCCGACGAAGATCACATGGTCGCCTTCGTCGTAGCGGCTGCGGTTGTGGCATTCGAACCAGGCGAGCGCGCCGTCGAGCACCGGCATGCCCGAGTTGCCGGCCGCGTGCGCGATCCCTTCGAAGCGATCGCCCTTGTAGGTCGAGAAACGCTTGCACAGGTCGAGTTGCGACGCCGCGAGCACGTTCACCACGTAATGGCTGTTGCTGCGGAATACGGGCGTGGACGCCGATTTGTGCGCGAGGCTCCACAGCACCAGCGGCGGATCGAGCGACACCGAGTTGAACGAGCTCGCGGTGATGCCGATCAGTTGCCCGGACGGCGCACGCGTCGTGATGACGGTGACGCCGGTGGCGAACTGGCCGAGCGCCTGACGAAATGCGGCCGAGTCGAAATCGGGCGGAGTGGCGTGCTTCATCGGGCCGCCATCCACGACGAAACGGACGGGCGCGGCGCGCGGCGGATGCGACGGGCGCGGCGGACGAATGGCGACGGGGCCGGGGCGATCGGTTCGAAAGTGGTGCGCATGGCGCGATTCTAGCGGAATCGCGCGGGGCGGACCTCCGCGCCACGCCCAGCGCGGGGCGAGCGTGAGGTAGCGCACATTGGTGGGGGGCGTTGGCGCCATCGGGGCATCCGCAGCATTCGCGACACCGAATCGGCCGGCGGCATTCGGCATCCAGGGCATCCAACGGCGGCAACCGCGGCAACCGCGGCAACGGCGGCAGCGGCAACCACGCCAACTGCGGCATCCACGGCAACGCCGACATCCACGACGCCGCGCAGCCAGCTCACCGCCAGCGCCCTTCCCGCCATACCGCAGCCATCCGCCTACCGCGCCGCGGCGAGCCCGAGCGACAGCGCCCCGGTCAGTATCAGGCTCGACGCCCATACGGCATCGAGATTGAACCAGCTGCGCGCGACGAATTTCAGCCCCAGATAACGGTAGACCAGCCACGCGAGCACGCCGCCCGCGCCGACCATCGCCGCCGCATGGACGGCCGCGACGACGAGCGCCGTGCCGAGATGCGCGTCGATCAGCGTGGCGGCCGCGCGATGGCCGGCATCCCGGTCCGGCCCGCAGAGCCCGAGATAGATCGGCACCAGCATCAGCCCCGCGCCGTGTGCGAGCGCGACGGCGAACGACCACAGCCCGAGCCGCGCCGGCGCGATGCGGGCGAGCGCGCGCGGGTGCCGGCGCCGGATCAGCAGCGCCGCGCCGAAGCCGATCACGAGCACGCTCGCGCCGATCCGGATCGCCGGCTGCCACGCGAGCAACGCGGCGAGCAGCCCGAACGGCAGCATCACCATGAACACGGCGAGCGCGTGGCCGAGTGCGAGATAGCCGAGCGCCGCGACGAGCGCGTCGACGCGGCGCGTCATCAGCGCGTTCGACACGGCGAGCGGCCAGCCCATCGCGGGGTTCAGCCCATGGTAGACGCCGCTCGCGAGCACGGCCGCCCACAGCGCGAGCGACGCAGGCAGGGTGGCGCTCAACGCCTGACCGACGGGTAGCAGAAGGAATCGGTCGAGCAGTCGCCGCCGTCGAGCCGGATCTGATGCGCGCGATAGCCGTCGGGGAACTCGACCCAGTAGTCGTCGGCGAGCGTGAGGCCGCCGTCCGACCCCGCGTGCGCGAGCACCTGCGCGGCCGGCACGCCGTCCGGATAGAACTGGTCGTCCCAGGTCGAGTACAGCGAGTTGGTCCAGTACACGCGCCGGCCGTCGCGGCTGACTTCGACCATCTGCGGGCCGCCCGCGAACGCGCGGCCGTTCGGATGCGGCGCGCGCCGCACGATGCCGCCGATGCGCACCGAGCCCGCGAGCACCGGCCGATGCGGATCGGACACGTCGTACTGGCGCATCTCGCCGGTGCCCCAGCACGACACGTACAGGAAGCGATCGTCGAGCGACAGGTCGATGTCGGTCACGAGCGGCGGCACCGCGCCGAAGCCTTTCAGCAGCGGCGGCAATTCGTCGGCCGCGGCCGGCTCCGGCGGAATCGTCGCGGTCTTCTTCGCGTGGAACCTGCCGTCTTCGCGCCACCAGGTCCAGATCGAGCCTTCGAGCGTGGCCGTATCGACCACGACGCCGACGAACCCGTATTCGCGCGCCGGATCGTGCGCGGGCCGCACTTCGAGCGCCATCTGGTGCTGCGCGCCGAGGTCGATCGTCTGCACGTTGCGACGCGCGCGCAAGTCCCAGAAGTGCAGACGGTGACCGTAGCGGTTGGCGAGCAGGTCTTCCGGCACGATGCCGTTTTCGAATTGCGGCGGCAGCGCCCATTCGCTCGACACCATGTAGTCGCGCGGCAGGTTCCACCAGAAGTCGTAGTGCTTGTCCTGCGGGCCGCGGTCGATTTCCCAGCGGCCGAGCACGTCGAAGGTCTCGCAGTCCATGATGAAGATGCCGGGCGCGCCGTCGGTGCCGTCCTTGCCTGCGCCGCCGAGCGTGCTGACGTAGATGCCTTCCGGGCCGCAGTGGACCGTGTGCGGCCGCGAGTAGCCGGTCTTCGCGAACACTTCGTCGGGCTCGATGATCTTGTGGATGCGCGCCTGCGTCGGATGCGGCTTCGTGTCGATCACGTAGATGCGCGACGAGCGCAGGCCCGGAATGATCAGGAAGCGGCGCTCGAGAAAGGCGTGGCCCGTCAGCGGCGACAGCGACGACGAGCACGCATTCCACCCGAAGTGGTGAAACTCGTCGCCGGTGTGCGGCATCGTCACCGTGTGGACGATTTTCCCGTAGGTCGCCGAGCCGGGCTTCACGTCGATGACGGCGAGCGCGTCGGGTCTGGAAAAATCGGGGCTCAGCAACAACGTATAGGCGAACGCCTCGGGCGGCGCCTGCATCGCAAGCTCCGGTGAGGCGTGAAAGGTCGGATCGGGCCGCATGTTCATCGTGGTGCCTCCTGTCGGTGGTGTCGAATCACGGGTGCGCCGCGGTCCGGCCGTGCGTGGGCAAGCGCTGCGCGAGGCGAACGCGCCGACGCACGCACGCGCTGGCACGGCGCGCGCTGCGGTACGTCAGGTGGAAACGGTGCGGAAAGGTGCGGAAAGGTGCGGCATCCGACGCGCGCCGCTCACGCACGCGTGTTGCGTCGCAATGCGAGCGGATGAACGACGCGGCGCAATGCGCGTCGGTCGGTGCGCCTGCGAGGCGGACGGTATCTGCTAAGGCGTGCATATCGATGTTCCGGCGGATGATGTTGGCATCGGGGCGGGCATGCATCGGCGCTGCGTGCGGCCGCGGCGGGGTGCCGTCGCGGCGAAGCGTGCCTAAGTGTAGACGAGAAATGCGCGGCGGGTCGGGCGCGGCGCGCGCGTGCCTGCCTGCCGGATTTTCGTGCGAGTGAGATACTTGAACGCGTGCCGCTGCGCGCCGGGCGACCGGGCAGCGGCGATACGGACTGGCGAGCCGGGCACGCGCGCGTGCCGGCCGCTACCTTCAACGAGGTACTCAACTTCATGGTGAACGAGATGCTTGAAACCGCGACGCTCGGCGGCGGCTGCTTCTGGTGCACGGAGGCCGTGTTTCTCGACGTCGACGGCGTGACGGCCGTCCAGTCGGGCTATGCGGGCGGCCACACGCGCAATCCCGGTTATCGCGACGTGTGCGACGGCGACACCGGACACGCGGAAGTGGTGAACGTGACGTTCGATCCCGCGCGCATCGGTTATCGCGAGATCCTGGAGATCTTCTTCGCGACGCACGATCCGACTCAGCTGAACCGGCAGGGAAACGACGTCGGCACCCAATACCGTTCGGTCGTGTTCACGCATTCGGATGCGCAGCGCGACACCGCGCTCGACGTGATCGCCGAGCTCGAGCGCGAGCAGGTGTTCGGGCAGCCGATCGTCACGCAGGTCGTGCCGCTCGACGGCAACTACTGGCCGGCCGAGGATTATCACCAGAACTATTACGCGCGCAATCCGGGGCAAGGGTACTGCTCGGTCGTGATCGGGCCGAAGCTCGCGAAATTCCGGCAGAAGTTCGCGCATCGGCTGAAGTCGCAGCGCGGCGCGTGAGCGGTACGTGAGGGGCGCGTGAGGAGCGCGTCACTCGGCGGCGGCTCGCTGTCCGCCGCTACGTCGCTACGCCGCTTCACTGCTCCACCGCGCACACGCGGCGACGATCTCCCGCGCGAGCGCAATGCACGACAGCGGCGCCGAACCTTCCGCCTTGTTGTTGATCGTGATGATCACCGGCTGGCCGGCCAGCGCGTAGCGCGCGGCCAGCTCGGCGAGCGCCGAACGCGTGGCCGGGTCCTCGTCGACGAGCTGGTCGAACGGCTCGTACTTCGCCTTCGCCTGTTCGTACTTGAAACCGCCGTGCAGGCTCCAGCGCACGATCAGCGGGCCGGGCGCAGCGCCGTCGAGCAGCGCGAGCGCGGCCGCCTGGCGCAGCGGGTCCGGCATGCGCGCATGCAGGCCGACGCAGTAGCGAACGCCGAGCGCCGCAAGCGTCCGGATGAAGCGCGGCGTGAGCAGGCAGGCGTCGCGGATCTCGATCGCGTAGCGCGTGCCGTCCGGCTCCGGCGGCAGCGGCGGCAACGCCGCGAAGAACGCGGCCAGCCGCTCGATCAGCGCGGCCGGGTCGGCGAGCAACTGATCGGGCATCGGCGAAAACTGGAACACCAGCACGCCGGCCTTTTTGCCCAGGCCATCGATGCACGGCTGCACGAATTCATGCGTCGCGAGCGCGGCGTCGAGGAACGTCGGGTTCGGTCCCGACGGTTCGCCGCGCCGGCCGCGCACCACGGCGTCCGTTACGGACGCCGGCGCTTTCACGACGAAGCGGAAATCGTCCGGCACCTGCTGCGCGTAGCGCAGATAGTCGGCCACCGACAGCGGGCCGTAGAACGACCGGTCGAGGCTCACGCTCCGGAGCAGCGGATGCGCGCCATACGCGCCGAGCCCTTCGCGCGATAGCTTCGACTGCGCGAAGTCGCCGTCGAAGACGATGCCGTTCCAGCCGGGGAAGTACCACGACGACGTGCCGAGCCGCACGTTCGGCGGCAGCGCGGCCGCCAGTTCGGCGACCTCGGCGGACACCGGCGCAGGCGGCACGCCGCGCCCGCGCCGCGTGCGCTTCGGCGGTGCGGCCGGCGGAGGCGGCTCGTCCCACAGCAGGCCGGATTCAGGCGAGGGCGGTTCGGGGTCGTCGGTAGCGCGCGGCGACGCTCGATCAGCGCGCGCCGGGCGTCGTTCTTGCGGCGCCGCGTGCTCGCCGGCCGGTTCGGGATTGCCTGCGGCACCGGGGCCCGGGCCCGCGCATGCATCGTCGGCGGACGCGCCGAACAGGTCGAATTGCGCGTCGGCACCCGGTCCCGGCGTCCCGTCGCGCTGCTGTCGTTGCGGTCGCGCGTTGCGCCGCGTGCTGCCGTCACCCATGCATGCCCAGCGTGAAGCGCCGCCTAGCGCGGCAGCGCGTGTTCGTACATGTAGCGCCGCGACCACGGCAACGTTTTCGCGCTGCGGCCGGCCTTGCGGCACACGATCTGGAAGATCGACACGTCGTCGTGCTCGAACGCATACGCGCAGCCGGCGAGATACACGCGCCAGATACGGAATTTCTCGTCGTCGACGAGCCCGCGCGCCTGTTCGGCGTTCGCCTCGAAATTCTCCGTCCAGATTTCGAGCGTGCGCGCATAGTGCCGCCGCAGGCTCTCGATGTCGACCGCCTCGAGCCCGCCGCGCTGCGCCGCTTCGAGCGCGAGGCTGATGTGCGGCAGCTCGCCGTCCGGGAACACGTAGCGATCGATGAATTCGCCGCCGCCGAGCGCCGTTTCGCCGCTTTCCGCGTCGGTCGACGTGATGCCGTGGTTCATCGCGATGCCGTCGTCGACGAGCAGCTCGCGCACGCGCGAGAAGTAGAGCGGCAGATTCTTGCGGCCGACGTGCTCGAACATCCCGACGCTCGTGATGCGGTCGAATTGCCCGTCGATTTCGCGATAGTCCTGCAGGCGGATCTCGATCTTGTCCTCGAGGCCGGCGGCCTTCACGCGCGCGGTGGCGAGATCGAACTGGTTCTGCGACAGCGTCACGCCGAGACACGTCGCGCCGAACTTCTGCGCGGCGCGCAGCACGAGCGCGCCCCAGCCGCAGCCGATGTCGAGCAGCCGCTGGCCGGGCTCGAGCTGGATCTTCGTCAGGATATGGTCGATCTTCTTGATCTGCGCGGTCGCGAGATCTTCATCGCCGTTCTCGAAGTACGCGCACGAGTACACCATGTTCTCGTCGAGCCACAGCTTGTAGAACTCGTTCGACACGTCGTAGTGGTACTGGATCGCCTTCTTGTCGGTGCTCTTCGTGTGATTGAAGTAGCGCCGCACGCGCGCGAGCTTGCTCGCGCTGGTGACCGTGCTGCGCGCGAGCGAGTAGCTGATGTTGATGATGTCCGACAGCCGGCCTTCGATGTCGATCTTGCCCTTCACGTACGCCTCGCCGAGGTTGTCGAGGCTCGGCTCGAGCAGCAGCGGCAACGCCGATGCGCTGTTGACCTTCAGCGTGACCTGCGGCGCGCTGAACGTGCCGAAATCGAGTTGCTCGCCGTTCCACAACACGAGGCGCGCCGGTAAGTTCGCCTTCGTCCGTACTTCGTCCGCCCACTGTGCCAGCTTCTTTTCCCAGAACATTTGGAATCTCCGTTTGTTCGTTGAATCGAATACAGCCAGGTTTTCTGACCGGGCGCCGCATCTTGCGATGCGGGCGCCCGGTTGCAACACGAGATACGGCCGGCGCCGGCGCTGCTGCGGCGTCGCTTACGGCGCCAGGCGCGAGATCGACCAGCCCGTCGCCGCGGCGTCGTCGCGCGTATAGAGCAGTCGATCGTGCAGCCGCGACGGGCGGCCCTGCCAGAATTCGATCGCGTCGGGCACGAGGCGGTAGCCGCCCCAGTGCGGCGGGCGCGGCGGGTTCTCGCCGTAGCGGGCGGCGACTTCCTTCTCGCGCGCCTCGAGCGTCGCGCGGCTGTCGATCACCGTGCTCTGCTCGGACGCCCATGCGCCGATGCGCGAGCCGAGCGGGCGCGAGGCGAAATAGCGGTCGCTTTCGTCGGCGCTGGTCTTCTCGATCCGGCCTTCGATGCGCACCTGGCGCTCGAGCTCGATCCAGTAGAACAGCAGCGCCGCATGCGGATTGACGGCGAGGTCGTGCCCCTTGCGGCTTTCGTAATTGGTGAAGAAGACGAACCCGCGTTCGTCGACGGCCTTGATGAGCAGGATTCGGGCCGACGGCCGGCCGTCGTCGCCGACCGTGGCGACCGTCATCGTGTTCGGCTCGGGCAGCTTGGCGGCGAGCGCCTCCTTGAACCAGCGGTCGAACTGGACGAACGGGTCGGGGGCGGCGTCGGCCTCGTCGAGCGAAGCACGCGAATAGTTGATGCGGAGATCGGCGAGTGTCGTCATGTTATGCAAACGCTTCAATCGGGGGCCAGTATAGCGAACGCGCGAGAATCGTGCGTACACCGTCGCGAGGAAAGGCGGGGGAGTTCAGGCAAAATAGAGGGCCGCACGACTTACGTTTTCCTTGCTGCCATGCCCGCTGCCGACGCTGCCCTGCCCAGTTCCTCCGATCTTACCGCGAGCCCGCCGATCCAGCTTGACGTGGATCGCGAGCGCCGCTTCGGCGGTATCGCACGGCTGTACGGCGCCCCGGCGCTCGCCGCGTTCGAGCGCGCGCACGTGGCGGTGATCGGCATCGGCGGCGTCGGGTCGTGGACGGCCGAGGCGCTGGCGCGCAGCGCGGTCGGCACGCTGACGCTGATCGATCTCGACAACGTCGCCGAAAGCAATACGAACCGGCAGATCCACGCGCTCGACGGCAATTTCGGCAAGCCGAAGGTCGACGCGATGGCCGAGCGCATCGCGCTGATCGATCCCGCGTGTCGCGTGAACCGGGTCGAGGATTTCGTGGAGGCCGACAACTTCGATGCGCTGCTCGGCGGCGGCTTCGACTACGTGATCGACGCGATCGACAGCGTGCGCACGAAGGTCGCGCTGATCGCATGGTGCGTCGCGAAAGGGCAGCCGCTCGTGACGGTCGGCGGCGCGGGCGGGCAACTGGACCCGACCCGGATCCGCATCGACGATCTCGCGCTGACGATCCAGGACCCGCTGCTGTCGAAGGTGCGCGCGCAGTTGCGCAAGCAGCATGGCTTTGCGCGCGGCCCGAAGGCGCGCTTCAAGGTCAGCGCGGTGTATTCGGACGAGCCGCTGATCTATCCGGAAGCTGCCGCGTGCGACCTCGAGGACGGCGCGGAGCCGTCGGCCGCCGCGCACGTCGCGGGGCTCAATTGCGCGGGGTTCGGATCGAGCGTGTGCGTGACCGCGAGCTTCGGCTTCGCGGCCGCCGCGCATGCGTTGCGGGCGATTGCGGCGCGGGCCGTGCGCTGATCGGGGATCGGTGGCTGGCGGGTGCGCCTTGGGTGAAGTGGCGCGGCTGACGAGCGTTGTGCGGTGGGGGGTGGGGGCGCTGGTTGGATCGTTGTGGCCTGGGCAGGGAGCGGTGGTCGTCGCAGCTCGCGCATCGAGGACCCACCAACGAGGTATATCAGCGAGCCTCGTTCAGCTAGGCTCAACTAAGTGAGGCTCGACCGGTGAAGCCCGACCAGCGAGGCCCGACCAGCGAGGCCCGCTTAGCGAGGCCCAACCAGCGAGGCCCAACCAGCGAGGCCCAACCAGCGAGGCCCAACCAGCGAGGCCCAACCAGCGAGGCCCAACCAGCGAGGCCCAACCGGCGAGACTCAACCGGCGAGACTCAACCAGCTAGGCCCAACCAGCTAGACCCGATCAGCTAGACCCAACCAGCCAGCCCCCGCCTCCACCATCAATTGAGCGCCATGCTCAGCTTGCGCCGCCACGCGGCGACCAGCTCGGGGCGGTCGCCCGCCAGTTCGAACACCGAAATCATCGTGCGGCGGCCGAGGTCGTCGCCGTACGCGCGGTCGCGCAACACGATCTCCAGCAACTGCTCGAGCGCGCCTTCGTACGCGCGACGCGCGATCAGGCTCTGCGCGAGGTCGAAGCGCGCGTCCAGATCGCCGGGATTCGCGGCGATGCGGGCTTCGAGCGCGTCGGTCGGCGGCAGGTCGGCCGTCGCGTCCAGCGCGTCGAAACGGGTCTTGATCGCCTGGTAGCGCGGATCGGCCTGCAGCGTCTGCGGCGACAGGCGCTCGGCCTCGGCACGCGCCGCGTCGACCTCGTTGTTCGCGAGCAGCAGTTCGATCAGGTCGAGCCGTGCGTCGTCGAAGCCGGGGTTCAACGCGAGGGCCGCTTCGAGGTGCGCGAGCGCGTCGTCGAAGCGCGACTCGGCGAGCGCGTATTGTGCGGCGCGGCGTTCGGCTTCGTCGGGCGCCGGCAGCAGCCGATCGAGGAACTCGCGCAGTTGGCCTTCCGGCAGCACGCCGATGAACTGATCGACCGGGCGCCCGTCGGCGAACGCGATCACGTGCGGGATGCTGCGCGTCTGGAAATGCGCGGCAAGCTCCTGGTTCTCGTCGACGTTCACCTTGACGAGCTTCCAGCGGCCGGCGTAATCGGCTTCGAGCTTTTCGAGCAACGGCCCGAGCGTCTTGCAGGGGCCGCACCACGGCGCCCAGAAGTCGACCAGCACGGGCGTGTCCAGCGACGCCTCGATGACGTCTTTCTCGAAAGTGGCAAGCGTGGTGTCCATGTCGTTCTCTGCAGTTCGAATGTGTTCAGGATGGGGGCGGCGCGCGCGTTTTTCAACGCGGCTTCGCTGCGGGCAACGGAATCCACTCGGTTTCTCCGGGCACGTTGCCCATTTCCTGCTTCGTCCACGCCTGTTTCGCCTGCTCGATCGCATCGCGGCTGCTCGCGACGAAATTCCATTCGATGAAGCGCTCGCCGTCGAGCTTGTCGCCGCCGAGCAGCATCGCGCGCGCGCCGCCGCTGCTCGCGAGCGTGACGGTCGTGCCCGGCACGAGCACGGCCATCTGTTGCGCCGGCACCGGCGTGCCGTCGATCGTGAGGTCGCCGTCGACGACGTAGACGGCCCGCTCCTCGTGCGACGCGTCGAGCTCGAGACGGCTGCCGGCCGCGAACCGGGCGGCGACGTACAGCGTGCGCGAGAACGTCGTGACCGGCGAGCGCAGGCCGAAAGCGTCGCCGGCGATCACCGTCAGCGACACGCCGCCTTCGTCGCGCGTCGGCAGCGTGTCGGCCGCATGGTGCTCGAACGACGGCTCGGTGGTTTCGTGCGCGACCGGCAGCGCGACCCAGGTCTGGATCCCGTGCACGGTATGGCCGCTCTCACGCAGCGCGTCGGGCGTGCGCTCCGAGTGGACGATCCCGCGGCCGGCCGTCATCCAGTTGACGTCGCCCGGCACGATTTCCTGCAGCGAGCCGAGGCTGTCGCGGTGCAGGATCGCGCCGTCGAACAGATACGTGACGGTCGCGAGCCCGATATGCGGATGCGGGCGCACGTCGAGGCCGGTGCCCGGCGGCAGCGCCGCGGGCCCCATGTGATCGAAGAAGATGAACGGGCCGACGAGGCGGGCGGCGAGTGCGGGAAGCGTGCGGCGCACCTGCAGGTTGCCGATGTCGCGCAAGTGCGGTTTCAGCAGAGCTTTGATCGAATCGGTCATGACGGGTCTCGTGGGGAGCGGCGCGGTGCCGGTCATTGTACTGGGGCGGTGGCGGCGCGCGTGCGGGCAGCGTGGGCAATTCGGGGCGAGGCGGGCAAGGTGGGCGAGGCGGGCGAAGCGCACGAAGCGCATGAGGCGAGGTGGGTGAGGTGGGTGAGGTGGGTGAGGCGGGCGAGGTGGGCGAGGTGGGCGAGGCGGGCGAGGTGGGCGAGGTGGGCGAGGTGGGTGAGGCGGCGTGGCTCGGCGGCCGGGCGGCCGGGCGGCCGGGCCGCGACGGCGAAGCGGTGGGGCGGCGATGAGAAAGCGATTCGGATGCGGCGGCGAATCGGCGGTGCAGCGGCGGCGAATCGCAGCCGAATCGCCCGCGAAACGAAGTCACCTCGCGGGCACGCACGATGCGCCGCACCGCTCGTCGCGGCACGGCGCGATTCGATGCGCGCCGCGCGGGTCGCGGATCGCGCCGCGAATTCGGTAGACTGGCCGGCTCGGCACCCCGGCCGATTATCGAGGAGACTTCCCATGATGGCCCCGAAGGACCTGCTGCTTGCGCTGATCGTGATCCTCGCATGGGGCGTGAACTTCGTCGTGATCAAGGTCGGCCTGCACGGCATGCCGCCGATGCTGCTCGGTGCGCTGCGCTTCACGCTCGCGGCGGTGCCCGCGGTGTTCTTCGTGCGCAGGCCGCAGATCCCGTGGCGCATGCTGATCCTGTACGGCGCGACGATTCAGCTCGGCCAGTTCGTATTCCTGTTTACCGGCATGTACGTCGGGATGCCCGCCGGCCTCGCGTCGCTGGTGCTGCAGTCGCAGGCGTTCTTCACGCTGGTGTTCGCGATGCTGTTTCTCGGCGAGCGGCTGCGCGCCGAGAACCTCGCGGGGCTCGCGATCGCCGCGGCCGGGCTCGTCGTGATCGCGGTGCAGGGCGGCGCCGCGATGACGCTCGCCGGCTTCCTGCTGACCATCGGCTCGGCCGTGATGTGGGCGTTCGGCAATATCGTCACGAAGAAGGTCGGCCGCGCAAACCTCGTGTCGCTCGTCGTGTGGGCGAGCCTCGTGCCGCCGCTGCCGTTCTTCTTGCTGTCGCTGTGGTTCGAGGGGCCGCAGCGGATCGGCACCGCGCTCGCGGGGCTGAACGGTACGTCGATCTTCGCGGTGGTCTATCTGGCGTTCGTCGCGACGCTCGTCGGCTATGGCTTGTGGAGCCGTCTGATGTCGCGCTATCCGGCCGCGCAGGTCGCGCAATTCTCGCTGCTGGTGCCGATCGTCGGGCTCGCGTCGTCGGCGCTGCTGCTCGACGAGCACCTGAGCCGCATGCAGCTGATCGGCGCCGCGCTCGTGATGGGCGGGCTCGTGGTGAACGTGTTCGGCGGGAAACTGTTGCGCCGCTTCGCGGCGTCGTGATGCGCCGGCACGCGGCGCGTGCCGGCAGCGGGACAGGCAGCGGCCGGGAAGCCGGTGCAGACGCGGGACAGGTCGGCCAGGACGAGCGGGCCGTGCCGCTCGCACCGGCCGTACGTCAGGCCATCCGGTTCTTCGCGAGCGGCGGATTGGCCGCGAAGTAGCGCTTGATGCCGCGGAAGATCGCGTCGGCCATTTCCTCGCGATAGCTGTCGTCGTTGAGCCGGCGTTCTTCGTCCGGGTTGCTGATGAACGCGGTCTCGACCAGGATCGACGGAATGTCGGGCGCCTTCAGCACCGCGAACCCGGCCTGCTCGACCGAGCCCTTGTGCAGCTTGTTGATGCCGCCCACTTCCTTCAGCACGTAGTTGCCGTAGCGCAGCGAATCGCGGATCTGCGCGGTGGTCGACATGTCGAACAGCGCGCGGCTCACGGCCGCGTCCTGCGTCTTGATGTTGATGCCGCCGATCAGGTCGGATGCGTTTTCCTTGTTCGCGAGCCAGCGCGCGGCGGCGCTCGAGGCGCCGTGGTCGGACAGCGCGAACACCGACGAGCCGCTCGCGGACGGCGTCGTGAACGCGTCCGCGTGGATCGACACGAACAGGTCCGCGCCGACGCGGCGCGCCTTCTGCACGCGCACGTTCAGCGGCACGAAGAAGTCGGCGTCGCGGGTCATCATCGCGCGCATGTTGGGCGCGCCGTCGATCTTCGCGCGCAGCTTCTTCGCGATGTCGAGCGCGACGTGCTTCTCGTAGGTGCCGGCGCCGCCGATCGCGCCCGGATCCTCGCCGCCGTGGCCGGGATCGATCGCGACCGTCAGCAGCCGCATCGTGCCGCCCTTGCCGGATTTCGGCGCGGTGAACTTGTAGGTGTCGGCGTCGTCGTCGCTGTCGTCGCGGCGCGCGATGACGGGCGGCGGCTTGACGGCCGGCTTCGCCGGCGTCGAAGGCGCGGCCTGCGGCGTGCGCGGCGCGGCCGGCGTGTTCTGCGCGAAGCGCTGGAAGAACGCGTCGCTGTTGTCGGCCGCGGCGGGCGGCGTGGCCGGGCCCGTGAGCCTCGACGGCGGCTGCATCTGTTGCGCGCGCGCGCTGTCGTTCAGCGCCTGCTCCTTGCGTTCGGTCTGTGCGATCAGGTCGGTCAGCGGATCGGGCGCGACCGCCGGATACAGGTCGAACACGAGCCGGTACTTGTAGGTGCCCACCGGCGGCAGCGTGAACACCTGCGGTTTCACCGACCCCTTCAGGTCGAACACCATCCGCACCACGTGCGGCTGATACTGGCCGACGCGCACCGACTGGATCTGCGGATCGTTTGGCGCGATCTTCGACACGAGGTCGCGCAGCGCCTGGTCGAGATCGAGGCCGTTCAGGTCGACGACGAGGCGGTCCGGCCCCTGCAGCAGCTGCTGGCTGTTCTGCAGCGGCTGATCGGATTCGATCGTGACGCGCGTGTAGTCGCGCGCGGGCCAGACGCGCACGCCGAGCACCGAAGATGCGTGCGCGACGCGCGGCGCGACGAGACCGAGCACCAGCGTCGACGCACCGGCGCGCAGGATCTGGCGGCGCCGCCAGTTGTGCGTCGCGGTGGCCGCCGATTCGATCGAGCGGAACGGTTTGATCAACATCTTTCGAGACATGCCTTTCCTGAAGCGCTGAACGCCCGGACGGTGAGGGCGCGGCCGTCGCCGTCCACGTCGAGCGAGAAAACCAGATCGGGCACGCCGAGTAGCGCGCCTGCCTGTTGCGGCCATTCGACGAGGCAGATCGCGCTCGAATTGAAATATTCGCGAAAGCCTGCGTCGGACCATTCGGCCGGATCGTTGAATCGATACAGATCGAAGTGATAGACCTCGAGTTCCCCGTCGTCGCGCGCGAACGCGTATGGTTCGACGAGCGTGTAGGTCGGGCTGCGCACGCGCCCCGTGTGGCCGAGGCCGCGCAGGATCGCGCGCACGAGGGTCGTCTTGCCCGCGCCGAGATCGCCGATCAGCTGGATCTGCAGCCCCGCGAACGCGTGGGTGCGCGCCAGCTCGGTGCGTGCGGCGTCGAGCGCATGCGCGAAGCGGGCGCCGAAGGCCTCGGTCGCCGCTTCGTCGGCGAGTGCGATCACGCGCTGCGCGAGCGGAGCGGGCAGCGTGTCTGCATGAGGCGGATGGGGCGTGGCTGGCATTCTCGTAAAATAGTGCGATGAACCGCTTACCGGAACTCGCCGCATCCGACGGCCCTTCGACTCGTGCCGAGGGCGCGGCGCCGTGCGCGCTCGACGATGCGGCGTTGACTGCGCTCGCCGCGCGCATCAGGGCGTGGGGGCGCGAATTGGGTTTCGGGGCGATCGGCATCAGCGATACCGATCTCTCGGATGCCGAAGCGGGCCTCGCCGCCTGGCTGGAAGCCGGGTACCACGGCGAAATGGATTATATGGCGAAACATGGGATGAAACGCGCGCGGCCGGCCGAACTTGTGGCCGGTACGCGACGCGTGATCTCCGCGCGGCTCGCCTATCTGCCGGCCGCGACGCTCGCCGCCGACGCGCCCGACGCGTCGTCCGCGCCGCACGACTGGCGCGCCCGCGAGCGCGCCCGGCTCGACGATCCGCAGGCGGCCGTCGTGTCGATCTACGCGCGCGGCCGCGACTATCACAAGGTGCTGCGCAACCGGCTGCAGACGCTCGCGGAGCGCATCGAGCGCGAGATCGGCGCATACGGCTACCGGGTGTTCACCGATTCGGCGCCGGTGCTCGAGGTCGAACTCGCGCAGAAGGCCGGCGTCGGCTGGCGCGGCAAGCACACGCTGCTGCTGCAGCGCGACGCGGGCTCGCTCTTCTTCCTCGGCGAGATCTACGTCGACGTCGCGCTGCCGACCGATGCGCAGACGGCGCCCGATGCGGCGCCCGAAACGCCCGGCGCGCACTGCGGCAGCTGTACGCGCTGCCTCGGCGCGTGCCCGACCGGCGCGATCGTCGAGCCGTATCGCGTCGACGCGCGCCGCTGCATTTCGTATCTGACGATCGAGCTGAAGGGCAGCATTCCGGAGCCGCTGCGGCCGTTGATCGGCAATCGCGTGTACGGCTGCGACGACTGCCAGCTCGTGTGCCCGTGGAACAAGTTCGCGCAGGCCGCGCCGGTCGCCGATTTCGACGTGCGGCACGGGCTCGATCGCGCGACGCTCGTCGAGCTGTTCGGCTGGGACGCCGAAACCTTCGACACGCGGATGCAGGGCAGCGCGATCCGGCGCATCGGCCACGAAAGCTGGCTGCGCAATCTCGCGGTCGGGCTCGGCAACGCGCTGCGTGCGCCGGCCGGGCGGCTCGCGCCCGCTGCGCGCGACGCGATCGTCGCCGCGCTGCGCGCGCGAGCGGACGATCCGTCGCCGGTCGTGCGCGAGCACGTCGAATGGGCGCTGCGCGCCGCATGAACGCGGCGTAAAGTGTCGTCGGCGCGGCGGCGCCGCGCGTTTCACCGGGAGGAGAATGATGTTCAACGCAGTGATCGACGCACCGTTCGGCAAGGTCGGCATCCGCACCGACGCCGCGGTGGTGCGCGAGATCGTCTATCTGCCCGAATCGATCGGGTCGGTCGCGCCCGATTCGCCGCTCGCCGAGCGTGCGGTCGAGCAGATCGAGCGCTATTTCGAGCGGGCGTCGGCACGCTTCGACCTGCCGCTCGCGCCCGTAGGCAGCGCCTTCCAGCAGCGCGTGTGGGACGTGATCAGCGACATTCCGCCGGGCACGGTGCTGACCTACGGGCAGGTCGCGAAGCGCATCGGCAGCGCGCCGCGCGCGGTCGGCCAGGCGTGCGGCGCGAACTACTTTCCGCTCGTGATTCCGTGTCACCGCGTCGTCGCGGCGGGCGGCCTCGGCGGTTTCGCGAACCACGACGACGGCGGTTATTTCCAGACAGTGAAGCGCTGGCTGCTCGCGCATGAAGGCGTGCCGTACCGATGAACGAACCGTTGCTTTCCCCCGCTTCCGATGCCGATGCCGCCGGCGATCCGCTCGCCGCTTCGCCGGCGCAGCTCGCGAGCCGCGCGTCGATCGACCTGTTCTGCGACGCGCTGTGGCTCGAGCACGGGCTGTCGCGCAATACGCTCGATGCGTACCGGCGCGACCTGATGCTGTTTTCCCAATGGCTCGCGGCCACCCACCACGCGGCGCTCGACTCCGCCGACGAAGCGATGGTGACCGGCTATATCGCCGCGCGCAGCGACGGCAAGGCGACGTCGTCGAACCGGCGGCTGTCGGTGTTCCGTCGCTACTACGGCTGGGCCGTGCGCGAGCATCGCGCGAGCGCCGACCCGACGTTGCGGATCGCGTCCGCGAAACAGGGCGCGCGGTTTCCGTCGACGCTGTCGGAGGCGCAGGTCGAGGCGCTGCTCGGCGCACCGGACATCGGCACGCCGCTCGGGCTGCGCGATCGCACGATGCTGGAGCTGATGTACGCAAGCGGGCTGCGCGTGAGCGAACTCGTCACGCTGAAGACCGTCGAGGTGGGGCTCAACGAGGGCGTCGTGCGGGTGATGGGCAAGGGCTCGAAGGAGCGCCTCGTGCCGTTCGGCGAAGTCGCGCACGGCTGGATCGAGCGCTATCTGCGCGACGCGCGGCCGGCGCTGCTCGGCGCGCGCGCGGCCGACGCGCTGTTCGTGACCGCGCGCGGCGACGGGATGACGCGCCAGCAGTTCTGGAACATCATCAAGCGTCACGCGCAGCGCGCGGACGTGCGCGCGCACCTGTCGCCGCACACGCTGCGGCACGCGTTCGCGACGCACCTGCTGAACCACGGCGCGGACCTGCGCGTCGTGCAGCTGCTGCTCGGCCACAGCGACATCTCGACCACGCAGATCTATACGCACGTCGCGCGCGAGCGGCTCAGGACGCTGCACGCGCAGCACCATCCGCGCGGCTAGCGCCGGCGCCGCGCGCTACGCGAGGTCGCGCAGCCGGTGTTTCAGCACCTTGCCGGTAGAGGCGGCCGGCAGCGCGTCGAGCACGCGGATGCGGGCCGGGCGCTTGTACGGCGCGAGGCGTTGCGCGCACCACGCATGCAGTTCGGCGTCGGCCGCCGTCGCGCCGGGCGCGAGCTCGACGAACGCGAGCACTTCCTCGTTGCCATCGACCGCGCGCCCGATGACGGCCGCCTGCACGACGTCCGGATGTGCGTTCAGCACCTGTTCGACCTCCACCGGATACACGTTGAAGCCCGAGCGGATGATCAGCTCCTTGCTGCGGCCCGCGATCGTCACCGCGCCGTCGGCGTCCTGGCGGGCGAGATCGCCGGTGCTCAGCCAGCCGTCCGGCGACACGGCCGCGCGCGTCGCGTCCGCGTTGCGGTAGTAGCCGAGCATCACGTTCGGCCCGCGCACGCGGATTTCGCCGACCTCGCCGCGCGGCACGTCGGCGCCGTCCGGCGCGACGATCCGCATCTCGACGCCGGGAATCGGCGTACCGACCGAGCAGTCGGCGCGCGGCGCGTCGAGCGGCGTCTGCGTGATCGTCGGGCTGCTTTCGGTCATTCCGTAGCCGTTGTGCAACGGCACGCCGTACACGCGCTCGACGCGCGCCTTCAGGTCGGCGTCGAGCGGCGAGCCGCCCGAATACGCGAAGCGCAGCCGCGGCGCGCGCCACGCGTGCCTGTGCGTGTGCAAGTGCTCGAGCAGCTTCGCATGCATCGCGGGCACGCCCTGGAAGATCGTCACGCGTTCGTCCGCGAGCGCGACGCGCACCGCTTCGGGCGAGTAGCGCGGCGCGAGGCGCAGCGTCGCGCCTGCGTACAGGCTGCCGAGGCAGACCGACGCGAGCCCGTACACGTGCGACACGGGCAGCACCGTATAGACGACGTCGTCGGGCGACACGCGGCGCAGCGCGCTCGACGTCGCGGCGACGAACAGCAGGTTGCGATGCGACAGCATCACGCCTTTGGGCGCGCCCGTCGTGCCGGTCGTGTAGATCAGCGCCGCGCACTGAGCGGCGCCGTCGGCCGCGACCGGTTCGGCCGGCGCGTCGGCGTCGACGTGATGCGACCACGCGCCGATGTCGATCGGCAGCGCGTCGGCGGGCGCGGCGCGGTAGCGCGCGGCATGCGCGCGCGCATCGGGCGAGGCTTCGGTCGCGAACGCGATCAGCTTCGGGCGCGCATGCGCGGCGATCGCGTCGAGTTCGCTGGCTGCCAGGCGCGCGTTCGACACCAGCGCCCACGCATCGACGCGCGCGGCCGCGAGCAGCAGCACGATCTGCGCGACGCTGTTTTCCGCGACGATCATCACGCGATCGCCGCCGCGCACGCCGAGCGCGACGAGCCGGGCCGCGGCCGTGTCGACGGCCTCGGCGAGTTCGGCGTACGACAGGCGGCGCGCGTCCTCGATCAGCGCCGGGTGCGTGGGCGCTTGCGCGGCCCGCAGCGCGGGCACGTCGGCGATGCGAGCGGGCAGCGCGGCGAGCAGGGCCGCGACGTCGGGCGGCGCGGATGAGCGAACGGACGAGGACATGACGTCTCCATGAAGAAGGGCACGGGCAGCGGCGCGGGCAGCGTTGCGAACGATCGTGCCATGGCGGCCGGGCCGCCACAATCGGCCGTTCGGTCAATAGCGCGTCGCGATGTCCGCAATGATGGCGCAGCGGCCGGCCGGCTGGGCTGCGCCAGCGGGCCGCGAGTATACCGCCGACGTCCGCACGCGATCGTGCGATGGCGCAATGGCGCGCATGCCGGTCGTTCGCCATTAAAATGCGGCGATGAGCAAATCCAGACACGTGTCCGAAACCCCCGCGACCCAGTTGCTGCGCCGCCACGGCGTCGCGTTCGACGAATATCCGTACGACTACGTCGAGCACGGCGGCACCGGCGAGTCGGCGCGCCAGCTCGGCGTGGACGAGCACTGCGTCGTGAAGACGCTCGTGATGGAAGACGAGCACGCGAAGCCGCTGATCGTGCTGATGCACGGCGATCGTACGGTGTCGACCAAGAACCTCGCGCGGCAGATCGGCGCGAAGCGCGTCGAGCCGTGCAAGCCGGACGTCGCGAACCGCCACTCGGGCTATCTGGTCGGCGGCACGTCGCCGTTCGGCACCCGCAAGACGATGCCCGTCTACGTCGAGTCGACCATCCTCGAATTGCCGACGATCTATCTGAACGGCGGCCGCCGCGGCTATCTCGTGAGCCTCGCGCCGGCGGTGCTCACGACGCTGCTCGGCGCGACGCCCGTGCAGTGCGCGAGCGTCGACTGAGGGTTTCACCTTCGTCGCACGCGCTGCACGTTCGGTAGAATGGGCGCCGTTTCGGCCGGTCGGCCCGCCCGGCCGGCCGCCGCGGCTCGTGTGTAACGCGGCCGCGCTTCACCGCGCGGCGCGCGTGCCTGCCCGGCCGCCCCCATCATCGATACGTTGAAAGAAGAGTTCTCCGCATGCAGATCCTGCTCGCCGCACTTGTTGCCTATCTGATCGGTTCGGTGTCGTTCGCCGTCATCGTCAGCGCCGCGATGGGCCTGGCCGATCCCCGTTCGTACGGGTCGAAGAATCCCGGCGCGACCAACGTGCTGCGCAGCGGCAACAAGAAGGCCGCGATCCTGACGCTCGTCGGCGACGCGTTCAAGGGCTGGCTCGCCGTGTGGCTCGCGCGGCACTTCGGGATGCCCGACGTCGCCGTCGCATGGGTCGCCATCGCCGTGTTCGTCGGTCACCTGTATCCGGTGTTCTTCCGCTTCCAGGGCGGCAAGGGCGTCGCGACCGCTGCCGGCGTGCTGCTGGCCGTGCATCCGGTGCTCGGCCTCGCGACCGCGCTGACCTGGCTGATCGTCGCGTTCTTCTTCCGCTATTCGTCGCTCGCGGCGCTGGTGGCCGCCGTATTCGCGCCGGTGTTCGACGTGTTCCTGTTCGGCACGCGCAACAATCCGATCGCCTGGGCGGTGCTGGCGATGAGCGTGTTGCTGGTGTGGCGTCACCGCGGCAACATCGCGAAGCTGCTGGCGGGGCAGGAGAGCCGGATCGGCGACAAGAAGAAGGCTGCGGCCGACGGCGGCGCGCAAGGCGGCGGAAAGGTCTGACGCGCGGTGTCGAGGCGTCGCGGCTGCCGCGCGGTGCGGCAGCCGGTGTGCGCGGCCGGCCGACTTGGCGGCCGGCGACGTCGCTCAGTCGCGGAAGTTGTTGAAGTCGAGCGGCGTGTCGGTCACGTCCTTGCGCAGCATCGCGATCACGCTCTGCAGATCGTCGCGCTTCGTGCCGGCCACGCGCACCGCATCGCCCTGGATGCTCGCCTGCACCTTGATCTTGCTGTCTTTCACGAGCCTGACGATTTTCTTGGCGAGGTCGCCCGTCACGCCCTTTTTCACGGTGACGATCTGCTTGACCTTGTCGCCGCCGATCTTCTCGACCTTGCCGTAGTCGAGGAAGCGCACGTCGACGTTGCGCTTCGCGAGCTTGCCGATCAGTACGTCCTTGACCTGGCCGAGCTTGAAATCGTCGTCGGCGAACAGCGTCAGCTCGCGCTCCTTCTGCTCGACGCGCGCGTCCGAGCCCTTGAAGTCGAAGCGTGTCGAGATTTCCTTGTTCGACTGCTCGATGGCGTTCTTCACTTCGATCATGTTCGCTTCGGAAACGACGTCGAACGATGGCATGGCATTCTCCCTTGAGGTGCGGCGCCCGGCTCACGCGCGGGCACTCGCTATAATTGCGGACTGTTTGCCATTTTACCGATGCCCCTGCGTTTGCCCAAGGCCGGCCGTCCGGCCGCCCGGCTGACGCCACGCGAATGCCGATGCCTCCTGACGATTCCCCGCTGTCGCTGCTTCCCGACCATCCGCTCGCCGCGCACAACACGTTCGGCATCGCCGCGACCGCGCGCTATGCGGCGCGCATCACGCACGCCGCGCAGTTCGAGGCGCTGCACCGCGATCCGCGCGTCGCGTCGCTGCCGCAGCTCGTGCTCGGCGGCGGCAGCAACGTCGTGTTCACGCGCGATTTCGACGGCGTCGTGCTGCTCGACGAGATCGGCGGCCGCCGCGTGGTGCGCGAGGACGACGACGCGTGGTACGTCGAAGCCGGCGGCGGCGAGCCGTGGCACGCGTTCGTCGCGTGGACGCTCGAGCAGGGGATGCCGGGGCTCGAGAACCTCGCGTTGATTCCGGGCACCGTCGGCGCGGCGCCGATCCAGAACATCGGCGCATACGGCCTCGAGATGAAGGCGTACTTCGACTCGCTGATCGCGGTCGAGCTGGCGACGGGACGCAGCGAGCGCTTCGACGCCGCGCGCTGCGCGTTCGGCTATCGCGATAGCTTCTTCAAGCGGGACGGGCGCGGCCGCTTCGCGATCGTCGCGGTGACGTTCCGGCTCCCCAAGCGCTGGACGCCGCGGCTCGGCTACGCGGACGTCACGCGCGAACTCGACGCGCGCGGCATCGCGCCCGACGCGGCCACGCCGCGCGACGTGTTCGATGCGGTCGTCGCGATCCGCCGCGCGAAGCTGCCCGATCCGCGCGTACTCGGCAATGCCGGCAGCTTCTTCAAGAACCCGGTGATCGACGCCGCGCAATTCGATGCATTGCGCGCGCGCGCGCCGGACGTCGTGTCGTATCCGCAGCCGGACGGCCAGGTGAAGCTCGCGGCCGGCTGGCTGATCGACCAGTGCGGCTGGAAAGGGCGCGCGCTCGGCGCGGCGGCCGTACACGAGCGGCAGGCGCTCGTCCTGGTGAATCGCGGCGGCGCGACCGGCGTCGACGTGCTCGCGCTCGCGCGGGCGATCCAGCACGACGTGCGCGTGCGCTTCGGTGTGGAGCTGGAGCCCGAACCCGTCTGCCTGTAGCGCGGCCTCGGGTCGCGCGGCGCGTGGGCTGTCGCGGCGAAAAAAAGCGCCGATCGACGATCGGCGCTTCTTCGTTCGCACGTGCTGCATTGCGCGGCGATGCGGCTGCTGCGTTCAGTGCTTGAGGCGGCCCAGCAGCAGGAACTCCATCAGCGCCTTCTGCACGTGCAGGCGGTTTTCCGCCTCGTCCCACACGACGCTCTGCGGCCCGTCGATCACGCCGGCCGTCACTTCCTCGCCGCGGTGCGCGGGCAGGCAGTGCATGAACAGCGCGTCCGCGTTCGCATAGCCCATCATTTCCTCGTCGACGCACCAGTCGGCGAACGCCTGCTTGCGCGCTTCGTTCTCCGCTTCGAAGCCCATGCTCGTCCACACGTCGGTCGTCACGAGATCGGCGCCCTTGCACGCTTCGTTCGGATCGTCGAACACTTCGTAGAACGGCGCGCTGTCGGGCGACACGAGCTTCATGTCGAGCGCATAGCCCGGCGGCGTCGACAGGCGCAGCTTGAAGCCGAGAATCTGCGCGGCTTCGATCCACGTGTACAGCATGTTGTTCGCATCGCCGACCCACGCGACCGTCTTGCCGGCGATCGGGCCGCGGTGTTCGTAGTACGTGAAGATGTCGGCGAGGACCTGACACGGATGGTATTCGTTGGTCAGACCGTTGATCACCGGCACGCGCGAGTTTTGCGCGAAGCGCGTGATCACGTCCTGCTCGAACGTGCGGATCATGATGATGTCGACCATCCGCGAGATCACCTGCGCGGAATCCTCGACCGGCTCGCCGCGGCCGAGCTGCGTGTCGCGCGTGCTCATGAACACCGCGTGGCCGCCGAGCTGGAAGATGCCGGCTTCGAACGACAGCCGCGTGCGCGTCGAGCTCTTCTCGAAGATCATCGCGAGCGTGCGATCGTGCAGCGGATGGTAGGTCTCGTAGTTCTTGAACTTGCGCTTCAGGATACCCGTGCGTTCGAGCACGTACTCGTAGTCTTCCAGCGAGAAATCCTTGAACTGCAGGTAGTGACGAATGGTTTTGGCGGTCATGAAACGAAATACGGCGGGTCTCACCCGGCAGCGGAGCCGGACGGCGCCGCCGTCGGATGTGGATAACTCAAAGCAGCATAATGGATTTTCTGTGCTTTGACGAGCCGTGGCGAAAAGCGGGGAGCGATCGTCGCGCGCACGGGCCGCGAGTCGGGCAGTGGGGCTCGGCACGACGCGCGATGGCGCGCTGCGGTATAATTCAAAAGTTTTCTCCAGCCCGGCAGACAAGCCTCTTCGCGTACTGCCGGACACAAGCGGGTGCGCTGCACAAATCCGGTGCGGCGCGCTGGCGGCATGGCGCGACGGCCTCTTTTCGGGATGTCGGAGCATCTGCGCCGCCGTCCACTCCAGCTCGTGTTCGCATCTCCAGGCAGCGTCGCCTGGGCATTGCCGGGCCGTCACTTGGGTAACCACATGGCTGAAACCCCTCCGACCGAATTCTTCATCCAGGGCATCACGAAAGACGGGAAAAAGTTTCGCCCGAGCGACTGGTCGGAGCGTCTGGCCGGCGTGATGGCCTGTTTCGGGCCCGGTGCAAGCGGACCGAATGCACGGCTGAAGTATTCGCTGTACGTGCGCCCGACGATGCTCGGCGATCTGAAATGCGTGATTCTCGATTCGCGGCTGCGCGACATCGAGCCGATGGCATTCGATTTCGTGCTCAACTTCGCGAAGGACAACAACCTCGTCGTGACCGAAGCCTGCGAATTGCCGGACTACAACGACAAGAAGTGAGCGAGGCGCGCGACGCCTGCTTGCGCGTGGTGCCCATGCGGCCCGACGCGCGCGGCGCGCGCACAGCAAAAAAGCCCGCCTAGGCGGGCTTTTTCACGATCGCAGGAAACAGGGCGCCCGCCGAAGCGGGCACACCGGATTTACGCTGCTGCCTGCAGGCCCTTGACGGCTGCGGCGAGGCGGCTCTTGCTGCGAGCGGCCTTGTTCTTGTGAACGATCTTCTTGTCGGCGATCGTGTCGATCGTCTTCACGGCAGCCTTGAACAGCTCGGCAGCCTTTGCCTGGTCGCCGGCTTCAACAGCCTTGCGAACCGACTTGATCGCGGTGCGGAATTTCGAGCGCAGCGCCGAGTTGTGCGAATTTGCCTTCGCGGCCTGGCGGGCGCGCTTGCGTGCTTGTGCGGAGTTAGCCATGACGGTTCCTTATCCTGTCCTGTTTCCAGAGCTTGGAGCCTGACGGCCAAGCGCTGCTTTTCGATCCGTCCCCTGAGAACGATTGCCCAGGGGCGCATAAAAAAACGGTGATTTTAACCGAGGCCGAGACATGAAAACGACAGGCGCCGTGCATGTAACAGGCTCAGAAACCGGCGATTATAGCAACAAAATCAAGTGCGTGGCAAGCCGGAAGTGACTGGCGCCCGAGAGAGGCCGCGCGCGGCATGCGCTTTTCCGCATCCGTCCGTGCCGGCACACACAAGCCCCGTATAATAAGCGCCTCATGAATCTATTCCGAGCCCTGCTGACGGTCAGCGGCTTCACGCTGCTGTCGCGCGTGACCGGACTGGCCCGCGAGACGCTGATCGCCCGTGCGTTCGGCGCCAGTCAATACACCGACGCGTTCTACGTCGCGTTCCGCATTCCGAACCTGCTGCGCCGCCTGTCCGCCGAAGGTGCGTTCTCGCAGGCGTTCGTGCCGATCCTCGCCGAGTTCAAGAACCAGCAGGGGCACGACGCGACCAAGGCGCTCGTCGACGCGATGTCGACCGTGCTCGCGTGGGCGCTCGCCGCGCTGTCGGTGCTCGGCATCGCCGGCGCGTCGTGGGTCGTGTTCGCGGTCGCGTCCGGCCTGCACGCCGACGGGCAGGCGTTCCCGCTCGCGGTCACGATGACGCGGATCATGTTCCCGTACATCGTGTTCATCTCGCTGACGACGCTCGCGTCCGGCGTGCTGAACACCTACAAGAGCTTTTCGCTGCCCGCGTTCGCGCCGGTGCTGCTGAACGTCGCGTTCATCGCGGCGGCGCTGTTCGTCGCGCCGCACCTGAAGGTGCCGGTGTTCGCGCTCGCGTGGGCAGTGATCGCGGGCGGCGTGCTGCAGTTCATCGTGCAGCTGCCGGGCCTGAAGAAGATCGACATGGTGCCGCTGATCGGCCTCAACCCGGTGCGCGCGCTGCGTCACCGCGGCGTGAAGCGCGTGCTCGCGAAGATGGTGCCCGCCACCTTCGCCGTGTCGGTCGCGCAGCTGTCGCTGATCATCAACACCAACATCGCATCGCGGCTCGGGCAGGGCGCGGTATCGTGGATCAACTACGCGGACCGGCTGATGGAGTTCCCGACCGCGCTGCTCGGCGTCGCGCTCGGCACGATCCTGCTGCCGAGCCTGTCGAAGGCGCACGTCGATGCCGATACGCACGAATATTCCGCGCTGCTCGACTGGGGGCTGCGCGTCACGTTCCTGCTCGCCGCGCCGAGCGCGCTCGCGCTGTTCTTCTTCGCGACGCCGCTCACCGCGACGCTGTTCAACTACGGCAAGTTCGACGCGCACACGGTCACGATGGTGTCGCGCGCGCTTGCGACCTACGGGATCGGCCTCGTCGGCATCATCCTGATCAAGATCCTCGCGCCGGGCTTCTACGCGAAGCAGGACATCAAGACGCCGGTGAAGATCGCGATCATCGTGCTGATCGTCACGCAGATCTCGAACTACGTGTTCGTGCCGCTGATCGGCCATGCGGGTCTGACGCTGAGCATCGGCGTCGGCGCGTGCCTGAATTCGCTGCTGCTGTTTTTCGGCCTGCGCAAGCGCGGCATCTATCAGCCGTCGCCGGGCTGGCTGCGTTTCTTCGTGCAGCTGACGGGCGCCGCGCTCGTGCTCGCGGGCCTGATGCACTGGTGCGCGATCAATTTCGACTGGACCGGCATGCGCGCGCAGCCGCTCGATCGCATCGCGCTGATGGCCGCGTGCCTCGTGCTGTTCGCTGCACTATATTTCGGTATGTTGTGGGTGATGGGCTTCAAATACGCTTACTTCAAAAGGCGCGCCAAGTGACCACCGCAATGACCCGCGTCCTTGATTACTTCAGCACGCTCGTGGCGGACGACGACAGTCTGCCCGTCACGGAAGCCGCGCTGTCGCTCGCCCAGGACGCGTATCCGGACCTCGACCTGCAAGGCACGCTGGCCGAGATCGACATGCTCGCCGCGCGGCTGCGCCGTCGGCTCACCGACGATACGGGGCTGAAGGACCGCGTCGCCGCGCTCAACGAGTTCTTCTTTCGCGAGCTCGGCTTTGCGTGCAATCACAACGATTATTACGACCCCGATAACAGCCACCTGAACGCGGTGCTGAAACGCCGCCGCGGGATTCCGATCTCGCTGTCGGTGCTGTATCTCGAGCTCGCCGAGCAAATCGGCGTGCCGGCGCGCGGCGTATCGTTTCCCGGCCATTTCCTGCTGCGCGTGACGCTGCCGGACGGCGACCTGATCATCGATCCGACCAACGGCCATTCGCTGTCGGAAGCCGAAATGGTCGAGATGCTGGAGCCGTACGTCGCGCGGGCGGCGGGCGCGGTCGACAGCGCGTTGCGCGCGCTGCTGCAGCCGGCGACGAGCCGCGAGATCATCGCGCGCATGCTGCGCAACCTGAAGACGATCTATCTGCAGACCGAACGCTGGCAGCGGCTGCTCGCGGTGCAGCAGCGGCTCGTGATCCTGCTGCCCGAACAGCTCGACGAGGTGCGCGACCGCGGTTTCGCGTATGCGCGGCTCGATTACCTGCGCCCGGCGCTCGAGGACCTCGAGCAGTATCTCGGCGAACGGCCCGATGCCGACGACGCGACCGTCGTCGAATCGCAGGTGAGCGAGCTGCGGCAACGCATGCAGCGCGACGGCGAAGACTGACGCTGCACGCGCCCGCTCGGCTGCGGAGAATGGTAGCGCGCACAACGCCGAACGCGGCACGCCGCGCATCGCGGCCCGATGCCGGCCGCCACGGTCGAAAAAAAGCCGCCCCGACGGGGCGGCTTGCGGCTCACGGCCGATCGTGCTGCTTACTTCAGCGCGTCGAACGCACGCTCGCGGATTTCCTCGACGCTGCCGAGGCCCGAGATCTTCCGATACTGCGGCGCCTTCAGGCCGTTTTCCTCGCCGCGCTGCGCCCAGTCGCCGTAATACGTGATCAGCGGCTTGGTCTGCGCTTCGTACACTTCGAGGCGCTTCTTGACGGTTTCTTCCTTGTCGTCGTCGCGCTGGATCAGCGGCTCGCCCGTCACGTCGTCCTGGCCTTCGACCTTCGGCGGATTGAACTTCACGTGGTAGGTGCGGCCCGATGCCGGGTGCGTGCGACGACCGCTCATGCGCTCGACGATTTCCGAGAACGGCACGTCGATCTCGAGCACGTAGTCGATCGCGACGCCGGCTTCCTTCATCGCGTCGGCCTGCGCGATCGTGCGCGGGAAGCCGTCGAACAGGTAGCCGTTGGCGCAATCGGATTCCTTCAGGCGTTCCTTCACGAGGCCGATGATCAGCGCGTCGGGGACGAGCTTGCCGGCATCCATGTAGCCCTTCGCCTCGACGCCGAGCGGCGAGCCGGCCTTGACGGCCGCACGCAGCATGTCACCCGTCGAGATTTGCGGGATGCCGAATTTTTCCTTGATGAAGTTTGCCTGGGTGCCCTTTCCCGCGCCGGGCGCGCCCAACAGGATCAAACGCATGGTGATATCTCCGGTATGTAGATTCGTGTGGCGAGACGCTCAAGCGTCGGCGATAACGTGCGCGGGGCTTGCCTGGTGCGCGGCGGACCGGTCTGACGCGGCGCGTCGGCGATGGCGACGCGCGGCTGCCGGCACGGGTCGCGGCGGGGTCAAGCGAGGACGCGCGGGTCGCGGACGGCTCGCACAATCGCCTGATTATGCCACGGGTTATTTTGAACTCGGCCGAAAAAGGGCCTGCACGCGTGCGAGATCGGCCGGCGTATCGACGCCGGCTTCGGGTGCGCGCTCGGTAATCAGCACCGCGATGCGTTCGCCGTGCCACATCGCGCGCAGCTGTTCGAGCTGCTCGGCCTGCTCGATCGGCGCCTGCGCGAGCGACGGATAGGTGCGCAGAAAGCGCGCGCGATACGCGTAGAGACCGATGTGCCGATACACCGGAAAGGCCGGTGCGGGCATCGCCGCGACGTCGGGCCAGTGCGGCTGGTATGCGTCGCGGCTCCACGGAATCGGCGCGCGCGAGAAGTACATCGCGACGCTGCGCGCGTCGAGCGCGACCTTCACGACGTTCGGGTTGAACACGTCGGCCGCATCGTGGATCGGATGCGCGGCGGTCGCGATCGCGCAGTCCGGATGCGCGGCCAGGTGCGACGCTACGTCGCGCACCAGCGTCGGGTCGATCAGCGGTTCGTCGCCCTGCACGTTGACGACGACCGTGTCGTCACGCCATCCGAACGTCGCCGCGACTTCCGCGAGCCGATCGGTGCCGGACGGATGGTCGGCGCGCGTGAGCACCGCGTCGAAACCGTGATCGCGCGCGGCGTCGAGGACGGCCTGCGTGTCGGACGCGACGAGTACCTGCTGGGCGCCGGCTTCGCGGGCCCGCTCGGCGACGCGCACGACCATCGGCTTGCCGCCGACGTCGGCGAGCGGCTTGTTCGGCAGGCGCGTCGACGCGAGCCGGGCAGGAATGACGGCGATGAAGGGCTGCGGATGAGTCATCGGAACGGGGCGAAGAGAAGAGCGGGGCGGGCGGCGCGTCGAATGCGGGTGGCCCGGCAGGGTTCGGCGCGTACGACCGCGGAGGGCCGCGGTCGTGCGCCGTAGCGGCGTTCAGCTGCCGGCGGGGCCGGCCGGATCGACCGGTGTGCCTTCGACGGTCTGGCGCGCTTCGTCGACGAGCATCACGGGGATGCCGTCGCGGATCGGGTAGGCGAGCTTGTCCGCGTTGCAGATCAGCTCCTGCGCGGCACGGTCATAGTGGAGCGGGCCTTTGCAGATAGGGCACACAAGAATTTCAAGCAGGCGAGCGTCCACGGAGTTTCTCCACAACGAGGGCAATGAGGCGAGGATCGAGCGCGGCTTCGACGGGGACGACCCACAGCCGAGCGTCGCGCCAGGAAGCGCCCAATTTTACTGCATCCTTCTCGGTGATCAGGATCGCGTCGACGGCGTCGTCGACGAACGGATTGTCGGCGAACGCGTAATGGTCGGGCAGCGCGCGCGTCGCCGGGGTGAGGCCGGCCGCGCGCAGCGTCGCGAAGAAGCGCTCGGGCGCGCCGATGCCGGCCGCGGCGAGCACGCGCTCGTTCGCGAACTGCGACAGCGGACGGCGCAGCGTCGGCTGGTCGAGATGCCATGCGGCGCCCGGCGTGAGCGCGAGCGCGTAGGTGTCGGGCCACGGCGGCAGCGCGCCGCTGTACGGATCGTTGACGAGCGTCGCGTCGCGATGGCGCGACAGCGGCTCGCGCAACGGCCCGGCCGGCAGCAGGAAGCCGTTGCCGCCGAGCCGGTGGTCGAACACGACCAGTTCGACCGTGCGGGCGAGACGGTAGTGCTGCAGCCCGTCGTCGCTGACGATCACGTCGACCTCCGGATGCGCGGCGCGCAGCGCCTGCGCGGCCGCCACGCGGTCGGGGCACACCCACACGGGCGCGCCGGTGCGGCGGGCGATCAGCAACGGCTCGTCGCCGGCCGCGCTCGCGCGCGACGCGGCGGTGACGGCGGTCGGCGCCTGCACGTTCGCGCCGTAGCCGCGCGATACGACGCCCGGCGTGAAGCCGGCCGCGCGCAGGGCATCGACGAGCGCGATCACGGTCGGCGTCTTGCCGGTGCCGCCGACGGTCACGTTGCCGACCACGACGACCGGCACGCCGACGTCGATGGGCTGCTTCCAGCCCTGCGTGTACGCGGTCCGGCGCAGCGCCGCGCACAGGCCGAATACGCACGCGAACGGCGTGAGCGCCCACGCGAGCGCGCCGCGGCGCTGCCATTCGCGCGTGATGCGCGCTTCGAGCCGCGCGAGCGGGCCGCCGCGGGCGCTCATCGGGCCGGGCGCGGCGTGTCGTGCGCCGCGGCGTGGAACGGATTCGTCAACACGGATGCTCCGTTGGGCGGCGGATGCCGCTAGGTCTTCGGAAGGCGGCACTCTAGCGCGCCGCAGGCGCACGCGGCAAGCGCCGCCGCCCGACGCCGCTGGTGGGGCCGGATCGAGGTGGCCTGTGGACAACTCTGTGAAGAACTCCCCGTCCGCTCCCGCCGAATGCCCGTCGGACGGACATCGAATCGACTCCGAATCGCCTTGCAAGGTTTAAAAATATATAAAAATCAATGCGTTGCGAAGAATCGTCTGGCTTTTTCCGGGCTTTTCAAATGGTTTTGCCGGACGATTGTCGGAATGTGGAAACATTTTCAGCGGCGCGCCGCGGACGGTCGGCGCTGGACGCGGCGCGCGTGTCGGACTATCGTGTCGCCGCCAGCATTCATCCGACCGCTCATGCCTTCCGATACTCCTTTTTCCGCGCCCGGCGCCTCGCGCGGCGGCGACGAAGTGATCCCCGTTTCGGCGCTCAACCGGGCGATTTCGACGATGCTCGAGCGCTCGTTTCCGCTGCTGTGGATCGCGGGCGAAGTGTCGAACTTCACGCGCGCCGCGAGCGGGCACTGGTATTTCTCGATCAAGGACCAGCAGGCGCAGATGCGCTGCGTGATGTTTCGCGGCCGGGCGCAGTATGCGGAATTCACGCCGCGCGAGGGCGATCGCATCGAGGTGCGCGCGGTCGTCACGATGTACGAGCCGCGCGGCGAGGTGCAGCTCAACGTCGAGGCCGTGCGGCGCACCGGACAGGGGCGCCTGTACGAGGCGTTCCTGCGCCTGAAGGCGCAGCTCGAGGCCGAGGGGCTGTTCGCGCCCGAGCGCAAGCGGCCGTTGCCCGTGCATCCGCGCGCGATCGGCATCGTCACGTCGCTGCAGGCGGCCGCGCTGCGCGACGTGTTGACCACGCTCGCGCGCCGCGCGCCGCATCTGCCGGTGATCGTCTACCCGGCGCCCGTGCAGGGCGCGGGCGCCGCCGAGAAGCTCGTCGCGGCCGTGCAGACCGCGAACGCGCGGCACGAGGTGGACGTGCTGCTCGTGTGTCGCGGCGGCGGATCGATCGAGGATCTGTGGTCGTTCAACGACGAAGCGCTCGCGCGGGCGATCGCGGCGAGCGAGCTGCCGGTCGTCTGCGGCGTGGGCCACGAAACCGATTTCACGATCGCGGACTTCGCGGCCGACGTGCGCGCGCCGACGCCGACCGGCGCGGCCGAGCTCGCGAGTCCGCAGCGCGCGTTGTTGCTGCGAGAGTTGAGCGAGCGGCAACGTGCGCTCGCGCGCTGCGTCGCGCGCGGGCTCGAGCAGCGCGCGCAGCAGCTCGACTGGCTCGCGCGCCGGCTCGTCAGCCCGGCCGAGCGGCTGCAGCGGCAACGCGCCCACGTCGACCAACTGGCCGCGCGGCTCGCGTCGGCGGCGTCGCGCCCGGTGCGCGACGCGCGTGCGCGCTTCGCGCTCGCGCAGCTGCGCTGGCAACGCGCGCGTCCCGATCCGGCGCAGGCGCGTCACGTGCTCGCCGGTTTGTCGCAGCGTCTCGCGGTCGCGCTGCAGCGCCGCCACGAGCGCGACAGCGCGCGCGTGGCGGCATGCGCGGCGCGGCTCGAGGTGCTGAGCCCGCAACGCACGCTCGAGCGCGGCTACGCGGCGCTGATCGATGCGCAGACGGGCCGTGCGGTGCGCTCGCCGAGCGCGCTGAAGCCGCAGCGGCGCCTGACCGTGCATCTCGCCGAAGGCTCCGCCGACGTGTCGCTCGCCGACGTGCAGCCGCGGCTCACCGACACGATCTGACCGCCCGCGGCGGCTGCGCTGCGCACGTCGCGCGCACGTGTGCGCCGTGCGCGCGGCAGGAACGGATACTGCGCGCCGCATCGGCTTGCCCGCTATCCCGCCGGATGCAGCGCCAGCGCCGATTTTCCGCATACGGCGGACGAATACCCGTGAGTTTGCGGGGATATTCGGACTCGCCTACAATCGGACGCTCGGCAGCATTCAACACAGCCCCCCTACATACTCAACGAAGGAATTGCCATGGCTCATACGCTCCCGCCGCTCCCGTACGCAGAAGACGCACTCGCGCCGACCATCTCGAAAGAGACGATCGAGTACCACTACGGCAAGCATCACCAGGCATACGTCACGAACCTGAACAATCTGATCCCGGGCACGGAATTCGAAAACCTGCCGCTGGAAGAGATCGTGAAGAAGTCGTCGGGCGGCATCTTCAACAACGCCGCGCAAATCTGGAACCACACGTTCTTCTGGAACAGCCTGTCGCCGAACGGCGGCGGCGCACCGTCGGGCGCGCTGGGCGACGCGATCAACGCGAAGTGGGGTTCGTACGACGCATTCAAGGAAGCCTTCACGAAGGCTGCGGTCGGCACGTTCGGTTCGGGCTGGGCATGGCTCGTGAAGAAGGCCGACGGTTCGCTCGACATCGTGTCGACGAGCAACGCCGCGACGCCGCTGACGACGGCCGACAAGCCGCTGCTGACGATCGACGTGTGGGAACACGCGTACTACATCGACTACCGCAACGCACGTCCGAAGTTCGTCGAAGCGTTCTGGAACATCGTGAACTGGGACTTCGCAGCGAAGAACTTCGCGTAAGTCCGCGGGTGTAGCGTGACAATATAGTCTGGAAAGTGCAATAAAGATTGGAAAATCCAGACTGAGCAGTGCAATAAAGTTTTGAAACTGTAGTGAAATTGAAAGCCCTCGATATGAGGGCTTTCTGCTTTTTGTGCGCCCAGTATGGACGCAATCTTGTGGGTGCAGGCCCGCAAACCCAGCATCCAAGCTCGGCTCATTGCAGGGCGACTGTCGCTGCCTTAAAATCGCCCGACAACACATTGAACGCATCAAAAATTCGGGGAAGCCATGGATTGGTTGAAATACGTCGTCGCGGCCGTCGCAGCCATTGCAGCTGGATGGAGCGTAAAGGTGCTCATCTCGAATCGATCCACGCGTTCGAAACGCACAACAATCGTTTCACAAAAGAACAATCGCGCGGGCGGAGACATCGTCGGCGGGGACATGCACAAGAACAACCGTGAGTAGAGTTTGTGTTCACGAGCCAAAGTCACAATGACGTCGGCGGCGACCTCGTCGGCGGCGACAAGGTCGATAACAGCAAAACGACCGTCATCCAGCTCGTTACGAACGGCGGGGCTGGGCGAGAACTCGAGGCACTCTATGAGAAGCTCAAGGCTGACGGTGTCGGTGACCCGTCGCACGGGCAATTTTCAGCGAAACTGCAACATTACATGTCAACCACAACTGACGGTGATGTTCGCGGCCTCGAAGCCAAGCTTCGGGACAGCGGTCGGGAGGACCAGATTTGGTCGGCAACGGACCTGAAGGAACGTGCGTTCAAGTCGATCATGAGGCATCAGACATCGCGTACGGCGCAGCGGGTCTACACGATTGTCCTGTCGGAGCTGCACGCAGCGTTCACGCTGACAGTTACCCCGGTGATTCAACAAGGAGCCGACCGCGTTGCCGTCGACCAATGCATAAATGCCATTCTGCAAGGGACCAAAAACCTCCTTGGCGAAAACGTTCTTGAGTTCGATGCGATGGACCTGCTTGCGCTTCTGTACTACCTCGGTGGCAATTGCCATATAAGGTGGGACAAATGCTGATATATCACCCCGCATATGATGCCTACCACTGCGTGTTCCGCATGCTCCTCATTGCGGAGCACGTTACAAATATTGAGATAGAAAAAGCGCGATTATTAGATTTTTATCTCATCTTCCCCGGTATGGTTCGGACGATTCGGTTGCCTGATACGCTCAAAACGCTGCGTTCACAGGCCAAGGTGGCCGCCAATGTTTATCGCGACCCAGTTAGCGGACTATCGACCTTCCGTGATATGCGCCATATCCAGGAAGCGGCACTAAAATCCATCGCCGCGTCCGGGTTGATCAATATCAAACGATTCGAGCGCGGGTTTGTCACGCGCACGGAGATGCCCATTGCTCCAATATTGAAAGAGAAGCTCAACGCTTTCGTTTCTGCGAACGGACCGATGATCGAGGGTATTCTCACTGGCCTTTCGCAAATCCCTTTGCGCGGCCCTGACGGACTGAAGCATCGCTCTCAACTCATGGAACATCGGTATGACTTTGCTTGAACCCACGTTGAGAATCAACCGTCTTAAGGTTTATCAGGGGGGGCATGTCGCCTTTGATTGCCCTTTCCATCCCGGGGTGAACGTAATTCGTGGGCGGAACAGTTCGGGTAAAACGACAGTCATGGACCTACTGGCGTTTTCCCTTGGCGCGGAGAACATCCGGTGGAAGCCTGAAGCGCTGCGGTGTACATCCACCTACGTGGAGGTGCTACTCAACGGTGAGGTCGCTTGCTTGCGTCGAGACATCGACACGGCACTCCAGCGTCCGATGTCCATCTTCTGGGGAGCGATGGAAGAGTCGCTGAAGGCTGGTCCGCAGCTGTGGGAAACGTACCCGTTCAAGCGTAGTGCGCACCGCGTTAGCTTTTCGCAAGCGCTTTTCGAAGCCATGAACATGCCGCAGGCTCAAGGCGATGGAGCATCGAATCTGACGATGCACCAGTTACTGCGCGTGCTCTACGCCGACCAGCCATCCGTGCATAGCCCAATTTTCCGATTGGATAGTTTCGACAGCCCGCTAACTCGTGAGATGGTAGGCGGCTATCTCGGCGGCGTGTACGACGACGTGCTTTACTCTGCGCAGCTACGCGTTCGAGAACTAGACGCTCAAATCAGCAAGCAGGAAGCGGAGCTTCGCAGTATATTCAACGTGCTTGGACGTTCTGGCCAGTCCCCAGATCTAGAATTCCTCAACACCAAGATTGTTGAGCTTGAAGCAGCGCGTGGAGCCCTTTCGGCCTCGCTTGTAACACTCAAGCAAAAGCGAGAACTTCCGCGCAAAGACTCGAACAAGGCGCGCGCCTCGGCCGACGGGCTGCGTCAGAGTCTGAATGTTGCAAGGCAAGCTGAATCTGCTGCAAAGGACAAGCTCGCGGCCCTTGACCTCGATATCGCCGACTCCTATCTGTTCGTGAAGGAGCTTGAGTCGCGACTGCTGAGCCTCGACGAATCCAAGGAAACACGCAGCTATTTCAGCAACGTGCAATTCCGTTTCTGCCCAAGTTGTCTGAGTGAGCTTCCTCAAGCGCGAGCAGACGCCGAACATTGTCACCTCTGCACGACTGCTCTCGGTGATGGGCGTGGAGATTCGCAACTGCTTCGCATGCGCAACGAGCTGAATGTCCAGCTGAAGGAATCGAGGTCGCTTATTGACGGACGCACGCGAGAAGCGGACGCGCTGCGGGTCGAAATCCCGCTCTTGTCCCAGCGAGTGCGGAAGCTGGAACAGGATTACCGTGCCGAGGCGAACGCTTGGTCAAGTGATGTCGAAGTTGCACTGGAAGAGGTCGCACGCAAGCTCGGAGCTCTGGACGAAGAAATCAAGCAGGCGTATGAACGTCAGAAGCTGGCTAGCGTCATCTCCGACCTGCAAATGCGACGCGACGCATTGACGGCGGAAAGCAAGCGACTAGCAGAAAGCATTGAGCAGCTAGAGCAGAAGCAGGCGCAACGCAAGATTGAGGTTGCGAAAACGGTAAACGACGCGACCGTGCGACTCTTGAAGCTTGACCTTCCGCTCCAGCCCGAATTCGTAAATGCGAAAGAGGCGAACTTCGATTTCGTCGAGAACTCCGTCTATGTGAATGGCTCCCGAAACTTCTCGGAGAGTTCGGCGGTGGTTCTCCGTCACGTCTTCCACCTTGCGCTGTTGACGGCGAGCGTGCAGAAACCGTTCATGCGCCTTCCGCGCTTTCTGATGCTTGACGGCATTGACGATGGCGGGATGGAAAAGGATCGCAGCCACCGCCTTCAGGAAATTATCGTCGAAGAATGCGCGACGTATGAGGTGGACTACCAGCTCATTTTCGCGACGTCGGAAATCAATCCGGTTCTCGAAAAGTCTGAGCTTGTCGTCGGGCGCTTCTTCACACCGGAAGCGCGCTCTCTTGACGTACGCGACTCGTGACTTCGTGAAACGCCACACTCCAATTCGGTTGCTCGACGCCTTTAAAGGTACGTTGACCAACCAACTTGTGCCAAAATCAGGAATTAGGAATCGATCGAGGAGGGGGCTTTAATGGCTTTGGATTTCAACAGGCTGAATACTGCAACGGCCGCAAAACAAACGGATCCCAGGAAGATTTTTACCACTTTGAAGCGCGATGGACGCTTCAAGCGCCCGTCGGATGAGCAGGCGGATGTCCTTGACGCGTGGTATGAGCGTAAGACCGCGAAGGATCTGACAATTAAAATGAACACTGGCGGGGGTAAGACCGTAGTCGGCTTGCTCTGCCTTCAGAGTTCGCTGAACGAGAATGTCAAGCCTGCCGTCTACATAACTCCGGACAGCTTCCTTGTGGCGCAAGTACTCGCGGAAGCCAAGGCACTCGGGATTGCAGCTACGGACAATGAGCATGATCCGGACTTTATAGCGGGACGCTCCGTACTCGTGGCCAATGTCCACAAGCTTTTTAATGGTCGATCAGTCTTCGGAGTTGGTGAGAAAAAAATACCAATTGGCAGCATCGTCGTAGATGATGCCCATGCCTGCTTGAGCGTGGTGCATGATCAATTTTGTATAAAGTCAAAGGCCGGGAATCCGATTTACGACGGGCTTTTGAGCATGTTTGAAGCGGACCTAAAGGCGCAATCCCCGTCAAATTTGCTAGACGTAAAGGACGAAGATCCCAATGTTGTCATGACTGTTCCGTATTGGGCATGGATGGCTCGGCAGGATAAGGTCGTCGAGCTCTTGCACGCCCAACGGAAGGAAAGGGATCTTGAGTGGTCTTGGCCACTGTTGAGCGACTGCATACCGCAATGCACCTGCGTCTTTGGAGGCGGGCGACTAGAAGTCGCGCCCCGGTTTGTGCCAATTGACCGGATCCCGTCATTCGCTGGGGCGCAAAGGCGCATTTATATGACCGCAACCCTCGCAGATGACACAATTCTTGTCAGTCATTTTCAGGCCGACGCCGACGAGGTCGTTAAGCCGATTCGTCCAAAGGGTGGTGGAGACATAGGGGATCGGATGATTCTTGCGCCTCAGGAAATCAACCCTGAGTACACCTTCGAGGATATCAAGGCGTTGGTTGTCGAAATCGCAGTCGACCGCAACGTCGTTGTTATTGTCCCGTCAAAACAACGGGCTGGATCGTGGAATGACGTTGCCGCGCAGGTCTTGGACAAAGACACAATTCGTGAGGGCGTGGAGCGTCTTAGGACGGGGCATGTTGGTCTGACGGTGCTGATAAACAAGTACGACGGCATCGACCTTCCTTCAACAGCGTGCGAAATGCTTGTTATTGATGGTCTACCAGAGGTGTACGGTTTGGGCGAACGCCTAGAAATGCAACTGCTTGACGGTACGAAGAGGCAGTTAGTCCGGCAAGTCCAGCGAATCGAGCAGGGCATGGGCCGTGGCGTCCGGTCCAGTGACGACAACTGTGTCGTACTGCTTTTGGGCAGGAAGTTGACCCAAAAGCTTCACGAGCCCGAAGCAGAGGAAATGTTCTCGTCGGCGACTCGCGCGCAAATTGCTCTCGGGAAAGAAGTTGCGGCGCAAGTCCGCGGGAAGCCCCTTGAAGAACTCAAGCCGATTCTCAACTTGTGTCTGGATCAAAATGATGCTTGGACGGAAGCCGGCAGAAATGCCGTAGTGAATGCGCCACCGATTGAGGGTGGACGACTAGATTCGACCGAAGTCAAACTACGCGAGGCGTTCGATGCCATCCGCATTGCAAGAGCAGACACCGCTATCAAAAAGGCACAGGAAGCGGTAACGGAGACGACGGAAAAGAAAGTCAAGGGGTACCTAAAGCAACAACTGGCTGAGTACACGAATTTCGTTGATCAGGCAAAGGCGCAAGAGCTACAGTTGGCTGCACTGGGACTCAATCCGCGCTTGCTGAAGCCTATCGCTGGTGTCACCTATAACAAGGTCAGTGCACCGGTGAAGGGTCAGGCTGTGGCCGCTGCCATGTTCATGGAGCGATTCCTCGAAGGTAACGACCTTGTAATTTGGGTCAACGGTCTTATCGAGGATCTGGAATGGGGCGAGGAAGGCAGTAAGCGGTTCGAGGCCGCAATGCAAGAGTTGGGCGCATTTCTGGGGTTCGGATCTCAACGACCAGAAGAGCAGGTGGGCCGGGGCCCGGACAACTTGTGGGCTCTCGGAGAGAACAAATATCTAGTCATTGAATGTAAAAGCGGGGCGGTGTCGGCCGACAAGATTTCCAAAGGCGATACTAACCAGTTGAATGGCTCGATTGTTTGGTTCCATGAGAAGTATGGTGCGGATGCGTTCAGAACCCCGATCATGGTGCATCCCAAGACTGTCTTTGAATATGCTGCGTCGCCGAATCCGGACATTCGCATCATCAATAGCAAGGGGCTCTCGAAATTGCACGAAGCAATTCGGGCCTACTCGGTCGCGCTGGCTACCTCGGGAGCCTTTAAGGAAGTTAAGGAGGTGGAGAAGCAATTGCAGCAACATAAGCTCTCAGCCGCAAACATCGTGGTGCTGTGTACCGTTGCCCAAGGGTCGAAATAGTGGTGCAGTGACGTAACCCTCGCTAAGGCGGCATCGTTGTCGACAACGGTAATCGGGTATGGCTCACGTGGGCATGTGGGCCACACTCGGCGATATTGTCTCTGCAGGTTTTTTCCGAGCTTCGCATTGCAAACGTTGTACTTCACTGCAAGAACGCACTGACGCCGCGAACCGGCATAGTACGATCACTACAACGCTTCGCGCTCCAGCACCGCGCGATGGCCTTGAACCGCACCGGGAATCGTGGAGGCCGGTTGGTTTAAGTTAATGCAGGCACTTCAGCAGCATTTCTGAGTTGCCTGTAGTAGTTTGCCTCAGCCTCGGCGGGCGGGATATAGCCGAGCGGTTCCATCAGCCGATGATGGTTGTACCAGGCGACCCATTCCAGCGTTGCCAGTTCGACGGATTCCCTCGTTTTCCAAGGGGCGCGCCGATGAATCAGTTCCGTCTTGTAGAGACCGTTGATCGTTTCAGCCAGCGCGTTATCGTAGCTGTCGCCACGGCTGCCGACGGACGGCTCGATACCCGCCTCGGCCAAACGTTCGCTATACCGAATGCTGACGTATTGAGCCCCCCTATCGGAGTGGTGTATCAAGGTCCCATCGTCGCCCGGTTGGCGCGCGTACAGCGCCTGTTCGAGCGCATCCAGAACGAAGTCCGTGCTCATCGACGAACTGACGCGCCAACCGACGATGCGACGGGCAAACACGTCGATCACGAACGCCACGTACAGCCAACCCTGCCATGTCGAGACATAGGTGAAGTCAGACACCCAGAGCTGATTTGGGCGCTCAGCCTTGAACTGCCGGTTGACCCGGTCCAGCGGGCGCGGGGCGCTCGTATCGGGATTCGTCGTGCGAACTCGCTTGCCGCGAACTGTGCCTCGCAAGCCCTGCAGCTTCATCAGCCGCCCGACCGTGCAGCGTGCGACCACAATGCCCTCCCGGTTCATCTGCTTCCAGACCTTCGGCACACCGTAGACCTGCATGTTGGCCCGCCAGACACGCTTGATCTCGGGTTGCAGGACCTCATCGCGTTTGGCACGAGCGCAGCGTTTGGACGGATCACGAAGCTGCGCAGCATGGCGTCGGTAGCCCGACGGGGCGATCCGCAATACCTTGCAGATCGGCTCGACCCCGAAGGTGTCGCGATGCTGATCAACGAAGGCCTTCAGGACTTGAATCGGCGGTCGAGCTCCGCCTGGGCGAAAAACGCGCTCGCCAGCTTGAGAATCTCGTTGGTACGGCGCAGTTCCTTGACCTCACGCTCCAGGGCCTTGATGCGTTCACGCTCGGCCGTGCTCACGCCATCACGTTCCCCACGATCGATCTCCTCGCGCTTGACCCAATCCAGCAGCGTCTGCGGCGTACAGCCGATCATCGGCGCAATCGATTCGACCGCCGCCCACATCGACGGATGTTCGCTACGCTGCTCACGTACCAGACGCACTGCGCGCTCCCGGACTTCCGGGGAAAACTTGGTTGCCTTCTTGTTCATGGCTCGATTCTCTCAAGAATCCGAGCCTCCACAAAATTCGGTGCGGTTCAGCTCCCTCGTCGGCCCAGAGCAATCTTAGGAAAAACGCCCGTGCTCCGCTAGACGGAGTGGAGAGGTTCGTGTCGGCTGGGGCGCGAGCTGGCGAGTACCATGCGCGGCGGGCGCGAGGACTGAACGTTTGCGCATGCGGAACCCCTTTGAACGGGGACGTCCGCTGGACGTCATCACCGCGACACTGCGCCGAAGTCGCAGTGGAACTGGAGACCGACCACGTGGGTGGCGTCGCCTGCGGCGGTGTCGAAGTAGGTCAAGGTGCCGTCAGAAATCACGCTCGATCAACATTTCATCGTGAAAGACTGCAAAAACGGCGGGCAGAATTCGTTCAGAATTTCGCAAAGACGGTGTGGCGACGTCGTGTTTCTGGGTTCGATCGAGTATGAAATATCGTCAAATGCGTGCGATATCATATTGGTGATTTGATACGATGTTTGGCGTATCAATGGGATGAGCGTCGTTCTCCGTCGCCTACATTTTCCCAACAGTGATTTCGATACAGTGAGAGCGACGTGACCACCGGTCCGGACGTTCTTGCCTCCGCGGCCGTGCGGGGTATCTGAGAGGAAGGAAGAACAAAATGGAAGCCAGGGCATCCTCGGTCGGGGAGCTGTCGTCGAGCGGTCTTTTTGACGCTTTTCACCGGGGTATTTTGCAGAATGATCGGCTGCTGAAACTCGATACGCCCCTTGGCGCGAATACCCTCGTTGCATTACGTGCCGAGGGGTATGCAAAAATAGGGCGCGATTACCGGTGGACTGTCGATGTAGCGTCGATGCGCACCGATCTTACGCTTCTGTCGTTGATGCATCAGCCCGTCACGTTGTGGATTCAGCAGGAGACCGCGCCATTCGCTGAGTCGACCTACCTTCCCGTCCACGGCTTTGTACACCGTATCGGGATGCTGGGTGCAGATGGTGGCCTGGCTGTCTACCAGCTAGAGATCTCGTCGGCTTTGCACTTCCTCGGGCATACCCGCGACGATCATTTTTGGCTCGAAAAGGATGCACGGGAGATTCTGGCGAATGTGTTCGACCGATATCCGCAGCTGCAAGGTCTCTATCGATTCGACACCGTCAGCACCCCGCGGGTGCGCTCGTATTGCAGACAGGCAGAGTCCGACCTGAATTTCGTCCATCGGCTCCTCGAGGATGAGGGTTGGTATTTCTACTGGGAACATGCGACCACCCAGTCAGGGGAGCCACCGAAGACGACCCTAGTCATCGTCGACCGTGTTTCCTCGCTACCCCAGCCAAAGGATGCGACCTATACCCGCGGCAACGCGAGCAATGAAAGCAATGGCGTAGCGCAATGGGCAGCTATCCAGACACTCCAAAGCGTGCGTTATACAACGCGTTCATTCGACTACAAGCGCCCGAATTACGACTTCGAGGCAGTTAGCGAAATCGAGTCGACGACCTACGAGATCGAGCAGCGTCGACAACGTGAAACGCAAAGCATCCCGACGGTGCCAATGGAGGTCTTCGAATCGACGCCGTATGGGTATCCCACCACGGATGCCGGTGGATCTCGCGCGCAATTGCATACGCAGGCCTGGGATGCACAGGCATTGCGCTATGCGGCAGTCGCCGGATTGCGTTGGATCGACGCTGGGAGGCGTTTCGTGCTGCACGACCACCCCCGGCATTCGAACCCGGACGCCAAGCACCGCGAGTTTGTCGCAATCGAAGCGCGATGGCTCGTCGAAAATAATGTGCCTATCGCTCGCCAGGGAGCTGCTTTCCCGCACAGTTTGCAGCGGCGAGTTTCCGACGCAAAAGCAGTTCGCGGGAGCGATTTCCAGTCGCCGCCACACCCGGCCGACGGCGAAACTGGATTCTTCGTCGTCGACGTCGAAGCTCAACCTACGACTATCGAATATCGGAGCCCGTTCGAGCACCGCAAACCAATCATGCATATCGAGCATGCGATCGTGGTGGCGCCAGAGGGGGAAGAAGCTTGGGCCGACGAATCGAATCGAATTCGCGTGCGGCACGCATGGGACCGTCAGAGTCCTGCAGGGGCTTTCAATACATCGCCGTTGCTGTTGTCGTTGCAGTCCGACACTGGGAATTCGTACGGCTCCGTACACGTTCCGCGCGCGGGCGAATGGGTGGCGATTAGCCACTGGGGCGGCGATTGTGATCGCCCGTTCGTGCTTGGACGGCTCAATGGCGGTACGACTCCACCGCCTTGGCATACGAATGTGTTGCTATCGGGTTTTCAGTCGAGTGGGTTCGGCGGTACGGGCGCTTTCAACTCGTTCGTTCACGACGACTCAACCAATCAAGGTGCGACGCGACTGACCTCCTTCACGGGTTCAAGCTACAGCTCGTTCCATCAGGGATATCTGATCAGCCAAGACCGGAACAAACGTGGGCGTTACCTTGGTGCCGGTTTCCAGATTCACACCGACGACTACGGCGCGGTACGAGCGAACCGCGGCCTTTATTTGAGTACGCATGCCAAAGCGCACGACGCAGAGCAGCTCGACGTCGTTGAGGCGAGGGATCAGCTGACGCGATCGGGCATGCTTGTTGAATCGCTATCAAGCGCCAGCGCGACGGCGCAGGCTGAGTCGTTGGAGGGAAGTCAAGACACTCTGAAAGCCGTAGCCAAGGCCACCGAGCATCCCATTTCAGGACAAACGTCCGGGGGTAGGACCGATGGCGGCGGAACAGGGGAGGCCAACGGATTCGCCACACCGATGATCATGATGGCCACGCCAGCCGATATCGGATTAACGTCCCGACAGTCGACTAGCATCGCAGCGGATCGACACATCAATCTGACCAGCGGCGAACACACTCACGTTGCCACGGGCAAATCCCTCATCGTTGCGGCCGCAGAAAAGATCAGCCTGTTTGTGCAGAAGGCGGGGGTGAAGCTGTTCGCTGCAAAGGGCAAGGTCGAAATCGCTGCGCAAAGCGACGCGTTGAGCCTGTTCGCCGATCGCGACGTAACGGTTACCAGCAATCAAGGTAGAGTCGTAATCGAGGCGAAGCAGGAGCTGATTCTGAAGTGTGGTGGCTCGTACATTCGCATCACCGCGGAAGGTATCGAAGACGGCTCGCGAGGACCTCGTACGATCAAATCGGCCTCATTCAGTCGTCAAGGTCCGAGCTCGATCGCTGAACACATGAACAGCTTGCCTAAGACTGCGTTCAACGACCCCTATGTGCTTCGCCACTCCATCACAGGTGAAGTGCTCAAGAATCACCCGTACGAGTTCGTACGGAGCGATGGAACAGTCATCAAGGGCGTGACGGACGAACTCGGTAAGACTTCGGTGCAGAAGAACGTGGACGTCGAGACGATGACTGTGCGTGTGTTGCCTCGCACGCTCAACGACGTCGGCTAGCGGTCCGAATCGTGGATCGCGTCAATCGCCATCAGCACATCTTGAATCTCTCCGATCAACCGCAGTAATCGTAGGTACCGGTATGGGTCCGAACAATTCCGGCAGCAACAACGCAGCGAAGCAATCCGATACGGTCGTCATTCAAGGGCAGCACGAGCCAGGCGGCGGGTCGTCCGCAAAAGTGACGTTAACGCCGGATGCCAACAAATGCACTAAAGAGTTTCATTGCGATCCGCGGCCACCTATCCCGGTGATTTTTATTCCCGGGGTGATGGGCTCCCTGCTAATCAACAGAAATACCGGGCAGGAGATTTGGAATCCGCCGAATGAAACCAACCGCGCTGCGATAGCATTCGGCTGGAATGGATACTTCTCAGATGCGTCGGAGCGCGAAACAAAATACGACACATCGTCGGCAGTCGTCTCCACGCTCGGCGCGATCGTGACGACAGGTTGCGATCTGACGGCCGACGAAGCGCGAAGGCGAGGCTGGGGATCGGTCCATTCGAAGAGTTACCATGGATCGCTCGCTTGGCTTGAGCGCGAGCTCAACCACCCGATGAAGGCGGGAAAGCTCCTTGGCGCCTGGGCAAGCGGTGACCCGAAAGGTGAAGACTTCACTTTGAATCCGGTCATCGGGACAGCGCCATCGAGCTACGGCGCGAATGGTCCGGGTATCGACCCGCTTAAGGTCGACTCGGATGAATTTAAGAAGTTCTGCCAGTACCGATATCCGGTGTATGCGATCGGCTACAACTGGTTGCAATCGAATCTGCTGTCGGCCGAAGACACAGTGAAGGGCGTTGACTATGTCGATCAGAAAACCCACAAGAAATACCATTTGATGGGTATCAAGGAGATCTGCGCCGAGAACAAAGTAAAGAAGGCAATCATCATCACCCACTCCATGGGGGGGCTCGTCGCCCGCATGGCTTCAGTGATAGCGGGTTACGACGACTTGATGTACGGCGTGATCCACGGGGCGCAGCCAGCGACTGGCGCACCGTTGGCCGCACGACGGTTTCGCGCCGGCGCTGAAGGGGAGGGGGCAATCCTCAATAAGGTACTCGTGGGGCGAAACGCGCCGGAATTCACGGCAATCACGGTCAACGCACCCGGGCCGTTGGAGCTCCTTCCGATGCCCGACTATCACGACTATGAACCATGGTGGGTTGTTCGCGACATGAAGCGACAGGAAGTACTCGCCCTGCCGAAGAAGAACGACACGCTGAAGTTGTTCACGTCACAGGCGTGGTACGGCTTGGTCCCCAACCAGTCCGACGCAATGCTCGATCCTGCTGGAATTGCCAAACAGCGCCTGCAAACGACTCAGCCTGGCATGACGCTGCAGAAGAACTTTCTGACGACAATGCAGGACGTGGTTGACCGCCAGCATCAACTGATAAACAACTATCATCCGAACACCTTTGCCTTCTACGGTAACGGTCCCTTGCGACGGTCGAGCGAGGTTGACCCGACAAAGGGCGGTACAGCCAAGGCTCCTACCAAGCAGGAGACCACCGCACCAGCGGATAAGCTGCTCACCTTCGGCCGAATCTATTGGCGTGGTGACTTCCCAGCAGGTACGACCGAAGAGGACCTGATGAAGGCCGAACTCTTGAGCGACGACCAGAAGGGCCAGGTCCGTATCCGCGTCAAGGGGCTTGTCTGTACACTCTTTGCGGAGATCATGGATCCCAATTTTCCGCAGGAGCGAGGCTTGATCTTTGGGGATGGCACGGTGCCGAGCTGGTCTGGGGAATCCGTCGCACGTGGCTTGAAGGCCGGTGTCCCTGGCGAAAAGGCGAAGGGTGTGCAGATCGCCTTCACGCAGAACGGGTTTGATCACCAAGGCTGCTTCGGGCATCCGTGGGCGAAGTGGGCCACACTCTATAGTATGGTCAAGGTCGCAAAATCGATCGACGTTCCCGTATGACAACATTAAACCAGTTCACAAATCGAATCGCAGTCGCGCTCGTGGCCTTCTCGGTAGGGATGGCCGCGTGCTCGAAGAGTAATCCGTCGGAGTTGCCTATGACCACCCCCGTGATGCATGACACCCGCCCGTGGTGTATTGGCCGTTTCGTTGTCGACCTTCCCCATGATGCAGAGGTGTACAACCAAGAATATAAGTACATGGGGTACTCGATCGATGTAGCGAAGAACGTAGGTCAACAGGAATTCGTACGGAGAGTAGAGGCGCGCGAGCACGAGCTGAAGACCAAGCTGCGGGTTGATCCGCATAATTCCTTCTCGCCGACGAAGACACCGTGGCTCCATCAGGCGGTACAGCCCAATGACTACTCGCGTCTCTTTGTTTTCGGGCGATACGACGTCCCGCCCGCCGAGCTCTCATACGACGTGGAAGGGTACGCGTGGTCGCACGACACGCAATTCACCTTGAAGAACAAGTTCGGCGATGGCTATGACCAGAGCGCGGTCCAGAATGCGTCCGAGATCCTACGAAATATTCGTCCGCGTGATGAAGGGGACGTGCCGAACGATGGCGCATTTTGCTTTAACGGCGGCTTGATCGGCGGCAAGCAACTTCCGGCTTTCGATGCCACCGTCGCGGCCGGTCTTGTTCCGGGGCGGCCGTCTAATCTGATCGTGAAGCTGCGCGAATCTGTTGCTGCCGATCAGAAGGCGTCGCTGTTGAGCGGGCTTTCGGAATTTGAGGCTCAGCTGAAGCCGTACGCGGGGCACTATAAGGTATTGCGAAAGGGCAAGCGTCAAGTCGCCGGCATTCAAGCCGAGGAAATTCTCGTCGACATCCATGAAGATGGCGTCCAGAAGTACCAGTTCTATCTGTTGGCGGCCGGGGTAGAGGGAGATCCATCAAAACCGCACACCGCCATTCAATTGTTGTTCGGTGCGGAACCTGACGCGGTGAATCCCGCCTCCGTGACGACGTCACCAGTGAACGAGGAACAGGCCGTCCAGGCGTGGGATACGGTCCTGAACAGCTTCCACTATCGTGGTGCCGCGAAGTAAGGAGGACGTGGAGGAATGCCGCGCTATGACATTGTGAAGGGCGATCTGACAACCGTTGGCGGAGTGGTGCAGGACGGTGATGGGGCAGACTTGATAAACGGTCGCGAGCAAGCCTACGAACATGATCCCGTCTTTTGTCCAGTCTGCAAAACCGTCGGGAAAATCGCGTGCGATGGCCCGCGGATTTCCACCACCGGTCCCGATGGCCGGCAGGCAGCGCTCAGTGACGATCTTTGCATCTGTCTTTGTTCTCCGCCACCACGTCTGGTCGCCTCGCAGACGACGTCGTGCAGCGACACTTAACGTACCGCAAAAGACATGAATCTGATCACTCAACTTCCCGACAGCACCGCTCAAGCCACCGAAGATCTCACCTACTCACGCGTCTTGTGCTGGCGTGTGGTACAGCCCACCGGAAGCGAAAATCGCGTCTTCAACATTCTGCTGCGCTCGTCGCGCGAGGGATACCTTGTACGCCTGTCGGAGGTGCTCCGGAAACGCGAAGGCGATAGGGTTAATACCCGTGAATACGTCACGCTTACGAACCCTCCAAACATAGGCGCCCCGTCCGGTGAGTCGTTCTATAGGGAGCGGGTGCGGCTGCGCAACGAGATGATTGGCTGGATTAAGGCGCAGCTGGCGGTAGGTGCCGTTGCACTAACACGCGAGCTTCCAGTTCCGGTCGGGGTTACTGTCACGCGCGCGACTGGCGAGTACCATCTCCTGGCTTTCCCTCACCCGAGAGCGCGGATTGTCGAAGTCGTGGCGACGTCAGACGATCTGTCCGATCTCGACGGGGACATTAGCTGGCGGGTACCGACGGACGGTGATCAGTCGTGGGCCGACTGATCGATTCGACAGGGAAGATGCGGCTGGCACCGCCGCCGCAAGAGCGCCGGTGACCTAAGACACGGAAAGCGCGCTTAGCCAGGTCGGTGGCATCATCGTGGCGCTATGCGTCTCTCCTTAAACTAGGAGCGGTCGAAAATCCGAACCGGGAGCCTCGATCGACATTCAAGTATGTCGTAAGCCATTTCAAGATGTCGGGGTGCCAGCCAGACAGATGGAATGGTCCCTTCGTGCACAACGCAAAAAGGGCGAGGCCAGCGGTCCGTGCAGACTTTGAACAGAGCCCCCGGTACTCTGAATAGAAGGTCGCATTCGCTTCCCGACGGTGACTTCAGTTCACGGAGGCGCAGGATAGCCCCTCCCGTGAACTAAGCTAAGCATCGCATGAACGGCGCGCGACGAGCATAAGTTATTGCTGCATAAAGCTTTTCAAGATATTCTGGCTTGTAGATCCTGCACCTATATCTAGATACATTTTCCTAAAGTCGATAAATTCCGGTTCATCAGCTCAACGTCCGAAAGGAAGGACCAGATGAACAAGGAGTTGCTGCTTTTCTGCTTGGATTGGTTGTCGGCAAACGCGCCGTCGCTGGTCCAGCTGCTCGCCGCGCTGGTGCCCGTCATGGCGCTTGGGGTCGCCGGGTACGCGCTTTACGTCGCGTCGAAGAAGGGGGGCCAGAAGTGATCCGATCCTCGCAATGGCATCGACTGCCCTCCGCACCTGTGCTCGCGGCTCTGCCTGAGATGAAATGGAGCACTGCTGACAATGCGAGGCCTGCAGCTGAAACGTCGGCGCTGATGTTGTTTGTTGCGCTCAACTTCATGGCGACGGCATGGCTCGACGAGCAAGGGCGGTACGTGGCAGTCGCCGAAGGGACGTACGTTGATCTCGGCGAGGCGACCGGCTTATCGCGTGCGCTGATCTCGGCAGGACTGCAACGCCTGGTGGCGCTCGGTCTGATTGCGCCTGAGGGTTCGCATCAGAAGCGCCGCTATAAGATCAATTGGCCGGAGGAGCACCGCTTCTTCAAGTTGCCCTGCCATGCGATCGTGGCGGGCAATGTGATCAAGCCGTTCGCGCATTTCACAATGCGCTCGAAGCACGAACTGCACGCGATGAAGCTTTACCTCTACTTCGCGGCGGTTCGTAGCAACCACGCCTATTTTTCGATGGCATCGTACGAAACCATCTCCGAGCGGACTGGCATCTCCGAGCGGGACATCCGCAAGGCGATCAGTCTGCTGATCGGCACCGGGCTGCTGGTCGGAATCAACCGCGACCACAGCCACGTCTCGACCGTGAATGAGCCAAACAAGTACTACCTGACGGGCTATCAGGCGCTGGTGCAGCAGAAGAGCGGCACCCCCGACGGAGGGACCGCCGTCACGCCGCCATCGACGGTCGCAGTTACCATTACCTAGCGTGAGTGGGTGCACCGAGCAGGATTCCCGCGGCGGCTTCGTTCTGCCAACAGAAGAAGGAAACATCGCGGGCATGGTGTGCATGGCGGACAGGACGGAGTATGGGATGCAGGTAAGACAACTGAAGATCAGCAACTTTCGTGGGATCGGTGCACTCGACTGGAAACCGCAGTCTCCGCTCTGCTGTCTCATCGGCGTGGGCGATACCGGTAAATCCACGGTCCTCGACGCCATCGAGGCAGCCCTGTCCTCACGCTGGCTCACCTTCAGCGAAGTTGATTTCCTCGATGGAGATACGGCGACGCCAATCTGCGTCGAGGTCACGGTCGGAGAATTGTCGAAGGCACTGAAGTCAGACGAGCGCTTTGGCCTGTACATCGGCGGCTGGTCGGTAACTGGGACGCTGAACGACGAGCCGGAAGACGGCGATGAACCGGTGCTCACCGTGCGACTAACTGTCGACGCCACGATGGAACCAATATGGGAGCTAGTGCGCGACTCTGCCACCCACCCGCGCACACTCTCGAACAGGGACCGAGCGTTGTTCGGCCTGGTGCGGCTGGCAGGTGACGACGCCCGACACCTGACTTGGGGCCAAGGCTCGGTGCTTGCCAAGCTGACGGGTGATGCCGACGACGCCGCTCGCAACCTTGCCGATGCCTACCGCACGGCGCGCAGCAGCGCGAAGCTCGACAAGGTGACGGCACTTGCGGATGCCGCGAAAGTGGCGCAGGCGCAGGCCTCCTCCCTCGGCGCTTACGTGCAGGATGAGTACGGCCCCGGCCTTGAGCTGCTGCGGGGTGGGTTCTCCACCAGTTCGATCGCACTCCATGACGGCAGCGTCCCCTTGCGGCTCGCGGGCCTAGGAACCCGGCGGCTGGCGACGCTGGCAATTCAGCGTTCCGCCATCACGGAAGGTGCCATCGTCCTAATCGACGAAATCGAACATGGCCTTGAACCGCACCGTGTGATCGGCGCGATTGCACGCCTCAAGGAGGCACAGGCGGCCGCCGCGACGGAGAAGAGGGCGGTGGGACAGCTTCTCATGACCACGCATTCCGATGTCGCTATCGGCGAGATCGAGGCGCGCAACCTCTATGTCGGGCATCGCGACAGGGCCAGCAAGTGCGTCGAATTCCACGCACCTTTGATGCTCTCATCCTTTGCGAAGTTGATGAAGAAAACGCCGCGGGCTCTGTTCGCGCGCCGCATCGTCATCTGCGAGGGCGTGACAGAGGTGGGTCTGTTGCTTGGCTTTCGCGATCCCTTGTGCTCACGCAATAGGGGTGTCCCCGTCGAACAGCGCGGCGTCGCTTTTGCAGATGGCGAAGGAGCGCAAGCCCCGCAACTGGCAATAGCGCTTGCGGCGCTCGGCTACCCCGTCGCCTTGTATCGGGACTCCGACCGTCCGATGACACCGGACGAGACGCGCGACATCGTCGCCGCCGGCGTCGTAGTCTTCCAGTACGATGGCGCGATGGATACGGAGACGTCGCTGTTCACAGCAGCCAGCGATGCGCAGGTGCAGGCGCTGCTAGACTACGCTCGCGCCGAGAAGACCGAAGAATCGGTCGCTGCGACCCTGAAGGCCAGGGACGCCGAGCTGACGCCTGAGACGACGAGCCTTGCCTTCGACACGTGGGAACTGTTTGTTACCGCAGACGGGGCTGCCCTTCGCGCGACTCTGGCGGAAATTGCATCAAAGAAAAACTGGTTCAAGGAACTGCATTCGGGGCGCGCCATCGCGCCCATCGCATGGGAGATTGTCGAGCAAGCGCCCGCATCGGCTTTCTCGAGGTGCGTACGAGCGCTGGAGGCTTGGCTCTATGCCTGAGGCCCGCATCTTGGCCGAGCTTCCCGTCGGCTCTCTAATCGCACCGGCGGGCCACGGAAAGACCGAGGCCATCGCGAAGACGGCGGCGCTAGGTATCCGGACGCTTATCCTCACGCATACACATGCAGGCGTAAACGCGTTGCGCAGCAGGCTGAAGCGTCTCGGCATACCTGCAGGTGCGGCGAACGTAGACACCATCGATGGATGGTGCATGCGCTATGTGCGCGCCTTCCCCAAGCGCGGCCACCCGCCAGCGGGCATGCCCACCGGGGCCGAATGGAGCGCGCTTCGGCAGAACGCCCTCAACGTGCTGAAGATCTCGGCGGTCCGCGACGTGGTGCGATCCTCGTATGACCGTATCCTGATTGACGAGTATCAGGACTGCGATCCCGGCCAGCATGCGCTTGCCATCGCGCTCTCCGAGATTGTTCCTACGATCGTATTCGGCGATCCGATGCAGGGCATCTTCGAATTCGCGAACGCCCGGCTGCGCTGGCAGCGCGATGTTTATCCGATCTTCCCGCTCGCGCTCGAACTGGAAGAGCCGCGCCGCTGGCAGAAGAAAAACCCGGCCCTTGGTGCTTGGATCGCCGAGACGCGCCAGCGCCTCATCCGCGGCGAGCGCATCGATCTGGACTCCGGTCCGGTCACGTTTCGGTACACCGACGAAGCCTTCGACATGGGCGCGTTCTTCGAAGGCATCGGGGATCGCGAGGGAACATCCGCTGCGATCCATTGCCGCCGGGGCATGTGTGACAACCTGGCCCGCGCAACGCGAGGCATGTACCAGTCCATCGAGGAGGTTGCTGCTAGGCGGCTGACGAGATTCGCTTCCGACTGGGATGGCAGCGCAGACGCACAACAGCGTCTGGACACCGTCTTGGCCCTGAGCAAAGATTGCTTCCATAAGCGCGAGAAGCAACCCAACGAGGAGTTGTCGCCCGACCAAACGCAGGTCATCGACGAAATGAAGACTGCCGCGCGACAACTGGGAGGCGCTGACTGTGCCGAAGCGGCTCGCGAGTTCATGCGGCTCGCGCGGCGTCACCCGCGCTGGCGGTTATTCCGGGGGGAACTATGGCGCGACGCCGAGCGTGCACTGGGCGAACTGGCTGCCGATCGGGCGGCTAACCTCGCCGAAGCCGTGCTGAAGATCCGACTGCGTGTGAGTGCTGCGGGCCGCTCTCTGCAGCGACGGACGATCTCGACGCCCCTGCTGCTCAAGGGCCTGGAGTTCGATCACGTGCTGATTCCCGACGCCTCGCACTTCGGCAACGAGGACTACGCGCAGGCGAAGCTCTTCTACGTCGCAATCTCCCGAGCGACGCAGAGCCTGACTATCACCGCACCGGGTCGGTATGTTCAATTTCCACGGCCCGATCTATGAGGGGGATGCTCTTTAGGTGGGGCAATCGGGACACCGCGCGCACGACCTTGATGGCCGCTGTTCGTGCCTCGACGGCGGGGTTCTTGTACGGCGGCGGTGGAAGTCGTCGACAACCCAGAGTCTTCCGCAATTAACGCTGGCGGTGTGATCGTCTTTACCCGCCCACTGCGATTGCACAGATGAACAAAAAAGCTAGGAAATATGCTTTCAATGAGATTTCATGTCGGGCTGAAAACGCAGATGACATAGGAAACATACGCAATTTTTATGATTGAATAGAATTTCATGCGAAATTTGATATAAAGAGCCGATGATTTCCTGTTCCAACCGCGCATGCGCGAGGTTGGTGCGTTCCAAACTTAATTGCGAAACATTCCAGACTTTATTGTCACGGGACACGCAGGTGCCGCGCGCCGTCACGGCGCGCCGTGCGCTCCAGCTAAAAGCCCTCGAAACGGAACGCTTCGAGGGCTTTTTCGTTTTCCGTCGCGCTGCGCCTCACGCGGCGCGGGATCAGATCAACGTCGTCGCCGCCCAGCCGAGCGCCGCGCTCGCGATCACGACGGCCCACGGCGGCACGCGCCAGAACACCAGCGCAATGAACGCGACGAGCGCGGCCGCGAAATCGCGCGCCGACACGATCGTCTCGCGCCATACCGGCTGATACAGCGCGGCGAGCAGCAGCCCGACGACCGCCGCATTGACGCCCGCGAGCGCCGCCTGCATGCGCGTGCTGCGGCGCAGGCGTTCCCAGAACGGCGTGGTGCCCGCGACCAGCAGGAACGACGGCGCGAAGATCGACACGAGCGCGAGCGTTGCGCCGAGCCAGCCGTTCGGCGCATCGCGCAGCGCCGCGCCGAGGAACGCCGCGAACGTGAACAGCGGCCCCGGCACCGCCTGCGCGACACCGTAGCCGGCCAGAAACGCCGAATCGCCGACCCAGCCCGGCGCGACGACGGCGGCCTGCAGCAGCGGCAGCACCACGTGGCCGCCGCCGAACACCAGCGCACCGGTGCGGAAGAACGCGTCGACCACTGCGAGCGCGTGCGAATGGAGCGCATCGGCCGCGAGCGGCAGCGCGACGAGCAGTGCGGCGAACAGCACGAGCCACAACGCGCCCGCGCGGTGCGAGACGTGCAGCGGCAACGGCTCGTGCGCGCTGCGCTCGGGCTGCGGCAGTAGCACGAGGCCGGCCGCGCCGGCCGCCGCGATCACGACGACCTGCAGCCATGCGGCCGGCGCGAACAGCGCGACGCACGCGGCGAGCGCCATCAGGGTGACGCGGCGCGCATCCGGGCACAGCGTGCGCGCCATGCCCCACACCGCCTGCGCGATCACCGCGACCGACACGATCCGCAGCCCGTGCAGCGCGCCGGTCGCGACCGGCATGCCGGCCGCGTGCATGCCGAGCGCGACCAGCGTCATCGCGAGCGCGGACGGCAGCGTGAAGCCGAGCCACGCGGCGAACATCCCGGCATAGCCGGCGCGCGACAGCCCGATGGCCATCCCGACCTGGCTGCTCGCCGGGCCCGGCAGGAACTGGCACAAGCCGACGAGATCCGCATACGCGCGCTCGCTGAGCCAGCCGCGCCGCGTGACGAACGCCTCGCGGAAGTAGCCGAGATGCGCGACGGGACCGCCGAACGACGTGAGGCCAAGCCGCAGGAACGCGACGAACACGGGCCATGCGTGGCGCGGTGCAGCGGTGACGGTCGAGGTGTCGTGGTTCAAGAGTGGATTCGGGCAAGAGGTGAGAGGGGAGGCGTCGCCACGATAGCGGGATAGTGCGATCGTAACGACGGAAATGCGGCGCTGCGATAGCGCGGCGGCGTCATGCACGCGGCCGCAGCCGCCGTCACGGCATGTCGTCGGGCAGTCCGCTGGCGCGCCGCAGCGCGTCGAGGTCGACGATTTCGATTTCGCCGACGTGCAGCCGCACCGCGCCGTCCGCTTCCAGCGCCTTCAGCAGCTGGTTGGTGGTCTGCCGCGTCAGCGACAGCATTGCCGCCAGCTTCTCCTGCGACAGCCGGACCCGCGTGCGGCCGACGCTGACTCCGCCGTAGCCGTCCGCGATCATCGCGAGGCGCGCCGCCAGCCGCTGCGCGGCCGTCATCATGCTCAGCGATTCGACCGACACGAAGCTCAGCCGCAGCTTTTGCGCCATCAGCAGCGCGAACTCCCGCCAGTATTGCGGCGTCGCGTCGAGGATCGCGAGCAGCGCTGGCTGCGGCACGTGCAGCAGCAGCGTGTCGTCGAGCGCGGCTGCATCGTGGGTGCGCGCCAGGCCGTCGAACAGTGCGATTTCGCCGAACCACGTGACGGGCTCGGCGACCGTCAGCAGCGCTTCCTTGCCGTGCGCGTCGACGGCGCCTATCGTGATGGAGCCGCTCAGCACCGCATACAGCCCGCACGGCGGATCGCCGCGCCGGAACAGCGGATGGCCGGCCGGCAGGCGGCGCAGCGCGGCGCGCTCGAGCAGCGCCGCGCGCAACGCCGGCGGCAGCGCGGCGAACCACGGGTGCGCTTCGAGTTGCGGCAGGTACGGGGCGAGCGACGAGGTCATGGCGGCGCGATGTCGGATAGCTGACAGAGGTTCTCGGGCGTGACGCGCATCATAGCGCTCGATGACCGTTCAGGAGACGCGATGAAGACCCTCGAAGACTACCTGTCCCAGTATGCGGCCTACCACCGCGACGTGCGCAACATCGCGACCCATCTGGTCGGCATTCCGCTGATCGTGTTCGCGGTCGAAGTGCTGCTGTCGCGGCCGCTGCTCGGCACGCTGGCCGGCGTCGCGGGGTCGCCGGCGCTGCTGTTCGCGACCGCGTTCGCGGCGTTCTACCTGCGCCTGGATCTGCGCTTCGGGCTCGCGATGACCGCGCTGCTCGCCGTCGGCCTGTGGGCGGCGCACACCGTCGCGCTGTTGCCGACGGCGCGCTGGCTCGGCATCGGCATCGGCGCGTTCGTGGTCGGCTGGATCGTGCAGTTCGTCGGTCATTGGTTCGAGGGACGCAAGCCCGCGTTCGTCGACGATCTGATCGGGCTGGCGGTCGGGCCGCTGTTCGTCGTCGCCGAAGTGGCGTTTTTCGCCGGCCTGCGCGGCGACCTGCGCCGCGAAGTCGAGCGGCGCGCCGGGCCGCTGCGCGGCGGCGCGCATTCGCACGTGTGAGCGTCGCCCGCGCGGCGCAGCGGCTAAGATGCTGGGTGCGTCATCCGACGCTTACGTGGAGCAATCGCCATGGTGGATCGCCCGACTCTGGATGCGTACGACACGCATGCCGCGCAATTCGCGCAGGACTGGCTCGACCAGGCCGCGCCAGACGACATGTATGCGCTGCTCGAGCAGTATTTCACGCCGGGGCCGACGGCCGACGTCGGCTGCGGCGTCGGGCGCGACGCCGCGTGGCTCGCGTCGCAGGGATACGACGTGCGCGGCTACGACGCGAGCGCCGCGCTGCTCGCCGAGGCGCGCGCGTCGCATCCGTCGCTGACGTTCGAGCTCGCCGCGCTGCCGGCGCTCGACGGCGTGCCGTCCGGCGCGTTTCGTAACGTGCTGTGCGAGACGGTGGTGATGCACCTCGAGCATGCCGATGCGGCCGCGGCGGTTGCGCGGCTGGCCACGTTGCTGATGCCCGGCGGCACGCTCTATCTGAGCTGGCGAGTCGCCGGCAACGGCGCGCTGCGCGACGACCGCGGCCGGCTCTATACGCCGCTCGATGCGGCGCGCATGCGTGCCGCGCTCGGCGCCGGCATGGACGTGCTCGACGAGCACGAAGTGGTCAGTGCGTCGTCAGGCAAGCGCGTGCACCGGCTGATCGCGCGCCGCACGGCCACGGCATGAGCGCGGCCCGCGCGTTCATGCGCGGGTGAGCGCCGCTTCCCAGTTGATGTCGACGCAGAGCACCTGCATGCCCTGCGCGGCCGGCGCGGCGATCGACGCCGTCACGCACAGGTGCGCCTCGTTGATCGACAGGTACGGCGCCGTCAGATGTACGCGGCCCGGCGCGCGCATCGCTTCGATGAAGTACGGCCGGCGTTCCCAGCTCGCACCTTCCGAATGCAGCAGCGGCCGGAAGCGTTTCGCGCGCTGCGAAACGCTGCCGCGTGCGAGCACGTTGTCGCCGATCTGGCGGCCCGATGCGTCGAGCAGGAAGCAGCGCGCGGTCTCGGCCAGCCCGAGCACGCAGCCGGCCGCGTCGATCAGCGGTTCGCCCGCGGCGAGCTTGCGGCTCGCTTCCTCGAGCGCGGCGACGTACGGCGCGAGCCGTTCGGCCTGCGTGCGCTCGCGCTGCGCGACGCGCAGCCGCAACGCGGCCGACAGCGTATCCATGCAGCCGGCCGCGGCCTGCGGCTGCACCGGGTCGACGCTCGGACCGGCGAAGTATTGTCCCTGCACGAAATCGACGTCGCACTCGAGCGCGATCAGCGCGTCGCGCTCGGTCGCGAGCCCGCCCATCAGCACGAGCTGCCCGGATTCGTGCAGCAGCGACACGAGCCCCGGCAGCACGCGTTCCAGATGCGAGTGTTCGCTCGCCTGCGCGAGGATGCCGCGGTCGAGCGTGACGATGTCCGGATGCAGATGCCACACGCGGTCGATGTTCGAATGCTTCGCGCCGAAGCCGCCGAGCGCGATCAGGAAGCCGGCCTTGCGCAGCCCGTCGACGATCGCCGCGTAGCGCGGCGTCTCGCCGCCGGCCTGCTCGGGCACCTCGAGCACCACGCGATGCGGCGGCAGCCCGAGCGCCTTCAGGTTCGCGAGCAGCGCGTCGCCGTAGATGGTGTCCATCAGCGCGGCCGGATGCAGGCTCAGGAAGAGCCATTCGTCGTGACTGTCGAACGCGTGAAAGTTACCGAGGTGCAGTGATTCGGCGAGACGGCCGAGTTCGAGCAGATCGCCGCGCCGCGCCGCCTGCGTGAACACCTCGTGCGACGCGACCTGCCGGCCTTCCTCGTCGTGCGCGCGCAGCGACGCGTGATAGCCGATCGCGCGGCGATGCGACACCGAGAAGACCGGCTGGAACACGCTGAATACGGTGTAGGCGCCGTACAGCACGGTGCGGCGCTTGCCGTCGTCGCCGGCAACGGGGCGGGGTGGCTGAAAGCCGGGGGGATCGATGTCGATCATGCTCATGATGTCGGCCGGAGGAAGACTGCCAGTTTACCTACAGAATAGGTCAGCAAGAAGCATGCACGGCATTGCGCCCCGTGCAGCGGCCCGCCGCGACCGTCTGCCGTCCTTTGCTGCGGCCCGATGCGGCGGCGCTGCACCGACATGGTGCGCCACGCGCCGTCGTGGCGATCGCGGGCGTGCCGTGGCGATCGCGGGCGTGCCGTGGCGATCGTCGGCGCATGATCGGCGCCCGTGGGCGCGCATCATGTGCGTTCGGACGGATCGGTCTTGTGCTGCGCGCGGCCGCGGATTTCCGGCGCGAGCTGCGCGAAGATCCACGCGGACGCCGCGGTGATGATCCCGACGCAGACGAAGGTCGCGTGAAACGCCGGCAGCGTGTTGCTCGGCGTCACCGTGCGCAGCATTCCGGTGAAGGTGGCGAGCAACGCCCCCGCGACCGTGACGCCGAGGCTCATCGACAGCATCTGCACGAGCGAGAACAGGCTGTTGCCGCTGCTGGCGCCGCCGGTGCCGAGATCCTTCAGCGTCAGCGTGTTCATCGCGGTGAACTGCATCGAGTTGAAGCCGCCGAACAGCGCGAGGTGGACGACCTTCACCCAGACCGGCACCGTGTCGCGCATCAGCGCGAAGCTCGCCATCATCACGCCGACCATGATCGTGTTCACCAGCAGCACCTTGCGGTAGCCGTGCCGGGTGATCAGCTGCGTGATGATGGGCTTCGAGAACATGCCCGCGGCGGCGACCGGCAGCATCATCAGCCCGGCCTCGAACGCGGAATAGCCGAGGCTCACCTGCAGCAGCAGCGGGATCAGGTACGGCATCGCGCCGCTGCCGATGCGCGCGAACAGGTTGCCGAGCAGGCCGACGCTGAACGTGTGGATCCGGAACAGCTCGAGCGAGAAAATCGGCTGCGGCGCGCGCACCGCGTAGAGCCCGTACGCGACGAAGCACGCGAGGCTCAGGATCAGCAGCACGAGCACCGCCGCGTGCTGCATGCCGAGATCGGCGAGGCCGTCGAGCGACAGCGAGATCGCGACCATCCCGATCGTCAGCAGCAGATAGCCCTTCAGGTCGAAGCGGCCGACGGCCGGATTGCGCGAATCGGGCATCGAGTAGAACGTCGCGACGCAGCCGGCGATGCCGACCGGCACGTTGATCAGGAAGATCCAGTGCCACGACGCGATCTTCACGAGCCAGCCGCCGAGCGTCGGGCCGATCAGCGGGCCGATCAATCCCGGAATCGCGACGAACGACAGCGCGGGCAGATAGCGCTCGGCCGGAAAGGTGCGCAGCACCGCGAGCCGCCCGACCGGCAACAGCATCGCGCCGCCCACGCCCTGCACGACGCGGAACACGACGAGTTGCGACAGCGTATGCGCGTTCGCGCACAGCAGCGAACCGAGCGAGAACACGAGGATCGCGCTGAAGAACACGCGGCGCGTGCCGAACGTGTCGGCGAGCCAGCCCGACACGGGGATCATCACGGCCATCGTCAGCGAATACGCGATCACGACCGACTGCATCCGCAGCGGCGATTCGCCGAGGCTCACGGCCATCGACGGCAGCGCCGTGTTGACGATCGTCGCATCGAGCGTCTGCATGAAGAAGCCCGTTGCAACGAGCCAGAGCATCACGGTGAGGTTCTTTTCGCCGGGAGCGGCGGCGGGCGGGCGCTGGAACATGGAGTGGACCGATGGTGCGGGACAGCCGCCATTGTAGGGAAAGCCGCCGCACCCCGCAGAACGGGGCAGCCGCCGCAGCAGCGTCGAACGGACGCTCGTGCGCCGGCGCGCCGGTACAGTTCAGCCGAAACTGTCCGCAGGCGTATCTGTCGGCGTCGTGCCCGGGTCCGGAATACTGGAGCCATCGAAACCACGCGGACCGGAGGCGACCATGCGCGAACTGCGACTCTACGAAATGGACGGCAACGAACCGGCCGCGCGGTGGCGCATCGTCGATCGTACCGACCTGCACGTCGCCGACGGCGACCTGTGGGTGACGATCGAGGGCCGCCCGGCCGATTACTGGCTGCACGCCGGCGAATCGCTGGCGCTGCTGCCCGGCATGCGCGTGTGGGTCAGCGCGGCGGCCGGCGGTGCGGTGTTCGCGTTCGGTCCGCAGGCCGCTCGCGCTCGCCAGGCTGTGCCGCTCACGTGGCGCTGGCTCGACGCTGCGCGCGGCCGCGTGGGTCAGCCCGGCGCGTCGCTGCCGACGTAACGCGCGCGCGGCCGGATCAGCTTGCCGTCCGCATACTGTTCGATCGCATGCGCGATCCAGCCGGCCGTGCGGCCGGCCGCGAACAGCGTGAAGGCGGCGCCTGCGGGCAGCGCGAGCGTGCGCTCCAGCACCGCGAGCGCGAAATCGATCGTCGGCCGCAGGCCGGTCGCCGCCTCGACGCGAGCGGCCAGCGCGCCCGCTGCGCGCAGCGGCTGCCGTTCGGGCTGCGTCGCGCAAAGCGCATCGAGCAGCGCGCGTGCGCGCGGATCGCCGTCGGGATAGAGCGGATGCGCGAAGCCGGCCAGCGCCGTGCGCGCGCCCTCGCTGCGCTCGTCGCGCGCGAGCCGCTGCGCGAGGTAGCGATCGAGGTCGGCGGCGTGCGCCGCTTCGTCGAGCAGCGCACCGGCGCGCAACGTCTCGCCGCCGTGCCGCGGGCCCGACAGTGCGGCGAGCCCGCCCGCGATCGCGCCGAACAGATGGGTGCCCGTCGACGCGATGCAGCGCACCGCGAAGGTCGACGGGTTCAGCTCGTGGTCGGCGCACAGCACGAGCGCACGGCGCAGCAGATCGGCGTCGGCGCGCCGCCGGATGCCCCACGCGGCGGCGAGCTGCCGATGCACGGGCGCGTCGCGCGGCGCGACGCCGGCCAGCGCCGCGGCCGTCACGCGCAGCAGCAGCGCGGCGGTGTCGAGTTGCGCGTCGCATCCTGGCGCCCACCGGCCGGGCAGCGATGCGGCCGCGGCCGGCAGCAGCACCAGCGTGCGCTCGAGCGGCGCGAGATGCGCCCAGCGGCGCGCCCAGTCGCTCCATTGCGCGGCGTCGAAACCGGTCGACGCGAGCGACGCAGCGGCAAGCCGCGCCGGCGCGCAATCCCATAGCCGCGCGGCCGTTTCCTCGAGCGTCGCGTCGTGGGCGAGCGTGAGCGCATCGATGCCACGATAGTAGAGGCGGCCATCGGCGATCTGCGTGATCCTCGATTCGAGCACGGGCACACCCCAGTCGAGCGAGCGCTCGGCGACGCCGCCCGCGCGCTTCGCATCGGCGCGGCGGCGTGCGAGCAGACGCACTTCGTCGGCATCGTAGCGGCGGCGCTTGCTGGCGCCGTCCGGCAGCGAGCGCAGCAGGCCGCGGCTCACGTACGCATAGAGCGTGCTGATGCTGACGCCGAGAATGTCCGCGGCTTGCGGCGCGCTGAGAGACCTCATTCGATCACTCCTGTCGGTGCGCATGAAGCGCGGCCCGGCTACAACTATTCGTTATGCGTTGATTCGCGCAATCAAGATTGATCGCGTCCGTCGCGAATTCTAGACTCGATTCCGTTTTCCCAACGGCGCACTCGCACGATGACACCCGAACTCGCATTGACCCGTTTGTGGCAACTCGCACACGGCGAGCCCGACGCACTGGCTCGCGTGACCGTGACCGGGCAGGACCCGACGTTGCCGTCCACCTTCCACGTCGGCACGCTGGCCGCGGCGACGATCGCGGCGGCCGGGCTCGCGGCCGCCGAATGTCATCGGCTGCGCACGGGCGTCGCGCAGCGTGTCGACGTGTCGCTGCGCGACGCGCTCGTCGCGTTCCGCAGCGAGCGCTATCTGCGCGTCGACGGCGGGCCGCCGCCGGAGCCGCGCCATCCGGTCACCGGCTTCTATGCGACGCGCGATGCGCGCTGGATCCAGTTGCACGCGAACTTCCCGCACCATCTGCACGGGATTCTCGACGTGCTGGGCTGCGGCCCGCAGCCCGATGACGTCGCCGCGGCGATTCGCACCTGGGACGGCGCGGCGCTCGATACCGCGCTGGCCGAGGCCGGCCTGTGCGCGGCCTTGATCAGGAGCGCAGACGAATGGGCCACGCACGAGCAGGCGCGCGCGCTTGCGGCGCTGCCGTTGTTCGAGATCGAGCGGATCGGCGACGCGCCGGTCGAGGCGATCGGCCGCGGCGAGCCGGACCGGCCGCTCGCCGGCGTACGCGTGCTGGACCTCACGCGCATCATCGCGGGGCCGGTCGCCGGCCGCACGCTCGCATCGCACGGGGCGCAGACGCTGCTCGTCAACGGCCCGCACCTGCCGAACATCGCGTCGCTCGTGATCGACAACGGCCGCGGCAAGCGCTCGACGTGGATCGACCTGCGCGACGCCGCAGGCGCCGCCGCGCTGCATGCGCTGGCGCGCGACGCGGACGTGTTCGTGCAGTCGTACCGCCCGGGCGCGCTCGCGGCATGCGGCTTCGCGCCCGAGGCGCTCGCGCAGCGACGGCCGGGTATCGTCTGCGTGTCGGTGTCCGCGTACGGGCATGCGGGGCCGTGGTCGAAGCGGCGCGGCTTCGACAGCCTCGTGCAGTCGGCGAGCGGCATCGCGTGGCAGGAGCAGCACGCGGCCGGTGCGGCGAGCCCGCGCCATCTGCCGTGCCAGGCGCTCGACCATGCGACGGGTTATCTCGCGGCGTTCGGCGCGATGATCGCGCTCGCGCGGCGTGCGACGCAAGGCGGCAGTTGGCACGTGCGCGTATCGCTCGCGCAGACGGGGCGCTGGCTGCAATCGTTCGGTGTCGTGCCCGACGGCCTGCAAGCGCCGGAGTTCGCGCCGGACGACGTGCGCGACCGGCTGGCGCGGATGGCGTCGCCGTTCGGCACGATCGATGCCGTGCGTCCGGCCGAACGCCTGTCGGCGACGCCGCCGCGCTTCACGCAACCGCCGGTGCCGCTCGGCAGCGACGACGCGCGCTGGCTGTGAGCCAAGGCGGCGCGCCCCGCGCTACCTGCGCAGTTCGACGACGAAGTCGTAGTAGTCGTTGCGGCAGTAGGTGTCGGTCAGCTCGATCGCGCGCTGGTCGGCCGTGTAGCCGATGCGCGTGATCAGCAGCAGCGCGTCGTGCGGCGCGATGCCCATCTGCTGCGCGATCTCGTCGCTCGCGTTGACCGCGCGGAAATGCTGCAGCGCGCGCACGATCGGCGTGCCGCGTGCTTCGAGATAGCTGTACAGCGAACCGCTGATCGCCTGCGGATCGGGAATCAGCGTGGCCGGAAACGTCGAGTTCTCGACGGCCATCACGATGCCGTCGGCGAGGCGCAGGCGCTTGAGCCTCGTGACCGATGCGGCCGGCGACAGGCCGAGCTGGATCACTTCGTCGCGGTTCGCCGGCTGGATCTCGCGCTCGAGCCATTGCGAGCTCGGCTTGAAGCCGCGGCGCTCGAGCATCTCGCTGAAGCTCGATAGCCGCGACAGCGGATCCTCGTAGCGCGGCTGGATGAAATTGCCGGCGCCCTGCGTGCGGCGGATCAGCCCTTGCTCGACCAGCAGCGCGATCGCCTTGCGCGCGGTGATGCGCGACACGCCGAGCGCTTCGGACAGCACGCGCTCGGACGGCAGCGCCTCGCCGGCCGCCCAGCGGTTGTCGTGGATCGCGTCGCCGAGCTTGCGGGCGAGCTGCAGATAAAGCGGCGTGTCGTTGTCGGGGTCGGGGCGCAGGTCCTGCCAGCGGTCGTCCGTGGGTGCCTTCATGGAATGGGTATCGATCAGGTTGCCGGCCATTCTAAGTCAACATGCGGTGCCGTTATAACGGGATTTTGCCCAGTAACAGGCGGGCCGCGCGGCGATTGACTACACTGGCCCATGCGTCGGCCGCGGTGTGCGGCCGACTATCCGCAGCGAGGAGCGCATGACAGACACGATCGCCACGGTCGTCCTGCCGAACGGTGAGACGATTCCGAAGCTCGGCCTCGGTACTTGGGAAATGGGCGAGCGGCCCGCCCGGCGCGCGGACGAGATCGCCGCGCTGCGCGAGGGCATCGCGCTCGGGATGACGCTGATCGACACCGCGGAGATGTATGGCGACGGTGCGACCGAGGAATTGGTCGGCGACGCGCTCGCCGGCCTGCGCGACGATGTCTTCATCGTCAGCAAGGTGTATCCGCATCATGCGAGCCGGCGCGGCGTCGTCGCTGCGTGCGACGCGAGCCTGAAGCGCTTGCACACCGATCGCATCGACCTGTACCTGCTGCACTGGCGCGGCTCGGTGCCGCTCGACGAGACGGTCGACGGCTTCGAAGCGCTGCGGCGCGCCGGCAAGATCCGCCATTGGGGCGTCAGCAATTTCGACACGTCGGACATGGCCGAACTCGTCGACGACGCGGGCGGCGGCGCCTGCGCGACCAACCAGATCCTGTACAACCTGGCGCGCCGCGGTCCGGAATTCGATCTGCTGCCGTGGCTGCGCGAGCGCCGGATACCGGCGATGGCGTACAGCCCGGTCGATCACGGACGGTTGCCGAAGCATTCGCCGCTCGACGAGATCGCGCGGCAGCGCGGCGTGTCGGTCATGCGCGTCGCGCTTGCATGGGTGCTCGCGCAGCCGCAGGTGATCGCGATTCCGAAGGCGTCGCGGATCGAACACGTGCGCGACAATCGTGCGGCGCTCGATCTCGTGCTGAGCGTCGACGAGCGCGCGCAGCTCGACGCGTACTTCCGTCCGCCGCGCAGCAAGCGCGCGCTCGAAATGCTCTGAAGCGATCGCGGGATGCGGTGCGCCGGTTGGTGGCCGCAGGTGTTGCCGCGGTTGCCGTTGTCGTTCGTTTCTGCGCACACGGACGGCCGTGTACCACGCAGATGGCGAGCCTCGCGCCATCGATCGACTACGCGCCGATATGCCGCACGACAGCGCCGGAAACACCGTCGCCGGTGTGCGCTGTGTTGCCGCGATGAAGCGTCCGACTCCGTTCAGCGCGCCGTCGTGTCGGCCGCGCGCGGCCAGCGATGACAGAGGATCGACGCGACCCAGGCGACGACGAACAGCGCGACGATCCCGTAGCCGAGCGCGCCGAAGTGCTGAGCGACCGCATCGAGCGCATCGCGCACGGGGCCGGTCAACGACAGCTTGTCCGCCAGCAGGCCGGCCGCCTCGATCCCGCCGACCGCCAGTGCCACGACCGCCGACACCAACGTGATGCTCGCGTTGTAGAGCAGCTTGCGTTGCGGGTCGTCCATCGCCCATCCATACGCGTGCATCATCAGCACGTTGTCGGTCGAGTCGATCAGCGTCATGCCGGCCGCGAACAGCGCGGGGAACAGCATGACCGCATAGACCGGCAGCGCGTGACTCGCGTGTGCCGCCGCGATCGCGAGCAGCGCGATTTCCGTCGCGGTGTCGAAACCGAGTCCGAACAGCACGCCGACCGGATACATGTGCCAGCTCTTCGACACGAACCGGAACAGCGGGCGCAGCAGCCGCGCGACGAAGCCGGCCGGGCGATGCGTATGCGTGCCGCCGTGCGCGTGACCGGGCGCGCGGCGATAGCGCCGCCACACGTCGCGCAGGATCGCGAGGTTCATGCATGCGAGCACCAGCAGGAAGGCCGCCGACACCGCGGTGCCGAGCGTGCCGCCGAGTTCGCGGAACGCGTCGAAGCGCTCGCGCAGCGCGAACGCGGTCAGCGCGACGCCGAGCGTCGCGGCGACCACGATCGTCGAATGGCCGAGCGAGAAGAACAGGCCGACCGTGACCGGCCGCCGGCCGTCGTGCATCAGCTTGCGGGTCGCGACGTCGATCGCCGCGATGTGATCGGCGTCCACCGCATGACGCAGCCCGAGCCCGTACGCGACGGCGGCGGTGCCGAGCAGCAGCGGATGGTCGCGCAGCACCGCGAGCGCCCAAACCCAGACGGCGACGTTGGCGGCGATCAAGCCTGCATACAGCATCAGCAGGCGGCGCAGGGCAGGGGTTGGCGGCATCGCGGCGTTTCCTTCGGACGAATCGAGCGCCGATTGTGTCACGCGAAAAACTCGCCGGGTTTGCGGGTCAAAAACGCGTGCCCGCGCGCGGACGAAAAAAAGCCCGTCCGGATTCGGACGGGCTGGACGGATGGCAGCTTGCCGCGCAGCGGCGCGCGCCGCCCCGCGCTTACTTCGTTTTCGCGTTGATCACGGCTTCCGACACGTTCGCCGGCGTTTCCGCGTAGTGCTTGAACTCCATCGTGTAGGTCGCGCGGCCCTGCGTCGCCGAGCGCAGCGACGTCGAGTAGCCGAACATCTCGGCGAGCGGCACTTCGGCGCGCACCAGCTTGCCGCCGCCGCCCGCGATGTCCTCCATCCCCTGCACGATGCCGCGGCGGCTGGAGAGGTCGCCCATCACGTTGCCCATGAAGTCCTCGGGCGTCTCGACCTCGACGGCCATCATCGGCTCGAGCAGCACCGGCTTCGCGCGGCGCATCGCTTCCTTGAAAGCCATCGAGCCGGCCATCCGGAACGCGTTTTCGTTCGAGTCGACGTCGTGGTACGAGCCGAACACCAGATGCACCTTCACGTCGACGACCGGGTAGCCCGCGAGCACGCCGCTCTTGAGCGTGTCGACGATGCCCTTGTCGACGGCCGGGATGTATTCGCGCGGAATCACGCCGCCCTTGATCTCGTCGAGGAACTCGTAGCCCTTGCCGGGATTCGGTTCGAGCGTGATGACCGCGTGACCGTACTGGCCGCGCCCGCCCGACTGCTTGACGAACTTGCCCTCGACGTCGGTCGCCGTGGTGCGCACCGTTTCGCGATACGCGACCTGCGGCTTGCCGACCGTCGCCTCGACGCCGAATTCGCGCTTCATCCGGTCGACCAGGATTTCGAGGTGCAGCTCGCCCATCCCGGAGATAATCGTCTGGCCCGATTCCTCGTCGGTCTGCACGCGGAACGACGGATCTTCCTGCGCGAGACGGTTCAGCGCGAGGCCCATCTTTTCCTGGTCGGCCTTCGTCTTCGGCTCGACGGCCTGCGAGATCACCGGCTCCGGGAACTCCATCTTCTCGAGGATGATCGGCTTGGCCGGGTCGCACAGCGTGTCGCCGGTGGTCGCTTCCTTCAGGCCGACCGCCGCCGCGATGTCGCCCGCGCGCACCTCCTTGATTTCCTTGCGCTCGTTCGCGTGCATCTGCAGGATCCGGCCGAGCCGCTCCTTCTTGTCCTTGGTCGCGTTCAGCACGGTGTCGCCCGACTCGACGACCCCCGAATACACGCGGAAGAAGATCAGCTGGCCGACGAACGGGTCGGTCATGATCTTGAACGCGAGCGACGAGAACGGCTCGTCGTCGCTCGGATGACGTTCCGCAGGCTTGTCCGGATCGGCGAAGTCGTGGCCGAGGATCGCGGGCACGTCGACCGGCGACGGCAGATAGTCGATCACAGCGTCGAGCATCGCCTGCACGCCCTTGTTCTTGAACGCGCTGCCGCACAGCATCGGCACGATCTCGTTGGCGATCGTGCGTTTGCGCAATGCGCCCTTGATCTCGTCCTCGGTCAGCGATTCATGGTCGTGCAGGTACTTCTCGAGCAGCTCCTCGCTCGCTTCCGCAGCCGCCTCGACCATCTTCTCGCGCCACTCGTGCGCGAGCTCGACGAGATTCGCCGGGATGTCCTCGTACGTGAATTTCACGCCCTGGCTTTCGTCGTCCCACACGATCGCCTTCATCTTGACGAGGTCGACGACGCCCTGGAAATGATCTTCCGCGCCGATCGGAATCTGGATCGGCACGGCGACGCCCTTCAGGCGCTCGCCGATCTGCTTCTGCACGCGGAAGAAGTCCGCGCCGATGCGGTCCATCTTGTTGACGAACGCGATGCGCGGCACCTTGTACTTGTTCGCCTGACGCCACACCGTTTCGGACTGCGGCTGCACGCCGCCGACCGAGTCGTAGACCATGCACGCGCCGTCGAGCACGCGCATCGAGCGCTCGACCTCGATCGTGAAGTCGACGTGCCCGGGGGTGTCGATGATGTTGATGCGGTGTTCCGGATAGTTGCCGGCCATGCCCTTCCAGAAGGCCGTGGTGGCGGCCGACGTGATCGTGATGCCGCGTTCCTGCTCCTGCTCCATCCAGTCCATCGTGGCCGCGCCGTCGTGCACTTCACCGATCTTGTGGCTCACGCCGGTGTAAAACAGGATGCGCTCGGTCGTGGTGGTCTTGCCGGCATCGATGTGAGCGCTGATCCCGATATTGCGATAGCGCTCGATGGGGGTTTTGCGGGGCACGTGAACCTCCTGGTGGTTCGGATCGTAAGCGGGCCGGCTGATATGGCGGCCCGGACTGGAACTAGCGAGATTTAAAGGATAGCGCTTGTCCGTGGCTTTTGCAGATGCGGTCGGCGGCGACCGAATCAAGGCGAAGGCCGGCGGGCGGCGCAAAAAAAGCCGGTGCGCCACGGGCGACCGGCCTGGTTCGATGCGCGGCGGTGCCGCCGCCGATGTATTACGGGGCCTTGGGCAGCCCGTCGAGCTTCATGCCCGGCTTGATGCCTTTCGCCGCGAACCAGCCCTTGCTCATTTCGAGCGCATACACGCCGTTGTTGCGCGGGCAGTGGTTGTCGATCGTCTCGGCCTTCATCTCGTCGATGTCGGTGATCGTGCCGTCGGCGCGGATGAACGCGATGGACAGCGGGATCAGCGTGTTCTTCATCCAGAAGCAGTGCACGGCGTTCTCGTTGAACACGAACAGCATGCCTTCGTTCGGCGCGAGCTGCGAGCGGTACATCAGCCCCTGTTCGCGATCGGCGTCGTTGGCGGCGACGGCCGCGTCGATCACGTACATGCCGGCGCGCAGCTTCACGCGCGGGAACTCGCTCGGCTGCTTCGCGCCGGGCGGCACCTGGGCGTGGACGGTCTGCATGCCGAGCGCGAGCACGGCGAGCGCGGCGGGAAACACGGCGGCGCGCGCAAGGCGGCCGAGCGACGAGCGCAGGGAGAGTCGCACAGCAAGGCTCCTATCGGGAAAACGAGACCCGCATGGTACGCGAAGCGTAGCGGCGGGCACAAAAGGAAAAAGGCAGATCGCCTCGCGGTGATCTGCCTTTCAACGCCGTAAGAACGGCAAGACTGCGTGTTCTTGACTGCGTTATTACAGCAAGCTTGCTTAGTTCGAAGCAGCTGCCGGAGCTTCGGCTTCGCTAGCTGCCTTCTTAGCTGCGTGGTGCTTCTTCTTTGCGTGGTGCTTCTTGGCAGCGTGCTTTGCCGGTGCCGAAGCAGCTGCCGGAGCAGCAGCCGAAGCAGCTTCCGGAGCCGAAGCTTGTGCGAAAGCAGCCGTTGCGAAGAGGCCAGCGACCAGAGCGGCGATCAGTTTGTTCATGTTGTGTTCCTCAGCTTTAGTTAATTAACCAAATGACCCGGCATAGGAGTCATGACGTCTAACGGTGCCATCCACCTTTCGGTTGACAGACGCTTCGAGAAATTTCTCATTGCGCTGCGGGCGCCGAATCGTATTCGAAGAAAACGTCACTTTCGTGACGCAAACGCGTAAATAACGGCTCGGCTGCCAATGCCGGATAGCTCAGGGTGGCATCTGCGTGGTTTAACGCGCGATCTTCGCGGACGGTTGACGAAACAGATGACGAAAAAATCGACGCTCGATTTTCGGCCCGGCCGAGCTTTCAGTCGGCACGCGCGAAACCGTCCCATGGCGCCCGCGGCGGCAGCTCGATTGTTTCGCCCGGCGCAATGCCGAGCGCGAATATATCTAGTGCGCCGATGCCGACGCGCACGAGACGCAACGTCGGGAAGCCGACCGCGGCCGTCATCCGGCGCACCTGGCGGTTCTTTCCTTCGGTGATCGCGAGTTCGATCCAGGTGGTCGGGATCGCGGCGCGGTAGCGGATCGGCGGCGTGCGGGGCCACAGCGCGGCGGGCGGCTCGATGAATTCGGCGCGGCACGGGCGCGTCACATAGTCGCCGAGATCGACGCCGCGCGCGAGCGCCTTCAGGTCGGCCGCGTCCGGCGCGCCGTCGACCTGCGCCCAGTAGCGCTTGACGAGCTTGTGGCGCGGCTCGGCGATGCGCGCCTGCAGTGCGCCGTCGTCGGTGAGCAGCAGCAGCCCTTCGCTGTCGGCGTCGAGCCGGCCGGCCGCGTACACGCCGGGCGTTTTTACCCAGTCGCCGAGCGACGGCCGCGTCTCGTGCGCGGAAAACTGGCAAATCGTGCCGAACGGCTTGTTGAGGGCGATCAAGGTCATGGCGGGGCGGCCCGCAGCCTGTCGTGCGCAAGGCGCGGGCGGCGCGGCGGGCGGTCTATGGCAAATGGCGGAATCTTAATGCATAATACGGAACGGCAAGTCCTCTGTCTTATATAAGACATAAGGGAAGACTTGATACGCAGCGTCGCGCTTCGTGCCGCCGGCCGCGGTTGGGGCGCTAGAATAGCGGCTCGCTGTTGCCGTCACGACGGTGGCAAGGGCCACCCGCCGCGCGCGCAGTTTCGACCAGCATCACCTGCTCAGCCACGTCACTGGAGTCGATCATGCCGTATCAGCACATCAAGGTTCCGGAAGGCGGTGACAAGATCACCGTCAACAAGGACTTCTCGCTCAACGTTTCCGATCAGCCGATCATCCCTTACATCGAAGGCGACGGTACCGGCTTCGACATCACGCCGGTGATGATCAAGGTCGTCGATGCGGCGGTCGCGCATACGTACAAGGGCAAGCGCAAGATCCACTGGATGGAGATCTTCGCCGGCGAGAAGGCGACGAAGGTGTACGGCCCGGACGTATGGCTGCCCGACGAAACGCTGCAGGTGCTGAAGGAATATGTCGTTTCGATCAAGGGGCCGCTCACGACGCCGGTCGGCGGCGGCATCCGCTCGCTGAACGTCGCGCTGCGCCAGGAGCTCGACCTCTACGTGTGCCTGCGCCCGATCCAGTATTTCAAGGGCGTGCCGTCGCCGGTGCGCGAGCCGCAGAAGATCGACATGGTGATCTTCCGCGAGAACTCGGAAGACATCTACGCGGGCATCGAGTGGGCGGCCGGCTCCGAGCAGGCGAAGAAGGTCATCAAGTTCCTGCAGGACGAGATGGGCGTGAAGAAGATCCGCTTCCCGGAAACCTCGGGGATCGGCATCAAGCCCGTGTCGACCGAAGGCACCGAGCGTCTCGTGCGCAAGGCGATCCAGTACGCAATCGACAACGATCGCAAGTCGGTCACGCTGGTGCACAAGGGCAACATCATGAAGTTCACGGAAGGCCTGTTCCGTGACGCCGGTTATGCGCTCGCGCAGAAGGAATTCGGCGGCGAGCTGATCGACGGCGGCCCGTGGATGCGCGTGAAGAACCCGAAGACGGGCGCCGAGATCGTCATCAAGGATTCGATCGCCGACGCGTTCCTGCAGCAGATCCTGCTGCGTCCGGCCGAATACGACGTGATCGCCACGCTGAACCTGAACGGCGACTACGTCTCCGACGCACTGGCCGCGCAGGTCGGCGGGATCGGGATCGCGCCGGGTGCGAACCTGTCGGACTCGGTCGCGATGTTCGAGGCGACCCACGGCACGGCGCCGAAGTACGCGGGCAAGGACTACGTGAACCCCGGTTCCGAGATCCTGTCGGCCGAAATGATGCTGCGCCACCTCGGCTGGACGGAAGCGGCCGACACGATCATCGCCGCGATGGAGAAGTCGATCCTGCAGAAGCGCGTCACGTACGACTTCGCGCGCCTGATGGAAGGTGCGACGCAGGTGTCGTGCTCGGGCTTCGGCGACGTGCTGATCGAGAACATGTAAGCGCCCCTCGCGGGCAGGCCGGCGCATGCCGGCCGCCCCGGCGCCTACTGCCGGCGCCGGGGCGTTTCACGAACGGCAGGTTTGTTGGCAGGACGGTCCGGCATGCGGGCCGCGGCGCCGCGAAGCGGCGTGCATGCCCTGCAAGGTAGAACATGACGGCCCTCGCAACACCACCGCCCGGCTAGCCGGCGCGCTCCTTTCGCGATCCACCCGGTCGCTCCCCCGCCGGTTACCGCCGGCGCTATTCAGCCCCAAATTTTCACGTAGCAACGCATCGACCATGTCCACTTCGCCCAAGATCATCTACACCCTCACCGACGAAGCGCCCGCGCTCGCGACCTACTCGCTGCTGCCGATCGTCAAGGCCTTCACGCACTCGTCGGGCGTCGCCGTCGAAACGCGCGACATCTCGCTCGCCGGCCGCATCATCGCGGCATTCGCCGACGTGCTGCCGCCGGAGCAGAAGGGTTCCGACGATCTGGCCGACCTGGGCCAGCTCACGCTGAAGCCTGAAGCGAACATCATCAAGCTGCCGAACATCAGCGCATCGGTGCCGCAGCTGAAGGCGGCGATCGCCGAACTCCAGGCTCAGGGCTACAAGCTGCCCGCCTATCCGGAAGAGCCGTCGACCGACGAGGAAAAGGCGGTCAAGGCCCGTTACGACAAGATCAAGGGCAGCGCGGTGAACCCGGTGCTGCGCGAAGGCAACTCGGACCGCCGCGCGCCGCTGTCGGTGAAGAACTACGCACGCAAGCATCCGCACAAGATGGGCGCATGGAAGCCCACGTCGAAGTCGCACGTCGCGCACATGACCGACGGCGATTTCTACGGCAGCGAGAAGTCGGCGCTGATCGCCGACGCCGGCAGCGTCAAGATCGAACTCACGACGACCGACGGCGTGAAGAAGGTGCTGAAGGAAAAGACGGCCGTGAAGGCCGGTGAAGTCATCGACGCATCGGTGATGAGCCGCAAGGCGCTGCGCAGCTTCATCGAAGCGCAAATCGCCGACGCGAAGGCGCAGGACGTGCTGTTTTCGGTGCACCTGAAGGCGACCATGATGAAGGTCTCGGACCCGATCATGTTCGGCCACTTCGTGTCGGTGTTCTACGGCGACGTGCTCGCGAAGCACGCCGACGTGCTCGCGCAGGCCGGCTTCAACCCGAACAACGGGATCGGCGACCTGTACGCGCGCCTGAAGGACCTGCCGGCCGATACGCGCGAAGCGATCGAAGCCGACATCAAGGCCGAGTACGCGGTGCGCCCGCGCCTCGCGATGGTCAACTCGGACAAGGGCATCACCAACCTGCACGTGCCGAGCGACGTGATCGTCGACGCGTCGATGCCGGCGATGATCCGCGATTCGGGCGGCATGTGGGGCGCCGACGGCCAGCTGCACGACGCGAAGGCCGTGATTCCGGACCGCTGCTACGCGGGCGTCTATCAGGCGGTGATCGAGGACTGCAAGCAGCATGGCGCGTTCGACCCGGTCACGATGGGCAGCGTGCCGAACGTGGGCCTGATGGCGCAGGCGGCCGAGGAGTACGGTTCGCACGACAAGACGTTCCTGATCCCCGCTGACGGCGTGGTGCGCGTCACCGACGAAGCCGGCAACGTGCTGCTCGAACATGCGGTCGAGTCGGGCGACATCTGGCGCATGTGCCAGACGAAGGACGCACCGGTGCAGGACTGGGTCAAGCTCGCGGTCAACCGCGCGCGCGCGACCGGCGCACCGGCCGTGTTCTGGCTCGACCCGGTGCGCGCGCACGACGCGCAGATCATCGCGAAGGTCGAACGCTACCTGAAGGATCATGACACGAACGGCCTCGATATCCGCATCATGACGCCGGTCGACGCGACGCGCTTCTCGCTCGAGCGCATCCGTGCGGGCAAGGACACGATCTCGGTGACCGGCAACGTGCTGCGCGACTACCTGACCGACCTGTTCCCGATCATGGAACTCGGCACCAGCGCGAAGATGCTGTCGATCGTGCCGCTGATGGCCGGTGGCGGCATGTTCGAAACGGGTGCGGGCGGTTCGGCGCCGAAGCACGTGCAGCAGTTCGTCGAAGAAGGCTTCCTGCGCTGGGATTCGCTCGGCGAATTCCTCGCGCTGGCTGCGTCGCTCGAGCACCTCGGCAACGCGTACCACAACCCGAAGGCGCTGGTGCTCGCGAAGACGCTCGATCGCGCGACCGGCAAGTTCCTCGATGAAAACCGCTCGCCCGCGCGCAAGGTCGGCGGCATCGACAACCGCGGCAGCCACTTCTACCTGTGCATGTACTGGGCGCAGGCGCTGGCGGAGCAGACCGAGGACGCAGCACTGAAGGCGCAATTCGAAGGCGTCGCGAAGTCGCTCGCCGACAACGAAGCGCGCATTCTGGAAGAACTCGGTGCGGCGCAGGGCAAGGCGCAGGCGATCGGCGGCTACTACCGTCCGGACGTCGCGCTGACGAGCCAGGCGATGCGTCCGAGCGCGACGCTGAACGCGATCGTCGATGCAGTCGCCTGACAGCGGCCGCGTCGCGGCGACGGCAGCAGCCTGCGCGGCTCGCCGTCGCGCCGAACATGAAAACGCCCCGGTCGCCCGGGGCGTTTTGCGTTGCGGGGCGTTCATTCAGACGTGAACGATTTCCCATTCGGCGATTTCGTGCGGCACTTCGAGCGTGGCCGTGTCGAGGTCGGACAACTGCTCGCAGTCGCCGCGGGAGATGTGGTCGGCTGCGACTTCGGGGCACGAGAACGCGCCGAGCCGAGCGTTGCCGAAGCTGGCTTCCCAGCCGCCGTTGCCGGGCAGGATATAGAACGACCCGAGCGCCGAACCAAAGCGAAATCCCTTCATTTCCGTTCTCCCTATCTGATTGCAAGCGATTCTGTTGTGACGTCTGCCGGTTGGTCCGACGGTGGCCCGGCCGGTGGTCCGTGTCGGGTGCCGTGTCGAACGTCGCGGCGAAGCGTCAGTGCATGGAACAAAGTCTACGTCTGCGGCCGCGTCCGATGGTGCGCGTAGAGTGCTTTTTCGAGAGAAAAATATCGCTTTATAAACATTGGTTTACGTCGTGTGTTTTGTATTGCGGAACGATTTTTGGCATCGCGAAACAGCGAATTTGTGCCCTGCACCACGAATTTTTATAACGCAAGGCGTTGTTCCGCATCGTGAAAAATTGGCGGATTTTCGACCGGGCGCGCCTGTCGCGCGGGTTAGGCCGGTAGATACAACCGGCGAACGCTGTGTCGATTGCGCATAGCGTGTGGTGTGGCCGGGCTCGTTGGAGCGGGGTCTGGAGCGCGTCGGGGCGTCGGGAATCGCGCGCAGGCGCCGCTCGAGGCAGGCGAGTCATGCGAGCCCCCGAGCGCTGCGGCGTATTGACGCGGGCAGGCCCTTGGCGGCCCGCGCTGCGCCGTCGCCCGAGGCTGCGGTTATGATGGCGCGGCCATCCGGTTTCTCGTCGCGGCGGGTCCATTACGCACCGGCGGCACCGGCGGCACCGGCGGCACCGGTGGCACCGGTGTCGCGGCGGCCGCGCGATACAGCACCCATAACGAGGAACGATTGATGATACGGAGAACCTTCCTGTCGCACGCGATCGGTGTCGCAGCCGCATCGCTGTTTGCACGCAGCGCGTGGGCGCAGCATGCCGCTCATGCGGGCATGGCCGGCATGGAACCGATGGACGACATGCGCGGCATGGCGGGGATGGCGGATCACGCGCAGCACGCGAAGCCGGCACCGGCCGCGCTCGCGGCCGTCGACGCGCTGCCGGCCGGCGCGCCGCTCGCACCGTTGCGCACGCTCGCGAACGAAAGCGGCGAAGCCGGCACGTTCCGCGCGACGCTGGTCGCGCAGCCGGTCGCGCGTCCGATGTTGCAACATACGCATCCGACGACCTTCTGGCAGTTCGGCGCGGGCACTGCCGGGCCGGTGGTCGGCCCGCTGATCGACGTGCACGAGGGCGACACCGTCGAAATCCGCTTCGTGAACAAGCTGCCGCAGCCGTCGACGATCCACTGGCACGGCCTGCCGGTGCCGCCCGAGCAGGACGGCAACCCGTCGGATCCGGTCGCGCCGGGCGCGTCGCGGGTCTATCGCTTCACGCTGCCGAAGGGCAGTGCGGGCACGTACTGGTATCACCCGCATCCGCACATGATGACGGCCGAGCAGGCGTTTCGCGGGCTGGCCGGTCCGTTCATCGTGCGTGCGGCCGACGATCCGCTCGCCGGCTGGCCCGAGCGCCACCTGTTCGTGTCGGATCTGAAGCTCGCGAGCGACGGCTCGATTCCGCCGAACGACATGATGGACTGGATGAACGGCCGCGAAGGCCAGTTCGCGCTGGTCAACGGCGCGCGCCGGCCGCGCATCGACGTCGCGGGCGACGAGCGCTGGCGCGTCTGGAACGCATGCAGCGCGCGCTACGTGTGCGTCGCGTTCGACGACGGACGCGCATTCGAGCATGTCGGCACCGACGGCGGGCTGTTCGAAACGCCGCGTCGCGTGACGTCGCTGCTGCTGGCTCCGGGCGAGCGCGCGGAACTGCTGGTGCGGGCCGGCGATCGCGCGTCACGCGCCGTGCTGCAGGCGGCCGAATACGATCGCCGCAAGATGGCGATGTCGCACGACGGCGGCCGCGGCAGCCTGCCGCCCGATCCGGCGCTGCCGCTGGCCGACGTCACGTTCGTGCCGGCCGCCGCGCGGGCGCTGCCGGCCACGTTGCGCGCCGTGCCCGCGCCGGGCGAGCCGGTGGCGGACAAGGACGTCGCGCTCGGCGAGGCGATGGACATGAACGCGATGATGAGCGGCCCGGCGCACGGCCGGCCGGCCGGGATGCGCTTCATGATCAACGGCGCGACCTACGCGCCGCACCGGGCGACGCTGACGAGCCGGCGCGGCGAACTCGAGCGCTGGACGATCCGCAACACCACCGACATGGATCATCCGTTCCACTTGCACGGCACGCAGTTTCAGGTGACCGAACGTGCATCCGGCGGCACGCGCACGGCCGAGCCGTTCCGTGCCTGGCGCGATACGGTGAACGTGCGCAGCGGCGAAACCGTCACGCTACTGGTGAAGCAGGACATGCCCGGCGAGCGCATGTTTCACTGCCATATTCTGGAGCACGAGGACCTGGGCATGATGGGCACGCTGAAAGTCGTGTAACGGCGAATCATTTTGTTTCACGCGTATGAACGCATTCGATTTGCGTGTACGCGTGGACAATGCGCGTTCAATTATTGGGATTGAACGAAAAGGCCGGCCAATCGAATTAACGATTGGCCGGCCTGAAAAAAAGAAACCCGGCGCAATGCCGGGTTTCTTCGTCCGATATCCGGTGCCCTTACGCGGCCTGGATGTTCGACGCTTGCTTGCCCTTCGGCCCTTGAACGACCTCGAAGCTTACCTTCTGGCCTTCCTTCAGGGTCTTGAAGCCCTGCATGTTGATGGCCGAGAAGTGCGCAAACAGATCTTCACCGCCCTCGTCGGGAGTGATGAAACCGAAGCCCTTCGCGTCGTTGAACCACTTAACGATACCAGTTGCCATTTCCTACTTCCCCTGTCACACAGTCGCTGCTACTTACCACGAGCACGCTCGAAAAGCTAAACGACCGTAAATACAGCCGTTCCCCCCTCACAAGCTCACCTTCGGCCCTTTTCATTTCGCCAGCCGGCGAATGAAAAAAGGTGCCAGCTTGATTGTTGGCGCTCTTTATTTGAGTGTCAAGCGGAATTTTTAGACGTTTGGAGGGACGTTGTAAAGAACCCATTTTCAGGGTTTTTCCGGCTTTGCTTCGCAGCATGCCGCCGAGCGCGCGCACTTGAAAAGTCGCATAATCGGTCCATATACCAGGCTCGAGTGACACGCGATCGAGTCGTCCCGGCTTGTGGGATACTGGATGCGGATGCGACGGTCCGGTGCGGTTTCCTCCTGACGGTTCGTGTTCCGCGCCACGCGTGAAAGCCGGCACCGCAGCCGGCTTTCGCATGGCACGAAGACGATCGCGCGTCGTCGGGAACCACGAAGGGCGCCGGCCTGTCGGTCGGGTAATGGCAGGATTGCGGGCCTGTCCGAGTTGTTTAGAATGGGTGTATGGCGATTATCCCGGACAAGCAGGACAGCACCGTCCTGGAACGCAAGCAGCAGAAGCTCAAGCCGCCTTCGATGTACAAGGTGGTGCTGCTCAACGACGACTTCACGCCAATGGAGTTCGTCGTCATGGTCGTCCAGGAGTATTTCAAGAAGGATCGCGAGACGGCCACGCAGATCATGCTGAAGGTCCATCGCGAAGGGCGAGGGGTATGTGGGGTCTATACGCGGGACATCGCGTCGACCAAGGTTGAGCAAGTCGTTACCCATGCGCGGCAGGCCGGGCATCCGCTGCAGTGCGTGATGGAGGAAGCATGATTGCCCAGGAATTGGAAGTCAGCCTGCACATGGCGTTCATGGAAGCACGTCAGGCGCGCCATGAATTCATTACGGTAGAGCACCTGTTGCTGGCCCTGCTGGATAATCCGACGGCAGCCGAGGTGTTGCGCGCGTGTGCGGCCAATATCGAGGACTTGCGTCAGAACCTGCGCAATTTCATCCACGACAACACGCCGACCGTGCCGGGCACCGACGATGTCGATACCCAGCCGACGCTCGGTTTCCAGCGCGTGATCCAGCGCGCGATCATGCACGTCCAGTCGACGTCGAACGGCAAGAAGGAGGTCACCGGCGCGAACGTGCTGGTCGCGATCTTCGGCGAGAAGGATTCGCATGCCGTCTATTACCTGCAGCAGCAGGGCGTGACGCGTCTCGACGTGGTGAACTTCATTTCGCACGGCATCGCGAAGACGAACGGCGGCGAAGCCGCGAAGTCGACCGACGGCAATGCGGAAAGCGAAGACGCGAACGCGCAGAAGGAAACCCCGCTCGCCCAGTTCACGCAGAACCTGAACCAGATGGCGAAGGACGGCCGCATCGATCCGCTGATCGGCCGCGAGCCGGAGGTCGAGCGTGTGGTGCAGGTGCTGTGCCGTCGGCGCAAGAACAATCCGCTGCTCGTCGGCGAAGCCGGCGTCGGCAAGACGGCGATCGCCGAAGGGCTCGCCTATCGCATTACGCGCGGCGAGGTGCCGGACATTCTCGCGAACGCGCAGGTGTATTCGCTCGACATGGGCGCGCTGCTCGCGGGCACCAAGTATCGCGGCGACTTCGAGCAGCGTCTGAAGACGGTGCTCAAGGAGCTCAAGGAGCGTCCGCACGCGATCCTGTTCATCGACGAGATCCACACGCTGATCGGCGCGGGCGCCGCGTCGGGCGGCACGCTCGACGCATCGAACCTGCTGAAGCCCGCGCTGTCGTCGGGCACGCTCAAGTGCATCGGCGCGACCACCTTCACCGAATATCGCGGCATCTTCGAGAAGGATGCGGCGCTGTCGCGGCGCTTCCAGAAGGTCGACGTGTCGGAGCCGACCGTCGAGCAGACGGTCGCGATCCTGCGCGGGCTGAAGTCGCGCTTCGAGGAGCATCACGGCGTCAAGTATTCGTCGGGCGCGCTGTCGGCCGCGGCCGAACTGTCGGCGCGCTTCATCACCGACCGCCATCTGCCCGACAAGGCGATCGACGTGATCGACGAAGCGGGCGCCGCGCAACGCATCCTGCCGAAGTCGAAGCAGAAGAAGACGATCGGCAAGAGCGAGATCGAGGAAATCATCTCGAAGATCGCGCGCGTGCCGGCCCAGAGCGTGTCGCAGGACGACCGCAGCAAGCTGCAGACGCTCGATCGCGACCTGAAGAGCGTCGTGTTCGGCCAGGATCCGGCGATCGACGCGCTCGCGGCGTCGATCAAGATGGCGCGCGCGGGCCTCGGCAAGATGGACAAGCCGATCGGCGCATTCCTGTTCTCCGGCCCGACCGGCGTCGGCAAGACCGAAGTGGCGCGCCAGCTCGCGTTCACGCTCGGCATCGAGCTGATCCGCTTCGACATGTCGGAATACATGGAGCGTCATGCGGTGAGCCGTCTGATCGGCGCGCCGCCCGGCTACGTCGGGTTCGACCAGGGCGGGCTGCTGACCGAAGCCGTCACGAAGAAACCGCATTGCGTGCTGCTGCTCGACGAAATCGAGAAGGCGCATCCGGACATCTTCAACGTGCTGCTGCAGGTGATGGACCACGGCACGCTGACGGACAACAACGGCCGCAAGGCGGATTTCCGCAACGTCATCATCATCATGACGACGAACGCGGGCGCCGAGTCGATGCAGAAGGCGACCATCGGCTTCACGACGCGGCGCGAGACGGGCGACGAGATGAACGACATCAAGCGCCTGTTCACGCCGGAGTTCCGCAACCGTCTGGACGCGATCATCAGCTTCCGCTCGCTCGATGAGGAAATCATCATGCGCGTGGTCGACAAGTTCCTGATCCAGCTCGAGGAGCAGCTGCACGAGAAGAAGGTCGATGCGCTGTTCACCGACGCGCTGCGCAAGCATCTGGCCAAGCACGGGTTCGACCCGCTGATGGGCGCGCGGCCGATGCAGCGGCTGATCCAGGACACGATCCGTCGTGCGCTGGCGGACGAGCTGCTGTTCGGCAAGCTGGTCGCGGGCGGCCACGTGACGGTCGACGTCGACGAGAACGACAAGGTGCAGTTGTCGTTCGACAAGCTGGCGAATCCGCCGCACAAGCCGAACGAAGAGACGGTCGAAGTCGAGTAAGCGATAATTGGCGGTTCATGCGAACGGCGCGGGAAGTTCTCCGCGCCGTTTCGTTTTATCCGGCGCCAGCGGCGCCACGGCGGTGCAGGGGAGTGGTAACGCAGTGACACAACAACAACGATCGTTCGACAACATCGTCGCGCGCGAACAAGGGTTGCGCCACGCGCTCACATCGGGGCAGATGGCGATGATCGCGATCGGCGGCGCGATCGGCACGGGGCTGTTCCTCGGCAGCGGATTCGCGATCGGGCTCGCAGGCCCGAGCGTGCTGGTTTCGTATGCGATCGGCGCGCTGATCGCGCTGCTGCTGATGGGCGCGCTCGCCGAAATGACGGTCGCGCATCCGACGGCCGGCTCGTTCGGCGCCTATGCGGAGCACTACGTCGGCCCGCTCGCGGGCTTTCTGGTGCGCTACGCGTACTGGTTCGCCGTGGTGTTCGCGATCGGCACCGAGATCAGCGCGATCGCCGTGTTCATGAAGTACTGGTTTCCCGCCGTGCCCGGCTGGTACTGGGTGATCGGCTTCTCCGCGCTGCTGATCGCCGTGAACCTCGCGAGCGTCACGTTGTACGGGTCGGTCGAATACGCGTTCTCGCTGCTGAAGATCGCGGCGATCATCGTGTTCATCGTGCTCGGCGCCTATCTGGTGTGGTCGGCGCCGCCGGCGTCCGGCATCGGCTTCGCGAACTACACCGGCCACGGCGGCTTTATGCCGAAAGGGCCGTGGGGCACCTGGGTCGCGGTGATCGTCGCGATCTTCAGCTACATGAGCATCGAGGCGGTCGCGATCGCGGCCGGCGAGGCGCGCGATCCGCAGCATGCGGTCACGCGCGCGTTCCGCTCGACGGTATTCCGGCTCGTGCTGTTCTATCTGCTGACGCTGGCGCTGATGCTCGCGATCGTGCCGTGGACGCAGGCCGGCACCGACGAAAGCCCGTTCGTGAAGGTGATGGCCGCGACGCACGTGCCGTACGCGGCCGGCGTGATCAACTTCGTGCTGTTGATCGCGGCGCTGTCGGCGATGAACAGCCAGCTCTACGTGACGACGCGGATGATGTTCAGCCTGTCGCGCGCGCGGCTCGCGCCGGCGGTGTTCGGGCGGGTGGGCGACAACGGCGTGCCGCGTGCGGCGCTGTGGATCTCGACCAGCGGCGTCGCGGTCGCGGCCGTGCTGGTCGCGCTGTCGCCCGGCACCGCGTTCACCGTGATGATGGCGATCGCGATGTTCGGCGCGCTGTTCACGTGGCTGATGATCTTCGTCACGCACCTGCGCTTTCGTGCGCGTTACAGCGGCCCGGCGCTCGCGTTCCGCATGTGGGCGCATCCGTTCGGCAGCCTGCTCGGTGCGGCGCTCGTCGGCGCGATCCTGCTCACGACCGCGTTCACGCACGAATTCCGGATGACGATGGTGGTCGGCGTCGTGTTCGTCGTGCTGCTGACGCTCGCGTACGCGCTGCATTACCGGCACCAGCACGCGCGGTGATGCATGGCGGCACGCGGCCGGGCGTGCTGGCGAGCCGCTAAGCTTGCGTTAAGCCGGCGGCGCGTACAGTCGAACCCGTTCGCGATTCAGGGCCGCCTGGCGGCCCATCGCCATTCGCAAAGGGGTTCGGATGAAGAAGCTTCCTGAAATCACGCTCGCGTTCTGGATCATGAAGATCTGCGCGACGACGCTCGGCGAAACGGGCGGCGACCTGCTGTCGATGACCCTCGACGTCGGCTACGCGGCAAGCTCGCTGCTGCTGCTCGGTTTCTTTCTCGTCACGCTCGGCGCGCAGCTGCGGGCCACGCACTATCGCCCGGCGCTCTACTGGGCCGTGATCGTCGCGACCAGCACGGCTGGCACGACGATGTCCGACTTCATGGACCGCACGCTCGGCCTCGGCTACGCAGCCGGCTCGTCGATTCTCGTCGCGATCCTGCTGGCGACTTTCGCGGTGTGGCGGCTCAGCGGCGAATCGCTTTCGGTGGACCTGATCCGCACGCGTCGCGTCGAGCTGCTGTACTGGGTGGCGATCCTGTTCTCGAACACGCTCGGCACCGCGCTCGGCGACTTTCTCGCGGACAGTTCGGGCCTCGGTTTCGGCGGCGGCGCATTGCTGATCGGCAGCCTGCTCGCGGCGATCGTGCTCGCGCGCTATCTCACCCGCGTCTCCGGCGTGCTGTTGTTCTGGGCGGCGTTCGTGCTCACGCGTCCGTTCGGCGCGACGCTCGGGGACTGGCTCACGAAACCGGCCGCCAAGGGCGGCCTGGCACTCGGCACGGTCGGCTCGTCTGCCGTATTGCTCGGCGTGCTGGTCGCGATGGTGATCTACGCGAGCATCGCGCAGGCGCGGCGCCGCGAGCGGACACCCGTGCGCATCGCGCAAACGGCCGGCCGCTGAGCGGCACCCGGAAAAGCAAAAGGGGCCGCGCGGCCCCTTTTCGATGCGGCGCGGCTCAGTGCCGGCCGGTGCTGCCGAAGCCGCCTTCGCCGCGCTCGCTTTGCGCGAAGTCGTCGACGATGTTGAACTGCGCCTGCACGACCGGCACGATCACCAGTTGCGCGAGCCGTTCGAACGGGTTCAGCACGAACTCGCTCTGGCCGCGGTTCCACGTCGACACCATCAGCTGGCCCTGGTAGTCGGAATCGATCAGGCCGACGAGGTTGCCGAGCACGATCCCGTGCTTGTGACCGAGGCCCGAGCGCGGCAGGATCAGCGCCGCATAGCCGGGGTCCGCCAGATGGATCGCGAGGCCGGTCGGCACCAGCGTGGTTTCGCCCGGTTGCAGCGTGACGGGCGCGTCGAGGCACGCGCGCAGGTCGAGGCCTGCGCTGCCGGTAGTCGCATAGGCGGGCAGGTAGTCGCGCATGCGCGCGTCGAGAATCTTCAGATCGAGTTTCATGCGGTGGTCGAGTCGTTCGGGTAGGGCGCGGCGGCGCGAGCCGCCGCGCGGGAGATCAGATCAGTCGGTTGTCGGGCAGGCGCCGCGCGATTTCGGCGACGAGCACGTGGGCGAGTTCGTCCTTCGGCGCGCGCGGCAGCGGCGTGAGGCCGGCCGCCTCGAACAGCACCACTTCGTTGTCGTCGCGGCCGAACGTCAGCGGGCCGAGGTTGCCGATCAGCAGCGGCACGTTCTTGCGCTTGCGCTTTTCGTCGCCGTGCACGTCGAGGTCGCCGCTTTCGGCCGCGAAGCCGACGCAGTACGGCGGATCGGGCAGCGCGGCGACCGACGCGAGGATGTCGGGGTTCTCGACGAACGTGAGCGCCGGCATCTTGCGATCGGCGGTCTTCTTCATCTTGTGCTCGGCCGGCTGCTCGACGCGCCAGTCGGCGACCGCGGCCACCGCGATGAAGATGTCCGCGTCCGATACCGCATGCATGACCGCGTCGTACATCTGCTGCGCGGTCTGCACGTCCTGCCGGTACACGCCCCACGGCGTGTCGAGCGCGACCGGCCCGGCCACCAGATGCACGTCCGCGCCGGCCTGCTGCGCGGCGCGCGCGAGCGCGAAGCCCATCTTGCCGCTCGAGCGGTTCGTGAGGCCGCGCACCGGATCGAGCGGCTCGAACGTCGGGCCGGCCGTGATCAGCACGCGGCGGTGCGCGAGCAGCTTCGGCGCAAAGTGCGCGACGATCGCTTCGTAGATCGCCTCGGGCTCGAGCATGCGGCCGTCGCCGACCTCGCCGCACGCCTGCGCGCCCGAATCGGGGCCGAGCACCGACACGCCGTCGGCCCGCAGCTGCGCCGCATTGCGCTGGGTGGCCGGGTTCTGCCACATCTGCCGGTTCATCGCCGGCACGACGAGCAGCGGGCAGTCGCGCGCGACGCACAGCGTCGACAGCAGGTCGTCGGCGAACCCGTGCGCGAGCTTCGCGAGGAAGTCGGTGGAGGCCGGCGCGATCACGATCGCATCGGCTTCGCGCGACAGGTCGATGTGCGCCATGTTGTTGTCGACGCGGGCGTCCCACTGGCTCGTGTAGACGGGCCGGCCGGACAGCGCCTGCATCGTGACGGGCGTGATGAACTGCGCGGCGGCTTCGGTCATCACGACCTGGACGGTCGCGCCGGCCTTCGTCAGCAGCCGTGTGAGCTCGGCGATCTTGTAGCAGGCGATGCCGCCCGTGAGGCCGAGGACGAGGTGTTTTCCTGCGAGTTCTGCGTGTGCCAACTCGGGTCTCCAAGGATCAAACGGAACGGCCGGCGTGAAGCCGGCCGTCGACACGGAGTATGCGCGCTCAGCGCGTGCCGCGCACGCGACGCAGTTCGTCGTAGATCAGCAGCACCGCGCCGACCGTGATCGCGGAATCGGCGAGGTTGAACGCCGGGAAATGCCAGCCGCCGAGATGGAAATCGAGAAAGTCGATCACGTGGCCGTACAGCAGCCGGTCGATCACGTTGCCGAGCGCGCCGCCGAGGATCAGCGCGAGCGACAGGCTGAACAGCCGCTGCTGGCCGTGCCGGCGCAACAGGTAGCAGATCACCAGCGTCGCGCCGATGCCGAGCGCGGTGAACGCCCAGCGCTGCCAGCCGCTCGCGGTCGACAGGAAGCCGAACGCGGCGCCGCGGTTGTACACCAGCACGAGATTGAAGAACGACGTCAGCGCATGCTGCGCGCCGTACGCGAACGTTTTCAGGATCGCGATCTTCGACAGCTGGTCGAACAGGATCACGATCAGCGAAATGCCGAGCCAGGGCGCGAGCGCGCCGCTGGCCGGTTTCGACAGGGTTTTCGCCATGGTTACGCAGCGCTCCGGATTTCGCCGTTTTCAAACAGGTTCGAGAAGCAGCGGCCGCACAGCGTCGGATGCTCGGCGTGCGCGCCCACGTCTTCACGGTAGTGCCAGCAGCGTTCGCACTTCTGGTACTTCGACGCCGCGACGTCGACGCTTTCGTGCGCTTCGTCGTCGACCTTCACGACGCTTGCCGCCGACGTGATCAGCACGAACTTCAGATCGTCGCCGAGGCTCGTGAGCGCGTCGTAGCGCGCGCCGCTCGCGTGCACGGCCACTTCGGCCTGCAGCGACGAGCCGATGCGGTTGGCGGTGCGGGCTTCCTCGAGCGCCTTCGTCACGTTGCCGCGCACGTCGCGCAGCAGCGCCCACTTCTCGATCAGCGCGGCCGCGCCGGCGACTTCCGGATACGCGTAGTACGTCTCCGTGAACACGGTGTCGCTCGCCGGCTGGAACACCTTCCATGCCTCTTCCGCGGTGAACGACAGGAACGGCGCGAGCACGCGCAGCAGCCCCTGCGTCAGATGGTAGAGCGCCGTCTGCGCGGAGCGGCGCGCGCGCGAATCGGCCGCGCTTGTGTACAGCCGGTCCTTCAGCACGTCGAGGTAGAAGCCGCCGAGATCTTCGGAGCAGTACGTCTGCAGCTTCGCGACGACCGGATGGAACTCGTATTTCTCGTAGTGGCCGAGCAGCTCCGTCTGCAGTTGCGCGGAGAACGCGACCGCATAACGGTCGATCTCGAGCCATTCGTCGACCGGTACCGCGTGCTGCGCGAAGTCGAAGTCCGACAGGTTCGCGAGCAGGAAGCGCAGCGTGTTGCGGATGCGGCGGTAGCCTTCCGTCACGCGCTTGAGGATCTCTTCGGAGATCGCCAGTTCGCCCGAATAGTCGGTCGACGCGATCCACAGCCGGATGATTTCCGCGCCGAGGCGGTTCGCGACTTCATGCGGATCGATGCCGTTGCCGAGCGACTTGCTCATCTTGCGGCCTTCGCCGTCGACCGTGAAGCCGTGCGTGAGCAGCCCCTTGTACGGCGCGCGGCCGTCGATCATCGACGCGGTCAGCAGCGACGAGTGGAACCAGCCGCGATGCTGGTCCGAGCCTTCGAGGTAGAGGTCGGCCGGGAACTGCAGCTGATCCTTGTGCGAGCCGCGCAGCACGTGCCAGTGCGTCGTGCCCGAGTCGAACCACACGTCGAGCGTGTCGCGGTTCTTCTCGTAGAGGTTCGCGTCGTCGCCGATCAGCTCGCGCGGGTCGAGCGACTGCCACGCCTCGATGCCCGACTGCTCGACGCGCTTCGCGACTTCCTCGAGCAGCTCGAGCGTGCGCGGATGCAGCTCGCCGGTTTCCTTGTGCACGAAGAACGCCATCGGCACGCCCCATTGGCGCTGGCGCGACAGCGTCCAGTCGGGACGGTTCGCGATCATGCTGAACAGCCGCTGCTTGCCCCACGACGGGTAGAACGCGGTCGCGTCGATGCCTTCGAGCGCCGTTTCGCGCAGCGTCTTGCCGCCGGCGTGCGGCGTCACGTCCATGCCGGCGAACCACTGCGACGTCGCGCGGTAGATGATCGGCGTCTTGTGGCGCCAGCAGTGCATGTAGCTGTGCGTGTACTTCTCGCTGCGCAGCAGCGAGCCGGCCGCGCGCAGCGCCTCGACGACCTTCGGGTTTGCATCCCAGATCGACAGGCCGCCGAACAGCGGCAGCGATTCGATGTAGCGGCCGTCGCCCATCACCGGGTTGATGATGTCGGAGTCGGTCATCCCGTGCGACTTGCACGAGACGAAGTCTTCGATGCCGTACGCGGGCGACGAATGGACCACGCCGGTACCGGTGTCGGTCGTCACGTAGTCGCCGAGGTAGACGGGCGCGGTGCGCTTGTAGCCGGGGTGGGCCGAGGCGAGCGGATGGTGGAAGCGCAGGTTCGCGAGCTTCACGCCCGGCGCGGTCGCGACGATGCGGCCGGTCAGCTTGAAGTCGGCCATGCAGGCTTCGACGCGCTCCTCGGCGATGATCAGCAGCCCGCGCTCGGTGTCGACCAGCGCATAGACGATCTCGGGATGGAGGTTCAGCGCCTGGTTCGCCGGGATCGTCCACGGCGTGGTGGTCCAGATCACGATGCCGCCGTCGGCGCGCGGCAGCGCCGGCAGGCCGAACGCCTGTGCGGTCTTTTCCGGCTCCGCGAACGCGAACATCACGTCGATCGTCGGGTCGGTGCGGTCCTTGTACTCGACTTCCGCCTCGGCGAGCGCCGAGCCGCAGTCGAAGCACCAGTTCACCGGCTTGAGCCCGCGGTACACGTAGCCCTTCTCGATGATCTTGCCGAGCGCGCGGATCTCTTCCGCCTCGTTCACGAAGTTCATCGTCTTATACGGATTGGCCCAGTCGCCGAGCACGCCGAGGCGCTTGAAGCCGACCTTCTGCTTCTCGATCTGCTCGGTCGCGTACGCGCGCGCCTTGCTCATCACTTCGGCGGCCGGCAGCGACTTGCCGAACTGCTTTTCGATCTGGATCTCGATCGGCATCCCGTGGCAATCCCAGCCGGGCACGTACGGCGCGTCGAAGCCGGCCATGTTGCGCGACTTCACGACGATGTCCTTCAGGATCTTGTTGACCGCGTGACCGAGGTGGATGTCGCCGTTCGCATACGGCGGGCCGTCGTGCAGGATGAACTTCGGCCGGCCCTTGCTGGCCGCGCGGATTTTCTCGTAGATGCCGCGCTCTTCCCACTCCTTCACCCACTGCGGCTCGCGCTTGGGCAGATCGCCGCGCATCGGGAACGGCGTGTCGAGCAGGTTGACCGGATACTTGGCCTGCGGTTTCGAATCGGCTTTCTTGTTGCTCATGGTGGGATCGCTATCTAAATCGGGGGACGCTCGAGCGTCGTGAATCGGAGATGCGCGCGGTTCGGCGGCGCGAGGGTGCGGCGCGCGGCGCCGCCGTCCGGATCAGCTAATTCGGTCGGTCGCCGACGTCGAGAAGCCGGTCGCGCGGCTGCCCGGTGCGCGTGCGCGCTCCACGAAATACGCGCGCGCGTTCGCGACGTCGAGCGCGATCGCGCGCGACAGCGCCTCGAGATCGTCGTATTTGGCCTCGTCGCGCAGCTTCTTCAGGAATTCGACGCGGATCAGCTTGCCGTACGCGTCCCCATGCCAGTCGAGCAGGTGGACTTCGAGCAGCACGCGGCCGGAATCGTCGACGGTCGGGCGCACGCCGAGGCTCGCGACGCCCGGCAGCGGCGCCGGCTCGAGGCCGTGCACCTGCACGACGAAGATGCCGGCGAGCGCCGGCCGCTTGTGCGCGATCGGCAGGTTCAGCGTCGGGAAGCCGAGGTCGCGGCCGAGCTTCAGCCCGTGCGCGACGTGGCCGCTGATCGCGTAGCCGTGGCCGAGCGCCTGCGCGGCCGCGTCGAGATCGCCGGCGGCGAGCGCCGCGCGCACGCCGGAGCTCGAAATGCGCGTGCCGTCGCTGCCGGCCACCGTGTCCATCTGCTCGACCTCGAAGCCGTGCAGCTCGCCGGCGGCCTTCAGCGTGTCGAAGGTGCCCGCGCGCTTCGCGCCGTAGCAGAAATCGTCGCCGACCATCATCCAGCGCGTGTGCAGGCCGCCGACCAGCGTGCGTTCGACGAACGCCTGCGGCGACTGGCTCGCGAACGTGTGGTTGAAGTGCTCGACGACGACGCGATCGACGCCGTGCTCGCGCAGCGCCTCGAGCTTGTCGCGCAGCATCGCGATGCGCGGCGGCGCGCCGGCCGGGTTGAAGAACTCGCGCGGATGCGGCTCGAAGGTCATCACGCACACGGGCAGCCCACGCGCGTCCGCTGCCGCGCGCACGCGCGCGAGCAAGGCCTGGTGGCCGCGATGGACACCGTCGAAGTTGCCGATCGTCAGCGCGCAGGGCGCGCGGCTCTCGGCGTTGGGCAGGCCGCGGAAGACTTTCACGATAGCGGATGCAGCGTCGGGGAATGAGCGGTGGAATGCCGCAAAGCAGAAGATTATAAACGTTCGGGCGGCCTGGCGGCCGAGAAGGCAGGAAACGCGGGGGCGAATGGTAAAATTCGCGGATGAAAAAACTCGTGATCCTGATTTCCGGTCGCGGCAGCAACATGGAGGCCATCGTCCGCGCGTGCGCGCAGGAACGCTGGCCGGCCCAGGTCGCCGCCGTGATCGCCAACCGGCCCGACGCGGCCGGCCTGGCTTTTGCCGCGTCGCACGGCGTGGCGACCGCGGTGGTCGACCATCGCGCCTTCGACGGCCGCGACAGCTTCGACGCGGCGCTGGCCGCCGAAATCGACCGCTTCGCGCCCGATCTCGTCGTGCTGGCCGGCTTCATGCGCATTCTCACCCCCGATTTCGTCAGACGATATGAGGGCCGGCTGCTGAACATCCATCCGTCGCTCCTGCCGAGCTTCAAGGGCGTGCACACGCATCAGCAGGCGCTGGACGCCGGCGTCGCGCTGCACGGCGTGACCGTGCATTTCGTCAGCCCCGAACTCGACAGCGGCGCGATCGTCGCGCAGGGCGCGGTGCCCGTGCTGGCCGGCGACGACGCCGCGGCGCTCGCGCAGCGCGTGCTGGCGGTCGAGCACGTGCTGTATCCGCGTGCGGTGCGCTGGTTCGTCGAAGGCAGCCTGCGCCTCGAGAACGGCCGGGCAGTGGTGGCGCCGCAAGAGGCGCGCTGGATTTTCGCGGATCAACCGCATACCGAAACGAGCGAGGGCGTATGAAGCTGCACGGATTTCTGATTGGCCAGACCGAGACCTTGCTGGCGGAGGTGCTCAAGTTCGCCGGCCCGGCCGACGCGACCACGAGCCGGTTCTTCCGCGCGCACCCGAAGCTCGGCCATGCCGAGCGCGGCGTGATCGCCGAGGCGGTGTTCGCGGTGCTGCGCCGCAAGATGGAGTTTTCGCACCTCGCCGAAAGCGGCACGGGCAGCCCCGCGCGGCGCCTGACGCTGCTGGGCCTGATGCAGACGCTCGGCCGCAACGCGCTGAAGCCGTTCGTGTCGGACAACGAGGCCGCGTGGCTCGAGCACGTGTCGAAGATCGACCCGGCGAGCCTGCCGGTGCGCGTGCGCACGAACCTGCCGGACTGGATCTACCAGGCGCTGTCGGCGCGTTTCGATGCCGACGAGCTCGCGCAGCTCGCCGCCGCGCTGAACTACCCGGCGCCGCTCGACCTGCGCGCCAACGTGCAGAAGGCGACGCGCGACCAGGTGATCGACGCGCTGCGCGCGAACGGTATCGAGGCGGGCGCGACGCCGTTCGCGCCGAACGGCGTGCGCGTGGTCGGCAAGCCGGCGCTCACGCGCCTGAAGCTGTTCGAGGAAGGCCAGATCGAAGTGCAGGACGAGGGCAGCCAGCTGCTGTGCTCGCTGGTCGCGCCGCGTCGCGGCGAGATGGTCGTCGATTTCTGCGCGGGCGCCGGCGGCAAGACGCTCGCGCTCGGCGCGATGATGCGTTCGACCGGGCGCCTGTACGCGTTCGACGTGTCGGAAAAGCGTCTCGCGAAGCTCAAGCCGCGCCTCGCGCGCAGCGGGCTGTCGAACGTGAACCCGGTGTTGATCGACAGCGAGCACGATGCGAAGATCAAGCGGCTCGCCGGCAAGATCGACCGCGTGCTGGTCGACGCGCCGTGCAGCGGGCTCGGCACGCTGCGCCGCAATCCCGACCTGAAGTGGCGCCAGACGCGCACGTCGATCGACGAGCTCGCGCCGAAGCAGGCGTCGATCCTCGCGAGCGCCGCGCGGCTCGTGAAGAAGGGCGGCCGGCTCGTGTACGCGACCTGCAGCGTGCTGGACGCCGAGAACGAGGCGATCGTCGAGCAGTTCCTGGCCGATCACCCCGACTTCGTGCTCGTGCCCGCGCAGAAGGTGCTGGCCGACCAGCGCATCGAGCTCGATACCGGCGACTACCTGTCGCTGTGGCCGCATCGCCACGCGACCGACGGCTTCTTCGCCGCGGTGCTCGAGCGGCGTGCGCAGTAACGACGGCGGGCCGGCATGATGGAGAGTCTGCAGAGCCGTCTGCTGTCGCACCGGCTGGCGTCGGTGATTCGCGATTTCCACCAGCCGGTGATGATCTGGCAGGCGGCGATCCTCGTCGGCGCGCTGTGCTTCGCGTGGCTCGCCGCGCGCTTCGCGCATGCGCGCATCGACGCGCGCCGCCGGGCGGCCGGCCGCGCACCCGGCGCGGGCGCGCAGAGCCTGCAGCGTGCGCTGTTTCCGCTGTTCGGCGGGGTGTTCGTCGGCATTGCGGAGCTCGGTTTCGAGCCGTTCATGTCGACGTCGCTGCTGTCGCTCGCGCTGGTGCCGCTGTTCGGCATCGGCTTGATCTACGTGCTGTTCTTCTTCGCGCGGCGCGTGTTCGCGCGCGACGGACACACGCATGCGTGGCTGTCGATCGTCGAGAAGATCGTGTCGAGCGTCGTTTGGGTCGCGATGGTGCTGACCGTGCTCGGCATCCAGCGCGACGTGCTCGGCTGGCTCGACAGCGTGCAGTTTCGCGTCGCGAACGCGCATCTGACGCTGCTGTCGGTGATCTCCGGCGCGCTGTGGGTCTGCGTGACGCTGATGGTCGCGATGTGGCTCGGCTCGGTGCTGGAGGAGCGTCTTGCGCGCGCGACCACGCTCGACGCGAACCTGAAGGTCGTGATGTCGCGGGTCGGCCGCGCGCTGCTGGTGTTCGCGGCGGTCCTGATCGGCCTGTCGCTGGTCGGCATCGACGTGACCGTGCTCGGCGTGTTCGGCGGCGCGCTCGGCGTCGGCCTCGGCTTCGGCTTGCAGAAGATCGCCAGCAACTACGTATCGGGCTTCATCATCCTGCTCGATCGTTCGCTGCGGCTCGGCGATGCGATCAGCGTCGGCGGCCTGCAAGGCGTCGTCACGCAGATCCGCACGCGTTATACGGTCGTGCGCGGGCTGGACGGCAACGAGACGCTGATTCCGAACGAAAAACTGATCACGGACGTCGTGCAGAACCAGTCGTCGTACCTGACGCGCGGCTATGCGAAGCTCGCGGTCCAGGTCGCCTACACGAGCGACGTCGAGCAGGCACTCGCCTTGCTGGCAGAAGCGGCGCAGGGCGTGCCGCGCGTGCTCGACGAACCGGCGCCGACGCCGTATCTGGTCGGCTTCGGGGCGGACGGGATCGACCTCGAGCTGGGTTTCTGGATCGAGGATTCGGCGAAGGGCACGTCGGGCGTGCGTTCGGCCGTGAATCGCAACATCTGGCGGCTGTTCACCGAGCACGGCATCTCGATCCCGTTTCCGCAGCGGGAAGTGCGCGTGGTCGGGCTGCCGGAAGGTTTTGGTTTTGGCGCGACCGGCGTGGTGGCGGAAGGCTCGCCGGTTTCGGCCGATGCCAGCGCCCCGGCCGGGCATGCGTCGGCGGCGTAGCGCGGCGGGCGCTGCGAGTCTGACGCAGCGGCGGCCACAACCGGATCGTTGGCCGTCACCGGTCCGGAGGTGGACTATCGTCGTTGCGTCATGACAAGAAAATATTCATTTTTTACAAAGACTTGGAACGGTTGAAGTAAAATTCCGGTCTACACGCGGTATGCTTTCATTTTTCTGACGTCGGCTTGGCCGGCATCGCTCTCACCACAGGTAACTGCCTTGTTGAATTCCCTGCTCGATTTTCTTTCCCACGGGCTTCTGCGCTTTTCGTGGTGGCAGGTCGCGCTGTTCGCGCTGGCCGTCACGCACGTGACGATCATCGGCGTGACGGTGTATCTGCACCGCTGCCAGGCGCACCGCGCGCTGGAGCTGCATCCGATCGCCAGCCACTTCTTCCGCGTATGGCTGTGGATGACGACCGGCATGCTGACGGGTCAGTGGGCCGCGATCCACCGCAAGCATCACGCGAAGTGCGAAACCGAGGAAGACCCGCACAGCCCGCAGACGCGCGGCATCTGGAAGGTATTCCTCGAAGGCGCCGAGCTGTATCGCGCCGAAGCGAAGAACGAGGAGACGATGCGCAAGTTCAGTCACGGCACGCCGAACGACTGGATCGAGCGCAACGTGTACTCGAAGTATCCGATCCTCGGCGTGAGCCTGATGATGGTGATCGACGTCGCGCTGTTCGGCGTGCTCGGTCTGACCGTGTGGGCCGTGCAGATGGTCTGGATCCCGTTCTGGGCCGCCGGTGTCGTGAACGGTTTCGGCCACTTCTGGGGCTACCGCAACTTCAACTCGGCCGATGCGAGCACGAACCTGTTCCCGTGGGGCATCGTGATCGGTGGCGAAGAGCTGCACAACAACCACCACACGTTCGCGACGTCGGCGAAGCTGTCGAACAAGTGGTACGAGTTCGACATCGGCTGGATGTACATCCGCATCATGTCGGCATTCAGCCTCGCGAAGGTGAAGAAGATCGCGCCGACGCCGCGCCTGAACAAGCCGAAGACGGTGCTCGACCAGGAAACGCTGCAGGCCGTGCTGTCGAACCGCTACGAAGTGATGGCGCGCTACGGCAAGGCCGTCAAGCGTGCGTACCGTCAGGAGCTTGCGCATCTGAAGGAGCTCGGTTCGCGTGACAAGTACCAGCTGATGCGCGGCGCGCGCAAGTGGTTCCACAAGGATGCCGACGGTCTCGACGAGCCGCAGAAGAAGCTGCTCCCGGAGATTTTCGCGAACAGCCAGAAGTTGCATACGTACTACCAGCTGCGCCAGGATCTGGCTGCGATCTGGGATCGCTCTACCGCATCGCGAGAACAGCTGCTCGCGCAATTGCAGGATTGGTGCCATCGCGCGGAACAAAGCGGCATCAAGTCGCTGCAGGAATTTGCGACGCGCCTGCGTCGCTACGCCTGATTCGAAATCGATTAGAATCTTAGGACGTCACAAACCCCGCGCTGGCGGGGTTTTTTCTTTTGGGCCGACGTTCTGTCCAGGTCGGATGAAGGCGGCGGAATAGGGTTGAAACTTCGGGCGACCGGGAAGTGTGGAGTTCACGTAGGCGCTGAAGCGCCAAGGTGGGCCGACCGCAAAGCATGGGACCCACGCAAGCGCTGAAGCGCCAACGTGGGTCGACCGCGAAGCATGGGACTCACGTAAGCGCTAAAGCGCTAACGTGGGTCGACAGGAGATATGGAGATGGAATCGACGATCAAAGCCGTCGAGTACGACCGACCGGTCTCGGCCGGGACCGTCTGTAGCGTCGGGCAAGCATGGGCCAAAGTGCCCGATGCACCGTCCGCCGAAGAGCGCGCCGCTCTCAAGGCACGCATCAAGACGCTGCTCGCACGCGAAAAGGCCGTGCTGGTCGCCCACTATTACGTGGACGCCGAACTGCAGGAACTGGCCGACGAAACCGGCGGATGCGTCGCCGATTCGCTCGAAATGGCCCGCTTCGGCCGCGACCACGACGCACAAACGCTCGTCGTCGCCGGCGTGCGCTTCATGGGCGAAACCGCGAAGATCCTCAGCCCCGGCAAGCGCGTGCTGATGCCCGATCTCGACGCCACCTGCTCGCTCGACCTCGGCTGCCCGGCCGACGAATTCTCGGCGTTCTGCGACGCCCATCCCGATCGCACCGTCGTCGTCTATGCGAACACCAGCGCCGCCGTGAAAGCGCGCGCGGACTGGATGGTCACGTCGTCGATCGGCCTCGAGATCGTCGCCGACCTGCACGCACGCGGCGAAAAGATCATCTGGGCGCCGGATCGCCATCTCGGCAGCTATATCCAGAAGAAGACCGGCGCGGACATGCTGCTGTGGCAAGGCTCGTGCCTCGTGCACGACGAATTCAAGGGCATCGAGCTCGACTTGCTGCGCGCCGAATACTCGGACGCGAAGGTGCTCGTGCACCCCGAGTCGCCGGAAAACGTCGTCGCGCAGGCGGACGTCGTCGGTTCGACGACGCAGTTGATCGACGCCGCGGTGAAGCTCGACGCGACGCACTTCATCGTCGCGACCGATCTCGGCATTCTGCACAAGATGCAGCTCGCCGCACCGGGCAAGACCTTCATCGCCGCGCCGACGGCAGGCAACAGCGCAACCTGCAAGAGCTGCGCGCATTGCCCGTGGATGGCCATGAACGGCCTCGCGAACCTCGCCGACGTGCTCGAGCGCGGCCACAACGAGATCTTCGTCGATCCGGTGATCGCCGCGCGTGCGCGCGTGCCGATCGACCGGATGCTCGATTTCGCAGCGGCCCACAAGAAGCGCGTGCAGGCGAGCGGCGATCTGCAGCGCGATCAGCAACTGTTCGCGAACGTGGGGGCGGCATGAGCGACGCGGTATCCCCGCTGTTCGACAGCGTCCGTGTGCAATACGGCGCGGCATTCGACGAAGCGATCGCGCGCAACGTCGCCGACGCGATTGCCGAAGACGTCGGCGCTGGCGACCAGACCGGACGCCTCGTGCCGGCCGACGAGCGGCGGCGTGCGCGCATCATCGTCCGCGAGGAAGCGGTACTGTGCGGCGTGCCGTGGTTCGAGGCCGTGATCGCGCGCATCGATCCGTCGATCGTCGTGCAGTGGCGCTATCGCGAAGGCGACCGGATGATGGCCGACTCGACCGTCTGCGAGCTCGACGGGCCGGCGCGTGCGCTGCTCACCGCCGAGCGCAACGGCTTGAACTTCCTGCAGTTGCTGTCGGGCGTCGCGACGGCGACGCGCCGTTACGTCGATCGTGTCGAAGGCACGCGCGCGAAGATCCTCGATACGCGCAAGACGCTGCCGGGCCTGCGGCTCGCGCAGAAGTACGCGGTGCGCGTCGGCGGCGGCGAGAACCAGCGGCTCGCGCTGTACGACGGGATTCTGATCAAGGAAAACCACATCGCGGCGGCCGGCGGAGTGGGCGAGGCGCTCGACGCCGCGTTCGCGCTGAACGCCGGCGTGCCGGTGCAGATCGAGGTCGAGACGCTCGCGCAGCTCGACACGGCGCTCGCCCATGGCGCGCAGTCGGTGCTGCTCGACAACTTCACGCTCGACATGATGCGCGAGGCCGTGCGCGTCGCGGCCGGCAAGGCGGTGCTCGAAGTGTCGGGCGGCGTCAATTTCGATACGGTGCGCACGTTCGCGGAGACGGGCGTGGACCGCATCTCGATCGGCGCGCTGACGAAGGACGTGCGCGCAACGGACTATTCGATGCGCATCGTCGACTGAGCCCGACCTGTCGTCCGATATGAAAAGGCCGCCGGCGCTTGCACGCCGGCGGCTTTTTTTTGCGACCTGCGTAGCCGCTCAGCGGCGCGAGCGCGGCGTGAGCACGCTCGGCAGCGCCTTCGGCAGCGTGTGCGGCCAGTCGCGGCTGAAGTGCAGCCCGCGGCTTTCGCGGCGCGAATACGCGCTCTTCACGATCAGCGTCGCGACATCGACGAGATTGCGCAGTTCGAGCAGATCGCGCGTCACGCGGAAGTTCGCGTAATACTCCTGGATCTCGTCGCGCAGCAGCGACAGCCGGTGCTTCGCGCGTTCCAGGCGCTTGTCGGTGCGCACGATGCCGACGTAATTCCACATCAGGCGGCGCAGTTCGTCCCAGTTGTGCGCGACGACGACTTCCTCGTCCGCATCGGACACGCGGCTTTCGTCCCATGCGGGCAGCTCGGCCGGCGTCTGGGTGTCGAAGCCCGCCGCTTCGATCGCCTCGGCGGCCGCGCGGCCGATCACGAGACATTCGAGCAGCGAGTTGCTCGCGAGCCGGTTGGCGCCGTGCAGCCCGGTGTACGACGTTTCGCCGACCGCATACAGGCCGGTGAGGTCGGTGCGTCCGGCGAGGTCGGTGACGACGCCGCCGCACGTGTAGTGAGCGGCCGGCACGACCGGAATCGGCTGCTTCGCGATGTCGATGCCGAATTCGAGGCAGCGCGCGTAGATCGTCGGGAAGTGCTCGCGCAGGAACGCCTCCGGCTGATGGCTGATGTCGAGATACACGCAGTCGATGCCGCGCTTCTTGATTTCGAAGTCGATCGCGCGCGCGACGATGTCGCGCGGCGCCAGCTCGGCGCGCGGATCGTGCGCGGGCATGAAGCGCGTGCCGTCGGGCAGTTTCAGCAGGCCGCCTTCGCCGCGCACGGCTTCCGAAATCAGGAACGACTTCGCATACGGATGGAACAGGCAGGTCGGATGGAACTGGATGAACTCCATGTTCGACACGCGGCAGCCTGCGCGCCACGCCATCGCGATACCGTCGCCGGTCGCGGTGTCGGGATTGGTCGTGTACAGATAGACCTTGCCGGCGCCACCGGTGGCGAGCACCGTGTGCGGCGCCTCGATGGTGATCGTGCGGTCGTTGTCGACGTCGAGCGCGTACAACCCGTGACAGCGCCGGCCGGGCAGGCCGAGCCGGTCCGACGTGATCAGGTCGATCGCGTGGTGGTTCTCGAAGAACGTGATGTTCGGATGCTGGCGTGCGCGCTCGGACAGCGTCGCGAGCACCGCATGGCCGGTCGCGTCGGCCGCGTGGATGATCCGGCGGTGGCTATGGCCGCCTTCGCGCGTGAGGTGGAAGCCAAGTTCGGCCGCGTCGTCCTTCGTGAACGGCACGCCGTGGGAGATCAGCCATTCGATCGCTTCTCGGCCGTGCTCGACGATGTAGCGCGTCGCGCCTTCGTCGCATAGCCCGCCGCCGGCGACGAGCGTGTCGTCGACATGATTCTCGATGCTGTCCGCCGAGTCGAGCACGGCGGCGATGCCGCCTTGTGCGTAGTCGCTGGCGCCTTCCATCATCGATCGTTTCGCGATCAGCGCGACGCGCCGCGTGCTGGCCAGATTCAGCGCGACCGACAGCCCTGCCAGGCCGCTGCCGACGATCGCTACATCGAATTTCATGCTATCTCCATCTTTACGCTTCAGGTCTCGTGCGCTCCGTCGGCCGTCGCGACGGAAAGGGGAGAGCATACCGCGTCGGGCTTGCATGTGCGTGCGGAAACGTGCGTGCAAAACGAAAAGCCCCGCATGTGCGGGGCTTTTCGGTCGCCGTCAGGCTGCAGAAACCAGGAGATTACTTGATCTTGGTTTCTTTGTATTCCACATGCTTGCGGACGACGGGATCGAACTTCTTGATCGCCATCTTTTCCGGCATGTTGCGCTTGTTCTTCGTGGTCGTGTAGAAATGACCCGTACCAGCGGTCGACTCGAGCTTGATCTTGTCGCGTGCGCCTTTTGCCATGATTGTGCTCCTTGGGCTTAGGCTTCGCCGCGTGCGCGCAGGTCAGCGAGCACGGAATCGATGCCGTTCTTGTCGATCAGGCGCAGGCCGGCGTTCGAAACGCGCAGGCGCACCCAGCGGTTTTCGCTCTCTACCCAGAACCGGCGGTTTTGCAGGTTCGGCAGGAAGCGGCGCTTCGTCTTGTTGTTGGCGTGGGAAACGTTGTTGCCGCTCATCGGCGCTTTCCCAGTTACTTGGCATACGCGTGCCATGAGAGCACTCCTAATACGCTAAATTCGGGGTTCGATCGCCGGTGAAGGTTCTCATCGCACCGCCACGTGATCCATGGCTGCACTCAGAACGCCGAAGCCCTTACAGACAAGGCCCTTCGATGGCTAGAACTGGTTGGAAAAAAGACAGACGGCGATTCTAGCAGAAAAAGTTCAGAAAAATCAAACCTAATTTCGCGTTGCCGTCGCGGCGACCCGCAAACGGTTCGCCGGGCCACAGTCTACAGCCAACCGGCGCGTGCGAAGGAAAATGTATCGGCCGTGCCGACCACGACGTGATCGAGCAGCTTCGCGTCGACGAGCGCGAGCGCCTCGTGCAGCACGCGCGTGAGCCGACGGTCTTCCGCGCTCGGCTGCACGGCGCCCGACGGATGATTGTGCGCGATGATCAGCGACGCGGCATTGAGCATCAGCGCGCGCCGCACGATTTCGCGCGGATAGACGGCCATCCGCGTGAGCGAGCCGCGCGCGCTTTCCTCGACCTCGATGAGGCCGTGCCGCGCATCCAGATACAGCGTGACGAACACTTCGTACGGGCGCATGCCGATCCTGAGCCGCAGATAGTCCTCCACCGCGCCGGGCGAGTCGATCGGCATCCGCCTGCGCGCCTTCTCGACCAGCGCGCGCCGCGTGATCTCGGTCACGGCGATCAGCACCGCGGCGCGCGCGTCGCCGATGCCGGGATGCGTGGTGAATACGCCGGGCTGCGCATCGAGCATGTCGCGCAGCGAGTCGCCGAACCGGGCGAGCAGGGCGCGCGCGCTGTCGAACACGTCGCGGCCGCCGCCGCCGGTGCCGAGCAGCAGCGCGACCAGTTCCGCGTCGGTCAGCGCCGCCGGCCCGCGTTCGAGCAGCCGCTCGCGCGGCAGGTGCGGCTTCCAGTTCCGCGCGCGCCGCTTGCGCGGCCACTCGATGGCGACCCGGTGGGCCGGAGCGGGCGCGGGGTCCGCGAGGTCGCGACATTCCGTCGCCGGGGCGGCGACGCAGGATGAAGGCATGTTCGAAACTCCAATGGCGGCGGGCGCGGGCGCGACGTCGTCGCACTTTCAGCCTTGCGCGCGAAGGTGACTTACAATATTGACTTTGCGCCGGGCCTTGCGGCCCGTTCGGGCGCCGACGAACACGAGTCATTCATGAGCCTCATCGATCTATCCGAAGTGAAGCCCGGTTCCCATGTCACGCTGCATTACCGGCTTGCGCTGGCCGACGGCGCCGACATCGTCAACACCTTTTCCGACAAGCCAGCCACGCTGCTGCTCGGCGCTGGACAACTGGCGCCGTCGCTGGAACAGATTCTGCTCGGGCTGCGGGTCGGCGACCATTCGACTTTTCAGCTAACGCCGGAGCAAGGGTTCGGTCCCCGCAATCCCGAGATGCTGCAGCGCGTGACGCTGTCGACGCTGCGTGAGAACGGCATGGTCGGCGAAGACTTCACGCCGGGCGACCTGATCGAATTCAACGCGCCGGACGGCGGCCGCTATGCAGGTGTGCTGAAGGAAGTCAGCGAAACCTCGGCCCTGTTCGATTTCAATCATCCGCTCGCGGGCCAAGCGCTCACGTTCGAAGTGAAAATCATCGGAATTCTGTAACCATGAGCAACACCGATACGCTGCCCGGGCAGACCGTCGCAGCCGATGCCGAAATCCTGCTGGCACAGCCGCGCGGCTTCTGCGCCGGTGTCGACCGCGCGATCGAGATCGTCGAGCGCGCGATCGCGATGCACGGTGCACCGATCTACGTGCGTCACGAAATCGTCCACAACAAGTACGTGGTCGAGGATCTGAGGAAGAAGGGCGCGATCTTCGTCGAAGAGCTCGAGGAAGTGCCGGCCGGCAACACGGTGATCTTCAGTGCGCATGGCGTGTCGAAAGCCGTGCGCGACGAGGCCGACGTGCGCGGCCTGCGCATTTACGACGCGACCTGCCCGCTCGTCACGAAAGTGCACGTCGAAGTCGCGAAGATGCGCCAGGACGGCGTCGACATCGTGATGATCGGCCACAAGGGCCACCCGGAAGTCGAAGGCACGATGGGGCAGGTCGAGCGCGGCATGCATCTGGTCGAAAGCGTCGAGGACGTCCAGAAGCTCGAACTCGCCGATCCCGAGCGCATCGCGCTCGTCACGCAAACGACGCTGTCCGTTGATGACGCAGCCGAAATCATCGGCGCGCTGAAGGCGAAGTACCCGAAGATCCGCGAGCCGAAGAAGCAGGACATCTGCTATGCGACGCAGAACCGCCAGGACGCGGTGAAGTTCATGGCGCCGCAGTGCGACGTCGTGATCGTGGTCGGCAGCCCGAACAGTTCGAATTCCAGCCGCCTGCGCGAAGTCGCGGAGAAGCGCGGCGTGGCCGCGTACATGGTCGACGCGCCCGAGCAGATCGATCCGGCGTGGGTCGCCGGCAAGCGCCGCATCGGCGTGACGGCCGGCGCATCGGCGCCGGAAGTGCTCGCGCAGGCCGTGATCGCCCGGCTGCGCGAACTCGGCGTGCGCAATGTCCGCGCACTCGAAGGCATCGAGGAAAACGTGGCGTTTCCGCTGCCGCGCGGGCTGAATCTGCCGCCCGCCGCCTGATTGTCCGCTCCGCTTTCGCAATACCCGAAGCGCGCCTCCCGGCGCGCTTTTTTTTGCACCGCGAAAATGCAGGCGCAACCATTATTCACACCATTGGTGCAACCGGGTTGCTATCCGCGCGATTAAGCCCCTCTCAAAATTGGTTGCAATGCAGGAAAACCCCATCGCATCAGGATTATTGGCGTCTTGTAAATGGAGTTACAATGCGCCCGTTTTCAGGCCGGAATGGCTTTGAAATCGGGTTTTGGCAAGGCGCGGGAGACCTATTCAATGCATGTGAAGTTGGTGTACGCCATGTCCGTCGCCGCACCGGTTGCAATGCTCGGCCGGGGCAGCAAAAAGAGCGATGGCAGGGCAGTAGTGGCATATGCGGTTCCGGCAGCCAACGACGTGCGCGTTGCCATCACCGGTCATGCGCGGCGGGCCGTGTGCCGCATCGCGCAATCGGACAGTGATACGGATAACGGGGCAGGTTTGGCGAGCGACGCATTCAACGCGCAGCGCCCGAAGCACGGCATGCATTCGGCACGGTGCGCCGCGCGCGGCAGCGCAACGGGCACGGCGATTGCCGCAGCCCGCGCGGGCAACCGCGAGGCGACGACGGCGGCACGCGGCACACCGCCGGCGCGTGCGCTTTGCGGCCAGATTCGCGGCAAGACCCGCGGCAACGCAGGCGACGTGCAGATGGCACCGCTCTCCTTTCATATCGATTCGACCTGGCAGCGTGTCGGCACGACGCATCGCGTCGTGGCCGGCGGCCTGTTTCGGTCCATGAATTCCGACGCGTGCCGGACGAAAGTCGGGCGCGTTCTTCGCGCAGCCGGTTCCGGCGCCGCGCGGGCAGCGGACGGCGGGCTTGCAGCGCAGGCGGCGCCGTTCGGCATCGGAGTACAAACCCTTGGCGACATCGGCGCGTGCGTCGCCAAGGTGGTCGAGCCCGCGGGCGACGCGGCGCGGAACCTGATCGGCCCGGACACGGCGTTCGCCGCGGCCCGGACGGAAAAAGGCACGGATTCCGGACAGCCGGACGCCGGGCGTGTCGGCACGCTGCCCTACGACTTCAAGGAGGCCAAGTACACCGTCCTCGACGTCGTGACGATTTAGCGACAGGACTCATGATGGCACCGAAACAGTGCGGTGCCGTTTTTGTATCCGCTCCGGCGGCAAGCCCGGCCGTACAGGCCGGGCGGTGCGCGCCGGGACGATCCACCCTTACCGGTATCGACTAGTACCCGCAGTGTCGCCGAGAAGGCGCGATTCCTCGCTTACCCGCGGGGCGCAACGTCATCCGGCAGCATGGGCCAAGGAGCTTTAAATGGATATTTTCATCCAACAGATCCTCAACGGGCTGGTGCTCGGCAGTGTGTACGCCATCATCGCGTTGGGTTACACGATGGTGTACGGCATTCTCGGCATCATCAACTTCGCGCACGGCGACGTGCTGATGATCGGCGCAATGGTCGCCCTGTCGGCGATCACCGTGCTGCAGAATCACTTCCCCCAACTCGGCAACGTCGCGACGCTGACGATCGGCCTGGGTATCGCGGCGGTCGTCTGCGCGTGCGTGGGCTACACGATCGAGCGCGTCGCATACCGGCCGCTGCGCCGCGCGCCGCGTCTCGCACCGCTGATCACCGCAATCGGCGTGTCGATCCTGCTGCAGACGGCCGCGATGATCATCTGGTCGCGTAACCCGCTGCCGTTCCCGCAATTGCTGCCGACCGATCCGATCAACGTGATCAAGGCAACCGACACGACGCCGGGCGCCGTGATCTCGGTGACCGAAATCGTGATCATCGCGGTGGCGTTCATCGTGATGGCCGGCCTGCTGCTGCTGGTGCACAAGACCAAGCTCGGCCGCGCGATGCGTGCGATCGCCGAAAGCCCCAACACCGCGAGCCTGATGGGCGTGAACCCGAACTTCGTGATCTCGGCGACGTTCATGATCGGCTCCGCGCTCGCCGCGCTGGCCGGCGTGATGATCGCGTCCGAATACGGCAACGTGCACTTCTACATGGGCTTCATCCCCGGCATGAAGGCGTTCACCGCGGCGGTGCTCGGCGGGATCGGCAACCTCGGCGGCGCGATGGTCGGCGGCGTGGTGCTCGGTCTGATCGAGCAGCTGGGTGCGGGCTACATCGGCAACCTCACGGGCGGCGTGTTCGGCAGTAACTACCAGGACGTGTTCGCGTTCGTGGTGCTGATCATCGTGCTGGTGTTCCGTCCGTCGGGCCTGCTGGGCGAACGTGTCGCGGACCGCGCGTAACGGAAGGGGAGCAAACAACATGACATCCATTCAACCGATCGAATCGTCGACGTCGCTCGTCGAAGAGCGCAACACGACGAAGACCGTCCTCATCGGCATCCTGACCGCGGCCTTCGTGATTGCCGCGCCGATCATCATCGGCTCGGCAGGCGGCAACTACTGGGTCCGCGTGCTCGACTTCGCGATGCTGTACGTGATGCTCGCGCTGGGCCTGAACGTCGTGGTCGGCTTCGCCGGCCTGCTCGACCTGGGCTACATCGCGTTCTACGCGGTGGGCGCCTACACGGCCGCGCTGCTGAGCTCGCCGCACCTGACCTCGCAGTTCGAGTGGATCGCGGCGCTCGCGCCGAACGGGCTGCACATCCCGTTCCTGATCATCGTGCCGATCGCGATGGCGCTGGCGGCGACCTTCGGGATCCTGCTCGGTGCGCCGACGCTGCGCCTGCGCGGCGACTACCTGGCCATCGTGACGCTCGGCTTCGGTGAAATCGTCCGGATCTTCATGAACAACCTCGACCGTCCGGTGAACATCACGAACGGCCCGAAGGGGATCACGGGTATCGATCCGGTGCACATCGGCGGCTTCAACCTGTCGCAGACGCACTCGCTCTTCGGCTTCCAGCTGCCGTCGGTCTACATGTATTACTACCTGTTCGTGCTGTGCTCGCTGCTGGTGATCTGGGTCTGTACGCGTCTGCAGCACTCGCGTATCGGCCGTGCATGGGCGGCGATCCGCGAAGACGAAATCGCGGCGAAGGCGATGGGCATCAACACCCGTAACGTGAAGCTGCTCGCGTTCGCGATGGGCGCATCGTTCGGCGGCCTGTCGGGCGCGATGTTCGGCGCGTTCCAGGGCTTCGTGTCGCCCGAGTCGTTCACGTTCTGGGAATCGATCGTCGTGCTCGCATGCGTCGTGCTCGGCGGCATGGGCCACATCCCCGGCGTGATCCTCGGCGCGGTGCTGCTCGCGATCTTCCCGGAATTCCTGCGTTCGACGATGAGCCCGCTGCAGCACGCGCTGTTCGGCCACGACATCGTCGACACCGAAGTGATCCGTCAGGCGCTGTACGGCCTCGCGATGGTCGTCATCATGCTGTATCGCTCCGAAGGCCTGTGGCCGGCGCCGAAGCATGAGGACAAGATCGCGAAACTGGCGAAGCGCAACAGCAAGAAGCCGGTGCGCGCTTAACCAACGGACAAGGGGATATCACACATGAGCGACAAGCAAATCCGATTGTCCGTCCAGGGCGTGAACAAGCGCTTCGGCGGCCTGCAGGCGCTGTCCGACGTCGGCCTCCAGATCAGGGAGGGCGAGATCTACGGGCTGATCGGCCCGAACGGCGCCGGCAAGACCACGTTCTTCAACGTGATCACCGGCCTCTACACGCCGGACTCCGGCGACTTCAAGCTGGACGGCCAGAACTACACGCCGACGGCCGTGCACCAGGTCGCGAAGGCCGGCATCGCCCGTACGTTCCAGAACATTCGCCTGTTCGGCGGGATGACGGCGCTCGAGAACGTGATGGTGGGCCGCCACGTGCGCACCAAGCACGGCCTGCTCGGCGCAGTGTTCCAGACGCCGGCCGAGCGCCAGGAAGAGCGCGAGATCAAGGAGCGCGCGATCGAGCTGCTCGATTACGTGGGCGTGCTGCAGTACGCGGACTACACGTCGCGCAACCTGTCGTACGGCCACCAGCGCCGTCTCGAGATCGCCCGTGCGCTCGCGACCGATCCGAAGCTGCTCGCGCTCGACGAGCCGGCGGCCGGGATGAACGCGACCGAGAAGGTCGAACTCACGCGCCTGCTCGACAAGATCCGCTCGGATGGCCGCACGATCCTGCTGATCGAGCACGACGTGAAGCTCGTGATGGGTTTGTGCAACCGGATGACGGTGCTCGATTACGGCAAGGTGATCGCCGAGGGTCTGCCGCAGGACGTGCAGAAGGATCCGAAGGTGATTGAGGCATATCTCGGCGCAGGGGTGCACTGATGGCAGCGGCAATGTTGAAAATCAAGGGCTTGCAGGTCAACTACGGCGGCATCCAGGCCGTCAAGGGCGTTGACATGGAAGTTCGCCAGGGCGAGCTCGTGACGCTGATCGGCGCGAACGGCGCAGGCAAGACCACGACGATGAAGGCGATCACCGGCCTGAAGCCGTACTCGGCGGGCGACATCGAGTACGAGGGCAAGTCGATCAAGGGCATTCCGCCGCACGAGCTGCTCAAGCGCGGCCTCGCGATGGTGCCGGAAGGCCGCGGGATCTTCGCGCGGATGTCGATCATCGAGAACATGCAGATGGGCGCCTATCTGCGCAACGACAAGGACCAGATCAAGAAGGACGTCGACCGCATGTTCGGTTTCTTCCCGCGTCTGAAGGAGCGTGCGACGCAGCTCGCCGGCACGCTGTCGGGCGGCGAGCAGCAGATGCTCGCGATGTCGCGCGCGATCCTGTCGAAGCCGAAGCTGCTGCTGCTCGACGAGCCGTCGATGGGTCTGTCGCCGATCATGGTCGAGAAGATCTTCGAAGTGGTGCGCGAGATCTCGAAGGAAGGGATCACGGTGCTGCTGGTCGAGCAGAACGCACGCCTCGCGCTGCAGGCCGCCGACCGTGGCTACGTGATGGATTCCGGCATGGTGACGATGGAAGGCGACGCGAAGCAGATGCTCGACGACCCGAAGGTGCGCGCCGCGTATCTGGGCGAATGAACGCCGCGGCGATGCGCCGGCGCATGCCGGCGCGTCGCCGGGTGCTTTCGAAAGGCTGTCACGGGATACCGTGGCAGCCTTTTTTCATGCGGCGCGCCGCGCGGCGAACTGTGCGCGCGGATGCGACTCCATTGTCTCGACAGGACGCAAGCCGTGCAGGCGAATGCCGGCAGCCGGCGCTGCGCAAACCGAGACGCGGATTGCGTAGCATGGTCGATCCATCAGGACACGGAGAGCACGCATGAGTCTGGACTACGGTTTCGTGAAGGCCAAGGTGACGTCGGTGGCGCGGCTCAAGGGCTCGCCGCATGGCGGCGAGATCCAGTATCACGTCCACCTGACGCTCGCATTGCCGGGCGGCGACTGGGACGTCGCGATCAACGTCGGCACCAACGACGCGGACGACTTGCTGAACTACAAGCTCGTCTACGATTTCCACCATCCGCTCACGGCGACGCTCGCGGCGGCGGCCGAAGGCTATACCGATCTCACCGGGCAGAGCACGCTGCCGGCGCTCGACTATCTGCGCAGCGACATCCTGAACGAGACGGGCACCTGGCGCGCGAGCGCGGTGATGGACGGCACCGAGCACGCGGAGCCGATTCCGTCGCTGCTGCGGCTCGTGAACGCGGCGCAGTCGCACGGGCTCGACGTGGTCGTGTTCGGCCGCACCTATTCGGAAGGCAACGGGATTCACGACACGCACATGAACCAGGGCTCGACGGGCTCGAACTACCTGCATCGCGCCGGCGACGACCACAACGATCACAACGACGTGTGGCAGGACGGCGCGCTGTTCGTGCGCGTGAGCGAGTCGCAATGGGCCGCGTATTTCGCGGCGTTCGAGCAGCAGGCCGTGCCGACCGACGCGCTCGGCAACCCGCTGCCGGGCGCCGGGCCGATCACGCGCTGACGCCGGCGTGCGCCGGCGGGCCGGCGCCGTCAGGCAGCCGGCAGCGCCTTGCCGAAGGTGATGCGCTCCTCGACGCGATAGCCGAGCGCCGCATAGAAGCGGCATGCATCGTCGTTGCCCGGCAGCACCTGGAGATTGATCTTCAGGCAGCCGCGCGTGGCGAGTGCGCGCTCGGCATGATCGAGCAACGCGCGGCCGATGCCGAGTCGTCGCGCGTCGTTCGCCACGCCGAACGAGTAGAGCCAGCCGCGATGTCCGTCGAAGCCCGCCATCAGCGTGCCGACCAGCCGGCCACCGCAGATCGCGACGAAGAACAGCTCCGGCTGCGTCGCGAACTTCAGCTCGATCGATCGCAGCGGATCGCGATGCGGCGGCGCGCCGGCCGCGCTGTAGTTCGGGAACGCGTCGCGCCAGACGGCGAGGACCGCTGCGGTGTCGGCGCGTTCGAACGGACGGATGGTGACGACATCGGCGGCGGCATCCATCGCGGCGGTCTCCTTAGAGCGTGTCGAGAATCGACCGCAGCATCGCCATCATCTGGTCGATTTCTTCGGTCGTGACGTTCAGCGCCGGCATGAAGCGCAGCAGGTTCGGACGCGCGGCGTTCAGCAGCAGGCCGTCGGGCTGCATGTCGCGTGCCTTCTCGACGATCTGCGGGCCGATGTCCTTGCCGAGCAGCAGCGCGCGCAGCATGCCTTCGCCGCGTTCGCCCTCGAAGCCGCGCTCCTCCGACAGCTCGAGCAGCTTGCGCTTCAGGTATTCGCCGCGCGCACGCACGCCTTCGAGGAAGCCGGGCGCGACGAGTTGCGAGATCACCGAATAGCCGGCCGCCGTCATCAGCGGGTTGCCGTTGTAGGTGCCGCCCTGGTCGCCGGCCTCGAACACCGCGACGTCGGCCTTCGACAGCAGCGCGCCGAGCGGTACACCGCCGCCGATGCCCTTCGCGAGCGTCATGATGTCCGGCTCGATGCCCGACAGCTCGTACGCGAACAACGTGCCGGCGCGGCCGCAGCCGCTTTGCACTTCATCGACGATCAGCAGCAGGTTGTGCTGCCGCGTCAGCGCGCGCAGCGCCTGCATGAATTCACGCGTCGCGGGGATCACGCCGCCTTCGCCCTGGATCGGCTCGAGCATCACGGCGACGGTCTTGTCGGTGATCAGCTTCTCGACCGACTCGATGTTGTTCAGCTCGGCCTTCGGGAAGCCCGGCACCTGCGGTGCGTAGATCGTGTCCCAGCCCGGCTTGCCGCTCGCGGACATCGTCGCGAGCGTGCGGCCGTGGAAGCTGTGGTCGAACGTGATGATCTCGTATGCGCCGTTCCTGAACTTGCGGCCCCATTTGCGCGCGAGCTTGATCGCGCCTTCGTTCGCTTCCGCGCCGCTGTTGGTGAAGAACACCTTGTCGAACACGCTGTGCTGCGTGAGCAGGCCCGCGAGCTTCGCCATCGGTTCGTTGTAGAACGCCGGCGACGGGTTCAGCAGCTTTTCGGCCTGCGTCTTCAGCGCTTCGACGATGCCGTCGTTACAGTGACCGAGGCTGTTGACCGCCCAACCCTGGATGAAGTCCAGATAGCGCTTGCCCGTGTGATCGTAGAGCCACGAGCCCTTGCCGTGCGTAAACACGATGTCGGGGCGGTTCGTGATGTACATCAGCGAGTCGATCGGGTAATCGTTCAGGGGCATGGCAACAGACTCCAGCGGGCGTTGAAAGGGAAACGGGCAATAAAAAAGCCACGGAAGGCCGTGGCTGGTGGATCGAACAGCTTGTGCGTAACCGGTGAAGCGGAGGTGGGTTACGCGCGAGTCCGTGACGAGCCGGCGGCATCCGGGAGGAGCGGCGAGCGGCGACGTCGGAGAGCGGACAGGAAGCGGTTCATGTGCGCAAGCATAAGGCATCCCGCGCCCCACTGTAAACCGCCGCGATGCCACGGATGTGACACGGCGGCGCGCAGCGGGGCGCGCGTGCGCCCGGCGCTCAGACCGGATTCACGAGATCGGCGGCGCTCGTGAACGAGTCGGCGTAGAACTCGTCGGCCGGCAGCGCGTGGTGTTGCGTGAAGTCGCGCTGCGCGGATTCGACCATCACCGGCGCGCCGCATGCGTATACCTGGTAGCCGGACAGGTCGGGCAGATCCTCGATCACCGCGCGGTGGACGAAGCCGGTGCGGCCGGTCCACTGGTCGGCGTCTTCGGGTTCGGACAGCACCGGCACGTACTTGAAGTTCGGGATCTCGCGCGCCCATTGCTCGGCGAGTTCGCCGAGATAGATGTCCTGCTTGCGGCGCGCGCCCCAGTAGAGCGTCATCGGGCGCGTGATGCCCGCGTGCTTCACGTGCTCGATGATCGCCTTGATCGGCGCGAAGCCGGTGCCCGACGCGAGCAGCACGATCGGCTTGTCGGAATCCTCGCGAAGGAAGAACGTACCGAGCGGGCCTTCGAAGCGCAGGATGTCGCGTTCCTTCATCGCGCCGAACACGTGATCGGTGAACTTGCCGCCCGGCATGTGACGGATGTGCAGCTCGATCGGGCCTTCCTCGTGCGGCGCGTTCGCCATCGAGTAGCTGCGGCGCGAGCCGTCCTTCAGGATGAATTCGACGTACTGGCCGGCCAGGTATTGCAGGCGTTCGTTCGCCGGCAACTGCAGCTTCACGATCATCACGTCGTCGCCGCGGCGCTCGAGCGCGGCGACCCGGCACGGCAGCTTCTTGACCTGCACGCCGTCGACGCCGGCGATTTCACGCACGTCGATCTCGAGGTCGCATTGCGCCTTCGAGCAGCACAGCAGCGCGAGGCCGCGCGTGCGTTCGTCGCTGGACAGCGCCGATGCTGCGTGCGGGCCCTGTTCGATCTGGCCCGACACGATCTGCCCCTTGCAGGAGCCGCATGCGCCGTTCTTGCAGCCGTACGGCAGGTGGACGTTCTGGCGCAGCGCCGCCGCCAGCACGGTTTCGTCCGACTCGACCTGGAACTGCCGGCCGCTTTGCTTGAGAGTAACGTTGAATGCCATAGAACCGAATAGAACAAAATGGGGAAACCGTGCATGTCGCGCACGGCAGCTACAATGCAAAACCGTTGTGCGCCGCGCAACGGTGGCTACTCATTTCGCAACCAACATGATCGCGACTCGAATCCTTCGCCGGCCGCGCGCCTTGATCGTCGGCTGCGGCGACGTCGGGCTGCGGTGCGTCGCGCAATGGCGCGCCGCGCGCCGCGACCTGCGCATCGTCGCACTGACGAGCCATCCGGACCGCCGCGACGCATTGCGTGCGGCAGGCGTGACGCCGATCGTCGGCAACCTCGACCAGCGGGCCACGCTCGAGCGCATCGCGCGAGTCGCGCGCACGATCCTGCATCTCGCGCCGCCGCAATCCGACGGTCGCGACGACCGGCGCACTCGCGCGCTGATCGCCGCATTGTCCATGCCCGCGCGGCAGCTGCACGCGCCGGCGGTAGCGTCGGTCGGCCGGCTGCGCACGCTGCGCGCCGCGACCCGACAGGCCGGCGTGGTGCCGCGGGCAGCGCGTATTGTACCCGAGGCCCTTCGCGCGCCCACGCTCGTCTATGCCAGCACGACCGGCGTATACGGCGATTGCGGCGGCGCGCGGATCGACGAGACGCAGCCGCTGCGGCCCGCGAATCCGCGCGCGTTCCGGCGCGTGTCGGCCGAGCGTCAGCTGCGGGCGGCGACGGTGCGCGGCGTGGTGTCCGCCCGCATCGTGCGCATCCCGGGCATCTACGCGGCGAACCGCTTGCCGCTCGCGCGGCTCGAGCGCGGCACGCCGGCGCTGCTGCCGGCCGACGACGTCTATACGAACCACATCCACGCGGACGATCTCGCCGTGATCCTGCGGCGTGCGGCCGTGCGCGGCCGGCCGGCGCGCGCGGTGCACGCGTCGGACGACAGCGAACTGCGGATGGGAGAGTACTTCGACCGGGTCGCGCAGGCGTTCGGCCTGCCGCCGCCGCCACGCATCAGCCGCGCGGACGCCGAAGGCCGGCTCGAGCCGACGCTGTTGTCGTTCATGCGCGAGTCGCGGCGCCTGTCCAATGCCCGCCTCAAGGCCGAATTGTGCGTGACGCTGCGCTATCCGACCGTAGACGAATTCCTTCAAACGCTGGCGCAGCGTCGCGCGTCAGGTGAGGGCCGGTAGCGCCTCGATCAACAGGAAGCACAGCAACGCGCCGATCAGCGCGCCGATCAGGTTCGGGTGATAGCGGTGCTTCAGATGCATCGCGGCCAGCAGCGCGCCGATTGCCACGACACCGATGATCGCGAACGCGATCATCACGTACGATAGTTCGAAAGAGTGGTTGACGCCCATGATGTCTCCCCTGCTTCGCTGCTCGGACAGCTTGTGATTTGAGTATAGCGGGGGATCGGGCGGCCGCGATGCGCAGCGGCGTCGAACGGTCGTGCGGATTTTCCCTTACAGGGTTTCGACCGGATTGCGCAGCGCTGCGAGGTCAGCCTCTGCGAGCCAGCACCAGCTACCGGGCGCCAGCCCGGCCGGCAGCGCGAAACCGCCGATACGCTCGCGGTGCAGCGCCTCGACGCGGTTGCTGGCGGCCGCCACCATCCGCTTGACCTGATGGTATTTGCCTTCGAGGACGGTCAGCGCGAGCGTGTGGGTATCGCGCGCGACCGCCGCGACTGCCGCGATCGGCTTCGGCTCGCCGTGCAGCTGGACGCCGCTGCGCAGCGCGTTCAGCTGGGTTTCGTCGAGCGGATGGCGCACGGTCGCGACGTAGGTCTTCGGCACCTTGCGCTTCGGCGAGGTGTACGCGTGCACGAACTGGCCGTCGTCGGACAGCAGCAGCAGGCCGGTCGTGTCCTGGTCGAGGCGGCCGACGCACTGCACGCCGCGCGCGACGAGCGGCGCGGGCAGCAGGCTGAACACGCTCGCGTGGTGTTGCGGGTCGCGCGAGCATTCGTAGCCGGCCGGCTTGTTGAGCGCGAGATAGGCGCGCGCGTGAAACGGCCACGCGGTGCCGTCGAGCGTGAACACGAGGCCGTCCGTGTCGAAGGCTGCGTCCGGGTCGGTCGCGCTCGCGCCCGCGACGGTGACGCGGCCCGATTCGATCAGGCCGCGGCACTGGCGGCGCGAGCCGAAGCCCTGCGTGTAGAGAATGCTTTCGAGGTCCATAGCGCGCGCATTCTATCAAGCGGCGGCGCAGGGACGGCATGAACGCGCATGCGCCGGTAAGCTGCCGGAACGCCCGGCGGCGGCCGTTCGTTCAGTTCGAGCGTATCGGCGAGTTCGACGGCTACGGTTCGCTGACCGTGCGCGGGCTCGTCCACGACCTGTGCCGCCGCGACCGGCGGCATCTGGCCGGCATGCAGTGGCTGCTCGGCAAGATCGACGCGGCGCGCAGCCGCGCGCGCACTTCGCGCTCCATGCCGACCATGTTGCGCGCGTACGCGTACGCGTACGCGTACGGCGTGTCGCGCGCGCCAGCAGCACGGTGCCGGCCGGCCCGGCGCGCGAAGGATCAGCCGCCGACGCGCGGCGCGAGCAGATCGGCGAGCCCGATGTTCCTGAACATCTCGCGGCGGATGCGATCGCCGACGCGGAACACTTCCTCGGCGCCGTCCTGCGACGGGTCGACGAATACGCGGTAGGGGCGCTTGCCGGCCGGCGCCGCGACGAGTTCGGCAATGGCCGTGGCGACGGCGCCGGCGTCGGCGTCGGCCGGTTCGAGCGCGGCGAGGCCCTTCAACGCCTGATCGGCGACACCCGCGTACGGCCCGCCGTCGTAGGCGGCCTGCACGGCGGTATCGGCCGGCTTGCCCGCATGGAGGAAGTGATTCGTGCCCCGGGTGAACGCGCCCGGCACGACGATCGACGTTTCGATGCCCCAGCGGGCGAGCTCGGCCGCATAGGACACCGCGAGCGAGTCCATCGCGGCTTTCGCGGCGAAGTAGGGCGCGAGGAACGGCGGGGTGCCGCCGCGCGCCGACGAGGACGACACCCACACGAGCAGGCCACGGCGCTGGCGGCGCAGGTGCGGCAGCGCCGCGCGGTTCACGCGCTGGGTCGACACGACGTTGACGTCGTAGAGCTGCGCCAGCTGTTCGGGCGTGAACGCTTCGGCCGGCCCGAACACCATGTGACCGGCGTTGTGGACGACGATGTCGAGGCGGCCGTTGTCCGCGATCACGCGATCGATGGCGGCGTCGACCGATGCGTCGTCGCCGACGTCGAGTTCGACGCTGCGCAGATCGACGCCGTGTTGTTGCGCATAGGCGGCGACGGCGGCGACGCGCGGTGCATTGCGCCCGGCGCTCTCGCGCATCGAGGCGTAGACCGTGTGACCGGCGCGGGCGAGCGCCTGGGCCGTCAGCAAGCCGAAGCCGCTGGACGCGCCGGTGACGAGGACGACTTCCTTCATGAGCAATCTCCTGGCGGAAAGATGAGGGGGCGGCGAGCGGTCCGTCAGCACATGCCGCCGTTGGCGCGCAGGATCTGGCCGTTGATCCACGCGCCGTCCGGGCCGGCGAGGAACGCGACGATGCGCGCGATGTCGTCGGGCTGGCCGAGCCGCTCGAGCGGGTTCAGCTTCGCGAGCCGATCGATAAGTTCGGGGCTCTTGCCCTGCAGGAACAACTCGGTCGCGACCGGTCCCGGCGCGACGGCGTTCACGCGGATGCCGCGCCCGCGCATTTCCTGGGCGAGCACCTGCGTCATGCTTTCTACCGCCGCCTTGCTCGCGACGTACAGCCCGTAGGTCGGCATGCGCATCCCGATCACGCTGGTCGACAGGTTGACGATCCGGCCGCCGTCGCGCACGCGCTGCGCTGCCGCGCGGCATACGTTGAACGTGCCTTTCACGTTGATCGCGAACGTGTCGTCGAACACCGCGTCGTCGAACTCGGCGATCGCCGCGAGCTTCATCACGCCCGCCGAGTTCACCACCACGTCGATCCCGCCGAAGGCATCGCGGGCCGCGTCGAACAGCGCGGTGACGGCGGCCGGATCGGCGACGTTCGCCTGCACGGCGATCGCCTGACCGTCGTCGGCGATGATCGCGTCGACCACTTCGCGGGCCGGGCCGGCGCTCCCGGCATAGTCGACGACGACCCGGAAGCCGTCCCGGGCGAGTTGGCGCGCGATTTCCGCGCCGATGCCGCGCGACGAACCTGTGACGATGGCGACCTGTTCCGATGTGCTCATGTTCTGCTCCTGTCGAGTGGATGAGTGCCGTTCGATCCGGCGACAGGACCACTGTAGGCTTCCTCGATAAATAAAAATAATGAATAATGATCAGTCAATGAATGACTGAAAGTATGTCTCATGGGATTCGACAGCAGATTGCTCAGCGGTATCGGCGTGCTCTCCGCGGTGATCGAGGCGGGTACCTTCGCGCGGGCGGGCGAGGCGATGGGATTGACGCAGCCGGCGGTGAGCCGTGCGGTGGCGCGGCTGGAGGAGCGCGTCGGGATCCGGATCTTCAACCGGACGGCGCGTGCGATCACGCTGACCGACGAAGGGCGGCGCTTCTACGAGACGGTCGCGCCGCTGCTGGCCGGCATCGAGGAGGCGGCGCTCGACGCCGGTCAGTCGAAGGCGCGCGTGAGAGGGCGGCTGCGGGTCAATGTGGACGGCACGTTCGGCCACTACGTGCTGGCGCCGCGGATGGCGGAATTTCTCGATCGTTATCCGGAGCTGTCGGTCGAGATCAGTGTGCGCGACCGGATGGGCGACCTCGTCGCGGACGGCTTCGACGTGGCCGTGCGCTTCGGCATCCCGGAGCCGTCGTCATATCGCGCGCGATTGCTGCTCGAGACGCGCGTGCTGACGTGCGCGTCGGCGGCCTACATCGCGCGTCATGGCGAACCGCTGCACCCGCGGGATCTCGCTGACGGTCACCGGTGCGTGCTGATCCGCGATCCGGTGACCGGGCGGCCGTATGAATGGGAGTTTCATCGCGGCAACGAAGTCGTGCCGGTCGACGCCGTCGGCAGGCTGACGGTGAACGATACGGGCGGACTGCTCGGCGCGTGCCTGGGCGGCGTCGGCATTGCGCAGTTGCTCGAACTCTATGCGCGGGACGTCCTGGCCGACGGAAGGTTGGTGCAGTTGTTGCCCGAGTGGGCGGACGAGACTTTCCCGCTTTACGCGTATCACCATGCGTCGAATCTCGTTTCGGCGAAGGTGAGGGTGTTTCTGGACTTCGTCCGCGAGCTGATGGTCTGAGCGCACCGGGCGGCTGGCCGCCGCCGGTTAGCCGATGCGCTGCGGAACGCGCGGCACCAACAAAAAACCCGCGAAGCGGCGAGCTTGCGCGGGTGTCGACAGACGCAGCGCACGACGCTGCGAAAGACTGGTGCCAGGGCCTGAACGAAATAACCTTGCTAATTCATTGATATTTAACGGGTTCGTGGCGTGCCAGCAACGCTGGTACCCCTGTTTGTACCCCTGCGGCTGTCGGTTGTCCAAATGTGCGCGATGCGTTCGGACAAGGTGCGGCGACCCATTGTGTTGCGAACGAGTCGAAACGTTGGGGTACCTGACAGGCTAACGTGCATCTGCGGCGCATCAGCATAAGAAATGCGCCCGATGCTCGCGGAGAGCACGGGCGCGTCGGATTGAATGAAATACGCCGTCGAGCGTGACGACGGCAGCACCGATCCATCCTAGCGACGAGGCTTCGGGGCCATGCCAGCATCAATCAGCCACGTCGGCGTGCGGGCAATAGCGCCTTTTCGGCTGAGAATTTCAGCGAGTGGTACTTCTCGCTCCAACTGATGCGGGCAGTCTAGATTGATGCCACGCTTCCGAAAATAGCTCTTATGGCGTGCACGTGTCACATCCGCATAGAACATCCGCCAGTCGGCACCTAGCATGTGAAGAGCGAGAACAGGCCGCATGCGATCATCAATTTCTTCAAAACAAAACTCTGACAATGGGCCATACGAAATTCCCGTCAACGGAAGCCGACTAAAGTAATCTCGGAACACCTTTTTCGCAGTGTCGTCCGTCCAGTCGCAAACACGTGGCAGGCCGAGCTTGCGCAGTTCCGATCTTCTCAAACGAACTTCAACGCGAAGCAAGGATTCGCAGGCGATAACGAGGCGCTCGTAAAGAGGGTCATCATGGAACTTGGATTTTTTCGCACGCATTTGTGGGCCTTTGGCATAGGCAACGACTGAATACTCCTTGCTATTTTTAGGGGATAGTGCGGCGTAGCGTTCGTGAAGATGACACTGGCAGCGCTGTGCGGCGAGCAGATACTTCAGTTGCGTTAATGCAGAATCAACTTGATTTACTGAGTCAATTTGGAAATTTACTGCTAAATCGACACGATGAAGTTCGATATCGCCGTTGCACCACTTCTTTTGCGTGTCCTCGTCGGGTTTGAAATGAAGCTTCTCGCAGATATCGAAGATAACTGGAAGGGTTGCATCTGTCATGTCATCCGACGTCCATACGTTTTGGCCGTAAAAGTATGCGTACGGAGAACCTTCTATCGTTAATTCGCCTGATGGGGAATTTGGCGACGAGCGATGACGAATTTGCATTGCTGAGCCGCCATCAATTGAAAGCATCGCTTTACGATTCGACCGCTTTTGAATGATTTCGCCATCTGGCGTAACAATCAAGGCGGATAGCGTATCAGGGATGTCAACGTCAATGCCAGTAACGGAAAATGCTACGGTATCGATGTTGACCTGGAAATTGCCCGAAAGAATTTTGTTGTAAATATCTTTCATGTTGATGATCGACCAAGAATATCAAAATGATGATGGAGGTTATGTATTACTGTGAATCAGTGCGCGAGTATTTGATATCGCGATCACGTTTGCGATCGTTGATCCATTGAGTAATCTCGGCCAAAATCCATGCGACGCTGCGTGCGGACAAATTGATTTGGCGTGGGAACTTGCCTTCTTGCATGAGTGCGTAGATTTGCGTTTTCGACAGGCTTGTCATTTTTTCAACAGTCGTGCGATCGACCAACTGGATTGAACTGTCGGTGTTTGAAAGGTCGCTCATCGTTCCCTCGAATTGATTGGTGATGAAACGATTCTGCCAGCGACTCAGATGCTTGGCTCGGTGGGAATTTTTTAACGAAAACACTCCTGCGGAATTATTGTTTTGATGTCTTTGCTCCGCATTGGGGGTCGAAAGATATTCTGGTGGAGTGTTTTTGTAGATTTTTTGTTTCCGGGGAGTGTGGCGGTCGGCTTGCGTGCTTGATCTAATGTGGCGGAAGAGGTTTTTTAAAATATTTCTTCCGCCTGCCGTGCTATGCTGATTTGTCGTGCTGTGGTTTAATTTCCGCTCTTTGGTATTTTGCTTCTTGTTGATTTCGATGTCACAAGTGCAACGTAACCAAGTTCGATATACTTAATCGCTTCCGGATAAAGATGCTTTCGCGCAATCTCTCCGAGCGTGTCGCAGTCTCGTTGATCCTTGGCTGCGCGAAGAATTTCTCCGATGTCTTTCCATCGTCTCTCTCCAGAATTCTTTAGGTCGAAGCACCGAATTCGAAGGAGGTGATCGTCAAGGCTAATGGTTGGACTCGGGAGTTGTTGGGTTTGAGGGTATAGCCTTCGAAGATTGGTTGCACGTTGCTCAATTGCCTTCGTTACCAATTCGATCTGTCGAGGAAGCGCATCTTGTGAGTATATCGATGTTCGAAGGTCTAAGGTAATGGCGACCTGATGATGTTTTAAGGTGCGGGAGAATTTTAAATTCCGAACGCCATCGGGCGCGCGGGAGATTTCAAACTGTGCCGAAATGCCTTCGCCTCGACCAAGATTTTCTTCGCGAAAATCTTTGTACCTTCTGAGGAAAAACTCATCAGCGATATCTTGCATGCATTGTTCTGCGTCAGGGTCGCTTGCGTTCAATGCGAGACACTTTTTCTGAAAATTCCTGTTGCGTCGCGCATATTGCCATGCCAAATCTTGGTAGTTCCAAGACTCCCATTCATCATATTCGCTGATATCTTCCCCGCTCGGGAAGTAGGAATTCTTGTTCATATCGGTAAGTGAAAAGTGTTCAGCGCCGAGGTTGAGAGGCAATGGCTCGGCGTGCGTACGCTTGCGATTCGCAGCGTCGCATTGTTGAAAACAGCGGATGATGGGTGCGGTTGCCGTCGATGTAGTGCCGCGCTTCAGAGGCGCAAGACACCCTTCGCAACAATTGCGAAGAACGACAGTTCCATTTCACGAGTTGCCGACCGGCAACGAGGGTTTCTTGACGGTAGGCGCTGCCCCGATTGCCTGGGGTGGCGCGTCCGATGGACAGCATAGCGCGACCGCTACCGATCCCGCAAGGTGCGGTCGGTTGTGTGGTCGGTGGATTCGGGAATGGTGGTGGGGCCGATGCGCAGAAGAAAGCCGTCGTGATGACGGCTCCGGCTACGATACGTTTACTCTGCCAGTGACCGTTCGAGCTTCGCCTGTTCGATCAGCGAATCGAACTTGGCGACTCCTTCGCTTCCCGCTTTTTCCGCTCGGAAGTACCACGCAGCCAAACACGGCACGTCGTTGCACTGATTGCGCTGCTGTAGTGCAAGTCGCAGTGAGTCCGTGAATTTCTGAGCGAGCGCGGTTGAATTTGCCAGATTGTCAGCCGCTTGTGCACGATTCTTGAGTCCGAGCATGATGTGATCAAGCCGAACATCAGCAGCTGCAAGGTCCGCGTCGTGGCAGATCAGCCAGTACACTGCCCCTTTCTGTTTCGTGCAGTCGAACGACGGCTGATAGATGGGATCGTCGGTCGCAGCCGCCGAATCACGGCTTTGCAGTGCTGCGTACGGCGCTGACACGTAATCGCCGGTCAGGAAACTGCACGACGCGAAGCGGGGCGTAGCAAGGCCCTTGCCGTCACCCTGACAGGACAAGTCAATGATTTGTCCCGGCCGCACGTTCGCGACATCCTGTAGTCCGTCTGCATCGAAGCGTACCGACACGTGATCATTCGATGCCGGATCGGTCGGCTTCACGTACAGGAACGGTTTGTCGCCGATGTCCTTTTCGACGCTTCCGGCGACACCCCGGAAGTGCACCCATTTCCCCCGGTATTTATTGTCGCCGTCAACTTCGTTCGCCTTGTAGTCGGCGATGATCGTTGAGAGCGGCGTCACGATTCGCGCTTGCGCCTGCTGTCCGGCGATAGCGAGTTGCGCTTGCACCTGCGACGGGATATCCGAAGCGCTCGACGCGGCTTGCGCGGGTGCTGTGGCTGTCTGGTTCGCGCTGGTCGTCGCGACATCCGTGCCGCCGTCTTTTACGGCCCTAACTTCGTCCTGCGTCGGTGACAGGTGCTGAACCGCACCGAATTTTGTGGAGGCTCGGATTCTTGAGAGAATCGAGCCATGAACAAGAAGGCAACCAAGTTTTCCCCGGAAGTCCGGGAGCGCGCAGTGCGTCTGGTACGTGAGCAGCGTAGCGAACATCCGTCGATGTGGGCGGCGGTCGAATCGATTGCGCCGATGATCGGCTGTACGCCGCAGACGCTGCTGGATTGGGTCAAGCGCGAGGAGATCGATCGTGGGGAACGTGATGGCGTGAGCACGGCCGAGCGTGAACGCATCAAGGCCCTGGAGCGTGAGGTCAAGGAACTGCGCCGTACCAACGAGATTCTCAAGCTGGCGAGCGCGTTTTTCGCCCAGGCGGAGCTCGACCGCCGATTCAAGTCCTGAAGGCCTTCGTTGATCAGCATCGCGACACCTTCGGGGTCGAGCCGATCTGCAAGGTATTGCGGATCGCCCCGTCGGGCTACCGACGCCATGCTGCGCAGCTTCGTGATCCGTCCAAACGCTGCGCTCGTGCCAAACGCGATGAGGTCCTGCAACCCGAGATCAAGCGTGTCTGGCGGGCCAACATGCAGGTCTACGGTGTGCCGAAGGTCTGGAAGCAGATGAACCGGGAGGGCATTGTGGTCGCACGCTGCACGGTCGGGCGGCTGATGAAGCTGCAGGGCTTGCGAGGCACAGTTCGCGGCAAGCGAGTTCGCACGACGAATCCCGATACGAGCGCCCCGCGCCCGCTGGACCGGGTCAACCGGCAGTTCAAGGCTGAGCGCCCAAATCAGCTCTGGGTGTCTGACTTCACCTATGTCTCGACATGGCAGGGTTGGCTGTACGTGGCGTTCGTGATCGACGTGTTTGCCCGTCGCATCGTCGGTTGGCGCGTCAGTTCGTCGATGAGCACGGACTTCGTTCTGGATGCGCTCGAACAGGCGCTGTACGCGCGCCAACCGGGCGACGATGGGACCTTGATACACCACTCCGATAGGGGGGCTCAATACGTCAGCATTCGGTATAGCGAACGTTTGGCCGAGGCGGGTATCGAGCCGTCCGTCGGCAGCCGTGGCGACAGCTACGATAACGCGCTGGCTGAAACGATCAACGGTCTCTACAAGACGGAACTGATTCATCGGCGCGCCCCTTGGAAAACGAGGGAATCCGTCGAACTGGCAACGCTGGAATGGGTCGCCTGGTACAACCATCATCGGCTGATGGAACCGCTCGGCTATATCCCGCCCGCCGAGGCTGAGGCAAACTACTACAGGCAACTCAGAAATGCTGCTGAAGTGCCTGCATTAACTTAAACCAACCGGCCTCCACGATTCCCGGTGCGGTTCAGTGCTGCACCACGAAGGCCGTGATCGCTGCGGCGACAAGAGAGAGTCCTACGACTGCGGCGATCGCATTTTTCGTTCTGGATTGCATGTTGTTCCCCGTTTCATTGGCCGGACGTGTTGAACGTGCCTTTCTCGATGTACGTCTTTTCCCACGCCTGTACGTCGTTCTGCCACGAACCGATCGGGAGGCTGTACTTGAAGTCGGTGGCAGGTCCGACGCTGTAGACATCAATTTCGCCGTGCCTGCCCGGGTTCAAGAACTGGTACGCATGCCCCCAAGGATCGTTCGGGAGGCGCGTCAGATATCCGCTTTCCTTCCAGTTGTTCGGGATCGGATCGGTGGTCGGTTTCTCGATCAGTGCTTGCAGCCCCTGCGCTTGCGTCGGATACGCGCCGTTGTCGAGGTGGTAGAGCTTGAGAGCGACCGTGATGACCGCGACATCTTGCGCAGCGGCGATCCGCCTAATTTGGTACGCCCGATCCTCTTCGGCGGCGGCACCGACGTGCGATGCAGTGGCGTTGACGCAGTTCGGATCGGAGCGCAGTTCGCCGGGATTTGCGGCGCAGGCGGACAGCGCCGTTTGCCGCATCCCGAAATTGTTGGTGAACTCGCCCACGGTGTAGACGCGATCGAGCGCAGTGACTTTTGTTGCGGGTTTGTTGCAGGATGTGAGCGCTACGGCAAGTGGTAGCGCCGCCAGTATCCGGGTGATATTTTTGGTCTGCATGTATTTTCGTCGGTGTCTGTGGGGCGCGAGTGCGTCCGGCCCGCTGAATAAAAAGCGCCGACAGGGGACCATCGGCGAAAAGTAGTTCTGGCATCCGAGGTGTTGCCGCATTGCCAGAACCGGCCAAAGCTCTGTCGGGATCGATTTCGTACGGCGGCAGTATGCTACGAAAATCGTAGTATCCGGGTGTGTAGTTTATAACGATATTCGTAGCCTTTGGAACCACAGGCTATGCGATGTCAACCGAGGAACGATCTATTTTCGGGCTGCGCCTGAAGGAGGCGCGTCTGCGAGTTGGGCTATCGCAACGGCAACTCGGCATTGATGCGGGGCTAGACCCGTTTGTCGCCAGTACACGTGTCAATCGTTACGAGTTGGGTGTGCACAAGGTCGATTTTCAGTTCGCAAGTAAGCTGGCTGCAGTCCTCAAGGTTCCCGTGGCGTACTTCTATGCCGATGATCCCGAATTGGCAGAGTTGATCCGAACGTACGGCGCGCTCCCAAGTCGAGCGAAAACGCGGTTGCTGCGCAGTGCGCGGGAACTTGCCGGAACTTAGTTGCGGTATGTCGGTTAGTTGTTTCGACTCAGCGCCCCCCATGTTTCTTGGTGACAGAGGCGCAGTCGCAGATCGGAGCGTGATGCGTTACCAGAACCGGAAAATCCGATGCGCGATTTTGGGCGGCTCAGGGGCAGGCCGGAAGATGTTGCGTGCGGCACGAGGATCATCCGCTCGACTTTTGTGAAATAGCGTCAAATGCAATATTTGGGGCGCGACAGTCTGGTATAGGTTCGTTTGTTCTGATCTTCGAGAGAGCGAAGTGGCAAACGAACTCAAAGCGGGCGTGGGCGTCGGGCAATGGATTGCGGGCCGTCAGTCGTATTTCTTCGATGTCCCCGGCACCGACAGCGCAGCGGCACTTTCGGTCGTTTCTGTCGTTGCAACCGAAAAAATGGGTGCACCGACTGAGGTGCGCGTTGTGCTCACGCATCCGCAGCAACTTGCGTATGCGGACTACCTGAATCGTGATGCCGCTTGCACGATTGTCCCGGATGACGGTGTACCCCGGAGATTTTCGGGATTCATCGAGCGCTTCTCAACGTTGCAGACAACGAACGATTTCACCAAATACGAAATCGTCCTGAAGTCGCATTTCGCACGCCTCGAAGCGGTCACGACGAGCCGCATCTACCAGCAGCAAACCACCCCGCAAATCATTGAGTCGGTGTTGCGCAGCCACAGCCTTGAAGGCCATCAATTCGCCTTCCGCCTGCGTCGCGAGTATCCGCAACACCTCTTTCGCTTCCAGCATAAGACTGACGATCTGTCGTACGTGCAGATGCTGATGCAGAAAGCAGGCATCTACAGCTACATCGTGGAAACAGAATACGGCGATCAAGTCGTGTTCGCGGACGACATCGACCATTACCTGTGGGACCCACACCTGACGGTCCCGTATCGCGAAGTAGCAGGGCTGGAAGCGAGCGGGACCGAAGCCGTTAGGGCGCTCAAGACGCACACCACAACGGTTCCGCAGTCGTTCATCGTGGCGGATTACAACCCGGAACAGGCGTGGGAACGCTTCCGGGACGAGGCTAACATTGCGCCGCAGGACCCGACCACCTACGGCCAGCCGTACATCTACGGTACGCATCATCTTGATCAGGTGGGCGCGAAATGGGAAGCGCAGCTACGGCATGAGGCGGCGATTGCGTGGCAGGTCGTCTATGACGGCGAAAGCAATGTGCTGGCGCTACAGCCCGGTCGTGTGTTGGAACTCGACACGGCGTTACCCGATGCGCCGGATGGTCAAGTCGTCATCGAGGTGATCCACACGGGGGCGCGGGATCAGGCGTACACGAACACATACCAAGCCATCCCGGCGGACCGGCGTTTCCGGTTGAAACTCGATGAGGCGAAGTGGCCGAAGATTGCCGGTACGCTGAGCGCGCGGGTGACGAGTCCCGATAAATACAAATATGCGTATTTGAACGCCGCCGGGTACTACACCGTGCGCTTTGATGTGGATTTCGCGGACTGGCCGTCCGGCGGCGAAAGCGTGCCGCTACGGCTCGCCAAACCGTTCGCGGGCAAGCTACAGACAGGGATGCACTTCCCGGCGCTGGACAACGATGAAGCGGTCATTTCGTTCCGGGATGCAGACCCGGACAAGCCTGAAATCATCGCGTTCCACCACCATAGCCAAGCACGCGACTTGGTGACAAGCGATCGCCGCTGGCTGTCGCGCAACATGATCCGCACGCAGGCGAACAACAAACTGCGGATGGAGGATTGGGCCGGTCAGGAAGGTATCAAGCTCAGTACCGAGCACTCGGGCACGACGCATCTGGACCTTGGCTATCTGGTCGATGAAAAACTGGAACGGCGCGGCGAAGGTTTCGAGTTGCGCACGTCCGGTCATGGCGTCGGACGCGCGGGTAAGGGCCTGCATCTGACGGCATACGACCGGCCCGGTGCGACCGGTCAGCAACTCGATATGCAGGAGGCCCTTGCACAGATTGAAAGTGCGTTGGCGCTTGGGAAGTCGCTGGCGGATGCTGCGCGCACGGCAAAGGCGGTACCGGCCGATATCGATGCGCAGCAGAAGGTAAAGGACGAACTCGACGGACTGAAGGAACCCGGCATTTTGGCGAGCGCTCCCGCTTCAATCGGTATCGTAGCGGGCGGCGGTGTACAGATCGCCGCGCAGGACAACATTGCAGCCACGGCAGGCAAGAGCGCCGATTTCAGCGTCATGGGGCGGTTAACGGCCGCAGCGGGCGAACTCGTCTCGCTGTTCGCGCAGAAGCTCGGCATCAAGATATTTGCCGCGAAAGGGCCGGTTGAGGTGCAAGCCCAAAGCGACGCCATGTCACTCGCAGCAGCGAAGGATGTAACCGTCGCAAGCGTCAACGGCAAGGTCAAGGTGTCCGCCGCCAAAGAACTCATTCTGGAAAGCGGAGGCGCGTTCATCCAGCTGAAGGACGGCAACATCACACTCGGCGGTCCGCTCGACCTGTTCCTGAAGGTCATCACGATCCAGAAGAAAGGCCCGGAATCACTCTACGGTGTGACGCCTTGGTCGGTGCTTCCGCAGCCGACTATCTGTCTGGAATGCATGATTCACGCCGCATCGGTCGGTGCCGCAACGATGGAGCGCCAATGATCCCCGTATCCGTCGTGGAACGTTTTCGTACGTATCCAAACCGCCACTTCGACGCCATGCGCATCTATGCGCTGGTGGATGGCCTGCAGTATCAGCAACACACCGGCCAACCGCTGGAAGCCATTGACGACGTAGCGGCTTCGCTATTCGCGGGCACAACCGATATTGCGCTTGCCCATGCGGGGCCGTGGTTGATCTACACCAAGGACGCGCAAGGCCGGATCGCGGAATTGGACGATCTGGAAGCGGCGCGTCCCGGCGTCATCTGGTTGTTTGCATCGTTGGACCTCGAAGGTCTGGCGGGAAAGCTGCGCCCGCATCTAAGCGTCAGGTTACCGAACTCAAGGTCAGCGATGCTGCGCTTTTGGGACCCCCGCGTACTGCATGGCCTGAATCAGTCGTTTCAATCCAAGCAGGAGCGCACGCTGTTTAGCGCAGCGACCGAGTGGCTTTACCTCAACGAAGGGCAACGCCTGCATATCAATGCCGACACTTCAACTATCTGAAAAGACTTGGGCGGCGTTGCAAGCCGTTGACGAGCGCAATTTCGTTGCGACCGTGCGTGATGACATCGTGAGAGATTACCCGGCGGTGGCCGACGATCCGACCTTGCTCGAACGACTCAATGCGGCCTACGCGTGGACCAAGGAGCACGGCTTTACGCACGACGGACCCATCGTTGAATTCCTCGACACGGAGGCGTTGACACCGGGTTTCTACAAGAATCCGCCGGTCGCGACGTGGCTGAACAAACCGGGCGTGTCAGGCGAGCAGCGATTCGAAATGCTGATGCAGGCAACGCGGAAACGACAACAAGAAATGCAGGAGAACCACTGATGGGTATTCCATTTCCTCCCGTGCTTGGGAGCGCCGCGAACGCGATGGCGCAAGTACCGGTCCCTGTTTCCGTTCCTGTCCCGACGCCAGCACCGACGCCAGCACCGACCGCTGGTGCTCCGAGCGGTAGCGGCGCGGGCGCAGACGGCGGATGGGGATCGCTGCCGCGCGATCGCAGCCGCGAACGGGATCGGCCGTGCAAATGTCCGCCGGAGAAGGGCAGGCCGGAACCAGCCAACCACTCAATGTCAGAATTATCCGCTGAATATCAACAGTACATCACCAACTTTCCACGCGGCGTGGAATGGCTTTTTGCGTATACGGAATTCGATGGATTTGACAAGGCCCAATGCCTTCTGCAAGAAGCAAAGGCAAAGTACGATCAATTTTTCAACCCAAAAACAGGGAAGCCAAAGTTTTTCTTCTTGATCGGGAAAAGTGAAAAAACAGTTGGTGCGCCCCAAAAAATTTCTGGCTGGAAAAAGATGCTGGATCAAGCGACGAGGCAAAGCGATATAGTGCGGGAGAATGCTCCCGCCAAAATGAAATGGTATTTTATGCAACCTCTACTGTTCGGATATGCTACGAGTGAGTTTGCAAAGAGAGGGCTTTTTATTTCGACAGAGCACCGGCCGATGCCGGGAATGGTGGGCGACAAATGAATGCGAGTCTCAAGGATGTTGATGTCGATATTGATGTTTTGTTTCGCTTCAAGAATTCAAAGTTGCCATCCAATTTCGAGCAATGCCGAGATTTGTGGGTAATCGCGAAGGCGCTTGAGCGCGAAAGGATTGGTATCGGCCAGTGGGGAATTGGTGATGTAAGTGATGCGGGGAATCTTGTGAATACTCTCGCATTTTCGGATTCAGGGCCAACCGATGCGGCAGTCCAATCGGTAACAGAAACCCCTGATATCGGGGAGCAGTCAATTTCGGTTTGGAATGGCATCGAGGGGCAAGGTGGCGTATCTCTCTCGGTAAGCTACAGTCTGAGCAATCTTTCTGTATTTGAGCTTAAATCAGAAGGCTTGGAAGTGCTGTATTCATCAACAAAACTCGCCGATCTTCTTACCGAAGCGGTAAAGACATGGCCCGCCGCAGTGGCGCAAGTCGGACCATTTCTATATTCGCAGAAGAAAGTTTTCCCGGATCGACCCGGCGTCGGCTGGATGCTCTACCTACCGCACGCTCTTACGCCGTCTCAAGTACCCGAAGCACGCGCCCTGATTCCGGTCATGGGCGAAAATAAGCAGCAAGGCACGATTATTGTCAGCGTGACGGATGGGCCGTTCGACGTGAGTAATCGTGATCACGTCAAAGTGGCAAACGATATCGAAATCCGCCTTGCCGATCAGGACCTGTTACCGCGATACGTCGATCTTTGATGGTTTGAACCCGGCGTCGTGGGTGATGCCGGGTTGTAACTGATTGTGCGCTCACCGGCATCTTCATTGGAAGTGGGGTAATTGCTCAAATTGACCCATTAATTGCGGGGTGCAAATGCTACAAGAGTTTATGAACCGAACGATTGATATTTATATCGCCCTCGTGGCCGGGTTCTTGGCAGAAATTCAAGCCGATGGCATAAGGAGTGGAAATGGAGCCGCGCCAAGACAAGAGTGGTGATATTGAATTTAGGCTTTTTATTCGGACGATTTCACATCAGATTCCAGCCGCACAGCATCGGTGCGAAGAGTTGTGGAAATTTGCCAAGTTGCTAGAGGGTGTCGGACTAGGCATGAAACAATGGCTTGTCAATGGTGACTCGACCATTCCGGCTTTTGATTCGGCAGGTCCAACGAAAGCACTGACAACATCCGCTGAGGATGATCACAGTTCGCCCATTCAGTTTGCTGACGTTTGGAATGGGAGAGAGGGGGAGGGGGCTGCTGGCCTAATGTTGAAATACAGATTGAACCGGCCTTCCGGGTTCGATTTTCGTGCAATAGGGATTAATGGTCTGCAGTCTTACGATCGAGTTGCTGTTCTTATTGACGGCGCATTGGAAATCTGGTCAAGTCTTTTGGGCGAAGTCGCCCCGTATGCTTACTCTGATGAGAAAGTTTTCCCGGATCGACCCGGCGTCGGCTGGATGCTCTACCTACCGCACACTCTTACGCCGACTCAAGTACCCGAAGCACGCGCCCTGATTCCGGTCATGGGCGAAAATAAGCAGCAAGGCACGATTATTGTCAGCGTGACGGATGGGCCGTTCGACGTGAGTAATCATGATCACGTCAAAGTGGCAAACGATATCGAAATCCGCCTTGCTGATCAGGACCTTTTGCCGCGATACGTCGATCTTTGATGGTTTGAACCCGGCGTCGTGGGCGATGTTGGACCTCCAATGAATTGACCATTCCGCGGGAGTTTCAAACAGTGCCAAAAATGATGGCTGGCTTTTCCAAATTGGTCAGCGTGTATTGATCTGACGCGAAATCCGATTGGTGAATTTTCGATCATCCGCAGTCTCGGACGATTGTACAGCGTATCGGCACAAATTGGTTGGGTAATTGTCCGCTTCATGCTTGTTGAAAATAAATAATCTCTTATGTATTCTCCTTCAAAGATGCTGGCAAGGGCTTTTGGAAATGGGTGGTTTAAAATAATCATCATATTATTTTCAAGTCTGGTTCTGTCGGGTTGTGCTTTGGCTTACTTGGGCGTCTATGCTCTTTCGGGGAGAAGCGGAACGGGGTCAACCAAAACCACTACTTTTTTTGAGCCGGGAATCATCTATAAAATCGATGAAAATCGCGCGTTTGTTATTGTAAGCTCAGATGACCCATATGTCACCAAGACATACCTTCGAGGGAGAATTTGTCGAGGGTACGTCTATTACTGGACGCGCGGCAAGCGCCCTGTATTTTTATGGTCTGGACAGGTCGAGAATGTCAGCAAGGCGGGACTGCATATTTCAGTGGATTCCGATTGGGGGGTAACTCCGGATGTTTGGGGTGGGCTGAAGATTGTTACGGCGGATGGCGTGAAGAAATCTATTGTCCCGCAGCGAGAGGATGGACAAATTCCAACGGGTATCCAGCGATTGTTCATTGATTTTGTGGCCATTAAGGGTCACGATTTTGTTTATGCTGGAAGTATCGAAGATGGCGAATATTATTCTTATTCAATTAAAGATGGGGTGTGGAGTTTCATAAGGAAGGATGATATCCCGAAAATAAAAAGCCCATCGGGTGATATTGAGCCATACTGCTTCCCTGCGACGCCGCTGGCGAAGCCGCAGGAAATAAATTATGAAAGACCGCCTGAAGCGCTATTTGATAGCATCAAGATTGGCGGGAGTCCGTGACATGGTCTGAAAACTTCTGATCTGTGCGTTTGCAAGTGTCCGGCACTGCCGCTACTCGTCCCATTGCAGCAGGTCATGTCGGTGGATGCGTAAAGCCGCTAGTGATTGCTCGGCTGATAGTGGGGCGTCGTCGGGCGGTTCCATCACCCCGGATGCCTATGTATCAAGAAGTCCGTCCGGCACACTTCGATTTTTCCCATCCCACCAATCAGCGGTATTCGTCAATTTCGACCGTGCCGCCCATAGCTTCCATCATGCTTCGGATGTCGGCAGGTACGTCGGGTACGCGATCCCCCGTCTCGTTCATCCAGTAGCACCAAAACCGTACCTTTACCCCTTCGCGTTCCAGCAGTTCACGAAGGCCCGGGCGCGACAGGTCTAGGCGTTCGATGAGATATCGCAGGTGCGGTTCGAGTTGATCACTATGAACAAAGGATTTGCTTCCGACGCCCCACAATCCGACTCTCCCCGGTGCGCGACTAGGCCGACCGGAGGGCGTCGTGAAGTGCTTGCCTTTGGTAATGGCGGTATCCGGTTCAACGCCAAAATAGTCGGTCCAAAACGCGGGCGTTACCGAGTCACCCATTGCATGAAACGTTGCATGTGCGAGTTGATGCTCGTTCATCGGCGATCCTGACTGTTGATCAGGGACCGAATCTTGATCAGGCTGCTCGCGCACTGAGCGGAATAACTTCTGCCCCGACTTTTTGCCGCTCAAGATAGTCCGCCCATAGCTGCATCATTGCACGACGTTCCTTGATGAATTTAGTCCGGTTGTACGCCCCGCCAAGAGCGTCTGGTACAGCGTGCGCTAACTGGTGCTCGATGACTTCCGGCTTTTGCTCAAGTTCTTCGTGCAGGATGGTACGAGCCATCGCACGAAATCCGTGCCCGGTAATTTCGGTTCGTGTGTCATAACCCAAGCGGCGAAGTGCTGCGTTGATCGCGGCTTCGCTCATTGGTCGCTCGGCAGAACGGGCACCGGGAAAAACATAACGACCGCGACCTGTCAGCGCGTGCAGTTCACGCAAGATGACGACGGCTTGCTTAGCGAGCGGAACGAGGTGATCGGTCTTGGTTTTCGTGACGAGATAGCGCCATTCGCCCTTGTCGAGGTCGAACTGGCTCCATTCAGCCTTGCGCAGTTCGCCGGGGCGAACGAACAGCATTGGCGCAAGCTTGAGCGCGCAGAGTACCGGAAATGTGCCGCTGAACCCATCGAAAGCCCGCAGCATTTCACCGACCTTCTTCGGATCGGTGATCGCGGCAAAGTGCTTTTCGACTGCTGGCTCAATCGCGTCGAACAACTCCCTTGCAGGATCGATTTTGGCCGCGCCCTTCGTGATCGCGAAGCGGAAAATCCGGCTGATTTCGCTGCGAACGCGGTGTGCTGTGTATCGCGCGCCACGTTGGTCGACGCGCTCAAGTACCGACAGAATTTCCGGCGGGGTAATTTCCTTGATGGGGCGAGTGCCAAGCCACGGAAACACGTCTTTGTTCATCCGGGCCAGCGTCTTTGTGTACTGTCCGATTTCTACAACAGTCTTGCGATTTTCGAGCCAAGCAAGCGCAATCGCTTTGAACGTGTTGTCGGCGTTCAGCGTGGATTCGCGCTTCTCCATTTTCCTCGCTTCGCTTGGATCGATGCCGTCGGCGAGCTTGGAGCGTGCCTCGTCGCGCTTTCTGCGAGCTACGGCCAACGAAACATCGGGGTAGACGCCGAGCGCAAGCAGCTTTTCCTTCTTTGCAAAGTAATACTTGAGCCGCCAGTATTTTTGGCCGCTTGGCATGACTTGCAAGAACAGTCCGTTGCCGTCGTAGAGTTTTTGAATCTTTGGCCCGGGCTTGGCAGTCCGGATTGCCGTATCGGTCAAGGGCATCAGGGGTATCTCCGTTTGTTGGAGCCTCGAAGCGAGGACATACCCCTAAAAGTACCCCTGCGTACCCCCGGCTTTCAACGAACCGAGCCGGACTCTTCCGGAACGAAATTTCCCTCCGCGCCTTTATTTATCAAGGTTTTCGCGACCCGCCGGGAATTTCGAGGAACATTTGATGGTGCCCAGGGCCGGAATCGAACCGGCACGCCTTGCGGCGGGGGATTTTGAGTCCCCTGCGTCTACCAATTTCACCACCTGGGCTTGTGATCGTTGCCGCACCAGCGATGCTGCGCGGCGAAACGCGGATTATGGCGGAAAATGGGGCGCCGGGCAAGCCATCGGCGCGCCGCGCCGCCCGTTACCGGCTCAGGTAGACGAACCGGCCCTGTTTCACGATCCCCATCACGCTCGCGCGCTGATCGAGTCCGACGTGGTCCTTGTCGCTCGTGTTGACGACGCCGTTCGGCACGACCAGCTCGTGCGCCCGTTCGAGTTCGCGCCGCAGCGCCGTCCGGAACGCCGGCGTGCCCGGCTGCGCCGCCTTCAGCGCGCGGCCGACCGCGTCCGCGAGGCGCGGATACACGCCGGCCGCGTCGCCCGCGAACTGCGTGACCGTGCCCGCGCCGTAGCGCGCTTCATATGCATCGACGAACGCCAGCGCCGCCTTGCGCGCCGGGTCGTCGGCCGGCAACGTGCGGGCGACGACGACCGGCTGCGTCGGGAACAGCGTGCCTTCCACGTCCTTGCCGCCGAGCCGGATGAATTCCGGCGTCGCGATTCCGTGCGTCTGGTAGATCGCGCCCTTGTAGCCGCGCTCGATCAGCGTGCGCTGCGGCAGCACGGCCGGCGTGCCCGAGCCCGCGATCAGGACGGCATCCGGCTTCGCCGCGATCAGCTTCAGCGCCTGCCCGGTCACGCTCGCGTCGGTCCGGTTGAAGCGCTCGGTCGCGATCACGCGGATCTTGCGGATCTCGGCGAAGCGCGTGAACTCGTTCAGCCAGCTGTCGCCATAGCTGTCCGCGAAGCCGATGAAGCCGACCGTCTTCACGCCGTGATTGGCCATGTAGCGCGTCATCACGTCGGCCATCGCGCTGTCGCTCTGCGCCATCTTGAACGCCCAGGTGCGCGCGCCTTCCTGCGGCTCGACGATCGCGCCCGAGCCGACCAGCGTAATCATCGGCGTTTGCGACGCGGCCACCGCGTCCAGCGCCGCAAGCGCGGCCGGCGTGATGTTCGGCCCGACCACGACGTCGACGTGATCCTCGACGACCAGCTTGCGGATATTGCGCACGGCCGCGCCCGGATCGGACGCATCGTCGAGCACCGTCAGCTGCACCGGCTGGCCGGCGATCGTCTTCGGCCACATCAGGATCGCGTTCTTGCTGGTGATGCCGATCGCGGCGGCCGGGCCGGTCGACGACAGGTCGACGCCGACCTTCAGGTCGGCATGCGCGGCCGCGCAGCCGAGCAACAGGGCGCCGGCAGCGGCGCGGCGCAACAGGGCGGGAAGCGTCATGCGGAAGTCTCCATCTGCATCGGGCAACCAAAAGGGCGCGATATCGAACCGCGCCCCCGCGTTCATACCGCGTGTGTCAAAGCTCGTACGATTCGGCTTCGCCCTTGAGCGCCTGCTCGATCAGCTTGCGGTTCAGCGTCGGCGACAGCAGCTCGACGAGCGTATACACATAGCTGCGCAGGTACGCGCCCTGCTTGAGCGCGACGCGCGTCACGTTGCTGCCGAACAGATGGCCGACCGGAATCAGCCGCAGGTTGCGGTCGCGCTCCGGATTGAACGCGATGTCGGCCATGATCCCGACGCCCAGCCCGAGCTCGACGTAGGTCTTGATCACGTCGGCGTCGATCGCCTCGAGCACGATGTCCGGCGATAGCCCGCGCAGCGCGAACGCATGGTTGATCTTCTTGCGGCCGGCGAACGCGTTGTCATACGTGATCAGCGGATACTGCGCGAGGTCGTCGAGCGTGATCGGCTTGCGCTCGAGCAGCGGATGGTCGGCCGGCACCACGGCCGCGTGATGCCACTGGAAGCACGGCAGCGACACGAGCTCCTTGTAGTCGGAGATCGCCTCGGTCGCGATCGCGAGGTCGGCCTGGTCGTGGATGACCATCTCGGCGACCTGCGTCGGGCTGCCCTGCAGGATCGACAGATGCACCTTCGGGAAGCGCTTCTTGAATTCGGCGATCGCGGCCGGCAGCGAATAGCGCGCCTGCGTGTGCGTGGCGGCGATGGTCAGGTTGCCCTGGTCCTGCGCGGCGTAGTCCTTTCCGACCCTTTTGAGGCTCTCGACTTCCTGCAGGATCCGCTCGACCGACGCGAGTATGATTCTGCCCGGCTCGGTGAGCGAGCGAACCCGCTTGCCGTGGCGGGTGAAGATCTCGACGCCGAGCTCGTCCTCCAGCTCGATGATCGCCTTCGACACCCCCGGCTGCGACGTATAGAGCGCCTTGGCGGCCTCGGTGAGGTTGAAATTCTGCCGGACGGCCTCGCGCACGAAGCGAAATTGGTGCAGGTTCATTTATAACCCTTCCGCATATCAACAGAATTTTTTAGTCGTTTGAAATATAAGGCGAGTTTATTACGATTCACCGGAGTTTTTCAAATATGGATATCTGTTTTCGTCATTAGCAATCCAGCCGGGCAGCGGAAGGCCGGCCGGAGCGGCGAAACAGAGATTCGGGCGCGACGTGGCTAGGACGTCGCGCGGTCACCACGAACACCCTGGGGTCCCCGAATGTATCAGTACGACCAGTACGACCAGACGATCGTCGACGAGCGTGTCGCACAGTACCGCGATCAGGTGCGCCGCCGCCTGTCGGGCGAGTTGAGCGAAGACGAATTCCGTCCGCTGCGCCTGCAGAACGGCCTGTACATGCAGCGCCACGCGTACATGCACCGCATCGCGATTCCGTACGGCAACCTGCGCAGCAACCAGCTCCGCATGCTGGCGCGCATCGCCCGCGAGCACGACCGCGGCTACGGTCACTTCTCGACCCGCTCGAACATCCAGTTCAACTGGGTCGAGCTCGAAGACACGCCCGAGATCCTCGCGAAGCTCGCCTCGGTGCAGATGCACGCGATCCAGACGTCGGGCAACTGCATCCGCAACATCACGGCCGACCAGTTCGCCGGCGTCGCGCAGGACGAGGAGATCGATCCGCGTCCGTGGGCCGAGATCCTGCGTCAGTGGTCGACGTTCCATCCCGAATTCGCGTGGTTGCCGCGCAAGTTCAAGATCGCGGTGTCCGGCTCGCACGACGACCGCGCGGCCGTGCAGATCCACGACCTCGGCGTCTATCTGAAGAAGAACGCGCAGGGCGAGGTGGTCGCGAGCATCCTCGCGGGCGGCGGCCTCGGCCGCACGCCGATCGTCGGCGCGGTGATCAAGGAAGATCTGCCGTGGCAGCATCTGCTGACGTACTGCGAAGCCGTGCTGCGCGTGTACAACCGCTACGGCCGCCGCGACAACCTGTACAAGGCGCGGATCAAGATCCTCGTGAAGGCGCTGTCACCGGCGAAGTTCGCGCAGCAGGTCGAAGAAGAGTGGCAGCACCTGAAGGACGGCCCGTCCACGCTGACGCAGGCCGAACTCGACCGCGTGTCGCAGTATTTCGCGCCGCCCGTCTACGAGAAGCTGGCCGACACCGACGCGTCGTTCGAACAGCATCTGCTCGAGAACAAGGCGTTCGCGCGCTGGGTCGAGCGCAACGTCGCGCCGCACAAGGTGGCCGGCTACGCGGCGGTCACGCTGTCGCTGAAGGATCACCGCGTCGCGCCGGGCGACGCGAGCGCCGAGCAGATGGATCAAGTGGCCGAATGGGCCGACGCGTACTCGTTCGGCGAAGTGCGCGTATCGCACGAGCAGAACCTGATTCTGGCCAACGTGAAGAAGCGCGACCTGTTCGCGCTGTGGGAAAAGGCGAAGGCGGCCGGCTTCGCGACGCCGAACATCGGGCTGCTGACCGACATCATCGCGTGCCCGGGCGGCGACTTCTGCTCGCTCGCGAACGCGAAGTCGATCCCGATCGCGCTGGCGATCCAGCAGCGTTTCGACGATCTCGACTACGTGTACGACCTCGGCGACCTGTCGCTGAACATCTCCGGTTGCATGAACTCGTGCGGTCACCATCACGTCGGCAACATCGGCATCCTCGGCGTCGACAAGGACGGCGCCGAGTGGTACCAGGTGTCGCTCGGCGGCGAGCAGGGCACGGGCCAGAACGGCGCGCGCCTCGGCCGCGTGATCGGGCCGTCGTTCTCCGCCGACGAAGTGCCCGACGTGATCGCGAAGCTGATCGACACGTTCGTCGATGCGCGCGCCGACGGCGAGCGCTTCATCGATACGTACGACCGCATCGGCATCGCGCCGTTCAAGGAGCGCGTCTATGCGGCGCGCCAGGCAGTGAACGCCTAACCCACCGGCTAGAAGGAATTTGCAGATGGCTTCGATTATCAAGAACCGCGCAGTGATCGACGACGCATGGCAGGTCGTGCGCGCGGCGGAAGACGGCGCGCTGCCCGCGGTCGACGCACTGCCGGCCGGCAAGGTGCTGGTGCCGTTCGCGTTGTGGCAAGCGGAGCGCGCGGCGCTCGTCGCGGCGAAGACGAAGGACGAACTCGGCGTATGGCTCGCGCCGGACAGCGAGCCGGCCGAGCTGGCGGCCGACTTCGGCGCGATCTCGCTGATCGCGGTCGACTTCCCGCGGTTCGCGGACGGCCGCGGCTACAGCATCGCGCGGCTGCTGCGCGAGCGCTACGGCTGGACCGGCGAGCTGCGCGCGATCGGCGACGTGCTGCGCGATCAGTTGCTGTACATGTCGCGCTGCGGCTTCGACGCGTTCGCGGTGCGTGCCGACAAGGACATCCACGACGCGCTCAACGCGTTCGGCGAATTCACGCAGCGTTACCAGGGCGCGTTCGACGAGCCGGCGCCGCTGTTCCGCCGCCGCGCGGCTGCATCCGACGCGAAGGTGAACGCATGAGCGCCGCGACCGCACTCACGCCCGAACTGGCCGCCAAGGTCGAGCGGCTCGACGCGCTGCTCGCGCAGATCGGCGCGCGCCACGACAAGGTCAAGTTCGCGAGCAGCCTCGCCGCGGAAGACATGCTGCTGACGCACGCGATCCTGTCGAAGCAGGTGCCGATCGGCATCTTTTCTCTGAACACCGGCCGCCTGCACGCGGAGACGCTCGGCATGATCGACCGCGTGCGCGAGCGCTACGGCTACGAGATCGAGCAGTTCCATCCGAACCAGGAGGCGGTCGATCAGTACGTCGCCGAGCACGGCGCGAACGCGTTCTACGACAGCGTCGAGCTGCGCAAGTCGTGCTGCCACATCCGCAAGGTGGAGCCGCTGAACCGCGCGCTGGCCGACGTCGGCGCGTGGGTCACGGGCCAGCGTCGCGAGCAGTCGGTCACGCGCGCGGAGCTGCACGAGGAAGAAAGGGACGAATCGCGCGGGATCGCGAAGTACAACCCGCTCGCCGACTGGACGGAAGCCGACGTGTGGGCGTACCTTAACGCGTTCGAAGTGCCGGTCAATCCGCTGCACGCGCGCGGTTACCCGAGCATCGGCTGCGAGCCGTGTACGCGTGCGATTCGCCCCGGCGAGGACAGCCGCGCGGGCCGTTGGTGGTGGGAGTCGCGCGACACCAAGGAATGCGGTCTGCACATCACGACGATCACGCCGATTCCCGCGAGCGCCGAAGCCGGCGCCGCGCACTGAACGCCGACCAGAACCCGAATATTGCGCGGCCCGCGACAACGGGCCGCACGAACCCAGAAGAGAAGGACCGAAATCATGAGCACGACGCTCGAGCAATCCGCCTTTGCCCCGCCCGCCGGTGCCGACAACCGCATGGGCCACCTCGACTGGCTCGAAGCCGAGTCGATCCACATCCTGCGCGAACTGGTCGCCGAATGCAGCAAGCCGGCGCTGTTGTTCTCGGGCGGCAAGGATTCGGTCGTCGTGCTGCACCTCGCGCTGAAGGCGTTCGGCCTCGGCGCGAACCGCAAGACGACGCTGCCGTTCCCGCTCGTGCACATCGACACGGGCCACAACTACGAGGAAGTGATCGACTTCCGCGACCGCCGTGCACAACAGCTCGGCGCCGAGCTGGTGGTCGGCCACGTCGAGGATTCGATCAAGCGCGGCACGGTCGTGCTGCGCCGCGAAACCGATTCGCGCAACGCCGCGCAGGCCGTCACGCTGCTCGAGACGATCGAGCAGCACGGCTACACGGCGCTGATCGGCGGCGCGCGCCGCGACGAAGAGAAGGCGCGGGCGAAGGAGCGGATCTTCTCGTTCCGCGACGAATTTGGCCAGTGGGACCCGAAGGCGCAGCGCCCCGAGCTGTGGAGCCTGTACAACGCGCGTCTGCACAAGGGCGAACACCTGCGCGTGTTCCCGATCTCGAACTGGACCGAGCTCGACGTGTGGCAGTACATCGCCCGCGAAAACCTCGAACTGCCGTCGATCTACTACGCGCACCAGCGCGAGATCGTGCGCCGCAACGGGCTGCTCGTGCCGGTCACGCCGCTCACGCCGATGCGTGACGGCGAGACGAGCGAGCTCGCGCAGGTGCGCTTCCGCACGGTCGGCGACATCAGCTGCACGTGCCCGGTCGAGAGCGATGCGGACGACGTCGAGAAGATCATCGCCGAGACGGCCGTGACCGAGATCACCGAACGCGGCGCGACGCGGATGGACGATCAGGCGTCGGAAGCTGCGATGGAGCAGCGCAAGAAGCAAGGCTATTTCTGAAGCACACGAGGACATTCACATCATGAGCATCATCGAGAACACCGAAGACCTCGGCGTGCTGCGTTTCATCACCGCGGGCAGCGTCGACGACGGCAAGAGCACGCTGATCGGCCGCCTGCTTTACGACAGCAAGGCCGTGCTGTCGGACCAGCTGTCCGCGCTGTCGCGCGCGAAGAACAAGCGCACGGTCGGCGACGAGCTCGACCTCGCGCTGCTGACCGACGGGCTCGAGGCCGAGCGCGAGCAGGGCATCACGATCGACGTCGCGTACCGCTATTTCGCGACCGCGAAGCGCAAGTTCATCATCGCCGACACGCCGGGCCACGAGCAGTACACGCGCAACATGGTGACGGGCGCGTCGACCGCACACGCGGCGATCATCCTGGTCGACGCGACGCGCGTGACGATCGAGAACGGCGTCGCGCAGCTGCTGCCGCAGACGAAACGCCACAGCGCGATCGTCAAGCTGCTGGCGCTGCAGCACGTGATCGTCGCGATCAACAAGATGGACCTGGTCGACTACAGCGAAGCGCGCTTCAACGAGATCCGCGACGCGTACGTCGCGCTCGCGCAGCAGCTCGGCCTGACCGACGTGCGCTTCGTGCCGGTGTCGGCGCTCAAGGGCGACAACATCGTCGGCGCGAGCGAGCGCATGCCGTGGTACGCGGGCGAGCCGCTGCTCGACGTGCTCGAATCGCTGCCGGTCGAGACGCAGGCGCATGACGCGCTGCGCTTCCCGGTGCAGTGGGTCGCGCGCCAGGACGGCAGCTCGGCCGACGATTTCCGCGGCTACATGGGCCGGATCGAATCGGGCGAGGTGAAGGTCGGCGACGAGATCGTCGTGCTGCCGTCGAACCGCACCGCGACGATCGCCGAGATCATCGCGCCGGTGCCGGGCGGCACCGCGGCAGTCCCGTACGCGTTCGCGGGCCAGACGGTCACGATCCGCCTCGGCGAAGACGTCGACGTGTCGCGCGGCGACATGTTCGTGACGGCGGCCGAGCCGGTCGTACCGGCGAAGAAGCTCGACGCGGACCTGTGCTGGTTCGACGAGACGCCGCTGTCGCCGCAGCGCAAGTACCTGCTGAAGCAGACCACCAGCACGGTGTTCGCGAAGATCGGCGCGGTCAACGAGGTGCTCGACGTGCATACGCTGTCGCACGCGACCGACCGTCAGGAACTGAAGATGAACGACATCGGCCGCGTCGCACTGACGCTGCAGAAGCCGATCGTCTGCGACACCTACGACGCGCATCCGGGCACGGGCGCGTTCGTGCTGATCGACGAGGCGACGCATCACACGGTCGCCGCCGGCATGATCCGCGCCTTCTCGGCGTAACGGGCACTGCGGGGCACCGCGCGCCGCCTCTGCGGCGGCGCGCGAGCCGCCATGGCACGACTAGCGAAGCGACAAACATGGGCAAGGTGTATCTGATCGGAGCGGGGCCGGGCGCCGCGGACCTCATCACGGTGCGCGGCGCGCGGCTGCTCGAGCAAGCCGACGTCGTGCTGCACGACGCGCTCGTCGAGCCGGCGATGCTCGACTACGCGCCGAACGCGCGCCGCATCGCGGTGGGCAAGCGCTGCGGCCAGCGTTCGACCGCGCAGCACTTCATCAACAAGCAGATCGTCGATGCGGCGCGCGAGCATGCGTGCGTGGTGCGTCTGAAGGGCGGCGACCCGATGCTGTTCGGTCGCGCCGAAGAGGAAATGCGCGCGCTCGAGGCAGCCGGCATCGACTACGAGGTCGTGCCGGGCATCACCGCGGCGCTGGCCGGCGCGGCGACGCTGAAGCGCTCGCTGACGCTGCGCGGCGTGTCGCGCAGCGTCGCGTTCGCGACGCACAGCCGCGCGCCCGGCAGCGACGAGATCCGCGAGGCCGCGCGCGCCGATTCGATCGTCTACTACATGGGGCGCGACAGCGCGCCGGGCATCGCGCAGCAGCTGATCGACGCGGGCCGCGCCCCGGCGACGCCGGTGGCGATCGTCGAGGCATGCAGCACCGCGCGCGAACGCACGCTGACGCTGACGCTCGCGCAGATGGCCGCGGGCGACGCGCAGTCGTGGCTCGATCCGGCCGAACCGAGCCTGCTGATGATCGGCGACGCGTTCGCCGAACGCGCCGCGCGCGCGAACGAGGGTGATGCGTTGCGCAACGCCGCCTGAATCGACCTGGCGTCCGGGCAAAAAAAAGCGCTGGCTTCGATGAAGCCAGCGCTTTTTTGTTTGGATGCCGCCGATTCGGCTACGCGTCGCGGCCGATCTGATCGATGCAGTAGCGCGCGATCGCGTCGAGCACGCCGTCGTCCTCGCCGACGGCCGTCGCGCAGCGGATGTCGAGGTGCGGATGCGCGGCGCGGCACGCGTCGATCAGCTGCGGCAGGTCGCGCCGCACGTGGCCGCCTTGGCCGAAGAACACGGGCACCACGGTGATCCGCGTACATCCCGCCGCGACCTGCGCGGCGACGGCCGCGTCGAGCGACGGCGTCATCAGTTCGAGGAACGCGAGCGACACGTGAGCGGCCGGTTCGCCGGCGCCGCGCAACCGCGCGGCGAGCCGTTCGAACGGCTCGGCCCAGCGCGGATCGCGCGCGCCGTGACCGAACAGGACGATGCCGTGCGAACTCATGTCGTGATCTCCATCGTGGCGGCGCTCAGTGCCGGTCGACCCACTTCAGCGCGAACAGGCCGAGCGCGAGATAGATGAGGCCCGGCGTTGCCGCGGTGAGCGGCGCGGGCCACGTGTTCAGCGTGCCGATGTGCGAGAACAGCGTGTTGAGCAGCTGGAAGCTCATGCCGAGCATGATGCCGCCGAACACCTTCACGCCCACCACGCCGGCGCGCGTATGCAGGTACGCGAACGGCAGCGACAGCACTAGCATCACGAACACCGCGAACGGGTAGAGCAGCTTGCGCCACAACGCGATGTCGTAGCGCTGCGTGTCCTGCTGGTTCTCGCGCAGATGCTGGATGTAGCGGAACAGGTTGATCAGCGACATCCGTTCGGGCGACACGAGCAGCACCGACAGGATCTGCGGCGTCAGATCGGAGCGCAGCCGGTATTCGGGCAGCGACACCTGCTGCGACCGGTACACCGGGTTCAGCGCGTCGGCCGGCTGACCGGCGATCGGCTTGATCGGCGTCAGTTCGGTTTCCGTCACGCCCTTGAGCAGCCAGTGGCCGGGCGGCTCGTAGCGGCCTGTCTGCGCGATCCGAACGTTCTGCAGCTGGAATTTCGAATCGAACTCGTAGATGCGCACGTTGCTGATCGTCGAATCGGGCGACAGGCTGCCGACGTTGACGAAGCGCGTGACCTGCTCGCCGTTCTCGCGCGCCGCGAGCGTGTCCTTCACCCACACGCCCGACTGGAAGTTCGACGACACCGATGCGCCGAGCGCCTGCAATCGCACCCGCTCCGACAGCTGGTCGGCGTACGGGCCGACGAATTCGCCGATCAGATAGGTGATGATCACGAGCGGCACGCCGATCTTCAGCAGCGAGCGCAGCGCCTGGTTGGTCGCGAGGCCCGACACGCGGAAGATCGTGAATTCCGAGCTCGCGGCCATCTGCGCGAACACGTAGATCGCGCTGATCAGTGCGGCGACCGGGATGATCTCGTAGAAGCGCGACGGCGTCTGCAGCGCCACGCGCAGCACCGCGTAGCCGAACTTGTAATTGCCGTGGCCGACCGAGTTCAGTTCGCTGATCAGGTCGAAGAAGAAGAACAGCCCCGAGAACGCGAACAGGATGAAGACGAACGTGACGTAGATCTGTCGCGCGAAATACTTTTCATAGAGCCGCATCGATCATGCTCCCGAGCGGCCGAACAGCGCGCGTGTAAACAGCGGGCGATTGCGCACGCGCAACCAGAAGATCACCGCGACGATCACCGCGACGGCCAGATGCAGCCCGACGAGCCCGACGCCGAACGACATCTTGCCCTGCTCGATCTGCGCCTGCACGACGTTCAGCAGGTTCGAGTAGGTGAGGTAGATCAGCACGGCCATCACGAGGTTGATCGTGCGGCTGCGGCGCGGGTTCTGGTACGACAGCGGAATGCCGAGCACCATCAGGTTGATCGCGATCAGCGGCAGCCCCGCGCGCCATGCGAACTCGGCGAGGTTGTTGCGCGTCGGGTTGCTCAGCAGCTCCGGCGTCGGCGTGCTGTTGGTGGTCGGCACGTTGGTGACCGGCGTGCTCGTGATCTTCACGCCGTAACGCTGGAACTCCATGATCTTGAAGTTCGGCTGGCCCGGCGTGCCGTCGTAGCGGCGGCCGTCCTCCAGCACGACGAAGCGGTCGCCGTCGCGCGTCTCGGTATGGCCCGCGTGCGACACGACGACGTTGACCTTGCCGTTCTCCGTCGACGTGACGAACACGTTCTGGACCTTGCTCTGATCCGGCGACATTTTTTCGATGAAGAACACGCGATGGTTCGACGCCGATTCGCGGAACTGGCCCGGCGCGAGCAGCGAGATTTCGTCGCGCTGCTGGAAGCGCGCCTTGATCATCTTGCTCTGCTGGTTCGACCACGGCCAGCCGACGAACGCGAAGAACGCGATCAGCAGGATGATCGGCGTCGCGAACACGCCGATCGGCTTGATCAGGCGCGTGAGGCTGACGCCCGACGCGAGCCAGACGACCATTTCGGAGTCCCGGTACCACCGGGTCAGCACGAACAGGATCGACACGAACAGCGTGACGACGAGCATCACCGCGAGATAGCCGATCACGGTCAGGCCGATCAGCACGAGCACGTCCCGCGGATCGATTTCGCCGGACGCGGCGTAGCCGACGATGCGGATCATCATCGTCGTGAGCATGATCGTGAGCAGCACCATGAACACGGCGCCAGCCGTATACGCAAGCTCGCGCTGGAGGGAGCGTTCGAAGATCATTCTTGATGAGAAGAGGGCGGGAGGCTGCGCACGCGTGGTGGAGCGCTCGCGCCGCCACGGGAAAAATAGCGGATAATTGCGGCTTTCATCCTTAGCCCAGATTTTATCCGAGGACAAGCGCGATGGACTTTAGCATAAAAGGCTGTGATTGGAGCAAAGGCGAGGCCAAGGGGTTCCTGACCGGGAAGTCCGATTGCATCGTACTCGGCATCTTCGAGGCGCAAACTCTTTCGGGCGCGGCGCTCGACATCGACACGGCCACCAAGGGGCTGATCTCGCGCGTGGTGAAGGCCGGCGACATGGACGGCAAGCGCGGCAAGACGCTGTTCCTGCCGGAGGTCTCGGGGATCGGCGCATCGCGCGTGCTGCTGGTCGGTCTCGGCAAGCAGGATGCTTTCAATCAGAAAGCCTATAACGATGCGGCCACCGCCGCGTGGCGCGCGCTGCTGGCGACCAAGGTCGGGCAGGTCACGTTCACGCTCGCGCAGCTGCCGGTCGACGAGCGCGGCTCCGACTGGGGCGTGCGCGCCGCGATTCTCGCGCTGCGCAACGAAACGTACCGCTTCACGCAGATGAAGAGCAAGCCGGAGCCGGCGTCGCACGCGCTCAAGCGCGTCGTGTTCAGCGTCGATCCGTCCGACGAAAAGGCGGCGAAGCTCGCGGCGAAGCAGGCCGTCGCGCTGGCCAACGGGATGGACCTCACGCGCGATCTGGGCAATCTGCCGGGCAACGTGTGCACGCCGACCTATCTCGGCAACACCGCGAAGAAGCTCGCGAAGGATTGGGGCCTGAAGGCCGAGGTGCTCGGGCTCAAGCAGATCCAGGCGCTGAAGATGGGCTCGTTCCTGTCGGTCGCGCGCGCATCCGTCGAGCCGCCGCAGTTCATCGTGCTGCACTACCAGGGCGCCGCGGCGAAGGCCGCGCCGGTCGTGCTGGTGGGCAAGGGCATCACGTTCGACACCGGCGGCATCTCGCTGAAGCCGGGCGAAGGCATGGACGAGATGAAGTACGACATGTGCGGCGCCGGTTCGGTGCTCGGCACGATGCGTGCGGTCGCCGAAATGGGCCTGAAGATCAACGTCGTCGCGATCGTGCCGACCTGCGAGAACATGCCGGGCGGCAACGCGACGAAGCCGGGCGACATCGTCACGAGCATGAAGGGCCTGACGATCGAAGTGCTGAACACCGACGCCGAAGGCCGTCTGATCCTGTGCGACGCGCTCACCTATGCGGAGCGCTTCAAGCCGGCCGCGGTGATCGACGTGGCGACCCTCACGGGCGCGTGCGTGATCGCGCTCGGCGGCCACAACAGCGGCCTGTTCTCGAAGGACGATGCGCTCGCGGGCGAACTGCTCGACGCATCGCGCGAAGCGAACGATGCGGCGTGGCGCATGCCGCTCGACGACGAATACCAGGATCAGCTGAAGTCGAATTTCGCCGATATCGCGAACATCGGCGGCCGGCCGGCCGGCGCCGTGACGGCGGCGTGCTTCCTGTCGCGCTTCACCGAAAGCTACCCGTGGGCGCACCTGGACATCGCCGGCACCGCATGGAAGAGCGGCGCGGCGAAGGGCGCGACGGGCCGTCCGGTGCCGTTGCTCGCGCAATTCCTGATCGACCGCGCCGGGCAGTGATGGCCGGTCACACGACGATGCGGGCGAGCGGGCAATGACGCGAATCGATTTCCATTCAAACGTCGGCGATTCGCTCGCGTATGCATGCCGGCTGCTGCGCAAGGCCTATCAGGCCGGGCAGCCGGTCGTCGTGCTCGCCGAAGCCGCGCGCCTGCGCGCGCTCGACGAGCGGTTGTGGACCTTTTCGCCGCTCGACTTCATCCCGCACTGCAGCGTGGACAGCCCGCACGCGGCCGCCACGCCGATTCTGCTCACCGCCGATCTCGACCAGGCGCCGCATCATCAGGTGCTGCTGAACCTCGGCGCGACGGTGCCCGCGCAGTTCGCGCGCTTCGAGCGCCTGCTCGAAGTGGTCGGCAACGCGCCCGACGAGCTGGCTGCGGGCCGCGACCGCTACCGCTTCTACCGCGATCGCGGATACGCGCTGAACAATTACAAGCAGGGCAGCTAGCCGAAACCGGCGACGGAGCGTTCCCGTGACACAAGCCGAACCATTCTCGATCCCGACGCTGACCGACGTGCTGGTGCCCGGCAAGCCGGTGCCGGCCGCGCCGTCAGTGGGCGACGCACGATCGCGCGACGATGCCGACATTCCGGTGCTGAACGACATGATTGCGCGCGGCCGAACGGCAGCGTTCGACGCGCTCGATCACGACACGGTGGGCACCGAGGCGGTGATCGTCGAGCCGGTGCCGACGCCGTATCTGCCGACCGTCGAGCTGCCCGGCGACAGCGATGCGCCGGCGCAACCGGCCGCGGCCGGGCACGTGGTGGCCGAGGAAGCGGCCGCCACGCCGGCGCCGCTGCGCTCGGTCCTGGCGGACGATGCGCCGTCGCAGCCCGAGCTCGCCGCGGCGCCGCTCGACGACGCGACACTGCCGCAGGCACTCGTGCCGGCTGCGGCCGCTGCCGCGGCGCTCGCGGATCGACCGGCCGACGCGTCGCCGCCGCCGCTGGGCGCGCCCGCCGCCGCGGCGGCGCTGACGCCCGAGGACGCGCAGCATATCGCCGAGCGTTTGCGCAACCGGCTCACGAACTATTTGACCGGTGCCGGGCGCGACGCGATCGAGGCGCGCTGTCGCGACGCGCTGCACGACCACACGGCCTGGCTGGTCGGCCAGATCACGCGCGAAGTCGCGCTTGCGTTGGAAACCGAAGTGATGGAATGGGTGCGTGACGCGGTCGACGAAGAGATCGATCGTCGCCGCGCCGGTCATTCGGGCTGAGAGGCCGGCACGCGGCGTGTGTAGTCGTTTCGGGTAACGCGCTGCGCGGCTAGGATGACGCGCGCGGCCTGCTGCGCGGCGGCGTGCCGGAGCGGCCCGCGTCGCACGACGCCGCCGCGCGCGCCGGGTTGTGCCCGGAATTGCGTTAACGCAGCGACAGCACCCATTGCGCGAGCGTGTGCGCTTCGGCGCTCGTGAGCTGCGTATTGGCGGGCATCGGCACGCCGCTCCACACACCGACGCTGCCCTTCACGATCGACTGCGCGAGGTAGTCGGCCGCATCGGCGCGCGCCGCGTACTTGCCGGCGATGTCGCGGAATGACGGACCCATCAGTGGCTTGTTGACCGCGTGGCACGCCATGCAGTTCTTGCGTTGCGCGAGTGCGAGCCCGTCGCCGGCCGGCTCGGCGTGCGCCGCCGCTGCGCCGGCCGCCAACAGCGCCGCGAGCAGCGCGGCGGATATCGTCTGTTTCATGCAGTCCTCCGCCGGCGCGAACGGCCGGCTTCACGGTCCGCGCATTATAAGAGCAAAGGGAACGCGCGTTTTGCGCGTTTCCCGAGTCGGGGCGCGCTACGCGGTCGCAGGTGCGGTGCGCTGTATCGTGACGGTAGTCGCGCTGCGGTATGGCGGGCGCGGTGGCCGTGATGGCGAGGTCGGTGGGCGCGGCGCCTGCCGCTGACGCTGATGAAGCCGAAGCCGAAGGGCCAGTGCGCTCGACCGACCTCGCCGCGTCGCGACGCGTGATCTCCCGGCTTCGTTTGGCACCCGGCTTTTATGACATCATTACGGCCTGCTACGGTGCAGCCGGGCAAACCCGCCGATCGACCCGCAGGCGATTCAGATGCAGACGATCGTCAGCCTCGTGTCGGCCGGCCTGGATGTCGCACGGATGCCGCAGTCGCTGCGTAACCTGCGGCGCACCGGCGTGCTCGACGCGCCGGTCGTCGACGCGCGGCTCGTGTGGTGCACCGGTGACGTCGGCGCGGTGCTCGCCCGCTTCGTCGACGTCGCGCGTGCACGGAGTCGCCGCGCGATGCGAACGATGGCGCGCCGGCGCCGTCCAACGCGCGGTGCGTGCCCTGTGCGAGCCGTACCGCATTCGAAAACTTCATCGCGAACTCATGATCATTCACCCGAATTTCGACCCCGTAGCGATCCATCTCGGCCCGCTGGCCGTGCGCTGGTACGGCCTCATGTATCTCGTCGGCTTCATCGCGGCGATCGTCGTCGGCCGGGTCCGCCTGAAGCTGCCGCACGTCGCGGCGCAGGGCTGGACCGCGAAGGACATCGACGACATGATGTTCTACGGCGTGCTCGGCACCGTGCTCGGCGGCCGGCTCGGCTACGTGCTGTTCTACAAGGCCGACTTCTACCTGTCGCACCCGCTCGACATATTCAAGGTATGGGAAGGCGGGATGTCGTTTCACGGCGGCTTTCTCGGCGTGACGCTCGCGATGATCCTGTTCGCATGGCAGCGCAAGCGGCACTGGCTGCAAGTGACCGACTTCGTCGCGCCGATGGTGCCGACCGGGCTTGCGGCCGGGCGGCTCGGCAACTTCATCAACGGCGAGCTGTGGGGCCGCGTGACCGATCCGAGCGCGCCGTGGGCGATGCTGTTCCCGGGCGCGATGCGCGACGACGCCGCATGGCTGCCGAAGCACCCGGCGCTCGTCGAGAAGTGGCATCTCGCCGACGTGTTCATGCAGTACCAGATGCTGCCGCGCCATCCTTCGCAGCTCTATGAAATCGCGCTCGAAGGCGTCGTGCTGTTCTTCGTGCTGTTCTTCTTCTCGCGCAAGCCGCGGCCGATGGGCGCGGTGTCGGCGCTGTTCCTGATCGGTTACGGCCTCGCGCGCTTCACCGTCGAGTTCGCCCGCGAGCCCGACGATTTCCTCGGCCTGCTCGCGCTCGGCCTGTCGATGGGGCAATGGCTGTCGCTGCCGATGATCGTCGCCGGCATCGCGATGCTGGTGTGGGCGTATCGTCGCCGTGGAGCGAATGCGGCTGCGTGACATGCGTGACGCGCGACGCCACGCCGACGGGCTCGCCACACGTGCTCGTCGCATGCAGATGCTCGAACGAAAAACGCCGGCCCGAGGGCCGGCGTTTTCGCATCTGCGCGGCGTTGCGCGCCGCGCGTTGCTTCGTGCTTACTTCATCTGCACCGAGCCGTTGACCGTGACCGACACGGTGGCCTTGCCGCCTTCGACGGAAATCGGTGCGCTCATCTTCGCGTTGTCCATCGGCGCCGCGGCCATCGCCATCATGCGCGGATACGGCTGCACGTTGCGGCTGCCGCCGACGTTCACGTCGCGGATCGAGTAGCTGCTGTAGCCGAACGCCTTCGCGGCTTCGTCCGCGCGTGTGCGGAACGACTTGATCGCTTCGGTCGTCAGCTTCTGCTCGGCCGCGCGCTGCGCTTCGGGCGACAGCGAGAATTCGACGTTCGCGATCTGCATCTGGTTCGACAGCTGGCCCGCGAGCTTCGACGCGGCCGCGAAGTCGCGCGACTCGAGCACGACTTCCGTGCGGCCGCGCCATGCGGAAATCTTGCCGTCGCGATCGGTGCTCGGATAGACGGAGAACGCACCGGTATGCGCGGTGACGCCCGACACGCCCTTCGCCTGCGCGAGCGCGGCGTCGGCGCGCTGGTTCAGCGTAGCCGTCAGGCTACCGGCGTCCTTGGCCTGCTGTTCGTAGAACAGCGTGATATGAATGATGTCTTGCGGCACGTCGGCGCTCGCCTGCGACGACAGCGACAGCACGCCGGCCGGCTCCGGAAAATGCGGGTTGGCGGTTTGTGCGTGCGCGGCCGGCGACGCGAGCGTCAGCGCGACGGGCACGGCGGCGGCGAGCGCGAGCGACAGCGCGAGAGCGGATTTCTTGGTCATTGTTGGACTCCTTGTGCGAGAGCGCGCATGCGGATCGCGCGTGCGCGACGCGGGCGTACCGCGCGACGAAAAAACGGCCGTCGGCCCGTTCGGGCGACGGCCGTTGCTTAGGCTGCGCAAGCGCGCCGCGAGTTCCTCGACGGCCGCGCGTTCTGACCGGATTTGACCTTCGATGCGCGACTACTTCATCAGCCTTTCGGTGATGAAGCGCCATTCGGCGCGCGTGACCGGCGTGATCGACAGCCGGTTGCCGCGCGCGAGCACGCGCATGTCGGCGAGCTCGTCGTGTTCGCGCAGCGCGGCGAGCGGCACGAGCGCCGACTTCTTCACGAAGCGCACGTCGACGAGCAACCAGCGCGGCGTTTCGTGCGTCGACTTCGGGTCGTAATACGGGCTCTTCGGATCGAACTGGGTCGGGTCGGGGTAGGGCGCCGATGCAACTTCGGCGAGGCCCGCGATGCCCGGTTCGGGGCAACTCGAGTGATAGAACAGCACGCCGTCGCCGATCTTCATCGTGTCGCGCATGAAGTTGCGCGCCTGATAGTTGCGCACGCCGGTCCATGGCAGCGAGCGCTGCGGTGCGTGTGCGAGATCGTCGATGCTTGCTTCGTCCGGTTCGGACTTCATCAGCCAGTATTGCATGGATCGTGATCGACGCAGAAAGGGCTGTTGCAAAAGGAAACGGCATCGGGACAAGCCCGATGCCGTTGAATAGGCCCCCGCCTTGGCCGCTAGGCCGGCATCCTGAACCTGGGGTTCAGAATTGGTCGCAGTTAGCAGCACATCGGGTACATCAGACAGAGTGACGCGCGCGCCCGTGCTACAAATTTCCGCAACCGTGCACATGGCATTGGTTCAAGGAATATATGACCTTGGCGAACCAGGCAGGGAAGCTGACTAAACTGTGTTTCGTTGCGCCAATTTGAACACCGTTGATCGCCGAGATCAAGGGGAATCGACACAACAATCAAACGTTACTGCGCTTGTTACTGCGTCTCGTGCTGTGCGAGCACAGCGCCGAGCTGTTCGTTCATCTGGTGCATTGTACGACGGATTTCCTCGGCCGGAAATGCTTCACCGTGCCGCACGCTCGTTTGCAGCCGCAGCAATTCGGACGCGAGCGACAGCGCGGCCATCACCGCGATGCGATCGGTGCCGCGCACCGAGCTGTTCGCGCGGATCTTCGACATTTCGGCATCGACGCGCGCGACGGCCTCGAGCAGTGCCGCTTCGGTCTCGGCCGAACAGGCGAGCCGATACGGCTGACCGAGAATCGAGACTTCGATCTGCTTGGTGCTCATGCATGTTCTCCGTGGCTGGCCGCGTCGTCGCTATCGGGGCGCGCCTGCCCGTCCAGCAGGTCGAGCTGGTTGTCGGCTTGCTCCACGCTCTTCGTGCGCGGCAGCTTCTCGAGGATCGCGTTCAGTTTGACCTGGGCGTCGTCGATCTTTGCCGACAGCGTGTCGCGCTCGGCCGCAAGCGCATTGCGTTCTTCGCGCAGCTGCGCGAGTTCCGCACGGACCGTGTCCGCGTCCGCGCGCAATTGCGTGACCTGCTCCTCGAGCGCGAGCCGTTCCGAGTGATAGCGCTTGTTCAGCGAAATCAGACGGCCAATATTTTGAGATAAGGTTTCGAGTTCGTTGAGCATCTGCTGCGTCCTCTAAAGACCCAGCATTTTAGCGCGGAATACCCCGCTTTCCGACATCTGTAACGTTTCCAGTCGTAACACCCCGGCTTCTTGCCGCGAATATGCGCATCCGACGCATGCGCCGCGTGCGTGCCGACGCTTTCTTGACGCTCGCGCGGCCCGCTCCTAAACTGGCGCGGCCTCGGTGCTCGCGCGTGCGTCGCGCGGTTAAACGGGAAGCAGGGCGTGCGCTTCGCCAGGAGCTCGCCAACCTGCGCTGCCCCCGCAACGGTAAGCGGCCGCGTCGTACGACGCAGGCCGGCTCGGGCGCGTTTCGCATGCAAGTTGCGCATGCGGGCGCGGGCCACTGCGCGCGATGCGCGCGGGAAGGCGAGCCGGCACGCCGTCAGCCCGGATACCGGCCGAGACGAGGAGCCCGTCGGGCTTCATGACGCGCGCGCTGCGGGGAAGCAGGGTGCGCAGCGCTTCACGGGAACTGTCTTCGATGCCGACCCCAATCATTCGCACGACGCTGCGCATGCCGCCGCGTGCCGTGTGCCGCCGTCACGTTGCGTGCGGCCAGTGCGGCTGCGCCGGGCTCGGCGAGTTCGGCGAGTTCGGCGAGTGCGGCGGTCTCGCACGCGAGCGCGATGCCGCACGACCGGCAAGCGCGCGAGGCGCGAGCGTGCGCGCGACGCCGTGCGCGCGGACCGGCCGTTCGATGGATCTCGACCGTCACGGGCCGGCGTCGCCGAAGTGCGGCGCAGCAACTCGCCGTACGGGGGCCGGCAACCTGCACATCGGTTCGACACGTCGCAGCGCGACGTCCGTTCGGTGTTCGCCTCAGCGCAACGCAATCTCCGTCATGCGTTCGTCTCACCGCAGCGCCACGCGCGTGTGCTGCTGCTCGACCCTCGTCGGATGCGGCGCATGAATGCCGCGCGTGCCGTCGCGATCTGGACCGCGCTCGCCGGCGTGGTGGCGCTGCTGTTCGTCGCGTCGCTGTCGATCGGCAGTGTGCCGATGTCGCCGTGGCAGGCGCTCGCATCGCTCGTGTCGCACGGCGGCGACGCGCTGTTCGCCGACATCGTGCGCACGTTGCGCTTGCCGCGCGCGCTCGCGGGTTTCGCGTGCGGCGCGCTGCTCGCGCTGGCCGGCGCGCTGCTGCAGGTGCTGCTGCGCAACCCGCTCGCGGAACCGTACGTGCTCGGCGTGTCCGGCGGCGCGGCCGGCTTCGCGCTCGTCGCGATGATCGCCGGCGCCGCGTGGTGGCTCGTCGATGCGTGCGCGTTCGCGGGCGCGCTCGTGTCGATCACGCTCGTGCTCGGCCTGGCGCGCCGCGAATTGCGGCGCGGCGACTCGCGCGATGCATCGCCGCGGCTGCTCCTTACCGGCGTCGTGATTGCGGCCGGGTGGGGCGCGCTCGTCACGCTGCTGCTGTCGCTCGCGCCCGACGCGCGGCTGCGCGGCATCATCTTCTGGCTGACCGGCGACCTGAGCGGCGTGAGCGCGCCGTGGTTCGCATGGGGCGCGTTGCTGCTCGCCGCCGCGGCGGCGCTGCCGGCCGCGCCGCAGCTGAACGTGATGTTGCGCGGCGACGCGACAGCGCTGGCGCTCGGCGTGCCGGTCGCGCGCGTGCGCGTGCGCATTTACCTGGTCGCGTCGCTGGCCGCCGCGGCCGCGGTGACGACGGCCGGCACGATCGGCTTCGTTGGCCTCGTCGTGCCGCATGCGCTGCGGCTCGCGTTCGGCAACGACCAGCGCATGCTGCTGCCGGCCGCGATGCTCGCGGGCGGCGGCGGCGTGATGGCGGCCGACCTGCTCGCGCGCACCGCGATCGCGCCCGCGCAATTGCCGGTCGGCGTGATGACCGCATTGATCGGCGTCCCGGTGTTCCTGTGGATGCTGCTGAGGAGGCCGCCGCGATGACGCACGCTGCCGACGCGGATTGCACGGCGCTCGCGCTCACGCTCGAGGCCGGCGAGCGGACGCTGCTCGACGGCTTCACGCAGGCGTTCCGGCCGGGCGAGATCTGGTGCGTCGCCGGGCCGAACGGCGCCGGCAAGACGACGCTGCTCGCGACGCTCGCGGGTTTGCAGCAGCCGGCCGGCGGGCACGTCGAGTACGACGGCCGGCCGCTCGCGGCATGGCAGCCCGAGCAGCTCGCACGCCGCCGCGCGCTGATGCCGCAGCAACTGCACGACGCGTTCAGCGCGACGGTGTTCGATACGGTTTTGCTGAACCGTTTCCCCTATCTGGGCGGCTGGGGATGGGAGCGCGACGGCGACCGCGCCGCGGCGCGCGATGCACTCGCGACGTTCGGGCTCGCCGCGCTCGCCTCGCGCGACGTACTGTCGCTGTCGGGCGGCGAGCGGCAGCGCGTCGCGCTGGCTGCGACGCTGTGTCAGGACGCGCCGCTGCTGCTGCTCGACGAACCGCTCGCGCATCTCGACCTGCATCACCAGATCGACGCGCTGACCGCGCTCACCGCGTGGGTCGACGCAGGCCCGCGCACGGTGCTGTTCTCGTGTCACGACCTGAATCTCGCGCGCCGCTTCGCGACTCACGCGCTGTTGCTCGACGGCCGCGGCCATGCGTGGGCGGGCCGCGTGCACGACGTGCTGACGCCTGCGCGCGCGAGCGATGCGTTCGGCTATCCGCTCGTGCTGATTCGCGAGAGCGGCCGCGACGCGCTGCTGCCGGCCTGGCCCGAGCGACGATGATCCACCTTCCTTCTTTCGCACGCGGCACCGGCCGCGCCAACGAGGCACTTTCCCGATGACGAACCCGACCGACTTCCCGCCCGCGCTCGCGCCGCTCGACGCTACGCTGCGCGAGCGCCTGCAGCACGTGATCGATCACAAGACCAAGCCGCCCGGCAGTCTCGGCCAGCTCGAGGCGCTCGCGTTGCAGCTCGCGCTGATCCAGCGCACCGAGCGGCCGCAGGTGCAGCGTCCGGTCACGATCGTCTTCGCCGCCGACCACGGGATCGCGGCCGAGGGCGTGAGCCCGTATCCGCAATCGGTCACCGCGCAGATGGTCGCGAACTTCCTGGCCGGCGGCGCCGCGATCAACGCGTTCGCGGGCGTCGCGCAGAGCGTGCTGGAGATCGTCGACGCGGGCGTCGCGTCGCCGCTGCCGGCGTCGGAGCGGCTCGTGTCGCTGCCGATCGCGCGCGGTACGCGCAACTTCGCGCTCGAGCCCGCGATGACGCTCGACGAAGCGAACGCGGCGCTCGCCGCCGGCGCCGCGCGGGTCCGCCAGCACGCAGCGCTCGGCACGAACGTGATCGGCTTCGGCGAGATGGGGATCGCGAACACGTCGTCGGCCGCGTGCCTGATGAGCCGCCTGCTCGACGTGCCGATCGATGCGTGCGTCGGGCGCGGCACCGGCCTCGACGACCAGGGGCTCGCCCACAAGCGCGCGGTGCTCGGCCGCGCGCTCGCGCGGCATGCGCATGCGATCGCGCCGCTCGACGTGCTCGCCACGTTCGGCGGCTTCGAAATCGCGATGATGACCGGCGCGTATCTGGCCGCCGCGAGCGAGCGGATGACGATTCTCGTCGACGGGTTCATCGCGACGTCCGCGTTGCTCGTCGCGGAACGCATCGCGCCCGGCGTGCGCGACTACTGCGTGTTCTCGCACGCGTCGCACGAAGCCGGGCATCGGCGCATGCTCGAGCATTTCGGCGCGAAGCCGCTGCTCGCGCTCGACCTGCGGCTCGGCGAGGGCACGGGCGCCGCGCTCGCGCTGCCGCTGGTGCGCGCGGCCGCCGCGTTCCTGACCGAGATGGCGAGCTTCGAATCCGCAGGCGTCGACGATCGTGATGCGTGAGCGCGCACGCGGCGTGCGCGCGGAACTGCGCTACTTCTTCGTCGCGCTCGGCTATTTCACGCGCGTGCCGGTGCCGCGCGCGATCGGCTACGCGGCCGGCGATCTCGATCAGGCGGCGCGCTACTTCCCGCTGGTCGGCGCATGCGTCGGCGCATGGGGCGCGCTGGTCTATCTGGCCGCGCTGCGCGTGCTGCCCGCGGCGATCGCGGTCGGGCTGTCGATGGCCGCGACCTTGCTCGCGACCGGCGCGTTCCACGAGGACGGGCTGGCCGACAGCTGCGACGCGTTCGGCGGCGGCTACACGCGCGACGACGTGCTGCGGATCATGCACGATTCGCGGATCGGCACGTTCGGCGCGGCGGCGCTCGTGATCGCGCTCGGCCTGAAATGGCAGGCGCTGTCCGCCATGCCGCCGCTGCGCGCCGCGTGGACGATGATCGCCGCGCATGCGGCGAGCCGCGCGGCGGCGGTGAGCCTGCTGATGTCGCTCGACTACGTCCGCCCGGAAGGCAAGGCGAAGCCCGTCGCGCAACGCATGAGCGCGCGCGCGGCCGCCGCCGCCGCAGTGTTCGGGCTGCCGTGGCTGTTCTGGCCGGACTGGCGCGCGGGCGTCGCGGCGTTCATCGCGCTGGCGCTCGTGCGCGCGTGGGCCGCGCGCTACTTCGTGAAGCGGATCGGCGGTTATACGGGCGACTGCCTCGGCTTCGCGCAGCAGCTGAACGAACTGGCGATCTATCTCGTGGTGCTCGGATGGACGTCGTCCTGATTCGCCATCCGGCCGTCGGCGTCGAGCGCGGCGTGTGCTACGGGCGCAGCGACGTGCCGCTCGCGGAATCGGCGGACGCCGGTGCGCAGGCCGTGCGTGCGCGTCTCGCGGCGCTGGACGCGCCGTTGCCGGAGCAGATCTGGACGAGCCCGCTCGCGCGCTGCGCGTCGGTCGCCGCACGGCTCGCACACGTATTCGACGCGCCGTTGCGGCCGGACCCGCGCTGGCAGGAGATGGACTTCGGCGCGTGGGAGCTGCAGCGGTGGGACGACATCGACCGCGCCGCGCTCGATGCGTGGGCGGCCGATCTGCTGCATGCATGCGCGCACGGCGGCGAGAGCGTCGCGCAGTTCGCCGCGCGCGTCGCGCAGATGGCGGCTGCGGTCGAGCAGGCGGGCGTCGCGCAATGGGCGCTCACGCATGCGGGCGTGATTCGCGCGTTCGCCGCGCACGCGTTGCGCGTGCCGCTCGACACGCTGCTCGCGCGACCGGTGCCGACGGGCGGGGTCGTGTGGCTGCGGATGAGCGAGGCGGCCGGTGCGTGGAAGATCGTCCACTGGGACGCGTAGACGCCGCGTGCCGATCTTGGACCGGCGGGCGCTCGCGCGCCGCCCTCAATGCGCGGGCCGCCGTGCGCGCGCCGCGTCGAGATCCGCGCACAGCGCGGCCGCGCCCTGCGCGATCCGCGGCGACGGCCGCGTCAGCAGATCGCCGTCGATCGCGAACAGGTTGTTGCGTGCAACGGCCGTCAGCGCGGGCCACGCACGCCAGCGCGCGAGGCTCGGCAGCGGCGCGTCCGAGCGCGTCGCGCCGGCGCTCGTCGTCACGATCGCTTCCGGATTCGCGGCGAGCACGGCCTCGTCGGTGACGGTCGGTGCGAGCGGCTCGAGCGCGGCGAACACGTTGTGGCCGCCGCACAGCGCAATGACGTCGTTGAACAGGTGCGCGCCGTTGAGCGTGGTCAGCGGCCGGTCCCATACCTGAAAGAACATCGTGACGGCCGGGCGCGCCGCGTAGCGTGCGCGCAGTGCCGCGATGTCGCGCGAGTACGCGGCCGCGGCCGCATCGGCGGCAGCGTTGGTGCCCAGCAGCGTGCCGAGCCGGTGCAGCGACGTCGCGACGTCGTCGAGATGCTTCGGCTCGCTGAAGAACAGCGGAATGTGCAACGCACGCAGCGCATCGGTCTGCCGCTCGGCGTTGCCGTGCCGCCAGATGACGATCAGGTCGGGTTTGAGCGCGGCGATCCGTTCGAGGTCGAGCGCCTTGTTGTCGCCGACGCGCGGCACCGCGCGCGCGGCGGGCGGATAGTCGCTGTACGTCACGGTGCCGACCAGCTTCGCGCCGCCGCCGGCCGCGTAGATCAGTTCGGTCGCGTGCGGCGCGAGGCTGATCACGCGTTGCGCGGGCGCCGGCAGCGTGACGGTATTGCCGGCGTCGTCGTGGGCCGTGACGTCGGCGCGCGCGATCGGTGCGAACGCAACGATCGCCGCGAGCGCGGCCGGGACGCGCCACACGGCGGCGCTCATGCGGATGCCCGGTGCAGCATCGGCACGCACTGCGCGAGCGCATGCGCGAGGCGCTGCCATTGCGCGTCGTTGCCCGGCAGGCCGACGCGCACGCTCGGATGCGCGGCAAAGTACCGGGTCCAGATGCCTTGCGCGGCGAGCGCCTCGTGCAAGGCGGCTGCGCGCGGATCGTCGGTCCAGCTGAACAGCGGCGTCGCGCGCACCGCGAAGCCGTGTGCGCGCAGCAGCGCGGCGAGTCGTTCGCCGTCGGCCGTGAGCCGCGCGCGCGCGGCGGCCTGCCAGGCGCGATCGGCGAAGGCGGCCGTGACCGCGTGACGGGCGGGGCCGCTGACGGTCCACGCGCCGAGCATGTCGCCGAGCGCGGCGATCCGTTCCGGCTGCGCGAGCACGAAGCCCGCGCGGATCCCGGCGAGCCCGAAGAACTTGCCGACCGAGCGCAGCACGACGAGGCCGGGGCGATCGACGTGCGCGGCGAGCGACGGCGTCGCGCCCGTATCGGCGAACGCCTCGTCGACGATCAGCGTGCCGCCGCGCGCCGACAGCTGCGCATGCCAGCCCAGCAGTCGCTCGACCGGCACCGCGTCGGCGGTCGGATTGTTCGGGTTCCCGACGATCGCGTGCAGCAGCGTCGCGGGCAGGCGGTCGGCTTCGATGTCGAGCGCGACGATGCGATGGCCGTGACGCGAGAACGCTGGCGCATATTCGCCGTAGGCGAGCGCCGCGACGGCGGCGTCGCCGGGCGGCAACAGCGCGGGCAGCGCGCGGATCGCCGCCTGGCTGCCGGCGACCGGCAGCACGTGCGCGGCGTCGGGCGCGTGATAGTAAGCGGCCGCGCGCGCGGCGAGCGCGTCGCCGTCGTCGGGCAGGCGGCGCCATGCGTCGGCGGGCACCGGCGGCACCGGATAGCCGACCGGATTGATGCCGGTCGACAGATCGAGCCACGCGTCGTACGGAATGCGATGGCGACGCGCGGCTTCGTGCAGGTTGCCGCCGTGCGTGATACGTGCGTCAGACATGATGGGTAGCGAGGATGAGCGCGCCGCTCGCGACCAGTAGCGCGAGCCACAGGGCGAGCGTACGCGTGACGAGCGACAGCGCGGCCGCGACGTGGATGGCCGACGCCGGCGCGCCGGTGCCGAGCGTCGGGCGCTCCTCGAGCGCGCCGTGATAGACGGCCGGGCCGCCGAGCCGCACGTTCAGGCTGCCGGCGCCGGCAGCCATCACGGGCCCCGCGTTGGGGCTGTCCCAGTGGCGCGCCTGCGTGCGCCAGCAGCGCCATGCGGCGGCCGTGTCGCCGAGCAGCGCATAGCTCGCCGCCGTCAGTCGTGCGGGAATCCAGTTCAGCGCATCGTCGATGCGCGCGGCGGCCCAGCCGAAGGTCAGGAAGCGCGGCGTGCGATAGCCCCACATCGCGTCGAGCGTGTTCGCGAGCCGGAACAGCAGCGCGCCGGGGCCGCCCGCGACGATGAACCAGAACAGCGCGCCGAAGATCGCGTCGTTGCCGTTCTCCAGCGCCGATTCGACGGCCGCGCGCGACAGCGCGCCTTCGTCGGCGTCGCTCGTGTCGCGCGAGACGATGCGAGCGGTCAGCGCGCGCGCGGCGGCGAGATCGTGCCGCAGCAACGCGGCGGCGATCGGCGCGACGTGCTCGCCGAGGCTCTTCGCGCCGAGCGCGAACCACAGCAGCGCGACGTGCAGCGCGGCCGCGAGCGGCCACGGCAGCACGCTCGCGAGCCACGCGGCGACGGCCACCGGCGGCAGCACGGCCGCGCCCCACGCGGCGACGCCGACGATGCGGCCGCGCCGGCCCGTGTTCAGCGCGGCCTCGATGCGCGCGGCGAGCCGGCCGAACGCCACGAGCGGATGCCAGCCGGCCGGTTCGCCGATCAGCCGATCGACCAAGGCGGCGGCGACCGCGAGCACGGCGACGACCGGCAGCGACAGCATCAGCATGACGGCGCTCCGGCCTTGATCGTCAGCGGCAGCCCGGCGACCAGCAGCGTCACGCGCGTGGCGAGCGCGGCGATGCGCTGATTGAGCCGCCCGAGTTCGTCGACGTAGCGGCGGGTGACCGAGCCGAGCGGCACGACGCCGAGCCCGATTTCGTTGCTGACGACGATCACCTTCGCGCGCGTCTCGCACAAGGCGCGCTCGAGCCGCTCGACCTCCGCCGTGTACTGCGCGTCGTCGAGCGGCTCGCCGTCGAGCGGGCACAGCAGATTGGTGAGCCACAGCGTCAGGCAGTCGACGAGCACGCATGCGTGCGGATCGTCGAGCCGCGCGAGCGTGCCGGCGAGATCGACCGGCGCGGCGGCGAAGCCCCAGTCGGCCGGCCGGCGCGCGCGGTGATGGGCGATGCGGCGTTCGAATTCGGCGTCGTCGGCGCTTGGCGTCGCGGTCGCGACATAGGTGACGGGGCGGCCGCTGTCGGCGGCGAGACGCTCGGCGTGCGCGCTCTTGCCCGAACGCGCGCCGCCGAGGACGAAGGTGAGGTCGTGCGGAATCATCGCGTGATTGTAACGGCGCGCGCAGCACGACGCGGGCGATAATGCCCGCTTTGTGTCGCCACGATTTTTCTTCCCGATCCCCACGATTCCCACGATGAACGCACCCGAACCGCCGCGCGGCACGTTGATGATCCAGGGCACGACCTCCGACGCGGGCAAGAGCACGCTGGTCGCGGGCCTGTGCCGTCTCGCGCGGCGCGCGGGCGCGCGCGTCGCGCCATTCAAGCCGCAGAACATGGCGCTGAACAGCGCGGTGACGGCCGACGGCGGCGAGATCGGCCGCGCGCAGGCGCTGCAGGCGCTCGCGGCCGGCGTGGCGCCCCATACCGACTTCAACCCGGTGCTGCTGAAGCCGACCAGCGATCGCGGCGCGCAGGTGATCATCCACGGCGCCGCGCGGATGAACCTCGATGCGCGCGCGTATCACGACTACAAGCCGGTCGCGTTCGACGCGGTGCTCGAGTCGTATGCGCGTCTGCGCGACGGCTACGACACGGTGATCGTCGAAGGCGCCGGCAGCCCGGCCGAGATCAACCTGCGCGACGGCGACATCGCCAACATGGGGTTCGCCGAACGCGTCGATTGCCCGGTGGTGCTGGTGGCCGACATCGACCGCGGCGGCGTGTTCGCGCATCTGGTCGGCACGCTCGCGTGCCTGTCGGACAGCGAGCGTGCGCGCGTGCGCGGCTTCGTGATCAACCGCTTCCGCGGCGACATCGGACTGCTCGAGCCGGGGCTCGACTGGCTGCGCGCGCAGACGGGCAAGCCGGTGTTCGGCGTGCTGCCGTACCTGCACGGACTGCTGCTCGACGCCGAGGACATGCTGCCGCGGCAGGCGCGCAGCGCCGCCACGCGCGACGGCGCGGGCGTGCTGCGGGTGGTGGTGCCGGCGCTGCCGCGCATCAGCAACCATACGGATTTCGATCCGCTGCGTGCGCATCCGCAGGTCGAATTCACCTACTGGAAGAGCGGCCCGGTGCCGGCCGCCGATCTGCTGATCCTGCCCGGCTCGAAGAGCGTGCAGCGCGATCTCCAATGGCTGCGCGACGCGGGCTGGGACACGGTGATCCGCCGGCATCTGCGCTATGGCGGCAAGGTGATCGGCATCTGCGGCGGCATGCAGATGCTCGGCCGCACGCTCGACGATCCGCTCGGCCTGGAAGGCGCGCCGGGCAGCGTGCCGGGCCTCGGGTTGTTCGATTTCGACACGACGCTGCTGCCGCACAAGACGCTGAAGAACGTGACCGGCCAACTGGCGCTGCCCGGCGCGCCCGCCGTGCGCGGCTACGAGATCCACATGGGCGACACGCGCGGCCCCGCGCTCGCGGCACCGGCGCTGCAGCTGGCGGCGGACGATGCAGCGGGCGGCAGCCGCGCCGACGGCGCGCTGTCCGCCGACGGCCAGCTCCTCGCCACCTACGTGCACGGCCTGTTCGACACGCCCGCTGCGTGCGCGGCACTGCTCGCATGGGCGGGGCTCGACGGTGCGGAGCGCATCGATTACCCGGCGCTGCGCGAGGCGTCGATCGAGCGGCTCGCCGATTCGTTCGCCGAGCACCTCGACCTGCGCGCGCTGTACGCGGAATTTCGCTGACGGGGCCGAGAGGGCGGGCGCCGCATGGTGCGTGCGTCCGCGTTCGGCTTGGCCGGGCGGGAGTTCGGTGCGGCGGGTGCCGCATGGTGCGACAGCGGCGGCGCGGAGGCCGTCGCGCGGCAGAGGGCACAAGGCATAACCGGCCCACGGCCCACTCATGCCCCTTTTTGCGGGCCAATTCGTTCCTGTCGAGAATCATTCAAAGCCATATCGCGCATTTATCGGTGAAATAGCTTCGAATAGAGTGCGATCCATCGTCATCCACTCACGAAGGAATCCGCCATGAACCCCACCCGTCTGCAAGATCTCGGCGCGACGCTGCTGCGTGTCGCGCTCGGCGTGCTGTATCTCGCGCACGTCGCACAGAAGGTGTTCGTCTTCACGCTGCCCGGCACCGCGCAGTTCTTCGCGTCGATCGGCCTGCCCGGCTGGCTCGCGTATCTGACGACGGCCGTCGAGCTGGCCGGCGGCCTCGCGCTGCTCGCGGGCGTGCGCGTACGGACTGCCGCGCTCGTGCTGCTGCCGTTCATGCTCGGCGCGGTGTGCGCGCATTTGCCGAACGGCTGGAGCTTCGCGTCGCCGCACGGCGGTTGGGAATATCCGGCGTTCTGGGCCGTCACGCTGGCCGTCCAGGCGCTGCTCGGCGGCGGCGCGTTCGCGCTCGGCGCGCCGCGCAGCGCGTAACCGCCCGCCGCCCGCGTCGGCTCCACCGGTTTCGGTGATGCCCCGTTTGCCGATATCATCGCTCCCTGTATCCGCAATCGAGCGGCGCCTGCCGGACGGTGGGCGCCGCGCGGCTTTTTCGGGGGAATTCATGACGGTCATCGTGGTGGCGAATCCGAAGGGCGGCGTCGGCAAGAGCACGCTGTCCACCAATCTTGCCGGCTATTTCGCGGCGCAGGGCGCGTGGGTCGCGCTCGCCGATCTCGACCGGCAGCAGTCGGCGCATGCGTGGCTCGATCTGCGGCCGGCCGGGCTGCCGCAGATCGAGGCGTGGAATCTCGACCCCGACGCGCCTTCGAAGCCGCCGCGCGGCCTCGAATATGCGGTCATCGACACGCCGGCCGGGCTGCACGGCAACCGGCTCGACGTCGCGCTGCGGCTGGCCGACAAGGTGATCGTGCCGCTGCAGCCGTCGATGTTCGATATTCTCGCGACCCAGCAGTTTCTGGAGCGCCTCGCGGGCGAGAAGGCCGTGCGCAAGGGCAGCGTCGAGGTCGGGATCGTCGGGATGCGGGTCGACGCGCGCACGCGCTCGTCCGACCAACTGCACCGTTTCGTCGAAGGGCTCGGGCTGCCGGTGCTCGGCTACGTGCGCGACACGCAGAACTACGTGCAGATCGCCGCGCACGGCCTGACGCTGTGGGACGTCGCCAGGAGCCGCGTCGAGAAGGATCTCGAACAGTGGCGGCCGATCGTCGAATGGGCCGAGCGCCGCGCGCCGAAAGCGGAGAAGGCCGCCCGCGCGTCGTGAGTCGGCCGGCCGCTGCCGCGTCGGCGGCAGGCGGGCGTCGCCCGCCTGCCGGCTCGTTCAGTGACGCTCAGCGAAGCTCGGCCGAATGACGAAGGGCCTGATCCGGCAGCGTGCCCGATCAGGCCCTTCGTGCCTCGGCGGCGCAGCGGCCGCCTCGGGCAAGCCGCTGCGACGTGCCGGCGGCCGTGCGCATCAGGTCCAGCTCTGTGTCGGGACGTGATCGCGGTGGCCCTTGATCTTGTTGCCTTCGTCGATGAACACGAGCTTGGGCTTCCAGCCGGCCTGCAGCTCGGCTTCATCGACCATCGCGAACGCCGCGATGATCACGAGGTCGCCGAGTTGCGCGCGACGCGCGGCCGAACCGTTCAGCGAAATCATCCCGCTGCCGCGCTCGCCCTTGATCGCGTAGGTCGAGAAGCGCTCGCCGTTGTTGATGTTCCAGATGTCGATCCGTTCGTTTTCGATCAGGCCCGCCGCTTCGAGCAGGTCTTCGTCGATCGCGCACGAGCCTTCGTAGTGCAGCTCGCAGTGCGTGACGGCCGCACGGTGGATCTTCGATTTGAGCATATGGCGCTGCATGGTATCTCCGTGATGCGTGACAGGCGGCGCGGCCGGTCAGATTTCCAGGTTGTCGATGAGGCGCGTCGCGCCGAGTTTCGCGGCCGCGAGCACGACGAGCGGCTCGCCCGCCTCGAGCTCGGCGGCGCTCGGCGCGATCAGGTTCGCGCGGCGGCGGATCGCGATGTAGTCGGGCGCCCAGCCGCGTTCGGCCAGATGCGCGCGGGCGTGCTGCTCGAGCTTGCCGAGGTCGCGCTCGCCGCCCAGCACGCTTTCGCGCACGCGCTGCAGCGTTTTCACGAGCTCGGGCGCCTCGGTGCGTTCGTCGGCCGTCAGGTAGCGGTTGCGCGACGACAGCGCGAGGCCGTCTTCGTCGCGCACGGTCTCGGCCGCGATGATCTCGACCGGCAGCGCCAGCTGCTGGCACATGCGGCGCACGATCATCAGCTGCTGGTAGTCCTTCTTGCCGAACACGGCCACGCGCGGCTGCACGCACGACATCAGCTTCGTCACGACCGTGCATACGCCGGCGAAGAAGCCGGGCCGGAACTCGCCTTCGAGGATGCCGCCGAGGTCGTCGGGCGGCAGCACGCGATACTCCTGCGGCTCGGGATACATGTCGCGCTCGGTCGGCGCGAACAGCACGTAGACGTTTTCGTTCTGCAGCTTCTCGATATCGTCCTGCAGCGTGCGCGGATATTTGTCGAAATCCTCGTTCGGACCGAACTGCAGCCGGTTGACGAAGATGCTCGCCACGACCGGGTCGCCGTGCTGGCGCGCGAGGCGCATCAGCGACAGGTGACCTTCGTGCAGATTGCCCATCGTCGGCACGAACGCCGTGCGGTTCTGGCCGCGCAGCTGGTCGCGCAGTTCCTGGATCGGGCTGATGACTTTCATGATCGGGTAGCGGGTTCCTCGCGCATGCGCGCGTTGGCGCCGCAGCAGCGGCGTCGGGGTCGAAGCGGAGCACGCCGGTGCGCGGGCGGCGCATCGGGCGTCGGCGGATTGTAGAGGATTTGGCCGCCGCACGCACCGCAAAGAGAACGGTCGTTCACTTTTTATCCGGGCATGGCGCGGCGGGGCGGCGCGGGTGGGTGCGCGCTCGATGCTGCATTGCAGGGGAGGCGGGCGCTGCGACCGTGCCGGAATCAGGCGGGCAGGTAGGCGAGGCGCACGTAGATCGGCGCGAACGGTTCGGGTTGCGTGATCTCGACGAGCGATTCGCGCGCGAGCTCGAGCATCGCGATGAAGTTCACGACGACCACCGGCACGCCGCGCGACGTGTCGAACAGCTCGGCGAACTCCATGAAGCGCGCATTCTGCAGCCGGCGCAGGATCAGGCTCATGTGCTCGCGCACCGACAGCTCCTCGCGCGAGATCTTGTGATGCTGGACGAGCTTCGCGCGCTTGAGCACGTCGGCCCACGCGGCGCGCAGGTCGTCCGAGTTCACGTCGGGAAAGCGCGGCGTGATGCTCTGCTCGATATAGACCTCGGCGCGCAGGAAGTCGCGGCCGAGCTGCGGCAGTTGATCGAGGCGCTGCGCGGCGAGCTTCATCTGCTCGTATTCGAGCAGCCGGCGCACCAGCTCCGCGCGCGGATCCTCGGCTTCCTCGCCGGTGTCGGCCTTCTTGACCGGCAGCAGCATCCGCGACTTGATCTCGATCAGCATCGCGGCCATCAGCAGATATTCGGCTGCCAGCTCGAGATTCGACGTGCGGATCTGGTCGACATAACCGAGGTATTGCGCGGTGACCTGCGCCATCGGGATGTCGAGCACGTTGAAGTTCTGCTTGCGGATCAGGTACAGCAACAGGTCCAGCGGGCCTTCGAAGGTCTCGAGGAACACCTCGAGCGCATCGGGCGGGATGTACAGATCCTGCGGCAGCTTGAAGAGCGGCTCGCCGTACAGACGTGCGAACGCCGCGACACCGTCGACGGTGTCGGGCGTCGAATCGGCGCCCGCGGGCGCGGCGATCGCGTCGTCCTTGCGGGCGGCGCTGGCCTCGTCGGCGGCGCTCACGTCGTCAGAAGTTCTGGTAGTAGACGTAGGACGTTTGCTTCACGCGCGACTCCTGCTGCTCGGCGCGCTCGTCGAGGTCGATCGGCTGCTTGTCCCACAGCAGGGCACGACCCTTGCGTTGCTCTTCCTCGAGCGTCGGCTTCTGTTGCTTGAGCTGGTTCAGGAACTGCGTGACGTCGGACTGGTACGGCATGGCTTGGCTTTCCGTTTCTGGCGGCGCACGATGCGCCGGATTCGCGATGGCGGGATTTTACCGCATAGCGGGGAACAGCCGGTGTCAATCGCACGTCGAACGCGCTGGCCGGGCTGCCGGCCGCCGGCGTTGCGTGCAAGCATCAAAGCGGCGCCGCTGCGGGCGCGGCCGCGGCCGTGTGGTCAAATACAGGGTTTTCCACGAAATCACGACAACCGAGGGCGAGGTCATATTTGGCGGGTCCGGCGAACCACTACCACGCAGATACGGCGCACGACGCGGCCGCACGTTCGGCCCGCGATTCGCGCCGGCGCTCGCGGCGCGGCGCCGCCACCGCGGCGCGGGCCGCCGTCGCGGGCTGCGTCGCCGCATTCTTCGCGCTGCCCGCCTATGCCAAATACGACGTCGACATCGACGCGCCGCGCGCGATCCGCAAGCTGCTCGGCGCGCACCTCGACATCGCGCGCTTCGCGAAGCGCGACGACATCAGCGACGATCAATTCGACTTCCTCGTGACGGCCACGCCGCAGCAGGTGCGCGACCTGACCGCGACGGCCGGCTATTTCTCGCCGGTCGTGCGCACCGACGTGCGCAGCCGCGAGGGCAAGCGCGACGTGCGCGTCGCCGTCGACCCGGGGCCGCAAACCGTCGTCTCGGCGGTCGACCTGACGTTCAAGGGCCCGGTCGACGCCGAAGACCCGAAGCAGGAGGCCGCGACGCGCTTCGCGTTCTCGCTGAAACCGGGCGACCCATTCACGCAGTCCGACTGGGACGGCGCGAAGAACGCGGCGCTCAAGCAGTTGCAGTCGCGCCGCTACCTCGGCGCGAAGATCGTGTCGTCCGAGGCGCGCGTCGATCCGCGCACGCAGCGCGCGACGCTGGCCGTCACGTTCGACAGCGGCCCGACCTTCACGATCGGCAAGCTCGATGTCGACGGCGTGCGCCGCTATCCGGAAAAGATCGTCACGAACGTCAATCCGCTGTCGGAAGGCGAGATCTACGACGTGCAGCGCATCGCCGAGCTGCAGCGGCAGCTGCAGAACACGCCGTACTACGCGAGCGTCGCGATCGACGTCGGCGACGACACGTCGAAGCCCGAACGCACGCCCGTACACGTGAAGGTCAGCGAGTTTCCGTACAACAGCATCCGCGGCGGCGTCGGCTACGCGACGGACACGGGCCCGCACGTGCAGGGGTCGTACACGTACCTCGACACGTTCGGCGCCGCGTGGCCGCTCACCGTGTCGGGCCGGCTCGACCAGATCCAGCAGTACGGGCTGGTCCAGCTGTCGATGCCGCCCGGCCAGAAAGGATGGACCAACAGCGTGCTCGCGTCGTACACGAACACCAACGTGTCGGGCACGCGGATCTACAGCGCGCGGGTCGGCGCGCAGCGCACGCGCTCCGGCCAGTTCATCGACTACGCGTACTCGCTGATGTACTACCAGGACCGGCTCGACCAGAACAGCGCCGGCCCGACCACGAGCCGCGCGCTGGTGCCGCAGTGGTCGTGGACGCGCCGCAACGTCGACGATCCGCTGTTCCCGCGTTCGGGCAACCTGATCCACGCGGAAGCCGGCTTCGCGATCAAGGGCGTGCTGACCGACCAGACCTTCATCCGCGGCTACGCGCGCGGCCAGCAATACCTGCCGATCGGCAGGCGCGACCTGTTCGTGTTCCGCGCCGAGCTCGGCGGCGTGTTCACCAGCGGCAGCTCGGCCGGCGTGCCGGCATCGCTGCTGTTCCGCGCGGGCGGCTCGAACTCGGTGCGCGGCTACGGCTATCAGAGCATCGGCAACAACGTCGACGGCTCCGTGCTGCCGACCAAGTACCTCATGACCGGCACCGCCGAATACCAGCACTGGTTCAACCACGACTGGGGCGCCGCGACGTTCTTCGACATCGGCACCGCGACCGATGCGTGGGGCGAGCGCGTGTTCTATCCGGGCGTCGGCATCGGCGCGCGCTGGCGCAGCCCCGTCGGCCCGATCAACGTCGACGTCGCATACGGGCTGCGCAACCGCAGCGTGCGCCCGTACCTGACGCTCGGCATCGCTTTCTGACCTCGCAGCCCGATCCACGACGAACCGCATGACGAAGGACCCGAACGACACGCCGCCGCCTCACGATCCGGACTCGCCCGAGGGGGCGCCCCACGGTGAGCCCGACCCGCCGCCGCGTGCGCGGCGGCGCGGCCGCGCGTGGCGCGTCGTCGCGTGGACGCTCGCGACGCTCGTGTTGCTGGTCGTGCTGGCGGTCGCGCTCGTGCTGGCCGCGGCGACCACCGAGCGCGGCACGCGGCTCGCGTGGCAGAGCGCGGTGCGCGTGCTGGGCGGGCGCCTCGCCGGCACGCTCGAGGGCGGGTCGCTCGCGACCGGCGTGCGGCTGCGCGACTTCGCGTGGACCAGCCCGGCCGGCGCGGGCACCGAAGTGCGGATCGATCGGCTCGACGGCCGCTGGGCGCTGACGCGCGCGCCGTGGCGCCTGTCGATCGCGTATCTGCGCGCGGGCACCGTCGACGTGCGGATCGTGCCGGGACCGTCGAAGCCGTCGACGCCGCCGCAGGATCTGCGCGTGCCGCTGCAGTTGCGCATCGACGACCTGCGCGTCGATCATCTGGCGATCCACGAAGGCGCATCGACGACCCAGCTCGACCATCTCGCGCTGAACGGCCGCAGCGACGGCCGTCACCACGAGCTCGCGCTCGACGGCGTCGACACGCCGTACGGCGCGCTGACCGCGCGCGCCAAGCTCGACGGCGTGAAGCCGTTCGCGCTGACGGGCACCGCGACGTACGCGGGCAAGCTGTCGGACGAACCGGTCAACGCGAGCGCGAACGTGTCGGGTTCGCTCGAAGCGCTCGTCGCCGACGTGTCCGCGAGCGGGATGAAGCTGAACGGCCGCGCGCACGTCGAGGCCGCGGCGTTCGGCGCGGTGCCGCTCACGCGCGCGTCGCTGGCGTTCGATCACGTGAATCCGCAGGCGTTTGCGCCCGGCGCGCCGGCCGCCGACCTCGCGCTGCGCGCCGAGCTCGCGCCGGTCACCGCCGCGCCGGGCGCCGCGGCCGCGAAGGGCTTCGCCGTGACGGGACCGGTGTCGATCGTCAACGCGAAGCCGGGCACGCTCGGCGAGCACCTGCTGCCGGTCGTCGACGCGCATGCGACCGTGAAGCTCGACGCGCATGCGCAGCGCATCGACGGCCTCGCGCTGAAGCTGATCCGCGACGGCAGCGTGACGGGCGGCGGCACGCTGACGGGCGGCAAGGGCCGCTTCGATCTGAAGGCCGCGAATCTCGACCTCAACGCGTTCGTCGCCCAGTTGCGGCCGATGCGTCTGGGCGGCCTGCTCGGCGTGACGCTGGCCGGCGGCGTGACGACCGTCGACTTCGACCTGAACGATCCGAAGCTCGCACTGGGCGCGCGCGCGAAGGTCGCGCTGACGTCGCAGCAGACGGTGCTGTCCGACGCGCGCGTGACGGCCGGCAAGGGCCGCATCGACCTGACCGGCGTGTTCCGCCACGACGCGCATGCGAGCTACGACGCGAAGGCGACGCTGACCGCGTTCGATCCGCTGCTGCTCGCGGCGCTGCAGGCGCCGGCCGCAGGCGGCGGCAAGCAGCCGAAAGCGCCGGCGACGGCGCGGCCCAGGCGCGGCGAAACGCGCGTGTCGGGCACGCTGACCGCATCCGGCGCCTTGGCGCCGCAGTTGTCGACCAAGGCGACCTTCAAGCTCGGCGACAGCCTGTACGACGGCGTGCCGCTGACCGGCGCCGGTGTCGTGCAGCTCGCCGGGACGCGCATCCTGCCGAGCAACGTGAACCTGACGATTGCCGGCAACCACGTCGACCTGCACGGCAGCTTCGGCGCGCCGGGCGACCGGCTGCGCTTCGTCGTCGATGCGCCGGCGCTCGACCGGCTCGGCTTCGGCTTGCAGGGGCTCGTGCAGGCGCAGGGCGACCTGACCGGCAGCTTCGCGCATCCGAACGTGACGGCCGCCTACAAGGTGCAGCACTTGGTGATCGGCTCGAACCGGATCGGCGCCGCCGATGGGCACGCGGACATCCGCGACGGCGCGAACGGCACGCTGGTGTTCACCGCCGACGCGACCGACGTCGCGCTCGGCTCGCTGCAGCTGAAGTCGCTGCGCGCGAACCTGAACGGCACGCGCGCGAAGCACACGCTGGAGGCATCGGCGACGGGCGCGGCCGGCGGCCGCATGATCGACCTGACGGTCGCGGCCAACGGCGGCGTGGTCGAGAATCGCGACGGGATGCGCTGGGACGGCACCGTCACGCGCCTCGCGAACCGCGGCACGCCGACGCTCGCGCTGCAGGCGCCGCTCGCCGTGTCGGCCGGCGCCGGCCGGGTGACGCTCGGCGCCACGCAGCTCACGCTCGAAGGCGCCGCGATCGACCTGAAGTCGTTCGTGTTCGATCACGGCCAGATGCGCTCGGCCGGCGCCGTGCGCGGCGCGTCGGTCGCGCGCTTCCTCGAGATCCGCCAGGCGCTGACGGGGCAGCGCTCGCCGGTGCGAACCGACGTCGTGCTCGACGCCGACTGGGACTTCTCGCTCGGCGCGAACTCGACCGGCTACCTGCAGGTGAAGCGGCGCGGCGGCGACGTGACGATCGAGACGGGGCGCGGCATCGCATCGCTCGGGCTGACCGATCTGTCGGCGCGCGCGAACTTCGTGCCGGGCAACCGCCTCAACGTCGTGGCGCTCGCGAAGGCGAACCGGGTCGGCACGCTCGACGCGAACGTCACGGTGCCGGTGGCGCTGCGCGACGGCGTGTTCGGCGTCGTCGACGACGGCCCGCTGGCCGGCCGCATCGACGCCGACATCCCGTCGCTGCGGGCGACCGGCAACCTGTTCGGGCCGAGCTACCTGCTCGGCGGGCGCGCGGCGCTGAAGCTGACGATCGCCGGCACGCCGGTCAAGCCGAGCGTGTCCGGGATGCTGACGGGCGACGAGCTGTCCGCGACGCTGGTCGATCAGGGCGTGCAGCTGAAGGACGGCATCGTGCGCGTCAAGCTGGCGGAGAACCTCGTCGAATTCCAGCAGGTCGAGTTCCACGGCGGCGACGGCACGCTGCGCGCGATCGGCCGCGTGCGGCTCGACGGCGAGGCGCCCGACCTGACCGCGAGCATCGTCGCGGACAAGCTCGAGCTGTTCGCCGCGCCGGACCGCAAGCTGTCGCTGTCGGGCAAGGCGACCGTCGCGAACGACGGGCCGCGCGGCGCGCTGTCGATCGACGGCAAGTTCGTCGTCGATCACGCGCTGTTCGACCTGCCCGAGCAATCGGCGCCGCACCTGTCCGACGACGTCGTGATCGTCGGCCCCGAGGGCACGGTGCGCGGCGACGTGCAGACGGGTACCGCGGCGGCCAAGCCGCAGAAGGTCGAGAACAAGCCCGCGCCGTCGCTTGCACCGCGCGCGAACATCGACATCGGCCTCGGCAACGATTTCCGCTTCAAGGGGCACGGCGCGGATCTCGGCCTGCGCGGCACGATCACGGTGATGAGCGCGCCGGGCGTGCCGCTGCGCGCGGTCGGCAACGTGCGCGTGACCGAAGGCTCGACCTACACGTCGTTCGGCCGCAAGCTCGCGATCGAGAACGGCTTCTTCACGTTCAACGGCCCCGTGTCGAACCCCGGCGTGAACATCCTCGCGATGCGGCGCAATCAGGAGGTCGAGGCCGGCGTGCAGGTGACCGGCACGATCCAGTCGCTGACGGTCAAACTGGTGTCGGAGCCGAACGTCACCGACAACGAGAAGCTGTCGTGGCTGCTGTTCGGGCACGGCACCGACCAGGGCAACAACGTCGGCCAGCAGGGCACGATGACGGCCGCGCTCGCGCTGCTCGGCAGCGTGACGGGCAAGCGGGTCGCGCAGACCTTCGGCCTCGACGAATTCTCGATCGGCCGCAGCGACGTCGGCCTGACCGATCCGCAGGTGATCCAGGTGTCGAAGGCGATCAACGAGCGCTTCGTGCTCGGCTTCGAGCAGGGCTTGCAGTCGGCCAGCAACGCGTTCAAGGCGACCATCAACCTGACGCGCTTCTGGTCGGTGTCCGCGTACGGCGGCACGTTCCAGGGCGTCGATCTGAACTACACGCGGCGCTTCGACCGCTGGTTCAGCCAGCGCTGAGCGAGCCCACGCACGCACGGCCCGTGGCGCGACCATGAAAAAAGCCCCGCACGTCATCGTGCGGGGCTTTTTCGTTGTTGCGAGTGCGGTGCGCCGCTTACTTCACGCGCATGCCGGGCTTCGCGCCGCTGTGCGGCTCGAGGATGTAGAGGCCCGGCTCGGCCTTCTCGTCGGCGGCCGACGCGGCGAGCACCATCCCTTCGGACAGCCCGAACTTCATCTTGCGCGGCGCGAGGTTCGCGACCATCACCGTCAGCTTGCCGACGAGCTGCTCGGGCTGATACGCCGACTTGATGCCCGAGAACACGTTGCGGGTCTTTTCCTCGCCGACGTCGAGCGTGAGCTGCAGCAGCTTGTCCGAGCCTTCGACGGCCTGGCACGCGACGATCTTCGCGATGCGCAGATCGATCTTCGCGAAGTCGTCGATCGAGATCGGGCCGTCGTCCGCGGCGTTCGCGGCGGCGGCCTTCGCGTTCGCCTTGGCCGGCTTCGCGTCCTTCGCGGCGGCGGCGCCGGTCGCGCCCGAGGCGGCCGCCGCAGCAGCGCCGTCGGCCTGCAGCGAACCGCGGTTCGCGGCGAGCAGCGCGTCGATCTGCTTCGCGTCGACGCGCGTCATCAGATGCTGGTACGCGTTGATCGGCTGCGCGGACGACAGCGGCTTCGCGGCATCGGCCCATGCGAGCGGCGCGATCCCGAAGAACGCCTCGACGGCCTGCGCGACGCGCGGCATCACCGGCTTCAGCGCGAGCGACAGCAGGCGGAACGCCTCGAGGCTCACGCTGCAGGTCTCGTGCAGCGCGACCGCGTTGGCCGGATCCTTCGCGAGTTCCCACGGCTTCGCGCCGTCGACGTACGCGTTGACTTCGTCGGCGAGCTCCATCGTCTGGCGCAGCGCGCGGCTGTATTCGCGGGCTTCGTAGTGCGCGGCGATCGAGCCGATCGCGTTGCGCAGCTTCGCGACGAGCGGATGATTCATCGCGCTGTCCTGCACGCGGCCGTCGAAGCGCTTGATCAGGAAGCCGGCCGCGCGGCTCGCGATGTTCACGTACTTGCCGACCAGATCGCTGTTCACGCGCGCCTGGAAGTCGTCGAGGTTCAGGTCGATGTCTTCCATCGTCGCGTTCAGCTTCGCGGCGAAGTAGTAGCGCAGCCACTCGGGGTTCAGGCCCGTGTCGATGTAGCTCTGCGCGGTGATGAACGTGCCGCGCGACTTCGACATCTTCGCGCCGTCGACGGTCAGGAAGCCGTGCGCGAACACGTTGGTCGGCGTGCGGTGGCCCGAAAATTCGAGCATCGCCGGCCAGAACAGCGTGTGGAAATACAGGATGTCCTTGCCGATGAAGTGATACTGCTCGGCCGTCGCGCCCGGGCGGACCCACGCGTCGAAGTCGATGCCCTTGCGCTCGCACAGGTTCTTGAAGCTCGCGTAGTAGCCGACCGGCGCGTCGAGCCACACGTAGAAATACTTGCCGGGCGCGCCGGGGATTTCGAAGCCGAAGTAGGGCGCGTCGCGCGAGATGTCCCAGTCGGCGAGCTTCGCTTCGCCGGCGTCGCCGAGCCATTCGCGCATCTTGTTGGTCGCTTCGGGCTGCGCGAGGCCGCTGACCCAGTCGCGCAGGAACGACTCGCAGCGCGGGTCGGACAGGCGGAAGAAGTGGTGCGTCGACGTCTTGCGCACCGGCGTCGCGCCGGACACGACCGAGTACGGATTCAGCAGCTCGGTGGGCAGGTAGGTCGAGCCGCACACTTCGCAGCTGTCGCCGTACTGGTCCTTCGCGTGGCACTTCGGGCATTCGCCCTTGATGAAGCGGTCCGGCAGGAACATTTCCTTGACCGGGTCGTACGCCTGCTCGATCTCGCGCTCGGCGATCAGGCCGTTTTCCTTCAGCGCGACGTAGATCTTCTCGCTGAGCACGCGGTTTTCGTCCGAATCGGTCGAATAGAAATTGTCGAACGACACGCCGAAGCTGTCGAAGTCGCGCTTGTGCTCGGCCCACACGCGGTCGATCAGCTGCTTCGGCGTGAGGCCTTCCATCTCGGCGCGCAGCATGATCGGCGTGCCGTGCGTATCGTCGGCGCCGATGTAGTAGACCTCGTGCCCGTGCATTCGCAGCGTCCGCACCCAGATGTCGGTCTGGATGTACTCGACCAGATGGCCGATGTGGATCTGGCCGTTGGCATAGGGAAGGGCGGACGTAACGAGGATCTGGCGGCTGCCTTGCGGCGCCGCGGCCTGCACGGAAGCGAGGTCGGTTGCGGACATAGGGTCTGTAGAAGGAACGGCTAAACGACGGAAACTGCGATTCTAGCAGGGGCGCGGGTCGCCCAGTCGGGCCGGGGCGGTGCGAGGGCGGGCGCGGCGTGCGGCGCCCATGAAGTGCCGTGCCCGGCACTGCGATGTTGCATCGCAGCACGAAAATTCCGGGCAAAAAAAACCGGGGCGGATACGGCCCCGGAGCAACAACGACAAGAGGAGAATGGTGACGCGCCGGCTGCGCCAGCCGCGTACCGTAAAGACAGACCGCGGGTCGCGACAGAAGTTCGAAATTTTTTTCGATTTGTTACGGAGCCCGCGGCAAGCCTTGTGGCACGCGGCCGCGCGCCGAATGCGCGGCCTCGTCTCCGGTCGTCGTGCCGCTTACTGCTGCGCTGCGCGCAGGTAGATTTCGACGCGGCGGTTCTGCGCGCGGCCGGCTTCGGTCGCGTTGTCCGCGATCGGGTTCGACGCGCCCATGCCCTGCGCCGACAGGCGGCCGCCGGCGACGCCGCGCTGCACGAGCGCATTGACGACGCTCTGCGCGCGGTTCTGCGACAGCGTCTGGTTCAGCTGTGCCGAGCCCGTGCTGTCCGTGTAGCCGACGATCGAGGCCGTCACTTGCGGGTTCTGGTTCAGCGTCGTCGCCAGATCGTTCAGCAGCGGCGTGAATGCCGGCGTGATCGCGTACTGGTTGGTGGCGAACGTCACCGAGCTCGGCACGTTCAGCTTCAGCGAGCCGTCCGGCTGCTCGGTCACCTGCGTGCCCGTCTTCGCTGCCGACGGCGCGAGCTTGTTCTTGATCGCCTGCCAGTTGTAACCCGTCACGCCGCCGACCAGCGCGCCGACGCCCGCGCCGATCGCCGCGCCCTTGCCGCCGCCGGCCAGCGCGCCGATGCCCGCGCCCAGCGCCGCGCCCGTGCCGGTGCCGACGGCCGTGTTGTTGCCTTGCTGCGTGGCGCAGCCGGCGAGCAGTGCGCCGGCGAGTGCGAAGACGGACAGGCGAGTCGCGATTTTCATGTTCATCTTGGATTCCTCTGTTGGTTGAACGAGTCGACAACGACGACAAACATCAGGTGCGGCTCCGTTGCACGGACGCCCGGAAAACGGCGGGCAGGCCCGTGTAGACGGTTGCCGCGAAGGCGGCTGCATGCCCTGTTCGCCAGCGGGGCTGTTCGTACAGGGCGACGCATCAGCCTCTACAATATAGGCGGTTCGCGGCCGATTTGGCCCCATAGCATACCGCACGCGAAGATTGCGCCGTCGTGCGCATTCGCGCAATGGCGTGCAACAGATTCTTTCACTTTTCCTGATTTTTGCTGCGTAATTTGATCTTTTTTGACGATTGCGCGTGGAAAAACGATTTCACGGAGTTTCGATGAGCATTGACCGGGCACAAGTCGACGCCGCGCTGGCGGCTGTCGTCGACCCCAACACCGGCCGTCCGTATGCGGCCAACAAGGGCGTGCGCAACGTCGCGATCGATGGCGACGTCGTGGCGGTCGACGTGGTGCTCGGCTATCCGGCGCGCAGCCAGCACGATGACGTGCGCGCGCGCGTCGCGGCGGCCCTCCAGGCCGTGCCGGGCGTGCGTGACGCACGTGTCGCCGTGTCGCAGGAGATCGTCGCGCACACGGTGCAGCGCGGCGTGAAGCTGCTGCCGAACGTGAAGAACATCGTCGCGGTCGCGTCGGGCAAGGGCGGCGTCGGCAAGAGCACGACGGCCGTGAACCTGGCGCTCGCGCTCGCCGCCGAAGGCGCGTCGGTCGGCATTCTCGACGCCGACATCTACGGCCCGTCGCTGCCGACGATGCTCGGCATCCACGGCCAGCGCCCCGAGTCGCCGGACAACCAGTCGATGAACCCGCTGGTCGGTCACGGGCTGCAGGCGAACTCGATCGGCTTTCTGATCGACGAGGACAATCCGATGGTGTGGCGCGGCCCGATGGCGACGTCGGCGCTCGAGCAGCTGCTGCGGCAGACCAACTGGCGCGAGCTCGACTACCTGATCGTCGACATGCCGCCGGGCACCGGCGACATCCAGCTCACGCTCGCGCAGCGCGTGCCGGTGACGGGCGCGGTGATCGTGACGACGCCGCAGGACATCGCGCTGCTCGACGCGAAGAAGGGGCTGAAGATGTTCGAGAAGGTCGGCATTCCGATCCTCGGCATCGTCGAGAACATGAGCATCCACGTCTGCTCGAACTGCGGGCACGAGGAGTACATCTTCGGCGCGGGCGGCGCCGAGCGGATGGCGAAGGACTACGACGTCGACGTGCTCGGCAGCCTGCCGCTCGACATCGCGATCCGCGAGCGCGCCGACAGCGGCACGCCGACGGTCGTGGCCGACCCGGACGGCGCGCTGGCGCGGCGCTATCGCGACATCGCGCGCGGCGTCGCGCTGGCGATCGCGGAACGGGCGCGCGACATGACGTCGAAGTTCCCGTCGATCGTTGTTCAGAATACTTAAAGCCCTTGCGGGGCGGGCCTGCACGCTGTTTACGGCGCCGCGAGGCGCGGTATCATGGCGACTTTCCCCGGGTCCCTTTACCCGCCCGGCATGGCCGCCGTGTTACAACGGCCGCCAGCCGGCATGAGGATCGAATGAACCAACGACACCACGGCGCGCGCGTCGGCCGCGCGCGGCGCGCGCTGCTGACCGCCGCCGCGCTGGGCCTGCTGGCCGGCTGTACCTCCTTTTCCTCGACGCACGAGAAGCGCGCCGACGCCCAGTTGCAGCCGACCGTCGGCTCGCAGGCGCGCGGCGCGGTCACGTTCGTCGAGCGCCCGGACGGCGTCCAGGTCACTTACAACCTGGTCGGGCTGCCGCCGAACACCGATCACGCGCTGCAGGTGCACGAACGCGGCGACTGCAACGCCGGCGACGGCTCGAGCGCCGGCCAGGTGTTCGCGCCGGCCGCCGACCGGCTGCGCGCCGGCGCGCGCGTCGCCGGCGATCTCGGCAACATCCACGCGGACGCGAACGGCGTCGCCGCCGGCTTCATCGTCGCGCCCGATCTGGCCCTTGACGGCGTGCGCTCCGCGCTGAACCGCGCGGCGCTGGTCTACCGCGACCCGAGCGATCCGGCGTTCGCGCAGCACGGCGCGGGGCCCGCGCTCGCCTGCGGCGTGATCCGTTGAGCGCCGCCGCGTACACGCGGCGATCATCGCGTAAAATGTCCGGTTTTCCCGGCTGCCGCGTCGACGCGGCAGCCGCCGTCTGTCACCGTCACGCACCGTTTCCTGGCGCCCCGTTATGAGCATCAAGTCCGACAAGTGGATTCGGCGCATGGCCGAAGAACACAAGATGATCGAGCCGTTCGTGCCCGATCAGGTTCGCGCGTCCGAGGACGGCCGCAGGATCGTCAGCTACGGCACGTCGAGCTACGGCTACGACATCCGCTGCGCGGACGAATTCAAGATCTTCACCAACATCAACTCGACGATCGTCGATCCGAAGAACTTCGACGAAGGTTCGTTTGTCGATTTCAAGGGCGACGTGTGCATCATCCCGCCGAACTCGTTCGCGCTGGCCCGCACCGTCGAATATTTCCGCATCCCGCGCACGGTGCTGACCGTCTGCCTCGGCAAGTCGACGTACGCGCGCTGCGGAATCATCGTCAACGTGACGCCGTTCGAACCCGAATGGGAAGGCTACGTCACGCTGGAATTCTCGAATACCACGCCGCTGCCCGCGAAGATCTACGCGAACGAAGGCGTCGCGCAGGTGTTGTTCTTCGAAAGCGACGAAGTGTGCGACGTGTCGTACGCCGATCGCGGCGGCAAGTATCAGGGTCAGCGCGGTGTCACGCTGCCGAAAACCTGATCTGCTTGCATAACGTCTCACCAGTTTCCGGGTGACCGCTGCGCGTGACGCGCCGCGGTCGTTCTTTTTGGAGAATCGCCCATGAAGTTTCGTTTCCCCGTCGTCATCATCGACGAAGATTTCCGCTCCGAGAACATCTCGGGCTCCGGCATCCGGGCGTTGGCCGAAGCGATCGAGAAGGAGGGCGTCGAAGTCCTCGGCCTCACGAGCTACGGCGATCTGACGTCGTTCGCGCAGCAGTCGAGCCGCGCGTCGTGCTTCATCCTGTCGATCGACGACGACGAACTCATGCTCGGCGAAACGGGCCCGGACGGCGAGCTGCCCGAACTCGCGACCGCGATCATCGAGCTGCGCGCGTTCGTCACCGAAGTGCGCCGCCGCAATGCGGACATCCCGATCTTCCTGTACGGCGAGACGCGCACGTCGCGCCACCTGCCGAACGACATCCTGCGCGAGCTGCACGGCTTCATCCACATGTTCGAGGACACGCCGGAGTTCGTCGCGCGGCACATCATCCGCGAGGCGAAGGTCTATCTCGACTCGCTCGCGCCGCCGTTCTTCAAGGAACTCGTGAAGTACGCCGACGAAGGCTCGTACTCGTGGCACTGCCCCGGCCACTCGGGCGGCGTCGCGTTCCTGAAGAACCCGCTCGGCCAGATGTTCCATCAGTTCTTCGGCGAGAACATGCTGCGCGCCGACGTGTGCAACGCGGTCGACGAGCTCGGCCAGCTGCTCGATCACACCGGCCCGGTCGCCGCGTCCGAGCGCAACGCCGCGCGGATCTTCAGCGCCGATCACCTGTTCTTCGTGACCAACGGCACGTCGACGTCGAACAAGATCGTGTGGCACGCGACGGTCGCGCCCGGCGACATCGTGCTGGTCGACCGCAACTGCCACAAGTCGATCCTGCACGCGATCACGATGACCGGCGCGATTCCGGTGTTCCTCACGCCGACGCGCAACCACTTCGGCATCATCGGGCCGATCCCGCGCGACGAATTCAAGCCGGAGAACATCCGCAAGAAGATCGAGGCCAACCCGTTCGCGCGCGAGGCGCTGCGCGAGAACCCGGACATGAAGCCGCGTATCCTCACGATCACGCAGAGCACCTACGACGGCGTGATCTACAACGTCGAGATGATCAAGGACCTGCTCGGCGACCTGCTCGACACGCTGCACTTCGACGAAGCGTGGCTGCCGCACGCGACCTTCCACGACTTCTACCGCGACATGCACGCGATCGGCGACGGCCGGCCGCGCACCGGCGCGCTGGTGTTCGCGACGCACTCGACGCACAAGCTGCTCGCCGGCATCTCGCAGGCGTCGCAGATCGTCGTGCAGGATTCGGAGAATCGGACGTTCGACAAGCACCGCTTCAACGAGGCGTATCTGATGCACACGTCGACGAGCCCGCAGTACGCGATCATCGCGTCGTGCGACGTCGCGGCCGCGATGATGGAGCCGCCGGGCGGCACCGCGCTCGTCGAGGAATCGATCGCCGAAGCGATCGACTTCCGCCGCGCGATGCGCAAGGTCGACGCCGAATACGGCGACGACTGGTTCTTCAGCGTGTGGGGCCCGGACGACCTGTCGGCCGAGGGCATCGGCTCGCGCGAAGACTGGATGCTCAAGCCGAACGATCACTGGCACGGCTTCGGCTCGCTGGCCGAAGGCTTCAACATGCTCGACCCGATCAAGGCGACGATCATCACGCCGGGGCTCGACGTCGACGGAGAGTTCGGCGACACGGGCATCCCGGCCGCGATCGTCACGAAGTATCTGGCCGAGCACGGCATCATCGTCGAGAAGACGGGCCTGTACTCGTTCTTCATCATGTTCACGATCGGCATCACGAAGGGCCGCTGGAACTCGATGGTCACCGAGCTGCAGCAGTTCAAGGACGACTACGACAACAACCAGCCGCTGTGGCGCGTGCTGCCGGAGTTCGTCGCGCAGCATCCGCGCTACGAGCGCGTCGGCCTGCGCGACCTGTGCACGCAGATCCACGACGTGTACCGCGCGAACGACATCGCCCGCCTGACGACGGAGATGTACCTGTCCGACATGGAGCCGGCGATGAAGCCGTCGGATGCGTTCGCGAAGCTCGCGCACCGCAAGATCGACCGCGTGCCGCTCGACGAGCTCGAAGGCCGCGTGACGAGCATTCTGCTCACGCCGTATCCGCCGGGCATCCCGCTGCTGATTCCGGGCGAGCGCTTCAACAAGACGATCGTGAACTACCTGCGGTTCGCGCGCGACTTCAACGAGCGCTTCCCCGGCTTCCATACCGACATCCACGGTCTCGTCGCGGAAGAAGTGAACGGCCGCGTCGAGTACTTCGTCGATTGCGTGCGCGACTGATGGCGACGCGCGGACGAATCCGGACGATGCGCGCGGCGGCGGCCGCGCTCGTCGTCTGGGCGGCGGGGATCGCCGGGCAGGGCGCCGCGCACGCGGAAGTCGCGGCCGCCGACCCGATCGACGTCGCGATGCGGCAATGCCTCGCGCGGCGCGACCGGTCGTCGACGGCTGGCCAGATCCAGTGCATGGGCGAAGCGCAACGGCAGTGGCAGACGGTGATGGACGGCGCGTACCAGCGCCTGTCGAACGACGCGCCGGCCGACGTGAAGCGCGGCTGGCAGGATAGCCAGCGTCGCTGGGTCACGTGGCGCAAGGACGAGATTCAACTGCTGAAGGCCGTGTACGACACGACGCGCGGCACGTCGTATGCGATGTCGAGCGCCGACATGCAGCTGCAACCGGTGCGCGATCGCGCGCTGGCGCTGCGGGCGGCGGCCGACCGCTACGCGCCGCCGCCGGCGGCGGTGCCGGTCGCGGCCACGAGCGGCGCGGCAGCGGCCGCCGCGGCAACGGCCGCCGCGGCAACCGGCGGCAAGCCGGCGAACGCGGCGCCGCGCGATGCCGCGCTCGCCCGCGTGCGGCCGTGCGCGCAGGATGCTTCGTGCGAGCACGCGCTGTTCGACCTGAACCGCTATTACCAGAAGCTGCGCCGCAAGATGCCCGCGCATTCGGCGGCGACGCTGGTGCGCGCGCAGCGCGCGTGGGTCGCGTTCCGCGACGCGACCGCGCCGCTCGTCGGCGAGGAAGGGCGTGTCGATCTGATCGGCGCGCGGATCGCGACGATGAAGCGGCTGTCGGAGACGGCGGGGAACAAGTAACGCGCGTTGTACCGCCGGTTGGCGGGCACGTCACGCATGAACGAACGGGCACCTTCGGGTGCCCGTTTGCATATGGGCCGCGCCGGCCGCGCGGTGCCGGGCGTCAAGCCGGCTGCTGCGTGTCCAGACGGCCGAACCACGACGGCACGAGCGCGAGCGCGTCGTCGAGCGATGCCAGTACGTGCAGGCTCAGCGCGACGATCTCGGGCGTGGGCGCCTTCAGGTCGGGCACTGTGACGACCGCGGCGCCGGCGCCGGCCGCCGACTGCGCGCCGAAGTCGCTGTCCTCGAACGCGACGCACGCGTGCGCGGGCACGCCGAGGCGCTCGGCCGCGAGCCGGTAGACGGCCGGGTCGGGCTTGCCGCGCGCGACTTCGTCGCCGCCCGCGATCGCGTGGAAGTACGGCAGCACGCCGACGGCGTCGAGGCGCGTACGGATCACGTCGCGCGCGGACGACGACGCGACCGCGCACGGAATGCCGGCCTGCGCGAGCGTGTCGAGCAGCGCGCGCGCACCGGACTTCAGCGGAAACTTCGGATGCGGCTCGGGCGCGGCGAGTTGCTCGCGCACGCGGGTGCGTACGGCGTCGAACGTGTCGGCGTCGCCGATCAATCGCGCGAGGATCACCTGGCCTTCGGCGAACGAACGGCCGACGATCTGCAGGTAGTCGATCTCGGTGAGCACCACGCCGTGCGCGGTCGACACGTCGATCCACGTGTTCATGATGGTCCGCTCGGAATCGACGAGCAGGCCGTCCATGTCGAAGAGCGCGGCGGAGAAGGTCATCGTCGGTTTCCGGGAAGCGGCGAAGCGGGGCAGGCAACGGGCGGCGCGACGGCCGCCCGGATCATGGGAATGGGACGCCGAAGCGTCCGTGCGCGACGGCCGCTTACTCGCCGAGGGCGGCGCGCGCGGCCTTGATCGCCGCACGCACCTGGTCGGGTGCGGTGCCGCCCGGATGGTTGCGGCTCGCGACCGAACCTTCGAGCGTCAGGTAGCCGAACACGTCGTCGCCGATCAGGTGCGCGACGTTCGGCAGTTCCTGCTTCATCTCGTCGAGCGTCAGGTCGGCGAGATCGATGCCGCGATCGTCGCAGATCCGCACCGCGTGCGCGACGGCTTCGTGCGCGTCGCGGAACGGCAGGCCGCGCTTCACTAGGTAATCGGCGAGGTCGGTCGCGGTGGAGAAGCCCTGCAGCGCGGCCGCGCGCATCGCGTCCGGCTTCACGGTGATGCCCGCGACCATCTCGGCGAAGATCCGCAGCGTGTCGGCGACGGTGTCGACCGTGTCGAACAGCGGCTCCTTGTCTTCCTGGTTGTCCTTGTTGTACGCGAGCGGCTGGCCCTTCATCAGTGTGAGCAGCGCCATCAGGTGGCCGTTGACGCGGCCCGTCTTGCCGCGTGCGAGCTCGGGCACGTCGGGGTTCTTCTTCTGCGGCATGATCGAGCTGCCGGTGCAGAAGCGGTCGGCGATGTCGATGAAGCCGACGCGCGGGCTCATCCACAGCACGAGCTCTTCCGAGAAGCGCGACACGTGCGTCATCACGAGCGCGGACGCGGCCGTGAATTCGATCGCGAAGTCGCGATCCGACACCGCGTCGAGCGAATTCGCGCAGATGCCGTCGAAGCCGAGCGTCTTCGCGACCGCATGACGGTCGATCGGATAGCTGGTGCCGGCGAGCGCGGCCGCGCCGAGCGGCAGACGGTTCACGCGCGTGCGGCAGTCGCGCATGCGCTGCGCGTCGCGCGTGAACATCTCGACATAGGCGAGCAGATGGTGGCCGAACGTGACCGGCTGCGCGACCTGCAGGTGCGTGAAGCCCGGCATGATCGTGTCGGCGTTTTGTTCCGCGAGATCGAGCAGCGCGCCGCGCAGGTCGTTGAGCAGCCCGCCGATCCGGTCGATCTCGCCGCGCAGCCACAAGCGGATGTCGGTCGCGACCTGGTCGTTGCGCGAGCGGCCCGTGTGCAGACGCTTGCCGGCGTCGCCGATCAGCGCGGTGAGGCGCGCCTCGATGTTCAGGTGGACGTCCTCGAGATCCAGCTGCCATTCGAATTCGCCGCGCTCGATCTCGCCCTTGATCTGCGCCATCCCGCGTTCGATCGCGGCGAGGTCGTCGGCGCTGATGATCTTCTGCGCGGCGAGCATGCTCGCGTGCGCGAGCGAGCCGGCGATGTCGACGAGCGCGAGGCGCTTGTCGAAAAACACCGACGACGTGTAGCGCTTGACCAGCTCCGACATCGGTTCCGAGAAGCGGGCCGACCAGGCCTCGCCCTTTTTGTGCAGTTGGGACGTCATGGCGATTCTTCGAAGGGGAGTTGGGCGACCGTATGCCGCCGAGGGAATCCCGCAATTCTAGCATTCGTGACTCGCGCGGCCGCGCGGGGCATGGGGCGGCGTGGGGCGGAGGCCGGGACGTGCAGCCGTGCAGCGGGCCAGCGTGCAGATGCGCAGACGCCAGAGGTGCAGACGCGCTCAGGAGTGCAGGCGTACGGACGCGCCGGGGTTCAGGCGCCGGGCGCCCTGCCGCGCTGACATATCAGGCCCGGGCGCCGATGCCGGTGTCGCAGATCGCAAGTCGCGGACCGCAGATCGCAGATCGCGCACCAAGCACCGCCGCCCGCGCGCCTCCCCCGCCTCAGTCGCGCACGAGCACGACCAGCTTCAAATCTTCGCGGTGCGCGGGTTTCAGCGTGATCTGCTGATAGACGACGCGGCCGTCGGCCGGATGATCGAATTCGCGCCGACCGCCCTCGCGCTCGAACACGTCCTGCGACGCCCAGTACTGCGCGAACGCCTCGCTGCCGGCCATCAGCGCATCGATCAGCGCGCGGGTCGGCGCATCGGCGAGGTGGCGGATCGAGTCCGCGCGGAATTCGGCCGCGAGCCGGCGCGCGCGCGTCTCCCAGTCGACGATCAGCGTACGCGCGGACGGCGCCATGAACGTGAAGCGCAGCAGATTGCGATCGTGCTCGCCGTCGAGCCAGCCGGTAAACAACGCGGCGGCCGGCGCGTTCCACGCGAGCGCGTTCCATTGCCGGTCGAGTACGTACGCGGGCGTGGCGATCGCGGCGACGGTCGCCGCGAGCGTCGGCGGCAGGTCGCCCGCCGCGACGTCGGGCTCGGCCGGGTCGCGCTGCGCGGCCAGCTCGAACAGGTAGGCGCGCTCGGCCTTCGACAGCTGCAGCGCGACGGCGATGCGCGCGAGCGCGTCGGCCGACGCGGACACCGGCCGGCCCTGCTCGATCCACGTGTACCAGGTCGGGCTGACGCCGCACAGCTGCGCGACTTCCTCGCGCCGCAACCCCGGCGTACGGCGGCGCGGGCCGGGCGGCAGGCCGACGGCCTGCGGCGACAGACGTTCGCGGTGCGCGCGGATGAATTCGCCGAGCGCACGGGCGGGCGTGGCATCGAGCGGCGGGTGAGGGGCAGTGGACGGCTGGTTCATGCGAATGCGGCTGAAACGACTCGGGCGAACGGATCGACGTAAAAGGGCACGCCGGGCGCGGCAAGCGCCAGGCAGGTGTAACGAATACCAGAATAACCGCTTAACTTGTACTGGTACCAACGCGGCCCTATTGTAGCGATTCGCGCGCTGGCAGGCAGCGGGCGCATCCAACCAAGGAGCGAACGATGAAACACCACGACCAGGTCGCCGACGCATTCGGCACGACGGCTGCCGCCTATCTGACGAGCACGGTCCACGCGACGGGCGCCGATCTCGACATGCTGGCGGCCGCCGTGCGCGCGACGCCGGCGGCCGCGGTGCTCGATCTCGGCTGCGGCGCGGGCCATGCGAGCTTCGCGGTGGCGCCGCACGTGCGCGACGTGGTCGCGTACGATCTCGCGGCGCCGATGCTCGCGACCGTCGACGCCGCCGCGCGCGAGCGCGGGCTCGCGAACGTCCGCACGCAGCAGGGGCCGGCCGAGCGGCTGCCGTTCGAGGCGGCCAGCTTCGACTGGGTGATCAGCCGGATGAGCGCGCATCACTGGCACGACGTGCCGGCGGCGCTCGCCGACATGCGCCGCGTGCTGAAGCCGGGCGGGCGCGTGCTGATGATCGACATCGCGGGCAACGATCATCCGTTGCTTGACACGTATCTGCAGGCGGCCGAAGTGCTGCGCGATGCGTCCCATGTGCGCGATTACCGCGCCGACGAGTGGCTCACGATGTTCCGTGGCGCCGGGTTCGACGCGCAGGTGCAACGCCGCTGGCGTCTGCCGATCGATTTCGACACGTGGGTGCAGCGGATCCGCACGCCGGCCGACAGCGTCGCGGGCATCCGCGCGCTGTGGGCGCATGCACCGGACGAAGTGCGCGGCTACTACGCGGTGCAGCCGGACGGTTCGTTCGAGCACGATGCGCTGCTGATCGAAGCGTGCTGATCGGCGCGCAGTGACCGAAGCCCACTGAGCAACGCCCGCACCGACCGGCGCGCGCAACGCGCCGCGCCGTGCGATGAAAAAAGCCGCGATACGCAAGAGCGCGTATCGCGGCTTTCGTTTGGCCGCTGCCGTTCGCGGCGGCCATGGCGACCGTGGCGCGAACCCGGCGCGAAGCGATGCGCCACGCCCCCGCCACCGCCCCGGACGCGGATCAGCCCGTGTTGCGCAGCCCGGCCGCGATCCCGTTGATCGTCAGATGAATCCCGCGGCGCAGACGCGCGTTCGTGTCGCCCGCGCGGTGACGCTTGATCAGCTCGACCTGCAGGTGGTTCAGCGGATCGAGATACGGGAAGCGGTTCTTGATCGAGCGCGCGAGCAGCGGGTTGGTCGCGAGGCGCCCTTCGTGCCCGGTGATCTCCGCGAGCGCCTGCGCGGTGCGCTCCCATTCGGCGACGATCCGCTCGAACACGTGCTTGCGCAGCTTGCGGTCGGCGACCAGCTGCGCGTAGCGCGACGCGACCGCGAGATCGGTCTTCGCGAGCACCATGTCCATGTTCGACAGCAGGTTCGCGAAGAACGGCCAGGTCTTGTTCATCTTCTTCAGCAGCGCGACGCGCTTCGTGCGCGCGGCCACGTCCGGCGCGCCGTCGAGATACGCGCTCACCGCGCTGCCGAAGCCGTACCAGCCGGTCAGCAGCAAGCGGCACTGGCCCCACGAGAAGCCCCACGGAATCGCGCGCAGATCCTCGATCCGGCGGTTCTTCGGGTCCTGCAGCTTGCGCGACGCCGGGCGGCTGCCGATGTTCAGCTCGGCGATCTCGGTGATCGGCGTGGCCGCGAAGAAGTAGTCGGTGAAGCCGGGCGTTTCGTAGACGAGCGCGCGATACGACGCCATCGCCGCGTCCGACAGCGCCTGCATCGCGGCTTCGAACGCGGGCAGTTGCGCGGGCGCGTTCGACTGCGGCAGCAGCGACGCCTCGAGCGTCGCGGCCACCACGGTTTCGAGGTTGCGCCGGCCGATCTCCGGGTTGGCGAACTTGCTCGCGATCACCTCGCCCTGTTCGGTGAGGCGGATCTGGCCGTTCACGGTGCCCGGCGGCTGCGACAGGATCGCCTGATAGGTCGGGCCGCCGCCGCGGCCGACCGTGCCGCCGCGGCCGTGGAACAGGCGCAGCGTGATCTTGCGGTCGCGGAACAGGTCGACGAGCGCGAGCTCCGCGCGATACAGCTCCCAGTTCGACGTCAGGAAGCCGCCGTCCTTGTTGCTGTCCGAATAGCCGAGCATCACTTCCTGCTCGGCGCCCTGATGCGCGATCAGCGCCTCGATGCCCGGCAGCGCGAAGTATTCGCGCATGATGCGCGCGGCGTCGCGCAGGTCGGGAATGGTTTCGAACAGCGGGATCACCATCAGGCCGTTGCGCGCGCTGTCGTGCGCCGCGCCGAACGCACCTTCGAGCAGGCCCGTTTCCTTCTGCAGCAGCAGCACCTCGACGAGGTCGCTGACCGTCTCCGTGTGCGAGATGATGTAGTTGCGCACCGCGCGCGGCCCGAACTGCGCGCGCACCTCGCGTGCCTTCTCGAACACGCCCAGCTCGCTTTGCGCGAGCGCCGAGTATTCGATGTACGGCGAGCGCAGCGGGCGCGGATCGGCGAGCGCGGCCAGCAACGCGATCAGCTTGTCGTCCTCGGACAGCGACGCGTAGTCGGCATGCACGCCCGCGCGCGCGAACAGCTCGGCGACCACCGCTTCGTGGATGTCGGAGCTCTGGCGCAGGTCGATGCTCGCGAGGTGGAAGCCGAACACTTCGGCTGCGCGCATCAGCGGCGTGAGGCGCGGCGCGGCGAGCGACGCGCCGTGATGTTCTTCGAGCGACGCGGTCAGCACCTTCAGGTCGGCGACGAACGCTTCGGAATCGGCGTACGGCACCGCGCGCACCGGCGGCGCACCGCGGCCCGCGCTGCGCACCGGCACGGTGCCCTCGCCGAGGCGCACGCGCGCGCTCGCCGCGAGCCGCGTGTAGATGCCGATCAGCGCGCGGCGGTAGGGTTCGTCGACGCGGTGCGGCGACTGGTCCGGCGACGCGGCGGCGAGCGCCTTCACCGCGTCGTTCGCGCCCACCAGCAGGTTCGACACGGAGAGTTCGGCGCCGAGCTTGTGCACCTGTTCCAGATAGTGTTCGAGGATCACCGCGGCCTGGCGGTTGATCGCTTCGTCGAGCGTCGCGGCCGTCACGTTCGGGTTGCCGTCGCGATCGCCGCCGATCCAGCTGCCCATCTGGAAGAACGCGGGCACGCGTGCGGGCAGGCCGTGCTCGGCGAGCGCGGCTTCGATGTCGCCGTACAGCGCGGGCAGTTCGTCGAGGAAGGTGGCGCGGTAGTACGACAGCGCGTTCTCGATCTCGTCGCCGACCGTCAGGCGCGCGTCGCGCAGCATGCGCGTCTGCCACAGCGCGGTCACGCGCGCGCGCAGCATCGATTCGTTGTAGGCGCGTTCGCGCGCGGTCAGCGGCTGGTCGCGTTCGGCGAGCAGGCGCGCGATGTCGTGCTGCGCGTCGAGGATGCTCTTGCGCTGCACCTCGGTCGGGTGCGCAGTCAGCACCGGCACGATCAGCGCATCGTCGAAGAAGCGCTGCAGCACGCGCTTCGATGCGTTGCCGCTCGTCTTCAGCTGTTCGAGCGCGTACGCGACGGTGCCCGGTTGCGGCGCGGAGCCCGCGAGCGCGTGAATGCGGCGGCGGCGGTTGTGATGGCGATCTTCCGCGATGTTCGCGAGATGCGAGAAGTAGCTGAACGCGCGCACCACGCTCACCGTCTGTTCCGGCGTCAGCTTGCGCAGCTTCTTCTCGAGCGTCTGCGCGGCTTGGCTGTCGTCCTCGCGGCGAAACTTCACCGCGGTCTGACGAATCGTTTCGACGACGTCGAACACGGTGTCGCCTTCCTGTTCTCGCACGACGTCGCCGAGCAGGCGGCCGAGGAAGCGGATGTCCTCGAACAGCGGGCCGTCCTTGTCCTCGCGCGTGCGCGCGGCGGGCTTCGACGCGCCGGCCGCCTTCGTCGTGCGTTTTGTCTGACGTATCGAGTCTTTCGGTTTCGTTGCCGGTTTCGCACGGCCGTTCGCGACGGTGGCGAGGGCGCCCGTCTGGGCGTCGGTGGAGGGCAGGGCAGCATTGCGGCGCGCCGTACGCGCCGATCCGGAAGACTTCACGATGGGTTTCCTTGGGAAAGCTCGAGTCAAAAGGGACTGCGGGGACTGCGGAACTGCGATCAAGCAACCAGCTACGTGCGGCACATCCGCGCATTGGTGGCGCCGCGGTGGCGCCGCGCGCGCCCGGGCGCCGCGGATGCAGGCGCCGCGCCCGGGCGGGCGGGGGCCTGCGTGCTACCATTGTTCGGTCTTCAATCCCGTCCTTCGATGTTCCAGCAATGAATTCCGAGACCTTTTCGGCCGGGCCGAAATCGGCGCCAGCCCCCGCGACGTTGACGATTGCGTCGCGCGAGAGCCGCCTGGCGATGTGGCAAGCCGAACACGTGCGTGATGCGCTGCGCAAATTATATCCAGCTTGTGACGTGAAAATCCTCGGGATGACGACGCGCGGCGATCAGATTCTCGATCGCACGCTGTCGAAGGTCGGCGGCAAGGGCCTGTTCGTGAAAGAGCTGGAGAATGCGCTCGCCGACGGCCGTGCCGATCTCGCCGTGCATTCGCTGAAGGACGTGCCGATGGCGCTGCCCGACGGCTTCGCGCTGGCCGCGATCATGGCGCGCGAGGACGCGCGCGACGCGTTCGTGTCGAACGACTACGCATCGCTCGACGCGCTGCCGGCGGGCGCCGTCGTCGGCACGTCGAGCCTGCGCCGCGAAGCGATGCTGCGCGCCCGCTATCCGCATCTGAACGTGCTGCCGCTGCGCGGCAATCTCGACACGCGCCTCGCGAAGCTCGACCGCGGCGACTACGCGGCGATCATCCTCGCGGCCGCCGGCCTGAAGCGTCTCGGCCTCGAGGCGCGGATCCGCGCGCTGATCGACGTCGAAGACAGCCTGCCGGCCGCCGGCCAGGGCGCGCTCGGCATCGAGATCGCCGCGCACCGCAGCGACGTCGCGCAATGGCTCGCGCCGCTGCACGACCCGCACACCGCGCTCGCGGTCGAAGCCGAGCGGATGGTGTCGCGCGCGCTCGGCGGCAGCTGCGAAGTGCCGCTCGCCGCGCATGCGGTGTGGCGTGCCGGCGAGCTGTACCTGACCGGCCGCGTGTCGACCACCGACGGCCGGCGCGTGCTGAGCGCGCAAGCGTGCGGCGCGGTCATGACCGCCGCCGATGCGCTCGCGCTCGGCCGCGCGGTGTCCGACGAGCTCGACGCGCAGGGCGCGCGCGACATCGTCAATGCATTGCTCGCCGGCTCGCAGGTCGGCAAGGGCGACGCCTGATGGCGGGCGGCGCGCGCGCGTTCACCGCTGTCCTGACCCGCCCGGACGGCCAGTCGGCCGCCCTTGCGGCGCAGCTCGCCGACGCCGGCTGCGACGTGCTCGAATTTCCGCTGATTGACATCGCGCCGCTCGACGATCCGGCGCCGCTCGTCGCCGCGTTCGCGACGCTGGCCGACTACGCGCTCGTGATCTTCGTGTCGCCGAACGCGATCGACCGTGCGCTCGCGTACTACGGCGCGATCTGGCCGAATGCGCTGCCGGTCGGCGTCGTCGGCCCCGGCAGCGTCGCGGCGCTCGCGCGTCACGGGATCGCGGCGCCCGCGCATCGCGTGATCGCGCCGCAGGCCGGCGCCGACGGCGGCGTGCCGCGCTACGATTCGGAAAGCCTGTTCGCCTGCATCGAGGCCGCCTTCGGCGGCGCGCAGGCGCTCGCAGGCAAGCGCGTGCTGATCGTGCGCGGCGACGGCGGCCGCGAATGGCTCGCCGAGCGCCTGCGCGAAGCCGGCGCCGAGGTCACGCTGGTCGCGGCATACCGGCGCGTCGTGCCCGAGCCGCGGGTCGGCGCGTGGGAGCGCGTGCATGCGCTGCTGGCCGGCGCACCGCACGCGTGGCTCGTCACGAGTTCCGAAGGCGTGCGCAACCTGCACGAACTCGCGCGGACCCATTTGAACGACGCCGAGATCGACGCCTTGAAGCATGCGCGGCTCCTCGCGCCGCACCCGCGGATCGAGCAGACCGCGCGCGCACTCGGTTTTGATAGGATTACGCTGACCGGCGCGGGCGATGAGCGCATCGTCCGCGCGTTTCGAACGATGGCCGACGAGGCCGTCCAACCGGCGACAGCCGCACCGGTGACTAAACGCATGACAGATACCAACGATTCCAAAAGCGTCGCTTCCCAGCCGGCCGCTGCCTCCGCGCCGCCGCGCAGTCCCTCTTACGTTGCGTCCGAACCGCCGGCGCGCCGCGGCGGCAGCGCGGCGCTGTGGTTCGTCATCGTCGTGCTCGGCTGCGCGGCGGGCGTCGGCGGCTATGCGCTGAACCGCAAAGTCGACCGGCTCGACGCTTCGTTCGTCGCACGCCAGAAGTCGCTCGACGCGCAGACGGCCGAGCTGCGGACGAAGACCGAACAGGCGCTCACGGGCACGCACCAGGTCGACACGCAGCTCGCGCAGCTCGACGGCAAGCTCGCCGACGCGCAGAGCGCCCAGCAGGCGCTGCAGCAGCAATACCAGGACCTGTCGCGCAACCGCGACGCATGGATGCTCGAGGAAGTCGACCAGATGCTGTCGAGCGCGAGCCAGCAGCTGCAGCTGACCGGCAACACGCAGCTCGCGCTGATCGCGCTGCAGAATGCCGACGCGCGCCTCGCGACGTCGCAGAGCGCCCAGGCCGTCACGGTGCGCAAGGCGCTCGCGCAGGACATCGAGAAGCTGAAGGCCGCGCCGTCGGCCGACCTCACGGGCCTCGCGATCAAGCTCGACGACGCGATCGCGAAAATCGACGCGCTGCCGCTGTCGGGCGAGGCGATCGTCGCGCACGCGGCGCCGAAGGCCGCACCGTCCGCCGCCGCGTCGTCCGCTGCGCCCGCCGCCGCGGCCGGCGAGCCGCGCTGGAAGGTGTGGTGGCACGATTTCTCGGCGGGCCTCGGCCAGCAGTTGAAGGGCCTCGTGCAGGTGCGCCGCATCGACAACGCGGACGCGATGCTCGCGTCGCCCGACCAGGGCTACTTCGTGCGCGAGAACGTGAAGCTGCGCCTGCTCACCGCGCGGCTGTCGCTGCTCGCGCGCAACGACGCGGCGATGAAGTCCGACCTCCACGCTGCGCAGGCGTCGCTCGGCAAGTATTTCGATCAGGCCTCGAAGGACACGCAATCGGTCGAGGATCTGCTCAAGCAGGTCGACGGCGCATCGCTGACGGTCGCGGTGCCGAACCTGAACACGAGCCTGAACGCCGTTCAGCAGTTCAAGAGCCGGGGGTAACGATGACGCTTCGAGGAATCGTCTGGCTCGCGATCCTGTTCGCGATCGCCGCGGCACTCGCCACCGTCGGCCGCTTCGACGCGGGGCAGGTGCTGCTCGTCTATCCGCCGTACCGTGTCGACGTGTCGCTGAACCTGTTCGTGATCGGCATCGTCGTGCTGTTCATCGTCGTCTATGCGCTGATGCGCATCGTGCGCAACATCTGGCTGATGCCGCGGCGCGTCGCCGCGTATCGTGCGCGTGCGCGCAACGAGAAGGCGCAGTCGTCGCTGCGCGATGCGATCGCGAACCTGTACGCGGGCCGCTTCTCGCGCGCCGAGAAGGCCGCGCGCGATGCGATGGCGGTCGACGCGAACCAGGGTGCGGCGAGTCTCGTCGCCGCGACCGCCGCGCACCGCATGCACGAGTACACGCGTCGCGACGACTGGCTGTCGAAGGTCGACGCGCCCGAATGGCAGGACGCGCGGCTGCTCGCGACGGCCGACATGCGCGCCGATGCACGCGACGCCGACGGTGCGCTCGCCGCGCTGGCCGATTTGCAGGCGGGCGGCAAGCGCATCCATGCGCAGCAGGTCGCGCTGCGTGCGCAGCAGCAGCTGAAGAACTGGGCCGAGGTGCTGAAGCTGGCGAAGGCGCTCGAGAAGCGCGACGCGCTGCATCCGGCCGCGGCGGTCCGGCTGCGCCAGCAGGCAGCCGAGAATCTGCTGCGCGAGCGTCGGCACGATGCGGACGCGCTGCTCGAAGTGTGGCAGTCGCTGTCGGCGCTCGAGCGCCAGTCGCCGCGCCTCGCCGATCTCGCGGCCGAGCTGCTGGTGTCGCTGGAGCGCCGCACGGAGGCGCGCCGCATCGTCGAGGATGCGCTCGCGCACAACTGGGATGCTCGGCTGTTGCGCCGCTATCCGGACACGGCCGGCAACGACGCGCTGCCGCTGATCCAGAAGGCCGAGGGCTGGAAGAAGGATCATCCGGACGATGCCGACCTGCTGTTCGCGCTCGGCCGTCTGTGCCAGCAACAGCAGCTGTGGGGCAAGGCGCAGTCGTTCCTGGAGGCCGCGCTGAAGCAGGCCGACAACGACGCGCTGAAGGTGCGCACGCATCGCGCGCTGGCCCGCCTGTTCGAGCATCTCGGCGAAACCGACAAGGCCGCGAAGCACTATCGCGAAAGCGCGCTCGCGATCACGACGGTGTGACGCGCGCGGCGCGCGTTCGCCGCACGATCACAAGCCCCGAACGCCTTCCGGCTTCGGGGCTTTTTTGCGCGTGTGCGCGGCGGGGCGGCGGCCGGCCGCGGCGTCACGCCGCGCGCCTCATTTGTCGACGAGCCGCTTCGGCACCGACAGCGCGAGCAGGCCGCCGAGCACGAGGAACGCGGCGAGCAGATACATGCCGGCATCGTTGGCGCCCGTCGCCTGCTTGAGCCAGCCCATCATGTATGGGCTCAGGAAGCCCGCGAGGTTGCCGATCGAGTTGATCATCGCGATGCCGGCCGCGGCCGCCGCGCCGCCGAGGAACGCCGTCGGCAGGCTCCAGAACAGCGGCAGCGTCGTGAGGATGCCGATCGTCGCGAGCGTGAGACCGAGCATCGCCAGCGCCGTCTCGTGCGCCCACATCACCGACAGCACGAGCCCGAGCGCGCCGATCGCGGCCGGGATCGCGAGGTGCCAGCGCCGCTCGCGCCGCTTGTCCGCGCTGCGCGCGATCAGGATCATCGCGACCACCGCCGCCGCATACGGAATCGCGGACAGCAGGCCGATCTTCAGCGTGTCGGTCACGCCGGTCGCCTTGATGATCGTCGGCAACCAGAAGCCCACGCCGTATAGCCCCATCACGAACGAGAAGTAGATCAGCGCCATCAGCCACACGCGCGGGCTCGACATCACGGCGCCGAGCGCGAGGTCTTGCTTGGTCGCTTCCTCCGCGTCGACGTTGCGCGCGAGCAGCGCCTTTTCCTCGTCGGTGAGCCACGCCGCGCGCGCGATGCGGTCGTCGAGCGCGAAGAACACCAGCACGCCGGCCAGCACCGACGGAATCCCCTCGAGCAGGAACAGCCATTGCCAGCCGTGCCAGCCGCTCACGCCGTTGAACGCCTTCAGGATGAAGCCGGAGAGCGGCCCGCCGATCACGCCGGACAGCGCGACGGCCGTCATGAAGAAGGTGGTCATCCGGCCGCGCCGGTGCGCGGGATACCAGTACGTGAGGTACAGGATCACGCCGGGGAAGAAGCCGGCCTCGGCGACGCCGAGCAGGAAGCGCATCACGTAGAACATCGCGGGTGTCGTGACGAACATCGTCAGGATCGAGATCACGCCCCACGTGGCCATGATGCGTGCGATCCACACGCGCGCGCCGACCTTGTGCAGGATGATGTTGCTCGGCACCTCGAACAGGAAGTAGCCGAAGAAGAAGATCCCGGCGCCGAGCCCGTAGACGGTATCGCTCAGATTCAGGTCGCTCGCCATCTGCAGCTTCGCGAAACCGACGTTGACGCGATCGAGATACGCGACCACGTAGCACAGCAGCAGGAGCGGCGTGAGCCGCCACGACACCTTGCGGTAGGTCGCTTCCTCGAATGCGCCGGACGAGCCCGGCAGCGAATGCGTCGATGTTGCCATGTTGTCTCCTGTCCTTTCTTGTCGTGGGTCGTGATGGGCCGGATCGGGCGCGCGATCCGGTGTCGTGCGAAGCATGGCCGGTGCGTGACGCCGGCGCCGGCCGGCCGCGGCGGCGCGGCGCCGTTGCCGTCGTGCTAGATGCAGCGGCCGCCGTCGACTTCGAGGCAGACGCCCGTGATGAACTCGGCTTCGTCGGATGCAAGGTAGAGCGCGGCGTTCGCGATGTCCTGCGGCGTCGAGAAGCGGCCGAGCGGAATCGTCGACAGGAACCGGCGGCGGTTTTCGGGCGTGTCCTCGCAGCCCATGAACTCGGTCATCAGGCCCGTTTCGCCGAGCACCGGGTTGATGCAGTTCACGCGGATCCGGTCGGGGCCGAGCTCGGCTGCGAGCGACTTGCTGGCGGTGATCATCGCGCCCTTCGTGCTGTTGTACCAGACGAGGCCGGAGCGCGGCCGCACGCCGGCCGTCGATGCGACGTTGACGAACACGCCGCCGCCCTGCGCGCGGAAGTACGGGACGAAGGTCTGCACGCTCCAGAACAGGCTCTTCATGTTCACCGCGTACACGCGATCGAATTCGGCTTCCGTCACGTCGAGCACCGGCTTGTTGCGGTGCGTGGTGCCCGCGTTGTTGACGACGATCTGCACCGCATGGAAATCGTCGAGCGCGGCCTGCAGCAGCGCACGCCAGTCGGCGTCGCGCGACACGTCGCCGGCGAATGCGATCGCCTTGCCACCGGCCAGCGCGATCTCGCTCGCCACGCGCTCGGCCGCCGCGCCGTTCAGGTCGTTGACGACGACGTTCGCGCCTTCGCGCGCATACGTCTTCGCGATCCCTTCGCCGAAGCCCGAGCCGCCGCCCGTGACGACGGCCGTCTTGCCGCTCAACCGCATGGTTTGTCTCCTGTGTTGGAAGAGTGCAGGGTGCGCCGCTGCCGGCTGCTTCCGCCCGCGCGGCGCGGTTCAGCCGTGCCGGATCGCGATCGTCTTCAGCGCGGTGAAGCCGTACAGCGCCTCGAAGCCTTTCTCGCGCCCGTGGCCCGAATGGCCGACGCCGCCGAACGGCAGCTCGACGCCGCCGCCCGCGCCGTAGTTGTTGATGAACACCTGGCCCGCGCGCACGCGCCGCGCGAGGCGCAGCTGGCGCGCGCCGTCGCGCGTCCAGATGCCGGCGACGAGCCCGTACGGCGTGCCGTTCGCGAGCGCGACGGCTTCTTCCTCGTCGACGAAGCGCATCGCCGCGAGCACCGGGCCGAATACTTCCTCCTGCGCGAGCCGATGCGACGGCGGGACGTCGCGCAGCAGCGCGGGCGCCTGGTAGAAGCCGCTTTCCGGCGCGTCGGCGACGACCTGGCCTTGCGCGGCCATCGGAATGCCGTCGTGCTGCGCATCGGACAGGAAATCCCAGACGCGCTGCTGCTGCTTCGCGTTGATCAGCGGGCCGCAGTCGAGGTCCGCGCGGCTCGGGCCGACGCGCAGCGCGTTGAACGCGGTGGCGAGCCGCTCGACCAGCGGCTCGTAGGCCGCATGCTCGATCAGCACGCGGCTGCCGGCCGAGCAGGTCTGCCCGCCGTTCTGCACGATCGCCGACACGAGCACCGGCAGCGCGGCGTCGAGGTCGGCGTCGGCGAACACGATCTGGGGCGATTTGCCGCCGAGCTCGAGCGTGACGGGCACGTGATTCTCGGCGGCCATCTGGGCGACCAGCTTGCCGGTCGCGGGCGAGCCGGTGAACGAGATGTGGTCGATGCCGGGGTGGCGCGCGAGCGCGGCACCGGCTTCGTGACCGTAGCCGGTGACGACGTTCAGCGCACCGGCCGGCAGCCCGGCCTCGATAGCCAGCTCGGCGACGCGCAGCACCGACAGGCATGCGTCCTCGGCCGGTTTCACGACGCACGCGTTGCCGGCGGCCAGCGCCGCGCCGACGCTGCGCCCGAAGATCTGCATCGGGTAATTCCACGGCACGATGTGGCCGGTGACGCCATGCGGCTCACGCACCGTCAGCACCGTGTAGCCGGCTTGGTAGGGAAGCGTCTCGCCGTGCAGCTTGTCGGCGGCGCCCGCGTAGAACTCGAAATAGCGCGCGAGCGCGGCGGCGTCCGCGCGCGCCTGCTTCAGCGGCTTGCCGGTATCGCGCGCCTCGATCGTCGCGAGTTCTTCGATGCAATCGGTGACGCGCGCGGACAGCCGCATCAGCACGCGGCCGCGCTCGGCGGCGCTCGCCGCGCCCCACGGGCCCGCGAAGGCGTCGCGCGCCGCGGCGACGGCGCGCTCGATGTCCGGCGCCGTGCCGCGCGCGATCGTCGCGAACGGCCGGCCGTCGGACGGGTCGACGACGGCAATCGGCTCCAGCTGCGCGGGCAGCGTCCATTCGCCTGCGATGAAGTGCTTCGCCTGTTCCATGCGTGCTCCTGTCTCCGGGTGGGCGCGTACCGCGGGTGCCGCGGCGGCCGTGCATCGCGGCCGCCGTGCGGCATCGCTCGCGGTCAGTGGCAGAACGTCCGGACCGATTATCACGCCGATCGTCATCCGGACGCCACCGGTCGATTGGCTATAATGGCGCATTCCCTGCGGGGAGGCCCGCGGCCGCGCACCGGTCGAGGCACCCTGCGCCGCATTCCCATCGACCAACAGAGAGCGCTATGAGCTTCAATCATGTTCCGGCCGGCAAGGACCTGCCGCACGATTTCAACGTGATCATCGAGATCCCCGCGCAAAGCGATCCGGTGAAGTACGAAGCCGACAAGGAGCTGGGCCTCCTCGTCGTCGACCGCTTCATCGGTACCGGCATGCGTTATCCGGTGAACTACGGCTACATCCCGCAGACGCTGTCGGGCGACGGCGATCCGGTTGACGTGCTGGTGATCACGCCGTTCCCGCTGCTGGCCGGCTCGATCGTGCGTTCGCGCGTGCTCGGCATGCTGCAGATGACCGACGAGTCGGGCGTCGACGCGAAGCTCGTCGCGGTGCCGCACGACAAGGTCTGCCCGATGACGGCGAACCTGAAGTCGATCGACGACGTGCCCGAGTATCTGAAGGACCAGATCAAGCACTTCTTCGAGCAATACAAGGCGCTCGAGAAGGGCAAGTGGGTGAAGGTCGAAGGCTGGGCCGGCATCGACGCCGCGCACAAGGAAATCGCCGACGGCGCTGCGAACTACAAGAAGTAAGCCGAATGGCCGACTTCGCGGCCGGTTCGCTCGCATCGCAAACCGCGCGTGTCTCGTCAGGAGGCCGCGCGGTTTTGTTTTGTGTGCGGTTTGCCGCGGGCGCCGGGCGGGCGCGGTGCGGCGGAGGGCGGTGCGGATTGCGCGCGTTTCGCGGCGGTCGTGCGGCGGGGGGCGGTGGTGACGGGTGGGGTTGCGGCGTCCTTCGCAGCGGGTTTGGCGTCGGGCTTCGCACCCGACCTTGCGCCGGACTTCTCGTCGGATTTCGCTCGGAGCTTTGCGTCGGAGTTGGCCTGCGGCTTGGCAGCGGGCCTCGCACCTGGCCTCCTGCCGGACTTCACACCGGGCTTGGCGTCGGACTTGGCCTGCGGCTTAGCGGCGGGCTTCGAACCGGGCCTCGCATCGGACTTCTTGTCGGACTTGGCGTCGGGCTTCGCATCTGACTTGGCACCGCGCCTCACCCCAGACTTCGCTCGCGACTTCCGCGCGTCGCCGGCCGACACCTCGCTCTCGTTCGCGTTCTTCGCACCGCCCGACGCGACGCGTGCCTCGGCGCCCCCGTCGCTCGATATCCCATCCGGCAATACCGAAGCGAGCGTCCGCCCGCCAGCCGCCAGCTCCCGTTTCTGCGCGGCCGTGAGGCGTTTCACCCAATACTCGGCGCGCGATGCGCTCGACCGGTCGGGCAACGGGAACGACGCGAGCACCGCGCGCGGCTTGCGCGAGCGCGTGTAGCGGGCGCCCTTGCCGGACGCGTGCTCGTCGAAGCGGGCGGCGACGTCGGTCGTGATGCCCGTGTAGACGCTGTCGTCGGCGCACTCGATCAGATACAGAAACCAGGACATGGGAACGCGGCAGGCTGCGAAGCCGTCAGTGTCTCAGAAATGAAGGCGGCCGCCGCGAAACACGCGTGGCGCGAGCGTCGTCACGTGCCGCGGCGGAACGGATCGTGTTCGCGCAATTCGTCGACGTAGGCGTGGATATGCTCGGTCTCGCGCTCCAGAAAGCGCGCGACCGCATCGGAGAACGCCGGATGCGCGAGCCAGTGCGCGGAATGCGTGACGGTCGGCAGAAAGCCGCGCGCGAGCTTGTGCTCGCCTTGCGCGCCGCCCTCGAAGGTATCGAGCCCGGCCTCGATGCAGAACTCGAGCAACTGGTAGTACGCCGTCTCGAAATGGAGGCACGGCACGTGTTCGAGCGCGCCCCAGTAGCGGCCGTACAGCGTGCCGCCGCGGCCGTCGGCGCCGCGCCGGTACACGGCGAGCGAGCTCGCGATCGGCCGCCCGTCTGCTTCGGCGATGACCAGCAGCAGATTCTCGGGCATCGTCGCGCCGATCGTGCGGAAAAACTCGAGGTTCAGGTACGGGCTCGAATAGTGCTCGCGATAGGTCTGCCGGTAGCAACGCGTGAAGAAGCGCCAGTCGGCATCGGTGATCTGCTCGCCGGCGAGCCGCCGGAACGTGATGCCGGCGTCGCGCACCTTGCGCCGTTCCGCGCGGATGTTCTTGCGCTTCTTCTGCTCGAGCGTGCCGAGGAAGTCGTCGAAGTCGCGATAGCCGTCGTTGAGCCAGTGGAACTGCACGCCCTCGCGCAGCATCATGCCCATCGATTCGAGCAGGCGGGCCTCGTCGCCGGTCGGAAACAGCACGTGCAGCGACGACACGTCGCTCTGCTCCGCGAACGCGAGCAGCGTGGCCGCGAGGCGGCGGCGCGCGTCTTCGTCGGCGGCGAGCAGGCGCGTGCCCTGCACCGGCGTGAACGGCACCGCGCACAGCAGCTTCGGGTAGTAGGGCAGGTCGTTGCGCTGGTACGCGTCGGCCCATGCCCAGTCGAACACGTATTCGCCGTACGAATGCTGCTTCGCGTAGACGGGCGCAGCGGCCGCGAGGCGGCCCGTGTGCGCGTCGGTGAGTGTGACGAAGTGCGGCAACCAGCCGGTGTCGTCCACTGCGCAGCGCGCGACGTGCAGCGCGTCGAGGAACTCGTGGCGCAGGAACGGCGTCGGCTGCGCGTCGCGTTCGAGCAGCGCGTTCCATTCGTCGGCCGGCACCTCCGCGGGAGACGACAGGATGCCCGTGCGATAATCGATGCGTTCGTGTTTCAAGCGTGAATCCGTACTGTTGGATGCCGCCGGAAGCGTGCCGCGGTGGCTCGCGTCCGGGGCGTTTCGTCAACCGTTCAGCGCGCGCCGCCCGGCTGCGCCGATGCCGTCATGAAGACCCGACTCGCTCTTGCCCAGATCAACGTCACCGTCGGCGATTTCGCCGGCAACGTCGCGCGGATCGTCGCGGCCGCCCGCGCAGCGCACAACGATGGTGCGCATCTGATGATCGCGCCCGAACTCGCGCTGTCGGGCTATCCACCCGAAGACCTGCTGCTGCGGCCCGCGTTCTACACGGCGGCCGCCGCCGCGCTCGAGGCGCTCGCCGACGCATTGCGCGAGTTTAACGGGCTCGCGGTGCTGGTCGGCCATCCGCTGCGCAGCGCGGCGGGCGAGGCGGCCGGCGGCGAGCCCGCCGTCGATGGTAATGCAAACCGCCCGATCGAGCGCGGCGTGCCGCCGGTCGACACGTACAACGCGGCGTCGCTGATCGTCGGCGGCAAGATCGTCGGCACCTACCGCAAGCAGGATCTGCCGAACGCCGACGTGTTCGACGAGAAGCGCTACTTCGCGACCGACACCGAGCCGCTCGTGTTCGAGCTGAACGGCGTGAAATACGGCGTGATCATCTGCGAGGACGCGTGGCACGCATCGGCCGCGCAGATCGCCAAGGCCGCCGGCGCGCAAGTGTTGCTGATCCCGAACGGCTCGCCGTATCACATGAACAAGGAGGCGCTGCGCATCGACATCCTGCGCGCGCGGATCCGCGAGACCGGCTTGCCGATGGTGTACGTGAACCTGGTCGGCGGCCAGGACGAGCTCGTGTTCGACGGCGGCTCGTTCGTGCTGGACGGCGACGGTGTGCTGGTCGCGAAGATGCCGCTGTTCGACGAAGGCCACGCGATCGTCGAATTCGACGGCGCACGGCCGCTGCCGGGCGCGATCGCCCCCGAGTTGCCGGTCGACGCGCAGGTTTATCGCGCGCTCGTGACCGGCGTGCGCGACTACATCGGCAAGAACGGTTTTCCCGGCGTGCTGATCGGGTTGTCGGGCGGCGTCGATTCGGCGCTGGTGCTGGCCGTCGCATGCGATGCGCTCGGCCCCGAGCGCGTGCGCGCGGTGATGATGCCGTCGCGCTACACGGCCGACATTTCGACGACCGACGCGGCGGAGATGGCGCGGCGCGTGGGCGTGCGCTACGACGAGATTGCGATCGCGCCGATGTTCGACGCGTTCCGCGCGGCGCTCGCGGGCGAGTTCGCCGGCCGCGCGGAGGACGCGACGGAGGAGAACATCCAGGCGCGCATTCGCGGCACGCTGCTGATGGCGCTGTCGAACAAGTTCGGCTCGATCGTGCTGACGACCGGCAACAAGAGCGAGATGGCGGTCGGCTACTGCACGCTGTACGGCGACATGGCCGGCGGCTTCGCGGTGATCAAGGACATCGCGAAGACGCAGGTGTACCAGCTGTGCCGCTACCGCAACGCGACGCCCGATTACGGCACGCGCGACGTGATCCCCGAACGGATCCTGACGCGCGCGCCGTCGGCCGAGCTGCGCGAGAACCAGACCGACCAGGACAGCCTGCCGCCGTACGACGTGCTGGACGCGATCATGCGGATGTACATGGAAGAGGACCGGCCGCTCGGCGAGATCGTCGCGGCCGGCTACGCCGAGGCCGACGTCGCGCGGGTGACGCGGCTCATCAAGATCAACGAATACAAGCGCCGCCAGGCGCCGATCGGCATTCGCGTCACGCACCGGGCATTCGGACGCGACTGGCGCTATCCGATCACGTCGCGCTTCACCGAGCGGGTCGACTGACCGGCGCCCGGCTTAGCCCTGATTAGCGCCTACTAGCGCTTACAATCGGGATCGCGATTCTGCATCCAAACGAGCATTGAGGGACAACCATCATGAAACGCATCACCGCCATCATCAAGCCGTTCAAGCTGGACGAAGTCCGCGAAGCGCTCGCCGAAGTGGGCCTCACCGGCCTGACGGTGACGGAAGTGAAGGGCTTCGGCCGCCAGAAGGGCCACACCGAGCTGTACCGCGGCGCCGAATACGTCGTCGACTTCCTGCCGAAGATGAAGATCGAGGTGGTCGTCGCGGAAGCGCAGGTCGATCAGGTGATCGATGCGGTGATCGGCGCCGCGCGCACGGGCAAGATCGGCGACGGCAAGATCTTCGTGTCCGACGTCGAACGCGTGATCCGCATCCGCACCGGCGAAGAGAACGAAGCGGCGGTCTGAGCGTCGCCGCCGGCCCGCGCGGTCGTACCGCGCAGCGGGGCGCACGATTGCGGGCCGCCCAATAAAAAACGGTGCGGATACCCGGTTGGGTACCGCACCGATACGCGCCTCTCGCAGCAGCGTGGAAAGTGTTGTCGATTCGTTCTTTGACGGCGCCCGATCAGAACAGGTGCTGGATGCCGGCGTAGACGCCGGTCTGGCTGCCGCCCGGATGCGGGTTGCCGGTCGACACGGCGGTGCCTGCACCGTTCGCGTTCAGACCGAAGTTGGCCGTCGAGCTGTTGCGCACCGTCGCGGCCTGCAGGTCGAACAGCGTGCGCTTCGAGATGTTGTACGAACCGCCGATCGTGTAGATGTTCGCGTTGCCGCCGCCGTGGTTCGCGTTCACGTGATACACGGCCGCGATCAGCGCCGCTGCCGGCGTGGCCTGCCACGTCACGCCGCCCCACACCTGTTGCGTACCCGTCACGCCGGCGTTGACTGCCGGGCCGCCGCTGCCGTCGGCGCGCGAGGCCTGGTAGGCCGCCTGAACCTTGAACTGGCCGAGGAACACGTTCACGCCCGCGAAGTATTCACGCGAGTAGTTGAACACGTCCGAGAAGCGGCCGTTGCTGTCGCGCGTTTCGTCGTAGATGCCGCGCAACTGGAACAGCGAGTTCGTGTAGGTGACCTGACCGCCCATTGCACGACCCGGTTGGCCGGCCGTCGTGTTGCCGTTGAAGCTGGTCGAGTTCGAGAACGAGAACTGGCCGTAGAAGTCGAGGCCGTAGAGCGACGGCGACTGGTACGACACGTTGTTGCTGGTCTTGTTCCAGTTGCGGCCGCGCACCAGCGATGCCGTCGACCAGGCCGACTGGCCGAACGGGTCGAAGTCCCACACGCCGTTCGCGATCGCGAGTTCGCGACCCAACAGCAGCGTACCGTAGCGATCGTTCGAGATCCCGACCGTCGCGAAACGATCCCAGATCGAGCCGCTCGTGCCCAGGCCGCCGTTCATCGTGTTGAACGCGCCTTCGAGGTGGAACAGGACCTTGTTGCCGCCGCCGATGTCCTCGCTACCCTTCAAGCCCCACAGGCTCGTGCCCCAGTCGCCGCTTTCCGCGCGCACTTGGTGGCCGTTCTGAAGGCCGTTCAGGTACTCAATGCCGGCATCCAGGCGACCATACAGCGTCACGCTGCTCTGCGCGTGCGCCGTCACCACCCCAGCAGCCATCAGCGCGGCCGCGACCAAAGCTTTCTTCATCATCTCCTCCATACCCTGTCAAAAAGTCAACCCAGACTGCACGAGATGCCCGTAGCAGCGAGCGCCGGGCAAAAGCGAAAAGCGGGATAACCAGGGAGACCTCGTGCAAGGCCGGTTCGGCGCCGCACGCGGGCAAGCAGACGGAAAACCGTTGAGCGGTCCCGCGCGGCCGGGTGGGCTTGCGGGGTCTCCTTGTTGTGTCGTGAAGCTAAACTACATTTCACGAACTTCGTTTTGCTACTTTGGTTACTAATTTAGCAAAAATACAATTTTGTGGCGATGGAAATCGTTGTTTGACTAGCGCATGTCGCCAAATTGCCATGCAACACGGGTCGTCACGGTGGCAAGGACTACCGTCGATCGCCGGAAAACCCTTGTCCTGCAAGGGATACATGGATTCTCCAGACATGGGTCAAGGATTGCCACTATTGACGACGCCGCGGGTGTCGGCGTAAGCGGCGGGAAGGCAGGATTGGTAAGTAATTCGTAATAAGTTGGCGGCGCTTCGACGTCGTGTCGACGCGGCCGCGCACGGCCGTCGGCGCCCGTCGGCGGCGCGCGAGGCGGGGCTTGGGTGCGTGTCGGGTCAGTCGGGCGCCGGCCGCGCGGCGAGCAGTTGCGCGCGAAGCCAGCGATGCGCGTCGGTGCGCGCGTGCTTCGCGTGCGAGTAGATCTTCACCGTGTAGCGCGGGATGTCGAACGGCGCGGCGTAGATGCGGATCGGCGCCGCGTACTGCAGCACCTGCGCGGCGCGGTTCGGCACCGTCATCAGCAGCGTCGACCCGGCGATCACGAACGGCGCGGCCAGCACGCTCGGCAACTGCATGGCCACCTGCCGGGCAAGGCCGAGCCGGTCGAGCACGTAGTCGACCACGCCGCGCGGCTCGTTCCACGGCGTGACGACCACGTGGCGGGCTGCGAGGTACTGATCGAGCGTCAGCCGGCTGCCCACGTCCGGGTGCGTCGCGCTTGCGATCACCACGTAGTCGTCGGAGAACCAGTCGAAGTCCTCGATGCCCGGCGCGGCGGCGACCGATTCCTCGTGATAGCCGAGCGCGAAGTCGATCCGGCCTGCCGCCAGCTCGTCGATCGCGATCTTGCGGTCGGAGTGAACGATGCGGAAGCGCAGATGCGGCGCGACGCGCTCGATGCGCGCGAGCAGCGCCGGCAGCACGGCGAACGCCGTGTAGTCGCTGGCGGCGAGCACGAACGTGCGGTCACTCTCCGCGGGATCGAAGCGACGCGCGCGGGCGAGCCCCTTCGACATCGTGTCGAGCGCCTCGGCGGCCCAGCCGGCGATATCGTCGGCGCGCACGGTCGGCTGCATCTCGTTGCCGAGCCGCACGAACAGCGCGTCGCCGATCGCGTCGCGCAGCCGCGCGAGCGCGTGGCTCAGCGCCGACGGGCTCATCGCGAGTTCGTGCGCGGCAGCGGCGACCGAGCGGTGGCGGTACAGCGCGTCGAACGCGAGCAGCAGGTTCAGATCGAGACGGCGCAGGTCGGGATGCATCATGTTCAGATCCGGATGAAGAAACTGCACTTCCTGCAGCAGTGCCGCGACCGTAGCATGTCGCTACGCGCAGCGCCACGTGCAACCGCGCGCTCGCTGCAATCCGCCGTCAATCCGGGCCGAAGGAGGGCTCCCCGCCGTGCAAATCGACATCCGTTCCGCGACCGTCGCCGACGTGCCGCAAATCCTGCGTTTCATCACCGAACTGGCCGTCTACGAGAAGGCCGAGCATGAAGTGGTCGCGACGCCCGCGTCGCTCGAGCGCAGCCTGTTCGGCGAAGGCTCGCCCGCGCGTGCGCTGATCTGCGACGTCGACGGCGAGCCGGCCGGCTTCGCCGTGTATTTCTTCTCGTACTCGACGTGGCTCGGCCGGCAGGGGCTGTATCTGGAGGACTTGTACGTGTCGCCGCGCTTTCGCGGCGCGGGCGCCGGCCGGCGGCTGCTCAAGGCGCTCGCGCGGATCGCCGTGGACACCGGCTGCGGGCGGTTCGAATGGAGCGTGCTCGACTGGAACGAGCCGGCGATCCGCTTCTACGAAAGCGTCGGCGCGGCGCCGCAGGACGAATGGGTGCGCTACCGCCTCGCAGGCGACGCGCTGCGCGCGTTCGCCGACGGCGCGCCGGTCGACGCCGCGTAAACGCAAAAACGGGCGCCGCGTGGGCGCCCGCTTCGGGTTTACGCCGCGCCTGGCGGGCTTACTTGAGGCTGCCCGACAGGAACGCGCGCAGTCGCTCGCTCTTCGGGTTGGCGAACACGTCGGCCGGCACGCCTTGTTCCTCGACGCGCCCCTGATGCAGGAACATCACGTGGTTCGACACGTTGCGCGCGAAACCCATCTCGTGCGTGACGACGATCATCGTGCGGCCTTCCTCGGCGAGCTTCTGCATCACCTTCAGCACTTCGCCGACGAGCTCCGGATCGAGCGCCGAGGTCGGCTCGTCGAACAGCATCACGTCCGGATGCATCGCGAGCGCGCGCGCGATCGCGACGCGCTGCTGCTGGCCGCCGGACAGATGCGACGGATACTGCTTCTCGACGCGCGGCGCGAGGCCGACCTTCTCGAGGTATTCGCGCGCGCGGTCCTCGGCTTCCTTCTTCGGGATGCCGAGCACGTTCACGGGCGCTTCCATCACGTTCTCGAGCACGTTCATGTGCGACCACAGGTTGAAGTGCTGGAACACCATCGCCAGCTTGGTGCGCACGCGCTGCAGCTGCTTCGCATCGGCCGCGCGCAGCGCGCCGGTCTTGTCGGGCGTGGTGCGCACTTCCTCGCCGTCGACGACGATGCGGCCCGCGTTCGGCTGCTCGAGGAAGTTGATACAGCGCAGCATCGTGCTCTTGCCGGAGCCGGACGAGCCGATCACGCTGATCACGTCGCCGGAGTTCGCCTTCAGCGACACGCCCTTGAGCACCTCGTTGTCGCCGTACCGCTTGTGCAGATCGTCGACGAAAAGCTTCTGAGTCTGGGAATTCATCAATAGTCCTGCGAAAACTTACTTGCCTTGCGGGCGCAGATACGCGAGCCAGCGGCGCTCGGCCTGGCGGAACAGCCACACGAGCGTGAACGAGATCACGAGATAGAGCAGGGCGGCGATGCCGAATGCGTGGAACGACATGTAGGTCGCCGAGTTGACGTCGCGCGCGATCTTCAGGATGTCCGGCACGGTCGCGGTGAACGCGACGGTGGTGGCGTGCAGCATCAGGATCACTTCGTTGCTGTACAGCGGCAGCGCGCGCCGCAGCGCCGACGGCAGGATCACGCGACGGTACATCGTGAAGGTGGACATCCCGTACGCGCGCGCCGCTTCGATCTCGCCGTACGACGTCGCCTTGATCGCGCCGGCGAAGATCTCCGTGGTGTACGCGCAGGTGTTCAGCGTGAACGCGAGCAGCGTGCAGCGCATCCCGTCGCGGAAGAACGCATCGAGCAGCGGCGTGCCGCGCACGATCTGCAGGCTGTAGAGGCCCGTGTAGCAGAGCAGCAGCTGCACGTACAGCGGCGTGCCGCGGAACACGTAGGTGTAGAGCCACACCGCGCCCGACAGCCACTTGCGCTTCGACACGCGGGCGACCGCGAGCGGCACCGACAGGCAGAAGCCGAGGCCGATCGACACGACCAGCAGCCACAGCGTGATCGCGACGCCGGTGGTGCGGAAGCCGTCGGTATAGAGGTAGTTGCGCCAGTATTCTTGGATGAGTTCGATCATAGGTCAGCCTTGCGGACACCGGTCGAGTAGCGCTTTTCGAGCCACATCAGCACGAAGTTCGACATCGTCGTGATCGCGAGATACACCGCGCCGGCGATCAGCGTGAAGAAGAAGAACCGCAGCGTGCCCTTGCCGGCGTCCTGCGACGCCTTGACGACGTCGGCGAGGCCGATGATCGACACGAGCGCCGTCGATTTCACGAGCACCTGCCAGTTGTTGCCGATGCCCGGCAACGCGAAGCGCATCATCTGCGGGAACATGATCCGCGTGAACACCTGCCAGTTCGTCATCCCGTACGCGCTGCCGGCCTCGAGCTGGCCGCGCGGCACCGACAGGAACGCGCCGCGGAAGGTCTCGGTGAAGTAGGCGCCGTAGATGAAGCCGAGCACCAGCACGCCGGCGAGAAACGGATCGATGTCGATCTGGTCCCAGCCGAGCGCGTCGGTCGCCATGTTCAGCCAGATCTGCAGGCTGTAGAACAGCAGCAGCATCAGCACGAGGTCGGGGACGCCGCGAATCAGCGTCGTGTAGACGGTGCCGATGCCGTTCGTCAGGCGGTTGCGCGACAGCTTCGCGCCCGCGCCGAGCAAGCCCAGCAGGAACGACAGCGCGAGCGACAGCACCGACAGTTTGATGGTTTGCCAGGTGCCCGCGAGGATCAGCGGGCCGTAACCTTGTAGAAACATATGTGGTCCCTGGTGTGGTCCCAGAAGGCGCACGTCGTGCGCCGCGAAAGACGCGCCCGCCAAGCTGCGCGGAACGCCCCGTGCATATCATGACCGTCCGCCCCCGGCAGCGATGCCGGGCCGGCCTGCCGCGACCCATGACGGGCGGCAGGCGGTGGAGGCGGGCGGCGCGTGGTCGACTGCCTGTGTTGCGCGGATGCGGGGCCGCCCCCGCATCCGCTTCCCGTCATTGTCCGGGCTCAGCGAGCCGAATAGACGCTGAACGAAAAATACTTGTGCGACAGCCGGTCGAAGGTGCCGTCCTTGTGCATGTCGGCCAGCGCGTTGTTGATCTTCAGCTTCAGGTCGGTGTCCTGCTTGCGCAGGCCGATCGCGGTGCCGTCGCCGATCGTCTTCGGATCCTTCACTTCCGGCCCGGCGAACGCGAAGCCCTTGCCGCGCGGCGTGCGCAGGAAACCGTAGTCGGCCTGCAGCTCGTCCTGCAGCGTCGCGTCGAGGCGGCCCGAGCCGAGGTCGGTATAGACCTGGTCCTGGTTCTGGTAAGGAATGACCGTCACGCCTTGCGGTTCCCAGTAGGCCTTCGCGTAGCTTTCCTGCGTCGAACCCTGTTCGACGCCGACGCGCTTGCCCTTCAGCGATGCGACCGTCGGCTGCAGCGGCGAGCCGGCCTTCGCGATCATTCGCGCGGGCGCGTCGTAGACCTTGTCCGAGAAGTCGATCTGCTCGCGGCGCTTGTCGGTGACGGTCAGCGACGACACGATCACGTCGTACTTCTTCGCCTTCAGCGCCGGAATGATCCCGTCGAGATCCTGCGCGACCCACACGCACTTCACGTTGATCCGCTTGCAGATTTCCTTCGTGAGGTCGACGTCGAAACCGACGATCTCGCCGCTCGGCGCGGTCGACTCGAACGGCGGGTAGCTGGCATCGACACCGATCCGCACGGTCTTCCACTCTTTCGCGAAGGCGCTTCCCGCCACGAGGGCGAGGGCGGCGCACAGGGCGGCCTTCTTCATTTCCATCCTTTTGTCGCTCACTTCCGGGTGACGCTCGCGGCCGGTCGTGCCGGGCGCCGCGGCGTATTCTAGACGGCCAAAATTCGTGTTTCGGCGCGCTGACATCGGCGCTTGCCGCACGGGCGAACGCCAAAAGGGCGGTATTTTACCCGAACGCGAAAGCCGGAAAACGGCAATCCGGCTCGATCGACGGATTCTTCGAACCGGCTGTTGCGGCAATCGATGTATTGATAACGGGCAGCGCGTCGATTGGGCTCGTCAGTGCAACGATTCGATTGCGGCGCTCGTGGGCTCCACGTAAACCCCGGGGGGCAAGGAGGGCGACGGCAGGGCGGGCAGGGCGGGCGAAACGCGCGCGAAGCCCGCTCCGGACCGAGACGCGTTCGGACTTGGCCGGTTCGACGCTGCCTGAAATGAAACAGGAGACGCGGGCACGAAGCCACGCGTCTCCTGCAATGCCGCCGGCGAGCGGCCGACTTACTGCGGGCCGGCTTACTGCGCCGGTGCCGACGCGGCCTTCGCCGCGCGGTGCTGCTCCCAGCGCTGCTTCATCTTCTCGTGACGCTGCTCCATCCGCGCGAATTGCTGCTTGAGCGCCGTGCTGACGGTGGTCTTCTGCTGGTCGTTCAGCCCGTTGTAGAAGGCGAGCCATGCGGCGGCGCTCTGCTCGCGCAGCTGCGCGTTCTGCTGCTCGGCCTGCTGGCGGGCCGCGTGCATCGCGTTCAGGTCGAGAATCGGCTGGTTCTGCTGCGCGCTGAACTGCTCGCGCAATTGCTCGTGGCTCTTGCGCATCGCCTCGTGGTTCTGCTTCATCGTGTTGACGGCCGCTTGCCACTGCTGTTCCTGCGACGCGTTGAGCTTGAGTTGATCGTGCAGCTTCATGATCGCGCCGAACGGGCCGCCGTCGTGACCGCCATGCATCATGTGCATGCCGGGGCCGCCGGGCGGCGGCATGTCGGCGGGCGGCGCGGCATGCGCGGTGCCGAAGGCGAGAGCGAGCACGGTGGCGGCTGCGAGGGCCGCGCGGGAAGTCTTGTACATTTCGGAAACTCCTTGAATCGAACGGGTCCGGCGATGCGATGCGCGGGGTGGCCCGCGTGCCGCATCCGGTAAGACGCAGGTTAGCGGGGCGTCCGCAGGCCGGTGTTACGCGGGGAGGTTGGCGGGTTACCGCGCATTACAGTTGGCTTGCGCGGTAACCCGCAGTAACCCTTTCGCGCGTTTGTCCCGTTCTTTCATGCCGCGCTCGCGCGCTAAACTTGCGGCCATGACTACCCAGATCCTCATCGTCGACGACGACCAAGAACTCCGAGACCTGCTGCGCGACTATCTCGTGCGGCAGGGGATGGAAGTGTCCGTGCTGCACGACGCGGCGACGCTCGAAAAGCGCCTCGAGCGCGAGCGCCCCGACCTGATCGTGCTGGACCTGATGATGCCCGGCGTGGACGGCCTGACCGCGCTGCGCCAGCTGCGCGCGGCCGGCGACGACATCCCCGTGATCATGCTCACCGCACGCGCGGACGACGTCGATCGCATCGTCGGCCTCGAGCTCGGCGCCGACGACTATCTCGGCAAGCCGTTCAACCCGCGCGAACTGCTCGCGCGCGTGCAGGCGGTGCTGCGCCGGCGCCGCGCGACGCCGTCGGCGGCGGCGCCCGAACAGCGCGAGCCGTTCGCCTTCGGCCGCTTCGTGCTCGACTTCCAGGCGCGCACGCTGTCGGTCGACGGCAAGCCGGCCACGCTGTCGAGCAGCGAATTCGCGCTGCTCAAGATCTTCGTGAACCATGCGCTGCGCACGCTCACGCGCGAGCGGCTGCTCGAGCTGCTGCACGGGCCCGAGTACGACGGCACCGACCGCGGCATCGACGTCCAGGTGTGGCGCCTGCGGCGCATCCTCGAAACGGATCCGTCGACGCCGCGTTTCATCCAGACCGTCCGCGGGCGCGGCTACGTGTTCGTGCCCGACGGCGAGGCCCATGCGCAAACCCATTGATTCGCTGTTCGGGCGGCTCGCGCTGCTCGTGATCGGCGTGCTGCTGTTGTCGCACTTCGCGTGGTTCTTCGCGATCCGGCTCGAACGCAGCCAGATGCAGACGCGTTATGCGGTCGAGGAGGCCGCGTTCCTCGTCGATGCAGTGCGCCAGCACATCCAGCGCACGCCCGACCAGCCGCTGCCGTCGCGCGTGCGGCTGGTGGCGCCCGACAGCCCCGACGTGCCGAAGACCGACGATTCGAATCTGCCGGTGCCGCTCAAGCGTTTCCGCGACGATGTGAGCGAGCGGATGCCGCGCGGCACGCAGGTCGAGATCGGCGCGCCGGGCCATCCGCCGGTGCTGTGGGTCAAGGAGCCGACCGACCGCAACTGGATCGTCGTGCCGGTGCAGCCGTTGCGCCCGCCGCGCTCGCTCGACCGCATGCTGCTGTGGCTCGGCACGATCTTCTCGGCCGGCGTGATCGCCGCGCTGTTCGCCGCGTGGCAGCTGCAGCAGCCGCTGCGTTCGCTGGCGCGTGCGGTCGCACGCTTCGGCCGCGGCCAGCCGGTGCCGCCGCTGCGCGAGCGCGGCCCGCGCGAGCTGCGTCAGCTCACGCACGGCTTCAATCAGATGGTGGAACAGGTGTCGCAGGCGGAGAACGACCGCGCGGTGATGCTGGCCGGCGTCGCGCACGATCTGCGCACGCCGCTCGCGCGGATGCGCCTGCGCGCGGAAATGATGGACGACGCGCGGCTGCGCGACGGCGTGGTGCGCGATGTCGACTCGATGTCGCACGTCGTCGATCAGTTCCTGGTGTTCGCGCACGGCGGCGCGGACCGCAGCGAGCCCGTGCCGGTCGACGAGGCATGCGAGCGGATGGCGCGCAGCTATCGCGCGGTCGCGCCGAACGCACCGCCAGTCCAGACCCGTCTGACGGCCGGCGCAGGCTTCCTGCTGCCGACCGCGACGCTCGACCGGATTCTGTCGAACCTGCTCGACAATGCGCATGCGTATGGTGCGCCGCCCGTATTGATCGAGACGGCGCGGACTCAGGCGGGGTATCTGTTGTCGGTCAGCGACAGCGGCGGCGGGATCGCGCCGCGCGACCTCGCGGTTGCGACGCGGCCGTTCGTGCGGCTGGACCCAGCGCGCGGCGGGAACGGCCACAGCGGGCTCGGGCTCGCGATCGTCGAGCGGCTCGTGCTGAGGCTGGGTGGAGCGTGCGAGATCGGCAACCGCCCGGAGGGTGGCCTGCGCGTGGCGATGACGTTCCCGTTCGACGCGGTGCCGAAGGACGATCTGCGCGCACCAGGCGCGTAAGCGCCCGATGCGGCGCCTGCCCGGCAGGCGCCGCGCGGCATCATTCGCCGAACAGTGAGCCGAGCGTTTCGGCGGCGTTGCTGTCGATCGTGTTGTAGGTCACGCTCGTGGCCTCGAAGATATAGACGGTCGTATAGCGGCCGAGGCGCTCCAGGATTTCCTCCTGGAGCGATTCCGGTACGACGTTCATGTTCAGGTACCACGCCGTCGACGACAGCCGGGTCTGGAACGACCCGTATTCCTGCATCAGCTCGTAGAACGCATCGGCGTCCTGATCGCGGCAGACGATCACCAAGTTTCCTGCCATTCCCTTCCTCCCGCTGGTCGGTCGATCCCCGGCAGCGGTCGGACGACCGACGCCCGGGGGCCAGCCCCGATCATACCCGCTTCGTCGCGATCGCCCGTGACGCCCGACGCTGTTTGCGGCCGAGTGCGGCGGGCGGGTTCCCGCCCGGCCCGGATCACGGCATAATTCGGGCCTGCATGCTGGCTGAAAGACTGCGGCCGCGCTGCCTCGCGCCGCGGGGCCGCCGCATACGGCGCCGCGTGCGCGCCGGGCACGCACCGTGCGCTGCCCGCGCGGCGCCGTGCCGCTCCCGCACGGTTGTACCTGAAATACAGGTTGGTGTAGTGTCGTGCCGTCGCGGCCCGACTCGGCTCCGCCGGGGCGCAGCGTGCACGCACGGCGCATCGCGCCGGCGTGAGATCGTGAATCAATCGAATTACCGCGTCGAATTACCGCGCCCGTGCGCTTTGCCATGAATCAACATCGTCTGCCGGCTTCGTTCGGCCTTACCGGGGAGGGCGCCTGATGGACGTCGGATTCTTCAATCCGAACCGGACCGCCAACGCGTCCGCGTGGCGCGTCTTGCCGAACCGATGGGACTTCATCGCGTTCCCGCTGATCATCTGTCTGATCGCGATGGCGGTCGTCGGCTTCCACGAAACGATGGCGCCGATCGCAACGCTGCAGACGCAGAAGATCTCGCTCGACCCGTCGAACCTGCCCGAATACGCGTTGCGCACCACGCTGCGGATGCTCGCCGCGATGGTCGCGTCGCTCGCGTTCACGCTCATCTACGGCACGCTGGCCGCGAAAAGCCGGCGCGCGGGCATGGTGCTGATTCCGATCCTCGACATCCTGCAGTCGGTGCCGGTGCTCGGCTTCATCTCGTTTACGGTCACGTTCTTCCTCGCGCTGTTCCCGAGCCGCGTGCTCGGCGCGGAGCTCGCCGCGATCTTCGCGATCTTCACGAGCCAGGCGTGGAACATGACGTTCAGCTTCTATCAGTCGCTGCGCACCGTGCCGCGCGACCTCGACGAAGTCTCGCGCGGCTTCCATCTGACGTCGTGGCAGCGCTTCTGGAAGCTCGAGGTGCCGTTCTCGATGCCGGGGCTGATCTGGAACATGATGATGTCGATGTCGGGCGGCTGGTTCTTCGTCGTCGCGTCGGAGGCGATCACCGTCGGCAACCAGACGATCACGCTGCCCGGTATCGGCGCGTATCTCGCGCAGGCGATCTCGGACAAGAACCTCGGCGCGATCGGCTGGGTGATCCTGACGATGACCGTCGTGATCCTCGCTTACGACCAGTTGCTGTTCCGGCCGCTGATCGCGTGGGCCGACAAGTTCCGGATGGAGAACACCGCGTCTGGCGACACGCCGCAATCCTGGCTGCTCGACCTCGTGCGCCGCACGCGGCTGATCCATCAGCTGCTGGTGCCGGCCGGCTGGTTCTTCGCGAAGGCCGCGCGGATTCCGCTGCGCCTGCCGGTGTCCGGCGCGATGCGCTTCTCGCTGCCGAAAGTCGAGAAGAAGGCGTCGCGCACCGTCGACATCGTGTGGGCCGTGCTCGTGGTGCTCGCCACCGCGTACATCGTGTGGCGCGTCGTCAGCTTCGTGGCGACCGGCGTCACGCTGGCCGAGGTCGGCCACGTGATCGTGCTCGGGCTCATCACGCTGCTGCGGGTGGTCGTGCTGATCTCGATCGCGTCGGTGGTGTGGGTGCCGATCGGCGTGCTGGTCGGGCTGCGCCCGAAGCTCGCCGAGAAGCTGCAGCCGCTCGCGCAATTCCTCGCCGCGTTCCCGGCCAACCTGCTGTTCCCGGTGTTCGTGATCGTGATCGCGCGCTTTCACCTGAACCCCGACATCTGGCTGTCGCCGCTGATCGTGCTCGGCACGCAGTGGTATATCCTGTTCAACGTGATCGCGGGCGCGACGTCCTATCCGAACGACTATCGCGAAGCCGCGACGAATTTCCGCATCCGCGGCTGGCAGTGGTGGCGCCAGGCCATTTTGCCCGGCATCTTCCCGTACTACGTGACGGGCGCGATCACGGCCTCGGGCGGCGCGTGGAACGCGAGCATCGTGTCCGAAGCGGTGCAGTGGGGCACGACGAGGATCGAGGCGCACGGCCTCGGCGCGTACATCGCGCAGACCACCGCCGCGGGCGACTTTCCGAAGATCATCCTGGGTATCGCCGTGATGTCCCTGTTCGTTACCCTGTTCAACCGCCTGCTGTGGCGCCCGCTGTATGCCTTTGCCGAAGCGAAGCTGCGGCTCGACTGAGACCGATTGAGAGCGAAACGCGATGCACAATCCGAATGCTGTAAACGCCCCCGTCCAGACGTCCCAGCCGCTTCAGCCGCCGCGGCCCGGCGCCGAAATCCTGCGCGTCGACCACGTGAGCCGCGGCTTCAACAAGACGCAGGGCGAATTGCTCGTGCTCGACGACGCGAACCTGTCGCTGCGTGAAGGCGAAATCGTCGGGCTGCTCGGCCGTTCCGGCTCGGGCAAGTCCACGCTGCTGCGGATCATCGCCGGGCTGATCGAGCCGACCGGCGGCGAAGTGACCTATCTCGGCAAGCCGCTGACCGGCCCGGCCGAGGGCGTCGCGATGGTGTTCCAGACCTTCGCGCTGTTCCCGTGGCTGACCGTGCTGCAGAACGTCGAAGCCGGCCTCGAAGCGCTCGGCGTGGGCGCGCGCGAGCGTCGCGAGCGCGCGCTGGCCGCGATCGACCTGATCGGCCTGGACGGCTTCGAGAACGCGTACCCGCGCGAGCTGTCGGGCGGCATGCGTCAGCGCGTGGGCTTCGCGCGCGCGCTCGTCGTCGATCCGACCATCCTGCTGATGGACGAGCCGTTCTCCGCGCTCGACGTGCTGACCGCCGAGACGCTGCGTACCGACCTGCTGGACCTGTGGACGCAAGGCCGCATGCCGATCAAGTCGGTGCTGATCGTCACGCACAACATCGAGGAAGCGGTGTTCATGTGCGACCGGATTCTGGTGCTGTCGTCGAATCCGGGGCGCGTGATCGCGGAGATCAAGGTGCCGTTCAAGCATCCGCGCAACCGGCTGGACCCGGCGTTCCGCAAGCTGGTCGACGACATCTACGCGAAGATGACCGCGCGCCAGACCGGCGAGGCGACCAAGAAGGGGCTCGAGCTCGGCAGCTGGCTGCCGCAGGTGTCGACCAACCTGATGGCCGGTCTGATCGAAACGCTGGCGATGGCGCCGTACCACGGTCGCGCCGACATGCCGGAGATCGCGCGTACGCTGCATCTGGAGGTCGACGATCTGTTCCCGATCGCCGAGGTGCTGCAGTACCTGGGCTTTGCCGACGTGCGCGAAGGCGACGTGTTCCTGACGCCGCCGGGCCGCGTGTTCGCCGAATTCGGCACGCAGGAACGCAAGCTGATGTTCGCCGATCATTTGCTCAAGCACGTGCCGCTCGCCGCGCGGATCAAGAAGGTGCTGAACGAACGGCCGGGCCATCGCGCGCCGCGCGTGCGCTTCGAGCAGGAGCTGGAGGATTTCCTGTCCGACGGCGCGGCCGAGGAAACGCTCGACGCGGTGATCGACTGGGGGCGTTACGGCGAGATCTTCTCGTACAACGACCAGACCGAAATCTTCAGTCTCGAGGACGTCGAGTCCTGATTCGCCAGGCCGGGCCGCGCGGCCCGGCACACCGCAGCGCGGCGGCGTCCGGCCGCCGTGCCGCGCAGCATCACTGCAGCGCGCCCCAGCGGTCGACGGCCGGTTCGGCCGACGCCCATATCCATTGCTTGCCTTGCTGGCACGCGTTCGCGAAATACCAGTCGGCCTTGTCGCCATCCTTCACCGAGAACGCGAACTCCTTGCACAGCGCGAGCGCCGTCGAATAGGCGCGCGTCACGCGCACTTCGCCTTCGCCGTTCTCGAGCGGCAGCGTGTTGCTGACCTTCCACGGCTTCGCTTCGCCGACGGCCAGGCTGCCGGCCGCGTTCGCGATCGCGTCCTGCTGGTTCTGGTGAAGCTGTTTCATCGTGCGATTGACGGCTTCGTCGGTCGCCGCCTGCACCGCGATGCCGACACCGATGCCGACGGCCGGGTTCGCGGTCACGAGGCCCGTGGCCGCACCGGCGAGCGCGCCGCTCGCCGCGCCGACCGAGCCGCAGCCCGACAACGCCGCGCTCGCCGCCGCGCACAGCAGGCCGAGCGCCGCGATACGGATCGGGACGCTCATTGCAGCGCGCCCCAGCGTCCGGTGGCCGGCTCGGCCGACGCCCATTTCCACACCGGCCCGTCGCGGCAGATCGTGGCGACGTAGAACGCCGATTGCGCAGCCTTGTCGGCCTTGGCCGGCGTGTCGACGGCGAACACGATCTCCTTGCAGTCGAGCGGGCCGACGCTGATCATCCGGCTGACCGTCACGCGGCCTTGTTCGTCGTCTTCGATCGGAAACGAATGGTGCGTCGACCATGGCGCGACGCCGCCGACCTCGAGCGGGCCGGCAGCCTTCGCGATCTGCTCCTGCGTGTAGCGGTGCGCGACGCGCTGCGTGTACTGCACGCCCGCACGCGCGCCGGCCACGGCGCCGAGGCCGATGCCCGTCGCGACGGCCGCGTTGTTGGTGACCTTGGACGCGATTGCGGCGCCCGCGATACCGGCGCTGGCCGTCGCGCCCTCGCTGTACAGCGAGTTGCAGCCGGACAGTAGTGCGGCCGCGGCGAGCGCGGCCAGTGCGACGCGCGCCGGCATGACCGGGCGCCGCGGTTCGAAACGAATCTTCATCCCTGAGTGCAAGTCCTGTCTGGATGGGCGGCGCCGCATGCGCGCCCCGTGCCGCATCATTGTTTCGCAATTGTCATACGAAAACTGCAAAGCTTTGACAAATCGCCGTGCGACGGCTCGCGCGCGGACGCGCGGCGCTATTGTCGGACAGGCCGCCGGCGCAGGGTCGAATCGTTACAAATTGAAGGTAATTGTTACCTTCGCTCGCAATGAAGCGACCTAGACTCATTGTCTGTGGAATGTTTCAACGACGGCTTCGAGCCGCGCCGACCATGAGACACCCAGCCATGCACCGTTCGAAACGGTTTTCACCTCGGTCGTCCGATACGGGCGCCGAGCGCCCGCCGCCGCAGCCGGACGGGCCAGCGGCGCCGCCGGCCGGCGCACCCGACGATGCGCCCACCGACGGCGATCACAACCAGGGCGGCGCCCGCCCGGAAGGGCTCGACTATCAGCGCGACCTCGGCCACGAGCAGGACGCTTGATTTCGTCGGCGCATTCCACTGCCGTAGTTCCCGGCATTTCCCGCAACTGAATCGCCGCGCGTCCGCCTGCGGGCGGCCCGCGTCCGCCGCGGCTTGCGCTGCGCGGCGACCTATCGAATCGAGGAGGGAAGTCGCATGAGCAGATTGATCGTGGTATCGAACCGTGTCGCCGCCGGCGAGGACACGCGCCCGAGCGCCGGCGGCCTGGCGGTCGGCGTGATGGACGCGCTGAAGCAAACCGGCGGCGTGTGGTTCGGCTGGAACGGCGAGATCGTCGGGACGCCCGACGCCGCGCCCGCGGTGCGGCGCGACGGCAACGTCACGTATGCGACGCTCGGCCTCACCCGGCGCGACTACGATCAGTACTATCGCGGCTTCTCGAACGCGACGCTGTGGCCGGTATTCCACTACCGAAGCGATCTCGCGCGCTTCGACCGGCAGGAGTACGCGGGCTATCTGCGCGTGAACGCGATGCTCGCCCGGCAGCTCGCCGCGCTGTTGCGGCCCGACGATCTGATCTGGGTGCACGACTATCATCTGCTGCCGTTCGCGCATTGCCTGCGCGAGCTCGGCGTGAAGAACCCGATCGGCTTCTTCCTGCACATCCCGTTTCCGTCGCCCGACATACTGCGCGTCGTGCCGCCGCACGACGAGCTCGTGAAGTTCATGTGCGCGTACGACATCGCGGGGTTCCAGACCGACGCCGACAAGCGCGCGTTCACCGACTACATCGAGCGGCGCGGGATCGGCACGGCGAGCGACGACGGGATGCTGCATGCGCACGGCCGGGTCGTGAAGGTCGCGGCCTATCCGATCGGCGTGTATCCGGACGCGATTGCCGAGGCGGCCGTCCAGTACGGCGGGCGCAAGCCGGTGAAGATGCTGCGCGACGCGCTCGGCGGCCGCAAGCTCGTGATGAGCGTCGACCGTCTCGACTATTCGAAGGGGCTGGTCGAACGTTTCCAGTCGTTCGAGCGTATGCTCGCCGGCGCGCCGGACTGGCAAGGGCGTGTGTCGTTCGTGCAGATCGCGCCGCCGACGCGCTCGGACGTGCAGACCTACCAGCGCATTCGCGAGACGCTCGAACGCGAGGCCGGCCGCATCAACGGACGCTTCGCGCAACTCGACTGGACGCCGATCCAGTATCTGAACCGCAAGTACGAACGCAATCTGCTGATGGCGTTCTTCCGGATGTCGCAGGTCGGCTACGTGACGCCGCTACGCGACGGGATGAATCTGGTCGCGAAGGAATACGTCGCATCGCAGGACCCGGCCGATCCCGGCGTACTCGTGCTGTCGGAATTCGCCGGCGCGGCCGCCGAGCTGGGCGGCGCGCTGCTCGTCAATCCGTACGACCACGCGCAGATGGCCGATGCGCTCGCCCGCGCGCTGGCGATGCCGCTCGCCGAGCGGCAGGCGCGCCATGAGGAGAACCTCGCCCAGCTGCGCAACAACGACCTGTCGGTGTGGCGCGACACGTTCGTCGCCGATCTGCGCAGCGTCGCCGCCGCCGCCTCGGTCACCCAGCGCGCGGGCCGGCGGACCGCGCATGTCTGAGCGCGTCGACGGCGAAAGCCTCGACCAGGCGTGCGCGCGCTTCTTCGTCGTCACGGGCGGCCCGGGCTCCGGCAAGACGACCTTGCTCGATGCGCTGGAGCGCAGCGGCTTCGCGCGCTCGCACGAGGCCGGGCGCGGCGTGATTCGCGACCAGATGGCGATCGACGGCCCGGCGCTGCCGTGGCGCGACCGCGCCGCGTTCGCCGAGTTGATGCTGAACTGGGAACTGCGTTCGTACGAGCTGGCGCGACGCGCACGCGGGCCGGTGTTCTTCGATCGCGGCGTGCCGGACGTGCTCGGCTACCTGCGGCTGACGGGCCTCGAGGTGCCCGCGCACGCGGAGGCCGCGGCGCGGCGGTTTCGCTATCACCGGCGCGTGTTTGTCGCGCCGCCGTGGCGCGAGATCTACACGCAGGACGCCGAACGGCGGCAGGATTTCGACGAGGCCGTGCGTACCTTCGACGTGATGGTCGCGTGCTATACGGCGTATGGCTATCGGCCGATCGAGCTGCCGCGCGCGAGCGTGAAGGCGCGCGTGCGGTTCGTGATGGACGCGCTCGACGCCGCGTGAGCGGCGCGAGCGGCGAGCGGCGGCGTCACGCCGCGGTATCGGCCCGCGGCGACGCGATGCGTAGCGTGCTGACCACCGCGGCGACGGCTGCGAAGGCCGCCGCGGCATAGAGCGCGATGGTCGGCCCGTGCTGCGGCGCCACGCCGAAAATCAATGCGACCAGCGCGGCGCCGAGCGTCTGGCCGGTCAGCCGTGCGGTACTGAGCATCCCGCCTGCGCCGCCGCTTCGCTCGCGCGGCGCCGACGACAGCATCGCGCGATTGTTCGGCGACTGGAACAGCCCGAAGCCCGCGCCGCACAGCGCCATCCGCCACACGATGTCGACGGTGCCCGGATGCGCGCCGATCGTCGCCAGCGACAGCAGGCCGGCCGCGAACAGCGCGAGCCCGATGCCGCCGAGGATGCCGGCCGAGTAGCGATCGGACAGCACGCCCGCGAGCGGCGCGGCGAACACGATCACGAGCGGCCACGGCGTCATGTACAACCCGGTTTCGACCTGCGAGAAGCCGAGCGAATGCTGCAGCCAGAACGGCAGCGCGACGAACGCGAGCATCTGCGACGTGAAGGAGGCGACCGACGTGCCGATCGACAGCGCGAACATCGGAATGCGCATCAGGTCGACCGGCAGCAGCGGCGCCGGCTGCGACAACTGGCGCTTCACGAAGAAGTAGCCGATGCCGAGCGCGACCGCGAGTTCGGCCGCGACGTATGCGCGGCTTTCGCCGTGGCCGAGCCCGTCGACGGCCATGATCAGCAGCCCGAACACGCACGCGTTCATCAGCGCGCTCGCAAAGTCGTACGGTGCGTCGTGCAGCGGGTTCGCCGGCAACGCGCGCACGCTGCCGAACACTGCCGCGATGCCGATCGGCACGTTGACCGCGAACAGCCACGGCCACGGCGCGAACGACAGGATTGCGGAGGCGACCGTCGGCCCGATCGCCGACGACAGCGCGACCACCATCGCGTTGATCGAGAGCCCGCGTCCGAGCATCGACGACGGGTAGATCATCCGCACGAGCGCCGCGTTCACGCTCATGATGCCGGCCGCGCCGAAGCCCTGGATCACGCGCATCACGGCGAGCGTCGGCAGCGAGCCGGACAGCGCGCAGCCGAGCGACGCCGCGGTGAAAACCGCCAGCCCGGAGATGTAGACGCGGCGATAGCCGATGCGCTCGCCGAGCGATGCGAGCGGCAGCAGCGTGATCGTGACGGCGAGCTGATAGGCGTTGACGATCCAGATCGATGCGGCGTCGGAGGCGTGCAGGTCGCGCGCGATCGTCGGCAGCGCGACGTTCGCGATCGCGCCGTCGAGCACGGCGAGCGTGATGCCCAGTGCGACGCAGACGATCGCCCAGTAGCGTTGCGGAAGCGGCAGGCCGGTATCGGCGTTCATGTCGGGAGCGAAAGCGTGGTTGTCCGCGCGCCCGGGCGCCGGTTGCGTGCGCAACCACGCTCGCGGGCGCTGGCGATGGGGAATGACCCGGCCGGCACGACGGCGCCGAAGCGGGGCCGGTCGAGTGTATCACCGGGCCGCGTTGCGCGACGCCGGCGTACCGAGCCGCTTGCCGGCGCGCGCACTCAGCCTTCGAAGTCGAGCCCGCCGAGCCGTACCAGCGGTTCCGCCTGCGTGCGCGACGCGAGATCGATGTCGCGTGCGCTTTCCCAGGCATTCAGCTTCTTCGGCAGCGCGCTCAGGTAATGTTCGAAGCGCGCCGCGCCGTCGGGCTCCATCAGCCGTTCGATTTCGTCGGTGTCCCAGGTCAGTTCGAGGTTCAGCGGATAGGCGAAGCCGCTGACGTGCTCGTGCGGTGCGCTGCTGATGTGTACGCGGGTCGGTTGGCCGTGGCCGCCATACGGGACGACGTCGGCGTGCACGTGTTCGGCGAAGAAAGCGGCGATCGCGTGCGCGATGCGCGGCGCGAATTCGGTATCGAAACGGCGGGCGGTTTCGGGCTGCATGCGGGGCGTCTCCTATATGCCGAAAATCGTAGCACGGCAGCGCAGCGTTTCGCTGGGCGCGTGCCCGGTAATCGCGCGTTACCACTTGCTGCATCTATTACGGGCGGGCGCAGCCACAATGCATCGCATTCAGTACCACTTCGCGTGGGAGTCCATCATGAAGAAGATTGCCGCAGTATGTGTGCTCGCCGGTTCGCTCGTCGCGGCGGGGCCGGCCTCCGCGCACGGCCGCGACGGCGGTGCAGTGATCGGCGCGTTGATCGGCGGCGCGGTGCTCGGGGCGATCGTGACGTCGGCGATGAATCCGCCCGTCGCGTATCAGGCGCCCGTGTATCAGGCGCCGGCTTACCAGCCGCCGACCTACTACCAGGCGCCGGCGTATCAACAGCCCGCTTATCCGGCCTATCAGCAGGCGCAGTATCAGGACGACGGACCGAACTATTGCTACGACCGGTATCAGCGCGCGTATGTGTGCGGCGCGCCGGTGTCGGGCGGGTATGCGCAGCCCGGCGGATGGTGAGCGATTTCACCGCTGCACGCGGCGCCGAGCGGGGCGCGGCGTGCAGCATCACGTCACGGAAGGCGAAAGGCCCTCGCACGATGCGAGGGCCTTTCGTCATTTGATGGGGGGCTGGAGGAGCGCGGGCGGCCGGTGTGAGGATACAAACGGTTGCAATTGCGCGGCGCGACGATCAGTGGCGGTGGCCGCCGCCGTCGCCGGGACCGCGTCCGCCGTCGTTCCAGTCGCCCCGACGTCCGCCGCCGCGGCCCCAGCCGCCACGGTTGCCCCAGCCGCCGCGGTCGCGGTCCCAGTGGCGGTTGTCGCGGTGTCCGCGATCCCAGTCGCCGCCGCCGCCCCAGATATTGACGGTGCCATAGACCGGCGCGGCGCCGTAGGCCGGCCCGTAGGCATAGCCGGGATCGGAATAGTACGGCTGCCCGTAGCTGTATCCGGCGTCCGGGGCGACGACGCAACCGGCGAGCAGCGTGGCGACGCTGGCGGTGGCAATGAGCTTCAGCATGATGATCTCCGTGGGTTCCGCTATGAATACCGCGGGCGGAGATCGGCGGCTGTTTGCAATTGTGTCGCGAAATTACGGTGCCGTAAGGTCTTGAGGTGAAAGTGTTAGCATCGGGAGCCTATTTATCAGACAGGAGCACATCGATGAAATACGCGATCCGGGCCGCTTTGGCCGCCTTTTGCGTGACGACCGCCGGTGCGTGGGCGGCGGGGCCGGCATCGGCGCCTGCCGTGTCGGCCGAGTCGATCAAGATGTTCCCGCAACCGGCCGCCGGCCAGCAGCGCGCGGTGATCGCGCTGCCCGCGCTCGACAACGAGGCCGACGCGCGCGTCGAGCTGATGATCGGCAAGACACTGCCGACCGACTGCAATCAGCAGTGGTTCGGCGGCGAGCTTACCGCCGAGGACGTGAAGGGCTGGGGCTATACCTACTATCGGCTCACCGACGTGAAGGGGCCGGCGTCGACGCTGATGGCATGCCCCGGTCAAGCGCCGCAGCAACGCTTCGTGCAGGTGCGCGGCGATGGTCAGCTGTTGCGGTACAACAGCCGGTTGCCGTTGGTCGTGTATGTGCCGGAAGGGTTTGAGGTGCGGTATCGCGTCTGGCATGCGTCGAAGGATATGGGGCAGGCGGGGATGCAGTGAGGCGATGATGCGCGGCCGTGTTCTGCGCGGTGATGGGCTTGCGCATGGGGCCTCAGGCATTGATGAGGTCCGCGTGGGCGGAGAATGCGAGGGGCACTATGCCGTCGCCGAGCCGGGGACGTAGCGAGGCAATCGGCTACTCGCGCATTGCGATTACCGTTTGCCGCACCGTGTCGGAGCGCTCTGCCTAAGGCAGTTCTCGACCTCTTCATACTGAATCGCGGCCCAAGCCTCGCGTTCATCGGGTGAGGTTGCCTGAAACAGACTACTCAGATGCGGACGTCGCTAATGACCCATTGTCGACCTTCCGTAGACGCGCGAGTTGCTGAGAGGATCTCGCTCGATCAGAATAACTTTCCAAATTGCGGTGAGGCAGCGATGGTCAAACCCGTGGTGACAGCGTCGATGTTCCGCTGCGCTCGACCAATACTATTTCGGACCGGTCACCCTAGCTTTCCATTCTCCGTTTGTGGGTCGGGCTTCGTCGTTCGCTACTGCGATAGATTATTCGCAATAACGAGTCGTCATGCAGGTGCCAACTTTAATCTTGCTGATACGCGCGTCCAATATCATCCCAACGCACCAGAAGTTATTGTGACATCGCACTGGTACGTTATTCACGGCGGCAGCGCGTCCGATACAGACCAGTACGATATCGTCGTTCATGGAGCCGACGGTGCGCGGTTGGACTCATCGCTGTTCGGAAACTATCTCCCTTACAGTTTGCCCGACTTAGGTGCGCGGCCGGCTTTTGGCAGGGATTCAATCTTTGCTATCCAAGGGTATCCGACGCACTTACGGGAGTTCGAGTGCGATACAGAATGCGAGTCCATCATCTCTAGCGCAATGCTAATGGACGCAGAGTACGTAGGTCCTTGCAAGACTGCAGAGATGCACCGACTCCGAGTCCACTGCGCGAGCCAGATAGAGTCTTTTGACGGAATGAGCGGGGCACCGGTGTTTCAAGTGTCGGCGGATCATACGCAAGAGGGAAAACAGTGGTTCGCTGGGATGCTGCTCCGGGGCACCCCACAATCCGGCGAAGTCCAATTCCTCGGATACGAGAAAATAATTGGCGTACTCGCGAGGATTGTGAACGGCGACATCGCGCACGCTTACACCGCTCCTCCAACCGCGGTTTAACGGATGGCCAACTTATTGATGCCTTGATGGAGCGGAGTCGCTATCGGCTTACGCGATATGGACTATCTCGGCCCCGGGGGCGAGCGTCTTCTGCTTGCCAAGGAAGCGGTATGAGAAGCGCCAGAACTTCGCGCCGTTCGGGTGGACGAGCAAGGACATTCCATTGCCGTCCGTGAGTTTGTACGGGGCCGCGCCGGCCTTCGCGTTCCGTACCTGTATGTCAGTGAGAGGCATCGTTGGTATCTGTGTTGTTGGTATCTGCTGATACCAACAACACAGATACCAACACTTTCTCCGGCTGTTACTGAGCAACGTTGGGTAACGATGGGAGCTGGAGGTCCGCCAGACGGGCTTGAGCGATGGACTTCTTGTGAATCTTGGGAATGGTTTGAAGTCGACTGGTCCCCCGACAGAATTCATATCTACATGACTATATGGCAGTGGGCGTGGGTATTTGATGAAAAGACCCCCAAAAGAACCCCCAGGCAACCGAGGTCATGTGGGCGACTGCCGCTGACAGCCGCGGTGTCCGCTAAGTATCCTTTTCCGCGGCCATCAGGCGAACCACCGCTTCCTCCAGTGATTCGCCTGACAGAAGTGCTACATACGCGGCGCTGTTGCACGAGTAATCATCTGCTCAACCTGTGGGCTCACGTGAACTGGAACTAGCTCAACCTCAGGGTGGGCGTTCGCGTACACCCGGAAAATTTCGTCAGCAAAAGCCTGGCCTACTGTTTCCACATCTCGGAAGTCGAAGAGCACGACCTTGAACCGATCAACGCGAGCCAGGAGACGCTGTGCCTGTGATCGCGAAACCAAGCTCTCCGCTCCCATTCTCGCCAAACGAACAGGAACGATGGTTTTGCTGAATGTGTATTCGTCGGCCTGAGCAAATTCGTCGAAAACATCCGTCAGCAACCTCTCGGTATGATTGCCATGAGCCATCATGACCCATGTTCCTTCACGGGAGTGATCTCGTTCAAATAGATAATCATCTTCGCCATCAAGATGGTCGAACATCAATCCGCCAGATACGATGCAAAAATGATCGAATGCCCTCGAAGAGAAGAACACTCCCTCACCGGTATGGTTGTCCGGATCCGTAGTCAGCTTACCTTTCGCGAGCTCAAGAATTGCCTGCCGCTCGTCCGGGAGTTTACAGATGCGACTAATACGCTTGAAGATCCCCTCTCCATCATCCTCGATTGAACACACGGTTCCACCAGCATGTAGGTTTGCTCGAACAGTTACAGTCGTTCCCTGTGAGTGCTCAATTGCGTTGTTTAGCATCTCAGTGAAGCCATAGTCCCAAATTTTTAGTGCGTTCTCGCACATAACCTCGGAAAAACCCGGGCGAAAATCTTCTACCCAAACTACATGCTCCTCGATTGATTCGAGTGGATATTTCTTTTCGAGAGACGCGAGTGGAGGTTGCGTATATGTCTTGGGGCGCTTCCCGCTCCCCTCTGCGAGCAATCCGGCGGTCACTAGGCGCGACAGAAGTCCGTTCGCAGCTTGCCGAGAGATGCCGCGACGCTCCTGGAAAACATGGCTTAACGCCGCTTCTTTACCGTCAAATTGCCACAGGATGCGGCTGATTTCGGGGTCAAGTTTCTTCAGGTGCTCAATCGCTGTCATGGAAATTTCTCGTTAGCGCTATGTCAACATGGCGTTCATCGATGTTGACATAGAAGCCCCCCTCAGCGCAAGAAAAAAGCCCGCTTGCTTTCGCACAGCGGGCTTCGATGTTGGTTGCGGGGATAGGATTTGAACCTATGACCTTCGGGTTATGAGCCCGACGAGCTGCCAGACTGCTCCACCCCGCGGCACGGAGGGTAATTGTACTCCGGCACTGCGTCAAACGAATCGTCCTGGCGAGAGCGTTGCGGACTCAATGTTGCTAGGGTGCCACGCGTTCCACACTGGACCGAATTGTGGCCTCAGTTCGACCATCCTTTACAATCTTCTCCCAACTTTTCCAACATTTAGCCGGTATGACCGTTCAGCAATTCCTCGCCCGGCAGCGATCTGGCTTCGTCCTTGCCCGCGACTTGATCGCTCAAATGATGCGCACGAGCGAGTGTACGGAAGCGGAGGCCGCGGCGGCCCTCGAGCAACTGTTGCTGTCGGCCGGGGACGAAGCGCCTCGTTGGTATGAATGGCAAGGGTTCGGCGTTCCTGAAGAGCTGGAAGAGCACGGTGTCGGTAGTGCGCTCCTCATGTTGGCGGAGCTGCAGGGGGAGAACTCACTCTATGACCCACACGTTTCGAAAGCGGAGGTTTACGATCTGTGGATCAATGTCAGTCGCGCGGAGCTTCTGACGCATCACTCAGTTTGGTTCGCATATTCGTTTTGTGGGTTCCGTGCCCAAGAGATATACGCGTCGTTGCGTGGCAAGGAAATTCATATACCTGAAGCAGACGCGATTCTCGGTCCGGCCATGCAGGGCGACGGAAAGGCGTCCTCTGACGCTGCGCCATTGAGTGCCGCGGATAAGCGCGAGATTGCCCTGATGTACTGTGCTGGGGTGTCGGGGACAAAAATTGCGGCCAAATTTCGTAAAAGCCGCCGCACGATCTACGACGTTTTGGATGATGCGGATATCCCGAGGCGGGAGACTAGGCGCCGTAATTGATTGGGTGCGGGTTCACACAGGTTCACATACGCCTGCTTAATGGTCGCCGATACCTTATCGGGTAAGGCCGAGAGGTTCACATTTGCTTCACTCAACTTCACACGCGTAGCGTTGCGCCATGTTCAACTGACCGCGAGGTTCTAAGCATGGCCGCAAATATCCGCAATGCTCCGTCTGCTGGCGGTACAGAGCATGGGCCCCAATCGCTGCCGCTCGACGGCTATACCCGCTGGGGTGACCTGAAGCGCTTCGTTCCGCTGTCGCACGAGTCTGTCCGCAAGCGCGAACTGGCCGGTCGCTTTCCGCGCCGCGTGCAGCTCGGCTCGGCGCGCTGTGTCGCGTGGAAAAATTCCGAGGTTCATCGCTGGTTTGCCGATCCGGTTGGCTACCGCGCACCGGAGGCCCCATAGTGTTGGCTGTCGCGACTTGCGTTCGTGCGACGTTATGGCAGGATGTGGACGCCGTTTTCGCCTTACTGGCGGGATTCGGCAAGAGCGGCGGGAACGATGCGCCAACATCGTTCCCGTCTGACCGCAAAACAACCTATGACGAGGTTCGTTCTATGGCTATCGCCAATTCTACAGGGCAAACACGCCCGCACCTTCAAATCATTCGCGACACCTTGTGTGAAGCAGACCAGATCGCGCCAGCTGCGGGCGCCGAGGTCGAGTCGCTCTGCGACGGGCTCGTTGACCTGGCCTCGCGGCTGACCTCAATCATCGAAGCCGGTTCGACAGATGCCGCTCTTGTTGTCGCTGAACATCTGGCATGGGATCTGGTTGCGAAGGCCGACGATGCGGCGATGCGATTCGCGCCGGCGAAGTCGGTCGCGGACAACCGGCGCGACATCGGGGCCGTGAGGCACGCGTAAGCCCTTATAACCTGCATGCGCGTTTTCTCGGTGGAATCATGAAAATCGCATATTAGCCGATTTCGAGTGGAAAACGCTGGATTTTCAGGTGTGGATGGCGGCGAGCCTTGCTGGATCAGGCTTTCTCGGCTTTCCCCTGTTTCCTTTCTAAGTGAAGATTTGCTTTGGCTGATCTGGAAAAGAAAAAGGCCACCTGTAGCGAGGTGACCTTTGGAAATTCCAGATTTATCCAGCTACGAGAATGTGCCATTAGCGGCAGCGAGCGGATTAAAACGGACAAGTACAGTGAGATTGTGCGGCATGTGCAATTGCCGCACAAGTGAATTAGGCGTCCGACTGGTTGCCGCATCCTTTTCCGGGATGCCATGAAACTTTTGATAAATGAGCGCAGTGCTCTCACCGCTGCGCTCAAAGAAGTAACTCACTCCTATCTCGATTTCTGTGTGATCGTCAGGGGCTCCGTCACGTTTGCGTACAGAGGATTGCGTGGCGCGACTCGATCGCGAGGCGGTGCGCGATGAGCGTACAAGCGATGTCTTGGGCGATTGAGCAGCAGGTCATGCAAGACGCGCCCGCGCGGCACGTGCTTCTCTGTCTCGCGAATTATGCGGACAAGTGGGGCAAGACGGCGTTCCCGTCTGCGTCTACGCTTTCGGCCGATACCGGGTTGTCCGAGCGAACCGTGCGAACGAAGCTCGATCTGCTCGAGCAGGCTGGTTTGATCGCCAAGGGAAACCAGCGAATCGTCGCGGCGCAGATCCCCCGTGCTGACCGTCGCCCGGTTTGCTACGACCTCTGCATGCAACGACCTGAAAGTGTTGCACCCCGGAACCAAGAACGGGGTGCAGGAGACGACGCTACGGGGTGCAGCTCACGCGCGGACGGGGTGCAGCTCACGCAGGAACGGGGTGCGACAGCTGCAGCCAATCCGTCATGTAAACCGTCAATAGAACCGTCAATGATCCGTGAAGCTGCTTCGCTGGCGGCAAATCCGCCCGCTGCGCGCGCTTCGCGCTTGCCGCAAGACTGGGTATTGCCGAAGGCTTGGGGTGACTGGGCGCTTGAAGAGACGGCGCGGCTCGCTTCCGACCATGGTGCTTGGAGTAGCGGCGCGTGGACGGTGGAGCACGTGCGCTTCGAGGCGGAAAAGTTTCGCGACCACTGGCACGGCAAATCGGGCCGCGCCGCGGCGAAGGTGGACTGGCTGGCGACGTGGCGCAATTGGGTTCGCATTGCGGGGCCGATGCGAGGGGCTGAGAAGAAGTCGGGCAGTGCGTGGTGGCGGTCGGACGAGTCAGCGTTCGCGAAGGCGATGGAGGTCGGCGTCGGTTCGGCCCACTTCGGTGAATCGAAGGAGTCGTGGCACGCGCGCATCCAAGCCGCGATCGACAACGGCGGCAAGCCGCCGGCACCGGCCCAAACGCAGCGCCAGTTAGAGCCGATTGCATTGCCTTCGGACGACCGCACTGGCCCGTCCGACGCTAGTCGATCGGCGATGGGCAGCATCAGCTCGCTCCTGAAGACCAAGGTCATCGGCGGAGGGATCTCTGCATGACCGCTGGCCGGTGGATGGCGCCGGATTGGCTTTCGTGACGCGACCATATGTGTGACCGCAAGGTCGTTTCAAAATCCGCTTCTTTCTTGCGCCGCTCTCCGCGGCGCTTTTTTTGCCTGCCTTCCGATTGACGCACTTGGATCGTACAGCCCGGAGCAGTCGTGACGCGCAAATGAAACCTCTAAAACCGTTTGGAGTTTGCGATGAGATCGAATCCCTCGCGCATGAGCGCTGCGCAGATCGCCGAAGTTGCCGGCGTGGGAGTGGCCACGGTTCGCCGATGGGCTGCATGCGGCAACTTCCCGAAACCGATTGTGCTGGGCCCGCGGAGCCAATACTGGCCACGAGTTGATGTGGAGGCGTGGCTGTCCGCGCGTGGTGCGAGCGGCCATGTCGCGGCGCAGGAGGTCGTGTGATGGCGTTGTCGATTCGATGGACGCCTGAGGCCGTTGCGCGACGTGGAGCGGAGTTGCTGCGTGCGCAAGGGGCACTCCGCGATGCAAAGTACGCGTATCAGTGCGCCTGTCAGCGTTACAAAGAACGCATCGGTGGGGATATCGACGTGAGCTCACCGGCATTCCGCCGCGCTACCCGAAAGTCCTACGGGGCGTACCAGCAGGCTCGCGCCGGCACGTACAACGCGCGCCGTCGCTTTGAGACCGCCGTCCGCGGCAGCCGCGCATTCATGGAGGCGATACGATGACAGCGCTCATGAGCCTCAATCCCTCGCCGATCCTCAGCGGCCTGATGATGAGCAGCCGCGAGATCGCGGATCTGGTCGAGTCGCGCCACGACAACGTGAAGGTAACGATCGAGCGCCTTGTCTCGCGCGGGGTCATCGCTTCTCCTGCAATGCAGGAAAAGGCCACAGCAGGCCGCCCGGTGGTCGAGTATTTGGTCGGCAAGCGCGACAGCTACGTGATCGTCGCGCAGCTGTCGCCGGCATTCACCGCGCGACTGGTCGACCGCTGGCAGGAGCTCGAGGCAGCGGAGGCCAAAGCGCCGCAGCCGGGTGTCTCGTCGGGTTCGTTGCAACTCGCTCGCCATATGCTCGATGCGTTGGAGCACCAAGCGCATGAGCTTGCGCTGGCGCGAGCTGAGCAGGCGCAGCAAGCCGTTCAACTGCAAGCGATCGAGCGTCGCGTCGATGATCTCGGCCGGCGTTCGGCGCTTGTGACGGTCCTCGACGAGCGTCCGGCCGGCACAGAGTCGCTTACCCGTGCGACCGAGCGCGCATGGGCGACGTTTGGTCTGCCGACCGAGATTGCGAAGTTCGCCCTGACCGAGTCGGCGCACCAGATCGCACCGCTTCACGAAGTCAAGAACAAGCATGTGGCGAACGCGCCCCCGTACAAGGTGTATCAGCGCGCGCAGGTGACGGTAGCCATTCGCAAGTTCATCTCCGAATGCCACCTGGTATCGAGCTGCGTCGCAGAGCACTGGGCGTACGCGGCACCGTTCCGCATCAATCCGACGGTTTTCCGGATTCCTCGCACGGCGTGACAGCGTGCCGCTCGGGTGCTGCGGCGACCGGGTCGCTGAAGTTCGGCAGTGCGGCGACCGGCGCGACATACGTGCCGGTCTTACGGATCGACGGTAGCACCTCTCCGACGACCCACTCCTCGAAGCGCCCGGCAGACGGCAGCTTCGATCGCATGACGAGGCGGTACACGTCGCGCTCCGGGATGATCTTGAAGTGCCGAACCTGCCCCGAGGAATCCCCGGCATAGGTCTGCGCGCCCTTGCAGTGGGCTCGGATCGCATAATCCGTGTCGGCATAGCCGAGCACGCTTGCCACATCACGCGCCACGAACAACGGCTCCCCATCAACAGTCACCACGCGAACCTGCGCGCCATCGAAAGCGAAGGGGGCCCTGAATCGAGGCACCGTATCGTGCGTCCAAGCCATCAACTCACTGAAACGACGGAGAATTCTGCGCTTCGATCGGCTGCTCCTGGACGGGATGGACGGTCTTTCGTTGTCTGCCGTCCATCGTGACGTGAAACTTTGCTCATAATGGACGCGCCTCTGTAATCCGATGCCTAAGCGAATGCCAACCGATGTCGAGTGGGCCGCTGCACGTCACCGGTACGAAACTGAACCGGGTGTCGGGCTGTCCGCGATTGCCGTTTCTCTCGGAATATCAAAGGGTTCAGCGGGCAACAGGGCGAAAACCGAGAGCTGGCGGAAGTGCGAGAAGGGTACCGCTCTGCCTCATGAACGCGGCAATGGCGAAGCGGGAAAAGTTGCGGAAGGGCCAGCGCCGGCGCCTGAGAGCGCGGCCGCCGTTTACTCTCCGCCATCCACACCGGCTGTCGCGGTGGCTGTCGTCGCTGATGAGCGTGCGCAGGTGGTAGCCACTCATCGGCAAGAGGCCCGCGCGGTTCGTGGTGCCGTTTATCGGGCGCTGAAATCGAAGGATGCGGACGATGTTCGCCTGGCGAAGCTGGCGGCCGAGGCGATGCAGATCGTCCAGAATATGGAGCGTAAGGCGTGGGCGCTCGACGGTGAGCCGAACGTCGGGCCGGGACGGGCTCGGGCCATGTCGGGCCGTATCACCATCAATCGGAAGCCGGGGGTGTCGATTGTCTGATATGAATTTCGCTGACGTCCACGTCGGCGATGAACTGCTCGTCCGCGTCGATGCGATCGATGTCATCGACAATGCCCCACCGCCGGCGGATGAGCCGGATCCAGACGCGCTACTCGCCGATATGCCGGCTGCCGCCCCGGATGCCTCGGAGCGTGCGGCTCGTCTCGGGGCGCTCGTCGTACAGCAGCACGAGGACTGGCAGGCCAACCGGCGCATGGCGCTCGATGCCGCGGCGCGTGGTGATCCAGCCTCGGCTCGTGCTGCGTGGCGCAGCGCCGAGGCGTTGGCAATAGCGTGGCCGTGCCTGTTGGCGACTGCCTGACACGTGCTGCACCTACTATGCTGCGGCAGCATCGCGAAGACGCATGATGGTTTGTCGGGAGACACCGAGGGCTCGTGCAACTGCTGCAACTGTTTCGCCGGCACCGAGGCGTTCGGCGACTTCGGCACGCTTCCCGTCAGAGAGGACGCGTGGGCGGCCTAGCGCTTTTCCGTCCTGTCGTGCGCGTTCTAGCCCTGCTGCGGTGCGCTCGATCAGCAAGTCGCGCTCGAATTCGGCGATCGTCGTCAGGATGCCCATGATCATCTTGCCGGCCGGGCTGGTCAGGTCTGCGCCGCCCAACTGCAGGCAGTGGACGCGCACGCCGATCGCGGCGAGTCGCTCGATCGTTGCTCGCACATCCATTGCATTCCGGCCGAGGCGGTCGAGCTTTGTGACGACGAGCACGTCGCTGTCCTCGAGGCGGTCAAGCAGCTTGGCAAACCCGGGCCTCAATTCTGCGGCGACGCTCCCGCTGATTTTCTCGGTGATGATTCGTTTCGTGTCCACGTGGAATCCGGCTGACTGTACTTCGAGCACCTGATTGGCGGTGGTTTGGTCGGCAGTGCTCACCCGTGCGTATAGAAACGTTCGGCTCATCCCGTTTTCCCTTGTTCTTTGCTGCAAATGTCCAATAACGGTGTCCACACTACTGGGGGTGTCCAGAATTAGCAACCGTAGTTTTTGGACAGGTGGATTCAGGGTGTACAGATACGGTCGGTTTAGGACTGGGTACTGGCGCGCAAGTGCGCGTGGTGACCGTTGAGGGTGAGCCGTGGTTTGTTACGCGTGACCTCTGCGCGATTCTTGGGATCGCCAACTCGGGGAATGCCCTTGCCGGGCTGGAGGAAAACGAAAAGGGTATCCGTACTGTGGATACCCTTGGGGGCCCCAAAAAAGTCGGGGTATGTAATGAATCTGGCCTCTATGTGCTGATATTCGAAAGCCGAAAGCCCGACGCGAAGCGCTTCCGCCAGTGGGTGACGTCGGAGGTGCTGCCGTCGATCCGCAAGACGGGCGCGTACGTCGCGCTGGACTCGGTTTCGGGGGCGCTCGACCTGCGGACTCAAGTTCTCTCGAGGAGCTCGAGTAGCTGTCCGGCGTGGCAGTCGAATCCCGCGCACGGGAGGGGTGCTAGAGTCTAGCATCCGTTTTTTCGGTGAAATCGGGCGTCAGAGTCTGACATGGACGCGCCCTCAATTTGTATCGCATAGGAAGCGGCCGGCAGACTACGGCACCGCAGAGCCCGGCGTCGCTCAACATACTCGAGGCGCAACGAACGCTTTACGGTATTGGTATGCTCTGGTGGATGCTTGCATTCCTTGTGCGTTGCCCTATTGGGCGTCTGCGGGGCGAGCGACTCAAGTCGGCCGAGGCCGTGTAAAAACGCGCAGAACGGCCGACCGATCCCTCCCTGGCGGGAGCACAGTTGCGTTAGGACGTGACGCAGGCAAATGAAGTGATCGTGTTTTACTGGCAAACAGCGTCGGCGCACGCATTCACGCGCCTGCCAGCTTCATCGCTCGCATCGTCTTTGCGAATCCGAGGATCCTGATGACTCGCTTGAGGTTGTATGCCAGCACGTGCAAACTCATTTCAGCGGCGACATGGCCAAGTCCGCGCGTCTGGAAGTGCGTCGTCCCCATCCAGTGCTTGAGTGTGCCGAACACGTGCTCGACCGTGCGCCGTCGCATCGTCATGGCATCGAGCTGGCGATCCAGCCTGGACTGCATCGCCTCAAGCACCGCTTCGTGTTCCCATCGTCGAATACGCCGGTAGTCAGTGGGCGTACACCGGTTCTTTATCGGGCATTTCGGGCAAGCGCTGCTCCAGTAGGTACGCAGGGCCATCGGAGTTTCGCGCTCGACGGAAGTAAATCTGTAAATCGCCCGTTGCCCCGCTGGATATAGGTATTGGTCGTCTTTGGCGATGTAGACGAAGTCGGCCCGATCGAACCGTCCATCTGCCTTTGCACTGGAGGTTTGTGTTTTTGGCACCAGCGCTGCAATACCAGCGTCATCGCATGCTTTGATTTCCGTGGCGCTGTAGTACCCGCGATCGGCCAGCGCCTTGAGCTTCTTCTTGCCCATCGCTTCGCGTGCGGCTTTGGCCATCGGGCTTAGCTGAGCGCGGTCACTACCGACGTTCGTCACTTCGTGTGTCACGATGAGGTGGTGCTTCGTATCAACAGCCACCTGAACGTTGTAGCCCACCACGCCTGTGCCCTTGGCTTGCGACATCATCGAACGTGAGTCGGGATCAGTCAGCGAAACCTGTTTTTCCGGTAAATCATTCAACAGTTCCGCGGCCCGATCCAGATCGCGCATCTGCTCGCGCAGCGTCTCGATCTTTTCCCGCAGCCGTTTGGTTTTCGCTTCGACTTCTGCGGGTTGCGTGCGATCAGCAGTTTCCAGCGCATCCAGATAGCGCTGGATACTTTGCTCGATCTGCTCCTGACGCTTTGCGATCTTGTTGGGCGCGAAGTTGTTATCGCGGCTGTTGACCGCCTTGAACTTGCTGCCGTCGATGGCAACGACTGCTTGCGTGAACAGCTTCAGGTCGCGGCATATCACCACGAAGCGGCGGCATACATTGCGAACGCCGGCGCCATTGCTGCGTCTGAACTCGGCAATCCTCTTGAAGTCCGGCGCGAGGCGACCGGTCAGCCACATCAGTTCGACGTTACGCTGGCACTCGCGCTCCAGACGTCGGCTCGACTGCACGCGATTGAGATAGCCGTAGATGTAGAGTTTGAGCAGAACGGACGGATGGTAAGACGGTCGGCCCGTGATCGCCGGCGTGGTGCCTTCGAAGCCCATGGAAGCCAGATCGAGTTCGTCTACGAATGCGTCGACGATCCGCACGGGATTGTCTTCAGCGATAAAGTCTTCGAGACACTCCGGCAGCAACGTGGCCTGATTGCGGCTTGCACCTTCGACGAATCGCCCCATCTCCGCCTCTCGCGCTAACAGGTTGATTCAGTCTAGGCGATCGCGCGGGTTTTGACACACCCTCGACCCTGAGCGGACCTTGAAATTTTCGGAAACAGCCGTTCATGCTAGGGTGACGCCACTTATCGACGGGGCGATGTAAATGAACGTCATCGAAATTAAATCTTGCGACTCCCAGACAGTGCTGACGTTGTCACCGTACAGCCGGAAACCCGACGAGATTCTGTTTCTGGCCAAGATTTCGGCGGCCTCATTTTCAGGCGAAGTTGTTGCGTCCACTTACGTTAGCGGTCCTCCGACAACGCTGTTCGAAGACATGGCAACGTCGTGGACCGGCTGGAGCGGAGCGAAGGATTGGCATGCGATCGACGGTGACTTGTCATTTGCAGCAACGATTACTTCTCTTGGGAATGTGACGCTAGTCGTAGAGATGAGCGCAAACTCTGGCGGCGACACTCTCAAAGCGACATTGAAACTTGAGGCTGGCAGCCTTGATCGCATCGCCCACGACGTGCGCTCCGTTTTTCGATCTGAATGAGAGCGTTCCACAGAAGTTGTGTTTGGCGCGCCTCATGCAAAAGGCATATCCCGACCCGTTGCGGACATCCATCGGGAAAAATTTGGATGGCCGCTATCCATTGGAGATAGGTCATTGTTCCGAGCCTGCTAGAGGCACGAGTAGCGCAGACCTTTTGTTAACTCCGCACAGAGATTGCGTGCTGTCTACGGTTAGTGGCGTTAAAGTCACGTAGCACACAAGGCCCGAAGCGGCGAATAGAGATTATCAGAGTAGTTCTATCGGCCACGCCGCAGGATAATTCGAGCCTCGCGAACCCGCTAGGCAAGGCGGATCGACCTTGGCCCTGTTTCACGAATCCCAGAGCCGAGGCGATCAGGCCGCTTGTCCACGAGACATTGATTGACTCGTTGCGAATTGAGTACAACAACAAGCGACCGCACAGCTTGCTCGAATCGCTTACGCTTCCGCAATTCACCCGCGCGCACAAAAGCAGCCATTATTGATCTCGACCGCTAGCAGCGACCCGGACTAAAGCAGGAGGCAGATCAGTATCATTTCATATATCAAATATTCAATGTATCATAGCGAACATACATCACCGCGATGTTGTTAATTTTTTTTACATCGAAGTGATCGATGGTGAATTTCGTCGAATTAACATTAAAATTTTTGGATAAAACATGTTAGAAAAAATCATAACCATCGAAAATATTGGAAAATTCAAGAAATTTAGTGGCTCTTCGTCGGCAGAATGGGATGGGGGGCTGAGAAAAATAACAACAGTCTATGCGCCGAACGGGGCCGGGAAGACCACACTCTCGCTTATTATGCAATCACTTTCCGGAAAGCCGGGGTTGCTCAAGAGAAAACAGTCTTTCAAAGATGAAAATTCGGCATCAGATGAACAGTCCGTTTCTTTGCGATTTGATGGCGAGATAATAAAATATAAAAATGGCGCATGGTCATTGCGCAAGAATAATATTGAAGTGTTCAATATACATTTTATTGAGGATAATTTATTTTCTGGATCCATTCAGTCGCAGAAAACACGCCAAAGTCTCTTCTCCTTGATAAATTCGGAGGCGACTCGAGATCTGGCCGCGCGCTCTTCTGCGCTCGACGGTCAGATAAAGAGGCTACGCTCAGAACAGAGTCTTAAGAAACGGATGGGAAAAAAGGATGGATCGTACTATACGCCGAAATTTCGAGATTCTGCGAAAGAATACGGGATGACAATGAATTTACTGAGGCAGCAACGATCGGAAATAAACAACGAAATCGGGAAGGCTGCACAGGCGGCATTTTCTGCGTTCATAGCTGAAACAAACAAACACCTAAAAAAATTCTCTACAACGTTGTCATTGGAAAAAATTTCAAACTCGATAGAGAACGAGTCAACATTTTATGTGAAATATGGATCAAATAGAATTACTTTTGATGAAAATTCACCGCATCAGTTTAAATACACTTTGTCTGAGGCGGAAAGAAGTGCGCTCGCCTTCTCAATGTTTTTGGCGAAAATTTCACTTCGTAATAATATCGAAGAATTGGTTGTGGTGTTCGATGATCCGGTTTCAAGTTTCGATTCATCCCGTCGCTTTGTTACGATAAATGAGCTGGTAATCCTTGCTTCGAAAGTGGGCCAGCTTATTGTATTGACACATGATAATGTCTTTGCGTCCGAACTTGAGGCAAGGGCGGGGACGGATGCCGTCTCACTCTCTTTGCAGAGTGATATTAACGGAGTGAAATTCTCCCACGTTCGTCATAGTGACGGAACTCTAAGCGGGATGACAAGGGACATTCTATCGGTAACCAACTTTCTTAAATTCGGAGGTGCCGATCAAGGGCAGATGGTTGGCGTTGCGCGCTGTCTGCGTCCTATTTTGGAGGGCATTGCAAGAATCAAATATTGGGATGTTTTTTCGGGGCTTCAATGGCTTGGTGATTTCATTAAAATGATAAGAACAGCTGATGAACATTCCATTTTGAGTAGGCTGAAACGTGACGAAATATATGAGGAGCTCGTTGCGATAAATAACTACAGCTCACCTTTTCATCATTCGTCTCCTGGAAGCATTACCCCGCTAATAGACGAAGCTGAGCTCAGAATAATGGCAACGCGCACGCTCAATGTTCTTCGCCTCATTTGACGAACGGGACAGTCTCTAAGAGAGAGTGCGATGCTTGGCGAGGCCGGCTCTCCCTCGGGGTCAGCACGCCGAGCGTCTACGATGTAGTCAATGCGCCGGTGTACAGTAGGAAAGGGAGTTCGCTTCCAAACCGCTGTTGCGTATGTCTCGCGCGCGGACTGTGCGCAGGTCCGGAAATCGACCGGTAACGATCATACATACATGCATCGACGCCTGAATGTCACCAGAGGTCGAGGGAGAAAAGTACGTCTTCACCGACCGAATGGTCGGTTGCTGGGCAGAGCCAACGTCAGAGTGACCTAGTGAAGTCGCGAACAAACGGCGGCTCTTGGGCCGACAGCCGCCGGCCGTGATCTCCAACAACCGGCCGGATGGCGAACTTCGAGCCGTCCCGTTCAGGCCGCTGGTGAACTCAAGGACGCAAAGCAACTTTTCCCGATCACATGAGCACCCAACCCAACGCAGCACCTGCACCCGTCACCCCAATGATGCAGCAGTACCTTCACCTTATCTGACAAGGCGAAGATCAGAAACCTACGCCCAGACCTACGCCAGCCGTTTCAGCAATGGGCAGTTACTGACCCAAACTGTCCCTTTAGATTATTCGAGAACGGTCGTCCTTTCCCACGGAGAGGATCAATTTGGCTCCGTGCGGTCGGCGTCTAGATCCGGGGTGGCGCGGCATTTTTTTCCCTTGCTGGCTAGCGTCTTGAGTTCACATATCTGAAAATTTCGATGTCGACTGAACCCCGGCACTGCCAGCAGCAGGTGAGCCCCTCGTCGTCCCGTCAGGTTTCTGGAGAGTTGTTGGGCGCAGCATTAGCGTCTGTTTTGACAGGTCGCGGGGACCGATGCTGATCCCGCAGATGAACAGCGGTCTGGTCGATGCTGGGATATACGGTCGTTGCATTGATGTTGATTCGGTCGAGCTGTTCGAGAATGTGCGCCTTCTCCCGGATCGTGACCCGGCTGATTTCGATCCCACCCTGGCCGGCATCGGGAAGCGTCGCCTCGTGCCCGAACAGCAGGAAGGCGCCGGACTGCGATTTGATGCGCGTATTAGTGCGTTTTGCCTTCACGCAGATGATGGACCCTAGATCGTCCGGGACGATTCGCCCCTCGAAAAAGCCTTTCTCCGACTTAATGTGGTGGAGCAACTTTCCGGCGACGTCCGTTCCATTAAATTTTTCTTTGTCGAGGCTGAGATTGATTTCATTCTTCTGGGCATACGTCAGGTTGGAGAGATTTGAAAGGCAACTGACGGTATCCGAGTCATAGTATTTCACTAGCTCCGACGAGACTTGGAAGACGATGACCTCACCGTCAATTTCCGATTGGTCCGGCTCGAAGGAGCAGGCGAAGAAGAGCGCCACCAGCGGGTTGCCGGAGATGTCCAGCAGCCTCGTAGGCAAGCCGTAGTGCTGCATGCGCACAAGGCGGTCGAAGCAAAACTGATCGCCGTGGAACTCATCATGATGCGCAATCAATAGTTCCTTGCAGAGTCGATCCTCGCTCGGCATGAACTGCCAGTCGCCGTTGTCCCATTTGCGAAGCAATGACGGCGTCAGTTCATAACGAGCGTTACTGTGGCCTCGGAAGAAGGTCTCAGTCGCGGCTTTTCCCGGCGAGCCGTAGAGCAGTTGGAGGAAGGACTCCACACTGTCGGCGACGCCGAGGATCTTCTTGTCGCGTGGCGGAGGCTGGATTTCTGCATCGTCAGCAGCGGGCGTCACTTGCTCCGCAACGCGAGGAGCAAGGTCGGGATTAAGTTTGGTCAATCGGTCCAGCACCTCCCGCGCGTCGCCTTCACGGACTGCCCAGTGAGTGCGGTGGAGCTGGAACCGATCCGCGCCGAACACCTCCCCGGCTTCCTTAACGTCGTCGAATTCGACCTCGCCGAAATCGATCAATGTCTCGAAAGTGGTGGAGACTTCCTTCGGGCTGGGCGTGGTGCCGGAAATCCGACCGTACTTGATGAGCATGGAGACGGTGTTTTCGTTTAATTTGGTCTCGCTGCACAGAAAGGTCGGCAATTTTTCGAGAAAGGCGATTGCCGTCGAGTCGAGGCCTTCAAGCCGCTTTTCGGTGTCGGACGGCGTGTACTCGAACATGCGCCCCCGGCCCATGATGACGCGATCGACGTTTCCCTTGAGATATTCCCAGTTACCGAAGGAGATGTAGTTGTTGATTTTCACCGAATCTTGACCCACCGTTTTCATCTAAATCTGACCCACCCCGAGACAGCGTAGTACATCTATTCCGGTGTGGATAACTCCTCACTGCCTGCTGCTTTTGCTGCTCTCTTTCTGGTTGCCTTCGCCTTGGCAGAACTGGACTTGAAGCGCCAGGATTCATTGCCCGTTTCGACGATGTGGCAGTGATGGGTGACGCGGTCCAGCAGCGCCGTCGTCATCTTTGCGTCCCCGAACACGGTCGCCCACTCGCCGAAGCTGAGGTTGGTGGTGATCACGACACTCGTGTGTTCATACAGCTTCGAGAGCAAGTGGAACAGCAATGCGCCACCGGTCTGGCTGAACGGCAGGTAGCCCAGTTCGTCGAGGATTACCAGGTCGACGTACATCAGCTTATGGGCGATCTGGCCTTGTTTGCCGATGGACTTCTCCTGCTCCAGTGCGTTGGTCAGCTCGACGGTCGAGAAGTAGCGCACGCGCTTGCCGTGGCGCTGCACGGCCTCAATTCCGATCGCTGAGGCGAGGTGCGTTTTGCCGGTGCCGGGGCCACCGATGAACACGACGTTGTGTGCGCTTGCGAGGAACGACAGGTCACTGAGTTCTCGAACCAGCGCTTCGTCGACGTGCGCCTGCGCGAAGTCGAAGCCCTTCAGGTCGCGGTGAGCCGGGAAGCGAGCGGCGGTCATCTGATAGGCGATCGAGCGCACCTGTCGCTCCGCCGTCTCAGCCATCAGCAGCTGCTTCATGAAGCGCTCCGGGTCGAACTCCGTGTGACGCGACTGCGCCAGCAGCTCTGGCCAGGTGCTCGCCATGCCATGCAGTTTGAGCCCCTTGAGTTGGGCGGCGATGTCGTTAGACATGACGGTCCTCCGGTGGGTTGGCGCGCAGGGTTTCGTAGCGGCTCACGTCGGCAGCCGGCTCTTCGGTAAGCTGGAGTTTCGTCGTCGCGAGGTTGGTACTCGTGGTGGGCGCCTTCAACCGGCTCAGCACGTTCAGAACGTGCTCCCCACTGGGGCGTCCCGAGTCCAGCGCTGCCTGCACGGCAAGCAGCACGGCATCGAGTCCGTGTTCGCGCACCGCGGCGAGCACCTGCGTCATGATGCGATCGCCTCCCTGGTGCTTCAGTAGGTGTCGCTGCAACTGCTGCAGCGGCTGTGGCATCGTGACGAACGGAGCGCCGTTGCGCAACGCGCCGGGTTTGCGCTCAACCAGCGTGATGTAATGGCGCCAGTCGTAGAAGGTCATGTGCCGCTCGAAGCTGCGTTCGTGGCGTGCGATCTCCTGGGCGTCGGCGACGACGCTGAGATATGCCGGATAGCAGCGCACGCTCACCAGCTGGTTCGATACTCGGTGGGCACGCTGTAGCGGTTGCGCTGAAAGTGGATGAGGCTGGTCGACGACACCCGCAGGGTCTGCTCGACATAGCCGTCGAACGGGCGTGGATTGGGCATCAGCCTGGTGCGCTCGTCCTGCAGCACGTCCTCGACCGTCAGCTCGGGCCACTGCGGGTGCCGCATCTGCCAGGCCTGACGACACTGGCCCGCGACCCATTCGTTCAGAAGCTCCAGCGTTTCCCAGCGTCGTAGCGCAGCCTCGTGCCAGATCTGGCGGCGCCGGTCCTGCACGTTCTTCTCAACTATGCCCTTCTCCCAGCCGGCGGCACGGTTGCAGAATTCCGGCTCGAACAGGTAATGGCCGCACATTGCCTCGAAGCGGGCGTTGACCGCGCGCTCCTTGCCGCGGCCGACCTTGTCCACGGCGGTCTTCATGTTGTCGTAGATGCCGCGGCGCGGCACGCCGCCGAACGCGGCGAATGCGCGGGCGTGCGCATCGAACAGCATCTCGTGACTCTGGGTCGGATAGGCGACCAGCCAGAACGCCCGGCTGGCATTGAGCTTGACGTGGGCGACCTCCAGGCGTCGCCGCAACCCGCCGATGAAGGCATATTCGCAGCTCCAGTCAAACTGGAATGCTTCGCCGGGTTCGAAGGCCAGCGGTACATAGGCCTTCCTGCGCGGGGCTTCAGCCTGCTCCTCGTGCCAGCGTCTCACGAAGGCGCTGACGCGGCCGTAGCTGCCGGCGTAGCCCTCGCCGCGGATGGCCTCGAACATGAACCGGGCCGTGCGCCGGTCACGCTTCGGGCGATGACTGTCTGCCCGCAGCCAGCCCGTCAGTTGCGCGGCCCACTCGTCGACGACGCTCGGGCTGACGCGCTTCGGGTACTTCGGCTCAACGGCATCCGTCTGCCGAAGCCAGCTGCGCACCGTGTTCCGGGACAGGCCCGTGCGCCTGGCAATCTCGCGCAGCGGGACCTTCTCGCGGAAATACATCCGCCTGATCTTGGCCAATATGCCCACCGTGATCACCTCTGTATCCCCTGCTCAAAGATTGAGCAGGGCATTCAATCACGTGGGTCAAAATTCGATGAAAACTACAGCCTCAGGTGGGTCAGTTCTGCGTGGACATCAACAGTCGGGGAGACAGAATTTTCGGAACCCCCAGAACGACCCCCGTCAGGGGGGTGTTTGTGCTGGCGGTCGATTGCGGAAGTGTGCAACAAAAAACCCCGCAAAGCCAAGCTTGACGGGGTTCTCTTGTGAAAATTTGCGCAACCTTGGGGGATATCTGGTCCCCCCGACAGGAATCGAACCTGTATCTAGCGCTTAGGAGGCGCTTGTTCTATCCATTGAACTACGGGGAGGGCCATGTCCGCGATATCGCGTGCTCAAGACGCGACCGGGACGGCAAGGTGGACAGCGCGCAGAGTATAGCAAACGCGCGGCGCGCCGGCGGAGCGAATACGATTCGCTCCGCGCGATCGCCTCAGAAGCTGCGCCTCAGAAACCCCGCCTCAGAAATCGACAACCACGAAATCTTCCTTGCCCACATCGCACAGCGGGCATCGCCAGTCGGCGGGGATATCGGCGAAACGCGTGCCGGCGGGGATGCCGTCGTCCGGCAGGCCTTCCGCTTCGTTGTAGACCCACCCGCAAATCAGGCAGACCCAGCTCTGGTATTCGGTTACTTCGCTCATGTGGTGCTCGGGAGGATGAAAGTCGCTGACGTCGTCCGCGGCGCGGCCAGCGGACGAGAGGCGCAATGGTACCGGAATTCCGCCGAACGCCCGCGCAACGTCGTTCAAGCGTGCGCATCGCGAACAACGTTCGCCGTCGCGCGGCCGGGACGCGCAGTGTATGCTTCGTGAACCTTTCAATCCGAAGGAGAAAACATGCTCAACAAGAAGTGGATCGCGGGTGCGGTTTGTGTCGCGGCACTGGCCGTGTCGACGCTCGCGCGGGCCGAGGCGCGCGTGTTCTTCGTCGAGCCGCAGGACGGCGCGACGGTATCGAGCCCGGTGCACGTCAAGTTCGGCCTCGAAGGCATGGATCTGAAGCCGGCCGGCGACATGACGCCCGACACCGGTCACCATCACCTGCTGATCGACGGCAAGCCGGTGCCGAAAGGCGACGTGATTCCCGCCACCGACCATTCGCTGCACTTCGGCAAGGGCCAGACCGAAACCGACGTCAAGCTGCCGTCCGGCCAGCACACGTTGACGCTGCAACTCGGCGACGGCGCGCACCGCTCGTACGGGCCGGAGATGAGCTCGACGATCACGGTCAACGTGAAGTAAACGCGTCCTGCAAGCGGGCGCCCGGCTGCGAAGCGGCTGCCAGGAAGCGGCCGTCAAGCGGCGGCCGGCCGCCCGCCGCATCGTTCGCACGATGCCGGCGCCGCGGCGCGCCGACACGCTGCCGCCGTCAGCGCCGGCCGATACCCAAAAAGCCGCTCACCGCCATCGTCCATCCGGCCATCCCGGCGCACGCGTGCGCCACCGGTACAATGGGCGCTTCCGATTTCTCTCTTCGCCGTCTGCCCATGTCGCTTTATTCCATTACCGGTGCGCAACTCGCGTTCGGTCACGTCGCGTTGCTCGATCACGCGGACTTCTCGCTGGAGGCCGGCGAGCGCGTCGGTCTGATCGGTCGCAACGGTGCGGGCAAGTCGTCGCTGCTGAAGATCGTCGCGGGGCTCGCGAAGCCGGACGACGGGCTGATCACGCGCCAGCAGGAGCTCGTGACCGTCTACGTGCCGCAGGAGCCCGAATTCGAGCCGGGCGCGACTGTGTTCGATGCCGTTGCGTCGGGGCTCACGCACACGCGCGAAGTGCTCGAAGAATACGATTCGATCGCGCATCGCCTCGCCGAAACGCCCGAAGGCGCCGAGCACGACGCGCTGCTCGCGCGAATGAACGCGCTGCAGTCGTCGCTCGATACGCACGACGCGTGGAACTGGCGCACGCGCGTATCGATGACGCTCGCGCAGATCGGCCTGACCGACGGCGACGCGCCCGTCGACGCGCTGTCGGGCGGCATGCAAAAACGCGTCGCGCTGGCGCGCGCGCTGGTGCTGCAGCCCGACGTGCTGCTGCTCGACGAGCCGACCAACCATCTCGACTTCGACGGCATCCGCTGGCTGGAAGAGCTGCTCGTCGCGCAGCGCGCCGGCCTGCTGTTCATCACGCACGATCGCGCGTTCCTCGACCGTGTCGCCACGCGCATCGTCGAGCTCGATCGCGGCCGGCTGCTGTCCTATCCGGGCAATTTCTCGGCCTACCAGACGCGCAAGGCGCAGCAGCTCGAAGTCGAGCGCGTAGAAAACGAGAAGTTCGACAAGCTGCTCGCGCAGGAAGAAGTGTGGATCCGCAAGGGCGTCGAGGCGCGCCGCACGCGCAGCGTGGGCCGCGTCGCGCGGCTCGTGCAGATGCGCAACGAACGCGCGGAGCGTCGCAACGCGCAGGGCAACGTGAAGCTCGACGTCGCGCAGGGCGAGAAGTCCGGCAAGATCGTCGCGGAGCTGACCGACGTGACGAAGCGCTACGGCGAACGCACGGTCGTCGACAGGTTCTCGACGACGGTCATGCGCGGCGACAAGATCGGTTTCGTCGGTCCGAACGGCGCCGGCAAGACGACGCTGCTCAAGCTGATCCTCGGCGAGCTGAAGCCCGACGGCGGCACGGTGCGCATCGGCACGAACCTGCAGGTCGCGTACTTCGACCAGATGCGCGCGCAGCTCGACCAGGAAAAGAGCCTTGCCGACACGATCAGCCCGGGCAGCGAATGGATCGAGATCGGCGGCGTGCGCAAGCACGTGATGAGCTATCTCGGCGACTTCCTGTTCGCGCCGGAGCGCGCCCGCTCGCCGGTGAAGTCGCTGTCGGGCGGCGAACGCAACCGGCTGCTGCTCGCGCGCCTGTTCGCGCGTCCGGCGAACGTGCTGGTGCTCGACGAACCGACCAACGACCTCGACATCCCGACGCTCGAACTGCTCGAAGAACTGCTGGCCGATTACGACGGCACGGTGCTGCTGGTCAGCCACGATCGCGCGTTCCTCGACAACGTCGTGACGTCGGTGATCGCGGCCGAGGGCGACGGAAAGTGGCGCGAATACGTCGGCGGCTTCACCGACTGGCAGATCCAGAGCGAGCGCTCGCAGCAACTGGCGCAACAGGAAGCGGCGAAGCGCACGGTGAAGGAGGCCGCGCCGCTCAAGGACGACGCGGCAAAGAGCGCGGCCGGCCGTAATGCGCAACGCACGGTGAAGCTGTCGTTCAACGAGCAGCGCGAGCTCGATGCGCTGCCGGAAAAAATCGCGGCGCTCGAAGCGGAACAGAAAACGATCAATGCGCAGCTCGAGGACGGCTCGATCTTCGCGAAGGATCCGCAGGAAGGCACGCGCCTGACCGAGCGGTTCGCGGCGATCGACGATGAACTCCTCGCCGCGCTCGAGCGGTGGGAAACGCTCGAGGCGAAGCGCAAGCCGGTGTGACGGGCCGCCGCGGCGCGCCGCGGCCGGCAGCGGCCGGCCGCCGTCATCGCAACCGGGCCGTCGCGCGGAACCAGTAAAATACCGCGCGTTCCGGGCCGCGCATGTCGCGCCCGCTTTCGGAGCAGTCCGAGCACACCGTTGTTTCGATTCGCTTTTTTACGGAACTCAACGTTTTGTCCACGACGTTATCCACACGAGATGTGGACAACGTCCCGATGAATGACGAAATTCAGCATCTATGTCAACGAAGAAGCCCAGCGCGGCCTATAGCGAAGCATCGATCAAGGTGCTCAAGGGTCTCGAGCCGGTCAAGCAGCGGCCCGGCATGTACACCCGTACCGAAAATCCGCTGCACATCATCCAGGAAGTGATCGACAACGCGTCCGACGAAGCGCTCGGCGGCTACGGCAAGCAGATCACGGTCACGCTGCACGCCGATCAGTCGGTGTCGGTCGAGGACGACGGCCGCGGCATTCCGTTCGGGATGCACCCGGAAGAACGCGTGCCGGTCGTCGAGATCGTGTTCACGCGCCTGCACGCGGGCGGCAAGTTCGACAAGGCCGCCGGCGGCGCATACACGTTCTCGGGCGGTCTGCACGGCGTCGGCGTGTCGGTGACCAACGCGCTCGCGACGCGTCTGGACGTGACGGTCTGGCGCGAAGGCAAGATCGCCAGCCTCGGTTTCGCCGACGGCGACGTGGTGAAGCCGCTCGCGACGCAGGCGGCCGGCCGCGGCGAGAAGAAGTCCGGCACGCGCGTGCAGGTGTGGCCGAATCCGAAGTACTTCGATTCGCCGAACCTGCCGCTCGGCGAGCTGCAGCGCCTGCTGCGCTCGAAGGCCGTGCTGCTGCCGGGCGTCGAGGTCGTGCTCGTCAACGAGAAGACGGGCGAGCGCCAGGCGTGGAAATACGAAGACGGCCTGCGCGGCTACCTGCTCGACGAGATGAACGGCAGCGAGCTGCTGATTCCGTTGTTCGAGGGCGAGCGTTTCGCCGATGCGCGTTCGACCGACGACACCTTCGCCGAAGGCGAGGGCGCGTCGTGGGTCGTCGCATGGAGCGAGGAAGGCTCGCTCGTGCGCGAATCGTACGTGAACCTGATCCCGACGCCGGCCGGCGGCACGCACGAGTCGGGCCTGCGCGACGGGCTCTACCAGGCGGTGAAGAGCTTCGTCGAACTGCACAACCTGCAGCCGAAGGGCGTGAAGCTGCTGGCGGAAGACGTGTTCGCGCGCGTGTCGTTCGTGCTGTCCGCGAAGGTGCTCGATCCGCAGTTCCAGGGGCAGATCAAGGAGCGGCTGAACAGCCGCGACGCGGTCAAGCTGGTGTCGTCGTTCTCGCGTCCGGCGCTCGAACTGTGGCTGAACCAGCACGTCGAGCACGGCAAGAAGCTCGCCGAGCTCGTGATCAAGCAGGCGCAGGCGCGCACGCGCGCCGGCCAGAAGGTCGAGAAGCGCAAGAGCTCGGGCGTCGCGGTGCTGCCGGGCAAGCTGACCGACTGCGAGACGGAAGACATCGCGCGCAACGAGCTGTTCCTCGTCGAGGGCGACTCGGCGGGCGGCTCCGCGAAGATGGGCCGCGACAAGGAATACCAGGCGATCCTGCCGCTGCGCGGCAAGGTGCTGAACACGTGGGAAACCGAGCGCGACCGCCTGTTCGCGAACAACGAGGTGCACGACATCTCGGTCGCGATCGGCGTCGATCCGCACAGCCCGGACGATACCGTCGACCTGTCGAACCTGCGCTACGGCAAGATCTGCATCCTGTCGGACGCGGACGTCGACGGCTCGCACATCCAGGTGCTGCTGCTCACGCTGTTCTTCAAGCACTTCCCGCAGCTGATCGAGCGCGGCCACGTGTACGTCGCGCGCCCGCCGCTGTTCCGCGTCGACGCGCCGGCGCGCGGCAAGAAGCCCGCGCAGAAGCTCTACGCGCTCGACGAAGGCGAGCTCGAAGCGACGCTCGACAAGCTGCGCAAGGACGGTGTGCGCGACACGCAGTGGAGCATCAGCCGCTTCAAGGGCCTCGGCGAAATGAGCGCCGAGCAGCTGTGGGACACGACGATGAACCCCGACACGCGCCGCCTGATGCCGGTCAAGCTCGGCGAGCTCGACTACGAGGCGACCGTCGCGCGGATGACGATGCTGATGGGCAAGGGCGAGGCAGCCGCGCGGCGCGGCTGGCTCGAGGAAAAGGGCAACGACGTCGAAGCGGATATCTAAGCCGGGCATCCGCACGGCCGGGCCGCGCGCCCGGCCCGCCTCATGTCAGTTAAGAATACGGAATTCAGATGGACGACAACACTGCCGATCTCTTTGCCGGCCCCGACGCACCGGACACCGATGCGCTGACGCTCGGCAACTACGCCGAGCAGGCGTACCTCAGCTACGCGGTCAGCGTCGTGAAGAGCCGCGCGCTGCCGGACGTCTGCGACGGCCAGAAGCCGGTGCAGCGCCGCATCCTGTTCGCGATGAACGAAATGGGTCTCGGTCCCGACGCGAAGCCGGTGAAGTCGGCGCGCGTGGTGGGCGACGTGCTCGGTAAATACCACCCGCACGGCGACCAGTCGGCGTACGACGCGCTCGTGCGCCTCGCGCAGGATTTCTCGCTGCGCTATCCGCTGATCGACGGGCAGGGCAACTTCGGCTCGCGCGACGGCGACGGCGCGGCGGCGATGCGGTACACCGAAGCGCGCCTCACGCCGATCTCGAAGCTGCTGCTCGACGAGATCGACCAGGGCACGGTCGACTTCATGCCGAACTACGACGGCTCGTTCGAGGAGCCGAAGACGCTGCCGAGCCGCATGCCGTTCGTGCTGCTGAACGGCGCGTCGGGCATCGCGGTGGGCCTCGCGACGGAAATCCCGTCGCACAACCTGCGCGAGGTCGCGGCCGCCGCGGTCGCGTTGATCCGCAATCCGAAGCTCACGCACGCGGAGCTGATGAACCTGATCCCCGGCCCGGACTTCCCCGGCGGCGGTCAGATCATCTCGAGCGACGCTGAAATCTCGGCGGCGTACGAAACCGGCCGCGGCAGCCTGAAGGTGCGCGCGAAGTGGAAGATCGAGGATCTGGCGCGCGGCCAGTGGCAGCTGGTCGTCACCGAGCTGCCGCCGAACACGTCGGGCCAGAAGGTGCTCGAGGAAATCGAGGAGCTGACCAACCCGAAGCTCAAGCTCGGCAAGAAGACGCTCACGCCCGAGCAGCTCAACACGAAGAAAGCGATGCTCGACCTGCTCGACGCGGTGCGCGACGAGTCGGGCAAGGAAGCGGCGGTGCGGCTCGTGTTCGAGCCGAAGTCGCGCACGATCGACCAGACGGAATTCGTCAACACGCTGCTCGCCTACACGAGCCTCGAATCGAACGCGACGCTGAACCTCGTGATGATCGGCGCCGACGGCCGGCCGGGCCAGAAGGGCCTGCTGACGATCCTCGACGAATGGGTGAAGTACCGCCAGTCGACGATGACGCGGCGCTGCCGCCATCGTCTCGCGAAGGTCGACGACCGCATTCACATCCTCGAAGGGCGGATGATCGTCTTCCTGAACATCGACGAGGTGATCCGCATCATCCGCGAGTCGGACGAGCCGAAGAGCGCGCTGATGAGCGCGTTCGGCCTGACCGAGCGCCAGGCGGAAGACATCCTCGAGATCCGCCTGCGTCAGCTCGCGCGGCTCGAGAAGATCAAGATCGAGAAGGAACTCGACGCGCTGCGCGACGAGAAGGCGAAGCTCGAGGAGCTGCTCGCGAACGAAAGCGCGATGAAGCGGCTGATGATCAAGGAGATCGAAGCCGACGCGAAGCAGTACGGCGACGATCGCCGCACGCTGATCCAGCAGGAAAAGCGCGCGACGTTCGAGGCGAAGGTCGTCGACGAGCCGGTGACGGTGGTCGTCTCGCAAAAGGGCTGGGTACGTGCGCTGAAGGGTCACGGGCTCGACCCGGCCGGCTTCTCGTTCAAGGCCGGCGACGGCCTGTACGCGGCGTTCCAGTGCCGCACGCCCGATCGGCTGATCGCCTGGGGCAGCAGCGGACGCGTCTATTCGGTCGACGTGTCGGTGCTGCCGGGCGGGCGCGGCGACGGCGTGCCGGTCACCTCGCTGATCGAGCTCGAATCGGGCTCGCATCTGATGCACTACTACGCCGCGCCGGTCGATCAGCAATTGCTGCTGGCGTCGAGCAACGGCTTCGGCTTCCTCGCGAAGGTCGGCGACATGGTGAGCCGCGTGAAGGCCGGCAAGTCGTTCATGACGATCGACGCGGGCGCGGTGCCGCTCGCGCCGATGCCCGTGCTGCCGAATGCGACGCAGGTCGCGTGTCTGTCGAGCGGTGGCCGGCTGCTGGTGTTCGCGATGGACGAGATGAAGACGCTGTCCGGCGGCGGCCGCGGCGTGACGCTGATGGCGCTCGACGACAAGGAAACGCTCGTGCAGGCGCTCGCGATCGACCCGGCCGGCGTCGTACTGATCGGCACCGGCCGCGGCGGCAAGGTGCAGGACGAAACGCTGTCGTACGCGGGGCTCGCGCCGCACATCGGCAAGCGCGCACGCAAGGGCCGCGCGCCCGACACGAAGCTGAAGGTCGTCAACGAGCTGCGCCCGCTGCTCGGCTGACGACGCATCCGCCGGCGCGCGCCGGCACGACGGGCCGCACCCGCGCTTCGGCGCCGGTGCGGCCTGTGCTTTTGCGGCGACGAATGTGCGAAGAATGGGCGACGGCGCGGCGCTGGCGTCGTCGCGCGGAAGTTGCAAAATATTGTCAAATGCGGCCATGCGCCTGAACCGAGCGCTGGCCGGCCGGTCGAACGTCGCGCGAGACCGCGTGCGATGCGGTCGTTCGTTGCACTGAACCCGCTACCTCAGGATCGTCACCATGTCCCACGCCGTTGCCGTCGCGCTGTTTCTTCATCTGCTGGCCGTCGCCGTGTGGGTGGGCGGGATGGTGTTCGCGCACTTCTGCCTACGCCCGGCGCTGTCCGATCTGACGCCGCAGCTGCGGCTGCCGTTGATCGAGGGCGTGTTCGGCCGGTTTTTCAACTGGGTGTCGGGCGCGGTGCTCGTGATCCTGCTGTCGGGCGGCTTCCTGCTCACCGCGTTCGGTGGCGCGCACGCGACCTGGCCGCTGCATGCGATGGCCGGGCTCGGCGTCGTGATGATGCTGATCTTCGGCCACATCCGCTTCGCGCTGTTTCCCCGTATCCGTCGCGCGGTGCAGGCGCAGAACTGGCCGGACGGCGCGCGCGCGGTGAATGCGGTGCGGCTGCTGGTGGTCGTCAACCTCGTGCTCGGCGTCGTGACGATCGGCGTGGCCGTGTTGGCGCGCGGCTTCTGAGCGGGGCCGGCTGACGGGTTCGTGCCGCTCGGCGCGGCCCGGCGCTGGCGCCGACGCGGGCAGAGCGGCGCGCCGCTACGCGGCCAGCATCGCATCGAGCAGCCACGCGCCGGCCGGGCCGAGCGGCCGGTTGCGCGACCACACCGCATCGACGCGGACCCGGCGCGGCCAGCCGCGCGCACGCAATTCACACAGCCGGTCGCGCGCGAAGTGCTCGACCATCCAGCGCGGCAGTTCGGCCCAGCCGAACCCCAGCACCGCCATTTCCAGCAGCATCAGGTAGCTCGGCGCGAGCCAGCGCTGCGTGCCGACGACGATCCGGTCCTCCGCGCGCTGGTCCTCCGGTTTCACGTACGTGTTCAGGCGCAACTCGCGCGCGTCGCGCAGCGCCGCATGCGGCACCTCGGCGTCGCCGTAGGCGGCCAATGCATGCATGCGCCCGACGAACAGGCCGATCTCCGATTCCTCCGCGACCGTCGCCGCGCCGATATCGGCCGGGTAGACGGCCCGCGCCGCCATCAGCCCGAGCTGCGCGCGGCCTTGCTGGATCAGGTCGAGCACGTCGTCGTGCTCGGCGATCTGGCATTCGAGCTCGAGCGCCGGAAAACGCCGCTCGAGCGCCATCAAGGTTTCCTCGTAACGCTTCGACTGGTAGGTGTCCGACACGACCAGCGTCAGGCGCGCTTCCTCGCCGTGCGCGAGCCGCGCGGCGATGCGGTCGATCGCCGCGCCGGCCTCCAGCGCGCGCTGCACCTGCGGCAGCAGCGCGCGGCCGGCATCGGTCAGCGTCGGCGTGCGCGTCGCTCGGTCGAACAGCCGCACGCCGAGGTCGATCTCGAGGTTCGCGATCGCTTCGGATACCGTCGACTGGCGCTTGCCGAGCTTGCGCGCGGCGGCCGAGAACGAGCCGAGCTGGGCGGCTTCGGCAAAGGCGAGCAGGGCTTCGGGAGCGTGGCGCATGCGGCGGGTCTCATCTCGTTATATCGGCAAAACCGATGGTATCAAACTGGATGAGCGTCGTCGGACCGATCAGAATGGCCGCATCGGTTGAAACCAACGCATCGGAGGGAATCATGCAACAGACCAGCAAGACGCTGATGGAGCGCTTCGTTCACGCGCTGACGTTCGAACTCGTGGCGATCGCGCTGTGCGCGCCGCTCGGCGCGTGGCTGCTCGACATGCCGGTGTCGCACGTGGGCGCGTTGACGGTGATGGTGTCGTTGATCGCGATGGCGTGGAACATCGCGTTCAACGCGCTGTTCGACCGCTTCGAGCGCCGGGCGCGCGTCGCGCGTACGCTGCGCATGCGCGTCGTGCATGCGGTGGCGTTCGAGCTCGGCCTCGTCGCGATGGTGGTGCCGCTCGCCGCATGGTGGCTGAACGTCGGCATCGTCGACGCGCTGCTGCTGGATCTCGGCATCGTGCTGTTCTTTCTGCCGTACACGTTCGGCTTCAACCTCGCGTACGACGCGCTGCGCGCCCGCATCGTCGCGCGCCGCGTCGCCGCGCAGGCGGGCTGACCGCGCGCCGGCGGCGCACGGCGCGGCGTCAGTAAGTCAGTGCGCGGCGGCCCACAGCCACGCGCCGCACGCGATCGCGACCGCCCCGTACACCGCATACACGGGCGCCTTGAAGCGCGCGAAGCACAGCGTCGCGAACGCGCCGGTGAGCCAATAAACGGGATCGACCGGCTCGCGATGCAGGATCTTGACGACGGCGACGACGAGAAAGCCGGTGGTTGCCGCACGCAGCAGCCGCATTCCGTGCTCGAAGCGCGAATGGCGCTTGAGCCGCGACAGGTGGTTCTGCGCGAACACGACCAGACACCCGGACGGCACGAACAGCGCGGTCGTCGCGAGCAGCGCGCCGAGCCAGCCGTCGGTCAGATAGCCGAGAAACGGCACGACGTTCAGCAACGGGCCGGGCGAGACCGGCGACAGCGCGAACGCGAGCGTGAAGTCGTGATCGGAGATGCCGGTCGCGGGCGACACGAACAGCGTCTTGAGCACCGGCAGCGCGGAGAAGCCGCCGCCGAACAGCGTCATGCCGGCGCCGGCGAGCCGCGGCCACAACAGCGTCGCCTGGTAGTCGCCCGGCAGCGGCACGGCGAACACCGCGACGAGCACGGCGAGCAGCACGAGCAGGTTGCGATCGCGCGCGGACAGCGTGAAGTCGACCGCCGCGTGTTGCGGCGGCCCACTGAGCCAGCCCGCGGCGAACGCCGCGAACAGGATGCCGACGAACGCGGCCGGGCTGTGCGCGAAAGCGAGCAGGATCGTCGACAGCGCGGCGATCAGCTGCTCCAGCGGCGTGCGAGCGAGCGTGCGCAACTGCTTGAGCCACGTGACGCCGATCAGCGCGGCCAGCACCATCCCGAAGTGATTGATCAGCATCGGCGTGGTCAGCGAACGCACGATCGGCGTGCGATAGAACGCCGCGAACAGCGTCATCAGGAGGAAGAACGGCAATACGCTCGCGATGCCGGCGATCCATGCGCCCACGCGGCCGTGCAGCGTCTGCCCGACCTGGATCGCGACATTGCAGCCGACCGGGCCCGGCACGAGCCATGCGAGCGCGACGAGATCGGCGAATACCTGCGGGTCGATGCGCTGCAGGCGGTCGACATAGTGGCGTTCGAGTTGCGCCATCATCGACAGGCCGCCCCAGGACACGGCGGAAATGCCGGCGACGACCTTGAACAGGGTCCACAGCGACGCCTGAGCCTGATCGATACGTTCGGCCGCTTCGACTTCGACGGTAGTCATGACGAGTGCAGTTGGCGCCGGATCCGGTCGCGCGTGAGGGCGTGCCGGCGGAGCGCCGGCACGATGGCCCTCCCGATTGTCCGCCGCGCATCATGACACTGCCATGCGCGAAAACGCTAATTAATGAACTAAACAACCGGATCGGAAACCGAAACAATCGGCATGCAGCGCAACGCGCCGCGTATGGCGGAACGTCAGGTGCCCGTGCTGCCGGCGGCGCGCAGCGCGCCGCCGCTCGACCCGCCGCCGTACACGCCGTAGCGGGCGATCAGGGCGGGGATCGCGTCGGCCGGCACCGGCCGCGAGAACAGGAAGCCTTGCGCTTCGATCTCGCCGAGCGCCGACAGCCACGCGATCTGCTCCTCGGTCTCGGTGCCTTCGACGACCACCGTCAGGCCGAGCGAGCGCGCGAGATGCACGATCGACGACACCATCACGCACACGCTGCGATCATTCGGGATCGCCTGCACGAACGAGCGGTCGACCTTCAGCGTATCGACGGAGAAGCGGTGCAGGTACGACAGCGACGAGTAGCCGGTGCCGAAATCGTCGAGCGCGATGCGGATGCCGAGCTTCTTCAGCGCGACGATCTTCTCGGACACCAGCTCCGGATATTCCATCATCGCGGTCTCCGTGATCTCGAGTTCGAGCCGGCTCGCGTCGATGCCGGTGTCCTGCAGCGCCTGCGAAATCGTCTCGATCAGGTCGCCGCGCCAGAATTGCACCGGCGAGATGTTGACCGCGAGCGTCAGCGTGTCGTGGCCGTCGTCGCGCCAGCGCGCGAGCTGCTCGCACGCAGTGCGGATCACGAAGTCGCCGATCGGCACGATCAGCCCGGTCGATTCGGCCGTCGAAATGAATTCGTTCGCGGAGATGATGCCGTGTTCGGGGTGGTCCCAGCGCGCCAGCGCCTCGAAGCCGGTGATCGTGCGGTGGGTGAGATCGATCTTCGGCTGGTACGCGAGGAACAGCTGCGCTTCGGCGAGCGCGACGCGCAGCTGCTGTTCCCAGCGCATCAGGTGATCGGCGCGGTGCGACAGATGCGGCGCGTAGAACTGATAGCAGTTCTTGCCGGCGTCCTTCGCGCTGTACATCGCGAGGTCGGCCTTCTTCAGCAGGTCGATCTCGCTTTCGTTCGCGACCGTGTGCAGCGCGATGCCGATGCTGGCGTGCAGCACGAACGAGCTGCCGCGCACGTCGAACGGCTCGGCGAACATCCGGATCACCGATTCGGCGAGCCGCACCGCGCGGCGTTCGATGTCGTCGCCCTTCATCACGACGACGAACTCGTCGCCGCCGATCCGGGCGAGCGAGCCCTCGTCGCCGACGGCGTCCGACAGGCGCGACGCGGTCATCTGCAGCACGATGTCGCCGGCGTTGTGGCCGAGCGTGTCGTTGACGGTCTTGAAGTTGTCGAGGTCGATGAACAGCAGGCCGAGCCGCGACAGGCTGGCCGGCATCGACACGTCGTTGCGCAGCCCGCGCAGCGTCGCGTAGCGGTTCGCGAGCCCGGTCAGCAGATCGTATTCGGCGAGTTGCGTCATTTCGCGCTCGCGGCCGAGCAGCTTGCCGATCAGCCCGGTCGCGACGCCGAAGAACGCGAGCATCGCGAGCGTGATGAAGCTCGTCATCAGCAGATAGACGTTGCGCGTGTGATAGTAGTCCGCGAATTCTTCCCGCTGCGACAGCCCGACCATCACCGCGAGCGGATAGCCGTCGAGGTGGCGGTACGACACGATGCGCGTGACGCCGTCGATCGGGTCGACGATCGTGCCGGTCACGCGCTCGGCGATCGGATAGACGCCCGAGGCGGAGAACGCGCCCGGCGCGTTGCTGAACGAGCCGGTGCGCCGCGCGAGCACGGCGCCCGTGTCCGACACGACGGCGATCACGCCTTCCTTGCCGATCGCCGCGTTGTTGTAGAAGTCGTTGGTGAAGTAGCTCGGATCTTCGGATACCACGACGATGCCCGCGAAGCTGCCGTCCGGGTTGTTCAGGCGACGCGTCATCTGCAGCGTCCAGTGGCTCGACACGCGGCCGAGCACGGGCTTGCTGATGTACAGACGGTCGTCGTTGTGCGCGAGATGGACCTTGAAGTGCTCGCGATCGGCGAGGTTGATCGGCTTCGGATGCGGTTCGGTGGTGTTCGCGAACAGCACGCCCTTGGCGTTGACGAGCGATACCTGGATCAGCGTGTCGCTGGGCACCACGCCTTTCTCGACCGCGCTCGCGAGATTGAAGCGCGCGGGCGACTTCTCGAACTCGAACTTGACGAAGCGGGTGATCTGGTCGACCTGGTGAATCGCCTTCACCGTGTGCTGTTCGAGCGCGGACGACAGGATCGCCGCGGACGCCGCCGCTTCCTTGTACGCGCTGTCCTTCTCCACCGACAGCCGCGCGACGATCACCGCCCACAGCAGTGCAAGCGCCAGCATCCCGAGCAGCGGGATGGCGAACAGCGCACGCCGGCGCGACCTACGCGGCGCGCGCAGCGGCCGCGTCGGCGGCGTGTGATTTGACCGGGCGGAGCTCATCGAAGAGGGCGGCGTTCTGCTCGCGTGCGTCATCCCGTGTCGGGATGGTCGGCTAGGGTTGGGGCGCACCGGCGTCTGTTCGTTCGCGGGATGCGCAATCAAGGACAGACCCGCCGAAGCGACGGATTAGGCCCGATATTACTGGCTGGAACGCTTTTGCGATAGCCGGGGAATCGTAGGGGGCACCGGCATCGCCGGCGCCGTCGCACATTGCGAAACGTCAGGCGGGCAGGGAGAAGGTGCCGTCCACGATCGTGACGACGTTGCCGCCGATCCAGATCGTGCCGTCGTCGTCGTAGCGTACGGCGATGCGGCCGTCGCGGCCGATCGCGGTGCCCTGGCGCGCCGTATACGACGCGCCGGGCCGCCGTTGCTGGCGGCTCAGCAGGCCGGCGATCGCGGCGTTGGCGCTGCCGGTGACCGGGTCTTCGCCGGTCGCGAAGCCGCCGCCGCTCATCAGGCAGCGAATTTCGAACGTTGCCGGGCCGCCGTCGGGATGCGGCGCGTAAGCGGCGAGCCCGTGCGTGCCGTAGCGGTGGGTGAGCGCGGCCAGCGCGGCCGGATCGGGCGCGAGGCCGACGCACGCGTCGGCCGACGTCAGCCGCACGACGAGCCACGGCGCGCCGTTGTCGACCGCGCACGGTTCGGCGTCCGGATCGATCGCGTCGCTGCGCAGCGCGGCTGCCAACGCCGGGTAGTCCGAACGGTCGAGCGGCGTGAAGCGCGCCGGCGGCGCGGCGAAGGCCCAGCCGTCGGGCTGCTCGCGCAGCTCGACGCGGCCGACGCCGCACTGCTGGATCAGCCGGCCGGGCGTGCGCGGCCGCGCGCCGCTTTCGAGGAACGCGTGCGCGGTGCCGAGCGTCGGATGACCGGCGAACGGCAGTTCGCCGCCCGGCGTGAAGATCCGGACGCGATAATCGGCCTGCGGATCGCTCGGCGTGCAGACGAACGTGGTTTCCGACAGGTTGGTCCAGCGGGCGATCGTCAGCATGTCGTCGTCGCCGAGCGAGTCGGCGTCGAACACCACGGCGAGCGGGTTGCCCTTGAACGGTACCGACGTGAAGACGTCGACCTGTTTGAAACGGACGCGGCGGCCGGTCATCGCGATGCGCGCGTTACGCGACTTCGGCGATCAGCTCGATCTCGACGCACGCGCCGAGCGGGATCTGCGCGACGCCGAACGCCGAGCGCGCATGCTTGCCGGCGTCGCCGAACACTTCGGCGATCAGCTCCGACGCGCCGTTCGTGACGACGTGCTGCTCGGTGAAGTCGAGCGTCGAGTTGACGAGGCTCATCAGCTTCACGATGCGCGTGACCTTGTTCAGGTCGCCGGTGTGAGCGTGCAGCGTCGCGAGCAGGTCGATCGCGATCGAGCGCGCGGCCGCCTTGCCGTCTTCGGTGGTCAGATCGGCGCCGAGCTTGCCGGCCCAGACCTTGCCGTCCTTCTTCGCGATGTGGCCCGACAGGTACACGGTGTTGCCGCTTTGCGCGCTCATCACGTAGGCGGCGGCCGGTGCGCCGGCGGTCGGGAGCTCGATGCCGAGCGACTTGAGCTTGTCGTAGACGTTAGCCATGAATTCGATTCCTCGTAGAGAGTCGTGACAGGTGAAAGGGGTCAAAGGCGCTCGCGCAGCAGCTTGCCCAGGCGCGCGACGCCTTCCTCGATCTTTTCCGGCGGCACCGTCACGAACGACAGGCGCAGCGTGTTGCGCTGCGCGTCGTTCGCGAAGAACGGCGCGCCCGGCACGAAGGCGACGTGGTCGGCGACCGCCGCCTCGAGCAGCTTCATGCTGTCGATCTGCGCGGGCAGGTTCACCCAGATGAACATGCCGCCTTCCGGGCGGTTCCACGTGACGCCTTCCGGCATGTGACGCGCGAGCGACGCGAGCATCGCGTCGCACTGCGCGCTGTACAGCTTGCGGATCGTCGGGATGTGCTCGTCGAGGAAGCCGTCCTTGATCACTTCGTGCGCGATGCGCTGCGTGAGCGTCGGCGTGTGCAGATCGGTGGCCTGCTTGGCCTGCACGAGCTTGAAGTGCAGCTCCTCGGGCGCAATGATGTAGCCGAGCCGCAGGCCCGGCGCGAGCACCTTCGAGAACGTGCCGAGGTGGACGACGTGATCCGGCGCCATCGACAGCATCGTGGGCAGCGGCTCGCCCTGGTAGTTCAGCGCGCCGTAAGGATCGTCCTCCAGCACCGGGAACGGGCTCGATTGCGCGAACGCGGCGAGCGCGCGGCGGCGCTCGACGGGCAGGCGGCGGCCGGTCGGGTTCTGGAAGTTCGGTTGTGCGTACAGCAGGCGCGCGCCCTGGGTCAGGGCCGGCGTCAGGCCTTCCGGCAGCAGGCCCTGCTCGTCGGTCGGCACCTGCACGTAGCGCGGCTCGTACAGCGAGAACGACTGCAGCGCGCCGAGGTAGGTCGGGGTTTCGACGAGGACCGGGCTGTCCGGATCGATCAGCGCCTTGCCGAGCAGGTCGAGCGCCTGCTGCGAGCCGGTCGTGATCAGCACCTGCGACACGCGCACGCCGTAGCGCTCGGCGATCCATTCGCGCAGCGGCAGGTAGCCTTCGGTCGCGCTGTACTGGAGCGCGGCGGCCGGCGCGTCGCGCAGCACGAGGTCGGCGGCGGCGCGCATCCGTTCGGCCGGGAACGTGACGGGGGCGGGCAGGCCGCCGGCGAACGAGATGACCTCGGGGCGTTCCGTTACCTTCAGGATCTCGCGGATCGCCGAGCTGGTCAGCTTGCGGGCGCGTTCGGAAAGCTGCCAGTGCGGCGGGTGCAGGTCGCTCGGATTCATAGTCTCCTCGTTCGGATATCGGGGTAAGTCAAGAAAGGTCGGGTCGGGCTGATGGCGTCGCCGCCGCCGGGTGGGCGTGCGGGAGCGCGCTCTGGCCTTCGCGGCCGGGTGGGCAGAACCGTTCAGGCAAAGCGAACATTATGGCGCACCTCATCAGCCGGCGCGAGCGGGACGCGCGGCCATGGCCACCGCCGAGCGGCGGCCGAGCATCACGGTCGCGATCACGGCGGCCGCGAACAGCCACGTGGCGGGCGTTACCGTTTCGCCGAACAGCAGCGCGGAAAACGCGATCGTGAAGAAGATCTGCAGCAGCTGCACCTGGCCGACGCGGGCGGTGCCGCCCATCGCGAGCCCGGCGTACCACGCGAAAAAGCCGATGAACTGCGAAAACAGCGTCACGTAGCCGAACGCGAGCCACGTGCGTAGCGCGAGCGGCGCCGGGTGCGCGACGTGCTGCGCCCACGCGAGCCAGCCGACCGGCAGCACGAGCACCGGCGCGGACACGACCAGCGCCCAGCAGATCACCTGCCAGCCGCCGATCTGGCGCGCGAGGCGCGCGCCTTCCGCATAGCCGAGCGCGCCGATGCCGACCGCGACGAGCATCAGCGCATCGCCCGCCTGCACGGTGCCGCCGCCGTCGCGCAGCGCGAACGCGATCACGAGCGCGCTGCCTGCCAGCGCGCTGGCCCAGAACGCCTTCGACGGCCGTTCGTGCGACAGCCACGCCGCGTACAGCGCGACGAACAGCGGCTGCAGCCCGTTGACGACGGCGCCGTGCGACGCCGGCACCGTCTTCATCGCCCACGCGGAGAACACCGGATACGCGACGATCACGCCGGCCGACACGACGGTGAGGCTTTTCAGCTGCGCGCGCGTCGGCAGCCGCTCGCGGCGCCACCACAGCAGCAGGCCGGCCGGCACCGACGCGGCGAGCGCGCGGCCGAGCCCGTTCAGAAGCGGATTGAGCTCCGAGACGACGATGCGCGTCATCGGCAGCGTGAGGCTGAAGATCATCACGCCGACGAGGCCGAGCAGCATGCCGCGGGTTTCGCGGGAATTCATCAGGTAGGTGCTCCTTATCGGCGTATCGGTGTATCGCTGTAGCGGCGGGTTTCGTGAGCGGGCGCGCGGCGGCGTTCAGCGCAGCGTGCGGGTGCCGTGCGGCGTATCGAAGTGCGCGACGAGGGCGGGCAGCCCGTCGCCGGCTTCGACGCCGAGCAGGTGAGCGGCGCCGAGCCAGTCGAGCTGCTCGCGGATCGCCTCGGCACGCGGATGGACGCCCTCGAGCGACTTCAGCGCGACGCCGGTGTCCGGCAACGAGGCGGCCGGGTGCTGCGCGCTGTCCCACTGGATCAGCGACGGCACGAGGCCGTCGCCGGCGCCTTGCCAGGCGGGGAACGCGCCGTCGTCCGGCACCGTCAGGCCCCAGCTGAGGTCGCCGCGGCGCATCGCCACGACCGGCGCGATCCGCTCGGGGTACTGGCTCCCCCACAGCGCGAGCGAGCGCGGCCGGTCGACGCGCGCGACCCAGTGCGCGAGGAACGGACCGTCGGCGAGCCGTGCGTGCATCGCCGGATCGTCGAGCGCGAACAGCCGCGGGCGCGGCGGCGTCGAGTCGGGGGCAGCCGTGTCAGGCGCGTCGGGGTCGATCGCGATCACTTCGACGTACAGCCCGCCCCATGCGCCGAACAGCGCGTTGTGGGTGCGCATCAGCGGATGGCGGCCGCCGCCGGACGGTTCGATGCCGAGCGCGCGGGCGACATGGCGCACGCCTTCGTCGAGCGTGCGCGCAGCAATGACGAGATGGTCGATGGACAGGGAACGGGAGGGCATGAACGTCGGTCGGGAAAGGAGGGTGTCACGGTGGGCGGTCGGTCGCACGGCCGGCCGAGGCCGCAGGCGCCGCCGATGCGGCACGCCCGCGATGGCCGCACGATCGCCATTGCGGACAACTGTAATCGTCCGGACCGGCACAGTAACGGTACAATCGGCGCGATAGCCTTCGGTACAGTTGGAGCTGCCGCCCATGTCCACCGTCCCACTCGCCCAGATTCCCGCGCCGCACGACACGGCGACGCTCACGCTCGTCGACCAGCTCGTCCAGTGGGCGCGCCGCCGCATCGACGAACGTGTGTTCCGGCCCGGCATGCGGATGCCGTCGATCCGCAAGCTCGCGCTCGACAAGAGCGTGTCGCGCTTCACCGTCGTCGAGGCGTACGAGCGGCTGGTGGCGCAGGGCTACCTGGACTCGCGGCGCGGCTCCGGCTTCTACGTGAGGGAACGCACGGCCGCGGGCCCGCAACCGGCCGACCACGTCGGCCGCGCGGCCGAGGCCGTGCCGGTGCACAACACGATCGACGTCGTCTGGCTGCTGCGCAACATGCTGCACACCGTCAGCCCGGAGAAGGGGCCGGGCCTCGGCTATCTGCCGGCCCGCTGGCTCGACGGCGAGCTGATTACCGGCGCGCTGCGCGCGCTCGGGCGCCAGTCGGGCGCGCAAATGCTCGGCTTCGGCACCGCGCAGGGCTTCCTGCCGCTGCGCCAGCAATTGCAGACGCGCCTCGCCGAAGTCGAGATCGGCGCCAAGCCCGAGCAGCTGGTGCTGGTGTCGGGCATCACGCAGGCGATCGACCTGATCTCGCGCATCTACGTCCGGCCCGGCGACGCGGTGATCGTCGGCGATCCGGCGTGGTTCCAGATGTTCGGCCGCTTTGCGGCGCAGGGCGCGCAGCTCGTCGGGATGCCGTACACGCCCGACGGCCCCGATCTCGACGCGCTCGAGACGCTCGTGCAGATGTGGCGGCCGAAGATGCTGGTGATCAATTCGGTGCTGCAGAACCCGACCGGCACGTCGCTGTCGGCCGCGCAGGCGTTCCGCATCCTGAAGCTGGCCGAGGCGTACGATTTCCTCGTCGTCGAGGACGACGTGTACGGCGACCTGTGCCCGCCGAGCTATCCGGCCACGCGGCTCGCGAGCCTCGACCAGCTCAAGCGCGTCATCTACCTGGGCAGCTTTTCGAAGACGCTCGCGGCGAACCTGCGGGTCGGCTACGTCGCGTGCGCGCCGGAGATCGCGAAGGCGGTGACCGACCAGAAGATGCTGGTCGGGATGACGACGCCCGAGCTCAACGAGCGCGTGCTTTACAAGATCCTGACCGAAGGGCACTACCGGCGCCACGTCGAGCGGCTGCGCGCGCGGCTCGACGGCGTGCGCGACAAGACCGCGCGGATGCTGGAGCGCACCGGGCTGCGGCTCTTCACGATGCCGGCGGCCGGGATGTTCCTGTGGGCCGACACGGGCGTCGATTCGGACGCGCTCGCGGCTGCCGCGCACGAGGCAGGTTTCTTGCTGACGCCCGGCAGCCTGTTCTCGCCGCAGCAGTCGACGTCGACGTGGACGCGCTTCAACGTCGCGAATTGCGGGGATCCGGCGCTGCCGGGGTTTCTCGCGCGCTATATCGAGTCGGCCGCGCGACGCGCATCGTGACGCTGCGGCGGCCGCCCCCTTGAAAACCGGGCGGCCGTCCCCAGATTTGCGCGCACACCGCTTGCGCCAGGCGGTCGTCCTTGACGGGCCAGCCCGCGTCACGTACCGGGCGCCCGCGCCACACCATTCGAGTTCAAGTAAGAGGAAAAGCATCCATGGCACACGAAACGATGAGCTTTCAGGCAGAGGTCAAGCAACTCCTCCACCTGATGATCCATTCGCTCTACAGCAACAAGGAAATCTTCCTGCGCGAACTGGTGTCGAACGCGTCCGACGCGGCCGACAAGCTGCGTTTCGAAGCGCTCGCCGACAACGCGCTGTACGAGAACGATCCGAACCTGCGCATCCGTATCGGCTTCGACAAGGCGGCGCGCACGATCACGATCGAGGACAACGGCATCGGCATGAGCCGTGACGAGGCGATTGCGAACCTCGGAACGATCGCGCGTTCGGGCACCAAGGAATTCTTCACGAAGCTCTCCGGCGACCAGCAGAAGGATGCGGCGCTGATCGGCCAGTTCGGCGTCGGCTTCTACTCGGGCTTCATCGTCGCCGACAAGATCACCGTCGAGACGCGCCGCGCCGGCCTGCCCGCGAACGAAGCGGTGCGCTGGGAAAGCGCCGGCGAGGGCGACTTCACGATCGACGCGATCGAGCGCGCGCAGCGCGGCACGACGATCACGCTGCATCTGCGCGAAGGCGAGGACGAGCTGTTGTCGTCGCACCGCCTGAAGTCGATCATCCAGAAGTATTCCGATCACATCGCGCTGCCGATCCTGATGCGCAAGGAAGAGTGGGACCAGGAAAAGGGCGAGATGGTCCTGAAGGACGAGGACGAGACGGTCAACCAGGCCAGCGCCCTGTGGACGCGCTCGAAGAGCGACATCAGCGACGAGCAGTACACGCAGTTCTACCAGCACATCGCGCACGACCACCAGGATCCGCTCACGTGGACGCACAACCGCGTCGAAGGCCGCAGCGAATACACGCAGCTGCTGTTCGTGCCGGCGCACGCGCCGTTCGATCTGTGGAACCGCGACTACCGCGGCGGCCTGAAGCTGTACGTGAAGCGCGTGTTCATCATGGACGACGCCGAGCAGCTGCTGCCGCAATACCTGCGCTTCGTGAAGGGCGTCGTCGATTCGGCCGACCTGCCGCTGAACGTGTCGCGCGAAATCCTGCAGGAAAGCCGCGACGTGAAGGCGATTCGCGAGGGCGTGACCAAGCGCGCGCTGTCGATGCTCGAGGAGCTGGCGAACGCCGAAGACGACGCCGGCAAGGAGAAGTACAAGACGTTCTGGAGCGCGTTCGGCCAGGTGCTGAAGGAAGGCCTCGGCGAGGACCACGCGAACCGCGAGCGCATCGCGAAGCTGCTGCGCTTCGCGTCGACGCACGGCGACACCGACGCGCAGGACGTGTCGCTCGCCGATTACGTGTCGCGCATGAAGCCCGAGCAGAGCAAGATCTACTACGTGACCGCCGATACGTGGCAGGCCGCGAAGAACAGCCCGCATCTGGAAGTGTTCCGCAAGAAGGGTGTCGAGGTGCTGCTGCTGACCGATCGCGTCGACGAATGGATGCTGTCGTTCCTGCACGAGTTCGACGGCAAGCCGCTCGCGAGCGTGGCGCGCGGCGATCTCGACCTCGGCGAGCTGAACGACGAGGAGAAGAAGGCGCAGGAGCAGGCGGGCGAAGCGATCAAGCCGGTCGTCGAGAAGATGAAGGAAGCGCTCGGCGACAAGGTGAAGGAAGTGCGTGCCACGTTCCGCCTGACCGATTCGCCGTCGTGCCTCGTCGCCGACGACAACGACATGAGCGGCTACCTGCAGCGCATGCTGAAGGCGGCCGGCCAGAACGCGCCGGCGATGCAGCCGATCCTCGAGATCAATCCGGACCACGCGCTCATCAAGCAGCTCAACGTCGACAGCGCCGATTTCGGCGACTGGTGCCATCTGCTGTTCGACCAGGCGCTGCTGGCCGAAGGCGGGATGCTCGACGATCCGGCGAGCTTCGTTAAGCGCACCAACACGCTGCTGCTGTCGCGCGCCGCGTGAACTCGCGCATGCGATTCGACGGCGCACGCTCGGGCTGGCGCGCAACGCCCCGGCCCGGCTGCACGCTCGAGCAGCGCGACTGGCTCACGCGCGGCGGTTCGCTGACCGCGCATCTCGCGCGGCTCGGCAGCGTGAGCGTGCGCGTGACGCGCGAGGCCGTCGATTGCCCGTGGTTCGACGAGCCTGCCGCGGTCGGACGCGCGCCGCGCGCGCCGATGTGGGTGCGCGAGGTGATCCTGTCGGTGGACGGCGTGCCGTACGTCGCCGCGCACAGCATCGCGCCGCTCGCGGCCAGCAAGGGCGTATGGCAGGCGATGCGGCGGCTGCGTACGCGCCCGCTCGCCGAATTGCTGTACAGCGACCCGCAGGTCGCGCGCTCGGCGCTCGTGAGCCGGCGCGTGATCGCCGGCCATCCGCTGTATGCGCTCGCGAGCCATGCGCTGCAGCGCGAGCGCGCACCGCATGCGTTCGCCGCGCGGCGCTCGGTATTCCAGCGGCACGGCGAGCCGCTGATGGTCACGGAATGCATGCTGCCGGCGTTGTGGCGCCATCTCGCCGCGCACGGCGACGGCCCGCGCTCGCTCGGGCCGCGGGCAGACGCGTGATGCTGCAAGGCTTTCCGCCCGTCGTCGCGCGCGACACGCACACGATGATCCTCGGCAGCTTTCCCGGCGAGGCGTCGCTCGACGCCGCGCAGTATTACGCGCATCCGCGCAATCAGTTCTGGCGCCTGCTCGGCGCGGTGCTCGGCGAGCCGGGGCTCCACGAACTCGCCTACGACGCGCGGCTCGAGCGCGTGCTGTCGCACGGCGTCGGCATCTGGGACGTCCTCGATGCGTGCCATCGGCAAGGCAGTCTCGATTCGGCAATCCGCAATGCGAAGCCGAACGACTTCGCGTCGCTGCGCGCGCATGCGCCGTTGCTGAGGAAGGTGTGCTTCAACGGGAAGACGGCCGGGCGGTTTGCCGACGTGATCGGCGAGGCCGGCTACGAGACGCTCGTGCTGCCGTCGTCGAGCCCGGCGTATGCGATGCTGTCGTTCGAGCAGAAGCTGGTGCAGTGGCGGCGCATCGTCGGCTGAACGGGCTTGGGCGGCGGGCGAACGTCAGTGGTAGTCGCTTTCTCGCTGGTGACGCACGGCAAGGACCGTCACCGTCCGGCTGTCGTCGATTTCGAACAGGGCGACATAGCCCGATGCGCCGAACGGGATGAGCAATTCCCGCAGAAACGGCATCGACGGATGAGCCTTGCGGCACGTGAACGGCGACGATTCGAGCGTGACGATGCCCGAAACGATGGCGGCCGCTGCACATTCGGGCCGTCCAGGATCTGCATCGTCGTGACCGACGACGCCAGCACAGAGCCGCTCGAGGTCGTCCGCTGCCGCGGGCGTGAAGCGAACCGTACGGATCATCGGGTCGGGCGCTTCCCGTCGCGCAGTGCTTCGAGCCGTCGACCCAGTCGTTCCAGCACGTCGGCCGCCGATACATACTCGCCGGTGCGCCGCGCGTCGTCGCGCGACGTGATACCGCGCGCGATGAATTCGCTCTGGAGGCGACGGCATTCGATGCCTTCGCGGATCGACTGCTCGACGAATGCCGATAGCGTTTCGCCTTCCTGAAGGACGTTCTCGGCCGCTTCTCGCAATTCCGGTTCGACCCGAATCGACGGAAAAGTCGCAGTTTTCATCATGACCTCTTCTGTATCGCAGTTGCGATGCATTGTCGCGCACGGCCTTGTCGCCGGCAAGAGTCGCCACCGTGGCCGCCCCGTCCGCCGGGCACGCCGCGCCGACCCGCGACCGAGCAATGCTATCCTCTCGTCCGCTTATCCAGCGTCATCCAACGAGATTCAACATGACCCGACTCATCAAGCGCGCGTCCGCCGAGGCGCGCGCATTCAAGCAGCGCAAAGCGTCCGCGTACAACGGCTCCGAAAAACTGCAGCCGCCGCGCCTGAAGCGCCGCCCGGAAATCGGCGAGCACGACGACGTGCCCGTTCTCGAAGCGCCGCGCAAGCCGCGCTTCGCGCCCGTCACGTTTTCGGAGGAGCGCGGCGTGCGCTTCCTGCATTTCGGGACCGAATGGGTGCAGGGCGCGATGCGCCTGTCGAAGCCGTTCGCGATCGAACTCGAATACGCGCAGCAGATGATGGCATGGCTGCTGTTCCTCGAAACGCCCGCGCGCATCGTTCAGCTCGGCCTGGGCACCGGCGCGCTGACCAAGTTCGCGCATCGCTTCCTGCCGCACGCGAAGGTCGAGGCCGTGGAGCTGAACCCGGCCGTGATCGTCGCGGCGCGCACGATGTTCGCGCTGCCGCCGGACGACGCGCGCCTGGTCGTTCACGAGGCCGACGCGTGGGACTTCGTCAACGATCCGGCCAACCGCGGCACGACGGGCGCGCTGCAGATCGACCTGTACGACGCGACCGCCCGCGGCCCGGTGCTCGACAGCGTCGCGTTCTACCGCGCGGTGCGCGGCTGCCTCGCCGACGCGGGCATCGCGACGATCAACCTGTTCGGCGATCATCCGAGCTTCGTGCGCAATATGAAGCACCTGAACGCGGCGTTCGATCATCGCGTGGTCGCGCTGCCGGAAGTGCACGACGGCAACCGGATCGCGATCGCGTTCTCCGGCCCCGCGCTCGACGTGTCGTTCGCGCAGCTCGAAGCACGCGCGAAGCTGATCGAAGACACGCTCAAGCTGCCCGCCCGCAGCTGGGTGAAAGCCTTGAAAGAAACGACCGGCGCACGCGACGCCTCGTTCGCGATCTGACGCTGAGGCACCGGCCGCATGCCGGTGCAACCGCGCGTGCGGGGGCGGATCACCTCGGGTTCGCCCCCGCTTGACCACGCAGCCGCGGCTCCTATACTTGCGCGAAGCCAGGGGAGCCGCAGCTTACCCGTTTTGCCGCTCCTCTCGCCGCCGTACCCGCTCAACAAGATCGATAACCGGGAATGATGAGGAGACGTCATGGCTCACGATGCCGACGCCAATCGGGCCGCGAAGCGCTGGCTCTGGCTGCTGGTGCTGCCGCTGATCGCGATGGTCTGGGTGCCGTCGTACAGCAAGATCGAACCGCAATGGTTCGGGTTTCCGTTCTTCTACTGGTACCAGCTGCTGTGGGTGTTCATTAGCGCGGTGATCACCGCGTTCGTGTACCGGAAGACCAAGCACGCATGGAAGGCCGGCGGCTCGCAGGGAGGTGCGCAATGAACCTCGGCGCCACCTTCGTCTTCGTCCTGCTGTTCATCGGCGTCACCATCCTCGGCTTTCTCGCCGCGAACTGGCGGCGCGGCGATCTCGCCCATCTCGACGAATGGGGCCTCGGCGGCCGCCGCTTCGGCACGATCGTCACGTGGTTCCTGCTCGGCGGCGATCTCTATACGGCCTACACGTTCGTCGCGGTGCCCGCGCTCGTGTTCGGCGCCGGCGCGATGGGCTTCTTCGCGTTGCCGTACACGATCCTGATCTATCCGTTCGCGTTCGTCGTGTTCCCGAAGCTGTGGAGCATCGCGAAGCGCCACGGCTACGTGACCGCGGCCGATTTCGTCCACGCCCGCTACGGCAGCCGGATGCTCGCGCTCGCGATCGCGGTGACGGGCATCGTCGCGACCATGCCGTACATCGCGCTGCAGCTGGTCGGCATCGAAGTGGTGATCGGCGCGCTCGGCTTCGACACCACCGGCTTCGTCGGCGACCTGCCGCTGATCATCGCGTTCGCGATCCTCGCCGCGTACACCTACACGTCGGGGCTGCGCGCACCGGCGATGATCGCGATCGTGAAGGACATCCTGATCTACATCACGATCGCCGCGGCGATCATCGTGATCCCGGCCAAGCTCGGCGGCTTCGGGCACATCTTCGCGACGGTGCCGCCGGCCAAGCTGCTGCTCAAGGCGCCGGACGCGACGAGCCTGAACGGCTACAGCGCCTACGCGACGCTCGCGATCGGCTCCGCGCTCGCGTTGTTCCTGTATCCGCATTCGGTCACGGCGATCCTGTCGTCGTCGTCGGGCAACACGATTCGCCGCAACATGGCGATGCTGCCCGCGTATTCGTTCGTGCTCGGCCTGCTCGCGCTGCTCGGCTACATGGCGCTCGCCTCCGGCGTGAAGGACATGCCGCAGTACGCGCCGTACTTCAAGGCGTTCGGCCCGAACTTCGCGGTGCCCGCGCTGTTCCTCAACTACTTCCCGTCGTGGTTCGTCGGCGTCGCGTTCGCGGCGATCGGCATCGGCGCGCTGGTGCCGGCGGCGATCATGTCGATCGCGGCCGCGAACCTCTATACGCGCAACATCCACCGCGAGTTCGTCAACCGCAACATGACGCACCACCAGGAGACGCACGTCGCGAAGCTGGTGTCGCTGATCGTGAAGGTCGGCGCGGTCGCGTTCATCCTCGGGCTGCCGCTCACGTATGCGATCCAGCTGCAACTGCTCGGCGGGATCTGGATCATCCAGACGCTGCCGGCGATCGTGCTCGGCCTGTACACGCGCGTGCTCGACCATCGCGGGCTGCTGGCCGGCTGGGCGGCAGGCATCGTCTGCGGGACGTGGATGGCGATCTCGCTGAAGCTGGCGAGTTCGATCTTCACGATCCATCTGTTCGGTCTCGCGATTCCCGGCTATGCGGCGGTGTGGTCGCTGATCGTGAACCTGGTCGTGTCGGTGGTGGTGAGCGTGCTGGTGCGCGCGATGGGCGTCGCGCATGCGGAGGATCGCACGCGGCCCGAAGACTATCTCGACGTGATCGAGGGCTGAAGCCGGCCGCGCCGCAGGAAGGACGCCCGCCGCTGCGCAGCGGCGGGCGTTGTCATTTGCGTCAGGCTTGCGCGTGCTTCGCGAGGTCGTCGCGCTGCGACAGGTCCTCGACGTTGACCATCCAGTGCACGCCGAAGCGATCCTTCGCCATCCCGAAGCCGAGCGCCCAGAACGTCTTGCCGAACGGCATCGTCACTTCGCCGCCGTCGGCGAGCGCGTCGAACAGCTTCTGGCCGTCTTCGACCGTCGCCGGGTTCAGCGACAGCGAATAGCCGGCGTGCGCGCCGCCGCCCGGCTGGCTGCAGTCGCCGTCCGAGCACATGATCATCGAGTCGCCGATCGTGAAACTGGCATGCATCACCTTGTCGGCCATCTCCGGCGACATCGGGAAATCGGGGTTCGGCGGCGCATCCTTGAAGTGCATCTTGAACATCGTCTTCGCGCCAAGCGCCCGTTCGTAGAACTGAAGGGCTTCTTCCGCACGGCCATAGAACGTCAGATACGGTTGGACCTGCATCGTTGTCTCCTGTTGACCGGAGCGGCATGTCGGCGCCGCGCCGGGTGCTGCGACGATTGACCGAAACGGCGCGCCGGGATGCGGCCGGCGCACTCGTGACGTGGATTGTAGTGCGCGGGCCCGGAGATCGAACGAAAAATAAAAACGGCCGCGAACATGCAGTTCGCGGCCGTCGGGCACGCATGGTGACGGCTGCTGCCAGTGCGGCGGCATGCTTGCCCGCCGCGCTCGCGCGCCGCCAGGCTCAGCGCAGCGCAGCGATCAGTTTCTCGAGCTTGACCGCATCGGCGGCGAATACGCGGATGCCTTCGGCAAGTTTTTCCGTCGCCATCGCGTCGTCGTTCAGCTGGAAGCGGAACGACGCTTCGTCGATCGCGACGCGTTCGGTGGGCTTGTCGTGCAGCGCGTCGGGCGACAGCTTGCGCTCGACCGGATCGTTGCTGTCCTGCAGCTTCTGCAGCAGATCGGGGCTGATGGTCAGCAGATCGCAGCCGGCCAGCTCGATGATCTGGCTCGTCGTGCGGAAGCTCGCGCCCATCACCTCGGTGTGGTATCCGAACGTCTTGTAGTAGGTGTAGATGCGGCGCACGGACTGCACGCCCGGATCGTTCGCGCCGCCGTCCTTCGCTTCGTCCCAGTCGGCGCCGGCCTGCTTCTTGTACCAGTCGTAGATGCGGCCGACGAACGGCGAAATCAGCTGCGCGCCCGCTTCGGCGCACGCGGCGGCCTGCACCAGCGAGAAAAGCAGGGTCATGTTGCACTTGATCCCTTCCTGCTGCAGCACCTGCGCCGCGCGGATGCCTTCCCAGGTCGAGGCGAGCTTGATCAGGATGCGTTCGCGGCCGATGCCGGCTGCTTCGTACAGCTTGATGAGCTCGCGGCCCTTGTCGATCGAGCGCTGCGTGTCGAACGACAGGCGCGCGTCGACTTCGGTCGACACGCGGCCCGGGATCAGCTTCAGGATCTCGGTGCCGAATGCGATCAGCAGGCGATCGATGATGAAATCGGTGCTTTCGTTGCGGTGATCGCGGACGGTTTTCTCGAGAATCGGCTTGTACGCGTCCTTCTGGACGGCCTTCAGGATCAGCGACGGGTTCGTGGTCGCGTCCTGCGGCTTGTATTGCGCGAGCTGCTGGAAATCGCCCGTGTCGGCGACGACGGTCGTGTACTGCTTCAGCTGGTCGAGTGCGGTAGTCATGGCGATTCGGGAGGAGGGCGCAAGGCGCCTGGGTTCTCACGGGCCGCGCGAGCGCGGCAGCGAAGCGAGACGGCGCGGGGCGCCGCCTGCGATCCACTATTCTAGGCCCGATTCGCGTCGCGCACGTGATGGCGCGCCGCTCGGCCGGCACGAGGCGGCGCCGTGCGCGCGGTTATGCGGGGCGTCGCGCGTTCAGGATCACTTGCGTGACGATCCCGGCCACGAGCCCCCAGAACGCCGATCCGATCGACAGCAGCGTGAGGCCCGACGCCGTGACCATGAACGTGACGAGCGCTGCTTCGCGCTGCTTCACGTCCTGCATCGCATTCGCGAGCCCGCTCATGATCGAGCCGAACAGCGCGAGCGCTGCGACCGACACGACCAGCGCCTTCGGCAGCGCCGCGAACAGCGCGGCGATCGTCGCGCCGAACACGCCGGCGATCAGATAGAAGGTGCCGCACCAGACGGCGGCCGTGTAACGCTTCGCGTGATCCTCGTGCGCTTCGGGGCCGGTGCAGATCGCGGCCGTGATCGCCGCGAGGTTCACGCCGTGCGAGCCGAACGGCGCGAGCAGCAGCGAGGCGAGCCCGGTCGTCGCGATCAGCGGCGACGACGGCGTCGCATAGCCGTCCGCGCGCAGCACCGCGATGCCCGGCACGTTCTGCGACGCCATCGCAACGACGAACAGGGGAATGCCGATGCTGACGATCGACGCGATCGAGAACGCCGGCATCGTGAACACCGGCTGCGCGAGCGCGATGTGGAAGCGGCTGAAGTCGAGCAGGCCGAGGCCGCCGGCCACCGCGGTGCCGACGATCAGCGTCGTGACGATCGCGTAGCGCGGCGCGGCGCGCTTGACGATCAGGTAGGTGAAGAACATCGCGAGCACGAGGGCGGTCTGGAACTGGGCCGCGCGGAAGATCTCGATGCCGATCTCGAACAGGATGCCGGCGAGCAACGCGGCCGCGATGCCGGCCGGAATGCGCTTCATCAGCGTATCGAACAGCCCGCTCACGCCGACGGCCGTCAGCAGCAGCGCGCAGACGACGAACGCGCCGATCGCTTCGGGATACGGCACGCCGGGCAGCGACGCGATCAGCAGCGCGGCGCCCGGCGTCGACCACGCGACGACGACCGGCGCGCGAAACCGCAGCGACAGCCCGATGGTCGTGAGCGCCATGCCGATCGACAGCGCCCAGATCCACGACGAGATTTGCGCATCGGTGAGGTGCGCGGCGCGGCCGGCCTGGAACATCAGCACGAGCGAGCTCGTGTAGCCGGTCATCATCGCGACGAAGCCGGCGACGAGCGCCGACACCGACGTATCGGCGAAAAAGCGGCGGCCGCCGGCGCGGCCTGCGCTCGCGGTGGGCGAGGGATTCATGCTATCTCCGAGGGGGAGGCCGCGCGCGCGGCCTGCGGGTCTGCTGGGTGGGTTCGTTATTTGCTGAGCGTGCGCATCGCGGTTTCGAGGCCCGCGAGCGTGAGCGGATACATGCGCTGGCCGAGCACGTCGCGAATGATCGCGATCGACTGCCGGTATTCCCATAGCCGCTCGGGCTCCGGGTTCAGCCATGCATGGTGGGGGAACTGGTCGGCGAAGCGGCGCAGCCACACGGCGCCGGCCTCCGGGTTGTTGTATTCGACCGAGCCGCCGGGCTGCAGCACTTCGTACGGGCTCATCGTCGCGTCGCCGACGAAGATCAGCTTGTAGTCGGGCGTGAACTTGTGCAGCACGTCCCACGTCGCGGTGCGCTCCGACTGGCGCCGGCGATTGTTCTTCCACAGGTGGTCGTACACGCAGTTGTGGAAATAGTAGAACTCGAGGTGCTTGAACTCGGCCTTCGCAGCCGAGAACAGTTCTTCGGTGCGCTTGATGTGGTCGTCCATCGAGCCGCCGACGTCGAGCAGCATCAGCACCTTCACGTTGTTGTGGCGCTCGGGCACCATCCGCAGATCGAGCCAGCCGGCGTTCGCGGCCGTGCTGCGGATCGTGCCGGGCAGGTCGAGCTCCTCGGCCGCGCCTTCGCGCGCGAAGCGGCGCAGGCGGCGCAGCGCGACCTTGATGTTGCGCGTGCCGATCTCCACCGAGTCGTCGTAGTCGCGATACGCGCGCGCCTCCCACACCTTGACCGCGGTGCGGTTGCCGTTCGACGGGCCGCCGATGCGGATCCCTTCGGGGTTGTAGCCGCCGTGGCCGAACGGCGAGGTGCCGCCGGTGCCGATCCACTTGTTGCCGCCTTCGTGGCGCTCCTTCTGCTCGTCGAGCAGCGCCTTCAGGCGCGCCATCAGCTTGTCGAGCCCGCCCATCGCTTCGATCTGCGCCTTCTCGTCCGGCGACAGCTCGCGCTCGAGGCGCTTCTCGAGCCAGTCGAGCGGGATGTCGAACGCGTCGGACGGCAGCGCGGACACGCCGTGGAAATACGCGCCGAACGCCTGGTCGAACTTGTCGAAGTACTGCTCGTCCTTCACGAGCGTCATCCGCGCGAGGAAGTAGAACGCGTCGATCGACGGCGAGATCAGGCCGGCCTTCAGCGCTTCGAGCAGCGTCAGGTATTCCTTCACCGAGACGGGCAGCTTGGCTGCGCGCAGCGCGTAGAAGAAATTGAGCAGCATGGCCGGGCCTTCGCGCGTGGGTTACCGGTTGTGCCGGTTCATGTAGACGAGCCGCTCGAGCAGGCTCAGATCCTGCTCGTTCTTCAGCAGCGCGCCGGCGAGCGGCGGGACGATCTGCTTCGCGTCGGCGCCGCGCAGCGCGTCGGCGGGGATGTTCTCGGCGAGCAGCAGCTTCAGCCAGTCGAGCAGCTCGGACGTCGACGGCTTCTTCTTGAGGCCCGACACGCTGCGCAATTCGAAGAAACTCTGCAGCGCGGCCTGCAGCAGCTCCTCGCGGATGTTCGGGAAGTGGACCGCGACGATCTTCTGCATCGTCGACGCATCGGGAAACTGGATGTAGTGGAAGAAGCAGCGGCGCAGGAACGCGTCGGGCAATTCCTTCTCGTTGTTCGACGTGATGATCACGAGCGGGCGATGCTTCGCGCGCACCGTCTCGCGCGTCTCGTACACGTGGAACTCCATGCGGTCGAGCTCGCGCAGCAGGTCGTTCGGGAATTCGATGTCGGCCTTGTCGATCTCGTCGATCAGCAGCACGCTCGGGCGCTCGGCGTCGAACGCCTGCCACAGCACGCCTTTCACGATGTAGTTCGCGATGTCCTTCACGCGTTCGTCGCCGAGCTGCGAGTCGCGCAGGCGCGAGACGGCGTCGTATTCGTACAGGCCCTGCTGCGCTTTGGTGGTCGACTTGATGTGCCACTGCAGCAGCGGCATGTCGAGCGCGGCGGCCACTTCCTCGGCGAGCATCGTCTTGCCGGTGCCGGGTTCGCCCTTGATCAGCAGCGGGCGCTGCAGCGTCAGTGCGGCGTTGACCGCGAGCTTCAGGTCGTCGGTGGCGACGTAGTGCGAGGATCCTTCGAAACGCATGGCGGCGCTCTTTTCTGGTCTCAAAAAAACCCAGTATAAGTCAGAAGGGCTGTCCGGTTGGCGCGCTCCCGCGTATCGTTGCCGGGGCTGCGGCGGGCCGGGCGCGGGCGCCGTGTGGACGCATTCCCCGCCGACGCGGTACAATCTGGCCGTTTTTTTTGGCCTGCGTGGCGACCGATAAGCAAAACGGCGCGGGCCGTTGCCGCTTCGGCGCCAGTTTCCCCTCAAGCTAGGTTACAAGAGCTATGAACAAATTCGTCGGCAAACACGTCGTTGTCGCGGCGCTCGTGGCGCTCGCGGGCAGCGCGCAGGCGGCCGGTGTGGTCGGCAACCCGAAGGACGGGGCGAGCAAGGCCGCCATGTGCATCGGTTGCCACGGCATCCAGGATTACCGCGCGGCGTACCCGGAGGTCTACCGGGTGCCCGTCCTCGGCGGCCAGAACCAGCAATATCTCGAGAACGCGCTGAAGGCCTACCGCAAGAAGGATCGTCACTTCCCGTCGATGAATGCGATCGCCGGTTCGCTGACGGATCAGGACATCGCGGATCTGGCGGCCTACTATGCCGCCCAGAAGGCCGACACGAAGGACAATCCCTACAAGTAAAGCGCGCGCCGCCGATCAGACCGGCGGGACAGGAGCATTCATGAACAACGCATTCAAGACGGCGGCGGTGGCACTGGCGGCCGGCCTCGCGATCGGTACCGCGCATGCGGCGGACACGACGAAGGGCAAGGAACTGGTCGAGTCGCACAACTGCGCGGCCTGCCACGGCGCGCAACTGAACAAGCCGATCAACGCCGAATATCCGCGCCTCGCGGGCCAGCACGCCGACTACCTCGTGTGGGCGATGCGCCAGTACCAGATGGGGCTGACGAACCCGCTGCTCGGCCGCAACAACGCGATCATGCAGGCGCAGGTGCAGAACCTGTCGGTGAGCGACATGAAGGACATCGCCGCCTACATCGAGTCGCTGAAAGAAACCGATCTCGTCTTCAAGAAGTAAGTGTGCCGGGCCGAGCGGCCCGTGCAGCGAAATACCCCGCGGCGGCGGGGTATTTTTTTGTCCGCGCGGCGGCCGGCGATCGCGCTGCGGCCCGCGGTCAGTCGCGCGACGCGCGGCGCAGGATGCGTTGCAGATAGGCGTCGGTGTCCGGCGGCGTGCCGGTGCGCTGCGCTTCCCAGATCGTCTCACCGAGACATTCCATGATCGTGTGCTGCGCTTCGTGCGTCGAGTCGAGCTTCGCGGCCAGCTTGTCGTGCGCGGCGCGGATGCCGGGCGGCTGGTCGATCGATAGCTGCTCGCTGATCGCGAGGTGCATCGACAGGTGCAGGAACGGGTTCGTGCGACCTTCCTCGGGCGTGTAGTTGCGCGCGGCGGCGCCGTCGGCGTCCGCGAGCTCGTCGTGGTATTCGGGGTGTTCGACGATCCAGTCGGCGGCCATCGCTTCCAGCGGCGTCAGGATTTCGCCTGCGCGCTGCTTGCGCCAGGTTTCGGTGAAAAAGCGACGGACTTCGTCGCGACTCGGATTGAACATGATCGGGGAGACGTCGTGATTCGGACGGCCTGATGCCGCGTCGCGCATTGTACGCCGGGTCGGCGAGCGGTGCTGGCGGGCGGTTGGGCGCGAGCGGAACGCGCGTTGCGGGATGCGGCGGGCGGCCGCGATTGGGTGCGCAGGCCGCGTTGGCCGCGCGCCTCGCAACGGATGAGCGGGGGCTAGGCTTGCGGACGCCGGACCGCTAGACTCCGTCGATCGCCGTCGTCGCGCTCGTTGCGCTCCATCATGTCCGCCACCGCCCGTTCATCGTCCGCCGCGCTGCGAGGCGCGTTCTATGTCGCGCTGTCCGCCGCCGCGTTCGGCGCGATGGCGATCTTCGGCCGCTATGCGTATGCGGCCGGCGTCGACGTGCTCGGTCTGCTGATCGTGCGCTTCGCCATCGGCGGCGCGATCCTCGCGGCGATCGCGCGGCGGCGGCGCGTCGCGTGGCCGCGCGGGCGCAGGCTCGCGCCGCTCGTCGCGATGGGCGCGCTCGGCTACGTCGGGCAGTCGTTCTGCTATTTCAGCGCGCTTCAGCATGCGCAGGCGAGCCTCGTCGCGTTGCTGCTCTATCTGTACCCGGCCTTCGTCACGCTGCTCGCAGCATGGTGGCTCGGCGAGCGCCTGACGCGTGCGAAGGCCGTCGCGCTCGTGCTGTGCGTGGCCGGCTCGGCGCTGATGGTCGGCGGCGGGCACGGCGAACCGCTCGGCATCGCGCTCGCGCTGGCGGCCGCGGTGATCTATTCGCTGTACATCGTCGGCGGCACGAAGGCGACGCGCGGCGTCGATCCGCTCGCGACCACCGCGATCATCTGCCTGTCGGCCACCGCGACGCTCGTCGCAATCGCTGTCGTGCGGACAGCGGCGTTCGGCGCGCCGCCGCGCTGGCCAGCGACGGCCGGCGGCTGGGCGTCGATGCTGGCGATCGCGCTGGTCTCGACGGTCGCCGCGATGCTGGCGTTCTTCGCCGGCCTCGAGCGGCTCGGCGCCGCGCGCACGTCGATGCTGTCGACGCTCGAGCCGGTCGTGACGGTCGCGCTCGCGGCGCTGCTGTTCGGCGAGGCGTTGTCGCCGCTGCAGTGGGCGGGCGGCATCGCGATTCTCGCGGCCGTGCTGGCGCTCGTGCGTGCGGGCGGCGCGGCGGTCGACGATACGACGGCGACGTCCAACGCGTAGCGGGGGGCGGAAGGGCGGCGGTGGTGCGGGTGGGGGCGGCGTGGTATGGCATGGCGCGAGATGTCGCGATACGGCACGGCGCAACACGGCACGGCCCAGAACGACTCGGCACGACAGCGCCCCTCGCGACACGCGTGCCGCACCGCGTTCAATGCCGTGATGCACAGCCGGCCGGTACGATCTGCCGGCCGCCGACGTTCACTCGCTAGGCGGTGGCGTCTTCGGCCGGAACTCGCACAGCGGCTCGATCGCGCAGTGCCAGCATTCGGGCCGGCGCGCCTTGCACACATAGCGTCCGTGCAGGATCAGCCAGTGATGCGCGTCGTGCAGGAATTCCTTCGGCGTGAATTTCTCGAGCGCGGCTTCGACGGCCCGCACGTCCTTGCCGGGCGCTAGGCCCGTGCGATTCGCGACGCGGAAGATGTGCGTGTCGACCGCGATCGTCGGCTGGCCGAACGCGGTGTTCAGCACGACGTTGGCGGTTTTGCGGCCGACGCCCGGCAGGCTCTCGAGCGCCTCGCGATCGGCCGGCACTTCGCCGCCGTAGCGCTCGAGCAGGATATGGCAGGTGGCGACCACGTTCTTCGCCTTGGTGCGGTACAGGCCGATCGTCTTGATGTAGTCGGCCACGCCTTCCTCGCCAAGCGCGACGATTTGTCGCGGGGTGTTCGCGACCGGGAACATCTTGCGCATCGCCTTGTTGACCGACACGTCGGTCGCCTGCGCGGACAGCATCACGGCGATCAGCAGCTCGAACGGCGTCGTGTATTCGAGCTCGGTGGTCGGATGCGGATTCAGGCTTTGCAGCGTTTCGTAGATCGCGCGTCGTTTCGTGGCGTTCATGGACGGTTCTTGTCGGGCGGCGCGGACGCGCCGTTCCGGTCGTCGTGTTGTGCGTCGGGCGCCGCCGCTTCGCCGTCGCGCTGCGCGTGCTGCTCGGCGAGCCGCTTGCGGCGGGCTTCCGCCGCATCGATCTGCGCCTGCACGGCCGCGCTGACGTGTTCGGTGTTCTTCGGCGCCGCGCCTTGCTCGGCCAGCGCTTCCTTCTTCTGGCGTGCGCGTTCGAGGGCGGCGGCGATGATCGCGCGTTTCTTCGCGTCGGCGTCGTCGGACGCTGCGCCCGGCGCTGCTTCGGCGGGCGCCGCCTTCGCTGCGCCGGCGCTCGCCGCGCGCCGGGCCGCCGCACGCGCTTCGGCGGCTTCGCGTTCGCGGCGCTGGCGGGCGAGCCGGCGATCATGCCGCGCGCGCGCGGCATCAGCCTGCTCCTGCGACCATGCGTCCCAGCCCGTGCGATCACCGGTCACGGGTACCATCGCGATGCAGTCGACCGGGCAGGGCGCCACGCACAGGTCGCAGCCGGTGCAGAGCGGCTCGATGATCGTGTGCATCTGCTTCGGCGCGCCGATGATCGCGTCGACCGGGCACGCCTGCAGGCACAGCGTGCAGCCGATGCACAGGCTTTCGTCGATGAATGCGATGGCGCGCGGATGCTCGGCGCCGTTCACCGGATTCAATGGAATCACCGGCTTGCCGAGCAGGCTCGCCAGGCGCGCGATGCCTTCGGCGCCGCCCGGCGGGCACTGGTTGTAGTTCGCGTTGCCGGCGGCGATCGCTTCCGCGTATGGGCGGCAGCCGTCATAGCCGCACTTCGTGCATTGCGTCTGGGGGAGCAGATCTTCGAGGCGATCCGCGAGGGTCTTGGAATCGGTCACGGTGACAACGGGCGCGGCAGCGCCGAATGGCTTTCGGCCGCGTGCGGCGCGGCCGGAAAGGTTTGCCAAACCTTGATTATCGCCGATTTCCCGCATTGCGCTGGACGCGCTCTGTGCGCATAATCGAACCGCTTTTTTGCAGGGGCTCAGCAGGAGGGCGGCCGCCCGCGGTGCGACCGTTCCAGGTTGCGCCGGCACCGAGGCGGTGGGGGTGCCGGTCCGGATCACGCGGCTCACATAGCAAAACGCCACCATGAATCAGCCAAAAATCAAAAGAGATCCTGAAGGTACACGCCGTCGCATCCTGATGGCGGCGGCCGAAGAGTTCGCGACTGGAGGGCTGTTCGGCGCGCGCGTCGACCAGATCGCGCGTCGCGCCGAGACCAACGAGCGCATGCTCTATTACTACTTCGGCAGCAAGGAGCAGCTGTTCACCGCTGTGCTCGAACACGCGTTCTCCGCGCTCACGGACGCCGAGCGCGTGCTCGATCTCGATGGCGTCGCACCGGTGGAAGCCGTCACGCGGCTCGCGCATTTCGTGTGGGATTACTACCGCGACCATCCGGAACTGCTGCGCCTCATCAACAACGAAAACCTGCACGAAGCGCGCTACCTGCACAAGTCGACGCGCATCCGCGAGATGATGTCGCCGATCGTCGCGACGCTCGGCAACGTGCTGACGCGCGGCCAGAAGGCCGGGCTGTTCCGCAACGACGTCGATCCGCTGCGCTTTTACGTGACGCTGTCGGGGCTCGGCTACTACATCGTGTCGAACCGCTTCACGCTCGCGGCGACGCTCGGCCGCGATTTCAGCGACACCGACGAGCGCGCCGAGATGGTCAGGATGAACACCGAAGTGCTGCTCGCCTATTTGCTGCGCCGCTGATGCGGTGCTCGCGGGCCGCGTCGCTGCGCTCGACCCGTGTAAAGAAAAACGCCGCCGTGCATGAAGCATCGGCGGCGTTTTTGCGTCGGCGCGCGTCGCGCGTCAGGCGGCCTTGCGCGCGCGAACCGACTTGGCGCGCGTGCCGGCCGCCCGCTTCGCGCCCGGTGCGGCCTTCGCGGCTGCCGTCTTGGCCGGGGCGACGGTCGCAGCCGGTGTCTTCGGGCGCGAGCGTTTCGCGACGGCGGCCGTCGTGCGCGTCGCCGTTTCGGGCTGGGGCTTGTCGGCCGACACGGCGGCGAGCGGCGCCGCGGTCGTTCCGGTTGCTGCGGTCGATTCTACCGGCGCGTTGCCGGGCGTCTTCGTCGCGCCGTGTTTCGGCTCGGGAGCGTGCTCGCGAATGAAGTCGCGCAACTGCGGATAGATGATCGTGCGCCAGCGGCGGCCCGAGAAGATCCCGTAATGGCCGCATTTCTCGGCGGTCAGGCTGCGGCGGTCGTCCTGCGGAATGCCCATGCACAGCTCGTGCGCGACGTGGGTCTGGCCGCTGCCCGAGATGTCGTCGAGCTCGCCCTCGATCGTCATCAGCGCCGTGTGCTTGATGTCCTGCGGGCGCACGCGCTCGCCTTCGACGTCCCACGTGCCTTCGGCGAGCCGGAATTCCTGGAACACGACGCGGATCGTCTCGAGGTAATACTCGGCAGCCATGTCGAGCACCGCGTTGTACTCGTCGTAGAACTGGCGGTGCGCTTCGGCGTCGTCCTCGTCGCCGCGCAGCAGGCTCTGATAGAAGTCCCAGTGCGATTGCGCGTGACGTTCCGGGTTCATCGCGACGAAGCCCGTATGCTGCAGGAAGCCCGGATACACGTGGCGGCCTTCGCCCGGATAGTTCGCGGGCACCGTGTGGATCACGTTGTTCTCGAACCATGCGGTCGAATGCTGCGTCGCCAGCGAGTTCACCGACGTCGGGCTGCGGCGCGCGTCGATCGGGCCGCCCATCATCGTCATCGTGAGCGGCGTGTCCTCGCCGCGGCTCGCCATCAGCGAGATCGCCGCGAGCACCGGCACCGTCGGCTGGCACACGGAGATCACGTGCACGTTGCGCGCGCCGATGTGGCGGATGAACTCCTGGATGTACGCGATGTAATCGTGCAGATGGAACGGGCCGACTTCGACCGGCACCATCCGCGCGTCGATCCAGTCGGTGATGTACACCTTGTGATCCTGCAGCAGCGTGCGCACGGTGTCGCGCAGCAGTGTGGAGTGGTGGCCCGACAGCGGCGCGCAGACCAGCACGACCGGTTCGTCCTTCAGCTGCGTGACGGCGTCGGCGTCGTCCGCATAGCGCTTGAAGCGCAGCAGCCTGCAGAACGGCTTCTCGATGATCGTCTGCTCGACGATCGGGATGTTGTGGCCGTCCTTGACGATCTGGTGAATGTTGAATTCGGGCTTCTCGTAATCCTTGCCGAGCCGGTACAGCAACTCGTACGCGGCCGCCATCCGCGGCGCGCCGGGCATCAGCGAGAACGGGCTCGACGGGTTCGCAAAGGATTTCGATGCGGCCTGGGCCCAGGCCGTGAGCGGGCTCAGCATGGCCCGCTGGAATTCGTGCAGTTGATAAAGCATGCAGACTACTCCCGCGTGGGGGACGGTGCGCAGGGGCGGCGTGAGCGTCGCGGCGTGCCGTGTGGATCAGCGCCCGGCCATGTTGCGCTGCGGCCGGACAATCGAATCGATCATATCGGACAACCCTTCGTGCCGCAATGCAACATTTCCCTGATTTTTCATCAAATTTTTGTGAATTGACGATCTCTGAACAAGCCGCCGCCCGGCCCGTAGGCGCCCGCCAGCATCCCCTTCAGCGCCCGGTCGCCACGGCCGGCGCGGGCTGGCCGGCCGCGCGCGCCATCGCATCTTCGTGGTGCATCAGGTTCATCGCGGTGTGCACCAGCGCCACGTGCGAGAACGCCTGCGGGAAGTTGCCGACCAGCCGGCCGTCGACGGGGTCGTATTCCTCGGCGAGCAGGCCGAGGTCGTTCGACAGCGCCAGCAGCCGGCTGAACAGCCGGTGCGCATCGTCGATCCGGCCGAGCAGCGCGTAGTTGTCGACCAGCCAGAAACTGCATGCCAGAAACGTGCCTTCGCCGGGCGGCAGCCCGTCGTCGTATTCGGTCGTGCGGTAGCGCATCACGAGCCCGTCGTGCAGCAATTCCCGTTCGATCGCCTCGACCGTGCCGACGATGCGCGGATCTTCCGGCGGCAGGAAGCCCATGAGCGGCATCAGCAGCACGCTCGCGTCGAGCTCGTCGCTGCCATAGCTCTGCGCAAACGCCTGTTTGCCTTCATGCCACGCGTTGTCGCAGACGTCCGCGTGGATGCTGTCGCGCAGTGCGCGCCAGCGGTCGAGCGAGCCGGGCAGACGGAACATTTCGGCCGACTTGATCGCGCGATCGAACGCGACCCACGCCATCACCTTCGAGAATGTGAAATGGCGGCGGCCGCCGCGCGTTTCCCAGATGCCTTCGTCGGGCTCCTGCCAGATTTTCTCGAGGTGGTCGAGCAGCGCGCACTGCACGGACCAGACGGTGTCGTCGGCCTGCAGGCCGCCCACGCGCGCCAGATGCAGCGCGGCCATCACCTCGCCGAATACGTCGAGCTGCAGCTGGTTCGCGGCACCGTTGCCGACCCGCACCGGCTTCGAATTCTGATAGCCGGGCAGCCAGTCGAGCTCCATTTCGGGGAGCCGGCGCTCGCCGGCGATCCCGTACATGATCTGGATCTGTTCGGGCGAGCCGGCCATCACGCGGCCGAGCCAGGAGCGCCACGCACGCGCCTCGTCGTAGTAGCCGCCGCGCATCAGCGCGAGCAGCGTGATCGTCGCGTCGCGCAGCCAGCAATAGCGGTAGTCCCAGTTGCGGTTGCCGCCGATCTTCTCGGGCAGCGACGTGGTCGGCGCGGCGACGATGCCGCCGGTCGGCTCGTAGGCGAGCGCCTTCAGCGTGAGCAGCGAGCGGCGCACGGCGGCCGCATAGCGGCCCTGCACCTGGCAGCGGCCCGACCATTCGAGCCAGTAATTCTCGGTGCGGGCGAGCATCGACAGCGGGTCGCGTGCGGGCGGCAGCCGCAGATGCGACGCCGCATAGCCGAGCGAGAACGGGATGCGCTCGTCGGCGCTGACCGTGAATTCCGCGAGCGTATGCAGATTGCGGCCGGTGAGCGGCACGGGCGTGCGCAGCACGACCGTATCGGGACCGGCGATTGCTTTCATGCCGTTCTCGCGGGACAGCTGCGTGACCCACGGAATCGAGAAGCCGTAGTCGAAGCGCAACACGAGCTCCATGCGCATCTTCATCGTGCCGTGCCGGCCGACGACGATCCGTACCAGCTCCGACCAGCCGTTGCCGGGCGGCATGAAGTCGACCACGGTGACGGCGCCGTCCGCGCTTTCGTAGTCGGTTTCGAGGATCAGCGTGTCGCCGCGATAGCGGCGTGTCGTGTGCGTGATCGCGGCGTCGGCGGCCGGCGCGAGCAGCCAGCGGCCATGCTCGGGCGTGCCGACCAGCGCCGCGAAGCAGGCGCCCGAATCGAAGCGGGGCCAGCACAGCCAGTCGACGGAGCCGTCTCGTGAAATCAGGGCAGCGGTGTGGCCGTCGCCGACGAGGGCGTAGTCTTCGATCAGGGCGGGCATGGGCAAGCGGTCCTTGGATATTCGAGTTCACAATGCAGGCAGCGGCGCTCGCGCTTCGCGTTCGGGCGCCGCGCCCCGTATACTCGGCCGGGCGGCGGAGCGCGTGAACGGCAGGCGTTTCGTCCTATCTCAACACTTGAAGCGACTCGATGCAAGGAGGATTGAATGCCCAACCGTTTACGCGAGCATGACGCACGCGCTGCGACACGAGGGTCCCCGCTTAGGCTCGCTCACTGGATGAAAGGTTTCGCACTCGTGCTGTCGCTGTCGGCGACCCACGCGTTCGCGCAGCAGGCGCCGGCCGCCGCCGACGGCGTCTACAACCTGCTCGTCGGCACCTATACGGGTCACGGCAGCGAAGGCATCTACGTGTACCGCTTCGATACGAAGACGGGCAGCGTCGCGCCCGTGTCGTCGGCCAAGACGGTGAATCCGTCGTATCTGTTGCCGAGCCGCGACGGCCGCACCGTGTATGCGGTCAACGAGCTGCCCGGTGACAACGGGCCGGCCACGCAGCGCGGCGGCATCAGCGCGTTCGGCTTCGATCCGAAGACCGGCACGCTCACCTTCATCGATCGCGTGTCGTCGGAAGGGAACGACCCGTGCTATCTGGCGCTCTCGCCGGACGGCAAGTACGTCGTGACTGCCAACTACTCGGTCGCGGCCGATCCGGGCGGCAGCTTCGCCGTATTCCCGGTGCGCGACGGCGGCGCGGTCGGCACGGCCGTGTTGACCGTGCACCACGAAGGCACCGGCCCCGTGAAGGGGCGGCAGGACGGCGCGCACGTGCATTCGACGGTGTTCTCGCCCGATGGGCGTTATCTGTTCGTGCAGGACCTCGGCGCCGACAAGATCTACGGCTACCGCTACACGGTCGACGGCAGCCGCGGGCTGATCAGTCCGACCGACACGCGCTACACGCCGGTGAAGCCGGGCTCGGGGCCGCGCCACATGGTGTTCGGCGCGGACGGCCGGTTCGCGTACGTGACGAGCGAGCTGAACGCGTCGGTCGAGGTGTTCGGCTATCACGACGGCAAGCTCACGCCGGTCCAGACGCTGCCGATGAGCGCGCCGGGCTTCAAGGGCAAGGTGGGCGGCGGCGCGATCCACGTGTCGCCGGACGGCCGCTTCGTCTACGCGAGCAATCGCGGCGACGCCAACGACGTCGTGATCTACGCGGTGAACCAGGCCGACGGCCGGCTCAAGACGGTCGGCCGCCAGTCGAGCCTCGGCAAGACGCCGCGCGAATTCCTGATCGATCCGAGCGGCAAGTGGCTGATCGTCGGCAACCAGGACAGCGACACGTTCTACGTGTTCAGCCGCGATGTCGAGAGCGGGCAGCTCGGGCCGAATCCGCAGAAGGTCGCGGTCGGCAGCCCGGTCGACTTCAAGCTGGTGCCGGTCGAGCAATAACGCGCAGGCGATGTAAAAAGGGCGCTGCCGATCAGGTCGGCAGCGCCCTTTGCGTTTGTGGACTGGCGTCGCGGTGCGGGCCGCGGCCCGCCGGTGCGCTCGGCTTCGCCCCGTTCTTCGCCCCGTCTCGCTCAGTCGGCGGCGGCCGGCACGAGCACCTCGCGGCTGCCGTTGATCCCCATCGGCGACACGAGGCCGGCTGCTTCCATCTGTTCGACGAGACGCGCGGCGCGGTTGTAGCCGATGCGTAGCTGGCGCTGCACCGACGAGATCGACGCGCGCCGCGTGCGCACGACGAACGCGACGGCTTCGTCGTAGAGCGGATCGGCTTCCGCGTCGGGCGCATCGCCGAACAGGTCCTGCGTCGCGCCGTCGGCCGCGGGACCGTCGAGGATACCTTCCTCGTACTGCGGCTCGCCGAACTGCTTCAGGTATTCGACGATGCGGTGCACTTCCTCGTCGGCGACGAACGCGCCGTGCACGCGCTGCGGGTAGCCGGTGCCCGGCGGCAGGAACAGCATGTCGCCCTGGCCGAGCAGCGATTCGGCGCCCATCTGGTCGAGGATCGTGCGCGAGTCGATCTTCGACGACACCTGAAACGCGACGCGCGTCGGAATGTTCGCCTTGATGAGGCCGGTGATCACGTCGACGGACGGGCGCTGGGTCGCGAGGATCAGATGGATGCCGGCCGCGCGCGCCTTCTGCGCGAGCCGGGCGATCAGCTCCTCGATCTTCTTGCCGGCGACCATCATCAGGTCGGCCAGCTCGTCGATCACGACGACGATCAGCGGCAGCGTCGACAGCGGTTCCGGATCGTCGGGCGTCAGCGAGAACGGGTTGCCGATCTTCTTTTCCTTTGCCTCGGCGTCGCGGATCTTCTGGTTGAAGCCCGCGAGGTTGCGCACGCCGACGGCCGACATCAGCCGGTAGCGCTTCTCCATTTCGCCGACGCACCAGTTCAGCGCGTTCGCCGCGAGCTTCATGTCGGTGACGACGGGCGCGAGCAGGTGCGGGATGCCCTCATAGACCGACAGCTCGAGCATCTTCGGATCGATCATGATGAGCCGCACTTCCTCCGGCGTCGCCTTGTACAGCAGCGACAGGATCATCGCGTTGATCGCGACCGACTTGCCCGAGCCGGTCGTGCCGGCGACCAGCATGTGCGGCGCCTTAGCCAGATCGGTGACGACCGGATGGCCGGTGATGTCCTTGCCCATCGCGATCGTCAGCTGCGACGTCGAATGCTGGTACTGACGCGATTCGAGAATCTCCGACAGGCGGATCATCTGGCGCTTCGCGTTCGGCAGCTCGAGGCCCATGCAGGTCTTGCCGGGAATCGTCTCGACGACGCGGATCGACGTGAGGCCGAGCCCGCGCGACAGGTCCTTCATCAGGCCGACGATCTGGCTGCCGCGCACGCCGAGCGCGGGTTCGATTTCGAAGCGCGTGATCACCGGGCCCGCCGACGCGCCGACGACCGTCACCGGCACCTTGAACTCCTGCAGGCGCTGCTCGATCACCTGGCCGGTCTGCGCGAGGTGTTCTTCCGAGATGGGCTCGATGTCGTCCGATGCCGGCTCGAGCAGGTCGAGCGTCGGCAGCTCGACGTTGAAGGACGCGGGCGCGTGGAATTCGAACGCGTTCGGACGCGGCGGGCGGGTTGGGGTGGTCGCGGCTTCCGCTTCGGCGTCGGGTGGCGTGGCCGGTTCCGCGGGGGCGGCGTTTGCGGCGGACGATGCGGGGGCGTCGGTCGGTGCTACGGCTTGGGCGAAGGTGACGGTGGCCGGTGTGGGCACTGCTGCGATTGCCGTAGCAGCGGCAGGCTCGGCGGCCGCCGCCGCGGGCGAGGTGCCGGCCAGCATGGCGCCGGGGAGCGATGCAGCGGTGAGCGTCGGCAGTGCGGCGCCGACGGGCGCGGCCGTCGACGTCGCGATCGTTGCTGCGGGCATCGGGTTGGTCGGCGACGAAGTAGCGGGCGCCGGCGTGCCGGTGTACGACTGGGCCTGCTGCGCGGGCGTGGACGCGATTGCGCGATCCGGAGCCGCAGCGTCGAGCGGCGCGTGGGAAACGGTGAAGGATGACGTGGGCGCTGCTGCCTGAGTCGAGGACGGCGGTGCCGCGAATGGCGCAATCGCTGCGGTCGGCGTCATAGATGTCATTGACGCGGGCGTACCGCTCGCCGTCGACGTGCCGCCAAATGCAGCGGTCGACCCGAACGTGGGCGTGGCCGTACCGACGGCAGCAAGTGCGCCCGCAGACGGCGCCGGCGCGATGCCGGCGGTTGGCGCTTGCGTTGCATGTGTCTGCGTGGCGGACTCGGCCGGTGTATCGACCGCCGGCGCGTCTGGCGTGCGGCTCGCGTGGGATGCCGACTCCGTGGCCGATGCAGGCGACGCGCCGGTGGCTGCGCGCTCCGTCGACATCGAGAACGATGCGGCCGTCTGCGTCACGGGAACGTTTGCCGTCGGATGCAAGACCGTCGAGCCGAGGGCGGCGGGGAGCGATGCGGTCGCAACGGCCGACATCGGCTCGGCGGCGCGCATCGCGGACTGCGCCGACGCATCGGTCGAAGGTGCGCGGGCAGGCGTCGCCGGTGCGATCGGCGATGCGAACGCGCGCGCCGCGGAAGCGGCGGTGTCGCTAGTCGTTGCCGTGGCGGGCGGGGCAGTCGAGACGGTCGATGCGGTGTTGGGCGTGTGGCTGCCGGGTTCGTACGGGCTTCCGGGCATGCTGGCGCGTGCCGGGGATGCTGCGGACGGTATCGGCGACGCGGGCGTTGCAAACGATGCAGGCAGACTCGGCGCGATGGGCGCTTCCGAGGACACTGCCGATGCAGGCGATGCCGATGCGGCCATCGCCGCGGCCGATTCCAGCGACGCTGACGGGCTCGGCGCGATGGGCGCTTGCGACGACGCTGCCGCTGCAGGCGACGCCGACGCCGCAGGTGCCGCGGGCGTTGCAAACGATGCGGGCAGACTCGGCGCGACGGGCGCTTGCGACGACGCTGCCGCTGCAGGCGACGCCGACGCGGCTGATGCCGTGGGCGTTGCAAACGATGCGGACAGACTCGGCGCGCCGGGCGCTTGCGACGGAGCTGCCGCTGCATGCGATGCCGACGCGGCCATTGCCGCGGGCGTTGCAAAAGATGCGGACAGACCCGGCGCGACGGGCGCTTGCAACGACGCTGCCGCTGCAGGCGACGCCGACGCGTCCGCAGTCGGCGAAGCCGGCATAGATGCGTTCAGCGCTCCGTGCGCAATTTGTTTCGCGGGTTCGGGCGTCCCTGCCATACCGTCGTTCGCGTCGACGAATCGGGCGATATCGGCGCTAACCGCTGGTTGCGCGACGGCCCCGTCGCTGCTGCCAGCGCCCGCGCGGTCGACGTCACGACCCGACGCATTCGCCGACGGCGTACCGGCGATCGAACCCGCTCCGTCGACATCGCGAGTCGCCATCCCTTCCTGCACCTGGCGTGCCGAAATCGGTTGCGACTGCGACGTATCCAATGCGGAACTGGGCGTGTCGACGACGTCTTCCCAGGGCGCAACGTCGATCGGTGCATGGGATTCCGGCGCGGCAGCGCCGTTGACGGCATGTTCGCGTTCGCTGCCCGGACGGTCTGCGTGCGCGTGCGTTTCGACGCCGGGCGCTTTCGGCGCGTCCTGCGCTGGCTGATCGACGAGCCAGGAGCTGATGTCCACGATGGGAGCGTGCGCGCCCGAGCCTAATGGCATGAACGCATCCAGCACGATCGGTTCGCTGTCGGCGGAAGCAGCGGGAGCCGATGTGGACGCAGATGCGGTTGCGAGCGCATCCGCCCGTCCGACGTCGTGCGGGGCGACCGGATGCTCATCCGAAGCGAGGGCGCCCGACGCGGCAACGGAGGCCGACTCGGACGCAACCACGCCGCCTGCCACACCAACCGCACCAACCGCCGCGACTGTCGCCTCGCTCCCCGAACTGCCAGCCGCTGCTGCCGTACCCGCCGCATTCCCCGGCCGCACCCCATCCAGCGCCGCCCACTGCGCGGTGCTGGCTTCGATCGAGCGCAGCGTGTCGTGAACGCTCGGCGCCGGCGTGATCGGTTCTGCGGGCTGCTGCACCCACGCGTAAAGCGGTGCGCGGGCGGGCGTCGGCGGCGCGGGGCGGCGCCGTGCCGGGTCAGCAGCCGGGCCGGCGGCGGCTCCCGTCGCCGGACGCGCTGCCGTGCGCGGCGGCGTCGCACCAACCGGGCGCGGCGCGATCGTGGCGCGCGGCGCGCTCGGCTGCTTCGACGCCGCCACGGCTGCCGTCGCGGCTGCAGCGGCAGCCGGCCGCGCGGCGGTCGGTTGCGGTCGAACCGGCTGGAACCCGGCCGGCAGCGGCGCCGGATTCGGGCGCGGCCCCTGCGCGTTCGCGGCGGCGCGCGCGAGGCTGGCGGTGCTGCCGGTCGTCGGCGGCGGCATCGCGCTCGGCGTAGCCGGGACGGGCGGCGCCGGCATGCGCTTGGCCGGCGTCGGCTTCAGCCATCCCGACGGCGCGACCGGTTCCGCCAGCGGGCGCGTCGCGGCCTTGTTGCGCGGTTTCGGCCGGGCCTGCGGATCGGGCTTCCACAACGTCGGGCGCGAATACCGCCCGTTCTGGCGCGGCGCCATCGAATTGACCGTATGGGCGGTCGTCGGCTGCACGATGTCGTCGTCGCGATGCAGCGCGCCGCGCGGCAGGTCGGCGACGCTGCGCACGTCGTCGTCCGCGACGTCGCGCGCGAGCTTCACGCCGAACGACGCGTCGACCCACGCGGCGAACTGGCGCCAGCGAATGCCGGTCAGCCACGGCAAGCCGGCGAGCAACAGCACGACCATCGCGACCGGCGTGCCGATCGGGCCGAGCACGTGGGCGAAGCCGGCGGAGAGCGCATGGCCGAGCGCGTTGGTGTCCGGGCCGGACAACGGGCTCGTTAGCGCGCAGCTCGCGACGAACACCGCCGCGAAGCCGATCCAGAGGCGAATCGAGCCGTGGCCGGCGAGGCCGCCGCCGCCGGGCAGCATCGCCTGAACGAGACGCCAGAAGAGAAGGAGGAACCAGACGGCAGAGATGCCGAACCAGCCGAAGACTACCGTGTGCATGCTTTGATGAAACAGGAAGAAGGGCGGGGCGCGGTGCGCGATCCGCCGAGTTTAACCGGCCGACGAACGAGATTGACGAGACTGACAGCGCGCCGGCGCAACATGAAGACGGCGAGGCCGGTTCAGGCTGCGCGACGCATGGATTCGAGGCCGCGCGACGCGGCGGCGCATGGCCCGCCCGCGCTCGGGCGCCGCATCAGCCGCCCCGACGCGTGAAGGTGAGCGTCTCGCCGGCTTCGGTCACGATCTGCAATTGCTGCGGCTCGCGCATCTGCACGCCGGTCTTCTGCACGTGGGCGAGCGCATCGAGGTACGCATGCTCGAGCTGGCCGCCCAGCGCGTTCGGACACGCCATGCGCGTGCCGGCGAGCGGCCCGAAGCTGAGCAGCCCGTTCTTGATCGCGTAGGTGCCCATATAGCGGTTGCAGCCCGAAAAGCCGCTCGCGCGCCGCACGCCCGACTCGGTCGACAGCGCGAGCCTGATCGGCTCGCCGTTGTCGCCGTGCGGAATCGTGCGCGGCGTGCCGTCGGCGGCGACCCAGCTCGTGAGTTCCCAACTCGTGTCGTCGAGCAGCTGGACGGCGGCCGGATTGTACGGGTCGGGCGCGGGGGCGGCGGAATCGGGGTGGGTCGGCATCGCACAGGCGGCGAGAAGCGTGGCAAGCGTCAACGCGCAGAGCGGCGCGCGCAACGGGCGAAGCAGGCCGGTGCGTGCGCGGGCGGCGGACAGGTGGGACATGAGCCTCGTTCCTCTACGGATTCTGATCAAGGCGTAAGAGTAACGCACCGGCCCCGCGCGAGGCGAGCCGACACTTCGTGCGCGAAAACGTTCGCGCCCGCCCGGGCCGGCCACGCGGCGACGAAACGGGCCGAAGCGCCGACGGTGCGCGTGTTAACATCGACGCCGTTTCGTCCTCCAACAGAACCAGCGGGAAATCACATGCAGATCGGTCAGCGGCTCGGTACGCCGCTTTCACCTTCGGCCACGCGCGTCATGCTGCTCGGCGCGGGCGAACTCGGCAAGGAAGTCATCATCGCGTTGCAGCGCCTCGGCGTCGAAGTCATCGCCGTCGACCGCTATCCGGACGCGCCGGGCCATCAGGTCGCGCATCGCGCCCACGTGATCGACATGACCGACGCGGCCGCGCTGCGCGCGCTGGTCGAGGCCGAGCGCCCGCATCTGATCGTCCCCGAGATCGAGGCGATCGCGACCGACGCGCTCGCGGCCATCGAGGCGGCCGGCCTGGCCGAGGTGATCCCCACCGCGCGCGCGACGCAGCTCACGATGAACCGCGAGGGCATCCGCCGGCTCGCCGCCGAGGAGCTCGGGCTCGCGACCTCGCCGTACGCGTTCGCCGATTCGTTCGACGCCTTCAGCGCAGCGGTCGCGAAGATCGGGATGCCGTGCGTCGTGAAGCCGGTGATGTCGTCGTCGGGCAAGGGGCAGTCGGTGGTACGCAGCGAGGCCGACGTGAAGGCCGCGTGGGACTACGCGATGGCGGGCGGCCGCGTGAACCACGGGCGCGTGATCGTCGAGGGCTTCATCGAATTCGACTACGAGATCACGCAACTGACCGTCCGTGCGATCGACCCGGCCACGCTGGCGACGCGCACCTACTTCTGCGAGCCGGTCGGCCACGTGCAGGTGGCGGGCGACTACGTCGAATCGTGGCAGCCGCAGCCGATGAGCGCGGCCGCGCTGCAGAAGTCGCGCGACATCGCGCACAAGGTGACCGAGGCGCTCGGCGGGCGCGGGCTGTTCGGCGTCGAGCTGTTCGTGCGCGGCGACGACGTCTGGTTCTCCGAGGTGAGCCCGCGGCCGCACGACACGGGCCTCGTCACGCTCGCGTCGCAACGCCAGTCGGAATTCGAGCTGCACGCCCGCGCGATCCTCGGGCTGCCGGTCGATCCGACGCTCGGCTCGCCGGCTGCGTCGGCGGTGATCTACGGCGGCCTCGACGAGCGCGGCATCGCGTTCGAAGGCGTGCGCGACGCGCTCGCCGTGCCGGGCGCCGACCTGCGCCTGTTCGGCAAGCCCGAGAGCTTCGTGAAGCGGCGCATGGGCGTCGCGCTCGCGACCGGGGCGAACGTCGACGAAGCCCGCGAGCGCGCGAAGCGCGCGGCGGCGGCCGTGCGGCCCGTGTCGTCGCGCTGACCGCCCGGGAGCGCGCGATGGCATCCAGATTGTCACGGCTCGGTCGGATCGCGACGCTCGGCGCCGCGCTCGCGCTGCTCGCGAGCCTGGCCGGCTGCGGCGTCGCGGCCGCGCCGTGCCGGATCGCATCGGCCGGGCTGAAGATCGTCCCGCTGGTCGGTCATGTGGCTGCCGCGCCGACCGACGCATGCGCCGACGTCATCGATCCATGATGGCCCGGGCGTCGGGCGTCGACGCGTCGTCTCCGACCCGCGCACGCCGCGTGCGTGCGTTCTCACCGTCTCATCCAAGGACCAGCATGATTCGCCAAACCTTCGTCGCGCTGGCGCTGGCCGGCGCCGCCGTTTCCGCTGCTTCGGCCGCGCATGCGGCGCAACTGACCGTCGAGGAGATCGACGCCGATGCGCGCCAGCCGACCGTGTACCAATGCGCGAACGAGAAGCAGCCGCTGCGCGTGTCGTACTGGCGCGCCGGCAACGGCCAGAGCTTCGCGCTCGTGCCGGTCAACGGGCAGCAGATGCTGTTCGTCGACACCGTCTCGGCGTCGGGCGTGCGCTATCAGGCCGGCCGCTATACCTGGTGGACGAAGGGCAGGGAGGCGACGTTGCGCGACGAGATCGCCGACCCGAATGCCGCGCCGATGCTCGGCGACTGCGTGCAGGTCGACAAGAAGAAAAAGAAGAAGGGTTGAACGGTGCGGGGTTGCTGGTCGGCGGGGGCGGTTGATCGGCCTGGCGCGCCGCGGTGCGCGAAGGTAGGTGACTGCGGCGGGCCTGCGCTTCGGGCGACGGGGACTGGTTGCGGCGGCGCGGCTTGGGGCGATCCCGGCGATCCCAAGCGCCCCGCCGCCCTGAGCGACCGAAGCGCCCTGACCGACTGCAGCGACCGAAGCGACCGAAGCGACCGAGGCGACCGAGGCGACCGAGGCCCCGAGCCCCCGAGCCCCCGAGCCCCCGAGCCCCCGAGCCCCCGAGCCCCATACGGCCCCGAATCTCATCCATCGCCCGATCGGAATGTTTTGCCCGCGCGACGCCTTGTCGGCGTACATGACAAACCGGCGCGGGAGCCCATTCGCAGCGTTGTCACGGACAGATTCCGGCTCAGTGCTACAATATGTCCCTTTCCGCCGGCATTCGCGCCGAACGGAGTCCGCACGACCTGTGGCGCCCGATGTTCGATGTGAACCGGCCCCGGGCGCCAGAGCGGCGTCGCGCGGCGCGCCGCGGCTCCGTCTACTTCCGAAATGTGATGAGCGCAGGCCCGGCCGGCCTGACGCACGATGTCCCCGCCGCGCCTTTTGAGCGAAACGCCACCATGTCCGATTCTGTCGCCAAGCCTGCCGACGCAACCTTCGATCAATTCGGCCTCGCGCCCGATATCCTGAAAGCCATCGTCGAGCAGGGCTATACGACGCCGACGCCGATCCAGGCGCAGGCCATTCCGGTCGTGCTCGCCGGCCGCGACGTCATGGGCGCCGCGCAAACGGGCACCGGCAAGACCGCGAGTTTCTCGCTGCCGATCATCCAGCGGCTGCTGCCGCACGCCAGCACGAGCGCGTCGCCGGCGCGCCATCCGGTGCGCGCGCTGATCCTCACGCCGACGCGCGAGCTCGCCGACCAGGTCGCCGCGAACGTGCATGCGTACGCGAAGCACACGGCGCTGCGCAGCGCGGTCGTGTTCGGCGGCGTCGACATGAATCCGCAGATGGCCGAGCTGCGCCGCGGCGTCGAGATCCTGATCGCGACGCCGGGCCGCCTGCTCGATCACGTTCAGCAAAAGACGGCGAACCTCGGCCAGGTCCAGATGCTCGTGCTCGACGAAGCCGACCGGATGCTCGACATGGGCTTCCTGCCCGACCTGCAGCGCATCCTGAACCTGCTGCCGAAGGAGCGTCAGACGCTGCTGTTCTCCGCGACGTTCTCGCCGGAAATCAAGAAGCTCGCGTCGACCTACCTGCGCAACCCGCAGACGATCGAAGTCGCGCGCAGCAACTCGACCAACGCGAACGTCACGCAGATCGTCTACGACGTCGCCGAAGGCGACAAGCAGGCGGCCGTCGTGCAGTTGCTGCGCGGGCGCGGGCTCAAGCAGGTGATCGTGTTCTGCAACAGCAAGATCGGCGCGAGCCGGCTCGCGCGCAATCTCGAGCGCGACGGCGTGGTGGCCTCGGCGATCCACGGCGACAAGTCGCAGATCGAGCGGATGCAGGCGCTCGACGCGTTCAAGCGCGGCGAGATCGAGGCGCTGGTCGCGACCGACGTGGCCGCGCGCGGGCTCGACATCGCCGAACTGCCGGCCGTGATCAACTTCGACCTGCCGTTCAACGCGGAAGACTACGTGCACCGGATCGGCCGCACGGGCCGCGCCGGGGCGACGGGCGACGCGCTGTCGCTGTGCAGCCCGAACGAGCGCAAGCAGCTCGCCGATATCGAGAAGCTGATCAAGCGTCCGCTCGAAGTGCAGACGCTCGCACTCGACAAGCCGGCCCGCCATCGTCACGACGAGCGCGGTGAGCGCAATGAGCGCGGCGAACGTAGCGAGCGCGGCGGCCGTCGCGACCGCGACGAGCATCGCGGTGCGTCGGCGCGTCGTTCAGGCAGCGCCGAGCGCGGTGGTCATCATCGCCGCCACGACGCGCCGGTCGACGATTTTTTCCTGAAGCCGTACGAACCGTCGACGCCGGCGCAGCAACCCGAGGAGACGACGTCCGTCCAGCAGCCCGAGAAGAAAGGGCCGAAGCGGCAGGTCGCCGCGCTGCTCGGCGGGTTCGGAATGCCGCGCAAGCCTTCCGCATAAGCGGTCGGTTCAGGCAGTCGCCGCGGCGCGCGAGCGCCGTGGCAGCAACGGGTGCATGCGACGCGCATGCACCCGTTTTTCATTGGGCCAAGGGTTTGCGGCGGCGCGGCGCAGCGATGCGCAACGGTTCCCAACAATTCCCGACGGTCCTCCGCAGTGCGGCGTACGGCGGCGCGGTTGCCAACCGTGTGCGAGGCGTTCGGGTCGGCGCGCGATGCCACAAGCGGCTTGCGACGTCCGCCGCAGGCCGTTCTCGAAGGGACCAAGCCGCCGCTGACTGCGACCTACGCGCAGCGAGCCGCCGACACGCTTTGCATCACGCGCTTCGCGGCCCGAAACGCCGTGCCCACGCAGCGGTTGCGGCCGCGTAGAACGACTCGAGCGTGTCGCCCGCCAACTCGCCGTCGCCGGCGAGGCCGAGGTGTGCGGCGGCGGCACGCAGCGCCGGCAACGGATCGTCGCGTTCCAGCGCGAGCGCGCCCGTCTGTTTGCTGAGCTTTTCGCCGTTCGCAGCGACGACGACCGGCACGTGCAGATATGCGGGCGTCGGCACGCCGAGACAGCGTTGCAGGTAGATCTGGCGCGCGGTCGAATCGAGCAGGTCGGCGCCGCGCACCACGTGGGTGATGCGGGCGTCGGCATCGTCGACCACGACTGCGAGCTGATACGCCCATTGGCCGTCGGCGCGCTTGAGCACGAAATCGCCGACTTCGGTGGCGAGGTTCTGCTGTTGCTCGTGCTGCCAGCGATCGTCGAACCGGATGATTGCGTCCGCGCCGTCGGGCACGCGCAGGCGCCACGCACGCGCCGGTTTGCCGTGCAGCCCGGTGCGGCAGGTGCCCGGGTACGCGAGCGTCGTATGGCGCTCGTGCGCGGCGCGCAGCGAATCGGCGATTTCCTTGCGCGTGCAGCCGCACGGGTAGACGAGGCCCGCGGCGCGCAGGCGCTCGAGCTCGGCCGCATAGCGCGCGTCGCGCGTGCTTTGCCATACGGGCGGCTCGTCGGGCGTCATGCCGAAATGCGCGAGCGTCGCGAGGATGTCGTCGTCGGCGCCCGGCACGGTGCGCGGGCCGTCGATGTCCTCGATCCGCACGAGCCATGCGCCGCCGTGTGCGCGCGCGTCGAGCCAGCTCGCGAGCGCGCCGACCAGCGAGCCGAAATGCAGGGGGCCGGTCGGCGACGGCGCGAAGCGGCCGCGGTAGCCGTTCATCGGGAGCCGCAGCGGCCCGTGCTTACGCGGCCGCTGCGGCCTGCGCGCACGCCGGGCACGACTTGCCGGGCACGTAGTCCGGCGATTGCTGCGCTTGCGGCGTGACGACCGCGCGGCAAGCGAAGCACGTGACGTTCTCGGTCGGCTGCAGCTGCGGGTTCAGCGCGGTGCGGTAATCGAACACGAAGCAGTCGCCGTGGTAGTGCGCGCCGCCGACTTCCTCGAAGTATTTGAGGATCCCGCCTTCGAGCTGGTACACGTGGTCGATGCCGATTTCCTTCATGTGGATCGCGGCCTTCTCGCAGCGGATGCCGCCGGTGCAGAACGACACGACCGTCTTGCCTTCGAGATCGGCGCGGTTCGCGTCGATCACTTCGGGGAACTGGCTGAACTTGTCGATCCGGTAGTCGAGCGCGTCGTCGAACGTGCCGACGTCGACCTCGAACGCATTGCGGGTGTCGAGCATCACGACCGGGCGGCCGTCGTCGTCGTGGCCGCGGTCGAGCCACGCCTTCAGCGTGCGCGCGTCGACCGACGGCGCGCGGCCGAGTTCGGGCTTGATCGCGGGCTTCTTCATCGTGATGATCTCGCGCTTCAGGCGCACGAGCATGCGGCGGAACGGCTGCGAGTCGGACAGGCTTTCCTTGAACTGCAGCGTCGCGAATTTGCCTTCGAACAGCGGATCGTGGCGGAGGTAGTCGACGAACGCGTCGGTCGCTTCGCGCGGGCCGGCGATGAACAGGTTGATGCCTTCCGGCGCGAGCAGGATCGTGCCGCGCAGGCCGAGTTCGTTGCAGCGGGCGGTGACGAGCGGGCGCCATTGCTCGATCGCGTCGAGCGACACGAAGTGGTAGGCGGCGAGGTTGACGATGGTCATGATGGTCCGACGGGAAAACGGCCGCGGCCGTGCGGCGCACGCACGGCGGCCCCGCAAAAAAGGGTGCGAAGCCGGGACGGTGATTCGAAAACCCGTATTATCCCGCAAACCGGTCGCGCTCCGACACTTGGCCGTTCGGATATGGCGCCGCGTGCATCGGCCGAACGGCCAGGCACGGGGATTTTTTGGGCAGCCGTCGCGGCGACGCGGCTACAATATCGCCCATGTCAGATCCCCGCTTCGTCCATCTCCGCGTTCACTCCGAATTCTCGATTGCCGACGGCATCGTGCGTCTCGACGACATCGTCAAGGCCGCTGCCGCCGACGGTCAGGGTGCGCTCGCCCTCACCGATCTCGGCAACGCGTTCGGCCTCGTCCGTTTCTACCAGGAAGCCCGTGGCAAGGGCATCAAGCCGATTGCCGGCTGCGACGTCTGGATCACGAATCCGGACGATCGCGACAAACCGTCGCGCCTGCTGCTGCTGGTGAAGGACAAGACCGGTTATCTGAATCTGTGCGAGCTGCTGTCGAAGGCGTGGCTCACGAACCAGTACCGCGGCCGGGCGGAGCTCGACGCGAGCTGGCTCGACGGCGAGTTGTCGCAAGGGCTGCTCGCGCTGTCGGGCGCGCAGCAAGGCGATATCGGGCTCGCGCTGGCGGCCGGTAACGAGGAAGCCGCGCGCCGTCACGCGCAGCGCTGGGCCGAGGTGTTTCCCGGCGGCTTCTACATCGAGTTGCAGCGTTACGGCCAGCCGGGCGCCGAGGCCTACATCCAGCAGGCCGCGACGCTCGCCGCGTCGCTGCAGCTGCCGGTCGTCGCGACGCATCCGATGCAGTTCATGACCGAGGACGATTTCACCGCGCACGAAGCGCGCGTGTGTATCTCCGAAGGCGACATGCTCGCGAATCCGCGGCGCCAGAAGCGCTTCACGACCGCTCAGTACTTCCGCACGCAGGACGACATGGTCGCGCTGTTCGCGGATATTCCGTCGGCGGTTGCGAACACGGTGGAAATCGCGAAGCGCTGCAACCTGAAGCTCGAGCTCGGCAAGCCGAAGCTGCCGCTGTTCCCGACGCCGGACGGCATGTCGCTCGACGATTACCTGGTCCAGCTGTCGAAGGAGGGGCTCGAGAAGCGCCTCGAGCAGCTGTACCCGGATGCCGCCGAGCGCGATGCGCAGCGCGACACCTACTACAAGCGGCTCGAATTCGAGTGCGGGACCATCACGAAGATGGGCTTCCCCGGCTACTTCCTGATCGTGGCCGACTTCATCAACTGGGCGAAGAACAACGGCGTGCCGGTCGGCCCGGGCCGCGGCTCGGGCGCCGGCTCGCTGGTCGCGTACGCGCTCGGCATCACCGATCTGGATCCGCTGCGCTACAACCTGCTGTTCGAGCGATTCCTGAATCCGGAACGCGTGTCGATGCCCGACTTCGACATCGACTTCTGTCAGCACGGCCGCGATCGCGTGATCCAGTACGTGAAGGAGAAATACGGCGCGGACGCCGTGTCGCAGATCGCCACGTTCGGCACGATGGCCGCGAAGGCGGCCGTGCGCGACATCGGCCGCGTGCTCGATCTCGGCTACATGTTCACCGACGGCGTTGCGAAGCTGATCCCGTTCAAGCCGGGCAAGCACGTGACGATCGCCGACGCGATGAAGGAAGAGCCGCAACTGCAGGAGCGCTACGACAACGAGGACGAGGTGCATCAGCTGCTCGATCTCGCGCAGCGCGTCGAGGGCCTCACGCGTAACGTCGGCATGCACGCGGGCGGCGTGCTGATCGCGCCGGGCAAGCTGACCGATTTCTGTCCGTTGTACACGCAGGGCGACGACGCCGGCGTCGTCAGCCAGTACGACAAGGACGACGTCGAAGCCGTCGGCCTCGTGAAGTTCGACTTTCTGGGCCTCACGACGCTGACGATCCTCGACTGGGCCGAGCGCTACATCCGTCGCCTCGACCCGACCAAGGCCGACTGGTCGCTCGCGCAGGTGCCGCTCGACGATCCGGCGTCGTTCCAGCTCCTCAAGAAAGCCAACACGGTCGCGGTGTTCCAGCTGGAAAGCCGCGGCATGCAGGGCATGCTGAAGGACGCGCAGCCCGACCGCTTCGAAGACATCATCGCGCTCGTGTCGTTGTACCGTCCGGGGCCGATGGACCTGATCCCGAGCTTCTGCGCCCGCAAGCACGGGCGCGAGAAGGTCGACTATCCGGATCCGCGCGTCGAACCCGTCCTGAAAGAGACCTACGGGATCATGGTCTATCAGGAGCAGGTGATGCAGATGGCGCAGATCATCGGCGGCTACTCGCTCGGCGGCGCGGACTTGCTGCGTCGCGCGATGGGCAAGAAGAAGCCCGAGGAGATGGCCAAGCACCGCGAGATCTTCGCCGAAGGTGCGGCGAAGAACGGCCTCACGCGCGAGAAGTCCGACGAGATCTTCGACTTGATGGAGAAGTTCGCGGGCTACGGCTTCAACAAGTCGCACGCGGCCGCGTACGCGCTGCTCGCTTATTACACCGCGTGGCTGAAGGCGCACCATCCGGCCGAATTCATGGCGGCCAACATGACGCTCGCGATGGACGACACCGACAAGGTGAAGATCCTGTTCGACGATTGCGTCACGAACAACCTCGTGGTGCTGCCGCCCGACATCAACCAGTCGCATTACCGCTTCGAGCCGGTTGCGCAGGCCGACGGCACGCGTTCGCGCACGATCCGCTACGGCCTCGGCGCGGTGAAGGGCAGCGGCCAGAACGCGATCGAGGAAATCCTGCGCGCGCGCGAGGAGAAGCCGTTTGCCGATCTGTTCGACTTCTGCGAGCGGGTCGATCGGCGCATTGTCAACCGTCGCACGGTCGAGGCGCTGATCCGCGCGGGCGCGTTCGATTCGCTGAACCCGAACCGCGCGCAGATGCTCGCGTCGGTTCCGCTTGCAATGGAGGCGGCCGAACAGGCCGCTGCGAACGCGATGCAGGCCGGCCTGTTCGACATGGGCGCCGAGTCGCCGCACGCGCATGCGCTCGTCGACGAACCGGCATGGGACGACAAGCGCCGGCTGCAGGAAGAGAAGGGCGCGCTCGGCTTCTACCTGTCCGGCCACCTGTTCGACGCGTATCGCGACGAAGTGCGCCGGTTCGTTCGCCAGAAGGTCGGTGATTTGAAGGAAGGCCGCGACAAGCTCGTCGCGGGCATCATCGCGTCGCTGCGCACGCAGATGACGCAGCGCGGCAAGATGCTGATCGCGTTGCTCGACGATGGGTCGGGGCAGTGCGAAATCACGATCTTCAACGAGCAGTTCGAGGCGAACAAGGCGCTGTTCAAGGAAGACGAGCTGCTGATCGTGCAGGGGCAGGCGCGTAACGACGCGTTCACCGGCGGCATCCGCTTCACGGCCGACACGGTGATGGATCTCGAACGCGCGCGCAGCCGCTATGCGCAGGCGGTGCGGCTGACGATGAACGGCAACGCCGATGCGGCGGTGCTGCGCCGCGTGCTCGAGCCGCACGTGTCGAAGGATGAACCGGGCGCCGCCAACGTGATCGACGCCCCCGCGCCGCGCGGCGGCGGGCGCGACGGCGGCCGTCGCCCGCAGGCGCCGCTGCCGAACGGGCTCGCGGTGCAGATTCACTACAGCAACGCGCGCGCGCAGGGCGAAATGCGTCTGGGCGATGCGTGGCGCGTGAAGCCGAGCGACGCGTTGCTCGCGGAGCTGCGCGCGACGTTCGGCGGCAGCGTCGTCGAAATCACGTACTGAACGCCTTGTTGCCGGCTTGATCGCCTGCGGCCCGCTGCATCGCGATCGCGCGGTGCAGCGGGCCGTTTTGTTCGGGGCAGGGATTGGGGCCGTCATCCGGACGCTATACAATCGGTCGCTCGCCACCCAGCGGCGGCGCCGCGAGCCTTTGCGCCGCGCCAGGGGCAGCAGGTAGGGCGGGGGCTTCCTCCGGCCGTAACGATAAAAAACGACAGCTACATTACATCGATGGCCAACGGTAAGCCGAGGGGCCGGATCCTCGTGATCCGGATTGATTTTCTGGGCGACATGCTTTGCACGACCGCATTTCTGAGTGCCTTGAAGCAGCGCTGGCCCGAAGCGGAACTGCACGTGGTCGCGAACCGCTACAACGCGGCAGTCCTCGCCGGCAACCCGCATGTGCATACCGTCCATACCTACGTGTATAGCCGGCAATGCGAGCGCAACGATCGTCCTGGGCGCATGCGCGCGTTCGTCGACCGGCTGCGGCTCGTGCGCCGGCTGCGCCGCTTGCGGTTCGACCTCGTCGTCGTGCCCAATGGCGGCATGCACCGCAGCAGCATCCAGTTCGCGCGCCAGCTCGGCGCCAAGGACTGCCGCTGGCACGATGCGGACTCCGAATTCGACGATCGCAAGCCCGATCATGTCGCGACACGGCCGATCGCCCATGAGGCACTGTCGGGCTTCCGGCTCGTGCCGGAACTCGGCCATACCAACCTCGACGGTCTCGCGCTGTCCGTTTATCCGGATCGTGCGCTGCAAGACACCTGGCATCGACTGCTCGGGCCGCGCGGCAAGCCGCGTGTCGGGCTGTTCGTGTCGAACAAGGCGGCGGAGCGCCGCTGGCCGGCCGACCGCTGGTGCGAACTGGCGCGGCGGCTCGGCGCGATTGCCGATGTGATCGTGTTCCGCGATCCGGTCGTGTCGGCCGCCCACGATGCCGATGCGCACGCGTGGCGAGACGTGGACGCGCGGCACGTCGCGCCGCCGTCGGTCGCGGAGATGATGGCGGCGGCGAGCCTGCTCGACGTGATCGTGTCGGCCGACAGCGCACCGGTGCATCTGGCGTCGGCGCTCGGTGTGCCGGTCGCCGCGCTGTTCGAGGACCGTCCGGAGAAGTATCTGCGCTGGCATCCGGTCGGCGTGCCGCACATGATTCTGCGGGCCGGTGCGACGGTGGAAGCGATCGGCGTCGACACGCTGGAGCGTGCGGTGCGCCATCTGTTGACGCAGCCCGTGCAGATTGATGCAGCGCCGGAGCGTGCGCTGCCGCCGGGTGGCGCAACGGCTGAGTTTGCCAGCGCCTCGGCTTCGTAATTCGCGGTGCGCCAGCGTTGCGTCGCTGCGGGTGCCGCGTTTGCTGGCCGGTGCGGCGCATCGCGCTGCTTGCCGCACTTGGAACACCTTGGGCGGCTTGTGAAGCTTCGATGAGGCATGGCGTGGATGCGCCGGGTCGCGAGCCCCGAGCCCCAAGCCCCAAGCCCCAAGCCCCAAGCCCCAAGCCCCAAGCCCCAAGCCCCAAGCCCCAAGCCCGCGTGCCGCAGGCCCGCACCGTGCCCAGATGTGATCGCCGTCCATCGCCAGTACGCCACGCCTGCCGCCGCAAAATCCTGTACATTGCGAGCCTTGTTCAGCCAGCTAGCCGGATCCATCGCCGTGGCCCTGTTTTCCTCCGCCCGCCCGCCCAGAACCATTCTCGTTGCCGCACCGCGCCGGATCGGCGACGTGCTGCTGACGACGCCGCTCGTGCGTTCGCTGAAGGCGCGCTGGCCCGACGCGCAAATCGACATGCTGGTGTTTCGCGGCACCGAAGGCGTGCTGGAGCACAACCCGGACGTGCGGCGTGTGATCGTCGTCGCCCAGCGCGCGCGGTTCAGCGAGCGGCTGCGCGACGCGCTGTCGATCTGGCGCCGCTACGATCTCGCCTGCGCGGCACTGAGTTCGGACCGCCCGCGCTTCTACAGCTGGTTTGCCGGCCGCAAGCGCGTTGGCCTCGTCGACCCGAATCGCGTCACGTGGCTCACGCGGATGATGCTCGACGGAATCGCGATCAATCACCACGAATCCGCGCACACGGTCGTCAGCACGCTCGCGCTCGCGCCGGTGATCGGCATCGAGCCGGTGTCGGAGGTCGTTGCGCCCGGAATCGGCGACGACCCGGCGCGGCGCGCGCGCTTCGATGCGTGGCTCGCGGAATCGCCGGCGATTCGCGACGGCAGGCCGCTCGTCGTGCTGCATCCGTATCCGATGTTCCGCTACAAACAATGGCGGCTCGACGGCTGGGTCGAGATGATCGACTGGCTGCGCGGGCAGGGATTCGCGGTCGCGCTGTCGGGCGGCCCGGCCGATCGCGAGCGCGAATATGCGGAGCAGGTCGCGGCCGAGGCGGGCGGCGACGTGCTGAATCTGGTCGGCCGCCTCACGTTCGGCGAGAGCGCGGAGCTGGTGCGGCGCGCACGCCTGTTCATCGGCCCCGATACCGGCGCGACGCACGTCGCGGCCGCGACGGGAACCGACACGATCGCGCTGTTCGGCCCGTCCGATCCGGTGCGCTGGGGGCCGTGGCCGCAGCACTGGCCGCCGACCGAAAATCCGTGGGCGTTGCGCGGCTCAGGCCGGCACGGCAACGTGTGGCTGCTGCAGGGCGAAGGTGATTGCGTGCCGTGCCGGCACGAGGGCTGCGAGCGTCACGTCGACAGCCGCAGCGACTGCCTCGCCCATCTCGGCGCGCAGCGCGTGAAGGCCGCGGCGGCCGAGATGCTTGGGCTGAATCCGCCGGACCCGGCGGGTGTGATCATCGATACGTCGCGGCTCGATCGGGCGCGTCGGGACTGACGCGTACCAGCCGCACGGTTTGCAGAGCTGAATACGGGTGGCGACGCACGCGTGCCGCCGTACACGAGACGGTGCGGCAGGCGACTCTGTGACCGCCAGTCGCCAGTCGCCAGTCGCCAGTTGCCAGTCGCCAGTTGCCAGTCGCCAACCGCCAACCGCCAACCGCCAACCGCCCAGCCTCAGGCGCTGCGCCGCAGCGCCGCCGTCTCGCGCGGCAGCGTGTCGCTGCGCGCCGCGCCGCAGCCGAGCAGGATGCCGGCGAGCAGCACGAGCAGATGCCCTTCGGCGAAATCGAGCAGCAGCGAGTTCGCGAGACTGCCGATCGTGAAAATCGCGAGCCACGCGAGCAGCAGATGCTTCGAGCGCGGATCCAGCCCACGGCTGCCGCGCGCGATCTGCACGATCAGGTTCACGAACAGCAGCACGCCGATCGTGCCGAGCTGCACGGCCATCAACAGGTACTCGTTGTGCGGATTCGACGTGAGCTGGCCTTCGGCGGCCGTCTTGCCGGCCGCGAGCTTCTGGAATTCGAACTCGAGGCCGCCGGCGCCGTAACCGATCACCGGACGCATCCGATACAGCTCGAGGCCCTTCTTGTACCACTCGAGACGCAGCCCCGTCGACGTCACGGCGTCGGTCTGCCGGTACTGCTGCACTTCGGAGACGACCTTCGTGAGCCGGCCGTTGTGCACGGTACAAGCAGCGGCGACGAGCGCGGCGCCCGCCAGCACCAGCGCGCCCGCGGCGAGGCTGGCGCGCAGCGGCGACTGGCGGCGCAACACCAGCACGAACCGCACGGCCACGACGAGGATCAGCAGCAGCGCGATCACCTGCCCGGTGCGGCCCTGAAGCATCACGAAGACGTTGATCAGCGACCACGCGGCCACGCCGGCGTAGGCCGCGCGCGCGAGCGCGCTGCGCGCCGACAGCGCGAGGTCGGCGGCCTGGTAGAACAGCAGCGCGCCGAACATCCCGGCCGCGATGTGGTTCTTGAACACCCACGCGCGCGACAGCGGCAGCTCGGTCGAATGCGCGGGCCCGATCGACGTCAGCCCGAGATAGTTGGTCGTCGACAGCACCAGGATCACGCACAGCGTGCCGAACCACGCACGGCGCACGATCGGCGCCCAGTTCGAGTGGCGGAACGCGAGCGCGGCAAACGGCAGCAACAGCAGCTTGTCGTACTTCGCGACCCAGTTCCACGCCTTCGGGTGCGGCGCGACCGTGTACGTGATGCTCGCGGCGAGCGCCGCAAGAATCAGCAGCGCCGCGAGCGACGCCGGCTCGGTGACGAACGAGCGCAGCTCGCGCCAGAATTCAGGAGAGATGACGAGCGCGGCCGCGAACAGTCCGCAGAACACGTTGGTCAGCGCGGTCGACACGGGCACCATGCAGAGCGCGATGACGGCGAAGGCGCGGGCGGCGGTGAGGCGCCGCGTGGCGGAGGCGGAAAACGAAAGCATCGGAACCTGTCGAATGAACGAATGCGGCGTGCGGGCGTCGCGCTGTTGCCGCGCGCTACGCCGGCACCCGGGGGCGAAGCGCGCAGTATACGCGAAGCCGCCCGGGCCTCAGCATCGTTGCCGGGGCCGACTCAGCTGAACGCGCGCTTGATCCGCGAGCGCAGCAGCGCACGCTTGAGCCGCCCTTCGACGGCCGGCGTGTCGAGGGCGACGCGCGAGCCGGCGGCTTCGCCGCGATGCAGGTAATAGCGGTCGAAGGTTGCCTGCGTCATGCCCCATTTGTTCAGGAACTGACGGCGCCCGTCGTTCTTGACGATCTTGCCGGTGCTCTTCTGCTGGAAGTGATAGACGAGGCTGTCGCCGACGCCGAGGAAGATCCGGCAGCCGGCATCCCAGAATTTCATCGAGAAGTCGTTGTCGCTGCTCATCCCGGGCGACAGCTCGCTGCTGTAGCCGCCGATGCGGTGCCACCAGTCGCGGTGCACGAGCGTCGGCGGCCACGTCGAGCCGAGCCAGTCGGCGCGGGCGAGTCGCGGCGCGGCCGCGACCAGCCCCGCCGCGTCGAAATGTTCGGCATCCCGGCCGAAATTGCTGACGACGACGCACGGATTGCGCGTGTCGACCGGCTCGACCATCGTGCCGGACAGCATGAACAGATCGGTCGGCATCTGCTCGATGCGGCGCACGAGCGCGGCGTCCCAGCCGGGGCAGCAGTACATGTCGTCGTTCATGTAGACGACGTAGTCGCGCGTCGCGCGCGCGGCGGCGAGGTTCACCGCGTGGCAGATGCCGATGTTGGCCGGCGACGCGGTGTGCTCGATGCCTTCGCTGCGCACCCAGTCGAGCGTGCCGTCCGAGCCGTCGTTCACGTGCACGATGATCTGGTGGTCGAACGCGGAATGGCGGCGCAGGCTGTCGACGACGAGCTTGAGGTACGGCAGGTTGTTCCAGGTCGGAATGATGATGGAGAACATGGCAGGTCGAGTCGGTGGTCGTCGTGTCGGCGGCGCGGGGCAGGGCTCGCGCCGCGCGGGCAGCCCGGCATTGTAACGCCGGGCCGGCCCGATTCCCGCACGCCGGCTCCCGCGGATGTCCGGCATGCGGCGGTGCTCAGCGCGCCGCTTCGTGGCCGAGCTTCAGGAACCGGTAGTACACCGTTTCCGCGTTGAAGACGGCGATCATGAAGCCCGCCCGGCCGTCGAGGAAGCCGCGCCGCAGCACGTAGGTGCGCACGAACGCCCATGCGCCGCGCGCAAGCGCCTTGCCGAAGCCGCCGCGCTGGCCGGCCGCGCGGCGCTGACGCGCACCCGCGGTCGAATAGGCATCGAGCTTGCGCACGACCGTTTCGAAATCCTCGTACGAATAGTGCATCAGCTTGCCGGCCAGTCGCAGCGCGGGCGTGTCGAACACGAGCCGTTCGTGCACCAGATCGTCGGAAAAGCGCGCCGTGCCGCGCCGGAACAGCCGCGGCACCCAGTCCGGATACCAGCCGCTGTGGCGGATCCACTGGCCGCAGAAGCTCGACAGCCGGTCGAGCGCGTAGACCTGGGCGGCTGGCGCGCGGATCGCCGCGCGGATCGATTCGGCGAGTTCGGGGCTCACCACCTCGTCGGTGTCGAGCGACAGGATCCAGTCGGTGTCGAGCGCATCGAGCGCGCGGTTCTTCTGCGGACCGAAGCCCGGCCAGTCGCGCTCGACGATCACGCGCGCGCCGTGCGCGCGGGCGATCGCGACGGTATCGTCGGTGCTGCCGCCGTCGATCACGACGATGTCGTCGGCGAAGGTCAACGCGTCGAGGCATTGCGCGAGCCGCGCGGCCGCGTTGAGGGCGATGAGAGCGACGCCGAGGGTGGGTTCTGCCATGAAATCGTCGAAAGGGCGGAGAAAACGGTGAGCGGGAGTATACCCGCGCGTCGGCAGCGGCCGTGCCCGCGGGGGCGGTGCAGCTATAATGTTGGGCCTTTTTCGGCACCCGCCGGACGAGGCGAATCCCTGGCGCCGACGCGCCGGGCGCCGCGTCACGGCTCAAGAAGGATTGCCTTGGAAACCCAGAACACTCTTCGCAAACCGATGGACGGCACCAGCACGTCGCCGGTCACGGTCCTCAAGCGCCTGTGGCCGTACATCCGGCCGCTGATCGGCATCGTGGTGCTCGCCGTGATGACGATGGGCGTCGTCGCCGCCACCGAGGCCGGCATTCCGGCGCTGCTCAAGCCGCTGCTCGACCACGGGTTCGGTTCGCACGGCAGCGATCGCGCGAAATGGTACGTGCCGATCGCGGTGATCGGGCTCGCGCTCGTGCGCGGCGTGTCGCAGTACGCGTCCAATTACCTGCTCAACTACGTATCGAACCGCATCCTGCTGCAGCTGCGGCTCGAGATGTTCCAGCGGATGATCCACACGGGCGCGTCGTTCTTCCAGCGCGAGACCGCGAGCACCGTGATCAACGCGATCGTGTTCGAGGTCAACCAGATCCTGTCGGTGCTGACCGGCGTGATGGTCACGCTCGTGCGCGATTCGCTGACCGTCGTGTTCCTGCTCGGCTACCTGTTCATCCTGAACTGGCGGCTCACGCTGATCGTCGCGGTGATCCTGCCGGGCATCGGCTGGCTGGTCAGCAAGATCAATCGCCGCCTGCGCCGCCTGAACCGCGAGCACCAGACGCTGACCAACGAGCTGTCGTACATCGTCGAGGAGACGGTCGGCGGGTACAAGGTCGTCAAGGTGCACAACGGCGAAGCGTACGAACTCGACCGCTTCACCTCGATGAGCAAGCGCCTGCGCGGCTATGCGATGCGCATGACGATCTCCGGCGGCCTCGCGCAGCCGCTCACGCAATTCCTCGCGTCGATCGCGCTCGCGGTGGTGATCACGATCGCGGTCGTGCAGTCGACGAACGACCAGACGACGGTCGGCGGCTTCGTCGCGTTCGTCACGTCGATGCTGCTGGTGATTTCGCCGCTCAAGCATCTGATCGACGTGAACCAGCCGCTGCAGCGCGGCATGACCGCCGCCGAGCTGATCTTCGGGCTGATCGACGAGCCGGCCGAGCCGCAGGGCGGCGGCCGCGAGCTGCCGCATGCGCGCGGTGAGATCGAATTCCGCGACGTGTCGTTCGACTACGGCGCGGCCGAGCGGCCGACGCTCGACCGCATTTCGTTCAAGGTCGCGCCGGGCGAGATGATCGCGCTCGCGGGGCCGTCCGGCAGCGGCAAGACGACGCTCGTGAACCTGCTGCCGCGCTTCTTCGATCCGACCGGCGGCACGATCCTGGTCGACGGCGTGCCGGTCCGCGACTTCGACATCCACGCGCTGCGCGGGCAGATGGCGATGGTCAGCCAGGACGTGGTGCTGTTCAACGACACGATCGCCGCGAACGTCGCGTACGGGCAGACGCCGGACCGCGCGCGCGTCCAGGCCGCGCTCGAAGCCGCGAACCTCGCCGACGCGGTCGCCGCGATGCCGGATGGGCTCGACACGCTGGTCGGCGGCAACGGCATGCGCCTGTCGGGCGGCCAGCGGCAGCGGCTCGCGATCGCGCGCGCGATCTACAAGGACGCGCCGATTCTGATCCTCGACGAGGCGACCTCCGCGCTCGACTCCGAATCCGAGCGTCACGTGCAGGCCGCGCTCGAACGGCTGATGGAAGGGCGCACGACGCTCGTGATTGCACACCGGCTGTCGACCATCGAGCGCGCGGACCGCATCCTCGTGCTCGAGGCCGGCAAGATCGTCGAGTCCGGCAGCCACGACGAATTGCTGCGTCACGGCGGGCTCTACGCGCATCTGCATCGAATCCAGTATCAGCAGCAGGCGGCCTGACGTTCGGCACATGCGCCGTGCGCCCCGCGTGCCATGTGCTAGCCTTGATCGTGCAGGTCCGGTTGTTTCCTGTTCGGCATGACGACACGGAGGGAAGAACGATGACGAAGATGCACGGGATGATGCTGGCCGCGCTGGTCGCGGCAGGTTTCGCGGCGCCGGCCGCGATGGCGCAAGGTCACGGCAACCAGGGCAACTACGGCGATCACGGCGGCCCCGGCATGCACCGCGGCCACGGCCCGAAGCACATGCCGCCCGGTCAGGCGATGCATCGCGACGACGACGTACCGCCGCGCTGGGCCGATCAGCCTCGCCGCGACTGGCACCGGGGCGACCGGCTGCCGCCCGAATTCCGCGATCGCCAGTACGTCGTCGACGATTGGCGCGGCTACCATCTGAGCGCGCCCCCGCGCGGCTATCAGTGGGTCGGCGTCGGCGGCGATTATCTGCTCGTGCAGATCGGCTCGGGCATCGTGTTGCGGGTCGGCCCCTAACCGTTTCGCCCGATCGCTGCCGCACCAGGCTGCCGGGGCCGGCGCCCCGGCGATCGCCTCGCGTGCGGCCGGACCTAGCCCGCGGCGCGGCGAAACCAGCGTCGCTCGATCAGCGACATCGCCCAGCACACGCCCAGCGCGCACACGGTGCCCAGCGCCACTTCGCCTAGCCGCATCAGCGGAATGTCCCACAGCGGGCCGTTGCCCGGAAACAGCAGCACGATCGTCGCGGTCACGCCGCCGAGCCGTGCGGCACTCCCCACGTTCAGACACCAGCACACGACGATCGCGACGGCGACCGTGATCGCATACGCGAGCAGCCGGTCGCCGCCGAGCGCCGCGCCCGCGAAGCCCGTCAGGCCGCCGATCATCGCGCCGACGAACTGGTCGCGCGACAGCGACATCGTGTCCGAATAGTTGTGCTGCGTGACGGCGATCGCCGTAATGGCGGCCCACACGGCCTGCTCGGTGTGCAGCGCGCGGCCGATCGCGAAGGCGAGGCACGCGCTGCAGACGGCCTGCAGCGCCATCAGCGCGCCTTGCGCGAGCCGTTCGCCGAAGGTCAGCCCCTTGAGCAGATCGAAGATCGACTGCTGGATCTGCCGGCGGGCTTCGTTGAATGTCCTGATCGTATTCATCTGGTCGGTCGGGGAAACAGCGGACGGCAGCGCGGCGTCAGTGCGCCTGTTCGGGCGACGCGGGCGCCGGCTCGCCGACGTTCGCGTCGCCGTTTTCGACGCGCGTTTCCGGCATCGCGAGCCACACGAGCAGCACGGCCAGCGCGCCGGCCGCGGCCAGCCCGAAGAAGCTGACGGCGTTGCCGAAGTGATCGGCGACGTAGCCGGCCACTGCCGTGCTGAGCGTCGCGCCGATGCCGGCCGCGAGGCCGAACAACCCGATGCACAGGTTGTAGCGGCCCTTGCCGGCGGCGACGTCGGCCGCGATCAGCGGCAGCATCACGCCGAACACGGCCGCGCTGATGCCGTCGAGCATCTGCACCGGCACCAGCAGGTACGGGCTGCCCACGCCGGCAAACAGCAGCGCGCGCACCGGCAGCGCGGAGAAGCCGAGCAGCAGGATCGGCCGGCGGCCCCAGCGTTGCGCGGAGCGGCCGACCCACGGCGACAGCATCGCGACGATCGCTTGCGGCACGATGATGCACGCGGCGATCACGAGCTGCACGTTCTCGCCCATCCCGGCCGTGACTTCGCCGGCCGCCAGGTTCAGCATCGCCGCGTTCGACAGGTGGAACAGCACGACGCACGCCGCGAAGGTCAGCATCCGGCGATCGCGCAATAGCTCGAGCAGCGTCTCGCGATCCTCGCCTTCGTCGGCATCGTCGCGCTCGTCGGCCTTCGACGCATGCGGGATCACTTCGTGCGTCGGCTGGATCATCGCGAGCGCGAACAGCGCGGGCAACGCGAGCACCGCGGTCAGCCAGAACACCGCGCGCGCGGAGAAATACTCGCCGGTTAGGCCCATCAGGCCGGCGGCCACCGCGCTGCCGATCGAGGCCCAGCGCGCGTTGCGGCCGAGGCGGTCGCCGAGGTCGGCGCGGCCCACCAGCGAAAACGAAATCGCGGCCATCGCCGGCACCAGCATGCAGCTCGCGAAGCCGTGGAACACCTCGGCCGCGATCACCGGCACGATCGTCGGGCTCGACGCGAGCAGCACCGCGGACAGGATGATGGCCGCGATCGCCCATGCGGCCGCGCCTTTCTTGTTCTTCAGCGCGTCGACCGCGGCGCCGCCCGGCACCTGGCTGACCATCGCGCTGATCGTGCCGATCGACAGCACCATGCCGATCTCGCCCTGCGTCCACTTGTGCGACGCGAGGTAGGACGCGATGAACGGCCCGAATCCGGTTTGAACGTTTGCAACGAAGAAGTTGAGCCAGTCGAGCGCCCGGAGGCTGCGCACGCTGACGGCATGCTTGATCGTCATCGGGCAGCACTCGCAGGCGAAGCCGGCGCGGCGGCAGGCGGTGGCGATACCACGACGATCGGCTTGTCGGCCGCATAGGGCGGCGCCGCCTTGATCTGCGCGTCGTTCAGGTCGAGCTGCGGATGCAGCGCCTTGTCGCGCGTGACGAAGCGCAGCGCGCCCCAGCTGGCCACAATCGAGCGTCGCTCGGTATTGACGAGGCCGCCGAGGTCGAGCACGACGGCCTGCGGCTGCGCGCCGCGGTCGATCAGCACGTCGATGACGCGGCCGATCTTCGTGCCGTTCGGGCGTTCGACGTCGCTGTCGAGCATCGGCAGTCGCGTCGCCGGCGACGCCGCGGCCGAGCCCGACAGCGGCACGGCCTTGGGCCGTGCGGCGGGCGGCAGGTCGCCCGCCGGCACGTCGAGCACGATCGGCTCCTGCTTGCCGCCCGGCGTGAAGCGGAACACGCTCCACGGGAAGCTGACCTTACGGTCGCCGATGCCCATGAAGCCCTGCAGATTGACGATCATCTCGCGCGGCTTGCCGCCCGCGTCGACGACCATGTCGACCGCGCGGCCGACCACCTTGCCGTTGCGGCGGGCGACTTCGCTGTCGAGCAGCGCGTGGATCTGCGAACGCTCGATCGGACGCGTTGCAACGAGCGGGGGCGGCGGTGGGGGCGGCGGCGTGGGCGATTCGGGGCGCTGCACGGGCTTCGAGCGCGTCACCTCGCGGTGCGGCTTCTTCGGCGCTTCCTGTCCTTCGGGCTGTACGAGCGGCGGGACGGGCGGCATCGTCAGGGGTTCGCCGGCGGTTTCGCCGATGGGCTCGACGAGCGCCTCGCTGATCGGCGCGGGCGGATTCTGCACGGGCAGCAGCCCGCAGCCGGACAGCAGTGCGGCGGCCGCGAGAGCGACCATGACCGTCGACGACGGGAACGACATGCGGGATGCGGGAAACGGAAGTCCGCCGCTCATTGACACTCACTCCATGGGTCGGGGGGCGGGCCGTCAGGCTCGCGTCTGGCGATGGATGGCGGGTGCGGGCGGCGCACCACGCGAGGTGAGAGTTTAACGTGTCTTCCTTTCAGCACCCGATTTCTGCCGAGGAATGGGAGCGGGGCGCGGGGATTGCGCCGAACGGCGGGAACGGGAAGGGGCGGGGAAGGGTGCGGAAGCGCGCCTGACCGCGTGGCGGCGGACAGGCGGCGTCGGTGGTGGACGGGCCGGGCGGCCCCTGGAACGTCAGGCGTCCGGGTACCACGCGTCGCTGAATTCGCTGACCTGCACGTCGGTCAGCTCGGCGCGGGCGGCGAGCCATGCGCGCACGGTCTCGCGGTCGGCGTCGGTGGTCGTGCCGCGCGGCGCGCCGGAGATCACGTATGCGCCGATGCCTTCGTCGGCGGATGCGACGGTCAGCAGGCCGTTCGCTTCGACGAAGTCGATGAAGGCATCGATCAGCTGGCCGCGCTCGAGGTCGGACAGCTCGGTGCGGTATTGCGCGGTCGCGTTGAACGCGAGCTCCTGGAATTCGCCGATGTGGAGCTTCTTGCGTTGGCGGCGGTTGTGGCTTTTGCTCATGGTGTAGGTGCTGAGTGAATGCGGGGTGGAAAAGCGCAGCGCACCGGCGGGTGCGGAACGATTTGAGGCGTGCTGCCGTGATGCGAGATGATACGGGAAGGTTAGCGCTGCCGTCCGCGCCGCCAAAGGAGCATCGTCGGTTTACCTAAACAAACCTCAATATTTCGGGGCGGCCGCTGTTCGTCGATTGCGGATCGTCATCGGGCGGGCCCCATCGGGACTGATCGGGCGCTCCTGTCGTGCTCCAGCGCTCCGATCGGGCGATGCTACTTGCCGGTGCAGCATTTGTTCGGGCAATCGGGTTCAAACGAGATTTCTACGCGCCGCCCGTTGTCCACATCGCCGTGCGAATAGACTCGCGCACTCGTTTTGACGGTGCCACGCAGGAAGCCCAGTTGCTCGAGCAACGTTCGCCCTGCTTCCAGGCGAGACCGAGCAAGTTTCGATGCCTGGTGCTCGGCTTCTTCAGCGTGGCCGCTGACGAGTGTTGCTTCGTCAGTGGTGTGATTGGCGTAAGTGATCTGCTGATCGATTATCCAATTCGTCAGGCGAACGATCTCTGCATTCGGAACCGTCGAGCTGTTCGCGGGAAAATAAATATCGAAATTCTCGCTTGCGGTGCATGCAAATGAGGAATTGGATAGGGTGAGAAGTAGCGGGGTAAGATATTTATGCATTGTAGATTACATATCCTGCGATGCTGTCGGCATTGTTGATCGTCTGTTCCGGATTTTCGGTTCCAAGAGTCAAACACTTGTCCATGAAGTAGCGGTGATCTTTGGTTCCCATGGTGTCAAATTCGGATCGAACGACGCCCGCGGCTCCAATTTCTCGGGCGCCCGATTCGTCGAATGCAATTTTTCTGCGACACGGCTCGACGACGCGCGTCTGGTCCGAACGTCGTTCGAGAACTGCGACCTGAGCGGCGTCGATTTCCGAGGGGCGAACCTGGAAGGCGTGGATTTTCACGGCGGCACGTTCTGGAGCGCACCCGACGGATCGGTGCTGGACCAAACGAAGTTCGACGACACGCCGGAGGCGCGCCGTACGATCGAACGGAGCACGATCGCGAGAAAGGACCGGATCGAATGGTGCCCGGTTGCCCCGCGCGCCGACGCAGAACCGGCTTCGCTCGTTTCACGCACGAGGCTGAAAGGCAGGCCGGGCGAAGTCGTGCCGCGGAGCGGCTGGTGGATCAGCCCGGCGCTCGGGAGCGAGCAGGGGCGGCGCTATTTCAGCGCCGGAGAGAAGTTTCCGGACATCGAGTCGACCAGCTGGGGGCGCGTGATCTGGAGTTACAACGCCGACGATCAACGTTGAGACCGACGCGCGCCCGTCCCGGACGAGACGGGCGCGCCACCAGCGCTACATCAGCACGATGTCGTACTGCTCCTGACTCAGATTCGACTCGACCTGCAGCGACACCGGCTTGCCGATGAAGTCGATCAGCATCGCGAGATGCTGCGACTCCTCGTCGAGGAACAGGTCGATCACCTGCTGCGCGGCGATCACGCGGAATTCGCGCGGATTGAACTGGCGCGACTCGCGCAGGATTTCGCGCAGCACGTCGTAGCACACGGTGCGCGCGGTCTTGACCTGCCCCTTGCCCTGACAGGTCGGGCACGGCTCGCACAGCACGTGCGCGAGCGATTCGCGCGTGCGCTTGCGGGTCATCTCGACGAGCCCCAGCTGCGAGAAGCCGTTCACCGTCACGCGCGTGCGGTCGCGCGACAGCGCCTTCTTCAGCTCGGAGAGCACCGCGTCGCGATGCTCGGCGTTCTCCATGTCGATGAAGTCGATGATGATGATCCCGCCGAGGTTGCGCAGCCGCAGCTGGCGCGCGATCGTGTGCGCCGCCTCGAGATTGGTCTTGAAGATCGTGTCGTCGAAGTTGCGCGCGCCGACGTAGCCGCCGGTGTTCACGTCGATCGTCGTCATCGCCTCGGTCTGGTCGATCATCAGATAACCGCCCGACTTCAGGTCGACGCGGCGCGACAGCGCGCGCTGGATCTCCGTCTCGATGTTGTACAGGTCGAACAGCGGCCGCTCGCCGGTGTAGTGATGCAGCTTCGGGCTCACCGCCGGCGTGAACTCGGCCGCGAATTCCGCGAGGCGCTGGTACGTCTCGCGCGAATCGACCTGGATGCGCGTCGTCTGGTCGTTCGCGAAATCGCGCAGCACGCGCTGCGCGAGATCGAGATCCTGGTACAGCAGGCTCGTCGCCGGCAGCCGCTGCGCCTGCGCGACGATCGTCGCCCAGGTCTTGCGCAGATACGCGACGTCGCCGGCGAGCTCCTCGGAGCTCGCATCCTCGGCGATCGTGCGCACGATGTAGCCGCCTTTCTCGTCCGGCGGAACCACGGCGGTCAGCCGCGCACGCACGGCCTCGCGCTCGGCCTCGCTCTCGATCTTCTGCGAGATGCCGATGTGCGGCTCCTGCGGCAGGTAGACGAGCGTGCGGCCCGCGATGCTCACCTGCGTCGACAGGCGCGCGCCCTTCGTGCCGATCGGGTCCTTGATCACCTGGACCATCAGCGTCTGACCTTCGAACACGATCTTCTCGATCGGCTGGTGCGGCGCGCCCGACTGCGGCTCGCCCGCGAGCCGCGGATGCCAGATGTCCGCGACGTGCAGGAACGCCGCGCGCTCCAGACCAATGTCGATGAACGCCGACTGCATGCCGGGCAGCACGCGCACGACCTTGCCGAGATAGATGTTGCCGACCCGCCCGCGCGACAGCGTGCGCTCGACGTGAAGCTCCTGCACCGCGCCCTGCTGCACGAGTGCGACCCGCGTTTCCTGCGGCGTGAGGTTGATCAGGATTTCTTCGTTCATGGTGGGATTCAGAAGGCGACGCGCGCGGCACGGAGCAACGCGGCTGTCTCAAAAAGGGGCAGACCCATGATACCCGAATGGGAACCGGCGATTCGCTCGACGAATTCGGCCGCACGGCCCTGGATCGCATATGCGCCCGCCTTGCCGAACGGTTCGCCGGTTTCGACGTAGCGCTCGAACGCGTCGCGCGGCGCGGCCGCGAAGCGCACCGACGAGCGCGACAGCGCCGGCGGCAGCAGCGCGCCGTCGGCGCCGATCACCGCGACGGCCGTCAGCACTTCGTGTTCGCGGCCGGCGAGACGCGTCAGCATCGCGAGCGCGTCGTCGGCGTCGGCCGGCTTGCCGAGGATCGCGCCGTCGATCGTCACCGTGGTGTCGGCGACGAGCACGGGCGCGGCCGGCTTGCCGCTCGCGACGAGCCGCGCACGCGCGGCCTCGGCCTTCGCGACCGTCACGCGCTGCACGTACGCGTCGGCCGCTTCGCCGGCGAGTTCGGCTTCGAGCGCCTCGGCGTCTTCGTCGGGGCGCGGCAGCAGCAATTCGAAGCGCACGCCGATCTGCTGCAGCAGCTCCTGGCGGCGCGGGCTTTGGGATGCGAGGTAAAGGATCGGGAAAACTGCGGGGGACGTGCTGGACGGCATGGTGTCGTTATCTCGGTGAACGCGCGCGGCGCGCGTCCCGAGGACGACGCGTCATGCGCGGTGGTAGGGGTGATTCTGCGTGATGCTCCACGCGCGGTAAAGCTGTTCGGCAAGCAGCACGCGCACCATCCCGTGCGGCAGCGTCATGCTGGAGATGCGCAGCAGCAGATCGGCGCGCGCCTTCAGTTCCGGATCGAGCCCGTCGGCGCCGCCGATCACGAACGCGACGTCGCGGCCGTCCTGCTGCCAGCCGGGCAGCGCCTGCGCGAGCTGCATCGTGGTCCAGTCGCGGCCGCGCTCGTCGAGCGCGACGATGCGCGCGCCCTTCGGCAGCGCGGCCTCGATCTTCTGCCGCTCGGCCGCCATCACGCTTTCCGCGCTGCGGCCGCCCGAACGCAGTTCGGGCTTGATCTCGCGCAGCTCGATGCGCAACTCCGGCGGCATCCGCTTCGTGTACTCGTCGAAGCCGGACGCGATCCAGCCGGGCATCTTGTGGCCGACCGCGAGGATGTAAAGCTTCATCGAAACGACCGCCTGCGACTCAGCGGCGGCGGGCCGCCGTCTTGCGCGCCGGACGGGCGGGCGCTTCCTCTTCCTCGTCGTCGCCTTCGCTCGCGGTCGCGAAGCCGCTCTGGCCCTTGTCGCCGCCGAGCTTCATCCGCACCGGCTTGTCGCCCCAGATTTCCTCGAGGTTGTAGTACTGGCGCAGCGCGGGCTGCAGGATGTGGACGACCGCGTCGCCGCAATCGACCAGCACCCATTCGCCGGTGTCCTCGCCCTCGGAGCTGACGATCTCGCCGCCGGCTTCCTTGACCTTGTCGCGCACGCTCGAGGCGAGCGCCTTGGTCTGGCGGTTCGACGTGCCCGACGCGACGATCACGCGGTCGAACAGTTCGGTCAGATGGCTGGTGTTGAACACCTTGATGTCTTGCGCCTTGATGTCTTCGAGAGCGTCGACGATCACGCGCTGCAGTTTGCGGATATCCATGGAATCAGGAATGGTAGAGACGATGTTGAAGAATATAGGCCCAGACGGCGGCCGGCACATGCTCGGCCGACGCGTCGGGCATTTGCGCATGACGCGCGATGCATTCGCGCAGGTGCGCACGGATGTCGGTTGCGGCGATATCGAACGAGAGCGTCGTATCGATCAGCAGACGCCCGGATGGCGTCGCCTTCAGCTGCTCGGCATCGGCCCGACGCCGCGCGATTTCGCGTGCGACGTCGGCCGACGCCGCGCCGAGGTCGAAGCCGGGGCGCGTCGACGCGCACACGTGCGCGTAGTCGAACAGCTTGCGCCAGTCGCGCCAGGTGTCGAGGCGCACGAGCTGGTCGGCGCCGATCAGCAGCGACAGCGATGCATCGGGGCCGATGCGCTCGCGCCAGCGCGCGAGCGTCTCGACCGTGTAGGTCGGCCCGGCGTGCTCGATCTCGTCGGTCGCGACGGTGACCGCGACGCCCGGCAGCGCCAGCGAGCCGGCCGCGGCGCGGGTCATCGCGAGCCGATGCTCGGCGGCCGACACGTCGCGCTTCTGATACGGCTGTCCGGCCGGCAGCAGCACGAGCTCGGTCAGCTGCAGCACGTCGGCGAACCGGCGCGCGAGTGCGAGATGGCCATCGTGGATCGGGTCGAACGTGCCGCCGAGCAGGCCGATACGTTGTGACGGCGGCTGCGACGGCGGCTGCGGGGTGGGGCGGGCGGAGGTGTCCAGAAAAACGTGTCCTGTCGTTGAGGCGGCCGGTCAGACCCAGTCGCGCGGCACGAGGAATTCCGCGAGACGCGCTTCCGCCGAGCCGGGCGCCGGTTGCCAGTCGTAGCGCCAGGTGGCCACCGGCGGCATCGACATCAGGATCGACTCGGTCCGGCCGCCGCTTTGCAGCCCGAACAGCGTGCCGCGGTCGAACACCAGGTTGAATTCGACGTAGCGGCCGCGCCGGTACGCCTGGAACTCGCGCTCGTGCTCGCCGTACGGCAGCGCCGCGCGGCGCTCGACGATCGGCAGATACGCGTTCAGGAACGCGTCGCCGACGCTTTGCATCATCTCAAACGAGCGTTCGAAACCGGGTTCCGAGAAATCGTCGAAGAAGATCCCGCCGATGCCGCGCGTCTCGTTGCGGTGCTTCAGGAAGAAGTACTCGTCGCACCAGGTCTTGAAGCGCGGGTAAAGCTCGGCGCCGAACGGGTCGAGCGCGGCCTTGCAGGTCTGGTGGAAATGCCGTGCGTCGTCCTCGAACGGATAAACCGGTGTCAGATCCATGCCGCCGCCGAACCAGAAGACCGGCGCTTCGCCGGGCTTCGTCGCGATCAGCATGCGCACGTTCATGTGGACGGTCGGGCAGTACGGGTTGCGCGGGTGCAGCACCAGCGACACGCCGAGCGCCTCGAAGCCGCGGCCGGCCAGCTGCGGGCGCGCGGCGCTCGCCGACGGCGGCAGCGCATCGCCCGCGACGTCGGAAAAACCGATGCCCGCGCGCTCGAACACGCGGCCGCCTTCGAGAATCCGCGTGCAGCCGCCGCCGCGCAGCCGCTCTTCAGGGCCGCGCTGCCACGCGTCGGTCGCGAGCGGCGTGCCGTCGAGCGCGCCGAGCGCGTCGGCGATGCGTGTCTGCAGGCCCTGGAGATACGTGCGCACGCGCGCTACGTCGTAGGTCGAATCGGTCATGTCTGGACTGGGCGCTCCCGCCGCAGGCGGGAGTCGCAAAAAAGGACGTCTGCCGGCCATTCTAGCGAACCCGGCAGCAGGGGCCGCCGGCTGCTCGCGCAGCGCGGCGGTGGCGGCATCACGTGCTCTTGCGGTTCAGCGCGCGAAAGCCGATGTCGCGGCGGTACTGCATGCCTTCGAAATTGATCTGGTTGATCGCGTCGTACGCATGCTGCTGCGCTTCGCGCACCGAATCGGCGAGGCCGACCACGCACAGCACGCGGCCGCCGGACGTGACGAGCTTGTCGCCGTCGAGCGTCGTGCCCGCATGGAACGTCACCGCCTGCTCGGTTTCGGCCGGGATGCCGTTGATGCGGTCGCCCTTGCGCGGCGCATCCGGATAGCCGTGCGCGGCCAGCACCACGCCGAGCGCGGTGCGGCGATCCCAGTCGAGCTCGACCGTGTCGAGCGTGCCCGCGATCGCCTGTTCGACGACCTTCGAGAAATCGCTCTTCAGGCGCGCCATGATCGGCTGCGTCTCGGGGTCGCCCATCCGGCAGTTGAATTCGAGCGTGCGCGGATTGCCGTCCTTGTCGATCATCAGGCCCGCATACAGGAAGCCCGTGAAGCGGATGCCGTCCTTCTCCATGCCGCGCACCGTCGGCATGATGATCTCGCGCATCACGCGCGCATGCATTTGCGGCGTGACGATCGGTGCGGGCGAATACGCGCCCATGCCGCCCGTGTTCGGGCCGCGGTCCTCGTCGAGCAGGCGCTTGTGGTCCTGGCTGGACGCGAGCGCGAGCGCATGCTTGCCGTCGACCATCACGATGAAGCTCGCTTCCTCGCCGTCGAGGAATTCCTCGATCACGACGCGCGCGCCCGCATCGCCGAGCTTGTTGCCCGACAGCATCATGTCGACTGCCGCGTGCGCCTCTTCCAGCGTCATCGCGACGACCACGCCCTTGCCGGCCGCGAGGCCGTCGGCCTTCACGACGATCGGCGCGCCCTTGGCGTCGAGGTACGCGTGCGCGGCGGCTGCATCGGAGAAGGTTTCGTAGTCGGCGGTCGGAATGCCGTGGCGCTTCATGAACGCCTTCGCGAAATCCTTCGAGCTTTCGAGCTGCGCGGCTTCGCGGGTCGGGCCGAACACCTTCAGGCCGCGCGCGCGGAACAGGTTGACGATGCCGGCCGCGAGCGGCGCTTCCGGCCCCACCAGCGTGAACGCGACGCCTTCGCTTTCCGCGAAATCGGCCAGCGCGTCGAGCGACGTGATGTCGACGTTCTTCAGACGCTCGTCCTGCGCCGTGCCGCCATTGCCCGGCGCGACGTAGACCATCTGGACGCGCGGCGATTGCGCGAGCTTCCACGCCAGCGCATGTTCGCGGCCGCCGGAACCGACGACGAGTAGTTTCATGGGATTCCCCGCAGACTAGAAAACAGGGCGGCCGGCACGCTCAGGCGCGCCGGCCGCGAAATCGGTCGGGCCGCCGTCGCCACGAGGCGCACGGCGGCCGGCATCTCATTCCTCGACGATGACGGCGTTCGTATACACCTCCTGCACGTCGTCGAGGTTCTCGAGCGCGTCCAGGAGCTTCTGCATCTTCGCCGCATCGTCGCCGGTGAATTCGACTTCGTTCTGCGGCTTCATCGTCACTTCGGCGAGTTCGGCCTTGAAGCCGGCGGCTTCGAGCGCATCCTTCACCGCCGAGAACGCCTGCCAGTCGCACAGCACTTCGATCGAGCCGTCGTCGTTGGTGCTGACGTCGTCCGCGCCGGCCTCGAGCGCCGCTTCCATCAGCGCATCTTCCGACGTGCCGGGCGCGAACAGGAACTGGCCCACGTGATCGAACATGAACGCGACCGAGCCGTCGGTGCCCATGTTGCCGCCGAACTTCGAGAACGCGTGGCGGACTTCTGCGACCGTGCGCGTGCGGTTGTCGGTCAGCGTGTCGACGATGATCGCCGCGCCGTTGATGCCGTAGCCTTCGTAACGGATTTCTTCGTAGTTCGCGCCGTCCGCGCCGCCGACGCCGCGGTCGATCGCGCGCTTGACGTTGTCCTTCGGCATGTTCGCGTCGGCCGCCTTGTCGACCGCGAGACGCAGCCGCGGGTTCGAGCTCGCGTCGCCGCCGCCGAGGCGCGCCGCGACCTGGATTTCCTTGATCAGGCGGGTCCAGATCTTGCCGCGCTTCGCGTCGGCCGCTGCCTTCTTATGCTTGATGTTGGCCCATTTCGAATGACCAGCCATACCTTTCTCCGTGCCCGGGCGCGTGGCGCGGGCGATTGTGCCAATGTGTCGTTGAATCGGCGGCCGTATCGGCGGGCGTGATGCCGCGGGGCCGCGCGTGTCGAGTGGAACGGGATTTTATCACGCGCAGACCGTCGCTTCGGGGCCGCCGCGCTTGGCCGAACGGCCGGCGCAGGGCCACGCGGCCCCGTGCGGCATGCGGGTCAGTTCTTGGTGCCGAACAGGCGGTCGCCCGCGTCGCCGAGGCCCGGCACGATGTACGCGTGCTCGTTCAGGTGCGAATCGAGCGACGCGACGTACAGCTTCACGTCCGGATGCGCGTCCTGGAACACCTGCACGCCCTCGGGCGCGGCCACCAGCGCGACGAACACGATGTTCGCGGCCGGCACGTTGCGGCGCTTGAGCACGTCCACCGCATGCACGGCCGAATAGCCGGTCGCGACCATCGGGTCGCACAGGATGAACACGCGGTCTTCCAGGTCGGGCAGGCGCACCAGGTATTCGACCGGGCGGTGGTCGTCGGCGCGGTACACGCCGATGTGGCCGACGCGCGCCGACGGCACGAGGTCGAGCAGGCCGTCCGACATCCCGATGCCGGCCCGCAGCACCGGCACGATCGCGAGCTTCTTGCCCGCGATCACCGGCGCGTCGACCTCGACGAGCGGCGTGGCGACGCGCCTGGTCGTGATCGGCAGGTTGCGGGTGATCTCGTAGCCCATCAGCAGCGTGATCTCGCGCAGCAGCTCGCGGAACGTGCGCGTGGACGTGTCCTTGTCGCGCATGTGGGTCAGCTTGTGCTGGATCAGCGGGTGATCGAGGATGAAGAGATTCGGGAAACGGCTGTCCTGTTTCATGACGGGGTGCCTTGACGGCAAAAGGGAATGGGGGGCGAAGCCGGCGCCGGGCCGGCCGTCGCCGATGGCCGCAATTTTACCAAGGCGGGCCATCCGATCCGGATATTATCGACGTCTCACGACAATCCGCGCGCCGCACCGGCCGGCGCCCGCCCGTTCGCGACCGTTCGCCGGTCCGGCGCCGCGGGCCGGCCTACCGCGGCGCGCGTCGCCATGAAGGAATCGACGATGGATCTCGGCATCGCAGGAAAGACCGCGCTCGTCTGCGCGGCGAGTAAGGGCCTCGGGCGCGGCTGCGCGGAAGCGCTGGCCGCCGAAGGCGTGAACCTCGTGATCGTCGCGCGCACGCGCGACACGCTCGAGCGAACCGCGGACGAGATCCGCGCGGCGTCGAACGTGTCGGTTGCCACGGTCGCGTGCGACATCACGACGCCCGACGGCCGCGCGGCCGCGCTCGCCGCGTGCCCGCAGCCGGACATTCTCGTGAACAATGCCGGCGGCCCGCCGCCCGGCGACTTCCGCGACTTCTCGCACGACGACTGGATCCGCGCGCTCGAGTCGAACATGCTGACGCCGATCGAGCTGATCCGCGCGACCGTCGACGGGATGATCGCGCGCGGCTTCGGCCGCATCGTCAACATCACCAGCTCGGCCGTGAAGGCGCCGATCGACGTGCTCGCGCTGTCCAACGGCGCGCGCTCGGGGCTGACCGGCTTCGTCGCGGGCCTCGCGCGCAAGGTGGCCGGGCAGGGCGTGACGATCAACAACCTGCTGCCGGGGCTGTTCGACACCGACCGGATCGCGACCACGCTTGCCGCGGCGGCGAACGCGCAGGGCGTGACGGTCGACGAGCTGCGCGCGCGCCGCACGCGGGACATCCCGGCCGGGCGGCTCGGCACGCGCGCCGAATTCGGCGCGGCATGCGCGTTCCTGTGCAGCGTGCATGCCGGCTACATCACGGGCCAGAACTGGCTGCTCGACGGCGGCGCCTATCCGGGCACGTTCTGAGCCGCCGCGCCGCTTCCCCCACGACGACAACCGAACCAAGAAGGAATCGCAGATGAGCAAACCCCGCATCGCATTGATCGCGCACGACGCGAAGAAGGACGAGATCGTCGCGCTCGCGGGCCAGTACCGCGACACGCTCGCGCAATGCCGGCTGGTCGCGACGGGCACGACCGGTGGGCGCATCGCCGCCGCGCACGGGCTCGAGGTCGAGCGCAAGCTGTCGGGGCCGCTCGGCGGCGATCTCCAGATCGGCGCGGAGCTGGCCGACGGCCGCGTCGACGTCGTCGTGTTCCTGCGCGACCCGATGACCGCGCAGCCGCACGATCCCGATATCACCGCGCTGGTGCGCGCGTGCGACGTGCACGACGTGCCGGTCGCGACCAACGTCGCCACCGCGCGGATGCTGCTCGACGATCTGGCGCGCAACATGCAGGACGTCTGCTAGGCCCGCTTGCCCCTGCTCGCGGCAGGGCCGTGCGCTGCGCGCGGCGACGCGCGAGAATCGGGCGTCGGGCGTCGGACTGCGCGACGGCCGCCGGCGCGTGCCTGCACCGGCCGTCGCCGGCCCGCGCGGCGGCGCGCGAACCTTCCCTTGAAGCATTCACCCACGAGGAGCGAAACGATGCCGAAAGCAATCCGATACGACCAGCCGGGCGGCCCGGAGGTGATGAAGTGGGTCGACGTCGAGGTCGGCGAGCCGAAGGCGGGCGAGGTCCGCATCCGGCAGCACGCGGTCGGCCTCAACTACATCGACGTGTATTTCCGCACGGGCCTCTATCCGCAACCGCTGCCCGGCGGCCTCGGCATGGAGGCGGCCGGCGAAGTGACGGCCGTCGGCGACGGCGTGAGCGCGCTCAAGGCCGGCGACCGGGTCGCCTACGTCGGCCAGCCGCCCGGCGCGTATGCGCAGGAGCGCGTGATGCCGGCCGAGCGGCTCGTGAAGCTGCCCGACGCGATCGGCTACGACGACGCGGCGTCGGTGATGCTCCAGGGGCTCACCGCCCACTACCTGCTGCGCCGCACTTATCCGGTGAAGGCCGGCGACACCATCCTGATCCATGCGGCGGCCGGCGGGGTGGGGCTGCTCGTGTGCCAGTGGGCGAAGGCGCTCGGCGCGACCGTGATCGGCACGGTCGGCTCCGACGAGAAGGCCGCGCTCGCGAGCGCGCACGGCTGCGATCATCCGATCGTCTACACGCGCGAGAACTTCACGCAGCGCGTGAAGGAGATCACCAATGGCGCGGGCGTGCCGGTGGTCTACGACTCGATCGGCAAGGACACCTACATCGGCTCGCTCGACTGCCTCGCGCCGCTCGGCTACTTCGTCAGCTTCGGCAATGCGTCGGGGCCGCTGCCGCCGATCGACTCGAAGGAATTCTCGTCGCGCGGCTCGCTGTTCTTCACGCGCCCGACGCTGTTCTCGTACATCGCGAAGCGCGCCGATCTCGAAGCCGCGGCCGCCGAGCTGTTCGACGTGATCCTGTCGGGCAAGGTGAAGACCAGCATCAACCAGCGCTATCCGCTCGCGGAAGTCGGCCGCGCGCACGCCGACCTCGAGTCGCGCAAGACCACCGGCTCGACCGTCCTCGTGCCGTGACGCCGCGCCTGCGTGCCGGCGCTGCGCCGGCACGCAGCGTGGCGACGCCGGCGGCGGCCGAACGTGCGGCCGCCGGCGCCTCTTCGATTCCCTCGCTCCCGCGCGCCGGCCATCTCGCCGCTGCTGCGCCGGCCGCTCGCCGCGCGCCGCGTTTACGCGTTTTTTATACCGCCCCGATCACCTTTGACCCGTCCTTTACGCACGTTCCCATAAGGTTCTAGTCGTCCGATTACGACGACGGAGAACACAAAAATGGATGGGGTTTTCATCGGCGCACTGGTGCTGTTCACCGCGCTGATCCTCGGCTTGCTTGCCGGTTGCGAGAAGCTCGCGCAATCCGGCCGCGGGGGACGCGCATGACCTGGATGCTTTGGCTCGCGGGCGCCTCGACGGCCCTGCTGTTCGCGTATCTCGTGTTCGCGCTGCTGCGCGCGGAGGACATCGAATGAACGCGAACGACGTGTTTCAGATCGCGCTGTTCATCGTCGTGCTGCTCGCGGCCGCGGTGCCGGTCGCGCGTTACCTGACGGGCGTGATGGACGGCAGCTCGCGCGTGGTGCGCGTGTTCGGGCCGCTCGAGCGCGCGCTGTACCGCATCGCCGGCGTCGATGCGGGCACCGAGATGAACTGGAAGCAGTACGCGCTCGCGACGATCGCGTTCAACGCGCTCGGCGCGCTGTTCCTGTACGGGCTGCTGCGGCTGCAGGGCGTCCTGCCCGGCAATCCGCAGCAGTTCGGCGCGATGACGGCCGACGGCGCGTTCAACACCGCGGTCAGCTTCGTCACCAACACTAACTGGCAGGACTACACGCCCGAGCAGACCGTCAGCTATCTGACGCAGATGCTCGGCATGACCGTGCAGAACTTCCTGTCGGCCGCGACCGGGATCGTCGTCGTGATCGCGCTGATCCGCGGCTTCGCGCGCCATACGGCGCAGACGATCGGCAACTTCTGGGTCGACCTCACGCGCGTGACGCTGTACGTGCTCGTGCCGATGGCCGCGCTGGTCGCCGCGCTGCTGATGAGCCAGGGCGTGATCCAGAACATGAAGGCATACCAGGACGTGCCGGTGCTGCAGGCGAGCACCTATGCGGCGCCGAAGCTCGACGCGCAGGGCAACGCGGTGAAGGACGACCACGGCAATCCGGTCACGGTGCCGACTCCGCTCGTCAAGCAGACGCTCGCGATGGGACCGGTCGCGTCGCAGGAAGCGATCAAGATGCTCGGCACCAACGGCGGCGGCTTCTTCAACGCGAACTCCGCGCATCCGTACGAGAACCCGACGCCGTTCGCGAACTTCGTGCAGATCTTCTCGATCCTGATCATCCCGGCCGCGCTGGCGCTGGTGTTCGGCCACATGATCGGCGATCGCCGGCAGGGTGTCGCGGTGCTCGCGGCGATGACGGTCGCGTTCGCGATCGCGCTCGGCGTCGAGGTGAGCGCCGAGCAGGCCGGCAATCCGACGCTCGCGGCGCTGCACGTCGACCAGCAGGCGAGCGCGCTGCAGCCGGGCGGCAACATGGAAGGCAAGGAGACGCGCTTCGGCATCGCGCAGACGGGCATCTTCACGGTCGCGACCACCGCCGCGTCGTGCGGGGCGGTCGACACGATGCACGATTCGCTGACGCCGCTCGGCGGCCTCGTGCCGATGCTGCTGATGCAGCTCGGCGAGGTGATCTACGGCGGCGTCGGCTCCGGCCTTTACGGGATGCTCGTGTTCGCGCTGCTGGCGGTGTTCGTCGCGGGCCTGATGATCGGCCGCACGCCCGAATACGTCGGCAAGAAGATCGAGTCGTACGAGATGAAGATGGTGTCGATCGTCGTGCTGCTCACGCCGCTGCTCGTGCTGGTCGGCACGTCGATCGCGGTGCTCGCCGACGCCGGTCGGGCCGGCATCGCGAACCCCGGCCCGCACGGCTTCTCGGAGATCCTGTACGCGTTCAGCTCGGCGGCGAACAACAACGGCAGCGCGTTCGCGGGCCTGACGGTCGGCACGCCGTTCTACAACTGGACGACCGCCATCGCGATGTGGTTCGGCCGCTTCGGCACGATCGTGCCGGTGCTGGCGATCGCCGGCTCGCTCGCCGCGAAGAAGCGCATCGCCGCGACGAGCGGCACGCTGCCCACGCATGGGCCGCTGTTCGTCGTGCTGCTGCTCGGCACCGTGCTGCTGGTGGGCGCGCTGACCTACGTGCCGGCGCTCGCGCTCGGGCCGGGCGTCGAGCACCTGATGATGTGGCTGGGCGCGTGACGCGCGCGCATCGCGACACGTTGACAAGACTGAAGAGATTGAAGAGATCGCCATGACTCAACATTCCGCAACACGGTCCATGTTCGATCCGGCGCTGCTGCGCCCGGCGATCGTGGATTCGTTCAAGAAGCTCACGCCGCGCACGCAGCTGCGCAATCCGGTGATGTTCTGCGTGTACGTCGGCAGCATCCTGACGACCATCCTGTGGATCGCGGCGCTCGCCGGCCAGGCCGAGGCGCCCGCGGGCTTCATCCTCGCGATCGCGCTGTGGCTGTGGTTCACGGTGCTGTTCGCGAACTTCGCCGAAGCGCTCGCGGAGGGGCGCTCGAAGGCGCAGGCCGCGTCGCTGCGCAGCGCGAAGAAGGACGTGATGGCCAAGAAGCTCAACGAGCCGCATCCGAAGTCGCCGATCCGCATCACGACGGCGTCGGACCTGCGCAAGGGCGACGTCGTGCTGGTCGAGACCGGCGACGTGATTCCGGCCGACGGCGAAGTGGTGGACGGCGTCGCGTCGGTCGACGAATCGGCGATCACCGGCGAGTCCGCGCCGGTGATCCGCGAGTCCGGCGGCGACTTCTCGTCGGTGACGGGCGGCACGCGCGTGCTGTCCGACTGGATCGTCGTGAAGGTCACCGCGAACCCCGGCGAGGCGTTCCTCGACCGGATGATCGCGATGGTCGAGGGCGCGAAGCGCAAGAAGACGCCGAACGAGGTCGCGCTGACGATCCTGCTGGTCGCATTGACGATCGTGATGCTGCTCGCGACCGCGACGCTGCTGCCGTTCTCGATGTTCTCGGTCGAGGCGATGAAGTCCGGCCACGTGGTGACGATCACGGTGCTCGTCGCGCTGCTGGTGTGCCTGATTCCGACCACGATCGGCGGGCTGCTGTCCGCGATCGGCGTCGCGGGCATGAGCCGGATGATGCAGGCGAACGTGATCGCGACGTCGGGCCGCGCGGTGGAAGCGGCCGGCGACGTCGACGTGCTGCTGCTCGACAAGACCGGCACGATCACGCTCGGCAACCGTCAGGCGTCGGCGTTCGTGCCGGCGCCGGGCGTGACCGAGGAAGCGCTGGCCGACGCCGCGCAGCTGTCGTCGCTCGCCGACGAAACGCCGGAAGGCCGCAGCATCGTGGTGCTGGCCAAGGAGCGCTTCAACATCCGCCAGCGCGACCTCGCGCAGCTGCAGGCGACGTTCCTCGGCTTCTCCGCGCAGACGCGGATGAGCGGCGTCGATCTGCCCGGCCGCGAAATCCGCAAGGGCGCCGCCGATGCGATTCGCCGCTACGTCGAGCTGCACGGCAGCCGCTTTCCGGACGACGTGCGCCGCGCGGTCGACGAGGTCGCGCGCCGCGGCAGCACGCCGCTCGTGGTCGCGGAGCTGCACGACGGCGCCGCGCGCGTGCTCGGCGTGATCGAGCTGAAGGACATCGTGAAGGGCGGCATCAAGGAGCGCTTCGCGGAGCTGCGCAAGATGGGCATCAAGACGGTGATGGTGACCGGCGACAACCGGCTGACGGCCGCGGCGATCGCGGCGGAGGCGGGCGTCGACGATTTCCTCGCGGAAGCCACGCCGGAAACCAAGCTCGCGACGATCCGCGAACACCAGGCGGCCGGGCGCCTCGTCGCGATGACCGGCGACGGCACCAACGACGCGCCGGCGCTCGCGCAGGCCGACGTGGCGGTCGCGATGAACACCGGCACGCAGGCGGCGAAGGAGGCCGGCAACATGGTCGACCTCGACTCGAACCCGACCAAGCTGATCGAGATCGTCGAGATCGGCAAGCAGATGCTGATGACGCGCGGCTCGCTGACGACCTTCTCGATCGCGAACGACATCGCGAAGTACTTCGCGATCATCCCGGCCGCGTTCGTCACCACCTACCCGCAGCTGCGCGTGCTCGACATCATGCATTTGACGTCGCCGGCGTCGGCGATCCTGTCGGCAGTGATCTTCAATGCGCTGATCATCGTCGCGCTGATCCCGCTCGCGCTGAAGGGCGTCGCCTACCGGCCGCTCGGCGCCGCGACGCTGCTGCGCCGCAACCTGCTGGTGTACGGGCTGGGCGGCGTGCTGCTGCCGTTCCCGTTCATCAAGCTGATCGACATGACGCTCGCCGCGCTCGGCTGGGCCTGAGCGCACCGGATTCGAAGGAACCCTCATGAAAACGTTGATTCGCCCGCTGGTCGTGATCTTTGCCGTGCTGACCGTCGTGACGGGCATGGCCTATCCGGCCGTGATGACCGCGTTCGGTCAGGCCGTGTTTCCGGCGCAGGCCGACGGCAGCCTGATCGAGCGCGACGGCCGGGCCGTCGGCTCCGCGCTGATCGGCCAGCCGTTCGATGCGCCGCGCTACTTCTGGGGCCGCTTGTCGGCCACCGCGCCGATGCCGTACAACGCGGCCGGCTCCGGCGGCTCGAACCTCGGGCCGCTCAATCCGTCGCTCGCCGAGCAGGTGAAGGCGCGCATCGCCGCGCTGCGCGACGCGGGCACCGATTTGTCGAAGCCGGTCCCGGTCGACCTCGTGACGGCGTCCGCGAGCGGTCTGGACCCGGACATCACGCCGGCCGCGGCCGCGTACCAGATCGAGCGCGTCGCCAAGGCGCGCAAGCTGACGGCCGACGCGGTCGCGCAGCTCGTCGCCGCGAACACGACGGGCCGCCAGTTCGGCGTGCTCGGCGAGCCGCGCGTGAACGTGCTGAAGCTGAACCTCGCGCTCGACGCGGCGCAGGGCGGGCATTGAGCCGGGCGGGCGCGCTGGGCGTGGCTTGCGGCGAGGTGAGTCGGAAGCTACGTCAATCGCAAGCCGCCCGCCACAGGCCGCAAGCCGCGCGCGCCGTGAGCCGCCAAGCCGCAAGCCGGTCTCGCCCTGAACGACGGCGCGTGCGCCGTCTTTGCCTTTTGCGGCGATTTGGAACAACAATGCCGGTACTCGCGCGCAGTCCGGCGCTTCGCCTTCCTCCCGGATGAACCGTCCCGATCCCGACCAACTCCTCGACAAGCTGCAGCGAGATGCGGCAAAGCAGCGGCGCGGCCAGCTCAAGGTCTTCTTCGGCGCGTCTGCCGGCGTCGGCAAGACCTACGCGATGCTGCAGGCCGCGCGTCAGCGCAAGCAGGACGGCGTCGACGTCGTCGTCGGCATCGTCGAGACGCACGGCCGCAGCGAAACCGCCGCGCTGCTCGATGGGCTCGACGTGCTGCCGCTCGCCCATATCGAGTATCGCGGCCGCACGCTCGCCGAATTCGATCTCGACGGGGCGCTCGCGCGTGCGCCGCAACTGATTCTCGTCGACGAGCTCGCGCATTCGAACGTGCAGGGCGCGCGCCATCTGAAGCGCTGGCAGGACGTCCACGAGCTGCTCGATGCGGGCATCGACGTCTACACGACCGTCAACGTCCAGCATCTCGAGAGCCTGAACGACGTGGTGGGCGCGATCACCGGCATTCGCGTGTGGGAGACGGTGCCCGACCGTGTGTTCGACGCGGCCGACGAGGTCACGCTGGTGGACCTGCCGGCCGAGGAGCTGCTCGAGCGGATGCGCGACGGCAAGGTGTATCTCGCGCAGCAGGCCGAGCGTGCGGTGCGCAACTTCTTCCGCAAGGGCAACCTGATCGCGCTGCGCGAGCTCGCGCTGCGGCGCACGGCCGACCGCGTCGACGCGCAGATGCGCGAGTACCGTGCCGATCGCTCGATCCAGCGCATCTGGCAGGCGCGCGAGCGGCTGCTCGTGTGCATCGGGCCGGGGCCGGAGGCGCCGACGCTGGTGCGCGCCGCCGCGCGGCTCGCCGCGAGCCTGAAGGCCGACTGGATCGCCGCGTACGTCGAGACGCCGCGGCTGCAGCGGCTGCCCGACGCGCGCCGGCAGCGCACGCTCGATGCGCTGAAGCTCGCGGCCGAGCTCGGCGCGGAGACGGCCACGCTCGCGGGCGACGACGCGGTCGCCGCGCTGATCGGCTATGCGAAGGTGCGCAACGTGTCGAAGATCGTCGCGGGCGGTTCGCCGAAGGTCGGCGTCGTGCGGCGCTTCGCGCGGCCGTTCGGCGAGCAGCTCGCCGAGCGCGCGGGCGACGTCGATCTGATGCTGATACGCGCGTCGGCGAGCGACGAGGTGCGCGCGGCGCCGCTCGACGCGCGCGCGCGCGACTGGCGCGACGCGTTCGCGCAGTTCGGCACGCGGCGCTCGCCGCCGCGCCACTACCTGTACGCGGCCGCGATCTGCGCGGCGATCACCGGCTTGGCGAGCGTCGTGTCGGGGCGGCTCGACCTGACCAACCTCGTGATGCTGTACCTGCTCGGCGTCGTGTTCTCGGCCGTGCGGCTCGGGCGCGGGCCGGGCGTGCTGCAGTCGTTCCTGTCGGTCGCCGCGTTCGACTTCTTCTTCGTGCCGCCGCGCATGTCGTTCTCGGTGAGCGACACGCAATACCTGCTGACCTTCTTCGGCATGCTGCTCACGTCGCTCGTGATCAGCCATCTGACGTCGACGCTCACGCGCCAGGCGAGCGTCGCGCAGCGCCGCGAGCGTCGCACCGGCGCGATCTACGCGATGGCGCGCGAGCTGGGCGCCGCGCTGACGACCGAGCAGATCGTCGAGATCGGCAGCCGTCACGTGAGCGAGGTGTTTCGCGCGCGCGTCGCGTTTCTGCTGCCCGACAGCGCCGACCAGGTGCGCCAGAAGATCGAGGACCCGGACGCCGCCGTCACGCTGACGGGCGCCGAGCTCGACAGCGACGTCGGGCAATGGGTGTACGACCAGCAGAAGCCGGCCGGCCGCGGCACCGACACGCTGCCCGCGACGGCCGCGCTGTATTTGCCGCTGAAGGCGCCGATGCGCACGCGCGGCGTGCTGGCGGTCGTGTCGCGCGAGCCGCACGAGCTGGAGGTGCCCGAGCAGCAGCGGATGCTCGATGCGTTCGCCGCGCAGATCGCGCTCGCGCTCGAACGCGTGCATTACGTCGAGATCGCGCGCGATGCGCTCGTCAACATGGAGTCCGAGCGGCTGAGGAACTCGCTGTTGTCGGCGATTTCGCACGACCTGCGCACGCCGCTCACCACCATCGTCGGCTTCTCGTCGATGCTCGCGAACGGGCGCGCGGCGGGGGAGGGGGCATCTGCGTCGCTCGCATCGCCTGCTTCGCCGGAGTCATCCGCTTCGCCGGTGTCATCAGCGGCACCAGCGGCACCGACGACACCGACGACACCCGCGCCACCCGCGCCACCCGCGCCACCCGCGCCACCCGCGCCACCCGCACCCCTCGACGCCGCCGCTGCCCAGCGCTTGGCGCAGCGCGAACGCGAGCTCGTCGACGCGATCCACGACGAGGCGCTGCGGATGACGGGCATCGTCACGAACCTGCTCGACATGGCGCGGCTGCAGGCTGGCAGCCTGCAGATCAAGCGTCAGTGGTCGCTGCTCGAGGAAACCGTCGGCGCGGCGCTCGCCGCGTGCAAGCGCGTGCTCGCGCGGCATCCCGCGCGCGTGTCGCTGCCGGCCGACCTGCCGCTGCTGCAGATGGACGCGGTGCTGATGGAGCGGCTGTTCACGAACCTGTTCGAGAACGCCGCGAAATACACGCCGGCCGACGCGCCGATCGAGATCGGCGCCGAGCGTGTGAGCGACGACGGCCAGCCGTTCGTGCGCGTGTACGTCGACGATTACGGCCCCGGTCTGCCGCACGGGATGGAGACGCGCATCTTCGACAAGTTCACGCGCGGCGAGAAGGAATCGGCGACGCCGGGCATCGGGCTCGGCCTCGCGATCTGCCGCGCGATCGTCGAGGCGCACGGCGGTAAAATCGGCGCGCTCAACCGCACCGCGCCCGACGGACGCGTGACGGGCGCGCGCTTCTGGTTCACGCTGCCGGTCGACACGCCGCCGGCGGTGCCGGCCCCACCCGATGACGACATCGACGACGAAATCGACGCGCCCGGCGCATCGTTCCCCTCCGAGCCCTTGCCTGACCATGACTGAACCGAGCCTGACCGTCGTCCTGATCGAGGACGAGAAACAGATCCGCCGCTTCGTGCGCGCCGCGCTCGAAGAGGACGGCATCGCCGTATTCGACGCGGAGACGGGCAAGCAGGGGCTGATCGACGCGGCGACGCGCAAGCCCGATCTCGTGATCGTCGACCTCGGGCTGCCCGACACCGACGGCCTCGACGTGATCCGCGAGCTGCGCGGCTGGTCGGAGGTTCCGGTGATCGTCCTGTCCGCGCGCACGCAGGAAGACGAAAAGGTCGCCGCGCTCGACGCCGGCGCCGACGACTACCTGACCAAACCGTTCGGCGTATCGGAGCTGCGCGCGCGCATCCGTGCGCAACTGCGTCGGCGCAACCAGGGCGGCGCGAGCGAATCGCCGAAGGTCGCCTTCGGCGGCGTGAGCGTCGATCTCGCGCTGCGCCAGGTGTGGCGCGACGGCGAGATCGTGCATCTGACGCCGCTCGAATACCGGCTGCTCGCGACGCTGGTGCGGCATGCGGGGCGCGTGCTCACGCACCGCCAGTTGCTGCGCGACGTGTGGGGGCCGTCGCACGTCGAAAGCCATCACTATCTGCGCATCTACATGGCGCACCTGCGCCAGAAGCTCGAACGCGATCCCGCCCAGCCCGAGCACATCGTGACCGAGACGGGGGTCGGCTACCGGCTCGTCGGCGTCGCGTGATGCGCGGTGCGTGATGCGTGACGCAGCGAGCGGTGCCGCACACACGGCCCGATTCCCCGTTATGCTGAGCGCTGCATGAACGAAACCGAGGAGGGTGCCATGTCCGTCCGTCTGGTCGTCATCTGTGCGCTGGCGCTCGTCGGGCCCGGCGCGTTCGCACAGCCGCTGCCGCCCGGGCAGGCGGCGCAGCCGGTGCTCGCGAACCCCGCGACCGTCAATTGCGAGAAGCTCGGCGGCCGGCACGTGGTGCGCACGCTACCGCGCGGGCAGGTCGGGATGTGCGTGTTCAAGGACGGGCGCGTGTGCGACGAATGGGCGCTGTACCGCGACGACCGCTGCGTCGGCGACGCCGGCGCGGCGCGCGTCTCGAACTGAGCGCTCGGCCGCTGCGGCGAACCGGGCTGTGGTGTGGCCGCCGGCGTTCATCGGCTACACCTGGCCCAGCTCGGTCCCGACCGGTTCCCGCCGCTCGGGCAGTCCGCGCCGCCGTTGCTATACTCGGCGCCGCCCGGGGACGGCCCCGGGCCATTCGCTGCAACGGGGACGACCCCATCCGATCCGGAGTACGTCGAGATGGCGTGGGTATTGCTGTTGATTGCCGGTTTGCTCGAAGTGGCGTGGGCGGCCAGCATGAAATCGTCCGAGGGCTTCACAAAGCCCGGACCGTCGGTGTTTACGATCGTGACGGCGCTGGCGAGCTTCGCGCTGCTCGCGATCGCGATGCGCCAGCTGCCGCTCGGCACCGCGTATGCGGTGTGGACGGGCATCGGCGCGGTCGGGGCGTTCGCGTTCGGCATCGTGATGCTGGGCGAGGCGCTGACGGTGGCGCGCGTGGCGAGCGCGGTGCTGATCGTGCTCGGGCTGGTGGGCCTTAAGCTGTCGTCGGGCGCTTGACGCCCCTGATGCCCGTGACGCCGGCAGGCACGTCCCCATGCGCCTGCGCCACCCTGTGGAATTGCGCGGCGCTGCCGATAGCCTGTCTATAATGGAACGCATTCGGGCCTGAATGCCGGTGCGCCGTTCGCGGCCGGCGGCACCGGTCGCCACGCGCCGCGCGGCCGTCACACCGACTCGATCCGATCAATCGGCAAAGCGCACGCAACGTGCAAGGAGAGGCCCATGATCGAAGCCATTTCGCTCGGCGCGGGGCTCGCGTGGGCGAGCGGGCTGCGCCTTTATCTGACGGTCCTGATTGCCGGTGTGCTCGCGCGAGCCGGCTGGCTCCATCTGCCAGACACGCTCGCGGTGCTGACGTCGCCGTGGGTGATCGGCGCGGCCGGCGTGCTCGCGGTCACCGAATTCCTTGCCGACAAGATCCCCGCGTTCGATTCGCTGTGGGACGCCGTCCATACCTTCATCCGCATTCCGGCCGGCGCGGTGCTCGCCGCCGGCGCGCTCGGCCATGCCGATCCGACCGTGCTCGCGATCGCCGGGCTGGCCGGCGGCTCGCTCGCCGGCGCCGCGCACGTCGCCAAGGCCGGCACGCGCGCGCTGATCAACCTGTCTCCGGAGCCGATCTCGAACTGGGTCGCGTCGTCCACCGAGGACGGGCTCGTGTTCGGCGGCCTCGCGCTCGCATTCTTCGTGCCGCTCGCGTTCCTGGTGCTGCTGGCGGCGTTCATCGCGGCGTCCGCGTGGGCGCTGCCGCGTCTGTGGCGCGGCGTGTCGGGCGGGTTCCGCGGCATGGCCTACCACATGGTGTCGCGGCTCAATTCGCTTGGAGGCAAGCGCGATTGAAGCCGCGCGCCTCGCTCGAACGTCAGCACGCTGACCCGTCGCCGGCCGGGCGGCCCGCGCATGCCGGCCGCTTCGGCTGGCGTGACCTGGTGCGCCAGGCCGCGCGGATGACCGCGCGCGACTGGCGCGCGGGCGAACTCACGTTGCTCGTGCTGGCGCTGGTGCTCGCGGTCGCCGCGCTGACGAGCGTCGGTTTTCTCGCCGACCGGCTGCGCCAGGGGCTCGAGCGCGACGCGCGACAGATGCTCGGCGCCGATTTCGTCGTGCGCGCCGATCATCCGGTCGATCCGTCGTTCGCGCGCGACGCACACGCGCTCGGCCTGCGCACCGCGACGACGGCCATCTTCCCGAGCATGATCGCGGCGGCCGCCGCGCCCCGGCCGGGCGACGCGGCGCCCGCGCGCCTCGCGGCCGTGAAGGCGGTGTCGGCAGGCTACCCGCTGCACGGCGCGGTCGAGATCGTGCCGGCCGGCGCGTCCGCCGCGCGCCAGACGACCGACATCCCCGCGCCCGGCACCGTGTGGGCCGATCCGGCGCTGCTCGACGCGCTGCATCTGAAGGCCGGCGACACCGTGCGCGTCGGGCTGCGCACGTTCACGGTCGCCGCGTCGATTTCCCGCGAGCTCGATCGTGGCTTCTCGTTCGTCAATTTCTCGCCGCGGCTGATGATGCGCGCGGACGAGCTCGCCGCGACGGGCCTCACGGGCTACGGCAGCCGTGTGATGTACCGGTTGCTGGTCGCCGGCGACGCACGTGCCGTCGCGCGCTTCGAAGCGGATGCGCACGGGCGCGTCGACGGCGGCAAGCTGCGCGGCGTCGGGCTCGAATCGCTGCAGGAAGGGCAGCCGCAGGTGCGGCAGACGCTCGATCGCGCCCGCCATTTCCTGACGCTGGTCGCGCTGCTCACCGCGCTGCTGGCCGCGGTCGCGATCGCGATGGCCGCGCAGCGCTACATGCGGCGTCATCTCGACGGCTGCGCGACGATGCGCTGCCTCGGCGTGAGCCGGCGCACGCTAGGCGCGCTGTTCGCGCTCGAATTCGCGGGGCTCGGCATCGTGTCGGGCGTGGCGGGCGCGGTGCTCGGCTACGGCGGCCACTGGGCGCTGCTCGGCGCGCTCGGCGGCCTGATCGAGGTGGCGCTCCCGCCGCCGACGCTGCAGCCCGCGCTGATCGGCATCGGCGCGGCGCTCGTGCTGCTGCTCGGCTTCGCGCTGCCGCCGCTCGCGCCGCTCACGCGCGTGCCGCCGGTGCGGGTGCTGCGGCGCGACTGGGGCGACGCGTCGCGCATCGCGTGGGCCGCGTATGCGGTCGGCGTCGTATTGTTCGCGGGGCTGCTGATCGTCGCGGCCGGCAACCTGAAGCTCGGGCTGATCGTCGCGGGCGGCTTCGTCGGCGCGCTGGTCGGCTTCGCGCTGATCGCGCGGCTCGTGCTGTACGCGGCCGCGCGCGCGGTGCGCAACGCGCGCGTGGCGGCGGGCGTCGGCTGGCGTTATGCGCTCGCGTCGCTGCATCGGCGCGGCACGGCCAGCGCGCTGCAGATCACCGCGCTCGCGCTGGGCCTGATGTGCCTGCTGCTGATCGCGATCACGCGCAACGACCTCGTGGCCGGCTGGCGGCAATCGACGCCGCCCGATGCGCCGAACCAGTTCCTGATCGACATCCAGCCGGACCAGCGCGCCGACGTCGCCGCGTGGCTCGCCGCGCACGGCGTGCGCGACGCGGTGCCGGCGCCGATGGTGCGCGGCCGGCTCGTCGCGATCAACGGCAAGCCGGTGAACCCCGACGCCTACCAGTCCGACGACGCGCGCCGGCTGGTCGATCGCGAATTCAACCTGTCGTATACGACCGAGCTGCCGGCCGACAATCGGGTCGTCGCCGGCGACTGGTTCGGCGCGTCGGCCGCGCCGCAGATCTCGATCGAGGCCGGCCTCGCGAAGACGCTGAACGTGAAGATGGGCGACACGCTGCGCTTCGACGTGACCGGGCTGACGGTCGATGCGCCGATCACCAGCGTGCGCAAGCTCGACTGGGGTTCGTTCCGCGTCAACTTCTTCGTGCTGATGCCGCCGCCGGTGCTGAAGGATTTCCCGGCCGTCTATCTGACGAGCTTCCATCTGCCGGCCGCGCAGGCGTCGTTGCTCGATCCGCTGATCGCGCGCTATCCGAACCTGACGGCGATCGACGTCGCGCCGATCCTCGCGCAGCTGGAGCGGATGATGCTGCAGGTGGTCGGCGCGGTGCAGTTCCTGTTTGCGTTCACGCTCGCGGCCGGCGTGCTGGTGTTGTACACGGCGCTCGCCGGCTCGCGCGACGAGCGCGTGCACGAGGCCGCGCTGCTGCGCGCGCTCGGTGCGTCGCGCGCGCAGGTTCGCGCGGTGCAGCGCGCGGAATTCGTGGTCGTGGGCGCACTGGCGGGCGCGCTCGCGTCGGCGGGCGCGATCGCGGTCGGCTGGGTGCTCGCCGCGCGCGTGTTCGACTTTCGGCTCGCGGTCGATCCGTGGCTCGTGCCGGCCGGCATCGCCGCCGGCATCGCGTGCGCCGCTGCAGCGGGCTGGCTGAGCCTGCATAATGTGTTGCGGCGCCCTGCGCTGCAGTCGCTGCGCGACGCGTGAGCGTCGCCGGCGGCCCCGATCATCCCGTTTCCGACTATTCGTATGACCGATGTGAATGACGAAGCGCCGTCGCAGCCGACGGCGTTCGAACTCGTGGGCGGCGAAGCCCGCGTGCGCGAAATGGTGGACCGCTTCTACGATCTGATGGACCTCGAGCCGGAATTCGCCGAGCTTCGCGCGCTGCATCCGACCTCGCTCGACGGTTCGCGCGACAAGCTGTTCTGGTTCCTGTGCGGCTGGCTCGGCGGTCCCGACCACTACATCAGCCGGTTCGGCCACCCGCGCCTGCGCGCGCGCCATCTGCCGTACCCGATCGCATCGGACGGCCGCGACCAGTGGCTGCGCTGCATGGCTTGGGCGATGGAGGACATCGGCTTGCCCGAGCCGCTGCGCGTGCGCCTCATGCACTCGTTCTACGAAACGGCCGACTGGATGCGCAACCGGCCCGGTTGATCGACCGGTACGCCGCAGCGGCGCGCGCGGACGAGGTGGATCTGGGCGCCCGCCGGATGCGGCGCGACACTGGCCGTCTCCCCATTGCTGCGAGGCTTCTCGATGACGACTCATGCGCTGTTCCGTGAAGACGCCTACCTGACACGATGCGAGGCCGTCGTCGCGGCCGTCGGCGACGACGGCATCCGGCTCGACCGCACCGTGTTCTATCCGCTCGGCGGCGGCCAGGCCGGCGACGCCGGGACGCTCACGCTGCCCGACGGCGGCACGATCGCGATCGCCGACACGCACAAGGCGCGCTTCGACGGCGCCACGCCCGACGACGCCGTGCACGTGCCGGCGCCCGGCCAGGAGGCGCGCATCGCCGCGCTGCGGCCCGGCGCGCGCGTGGTCGCCGACATCGACTGGGCGCGCCGCTACCGGCACATGCGGCTGCACACGGCCGCGCACCTGATGTGCGCAGTGCTGCCGTATCCGGTCGACGGCTGCAGCGTGACGGCCGACTACGTGCGGCTCGATTTCGCGACGTCGGACGCGATCGAGCGCGCCGACGTCGAACAGCGGCTCGCGGCGCTGGTGCACGGCGCGCATGCGGTCACGACCGAATGGATCACCGACGCCGAAATGGCCGAGCGCCCCGATCTCGTCCGCACGATGAGCGTGAAGCCGCCGATGGGGCTCGGCCGCGTGCGCTTGCTGCGCATCGAAGGCGTCGATCTGCAGCCGTGCGGCGGCACGCACGTGCGCAACACGGCGGAAGTTGGCGCGCTGCGGGTCGCGAAGCTCGAGAAGAAGAGTGCGCGGACACGGCGCGTGGTGCTGGCGTTCGCATGACCTTCGACGGCCCCACCGATCGCACGGATCGCACCGATCCCGCCGCGAGGCTCGATCTGCAAGCGCGCGAGATACTGGATTTCTGGTTCGGCGCGCCGGGTTCTGCGACGTTCGGCCGCGGGCGCAAGATCTGGTTCAACGGCGGCGCGGCATTCGACGATCTGCTGCGCACGCGCTACGGCGCGCTGCACGATGCCGCGTGCGACGGCGCCTGCGATCACTGGGCGGGCACGCCGCTCGGCGCGCTGGCGCTGATCGTCGTCCTCGACCAGTTCTCGCGCAACATCCATCGCGGCACGCCGCGCGCATTCGCCGCCGATTCGCAGGCGCTGACGCTTGCGCGGCGCGTCGTCGCGGCCGGCTGGGACGCGCAACTGCCGAGCGGCCATCATCGTGCGTTCGTTTATCTGCCGTTCGAGCACGACGAATCGGAGCAAAGCCAGCGCGAGGCCGTGCGGCTCTGCGCGGGCATTCGCGACGAGGCCGGTTGCCGCGGCTATCACGACCACGCGTTGCGCCATGCGGCGGTGATCCGGCGCTTCGGCCGCTTTCCGCACCGCAACGCGATCCTCGGCCGTGTTTCGAGCGACGAAGAAGTCGCGTTCCTGCGCGAGCGCGGCGCGTCGTTTTGACGCGTGAAGCCGGGTTCACGCCGTTCGCGGAGCCAGCCGCGTCAGGCGGCCGCGCCGCGGACGGCGCTCACTGCAGCGCGTGCTGGTCGGGCGTGCGCACGTAGACGCGCAGCAGTTCTTCGTTGTCGCCCGGGCGCGCTCCGGTCCAGAACAGCTTCCATTCGCTGCCCGGCGCCGGATCGACGGCCCGCACGCCCTGGACGATCATCCACGTGCAGCGCGTCGTCGTCGCGTCGTCGATCGGCGTGTGGCGGATCCCGGAGAAGTAGTACAGCATCGGCGCTTCCGATTCGCCGAGCCCGTGCAGGCTCGCCATGCAGTCGCCGTCGTTCCATTCGAGCGCGAGATGCGCGTTCAGGTCTTCGAACACCGACCGGTAGCTTTTCGCGACGTCCAGCCACGGCAGCAGCAGCGTGTACACGAGCCCCCATGCGACCAGCGCGCCCGCGCCCCACGACAGCGCGCCGCGCCACGGGCCGGTCGTGCGCAGCTTCGGCAGCAGCCACAGCCAGCCCACCGTCAGCGCGAGCGCGCCGATCACGAATCCGGGCACGAGCGGCATCGTCCAGTCGAGCGGCAGCCAGCGGCCGAGCACCGCGACGCCGGCGCGCGACGCGTTCGGATCGGCCATCACCGCCCAGATCGCCCACGCGAGCATGACGACCGTGCCGAACAGCGCGCGGCTCAGGTAATCCCAGGCGAGATGCAGCGCGCGCGGCAGACGCTCGATCGCCTGCGCGGCGACCAGCGCGAGCGGCGCGAAGAACGGCAGGATGTAGAGCTGGCGGGATGTGGCGGACACCTGCAGCACGGCCAGCCCGATGCCGGCGAACAGCACGGGCAGCGCAATGCGCGGCGTGCGCCATTCGCGCCACGCGCCGCGGGCGAGGGCGGCGATCGCGAGCGGCGCGACCGGGAAGCCGAGCAGCACGAACGCACGCAGGATGAAGAACGGCTTGTCGTTCTCCGCGCCGAGTTCGGGCACGGAGAAGCCGAAGAAGCGGCCGACGTTGTTGTCCCAGAACCACGTCATGAAGAGCGTCTCGGAGCGCAGGAACAGCGCGATCGGCCAGATCAGCGCGAATGGGGCGAACACGAGCGCCGCGAGCCCGAGCGAGCGCGCGAACGCGCGCGTGCGGCACGCGGGGTAGAGCGCCATCGCGGCCACGAGCGTCGCCGCGAACACCAGCGGCACGAACAGTCCCTTCGACATCAGTGCGATACCGACGCCGGCGCCGAACAGCGGCGCAGCCCAGGGGCCGGACGGCCGCACCGGCAGCCCGTGCTGCAACTGGCGCCCGCGCGCGACGTGCTGCATCACCAGTTCGAGCAGTCCGCAAAAGCCCATCGCGGTGCCGGCGAATAGCGCGACGTCGGTCATCATGTCGTGCACGTGCTTGACGACGACGAGCGTGCCCGCGCTGAGCACCACGGGGCCGAGCACGCGCAGGTCGAGCCAGCGCTCGGCGCGGCTCGCGCTGCGCGCCGCGCGCGCGATGAAGCCGAACGCCAGCGCGGCGAACAGCGCGCTCGCGAGGCGCGCCGCATCGTGCAGCGGCATCACGCGCTGCAGCAACCATGCGAGGCTGGTCGCGACCGCCGCGTAGAGCGGCGGCTTCTCCATGAAGGGCTGGCCGGCGTTGGTCGGCACGACGAAGTCGCCGGTCTCCAGCATGTGCTGGATGATGCCGAACGTATAGGTTTCGTCCTGCTTCCACGGATCGTGGCCCACTATGCCGGGCAGCAGGTACGCAGCCGCCAGTGCCGCGACCAGCAGCCACGCGCGCCAGGCCAGCCGCAGCGCGCGGTCGCGGGGCGCGTCGGCGACGCTCACGGCCACCGTCACGGCCGCAGCCGCGGCCGCGGCTGCCGCCCCGGACGGCGAGCCGGCGGTATGAAGCGTCGTATCGAGGTCGGGATCGGCGGTCGATCGGGTGTGGTGTGCCGAGGCGGGCACGGGCGTGCGTCGCCGGCCGGGCGCTGCGGTTCCTGGCATGGAAAAGATCTCGGTCTGGTGAAGCCGGGCCGGCGACATTGGCCGGGCCGTTTTGGTTTGCATCGACGCGACCTGGCAGCCGGATGGCCGGTTGCGTCGCTGGGCGCTAGTAGACCACGGAACTGTTACGAATGTTTACTGGGAGCGCCACGATATTGTGGAGATTTGTGGTGTTGTGACCACCGGGCGAGTCGGGCGGCGGCCGGGGCGGCCGCCCTGGGGCCGGATCAGCGGCCGCCGCCGACGTCCAGTAGCGCGCCGGTCGTGTACGACGCCGCGTCGCTGATGAGCCACACGATCGCTTCGGCGATCTCGTGCGCTTCGCCCGCGCGGCCGAGCGGCGTCTGCGCGCCGAGCCGGGCCGCGCGGTCGGGCTGGCCGCCGCTCGCATGGATCTCGGTCTCGATCAGGCCGGGGCGCACCGCGTTGACCCGCACACCATGCGGGCCCAGTTCCTTCGCGAGGCCGATCGTCAGCGCATCGACCGCCCCTTTCGAGCCGGCATAGTCGACGTACTCGTTCGGCGAGCCGAGCCGCGACGCGATCGACGACACGTTGACGATCGCGCCGCCGCGCCCGCCGCGGTCGGTGGACAGTCGGCGCGCGGCTTCGCGCGCGCACAGATACGCGCCGAGCACGTTGGTATCGAACATGCGCCGCAAGCGGTCGACCGACATGTCGGCGAGCGGCATCGACGGCGCGACGATGCCCGCGTTGTTGACGAGCGCGTCAAGGCGGCCGAACGCGGTCGCGACGGCGTCGAACATCGCGATGACGTCCGCTTCGTTCGACACGTCGCCCGCGACCACGCACGCGCGGCCGCCGGCGTCGCGCACGGCTCGTGCGGTCAGTTCGGCGGCCGCCGCGTCGCGCGTGTAGTTGATGCCGACGTCCCAGCCGCGCGCCGCCGCGAGCACGGCGCTCGCGCGGCCGATGCCGCGGCTCGCGCCGGTGATGAGAACGGTCTTGCGGTCGGACGGCGAGGGCATCATCTGCGGACTCGGGTGAGTGCTCGGGCGGCCGAGCGTTGGAGCGTTGTCGGCGCGTTATTTGGCGGCGTCGGGCGCCCACTTGTCGCGCGCGGGCGGCTGGTAGCGGCGTAGCTGCTCGATCAGCGCGACCGGTTCGGCGCCGATGCACAGGGTGTCGAAATAGGTCGGCCGCATGAAGCCTTCGTCGACCGTATGGCGCAGCATCGCGATCAGCGGGTCGTAGAACGAATCGATGTTGTACAGCGCGACCGGCTTGCGGTGATAGCCGAGTTGCGCCCAGGTGTAGACCTCGAACAGCTCCTCGAGCGTGCCGGCGCCGCCGGGCATCGCGACGAATGCGTCGGCGAGGTCGGCCATCATCTTCTTCCGGTGGTGCATGTCCGGGACGACGTGCAGCTCGGACAGCCCCGTATGGCCGACTTCCTTGTCGACCAGCAGTTCGGGAATCACGCCGACCGCACGGCCGCCGGCCGCCATCACTTCGTCGGCGATCGTGCCCATCAGGCCGACGCGCCCGCCGCCGTAGACGAGCGTGAGGTCCGCCGCGACGAGCGCACGGCCGAACGCGCGCGCGGCGTCCGCATAGACGGGCCGCACGCCGGACGACGAGCCGCAATACACGCAGACTGCCTTCATTGCTTCACGTCCTTCGCGGCCGGCTTCGTGGCGGCGGCGGCGGTGCTGCCGGCGGCGCGCGGCGACCCGTCGCGCGGCGGCAGGTAGTCGGTGAACTCGCGCTTGGGCAGCTTGCCGGACACCAGATCGTCGAACAGCTGACGCGAACGGCCGCGCAGGTACGGGGCCATGATCGAGATCACGTGCATGCTGACCTGGTGCAGCTCTTCGCGGATCGCATCCTGGTCGTTGTACTTGCGCGGATGCATCACGTACTGATACGACAGCCAGTACGTCGAGATCACGGCCATGTTGGTGGCGATGACTTCGATTTCGGCAGGCGTCGCGACCATCTCGGCGTCGGACACGAGCAGCTCGCACATGTCGTGCGCGAAGCGCACCTTGTGGCTGATGATCTGCTTGAAGTGGGTTTCGAGCGTGCGATTGCGCGCGAGCAGGTCGTTGAGGTCGCGATACAGGAACCGGTAGGTCCACATGAAATCGGCCATGTACTGCAGGTACGACCAGGTCTCGTCGATGGTGGGACGGTGATCTTCGGGAAAGCGCAGCCGCCGTTCGATCTGCTGCTCGAACTGCGCGAAGATGCTGTTGATGATGTCGTCCTTGTTGCGGAAATGGTAGTACAGGTTGCCTGGACTGATTTCCATTTCCTCGGCGATCGTCGTGGTCGTGACGTTCGGCTCGCCGATCTCGTTGAAGAGTTTCAACGACAACTCGAGAATCCGTTCGCGGGTGCGGCGGGGAGGTTTCGCTTCCATGTCGTCCGGCCCTTTGTATGCCGGACAGGCGGGCGCTGCAATCGATGCTGCGAGATTCGTCCGGCGCGGGTTGCTGTTCTAAGTCTGGCGGACGATTATAAACCGCTGTTTCCCCGCGTCGCGCGCATTTCGTCATCGCAATGCGCGCGACGCATGGTGCGCCGCCGCACCGGCGCGCCGGCGTGTTCGGCTAGAAGCCCAGCCAGCCCGCCACCACCGGCCCCAGCACGAAGCCCCAGGTCGTCACGCAGGCGAACAGCGCGATCGTCACGGCCGCACTGCCGAAGTCCTTGGCGCGTTTGGACAGCTCGTGGCGCTCGAGCGAGATGCGGTCGATCGCGGCCTCGACGCTCGAATTCAGCAGTTCGACGATCAGCACCAGCAGCACCGACGCAATCAATAGCGCGCGCGATGCGGCCGGCACCGGCGCGAACGCGCCGGCCGGCAGCATTACCGCGGCGAGCGTGAGCTCCTGCCGGAACGCGCTTTCCTCGCGGATCGCGACGCGCAGCCCGTTCAGCGAATGGCGCAGCGCGTACCACGCGCGCGTGATGCCGCGATGGCGCTTGTACGGGTTCGGCGGCAGCGGCGCGAGGCCGTCGTCGGGGCCGAGCGGCTCGGACGCGTGCGCGTCGGTGTCGGCGTGCGGCTCTTCTTCGTCGAACGGGCGATGCGTGGGTGCCGTTGCGGCAGTCGGTGAGGTGTGGTCGTTCAGGTCTCGTTTCAAATGGCAGCACCTTCGGCGGGCGAGTACGCAGTCTTCGGCAGCGGCTGCAGATGCGACGCGAACTGCTCGGACGCCGCGCGCCACGAGAAGCGCTCGGCCCACGCGCGCGCGGTGTCGCGTTCGATCTTCAGCGCCTCGAGGCAGGCTTCCTGCAGGTCCTCGTGCATCGCGCCCGCATTGCCGCCGCCGAGCACGTCGATCGGGCCGGTGACGGGGTACGCGGCAACCGGCGTGCCGCACGCGAGCGCCTCGAGCAGCACGAGGCCGAACGTGTCGGTGCGACTCGGGAACACGAACACGTCGGCCGCAGCATACACCTTCGCGAGCTCGGCTTGCGACAGGACGCCGAGATAGTTCGCTTCCGGGTAGCGCGATTTCAGCTCCGCGAGCGCCGGGCCTTCGCCCGCGACCCACTTCGAGCCCGGCAGATCGAGACGCAGGAACGCCTCGACGTTCTTCTCGATCGCGACGCGGCCGACGTACAGGAAGATCGGCCGCGCCGTGTTGAGCACCTTCGAGTCCATCGGCCGGAAGATGTCGAGGTCGACGCCGCGGGTCCACAGCACGACGTTCGTGAAGCCGAACTTCTCGAGATCCTGCTTCACGACCGGTGTCGGCGCCATCACCGCGCGCGACGGCGCGTGGAACCAATGCAGGAAGCGGTAGGTCGCCGCCAGCGGGATGCCGAAGCGCGCCTGCACGTATTCGGGAAAGCGCGTGTGATACGCGGTCGTGAACGGCAGCTTGCGCGCGCGCGCGTAGCGGCGCGCGGCGAGACCGAGCGGGCCTTCGGTCGCGATGTGCAGCGCATCGGGCGCGAACGCGTCGATCCGCGCGCGCAGCTTGCGGTACGGCAGGATCGACAGACGGATCTCCGGGTAGGTCGGGCAGGGCACCGTACGGAATTCGAGCGGCGTCAGCATCTCGACCCGATGGCCGAGCGCGGCGAGCTCGCGTGACGTGCTCTTGAGCGTGCGTACGACGCCGTTGACCTGCGGTTCCCACGCGTCGGTGACGAGCATGATCTTCATCGCGGCTGTGTCCTGTAAGTTGGGTTGTGTCAGGCGGCCGCCTTGGCCTTGCGCGACGGGGCTGCGGACGGTGCGGCGCGCATCGCCGTCCAGTAGACGACCTTCAGTTCGCCTTCCGTCGTCTCGACGAGCGCGGACAGGCTTTCGACCCAGTCGCCGTCGTTGCAGTACAGGACGCCGTCGATGTCGCGGATTTCGGCCTTGTGGATGTGTCCGCACACGACGCCGTCGCAGCCGCGGCGGCGCGCTTCGTCGGTCATCACGTTCTCGAACTTCGAGATGAAATTGACGGCGTTCTTCACCTGGTGCTTCAGGTACTGCGACAGCGACCAGTATTGGAAGCCGAGCCGGCTGCGGATCCGGTTGAACCACCGGTTCAGCACGAGGATCAGCGTGTACAGCGTGTCGCCGAGGTACGCGAGCCACTTCGCGTGCTGGATCACGCCGTCGAACAGGTCGCCGTGCACGATCCACAAACGTTTGCCTGCGAGCGTCGTGTGGAACGCTTCGCCGCGCACCTGGATGTCGCCGAACGCGAGATCGCAGAACTGCCGCGCGCCTTCGTCGTGATTGCCGGGGATGTAGACGACCTGCGTGCCCTTGCGCGCCTTGCGCAGGATCTTCTGCACGACGTCGTTGTGCGCCTGCGGCCAGTACCAGCCCTTCTTCAGCTGCCAGCCGTCGATGATGTCGCCGACCAGGTACAGGTATTCCGAATCGTTGTGGCGCAGGAAGTCGAGCAGGTACGGCGCCTGGCAGCCGCTCGAGCCGAGGTGGATGTCCGACAGCCAGATCGTGCGGTAGCGATGCATCGACGATTCGGAATCGTCGTGCTGCGTCGCGTGCGCAGCGGGCGGCTCATGCGGCGACAGCGCGCCGGCCGCGGCGGCGCCGGACAGGAAGGCGGTGGCGGCGCGGGCGCCGATCGGTTGACGGAACAGTGAGGTCGCGGACGTTTTCTGGCCCATGCATGACTCGCGCCGGTTGACATTACCGGCATTGCGCCACGGGGGCGTGACCATGCCATGACAGTCACGAGACGTTCTTATTACTGTCGTGATTGCTTGTTTAGTCGGGGGTGGGGTGGCGTTGCGTGATTGGGCGCCCGGGTTTGGGGTGCTGGCTCGCGGGTGGCGGGACGGCCGGGCGTTTGCGGAGACCGCGTGCGGTTTCGTCAGGGGAATGTGAAGCCGGCCGCTAGCGGCGACGGAGCAGCGGGGAAGCAAAGCAGGCCGAGGAAGCGGCCCGAGCAGCTCAGCGCATCAACGCGAAACCGCGACGACGCGCGTGCGCGCGAGTCGATCGTGCGGAAATTGCCGCCCCGCGTGCAGACGGGCGGCGCCGGCCCAGGCCGCGATCCACGCGGCCGCGAGCGCGAGCGTGACGGGCACCGACAGCCCGAGCAAAGGATGCAGCGCGAGCGGCGGCAGGAACCACAGCCAGGCGAGCGCATAGCGCACGAGCGCGTGACCGGCGGTCAGCGGCCGGCCGTTCGACGATTCGAGCCGCAGCCGCCAGGTTTTCATCGGCAACGTCTGACCGCCGTGGGTCCAGAACCATAGGAAGTACGCGCCGACCACGAGCGCGATCCATGCGGCGAGCAGGTCGTGATGGACGAGGCCGTTGCGCTGTTGCAGCACGACGCTGAAGGCGAGCGTGGCGAAGAACACCACGCCGAACAGCAGGACGGCTTCATACAGCATCGCGGCGAGGCGCCGGCGCACGGACGGCACGGCGTCGCTCGAGTCTTGGGTGGCTGCGGGAGCGCTCGCCACGGCAGTTCAGGAACCCTTGAACAGTGACGGGGCGTCGACGGGCGACACCGGCGTGGCGGCCGGCGGTGCGCCGGAGGTGGCCGAGGCGGCGGGCGGCACGCCCGCGCCGGCCGAAGCGGGTACCGCGGCGGCCGGGTTGCTGGCCGGATGCTCGCGCGCATGCACGAGGCGGCGCACGTCGCGGTCCGCGCCGGTCGGCGGCGCGCTGACGACGCTCGGCCGGCGCCGGCGTTCGGTCGCGGCGAGCCGCTCCTTCTGTTCCTCGGGCAATTGCTGATAGGCCTTCCACGCGCGTTCGCGCGCCTGCGCGGACAGTTCCTTCGCGCTCTGATAGTTCTCTCGCGCGACGCGTCGCTGCTCGGGCGTCATGTGCGCCCATTCGGCCATTCGCTCCTGCAGTTGTTTCTGCGCTTCGGGTGTCAACTTCGCGAAACGTGACGCGATCCTCAGCCATTTTCGCTTGCGAGCGTCGCTGAAGCCGTCCCACTGATCGGCAAACGGCGCGAGCGCCGCGCGCTGGGCCGCGCTCAGGCGCGCCCACGACAGCGGGCCGTTGGCGGCCGGCAGCGGAAGCGGAAGTGGCGCGAGATCGGCGGTCAGCCCGACGGCGGAGGAGGTCGGCGCGGGCGCACTGGTGGCCGCGGGCGAGACCGCCGCGGGCGGCGGGTTGAATCGGGAGTAGGTGGCGACGTACGAAACGGCGATCGCGATCACGCATCCGAAAAATACGGCCAGGCCGCGTTTCTGACTCACCCGTGCGATCCCCTCGTTTATTGTCTGTTAGCGTGCGCGCGAAAGATACGCGTTGAACCCGTGATCGAGATACGCGTTGAGCGGCAGGTCGTCGCTGAGCATCGCCGCGTCGATGTCGGCGAGTTCGGCGGTGCGCTGCATGTCTTCCCAGTAAGCAATGCCGACGAGTCCCGCGAGCAGCAGGGCGAGCGGCCACGCGCGCAGCAGCCGGCGCGCGAACGACGCGCGCGGGCGGCTCGCGGGCGGCGTGCCGTAGGCACCGGCCGCACCGGCGAAGGCCGGCACGAACACCGGCGCGCTGGCCGCTTCCGGCTTCTTGCGCGCGAGCGCGGCGCGGCGCGCGGCGGCCAGGCGATCGGTGGTCGCGGCAGGCAGCGCCGCGGCACGTTCGTCCAGCGCGCGGCGAACCTTCAGCGCGAATTCGTGTTCTCGATTTACGGGGGCGGAGCTCATAGCGTGATTCCTTTGGCCTTGAGCGCGTGCGCCAGCGTGTGGGTGGCTCGCGAGCAGTGCGTCTTGACGCTGCCTTCGGAGCACCCCATTGCGGCGGCAGTCTCGGCGACATCCATATCTTCCCAATAACGCATCAGGAACGCTTCCCGTTGACGCGTCGGGAGTTTCTGGATTTCCTCGTCGATGAGGGCCAGGACCTGCTCGCGCTCGAGGCGGTGCTCGGTGCTTTCGACTCCTGCATTGTCATCCGCGGATTCGAGCGTTTCCAGCGGATCGAAGTCTTCGTCGTCGCCGCTGTTGAGCGACGAGAACAGCGTGACCCACGTATTGCGGACTTTCTGACGGCGGAACCAGTCGTGGATCGCGTTCTGCAGGATCCGCTGGAACAGCAGCGGCAGCTCGGCCGCCGGCCGGTCGCCGTATTTCTCCGCCAGCTTGATCATCGCGTCCTGCACGATGTCGAGCGACGCATCGTCGTCGCGCACGGCGTACGCAGCCTGCTTGAACGCGCGCCTTTCGACGCCCGCCAGAAAGTCGGCGAGTTCCTTGTCTGATGCCATTCCGTAAAGGTATGCGCTGCGGACTGCGGCGTGTGAAAGGTCGAAAAATTTCGTAAAACCCGCGGATGCTAACAAATTTTCGCGCGGCTTGGCACCGGTTGCGGCGCGGCACGTTGCGCGCGAGCACCGGGCATGGGGCCGGCGGCCGCGGCAATGATGCGGCGCGGGATATTTTGCTTGACGACCCTTTCGCGACCGGATATCGTCAGCGATTCGCAACATGAAGTGATGGTCTCATTTGAGGCTGGCCCATGAAGCCCGCCCTTCAAACTAGACGCGCCGCTTGAACCCGAGCCACAAGCCCGGCAGAGAGCACCCGATCAATTTTTTGCCGAAAATTCGAAAGGTCAAAATGAACATGCCCAGCGCGGAATTCTCCACGTCGGAACCCCTTTCCCCTCCCGATAGCGACTCCATCGGCGCCACCGTGCTCATGAAGGCACTGGCCGACGAGAAGGTCGAATTCATCTGGGGTTATCCCGGCGGCTCGGTACTCTACATCTACGACGAGCTCTACAAGCAGGACAAGATTCAGCACGTGCTGGTGCGCCACGAACAGGCGGCCGTGCACGCAGCCGATGCGTATGCGCGTTCCACCGGCAACGTCGGCGTCTGTCTCGTCACGTCCGGCCCCGGCGTCACCAATGCGGTGACCGGCATCGCGACGGCCTACATGGATTCGATCCCGATGGTCGTGATCAGCGGCCAGGTGCCGACTGCCGCGATCGGTCAGGACGCGTTCCAGGAGTGCGATACGGTCGGCATCACGCGTCCGTGCGTGAAGCACAACTTCCTCGTGAAGGACGTGCGCGACCTCGCCGAGACGGTCAAGAAGGCGTTCTACATCGCCCGCACCGGCCGTCCGGGCCCCGTGCTGATCGACATCCCGAAAGACATCTCCAAGACGCCGTGCCCGTACGAGCCGGTCAAGAGCGTTTCGCTGCGCTCGTACAACCCGGTCACGAAGGGCCATTCGGGCCAGATCCGCAAGGCCGTGTCGCTGTTGCTGTCCGCGAAGCGCCCGTATATCTACACGGGCGGCGGCATCATCCTCGCCGATGCGTCGCGCGAGCTGAACCAGTTCGCCGATCTGCTCGGCTACCCGGTCACGAACACGCTGATGGGCCTCGGCGGCTATCGCGCGTCGGACAAGAAATTCCTCGGCATGCTCGGCATGCACGGCACGTACGAAGCGAACATGGCGATGCAGCACTGCGACGTGCTGATCGCGATCGGTGCGCGCTTCGACGACCGCGTGATCGGCGACCCGGCGCACTTCGCGTCGCGTCCGCGCAAGATCATCCACATCGACATCGATCCGTCGTCCATTTCCAAGCGCGTGAAGGTCGACATTCCGATCGTCGGCGACGTGAAGGAAGTGCTGAAGGAGCTGATCGAGCAGCTGCAGACGGCCGAGCATGGCCCCGACACCGAAGCGCTCGCGCAGTGGTGGAAGGACATCGAAGGCTGGCGCGGCAAGAACTGCCTGAAGTTCGACCGCGAAAGCGAGATCATCAAGCCGCAGTACGTGGTCGAGAAGGCGTGGGAGCTGACGGACGGCAACGCGTTCGTGTGCTCGGACGTCGGCCAGCACCAGATGTGGGCCGCGCAGTTCTACCGTTTCAACAAGCCGCGTCGCTGGATCAACTCCGGCGGCCTCGGCACGATGGGCTTCGGCCTGCCGGCAGCGATGGGCGTCAAGATGGCGCACCCGGACGACGACGTGCTGTGCATCACGGGCGAAGGCTCGATCCAGATGTGCATCCAGGAACTGTCGACCTGCCTGCAGTACGACACGCCCGTGAAGATCATTTCGCTGAACAACCGCTATCTCGGCATGGTCCGCCAGTGGCAGCAGATCGAATACAGCAAGCGCTATTCGCATTCGTACATGGATGCGCTGCCCGACTTCGTGAAGCTCGCCGAGGCGTACGGCCATGTCGGCATGCGGATCGAAAAGACTTCGGATGTGGAGCCGGCGCTGAAGGAGGCGCTGCGCCTGAAGGACCGCACCGTGTTTCTCGACTTCCAGACCGATCCGACCGAAAACGTCTGGCCGATGGTACAGGCCGGCAAGGGCATCACCGAGATGCTGCTCGGCTCGGAAGACCTGTAACGGCGCGACGCGCGCTTGGTCCGGAGCGGCCGCCTTCACGAAGGGCGGCGCGGCACCGGGCGGCGCGCGGCGCGAGTGAATCGACACGGACACATTCTGGAAGAAGCGAACATGAGACACATCATTTCCGTCCTGCTGGAAAACGAACCGGGCGCGCTGTCGCGCGTGGTCGGTCTGTTTTCCGCACGCGGCTACAACATCGAAACCTTGACGGTGGCGCCGACCGAAGACCAATCGCTGTCGCGGCTGACCATCGTTTCCATTGGCTCGGACGACGTGATCGAACAGATCACGAAGCATCTGAACCGCCTGATCGAGGTGGTGAAAGTGGTGGACCTGACCGACGGTGCCCACATCGAACGCGAGCTGATGCTGATCAAGGTACGTGCAGTGGGCAAGGAGCGCGAAGAAATGAAGCGGATGTCGGATATTTTCCGCGGCCGCATCATCGACGTGACCGAAAAGACCTACACGATCGAATTGACGGGCGCGAGCGACAAGCTCGACGCATTCATCCAGGGGCTGGACGCGAGCGCGATCCTCGAGACCGTGCGCACCGGCAGCTCCGGCATCGGACGCGGCGAGCGCATCCTGAAGGTGTGATGCCGACCAGGTGGCAACCAGCACGCCGGGTGCGCCGTCATGTCCCGGCTCGCAGTATCCAATCCGAACGAATTGTTGAATTTTTGAATTAGCGAAGGAACCATCATGAACGTTTTCTACGACAAAGACGCCGACCTCTCCCTCATCAAGGGCAAGCAAGTCACGATCATCGGCTACGGCTCGCAAGGCCATGCGCACGCGCTGAACCTGAAGGACAGCGGCGTAAACGTGACGGTCGGCCTGCGCAAGGGCGGCGCGTCGTGGAGCAAGGCCGAGAACGCCGGCCTGTCGGTCAAGGAAGTCGCCGAAGCGGTGAAGGGCGCTGACGTCGTGATGATGCTGCTGCCCGACGAGCAGATCGCCGACGTGTACGCGAAGGAAGTCCACGCGAACATCAAGCAAGGCGCGGCGCTGGCATTCGCACACGGCTTCAACGTCCACTACGGCCAGGTGATCCCGCGCGCCGACCTCGACGTGATCATGATCGCGCCGAAGGCACCGGGCCACACCGTGCGCGGCACGTACTCGCAAGGCGGCGGCGTGCCGCACCTGATCGCGGTCGCGCAGAACAAGTCGGGCGCAGCACGCGACATCGCGCTGTCGTACGCGGCAGCGAACGGCGGCGGCCGTGCCGGCATCATCGAAACGAACTTCCGCGAAGAAACCGAAACCGACCTGTTCGGCGAGCAGGCCGTGCTGTGCGGCGGTACCGTCGAGCTGATCAAGGCTGGTTTCGAGACGCTGGTGGAAGCCGGCTACGCGCCGGAAATGGCGTACTTCGAATGCCTGCACGAGCTGAAGCTGATCGTCGACCTGATCTACGAAGGCGGCATCGCGAACATGAACTACTCGATCTCGAACAACGCCGAGTACGGCGAGTACGTGACGGGCCCGCGCGTCGTCACCGAAGAGACGAAGAAGGCGATGAAGCAGTGCCTGACCGACATCCAGACGGGCGAGTACGCGAAGAGCTTCATCCTCGAAAACAAGGCCGGCGCACCGACGCTGCAATCGCGCCGCCGCCTGACGGCCGAGCACCAGATCGAGCAGGTTGGTGCGAAGCTGCGCGCGATGATGCCGTGGATCGCGAAGAACAAGCTCGTCGACCAGACGAAGAACTAAGCTCCGCGAGCTGTTCCGGCCCTCCGAGTGGAGGGTCGGTAGCAAAAAGCCGCCCGAAGGCAACGGTGCCCCGGGCGGCTTTTGCTATCCTACGGGCTTTGCAATTCACCGAACACCGAACGAACCCATGAACTATCCTCATCCGATCATCGCGCGCGAAGGCTGGCCGTTCATCGCGATTGCAGCCGTCATCGCGTTGTTGATCCACGCCATCGGGGGCTTCGGCTTCGCATGGCCGTTCTGGCTGCTGCTCGTCTTCGTGGTCCAGTTCTTCCGTGATCCGCAGCGCCCGATTCCGGCGCAGCCGAACGCGGTGCTGTGCCCGGCGGACGGCCGTATCGTCGCGGTCGAGACCTCGCACGATCCGTATGCGAACCGCGAAGCGCTGAAGATCAGCGTGTTCATGAATGTCTTCAACGTCCATTCGCAGCGCTCGCCGGTCGATGGCGCGATCTCGAAGGTCGAGTACTTCCCGGGCGCGTTCCTGAACGCGGCGATCGACAAGGCGTCGACCGAGAACGAGCGCAACGCGGTCGTGATCCAGACGGCGAGCGGCAAGACCGTCACCGCCGTGCAGATCGCCGGCCTCATCGCGCGCCGGATCCTCTGCTACGTGCGCGCGGGCGAGCCGCTGTCGCGTGGTCAGCGTTACGGTTTCATCCGCTTCGGTTCGCGCGTGGACGTCTATCTGCCGCTCGGCAGCCGCGCGAAGGTGTCGATCGGCGAGAAGGTGTACGCATCGTCGACGATCCTCGCCGAACTCGAACAGTAAACGGCGGAACGCACGATGGCCGCATTCAAACCGCGCCGGCCGCGCAACGGCACCAGCCAGACGCCGCGCCCGTTTCGCCGCAACAAGGTGATGGCATCGGATCCGGTGCCGAGCGAAAGTCGCCGCGCCGCGCGCCAGCGGTTCCTGAAGACGCGCGGCATCTATCTGCTGCCGAACGCGTTCACGACCGCTGCGCTGTTCTGCGGCTTCTTCGCGGTCGTGCAGGCGATGAACGTGCGCTTCGAGATCGCCGCGATCGCCATCTTCGTCGCGATGGTGCTCGACGGGATGGACGGGCGCGTCGCGCGCATGACGCATACGCAGAGCGCGTTCGGCGAGCAGTTCGACAGCCTGTCCGACATGGTGTCGTTCGGCGTGGCGCCCGCGCTCGTGATGTACGAATGGGTGCTGAAGGATCTCGGCCGCTGGGGCTGGCTTGCCGCCTTCGTCTACTGCTCGGGCGCGGCGCTGCGGCTCGCGCGCTTCAACACCAACATCGGCGTCGTCGACAAGCGCTTCTTCCAGGGGCTGCCGAGCCCGGCCGCCGCCGCGCTGATCGCCGGCTTCGTGTGGCTCGCCACCGACAACCGCGTGCCGATGAAACTCGGCTGGCTGCCGTGGGTCGCGTTCGTGCTGACGATCTACGCGGGCGTGACGATGGTGTCGAACGCGCCGTTCTACAGCGGCAAGGCGCTCGACGTGCGGCATCGCGTGCCGTTCGCGGCGATCCTCTTGGTGGTGGTGGCGTTCGTGCTGGTGTCGTCCGATCCGCCGCTGATGCTGTTCTGCCTGTTCGTGCTGTACGGGCTGTCCGGCTACGTGTTCTGGGCGTACATGGCCGTGCGCGGCCGTGCCAACCCGGCGCGCTCGTCGCAGCGCGAGCACTGACGCACATCTGCACCGAACCACGGAACGACGGCGGCCATGAGGCCGCCGTTTTCATTTGTCCCTTATCCTGCTGCGCGCCCGCGCATCCCGGGTGCGGGCGGATTGCACACCCGGCGGATTGTCGCTATAGTCGTCGGCATGACCGCATTTTCCCGCCTTTCCCTCCTTCTAGCCGGTGCGCCGCTACGCGCGCTAGCTTTGGTGCGCCTGCCGCGCTGACCGTTCTCGCCCCCCGTCAAGCTTCGTCTGTTGTTGAGCGTCGCCAGCGGTGGCGCGATCTCATTACGTTTGATTCCCGCATAAAGAGCCCTGGAGCCCCCCATGACAGACAAGCTGATCATTTTCGATACGACGTTGCGTGACGGTGAACAATCGCCCGGCGCGTCGATGACGAAGGAAGAGAAAATCCGCATCGCGAAGCACCTCGAGCGGATGAAGGTCGACGTGATCGAGGCCGGTTTCGCGGCCAGCTCGAACGGCGACTTCGACGCGATCCACACGATCGCCGGGCTCGTGAAGGACAGCACGATCTGCTCGCTCGCGCGCGCCAACGACAAGGACATCCAGCGCGCAGCCGATGCACTGAAGCCGGCCAGCAGCGCGCGGATCCACACGTTCATCGCGACGTCGCCGCTGCACATGGAAAAGAAGCTGCGCATGACGCCGGACCAGGTGTTCGAGCAGGCGCGGCTCGCGGTGCGCTTTGCACGCAAGTTCACCGACAACGTCGAGTTCTCGCCGGAAGACGGCAGCCGCTCGGATCTCGACTTCCTGTGCCGTGTGCTGGAAGCGGTGATCGCCGAAGGCGCGACGACGATCAACATCGCCGATACGGTCGGCTACGGCGTGCCGGAGCTTTACGGCAACCTGGTGAAGACGCTGCGCGAACGCATTCCGAATTCGGACAAGGCGATCTTCTCCGTGCATTGCCACAACGACCTCGGGATGGCGGTCGCGAACTCGCTCGCGGGCGTGAAGATCGGTGGGGCGCGTCAGGTCGAATGCACGATCAACGGTCTCGGCGAGCGCGCGGGCAATACGTCGCTCGAAGAAATCGTGATGGCCGTGAAGACGCGCAAGGACTACTTCGGCCTCGACGTCGGCATCGACACGACGCAGATCGTGCCGACCTCGAAGCTCGTGTCACAGATCACCGGTTTCGTCGTGCAGCCGAACAAGGCCGTGGTCGGGGCGAACGCGTTCGCGCACGCATCGGGCATCCACCAGGACGGCGTGCTGAAGGCGCGCGACACCTACGAGATCATGCGCGCGGAAGACGTGGGCTGGACCGCGAACAAGATCGTGCTCGGCAAGCTGTCGGGCCGCAACGCGTTCAAGCAGCGGCTGCAGGAGCTCGGCGTGTCGCTCGACAGCGAAGCCGAACTGAACGCCGCGTTCATGCGCTTCAAGGATCTCGCCGACCGCAAGGCCGAGATCTTCGACGAGGACATCATCGCGATCGTCTCCGAAGAATCGGCGCTCGCGCAGGAGCAGGAGCACTTCAAGTTCGTGTCGCTGTCGCAGCATTCGGAAACCGGCGAGCAGCCGCAGGCGAAGGTCGTGTTCGCGGTCGAAGGCAGCGAGGTGACCGGCGAGGCGCGCGGCAACGGCCCGGTCGATGCGACGTTCAACGCGATCGAGGGCGAGGTCGGCAGCGGTTCCGAGCTGCTGCTGTATTCGGTGAACGCGATCACGACCGGCACGCAGGCGCAGGGCGAAGTGACGGTGCGGCTGTCGAAGAACGGACGCATCGTGAACGGCGTCGGCACCGACCCGGACATCGTCGCGGCTTCCGCGAAGGCGTACATCGCCGCGTTGAACAAGCTGCACTCGAAGGACGACAAGCTCAACCCGCAACGCGCGTAAGCGTCGCGCGCCGAGCGCCGGTAACACCTGACATGCCCCGTGCGGCCATACGCCGCACGGGGCATTCTTCATGGGCCGGTCATTCGGCGGCCGGCGTACGCCACGACCAGCGGCGGGCAGCCGCGGCGGCGGCCGGCTTGCGGCGCCGGAACTCGACCGTGATCCCGCGCCGCGGCGCCTCGGCGATGAACGCGTCGAGCAGTTCGAGCACGTCGTGATCGATGTAGTCGGCGCGCGTCGCGTCGATGATCACGGCAGCCCGATCGGGGATGTGGCGCAGGTGATGCTTGACCTGCACCTTGCCGAGGAACGACACGTCCTTGCGGAACGACAGCAGGAAGTGGTCGTCGTGCTGCGCGAGCGTGACGGGGCTCTTCAGGTTCGCGACCGCGACGGCCAGCACGCTGCAGGCGAGGCCGAGCGCGATGCCGAACAGCAGGTCGACGGCCAGCACGCCCGCGATCGTCGCGGCGAACGGCACGAACGCCGCGGGGCCCTGGTTCATCACCGAGCGGAACAGCGCGGGTTTCGCGAGCTTGATGCCCGTATGGATCAGGATCGCGGCGAGGCTCGCGAGCGGGATCAGGTTGATCAGGCCGGTGAGCGCGAACACGCTGGCGAGCAGCAGGATGCCGTGCACGATCGCCGACATCCGGCTTTGCGCGCCGGCGTTGACGTTGGCCGAGCTGCGCACGATCACCGACGTGATCGGCAGGCCGCCGAACGCGCCCGCGACGAGGTTGCCGACGCCCTGCGCCTTCAACTCGCGGTCCGGCTGCGCCGGCCGCCGCTTCGGATCGATCTGCTCGACCGCTTCGAGGCACAGCAGCGTCTCGAGGCTCGCGACGACCGCCAGCGTGATCGCGACGCGCCACACGTCCGGATTGACCAGTTGCGCGAAGTTCGGGCCGAGTTCCGCGTGCTTGAGCGACGCCGCGAGCGCGGCGAACGAGTCGAATTCCGGCAGCGTCACGCGATGCGCGGCGCCCGGCGCGGCCGACGGCGCCAGCGCGCCGAGCACGAGCGTCGCGCCGATGCCGAGCGCGACGACCGCGAGCGGCGCGGGCACCGAGCGCACCCATGCGAAGCGGCGCAGCGCGGGCGTGTCCCAGGCGAGCAGCAGCGCGAGCGACGCGATCGCGATGGCGGTTGCCGCCCACGCGGTCGGCAGCGCCATCCACGAGGCAAGCGATGGTGAGCCTGCGCCGCCGATGCCGAGCGCATACGGAATCTGTTTGACGATCAGCAGGATGCCGATCGCGGCGAGCATGCCCTTGATCACGGGCGACGGGACGTAAGCGGCGAAGCGGCCGGCGCGCAGCATGCCGAAGCCGAACTGCAGCACGCCGGACAGCAGCACGGCGAGCAGGAACGCGGAGAAGCTGCCGAGCTGCGCGATGCCTTCGACGACGATCACGACGAGGCCGGCCGCGGGGCCGCTCACCGACAGCGACGAGCCGCTGAGCAGCGCGACGACGATCCCGCCGACGATGCCGGACACGAGCCCGGCGAACGGCTCGACGCCGGATGCATTCGCGATACCGAGGCAAAGTGGCAGCGCGACGAGGAACACGACGATGCCGGCGACCACGTCGCGCGGCAGGGTGGATAGATGCTCGTTCAGTTTCATGATGGGGGCGATGTCATTGGCGTGGAAGAAGGCGCGGATCAGCCGACTGCCGCGGCCGTGGCGGCGTGCTCGAGGTCGGATTCGGCCGGCTCGGGCGCCGTATAGCCGGAGTCGAGCTCCTTCAGGCGGCCGTCGGCGAGCGAAAAGATCCAGCCGTGCACGAGCGGCGGGCGCTCGCGGCCGCGCACGATCGGCGACGCGCGCAGCAGCCGCACCTGTTCGAGGACGTTCAATTCGGCCAGACGATCGGCGGCAGCCGTTTCGTCGAGGCCGCCGAGCGTGTCGCGATGGCGTCGTGCGAGCGCGCAGAGCGGAGCGATGCGCCGCGCCACGTGCGGCAGGTCGGCCGGCGGCGGCAGCAGCGACGCGCGCACGCCGCCGCAACCGTAGTGACCGCAGACGATCACGTGGTCGACCTTCAGCACGCGCACGGCGTACTCGAGCACGCTCGCGGAATTGTCGTCGTCGGGATGGAACAGGTTCGCGATGTTGCGATGGACGAACAGCTCGCCGGGCACGCTGTGCGTGATGGTTTCGGCGGGCACGCGGCTGTCGGAGCAGCCGATCCACAGCACGCGCGGATTCTGACCGCGCGCGAGCGTATCGAAGAAGCCGGGCGTGTGTTCGCGCGTCTCGCGGGCCCAGGCGATGTTGGCAACCAGCATGCTCTTCGGGCGGTTCATGAGGACTCCTTTTCGACAGAAACGAATAGACACCGCACAAAACGTGAGCGGTCATATGCTTTCTAAATTGAAAGGTTTGATTCGACCGATATTAGGGGTACGCCCTAGTGCCAGGGGTCATTGATACAAATTGTTTCAACTCGATTCGGCAAGGTGCATCAATTGCACCAATTCAACGCACGGAACGGATAGTCCATGCGCGGGGCTGCTGGCATTGCGCCACAAGCGATTCGGCATGTCGCCACGCGAGCGTTGTGGCATCGGAAAGCATTACCGCGGAGGAATCGCGATTAATGAACCAGGGCGGAAAAAACGAAATGGCCATTTACGCATCGATACGTAAATGGCCATTGTGAAAATTGCGCGAAAATGCGCAATCGAAGCTCAGAACAGATTACGACGATCGGGGTCGTGCAGCGGATCGGGGGTTTTCTGCGCCGTGCGCAGGATGCCCTGCGGATCGAAATAGAAGCTGTACATCATGTACCAGACGTTGTCCTCGAGATACCGGTACGTCCACACCTCGCGCTTCATCAGCGGGAAGTACGAGGTTTCGACCGGGCGGCCGAAGTTGACGAGCACGTCGGTCTTGGTCCACTTGCCGATTTCCGCACGATAGAACTCGCTCGGCTGCAGCACCTGGCGCACGTTGACGATCCGATGGGCCGCATCGATGTCGGCCGCGATCGTGATCTCGCCCATCGGCTGGGTCGGCCACATCATCCGCTTGCCGCCGCCGGGGAGGTCGTAGATCTCGCGCGGCGGGCCCATGCGCGCGACGATCGCCGACTCGTCCTGGCCGGCCTGGTATTGCTGCCACGGTTGGGCGCAGCCGGCGACGAGCGTCGCCGCGCAGGCGATCAGCACCGGCAGGCGCATGGGAATGCGAATGCGCATGGGTTTCTCCAGAACTCGCTAACCGTTCAGTTGTATCACGGACCGCGCGTGCCCGCGCACGCGCGCGCAAAAATCGGTGCGGATCGCCGGCCGGCGCCGCGTCGCGCGATGCTTGCGGGCGGCGGCGCGGGCGACCTATGATCCGCGCTTTCCCCGGACAGATTCAGCGGCAGGTAACGGATGCAATCATGGAAGCGATGGGCGCTCGCGTGGAGCGCCGGATGGATGCTGGCGTCGTGCGCGCAGGCGGCAGGCGAGCCGGTGCGGATCGCCTTGATCGAAGGGATGTCGGGCCCGTTCGCGAATGCGGGCGCGGCAGTCGAGCGCAACCTGCGGTTCGGCGTCGAGCAGGTCGATGCGGCGGGCGGCGTGAAGCTGCGCGACGGCAAGCATCCGCTCGAACTCGTCGTGCTCGACAGCAAGGGCAGCCCGGAAGATGCGCTCGTGCAGTTGCGCGCGGCGGCCGACCGGCACATCGGCTTCGTCGCGCAGGGCAACAGCTCGGCGGTGGCGGCCGCGCTGGTCACCGCGCTCGACAAGCTGAACGCGCGCACGCCGGACAACCGGATGCTGCTGCTCAATTATTCGGCCGACGATCCGGCGCTCACCGGCGCGCGCTGCAGTTTCTGGCATTTCCGTTTCGACGCGCACGCCGGGATGCGGATGGCCGCGCTCGCCGACGTGATGGCGCGCGACCGCGCGCTGCGCAAGGTCTATCTGCTGAACCAGGACTACAGCTTCGGCCATGACGTCAGCACGCTCGCGCGGCAGGCGCTGGCCGAGCGGCGCCCCGACGTGACGATTGCCGGCGACGAATTCCATCCGATCGGCCGCATCAAGGATTTCTCGCCGTATATCGCGAAGATCCGCGCGAGTGGCGCGGACGCCGTCGTGACCGGCAACTGGGGCAACGACCTCACGCTGCTCGTGAAGGCGGCGCGCGAGCAGGGGCTGAACGCGAAGTTCTACACGTTCTACGGCAACAGTCTCGGCGCGCCGGCCGCGCTCGGCGACGCGGGCGTCGGACGGGTCGTGGCCGTCGCCGACTGGCACCCGAACGCGGGCGGCGCGAAGTCGGACGCGTTCTACCGTGCGTTCCGCACCCGTTTCCCCGCCGCGCAGGACGACTATCCGGTGCGGCGCATGAGCCTGATGATCGAGATGCTGGCGGCCGCGATGGAGCGGGCCGGTTCGGCCGACCCGGTCGCGGTGGCCCACGCGCTGGAAGGGCTGTCGTTCGACGACGGCTTCCATGCGTCGACGATGCGCGCCCAGGATCATCAACTGATCCAGCCCCTTTACGTGATGGAGATGGACAAGGCCGGCACGCCGGGCGTTCGCTTCGACAACGAGGGCTCGGGCTACGGCTTCCGGACGATTCTGGCGGTGCCGGCGCAGCGCACGCCGCTGCCGTCCGCGTGTTCGATGACGCGCCCGTGACGGGCGGCGGTAGGAGCGGCGCGTAGTTGTGCTACAATGCGCGCCGGTTGTAAGTCACGGCACGGCCATTCTTCCGTGTCCGCGTGTACAGTTGGAAAGTCGAAATCAAGGAAATCACATGTCTGTTGCAGATATCAAGAAGTCGGAAGTCGTTGCTCAGTTCGCTCGCGGTACCAACGACACGGGTTCGCCCGAAGTCCAGGTCGCACTGCTGACCGCACGTATCGTCGAACTGACGGGTCACTTCAAGACCCACGCGAAGGATCACCACAGCCGCCGCGGCCTGCTGCGCATGGTGAGCCGCCGCCGCAAGCTGCTCGACTACCTCAAGGGCAAGGATGCCGACCGTTACCGCGCGCTGATCGAGAAGCTGGGTCTGCGTAAGTAATCGAGGCGATTGCCGCCAGCAAGATGCCTGTGTCAGTCCGCTGATGCAGGCATTTTGTTTTTGCGCGGTGCGTAGCGTCACACGCATCGCAGGTAGTCCGGCACATCGCGGCCGGGCTGCCGGAACGGCTGATGCCGGGGTCGGGATTTGTGTCATTCCAGCGCGCCGCTCGACGAGCGTCGCGCTGGAATGGCATAAAAAACACACCTTGCTCCGGGTGATTCGGTCGGGACGCCGCCGCGCGGGATGGCCCACGCGGCGAATGAAACGAATGAGTTCAAAGGAGCAACCATGTCCATGTTCAACAAGGTCGTGAAGGAATTCCAGTGGGGCCAGCACAAGGTGCGCCTCGAAACCGGTGAAGTCGCCCGTCAGGCGAGCGGTGCCGTCATCGTCGACGTGGAAGACACCGTCGTGCTGGCGACCGTCGTCGGCGCCAAGTCGGCGAAGCCGGGCCAGGATTTCTTCCCGCTGACCGTCGACTACCTCGAAAAAACCTACTCGGCCGGCAAGATCCCCGGCGGCTTCTTCCGTCGCGAAGGCCGTCCGTCGGAGCATGAGACGCTGACGTCGCGCCTGATCGATCGTCCGCTGCGCCCGCTGTTCCCGGAAGGCTTCTACAACGAAGTGCAGGTCGTGATCCACGTGCTGTCCGTGAACCCGGACATCCCGGCCGACATTCCCGCGCTGATCGGCGCGTCGGCCGCGCTGGCCGTGTCGGGCCTGCCGTTCAACGGCCCGGTCGGTGCCGCGCGCGTCGCGTACATCGACAACGCCTACGTGCTGAACCCGACGCGTGATCAGATCAAGGCATCGAGCCTCGACCTCGTCGTCGCCGGTACGGAGCGCGCGGTGCTGATGGTCGAATCGGAAGCCGACCAGCTGCCGGAAGACGTGATGTTGGGCGCGGTCGTGTTCGGCCACGAACAGATGCAGATCGCGATCGACGCGATCCACGAGCTCGTGCGCGAAGGCGGCAAGCCGGAGTGGGACTGGCAGCCGGCCCCGAAGAACGAAGCGCTGATCGCGCGCGTGACGGAACTTGCGCACGGCGATCTGCTCGCCGCTTACCAGCTGCGCGACAAGCAGGCGCGCTCGACGAAGCTGAAGGAAGTCTACGCGGCGACCTCGGCGAAGCTCGAAGCAGACGCGCTGGCGGCCGGCACGGTCGCGGCCGACAAGGCCACCGTCGGCAACATCCTGTTCGACATCGAAGCGAAGATCGTCCGCTCGCAGATCCTGAACGGCGAGCCGCGCATCGACGGTCGCGACACGCGCACCGTGCGTCCGATCGAGATCCGCACCGGCGTGCTGCCGCGCACCCACGGTTCGGCGCTGTTCACGCGTGGCGAGACGCAGGCGCTCGTCGTCGCGACGCTCGGCACGAAGGGCGACGAGCAGATCATCGACGCGCTCGAAGGCGAATACCGCGAGCGCTTCATGCTCCACTACAACATGCCGCCGTTCGCGACGGGCGAAACGGGCCGCGTCGGCTCGCCGAAGCGTCGTGAAATCGGCCACGGCCGTCTCGCGAAACGCGCGCTGGTCAAGTGCCTGCCGAGCGCCGACGAATTCGGCTACTCGATCCGCGTCGTGTCGGAAATCACCGAATCGAACGGTTCGTCGTCGATGGCGTCGGTGTGCGGCGGCTGCCTCGCGCTGATGGACGCCGGCGTGCCGATGAAGGCGCACGTCGCCGGTATCGCGATGGGCCTGATCCTCGAGGGCAACAAGTTCGCGGTGTTGACCGACATCCTCGGCGACGAAGATCACCTCGGCGACATGGACTTCAAGGTGGCCGGCACCGAGCACGGCGTGACCGCGCTGCAGATGGACATCAAGATCCAGGGCATCACGAAGGAAATCATGCAGGTCGCGCTCGCGCAGGCGAAGGAAGGTCGCATGCACATCCTCGGCAAGATGACGTCGGCAGTGTCGGGTGCGAACACGCAACTGTCCGAGTTCGCGCCGCGCATGATCACGATCAAGATCAACCCGGAAAAGATCCGCGACGTGATCGGCAAGGGCGGTTCGGTGATCCGCGCGCTGACCGAAGAAACCGGCACGACGATCGACATTTCGGACGACGGCGTCGTGACGATCGCGAGCACGAGCAGCGAAGGCATGGCCGAAGCGAAGAAGCGCATCGAGAACATCACGGCCGAGATCGAAGTCGGCCAGGTGTACGAAGGCACGGTGCTCAAGCTGCTCGATTTCGGCGCGATCGTGAACCTGCTGCCGGGCAAGGATGGCCTGCTGCACATCTCGGAAATCGTCAACGAGCGCGTGAAGGACATCAACGACTACCTGAAGGAAGGCCAGCAGGTTAAGGTCAAGGTGATCCAGACGGACGAGAAGGGTCGTGTGCGTCTGTCGGCGAAGGCGCTGCTGAACGAAGCGGCTGCCGCGTCGCAGTCGGACACGCCGCCGCAGCAGTAAGCGGACCCGCGTGAGAACGGCCGGCAGCGCGAAAGCGCGCCGGCCGTTTTTTCTGTAGCATCGTTGTGCGGCGCAGCAGCGCCGGCGCAGCATCCGCGCCGCGCGCGGGCGCCTCATTCGCCATCCGATTCCGAGCCTGGAGCCATCACCATGAAAGCCATTGAAATCACCGAATTCGGTGCCCCCGACGTGTTGAAGCTGACGGAGCGCGTGCGCCCCGAACCGGCGCGCGGCGAGGTGCTGATCAAGGTGGCGGCTTCGGGCGTGAACCGGCCCGACGTGTTCCAGCGCAAGGGCGCGTATGCGCCGCCGCCCGGTGCGTCCGACCTGCCGGGCCTCGAGGTCGCGGGCGAGATCGTCGGCGGCGACCTGTCCGATCCGGCGCTGAACCCGTTCGGGCTGAAGCTGGGCGACCGCGTCTGCGCGCTGCTCGCCGGCGGCGGCTACGCCGAATATGCGGTCGCGCCGCTGCCGCAATGCCTGCCGGTGCCCGACGGGCTGACCGACATCGAAGCCGCGTCGTTGCCCGAAACGTTCTTCACGGTGTGGAGCAACGTGTTCGACCGTGCGCTGCTCGGCGCGGGCGAGGGCGGCGAGCAGGAAACGCTGCTGGTGCAGGGCGGCTCGAGCGGGATCGGCGTGACGGCCATCCAGATCGCGCATGCGCTCGGTTTCCGCGTGTTCGCGACGGCCGGCACGGCGGACAAATGCCGGGCATGCGAGGCGCTCGGCGCCGAGCGTGCGATCAACTACAGGACCGAGGATTTCGTCGAGGTCGTCAAGTCGCTGACGCACGACCGCGGCGTCGACGTGATCCTCGACATGGTCGGCGCGGCGTACCTGCCGCGCGAACTCTCCGCGCTCGCGGACGGCGGCCGGATCGTGCTGATCGCGCTGCTCGGCGGCGCGAAGGCCGAGATCAACCTGGGCGAGATCCTGCGCCGCCGCCTGACGGTGACGGGCTCGACGCTGCGTCCGCGTCCGGTCGAGTTCAAGGCGCGCATCGCCGCCCAGCTGAAGGCGCGCGTGTGGCCGCTGCTCGCGGACGGCCGCATCAAGCCGGTCATCTACCGCGTGCTGCCTGCCGGCGACGCCGCCCAGGCGCATGCGCTGATGGAAAGCGGCGAGCACATCGGCAAGATCGTGCTGGATTGGGGCGCGATCGCGTGACGGTCGTGCGGCCGGGCTTGACATCGGCGGTTTGACCGGTTCAAGCCGGGCGCAGTAAAATCGCGGGTTTGCTTCGCCAGAATCCAACCTGACGGCCGGTTTTTCGGCACGTTAATGACAAGATAGTGACGAGACGGACACGATGTCGAAACAACGAACAAAGCGAGTGATCGGCAACTGGAAGATGCACGGCCGGCTGGCCGGCAACCAGGCGCTGCTGAACGAAGTGGTGCAGGGCGCGGACGCAGTGGCGGCCGGCACGTCGATCGGCGTATGCGTGCCGTTCCCCTATCTCGCGCAGGTTCAGGCGGTGCTCGGCGGCAGCCGGGTGGCGTTCGGCGCACAGGACGTGTCGGCGCACGAGCAGGGCGCGTACACCGGCGAAGTGGCGGCCGCGATGGTCGCGGAATTCGGCGCGCAGTATGCGATCGTCGGTCACTCGGAGCGTCGCGCGTATCACGGCGAGCGCAACGAGACCGTCGCTGCGAAGGCGCAGCGCGCGCTCGCGGCGGGCCTCACGCCGGTCGTGTGCGTCGGCGAAACGCTCGACGAGCGCGAAGCGGGCACGACCGAGCGGGTCGTCGGTGCGCAGCTCGACGCCGTGCTTGCCGTGCTGACGGCCGACGAGGCGGCGCGCATCGTCGTCGCGTACGAGCCGGTCTGGGCGATCGGCACCGGCAAGAGCGCGACGTCGGCGCAGGCGCAGGACGTTCACGCGTTCCTGCGTGCGCGTCTCGCGGCGAAGGGTGCGGCGCACGTGTCGGTGCTGTACGGCGGCAGCGTCAAGCCGGACAACGCGGAAGAACTGTTCGCGCAGCCGGACATCGACGGCGGCCTGATCGGCGGCGCGTCGCTGAAGGCTGAAGATTTTCTGGCGATCTGCCGGGCTGCGCGTTGAGCGGTCCGCGATCGAATTGAACCATGATGGCGGCCGGGTGGTCCGGTCGCCAGATCCAACCGGGTGGGTGTGATGCTGTTATTCAAAACGCTGATTATTGTGGTGCAGGTGCTGTCCGCGCTGGGCGTGATCGGGCTCGTGCTGCTGCAGCACGGCAAGGGTGCCGACATGGGCGCCGCATTCGGCAGCGGCGCGTCGGGCAGCCTGTTCGGCGCGACCGGCTCGGCGAACTTCCTGTCGCGTACGACGGCCGTGCTGGCCACGGTTTTCTTCATTGCGACGCTCGCATTGACGTATCTCGGCTCGTACAAGGCGACGCCGTCGGCAGGTGTGCTGGGCGCGGCCGCGACCGCGCCGGCATCTGCGCCGGCGGCCTCGGCGCCGGTCGTCGCAGCCTCTGCCGCAGCGGGTTCCGCCGCGTCGGCGGCAAGCGCCCCGGGGCAGGACGTGCCGAAATAAAAAGTTAAAATTTTTGCCGTTGTGCGTTGAACAAACCGAGAACTCGGGTTAGAATTTAATTCTTGAAGCGATTCGCGGGAAACGTGCAGTACGACCCGAGTTGCATGCAGTGCCGACGTGGTGAAATTGGTAGACACGCTATCTTGAGGGGGTAGTGGCGAAAGCTGTGCGAGTTCGAGTCTCGCCGTCGGCACCAAAGTTACTCAATGCCAGCCGCTTCTAGTGGCTGGCATTTTTCATTTGTGGGGTGTGTCTTGCGATTGTCTTGGGATCGCGCGTACTCCGAAATGATTCCTTCCGCCGGAAGTGGTATTCTCCGGACGCTCAGAACCAACCGATAGAGGATTGCCTTGAACCTCGCAGCCTATTACCCCGTCTTGTTGTTCCTCCTCGTGGGCACTGGTTTAGGTATAGCGCTGGTCAGTATCGGCAAGCTCCTTGGGCCCAACAAGCCGGACGTCGACAAGAATGCACCGTACGAGTGCGGCTTTGAAGCCTTTGAAGACGCCCGGATGAAGTTCGACGTCCGGTACTACCTCGTCGCCATCCTGTTCATCATCTTCGATCTCGAAACCGCATTCCTGTTTCCGTGGGGCGTCGCGCTCCGGGACATCGGCTGGCCGGGTTTCAGCGCAATGATGATTTTTCTGCTCGAATTCCTGCTGGGCTTTGCCTATATCTGGAAGAAAGGCGGGCTCGACTGGGAGTGATGGGTTTAATCGCCGGTTTGCATGGGCGACCACGCTGGGTCGCTCGTCTGGAGTGGAAAGCAAATGAGTATCGAAGGGGTCTTGAAGGAAGGGTTTGTCACCACGACGGCTGACAAGCTGATCAACTGGACGCGCACCGGCTCGTTGTGGCCGATGACGTTCGGGCTCGCGTGTTGCGCCGTCGAAATGATGCATGCGGGCGCGGCGCGCTACGACCTGGACCGGTTCGGGGTCGTGTTCCGCCCGAGTCCGCGCCAGTCCGACGTGATGATCGTCGCCGGCACGCTCTGCAACAAGATGGCGCCGGCACTGCGCCGCGTGTACGACCAGATGGCCGAGCCGCGCTGGGTGATCTCGATGGGGTCGTGCGCGAACGGTGGCGGTTACTACCACTACTCGTACTCGGTGGTGCGCGGCTGCGACCGGATCGTGCCCGTCGACGTCTACGTGCCGGGCTGCCCGCCCACGGCCGAGGCGCTGGTCTATGGCGTGATCCAGCTGCAGGCGAAGATCCGCCGCACCAATACCATCGCCCGTCAATAAAGGCCCCGAGCGTCCCCTCAATATGGCAAGCAAAATCGAGACTCTCAAGGCAAACCTCGAAGCCGCGCTCGGCGCGCGCGTGGTGAGCCTCACCGAAGCAATCGGTGAACTGACGCTCGTCGTGAAGGCGAGCGATTACCTCGAAGTCGCAAAGACGCTGCGCGACGATCCGAAGCTCCGTTTCGAGCAGTTGATCGACCTCTGCGGCATCGACTACCAGACGTACGGCGACGGCGCGTACGACGGCCCGCGTTTTGCGGCCGTGTCGCAGCTGCTGTCGGTCACGAACAACTGGCGCCTGCGCCTGCGCGTGTTCGCGCCGGACGACGATCTGCCGATCGTGCCGTCGCTCGTCGACACCTGGTCTTCCTCGAACTGGTACGAGCGCGAAGCGTTCGACCTGTACGGCCTCGTGTTCGAAGGGCACCCCGACCTGCGCCGCCTCCTCACCGACTACGGCTTCATCGGCCACCCGTTCCGCAAGGACTTCCCGGTGTCGGGCTACGTCGAAATGCGCTACGACCCGGAAGAGAAGCGGGTCGTCTACCAGCCGGTGACGATCGAGCCGCGCGAAATCACGCCGCGCGTGATCCGCGAGGATCGCTATGGCGGTCTGAAACATTAAGGGGGCGTCATGGCAGAAATCAAGAACTACACGCTCAACTTCGGCCCGCAGCACCCGGCAGCGCACGGCGTGCTGCGCCTCGTGCTCGAGCTCGACGGCGAAGTCATCCAGCGTGCCGATCCGCACATCGGCCTGCTGCACCGCGCGACCGAAAAGCTCGCGGAAAACAAGACCTTCATCCAGTCCGTGCCGTACATGGACCGTCTCGACTACGTGTCGATGATGGTCAACGAGCACGGCTATGTGCTCGCGATCGAGCGTCTGCTCGGCATCGACGTGCCGGAGCGCGCGCAGTACATCCGCGTGCTGTTCGACGAGATCACGCGCGTGCTGAACCACCTGATGTGGATCGGCGCGCACGCGCTCGACGTCGGCGCAATGGCCGTGTTCCTGTACGCGTTCCGCGAGCGCGAAGACCTGATGGACGTGTACGAAGCGGTGTCCGGCGCACGGATGCACGCGGCGTATTACCGTCCGGGCGGCGTCTATCGCGACCTGCCGGATGCGATGCCGCAATTCAAGGCGTCGAAGATCCGCAACGAGAAGGCGCTCGCGAAGATGAACGAAGCGCGCAGCGGCTCGGTGCTCGACTTCATCGACGACTTCTTCACGCGCTTCCCGAAGTGCATCGACGAATACGAAACCCTGCTGACCGACAACCGGATCTGGAAACAGCGTCTGGTCGGGATCGGCGTCGTGAGCCCGGAACGTGCGTTGCAGATGGGCCTCACCGGCCCGATGCTGCGCGGCTCGGGGATCGCGTGGGACCTGCGCAAGAAGCAACCGTACGAAGTGTACGATCGCATGGATTTCGACGTGCCGGTCGGCGTGAACGGCGATTGCTACGACCGCTATCTGGTGCGTGTCGAAGAAATGCGTCAGTCGGTCCGTATCGCGAAACAGTGTATTGAGTGGCTCCGCAAGAATCAGGGGCCGGTGATGACCGACAATCACAAGGTTGCGCCGCCGTCGCGCGTCGGCATGAAGACCAACATGGAAGACTTGATTCACCACTTCAAGCTCTTCACCGAAGGTTTTCACGTGCCGGAAGGCGAAGCGTACGCGGCAGTCGAGCATCCGAAGGGCGAGTTCGGCATCTATCTCGTGTCGGACGGTGCCAACAAGCCGTATCGCCTCAAGATCCGCGCACCGGGCTTCGCGCATCTCGCGTCGCTCGACGAAATGGCGCGCGGCCACATGATTGCCGACGCCGTCACGATCATCGGTACGCAGGACATCGTGTTCGGCGAGATCGATCGCTAATGGTTGCGCCGCCCGCGCGAGCGGGCGGCGAGCAGTAAGTCACACGCGAAGTCTGATGCTGCATGCGCTGAACCGGCGCGGCTTCGCAAGCTGTCAACAGTGAGCGCCAGGTCTGCCGTCCATGCACAGCAGTGCGGCAGGTTGTTCGTTCGGTAGGAATTGAAAGAGTCGTGTCTGAAAATGATCTCAGCTGAAGGCCTGAAAGAAATCGATCGAGCGTTGACGAAGTATCCCGCCGATCAGAAACAGTCCGCCGTGATGTCGGCGTTGGCCGTCGCTCAGGAAGAGCACGGCTGGCTGTCGCCCGAACTGATGCAGTTCGTCGCGGACTATCTCGGCATGCCGGCCGTTGCCGTGCAGGAAGTCGCGACGTTCTACACGATGTACGAGCTCAAACCGGTCGGCAAGCACAAGATCACGCTCTGTACGAACCTGCCGTGTCAGCTTGGCCCGCACGGCGGCGCCGAGGCGACGGCCGACTACCTGAAACAGAAGCTGGGCATCGGCTTCGGCGAGACCACGCCTGACGGCAAGTTCACGCTGAAAGAAGGCGAATGCATGGGCTCGTGCGGCGATGCGCCGGTGCTGCTGGTGAACAATCACAGAATGTGCAGCTTCATGAGCCGCGAGAAGATCGACCAGCTGCTTGAGGAGCTTTCGAAATGACGTCCCTTCACGACCGTCACATCAAACCGCTGATCCTCGCAGGCCTTAACGGCGAGAACTGGCATCTCGAAGATTACGTCGCGCGCGGCGGCTACAAGCAGCTGCGTCGCATTCTCGAAGAGAAGATTCCGCCGGAGCAGGTGATCGCCGACGTGAAGGCGTCGGGCCTGCGCGGCCGTGGCGGTGCGGGCTTCCCGACCGGCCTCAAATGGAGCTTCATGCCGCGCCAGTTCCCGGGGCAGAAGTACCTCGTCTGCAACTCGGACGAAGGCGAACCGGGCACGTTCAAGGATCGCGACATCCTGCGCTGGAACCCGCACGCACTGATCGAAGGGATGGCCATCGGCGCATACGCGATGGGCATCACCGTCGGCTACAACTACATCCACGGCGAAATCTTCGAAGTCTATCGACGCTTCGAGGCTGCCCTGGACGAGGCGCGCGCCGCCGGCTTCCTCGGCGACAACATCATGGGCTCGGAATTCTCGTTCCAGCTGCACGCGCACCACGGTTACGGCGCGTACATCTGCGGCGAGGAAACGGCGCTGCTCGAATCGCTCGAAGGCAAGAAGGGCCAGCCGCGCTTCAAGCCGCCGTTCCCGGCGAGCTTCGGCGTGTACGGCAAGCCGACCACGATCAACAACACCGAGACGTTCGCCGCGGTGCCGTTCCTGCTGTCCATCGGGCCGCAGAATTACCTCGAGATCGGCAAGCCGAACAACGGCGGCACGAAGATCTTCTCGGTGTCGGGCGACGTCGAGCGTCCGGGCAACTACGAAGTGCCGCTCGGCACGCCGTTCGCGACGCTGATGGAGCTCGCCGGCGGGATGCGCGGCGGCAAGAAGATCAAGGCCGTGATTCCGGGCGGCTCGTCGGCGCCGGTGATTCCGGGCGACATCATGATGCAGACGGATCTCGACTACGACTCGATCGCGAAGGCGGGCTCGATGCTCGGCTCCGGCGCGGTGATCGTGATGGACGAGACGCGCTGCATGGTGCGTTCGCTGCTGCGCCTGTCGTACTTCTATTACGAGGAATCGTGCGGCCAGTGCACGCCGTGCCGCGAAGGCACCGGCTGGCTGTATCGCGTCGTGAACCGCATCGAGCACGGCGAGGGCCGCCAGGAAGACCTGGACCTGCTGAACTCGGTGGCGGAGAACATCATGGGCCGTACGATCTGCGCGCTCGGCGACGCGGCGGCGATGCCGGTTCGCGGGATGCTCAAGCACTACTGGGACGAATTCGCGTACCACGTCGAGCACAAGCACTGCATGGTCGGCGGCCACACACACGCGGCGGCAGCCTGAAGCGAAGTACCGGTTGCGGAATTTGAGCGCACGGTCGGGCGAACGCGCGAACGGGCGGAAATAGGTTAAGGACCATTCACCATCATGGTTGAACTTGAAATAGACGGCAAGAAGGTCGAGGTGCCCGAAGGCAGCATGGTGATCCAGGCTGCGCACAAGGCGGATACGTACATTCCTCACTTCTGCTATCACAAGAAACTGTCGGTTGCGGCCAACTGCCGGATGTGCCTCGTCGAAGTCGAGAAGATGCCGAAGGCCGTGCCTGCCTGCGCGACGCCCGTGTCGGCCGGCATGGTCGTGCACACGCAATCCGACAAGGCCGTGAAGGCGCAGCAGTCGGTGATGGAATTCCTCCTCATCAACCACCCGCTCGACTGCCCGATCTGCGATCAGGGCGGCGAATGCCAGCTGCAGGATCTGGCGGTCGGCTACGGCAAGTCGTCGTCGCGCTATTCGGAAGAAAAGCGCGTGGTGTTCCACAAGAACGTGGGCCCGCTGATCTCGATGGAAGAAATGTCGCGCTGCATCCACTGCACGCGCTGCGTCCGCTTCGGCCAGGAAATCGCCGGCGTGATGGAGTTCGGCATGCTGGGCCGCGGCGAGCACTCGGAAATCACGACGTTCGTCGGCAAGACGGTCGACTCCGAGCTGTCGGGCAACATGATCGACCTGTGCCCGGTCGGCGCGCTGACCAGCAAGCCGTTCCGCTACAGCGCCCGGACCTGGGAACTGTCGCGCCGCAAGTCGGTGAGCCCGCACGATTCCGTCGGCGCGAACCTCGTCGTGCAGGTGAAGAACAACCGCGTGATGCGCGTGCTGCCGTTCGAGAACGAAACGATCAACGAATGCTGGATCTCGGACAAGGACCGCTTCTCGTATGAAGCGCTCAACAGCGCCGAGCGCCTGACGAAGCCGATGCTGAAGCAGGGCGGCCAGTGGATCGAAACCGACTGGCAGACCGCACTCGAATATGTCGCGAAGGGCCTGAAGGGCATCGCCGCGGATCACGGCGCGAACGCGCTGGCGATGCTCGCGAGCGCGCACAGCACGGCCGAAGAGCTGTTCCTCGTGAAGCAGCTCGCCAATGAACTGAAGACGCCGAACGTCGACTTCCGTCTGCGCCAGCAGGATTTCTCGGCGCCGGTCGCCGGTGCGCCGTGGCTCGGCATGCCGATCGCCGATCTGTCGAACCTCGGTGCCGCGTTGGTTGTCGGCTCGTTGCTGCGCCGCGACCACCCGCTGTTCGCCGCACGCCTGCGTCAGGCCGCGAAGAACGGAGCGAAGCTGCACTTCCTGAACGCAACCGGCGACGACTCGCTGATCCCGACCGCGCAGCGCATCGTCGCCGCACCGTCGGCATGGCTCGACGAACTGGCCGGCATCGCCGCGGCGGTCGCGCAACTGCGCGGCGTCGCGCTGCCCGATGCGCTCGCCGGCGTCACGGCGTCGGCGGCCGCCCAGGCCGTCGCGCAATCGCTCGCGAACGGCGAACGCCGCGCGGTGCTGCTCGGCAACGTCGCCGTGCGTCACCCGCAATTCGCGCAGCTGCACGCGCTCGCACAGTGGATCGCCGAGAACACCGGCGCGACGCTCGGCTTCCTGACGGAAGCAGCGAACACGGTCGGCGCGCACGCGGTCGGCGCACTGCCGGGCGAAGGCGGCCTGAACGCTCGCGAAGCGTTCGCGCAGCCGCGCAAGGGCTACGTGCTGCTGAACGTCGAACCGGAATTCGACACCGCCGATCCGGCGCAGGCGCTTGCCGCGCTGAACCAGGCGGAAATGGTCGTCGTGATGTCGCCGTTCAAGCACGGCGTCGATTACGCCGACGTGCTGCTGCCGATCGCGCCGTTCACCGAAACGGCCGGCACGTACGTGAACGCCGAAGGCACGGTGCAGAGCTTCAACGGCGTCGTGCGCGCACTCGGCGACACGCGCCCCGGCTGGAAGGTGCTGCGCGTGCTGGGCAGCCTGCTCGGCCTGCCGAACTTCGAATACGAGACGGCCGAAGAAGTACGTCTCGCCGCGCTCGGCGACGCAGGTGTCGCAAGCCGCCTGTCGAACCGCACGTCGGTCGCGCCGGCACGTGTCGCAGCCAGCGCCGCGAACGGCGGCTTCGAGCGCCTCGCCGACGTGCCGATCTATCACGCCGACGCACTCGTGCGCCGCGCAGGTGCGCTGCACCTGACGGCCGCCGCGAAGGCCGCGAACACCGTCGGCCTGCCGGCCGGGCTGTTCGACAAGCTGGGCTTGAAGGAAGGCGACGCGGTGCGCGTGCGTCAAGGCGAGCGTGCGGTGCAGTTGCCGGCCGTGCGCGACGCGAATCTTGCGGAGACGGTCGTTCGCGTGTCGGCGGCGACGCCTGCCGGCGCAGCGCTCGGCAGCCTGTTCGGTGAACTGGTGGTGGAGAAGGCGTAAATGAGCTTGTTCGATACGATCAACGCGGGCGGAGCCCAGCTTCTCGGCGTCGCGTGGCCGACGGTGTGGGCGCTCGTGCGCATCCTCGTCGTCGCCGTCGTGATCCTGCTGTGCGTCGCGTACCTGATTCTGTGGGAACGCAAGCTGATCGGCTGGATGCACGTGCGTCTCGGGCCGAACCGCGTCGGCCCCGCCGGTCTGCTGCAGCCGATCGCCGACGTGCTGAAGCTGCTGCTGAAGGAAGTGATTCAGCCGAGCGCAGCGAGCCGCTGGCTGTACCTGGTCGCGCCGGTCATGACGGTCGTGCCCGCGTTCGCGGTGTGGGCGGTGATCCCGTTCCAGGCCCAGGCGGTGCTCGCGAACGTCAACGCCGGCCTGCTGTACGCGATGGCGATCTCGTCGATCGGCGTGTATGCGGTGATTCTCGCCGGCTGGGCGTCGAACTCGAAGTACGCGTTCCTCGGCGCGATGCGCGCCGCTGCGCAGATGGTCTCGTACGAAATCTCGATGGGCTTCGCGCTGGTGCTCGTGCTGATGACGGCCGGCAGCCTGAACCTGTCGGAAATCGTCGGCTCGCAGCAGCACGGCTTCTTCGCCGGCCACGGCGTGAACTTCCTGTCGTGGAACTGGCTGCCGCTGCTGCCGGCGTTCGTCGTCTACTTCGTGTCCGGCATCGCCGAAACGAACCGTCACCCGTTCGACGTGGTGGAAGGCGAGTCTGAAATCGTCGCGGGTCACATGATCGATTACTCGGGTATGGCGTTCGCGCTGTTCTTCCTCGCCGAGTACATCAACATGATCGTGATCTCGGCGCTGGCGGCGACGCTGTTCCTCGGCGGCTGGGACGCGCCGTTCGAATTCCTGTCGTTCATTCCGGGCATCTTCTGGCTGGTGCTGAAGGTATTCGCGCTGCTGTCGGTGTTCATCTGGGTGCGTGCGACGTTCCCGCGCTACCGTTACGACCAGATCATGCGCCTGGGCTGGAAGGTGTTCCTGCCCGTCACGGTGATCTGGGTGGTCGTGGTCGGCTTCTGGATGATGTCGCCGCTGAACATCTGGGTGAAGTAAAGATCGGACGAAATCATGACGGCAATCCAACACTTCTTTAAGACCTTCTTCCTGACGGAGCTGCTGAAGGGGCTCGCGCTGACCGGTCGCTACACGTTCCGGCGCAAGTTCACGGTGCAGTTTCCGGAAGAAAAGACCCCGATCTCGCCGCGTTTCCGCGGGCTGCACGCGCTGCGCCGCTACGAGAACGGCGAAGAGCGCTGCATCGCGTGCAAGCTGTGCGAGGCCGTGTGCCCCGCGATGGCGATCACGATCGAATCGGAAACGCGTGCGGACAACACGCGCCGCACGACGCGCTACGACATCGACCTGACGAAGTGCATCTTCTGCGGTTTCTGCGAAGAAAGCTGCCCGGTCGATTCGATCGTCGAGACGCAGATTCTCGAGTACCACGGCGAAAAGCGCGGCGACCTGTATTTCACGAAGGAAATGCTGCTCGCGGTGGGCGATCGCTACGAGAAGGACATCGCCGCGGCGAAGGCTGCCGACGCGCCGTATCGTTGATTGTGTTTGCAGTGCCGGCCCGGCATCGACGGGCCGTGCCGCCGCGACGGGTGCGGCACGCGAGAGCGTCCCGCAAGCCGCGCCTGACTATGGCCTAACGATGAACCGGTAATCATGGAATTCACGACCGTACTGTTCTACATCTTCGCGCTGCTCCTGGTGGTATCAGGGCTGAAGGTGATCACTTCGCGCAACCCGGTGGCGTCTGCGCTTTTCCTTGTGCTGGCGTTCTTCAACGCCGCCGCGATCTGGATGCTGCTGGAAGCGGAGTTCCTCGCGATCCTGCTGGTGCTGGTCTACGTGGGCGCCGTGATGGTGCTGTTCCTGTTCGTCGTGATGATGCTCGACATCAACATCGACTTCCTGCGGCGCGACTTCAAGAAGTTCGTGCCGATGGCCACCGTCGTCGGCGCGATCATCGTGGTCGAGACCGCGCTGATCCTGTGGCGCGGCTACGGCGACACGCACACGGTCCACGCGATGGCGACCGGCGCGATGGCCGACTGGTCGAACACGCGCCTGATCGGCAAGGTGATCTACACCGACTACATCTTCGCGTTCGAAATCGCCGGCCTGGTGCTGCTGGTGGCGATCATCGCCGCGATCGGGCTGACCGCGCGTCACGGCAAGGACAGCAAGCGCCAGCGCGTGTCGGATCAGGTCAAGGTGCGCCGCAACGATCGCGTGCGCCTCGTGAAGATGGAAGCGGACAAGCCGCAGCCGGCAACGGCGCAGAGCGAAGCCGGTACGAGCACCAACGGCTAAGCGGAGGAAACCCATACCATGCTGACTCTTGCCCATTACCTCGTGCTCGGCGCGATCCTGTTTGCGATGTCGATCGTCGGGATTTTCCTGAACCGCCGCAACATCATCATCATCCTGATGGCGATCGAACTGATGCTGCTGGCCGTCAACACCAACTTCGTCGCGTTCTCGCACTATCTCGGCGACGTACACGGCCAGATCTTCGTGTTCTTCGTGCTGACGGTCGCCGCAGCGGAAGCCGCGATCGGCCTCGCGATTCTGGTGACCCTGTTCCGTAAGCTCGACACGATCAATGTCGAGGATCTCGATCAGCTCAAAGGTTAATTTCAGGCAACGCTGTTATGTCAACGACACTCAATGAAAACCTGCTGCTGGCGATTCCGCTCGCTCCGCTGGCCGGCTCGCTGATTGCGGGGCTGTTCGGGAACGCAGTGGGGCGCAAGGGCGCACATCGGATCACGATCCTCGGCGTATTGATCGCGTTCCTCCTGTCGGCGAAAGTCTTCTTCGACGTGATGGGCGGCGCGAGCTTCAACGCGACCGTCTATGAATGGATGAACGTCGGCTCGCTGAAACTCGAGGTCGGCTTCCTCGTCGATTCGCTGACCGCGATGATGATGGTGGTCGTCACCTTCGTCTCGCTGATGGTGCACGTGTACACGATCGGCTACATGTCGGAAGAGGACGGCTACCAGCGCTTCTTCTCGTACATCTCGCTGTTCACGTTCTCGATGCTGATGCTCGTGATGAGCAACAACTTCCTGCAGCTGTTCTTCGGCTGGGAAGCGGTGGGTCTGGTGTCGTACCTGCTGATCGGCTTCTACTTCACGCGTGAGAGCGCGATCTACGCGAACATGAAGGCGTTCCTCGTGAACCGCGTGGGCGACTTCGGCTTCCTGCTGGGCATCGGCCTGCTGCTCGCGTTCGCGGGCTCGATGAACTACGGCGAAGTGTTCGCGAAGCGCGCGGAACTCGCGAGCCTGCACTTCCCGGGCACCGACTGGGGCCTGCTGACCGTTGCCTGTATCTGCCTGTTCATCGGCGCGATGGGTAAGTCGGCGCAGTTCCCGCTGCACGTGTGGCTGCCCGACTCGATGGAAGGCCCGACGCCGATCTCCGCACTGATTCACGCGGCGACGATGGTGACCGCCGGCATCTTCATGGTGTCGCGCATGTCGCCGCTGTTCGAGCTGTCGGATACCGCGCTGTCGTTCATCACGGTGATCGGCGCGATCACGGCGCTGTTCATGGGCTTCCTCGGGATCGTCCAGAATGACATCAAGCGCGTCGTCGCGTACTCGACGCTGTCGCAGCTCGGCTACATGACCGTCGCACTCGGCGTGTCCGCTTACCCGGTCGCCGTGTTCCACCTGATGACGCACGCGTTCTTCAAGGCGCTGCTGTTCCTCGGCGCCGGTTCGGTGATCATGGGCATGCACCACGACCAGGACATGCGCAACATGGGCGGCCTGCGCAAGTACATGCCGATCACGTGGATCACGTCGCTCGTCGGTTCGCTCGCGCTGATCGGCACGCCGTTCTTCTCGGGCTTCTACTCGAAGGACTCGATCATCGACGCGGTGAAGCTGTCGCACCTGCCGGGTTCGGGCTTCGCATACTTCGCGGTCGTCGCCAGCGTGTTCGTCACGGCGCTGTACTCGTTCCGCATGTACTTCCTGGTGTTCCACGGCGAAGAGCGCTTCCGCAAGCCGAAGCATCCGGAATCGCCGATGGGCATCGCCGCCGCACACGGTCACGACGATCACGGCCATGGCCACGGTCATGACGACCATGCGCACGAGCCGCACGAGACCCCGTGGGTCGTGTGGGTGCCGCTGGTGCTGCTGGCGATCCCGTCGCTGATCATCGGTGCGATCGCGATCGGTCCGATGCTGTACGGCGACTTCTTCCAGCACGGCGTCGCGTTCGACAAGGTGATCTTCATCGGCCAGAACCATCCGGCACTCGCCGAGATGGCCGAAGAGTTCCACGGCTGGGTCGGCATGGGCCTGCACTCGGTGTCGGGTCTGCCGGTGTGGCTGGCGCTCGCCGGTGTCGTCGTCGCGTGGTTCCTGTACCTGAAGCGTCCGGATCTGCCGGCGTCGATCCGCCGCGCGTTCGGTCCGATCTACACGCTGCTGGACAACAAGTACTACATGGACAAGATCAACGAAGTGGTGTTCGCCCGCGGTTCGGTGGCGATCGGCCGCGGCCTGTGGAAGGAGGGCGACGTCGTCGTGATCGACGGTCTCGTCAACGGCAGCGCCCGGTTCATCGGCTGGTTCGCCGGCGTGATCCGCTTCCTCCAATCCGGTTACATCTATCACTACGCGTTCGCCATGATCATCGGCATGCTGGGGCTCCTGACCCTGTTTGTAACGCTCGGCGGCAAATAAGGCGGGGGGACAACTAATGCACGCTTTTCCGATTCTCAGTACCGCGATCTGGCTGCCGATCGTTTTCGGCCTCCTCGTGCTCGCGGTCGGTAACGACAAAAACCCGGGGGCGGCCCGCTGGCTCGCGCTGATCGGCTCGCTGCTGGGCCTCGCGGTCACGCTGCCGCTGATCACCGGCTTCGATTCGAGCACGGCCGCGCTGCAGTTCGTCGAGCAATCGACCTGGATCGAACGCTTCAACATCTCGTACCACCTCGGCGTCGACGGCATCTCGATGTGGTTCGTCGTGCTGACCGCGCTGATCACGGTGATCGTCGTGATCGCCGCGTGGGAGGTGATCACCGAGAACGTCGCGCAGTACCTGGCGGCCTTCCTGATCCTGTCCGGGATCATGATCGGCGTGTTCTCGGCGGCCGACGGCCTGCTGTTCTACGTGTTCTTCGAGGCCACGCTGATCCCGATGTACATCATCATCGGCGTGTGGGGCGGCCCGAACCGCGTGTACGCGGCGTTCAAGTTCTTCCTGTACACGCTGGCCGGCTCGCTGCTGATGCTGGTCGCGCTGATCTACCTGTACACGCAGACGCATTCGTTCGATCTCGCGACGTGGCAGAACGCCAAGATCGCGATGACGCCGCAGATCATGCTGTTCATCGCCTTCTTCCTCGCGTTCGCGGTGAAGGTGCCGATGTGGCCGGTGCACACGTGGCTGCCGGACGCGCACGTGGAAGCGCCGACGGGCGGCTCGGTCGTGCTGGCCGCGATCATGCTGAAGCTCGGCGCATACGGTTTCCTGCGCTTCTCGCTGCCGATCACGCCTGACGCGAGCCACTTCCTGGCGCCGGTCGTGATCACGCTGTCGCTGATCGCGGTGATCTACATCGGCCTCGTCGCGATGGTGCAGGCCGACATGAAGAAGCTGGTCGCGTATTCGTCGATCGCGCACATGGGCTTCGTGACGCTCGGCTTCTTCATCTTCAACCAGCTCGGCGTCGAAGGCGCGATCGTCCAGATGATCTCGCACGGCTTCGTGTCGGGCGCGATGTTCCTGAGCATCGGCGTGCTGTACGACCGCCTGCACTCGCGCCAGATCGCCGATTACGGCGGCGTCGTGAACGTGATGCCGAAGTTCGCCGCATTCGCGATGCTGTTCTCGATGGCCAACTGCGGCCTGCCGGGCACGTCGGGTTTCGTCGGCGAGTTCATGGTGATTCTCGCGGCCGTCCAGTACAACTTCTGGATCGGCTTCGGTGCGGCATTCACGCTGATCCTCGGCGCTGCCTACACGTTGTGGATGTACAAGCGCGTGTATTTCGGCGCCGTCGCGAACGACCACGTCGCGAAGCTGACGGACATCGGCCGTCGCGAATTCGTGATGCTGGCCGTGCTCGCCGCGTTCACGCTGCTGATGGGCCTGTATCCGAAGCCCTTCACCGACGTGATGCACGTTTCCGTGGAAAACCTCCTCTCCCATGTCGCGCAGTCGAAGCTGCCGCTGGCCCAGTAAGCGCGAGCGGAGGAACTCAAGATCATGAACGCACCTATGAATGTCCTGTTGCCTGACGCGCTGGTGATGGCCGCCATCATCGTCGCGTGGCTGAACGACACCTTTACCGGTGCCGCCGGCCGCCGCCTGACCTATCTGATCGCGGTGGTGGCGTCGGTCGTCGCCGGCGTCTGGTTTGCCGTGCAGGCGCTCGATCCGCACCAGTACTACTTCTTCTCGCGGATGGTCGTCGTCGACTCGTTCGCGAGCATGATGAAGGCCGTCGTATCGTTCGGCTTCGCGGTCACGCTCGTCTACTCGCGCAAGTACCTCGAAGACCGCGACATGTTCCGCGGCGACGTGTTCCTGCTGGGCATGTTCTCGCTGCTCGGTCAGCTGGTGATGGTGTCGGGCAACAACTTCCTGACGCTGTACCTCGGCCTCGAACTGATGTCGCTGTCGCTGTATGCCGTGATCGCGCTGCGCCGCGACGCCGCGCAGTCGAGCGAAGCCGCGATGAAGTACTACGTGCTGGGCGCGCTCGCATCGGGCTTCGTGCTGTACGGCATCTCGATGCTCTACGGCGCGACCGGCTCGCTCGAGCTCGGCGAAGTGTACAAGGCGGTCAGCGGCAACACCGACGCGGCCGTGCTGATGTTCGGCGTGATCTTCATCGTCGCCGGTATCGCGTTCAAGCTCGGCGCCGTGCCGTTCCACATGTGGGTGCCGGACGTCTATCAGGGCGCACCGACCGCGATGACGCTGTTCGTCGGCGGCGGTCCGAAGGTTGCCGCGTTCGCGTGGGGCCTGCGCTTCCTGGTGATGGGCCTGCTGCCGCTCGCGCAGAACTGGCAGACCGCGCTCGTGATCCTCGCCGCGCTGTCGCTGATCGTCGGTAACATCACCGGTATCGTCCAGCGCAACATCAAGCGGATGCTCGCTTACTCGGCGATTTCGAACATGGGCTTCGTGCTGCTCGGCCTGCTGGCCGGCATCGTGAAGGGCGACGCGGCCGCACCGGCGAACGCATACAGCTCGGCGATGTTCTACGCGATCGTCTACCTGATCACGACGCTCGGCTCGTTCGGCGTGGTGATGCTGCTCGCACGCCGCGATTTCGAAGCCGAAACGATCGACGACTTCAAGGGCCTCAACAAGCGCAGCCCGGTGTTCGCGTTCGTGATGATGGTCATGATGTTCTCGCTGGCCGGCATCCCGCCGACCGTCGGCTTCTACGCGAAGCTCGCGGTGCTCGAGGCCACGGTCAACGCCGGCCTCACGTGGCTCGCGGTGCTCGCGGTGATCACGTCGCTGTTCGGCGCGTTCTACTACCTGCGCATCGTGAAGCTGATGTACTTCGATGCACCGCAGGACGCGTCGCCGATCACGGGCGACTTCTGCAAGCGCACGATCCTGGTGGTCAACGGCCTTGCGGTCGTCGCGCTCGGCCTGGTTCCGAGCCCGCTGCTGACGGCTTGCCTGCAGGCGATCCGTCATACGCTGCAAACGCTGCCGCTGTAATGTCGGCAGCCGGCTGGTTCATCGTGCTGTTGGCGCTCCTGTTCGCCAACCTGCCGTTCCTGAATCAACGCCTGTTCGCCGCCGTGCCGATCGGCGCGGCGAAGAAGAGTGCGTGGATTCGGATCGGCGAGCTGATCGTGCTGTACTTCGTGGTCGGCGCGCTCGGCTTCTGGCTCGAATCGCGCGCCGGCAACCGCTTCGAACAGGGCTGGCAGTTTTATGCGATCACGTTCAGCCTGTTCATCGTGTTCGCGTTTCCCGGCTTCACGTTTCAGTATCTCGTCAAACGACGCTGACGGCTGCGGCCGTCGCGTGCTCATTTCTCCGGAGCCCGCCGATGGCCGAACTACCCAATCACGACGCCGCACTCACCGAAACCTGTCTCGACAGCGAGGCGATTTTCGACGGCGCGTTCCTCAAGCTCAAACGCGATACGGTGCGTCTGCCTGACGGCAAGCAGGCGACGCGCGAGTACGTCCAGCATCCGGGCGCGGTGATGGTGATCCCGCTGTTCGACGACGGCCGCGTGCTGATGGAAAGCCAGTACCGCTATCCGATCGGCAAGGTCATGGCCGAATTCCCGGCCGGCAAGCTCGATCCGAACGAAGGCGCGCTCGCATGCGCGGTGCGCGAGCTGCGCGAGGAAACCGGCTACACGGCCCGCGAGTACGTGTTCCTGACGCGCATTCACCCGATCATTTCCTATTCGACCGAGTTCATCGACCTGTACCTCGCGCGCGGGCTCACGGCCGGCGAGCGCAAGCTCGACGAAGGCGAATTCCTCGAAACCTTCACGGCGACGCTGCCCGACCTGCTCGAATGGGTGCGCACCGGCCAGATCTCCGACGTGAAGACGATCATCGGCACGATGTGGCTCGAGAAGGTGCTGTCCGGCAACTGGCCGCTCGGCGCGCTGCAGAACCCCTGAGCGGGCGTCGGCGGCGAGCCGGACACGGCGTTACAATCGCGTGACGCGCCGGCCGCCGGGCCGCGCGAAGCCGGTTTAGCACGGTCGTTCAAAAAAGCGCGATTTGCGCTACACTCGTCACACGCCCTGATTCAGCATGAAGGTCCTCGATTTACAGTGTCCGCACGGTCATCGGTTCGAAGGCTGGTTCGCTTCCGCCGATGAATTCGAAGCGCAGTTGTCTCGCAAGCTGGTCGAATGTCCGGTGTGCGGGACGACCGACATCAACCGGATGCCGTCGGCGCCGCGTCTGAACCTTTCGGGCGCGACGCAGGCGCAGCCGCAGCCGGCCGATCCGCGCGCGCTGCAGGCCCGGGCGATGCGGGCGCTGCGCGAGGTGCTGGAGAAGACCGAGAACGTGGGCGAGCGCTTCGCCGAGGAAGCGCGGCGCATTCATTACAACGAAGCGCCGGCACGCAGCATTCGCGGCGTCACGACGCCCGAGGATGCGCGATCCTTGGTCGAAGAAGGCATCGAAGTGATGCCGCTGCCGATTCCCTCCGCGCTGAAAGAACCGCTGCAATGACCTTGCGCAGTGAGTCCTGGCCGGGCCGGACGGCCGCGGACAGGAGACACTGCGCATGGATCTGAATTACTCCCCCGCCGACGACGCATTCCGCGCCGACGTCCGCGCCTGGCTCGAGGCGAATCTGCCTCATGCACTGCGCGCCAAGGTACTCGACCATAAACGGCTGAACCGTGACGATTTCGCAAGCTGGCACCGCATCCTCGGCGAGCGCGGCTGGTCCGCGCCTGCGTGGCCGGTCGAGTACGGCGGCCCGGGCTGGAACGCGACGCAGCGGCACATCTGGGAAGAAGAGTGCGCCCGCATCGGCGCGCCGATCGTGCTGCCGTTCGGCGTGTCGATGGTCGCGCCGGTGCTGATGAAATACGGCAGCGAAGCGCAGAAGCGCCACTACCTGCCGCGCATCCTCGACGGCACCGACTGGTGGTGCCAGGGCTATTCGGAGCCGGGTTCCGGTTCGGATCTCGCCTCGCTGCGCACGCGCGCCGAGCGCGACGGCGACCACTACGTGGTGAACGGCCAGAAGACCTGGACGACGCTCGGCCAATATGCGGACATGATGTTCTGCCTCGTGCGCACCGATTCGTCGGCGAAGAAGCAGGAAGGCATCTCGTTCCTGCTGATCGACATGAAGACGCCGGGCATCACGGTGCGCCCGATCATCACGCTCGACGAGGACCACGAAGTCAACGAGGTGTTCTTCGAGGACGTGAAGGTGCCGGTCGAGAATCTCGTCGGCGACGAGAACCGCGGCTGGACCTATGCCAAATATCTGCTGGGGCACGAGCGCACCGGCATCGCGCGCGTCGGCGCGTCGAAGCGCGAGTTGGCCTTCCTGAAACGCGTCGCATCGAACCAGCGCAAGAACGGCAAGCCGTTGCTCGCCGATCCCGTGTTCGCCGCGAAGGTCGCGGTGCTGGAGGTCGAGCTGATGGCGCTCGAGGTGACGGTGCTGCGGGTCGTGAGCCGTGAGACGAGCGGCAAGGGGCCGGGTCCCGAGGCGTCGATGCTGAAGATCAAGGGCACCGAGGTCCAGCAGGCGCTCACCGAGCTGATGTTCGAAGCGATCGGGCCGCTCGCCGCGCCGTTCGACATCCCGTTCCTCGACGGCGAGCGCGAGCACAGCTGCGCGGGCGACGATGACGCGGCGCCGCTCGCCGCGTACTACTTCAATTACCGGAAGACGTCGATCTACGGCGGTTCGAACGAGATTCAGAAGAACATCATCGCGCAGATGATTCTGGGGCTGTAACCAGGCAACGGAGACAACCATGGATTTCAGCTTTACCGACGAGCAGCAACAGTTCGCCGACGCGCTGCGCCGTTACCTCGGCGAGCAATACGGGTTCGACGCGCGGCAGGCGATCGTGCGCAGCGATGCGGGCGTATCGGAAGCGCAATGGAGCGCGTTCGCCGAACTCGGCCTGACCGCGCTGCCCGTGCCGGACGCGCAGGGCGGCTTCGGCGGCGGCCCGGTCGACATGCTGGTCGCGATGCAGGAGCTCGGCCGTGCGCTCGTGGTCGAGCCGTACTGGGCGACCGCGGTCGCGGTCGAGGCATTGCGGGTCGCGGGCTCGGGCAGCGGCGACGATGCCGCGCTGCTGGAAGCGGTCGCGCAGGGGCACAAGCGGCTGGCCGTCGCATTCCACGAGCCGCACGCGCGCTACGACCTGTACGAGCTCGGCACGCATGCGCGCGAGCAGGGCGGCGCGTGCCGGCTGAGCGGCACCAAGTCGGTCGTCCAGCATGGCGCGCAGGCGCATGCGTGGATCGTGCCGGCGCGCGTCGACGGCGGCGGTATCGGCCTGTTCGTCGTCGAGCGCGACGCCGCGGGCGTGACGCTCACCGATTACCGGACCATCGACGGCCAGCGTGCCGCGACGATCGCGTTCGACGACACGCCCGCGCGGCAATTGGCGGGCGGCGTGCGCGATGCGGCCGCGCTCGAGCAGATTGCCGATTACGCGACGTTCCTGCTCTGTGCGGAAGCGGTCGGCGCGCTCGACGAACTGAACCGGGCGACCGTCGAATATACGAAGACGCGCGAACAATTCGGCGTGCCGATCGCGCGTTTCCAGGCGCTGCAGCACCGGATGGTCGACATGCTGATACACGCGGAGCAGGCGCGTTCGCTGACCTACCTCGCCGCGGTCCGATATGCGGGCGACGATGCCGATGCGCGGCGCAAGGCCGTGTCGGCGGCGAAGGCGCGCGTCGGCGCGGCCGCGCGCTTCGTCGGACAGCAGGCCGTGCAGTTGCACGGCGGCATGGGCGTGACCAACGAGGTCGCCGCGGCGCACCTGTTCAAGCGGCTGTCGATCATCGAGACGACACTCGGCGACACCGATCATCACCTTGCGCGCATCGCGGCCCTGCCGGATTTCGCGCAAGCCGACGCGGCATGACGGTCACGCGCGAGCGTGGCACAGGAGAGACACAGTGGGAATCAGTTTCGAAGATCTGGAAGTCGGCAGTACCACCGAAATCGGACGCTATACGTTCGAAGCGGACGACATCAAGGCGTTTGCGCAACGCTACGATCCGCAGCCGTTTCATCTCGACGAGGAGGCGGGCAAGGCATCGCCGTTCGGCGGCCTGGTCGCGAGCGGCTGGCATACGTGTTCGGTATTCATGGGCCTGCTGATCGCGAAGCTCGGCTCCGATTCGACCAGCATGGGCTCGCCCGGCGTCGACTCGATCAGCTGGCTCAAGCCCGTGCGCGCCGGCGACACGATCACGATGTATCAGAAGATTCGCGACAAGCGCGTGTCGGCGAGCAAGCCGGATCGCGGCATCGTGTCGACCGAATGGATCGGCGTCAACGGCGCCGGCGACACGGTGATCATCGTGCTCAGCAAGGTGATCTTCGGGTTGCGCGATCCGCAGGGAGCGAGCGCATGAGCGACGTCGCGTTGCCGCTGATCGCGTCGGCGCAGGCGCTGCGTGCGCTCGTCGGCGCCGAGCCGTTCGCGAGCGGCTGGGTCGAGATCGATCAGCGTCGCGTCGACGGTTTCGCCGACGCGACCGGCGATCACCAGTGGATTCACGTCGATCCGGAGCGTGCGCGGCGCGAGTCGCCGTTCGGCGGCCCGATCGCGCACGGGTTCCTGACGCTGTCGCTGACTCCCGCGCTGATGACCGACGCGATGCGCTTCGAGCAGAAGATGGGCGTGAACTACGGTCTGAACCGCGTGCGGTTCCTGAAGCCGGTGCCGGTCGGTGCGCGCGTGCGTGCGCTGTTCGCCGTGAAGGAAGCAGCCGACGCCGCGCAGGGCGGCGTGCAGGTGACGTGGCGGGTGTCGATGCAGGTCGAGCAAGCCGATGCGCCGATGCTCGTCTGCGCGGCGGAATTCATCACGCTGCACTACTTCTGACGCTGCGGCATCGCCGATGCCGCAGCGTCGCACGCGGCGCGTCGTTCAGTGCTTCGCGTATTGCGTCGCCCCGAACAGGATCTCGCGCGCCTTGTCGTCCTGCAGCGCCTTGCGCAGCGACGCGAGCACCTCGACGCCGCGCTGCACGGCCGGGCGCGCGGCGATCGCCTCGTGCCAGCGTTTCACGTTCGGCAGCTCGTCGAGCACGATGCCCTGGTTCTGCCACGAACGCGTCCACGGGAACGTCGCGATGTCGGCGATCGTGTACGTGTCGCCCGCCAGATATTCGGATTGCGCGAGGCGTTTTTCCATCACGTTGTACAGCCGCTTCGCTTCGTTCGTATAGCGATTGATCGCGTATTCGATCTTCTCCGGCGCGTACAGGCGGAAGTGATGCGCCTGGCCGAGCATCGGGCCGACCCCGCCCATCTGAAACATCAGCCATTCGAGCGTCGCGTAGCGCTCGGCCGGATCGGCGGGCAGGAACTTGCCGGTCTTCTCCGCGAGGTACACGAGAATCGCGCCCGATTCGAACAGCGAGATCGGTTTGCCGCCGGGCCCATCCGAGTCGACGATCGCGGGAATCTTGTTGTTCGGGCTGATCTTCAGGAACTCGGGCTTGAACTGGTCGCCGGCACCGATATCGACCGGATGCGCGCGGTATGCGAGGCCCGTTTCCTCGAGCATGATGTGGACCTTGTGGCCGTTCGGGGTCGCCCAGCTGTAGACGTCGATCATCGTCAACTCCTTGGTTGCATGCGCGAACACGGCGCGCGGAGCGCGCCGCGACAGGCGGCCATTACAGCACGGATCGGCGAGTGCTGCAGGCGCTGCCCTGCTTGCTCCTCGCCGCGGCCGCGGCAAGGCGGCCGGCACGTTGCGAACGCGCGCGATCAGCGCTTGTAGTGCGGCTGACGCTTCTCCAGGAACGCGGTGATGCCTTCGAACGCGTCGGCGTGATGCAGCGCCGCGACGAAATGATCGCGCTCGGTCACGAGGTGTGCGTCGAGCGGCTGGGCGGTCGCGTCGTCGAGCAGTTGCTTGATGCGCGCAAGCGCGTTCGGCGAGACGCCGGCAAGCGAGTCGGCCCACGCGAGTGCGTCGCGCAATGCGGCGCCGGGCACCGCGAGCCGATTGACGATGCCGAGCGCATGCAGCCGTTCGGCCGCGATCGGTTTGCCTTCGAGCAGGATTTCGGCCGCGAGCGCCCGCGGCAGTGCGCGCGCGAGAAACCACGATCCGCCGCCATCGGGCGTGAGGCCGACGCGCGCGTACGACATCACGAACTTCGCGTCGTGAGCGGCCACGACCATGTCGCAGGCGAGCGCGAGCGAGAAGCCGGCACCGGCCGCCGCGCCTTCCACTGCGGCGATCACGGGCTTCGTCGACGCGCGGATCGCCGTCACCCACGCGGCGAGCTGATCGATGCTGTCGGCCTGACAGGACGGATCCTTCGAACGGTTGTCGAGCAGGCGGTTCAGGTTGCCGCCCGCGCAAAAGAAGCGATCGGCGCCCGTGAGCACCACGGCGCGAATCTCGGGATCGCGTTCGGCGGTCGCGAGCGCTTCGACGCCGGCCGCATACATGTCGGGATGCAGCGCGTTGCGCGCGCCGGGATTGGACAACGTGAGGACGAGCGTCGATTCGCTCTCGGGCGGCCGCGAAGCCAGCAGTTCGGCACTCATGCGAGTGTGTCTCCATCGAATGGCGCGGCGGCGGTGAGCCGCGCGTCGCGCGTGCGGACCGGCGGCTGCCGCAGCGGATGTAATGTCGTCGTGGCGGGCGGGAAACTGCTTTAGACTAGCACGAACGTGCTTTTCAGCGCGACGAATCCCGAGCCGGTCGGGCTCTGCCGCGACCGCGCCCACGCCACGAAGGAGGCTCCGATGCTGCAGTTGTGCGGTATTCCGTTGTCCAACTACTACAACAAGGTGAAGTTCGTGCTGATCGAGCACGACATCCCGTTCGAGGAAACCAAATGCAGCCTGCCGATCAGCGATCCGGCGCTGCTGGCCGATTCGCCGCTCGGCAAAATCCCGTTCGTGAAGACCGAAGAGGGCGCGCTGTTCGAGTCGCAGGCGATCATCGAGTATCTGGCCGCGCGGCATCCGGACAAGGCGATCTTCCCGTCGGCGCCGTTTGCGGCCGCGAAGGTGCGCGAGCTCGTCGAGACGCTCGAGCTGTATCTCGAATGGACCGCGCGCGAGGTCTATACCGAGGCGTTTTTCGGCGGGAAGGTGAGCGACGCGATGAAGGCGCACGTCGAGAAGCGCCTGCCGCGCGCGATCGACGCGTTCAAGCGGCTCACGCAGTTTTCACCGTACGTGCTCGGCGATAGCTTCGGTCTTGCCGACATCGCCGCGTTCGTCCATCTGCCGGTGCTCGGGATGGCGACGAAGGCGATCTACGATCGTGATTTTCTCCTCGACGCGGGCATCGACTGGAAGGCGCACGCGAAGCTGGTGGGCGCACGGCCCGCCGCGCAGCGCGTGGCCGCCGACCGCAAGGCGTACGTTGAAGCGGCAAACCTCGCGCGTTCGTAAGCACGGCCCGGCCGCCCGCGCGGCTCGCGGCGGCGCCCCGGTTACAGGCGCGCCAGCCGTTCCAGTGCGGACGCGAGCGTGCTCTCCTGTTTGGCGAAGCAGAAGCGCACGACGCCCGATTCGTGCGGCGCGTGATAGAACGCCGACACGGGAATGGCCGCCACACCGATCTCCGCCGTGAGCCACTTGGCGAATTCCGCTTCGGACACGTCGCTGATCGCCGAATAATCGACGCACTGGAAGTACGTGCCCGTGCACGGCAGCAGCTTGAAGCGCGTACGCTCGAGGCCGGCCCGGAAGAAGTCGCGCTTCTTCTGATAGAAGTCGGGCAGCGTCAGATACGGCGCCGGGTCGCGCAGATAATCGGCGATCCCCACCTGCATCGGCGTGTTCACCGTAAACACGTTGAACTGATGAACCTTGCGGAATTCCGCGGTCAGCGCCGCTGGCGCCGCGACGTAGCCGATCTTCCAGCCGGTCACATGGAAGGTCTTCCCGAAGCTCGACACGATGAAGCTGCGCGCGGCCAGTTCGGGATAGCGCGCGACGCTCTCGTGCCGCGCGCCGTCGTAGACCATGTGCTCGTACACCTCGTCCGACAGGATCAGCACGTTGGTGCCGCGCACGATCTCCTCGAGCCTGCGCAGGTCCGCCTCGCGCCACACGGTGCCGGTGGGGTTGTGCGGCGTATTGATCAGGATCATGCGCGTCTTCGGCGTGATCGCGGCGGCGAGACGGTTGAACGGAATCGCGTAGTCGGGTGCGTCGAGCGTGACGAACACCGGCTTGCCGCCGGCGAGTTCGATCGACGGCAGGTAGCTGTCGTAGGTCGGCTCGATCACGATGACCTCGTCGCCCGGATGCACCGCGCAGAGAATCGCCGTGAGCAGTGCCTGCGTCGCGCCGGCCGTCACCGTGATCTCGGTGGCGGCATCGTAGCGCCGGCCGTACAGGTGTTCGATCTTGTCGGCGATCGCGCCGCGCAGCGACGCGACGCCCGCCATCGGCGGATACTGATTCTGGCCGTTGCGCATCGCGGCCGCGACCGCGTCGACGATGCGCGGGTCGCAGTCGAAATCGGGGAAGCCCTGGCCGAGGTTGACGGCGCCTTTTTCGGCGGCGAGCGCGCTCATGACCGTGAAGATCGTCGTGCCGACGTTCGGCAGGCGCGAAGGGAAAACGGGAGCGGTGGGCATGTCGGAAGGAGCGTTCATCGATACGGTCGCAAGCGGTTGGCGCCGGGCCGTTCAGGCCGGCGTGGGAGTGGTGGCCGACGCGGTGTCGAGTGCGCACGCTTCGGCAAACGGCGCGGGCTGCGCGATCCGGAAGCCGAAGTCGCGCGCGGTGCGTTTCGCGAGCTTGAGCAGCGCGCGATCCTTCGACACGAGCCAGTCGGCCTGTGCCGCGCGCGCGAGTTCGAGAAACTTCTGGTCGTCGCGGTCCTTGCACTTCGGCAGCGGTGGCGCGTCGGCCGCAAGCGGCGGCGGCTCGACGAGGCTCGCCAGGCGCGCGACGATCGCGAGCGCTTCGGTCTTGTCGATCGCGCGAGCCTGGAACTGCGGGTAGTCGAGCACGAGCGTGAGTTCGTTCAGGCAGCGGCTGTCGATCACGGCGGCGAGCGTGCCGTGTTCGAGCGCGGCGCGGATCGGGCGCGTGGCAGGGTCGTCGAATACGAGAATGTCGATCCAGACGTTCGAGTCGAGCACGACGCGGTGCGCGGCATGCGGGGCGAGTGAGCGGGTCATTCGTTACAATCGGTGGTTTTCGTCTGACCGCAAGGCACGGCGTGCCAGCGAGCCTCTATGATAATCGTTCTCTCTCCCGCCAAATCTCTCGACTACGACACGCCCGCCCACGTCCCGTCCTACACGCAGCCCGCCTTCGTCGACGATGCCTCGGAGCTGATCGACGGCCTGCGCAAGCTGTCGCCGCAGGACATCGCGACGCTGATGGACATCTCCGACCCGCTCGCGCGCCTGAACTTCCAGCGCTACGCGGACTGGTCGCCGACCTTCACGCCGGCCAACGCGAAGCAGGCCGTGCTCGCATTCAACGGCGACGTGTACGAAGGGTTCGATGCGAAATCGCTGTCGGCCGCGGATCTCGACTACGCGCAGCAGCACGTGCGCGTGCTGTCGGGCCTGTACGGGCTGCTGCGGCCGCTCGATCTGCTGCAGCCGTACCGGCTCGAAATGGGCACCCGTTTCGCGAACGCACGCGGCAAGGATCTGTATGCGTTCTGGGGCGACCGGATCACGCGCGCGCTGAACGAGCAGCTCGAGACGCGCAGCGGCGCGGCGCGCGTGTTGATCAACTGCGCGTCGACCGAGTACTTCAAGTCCGTCAAGCCGAAGCTGCTGGCCGCGCCGGTCGTCACGCCGGTGTTCGAGGACTGGAAGGGCGGCCGCTACAAGATCATCAGCTTTCATGCGAAGCGCGCGCGTGGCCTGATGGCGCGCTACATCGTCGAGAACCGCATCGCCGAGCCGGCGGCGCTGAAGGATTTTGCGCTGGAAGGCTACGCGTTCGACGCAGCGGCGTCGAACGATTCGACTTACGTATATCGCCGGCGCATCGGCGAGTGAGCTTGCCGGCCGTTCACGAGACGGCCGGTCCATGGACGCCCCCGGGCGCGGCAATCCGCCGTTGCGCTCGACACTGGAGAGACAGATGACCCTTTCGATCACCAGCAATTTCGATGCGGGCGCGATCGACGTCGTGTCGTGCGAGCGCGCGGACGCGATCCGGCTGCGCGTACGCGGCGACAGCCGCTCGGAGTTCGCGCAATGGTTCTACTTCCGGTTGACGGGCGCACGCGGCGAACGCTGCGTGATGTCGTTCGAAAATGCAGCGGAATGCGCGTATCCGGCGGGGTGGCGCAACTACCACGCGGTCGCGAGCTACGACCGCGTCGACTGGTTCCGCGTGCCGACGACGTTCGACGGCAAGACGATGACGATCGACCATACGCCCGAATTCGACAGCATCTACTACGCGTATTTCGAGCCGTACTCGGAAGAGCGGCACGCGGCGTTTCTCGGCGCGGTCCAGCAGTTGCCGCAGGCGAGCGTCGTCGAGCTCGGCCGCACGGTCGAAGGCCGGCCGATGTCGCTGCTGACGCTCGGCACGCCGGAGCTCGACGGCGTGCCGAAGAAGAAGGTGTGGATCATCGCGCGCCAGCATCCGGGCGAGACGATGGCCGAGTGGTTCGTCGAAGGGCTGGTCAAGCGGCTTGCCGGATGGGGCGATTGGTCCGGCGATCCGGTGGCGCGCAAGCTGTACGACCGCGCGACGTTCTACATCGTCCCGAACATGAATCCGGACGGCAGCGTGCACGGCAACCTGCGCACCAACGCGGCGGGCGCGAACCTGAACCGCGAGTGGATGGCGCCCGATGCCGAGCGCAGTCCCGAAGTGCTGGCCGTGCGGGATGCGATCCATGCGACCGGTTGCGACATGTTCTTCGACATCCACGGCGACGAGGATTTGCCGTACGTGTTCGTCGCGGGTTCCGAGATGCTGCCGAGCTTTACCGATCAGCAGCGCATCGAGCAGGCCGCATTCATCGATGCGTTCAAGGTGGCGAGCCCGGACTTCCAGACCGAGCACGGCTACGCGGCGAGCAAGTACCGGGAAGACGCGCTCAAGCTCGCGTCGAAGTACATCGGTCATCACTTCGGCTGCCTGTCGCTGACGCTCGAGATGCCATTCAAGGACAACGCGAACCTGCCCGACGAGCGCGTCGGCTGGAACGGCCAGCGCAGCGCGGCGCTCGGTGCGGCGATGCTCGCGGCGATCTTGGCGCAGGTGGAGGCGTTCGCGTAAGCGCAGGGTTGGCACGATGAAAAAAAGCCGGCGCATCGTGCGATGCGCCGGCTTTTCTGCTTCTGTCGTTGCCGCTCCGTCGTATTAGGACTTCTTCGCGGTCTTTTTCTTGACGGCTTTCTTCGTGCCGCTCGATTTCTTCGTTGCTGCGGCCTTTTTGCCGGTGCGGCCGGACGCCTTGACCTTGCCGCGGTGCGACCTGCCCTTGAACTTCTTCGACGACGACGGGCGCTCGACGTGCGCCTTCAGCGGCGGCACCGGGTCGTTCCAGCTGAACGCCAGCATTTGCTGACCGACGTAGCCGCAACGGAACTTCAGCGGTGTCGGGTCACTGCCGTCACTGTGGACGCCGAGACCGTCGACGGTGACGATGTTGTCGACCTTCACGCGTTGCTTGCCCTGATCGAACGAATCGTTCCACGGCGTGATCGTTGCGTTGCCGCTTTCGAATGCGTTCGGCGCGAAGTCGACGCGGTCGAATGCCGACGACGTACTGGCGATGAAGCTGCCGTGCGCCGCACAATCGGCGACGATCGGATCGGCATGCATGTCGTTGACGAACTTGTTGATCAGTTCGGAGCGCTGGTCGAGGAGGTCGGCGAATACCGGTGCCGGAAGCGCAAGCGACAAGCCCGCGACACAGGCTGCCAGCTTGCCGAGCGCCCGAACGATCCGGAGCGAGGCAGAAGTGCTGTCCATCTGGTTATTGGTGAGGAGCGAATGAGGCATCGGGCAGGTATAGAGGCCCGATGAAGATCAGGAGTTCAATCTTAGCGTAAAAAAGTTGTGCGGCCTTAGATGCCGTACTCTGCCGCGCTGCGCAATACGACCCGGCGCACGGCGCGTGCCGTTTACGCCCGCGGACCGCCGAGGCGATAGCGCCGGACGTCGAACGTCGTCACCCACGCGGGCCGATAGATGGCGATCAGTGCTGTCGCCATGCCGGTGAACCACGCTTCACCGAGCGCGAGCAGTGCGGTGTTGAGCAGATAGCCGGCCGGAATCACGACGGGCACGCCGTCCGCCAGCGCGAGCTGCACGCCGGCTGCGGCCGCGGCGACCGAGATGATCGCGATGGCCGGTGAGAAAAAGCCCTGGCCGATGATGAACGACGCGAGGTTATGCGGCAGCCACGCGATGGCGGCGCGCTGCAGCACCGCGGACACGGCGACGGGCAGCGCGCCGTACACCAGATAAGTGAGGCCGATGCCTTGCCATGGCGCATCGAAGACCACTGCGGCGATGCACGTGACCACGCCCATCGCAACCAGCGCGAGCGTCCAGTCGAACAGCGTGACGAGCAGCGTCGCGCCGAGCAGATGCATGACGATGCCGTCTTCGAGCCATGCATTCGACGCCCACAGGACGGTGATCGCGGTGACGAGCGCCAGCCACACGTGCTGAAGCGTCGCGTCCTGCAGACGAATGAATGGGCGCTTCCAGATCGCGAGCGCGAGCAGCATCGCGGCGGCGATCCAGCCACCAACACCAACCCAGAGCGGAAGCGGTGTGAAGAGAAAACCCATGGCTTCCATATTACTCGTTGAGCATCAAAGCTGGGAATTCGCGAATGCCGACCGTCGCAATATCGATACTGTCCGGCGAGGACCTGTTACATGCTAATAACGGGTCAACCCCGCGGCCGAATTTTTCCAAACAGGGGAACGTGCCTTTGCGCCCGTATGGCGGCGCCGCTCGTCGTTGCAATAGCTACGCAGCTATTGCGCCTCCTCCCTTCTTGCCCCGCGGGCGCAAAGGCACGTTCGCCAGCCTGTTATTCGCGTGAACAGGCCCTAGCAGGCTGTTGAAAAGCGCCTCGTTCCGACGATCGGGGCACTGTTTAAAAGGGTTTCGTATGCGATTGGCCGCTGAGTTGCTGACGAATCGTGCCGGATGCCCCGCTTGCGAGCGGGCCGGCCGGCGCGTTGCCGCGCAACAGCTACGGTTGGGCGGCTCATCGCGCTGCTCCCTGCGGCACCGCTGCCAGTATTCGAGCCATTCGAGTCAGGTTGCTCGCCAGCATCGTCAGCTTGAAGTGCTGGTCGACTCGCTTGATGCCGCGATACGCGGTCTGTCGGATCCTGCCGACGGTCTTGCCCCAGCCGAAGTGCTCTTCGATGCGCTTGCGAATCACCTGGCTGATGCCATAACCGGCGTGCCGCGAGGTGCGGCCATCGATCGCGCTGCCGCCTTGATGCGCGTCGTTGCGCGCGACATGCGGCGTCACCTTGCGCGCACGACAGTCCCGCACAAAGTCGCGCATGTCGTAACCCTTGTCGGCGCCGAGCGTCTTGGCGTGACGGCCCGGCACGCAATCGAGCAAGCGCAACGCACTTGCGCGTTCGCCGAAACCGTCAGCGTGGCTGACCACCGCGCCGACCACCAAGCCCGAGCGGTTCTCCATCAGGATGTGCCCCTGATAACAAAGGATGGCTCCGCTTTGCCGCCCCTTGCGGAACAGGCGCGCGTCCGGATCGGTGCTCGATTCATGCGTATCGTTGCTGCGCCGCTTGCCCTTCCAGTCGGTGTCGACATTGCGACCACCGCCGGCTGGTGGATCGTCCGAGCCGTCCTTGGGCCGGAAGCTCTTGTGGCTGGCCCAAGCCTGGATCAGCGTGCCATCGACCGAGAAGTGTTCTCTGGACAGCAGCCCTTGCTTGTCGGCCAAGCTCATGACTTCGGTAAAGAACGCTTCGACCACTTCGTGCTCGAGCAGACGATCACGGTTCTTGGAGAACACCGAGTGGTCCCAGACGGCGTCTTCGATCGCCAGTCCGACGAACCAACGGAACAGCAGGTTGTAGCGCATCTGTTCCATCAACATGCGCTCGCTGCGCACCGAGTACAGCACCTGCAGCAGCAATGCACGCAGCAGTTTCTCCGGCGCAATCGACGCACGGCCGCTATCCGCGTAGATCGTGCCAAACAGCCCATTGAGCCGCTTCAGCGCTTGATTGACCAGCAGCCGAAGCGGCCGCAACGGGTGATCGGCCGGCACGAAGTCTTCCAGCTTCACCGTCGTGAACAGCGGTTCTTGCATCTCGTCCATTCCGCGCATCGCTCTCGTCTGCCCAAGATCATGAACACGATATCTCTAACGCACCGCTCGCAACGCCCGTTTACACCGTATCCAATTTCAACAGCCTGCTAGCGCTCGCGCCGAAACCGTACGCTCGGCTCGGCTGCGATCGGCAGATCGTGGGGGCCGGCGTTCGCCGCGGGCGACGGATAGCGGCGATCGTTCCGGTGCTTGCGCAGCGGAATCGGGCCGCGCTCGCCGATGGCGGGTTTGCCGGCCCGGTCGCGGTTGGCCAGCAACACCTCGAGATGCGGCGACAGCCAGCCGTTGTAGATCGCCACCGCGGCCGCCCGGTTTGCGGCGCCGAGCTGCTGGAAGATACTGGCGAGATGGATTTTCACCGTGCCCTCGCTGATGCCCAGCGTCCGGGCGATCATCTTGTTCGTGCTGCCCATGTGGACGAAGCGCATGATCTGCGCCTGTCGCGGCGATAGCAGCCCGCTCGGCGGGCGGCGCGGCAACGTGCCGGCGAGCGTCTGGAAATGGGTGTCGTTGCGTGTCCCGGCAGGCGAGGGCAGCAGGCTCAGCGCGATGGGCGGAATGTAATGTCCGCCGAGCAGCACGATTTCAAGTGCGCGCACGATCAGATGTGGCCGTGTGGCGTGCGGGATCACGCCGGCGACGCCGTAGTCGTAGAACCGCTGGATGGCTGCCGGCGTCGACTCGTCGACCATCACCGCAACGGGCGTCGGCGAGCACGCGCTGCAGAGCGCCTGCAGCTCACCGTGGCGGCCGACATCCGGCCAGTTGATCGCGACCAGGTCGAAGCGCTCGGTGCGCAGCAGCCGACGCGCCTGGAAACCGTCGGGCGCATCGTTGATGGTGGCGTGACGGTCGATCTGTCGTAGCAGCACCTTCAGTCCGTCACGCCGTTCGGCGTCTGAGTTCAGCACCAGGAACCGCATATCCAACCTCCATGAGATGAGTCGTTGATCCGCCGTCGGCATGTCTTCGATCCGATAGTGACAAAGACCTTACACGATGTCTGCTTGGCTGAAAGGCTTAGGAGAAGTCTGAAATTTGGACGGGAAGGCGCGCCGGTGCGAAAAAAAGCCGCTCCGGCAGAAACCGGAGCGGCTTCGGGCAGGTGGCCAGCGGCGTGGTTCAGTGAAAGTGCGGCTGGGCGGGAGAGGCGTCTTCCGGCATTTCCGCATGGACGATTTCGCCGAGCGGATCCGCATAGAGCGGCACACCGCAGTCGTCGCAATACTCGGGCTCGAAACGGCCTGCGTGCCGTCGGACGTCGGTTACACCGCATTCCTTCAGCAGACTCACGATCTCTTCGAGCGGGCCTTCGATCGGCGCCTCGCCTTCGAGCGTCGCGTTGTCGGTCGACACGTCGCCGTTCTCGCGACCGTAGAGCGGCCACACGACGCCATAGATCACGTCGTTGCTCGCCCTTCGCGTAAAGCCCACGCGGTACTCGTCGATCCGGCGTTCGCCGAAGCCTGCGACGACGGCGCGCAGTTCCTGCGGAGCCGCACCAAGTGTGTCGAAAAGATAACGAATGGCCGTTCGGACGGTGTGCGGACGGATTCGTTCGTCTGCATCACGGCATGCCGAATAGTACGCGTCCGGAAGCAGGCATTCGAACTCGCAGCCGGGAAGGGCGATCGACAGGTTCGGGCCGCCTTGGGCGGTCCATTGCTCGAGGCACTGGCCGCGCTCGATGCGATTGCCGTGTTCTTCTTCCTGCCAGCGGAACAGCGGCGCGCCGGCCGGCGCGGCGACGACGGCGAGCAGGAAGCGTGGATCGGCAAGAATCGGTGACGTTTCCGGCAAGTCGCCGAAGCTCAGCTTGGCGGCGTGCTGCCCGATCGCCGCATGCGCGAGTTGCTGCGCGAGCCGGTACGTTTCGACGTGGTGCCGCGGCAACTGGTCGATGCTGTACAGGAATGGGGCTAGGCCGACCCGCGTGCCGCTTGCGAGCACGTGCGCTTGCAGGTGCGCACGCAGTGCATCGGCGACGTCGCCTTTCAGCGGCCCCGACGGAATCATGTAGCGCGTCCAAGCGAGCACGGGCACGGCGACCAGCAGCGCATCGTACGGTTGGCCATCGTGCTCGATCACCAGCGACTCGCTGTGGGTCTCGGCCATGTCGGCGAGCGCCCCGTATGCGTCGGGGTGATTCTGTTGCAGATGGTCGAGTGCGGCGTCGAGCGTCGTCTGGTTGCCGTTGCGAACGATCTTCGCGAGCAGCGCATCGAGCTTCGCTTCCCAGAAGCGATCCTCGATGCGGCTGCCCGAGGCAAAGAGCGCAAGCGACAGGCCGACCAGTTTGTCGGCATCGGGGGGGAGGCGTTTGGCGATTCGCTGGCGCATATTAAATACATATAAAGGGGCGAAGAACCTCACATTCTAGTCCGTTCTTCGCACCTTAAGCGCCATCGTGCCCGGGCATGCCTCCGGGCCGGCGCCGGGAAGACGAAGAAAAGTTCGTCAAACCCCTTGCGCGATTGCCGTGAGCTGCATAGAATCACGCCTCTTTCGCGCTACCGGAAACGCGGCGCGGAAGGAAGAAGGGAAGCGGTGCGGTTGGGGCGGTTGTAACGACCCGAACGCACACGAAGCTGAACCCCTCACCGTCACAACGAAGCAGTTCAAAAAGTTGTTGACGAGTGAAGAAAGACGGTTCATAATCTCGCTTCTCTGCTGCTGAAAACGCAGCGCTGCTGAGAAACGCGAAGTTCCTCGCAGAAATGCTCTTTAAAAATTAACAGCCGATAAGTGTGGGCGCTTGATGGAAGCGAGCTGATCTTCGGATCAGAAAGCGAAAGTATCAAGAGTCTCACACTAAAGTAAGTCAGGTTTATGAAGTGATTCATATACCTGTCAGCTTTGAGTGAGCGACCGGTTCTTAACGGAACCGAAAACAGTAACAGGTTTAAACTGAAGAGTTTGATCCTGGCTCAGATTGAACGCTGGCGGCATGCCTTACACATGCAAGTCGAACGGCAGCACGGGTGCTTGCACCTGGTGGCGAGTGGCGAACGGGTGAGTAATACATCGGAACATGTCCTGTAGTGGGGGATAGCCCGGCGAAAGCCGGATTAATACCGCATACGATCTATGGATGAAAGCGGGGGACCTTCGGGCCTCGCGCTATAGGGTTGGCCGATGGCTGATTAGCTAGTTGGTGGGGTAAAGGCCTACCAAGGCGACGATCAGTAGCTGGTCTGAGAGGACGACCAGCCACACTGGGACTGAGACACGGCCCAGACTCCTACGGGAGGCAGCAGTGGGGAATTTTGGACAATGGGCGAAAGCCTGATCCAGCAATGCCGCGTGTGTGAAGAAGGCCTTCGGGTTGTAAAGCACTTTTGTCCGGAAAGAAATCCTTGGCTCTAATACAGTCGGGGGATGACGGTACCGGAAGAATAAGCACCGGCTAACTACGTGCCAGCAGCCGCGGTAATACGTAGGGTGCAAGCGTTAATCGGAATTACTGGGCGTAAAGCGTGCGCAGGCGGTTTGCTAAGACCGATGTGAAATCCCCGGGCTCAACCTGGGAACTGCATTGGTGACTGGCAGGCTAGAGTATGGCAGAGGGGGGTAGAATTCCACGTGTAGCAGTGAAATGCGTAGAGATGTGGAGGAATACCGATGGCGAAGGCAGCCCCCTGGGCCAATACTGACGCTCATGCACGAAAGCGTGGGGAGCAAACAGGATTAGATACCCTGGTAGTCCACGCCCTAAACGATGTCAACTAGTTGTTGGGGATTCATTTCCTTAGTAACGTAGCTAACGCGTGAAGTTGACCGCCTGGGGAGTACGGTCGCAAGATTAAAACTCAAAGGAATTGACGGGGACCCGCACAAGCGGTGGATGATGTGGATTAATTCGATGCAACGCGAAAAACCTTACCTACCCTTGACATGGTCGGAATCCTGAAGAGATTCGGGAGTGCTCGAAAGAGAACCGGCGCACAGGTGCTGCATGGCTGTCGTCAGCTCGTGTCGTGAGATGTTGGGTTAAGTCCCGCAACGAGCGCAACCCTTGTCCTTAGTTGCTACGCAAGAGCACTCTAAGGAGACTGCCGGTGACAAACCGGAGGAAGGTGGGGATGACGTCAAGTCCTCATGGCCCTTATGGGTAGGGCTTCACACGTCATACAATGGTCGGAACAGAGGGTTGCCAACCCGCGAGGGGGAGCTAATCCCAGAAAACCGATCGTAGTCCGGATTGCACTCTGCAACTCGAGTGCATGAAGCTGGAATCGCTAGTAATCGCGGATCAGCATGCCGCGGTGAATACGTTCCCGGGTCTTGTACACACCGCCCGTCACACCATGGGAGTGGGTTTTACCAGAAGTGGCTAGTCTAACCGCAAGGAGGACGGTCACCACGGTAGGATTCATGACTGGGGTGAAGTCGTAACAAGGTAGCCGTATCGGAAGGTGCGGCTGGATCACCTCCTTTCCAGAGCTATCTCGCAAAATTGAGCGCTCACGCTTATCGGCTGTAAATTTAAAGACAGACTCAGGGGTCTGTAGCTCAGTCGGTTAGAGCACCGTCTTGATAAGGCGGGGGTCGTTGGTTCGAATCCAACCAGACCCACCATTTGTCTGGCGGTAACACCCTGAGGCATCTGTACTCATGGGGGCATAGCTCAGCTGGGAGAGCACCTGCTTTGCAAGCAGGGGGTCGTCGGTTCGATCCCGTCTGCCTCCACCAATCCTCAATGACAAGCGTTCGACGCGTCGAGCTTTTGTCATTGGCGATTGAGCCAGTCAGAGTGATATGAGTAACACCATATCGGCTGTCGTTCTTTAACAATCTGGAAGAAGTAAGTAATTTGGATAGCGGAAGCGTCTTGAGATGGACGTGAAAACTATCCGGGTTGTGATTGTATCGATGTATCTCAAGATGATTCGAACTCTATGTTCGACTCAATTGGAATACGGCACAACGCGAGAACTCAACCTGTAGCGACTGTCGATGAGACAGACTCGTTATAGGGTCAAGCGAACAAGTGCATGTGGTGGATGCCTTGGCGATCACAGGCGATGAAGGACGCGGTAGCCTGCGAAAAGCTACGGGGAGCTGGCAAACGAGCTTTGATCCGTAGATGTCCGAATGGGGAAACCCGGCCCTTTTGGGTCATCCTGGACTGAATACATAGGTCCAGAGAAGCGAACGCGGTGAACTGAAACATCTAAGTAACCGCAGGAAAAGAAATCAACCGAGATTCCCAAAGTAGTGGCGAGCGAAATGGGATGAGCCTTGCACTCTTTATTTGTATTGTTAGCCGAACGCTCTGGAAAGTGCGGCCATAGCAGGTGATAGCCCTGTAGGCGAAAACAGTATGAAAGAACTAGGTGTGCGACAAGTAGGGCGGGACACGTGAAATCCTGTCTGAAGATGGGGGGACCATCCTCCAAGGCTAAATACTCGTGATCGACCGATAGTGAACCAGTACCGTGAGGGAAAGGCGAAAAGAACCCCGGGAGGGGAGTGAAATAGATCCTGAAACCGCATGCATACAAACAGTCGGAGCCTCGTAAGGGGTGACGGCGTACCTTTTGTATAATGGGTCAGCGACTTACGTTCAGTAGCAAGCTTAACCGTATAGGGCAGGCGTAGCGAAAGCGAGTCCGAATAGGGCGTTCAGTTGCTGGGCGTAGACCCGAAACCAGGTGATCTATCCATGGCCAGGATGAAGGTGCGGTAACACGTACTGGAGGTCCGAACCCACTAACGTTGAAAAGTTAGGGGATGAGCTGTGGATAGGGGTGAAAGGCTAAACAAACCTGGAAATAGCTGGTTCTCTCCGAAAACTATTTAGGTAGTGCCTCGTGTCTCACCTTCGGGGGTAGAGCACTGTCATGGTTGGGGGGTCTATTGCAGATTACCCCGCCATAGCAAACTCCGAATACCGAAGAGTGCAATCACGGGAGACAGACATCGGGTGCTAACGTCCGGTGTCAAGAGGGAAACAACCCAGACCGCCAGCTAAGGTCCCCAAATATAGCTAAGTGGGAAACGAAGTGGGAAGGCTAAAACAGTCAGGAGGTTGGCTTAGAAGCAGCCACCCTTTAAAGAAAGCGTAATAGCTCACTGATCGAGTCGTCCTGCGCGGAAGATGTAACGGGGCTAAGCTATATACCGAAGCTGCGGATGCGAGCTTTGCTCGCATGGTAGGAGAGCGTTCCGTAAGCCTGCGAAGGTGCCTTGTAAAGGGTGCTGGAGGTATCGGAAGTGCGAATGCTGACATGAGTAGCGATAAAGGGGGTGAAAGGCCCCCTCGCCGTAAGCCCAAGGTTTCCTACGCAACGTTCATCGGCGTAGGGTGAGTCGGCCCCTAAGGCGAGGCAGAAATGCGTAGCTGATGGGAAGCAGGTCAATATTCCTGCACCATTGTTAGATGCGATGTGTGGACGGATCGCGGAAGGTTGTCCGGGTGTTGGAAGTCCCGGTCGCTGCATTGGAGAAGGCACTTAGGCAAATCCGGGTGCGTAATTCAAGGGTGCGGCGCGAGCTCCTTCGGGAGCGAAGCAATTGGAAGTGGTTCCAAGAAAAGCCTCTAAGCTTCAGTCTAACGATGACCGTACCGCAAACCGACACAGGTGGGCGAGATGAGTATTCTAAGGCGCTTGAGAGAACTCGGGAGAAGGAACTCGGCAAATTGGTACCGTAACTTCGGGATAAGGTACGCCCTTGTAGCTTGACTGGCCTGCGCCAGGAGGGTGAAGGGGTTGCAATAAACTGGTGGCTGCGACTGTTTAATAAAAACACAGCACTCTGCAAACACGAAAGTGGACGTATAGGGTGTGACGCCTGCCCGGTGCCGGAAGATTAAATGATGGGGTGCAAGCTCTTGATTGAAGTCCCGGTAAACGGCGGCCGTAACTATAACGGTCCTAAGGTAGCGAAATTCCTTGTCGGGTAAGTTCCGACCTGCACGAATGGCGTAACGATGGCCACACTGTCTCCTCCCGAGACTCAGCGAAGTTGAAGTGTTTGTGATGATGCAATCTACCCGCGGCTAGACGGAAAGACCCCATGAACCTTTACTGTAGCTTTGCATTGGACTTTGAACCGATCTGTGTAGGATAGGTGGGAGGCTATGAAACCGGAACGCTAGTTTCGGTGGAGCCGTCCTTGAAATACCACCCTGGTTTGTTTGAGGTTCTAACCTTGGCCCGTGATCCGGGTCGGGGACAGTGCATGGTAGGCAGTTTGACTGGGGCGGTCTCCTCCCAAAGCGTAACGGAGGAGTACGAAGGTACGCTAGGTACGGTCGGAAATCGTGCTGATAGTGCAATGGCATAAGCGTGCTTAACTGCGAGACCGACAAGTCGAGCAGGTGCGAAAGCAGGTCATAGTGATCCGGTGGTTCTGTATGGAAGGGCCATCGCTCAACGGATAAAAGGTACTCTGGGGATAACAGGCTGATACCGCCCAAGAGTTCATATCGACGGCGGTGTTTGGCACCTCGATGTCGGCTCATCTCATCCTGGGGCTGTAGCCGGTCCCAAGGGTATGGCTGTTCGCCATTTAAAGAGGTACGTGAGCTGGGTTTAAAACGTCGTGAGACAGTTTGGTCCCTATCTGCCGTGGGCGTTGGATATTTAATGGGGCTGCTCCTAGTACGAGAGGACCGGAGTGGACGAACCTCTGGTGTACCGGTTGTCACGCCAGTGGCATCGCCGGGTAGCTATGTTCGGAAGAGATAACCGCTGAAAGCATCTAAGCGGGAAACTCGCCTTAAGATGAGATATCCCTGGGGACTAGATCCCCTTGAAGGGTCGTTCGAGACCAGGACGTTGATAGGTCAGGTGTGTAAGCGCAGTAATGCGTTCAGCTAACTGATACTAATTGCCCGTAAGGCTTGATCCTATAACAAGTCTGCCTTGTAGATCGGCGCCGTGCGAAAGCACTGGCCGCGATCCGGAGCGACATGTTGGATTCTCGTGTGTGATACACACAACCTAAATTACTGCTTCTTCCAAGATTGGTTCTGTTGGCCACGCCAGCAGAACAACCCTCTTTGCCTGATGACCATAGCGAGTCGGTCCCACCCCTTCCCATCCCGAACAGGACCGTGAAACGACTCTACGCCGATGATAGTGCGGATTCCCGTGTGAAAGTAGGTAATCGTCAGGCTCCCCTAAGCCAAGAACCCCCGCCCGAAAGGCGGGGGTTTTTGCATTGGCGCGGCAGAAAGAGCACTCGGCCAGTTGCATCGGCTCGAGTCGGCAGGATCGAACGAACCCGGTCGGTTTGCGATAGCTCGGTGATGTGCCCAGGACCGACTCGCTAGAAGCCACGCTGCTCACCAGGTTCACGACGAGTCGGCTCATATCCCCTGATCGTCACGCTGCCGCGGAACTGCTCATCGCCGGAACGCGCGATGCATCAAGCTGGCGATATCTGCGATGCATGTCCGGCGGCCACGCGCCAACGATCTCCTACTAGGCGCCACAGCCCCGCACGGCGATTATGGCAGTGACTATCGTCCCGCCAACCGCTGTCTCCCCATCGCCGGAGTGCCGTCATGCAATTTGATACGATGGAAATAGGATCGATGGTCGCTGCCATCGGCGTTACTTGAATCGAAACAGGGCGGGGCAATGAATATTGGCGAGACATCGCGTGAATCAGGCGTCAGCGCAAAGATGATCCGGTATTACGAGCAGGTCGGCCTTCTCGCTCCCAGCAAGCGGAGCGACGCCGGTTACAGGCTCTACGGTCCGGACGAAATCCATACACTGCGTTTCATCAGACAGGCGCGGCGGCTCGGCTTTCTCGTCGAGGATATCCGCAAGCTGCTGACGCTCTGGCAAGACCGGTCGCGGGCCAGTGCCGAGGTGAAGTCGATCGCGCTCGAACATGTGGCCGAGCTCGACAAACGCATCGCCGAATTGACCGACATGCGCGATACGCTCGCCGATCTGGCCGCGCACTGTCACGGTGACGGACGGCCAGAATGCCCGATTTTGGCGCGTCTGGCCGAACCGGTAGGCGAACCAGATTAGTGCATGTCTTCCAGGCCGCGAAAGACCCAGAAGCTAATTCGTATAAAAATCAATGCATTACGAAGGTTGCCTCACGTGCCATTCCAAATTGGAATGACAGCCATGCACGCATTTCACTGGCAACTTGGTGCAGCCTCGCTATAATCCGGGATAACCCTATACGGGAAATCCCTGAATCTCGATTCGCCAGGGGTCCCCCTTCCTTGGAGAACATCATGATCGCCTACATCGTTGAAAAGCTGAGCAACTGGTTCGAAACCGCCGAGCGCGAGCGCCGCGAAGCTTACCTAGCTACCTCGTCGGACATCGTCCAGCTCGAGAGCCGCATCCGTTCGCTCGAAACGAACGGCTACTCGCTGTAATCGAAGCAGTTGTCCGGTGCCGCGTGGCGCCGAATGAAAAGCAAGCCCCGTATTGACGGGGCTTTGTCTTTTTTGCGCCGCGGATCTGGCGGAATCGTCAGCGGGGCGCTATGGTATGGACCTGCTTTTCACCGGAAAAACGATCATGCGCTGGCATCCTGATGTGCGTCACCTTGCTTCCCGCGCGCGTCTCGGTCTGGGCGCTGCGGTGCTCATCCATGCGGTGGCCGCCGGCGCCGCCGCTTCGTCTGCATCCCAGGCGTTGATTCTCGACACGCAACGCGGAATCGTCGATGGCAAGGGTGGCCTGGTGCTGCAAACGGCGCCGCTGTCGTCGGAGCCGATCGTCGAGCCCGCCGGCATACGCGCGCCGGCAGGACAAGGCGCGAATTCGTCGGTGCCGCTATTCGTTGCGCCCTATATCAACGTGCCCGGCTGGAACGTCGGGCCGGCGAATCAGCCGCGCCCGGCGCCGAGACCGCAGCCCTGAGGGCGGCCCACGCGTTCAATTGCCGCGGTGTTCGATCTGATACCGCGCGCCACTGTCCTGTCCCAGGCGTTCGACGAGATACGGCAGCACTTCTTTCATGCTTTGCGCGAGCGTGTACGGCGGATTCAGGATGAACATCCCGCTGCCGTACAGGCCGAGTCCGTCCGCGGGCGGGTTCGACACCGTCAACGTCAAATGCAGCCAATTGTTCGGCTGCAGACGCTTGAGCTGTTCCGGAAAACGCTGCGACTCCATTCTCGCAACCTGCGGGTACCAGATCGCGTAACAACCGGTCGCGAAGCGCTTCAGGCATTCCGTCACGCAGCTGATGGTGCGCGCGTAGTCCTTCTTGTCCTCGTAGGACGGATCGATCAACACGAGCGCCCGTCGCGGCGGCGGCGGCAGCAGCGCCTTGATGCCCTCGAAACCGTCGCCGGCGAAGATCATCGCGCGACGCCCCGCATCGCGGAAGTTGTGACGCAACACGTCGATCTCCGTCGTGTGCATTTCGAACAGGCGCATCCGGTCCTGGTCGCGCATCAGTCGCCACGCGAGATACGGCGAGCCGGGGTAGTAGTGCAGTTCGCCGTCGGCGTTCAGTGCGCGCACTTCGTCGATGTAGTCGCTCAGCGCCTCCGGTACGCCCTTGTCGTTCCACAGCGGGCCGATGCCGGTGTCGAATTCCCCCGTCTTGGCCGCATAGCCGTCGCGCAGCGAATACACGCCGGCGCCGGCATGGGTGTCGACGTACCAGTACGACTTGTCCTTCTTGTTCAGATAGCGCAGCAGCTGGACGACGACGGTGTGCTTGAGCACGTCCGCGTGGTTGCCTGCGTGAAAACCGTGACGATAGCTGAGCATGACGAGCTGCCTGGAACGAGAGATGAATCGATGAAAGCGTGCGGTCGCGCGCGACGGTCGGGTCGCGCGCCGATGCGGCCGCGTATTGTACGCGACTGCACGTGAGTCGCCTTACTCGTATGCGTCGCCGACGACGTCGTCGATGCGTTGCTTGAGCTCCGGCGTGAGCTTCGTCGCGACCTCGACGGCGCGCATGTTGTCGCCGATTTGCTCGAGCCGCGACGCCCCCGTAATGACCGAGCTCACGCGCGGATTCGCGAGCACCCATGCAATCGCCAGCTGCGCGGTGCTGCATCCGAGTTCCGCCGCGATGTCGCCGAGCCGCTCGACCACCTCGTTGCGAGCGCGGTCCGTGAGCCGCTCGCGCAGCCAGTCGTAGCCGTGCAGCTCGGCGCGGCTGCCCGGCGGCACGCCGTTGCGGTACTTGCCGGTGAGCAGGCCCGATGCCAGCGGGCTCCAGGTCGTCAGCCCGAGCCCGCAGTCGTCGTAGAGCCGCCCATATTCCTGCTCGACCCGCGTGCGATGAAACAGGTTGTATTGCGGTTGCTCGACCACCGGCTTGTGCAGATGATGGCGCTCGGCGATTTCATACGCGGCGCGGATGTCGTCGGCATTCCATTCGGAGGTGCCCCAATACAGCGCCTTGCCGCGCACGATCATGTCGCTCATCGCCCAGACGGTCTCCTCGATCGGCGTGTTCGGGTCCGGCCGATGGCAGTAGACGAGATCGACGTAGTCGAGCTGCAGCCGCCGCAGCGAGCCGTCGATCGCATTCAGCAGGTACTTGCGGTTCAGCGTGTGGTACTGATTCGGCGCTTCCGCGAGGCCCCAGAAGAACTTCGTCGACACGAGGTAACTGACGCGCGGCCAGCCGAGCGACTTGAGCGCCTGGCCCATGATCTCCTCGGATTTCCCACCCGCATAAACTTCCGCGTTGTCGAAGAAATTGACGCCGGCATCGCGCGCCGCTGCGAGACATTCGCGGGCCGCCCGCTGATCCACCTGATTGCCGTAGGTCACCCACGAGCCGAGCGACAGTTCGCTGATCTGCAGGCCGGAGCGGCCGAGCCGTCGATAGTGCATACCAACCTCCGCGAGTCGTAACCGACCTTAAGCTTAGGCGTTTTGCGCGCGAACGGCGGGACCGATCGTGCACAATAGCGGCTGGCTCGCCCGCACGGACAGGCTATGACGGCTGCTGCTGCGGCGCGCGATTTTTCGAACGGGTAACGTAAGGAGACGGACATGGCAGCAGACCTGAATGGCAAGACCGCAGTCGTCACGGGCGCCGCGAGCGGCATCGGCAAGGAAATCGCGCTGGAGCTGGCGAAGGCCGGCGCGGCCGTCGCGATCGCCGACCTGAACCAGGACGGCGCGAACGCGGTGGCCGACGAGATCAACAAGGCCGGCGGCAAGGCGATCGGCGTCGCGATGGACGTCACCAGCGAGGACGCGGTGAACAGCGGCATCGACAAGGTCGCCGAGACGTTCGGCTCGGTCGACATCCTGGTGTCGAACGCGGGCATCCAGATCGTCAACCCGATCGAGAACTACTCGTTCGCAGACTGGAAGAAGATGCAGGCGATTCACGTCGACGGCGCGTTCCTCACGACCAAGGCTGCGCTCAAGCACATGTACAAGGACGACCGCGGCGGCGTCGTGATCTACATGGGCTCGGTGCACTCGCACGAGGCGTCGCCGCTGAAGTCGGCATACGTGACGGCCAAGCATGGGCTGCTGGGGCTCGCGCGCGTGCTGGCCAAGGAAGGCGCGAAGCACAACGTGCGCTCGCATGTGGTGTGTCCGGGCTTCGTGCGCACGCCGCTGGTCGACAAGCAGATCCCGGAGCAGGCGAAGGAGCTCGGCATCAGCGAGGAAGAAGTGGTGAAGAAGGTGATGCTCGGCAACACGGTGGACGGCGTGTTCACGACGGTGCAGGACGTCGCGCAGACGGTGCTGTTCCTGTCGGCATTCCCGAGCGCCGCGCTCACCGGCCAGTCGTTCGTCGTCAGTCACGGCTGGTTCATGCAGTGACGTGGCGGCCGCCACGGCGCGGGCCGTAGCGGCGCTCTCGCGCGCAGCGCATATGCAACGGCACAAAAAACGCGCTCCATGGAGCGCGTTTTGCGTTTCGGCGCAGTCGGCAGCAGGCGGCGATGACGGCCGCCTTGCCGCCGCCGACTTACTTCAGCACCGCGGCGATGGCGTTCGCGACCGCGTCGAGGTTGCGCGTATTCAGCGCAGCCACGCAGATCCGGCCGGTGCCGACCGCGTAGATGCCGAATTCTTCGCGCAGACGATCGACTTGCGCCGACGTCAGCCCCGAATACGAGAACATCCCGCGTTGCGCGTTGATGAAGCTGAAGTCGCGCTCGACGCCGCTCGCCTTCAGGCGCTCGACGAGGCCGTTGCGCATCGCGCGGATGCGGTCGCGCATTTCGCCCAGTTCCTGCACCCACGATGCATGCAGTTCCGGCGATGCGAGCACCGCTGCGACGACGGCGCCGCCATGGGTCGGCGGGTTCGAGTAGTTGGTGCGGATCACGCGCTTGAGCTGCGACAGCACGCGCGTCGCTTCTTCCTTGCTCGACGTGATGATCGACAGCGCGCCGACGCGCTCGCCGTACAGCGAGAACGACTTCGAGAACGACGACGACACGAACGCGTTCAGGTCGGCGGCTGCGAACAGGCGCACGGCAGCCGCATCGGCGTCGATGCCGTCGCCGAAGCCTTGATACGCGATGTCGAGGAACGGCACGAGGTTGCGCGCCTTGACGACGTCGACGACCTGCTGCCATTGCGCTTCGGTCAGATCCACGCCGGTCGGGTTGTGGCAGCACGCATGCAGCACGACGATCGTGCCGGCCGCATAGCCGTTGAGCGCCGCCAGCATCGCTTCGAAGTTCACGCCGTGGGTCGCCGCGTCGTAGTACGGATATGCGACGACTTCGAAGCCGGCCGCTTCGAACAGCGCGCGGTGGTTTTCCCAGCTCGGATCGCTGATCGCGACCTTCACGTTCGGGTTCACGGTGCGCAGGAAATCGGCGCCGATCTTCAGCGCGCCCGTGCCGCCCAGCGCCTGCGCGGTGACCACGCGGCCTGCGGCGATCAGCGGCGAATCGTTGCCGAGCAGCAGCTTCTGCACGGCGGCGTCGTACGCGGCGATCCCGTCGATCGGCAGGTAACCGCGCGGCAGGCCCGCGTCGACACGCGCCTTCTCCGCTTCGCGAACCGCGCGCAGCAGCGGAATCTTGCCTTCTTCGTTCGTGTACACACCGACGCCGAGGTTGACCTTGGTCGGACGCGTATCGGCGTTGAAGGCTTCGTTCAGGCCCAGGATCGGGTCGCGGGGAGCAAGCTGGACAGCGGAGAAGAGCGACATGATGATTCGGCAGTAGTGAAAAGAGGGTCGGGCTTTCAGCCGGCGGGGCAGGCGCGGCGGACCGCGCGCCTGCGGCACGGCGCCGGAAAGCGCAGCAGCCCGATATTGTAGCGAATTCACGCTGGCCACGGCGGCGATTGCACCGCGTATCGCGATTTCGGACCCGGTTGGCGCGACCCCGCTCGTCAGGAGCCGTCAGCGGCCCGCGGCGCCGCGAAGCGCTAGAATGTTTTTTTGCCCACGCTCCGGCCGCACTCCATGTCCGAACATCACGCCGCAGTCGGCGACGCACTCGACGAATCGAAATTCGTGACCTTCGAAGGGTCGCCGTTCCAGCTGTACCAGCCGTATCCGCCCGCGGGCGACCAGCCGACCGCGATCGAGACGCTCGTGGAAGGCGTTCACGACGGGCTTTCGTTCCAGACGCTGCTCGGCGTGACCGGCTCGGGCAAGACCTTCACGATGGCCAACACGATCGCGCGGCTCGGCCGCCCGGCGATCGTGTTCGCGCCGAACAAGACGCTCGCGGCGCAGCTCTACGCCGAATTCCGCGAATTCTTCCCGCGCAACGCCGTCGAGTACTTCGTGTCGTACTACGACTATTACCAGCCGGAAGCGTACGTGCCGCAGCGCGACCTGTTCATCGAAAAGGACTCGTCGATCAACGAGCACATCGAGCAGATGCGGCTGTCGGCGACCAAGAGCCTGATGGAGCGCCGCGACGTGGTGATCGTCGCGACGGTGTCGGCGATCTACGGTATCGGCAACCCGTCCGAATATCACCAGATGATCCTGACGCTGCGCACCGGCGACAAGCTCGGCCAGCGCGACGTGATCGCGCGGCTGATCGCGATGCAGTACTCGCGCAACGAGCAGGACTTCCAGCGCGGCACGTTCCGCGTGCGCGGCGACACGATCGACATCTTCCCGGCCGAACATGCGGAGATGGCCGTGCGCGTCGAGCTGTTCGACGACGAGGTCGAGACGCTGCAACTGTTCGATCCGCTGACCGGCCGCGTGCGGCAGAAGATTCCGCGTTTCACCGTGTATCCGTCGTCGCACTACGTGACGCCGCGCGACACCGTGATGCGCGCGATCGAGACGATCAAGGACGAATTGCGCGAGCGCCTCGAGTTCTTCCACCGCGAAGGCAAGCTCGTCGAGGCGCAGCGGCTCGAGCAGCGCACGCGCTTCGACCTCGAGATGCTGCAGGAGCTGGGCTTCTGCAAGGGCATCGAGAACTACTCGCGGCACTTTTCCGGCGCGGCGCCCGGCGAGCCGCCGCCGACGCTCGTCGATTACCTGCCGCCCGACGCGCTGATGCTGCTCGACGAATCGCACGTGCTGATCGGCCAGCTGAACGGCATGTACAACGGCGACCGGGCGCGCAAGGAAAACCTCGTCAACTACGGCTTCCGGCTGCCGTCGGCGCTCGACAACCGGCCGCTCAAGTTCCCCGAGTTCGAGCGCAAGATGCGCCAGGTGGTGTTCGTATCCGCGACGCCGGCCGATTACGAGCAGCGCGTGACGGGCCAGATCGCCGAACAGGTCGTGCGCCCGACCGGGCTCGTCGATCCGGAGATCGAAGTGCGTCCGGCAAGCTCGCAGGTCGACGACGTGCTCACCGAGATCAACGCGCGCGTGAGCGCCGGCGAACGCGTGCTGATCACCGTGCTGACCAAGCGGATGGCCGAGCAGCTGACCGAATTCCTCGCCGATCACGGCGTGAAGGTGCGCTACCTGCACAGCGACATCGATACGGTCGAGCGCGTCGAGATCATCCGCGACCTGCGCCTCGGCACGTTCGACGTGCTGGTCGGCATCAACCTGCTGCGCGAGGGGCTCGACATTCCGGAAGTGTCGCTGGTCGCGATCCTCGACGCGGACAAGGAAGGCTTCCTGCGCGCGGAGCGCTCGCTGATCCAGACGATCGGCCGCGCGGCGCGCAACGTGAACGGCAAGGCGATCCTCTATGCCGACAACATGACCGAGTCGATGAAGCGCGCGATCGGCGAAACCGAGCGGCGTCGCGCGAAGCAGATCGCGCACAACGAGAAGATGGGCATCACGCCGCGCGGCGTCGTGAAGCGCATCAAGGACATCATCGACGGCGTGTACAACGCCGACGACGCACGCGCGGAGCTGAAGGAAGCGCAACAGCGCGCGAAGTTCGAGGACATGTCGGAAAAGCAGCTCGCGAAGGAAATCAAGCGGCTCGAAAAGCAGATGGCCGACTACGCGAAGAACCTCGAATTCGAAAAGGCCGCGGCGACCCGCGACCAGCTCGCGCTGCTGCGCGAGCGGGTGTTCGGCGCGAACGTGGGCGATCACGTGAATGGCGCGGGCCGGTAAATTCTTCTTCCTGACGTCTCTGAAATGCACCGAAACCTGTTGGTAACACCGTTGTAAGCCTTGTCGGATCAGGGGTTTACGCGGTGTCTCGTTTGTTCCGAAGCCGGTTCGGTGCTAAACTCCGCATGTATTGAGAATAGTTCGCATTAACGTTCTTCATTGCGTTAGTGTTCCTGGCGGACCCTCCGGGAGGACGGCCCGCCGCGTACCAGGCAAATAACAAGGAGTGTCCATGTTGGGTTCTTCGTTCATCCGCACGTCGGTTGCGGTAGCGGCGGCGCTTGCCGCGATGTCGGCCTCGGCGGCCGAGTACCCGATCGGCAAGCAGCAGATCCAGGGCGGCATGGAAATCGGCGCGGTGTATCTGCAGCCGATCACGATGGATCCGGAAGGGATGATGCGCAAGGCATCGGATTCCGACATCCACCTCGAGGCCGACATTCACGCGGTCAAGAACAACCCGACCGGCTTCGCGGAAGGCGACTGGATGCCGTACCTGCAGGTCACGTACAAGCTGACGAAGCAGGGCGACGCGAAGTGGAAGGCCGAAGGCGACCTGATGGGCATGGTCGCGAGCGACGGCCCGCACTACGGCGACAACGTGAAGCTGGCCGGCCCCGGCAAGTATCACCTGACGATGATCGTCAAGCCGCCGATGCAGTCCGGCCACATGGCGTTCGGCCGTCACGTCGACAAGGAAACGGGCGTGGGCGCGTGGTTCAAGCCGATCACGCTCGAATACGACTTCCCGTTCGCCGGCATCGGCAAGAAGGGCGGGTATTGACCGGTGGCATCACGGACGGCGCGCCCGCGCGCCGTCGACGTAGAGAACCCAGAATGAAATTTCCCCAGAAAATCGCCGCCGCAGCCGCCGCGCTGTGGCTCGCCGGCGCCGCGCATGCCGCAGATCTGCCGACCTTCAAGCTCGAGATGACGGACGGCAAGCTCAACCCGGCCCGCATCGAAGTGCCGGCCGGCCAGCGCTTCAAGATCGAGATCCGCAATACGGGCAAGGGCGCCGCCGAATTCGAGAGCGTGCAGTTGCGCAAGGAGAAGGTGCTCGCGCCGGGCGCCGATTCGTTCGTGGTGGTCGCGCCGCTGTCGCCGGGCGAGTACAAGTTTTTCGACGATTTCCACCAGCAGGCGCAGGGCGTGATCGTCGCGAAGTAATGCGTTTTATCTGATTGCGGGCATGCGAGTGCGTGGCCCGCGCGTCAGGAGGATTCAATGGGTCAGATCTTGTTCATCGTGTGGCGAGAGAGCGTCGAAGCGCTGCTCGTCGTCGGCATCCTCTATGCGTGGCTGAAGAACGGCGACGACGACGCGCGCCGCGGCCTGCCGTTTCTGTGGGCGGGCGTTGCCGTCGGGCTGCTGATGGCGGTCGGTCTCGGCGCCGCGCTCGTCGGCTTCACCGAAGTGCTGTCCGGCGACGCGCAGGATTACTTCCAGACCGCGATGGTGCTGATCGCGTGCGTGCTGATCGTGCAGATGGTGCTGTGGATGCGCCGGCACGGCCGCACGCTCAAGCGCGACATGGAGCAATCGTTGCAGCGCAGTACGCGCGACTCGAACTGGTGGGGCGTCGCGGTGCTGGTCGCACTCGCGATCGCGCGCGAAGGCAGCGAGACGGTGATTTTCCTGTACGGGCTCGGCTTCGGTCAGTCGGGGCATGTGGACGGCAGCCAGATGCTCGCGGTGCTGATCGGCCTCGGCCTCGCGTTCCTCACGTTCTATCTGCTGCAACTCGGCGGCAAGTACTTCTCGTGGCGGCATTTCTTCCGCGTCACCGAAGTGATGCTGCTGTTCCTCGGCGCCGGCCTGTTCCAGACCGGGGTCGACAAGCTGATCGACAAGGAGATCCTGCCGCTCGGCATCTCGCAGCTGTGGGATACGTCGGCGATTCTCGACGATTCGGGCACGTTCGGCTCGCTGGTGGCGACGCTGACCGGCTATCGCGCGCATCCGGCGCTGACCAACCTGATCGCCTATGCGGTGTACTGGGCCGTGGTGTGGCTGCTGATGAAGCGCGCGAGCCGTCGCCCGGCCGTTCCCGCGGGTCGCGCAGCATGAGTGTGGTCGCCGCAGCGAAGCCGGGCCGCCTCGCGCAGGTCGGCCAGTGGATGCAGCGCCACGGCGCGGTGATCCGCGGCATCCAGTGGGTCGTCGTCGCCGTCTATGCGTTCCTGATCATCGTGCCGGCCGTGCTGCCGTTGCCGGACGACTCCGCGCATCTGTGGAACAACCTCACGCTGATCGCGCAGTTCGTATTCTGGGGCATCTGGTGGCCGTTCGTGCTGCTGTCGATGGTGATGCTCGGCCGCGTCTGGTGCGGCGTGCTGTGCCCCGAAGGCGCGTTGACCGAATATGCGAGCAAGTTCGGCCGCGGCCGCGCGATTCCGCGCTGGATGCGGTGGGGCGGCTGGCCGTTCGTCGCGTTCGGGCTCACGACCATCTACGGGCAGATGGTCAGCGTCTACCAGTACCCGCTCGCGGTGCTGTTCGTGCTCGGCGGCTCGACCGTCGGCGCGATGGTGATCGGCCTGCTGTACGGCCGCGAAAAGCGCGTGTGGTGCAAGTACCTGTGTCCGGTGAACGGCGTGTTCGGTTTGCTGTCGCGGCTCGCGCCGATGCGCTACAAGGTCGACGAGGATGCGTGGCGCCGTTCGTACCGGAACGGCGAACACGGGCATCGCGTGATTCCGATCAACTGCGCGCCGCTGGTGCCGCTGCGCAACATGAAGGGCGCCGCCGGGTGCCATATGTGCGGCCGCTGCAGCGGCCATCGCGATGCGATCGCGCTGTCGTGGCGCGCGCCGTCTGACGAAGTCGTGAACCTCGGCGCGCAGCAGGCGAACCCGTGGGATACGGCGCTGATCCTGTACGGCCTGCTCGGCGTCGCGATCGGCGCGTTCCACTGGACCGTCAGCCCGTGGTTCGTGCAGATCAAGCAATGGCTCGCCGGCTGGCTGATCGATCGCGACATCACGTGGCCGCTCGAGACCAATGCACCGTGGTTCCTGCTCACGCACTATCCGGATCGCAACGACGTGTTCTCGTGGCTCGACGGCGGGCTGATCGTCAGCTACATCGTCGGCACGGGGCTCGTGTACGGCACCGCGCTGCTCCTGCTGCTGGCCGGCGCGACGCTGATGCTCGGCCGTTTCGACCGCGTGCGTCTGCATCATCTCGCGCAGGCGCTGATCCCGATCGCCGGAGCCGGCGTGTTTCTCGGCCTGTCGGCGACGACGCTGTCGCTGCTGCGGGCCGAACACGTGCCGCTCGACTGGGCGGCCGACGTGCGCATCGCGATCCTGGTGGCCGCGAACACGTGGAGCGCGTGGCTCGCATGGAAGGTCACGGGGCGCTATGCGCAAGGGCTGCGCCGCGTGGCCGCGTTCGCGTGGTTCGCGGTCGGCCTCGCGGTGGTCGATAGCGCGTGGTGGCTGATGTTCTGGGGATTCTGATGCGGCGTTGACGGCGTCGTCGCGGTGTAGTCTGCGATGCGTCTCGAGAGCACGTCGCGGCGGGGGGGTGCCCCTATGTGTTTCGTCAAGCGTTAGGGACTGACTTGGGTTGGTAAATGGTGCCGTCGCGCAGCATGGCGAACAGAACGTCGCAGCGTCGCCGCGCGAGCGCGATGAGCGCTTGGTTATGACGCTTGCCTTGCTGGATCTTGCGCGAGTAATAGGCCCGTGAGACTGGGTCCCGCAAGGCCGCGAAGGCGGATAGGAATAAGGCGCGCTTGAGCACCTTGTTGCCGCGTCTGGATGGATGTTCACCGCGTATCGATGAACCTGAGCGTCGGGTAACCGGCGCGAGGCCGGCGTAGGCCGCCAGATGCGCCGCCGAAGCGAACGCCTTATGAGCGACCTCGGTCAGGAGTCTGGCGGCGGTCCTGACGCCGACTCCCGGCATGCTGGTCAGGACCAGCCAAAGAGGGTGAGCAAGCACCAATCGCTCCACTTCGGCAGCGATCTCGTCGCGTTGCTTACGCAATGCCGCAAGCTGCTGGGCTAAACGGGGCATGACGATGGTGGCGGCTTGCGTGCCGGGCACGGTCACGGCTTGTTCGCTCAGTGCCTGAACGATTTCGGCCGCTAAGCCTTTGCCCATGCGCGGAGCGAGCTTGGTCAGGCGATTGGCGAGCGTCTTCTCGCTGGTGCCGGCAAGCGCGGCGGGCGACGGATAGCGCTCAAGCAGATCGAGTACCGCTGGATGGTCAAGGCGCGGTCCGAGAACACGCTCGAGCGCCGGATGGATCTGGGTAAGCAGCCCGCGAATGCGGTTGCTGGTTTGCGTGACCTGAGCGGCGAGGTCGTCATCGAAGCCGCAGAGCATGGTGAGTTCGGCGAGTTGCTCGTCGGCCAGTCGAAGCGAGCGCAGCGTATGCGGCATCGAGCGAGCGGCTGCGGCGATGATCGCGGCGTCGCGGGCATCGGTCTTGGCTTCGCCGGCGTGCAAATCAGCGATGCGGCGCATGGCCAGTCCGGGCAGATAGGCGACGAGTACGCCTTCGGCGCGGGCGACGGCTACAGGAAGCGCACCGATGGTGGAAGGCTGATCGACGACGAACAGCAGTCGACCGTGAGTCTTGAGTTCGGCGATGAGGGCGCGCAGCTTGGCCTCATCGTTGGGCAGTGCCTTGTTGTACAGGCGCTTACCGTTCCGATCGAGTGCCACGGCGTGATGGTGGCCCTTACCGACATCGACGCCGACAAAGACATCGACGGCGTCACGTTGTTGAGTGTCTTGCATCGAAGTTTATGCAGAGTGAACGGATTGGCCTGCAACAACGGTGGCAAGTCTCGGCATCCACGTTACGGACGGCGTCGGGATATCCCGGCCAAACCCCTATCAGCGATCACCAGCCACCCACCAGGCCCGGTGACAACACCCCCCGGATCATGACTGCGACTGGGGGCGAGAATCATGCCGGGCCTGGCTGGCCATAGCCCCGATTATCGGGGCGTGAAGATAGTAACGGGGGCGCATCGCGGCGCAGTAGCCGGCATTGCCCATTCGCCTGCGTTTTCTCTGGCGCACAAATGAAAAGCGACACGTCCTTCGACGTGTCGCTTTTTTGTTGCCTGTGCGAGAACCAAAAAAGTGGCTTGGCTTGCTGCAACGGCTGCTTGAGTAGGTTTGCACGAAGGGGTCTAGATCTCGCGTGCAAGCCGTTGCGCTGGCTAATGCCCAACACCTCTCAGGGAGGTGGTCCCCACAATACCCGGTTGCTACTTCGTCAGGATCAACTTGCCGAGCCGCGTGGCGCGAAGCTGATACGTCTCACCGTTATGCGCGATGCTGATGTGGCTGTGGCCTTGCAGCAGCGCGTCGCTGTTCAGCGTGCGCGTGCCGCTGTCGCGGCTTGCCGCAGGCTTCGCGGACGTCGTGACCGCTGCCGTCTTCGGACGGTTGCCGCTTGCGGCGCCAGTGGTTCGGCGCAAGGTCAGCGTGGTCGGGCGCATGGTGTCGGTCATTCGGTTGATCGGTGACTGTCGATACGATGGAATGAATTCTAAATGATAATCATTCCCATTGAAAAGAACTCTTTCGCGATCGGGAAGGGTCGCTCGATAGACAAAGCCAAAGAGGCGGCCCGCAGGCCGCCGCGCTCGATGAGCCGGTGAATCAGTGAAGCGGGTCGGGCGCCTTGCGGCCCTGCGCGTACTCGCGGATCAGGCGCACGGTGTCGATATCCGACGTGCGATACGCTTCCTTCACGATGCCGTGCGTCTGACGCGCTTCCTCGCTGTCGTCGGAGACGGTCAGCGTCGTCCGGTATTCGAAACGCAGGAATAACTCGCGATCGTCGCGTTCTTCGATCGTCATCGTCAGCGAGCCGCCGATTTCGCCGGTGGCCGCATGGATGTCGTAGCGCACCTGCTGATACGGCGTGAACGTCACGCGGTCGCGCACGGTCGCGTGGCCGTAGTGCAGTTCGCGCTCCAGCGTGGTTTCCGTGCGCTCGTGGACGACACAGCTGTCGAGGCCGATCACGAACAGCTGCGGCTGTTCGGCACGCAGCACGAGGCCTTCCCACAACTGGTCGCGGGTCAGGGACGGCACGGCCGGATCGTCGGAGTTGATCTGGATCAGATGTTCGAAGTTCAAGGGGACGGGTTCCTTCTGGTGGCCGGCGGCCACGTGGTTCAAGAAGTTATTGTGACGCAAAACGAATCGCTTCGCGGCGCCTGCGGCCCGTCGCGCGGCGTCACGCGTGAATCGTGCCCATCCGGCCCGTCTGGTAATCGACGACGGCCTGGCGGATCTCTTCTTCGGTGTTCATCACGAACGGGCCGTAGCGCACGATCGGCTCGTTGAGCGGGACGCCGCCGATCAGCAGCAGCTCGAGCGGCGTGTCGCCGGCCTCGAATGTGACCGCGTCGCCGTCGTCGCCGTAGACGATCATGTGCCGCGCCTCGACCGGCCGCCGCTCGGGGCCGTAGCGGCCCGTGCCTTCGAGCGCATAGGCGAACACGCGATAGCCTGCCGGCACCGGCTGCGCGACGGTGGCGCCCGGTTGCAGCGTGAAATGCTGATACAGGATCGGCGTGCGCGTTTCGATCGCCGCGCGCACGCCGAGCGCTTCGCCGGCGATCACGCGCACTTCCACACGACCGTCCGGCGACTTCGCGCGCGGAATGCGATCTGCGGCGATTTCCTGGTAGCGCGGCGCGATCAGCTTGTCGCGCCGTGGCAGATTGACCCACAGCTGGAAGCCGTGCGAGCGCCCGCCCGTCTGCGCGAACGCGGGGTCCGGCATTTCGCTGTGGACGACGCCGGCGCCGGCGGTCATCCACTGCACGTCGCCGGGCCCGAGCGTGCCGGCATGGCCGGCCGAATCGCGGTGGCGAAAGCGCCCGTCGAGCACGTACGTGACGGTTTCGAAGCCGCGATGCGGATGGTCGGGCGCGCCCTTGGCCTCGCCGGGCGCGTAGTCGACGGGCCCCATCTCGTCGAGCAAGAGGAACGGATCGAAATCCATCAGCAGGCGCGTCGGGAACGGGCGGTGGACCACGAAGCCGCCGCCTTCGGTCGTGCGAAGCGCGGGGTAGGTGCGGTCGAGCGAACGAGCGGTCGTCATGCAGTAGCCCTCGGTGATATCGGAATAGCGTTATTTTTGAAACATGGCGCTATTATATTGGGCGTTTTCCGGTCCGATTTGCGGTGCTCCGCAATGGATTGTTCTGAAATTGGAACGATGACATGAACATCGATGCACACAACCTGAACGACCTCATGTACTTCTCGCAGGTCGTCGAGCATGGCGGCTTCTCGGCCGCGGAACGCGTGCTCGGTATCTCCAAATCGCGCCTGTCGCGACGGCTGACGGAACTCGAGGCCGCGCTCGGCGTGCGGCTGCTGCAGCGTTCGACGCGCAAGCTCGCGCTGACCGAGGCCGGCGAGCTGTTCTACCAGCATTGTCAGGCCATGCTGGCCGAAGCGCAGGCGGCGATGAACGCGGTGCAGCAACTGCGCGCGTCGCCGCGCGGGTCGGTGCGCGTGAGCGTGCCCGTCACGCTGTCGCAGACGATGCTGTCGCGCATCCTCCCCGAATTCCTGCACCGCTATCCGGAGGTGAAGGTGCACATCCGCGTGACGAATCGCGTGATCGACCTGTTCGAGGATTCGATCGACGTCGCGTTGCGCGTGCGCTCGGAGCCGCCGCAGAACGCGAATATCGTCGTGCGGCCGTTGTGGCGCACCGAGCAGATGCTGGTCGGCGCGCCGAGCCTGCTCAGCCAGCACGCGCCGCCGCTCGTGCCGGCCGATCTCGCGCGCTTCGAGACGCTCGATACGCCGAGCGTGGACGGGCGGCACGTGTTCACGCTGATCGCGCCGGACGGCACGCGCCACCTGCACGAACACGACCCGCGGCTCGTCACGGCCGACCTGATGACGATCCGCGAGGCCGTGCTCGACGGCCTCGGCATCGCGGCGTTGCCCGAGATGATGTACGGCAATGCGTTGCGCGCCGGGCAGCTGTCGCCGGTGATGCCGGGCTGGACGCTGCCGGTGCCGCAACTCTATGCGGTGTTCGTGTCGCGGCAGGGCATGCCGCCGGCGGTGCGCGCTTTCGTCGACTACCTGGTGGAGAAGCTCGACCACGGCGAATACAAGCAGCCCGGTTGCCCCGAACGTGCGAAGCAGGAAGCGGCAGCGGCGGCCGCCGCCGTTACGGCCCAGTGAAGCCAGCGCGCCGCGCGCCGGCAAATTTGTTTTGTCATTGAAGCGCGGGCTGCAATCGCAAAGTTCAATCGGCGGGTTCTTGAATGCGTGCGCGGGCCGGCCTATATTGAAATCCCATTTCGCGAAGGAGGTTCTGAGCGGAATCCGGTGGCCGCATATGTTGCGAGCCAGATAGGGCAGAGAAGCGCAGTCCGTGCAGACCACGGTAGCCGCATTTGCGTTGCTCGAGGCGTAACCGATACCGCCGAAGAGCCCGCCGCCCGAAGGCGCCCGCGTGCGCATGAAAAAAGGCCTTCATCTGGCGATGAAGGCCTTTTACTTTGTGGCGGACCAGTCAGGTACGGGCGCGCGTGCCGGCCCGCGCGCGCCGCGTCACTTCGCTTTGGCGGCCGGCACCGTCACGAAGCCGAGTTTCGTCAGGCCGCCGGCCTGCGCATCGGACATCACTTCGGCCACCCGTTCGTAGGCCACCTTGCGATCGGCGCGCAGATGCAGCTCCGGCTGCGGCTGATGCTTCGCCGCTTCCGCGATATGCGCCTGCAATTGCTCGCGCGTGACCGTCTGGTCGTTCCACAGGATCGTGCCGTTGCCCTGGATCGCGACGTCGACCGTCTGCGGCTTTTCGTCGACGGGCTGGCTGCTCGCGTGCGGCAGGTCGATCTTCACCGCGTGCTGCATGGCCGGGATCGTCACGAGGAAAATGATCAGCAGAACGAGCATCACGTCGACGAGCGGCGTCATGTTGATCTCGCTCATCACGCCATCGTCGTCGTCGTCGCTGAAGCCGGTGTTCATTGCCATGGTCGACCTCGTCTCAGCTTGCGCGCGTCGCGAGGCGCAGGCCGTCGCGCGGCGACGACGAGGCGAGGCGCGCGCCCGTCACGAAGTACGCGTGCAGCCCGTGTGCGAAGCGGCGCAGCTTGCTGGCGATACCCTTGTTCGCGCGCGTCAGCGCGTTGTAGCCGAGCACCGCCGGAATCGCGACGAACAGGCCGAAGGCCGTCATGATCAGCGATTCGCCGACCGGGCCCGCGACCTGGTCGATCGACGTCTGGCCGGTCGCGCCGATCGCGAGCAGCGCGTGATAGATGCCCCACACCGTGCCGAACAGGCCGACGAACGGCGCCGTGCTGCCGATCGACGCGAGAATCGCGAGGCCGGCCTGCATCCGCGAAATGCCTTCGTCCATCGTGTCCTTCAGGCAGCGCGTGACCCAGTCCGACACGTCCATGCGGTCGTGCAGGTGCGGCTGCGTCTGATGGTGGTGGTCGGCCGCTTCCTTGCCCGACAGCGCGAGCGCGAGGAACGGGTTGTCGCCCGGCGTCGATGCGGTGAGACCGAGCTTCTTGATGCCGTCGTCGAAGTCGTCCGAATGCCAGAACGCCTGCTCGGCATTCTTCGTCAGCCGGTTCAGGCGAATCACGTTCCAGCCCTTGACGACGATCACGATCCACGACAGGACCGACATCACGAGCAGCGTGATCGCGATGGCGCGTGTGACGAAATCACCTTGCGCCCAGACGTGCGCGATACCGTAGCTTTGCATTTTTGTTTCCTTTGAATCTTCCGGATAAGGCAGGTTAGTCGGTGAGCCCGAAGTTGTAGGGCTGTGTGCGGGCGGCGCGGATCGCCTGCCCGTTCTCGATGTAGGGGCGGCAGGTCGTCGCGCGCATCGCGTCGAGGGCGGCATCGTCGAGGCGCGGATAGCCGCTGCTCTTCTGCAGTTCGACGCTTTCGATCTTGCCGGTCACGCCGACCACGAAATGAACATAGGCGGTACCCGCTTCGCCGCGACGACGCGACATCGACGGATAGTCGGGCTTCACGAAGTTGCACTGTAGCGCCGCCACGTTCTTCGGCGCGCTGACCTGCATCGTTTCGCGGGCGGGAGCCGGCGTCGCGGCCGGTGCCGCCGGTGCCACGGCCGCGGGCGCTGCCGGTGCGGGCGTCGGGTCGGCTGCCGGGGCAGGCGTCGGCGACGGCGCGGGCGACGGTGCGAGCGGCTGCGGCGTCGGCTTCGCCGCCTTCTGCACGGGCTTCGGTTCGGCCTTCGGCTTCACGCGCGGCACGGGCTTCGGCGGCGCGGGCTGCGCGATCGATTCGGCGGCGACCTGCTGTGCGATCGGCTCCGGCGGGATGAGCTGCGCGGTGATCGACTGGACTTCGACGGATTTCGGCGGTGGCGCGCTGCGATGGAGCCACGCGGCCGTCAGCATGAGCGCGTGTGCGGCGAGCACACCGATCGCGACGGTGATGACCCGGGGATTCATACGTGATGCAGCCGGCATGATGCCGGCAGGAGCGGATTGCGAAGCCTGCATGTTAGCTTGAAAGAACGATGTCGCACCCTGAGCGCGGCGGGCGGGGCGGCATCATTTGCGGAAGATCAGCAGCGAGATGCACACGGTAGTCACGAATCCGATCAGCAATTCCATCACAGGCTCCTTCGCAGGTAAGCCGCTGGCTCGCACGGACGGTGGCTGGCTGACGGTCGAAACAAAAAATGCGGCCGCGGCCGCATGCGCATACCGGCGCCGCTCAGGCGGCCTTGCGATCGTAGAACGTCACCGGGATCGGGTGAGCGTGGTGTTCGACACCGCACCGGCTCGCACAGACGCCTTGCTCGGCCATCAGGTCGCGTACGGACTCCTCGCACTTGCCGCAGCACGTGGCCACGCCGAGTTCGAACTGGAGTTCATCGAAAGAGCTCACGCCCTCGGCGAGGGACGCGCGGATCTTGCGATCGGAGACGGACTTGCACACGCAGACGATCATGATGAGTTGCGATAGCTAACGGTAATGCGAATTATTATCATTAAATTTATGCGGGTTGACAAGGGCGGTGCGGGCTTTTTTTAAGACCATCGGACCCCTCAAACGCGCGGCGTGGCGGCGTGCGTAGGCAGCAGGAGGCGGGAAGCAGGCAGGAAGCGGAAACCGACGGACAGCCGCGGGTGCGTCAAACGGTCGCGCAGTCGCGCGCGTTCGGTGACGCAATGGTGACGGTCTCGACGGGCACGTCGAGGCCAAGCAGCGTCGACGCCAGTGCGCGCAATTGCACGCCGTCGCTGGTCGAGCAGAAGCGTGGCGGCGCGGCAGGCGCGCCGGCCGGCGCGCGCAGCCCGCGCTCGTCGAGCACGCGGGCGAGTTGCCGCGCGATCGCGTCGCTCGTGTCGACGATCGTCAGGCGATCGCCGACGAGGTCGCGAATCGCCGCCGTGAAGAACGGGTAATGCGTGCAGCCGAGCACGAGCGTGTCGGCGCCCGCGTCGATCATCGGTTGCAGGTAGCGTTCGAGCAACGCGCGCAAGGCGGGGGAGTTCGTGTCGCCGCGCTCGATCGCCTCGACGAGCCCGTGGCCCGGCTGGCAGATGAAGCGTCGGCCGGCGCCGTAGCGATCGAGCAGCGCCTGAAAGCGCGGGCTGTTCAGCGTCGATTGGGTGGCAAGCACGCCGGCGACGCCGGTCGCGGACACCGCGGCGGCCGGCTTGATGCCCGGCTCGACGCCGACGAGCGGGATCGACAGCCGTTCGCGGACGGCCGCGATCGCGCGTGCCGTGGCTGTATTGCATGCGACGACGAGCGCTTTCGCTCCGTCGCGCGCGAGCCATTCGCAGATCGCCAGCGTGCGCTCCGTGATGAACGCCTCGTCGCGCGGGCCGTACGGCGCATGGCGCGAGTCGGCGACGTAGACGAACGATTCGCCGGGCAGCTGCGCGCGCACGGCGCGCAGCACCGACAGCCCGCCGAGCCCCGAATCGAAGATGCCGATCGGCGCGGTGGGGCGGGCTGCGGAAGCGGTGGAACGGTTCGTCGTCATGCGCGGGCGAAGCGGGCGATCCTGGCGAGCGTGCCGGTTACTCCGGCGAGCCCATCATCGTCTGCTGATAGTTCTGCAGGCCGACCTTGCCGATCAGGTCGATCTGCGTTTCGAGCCAGTCGATATGCTCTTCGGTGTCGTCGAGGATCTTTTCGAAGATCTCGCGCGATACGTAATCACGCACCGATTCGCAGTAGGCGATCGCCTCCTTGCACGTCGCCTGCGAGATCTGCTCGAGCTTCAGGTCGCACTTCAGGATCTCTTCGGTTTCCTCGCCGACCAGCAGCTTGTGCAGGTCCTGCAGATTCGGCAGGCCGTCGAGCATGAACACGCGCTCGATCAGCCAGTCGGCGTGCTTCATTTCGCCGATCGATTCGTCGTATTCGTGCTTGCCGAGTTTTTCGAGGCCCCAGTGCTTGTACATGCGCGCATGCAGGAAGTACTGGTTGATCGCGGTGAGTTCGTTCTTCAGTTGGGCGTTCAGATATTCGATGACTTTCTTGTCGCCTTGCATGGCTGTTCCTTGATCGGTGGGGCTTCAGAAACCGAACGATAATCGCTCGAACGGGAAAAGCCAAGCGTCGAAGCCTGGCCGCGGCTGGCCATTGCGCGCGATGCGCGGCGGCCGTCGCGCGCGTGCCGCGGCCGATGTCGGCCACGACAAGTAAAAAGGCCGGACTTGCGTCCGGCCTTGTGCGCAAGCGGGTTCGCGCCGCTTAAGCGGTTGCGACCGGGATCTTGCCGATCTTCGCCTGCCATTCCTTCGGACCGGTCTGGTGCACCGACGTGCCCGACGAATCGACCGCCACCGTCACCGGCATGTCCTGCACGTCGAACTCGTAGATCGCTTCCATGCCGAGGTCTTCGAATGCGAGCACCTTCGCGCCGCGGATCGCCTTCGACACCAGGTATGCCGCGCCGCCGACCGCCATCAGGTACGCGGCCTTGTGCTTCTTGATCGCGTCGATCGCGACCGGGCCGCGTTCCGCCTTGCCGACCATCGAGATCAGGCCCGTCTGCGCGAGCATCATCTCGGTGAACTTGTCCATCCGCGTGGCCGTCGTCGGGCCGGCCGGGCCGACCACTTCGTCACGCACCGGATCGACCGGACCGACGTAATAGATCACGCGGTTGGTGAAGTCGACCGGCAGCTTCTCGCCCTTCGCGAGCATGTCGGCGATGCGCTTGTGCGCGGCGTCGCGGCCCGTGAGCATCTTGCCCGACAGCAGCAGCGTCTGGCCCGGCGTCCAGCTCGCGACTTCTTCCGGCGTCAGCGTGTTCAGGTCGACGCGCTTGCTCGTCTCGGTGTTCGGTTCCCACTGGACCTTCGGCCATGCGTCGAGCGACGGCGCTTCGAGCTTCGCCGCGCCCGAGCCGTCGAGCACGAAGTGCGCGTGGCGCGTCGCCGCGCAGTTCGGGATCAGGGCGACCGGCTTCGACGCCGCGTGCGTCGGCGCGGCCATGATCTTCACGTCGAGCACGGTCGCCAGGCCGCCGAGGCCCTGTGCGCCGATGCCGAGGGCGTTGACCTTCTCGTGCAGCTCGACACGCAGTTCCTCGATCCAGTCCTTCGGGCCGCGCGCGATGATTTCCTGGATGTCGATCGGCTCCATCAGCGATTCCTTCGCCATCAGCATCGCCTTTTCGGCGGTGCCGCCGATGCCGATCCCGAGCATGCCCGGCGGGCACCAGCCCGCGCCCATCGTCGGGACCGTCTTCAGCACCCAGTCGACGATCGAATCGGACGGGTTCAGCATCACGAACTTCGACTTGTTCTCCGAGCCGCCGCCCTTCGCCGCCACCTGCACGTCGACTTTGTCGCCCGGCACGATCTCGTAGTGGATCACGGCCGGCGTGTTGTCCTTGGTGTTCTTGCGGGCGCCTTCAGGCGGATTGACGATCGACGCGCGCAGCACGTTGTCCGGGTGCGTGTAACCGCGGCGCACGCCTTCGTTGATCATGTCGGTGACGCTCATCGTCGCGCCGTCCCAGCGCACGTCCATGCCGACCTTCACGAAGACCGTCACGATGCCGGTGTCCTGGCAGATCGGGCGCTTGCCTTCCGCGCACATGCGGCTGTTCGTGAGGATCTGCGCGATCGCGTCCTTCGCGGCCGGGCTCTGCTCGAGCTCGTACGCGCGGCCGAGCGCCTGGATGTAGTCGAGCGGGTGGTAGTAGCTGATGTACTGCAGCGAATCCGCGATGCTCTGGATCAGGTCTTCCTGTTTGATGACGGTCATGGCTGAGACTCTGTGGGACAGTGGGGAATGCATGGGCGGCCGTCAGGCCGCCGGTCGGGACGCCGCTGACGCGTGCGCCTCGTGGAAATGGGCCGGGTGCGTGTGCGTCGTCAGGCGGTCGACCCACGCCATCACGAGCGCCGACACCAGGAACGACAGGTGGATGAGTACCTGCCACATGATCGCGTGCGTCGTGTGCTGATCGGGATTGATGAAGGTCTTCAGCAGGTGGATCGACGAGATGCTGATCAGCGCCATCGACAGCTTGACCTTCAGCACGCCGGCGTTCACGTGGTCGAGCCACTCGGGCTCGTCGGGATGGCCTTCGATGCCCAGGCGCGACACGAACGTTTCGTAGCCGCCGACGATCACCATGATCAGCAGGTTCGAGATCATCACCACGTCGATCAGGCCGAGCACCGCGAGCATCACGGTGACCTCGTCGAGGCCGCTCGCGTGCGACAGCAGGTGCCAGACTTCCTTCAGGAACAGGAACACATAGATGCCCTGCGCGACGATCAGACCCAGATAAAGCGGAACCTGGAGCCAGCGGCTCATGAAGATCAGCGCGGGCAGCGGGCGCAGCGAGCGGCGGCCGGGGCCGGGCGAATGCGGGGCGGACATGGTGGCGGTGCGGGCGCGGGGCGCAGGTATCGGGGGTAACGATGAAACGCGATGAAACGGCGCGCTATTGTAACGCGTTGGCCGGCGCGGCTGCAGCGACGCGCCGACGGGGCGGGGACGGATCAGGCCGCGGCGCTCGGCGCGCGCTTCACGCGCAGGCTCGCGAGCACGATTCCGGTGACGACGCATGCGAGCGCGACGCCGTGCGCGAGCGTCGGGCGCTCGCCGAGGAACGCGATCCCGTAGGCGGCGGCCGCGACCGGCAGCACCGCGCTGAACACGCCCGCGAGGCTGCCCGGCACGTGGCGGATGCCCTTCATCCACAGCCAGAACGAGAAGATGCTGGCCGACAGCCCGTACCAGACGACGAGCCCCCACGTGCCGGCCGGCACGCTCGCATAATCGAAATGCCACAGCGCGCCGGCGCCGAGCGGCAGCATCAGGAACAGGCCGAACAGGTGCGTGTAGGCGCAGATGTCGATCGGGGCGAGCGTCTGCGTGAGCCGACGCGACAGGATCACGTAGATCGATTCGCAGCACACCGCGCCGAGCATCAGCAGGTTGCCGGTGAGCGAGCCGGCGGAGGCGCTGCCTGCGTTGCCGGAGTTGCCGTTCGCGAGGTTGATCGTCACGACGCCGGCGATGGCGAGCGCGATCGATACGAGCGCACGGCCGTTCGGTTTTTCGCGCAGGATCAGCCAGGCGAACAGCGCGACGATCGCGGGAATCGTGCTGGTGATCACGCCGGCGGCGACCGCGCTCGTGCGCTGCACGCCGTTGAGCATCAGCAGCGTGAACATGAAGGTGCCGAAGAATGCCTGCAGAAACAGGTTCAGCCATTCGGCGCGGCGCACCGCGCGCATCTTCACGGGGCTGAACAGCGGCCACAGCACGGCGATCGCGATCACGAAGCGCAGCGTGGCGAGAATGGCGACCGGAACGAACACGACGATGGATTTGCCGATACCGACGTTGCTGCCGACGAGCAGCATCGACAGGATCAGGAAGAAGGCGTAGCGATTCAAGCTGGAGTCCGGGGGGCGAGTTCAGTTAGGATTGTAGGGTCGCGTTTGTAACAGCGTAAAGCGGCCGTCCGCTACGCAGTGCACGTGTGTGCTGCGCACGGCCGCGTAAGTGATGGGTAAGTTCGAACGCTTATCGTGGAAACCGCCGGGCTGCACGCGCGTCGCCGTTTGACGTGGTGCGGCGCAGCATCGTGCGCAGCCTCCTCCGGGCCGCGCGCGGGTGAGTGGGAGACAGCGGCGCGCAAGCGCCGGCCAAGACGCGGCGCGCACGATCGCGCCGCCATGCAGAGGATTCATGTTCACCAAGGGGTAGTCGATGTCTGCGATTGAATCGGTTCTTCACGAAACCCGTCAGTTTGCGCCGCCCGCGGCGCTCGAGAAGACGGCGACCATTTCCGGCATGCCGGCCTACCGCGCGCTCGTCGCCGAGGCCGAGCAGGACTACGAGGGCTTCTGGGCGCGTCTCGCGCGCGAGAACCTGAGCTGGCACAAGCCGTTCACCAAGGTGCTCGACGAGAGCAACGCGCCGTTCTGCACGTGGTTCGACGACGGCGAGCTCAACGCGTCGTACAACTGCCTCGACCGTCACGTCGAAGCCGGCAACGGCCAGCGCGTCGCGGTGATCTTCGAGGCCGACGACGGCACCGTCACGCGCGTCACCTACGCCGAGCTGCTCGCGCGCGTGTCGCGCTTCGCCAATGCGCTGAAAAAACGCGGCATCGGCAAGGGCGATCGCGTCGTCATCTACATCCCGATGTCGATCGAAGGCATCGTCGCGATGCAGGCCTGCGCGCGCATCGGCGCCACGCACTCGGTCGTGTTCGGCGGCTTCTCCGCCAAATCGCTGAACGAGCGGCTCGTCGACGTCGGCGCGGTCGCGCTGATCACCGCCGACGAGCAGGCGCGCGGCGGCAAGACGCTCCCGCTCAAGAGCATCGCCGACGAAGCGATCGCGATGGGCGGCTGCGACGCGGTCAAGAGCGTGATCGTCTATCGCCGCACCGGCGGCAAGATCGACTGGCATGCCGGGCGCGATCTGTGGATGCACGAGCTCGCCGACGCCGAGTCCGACCACTGCCCGCCAGAATGGGTCGGCGCCGAGCATCCGCTGTTCATCCTCTACACCTCCGGCTCGACCGGCAAGCCGAAGGGTGTGCAGCACAGCACCGGCGGCTACCTGCTGTGGGCCGCGCAGACGATGAAGTGGACCTTCGACTGGAAGCCCGACGACGTGTTCTGGTGTACGGCCGACATCGGCTGGGTCACCGGCCACACGTACATCACCTACGGGCCGCTCGCATGCGGCGGCACGCAGGTCGTGTTCGAGGGCGTGCCGACCTACCCGGACGCCGGGCGCTTCTGGAAGATGATCGCCGACCACCAGGTCAGCGTGTTCTACACCGCGCCGACCGCGATCCGTTCGCTGATCAAGGCCGCCGACGCCGACGACAAGGTCCACCCGAAGAGCTACGACCTGTCGAGCCTGCGCATCATCGGCACGGTCGGCGAGCCGATCAATCCGGACGCATGGATGTGGTATCACAAGCACGTGGGCGGCGAGCGCTGCCCGATCGTCGACACCTGGTGGCAGACCGAAACCGGCGGCCACATGATCACGCCGCTGCCGGGCGCGACGCCGACGGTGCCCGGTTCGTGTACGCTGCCGCTGCCGGGGATCATGGCCGCGGTGGTCGACGAGACGGGCCAGGACGTGCCCAACGGGCAAGGCGGGATCCTGGTGGTCAAGCGTCCGTGGCCGTCGATGATCCGCACGATCTGGGGCGACCCGGAGCGCTTCAGGAAGAGCTACTACCCGGACGAGCTCGGCGGCGGGCTGTATCTGGCGGGCGACGGCACGGTGCGCGACAAGGACACCGGTTACTTCACGATCATGGGGCGCATCGACGACGTGCTGAACGTGTCGGGCCACCGGCTCGGCACGATGGAGATCGAGTCGGCGCTGGTGTCGCACGAGCTGGTGGCGGAAGCGGCCGTGGTCGGCCGGCCGGACGACACGACGGGCGAGGCGGTGGTCGCGTTCGTGGTGCTCAAGCGCTCGCGCCCTGAAGGCGACGAGGCCGCGGCGCTGGCCAAGGCGCTGCGCGACTGGGTCGGCAAGCAGATCGGGCCGATCGCGAAGCCGAAGGACATCCGTTTCGGCGACAACCTGCCGAAGACGCGCTCGGGCAAGATCATGCGGCGCCTGCTGCGCTCGCTCGCGAAGGGCGAGGCGATCACGCAGGACACCTCCACGCTCGAGAATCCGGCGATTCTGGAGCAGCTCACCGAGGTGCGGTAAACGTTCCTGTCGCGCGCGTTGCGCGCACGAGCCCCTGCGCGGCAATCCCGATTGCTCCGCGCAGGGGCTTTTTGCTAAATAACGGCATGACCGTTTCGTCCCGTCCGGCGCGCGCTGCGCCGCCGCCCGTCCCAGAGCCGCTCGCGCGCGCCCATGCGCGCTATTGGCGCTTCAACGTCGCGCTGATCGCGGTGCTGATGACGATCGGCTTCACCGTGTCGTTCGTCGTGCCGTTCTTCGCACCCGCGCTCGCGGGCATTCGCTTCGCCGGTTTCAGCCTGCCGTTCTACTTCGGCGCGCAGGGGGCGATCCTCGTGTACCTCGTGCTGATCGTCGTGTACATCGGCCTGATGCAGCGCGCCGATCGCTTGCTGCGGCGCGCGTACGACCAGCATGCCGCGCATGCCGACGACGTCGGAACCGGAACCGGGCGCTGATCCATGCTCACGCATCGACTGATTCGCGCCTACGCGCTCTACACGCTGGGTTTTCTCGGCTTCGTGCTGCTGCTGTGGCGCATCGAGCGCGCGACCGGCTCCGGCGTGTGGATCGGCTACGTATTCCTGTTCGTGCCGATCGCCGTGTATGCGGTGATCGGGTTGCTGTCGCGCACGTCCGATCTCGTCGAATACTACGTGGCCGGGCGGCGCGTGCCGTCCGCGTTCAACGGGATGGCGACGGCGGCCGACTGGCTGTCGGCGGCGTCGTTCATCGGGCTGGCCGGCTCGCTCTATGCAACCGGTTACGACGCGCTCGCCTACGTGATGGGGTGGACGGGCGGTTTCTGTCTGGTCGCGTTCCTGCTCGCGCCGTACGTGCGCAAGCTCGCGCGGTACACGATCCCGGACTTTCTCGGCACGCGCTTTTCGAGCACCGCGGTGCGGGCGCTCGCGGCGGGTGCGGCGATCCTGTGCTCGTTCGTCTATCTGGTCGCGCAGATCCAGGGGATCGGGCTGATCGCGACGCGCTTCATCGGCGTCGATTTCGCGATCGGGATCTTCTGCGGACTCGCCGGCATTCTCGTGTGCTCGTTTCTCGGCGGCATGCGTGCGGTCACGTGGACGCAGGTCGCGCAGTACGTCATTCTCATCAGTGCGATTCTGGTTCCGGTGTCGCTGATCGCGATGAAGAACGGGCTCGGGCCCGTGCCGCAGTTCAATTACGGCAAGCTGATGGAGCGCATCGCGGCGCGCGAGGCGCAGGTGCGCGACGCCGCCGACGAGCAGCAGGTGCGCGCTGAGTATCGGCGGCAAGCCGCGCTCGTGCAGGCGCAACTGGATCGCCTGCCGGCGTCGTATGCGGACGCGCGCCGGCGACTCGTCGAGCAGCTGGCGGACCTGCGGCGTCACAATGGGCCGCTGCGCGAGATCAACCAGCGGGAACGGGAGCTTGCCGACTTTCCGCGCGACCCGACGGCGGCGCGCGTGGCGTGGGGCCAGGCGCGCGACGACCTGCTCGCGCGGGCCGAGCCGCCGGTGCCGATGCACGCGCCGTTTCCCGCGGCGAGCGAAGATGCGCGCAAGCCGCGCGAGCGGAATTTTCTTGCGCTGCTGTTGTGCCTGTCGCTCGGGACCGCGAGCCTCCCGCACATCCTCACGCGCTACAACACGACGACGTCGGTGGCATCCGCGCGGCGCTCCGTCGGCTGGACATTGTTCTTCATCGCATTGTTCTACCTGAGCGTGCCCGTGCTCGCGGTGATGATCAAGTACGAGATTCTGACGAACCTCGTCGGGCGGCCGATCGCGGAGCTACCGGCGTGGGTCACGCAGTGGCATCACTTCGAACCGGACCTGATCAGCGTGGTCGAGGTGATACGCGACGGTATCGTCCACTGGTCGGAGATCCAGATGCAGCCGGACATGGTCGTGCTCGCTGCGCCGGAGATCGCGGGCCTGCCGTACGTCGTGTCGGGGCTGATTGCGGCGGGCGCGCTGGCGGCGGCGCTGTCGACCGCGGACGGGTTGCTGCTGACGATCGCGAACGCGTTGTCGCATGACGTCTATTACTGCATGGTCGCGCCGCACGCCACGAGCCAGCGGCGTGTGACGATTTCGAAGGTGCTGCTGCTCGGCGTGGCGCTGTTCGCGTCGTATGTCGCGTCGCTCAATACGGGGAAGATTCTGTTTCTGGTGGGCGCGGCGTTTTCGCTCGCGGCGTCCAGTTTCTTTCCGGTACTCGTGCTCGGTGTGTTCTGGAAGCGGACCACCACGCGCGGTGCAATCGCCGGGATGGTGACCGGGCTCGCGGTGTGCGTGTATTACATCGTGTCGACGTATCCGCTTTTCACGCAGCTTACCGGGTTTGCGGGGCCGACCTGGTTCGGTATCGAGCCGATCAGTTCGGGCGTGTTCGGCGTGCCGGCCGGGTTTGCGGTGGCGATCGCGGTCAGTTTGGTCGATCGGGAGCCGGATGAGTATACGCGGGCGTTGGTGGATTACATTCGGCATCCTTGAGGGGGAGGGAGGGGCGGCGTCATGCGGTCAGCTCAGTGCTAGTGATCGATGGAAGACGCGTTCGAGCAATATGAGCGGGTGTCGCCGCAACGGCGCGGCTGACGGCTTCCAGCGCCCGCGGAGCGGCTCCTCCGAGAGCGCGGATTGTCGTGGACGACGTATAGGCTGTTCGAACTCTGGATTATGCAAGACTCGAGATCAGATGACAGCCGCACGTGGCGCGATGGCCATGCCGTGCGATCGGGATGCCGTCGTCCGTCATCGACGGATCGCCTTCTTCGATGAGGTTCGGTGAGACATCCGGATGCTGCGGGCACGATACGCGGTCGCCCTTGCGGGCGACATAGCGGCCGTCGAAGCGCATCGAAGTTGACCCTGTTTCGACCTTGCCGCCGTGGTCGGTGTCGTCACCTACCCGAATCAAATTGATCATCTTCGTTCCGGGCTATGGGCATGCGTTAACTGTGCCGCACTCAATCCAGCGCTCTATAATCCTTCCGTCTTTTGCAGTATATCTAACCCTCCAGAACTTGAGGTCGTCAGAAATATTCAACAATTCAACCACATCCCCTTTTATTATGTAGGATTTTGATTTATTTTTACTGAATGGTTCTGCGTATAGGTACGCTCGATTCGCTGTCACCTGCCTATTCTTGGATGCTTTGCTGTCCTTGGTCAGGTAAACGTCGAATGGGCCGTAAAAAAAATCACCATCTGGACTTTTTGTCACCTTCCAGTGTAGCTCTCCGTTATTTAGTGAAATATCCGAGACTCCATTTTTTGCCCCAAAGAACGAGAAGAAGTTGATCGTGGCGTGCAAGCCGTCGGGCGACATCGTGCCATCCAGATTGTTCGTTCCTTCTGGGTCGCAATCAATTCTTCGCCCTTCATCGGTGATAAAGCAATAGCTCCCTGCGACTTGATTGCCTGAGGATTTGTGTAATTTAATGACAAAAGTGGAATAAGGCTTCTTGCCTTCGTGTTGAGCAGACACATACCGCCATTCCCCAAGAAGTGGGCTCACCTCAGTTTGAGGCACTTGCGCAATCGCCGCCTCGAATCCAATAAGAAGACACAGGCCAATAAAAATGCGCATCAATCTATTCATAGTTTTACCTGAAGGCAATCGTCAACACGGCCAAGCCAGCCCTTCAAAAAAACGACTTGGCTAGAATCATTGTCGACCAGCATCTTGTAATATTTTCGGCGAATTTCTGCGATATCCTGGAGCAACTGGTCCTGATCTTGAACCGCGTTTATCGCTTTGATTGTATTGGGGCCAAGACCGCCATCTTCACCCACCCCGGCTCCGTATTTCGAATTCAGCATTTTCTGAATTTGCTTCACGGCGCCGCCAGATGTAATCGTCCAGTCGTACGTCATAAGAGCAACGCGGTCGTCACGGAATTGGCAAAATCCTTTAGGTTCCCAGAATCTCTTCAAATAAATTACCTCCGCTTGACTCTCGGTAAGCGCTTTTAGATTTTCGACGGTTGGCTCAACCCCAAGGTCTTCCTTGGCATATTTCTGCCACGTCGGCCAAGCTATCCCTCTATTTGTGAACCCACCTTTATCGTTTTTGTTGTTCACAATTCCACCCTCGTGATTCAGAATAATTTTAGATATCTTCTTGAAGCGAGCGGCGCAATCGCCACAACCCTCTTCGCTTTTTTGGGCGAAGTTTCCAATCAACCCGATCGGATGGAGATGCCACGGGTTAGGGTCCTTCGGAAAACCCTTCACGCTGGTGACCTGCTCCCACCACTGCAACTTACCGATTCGTTCGATTTCGGTCTTCCACAGCCACAGCAGCTTCTTCATCAGCGGCGACAGCGCTTCCCACTTACCCAGGCCGCCGCCCCATTCACTTTCGCAGCGCACGACGAGGTGGGAGAGGGCTTCTGCCATCCACCGCGTTTCCTGCGCGTGCTTCAGCTCCTGAGCCGTCACTTTCCCATCGTGGTTCGCGTCAATGGCCTTCTCGAGCGTCGTTATAAGCGGACTTCCGTTGACCGTGGCCGCGCTCGTCTCGAATTCGGTTTTATCTTCGTCGGCCAGAAACAGTTCTGCGACGTGGATGTAGCGCTTGAGCATGTCGATCGGCATGATGCTACTGTTATCGATCAGTTCGAAGCCCGGCCAGTCCCACGGCCCGCACATTCGCACGAGCGGATGGTCTCGCTCGCATACCCATCCATCGCGTGTTTTGCCGTCCTTGGCGCCGATCGTCACGTAATACCAGCGGCGCCCCTTGTCGTCTTTCGCGATGCTCCCCGCGCCGTTCTTCTCCAGGTCGGCAGTTCGGAACACGTCACGGAAATCCGCGCCCGGCCCCTTTGCGTTCGAGAAGCTCAACGGGAAATCCTTCCAACCGGGTACGATTGCGGTAGTGGTCGTGTCGGCGAGGCTGCCGTCGACCCAGACAGGCGTACCGGCGTCGTTGAATGCCGGTTTCGCGTGGCGGCTGCCATGTACGGGGGCGGCCGTTTTCGGTTGTACCTTGACCCACTTGCCCTTCGAGTCGCCGGCGAGAGGTGCAAGTTTGACGCCGGGTTGCAGCTTCTGGTCCGGTTCCGGCAGATCGCTGACCAGCCGCGCGCCCCGCGAGATTTCCAGAAACGCTTTGGACGCAGGTAACTGCTTGGCTCGCTCTCGACTCCTTTGGATAAACGCTTCGAGCTCGGGGCCGGCGAACACCTCCAAGTGCAGCAGTGGCCGAGTCGGTTTCGCTGGCAACAGCTTCGCATCCGGGTAGCGCAGATAATGACCGAGGTGGCCGATCACGTCGCCTGCCTTGACTGCGTATGGTTGTTTGAGCACCACGACCGTGTCCAGCGGTTTCGGGTCCACTATAGGATCAAGCTCCCCCAGGAAGACGTATCCGTACGGTGCGTGCGGTGATACAGGCTGACCGACGATTGCTGCGACCGCGGTACCGGTTTTGATCGTCTTGATCTTCGCCCAACCGGGCTTTGCCTTTGCCTGTTCGTCCGTATCCGAGACAATCAATTCCGCACCCTTCGGCAAGATGCCAATGATCTTGCCGTTCGGCAGATCACGGATGCGGAGCCCCATGATCGGGGAGGGGAGCGGTGTCGCGTCTTTCCCTGCTTGATCCGGTTCGGCCGGCGGTTCGAAATTGTTTCGGATGAGGTCGCCCAGCGGATCACTATCGGCACTGTTTCGCTGCGGCGGCATAGGTGCCTTCGGCAATGGGCCATCTTGCTTGTCCTGCGCTTTTTCGCCGACCCGGTAGTAACGGTCGCCTTCCCAATACGGCATCGGCGCTATGTTCAGCTTGGATAGGTCGACTCGAGCGACCTTTGCCTGTTCCGCTACCGACTGGTAGCTATTCCAGTCCATCGTATGCATGTACAGGCTGAAGAGTGTGAGCGTCTCATCCGGCGCCGGTTTGTTCTGTGCCGGCGTCGAATTGGACGCTGGTACGGGCTCCCCATCAGAATTTTTCGCGGGGGCCGGTTTCGGCGGCAGAGGCGGTGGCAATTGCAGTCGATGGCGGACCAGTACGAAGCCCGTCGAATATAGCGCGTGCCGGCCGTCCTGGTAATCCTGCTCCGGATATTTGCTGTCGAGTCTGTACGCGACGACTTCACCGTCGGCAATCGCGCGAATGCCGTCGCCTTGCTTCAGTTGCGCGCTCGTGTTTTGGTCGAAGTGGATGCCGCCGTGCCACATACCGTTCGCGCCTAGTGGATAGGATCCATCCTCAGCGACCGCAAGAGCCTTCATGTAGGTCATCGGATCGGATGCGTCCTCCTTGCCGGCGGGAGTGAATGGGAAGGCCCAGTTCAGCGGCGTGTAAGGCGGTGTTGCGGGTGTGCTCGGCGCGGCTGCGGGGTTGGCCGGCGCGGCTGGCTTCTGGGAAGGGTTTTTTTTGCTCATGTTTCTCGGAATCTCTCGTTTTCTCTTTTTTGTCGCTACGGGGTTGCCAGGCCAGGCGTCAGCCGGAGAAGAGCGAACCCCGCCCGCCGTCAGTCGACACCGGTGTTGCCTGCAACGGATCGCGAATCGTCCCGCTCGCGCCGCTCGACTTGTCCCAATTCCCGCATTTTTCCAGAATCTGTCCGGTCGTCACGTTCTCGATCAAACCGCCCTTGATGCTGATATACGAGCCGCCCGCGCCGATCCACACCTCCTTCGCGGCCGTCAGAATCAGCCGTCCGTCCGCGCTTTCGATCTTCACGTCCTGCAGCCCCACCAGCGAGGCCGAGCCGCTTTGCGCCTGAATGTCTACCGGTCCCTTTGCCGCGAAAATCTTGACGCCGAGGTTTTGCGCGAACAGGCTGATTCTGTCGAGCACACTGACCAGTAACGCTTTACCGGCGGCCAAGTTAACGTTCTTGCCTGCAACAACGTTCGCGTGCTGGTTCGCGGTCACATGCACCGATTGCTGCGTCGACGCGGCGATACCTTCAGGACTCGACAGCAGCATCACCGGTTTCGAAAAACCGTTCGCATTGCCCGTGCCGCCGCCGGCAGTACGGCCGCCGCTGGCAGAACCCGCGACCGTGTGCTGCGTTGCGTCGGTGAACGACTTCAGCGCGGCCTGACCGTCCTGGAGGCTTTCGGCGCGGTTCGTTTCACTGGCCTTCGACACGGTCTCGAGCACGGCTTCCGCGCCGGCAAGCGGATCGGTGGCGGCCGTTACGTTCAGCGGCTGGGCGGTGGCCGGCTGCGTCGATACATAGAGGCCCTGTTCGGCGCGCACAGCGCCGTATGCGCCGGACTTCAGGTCGAACCCGTTGCCAAGGAACGAGCCGCGCGTGTTATCGGATTGTTCGATCAGGTAACCCAAATGCAGGTGAGAACTGTAGCTAGACGAGTAGAGCTGAACCCGGTTCTGCCCCGTCGCATCGTCCATGACGAGCTGGTTGAAGCCGTCGCCGCCATACTCACGCGAACGAAACCCGGACAGCAGGCCGTGCGTGTGCCACACCGGCATCGTCGCGCCCCCATGCAAACGCGACACGATGACGGGCCGGTCGCAGTCGCCATTGACGAATCCGAGGAGCACCTGATCACCTTTGCGCAACGGGAAGTAGCCGCCGCGCTTCGAGCCTGCGTCCGGCATCGCCGCGCGAATCCACGACGTCGACTTTGTATTGCGATCGTTCCGGCTGTTCGACGTCCGGACCCGCACGCGATTGCCATCGTCCGTGGCGATTTCTTCGTCGCTGTCGGTTACGACGATCGCCGTCTGCAAGTGCATCTCCGGCTTGTCATGCTCGAACGGGCTGCGGAACGGCGTCTTGCGGCGTTGCGCTTCGATCTCGACGTGGAAGAATCCGATACCGCCATCGCGGTGGCTCACAGTCGCGCCGGCCCCGGCCGCCTTCACCTGTTCGATCTCGCTGCGCAGGCTGCGCGGGAAGCGGGTTAGGGCGTCCATTCCTGGCAGGTTGTTTTGAATCAGCCAATCGCTCGCGATGATCGACAGTTCGCGCTCTTCGTCAGGCAATGCGTCGAGGACGGGATGCCCCGACACTTTGAACCAGTAGCCGGGCAGCGCGTAGCGGGGACTACCGATCGCAAAATAGCGCTTTGCTCTGGACGCCCATTCCTCGGTTCGAATACGCGCCTGTTGTTGTCCGGCATCGGATTCGGCCCAGGTCTGTGAGCCGGTATATAGATAATCCTCGCCTTGGCCCGGCAGATCTTCCAGGTCGGCCGCCGGCATGCTGATTTGTTTGTCGAGATCCGGGCGCTTGTAGTCGACGGTGCCGAGCGCAAGCGTTGCGCTTTGTGCATCTTGCTGCTCGCTCAGCTGCGTGAGGCCATCGAAATCCTCGTCGGTACCCGCGTGGCTGAACTTCATCTCCGAATTCGGCAGTGACGGCCCGAAATACAGGTCGTCCATCATCACGACCTTGTGCGACTTGCCATCCTTCGCGAAATCGAAGCGCGCAAATACGCCGACTTCCTCCAGGCTGCGATGCACGAAATTCCAGTCGGTTTCCCACTGCACGCGGTGCGAATACGAGCGCATCGCCGCGCGCAGTTCCTGCCCATAGTTACCGGAAGCCTGCGAATGCTTGTCGAACACGTCGGTGAGAATTTGCCAGCCGCTCGCTTCCTGCCAGTCGCGCCGATCGCTGCTCAGCTTCAGAAAGCTCAGCCACGAAGAAAACTGAAGCTGGAAATACGAGACGCTCCCGTCGTTTCCGAGGCGGCGAGCCCGCTGCACATAGCCATGGATCGGCAGATAGCCGCCGTCGGTCTGGCGAATCCACAGCGTGACGGGTTGCAGCATCAGCGCGCTGAGCTTGATCTTGTCGCCCATGACGGACGACGCGTCGACGGTCACTTCGAAATTGCGCCCGAGTCGCGCGTTGACCTTGACGTACAGCGGCGTGAGCCAGTCCTCGCCGAGCGGCGTGTCGAGTTTGACGATGCGATCGAACTGCGCGTAACCGCCGCGCAACACCTTCAGCAATACTTCCCCGCTCATGCCATTACCCCGTTTCTCGAGAACGCGATCGTTATCCGACATCCCGGCGCCGGAATTGTGTCAGTGCCAAATGAATCTTTCAAACAAATAACGATTTATTTGGATTTGCTTTCATTTTGGTGCGGAAATCCTAAAAGCCGCGCCTCGGCTGATCGCGCGAAAGATCATATCAAAGGGAATTCAATACGGTAAATGTCCGGTAACCATTTTTGAAAGTCTTCTCGAAACCATCGGGCATGTAATTTTTACTATTTTGTGGCTGTCTCGTTATGTGATGAGTAAATAATTACCGATTTTCGATGCGGCGTCATATCCCGTCACCGGATGATAAGGGGCACATCGTCTTTCCGTCGGCAACGTCGAGCACGAGTGCGCACGCGCCCCCTACCTGGACGTACGCCAGCATCAGTCACTTTCCTGACCGGAGTTTTCATCCGGATAAGACGGATGGGTGCTTGATATCCTGCCTTTGATATAGGCGATTCGGTTGCGATATGCGTCGAGTAAGCACGCACTGTCTGCGCAGGAATTGCGGACCGTCCTGAGCCATTCGATTTGATCCAGCCGAATCGGGTCCTGATATGAGATTTCTTTCGAATCGGCTTGGCGCATCGCGACGTAGCCACGATTGACGGTTGCATCCAGCTTGAGCAGTTCTCGGTTTCTACAAATGAGAGATGCTCGCCATTCGTGCCGGGCTTACTGCAATCAAAAACTCTCCCTGCATGCGCCGGCGCACGGGGCGAGCGCTCGAACACGTATGCCCACGAACCGTCGGGGAGTACCAGTTTGTCCGGCGATCACCCGTGCGTAACGAAATTGACCGTTCGCCGGTGACGCCTGCCACGGAGGCTTGGGCGGAAGTAGAGAACGCCGAGCTGCGATGTAGCGACGTACGAAGAAGGTAGCGCGAAGGCGGGTTGATCCACGAAAAACTCAGGCTCGCTCGGCGAAACGAGTGTCGTGAACCAATGAAAAAAGCCCTTGAAGACTCAAGGGCTTTTAGGGTGTTCTGGCGGAGAGAGGGGGATTCGAACCCCCGATAGGCGATTAACCTATACACGCTTTCCAGGCGTGCGACTTAAACCACTCATCCATCTCTCCGGAAGACCGAGAGTATAGCAAACTCTGGTGGCGGCCCGCCAGCCCCTCGATTTCCCGGCAGAGCGTCCCACGCTGGCAGGGCTGCCGGGGCTGGTCATGCGTCTTCGGCCCGCCAGGGACGTCGTGCCTGCCACGGACATTGGCGCTCTGTTCGATCAGGCGACCGATGCGCATCGATCGCATCCAGACGAACACGCATGCAATCGCGCGGCGCACACCTCCAAGTCGACACCCCCCGACGCCGGCTGACATCCACTGCACACTGCACACTGCGCACGCAGACCAATGCAATCCCTTCGCTCTACTGCGCATGAAGCCCGCCTTCATCGTGACGAGCAATTCGACGTACTACGCGGTTCATCACGGCCAGCTTGCCGCGCTTTATTGCCCGATCACGGTCAATCAAGCCAGCCGCCGAGCATTCCATCTTCCGAGCATCGAATGCCCACCGATCCGTCGCGCCACCCCTTCGAACCCCGACATTTCATTTCTCTTTCGCATTCGTCGCGCGTGTAAGGTTGTGCGCCTTCCGCAGTCCCGAAAACTTCCCCGATAGCGGAATAACCGCAGCCTTTTCACCACCAGGCCCGCGCAAGACCTTACAAAACGAATGGAAATTGTAAAAATCACGTCGCTTGACGCGATGCGCGTCGGCATTTATTGTCCGTCTGCCGTACGTGAGAGAGCACGTACGTCAATCGCAGATGCGCGCATCTGCGCACACCACAACGCGTAGCAAAAAGCAGAAAAGGAAACGTGGTAGCCACATGAAGCCGCTATTCGACGACAAGAAATCCGATGCGGTCAGCGATCGTCCTTCCATGCCGTCTTCGGCGCCCGTCGCAGTGTCCGCCGCGACCAATGCAGCCAACGTTCTTCGAGTGCCGCCGGCGTATCCGACAGAACCCGCGCGCCTGATCACCGTCGACGAAATCGATCAACTCGGTGCCACGCAGGGCGCGCGCATCGCCGCCTTCTCGCAGCAGATCCTGGCGAGCGTGCGCGCGTCCGACGCCGACCAGTTCGGTGACAAGCTCAACGAACTGATCGCGACGGCGAAGGGGCTCGACCCGCGCGGCGCCGACAAGGGCGGCCTCCTCACGCAGGTCACGCGCCTGTTCCGCTCGACCAAGGAGAAACTTCTTTCGCAGTACGAGTCGGTGAGCAAGCGCATGGACACGCTCGTCGTCGAGCTCGAACACCACGCACAGCGGCAGAAGGCCGGCATCGACGAGCTCGAGCGGATGTACAACGACAACTACGCGCTGCATCAGGATCTCGCACAGGCCAAAGCGCACGGCGAAGCGGCGCTTGCGGCGTTGCGCGCGCACGCCGCGGCAGGCCATCCTGCGGACGACGCGTTCGCCGCGCAACGCCTGCTCGACGTGAAACGCAAGATCGACGCGCTCGAAAGCAAGCTCGACGACCTCGATCGCGCGATGCTGATGTCGAAGCAGCTTGCGCCGCAGATCCGGATGGAGCAGGACCAGAAACGCACGCTCACGTCGAAGTTCATGACGATCAAGACCGTGCTGATCCCGGCATGGACCAACGCGTTCGCGCTCTACCTCGAGCAGTTGAGCACGAAGCGCGCGGCGGCGCTGGCGAACGCGACCTACGACGCGGCCGACGAGGCGATCCGCGCCCAGGCCGACCTGAATCGTCAGAACGCGCAGGACATCGCGAAGCTGGGCCAGCGTCCGGTGATCTCGACCGACACGTTCGAATACGCGCAGCAACAACTGTTCGGCGCATTCGACGACGTCACGCAGATCATCGCCGACGGCAAGCGTCAGCGCGAGCAGGACGCACCGCGCCTGCGCCAGCTCGAACAGGAACTGATCACCCGATTCGCTCCGAAGCACAACTGAGAGAACCCCGCATGATTACGCTTGAGAAACGCGCGGCGAAGGTCGCGATCGTCCTCGAAAAACGTCAGCTGCTGAAGCCGCCCGTCGTGCGCGTCGGCGCCGCGCTCGATATCTCCGGCTCCGCGAAGCCGCTGTACGAATCGGGCGTGATCCAGGAGACGCACGACCGGATCCTCGGCATTGCGCTGAAGTTCGACGACAACGGCGAAGTCGACACGTGGACCTTCACCGAAGGCTACGACCGCCTGCCGACCGCGACGCCCGACAACTACGGCGCGTACATCTCCGACCACGTGCTGAACGCGCGGATCGACAAGTGGGGCGGCACGCAGTACGCGCCGGTGATGAACGACATCGTCGACTTCTTCTTCAGGGCGCCGGAGCCGAAGCGCGCAGCGAAACGCGGCTTCCTGAGCCGGCTGTTCGGCGCCGCAGAGGAGGCGGCGCCGGCCGCGTCGACGCCCGCGAACGGACACCTGCCCGCATGGGTGCTGTTCGTCACCGACGGCCAGAACCCGAAGAACGACCGCAAGCGCGTACGTCAGCTGCTGGCCGAATCGCAGCACTTCCCGCTGTACTGGTCGCTCGTCGGCGTCGGCGATCCGAGCGAATTCGACTTTCTCGCGGAAGTCGCCGATGACATGCCGAACGTCGGCTTCCTGCATCTCGAATCGCTCGACGTCAGCGACGAGCAGATCTACGAGCAACTGATCACGCAGGAATTCTGCGACTGGGTGCGCGCGAAGTAAGCGCGACCCGCTCGCCCATTTTTCCCCAACCCGATTACTCCATCATGTTGAAAGACTTCAAGATTCCGCTGGCCCTTACGGTGCTCGCACTGGTCGCCGCCTATCTGCTCGGCGGCGTGAAGGACATGCTGATCGTCGCCGTGCTGTCGGTGCTCGAAATCTCGCTGTCGCTCGACAACGCGGTCGTCAATGCATCGGTCCTCAAGAACTGGTCGGAGAAGTGGCGCAACCGCTTCATGGTGTTCGGCCTGCCGGTCGCGGTGTTCGGCATGCGGCTCGTGTTCCCGCTGCTGATCGTCGCGGTGATCGGCCATATCGGCCTGCTCGACGCACTGACGCTCGCGATCGAAGCGCCGGAGAAGTACGCGGCGGTGCTGACGTCCGCGCATCACGAGGTGTCGGCGTTCGGCGGCGCGTTCCTGCTGATGGTGTTCTTCAAGTTCATGCTCGACAAGGAGAAGGACGAACACTGGATCGGCTTCCTCGAAGGCCCGATGCGTCATCTCGGCCGCATCACGGCGCTCGAAGTGGCGCTGACGCTCGCGATCGTGATCGTCGCGTCATTCTACGTGCCCGCGGCCGAGCAGGTCAGCTTCCTGCTCGCCGGCGCGTTCGGCGTGATCGGCTTCGTGATCGCGCATGGCGTGGGCGACCTGGTCGGCGGCGAGGATACGGGCACGCGCGTGGTGCGCGAAGGCGTCGCGGGCTTCATGTATCTCGAAGTGCTCGACTCGTCGTTCAGCTTCGACGGCGTGATCGGCGCCTTCGCGCTGTCGAACAACATCTTCCTGATCGCGCTGGGCCTCGGCGTCGGCGCGGCCTACATCCGCGAGATGACGCTCGTGCTGCTCAAGAAGGGCACGCTCGCGCAGTACCGCTATCTCGAGCACGGCGCGTTCTGGGCGATCGGCGCGCTCGCGACGATCATGTTCGTCGGCGTGAAGCTCGACGTGCCCGAGGTCGTCACCGGGCTGATCGGCGCGGCGACGATCGCAGCGGCGGTGGGGTCGTCGATCGTCGTGCAACGCAAGGAAGACCGGGCCGCCGTCGTGGGCGAGTGAGCGCGCGGCGCGCAAGCGATCAAACGAAGGGCCGCGCGGTGCGGCCCGGCATTGCCGCCGGCGCAACGGCGGTTCCAGCAGAAGAGGTTCAGATGATCAATTTGTCGAAAGGCGGTCGCGTCAACCTGTCGAAGGAAGCGCCCGGCACGCAGAAATTCCGCATCGGTCTCGGTTGGGACGCGAACGGGACGGACACGGGCACGGACTTCGATCTCGACGTGTCGGTGTTTCTTTGCAAGTACGACGCGCAGAGCAATCCGAAGCTGATCTCGGATCAGCACTTCGTGTTCTACAACAGCGAGGTGCGCACGATGGATCGCAACGAAACGTACATCCAGCCCGGTGACGACTTTCCGAAGCGCGGGATGCCCGCGTCGAAGTGTCTGGGCGTCGTGCACAGCGGCGACAACCGCACCGGCAGCGGCGACGGCGACGACGAAGTGATCTTCATCGACATGACGAAGCTGGCGGCCGACATCGACGAGATCTCGGTGATCGTGACGATCGATCAGGCTGAAGCGCGCCGCCAGAATTTCGGCCAGGTGCGTAACAGCTACATCCAGATCGCCGACGAAGTGTCCGGCGCGGTGATCGCGAAGTACGCGCTCGAGGAAGACTTCTCGATGGAGACGTCGGTGCAGGTCGGCAGCTTCTATCGGCGCGATGGCCAGTTCATGTTCAAGGCGGTCGGCGCGGGCTACAACCGCGGGCTCGGCGACTTCGTGCGCGCATACGGCGGCGCCGTCTGACCGGCGGCCGCGCCAAGCGAACCGCCGCGGGGCAGGACAGACGCGATGAAGAAGCCGTCCGACGGGCCGAAGCCGCTCGAATTCGACACGACGTCCGTGCGCACGGTCGGGCGACCGCTGTTCGACCCGCCGCCCGCCGCGGGCGCGTCGGGCGAACGCGCGCCCACGCGGCCCGTGCCGCAAGCGCTCGAGTTCGGGCCGGTGCCCGAGCGTGCGCCGCGCGCGGCGCCCGTCGATGCGCCCGGCCGCGCCCTGTTCGGCGAATCGAATCACCCGCAGCTCGACGCGTGCTTTCGCGCGGCGCAGGCGCGCTTCCCGAATCTTTATCCCGATTGCGCGCCGCGCATCGAGCGGCACATCCGGCAACTGGTGCCGCTCAAGCTCGCGACGGTCGCGACGATCGGCGACGCTGCGTTGGAGACGGCCGGCAACCTCGTCGAGGCCGTCGCGGCGACGACCCGCGAGTTCAACGCGCTCGGCGCGGCCGACATGATGGCCGGCATGCTCGCGCAGGCGACGCGCAAGGCGGGCAGGTTCGAGCGCTGGTTCGGCGCGGCGTCCGCGGAGGTCGACTACCGCGCGGCGCTCGGCGCGCTCAAGCATTCGCTCGGCTTCTTTCCGCGCCGCACCGAAGAACTCGCGGCGAAGGTTCGTCACGCGGAGGAGCATCTCGTGATCGTGCTCGCCGCGTTGAGCGCAGTCGCGGACGTCGTGCGCGCGCCGGATGACGCGGGCGTCGAACGCACGCTGCACGATCGCCGCAACATCGTCGCGCAGGCGGTTCGGCAGATCGGGATGCAACCGGCGCAGCTGCGCGCGCTCGACGAACGCGTGACCGATCTGTTGTCGCGCGCGGATCATCTGATGAACATCGTGCTGCCGGCGGCGCTGGCGGCGCGGCCGCAGCGCTGAGCGGCGGCGGTGAGCGCACCGACAGCACCGACAGCACCGATCACAACGCCGGGTGACACAAGCAACGCCAGCAACACCATCGACGCCAGCAGCGCCCCCACCATGCCCGCATGCTCCACCGCACGCGATCCGGTTTCACGTGTCTTGCCTAGAGTCTGCTATCTTCCCCGGCATTTCATCGTTATCCCGTTGCCATGACCGACCGCATCGTCGCCGCATTCGATTTCGACGGCACCATCACGACCTCCGATAGCTTCCGTCATTTCGTTCGCTACGCGGTCGGCACGCGGCGATTCGCGTGGGCCGGCCTGCGCGCGCTGCCGTGGATCGTCGCGATGAAAGCGGGGCTGCTGTCGCGCGGCGACGCGAAGGCGAAGTTCGCATGGTTCGCGCTCGGACCGGCCGATGAAGCCGCGCTCGACGCGCTCGCGTGCAGCTTCGTCGACGACTATCTGCCGCAGCTCGTGCGCGCCGACATGCTCGAGCGCGTGCGCGAGCATCACGCGCGCGGTCACGAGGTCGTGCTGGTGAGCGCATCGCCGTCGCTGTATCTCGAGAAGTGGGCGAAGACGGCCGGCATCGATACGGTGCTCGCCACGCGCCTTGCCTTCGAGCGCGGCAGGTTCACGGGCCTGCTCGCGGGCGAGAACTGCTGGGGTCCGCAGAAGGTCGTGCGTCTGCGCGGCTGGTGGGGGAACCGGCCGCCCGCCACGCTGTTCGCGTACGGCGACAGCCGCGGCGACAAGGAAATGGCCGAACTCGCGAACCACGCATGGATCCGCGGACAAGGCCCGCTGCCGCCCATCGCCGAATGACGCGATCGGCGCATGCCGTGCTCACGCGTCTTGCTGCACGCGCGGCGCGCCGCCGGCCGGACCGCGGCGCGCACCCCATCGGTTCGCACGCTTGAACGTCGCGACGTCGTTGAAGCGCACGCCGACGTCACGCAGCGCCGCGTGCGCGGTGCGCGCGGTCAGCTGCCGGATATAGAACGGATCGCGCACCACGAAGTGATGGATCGCGTGCGTGCTGCCGAAATTGCAGCAGAACAGCTGAAACGGCAGCATCCACCACGGGTTGAGCACCTGGGTCTGCTGGATCACGTTGCGCGGATCGATGTCGCCGAAATAATGCATGTTCGAGCTGACGAAGTTGATGCAGAAGCTGCGCACGAAGTTCGGCGCCAGCCACACGACCGCGACGAAATCGACGACGTGCATCGCGCGCGCGACGACGACCGGCACGCTCGCCGCGTAGCCGAACGCATGCAGCACGAGCGACCCGGCGTGGTAGACGATGAACGCATGCCACAGCGCGTAATACAGGTGTCCGAGCGGCATGTACGACGACACCTGCTCGATGCGCAATTGCGCGCGCTCCGCCGCGTCGCGCACCGGTTGCGCGGCCACGTACTGGCCGACCTTGCGGCGCATCGTCTGCGGCCGCAGCACGACGGCGAGCATTCCGTCCGCGAGCATCAGCAGCCGCTTGATACCCCACGGCTCGCCGTTGGTGATGCCGAATTCCTCGAGATCCGATTCGCCGCCCGACACCTTGTGATGATGCAGGTGCATGCGGCGGCGCGTCCACGGGTTGATCGTGCCCGGCCGGGCGAGCCAGCAGAGCGCCATCATCAGGTGATGGGCCCACGGCGTCTTCTTGAAGTACATCAGATGGATCAGGTCGTGTTCGAGCTCGTGAATCAGCGACGTGACGAACGCGACGGCCGGCACCGCGACGTACCACGCGATCGCGCCGCGCGCGTACAGCCACGCGATCGCGAGCATCGCAGCGACCGATACGGCCATCACGGTCGCACCCACGAGGCTCTGCTGGTCGAGCAACGGAAAGCGCGCGCGCAGCGCGTCGCTCGCCGCATTGACCTCGCGGCGCACGTACGCGACCTTGTCCGCGTCGTCGCGAAAAACGGGTGGTGCGGGTTGGCTCATCGACCGGAATCCATGTGGAAAAAGTGAGGCGCAATGCCGATCCCGGCAGGATAGGCCGCACGAGCCGCGCGCGCGAGGGCCGCCGGTGCCAATTGCGGTGTCATTTCGGGCCATCGCGTGCGGGGCGCCGGCCATTGCCGCAGGCAGCAGGCAGCAGGCAGCACGCCCTAGAGGCGCGCCGCGGTGTCATCACGGGCCGCCGACGCTACAATCCGCCGAAACCGCCCGGGAGTCCGCCGCATGGCCCAGTCAGTCCCGGATGCCGCGCGCCAGCTGCACAAGGCGACGGTGTCCTCCGCGTATGCGCTGTTCATGCTGATGCTGGCGGAGGAGCGCGGCATCGACGGCGATCGCATCCTCGCCGGCTCGGGCGTCGAGCGTGAGCGGCTCGCGCAACCCGACGCGCGCATCACGCCGTTGCAGCAGGCGGCGATCGTGTTCAACCTGCTCGACGCGACGAACGACCCGTCGATCGCGATCGAGATCGGCCTGCGCAGCAGTCTGACCAAAGCCGGCTTGATCGGCTTCGGGCTGATGAGCTGCGCAACGCTCGGCGAGGCCATCGCGCTCGGGATCCGCTATCTGCCGACCCGTGTGCCATTCTTTTCGGTGCGGCTCGTGCAGCTCGACGGGACGGTCGACATCGACGTGTACGACGCGTTTCCGCTCGGCCGGCTGCGTCAGTTCGCGGTCGAGAATTTCCTCGTCGAGACGGCGATGCTGTTCAACTCGCTGCTCGATCCGGCGCCGGCGCGCACGTGGCAGTCGCGCGCGGAGCTGCATTTCGAATGGCCGGAGCCGCCGTGGTTCGAGCGCTACCGGGCGCGGTTGCCGCGCTGCCATTTCGATGCGAGCGTGAATCGCATCCGCTGCGACGCCGCGCTGCTCGACGAGCCGATCGGCACGGCGAACGCGCAGACCGCGCAGATGATCGTGCAGCAATGCGACGCGGAGCTCGCGCGGCTCGGCTATGCGGAAAGCATCGTCGAGCGCGTGCGCAACCTGCTGATCTGCGGCGCGCACGGCTATCCGTCGGTGGACGACGTCGCGCGCGAGCTGCATGTGTCGACGCGCACGTTGAAGCGCAAGCTCGCGGAATTCGGCGCAACCTATTCGGCGCTGCTCGACGAAATCCGGCTGCGCGACGCGCTGCGGCTGCTCGAGGGCACGCAATTGCCGGTCGACGAGATCGCGGCGCGGGTCGGCTACACCGACCGCGCGAATTTCACGCGCGCGTTCAAGCGTTGGACCGGCGTGGCCCCAAGCGCGCGGCGCTGATCGCGCCGGCGGCGCGGCCCGTCGGCGGTCCGATCGTTCAAATCATCGCGATCCAGTTCGCACCGCGTCCGCCCGCCACGCGTGCATGCGGCGTGAGCGTGCCGTCGTCCGGCGCGATCGCGTACACCGACACGTATTCCGACAGCTCGCCGCACGCGACGAGCCAGCGTCCCGACGGATCGATTGCGAAGCCGCGCGGCTGCGTTTCGGTGGGCGTCGCATGCGCGGGCGCGTACGTGCCGTCGGGCGTACGGCGATAGCACAGCAACTGGCTCGACGTCCGCTCGCTGACATAGGCGAACCGTTCGTCGGGCGTCAGGTGCAGATCCGCCGCCCATACGGACGGCACGGCGGGCGCCGGCGGACGCGCATGGCCGTGCGCGAGCCCCGCGACGGCCGGGTGATGGGCGCTGACCTGCGCGTCGCCGAGGCGGCCGCTCGCCGCGTCGCGCGTGAAGGTCGCGAGCGTCGCCTGGAATTCGCTGACCGCGACGAGTGCATGGCCGTCGCGCGCGAAGTGCAGGTGACGCGGCCCGAAGCCGCCCGGCACGCGGGTTTCGCCGTGTTCGAGCACACGCAGGCCGTCGGCATCCTCGACCAGCGCGAACGTGAAGATCCGGTCCGAACCGAGCGAGCTGACGTAGGCGAAACGATTGTCCGGCGACACGACGACCGCATGCGCTTTCGCGAGGTCGGTCACGACCTGCAGCGGCGTGCCGTCGCCGTCGCGCACGCGCGCGGCGTCGTAGACGCTCAACGAGCTGCCGCCGTACGACGCGCCGAGCAGCCAGCGGCCGCTGCGGTCGAGCGACAGATAGGCATGGCTCGCGTCGATCGCGGTCGCGCCGACGCGCGCGAATGCGCCGCTCGCCGGCGCGATGCGGAACGCGACGATGGCCGGTTGCTCGCCGCGGGCCGCGACGTACAGACGCGCGCGATCGGGCTGCACGGCGATCGGCATCACGGCGTCGCCGGCCGGGTAGCGGGCGAGCGGCGCCAACGCACCGTCGGACGCGAGCGAGAAGGTGGCGAGCTCGCCGTCGGCGGCATTCGATACGACGACGGTCAGGCGATCAGTGTTCGGCATGGCGGAGCATCGTGGTGGGTGTGATGAGGCTGGGGTCGGCGGGCCGCGCGGTCGGCATGAGCGGGCGCAGCGGGCGCACGTGCGACTTCACTTTCGGGACGGCCGGTGCGCAGGCGGCGCGGGCGGGCAGAGCGGGCGAGGTCAAGGAGTCTCCAGTCGGGCGACGCGCGGGGCGAAGGCCTTGGGTGGCGTCAGCGGTGGTGTATCGAGTAGCGGACGGGTATTTGTGGTATGTCGTCGTATGACATGGTACGACGTTGACTTCGAGGTGGCGTCACGGGTTTACCCGAGAGGCCGCGGCGAAGGTCGCCCCCGCGCAGCTTTTCGGCGTACCCACAAGCGGTTGCGGCAAAATACGCGCCGCAACCGCGCGCCATCGGCGGCGCTATTGCGCGGCGCGGTTCGCGTGCCGGAAGATGATGGGCAAGGAGCGACGCGCCATGCGAACGCCAGCGATTTCACGCGCCGACGAAGGGACAACGGATCATGCAGGAACAACGACAGGGGCGGCACTTCTTCGCGTTCAACGGCGACGCGGATGGCTTGTGCGCGCTGCAACAACTGCGGCTCGCGGAGGGCGAGTGCGGCACGCTCGTGACCGGCGTGAAGCGCGACATCAGGCTGCTCGAGCGCATCGACGCGCGGGCGGGCGACTGCGTGACCGTGCTCGACGTGTCGCACGACCAGAACCGCGACGCCTGCGCACGGTTGCTGCGCGACGGCGCGGCGGTGCGCTATTTCGATCATCACTTCGCGGGCGAACTGCCCGGCGCGCCGCATTTCGACGCCCATATCGACACGTCGGCCGACGTATGCACGAGCGCGCTCGTGAACCGCTACCTCGCCGGGCGGTACGTGCGCTGGGCGATCGTCGCCGCGTTCGGCGACGAACTGCCGGCGCTCGGCTGCGCGCTCGCGCGCGACTGCGGGATCGACGAAGCCGACCGCCGCACGCTCGCCGAGCTGGGGCTGTACCTGAACTACAACGCGTACGGCGACTGCGTCGACGATCTGCATTTCGATCCGGCCGCGCTGGCCGATGCGATGCTGCCGTGTGTCGATCCGCTCGAATTCGTGCGCGACACGGCGGTGTTCGCGGCGCTGCGCGACGGCTATCGCGACGACATGGCGCGCGCCCGCGCGCTCGTGCCGCTGCGCGACGTGCCGGGCGCCACCGTGATCCGGATGCCCGCTCAGCCCTGGGCGCGCCGCGCCACCGGGATGCTTGCCAACGAGCGGATGCGCCATGCACCGCATGCGGCGCTTGCGGTGCTGTCGCCGTGTGCGCAGGGCGGGCTGGTGGTCAGCGTGCGCGTGCCCGACGGCCGGCCGCTCGGCGCCGACGACTTCTGTCGCGCGTTCCCGACCGGCGGCGGACGCAAGCGCGCGGCGGGCATCAACTACCTGCTGGAAGCCGAGTTCGACGCGTTCGTCGAGCGCTTCGAAGCGGCGTTTCGCCTCGACTGACCGACGCGCGCGACGCGCATGTGACGCTCATGTGACACGCCCGCGGCGGCCGGCGAACAATCCGGCGCACTGGCAGTGGATGGACGGCTGCGGCACGGACGCCGCGCCGTACTTCCGCATCTTCAACCGGGCCACGCAGGGGCGGAAGTTCGATTCGCAAGGTGCCTGCGTGCGCCGTTGGGCGCCGGAACTCGCGGGCCTCGACGCGGCGACGCGCCATGCGCCATGGCACGCGTCGCTGCTCGCGCGCGTGGCGGCCGGTGTGCGGCTCGGCGTCGACTATCCGGCGCCGATCGTCGATCACGACGACGCGCGTCGCCAGCGCTCGATGCCTCGCCACGTTGCGGAAGCCGCGTTAAGCGCTGCACACACGCCGGCTTGCCACATCAGTTGCACGACGCCGCGCGCTCGAGCAGCGCGAGCGCGACGCCCGCGTCGAAGTAGGCCGCGCCGCACCACGCGACGAACGCGAGCACGCCTGCGGCCAAGGCCGCGCGCATCATGCCCATGCGGCCCCGCGCGGCGCGGCGCGCACGATGCGCGCATCGTCGATCGGCAGGTGCAGCAGCGCGGCCAGCACGCCGAGCGCGATCGAGCCGATCCACAGCGGCAGGTACGAGTGCGTCGCGTCGTACACGCGTGCGCCGAGCCATACGCCGAAGAAGCTGCCGAGCTGGTGGCCGAAGAACACGAAGCCGAACAACGTCCCGATGTAGCGCACGCCGAACACCTGCGAGATCATGCCATTCGTCAGCGGCACGGTGCCGAGCCACGTGAACCCCATCACGGCCGCGAACACGTAGACGCTCGCGGGCGACAACGGCGCCGCGACGAACACGGTCATCACCAATGCGCGCACGAGATACAGCACCGCCAGCAGATACTTGCGCCGCAGCAGCCCGCCGAGATGACCGCACGCGTACGTGCCGGCCACGTTGGTCAGCGCGATCAGCGCGAGCGCGACGCTCGCGTGCCGCGCCGGCAGGCCGTGATCGAGCAGGTAGGCGGGCAGGTGGGTCGCGATGAACGCGAGCTGGAAGCCGCAGGCGAAGAATCCGATGTTCAGCAGCCAGAAGCCGCGGTGCGCGAATGCCTCGCGCAGCGCCGCGCCGATCGACTGGTCGGCGCCGTGCGCTCGTGCGGCGGCCGCTGCGGGCCGGTCGCGCACCAGCACGGCGAGCGGTGCGAGCAATGCCGCGACGAGCGCGAGCGCGACGAATGCATGCTGCCAGCCGATCCCGCCGATCAGCACCTGCGCGACCGGCACCATGCAGAACTGTCCGAGCCCGCCGATCGCGCCGGCGACGCCGAGCGCCCAGCCGCGCTGCTCGGGCGCAAACAGCCGGCTGAGCGCGCCGTAGATCGACGCGAACGCCGAGCCCGACAGCGCGATGCCGATCACGAGCCCGGCGCCCACGGTGAAGGTGCCGGTCGATGCGGCCAGCGCCATCGTGACGAGCCCGGCCGCATACAGCAGCATCCCGACGACGATCACGCGCACCGACCCGAAGCGGTCGGCAATCATTCCGGTGAACGGTTGCGCGACGCCCCAGACCAGGTTCTGCAGCGCGAGCGCCAGGCCGAACGCTTCGCGCGACCAGCCGTGCTCGAGCGTCACCGGCGTGAAGAACAGCCCCTGCACGTGGCGGATGCCGAGCGCGGCGCCCATGATCAGGCCGCCCGCGAGCACCGGCAGCCAGCGGCGGCGAGTGTCTTGTTCGATCGGGGTCATGCGTGTCTCCGGATGAAGGCGTGCGGCGCGACGGCCGCGTTCGAACCGATTAGACGATCGCGCCGCGTCGTCGCTCAAGCGATCATTCGGTCGGATTCGCATGCGTGACGGGAATGTGAGTCCGGGCGGCTACGGGCACGCCGGGCGCGGCGATGCAAACCCGGCCGGGGCGAAGGCGGTCGGCCTCGGCGATGCAAACGCGGACGGGGCGCAAGCGGTCGGCGTGTAATCGGATCGACGTGAGAGGAGGGTGAGCCGGTTCGGCTGCAAGTGCGCCGCGCGCGGAGGTGCAAGCGGGACAGGCCGACAGCACTCGGCGCGAAGCGGATCAACGTGACGGGAATGCGAGCCGATGCGACTGAGCTGAGCGCGGCGATGCAGACGGGACAGGCCGCAAGCGTTCCGCGCGCAGCAACTCAACGCGGCGCGCGCCAACGATGGGGCGGCGTGCCCCGGCTTGCTGCCCGCCGCCGCGATCACCCCTGCGCGACGTCGTACGCGCGCATCGCCTCCGCGCAGTCGGCGGCTTCCGCGAGAATCCAGTCGCGTACGTCGGCCACTTCGTGGCGCGGCGCCGCATCGTGCCGGAACAACCAGTAGCCATACGCATTCGAGCGCACGTGCGAGTGCGGGCCGACCACCGCGAGGCGGCCGTCGGCGAGCATCGGCGCGACGAGCGCGAGCCGTCCGAGCGCGATGCCCTGGCCCGCGATCGCCGCGTGGATCACCTGATCGTACTGGTTGAAGCGCAGCACGCCCTTCGGCCGCGCGTCGTCGAGGCCCGCCGCGTGCAGGTGCGCGCGCCACTGCAGCTGCGTCTGCGGCGGCCCGTCGAATTCGAGCAGCACGTGGTCGGCGATCGCCGCAGCATCGGCGACGGGACGCGCGGCGAGCGCCGGGTGCGCGACTGGCACGACGATCTCGTCGAACAGATGCAGCGCGCCGGCCGGCGCGCGCTCGCGCGGGCAGTAGCGGATGCCGAGGTCGATGCCTTCCGCACGCAAATCGAGTACCTTGTCGTTCGCGGCCACGCGCAAGTCGATGTCGGGCAGGCGCGCCTGCAGGCGGCCCAGCCGCGGCAGCAGCCACAGCGCCGTCACGCCGATGCTCGCGGTGATCGTCACGGGCTGGCGCTCGCGCGCGGCGGCGAGCGCGGCGACGGTGTCCTGCAGGCTGAGCAGCGCGGCGTCCGCGACGCGGAACAGTCGCTCGCCCTCGGGCGTGAACGCGATCTTGCGATAGCCGCGCTGCAGCAGTGCGACGCCGAGATGCGCTTCGAGCGCATGCACCTGGCGGCTGACCGCCGACTGCGTGACACAGAGATCCTGCGCGGCGAGCGTGATGCTCATGCGGCGGCCGACGGCGACGAAGCCGCGCACGAGGTCGAGCGACGGGAGGCGGACGAGCGGCGTTGACATGCGTATGGCTCATGCGAACGGAGCAGCAAGATTGGTTGAGAACGCCGCAAGCGTCAAGTTCAATGGAAGCCGGTCGAGCAGATGGAGCGCCGCCGCATCCGCGGCGGCACAGGAGACGGGATGACGAATTCGAACCACGCACGCGAGGCCGTGCACGACGCCGCGCCGGCCGACGAGCGTACGGCCGATGCGCTGCCGCCGCAGGCCGTGACGCTGACCGCCGCCGACGGCTACACGCTGCGCGCGCACGTGTGGCGGCATCGCGGCGGCGCGAGCGCCGGCCGGCCGGTGACGGTCGTCAATTGCGCCACGTCGGTGCGCTGCGACTATTACTTCCGCTTCGCCGCGTGGCTGTTCGCGCATGGCCGCGAGGTACTCGTCTACGACTACCGCGGGATCGGCGGGTCGCGCCCCGCGCGGCTCGCGACGCTGCGCGCGAACTGGCTCGACTGGGGGCGGCTCGATTGCGAGGCCGCGTTGCAGTACGCGCGCGATGCGTTTCCCGGCCAGCCGGTCGACGTCGTCGCACACAGCATCGGCGGCTGCGTGCTCGGGCTCGCGGCGTCGAACGCAACGGTGCGTCGCGTGGTGACGGTCGGCGCGCAGTACGCGTACTGGCGCGACTATCGGCAGCAGCAGCGGCGCCGCATGTGGTGGAAGTGGCACGTCGCGATGCCGGCGCTCGCCGCGGTGTTCGGCTACGTGCCCGCGAAGCGGCTCGGCTGGATGGAAGACACGCCGCGCGGCGTCGCGCTGTCGTGGGTGCGCTCGCAGGCCCGCTTCGAAGACGCATACACGCGCGGCCCGCTCGCCGAGTCCGCCGCGAGCCGCGCCGCGCTGCCCGGCCGCTTCGCACGGCTGTCGGCGCCGATGCTGGCGATCGGACTCGACGACGACGCATTCGGCACGATCGACGCGATCGAACGGCTGGCCGGCTACTACACCGGCAGCGACGTCACGCATCTGCGGCTTGCGCCGCACGACATCGGCGTCGCCGAGATCGGGCACTTCGCGTTCTTCCACAGCCGCTTCGCCGACACGCTGTGGCCGCTCGCGCTGCACTGGCTGCAGCACGGCGCGTTGCCGGCCGATGCGCCGGGCCGCGTCCACGCACGCCGTCGCGCGACGGTCGCGGCAAGCGGCATGCCGGGCGCCGCGGCGCAGGGGTGACGCGCCACGCACTTGCAGCCGCGCGACGCCATCGCCCCAAGCCCGCGATATGCACACGATATGAACCCAATACGCCCGCGACCGGGCGCGCACCGTGACGATGTTCGAGCGCGCATTCGATTAACATCGGACGTTTGATTCGACCACCCCCTACGTGCCGATGTCCTGTTCGCCCGCTTCCGCCTCCGCCTCCGACTCCGCCCCCGATGCCGATCCGTGCCGCGCGTGGCGCGTGCAGATGCTCGATCTGCCGCCGGCCGCAGCGCATGCCGGCGTGCGCGTCGCGCGCGTCGATTTCGACTGGCGCGTGCCGCTCGCGTCGCCCGCTTACGCGGCATTGAGCGACGTCGAGCGTGCGCGCGCCGCGCGCTATCTGCGCCACGAGGACACGATACGCAGCGCGTCGACGCGTGCCGCGCTGCGCGACGTGCTCGGCGCGGCGCTCGGCATCGCGCCGCGCGAGGTCGCGCTCGTCGTCGACGCGTCGGGCCGGCCGTCGCTGGACCCCGTGCATCGCGCCGCGCTCGACTTCAACGTGTCGCACGCGGGCGCGCACGCGCTGATCGCGTGGGCCGTGGCGCGCCGGGTGGGGGTCGACATCGAAAGCTGCAAACGCCCGGCCGACTGGCGCGCGTTGACGGCCGAAGTCTGCGCGCCGGCCGAAGCCGCCTACCTCGACGGCCTGCCGCTCGCCGCGCGCGCCGACGCCTTCATGCGCGTATGGTGCGCGAAGGAGGCGTTGCTGAAGGCATTGGGCACCGGCATCGTCGGCGGACTGCGCGCGTTCGCGGTCGTGCCGCCCCACGACCCGGTGACGCCAGCCACCACCATCGTCGAGCCTGCTGCGCCTGCTGCCGGCGTGGCGGCGTTCGACGCCGGCTGGTTCGACGCGGCGCCCGGCTATGTGGCGTGCGTCGCGTGGGCGCGCCGAGCCGAGGACGCTCCGTCGAGCGGCGCCGCGTAGCGCGGATCGCGTCGCTCATCGGGAAGTCGCAAGCGAGTCCGTTCGGCGGCATCGGCTTCGTGAATCACTTGTCGTACGGCCCACGATCTCGCCGATCTCGCCGCGCTTCATCAGCGGCACGAGTACGCCGTCGACGAGCGCGTTGAACGGCGGATCGTCCTTGCGCAGCATGAAACCGTACGCTTGCGCTGACTGCTGCGTGCCGACGATCGCCCAGTCGGCCGGCTTCGCCGCGAGCTGGCGCACGCCGGCGAGCAGCACGTCGTCCATCATCTACGCGACCGCGCGGCCCGATTCGAGCGCGAGGCTCACTTCGCCGTAATCCTTCGCGCTGATGATCTGCGCGTTCATCCTCCTTTCCTCGTTCATCTTGCGCAGCAGCCGCTCGGCCGTCGCGCCCTGATTCCTCACGACCGTCTTGCCGGCGAGCTCGGCGAAGTCGCGGATACCGGCGCGCGTGAGCACGCCGCTCGCCGCGACGAAGAAGGTGATCGAGAACGCGACCTGCGCATGACGGGCGGCGAAGTGTGGTCGTGACGCCGCTTTCGAGGTCGACGGTGCCGTTCCGCACGAGCGGAATGCGGTTCCGCGACGCCGCCGGCGTCATTTCACCGAGGCGCCGCCGCGCTCAGGCCGGCCGTGTCGCGCCTCAGGGAAACTCCCGAGCCGGAATTATGAAATTCGGGTTGTCTAGACAAGTCGCGATCGCTACACTTCAATCCATCCCGAACTTGTCTAGACAGGATTGCACCCATGATTACGTTGACCCCCGGCCACCTGACCCTCCCGCAACTGCGCCGGATCGCACGCGAGTCCGTGCAGTTGCAGCTCGATCCCGCGAGCTTCGCGAAGATCGACGCGGGTGCGAAGGCCGTCGCCGACATCGCGGCGAAGGGCGAGCCCGCGTACGGCATCAACACGGGCTTCGGCCGGCTGGCCAGCACGCACATCCCGCACGACCAGCTCGAGCTGCTGCAGAAGAACCTGGTGCTGTCGCATGCGGTCGGCGTGGGCGAGCCGATGGCGCGCTCGTCGGTGCGGCTGCTGATGGCGCTGAAGCTGTCGAGCCTCGGCCGCGGTCATTCGGGCATCCGTCGCGAGGTGATGGACGCGCTGATCACGCTGTTCAACGCCGACGTGCTGCCGCTGATCCCGGTGAAGGGGTCGGTCGGCGCATCGGGCGATCTCGCGCCGCTCGCGCACATGTCGGCCGTGCTGCTCGGCGTCGGCGAAGTGTTCATCCGCGGCGAACGCGCGAGCGCGCTCGACGGGCTGCGCGTCGCGGGCCTCGCGCCGCTGACGCTGCAGGCGAAGGAAGGCCTGGCGCTGCTGAACGGCACGCAGGCGTCCACCGCGCTCGCGCTCGACAACATGTTCGCGATCGAAGACCTGTACCGCACCGCGCTGGTCGCGGGCGCGCTGTCGGTCGACGCGGCCGCCGGCTCGGTGAAGCCGTTCGACGCGCGCATCCACGAGCTGCGCGGCCATCGCGGCCAGATCGACGCGGCCGCGTCGTACCGCGAGCTGCTCGAAGGCTCGCCGATCAACCAGTCGCATCGCGATTGCGACAAGGTGCAGGACCCGTACAGCCTGCGCTGCCAGCCGCAGGTGATGGGCGCGTGCCTGGACCAGATGCGCCACGCGGCCGACGTGCTGCTGGTCGAGGCGAACGCGGTGTCGGACAACCCGCTGATCTTCCCGGATACCGGCGAAGTGCTGTCGGGCGGCAACTTCCACGCGGAGCCGGTCGCGTTCGCCGCCGACAACCTCGCGCTCGCGGCCGCGGAAATCGGCGCGCTCGCCGAGCGCCGCATCGCGCTGCTGATCGACGCGACGCTGTCGGGCCTGCCGCCGTTCCTCGTGAAGGACGGCGGCGTGAATTCGGGCTTCATGATCGCCCACGTGACGGCTGCCGCGCTCGCGTCGGAGAACAAGACGCTCGCGCACCCGGCGTCGGTCGATTCGCTGCCGACTTCCGCGAACCAGGAGGACCACGTGTCGATGGCGACGTTCGCCGCGCGCAAGCTCGCCGACATCGCCGACAACACCAAGCACATCCTCGCGATCGAGCTGCTGGCCGCCGCCCAGGGCGTCGACCTGCGCGCGCCGCATCACACGAGCCCGAAGCTCGCGCCGGTGATGGAGACGATCCGCAGCAAGGTCGCGCACTACGAGCTCGATCACTACTTCGCGCCGGACATCGCGGTGATCGCGCAGCTCGTCGGCGAGCGCGCGTTCGCGAAGATCGCACCGTTCTCGTTCGCCTCGGAACAGTGAGTCGATGAGCGCGCCGGTCTACCAGGAGATCAAGGATTTCATCCTGGGTCGCATTCACGCCGGCGAGTGGGCGGAGGGCGATCAGGTGCCCTCCGAGAACGAACTGGCCCGCGAGTTCAAGGTGGCGCGCATGACCGTCAACCGGGCGCTGCGCGAGCTGGCGGCCGAGCAGGTGCTCACGCGCATGAAGGGCGCGGGCACCTATGTCGCGCGGCCGAAGTACGAGTCGACGCTGGTGGCGATCCGCAGCATCTCGGAGGAGGTCGGCGCGCGCGGGCATGCGTATCGCGCGAGCGTGCTCGGCCTCGATACGGTGCGCGCCGACGAGGCGCTCGCCGACGAGATGCAGGTGGCCGTGCGCGCCAGGCTGTTTCATTCGCAGGTGCTGCACTTCGAGAACGACGAGCCGGTGCAGCTCGAAGAGCGGTGGGTGAATCCGGCGGTCGCGCCGGATTACGCCAAGCAGGATTTCACGAACACGACGCCGAACCAGTACCTGATGCGCGCGGCGCCGCTGCTGCGCGTCGAGTACCGGATCGAGGCGGCGGCGCCCGGCGCCGAGTTGCGCGAGCAGCTGCGGATGGACGACGTCGAGCCGTGTCTGGTTTTACATCGGCGCACGTGGTCGCAGGGCGTGGTCGCATCGGTCGCGAATCTGTGGCACCCCGGCAGCCGTTATCGCTTCACCGGGCATTTCTGATTCCCCCATTGATATTCATTTTCCTTCGGGAGCAGTCGTCATGAACCATCCGAAACACATCGATCCCCGTCTCGATCCGACCCGCACGATCCGCGCGCCGCGCGGCAGCGAGAAGGTCTGCAAGACCTGGCTGGCCGAAGCGGCCTACCGGATGATCCAGAACAACCTCGATCCCGAAGTCGCCGAGCATCCGCATGCGCTCGTCGTCTACGGCGGCATCGGGCGCGCTGCGCGCAACTGGGAATGCTACGACCAGATCCTCGCGTCGCTGAAGGATCTGAATGAAGACGAAACGCTGCTCGTGCAGTCGGGCAAGCCGGTCGGCGTGTTCCGCACGCACAAGGATGCGCCGCGCGTGCTGCTCGCCAATTCGAACCTCGTGCCGCACTGGGCCACCTGGGACCACTTCAACGAGCTCGACCGCAAGGGCCTGATGATGTACGGCCAGATGACGGCCGGCAGCTGGATCTACATCGGCAGCCAGGGGATCGTGCAGGGTACCTACGAAACCTTCTTCTCGGTCGCGAACCAGCACTTCAACGGCGACCCGTCGGGCCGCTGGATCCTCACCGGCGGCCTCGGCGGGATGGGCGGCGCGCAGCCGCTCGCGGCGACGATGGCCGGCTTCTCGATGATCGCGGTCGAATGCGACGAGACGCGGATCGACTTCCGTCTGAAGACGCGTTACGTCGACAAGAAGGCGACGACGCTCGACGAAGCGCTCGGCATGCTCGACGAAGCGAAGCGCACCGGCAAGCCGGTGTCGGTCGGCCTGCTCGGCAACGCGGCCGACGTGTTCACCGAATGCGTCGCGCGCGGCATCACGCCGGATTGCGTGACCGACCAGACGAGCGCGCACGATCCGATCAACGGCTACCTGCCGCAGGGCTGGAGCGTCGCGCAATGGCGCGAGACGCAGAAGGTCGATCCGCAGAGCATCGTGAAGGCGGCGAAGCAGTCGATGGCCGTCCAGGTGCGCGCGATGCTGACGCTGCAGGAGCGCGGCGCGGCCACGCTCGACTACGGCAACAACATCCGCCAGATGGCGCTGGACATGGGCGTCGAGAACGCGTTCGACTTCCCGGGCTTCGTGCCGGCCTATATCCGCCCGCTGTTCTGCGAAGGCAAGGGGCCGTTCCGCTGGGTCGCGCTGTCGGGCGATCCGGAGGACATCTACAAGACCGATCAGAAGGTGAAGGAGCTGATCCCCGACGATGCGCACCTGCACAACTGGCTCGACATGGCGCGCGAGCGCATCGCGTTCCAGGGCTTGCCGGCGCGGATCTGCTGGGTCGGCGTGAAGGACCGCTATCGCCTCGGCCAGGCGTTCAACGAGATGGTCAGGAACGGCGAGCTGAAGGCGCCGATCGTGATCGGCCGCGACCACCTCGACACCGGCTCGGTCGCGAGCCCGAACCGCGAGACCGAATCGATGAAGGACGGCTCGGATGCCGTGAGCGACTGGCCGCTGCTGAACGCGCTGCTGAACACCGCGGGCGGCGCGACCTGGGTGTCGCTGCACCACGGCGGCGGCGTCGGGATGGGCTTCTCGCAGCATGCGGGCGTCGTGATCGTCGCGGACGGCAGCGCCGACGCGCACGAGCGCCTCGGCCGCGTGCTGCTGAACGATCCGGCAACCGGCGTGATGCGCCATGCGGACGCCGGCTACGAACTCGCGCAGCAGACGGCCCGCGAAGTGGGCCTGAAGCTGCCGATGCTCGGCCGCTGAGCATGACGGCGCTCGACCAGGCGCCGGCCGACGCGCGGCCCGCCGTCGCGACGATCCGCGGCGCGGCGCTCGTCGCGTCGCCGTGGAAGAACGGCGGCGGCGTGACGCGCGAGATCGCGGCCTATCCGCCGGGCGCCGCGCTCGATGCGTTCGCGTGGCGCGTGAGCGTCGCGGACGTCGGCGCGGGCGGCCCGTTCTCGCGTTTCGACGGCGTCGACCGCACGCTCGTGCTGCTGTCGGGCGCGGGCATGACGCTGGCCGAAGCGGGCGGTGCGCGCCATGTGCTCGACACGCCGCTCGCGCGCGCGGACTTCGCCGGCGAAGCGGCCATCGACGCGACGCTGCACGCCGGCGCGACGCGCGACTTCAATCTGATGACGCGCCGCTCGGCCGCGCGCGCGACGCTCGCCGTGTGGCGCGCCGGCACGCATCGCGTCGAACCCGCCGACACCGTGCTGCTGTTCTGCGCGGCCGGCGCGCTCGACGTCGCGATCGGCGGCGCGCGCTACGCACTGCAGGAACTGGACACGCTGCGGCTCGACGCGCCGCAGCGTGCGTTTGACGTCGTGGTGAGCGCGGGCGGCGCGTTGCTCGCCGTGTCGCTCACCGTCGATGCACGAGACTGAACGCATGAAACCGACTGTCTGGCATCACCTGAGGCTGTGTGCGCACGGCCATCCCGACGAAACGATCGACGATGCGGCGATCGTCGTCGATGAAACCGGCACGATCCGGTGGCTCGGCGCGTTCTCCGCGCTGCCGCGCGACTATGCGCACTGGCAGCGCGAAGACCTGCACGGCGCGTGGGTGACGCCGGGCCTCGTCGACTGCCATACGCACCTCGTGTACGGCGGCACGCGCGCGGACGAATTCGCGCAGCGCCTCGCCGGCGTCAGCTACGAGGAGATCGCGCGGCAGGGCGGCGGGATCGTGTCGACCGTGCGCGCGACGCGCGCGGCCGACGAGACCGCGCTGTTCGTGCAGGCCGCCGCGCGTCTGCAGCCGCTGCTCGCCGAAGGCGTGACCGCGATCGAGATCAAGTCGGGCTACGGCCTCGATCTCGCGAGCGAGCGCAAGATGCTGCGCGTCGCGCGCCAGCTCGGCGAGCGTTTCCCCGTCGCCGTCTACACGACCTTCCTCGGCGCGCACGCGCTGCCGCCCGAATATGCGGGGCGCGCCGACGCATACATCGACCACGTGTGCGAACGGATGCTGCCGGCGCTCGCCGACGAAGGGCTGGTCGACGCGGTCGACGTGTTCTGCGAGCGCATCGGTTTTTCGCTCGCGCAGACCGAGCGCGTGTTCGACGCCGCGACGCGACGCGGGCTGCCGGTGAAGCTGCATGCGGAGCAGCTGTCGAACGCCGGCGGCACCGCGCTGGCCGCGCGCTATCGCGCGCTGTCGGCCGATCACCTCGAATTCCTCGACGAGGCCGGCGTCGCCGCGATGAAAGCGGCCGGCACGGTCGCCGTGCTGCTGCCCGGCGCGTATTACTTCATCCGCGAAACGCAGTTGCCGCCGCTCGAGCTGCTGCGCAAGCACGGCGTGCCGATTGCGCTCGCGACCGATCACAACCCCGGCACGTCGCCGCTCGAATCGTTGCTGCTGACCATGAACCTCGGCTGCACGCTGTTCCGGATGACCGTGCCGGAGGTGCTGCAGGGCGTGACGCGCCATGCGGCGGCGGCGCTCGGCCGCGCGGATCGGCATGGCGTGCTCGAGGCCGGACGCCCGGCCGATTTCGCGGTGTGGTCGATCGGCTCGCTGTCGGAGCTCGCGTACTGGATCGGCCGTCCGCTGTGCGAGCAGGTCGTGCGCGGCGGCGCGACGGTGTTTCGCCGGATCGACGGCTAGCCTTGCAACGGACCACATTGACGATGACCGAAACGACGTTGTTCGCGGACCATGCATACCTGCCCGACGGCTGGCGCCGCAACGTGCTGCTGCGCTGGGACGCCACCGGCACCCTGACCGGCGTGCGTGCCGATACCGACGCGCCGGCGGGCGCGGCGCGCGCGGCCGGGCCCGTGCTGCCCGGCATGCCGAACCTGCATTCGCACGCGTTCCAGCGCGCGATGGCGGGGCTCACCGAATACCGCGCGAATCCCGCCGACAGCTTCTGGAGCTGGCGCGACCTGATGTACCGCTTCGCGCTGAAGATCACGCCCGACGCGCTCGCGGCGATCGCGCGCTGGCTGTACGTCGAGATGCTCAAGTGCGGCTATACGTCGGTGTGCGAATTCCATTACGTGCACCACGCGCAGGACGGTTCGCGCTATCCGCAGATCGCGGAACTCGGCACGCGCGTGATCGACGCGGCGCGCGCGGCCGGCATCGGCATCACGATGCTGCCGGTGTCCTACCAGTTCGCCGGCTTCGGCAACAAGCCGCCGCGCGACGACCAGCGCCGCTTCATCAACACGCCGGACGGCCTGCTCGAACTGCTCGACACGATGCGTCGCGTCGCGCCCGAGCATGGCGGGCTGCGCTACGGCGTCGCGCCGCATTCGCTGCGCGCGGTGTCCGAGAACGGCCTGCGTGCGCTGCTCGACGGCGTGCCCGACGATGCGCCCGTGCATATCCACATCGCCGAGCAGACGGCCGAAGTCGACGACTGCGTGCGCGCGTACGGCGCGCGCCCGGTGCAATGGCTGCTCGATCGCTTCGACGTCGATGCGCGCTGGTGCGTCGTGCACGCTACGCACGTCGATGCAGCCGAGACGGCGGCGCTCGCGAAGCGGCGCGCGGTGGCGGGGCTGTGCCTCACTACCGAGGCGAATCTCGGCGACGGCGTGTTCCCGGCCGTCGACTATCTCGCGCAGGGCGGCGTGTTCGGCGTCGGCTCCGACAGTCACGCATCGGTCGACTGGCGCGCGGAGCTGCGCCTGCTCGAATACGGGCAGCGGCTCGTGCATCGCGCGCGCAACGTGCTCGCCAGCGACGCGCAGCCGCGCGTGGCCGACCGGCTGTTCGACGCGGCGCTCGCGGGCGGCGCGCAGGCGAGCGGGCGGCGCATCGGTGCGCTGCGCGAAGGCTGCCGCGCCGACTGGCTCGTGCTCGATCCCGCGCATCCGGCGATCGCCGAACACGACAGCGGCGCATGGCTGTCGGGCGCGGTGTTCGCCGAGCATGGCGACACGCCGGTGCTCGACGTGTATGCCGGCGGCGAGCGCGTCGTGAGCGGCCGCCGCCATCGCGACGAGGCCGAGGCCTATGCGGATTACCGCGCCGCGCTCGCGCAACTGCTGCGCTGATGCGCGACCCCGGCGCACGCCGCGCGCGTGCGCCGGCACACTTTTACGGTGAGGCGACATGACTGAACAACCGGCTGTATTCACGCTGAAGCAGGGCACGCTGCCGCTGCTGATCTCGATTCCGCATGCGGGCACCTACATCCCCGACGACATCGCCGCGACGATGACGCCGGACGCGCGCTTCGTCGACGATTGCGACTGGCACCTCGAGCGGCTGTACGGATTCGCCGCGCAGCTTGGCGCGTCGATCCTGGTGCCGTCGCATGCGCGCTACGTCGTCGACCTGAATCGTCCGCCCGACGACGAGAACCTCTACCCGGGGCAGGATACGACCGGGCTCGTGCCGGTCGACACCTTCGACAAGGCGCCGCTGTATCGGGCCGACACGCTGCCGGGCAGCGACGAGATCATGCGCCGTCGCGACCGCTACTGGCGTCCGTATCACGACGCGCTGCAACGCGAGATCGCACGGCTGAAGGGCGAGCACGGCCGCGTGCTCGTCTGGGAAGCGCATTCGATCCGCTCGCACGTGCCGCGCTTCTTCGAAGGCCGCTTGCCGGACTTCAACTTCGGCACGTCGAGCGGCGCGAGCGCGGCGCCTGGGCTCGCCGAGGCGCTCGCCGCCTGCGTGCACGCGCACGGCGGCTACACGGCGGTCGCGAACGGACGTTTCAAGGGCGGCTACATCACGCGTCACTACGGCGTACCGGCGAGCGGCGTAGAAGCCGTGCAGCTCGAGCTGTCGCAGATCACCTACATGGACGAGACGCGCCCGTATGCGTACGACGACGCGCGTGCCGCGCAGGTCGTGCCGTTGCTGCGCACGCTGGTGGAGACTGCGCTGGCGCATCGCGGATAGCGTGTCGCGGCGTGCGTCGTTGGATGGTGCTGCGGCGTGCCCGGTGTGTTGACGCGCCGCACAAAACGGCATCGACTGCGCCGGTCGATGCCGTTTTTTCATTCGTACGATGCGTGGAGCGACCGCCGAAAATTTGACGCAATTTTTGGGTGATATAAGCTGAATGTCAGGCAGTCGTCACGCGAGCCGGTGCGTTCAGCGTCACGCCGCATTGCCGCATTCGCTCGAACGCGACCCGTGTGCTGCCTCAATCAAGTCAGTCGAGTACGATCGTGAAAGCCGCCAGCCCATCGATACGCCGGACCCGAAGTCCGTCGGCGGGCGCGCCGCCTCAGGCCGGGTCGATCCGGCATGCTGAGCGCGGCACGCACGCCGATCTCCTGCATGCGCCTCGTCTTTTCGCCGCCTCCGACCGCGGCGTGCGCCGCTTCAACGTCGTCACCGCGCATGTGTTCAGCGCAGTGCAGTGCGACGGCAGCGCTTCATTGTTGCCCTAGCGTCCTTGTTTGTTTTCTCTTCGTGCCGCAGCGAGCGTTGCCGCGTCGCGCGCACGTGCGCGGCTGCGCGCGACGCAGCACCAGATGTCCATCGGCCGGTGCATGCGCATGCGCATGCATTGTGCGCTCGACGCGGAGGCGCTCATGCGCGCGCGGCCGATCGTAGCGGTCAGCGCCGACCGCGTGCTGCGCGGCGCACACCCGAACCACACGGCCGGCGAGAAATATCTGGTCGCGGTGGTCGACGGCGCCGGTGCGCTCGCGTTCGTGTTGCCGGCGCTGGGCGCGCGGCAGCCGGTCGACGCGATCGTCGCGTCGCTCGACGGGCTGCTGCTGACCGGCAGTCATTCGAACGTCGAGCCGCATCACTACGGCGGCCCGGCAAGCGCCGCTGACACGCTGCACGACGCCGCGCGCGACGCGACCGTGCTGCCGCTCGTGCGCGCGGCGATCGACGCCGGCGTGCCAGTGCTCGCGATCTGCCGTGGCATGCAGGAGCTGAACGTCGCGTATGGCGGCACGCTGCATCAGCGGCTGCATGCGAGCGTCGGGTTCCACGATCATCGCGAGCGCGACGGCGATCCGCTCGAGCGGCAATACGGCCCCGCACACCGCGTGCGATTCGCGCCGGGCGGCCTGCTGCAACGCATCGCGCGCGGTGCGCATGACGCAATGGTCAATTCGCTGCACGATCAGGGCATCGCGCGGCTCGGTGCGGGGCTCGCGGTCGAGGCGAGCGCGCCGGACGGGCTGATCGAGGCCGTGAGCGTGCGCGGCGCGCGCGCGTTCGCGCTGGGCGTGCAGTGGCATCCCGAATGGCGGTTCGCGGAACGGCCGCTTTCGCGCGACATCTTCGCGGCATTCGGCGCGGCGTGCCGCGCGCGCATGACGCATCGCCTTCATGCGGCCGGCGGCGCGATGCCGTCTCGGGAGGCGAGCGATATCGACACCGATACTGATACCGACACCGACTAAACGAGAACGATCATGCAATCCGAACTGAGCGAATTCCTGCGTCAGCACCGCATCACCGAGGTCGAGGCGATCATTCCGGACATGGCCGGCATCGCGCGCGGCAAGATCATTCCGCGCAACAAGTTCGAATCCGGCGAGTCGATGCGGCTGCCGCAGGCCGTGATGGTGCAGACGGTCACGGGCGATTATCCGGAGGACGGCTCGCTGACCGGCGTGACCGATCCCGACATGGTGTGCGTGCCCGATCCGTCGACGATCTGCCTGATTCCGTGGGCCGTCGATCCGACCGCGCAGGTGATCCACGACTGCGTGCACTTCGACGGCTCGCCGGTCGAGATCTCGCCGCGCTATGTGCTGCGGCGCGTGCTGGATCTCTACGAGGCGAGGGGCTGGAAGCCGGTGGTCGCGCCGGAGCTGGAGTTCTATCTGGTCGACATGAACGCCGATCCCGACTTGCCGTTGCGGCCGCCGGTCGGCCGCACGGGGCGCGCGGAGACGGGGCGTCAGTCGTATTCGATCGAGGCGGTCAACGAGTTCGATCCGCTGTTCGAGGACATCTACGAATACTGCGAGATGCAGGGGCTCGACATCGAGACGCTGATTCACGAAGTGGGCGCCGCGCAGATGGAGATCAACTTCATGCACGGCGACGCGCTGTCGCTTGCGGATCAAGTGTTCCTGTTCAAGCGCACGGTGCGCGAGGCCGCGTTGCGCCACAACATGTACGCGACGTTCATGGCCAAGCCGATGGAAGACGAGCCGGGCTCGGCGATGCACATTCACCAGAGCCTCGCCGATGCGCGCACCGGCCGCAACCTGTTCGCCGACGAAGGCGGCGACGTGTCGCCGATGTTCCAGAGCTATCTCGCCGGGCTGCAGAAGTACACGCCGGCGCTGATGCCGATCTTCGCGCCGTACATCAACTCGTATCGCCGGCTGTCGCGCTTCATGGCCGCGCCGATCAACGTGCAGTGGGGCTACGACAACCGCACGGTCGGCTTTCGCATTCCGCAGTCGGCGCCTGCGGCGCGGCGCATCGAGAACCGGATTCCGGGCGTCGACTGCAACCCGTACCTCGCGTTCGCGGCGACGCTCGCGGCCGGTTATCTCGGTCTCACGCAGCAGCTCGCGCCGACCGAGCCGATCGCTTCGGATGGCTACGACCTGCCGTATCAACTGCCGCGCAATCTCGAGGAGGGCATCTCGCTGATGGCCGCCTGCACGCCGCTCGCCGGCATTCTCGGCGACAAGTTCGTGAAGGCGTATCTGGCGTTGAAGGAGACGGAGTACGAGGCGTTCTTCCGCGTGATCAGTTCGTGGGAGCGCCGTCATTTGCTGCTTCATGTGTGAGGGGCGCGAGGGGAAAGGGGAGTCGATAGGATCGAACGGAGCGCGGCCAGCGCCGGCGCAGCGATGGGCTGGTTCGGGCGCGGCGACGAATGGTTCACTCAGCTACATTCCGCCTCCGGACCGGACTTGCTCGCGATGGCTAAGGCGTGGCGTCGGGCCATGTGTGGATGAGCGGGGCGGCATTCCTGAACGCGTCGCGGGGGCGATACGCGCGTTGATTCGACGACGGCTCGGCGCGAAATCTGCGCGTTTGCTCAACGATGGTCGAGGAGCAGATGGACTGCTCCTCATCTCTTCCGCTTGCAGATGTGGTTGCCGCGTTGTGCGCTGAGTTCGAGTCACAGTTAGCGGTTCATTCCGCTTCTGCCGGCACTGCGATCAGATGCGGTTCGGCGCGCGGCCATATCTTGAGTGCTCGCTCAAGAAGTTCGTGCCCGCGCTGTTCGATAGTAGCCTCGTCCCAGCTATCGTATTGCGATAGTCTCCCGTTGATCGGTAGGACGGAGTTGGCCAGAATGCCAGCGCGTTTTTCTACCCAAGCGCCGTGCTTTATCGCGCTATTGAGGCTGCCGGTGATTAGCGTGAGATTCCCAAACGTGTGTATCAAATTGTCTCGACGTTTACTTGCCAAAATTTCGGGCGTTTCTTCGTCACGAAGCCAGGCATCCTTAACGCCCTGTAACCCGTTTTGAAGCGGCCAGTGCTCGATCCAGCTTTGCGGCATCACATGCTCAATCGTGACTTGACTGTCGAATTTAATAACTTCAGTTTTTGCCGATCGATAGGTTTCGCTCACCCGAGCTAGGATGTAGGTGAGACGTCGGTTGTTGAGCACGTTATAAATGTCGCTGCTCATCCAGGCGCGAGCAAATACCTCGTCACTTAACCATTGGTCGGTTGCACTGCGGAGGGATGAAAGATAATCATACACGACTTTGGCGGTGGGGCCACTTTCGCGAATGGCACGGGTCAAGCCCATGAAAATACGGTTGTATGCTTTCGTTTCCGCGCCGCACACTGCGCGTCGGATCAGATAGCTTTCCAACATTTCTGCCGCACGCAACACTTCAACATCTGTGGCGCCTCGATCGAACATGGCAAGCAGCGGCGGATAGACCGTGCTCACGTCGAATACGTCAAGAAAGTGTGCAAGTTTGCTGAACGTCTGGTCATCACTGTCCGGTGCAATTCGTCTATACGAATCCCGCTGATTAACAAGCGCTATCAGTTCATCTTCGACCGTCAAAAATGGCTTGTCACGTTCGATCCAGTATTTATACTCAACAAAAAGATGTTTAATGGGAATGTCGCGCGCCTGTTTGCTGGCGAGGAAGTGCTGCATGAACAGGTCGCTACGCGGCCGCTTGAGACGGCCCTGTGTTACCTCTTCTCGCCAAAAAATCTGATCGAACCCTGCCCAATATTGTTCATAAAGTTTCTCTTGGGCCTCTTCTTGGCGAGCCGCGCGCAGAAAGATGTAGTTACGCAGCAAGTCTGCCGGCAGAAGGGGTTCGCCGCGCGCGTTGAGAGTCTCAAAGATAACTTGAGCATCATCTTCGCGATCAAGATCGATGGCCACGACTTTGAGGGCGGTTTTCAGTGCCTCGAAGCACTCTTCGACACGATCGGCAAGCGGCATATTCTCGGCGACCGCAGGTATCCCCTCGGAGCCTTTGAAAAATTCGGCGAGCTGGTCATAGAAGAACAGATATGCCTCGACCATTCTGGGGCGAGGTAAGGGCTTGCGGGCGTACTTCTCGCGAATCAGCGGATAGGCAGCTTCCAGTGCTGCCTTTGATCCAGCCAAAATCACGGATGTGAACTGAGCTCGATCGGAGAGTGTTGGCCAAACCTTGAAACGTTCAACTTCCGACTCTGCCATGCGCCCTTTATTCGTGACGTAGGCATCGCACTCTTCGGCGAAGTCATCCAAGCCTTCGGCACGGCAAAAGTCCCGGAATGCCGCGAGGAAAATTTGAAATGTAGTGAGTCGCTGCTGTCCGTCGATGACGCTACGTCGCTCGACTTTGCCAGTTTGCGTCTGCTTTTGGTCGATAACCATCGCTCCAAGGAAGTGAACCGGAGCATCTTTTCTATCTTCGATGAACTCGGAGAACTTGCGGGCAATGTCTTCCCAAAGCGGTTCCCATTGATGTTCCCGTCGCCAGACGTATTGGCGTTGAAAAGTGGGAATCTCTAGGCGCATCTTTTTCTCGAAGATATCGAGCAACGTTATTGCGTTGGCATCCATTGGATAGGTCTCTTCTTGCTCTTAGGGTGTGGCTTCGTTTGGTCGCCGCCATGATACCAACCTCCGTTCACACGTGCGCTCGCAGCCCTTCATTTGCCTGATGGTCATCTACTTCGGGTAGTAGCTGATTCGCCGCGCCTAGGCTTCATCAACCGCTCGGTCAGGTTTGCGGTGCCAATAGGTCGCTTTTTGGGCGACTCGGCGCGGATGCTTGGCCCCGTTTCGACAAATGAAGAGCGAAGACGGATTGCTTTTGCGGCGGTTGCTCGTATCGTTCGGCCAGAGTTGAGTGGTCACTGGTAGGTCGTCACCAAGAGCACTCATAGCACCGTGAAAGGTTGATGTAACGAGGAGCACCGCAATCGCCCTCAATCGGGGCGATTTTTTAATGCCGCTCTCGCGTTAGGCCGCGTAGCGATGGACTCGGCTGGTAGTTGATATTAGTTCCCGCATTCGGACTACACCCGGCCTTTGCCAAATGAAGAAGGAAAATCATGGCTGACCTCAATGCCGCGTTTATCGCGTTGCTCGGAGTGCTCGTTGGCGGGTACCGGATCAGCAGTTTGCTCAACGGCGTTTTGCTGGATTCGGTCGGCCTCGAGAACGACCCGGCCAGCATTTCGGATTCGATGCGGGCAGCCCGGGCCTCAGCCTCTTTGCGACTGATGAAGGTTTTGGTTAGTGGGGGGATCCCTGACGACGGACGATCGCCTGAAATTGGCAGTCGCCGCGTTTGCGAATGGTTGGCACCAGACACCTCGAAGAAGAAGTGTGACAAGAACGTGCCAACAATCCGGTTGGGCGAGAGGACACTTGACGAACAATTCGCCAAGTGCTGACCCGGAAAGCAAGAAGGGCCGGCGATTGCCGGCCCTTCGAATCTTTGGTGGGCGGTACTGGGATCGAACCAGTGACCCCTGCCGTGTGAAGGCAGTGCTCTACCGCTGAGCTAACCGCCCAAAGAAGCTGAAATTATGTCAGAGCTTTTTCGCTTCGTAAAGTACTTTCTTCAAATATTTTTACGGGCCGCAGCGAACGGACCGCGCGCAAGCACCGCACCGCTCGCACATCCCCAAAAGCAAACGGCACCGCGCGATGCACGGTGCCGTCCGTTCGACATCGCGCCGCGACGCCCCCGTCGCAACGCGCATCGCGTCAGCCTTCGGTCGGCGGCACGTAGCCGGACGCCTGGTCCGCGCCGTCGCCGAAGAAATACTTCTCGGTCTGCTTCATCAGGTACTGACGCGCGCGCGGGTCGGCCATGTTCAGGCGGTTCTCGTTGATCAGCATCGTCTGCTGCTTGAGCCAGCCTTGCCATGCTTCCTTCGAGACGCTTTCGTAAATGCGCTTGCCGAGCTCGCCCGGCAGCGGCGGGAAATCGAGACCTTCGGCTTCCTTGCCGAGCTTCGCGCATTGGATCATTCGAGCCATCGTGTACTTCTCCTGTAATCGGTCTGGGGGAAGGGCAGTCGTACCTGCGCTCAGAGCTGCTTCATCAGCACGAGCGACTTGCGCTGCCAGTTGTAGAGCTTGCGGCGGTCTTCCGGCAGGTCGTCGACGCTGACCTTGACGAAGCCGCGCTTGAGGAACCAGTGCTCCGTGCGCGTCGTCAGCACGAAGATATGCGTGAGCCCGCGTGCGCGCGCACGCTGCTCGATGCGCTTGAGCAGGCGCTCGCCGTCGCCCGAACCCTGCGCTTCCGGCGCCACCGTCAGGCACGCCATCTCGCCGATCTTTTCCTGCTGGTACGGATACAGCGCCGCACAGCCGAACAGCACGCCATCGTGCTCGATCACCGAGAAATGGTCGATGTCGCGTTCGATCTGGTGACGCCCGCGCCGCACCAGCGTGCCGTCGGACTCGAGCGGCTCGATCAGCGACAGGATGCCGCCGACGTCGTCCGGCGTCGCCTCGCGCAGGCTCTCCAGATTCTCGTACGAGATCATCGTGCCGACGCCGTCGTGCAGGAACAGTTCGAGCAGCATGCTGCCGTCGAGCGATTGCGGAATCAGATGCGCACGCGTCACGCCGCCGCGGCATGCGCGAATCGAATGCTTCAGGAAGAACGCATCGTCGCCCTGAATGTTGCCCGAATCGAGCAGCTCGGCGGCCGCATCGAGCGACATTTCGCGGACCAGCTCGCCTTCGTCGTCGACGATGCCGGGCGCTTCGGTCAGGAAGATGATCTTGTCGGCGCGCAGCGCGATCGCGGCGGCCGACGCGACGTCTTCCATCGACAGGTTGAACGCCTCGCCGGTCGGCGAGAAACCGAGCGGCGACAGCAGCACGAGCTTGCGGCTCGCGAGCGAATGACGGATCGACTCGGCGTCGATCTTGCGCACGATGCCGGTGTGCGCGAAGTCCACGCCGTCGAGAATCCCCACCGGCCGTGCGGTCACGAAGTTGCCGGACACGACGCTGATGTGCGCATGCGCCATCGGCGAGTTCGGCAGCCCCTGGCTGATCGCGGCCTCGATGTCCAGCCGCACTTCGCCGGCCGCCTCCTTCGCCGATTCGAGCGCGCGCGCATCGGTGATGCGCAGCCCGTGCGAGAACTCCGACTCGACGCCATGCAGGCTCAGCTGCTCCTCGACCTGCGGCCGCGAGCCGTGCACCAGCACGATCTGGATGCCCATCGCCTGCAACAGCGCGATGTCCGACACGAGCGCGTTCAGCAGCCCTTGCTGCACCACCTCGCCACCGAACCCCACGACGAACGTGCTGTTGCGGAACTTGTGGATATAGGGCGCGACGGAGCGCATCCAGTCGACGAACTGCGCGTGGCTGACGGCCGAATCGTCGGGAGCCGGCGGCGTCGTGGCGCCGGTCTGGGCGGGAGGGAGGTCGGTTTGGGAATTCATGGGCGGGATTATAATGCGCCCCCATGTCGAATGTACCTAAAAGTCCCGCGCCGACGCGGGCCAACGCGGACCCGGCGCAGCACCCGGACGGTGCAGCCGATGCGCGTCAGCAGCCGGGCCGGCAGCAGCAATCGCGGCAGGGCGGCAAGCCGCCGCGCGACGACGAACGGCGCCGCGATGCGGGCCAGCCGGCCGCGCCGGCTACGCGCGCGGCCGACGGCGAGCGTACGCCGCGTCGCGAACGTGCGCCGCGCGCGCCGGTCGCACCGAACCCCGTCCCGAAGATCAGCTATCCGGAAAGCCTGCCCGTGTCGGGCCGGCGCGACGAGATCGCGCGCGCGATCGCCGCGCATCAGGTCGTCATCGTTTGCGGCGAAACAGGTTCGGGCAAGACCACCCAGCTGCCGAAGATCTGCCTCGATCTCGGCCGCGGCCTCGGCGCCGGCGGCACGGGCCTGATCGGCCACACGCAGCCGCGGCGGCTCGCCGCGTCGTCGACGGGCCGGCGCATCGCCGAGGAGCTCGGCACGCCGTTCGGCGAAGTCGTCGGCTACAAGGTGCGCTTCACCGACAACCTCGCGCCGGGCGCGTCGGTCAAGCTGATGACCGACGGCATCCTGCTCGCCGAGACGCAGAACGATCCGCTGCTGAAGGCGTACGACACGCTGATCATCGACGAGGCGCACGAGCGCAGCCTGAACATCGACTTCCTGCTCGGCTACCTGAAGGAGATCCTGCCGCGCCGGCCGGACCTGAAGCTGATCGTCACGTCCGCGACGATCGACGCCGACCGCTTCGCGCGCCATTTCGGCAGCGACGCGCGCCCGGCGCCCGTGATCGAGGTGAGCGGGCGGCTGTATCCGGTCGAGGTCCGCTATCGGCCGGTGGCCGAGGACCGCCCGGCCGTGAAGAACGCCGAAGGCACCGGCGGGCGCGACCGCGTGAAGACCGCGCGCGAGGCCGAACGCGACCTGATGGACGCGATCGTCGACGCGGTCGACGAACTGTGCCGCGAAGGCCCCGGCGACGTGCTGGTGTTCCTGCCCGGCGAGCGCGAGATCCGCGACGCGGCCGAGGCGCTGCGCAAGCACCATCCGCCGCATACCGAGATCCTGCCGCTGTTCGCGCGGCTGTCGGCGGCCGACCAGGACAAGGTGTTCAAGGCGTCGAACGCGCGCCGCATCGTGCTCGCCACCAACGTGGCCGAAACGTCGCTGACCGTGCCGGGCATCCGCTACGTCGTCGACACCGGCCTGGCGCGCGTGAAGCGCTATTCGTACCGCAACAAGGTCGAGCAGCTGCAGGTCGAGTCGATCTCGCAGGCCGCCGCGAACCAGCGTGCGGGCCGCTGCGGCCGCGTGGCCGACGGTATCTGCATCCGTCTGTACGAAGAAAGCGACTTCCAGGCGCGCGCGCGCTTCACCGATCCGGAAATCCTGCGCTCGTCGCTCGCGGCGGTGATCCTGCGGATGAAGTCGCTGCACCTCACCGCGATCGAATCGTTTCCGTTCCTCGAGCCGCCGCCCGGCCGCGCGATCGCCGACGGCTATCAGCTGCTCAACGAGCTCGGCGCGGTCGACGACGACAACGCGCTGACGCCTCTCGGCCGCGAGCTCGCGCGCTTGCCGCTCGACCCGCGCGTCGGCCGGATGATCCTCGCCGCGCGCGACCAGCAGGCGTTGCGCGAAGTGCTGATCATCGCGAGTGCGCTGTCGGTGCAGGATCCGCGCGACCGTCCGAGCGACGCGCAGGAGCAGGCCGATCAGGCGCACCGCCGGTTCGCCGACGAGCGCTCCGAATTCCTGCAATGGCTGAAGATCTGGGCGTGGTTCGAAGAGGCCGTCGCGCACAAGAAATCGAACCGCCAGCTGGTCGATGCGTGCCGCCAGAACTTCCTGTCGCACCTGCGGCTGCGCGAATGGCGCGACGTTCATTCGCAACTGCTGACGGTCGTGCGCGAGCACGGCTGGCGTCTGAACGAAGCCGAGGCAACCTACGAGCAGATTCATCTGGCCCTGTTGACCGGCCTGCTCGGCAACCTCGGCCTGAAGGCCGACGACGATCCGCATTACCTCGGCGCGCGCGGGATCAAGTTCTATCTGTGGCCGGGCTCCGCGCTCGCGAAGAAGGCCGGCCGCTGGGTGATGGCGGCCGAGCTCGTCGAGACGAGCCGGCTGTACGCGCGCTGCCTCGCGAAGATCGAGCCGGAGTGGGTCGAGAAGGTCGGCGCGCATCTGTTGAAGAAGTCGCTGTCGGAGCCGCATTGGGAGAAGCGTCCCGCGCAGGTCAGCGCGTTCGAGCGCGCGACGCTGTACGGGCTGCCGATCTACCATCGGCGGCGCGTCGCGTTCGGCCGGCAGGACCCGGCGCGCGCCCGTGAGCTGTTCATCCGCGGCGCGCTGGTCGAAGGCGAATTCGACACGCGGCTGCCGTTCTTCGCGCACAACCGCAAGTTGCTCGCCGACATCGAGCAGCTCGAGCACAAGTCGCGCCGCCAGGACGTGCTGGTCGACGACGAGCTGATCTACGCGTACTACGACCAGGCGATTCCGCAAGGCATCCATACGGGTGCGGCGTTCGAGCGCTGGTATCGCGACGAGGTGAAGAAGGGCGGTCAGCCGGAGGACAAGCAGCGCCTGCTGTATCTGTCGCGCGACGACCTGATGCGTCACGAGGCGGCCGGCGTGACGACCGAGCTGTTCCCGAAGCGCATGACGATGGCCGGCGTCGAGATGGCGCTCACCTACCATTTCGAGCCCGGCACGCCGCGCGACGGCGTGACGCTCGCGGTGCCGCTGTACGCGCTGAACCAGGTCGACGCGCGCCGTTGCGAATGGCTGGTGCCGGGGATGCTGAAGGAGAAGGTGCAGCTGCTGCTGAAGTCGCTGCCGCAGAAGCTGCGCCGGCACTGCGTGCCGCTGCCCGAGTACGCGGCCGGCTTCGTCGAGCGCATGGGTCGCGAGCGCTTCGGCGCGGGCGGCCTCGTCGACGCGCTGATCGCCGACGTGCGCGGCGAAACGCAGGTCGCGATGAAGACGGCCGACTTCAAGCTCGAGACGTTGCCCGCGCACCTGTTCATGAACTTCAAGGTGATCGACGAGCACGGGCGCCAGCTCGCGATGGGCCGCAATCTCGCGCAGCTGCGCCAGGAGCTCGGCGCGCAGGCGCAGCAGCAGTTCCAGAAGATCGCGGCCGCGTCGTCGATCGCGGCGAGCGGCGATGCGGCCGGCGACGCCCCGGCCGGCGCATCGGCGCCGGGCGGAGCGGGTGCGCCAGGCGCGCTGGCGAAGGGCGGCAAGCCGGCCAGGGGCGCGGCGCCGCACACGGCGGCGCCCGCGGAAGCCGGCGCGACCGCGCTGTACGAGAACCTGACGACGTGGAATTTCGGCAAGCTTCCCGAGCTGCTGGAGATCCGCCGGCGCGGCCAGACGCTGTACGGCTATCCGGCGCTCGTCGATCGCGGCACGCATTGCGACGTCGAGGTGTTCGACTCGCCCGAGGAAGCCGCGCGCATCCATCGTGCGGGCTTGCGGCGGCTGTTCGCGCTGCAGCTGAAGGAGCCGATCAAGTTCCTCGAGAAGAACCTGCCGGGGCTGCGCGAGATGGCGATGCAGTACATGTCGCTCGGTACGCAGGACGAACTGCGCGATCAGCTGATCGACACGGCGCTCGACCGCGCGTGCCTGCAGGAGCCGCTGCCCGACGACGACGCGAGCTTCCACGCGCGCCGCGACGAGGGCCGCAGCCGCCTGAACCTGCTCGCGCAGGAGATCGCGCGGCTCGTCGCGCAGATCCTCGCCGAATACGCGGGGCTCGCGAAGAAGCTCGCGCAGGCGAAGCCGTTCGCGCAAGCGCACGCCGATCTGCAGCAGCAGCTCGCGGCGCTGGTCGGCAAGCGCTTCGTGATCGACACGCCTTACGTGCAGCTTGCGCACTTTCCGCGCTATCTGAAGGGCATCGCGCTGCGGATCGACAAGCTGAAGGCGGACCCGGCGCGCGACGCGAAGCAGTTCGCCGAGCTGCAGCCGCTCGTCCAGCAGTACCAGCGCGCGGTGTCGCAGCGCGGCGGCGTCGTCGATCCGCGGCTCGCGGAATTCCGCTGGCTGCTCGAGGAACTGCGCATTTCGCTGTTCGCGCAGGAACTGCGCACGCCGATGCCTGTCTCTGTCAAGCGTCTGCACAAGGTGTGGGAGTCGATGCAGCGCTAGCGCCGCCGCGGCCCGATGCACGTCACGGCGAGCGGCCACGGCCGGTCGTCGCGGCGTGCGTCGAAATGGCGCAATGCTGTCCGCGGTCAACCGGGCGGGCCGGTCGGGCGTTTTACAATGACAGTAGTTCCACGACGTGAGTCTTCATGCGCACTTTCCTCTCCTTCGGCCGCACGCTCGCGCTGGCCGCCGCCGTGCTGGCGCCCGCCGCACACGCGAATAACGTGATCATCCTCAACTCGGCCGAGGCGACGCTTTCCCTGATCGATCAGCAGACCCGTCAAGTCGTGGCGACCATGCCGACCGGCAAGGAGCCGCATCACCTGATGGCGACGCCCGACAATTCGTCGCTGATCGTCGCGAATTCGGTCTCGAACAGCCTGATGTTCGTCGATCCGAAAACGGGCAAGCTGCAGCGCACCGTCGAAGGCATCGAAGATCCTTACCAGCTCGGCTTCTCGCCCGATCGCAAGTGGTTCGTGTCGACCGGGCTGCGCCTCGATCGCCTGGACATCTATACGTACGACGGCCACGACGTGCATCTCGCGAAGCGCCTGCCGCTCGCGGTGATGCCGAGCCACCTCGCGTTCACGAAGGACAGCAAAACGGTGCTCGTGTCGCTGCAGGTGTCCGGCGAGATCGCGGCGGTCGATCTGGCGACGCAGACGCTCAAGTGGCGGATGAAGGTCGGCAAGGTGCCGGCCGGCCTGTGGCTCACGCCGGACGACAAATACCTGCTGGTCGGGATGACCGGCTCGGATTACGTCGCGGTGGTCGACTGGCGCAACCAGAAGATCGTCAAGCAGATCGTCACCGGCAACGGCGCGCACAACTTCCGTTCGCTCGCCGACGGCACGCACGTCGCGATCACCAACCGCGTCGCCAACACGATCAGCATCATCGACGAAAACACGCTCACCAACGTCGGCGACATCACTGGCCTGCTGCCGGGGCCGGACGACATGGAGCTGTCCGCCGACCGGAAGACGCTGTGGGTGACGTTCCGCTTCGCGAAGAAGGTCGGGATCATCGATCTCGCGTCGCGCAAGCTGGTGCAGACGATTTCCGTCGGCCGATCGCCGCACGGTATCTACTTCTACGACCGCGCGCCCTGGAAGGCGGCGAACGGCGCGTGACGAGCGGAGACGAACGATGCTGCACCTGATCGATGCGTTCGTGTCGGACATCCAGACCTGGCTGTACATCGACGTCGTGCAGCCGCTGCTGTTCAAGTTCAACCTGATGGGCTACGACGAGGGCACCTACGACGCGCTGTACTGGGTGATCGTCGGCGCGCTGCAGATGGTCCTGATGTTCGCGGTGCTGCGCCCGCTCGAGGCGCTGCTGCCGGTCGAACGCTGGACCAACCGCCGCGCGGTGCGGGTCGACGTGATCTACACGGCGATCGCGAAGCTCGGCATCTATTCGCTGTTCTTCTTCTTCGCGCTGCAGCCGCTGTTCGACCGTTTGCAGGGCTGGTTGCGGCTGCACGGCGTGTCGAACGTCAATCTCGACTATTTGTGGCCGGGCGTGACGTCGCAGCCGATCGTCGCGTTCGCGATCTACCTCGTGGTGCTCGATTTCGCCGGCTACTGGTATCACCGCTGGGAGCACAAGTTCGGGATCTGGTGGGAGCTGCACGCCGTGCATCACAGCCAGCGGCAGATGTCGCTGTGGTGCGATGACCGCAACCACCTGCTCGACAACGTGATCCAGTCGTGCTTCTTCGCGACGATCGCGCTCGTGATCGGCGTGACGCCGTCGCAGTTCGTCGTGCTGACCGCGTTCACGAACTTCATCCAGAGCATCCAGCATGCGAACGTGCGGCTGCGCCTCGGCTGGCTCGGCGAGCGCCTGATCGTGAGCCCGACGTTCCACCGGCGTCATCATGCGGTCGGCTACGGTCACGAAGGCACCAAGTACGGCTGCAACTTCGGCGTGCTGTTTCCGTGGTGGGACATGATGTTCGGCACCGCGTCGTGGAACCGCACGGTCGAGCCGACCGGCATCCGCGAGCAGATGGAGGGTGTGTCCTACGGCGACGGCTTCTGGGCGCAGCACGGCCTCGCGTTCGTGCGGATCTTCCGCCGGCTCGTGCCTGCGAAGCGCGATGCGGCATCGGCCTGACCCGTCGTTTCCCGTCGAGCGGTAGCCTGCGCGGCCCGCATGTGCTTTGGCGCATGCGGGCCGCGTGGTTTATCCTTTCCCCGTTTTTCATCGTCGATACAGGGTCCGCATGAACGATCTGCTGCGCTCCTTCCTCCGCGCGTTCGCGAGCGCGCTGCATCCGCGCATGCTGTGGCTCACGCTGATGCCGTTCGTCGTGTCGGCGCTGTTCTGGGGCGTCGTGCTGTGGTTCTCGTGGCAGACGCTGATCGACGCCGCGCGCGGCGCGCTCGACGGCTTCGTGCTGACCGCCGCGCTGTACCGCGCGTTCGATGCGTTGGGGATGTCGCAGCTGCATGCGGTCGTCGCGCCGTTCATCGTCGTGTCGCTCGCGATCCCGTTGATCGTGCTGACCGTGCTGCTGCTGATCGCGACGATCTCGATGCCGGTCGTGATCAAGCATCTGGCGAGCCGGCAGTTCGCCGCACTCGCCGCGAAGCGCGGCGGCACCTTCTTCGGCAGCGTGGTCAATTCGCTCGGCGCGGCGCTGGTCGGCGTCGTGCTGCTCGTCGTGACGATCCCGCTGTGGCTGATTCCGCCGTTCTTCGCGCTGCTGCCGCCGGTGATCTGGGGCTGGCTCACCTATCGCGTGATGACCTACGACGCGCTCGCGCTGCACGCGAGCCGCGACGAGCGCCGCGAGCTCGTGCGGCGCCACCGCTGGCCGCTGATCGGCATCGGCGTCGCGACCGGCCTGCTCGGCACCGTGCCGACTTTCGTGTGGGTGTCGTCGGTCTGGATGATGGTGCTGTTTCCGTTCGTCGCGGCGGCCATGATCTGGGTTTACGCTTTCATTCTCGTTTTCTCGGCGCTGTGGTTCGGGCACTACTGCCTGCGCGCGCTGGACGACCTGCGCGCGAGCTCGCGCGCCACCGCAATCGACATGGGGCAGGCATGAGCATCGGCATCATCATCATCGGCGACGAAATCCTTTCCGGCCGCCGGCAGGACAAGCATCTGGCGAAGGTCATCGAGCTGCTCGGCGCGCGCGGGCTCGCGCTCGACTGGGCCGAATACGTCGGCGACGATCCGGCACGGATCACCGCGACGCTCGCCCGCGCGATCGCATCCGGCGACATCGTGTTTTCGACGGGCGGCATCGGCGCGACGCCGGACGACCACACGCGCCAGTGTGCGGCCGCCGCGCTCGGCGTGCCGCTCGAGTTGCACCAGGAAGCGCGCGCGCTGATCGCCGAGCGTATCCGCGAGACGCAGCCCGACGCAAGCGCGCCGGTCGACTTCGATTCGCCGGAGAACCAGCACCGTTTCAACATGGGCGTGTTCCCGGTCGGCGCGACGATCATCCCGAACGGCTACAACCGGATTCCCGGCTTCTCCGTCGGCGATCTGCATTTCGTGCCGGGCTTCCCGGTGATGGCGTGGCCGATGATCGAATGGGTGCTGGACACGAAGTACGCGCATCTGCACCATGCGACGCCGCACGCGGAGCGCTCGCTGTACGTGTTCGAGCTGCCCGAGTCGACGCTGACGCCGCTGATGGAGCGGATCGAACGCGACTTCCCCGGCGTGCGCGTGTTCAGCCTGCCGAGCGTCGGCGACGCCGAGCGCGGCGGCATCTATGCGCGCCGGCACATCGACCTCGGTGTGAAGGGCGAGCCTGAAGCGGTCGCGGCCGCGTTCGTGAAGCTGCGCGAAGGCGTGCATCTGCTCGGCGGCGACGTCGTCGAGCCCGATGCGCCGCGGGCGTGAGCGTCGCGTAGATCGCGCACGATTCTCTCGGCGCGTACAGCGCGCATGGCCCGCTGAACGGGCCGTGCAAAAGAAGCGGGCCGCGCAACGCGGCCCGTCATCGGGGTGTCATCGCCCGGCTCGACGATGTCGCAGTCGGGCGTGCGGGAACGGATGCGCGTTCAGGCGCCGATCCACGGCAGTTTCCGGAAGCACCAGCCGTCGACCGTCTTGCGATGGCCTTCGGCATCCTTGCCGCCCTCGAACCCTTCGAGCAGATCGAAAGCCTTCGTGAAGCCGGCCTGCTTGGACGCAACTGCCGCGAGCTTCGAGCGTGCAGCGCTGCGGCACAGGAACAGCACCGGCGTATCGGGCGACACGGCCGCCTTCAGTTGCTCGACGAATTCCGTGTTCGGCACGCCGCCGGGATAGCGCGTCCACTCGATGTGCAGATACTGGCCGTCGCCGACGAGCGGGCGGCCAATCCAGTCGAGCTCGGCGCGCGTGCGCACGTCGACGAGGCGGGCGGACGGGTCGAGCTGCAGCAGTTCGAACGCCTCGACGGGCAGCAGGGCGCCCGCATAGTCGAGCGCGCTCTCGGCGCGGCGTTGATCGGCCTTCGCGTAAAGCTGGTCGAGCGTACTCATGGCAGGAGGTCTCCGTATCGGTCAAACGAACATTCTAGCGCGCCGGTGCCGCGCGGACGTCGGTACGCTGGCCGGCCGCATGCACCGCGCACGGGTTCACCAAAAAAGTGCAGAATGGCGTGCATGCACCGAATCGGCGCTCGCAAAATGCTGTCACACGCTCGTTGCACCATGGAGGTGCCAAAGCGCGAATGCCGGTGCGTCCCGTGGCCCCGGAATCGCGCAGCGCGGCCCCGCTGCGGCGCGGGCCGGCACGATTCGCGTCGGATTTGCGATGATTGGCACGGAAGCTGCTATATAGAATTCGGTCGACCCGGGGCGCGCTGCGCCAAAGCCAGACTCCGGGCAGCTCGATAAACGAGGCGGTTCCCAGTCCGCCGGAATTGTTCAATCAGGAGAAGAGGTTATGAGTAAAACCGTCGCCGACGTCATGCAGCTCGTGAAGGACGAGGACGTCAAGTTCGTCGATTTCCGCTTCACGGATACGCGCGGCAAGGAGCAGCACGTGTCGGTGCCGGTTTCGGCGTTTGACGAAGACAAGTTCGAAAGCGGCCATGCCTTCGACGGTTCGTCGATCGCCGGCTGGAAGGGCATCGAGGCGTCGGACATGCTGCTCATGCCGGATCCGACCGCGGCGTTCATCGACCCGTTCTACGAAGAGTCGACCCTCGTGATGACCTGCGACGTGGTCGAGCCGGCCGACGGCAAGGGCTACGAGCGCGATCCGCGCTCGCTCGCGAAGCGCGGCGAAGCGTACCTGAAGAGCACGGGCCTCGGCGACACCGCGTACTTCGGTCCGGAGCCGGAATTCTTCATTTTCGACTCGGTCCAGTGGAACACGGACATGTCGGGCTGCTTCGTGAAGATCAACTCCGAAGAAGCACCGTGGTCGGCAGGCAAGGAATTCGAAGGCGGCAACACCGGCCACCGTCCGGGCACGAAGGGCGGCTACTTCCCGGTCGCGCCGGTCGACACGTTCCAGGACATGCGTTCGGAAATGTGCCTGCTGCTCGAACAGCTCGGCATTCCGGTCGAAGTGCACCACCACGAAGTCGCGGGCCAGGGCCAGAACGAAATCGGCACGAAGTTCTCGACGCTCGTGCAACGCGCCGACTGGACGCAATGGTCGAAGTACATCATCCATAACGTCGCGCACTCGTACGGCAAGACGGCGACGTTCATGCCGAAGCCGGTCGTCGGCGACAACGGTTCGGGCATGCACGTTCACCAGTCGATCTGGAAGGACGGCCAGAACCTGTTCGCGGGCAACGGCTACGCCGGCCTGTCGGAATTCGCGCTGTTCTACATCGGCGGCATCATCAAGCACGCCCGTGCACTGAACGCGATCACGAACCCGACGACGAACTCGTACAAGCGTCTCGTGCCGCACTTCGAAGCACCGGTGAAGCTCGCCTACTCGGCGCGCAACCGTTCGGCATCGATCCGCATTCCGCACGTGTCGAACCCGAAGGGTCGCCGCATCGAAACGCGCTTCCCGGACCCGATGGCCAACCCGTACCTGTGCTTCACCGCGCTGATGATGGCGGGCCTCGACGGCGTGCAGAACAAGATCCATCCGGGCGAAGCAGCCGACAAGAACCTGTACGACCTGCCGCCGGAAGAGGATGCAAAGATCCCGACCGTCTGCGCAGGCCTCGACCAGGCGCTGGAAGCACTCGACAAGGATCGCGAGTTCCTGACGCGCGGTGGCGTGTTCACCGACGGCATGATCGATGCGTACCTCGCGCTGAAGGAGCAGGAGCTGGCGAAGTTCCGCATGACGACGCATCCGATCGAGTTCGAGATGTACTACTCGCTGTAAGTGGCGATGGCGCTTCCAGTCAGCGCCGTCACGCCGCTTCGTTCCCGTCGGGCAGTGTGCGGCGGGAGCGGCGGAGTCTGAAAGGGGACGGCGTCCAGCCGTCCCTTTTTTGTTCCGAAATTCCTCATTCACGGCCCCGGTGGGGCGCGACGATACGCACGATGGCTCTGAAGAATCTGATCAAGGCGAAGACGGGGCAGCCCGAGCGACTGACGGAAGACGAGCGGCTCGCGCGCTCCGGGCTGCTTGCCGGGCTCGAAGCGCTGCCGACGGTCGTGCTCGTGCTCGACCGCAAGACGCTGCGGGTCGCGTTCGCGAACCCGTCCGCGGAGGCGATGCTCGACATCTCGCGCCGGCAGCTCGCGCAGCGGCCGTGGGGCGAGATCTTCCCGAACGCGAACGAGCTCGCGTCGACGATCACCGCGATCGGCGAGGAGCGCTTTCACGCGACGCATCTCGACACCGTGCTCGATCGGCCCGGCCACGAGGCGTTGCACGTGCATGCGATCGTCGGCTTCCTCGAGACCGCGCCCGATTTCGTGCTCGTCGAGCTGTTCGAGAACGAACGCCAGTCGCGCACCGATCGCGAGGAGCGCATCCACGACCTGACCGCGGTCAACAAGCAGCTGATCCGCAATCTCGCGCACGAGATCAAGAATCCGCTCGGCGGCATTCGCGGCGCCGCGCAGCTGCTCGAATTCGAGCTGGGCGAGCGCGAGCGCGGCGAGTTGCGCGAATACACGCAGGTGATCATCAAGGAGTCCGACCGCCTGCAGACGCTCGTCGACCGGTTGCTGGAGCCGCATCGGCATCCGCACATCGTCGGCGACGTGAACATTCATGAAGTATGCGAACGCGTGCGCGCGGTGATGCTCGCGGAGTTTCCGCGCGGCCTCACGATCGAGCGCGACTACGACGTGAGCGTGCCGGACCTGCGCGGCGACAAGGAGCAACTGATCCAGGCGCTGCTGAACATCGTGCGCAATGCGGCGCAGGCGCTGCGCGAACGCATCGCGCAGGGCGACGCGAGAATCGAATTGCGCACGCGCATCGCGCGCAAGGTGACGATCGCGAAACGCCTGTACCGGCTGGCACTGGACTTGCACGTGGTCGACAACGGCCCCGGCATTCCGGAGGAGATTCGCGACCGCATCTTCTACCCGCTCGTGTCCGGGCGCGACGACGGCAGCGGGCTCGGCCTCACGCTCGCGCAAACCTTCGTGCAGCAGCACGACGGGATGATCGAGGTCGAGAGCCGGCCCGGACGTACCGAATTTCAGATCCTGTTGCCGCTCGATCACTGAGCGGCGGCATGGCGATTCACCGGATTCACCAATATCTGACCGACCTATGAAGCCGATCTGGATAGTAGACGACGATCAATCGATTCGCTGGGTGCTCGAAAAGGCGCTCGCCCGCGACAGCTTCGCGACGCGCAGCTTCGCGAACGTGCGCGATGCGCTGGCCGCGCTCGATCACGAGTCGCCGCAGGTGCTCGTATCCGACATCCGGATGCCGGGCGGCTCGGGCCTCGAGTTGCTGCAGGCGATGCACGAGCGTCTGCCCGGCTTGCCCGTCATCATCATGACGGCGTTCTCCGATCTCGACAGCGCAGTGGCCGCGTTCCAGGGCGGCGCGTTCGAATACCTCGCGAAGCCGTTCGACGTCGACAAGGCGGTCGAACTGATCCGCCGCGCGGTGGAGGAAAGCCTGCGCGGCGGCGCACCGCAGGACGAACGCGTGGCCGAGGCGCCTGAGATGCTCGGGCAGGCACCGGCGATGCAGGACATGTTCCGCGCGATTGGCCGGCTGTCGCATTCGGCCGCGACGGTGCTGATCACCGGCGAGTCGGGCACCGGCAAGGAGCTCGTCGCCCGGGCGCTGCACCGTCACAGCCCGCGCGCGAACGGCCCGTTCATCGCGCTGAACACCGCCGCGATCCCGAAGGATCTGCTGGAATCCGAACTGTTCGGCCATGAGCGCGGCGCGTTCACCGGCGCGCAGACGACCCGCCAGGGCCGCTTCGAGCAGGCCGAGAACGGCACGCTGTTCCTCGACGAAATCGGCGACATGCCGTTCGACCTGCAGACGCGCCTGCTGCGCGTGCTGTCGGACGGCCAGTTCTATCGGGTCGGCGGCCACAACCCGCTGCGCGCGAACGTGCGCGTGATCGCCGCGACGCACCAGAACCTCGAATCGCGCGTGCGGCAGGGGCTGTTCCGCGAGGACCTTTACCACCGGCTCAACGTGATCCGCCTGCGCCTGCCGCCGCTGCGCGAACGCAGCGAAGACATTCCGCTGCTCACGCGCCACTTCCTGCAGAAGAGCGCGCGCGATCTCGGCGTCGAGCCGAAGCGCGTGTCCGACGAAGCGCTCGCGTATCTGACGTCGCTGCCGTTTCCGGGCAACGTGCGGCAACTCGAGAACCTCGCGAACTGGCTGACGGTGATGGCGCCCGCGCAGACGGTCGAGATCAAGGACTTGCCGCCCGATCTCGTGCCGAGCGGCGCGCCGGTGACGGCAGCCGTCGACGGCGCGGACGCGCCCGCTGCCCTCGGCGGTGGCGACGTGTCGCGCGTGCAGCCGTCGGTCGGCGCGGCGGCGCTCGCTAGCGCGCCCGTTGCGGCCGCATCGAACGGCGCGCCGGCCGGCTATCCGATGTGGGAGAGCGGGCTGCGCACCGAAGTCGCGCGACTGCTGCGCGAAAATTCCGCCGACGTGATGGACGAACTCGCACGCCGCTTCGAGGCTGCCGTGATCCGCGAGGCGCTCGACTTCACGCGCGGCCGCAAGGTCGAGGCGGCCGAGCGGCTCGGCATCGGCCGCAACACGATCACGCGCAAGATCCAGGAACTGCATCTGGAGCCGTAAGCCGTCGTCGCGGCATGCGCGCGCCGCGCATGCCGCGATCGGACATAATCGCGGTTTGCCGTCACGCGCACGCCCGTCATGTCCGATTCCTTCCGCTGGCCCGCCGGGGCCGATCCTTTCCGATTTCTCGAAGCGCTCGACAGCAAGCGCGCCCGCACGTGGGTCGACGAGCAGAACGCGCGCACGCGTGCTGCGCTGCGTGACGACGACGGCTACCGCACGCTGACCGCGCGGCTCGCGCAGGCCTACCTGCCGCGCGAGCGGCCGGTGATTCCGACCCGCTGGCGCGAATGGGCGTACGACCTGTGGCAGGACGATCAGCACCCGAAGGGGCTGTGGCGCCGCGCGCGCTGGGACGACTGGCGCGCCGGCCGGCCCGATTGGGAAACGCTCCTCGACGTCGACGCGCTCGGCGCGCAAGAGGGCGAATCGTGGGTGTTCGAGCAGGACGCGATCCTCTATCCGGACGGTGACCGCGCACTCGTGTCGCTGTCGCCGGGCGGCGCGGACGCGGTCGTCGTGCGCGAATTCGATCTGGTGCAGCGCCGCTTCGTCGACGGCGGCTTCACGATCGACGAGCCAGGGCATCACACCGTCGGCTGGATCGATCGCGACACCGTCTACGTGAGCTGGGATCGCGGCGAAGCGCATGCGACCGCGGCCGGCTATCCGTACGATGCGCGCCGCTGGGTGCGCGGCACGCCGCTCGCCGACGCGCCCATCGTGTTTCGCGGCGAACCGGACGACATCAGCGCGGGCGCATGGTTCGATCCGATCGACGGCCGCCATGTCGCATGGCGCAGCGTGGACTTCTTCGACGCGCATGCGTACCGGCTCACCGAGGCGGGCGAATGGGCGCGCTACGACGTGCCGACGCACGTCGAGGTCGGCTTCTGGGAAGGCTGGCTGGTGCTGGAGCCGCGGCTCGACTGGGACTGCGGCGGCGTACGGCATGCGGGCGGCTCGCTGCTCGCGATTCGCGAGCACGCGTTTCTCGCCGGCTCGCGCGAATTCACGACGCTGTTCGCGCCGCAAGCATCGACGTCGGCGTGCACGTGGACCCACACGCGCACGATGCTGATCGCGAGCTGGCTCGACGACGTGCACAACCGCACGATGCTGTGGACGCCGCGCAAGGGCGAGGGCAGCGACGGCGGCGAAGGCGGCGAATGGACGTGGGACGCGCATGCGTTCGACTGGCCGCGCGATGCGCAGATCGACGTCGAGCCGGTCGAGTCGACGCTGAACGACGACGTGTACGTGGACGTCGACACCTATCTCGATCCACCCGAATGCTGGCTGGCCGATCTCGCCGATCGCGCGGCCGATGCGCAAGCGCGCCGCGTGCTGCTCGACCGGCCGCCGGTGCGCTTCGATGCGGCAGGGCTCGTCGTGCGGCGCGCGAATGCGCGCTCGCGCGACGGCACGATCGTGCCGTACACGTTGATCGGGCCGCGCGATGCCGTCGAGGCAGCCAACCGTGATGATGGCGGCGATGGCGGCACGCGCGTCGCGCGGCCGTGTCTGTTGTCAGGCTATGGCGGCTTCGCGATTCCGAACCTGCCGGGCTACAGCGACGCACTCGGCATCGCGTGGCTCGAGCGCGGCGGCGTCGCGGTGTTCGCGCACATCCGCGGCGGCGGCGAATTCGGGCCGCGCTGGCACGTCGACGCGCAGCGCGAACATCGGCAGCGTTCGTTCGACGATTTCATCGCGGTAGCCGAGGACCTGGTCCGCACCGGCGTGACGACCGCGGCGCAGCTCGGCATCGAAGGCGGCAGCAACGGCGGCCTGTTGGTGGGCGCGTGCATGGTGCAGCGTCCCGAACTGTTCGGCGCGGTGCTGTGCCGCGTGCCGCTGCTCGACATGCGGCGTTATCCGAAACTGCATGCGGGCGCCGCCTGGCTCGACGAGTACGGCGACCCGGACGATCCGCGCGAGGGCGCGGCGCTGGCCGCCTATTCGCCGTATCACCGCGTGGGCGACGGCGTCGTCTATCCGCCGCTGCTGCTGACGACGTCGACGCGCGACGACCGCGTGCATCCGGCGCATGCCCGCAAGATGGCGGCGCGCATGCACGCGCTCGGGCACGAGCGCGTGTGGTACTGGGAGAACACCGACGGCGGCCACGGCAGCGCCGACGATCTCGAGCGGGCCGAGTCCGATGCGGCGGAATTCGGCTTCCTGTGGGCGCATCTGGGGCCGGCGCCCGCGCGCGGCTGAGCGAGCGGGCGGGGCGGCAGGCCAGCGGCCTCAGCCCACGACCGCGACGACCGGCGTGTGATCGGACGGCTGCTCCCACGTGCGCGGCACGCGGTCGACTTCGCACGACGTGCAGGTGGCCGCGAGCGCCGGCGACAGGAGAATGTGGTCGATGCGCAGCCCGGCGTTGCGACGAAACGCGAACATCCGGTAGTCCCACCACGTGAAGGTCTTCTCGGGCTGCTCGAAGCGCCGGAACGCGTCGACGAAGCCGAGCTCGAGCAGCTTCGCGAAGTGCGCGCGCTCCTGCGGCGACACCAGGTTCTGGCCTTCCCATTTCGCGGGGTCGTGCACGTCGCGATCTTCCGGCGCGATGTTGTAGTCGCCGAGCAGCGCGAGCTTCGGATAGCGCTGCAGCTCGGCGCCGAGCCACGCATGCAGCGCGTCGAGCCACTGCATCTTGTAGAGAAACTTGTCGGAGTCCGGCGCCTGGCCGTTCGGGAAATACGCGGACACGATGCGCACGCCCTCGACCGTCACGGCGACCACGCGCTGCTGCGGATCGTCGAAGCCGGGAATGTTGCGCACGACGTCCGATTCGTCGACGGCCAGCGTGTCGCGCACGAGGATCGCGACGCCGTTATACGTCTTCTGGCCCGTGAACCAGCTGCGGTAACCGACGGCCTCGAGATCGGCGCGCGGATATTTTTCGTCCGGCAGCTTCAGCTCCTGCAGGCACAGCACGTCGGCGCCGCTTTGCGCGAGCCAGTCGAGCACATGCTGTTTGCGGACGTTGAGCGAGTTGACGTTCCAGGTGGCGATTTTCATGAACGGGAAGGCGGGCGGCATGGATTCGAAGGCCGCCATCTTACCGCGAGCGCGGCGCGCGAACGCGTGCAACACGCGATCGGCAGCGCATCCCGTGCACGTCGCGAGCCTCGCGATATTGGCGCCCTGCCAATAAATTGTGACAAAAGTGTTGACGTAAGTGCTTCCTCACCCTATAATTTATTTCTCTGACGCGGGGTGGAGCAGTCTGGCAGCTCGTCGGGCTCATAACCCGAAGGTCGTAGGTTCAAATCCTACCCCCGCAACCAAGCACACCAGACGATGTGCAGCGCAACTGACCGATGCGCGCTTCGTCGACAGGAACCCGGCCCCGTGCCGGGTTTTTTGTTTTCAGCCTACCGCCCACTCGACCGCCGCCTTCGCATGCAGCGTGGTCGTGTCGAACACCGGCAGCGGCGAGTCTGCGTCGCCGATCAGCAGCGTGATTTCCGTACAGCCCAGTATGACCGCCTGCGCGCCGCGTCGCGCGAGTTCGTCGATGATCGCGACATAGGTCGCGCGCGAATGCGCGTCGATCCGGCCGTGACACAGCTCGTCGTAGATGATCCGGTGCACGTCGGCGCGCGCCGGTTCGTCCGGCACCAGCACGTCGAGCCCGAACCGGTCGCGCAGCCGCTGCGCATAGAACGGCAGCTCCATCGTGTAGCGCGTGCCGAGCAGCGCGACGCGCTCGACGCCCGCGGCGCGCAGCGCGTTGCCGGTCGGGTCCGCGATGTGCAGGAACGGCAGCGTTACCGCCGCCTCGATCGCGTCGTGCACGCGGTGCATCGTGTTGGTCGTCAGCACGATCAGGTCGGCGCCGGCCGCTTCGAGCCGGCGTGCGGCGTCGGCCATCCGCTCGCCGAGCGCGCGCCAGTCTTGCGCGCGCTGCAGCGCCTCGATCTCCGCGAAGTCCACCGTGACCAGCACGCTCTTGGCGTTGTGATGGCCGCCGTGCAATGCCTTCGAATAGCGATTGATCATCCGGTAGTACTCCGCCGACGATTCCCAGCTCATCCCGCCGATCAGGCCGATCGTCTTCATTCGTCACCTTTGCGTTTCATCTGTCGTGGCGAACGAGTATAGGGGCCGACCGGCGCGCGCGGCGGTACGATCCGTGCGCAGCCGACCGGTACGGCGCCGCTGGCCGAGCTGGGTCGGCGCCGCGTCGGACTGTCCGTATTCGCCGGTACGTGGCAGCACGCGGCAGTTGAAACGGTCACTGTGTTTTTGTACAGTATCGGCACCGTGAAGCCGACCACTCCCGAGCCTGCCGATTCGCACCTGCCGCCGCCTGGCGACGCGCCGCCGCGCGTGCGCAAGATCATCCATTGCGATTGCGACTGCTTTTACGCATCGGTGGAGATGCGCGACGATCCGTCGCTGCGCAATCGGCCGCTCGCCGTCGGCGGCCGGCCCGATCAGCGCGGCGTGATCGCGACCTGCAACTACGAGGCGCGGCGCTACGGCGTGCATTCGGCGATGTCGTCGGCGCTCGCGATGCGCAAGTGCCCGGACCTGCTGATCCTGCCGTCCGCGATGGACAAGTACCGCGCGGCATCGCGGCAGATCATGGCGATCTATCGCGACTACACGCGCGACGTCGAGCCGCTGTCGCTCGACGAGGCGTATCTCGACGTGAGTGGCTCCGAGCTGTGCCACGGCAGCGCGACGCTGATTGCGCGGGAGATCCGTCAGCGCGTGTACGAGACGGTCGGCGTGACGGTGTCGGCGGGCGTCGCGCCGAACAAGTTCATCGCGAAGATCGCGTCCGACTGGAACAAGCCCGACGGGCTGTTCGTCGTGCGCCCGCACGAGGTCGATGCGTTCGTCGCGGCGCTGCCGGTGCGCAAGCTGCACGGCGTCGGGCAGGTGACGGCCACGCGCCTCGACCGGCTCGGCATCCAGACCTGCGCGCAATTGCGCGACTGGTCGCTGATCGATCTGCATCGCGAGTTCGGCGCGTTCGGCCGGCGTTTGTACCAGCTCGCGCGGGGCATCGACGAGCGGCCGGTGCAGGCCGATCAGGAGCGCAAGTCGGTCAGCGTCGAGACGACCTATGTGACCGACCTGACGACGCTCGAGCAATGCGCGCAGGAAATCCGTCGTCTCGTCGAGCAGCTCGATGCGCGTATCGCGCGCGCGGGCGCCGCGCGATCGATCCGCAAGCTGTACGTGAAGATCCGTTTCGCCGATTTCCAGCGCACGACGGTCGAATGCGTGGCCGACGCGACGAATGCGCAGACGGCCGTCGCGTTGCTCGCGAAGGGGCTGCAGCGGCGCGCGCAGGCCGTGCGGTTATTAGGCGTCGGCGTGCGCATCGACGAGAACACGGCCGAGCGCCATGGGCAGTTCTCGCTGTTCGGCGATGCAGTGGATGAGTCGGTTGAGGGGGGCGCCGATGCGGCAGCCGAGGAGTTGACCGAGGAGTCGAACGAGGACCCAGCCGAGGAGTCAACTGAGGAGCCGACCGAGAACGCAGCCGGCGCGTCAATCGAGGATCCGGCCGAGGGCTCAACTGCAGAGTCAACCAATGACCCAGCCGACCATTCAACGAACGCCCGGACCGACGCCCCGACCAGCGGTTCAAACCCGGCCGCCGAGCCATCCGGTCCAACGCCCGCACAATGAAAAAAGCACCGCCGAAGCGGTGCCTGCCGAAGCCACCGGGCGAACCGCCCGGCAACGCGCGATCACTGCGCGGGCGCTGCCATACCGTTGTGACGCAGCAGCGCGTCGATTTCCGGCTCGCGGCCGCGGAACGCCTTGAACGAATCCATCGCCGGACGGCTGCCGCCCACTTCGAGGATCTCGCGGCGATAGCGCGTGCCGGTCGTCGCGTCGAGCACGCTGCCGCTTTCGGCCGCTGCTTCCTCGAACGCCGCATACGCGTCGGCCGACAGCACCTCGGCCCACTTGTAGCTGTAGTAGCCGGCCGCATAGCCGCCCGCGAAGATGTGGCTGAACGTGTTCGGCCAGCGCGAGAAGGCCGCCTGCGGGATCACGTGGTAGCGCTCGTTGATCTCGCGCGCGAAGGCGTTCACGCCGGTCGCGCCGGCCGGGTCGAAGTCGACGTGCAGCAGCATGTCGAACATCGAGAACACGATCTGCCGCAGCGTGCCGAGCCCGCTCTGGAAGTTCTTCGCGGCGATCATCTTGTCGAACAGCTCGCGCGGCAGCGCGGCGCCGGTTTCCACGTGCGACGACATCGACGACAGCACGTCCCATTCCCAGCAGAAGTTCTCCATGAACTGCGACGGCAGCTCGACCGCGTCCCATTCGACGCCGTTGATGCCCGACACGCCCAGCTCGTCGACGCGCGTGAGCATGTGATGCAGCCCGTGGCCGAATTCGTGGAACAGCGTGATCACTTCGTCGTGCGTGAAGCACGCGGGCTTGCCGCCGACGGGCGCCGAGAAGTTGCAGGTGAGGTACGCGACCGGCGTCTGAACGGCGCCGTCGCGCTTCGCGCGCGCACGCGCATCGTCCATCCACGCGCCGCCGCGCTTGCCTTCGCGTGCGTACAGGTCGAGATAGAACTGCGCGACGAGCGAGCCGTCGCGGTTCTCGACGCGGAAGAAGCGCACGTCCTTGTGCCAGACCGGCGCATCGTCCGGCTTGATCCGTACGCCGAACAGCGTTTCGGTGACGGTGAAAAGGCCCTTCAGCACTGCCGGTTCCGGGAAGTACTGTTTGACTTCGTTCTCCGAGAACGCGTAGCGCTGCTGGCGCAGGCGCTCGGCCGCGAACGCGACGTCCCACGGCGCGAGCTCGGTGAACCCGAGCTCCTTCGCGGCGAACGCGCGCAATTCGTCCCAGTCCTTCTCCGCGTGCGGGCGCGCACGCGTCGCGAGATCCTCGAGGAAGGCGATCACCTGCTGCGGCGATTCGGCCATCTTCGGCGCGAGCGACACTTCGGCGAAGTTGCGGTAGCCGAGCATCTGCGCTTCTTCGCGGCGCAGCTTCAGCTCGTCGGCGACGATCGCCGTGTTGTCCCACTCGGCCTTGCCGCCGCCGTACTGCGGCCCGAGTTCCGACGCGCGCGTCGCATAGGCGCGGTACATCGTTTCGCGCATCGCGCGGTTCTCGGCGTATTGCAGCACCGGGAAGTACGACGGGAAGTGCAGCGTGAATTTCCAGCCTTCCTTGCCGTCCTTCTGCGCGGCTTCGCGGGCCGCCTCGATCGCGTCGCCCGGCAGCCCGGCCAGCTCGGCTTCGTCCTGCGCGAAATACGCGTACGCGTTGGTCGCGTCGAGCACGTGATCGGAGAACGCCTTCGACAGCGCGGCCTGCTGCTCCTGCAATTCCGCGAAGCGCGGCTTCTGATCTTCGGGCAGCTCGGCGCCCGACAGGCGGAAATCGCGCAGCGCGTTATCGAGGATCTTCTTGCGTTCGGCGGACAGCGTCGCGTATTCGGCGCCCGCCGCGATCGCCTTGTACTTTTCGTACAGCGCGAGGTTCTGGCCGACGCTCGACCAGAACTCGGTCACGCGCGGCAGATTTTCGCCGTACGCGGCGCGCAGTTCGGGCGTATCGGCGACCGCGTTCAGGTGGCCGACGACGCCCCACGCGCGCCCGAGCGGCTCCGTCGCCTGCTCGACCGTCTCGACGATCGCAGCCCAGGTCGCCGGCGTCTCGCTTGCGCTGGCGGTGTCGACCGCGCGGTTGGCGGCGGCCAGCAGTACGTCGAGCGCGGGCGTCACGTGTTCCGGGCGGATCTCGCCGAAACGGGGCAGGCCGGAGAAATCGAGGAGCGGATTGGTATTGGCGCTGGCGGACATTAAGACTCCCTGTCTGTTGCCGGATGAACCGGAGTGAAAAGGGTGGGGCGCGCTGCGGCGGCGCCCGATACCGACATTATTGGGGCGCACGGCGCGGTTTCCAATCGTTAGTTTCTAACGATGCGATTGCGTGCGGGCGGCGGCGCGGGGTCGGATTGTGACGACACGCGACGAGCGGCGGCGGTGCGGGCGCGGCGGCGCGGTGCTGACACGGCCGCGGGCATGGCCGCGGCCGGGGAGACGCCGGCGCGCGAATGCGCGTCGGCAGAAGGGGCGGGCGCGAGCGCGCGGCGCTCAGGCTGCGGCTGCGCGCTCCGCGGCTTCGATCGTGTTGATCAGCAGCATCGTGATGGTCATCGGGCCGACGCCGCCCGGCACCGGCGTGATGTGGCCGGCCACGTCCTTCACGCCGGCGAAGTCGACGTCGCCGCACAGCTTGCCTGCGTCGTCGCGGTTCATGCCGACGTCGATCACCGTCGCGCCCGGCTTGACCATGTCGGCCGTCAGGATGTTGCGCTTGCCGACCGCGGCGACGACGATGTCGGCCTGCCGCGTGTGCGCGGCGAGGTCACGCGTCTTGCTGTGGCAGATCGTCACCGTTGCGCCGGCTTCGAGCAGCAGCATCGCCATCGGTTTGCCGACGATGTTCGAGCGGCCGATCACGACCGCGTTCGCGCCTTGCAGCGGGATGTCGTGCGCCTCGAACATCTTCATCACGCCATACGGCGTGCACGGGCGGAACAGCGGCTTGCCGGTCATCAGCGCGCCGGCGTTCGCGACGTGAAAGCCGTCGACGTCCTTCTCCGGCGCGATCGCCTCGATCACCTTGTGGCTGTCGATATGCGCGGGCAGCGGCAGTTGCACGAGGATCCCGTGGATCTTCGGGTCGCGGTTCAGCTCGTCGATGCGCGCGAGCAGGTCGGCCTCCGACAGCGTGTCCGGGTAGGCGTCCTTCAGCGAGAAGAAGCCGTTGTCCTCGCACGCCTTGATCTTGTTGCGCACGTAGACTTCGCTCGCCGGGTTCGCGCCGACGAGGATCACCGCGAGACCGGGCTGGTGGCCGCGTGCGGTCAGGGCGGCGGCGCGTTCGGCGGCCTGCGCGCGCAAGGTCTTCGAGAGGGCGTTGCCGTCGATGAGGAGGGCTGTCATGGTGGTGGTCCTGCCGGGAAGTTGGAATGCGGTCGTGCGGCGCGCGAAGCGCCGCAGCAAAGCACGCAATTATACCGTTCGCCTGCCGTCGTCCGACAGTGAATACAAGGAAAGCGTCATGACGGCGGGGCCGGCGCCCCGGGAGGAGGCGCCCGGCCGTGCCGCGCGAGTGGGGCGCAGCGCGCGGCGCGAGGGAACGGCGAGGCGGCCGGGCGGGCGCCCGACGGCCGTGCGCAACGTCAGGCCTGCTTTTTCGACAGCGCGAGGCGCAGCAGATCGGCCACGGTGTTGACGTTGAGCTTCTCCATGATGTTCGCGCGGTGCGCTTCGACCGTCTTGATGCTGATGCCGAGATCGTCGGCGATCTGCTTGTTCAGGCGGCCGGCGATGATCCGCTCGAGCACCTGCTGCTCACGCGCCGTCAGCTTCGACAGGCGCTCGCTCGCGGCACGCTGTTCCTGCACGCTCTTGCTTTCGCTTCGGGCCTTGTCGAGCATCCGCTCGACGAGCTTGCGCAGCTCGGCTTCGTCGAACGGTTTCTCGATAAAGTCCATCGCACCCTTTTTCATCGTCGAGACGGCCATCGGCACGTCGCCGTGACCGGTGACGAAAATGATCGGCAGCGCGGCGTTGTCGGCGATCAGGCGTTCCTGCAACTCGAGGCCGCTCATGCCCGACATCCGCACGTCGAGGATCAGGCATGCGATCTGGCCGGCCTGCTGCGCCGGCTGGTATGCATCGAGGAACTGCTCGGCGCTCGAGAAGCACTGCACGCGATAGCCGTTCGCCTCCAGCAGCCAGCGCAACGAGTCCCGTACGGCCTCGTCGTCGTCGACGACGAAGACGGTTTCCTGAGTGGTGGTAACAGGGCTATTCATAGTTCTCCCGTGACGGTATGTGATGCCGATGACTCGCGCCCCCCTTGGGCGAGATCAGCGGGTTCCCCAATGGGCAGGCTGCAGTGGAATGTCGCGCCGGAAATGCGGCCGTCCGGTTCGACATTGTTGACCACCCACAGACGCCCCCGATGCGATTCGATGATCGAACGGCAGATGTTCAGCCCCATGCCCATGCCGTCGGACTTGGTGCTGTAAAACGGTTCGAACAGGCGCTCGGCGGTCGCTTCGTCGACGCCCGGGCCCTGATCGATCACGCGGATGTCGACGAAGCCCGCGTCGATGTCGGCGACGACGCGAATCACGCCGTCCGCCGACGCCGGCTTCACGTCGGCCATCGCCTCGGCCGCGTTCTTCATCAGGTTCACGAGCACCTGCTCGATCAGCACGGGGTCGACATAAATAATAGGCATTCTTGCGAGGATTTCCGTGACGATCCGGATCCTGCGCTTCCTGGCCTCGATTTCGGCGAGCCCGACCGCATCCGCGACGATGTCCGCGACGCGCGCCGGCTGGCGCTTCGGCTCGCTGCGCTTCACGAATTCGCGAATCCGCTTGACGATCATCCCCGCGCGCAATGCCTGCTGCGCGGTCTTCTCGAGCGCCGGCTGCAGCGTCTCGGGCGTGCTGCGGCCGCTCTTCACGAGCGCGAGCGTGCCCGAGCAATAGTTGTTGATCGCGGCGAGCGGCTGATTCAATTCGTGAGCAATCGACGACGCCATTTCGCCCATCGTCATCAATCGGCTCGTGAACTGCAGTTTCTCTTCCTGCTGGTGCGCGAGTTCCTGCGCCTTCTTGCGGGTCGTGATGTCGGTCGCGATCTGCATCTGCGCGAGGTGGCCGTCGACCCACTGGATGTATTGGCGGCGCACCTCGAACCACTTCTGGATGCTCTCGACGTAGACCTCCTGCGCGTCGGCCGTGCTGTTGGTCAGCGCGGCGGCCGGCAGGCCGGCGAAGGCGTCGACCATGTCGATCGAGTCGGACGATGCCTGCGCGCGATCGAAGCCGCCGCCCGACAGCTCGAGATGGCCGTCCGGGCGAATGCCGAACAGGTGGCGGTAGTAGCGGTTCGCGAACAGCAGCTCGGCCTCGTCCGCGGCCAGCACCGACACGGCGGCGTCGAGGCTTTCGAGCACCGTCGTGAAGCGTTCGTGCGCGGCCGCGAGCTCCTCGCGTGCGCGCTTCGGCTCGGTGATGTCGGTCATCGACGACATCCAGCCGGTCTGCCGGCCCGAGCTGTCGATCAGCGGCGACACGTACAGGCGCGCATGGAACAGCGTGCCATTCTTGCGCCGCACGCGCAGCTCGAAGCCCGAGCTCGGCGCCTTGCCGCGCAGCGTCATGTCGAGCTGGCGCTGCATTTCCGGGTAGGCGTCGCGCGGCCAGTACGGGAACGGCGCGACCTTGCCGACCAGGTCGCTTTCATCCCAGCCGGTCATCCGGCAGAACGCCGGGTTCACGTGGGTGATGCGGCCGTGCATGTCGAGCACGCGCATGCCGATCAGCACCGAGTTCTCCATCGCGCGGCGGAAGAACGCTTCCGCGTACAGCGCCTGCTGCGCCTCGAAGCGCTGCCGCGTGTGCTTCCACAGGCTCCAGAGGCTCCACAGCACGAAGCACGACAGGCCGGCCACGAGCCACACGAGCGTGTTGTTGGTGAGGTTCGTCAGCTGCGGGAACGCGTACACGCGCACGGTCAGCCCCTGGCCGGGCGGGTCGAGCGGCAGGTCGTAGTGGGAGTCGCGCGGCAGGCGCGGGCGCGTCGACGTCGACGACAGCTCGCGATTGTTCGAGTCGGTGATCGAGATCTTGTACTTCGACGACAGCTCCTGCGGGATGTCGTGCTTCAGGATCCCTTCGACCGAGAACACCGCGGCGATCGAGCCGAGGTATTCGCGATCGCCGCGCATCACGGGCGTCTGCAGCGTGATGAAGCCGTTGCCGAAGTCGTCGTAGATCAGCGGCGAATAGGCCTGGCGGCGCGTGCTGCGCGCTTCGTCGTAGGCGCCGCGCACGGCGTCTTCCATCTGCGCGTCGCCGGGCTTCGCGAGCCGCTGGCCGAGCAGCGGCGGATGCACGGTCGGCCAGCGCTGCACGCCGGGCGCCGTGTACCAGTTCAGATAGAGGATTTCCGGATGGGTCTGCATCACGTCCGCGACGGCCATCTGGAAGGCGTTCTGGTCGAGGCGGCCGGATGCGAGATCGCGCGACAGCGCCTGCAACTGCTCCTGCGCGCCCGTCATCGACAGGCGGATCTGCTGCTGCGCCCACGCAACGTTACGGAACAGCGTGTCTTCCTGCTGCTGCTGTTCGCGGCGATTGAGGCTCCATAGAATCAGGCTCATCACCACGAGGAACACGAGGATCGACAGCAGCGGCGTCAGCAGATAGGAGTTCGACCACCACGGTCCGTGGTGCCAGCGGGACGGCTGCGACTCCGCCGGCGGGCCCGACGGTCGCGCCGAGCGTGCGAAAAGCCGATCGGTCAACATGGCAGGATTGTAGCGCAGCGCAATACATGGAAAACCCATACCGGATATGTTGAGCGGAAACGAATTTGTGCGCGCCGCGCGTGCCGCCGAGCCCCGACGCATGGGTGCGCCGCAACAATATTCCGCATTACGAGAAAAGATCTCACAATTCGAAAATTTTGTTGCGCGCGGCCGTAGGCGCTCATTACAATCCGTCGAGCTTGCCCGCAGCCGGCCGCGACGCGTCGTCTGCACGAGAGCGATCCTCACATTCCAGGACCCAGGAGACGAGAATGTCCGCTGTACCGAACGAAGTGATGAAATACGTCGCCGCCGAGCGTGACGACGATCCGCAAGAAACCGTTGAATGGCTCGAGTCGCTCGACGGCGTGATCTCCTCCGTGGGCACCGGCCGCGCGCACTACCTGATCGAAAAGCAGATCGAATTCGCGCGCATGCACGGCGAACACCTGCCGTTCTCCGCGAACACCCCGTACATCAACACGATTCCGGTCGAAGCCCAGGCGAAGATTCCGGGCGACCAGGACATCGAGCACCGCATCCGTTCGTACACGCGCTGGAACGCGCTGGCGATGGTGCTGCGCGCAGGCAAGGACACGAACGTCGGCGGCCACATCGCGTCGTTCGCATCGGCCGCGACCCTCTATGACGTCGGCTACAACCACTTCTGGCACGCGGCGTCCGACCAGCACGGCGGCGATCTCGTGTTCGTCCAGGGCCACTCGTCGCCCGGCGTATACTCGCGCGCGTTCCTGCTCGGCCGCCTGTCGGAAGAACAGCTCGACAACTTCCGTCAGGAGGTCGACGGCAACGGCATCTCGTCGTACCCGCACCCGTGGCTGATGCCCGACTTCTGGCAGTTCCCGACGGTGTCGATGGGCCTCGGCCCGATCATGGCGATCTACCAGGCGCGCTTCATGAAGTACCTGGAATCGCGCGGCATCGCGCAGACGGCCGGCCGCAAGGTCTGGGCGTTCCTCGGCGACGGCGAGACGGACGAGCCGGAATCGCTCGGCGCAATCGGCATGGCGAGCCGCGAAAAGCTCGACAACCTCGTGTTCGTGATCAACTGCAACCTGCAGCGCCTCGACGGCCCGGTGCGTGGCAACGGCAAGATCATCCAGGAGCTCGAATCGGAGTTCCGCGGCGCCGGCTGGAACGTGATCAAGGTGATCTGGGGCAGCCGCTGGGATGCGCTGTTCGCGCGCGACAAGACGGGCGCGCTGATGCGCCGCATGATGGAAGCGGTCGACGGCGAATACCAGACGTACAAGTCGGAGTCGGGCGCCTACGTGCGCGAGCACTTCTTCAACACGCCCGAGCTGAAGGCGCTCGTCGCCGACTGGTCGGACGACGACATCTGGGCGCTGAACCGCGGCGGTCACGATCCGCACAAGATCTACGCGGCGTTCCACGAGGCGAGCAACTCGCAGGGCGCGCCGACCGTCATCCTCGCGAAGACCATCAAGGGCTACGGGATGGGCGAGTCGGGCCAGGCGATGAACATCACGCACCAGCAGAAGAAGCTGCCGGTCGAGCAACTGAAGAAGTTCCGCGATCAGTTCCGCCTGCCGATCACCGACGAGCAGATCGCCGACGTGCCGTACATCAAGTTCGAGGAAGGCTCGAAGGAACTCGAATACATGCGCCAGAAGCGCATGGAGCTCGGCGGCTATCTGCCGCACCGCCGCCAGAAGGCGACGTCGCTGCCGGTGCCGGCGCTCGACGCGTTCGAGCCGCTGCTCAAGGGCACGGGCGAGGGCCGCGAGATCTCGACGACGATGGCGTTCGTGCGGATCCTGAACATCCTGCTGAAGGACAAGGCGCTCGGCAAGCGCGTCGTGCCGATCGTCCCGGACGAATCGCGCACGTTCGGCATGGAAGGGCTGTTCCGCCAGATCGGCATCTGGAACCAGGACGGCCAGAAGTACGTGCCGGAAGATTCCGACCAGCTGATGTTCTACAAGGAATCGAAGACCGGCCAGATCCTGCAGGAAGGCATCAACGAAGCGGGCGGCATGTGCGACTGGATCGCGGCGGCGACGTCGTATTCGACGCACGGCGAGATCATGGTGCCGTTCTACATCTTCTATTCGATGTTCGGCTTCCAGCGGATCGGCGATCTGGCCTGGGCGGCTGGCGACATGCGCTCGCGCGGCTTCCTGCTCGGCGGCACGGCCGGGCGCACGACGCTGAACGGCGAAGGGCTGCAGCACGAAGACGGCCACTCGCTGCTGTGGGCCGCATCGGTGCCGAACTGCGTGAGCTACGACCCGACGTTCGGCTACGAACTCGCGGTGATCATCCAGGACGGCCTGCGCCGCATGGTGCAGGAACAGGAAGACGTGTACTACTACGTCACGGTGATGAACGAGAACTACGAGCACCCGGCGATTCCGCAGGGCGAGCACGTGGCGGCCGACATCATCAAGGGCATGTACGCGTTCCGCAAGGCCGAGGCCGACAAGAAGGCGCCGCGCGTGCAGCTGCTCGGCGCGGGCACGATCTTCAACGAAGTGATCGCCGCCGCCGATCTGCTGAAGAACGACTGGGGCGTCGCGGCCGACCTGTGGAGCGTGCCGAGCTTCACCGAACTCGCGCGTGAAGGTCACGACGTCGAGCGCTGGAACCTGCTCCATCCGACCGAGGAGCGTCGCCTGTCGCACGTGCAGAAGTGCCTGAAGGACACGCAAGGTCCGGTCATCGCGTCGACCGACTACGTGCGCGCGCTGGTCGACCAGATCCGCGGCCAGATCGATCGCCGCTTCGTCGTGCTGGGCACCGACGGCTTCGGTCGTTCGGACACCCGCGCGAAGCTGCGTCACTTCTTCGAAGTCGACCGTTACTGGGTCGCCGTCGCAGCGCTGAACGCGCTTGCCGACGAAGGCACGATCGAGCGCAAGGTGGTCGCGGACGCGATCGCCAAGTACAACCTCGATCCGTCGAAGCCCAACCCGATGACCGTTTAACGCACACGCGCCGTGTGACGCCGCGCGCCGCTTCCGGGAGGGGCGCGCGCGGCCATGGAGACACAAAAAGATGAGTCAAGCGATCGAAGTGAAGGTGCCGGATATCGGCGATTACAAGGACGTGCCCGTCATCGAGGTGCTCGTCAAGGTGGGCGACACGGTCGAGCCCGAGCAGTCGCTCGTCACGCTCGAGTCGGACAAGGCGACGATGGACGTGCCGAGCCCGGCAGCCGGCACGGTCAAGGAAGTGAAGGTCAAGGTCGGCGACGCCGTGTCGGAAGGCACGCTGATCATCCTTCTCGAAGGCGGCGCGGCCGCGCAGGCGAACGGCGCCGCGGCAGCGGCCGCCGCGCCGGCGCCGGCTGCTGCGCCCGCTGCCGCAGCACCGGCTGCTGCGCCGGCTGCGTCGGGCGGTACGCTCGAAGTGAAGGTGCCCGACATCGGCGACTACAAGGACGTCCCGGTGATCGAGATCGGCGTGAAGATCGGCGACACCGTCGAGAAAGAGCAGTCGCTCGTCACGCTCGAGTCGGACAAGGCGACGATGGACGTGCCGAGCCCGGCCGCCGGCGTCGTGAAGGACATCAAGGTCAAGGTCGGCGATGCGGTGTCGGAAGGCACGCTGATCGTGCTGCTCGAAGCGGCAGGTGCGGCTGCACCGGCCGTTGCGCCGGCGAGCGCGCCGGCTCCGGCCGCCGCTGCACCGGCACCGGCGGCAGCGCCTGCGCCCGCACCGGCAGCATCGGCACCGGCCGCTGCTGCGCCGGCTGCCGCCCCGTCGGGCGAATACCGCGCCAGCCACGCGTCGCCGTCGGTGCGCAAGTTCGCGCGCGAGCTCGGCGTCGACGTCGCGCGCGTGCCGGGCAGCGGCCCGAAGGGGCGCATCACCAAGGACGACATCACGGGCTTCGTGAAGGGCGTGATGTCGGGCCAGCGCGCGGCGCCGGGCGCGGCAGCCGCGCCGGCAGGCGGCGGCGAGCTGAACCTGCTGCCGTGGCCGAAGGTCGACTTCGCGAAGTTCGGCCCGTTCGAGGCGAAGCCGCTGTCGCGCATCAAGAAGATCTCGGGCGCGAACCTGCATCGCAACTGGGTGATGATCCCGCACGTCACGAACAACGACGAAGCGGACATCACCGAGCTCGAAGCGCTGCGCGTGCAGCTGAACAAGGAGCACGAGAAGGCGGGCGTGAAGTTCACGATGCTCGCGTTCGTGATCAAGGCGGTGGTGGCCGCGCTGAAGAAATTCCCGACCTTCAACGCGAGCCTCGACGGCGACAACCTGGTGTTCAAGCAGTACTACCACATCGGGTTCGCGGCCGACACGCCGAACGGTCTCGTCGTGCCGGTGATCCGCGATGCGGACAAGAAGGGCCTCGTCGACATCGCGAAGGAAATGGCCGAGCTGTCGAAGGCCGCGCGCGACGGCAAGCTCAAGCCCGACCAGATGCAGGGCGGCTGCTTCTCGATCTCGTCGCTCGGCGGGATCGGCGGCACGCACTTCACGCCGATCATCAACGCGCCGGAAGTGGCGATCCTCGGGTTGTCGCGCGGGCAGATGAAGCCGGTGTGGGACGGCAAGCAGTTCGTGCCGCGGTTGACGTTGCCGCTTTCCCTGTCGTACGACCATCGCGTGATCGATGGCGCCGAAGCCGCGCGGTTCAATGCGTATCTCGGCGCGTTGCTCGCGGATTTCCGTCGCATCATTCTTTGATGAGAAGAGGGGCTCGCGGGGGCGTGCGTTTTTCGTTTTTGTCGGTGCGCCCCGTACTGTCGTTGAACCTGTTTTGCATGCGGTCTGCTGGCGTCGCCCCTGCGCGGTGGCGGTCACTTTTATTTGTATTCCAAAGAAAAGTAACAAAAAGAAAGGATCGTACTTGGGCGGACAGCAAAGGTGGTTCTGCCCAGGTTCGCGTTCTCTTGTCAGGCCGTGGCCGGTTCGTCGCGCGAGTTTCCATTCCCCTCTCCGTAGCCAACAAGAAGGGGACGTACATGAGTCTCATCGAAGTCAAAGTTCCAGATATCGGCGATTTCAGCGGCGTCGATGTCATCGAAGTCAACATCAAACCCGGCGACGTGATCGAAAAAGAGCAAACGCTCCTCACGCTCGAATCCGATAAGGCATCCATGGAAGTGCCCAGCGACATCGCCGGCACCGTCAAGGAAATCAAAGTCAAAGCCGGCGACAAAGTCTCGCAAGGCACCGTGATCGCTCTCGTCGAAGCGTCCGCAGGGGCAGCCGCACCCGCACCGGCAAAAGCACCAGAGCCTGCCAAGCCCGTCGCGGCCGCGGCACCGGCAGCGGCTCCGGCACAGGCCGCAGCCGCCTCGGCACCCGCGCCGCAAGCCGGCAGCTACGGCGGCTCAGTCGACATCGAGTGCGACATGCTCGTGCTCGGCGCCGGCCCCGGCGGCTACTCGGCCGCGTTCCGCGCCGCCGACCTCGGCATGAAGACGGTGCTCGTCGAACGCTATTCGACACTCGGCGGCGTATGCCTGAACGTCGGCTGCATCCCGTCGAAAGCACTGCTGCACACGGCGCTCGTCGTCGAGGAAGCCGCAGCGCTCGCGTCGCACGGCATCACGTTCGGCAAGCCCCAGGTCGACCTCGACAAGCTGCGCGACTTCAAGGGCGGCGTCGTCAAGAAACTGACCACCGGCCTCGCCGGCATGGCGAAGGCGCGCAAGGTCGAAGTCGTGACCGGCATCGGCGCATTCGTCGACCCGTTCCACATGGAAGTGCAGGGCGACAACGGCAAGAAGATCGTCAAGTTCAAGCAGGCCATCATCGCCGCCGGCTCGCAGGCGGTGAAGCTGCCCTTCATGCCGGAAGACCCGCGCGTCGTCGATTCGACCGGTGCACTCGAGCTGCGCCAGCTGCCGAAGCGGATGCTCGTGATCGGCGGCGGCATCATCGGCCTCGAAATGGCGACGGTGTACTCGACGCTCGGCGCCGAGATCGACGTCGTCGAAATGATGGACGGCCTGATGATGGGCGCCGACCGCGATCTCGTGAAGGTCTGGGAAAAGTTCAACGCGAAGCGCTTCGGCAACGTGATGCTGAAGACCAAGACGGTGGGCGCGGAAGCGAAGGAAGACGGCATCTACGTGAAGTTCGAAGGCGAGAAGGCGCCCGCGGAAGCGCAGCGCTACGACCTCGTGCTCGTCGCAGTGGGCCGCAGCCCGAACGGCAAGAAGATCGGCGCGGACAAGGCGGGCGTCGCGGTCACCGAGCGCGGCTTCATCGACGTCGACAAGCAGATGCGCACGAACGTGCCGCACATCTTCGCGATCGGCGATATCGTCGGGCAGCCGATGCTCGCGCACAAGGCCGTGCATGAAGGCCACGTCGCAGCCGAAGCCGCGCACGGCGAAAAGGCGTACTTCGACGCGCTGCAGATTCCGTCGGTGGCATACACCGATCCGGAAGTGGCATGGGCCGGCAAGACGGAAGATCAGTGCAAGGCCGAAGGCATCAAGTACGGCAAGGCGGTGTTCCCGTGGGCCGCGTCGGGCCGCGCGATCCGAACGGCCGCGACGAAGGCTTCACGAAGCTGATCTTCGACGAGGAAACTCATCGCGTGATCGGCGGCGGCATCGTCGGCCTGAACGCGGGCGACCTGATCAGCGAAGTGTGTCTCGCAGTCGAAATGGGCGCGGACGCGGAAGACATCGGCAAGACGATTCACCCGCACCCGACGCTCGGCGAATCGGTCGGCATGGCCGCCGAATTGTATGAAGGCGTCTGCACGGATTTGCCGCCGCAACGCAAGAAGTGACGCAGCCTTAACGACCGGCCTCGCGCCGGTCGCGAAAAAACGCCGCCGTCCGGTCGTACCGGGCGGCGGCGTTTTGTTTTGTTCTGTCTCGTGCGGGCGCAGCGTCACGCCAACGCCGAACGCGGGCACACGCGCGAATCCGCTGCCGAATATGAAATAGGCCGCGCACTGCGCGGCCTTTCCCGGAGCAGCTGACGCTTACGCGGCCGGCTTGCTCGAACGGCGCGATGCGGCGGCGGTCGCAGCCTTCGTCGCGACTGCAGCAGCGGCGTTGAAGTTCGTCTCGGCGATCTCGACGGCTTGCTTCGCAGCCTTCTGGACCGTTTCGTACGTGGTGTTCGCTGCGTTCAGCGCCGACTTCAGCGCGGCAACCGCGGTTTCCGAACCGGCCGGCGCGTTCTTCGCGACGTTGTCGACGAGCGCCTGGACCTTCTTGTTCTGCTCGTCGAATTGCGCTTCGGCAACCTTCGCGAACTCGGCTTGCGTAGCCGACGCGATTTCATACAGGTGACGGCTGTACGACAGCACCTTCTCGGCAACCGGCTGCGACAGGCTTGCCTGCAGCGCGATCAGCTCCTGCGCGTCCTTAACCGACAGCAGGCGCTGTGCGTTTTCCTGGCTTTCCGTCAGCGTCGACTTCACGACCTGCAGGTTCAGTTCGATCAGCTTTTCGACGCCTTCGAACGCCTTGGTCGTCAGACCGAACAGGCTTTCGAGATTGGCTTTCTGTGCGGCGGCGATTTGCTCGGGGGTCAGCAAGGACATGTCAAGCTCCTGAAAAGCGATCGCGTCGATCGCAGGGATAAAGGGCACTACGACGGGGAACTTCGTGTTGACGTGCTTTGTGCAACGCAACAATGAGTCCTATTTTAGGGCACAGAAAAGTCTTGTCAAGCACTTTTTGTGCATTGCACAATGGGGACAAATTATCTATAAAACAACGAGTTAACTCGCCCGTCCGGAACCGATTTCAGTCGCAATCCCACATGTTGCGCGGCCTGCCCCGGCAGCGCGCAGTGCACCATCGGCAAGCACAGGTAAACCTGACAGGCACCTGGAACGTTATGCTTCTGTTCCGGTCGAAAAGCGCGTCGTTTCGATGCGTACCATGGCGACGTGCCGCCGCCGTGGTTGAAACCGATGCCATTGGCCCGCCGAGCGCCGGATCCGTACTTTCCCCGCTTTAATTTGTCGCCAAAGTGACGTTATCTCAATTAACCGTGTGGTTATCGGGAGGCGGGTACTGTCGGGCAGCGCGGCCCATGAAATTTTTCGATGGGGGCGGGAGGATCGATCGACGCATCATGGTCGACCCTTACATTCCGGTTTAAAGACGATCGGTAAGTGCCTAATATTGCTCTTTTTTTCAGCTTTAACTACACTTGCGGAAACCTCCCGCCCGCTTTGTCCAGACCCCAATGAAAGCCGAATCGTTTTCACCGCGCAGATTGTTGCAGAGCATGACGCTCGGCACGGCTGTGTCGGTCGCCGTCGCGTTGCTCGCGACTGCCGCGACCGTCGCGCCCGCTGACGCCGTCGCCGCCACTGCGAAGACCCACCAGGCCGCCAAGAAAGCCGCTTCCGCTTCGTCCGCGAAGAAGAAGACGGTGAAGGCCGCCTCCGCCAAATCCGCGAACGTCGCGTCGGCCGAAGCGCCGCGCGCCACGCGCAAGCGGGCGACGCTCGCGGCCAACGTGCGCGGCCATCACGGCGCGGTGCGCAAGGTCGCGTTCCAGCCGCGCCGTCCGACGGTCGGCCAGGCATTCGGCCTGCACGACACGCCCGACGCGCTCGCGCTGCGCTCGAGCGTCGCGTACGTCGTCGACCAGAACACCGGCGAGCCGCTGTTCGACAAGAATTCGCACGCCGTCGTGCCGATCGCGTCGATCTCGAAGCTGATGACTGCGATGGTCGTGCTCGACTCGAAGGCGCCGATGACCGACCAGATCGAGGTCACCGACGAAGACCGCGACTACGAGAAGGGCACGGGCTCGCGCCTGTCGGTCGGCTCGGTCCTGTCGCGCGAGGACATGCTGCACATCGCGTTGATGGCATCGGAGAACCGTGCCGCCGCGGCGCTGTCGCGCTATTACCCGGGCGGCCGCCCGGCGTTCATCGCGGCGATGAACGCGAAGGCGAAGTCGCTCGGCATGAACGACACGCACTTCGAGAATTCGACGGGCCTGTCGAGTTCGAACGTGTCGAGCGCACGCGACCTCGTCAAGATGGTCAACGCCGCGTACCAGTATCCGCTGATCCGCCAGTTCTCGACCGACCGTACGTACGACGTGAACACGGGCAAGCGCACGCTGGTCTACAACAGCACGAACGCGCTGATTCGCGGCAATGGCTCGTGGGACATCGGCCTGCAGAAGACGGGCTTCATCAACGAAGCCGGCGAGTGTCTGGTGATGCAGGCGACGATCCACGGCCGCCCGATGGTGATGGTGCTGCTCGATTCGTTCGGCAAGTATTCGCGCTTTGCCGACGCGTCGCGCCTGCGCAACTGGCTCGACGCCGGCGGCGGCGAGCGGCTCACGGCAGCCAATACGCCGAACGGCGGCACCTGATCGCGCTGCGGCGGCCGGCCCGCCGCACCGATGTCCCAACAACGAAAAAGCCCCGCGATGCAATCGCGGGGCTTTTTCGTTGCAGCCGTCGGCGCGGCGCGGATTACGCCTGCCGCTGCAGTCCTTCCGTCTCTTTCGCGGGCGCCGGGCGGTAGCCGAGCGCCTCGGAGATCGTCAGCGCGGTGCGGCTCAACTGGCCGAGCCACGCGTCCTGCAGGCGATCGGCCGGGGCCGACAGCGACAGGCCGGCCACCAGCTTGCCCGAGTCGTCGTAGATGCCCGCGGCGATACAGCGCACGCCGAGCTCCAGCTCCTCGTTGTCGCGCGCGCACGATTGCTGGCGCACGATGGCCAGCTCGCGCTCGAGCTTCGCGATGTCGGTAATGCTGTTCTGCGTGTGGCCGGACAGCCCGGTGCGCGTCGCATAGGCGCGCACGCGCGCGGTTTCGTCGGCGGCGAGAAACAGCTTGCCGACCGACGTCAGGTGCAGCGGCGCGCGGCCGCCGATCGCGCGGACCACCTGCATCCCCGAGCGCTCCGAGTAGGCGCGCTCGATGTAGACGATTTCGTCGCCTTGGCGCACCGACAGGTTCACCGTCTGGCCGGTGAGGCGATGCAGCTCGCGCATCGGCATCAGCGCGGCGTCGCGTACCGACAGCCGCGCCTTCACCAGGTTGCCGAGCTCGAGCAGCCGCATGCCGAGCCGGTAGGTGCCGGGGTCGGAGCGGTCGACGAGGCGGCAGGTCACCATGTCGTTGAGAATGCGGTGCGCGGTCGACGGATGCAGTTCCGTGCGTTGCGCGAGTTCCTTCAGACTGACGGGGTCGCTGTGCGCGGCGAGCGCGTCCAGCAGCCGCATCATCCGTTCGATCACCTGGATCGAGGTTTTGGAATCCGGGGTGGGTTGGGTCATATCGGCGGAAAAATCGGCGGAGAATCGGTTGACGCATCAAGCGGGTTGCGTCGATTGTATCTCGTATCGTGAAAAAAGCGAACGCCGTTCGAGGAACCCCTCGTTTCCGGCGGGCCGGTTACGGCGTGCGCGCCGGCGTTGGTCTTGCCGGCCAAACGGCGGATAATGAGACCCGTTTTCTCGAAGGAGCACGTATGCGAGTCGGTTTGTTCGTGACCTGTCTGGTCGATCTGATGCGTCCGGAAATCGGTTTTTCGGCGCTGAAACTGATTCGCGAAGCCGGCTACGAGGTGTTCGTGCCGCCTGCGCAAACCTGCTGCGGGCAGCCGGCGTACAACTCCGGCGACCGCGCGCTCGCGCGCGACCTCGCGGAGAAGACGCTGCGCGAGTTCGAGCAGTTCGATTACGTGGTCGCGCCGTCGGGTTCGTGCGGCGGAATGATCCGCGCGCATTACGGCGACCTGTTCCGCGACGATCCCGAACTGATGGCGCGCTACGGGCGACTCCAGCAGAAGGTCTACGAACTCACCGATTTTCTCGCGAACGTCGCGAAGGTCACGCTCGCGCCCGGCGAATTCACCGGCCCCGTCACCTATCACGACTCGTGCTCCGGCCTGCGCGAGCTCGGCGTCAAGGCGCAGCCGCGCGCGCTGCTCGCGCAGCGCGGCGTGGCGATCAACGAGATGAAGGACTGCGAGCACTGCTGCGGATTCGGCGGCACGTTCTCGGTCAAGTACGGCGACATTTCGGCGGCCATCGCGGACGAAAAATGCGCGAACGTGCGCGCGTCCGGCGCCGGCGCGGTCGTGCTCGGCGATCTCGGCTGCATGCTGAACATCGAAGGGCGGTTGCGCCGCACCGGCGACCGCGACACGCGCGTGCTGCACATCGCGCAAGTGCTGGCGGGCGACGTCTGACGCCCGGTTCCGCTCACTTTTTCCCGATCCCGCGATGCAAGTCCAATCGATGCATTTCAAGGCGCGCGCCGGCCAGAAACTCGCCGACCAGCGTCTGCAGCAGAACCTGAAGAAGCTGTCGACGAAATTCGTGTCGGCGCGCGCCGACGCGATGACCGCGATCGACTTCCCGGCCACGCGCGCCGCGCTGAAGGCGCGCCGCAACCGTGCGCTCGAGAATCTCGACGTGTGGCTCGAGGCGTTCGAGCGCGAGGCGACGCGGCGCGGCACGACGGTGCTGTACGCCGAAACGACCACGGACGCCGCGCGGCTCGTCGCCGACATCGCGCGCCGGCACGACGTCAAAAAGGTCATCAAGACGAAGTCGATGGTGTCCGAGGAGATGCGTCTGAACGCGGTGCTCGCCGAGATGGGCGTGCAGTCGATCGAGACGGATCTCGGCGAATACATCCTGCAGATCAACGACAACGAGCCGCCGAGCCATATCATCGCGCCCGTCGTGCACAAGGACAAGGACGAGATCGCCGACCTGTTCGCGCGCACGCATCACCGCGAGCGGCTGACCGAGATCACCGACATGACGCGCGAGGCGCGCGACGTGCTGCGCCCGCACTTCATGTCGGCCGACATGGGCGTGACGGGCGGCAACTTCGTGATCGCCGAGACGGGTTCGGTCGCGGTCGTCACGAACGAAGGCAACGAAGGGATGTGTACGGTGATGCCGCGCGTACACGTCGCGGTGACCGGCATCGAGAAGGTGCTCCCGACGCTCGAGGATCTCGCGACCGCGATGCGCCTGCTGCCGCGTTCGGCCACCGGGCAGAAGACCTCGAACTATTTCTCGCTGCTCACCGGCCCGCGCGGCCCCGGCGACGAGGACGGCCCCGAGCACAACTACGTGGTGCTCGTCGACGGCGGCCGCACGGGGCTGATCGGCGGCGAATTCCAGGAGATGCTGCGCTGCATCCGCTGCGGCGCGTGCATGAACCACTGTCCGGTCTACCAGAAGGTCGGCGGCCACGCGTACGGCTGGGTCTATCCGGGCCCGATGGGCTCGGTGCTGACGCCGAGCTACGTCGGCATCGATCGCGCGCTCGACCTGCCGCAGGCCGCGACGCTGTGCGGCGAATGCGACAGCGTGTGCCCGGCCGGCATCCCGCTGTCGCACCTGCTGCGCACGTTGCGCGAGAAGCAGGTGGAGCGCCATCTGCGGCCGTGGCGCGAGCGCGCGGGGCTCGCCGCGTGGGGCTTCTTCGCGCGGCGCCCGATGTTGTACGCGCTGACGACCAAGCTCGCGGTGCGCATCCTCGAGCGCCTGGGCGGCAGCGGCGGGACGCTGCGCCGCCTGCCGATGATGGGCGGCTGGATGGACACCCGCGACATGCCGACGCCGACCGGCCGCACGTTCCGCGAACTGTACGCCGCGTCGCAAAGCCATCTCGGCTGAGGACTGTTCATCGAGCGACAACAGTGCGTTCGCTATTCGCATATTTATCTTGATAGATGCGGTCTATAGAATCTTGCTTATCGTCACCGAAACCGGGTTTCGGGACATCAGGTCAAGGAGCCGCATCATGAGAAAGACAATATCGATGTACTGGCCGCTGGCAATCGTCGTTCCGCTCGCCGCGGCCGCCTATCTGCACGCAATGAGCGACGAACCGTCGCGGGGCCCGCTCGCCGTGCATCAGGCGTCGGCGGAACTCGCGCGCGCCGTGTCGTTCGGCCTGGTCGACGACGCCGCGAAGCCGATCTCGGGCGCGTCCGGCGACGCGATGCTCGCCGCGCCGAAGGCGCTGTAGGACAGGCGGCCGGCGCTTTGCGCCGCGGCGCGATTTCGTGCGCCTTTGTATAATGGCGCGTTCCTCTCCGACGCGGCTTGCCGCGGCTTTCCGATAGTGCGATGACCCGCGTTGCGATCTGTTTCGTTTGTCTGGGCAATATCTGCCGTTCGCCCACCGCGGAAGGCGTGATGCGTCATCAGATCGACGCGGCCGGGCTGGCTGATCGGATCGCGGTCGATTCGGCCGGCACCGGCGACTGGCACGTCGGCGAGCCGCCCGACACGCGCGCACAGGCGGCCGCCCGCACGCGCGGCTACGATCTTTCGACGTTGCGCGCGCGGCAGGTGAGCGCGGCCGACTTCGAAGCGTTCGACCTGCTGCTCGCGATGGACGAAGCCAATCTCGCGGAACTGCGCCGGCGCTGCCCGCCCCGGCATCGCGACAAGGTGCGGCTACTGATGGAATTCGCGCCGGGCGCGACCGTCACCGAAGTGGCCGATCCTTACTTCGGCGGCGCACACGGCTTCGAACAGGTGCTCGATCAGGTCGAACACGCCTGCGCGGGCCTGCTCGACACGCTGCGTCGCGACGTCGCACGCTGAAGCGCGGCCTGTATTCAGCGTTCTGCGAATACCCTTTCGAAGACATGGATACTTGACTAAAAACGTCAAATATTTATACTTGACCAAAATCGTCAAGATTGCAGTCCCCTAGACACCATGAGACTCACCACCAAAGGCCGTTTCGCCGTCACGGCGATGATTGACTTGGCACTGCGCCAGGAGCAGGGCCCGGTGACGCTTGCAGGCATCAGCCAGCGCCAGCGGATTTCGCTCTCGTATCTCGAACAGTTGTTCGGCAAGCTGCGCAGGCATGAAATCGTCGAATCCGTGCGCGGCCCGGGCGGCGGCTACAACCTCGCGCGCCGCGCGCAGGACGTCACCGTCGCCGACATCATCATCGCGGTCGACGAACCGCTCGACGCGACGCAATGCGGCGGCAAGGGCGCGTGCGACGGCTCGAAGCAGCCCGACGGTCATTGCATGACGCACGAGCTGTGGTCGACGCTGAACCAGAAGATGGTCGAGTACCTCGATTCGGTTTCGCTGCAGGATCTTGTCGATCAGCAGCGCGCCCGCGAGGGCGCGCCGGCCGTGCTGCGCGACCGGCGTACGCCCGAGCCGGCCGCCGCGCCGGCCGAGCCGGTTCGCACGATGCCCCTCGGCCCGAATTCGGTGTTCAACATCGCGAGTTCGTGAGCGTCGTACACCACCGCGCACCCCGCACACCCATAACGCACATAGTCCCTGCACAGAATCCCCGGAGCGACAGATGACCCAACAGACCCTCCACCTGCCCATCTACATGGATTACAGCGCGACGACGCCGGTCGATCCGCGCGTGGTCGACAAGATGGTGCCGTACCTGCGCGAGCGGTTCGGCAACCCGGCGTCGCGCAGCCACGCCTACGGCTGGGACGCGGAGCACGCGGTCGAGGAAGCGCGCGAGCAGGTGGCTGCGCTCGTGAATGCGGACCCGCGCGAGATCATCTGGACGTCGGGCGCCACGGAGTCGGACAACCTCGCGATCAAGGGCGCCGCGCACTTCTACAAGGGCAAGGGCAAGCACATCATCACGGTGAAGACCGAGCACAAGGCCGTGCTCGACACCTGCCGCGAACTCGAGCGCGAGGGCTTCGACGTCACCTATCTCGACGTGAAGGAAGACGGGCTGCTCGACCTCGACGTGTTCAAGGCCGCGCTGCGCCCGGACACGATCCTCGTGTCGGTGATGCACGTGAACAACGAGATCGGCGTGATCCAGGACATCGCGACGATCGGTGAGATCTGCCGCGAGAAGGGCATCGTGTTCCACGTCGACGCCGCGCAGTCGACCGGCAAGGTCGAGATCGACCTCGCGAAGCTGAAGGTCGACCTGATGTCGTTCTCGGCGCACAAGACCTACGGCCCGAAGGGCATCGGTGCGCTGTACGTGCGCCGCAAGCCGCGCGTGCGCATCGAAGCGCAGATGCACGGCGGCGGCCACGAGCGCGGCATGCGTTCGGGCACGCTGGCGACGCACCAGATCGTCGGCATGGGCGAAGCGTTCCGCATCGCGCGCGAAGAAATGGCGACCGAGAACGAGCGCATCCGGATGCTGCGCGACAAGCTGCTGCGCGGCCTGTCGCAGATCGAGGAAACCTACGTGAACGGCGACATGGAGCACCGTGTGCCGCACAACCTGAACATCAGCTTCAACTTCGTCGAAGGCGAGTCGCTGATCATGGCGATCAAGGACGTCGCGGTGTCGTCGGGCTCGGCGTGCACGTCGGCGTCGCTCGAGCCGTCGTACGTGCTGCGTGCGCTCGGCCGCAACGACGAACTCGCGCACAGCTCGATCCGCTTCACGGTCGGCCGCTTCACGACGGAAGAGGAAGTCGACTTCGTGATCGATCTGCTGAACAGCAAGATCGCGAAGCTGCGCGAGCTGTCGCCGCTCTGGGAAATGCACCAGGAAGGCATCGATCTGTCGACGATCGAATGGGCTGCACACTGAACACCGCATTGCATACATTCGCGCGCGGATTTACGCACGCAGACGTAACGAGTCAAGGAGTCTGAGTCATGTCATACAGCAACAAGGTTCTGGATCACTACGAAAACCCGCGTAACGTCGGTTCGTTCGCGAAAGACGACGACGCGGTCGGCACCGGCATGGTCGGCGCGCCCGCCTGCGGCGACGTGATGAAGCTGCAGATCCGCGTCGGCGCGGACGGCGTGATCGAAGACGCGAAGTTCAAGACCTACGGCTGCGGTTCGGCCATCGCATCGAGCTCGCTCGTGACCGAATGGGTGAAGGGCAAGACGCTCGACGAGGCGCTCTCGATCAAGAACACGCAGATCGCCGAAGAACTGGCGCTGCCGCCGGTGAAGATTCACTGCTCGATCCTCGCGGAAGACGCGATCAAGGCAGCCGTGGCCGACTACAAGAAGCGCCACGACACCAAGGAAGGCGATCAGGCAGCAGCCTGAGCGGCAACGAGCGGCTTGTGAAGGAACCGGGTGCGCGCTGGCCGCGCACCGCGGCAAGGACATCATGGCAATTACACTGACCGAAAAAGCAGCACAGCACGTCCAGAAATACCTCGTCCGGCGCGGCAAGGGTGTTGGCCTGCGGCTTGGCGTTCGCACGACCGGGTGCTCGGGGCTCGCGTACAAGCTCGAGTATGTCGACGAGCTGGCCCCCGAGGATCAGGTGTTCGAGAGCCATGGCGTGAAGGTCGTCGTCGATCCGAAGAGCCTCGCGTACATCGACGGCACCGAGCTCGACTTCGCGCGCGAAGGTCTGAACGAAGGGTTCAAGTTCAACAACCCGAACGTGAAGGACGAGTGCGGGTGCGGCGAATCGTTCCGCGTGTGACGATGCGGGTTTCCGCGCAATGCGGGCAAGAGGCGGCACGAGCCGCCTTTTTAATGTGCGGCGTTCGCCGCGCAACGAACCGGAATTGAACGCGACGATGGTTTCGCTGAAAGACAGCCACTTCGACCTGTTTCACCTGCCGGCGCAATTCGCGCTCGACGACGCGGCGCTCGACGACGCGTATCGCACGGTGCAGACGCAGGTGCATCCGGACCGCTTTGCAGCGGCGGGCGACGCGCAAAAGCGCATCGCGATGCAATGGGCGACCCGTGCGAACGAGGCGTACCGCACGCTGCGCGATCCGCTGCAGCGCGCGAGCTATCTGCTGTCGCTGCGCGGCGTCGACATCGGCGCGGAAAACAACACCGCGATGGAGCCCGCGTTCCTGATGCAGCAGATGGAATGGCGCGAAGGCATCGAGGATGCCGCGGCCGCGCGCAACGTCGACGCGCTCGACGCGCTGCTCGCCGAGCTGCGCGACGAAAAGCGCGTGCGCATCGAGCGCCTCGGCACGCTGCTCGACAGCGGCGCCGACCAGGCTGCCGCCGAGGCCGTACGCCAGTTGATGTTCATCGAACGGGTCGCGTCGGAAGTCGGCGCGCAGATCGAGCGTCTCGAAACTTAACCGCGTGCCTCGCGGCACGCGCAGCAAACGGGCCGAGCGCCCGAACGAACCAAGATGGCTTTACTGCAAATTTCCGAACCGGGCATGGCGCCGGCGCCGCACCAGCGGCGGCTTGCCGTCGGCATCGATCTCGGCACGACGAATTCGCTCGTCGCCGCCGTGCGCAACAGCGTGCCCGAAGTGCTGCCGGACGAAGCGGGCCGCGTCCTGCTGCCGTCGGTGGTGCGCTACCTGGAGAAGGGCGGCCGCCGCATCGGCTACGAAGCGAAGGAGCAGGCCGCGACCGATCCGCGCAACACGATCGTGTCGGTCAAGCGCTTCATGGGCCGCGGCAAGGCCGAGGTCGAAGGCGGGGCGAACGCGCCGTATGAATTCGTCGACGCACCGGGGATGGTGCAGATCCGCACGATCGACGGCGTGAAGAGCCCGGTCGAAGTGTCGGCCGAGATTCTCGCGACGCTGCGCTACCGGGCCGAGGACACGCTCGGCGACGAGCTGGTCGGCGCGGTCATCACGGTGCCCGCGTATTTCGACGACGCGCAGCGCCAGGCGACCAAGGACGCCGCGCGTCTCGCCGGCCTGAACGTGCTGCGCCTGCTGAACGAACCGACCGCGGCCGCGATCGCCTACGGCCTCGACAATGGGTCGGAAGGCCTCTATGCGGTGTACGACCTGGGCGGCGGCACGTTCGACCTGTCGATCCTGAAGCTGACCAAGGGCGTGTTCGAAGTGCTCGCCGCGGGCGGCGATTCCGCGCTCGGCGGCGACGATTTCGATCACGCGCTGTTCGGCCACGTGCTCGCGCAGGCCGGCATCGACGCGCACACGCTCGCGCCCGAGGACGTGCGGCTGCTGCTCGATCGCGTGCGGGTGGTGAAGGAGGCGTTGTCGTCGGCGCCGCACGCGTCGCTCGATGTGACGCTGTCGAGCGGCGCGCATCTCGTGCAGACGATTTCGCACGACACGTTCGCCGCGCTGGTCGAGCCGCTGGTGCAGCGCACGCTGACGCCGACCCGCAAGGCGCTGCGCGACGCGCAGGTGAGCCCGGCCGACATCAAGGGCGTCGTGCTGGTCGGCGGCGCGACGCGCATGCCGGTGATCCGCGCGGCCGTGGAGCAGTTTTTCGGCCAGCCGCCGCTCGTCAACCTCGATCCCGATCAGGTCGTCGCGCTCGGCGCGGCGATTCAGGCCGATCTGCTGGCCGGCAATCGAGGCAACGGCGACGACTGGCTGCTGCTCGACGTGATCCCGCTGTCGCTCGGCGTCGAGACGATGGGCGGCCTCGTCGAGAAGATCATTCCGCGCAATTCGACGATTCCGATCGCGCGCGCGCAGGAATTCACGACCTTCAAGGACGGCCAGACCGCGATGGCGATCCACGTCGTGCAGGGCGAGCGCGAACTCGTCGCCGACTGCCGGTCGCTCGCGCGTTTCGAGCTGCGCGGCATCCCGCCGATGACGGCCGGTGCGGCGCGCATCCGCGTGACCTATCAGGTCGACGCGGACGGCCTGCTGTCGGTGTTCGCGCGCGAACAGCTGTCGGGCGTCGAGGCGTCGGTCGTCGTGAAGCCGTCGTACGGCCTCGCCGACGACGATATCGCCAAGATGCTCGAGGACAGCTTCAAGACCGCCGAGATCGACATGCGCGCGCGCGCGCTGCGCGAAGCGCAGGTCGAGGCCGAGCGGATGATCGAGGCGACGCAGGCGGCGCTCGCGGCCGACGGCGAATTGCTCGACGCGGACGAGCGCGAGCAGGTCGACGCGCTCGTCGCGGCGCTGCGCACGATCGCCGCGGGCGACGACGCCCACGCGATCGAAACCGCGACCAAGGCGCTCGCCGACGGCACCGACGAATTCGCGGCGCGCCGCATGGACAAGAGCATCAAGCGTGCGCTGTCCGGCCGGCGGCTCGACGAGATCTGAACGAACCGCACCGGCCCGGCGACGGCCGGTGCGATATTGAACCGTGCGGCGCGAGCCGCCGCACCTTGACTGACGGAACCGACATGCCTCAACTGGTGGTGCTGCCTCACGTCGAACTGTGCCCGGACGGCGCGGTGATCGACGCGACGCCCGGCAAGAGTATTTGCGACAACCTGCTCGACAACGGGATCGAGATCGAGCATGCATGCGAGAAGTCGTGCGCATGCACGACCTGTCACGTGGTGATCCGCGAGGGCTTCAACGCGCTCGAGCCGTCCGACGAGGACGAGGACGACCTGCTCGACAAGGCCTGGGGCCTCGAGCCGACGTCGCGTCTGTCGTGCCAGGCGATCGTGACGGAAGATTCGGATCTGGTGGTCGAGATTCCGAAGTACTCGATCAACCACGCGAAGGAAAATCACTGACGCGTCGCCGCGGCAGCGCATACGGGAGGGCAGGCGATGAAATGGACCGATTCGCGCGAAATCGCAATCGCGCTGGCAGACAAGCATCCGGACGTCGATCCGCAGCGGATCAACTTCGTCGAGTTGCGCCAATGGGTGATCGAGCTCGACGGCTTCTCGGACGACCCGGCACACTCCGGCGAGAAGATTCTCGAAGCGATCCAGGCGCACTGGATCGACGAATCCGACTTCGACGACGAAGACTGAGTCGTTACACCGTAGCCCGCCCATGCAAAAAGGCTCGTGAGGATTCACGAGCCTTTTTTCGTTTCAGTGCGACGGTGCGAGTGACCGTGCCGCGTTACGTGCCGACGTTACGCGCCCACCAGCGTACCGTTCTCGATCCGCACGCGCTGGCCCTGGCCGAACGGCGGCGGGTTGTGGTACGTGAACGTGCGGGTCGCGCCGCTTTCCATCTGGACCTCGACCTGATAGTCGGTTTCCGCGCGCACCTGCTTCTCGACCTGGTTGCCGGCCAGGCCGCCGCCGAGCGCGCCGATGATGGTCATCGCGGTGCGGCCGTTGCCGCGGCCGAACTGGTTGCCGAGCAGGCCGCCGGCCGCTGCGCCGCCGACCGCGCCGATCCCCGAGCTCTGGCCCGGCGTACGCGTTTGCGTGATCGCGACGATCGTGCCGCAGCTCTGGCAATAGGCCGGCTGCGCGGGCGCGCCCGACTGCTGCGCATATTGCGGCGGCTGCGGCGCCGGGGCACGGCGGTGGTGCGTGGCCGCCGGGCGCGGAGCCGGCTTCGGCTCGGCCTGCGCGATGGCCTTTTGCTGCTCGGCCTTCTGCTGCGCCGCTTCCTGCTCGGCTTGCGCGGCACGCGCGGCGCTGGCCGCAGCGGCCGTGTCGACGGCCGGCTGCGACGCGATCAGCGCGGCCTGGGTCTGGCCGTTCTGCTCGTTGTTGCTGCTGGCCTTCGGGAAGATGCCCGTGATGGCGGCGGTGGCCGCCAGGCTGGCGACGATGACGGCGCCTGCGGCGGTCGCGATCAGCGGGTGCAGGCGTTGCTTTTGCGGCGTGGTCTGATTCTGGTTGTCCATTTTCTTCTCCGGTGTCGATTCGGCCGGCAATAGCGCGGCGGCCGGATCCCACGCTCGGGAGCGATCGGACGTGGCGTGCGATGCCGCGTTCCGGTCCCGTGGTCATGCGTGGTGACGCAACAGGAGTGTCGTCGACGCGCGCTGCGCGCACCGTATCAAGGTGTAACCAATTGAAGCAGCGCATTGGCGGCCGATCTCGGGAAAACCCGAGGCAAGCCGTCGCGGCGAGGAAATAAAACGGGGAGGGAGCGAATGCCGGCGAGCGCCGGCAGGCGGGATTTACGCGCGGTTACAAAGCCGCCGCGTGGGCACCGCGCGGCGTGCGGGCGCACACGCGGCGCGGCCGGTCAGTCTTCGCGGCGCAGATGGGGGAACAGCAGCACGTCGCGGATCGTCGGGCTGTCGGTCAGCAGCATCACGAGACGGTCGATGCCGATCCCGCAACCGCCGGTCGGCGGCATCCCGTGTTCGAGCGCGCGGATGTAGTCGGCGTCGAAGAACATTGCTTCCTCGTCGCCCGCGTCCTTTTGCTCGACCTGCTTCTTGAAGCGTGCAGCCTGATCTTCCGGATCGTTCAGCTCCGAGAAGCCGTTTGCGATCTCGCGGCCCGTCATGAACAGCTCGAAGCGCTCGGTGATGCCCGGCACCGTATCGGACGCGCGCGCGAGCGGCGACACTTCGACCGGGTAGTCGATGATGTAGGTCGGCTCCCACAGTTGCGATTCGGCGGTTTCCTCGAACAGCGCGAGCTGCAGCGCACCGATGCCGGCGTTCAGGAAGGCCGGCTGCGACACGTCGACGCCCAGGCGCTTCAGTTCGGTGCGCAGGAATGCGTCGTCCGACAGCTGGCCGTCGGTGTACTGCGGCGCGTACTTCTGGATCGCCTGCGTGATCGTCAGACGATGGAACGGCTTCGCGAGATCGAGCTCGCGGCCTTGATACTGGATCGTCGCAGTGCCGAGCGCATCGATCGCCGCCTGGCGGATCAGCTGCTCGGTGAAGTCCATCAGCCAGCGGTAGTCGGTGTACGCGGCGTAGAACTCCATCATCGTGAATTCCGGGTTGTGGCGCGGCGACACACCTTCGTTCCGGAAGTTACGGTTGATCTCGAACACGCGCTCGAAGCCGCCGACGATCAGCCGCTTCAGATACAGCTCCGGCGCGATGCGCAGGAACATCTGCATGTCGAGCGCGTTGTGATGCGTGATGAACGGCTTGGCCGCCGCGCCGCCCGGGATCGGGTGCAGCATCGGCGTTTCGACTTCCATGAAGTCGGCGTTCTCCATGAAGCGGCGGATCGACGAGATCGTCTTGGTGCGCGCGCGGAACGTGTCGCGCGTCTCCGGCGTGACGATCAGGTCGACGTAGCGCTGGCGATAGCGCATTTCCTGGTCGGCGAGGCCGTGGAACTTGTCCGGCAGCGGGCGCAGCGCCTTCGCCAGCAAACGCAGCTCCTTGCACTGCACCGACAGCTCGCCCTTGTTGGTGCGGAACAGCACGCCGCGCGCGGCGACGATGTCGCCGAGGTCCCACTTCTTGAACGCGTCGTAGGTTTCCGCGCCGACGTCGTTCGGCGTCACGAAGAACTGGATCTGGCCCGAACCGTCCTGCACCGTCGCGAAGCTCGCCTTGCCCATCACGCGCTTGAGCATCATGCGGCCGGCGACCGACACCTCGACCGGGTTCGCTTCGAGCGCAGCCTTGTCCGAGTCGGCGTAGGTCGACTGGAGCTCGGCGGCGTGATGCGTCGGCCGGAAATCGTTCGGATACGCGACGCCTTGCTCGCGCAACGCGCGCAGCTTGTCGCGGCGCTCGGCAATGATCTGGTTTTCGTCCGCCGCGACGGCGGGCTGCGTTTGGGTCGGTTCGGTCATGATGGTCGGAATTCGGAATGGGTGCGGCAACGCAAACGGGAAGGGCGGCGCGACCGAGGGGCCGCGCCGCGGCGCTTACACGCCCTGTTTGAGGCTCGCGCTGATGAAGTCGTCGAGATCGCCGTCGAGCACGGCTTTCGTGTTGCTCATTTCGACGTTCGTGCGGAGATCCTTCACGCGGCTTTGGTCGAGCACGTACGAACGGATCTGGTGGCCCCAGCCCACGTCGGTCTTGCTCGATTCGAGCTTGTCCTGCTCGGCCTGGCGCTTGCGCATCTCGGCTTCGTACAGGCGCGACTTCAGCATGGCCATCGCTTCGGCGCGGTTGCGGTGCTGCGAACGGTCGTTCTGGCACTGCACGACGATGCCGGTCGGCATGTGCGTGATCCGCACCGCGGAGTCGGTCTTGTTGATGTGCTGGCCGCCCGCGCCCGAGGCGCGGTAGGTGTCGATGCGCAGGTCGGCCGGGTTCACTTCGACTTCGATCGAGTCGTCGATTTCGGGATACACGAACACCGACGAGAACGACGTATGGCGGCCGCCCGACGAGTCGAACGGCGACTTGCGCACGAGCCGGTGAATGCCGGTTTCGGTGCGCAGGAAGCCGTACGCGTATTCGCCCGACACCTTGATCGTCGCGTTCTTGATGCCGGCGACGTCGCCGTCGGATTCTTCGAGCACTTCGGCCTTGAAGCCCTTGCGCTCGCAGTAGCGCAGGTACTGGCGCAGCAGCATCGACGCCCAGTCGCACGCCTCGGTGCCGCCGGCACCGGCCTGGATGTCGATGAAGCAGTTGTTCGGGTCGGCCGGGTTCGAGAACATCCGGCGGAATTCGATGTCGCCGACGCGCGCGGCGAGCTTGTTCGCGTCGTCTTCGGACGCGAGCAGCGTGTCTTCGTCGCCTTCTTCGCGGGCGAGCTCGAACAGGTCGAGCGCGTCGCGCAGGTCGCTATCGAGCGCGGTCAGCGTCGTGACGACGCCTTCGAGCAGCTTCTTCTCGCGGCCGAGCGCCTGGGCGTTCTTCGAATCGTTCCAGACGTTCGGGTCTTCCAGTTCCTTGTTGACTTCGGTCAGACGCGCAGCCTTGGCGTCGTAGTCAAAGATACCCCCGAAGCTCGCCCGCGCGGTTGCGCAGGTCGAGCAGGGAGCTTTCGATCGCGTTGAGACGTTCCGCTTCCATGATCGTTCGCTGTTCTTGCTTCGTAAAAAAGCGGAATTATAGCCGATCGGCGGGGTGTCCCGGTGACGCGGAGTGTGCTTGCATGCGTGCGGCGGCCCGTTGCCGCGCGCCGCACGCGCGGCCGGCGGGATGGCGCGCGGCCGCCGTTCAGCCGGCCGCGTGCTCGACGACGAGCTGCACGCGCGTTACGCCGTTCCACGTGTCGGCGACCAGCCGGTATGCGATCAGCGCGCTCGCCGGCAGCGGCTCGGTGTGGTTGAACCAGATCGCGTTGAAGCGCTGCCGGCCGCGCGCCAGCTGCAGCTTCAGGTGCTTTTCCTTCACGAGCGATTGCGACACGACGTCGAACTCGCCGGAGAAAAGCGGGGCCGGAAAGCCCTGGCCCCAGACGGCCTCGTCGAGCAGCCCGACGAACTGCGGCGTGAAATAGGCGTCCTCGAGCTCGCCGTCGGTCTCGATCACGCGCGCCAGCGCGTCGTCGGACAGCCACTCGCGTGCGACGGCCTCGAACGCGGCCGCGAAGCGCGGCACGTTGGCGGTGTCGAGCGTGAGGCCCGCGGCCATCGCATGACCGCCGAACGCGACGATCAGGTCCGGCTCGCGCTTCGAGACGAGGTCGAGCGCGTCGCGCAGATGGAAACCGGCAATCGACCGTCCCGAGCCCTTCACGCGCGTGCCGCTTTCGTCCGCATGCGCGAACGTGAACGACGGGCGGTGGAATTTTTCCTTGAGCCGCCCGGCGACGATGCCGATCACGCCCTGGTGCCATGCGGGGTTGAACAGCGTGATGGTGCACGCGTCGGCGGGATCGACGTCGGCGAGATCGGCGAGCGCCTGCTGCTGCATGCCGGCCTCGATTTCGCGGCGCTCGCGGTTCATCGCGTCGAGCTGCTGCGCGAGCTCCCATGCGCGGCCGATGTCGTCGGTGATCAGGCATTCGATCCCGAGCGACATGTCGGAGAGCCGTCCCGCCGCGTTCAGGCGCGGCCCGACGCCGAAGCCGAGATCGAAGCCCGACGCGGTGCGCGCGTCGCGGCCCGCGGCGCGGAACAGCGCGGCGATGCCCGGCTGCATGCGGCCGTTGCGGATCCGGTGCAGCCCCTGCGCGACCAGCACGCGGTTGTTGCCGTCGAGCCGCACCACGTCGGCGACGGTGCCGAGCGCGACCAGATCGAGCAGCCCGTCCAGGCGCGGCTCGGCGTCCTTGCTCGCGAACGCGCCGCGCCGGCGCAGCTCCGCGCGCAGCGCGAGCAGCACGTAGAACATCACGCCGACGCCGGCGATGTGCTTGCTCGGGAACGCACAGCCCGGCTGGTTCGGGTTGACGATCGCGCGCGCGGCGGGCAGCGCGTCGCCGGGCAGATGGTGGTCGGTCACCAGCACGTCGATGCCGCGCGCGTTCGCGGCTTCGACGCCGGCGACGCTCGCGATCCCGTTGTCGACGGTGATCAGCAGGTCCGGCTTGCGTGCCGCCGCCAGCTCGACGATCTCCGGCGTGAGCCCGTAGCCGTATTCGAAGCGGTTCGGCACGAGGTAGTCGATCTGCGCGCCGAACATGCGCAGGCCGCGCACCGCGACCGCGCAGGCGGTCGCGCCGTCGCAGTCGTAGTCGGCGACGACCAGCAGGCGTCGCCGCTCGGCGATCGCGTCGGCGAGCAGCGCGGCGGCGTCGGCGCAGCCTTTGAGGTCGGTGGGCGGGACGAGGCGTGCGAGCGCGGTCTCGATGTCGGTCGGCGACTGCACGCCGCGCGACGCGTACAGGCGCGCGAGTACGGGGTGCAGGCCGTGGCGCGCGAGCGCGGCGGCGTCGGCGGGGGCGACGGGGCGGGTAACGATGCGGGTCATACGGATGCGGTCATTCGAACAGGGACGCCAGCGCGCGGCGGCGCCAGAACTTGCGCAGGTCGCCGCGCGTCGCGTGCAGCGTGACGGAGCTCGTGTCGCCGCACAGCGTGAATTCGACGCCGGCCAGCTCGCCGTTCTGCAGCGCGGCGAGCGACGGTGCGAACCAGTCGCGCTCGAGCACGGCGAGCGCGTCGTGCCAGCGTGCCCAGTCCTGTTCGATGTACGGCGCGGACAGCGACGGCAGCTCGACGAGCGTCGCACCGGCCGCGGCGGGCAGCGCGCCGAAGGCGCTCGGCACGGCGCCGGTCTCGGCCTGCGCGGCGCGCGCAAGGCCCAGTGCCGCGGGCGATGCCGACAGCACGCGCCCGAACGGCTTGCCGACCGGCTTGAGCGTGCCCTGCGCATGGAACCAGATCGAATTGACGGCCGGCAAGCCGCGCGCTTCGCGCGCTTCGTTGACCGGATGCTGGAACCACGCCATCTGGACTTCGTTCTGCAGCTTCATCCACATCCGCGACCGCTCGCCGGTGTGCGCCTCGTGCGGCAGCCAGATCTCGATGTTGCGGCCGCTCGCGCGCAGCGGCGCGGCGCCGGCAAGGCGTGCGAGCTGCTCGCTCGACAGATACCAGCGCGCCGGCTGCGGCGCTTCGAGCCGCACGCCGAGTTCCTCGATCAGCGGCCGCGCGACCGCGAGCAGGGCGGCCGCGTCGCCTTCGTCGAGCGCGAGGCTCGCCGGATCGACGAGCACCAGGTGATCGTGCGCGATTTCGACGTGCACGGGTTCGACGCACGCCCACGCGAGCGCGCCTGGGTCGCCGCCGTCGGCCAGCAGCATGTACGGGGCGAGCGGCGCCTCGTCGGCCGCGTTGCCGTGGGTCGCGCCGAAGCGGCGGGCGAGCCAGCGCTCGTGCGGCAGCGTGCGCTGGAAGTCCTCGCCGGCCACGCGCTCGACGACGCTCGCGCGGGCGAGCAACTTTTCGAGCGCGGGACTGTCCAGCGTGTGCAGGGACGAGGCCGCATCGGCCGCCGACGGCAGCGCGAACGGAACGAGAAAATGGAGGCGTCGGTCGTGCATGATGCTGCGCATTGTATGGCAAACTGCGCGCGTGATCGGGCCGGCTCAGGGTTCGAACCGAGGTTCGGGCCGGCGCGATCGGGCCCGATCGCGCGGCGGCTGCCGCCGCGGTCGCGCTTGCGGCGGCCGGCTGGCCGTCGCCGCAGCGCACCGCGCCGGATCGTTGCCCGTCCCCGCCGTCACCCGCAGAACCCGCCGTAACCAGCAGAAAGGATTCGCTTGAAACTTCCGTACGAATGGCAGATCGGCTGGCGCTATACGCGCGCCGGCAAACGCACGACCGGCAACGGCTTCATTTCCTTCATCGCGCTCGTATCGATGCTCGGGATCGCGCTTGGCGTCGCGGCGCTGATCGTCGTGCTGTCCGTGATGAACGGCTTCCAGAAGGAGGTGCGCGACCGCATGCTGTCGGTGCTCGCGCACGTCGAGGTGTTTTCGCCGACCGGCTCGATGCCGGACTGGCAACTCACGGCGCAGGAGGCGCGGCGCAATCCGTCGGTGATCGGCGCGGCGCCGTACGTCGACGCGCAGGCGCTGCTCACGCGCCAGGACGCGGTGAGCGGCGTGATGCTACGCGGCGTCGAGCCGTCGCTCGAGCCGCAGGTGTCCGACATCGGCAAGGACATGAAGGCCGGCCGCCTCGACGCGCTGGTGCCCGGCCAGTTCGGCATCGTGCTCGGCGATGCGCTCGCCGGCAATCTCGGCGTGACGGTCGGTGACAAGGTCACGCTGGTCGCGCCGGAGGGCACGATCACGCCGGCCGGGATGATGCCGCGGCTCAAGCAGTTCACGGTCGTCGGCGTGTTCGAATCGGGCCATTACGAATACGACAGCACGCTCGCGATGATCGACATCCGCGACGCCGAGGCGCTGTTCCGGATGAGCGCGCCGACCGGCGTGCGGCTGCGGCTCAGCGACATGCAGAAGGCGCCGCAGGTCGCGGTCGAGCTGTCGCACACGTTGTCGGGCAGCCTCTACATCCGCGACTGGACGCAGCAGAACAAGACCTGGTTCTCGGCCGTGCAGATCGAGAAGCGGATGATGTTCATCATCCTCACGCTGATCATCGCGGTGGCCGCGTTCAACCTCGTGTCGTCGCTCGTGATGACGGTGACCAACAAGCAGGCCGACATCGCGATCCTGCGCACGCTCGGCGCGCAGCCAAGCTCGATCATGAAGATCTTCGTCGTGCAGGGTGTGACGATCGGCTTCGTCGGCACCGCGTCGGGCGTCGCGCTCGGCTGCCTGATCGCATGGAGCATTCCGTGGCTGATCCCGATGATCGAGCATCTGTTCGGCGTGCAGTTCCTGCCGCCGTCGGTGTACTTCATCAGCGAGCTGCCGTCCGAACTCGTCGCCGGCGACGTGATCAAGATCGGGCTGATCGCGTTCGTGCTGTCGGCCGTCGCGACGCTGTACCCGAGCTGGCGCGGCGCGAAGGTGAAGCCGGCGGAGGCGCTGCGCTATGAATGACCGCGCGACCGCATTCGCGGATTCACGACAACCCATCAGACAGGATTCGGCTGGTATGCAGGAATACGTGCTTCAGGCGCGCGGGATCACGAAGGCGTTCGTGCAGGGCGGCTTCAACGTGCAGGTGCTCAACAACACCGAGCTGACGGTGCGGCGCGGCGAGAAGCTCGCGGTCGTGGGCGCGTCGGGCTCCGGCAAGAGCACGCTGCTGCACGTGCTGGGCGGCCTCGACGAGCCGAGCGCCGGCGAAGTGTCGCTGCTCGGCAAGCCGTTTACGCAGCTCGCCGAGCGCGAGCGCAACGACCTGCGCAATCGCGCGCTGGGGTTCGTCTACCAGTTCCACCATCTGCTGCCGGAGTTCACGGCGCTGGACAACGTCGCGATGCCGCTGCGCATTCGCCGGATGACCACCGAGGACGCGCGCGCGCAGGCACAGGCGATGCTCGAGCGCGTCGGGCTCGGCCCGCGTGCGAAGCATCGGCCGGGCGAGCTGTCCGGCGGCGAGCGGCAGCGTGTCGCGATCGCGCGCGCGCTGGTGACGAAGCCGGCCTGCGTACTCGCCGACGAACCGACCGGCAACCTCGACGGCGCGACGGCCGACACGGTGTTCAACCTGATGCTCGAATTGTCCGAGACGCTCGAAACCAGCTTCGTGATCGTCACACACGATCCGGAGCTCGCCGCGCGTTGCGACCGCATCATGCGCTTGCGCGACGGCGTGCTGCACGAGGAGCCGGCGCAGCCGGCGTGAGCGCACGCTCGCGCCGCATGCGCGGCCGGGCGACGCATCGCGACGGAGGAGGGAAGCTAGCCATGTGGATCGATACGCATTGCCATCTCGATGCCGGCGAATTCGATGCCGATCGCGACGCCGTCGCGCAGGCGGCGTGCGCGGCCGGCGTGTCGCGCATCGTGATCCCGAGCGTCGGGCGCGACAATTTCACGACCGTGCGCGAGCTTGCGCAGCGCACGCCGGGCGCCGTCTATGCGCTCGGCATCCACCCGCTGTTCACGCCGCACGCGCGCGACGCGGATCTCGACCGGCTGCGCATGGAGATCGAGGCGAGCGTCGACGATCCGCGCTTCGTCGCGATCGGCGAGATCGGCCTCGACTACTTCGTGCCGGGGCTCGACGAAGAACGGCAGCAATTCTTCTATCAGGGGCAGCTCAGGCTCGCGCGCGAATTCGATCTGCCGGTGCTGTGCCACGTGCGCAAGTCGCAGGATCGCGTGCTGGCCGAGCTGCGCCGTTTCGGCGTGCGGCGCGGCATCGCGCATGCGTTCAACGGCAGCTTCCAGCAGGCCGATGCGTATCTCGCCCAGGGGCTGCATCTCGGTTTCGGCGGCAACGTGACGTTCGGGCGCGCGTTGCAGATCCGCCGGCTCGCGGCGCAGCTGCCGCTCGATGCGATCGTCGTCGAGACCGACGCGCCCGACATCGCGCCCGAATGGGCGTACAAGTCGCGCAATACGCCCGACCAGGTGCCGCGCATCGGCGCCGTGCTCGCCGAACTGCGCGGCCTCGACCCCCACGCGCTGTCCCTATCCACAACGGCCAACGCGCTCGCCGCGCTGCCGCGCCTCGCACTTTCGTCCGCATAATCGTCGTCACGTGGTGCGCGCGCCGATGACGGCGGCGCCGGATGGACGAAGGAGGCGCGATGCGCGTGTGGTGGATCGCGTTCGCGCTCGGCGTCGTCGTGCTGCAGCGGCAGGCGGCGTTGCCGGGGGCGGGCGGCTGGGCCGGCGCGGCGATCATGGTGGTCGTATGCGGGGCGGCGTACGTCGGGTCGGCGCGGTGCGCTCGGAGCCGCCCGCTCGTCGCGCTCCGTTGGGTGCTTTGTGCGTGCATCGCGTCTGCAGTCGGCTTCGGCTATGCGGCCGCCCGCGCCGAATGGCGGCTGCGCGATGGGCTGCCCGTCGAGTGGGAAGGGCGGGACATCGTCGTCACGGGCGTGATCCGCGGCTTGCCGGCCATCGACGAAACCGGCGCGCGGCTGCTGCTCGCGGTCGAGTCGAACGATGCGGCGCTGGCCCGCTTCGCGCCGCTGATCCGCTTGTCGTGGCGCAGCTACGGTGAGCCCGCAGCGCGCGGCACGCTGCCCGCGTTGCACGGCGGGCAGCGCTGGCGGCTCGTCGCGCGCATGAAGCGGCCGCATGCGGAGGCCAATCCCGGTGTGCGCGACAGCGAGGCCGCGTGGCTTGCCGCCGGCATTCGCGCGATCGGCTACGTCGTCGCGCCCGAGCGCGCAATCTTGCTCGACGAGCGAGCATCGGGATGGCTTGCGTCGATTGACCGGATGCGCGACACGCTGCGCATGCGCATCGGAGATGCGCTCGGCGACGAAGCGCGCCATCGCGGCATCATTACCGCGCTCGCGGTCGGCGATCAAGCCGTGATCGGCGACGACGACTGGCGCGTGCTGCGCAATACCGGCACGAGTCATCTGGTCGCGATCTCGGGGCTGCACGTCGGCTTCGTCGGCGCGCTCGCGGGCGGGATCGCGTCGCTCGTGTGGCGGCGTCTGCGCTGGCGCCGGCGCGCCGTTACGCTGGCGGTGCCGGCGCCTTACGCGGCGTCGCTGGCATCGCTCGCGGCCGCCGGCGGCTATGCGGCGCTGGCCGGCTTCAACGTGCCCGCGCAGCGCGCCTGGTGGATGATCGCAACCGCAGCGGTAGCCTATCTCGCCGGGCGCAGCGCGCCGACATCCGCGGTGTTGTGCGCGGCCCTCGGCGGCGTGCTGCTGGTCGATCCATGGGCCGTGCTGTCGGCTGGCTTCTGGCTGTCGTTCGGAGCGGTCGCCGCGATCCTGCTGACCGTCGCGGGCTGGCGAGCGACGCCGGAAATCGAACGCGCTGACGACGGCGCTGGCGACGGCAGCAGCGACGCGACGCAGCAGCGCGTTGCGCAGGATCGTCGGCGCGTGCTTCACGCATGGTGCAAGCGTGCAGCGCAGCGGCTCGCGGACGCGACCCGCGTGCAGTACGCGGTGACGATCGGCCTCGCGCCGTTGACCGCCGCGTGGTTCGCGCAGATGTCGGTATCGGGGCCGTTCAGCAACGCATTCGCGATTCCGTGGGTGAGCTCCGTCGTGACGCCGCTCGTGCTGGCCGGCGTCGCGCTGCCGGCGCCGCTCGACGCGTACGCGTTCCGGCTCGCGCATGCGGCGCTCGGACCGATGATGACGCTGCTCCGCCATCTCGCCGACTGGCCGGCCGGCGTGTTCTGGCTGCGCATACCCGACTGGCCGGTGCTCGCGCTCGCGTGCATGGGCGCAGCGTGGGCGCTGATGCCGCGCGGCTGGCCACTGCGCTGGGCCGCGCCGATCACATGGCTGCCGCTCGTCGCGCCGGCCCCCGATGCGCCGCCGCCCGGCGGCTTCCGACTGACCGTGCTCGACGTTGGGCAGGGCGAGTCGGTGCTGGTCGAGACCGCCCGGCGAACGCTGCTGTTCGATGCGGGGCCGGGGCCCGAGTCGACCCATGCCGGCACGCGGATCGTCTTGCCGGCATTGCGCGCACGCGGCATCCGCGTCGTCGATACGCTCGTCCTCAGTCATGGGGACGCCGATCATGCGGGCGGCGCGGCGGCCGTCTATGCCGGCACGGAGGTTCGCCAGCTGCTCGCCGGCATCGTGCCGCAACACCGGCTGTGGCGCGATGCGCAGGCGGCCGGCGTCACCGATCGCGTGCCCTGCGCGGCCGGCCAGCGGTGGACCTGGGACGGCGTCGTGTTCACGATGTTGTGGCCGTCCAGCATCGCATCGGGCCGGTCGAACGAGCAGTCATGCGTGCTGCGCATCGACGCGGCCGGCACGTCGGCGCTCTTGACCGGCGACCTCGACGCACGCGCCGAACGCCGGCTCGTCGCCGGCTCGCGCGACGCGCTCGCCGCGCAAATCCTCGTCGTTCCGCACCACGGCAGCCGCACATCGTCGGTCGAGCCTTTCCTCGATTCGGTCGAGCCGCGCGTCGCGGTATTTCCTGTAGGCTATCGCAATCGCTTCGGGCATCCGCACCGCTCGGTCCTTGCCCGCTACGAGGCGCGCGCAATCCCGCTGCCGCGCACCGATCGCGACGGCGCCGTGCGGTTCGACGTCGCGCCGTCGAACGGGGGTTTCACGTTCGAACGGTATCGCGACGCGCGGCGACGTTACTGGATGGATCGGTGAGCGCCGCACCGAAGCGTCGAGCAAAAACAGGCCGCGTCGGGTGCGCCAGCGCCGACGGCGCGGCACGGGGCGCGATAACGGTGCGACGCGCGGCGCGTGCCGACACAGGAGACATCGGCATTTGAAGGACATCCTCCACTTCTCGCATGCGAACGGCTTTCCGGCATCGACGTACCGGACCATCTTCGCCGAGCTGGCAGACGATTACGAGCTGCGTTACATCGAGCGCATCGGTCATGACCGCCGCTATCCGGTGACGCGCGACTGGCCGCATCTGGTCGATCAGTTGCTCGACGACATCGGCCGCCGCTACGAGCGCCCGGTGTGGCTCGTCGGCCATTCGCTCGGCGGCTACCTGTCGCTGATGGCCGCGCTGAAGAAACCGCACTGGGTGCGCGGCGTCGTGATGATCGATTCGCCGATCATCGCGGGATGGCGCGCCGGTGCGCTGCGCGCGAGCCAATGGGCCGGGCTCGACGAGCGGCTGTCGCCGGCGGCCGCGACGCGCAAGCGGCGCACGCACTGGGCGAGCCGCGACGAAGCGTGGCGGCACTTTCGCGAGAAGCCCGCGTTCGCGCGCTGGGACGAGCGCATGCTGTCCGACTACATCGACTACGGCATTCCGCAGGCCGGCGCCGACGGCGCGCGCACGCTCGCGTTCGACCGCCAGGTCGAATACTTGATCTACCGCACGCTGCCGCACACGCTCGGTCCGCGGCTCGCGCACGGCGCGCCGGTGCCGGTCGGCTTTCTCGCCGGCACGCGCTCGCGCGAAGTGCGCCAGGTCGGCCTCGATGCGACGCACCGGGCCGCGCACGGGCGCATCGAGTGGCTCGAGGGCAGCCATCTGTTCCCGATGGAGCGGCCGATCGAGACGGCCCGCGCATTGCAGCGGATGCTGAATTCGCTGAAAGCGGCGGAGGGCGACGGGCCGCGCGATCGCGCGGCGCTCGTGCAGCGGGGCTGACGCGGCGTCCGCCGCGCCGCGCAGCGCAAGGCGCCGCCGCACCGGCCGGCCGGTCGTTTCGCCCGGCCGCGCACGGCTGGCGCGGCACTGCGCGAAAGGGCGCGATCATCACGTCAATTGCTGAGAGAAGGGCGGGCTTTACGGTATAATCCGTTTTTCCCGCGAGCATTCAGCGATGACCAAATATGTTTTCGTCACCGGCGGCGTAGTTTCTTCCCTCGGCAAGGGTATTGCCGCCGCCTCCCTCGCCGCGATCCTCGAATCGCGCGGTCTGAAAGTCACCCTCCTCAAACTCGATCCCTACATCAACGTCGACCCCGGCACGATGAGCCCGTTTCAGCACGGCGAAGTGTTCGTGACGGAAGACGGTGCGGAGACGGACCTCGACCTCGGCCACTATGAGCGCTTCATCAGCACGAAGATGCGCAAGGCCAACAACTTCACGACGGGCCAGATCTACGAATCGGTGATCCGCAAGGAGCGCCGTGGCGATTATCTCGGCAAGACCGTGCAGGTGATCCCGCACATCACGAACGAAATCCAGGCATTCATCGAGCGCGGCGCGGCATCGGCCACCTGCGGCGAGCCGGACGTCGCGATCGTCGAGATCGGCGGCACGGTCGGCGACATCGAATCGCTGCCGTTCCTCGAGGCCGCGCGCCAGATGAGCCTGCGCCTCGGCCGCAACAGCGCATGTTTCGTGCACCTGACGCTCGTGCCGTACGTCGCGACGGCCGGCGAGCTGAAGACGAAGCCGACCCAGCACAGCGTGCAGAAGCTGCGCGAGATCGGCATCCTGCCGCACGTGCTGCTGTGCCGTGCGGACCGCCGTATTCCCGACGACGAGTCGAAGAAGATCTCGATGTTCTCGAACGTGCCGGAAGACGCGGTGATTTCGGTGTGGGATGCCGACAGCATCTACAAGATTCCGCAGATGCTGCACGACCAGGGCCTCGACCGGATCATCTGCGACGAACTGAAGCTGTCGCCGAAGGAAGCCGACCTCAGCATGTGGTCGGAGCTCGTCGAGAAGCTCGAGCACCCGAAGCACGAAGTGACGATCGGCATGGTCGGCAAGTACGTCGATCTGACGGAGTCGTACAAGTCGCTGATCGAGGCGCTGCGCCACGCGTCGCTGCACACGTCGACGAAGGTCAACATCGAGTACATCGACTCCGAAGAGATCGAGTCGAACGGTGTCGACAGCCTGAAGCATCTCGACGCCGTGCTGGTGCCGGGCGGCTTCGGCCGTCGCGGCACGGAAGGCAAGATCGCGGCGATCCGCTATGCGCGCGAGGCGAAAGTGCCGTATCTCGGCATCTGCCTCGGCATGCAGCTCGCGGTGATCGAGTTCGCACGCGACGTCGTCGGCCTGAAACAGGCGAACAGCACGGAGTTCGATCCGGACACGCCGGAACGCGTGGTCGCGCTGATCACCGAGTGGTACGACCGCGAAGGCAAGGTCGAGACGCGCACCGAGTCGTCCGATCTCGGCGGCACGATGCGGCTCGGCTCGCAACGCTGCCCGATCAAGCCCGGCACGATGGCCGAAGAGATCTACGGCAAGGACGTGAACGAGCGCCATCGCCACCGTTATGAAGTCAATAACCGCTTCGTGCCCCAGCTCGAAGCCGGCGGCCTTATCATCAGCGCCCGTACCCCGAGCGAGGATCTGCCGGAGATGATGGAACTGCCGCGTTCGATGCACCCGTGGTTCGTCGGCGTCCAGTTCCACCCGGAATTCACGTCGACGCCGCGTGACGGTCATCCGCTGTTCAAGTCGTTCGTCGAAGCGGCGCTCGCCAACAAGCAAGCGCGCGGAGCAGAAGCATGAAGCTGTGCGATTTCGAGGTCGGCCTCGACCAGCCCTTCTTCCTGATCGCGGGTACCTGCGTCGTCGAATCGGAGCAGATGACGATCGACACCGCGGGCCGCCTGAAGGAAATCTGCGCGAAGCTGAACGTTCCGTTCATCTACAAGTCGTCCTACGACAAGGCGAACCGCAGCTCGGGCAAGTCGTTTCGCGGCCTCGGAATGGACGAGGGGCTGCGCATCCTCGGCGAGGTGAAGCGCCAGCTCGGCCTGCCGGTGCTGACCGACGTGCATTCGATCGACGAGATCGAGCAGGTCGCGTCGGTCGTCGACGTGCTGCAGACGCCCGCGTTCCTGTGCCGCCAGACCGACTTCATCCACGCGTGCGCGCGCTCGGGCAAGCCGGTCAACATCAAGAAAGGCCAGTTCCTCGCGCCGCACGACATGAAGAACGTGATCGACAAGGCGCGCGACGCCGCACGCGAAGCCGGTCTGTCGGAAGACCGCTTCATGGCGTGCGAGCGCGGCGTCTCGTTCGGCTACAACAACCTCGTGTCCGACATGCGCTCGCTCGCGATCATGCGCGAAACGAATGCGCCGGTCGTGTTCGACGCGACGCACTCGGTGCAGCTGCCGGGCGGGCAGGGCACGAGCTCGGGCGGTCAGCGCGAATTCGTGCCGGTGCTCGCGCGCGCCGCGGTCGCGACGGGTGTCGCCGGCCTGTTCATGGAAACGCATCCGAATCCGGCCGAAGCGAAGTCCGACGGCCCGAACGCGGTGCCGCTGCACCGGATGGGCGCGCTGCTCGAGACGCTCGTCACGCTCGACCAGGCGGTGAAGCGCAATCCGCTGCTGGAAAACGATTTCAACTAAGACCGAATGAACCTTGCGGCGGCTTCGCGCGTCTGTAGCGACAGCAGGTTCGGCACGCGTGCCGTCGCAGCTTGAAGAATCCATCGTCATTCTCAGAGGAAACCCATGAGTGCAATCGTAGATATCATCGGCCGCGAGATTCTGGATTCGCGCGGCAACCCCACCGTCGAATGCGACGTGCTGCTCGAATCGGGCACGATGGGCCGTGCGGCGGTGCCGTCGGGCGCGTCCACCGGCTCGCGCGAAGCGATCGAACTGCGTGACGGCGAAGCCGGCCGCTACAACGGCAAGGGCGTGCTGAAGGCAGTCGAGCACATCAACACCGAAATCTCCGAAGCCATCATGGGCCTCGACGCGTCGGAACAGGCGTTCCTCGACAAGACGCTGCTCGAGCTGGACGGCACCGACAACAAGTCGCGCCTCGGCGCGAACGCGATGCTGGCCGTGTCGATGGCCGTCGCGAAGGCAGCGGCCGAAGAAGCCGGCCTGCCGCTGTACCGCTACTTCGGCGGCTCGGGCGCGATGCAGCTGCCGGTGCCGATGATGAACATCGTGAACGGCGGCGCGCACGCGAACAACAGCCTGGACATCCAGGAATTCATGATCGTGCCGGTCAGCCAGCCGACGTTCCGCGAAGCGCTGCGTTGCGGCGCGGAAGTGTTCCACGCGCTGAAGAAGATCCTGAGCGACCGCGGCATGAGCACGGCAGTCGGCGACGAAGGCGGTTTCGCGCCGAACTTCGGCAGCAACGACGAGTGCCTGTCGACGATCCTGCAGGCGATCGAAAAGGCCGGCTACCGTGCGGGCGAAGACGTGCTGCTCGCGCTCGACTGCGCGGCATCGGAGTTCTACCACGACGGCAAGTACCAGCTCGCGGGCGAAGGCCTGCAACTGTCGTCGGCCGAATTCACCGACTACCTCGCGACGCTGGCCGACAAGTTCCCGATCGTGTCGATCGAGGACGGCATGCACGAAGGCGACTGGGACGGCTGGAAGCTGCTGACCGAACGCCTCGGCAAGAAGGTCCAGCTGGTCGGCGACGACCTGTTCGTCACGAACACGCGCATCCTGAAGGAAGGCATCGAGAAGGGCATCGCGAACTCGATCCTCATCAAGATCAACCAGATCGGTACGCTGACCGAAACGTTCGCGGCGATCGAAATGGCGAAGCGCGCGGGCTATACGGCCGTGATTTCGCACCGCTCGGGCGAAACGGAAGACTCGACGATCGCGGACATCGCGGTCGGCCTGAACGCCGGTCAGATCAAGACGGGTTCGCTGTCGCGCAGCGATCGCATCTCGAAGTACAACCAGCTGCTGCGTATCGAGGAAGACCTCGGCGACATCGCCAGCTACCCGGGCAAATCGGCTTTCTATAACCTGCGCTAACGCGCTACTATCGGGTTCGTCATCTCGACGCCGCTCTGTGCACATGCGCTGAGCGGCGCTTCTTATATCTGCGTCTCTTACATGCGGCTTGTCACTGTCGTCCTGATTGCCTTGCTGGCGCTCATTCAGTACCCCCTATGGTGGGGACACGGCGGCTGGCTGCGGGTGCACGAACTGCGCCAGCAGCTCGGCGACCAGCTGCAGAAGAACGCGGACGAGAAGCTGCGCAACGAGCGGATCGCCGGTGAGGTGCAGGATCTGCAGAGCGGCACCGCGGCCATCGAGGAGCGTGCGCGCTACGAGATGGGGATGGTGAAGGACGGCGAGGTGTTCGTGCAGTTCGTGTCGCCGAACGCGCCGGCCTTGCCGCTCAACAACACGCCGTCGAGCACGTCGACGCGCGGCGCGGTGTCCTCGGCGCCGGTGCGCGTCGTACCGAATCCGCAGTCGATCGCGCGGCCGTCACGACATCACGGTGGCGAGAAGAAGGGCGCTCATCACTGAGCGCTGCGGGCAGCCGAATCATTGAAAAAGCGCGGGAAATACCGCGCTTTTTTATTTCCCGACGGTTTTCAATCGAAGCCGCCGCCGCGCTCGGGTGTCACCACCACCAGCCCGGATAGCCGTAGGTCACGCCGGTGCCCCACCGGTTTCCCCAGCCGCCGCTCGAATAGCCGCCGTAGAAGTTCACCGGCGGCGGCGTGTAATTCGCCCACGCACGCGCCGCGGCTTCGGCCGCCATCGCTTCGTGCTGTTCGCGCATCGCCTGCCGATCGATCTCGTCGTAGCGCTTGCGCTCGGCGCTCGACAAGGTCGGCGGCTGGCCGCCGGCTGCGCCCGGCTCGGGCAGACGGCTCAGGATCGTCGACGAAGGCGGCTGCACCGCGCAGCCGGCGAGTGCCAGCGTGCCGGCTGCGATGCCGGTCAGAAGGAGCGTGCGGAAGGTTTGATGCATGGGTTTCTCCAGCGGCGCGCCGGACGCGGGCAAGGCCCGCGGCAAGCGGCTTGTGACTGAGGCCGGGCCGGTGATGCGTCGGCGCCGGCCCCGTGTTGCGAGTGCCTCCATTATGCGCCCGCGCCGACGTCGCACTCGCGAGTCGGGACGCGAGGCTGCAGGCTCAGTGGCGCTGTTCGGTCGCGGGCGTGATGCTCGTCCCGAGTTCCGGCGCGGCGAACAGCTGCGCGACGTCGACCGGATCGAATTCGTAGCGCTGGTTGCAGAACTCGCAGTGGATTTCGACGTGGCCGCGCTCGACGATCACGCTGTCGACTTCGTCGCGGCCCAGCATGCGCAGCATCGCACCGACCTTTTCGCGCGAACACGTGCACTGGAAGCGCGTGCCGGCCGGCTCGAAGTGCTGCACGTTCTCCTGCCAGAAGAGGCGCCGGAACACGACCTCCGGCTCGACTTCGAGCAGCTCCTTCGCCGACATCGTGCCGCCGAGCGTACAGACGCGCTCCCACGTGTCGGCGTCGGTCTCGGCATTGCGCGGCACGATGCCGCCGTCGCCCGGCAGCTTCTGCAGCAGCATGCCGACCGCGCGGTCGCGATCGGCCGCGAGCCACAGGCGCGTGTCGAGCTGCTCCGAATGGTGCATGTAGTGCTCGAGCACCTGCGACACCGATTCGAGCGGGCCGTCGACGCCGTTCAGCGGCACGATGCCCTGGTACGGCTGCTGGCCCGGCAGCTTGTCGGCCGGGTCGAGCGTGATCACGCAACGGCCATGGCCGCTCGCGTTGACGAGCGACGCGAACGCCAGGTCGTCGCCGATCGTACTGGCTTCGCCGGCGAACTTGGCCGTGGCGCGCATCGACAGGTCCGAGCTGCACTGGACGACCAGCATCTGGACCGGCCCGTCGCCGAAGATCTGCATGATCAGGGTGCCGTGAAATTTCAGGTTCGCGGACAGCAGCGCACACGCGGCCATCATCTCGCCGAGCACCGTGCGCACCGGGGCGGGGTAGTCACGGCGGGTCAGCACCTCCTGCCAGGTGTTGCGCAGCGACACGATCTCGCCGCGCACGGGTGCCGAATTGAACATGAATTTCTGTAACTGGTCGCTCACTCTGGTTCCTTGAAATCCGCGCGGATCAGCCGATCCGCACGAGTTGCTCCTTGAAATGCGCACGGCGCTCGACGTACGTCTTCGCATTGGCGCGCAACCGCGCGATGTCGTCTGCCGACAGCTCGCGCACGACTTTCGCCGGTGCGCCGAGAATCAGCGAGTTGTCCGGGAACGTCTTGCCTTCCGTCACGACCGCGCCGGCACCGACCAGACAGTTGCGGCCGATCACCGCACCATTCAAGACCACCGCCTGAATCCCGATCAGCGAACCTTCGCCGACCGTGCAGCCGTGCAGCATCGCCTGATGTCCGATCGTCACGTTCTCGGCGATCGTCAGCGGGAAACCGGGGTCCGTATGCAGGACCGCACCTTCCTGGACATTGCTGCCGGCGCCGACGGTGATCGTCTCGTTGTCGCCGCGAATCGTCGCGCCGAACCACACGCTCGCGTTCTGCTCGAGCACGACCTTGCCGATGATGGCCGCCGTATCGGCGACGAACACGCTTTCGTGGATCGTCGGGGCCGTATCGCCCAGTTTGTAGATCGTCACGGAGTCTCCTGGTCTCTTCGATGATGGGCGCCGGTAGAATGACGCGTCTGGCGTGCCGGGCGCGACGCGATGGATGCGGCGCGGCACAAACCTCTATTGTAAACCGTCGCGTGCCGGCGCTCTCGCGCCGTGCATGGACGATTCCCGTTCGATGAGCATCGAGTCTTCCCAATCCGCCACGGCGCCGGTCTGCGTGCGCCGCGCCGCGCTCGACGCGCTGCGCGTATGCGAGCCGGTCGCGAAAGCCGCGCAAGTCGGCGAGCTGCAGCGGGCCTGGCTTGCCGGCCTGGCCGTGATCGCGCCGGCGCTCCGCTTCGACGAGCCGGCCGGGCTGCCGGGCCGGCCGGCGCGCCCGCCGCTGGTCGAGCCGCGTCAGCTCGAGCGGCGCAGCATGCGTTCGCCGGCGGGGCGCGCGGTGCTGCTGCACGCGCTCGCCCACATCGAGTTCAATGCGATCAACCTCGCGCTCGACGCCGTATGGCGCTTCGCCGCGATGCCGCAGGCGTTCTACGCGGACTGGCTGAAGGTCGCCGCGGAAGAGGCCCATCATTTCACGCTGCTGTGCGGGCGGCTCGCCGAGTTCGGTCACGCATACGGCGATTTCCCTGCACACAACGGCCTGTGGGAAATGTGCGAGCGGACCCGCGACGACGTGCTCGCGCGGATGGCGCTGGTGCCGCGCACGCTCGAGGCGCGCGGGCTCGACGCGTCGCCGCCGATCCGCGCACGGCTCGTGCAGGCAGGCGACGATGCGTCCGCCGCGATCCTCGACGTGATCCTGCGCGACGAAATCGGCCACGTCGCTATCGGCAATCGCTGGTTTCGGCACCTGTGCGACGAAGCCGGCCGCGATCCGGTCAGCGCGTACCGCGAACTCGCCGTGCAGTACCACGCGCCGCGGCTGCGCGGCCCGTTCAATTTCGAGGCGCGCCGCACGGCGGGCTTCGAGCAGGCGGAACTCGACGAACTGGCCGCACACGACGCGGCAAGCGGCAGCGCAGCGGGTTAGCCGGGCCGCGCGGTCGATGCGTGCTGCGAACGCTGCGAAAAATCGCCGTGATGTCCGTGAGGCCAGCACGCGTCGTCACGACACGCGGCGCGTTCCGTCCCGCGCGGCGGTGCCCGGCGCGGTCGATGCGCCGGGTGCGCCTCTCAGCCCATGCGGCCGCACCGCTAGAGCGCCGCCTCGACGGCGCCCCGGACAGCGGCACGCCGGAAAATTGGCGCCCTCGCTATAATCGAACGATCATTCTTTTTTGGCGGTTGCAATGGGTATGTCGAGTTCTGTTTCCGATTTCATCACGGTGCGCGGCGTCAAGCTGCATGTGCGGCGCTGGGGCCGGCCCGATGCGCCGACGCTGTTCATGCTGCACGGCTGGATGGACGTCGCGGCGTCGTTCCAGTTCGTCGTCGAGGCGCTGGCGGGCGACTGGCAGGTGATCGCGCCCGATGCGCGCGGCTTCGGCCTGTCCGACTGGCCGGTCGCACGGCAGGGCGGCGGCCATTACTGGTACCACGACTACCTGGGCGACCTCGATGCGCTCGTCGATCACTACGCGCCGACCGGCGAAGTGAATCTGGTCGGGCACAGCATGGGCGCGAACGTCGTCTGCATGTATGCGGGCGTGCGGCCCGAGCGCGTCCGGCGCGTGGTCGACCTCGAAGGCTTCGGGCTCGCGCCGGCGCGCGCCGAACAGGCGCCGCGCCGCCTGCGCAACTGGCTCGACGAGCTGCGCGAGCCGCCGGTCCTGCGTCCTTACGCGTCGCTCGACGACGTGGCGGCCCGGCTGATCAAGACGAATCCGCGCCTCGATCCGCGTCGCGCCGCGTTTCTTGCCGCGCACTGGTCGAAGCGCGGCGACGATGGCCAGTACCACCTGCTGGCCGATCCCGCCCACAAGATGGTCGGCCCGCAGCTGTACCGGCTCGACGAGGTAATGGCGATCTGGAAGCAGGTGCGCGCGAAGGTGCTGCACGTCGAGGCCGTCAATTCGCCGACGCTCGCGTATCTCGCCGGCGACATTCCGCTGCCGGAGTTCAAGGCGCGCTTCGCCGCGTTCGCCGACTGGCGCGAGAAGCTCGTCGAGGATGCCGGCCACATGGTCCATCACGACCAGCCGGCGCAGATCGCGGCGCTGATCGAGGCGTTCTGCGCGTGAGCCGGCGGCGTCGGCGGCAGGGCAGGCGGCCAGCGCAATTGCCGCATTGCAGTAGAATGAAGCTTCACCTGCCATACCGACAATGAACGCTGATCTCCACTGCCATTCGAATGTTTCCGACGGGTTGCTGTCGCCTGCCGACGTCGCGCGCCGCGCCCATGCGGGCGGCGTGACCCTGTGGGCGCTGACCGACCACGACGAGCTCGGCGGTCAGGCGGCGGCGCGTCGCGAAGCGGAAGCGCTGGGCATGCGTTACCTGAGCGGCGTCGAGATTTCGGTCACGTGGGCGTCGCGCACGGTGCACATCGTCGGGCTGAACATCGATCCGTCGAACCAGGCGCTCATCGACGGCCTCTATCAAACCCGCCACGGCCGCGCGGCGCGCGCGCGGGCGATCGGCGCGCAGCTCGAGACGCTCGGCATCGCGGGCGCCTACGAAGGCGCGCTGAAGTACGTATCGAACCCCGATCTGATCTCGCGCACCCATTTCGCGCGCTTCCTGGTCGAGAACGGCCACGCCGAATCGCTGACGGACGTGTTCGACCGCCTGCTCGGCGACGGCAAGCCGGGCTTCGTCGCGCATCGCTGGGCCACGCTGTCCGACGCGGTCGCGTGGATTCGCGCGGCCGGCGGCGAGGCCGTGATCGCGCATCCGGGGCGCTACCGCTACACGCCGGTCGAGTTCGACGCCTTCTTCGCGGAATTCATCGATCTCGGCGGCCGCGCGATCGAAGTCATTACGGGCAGCCACACGCCCGATCAATATCGCGAATACGCGGACGTCGCGCGCCGCTTCGGCTTCGAGGCGTCGAGCGGGTCGGATTTCCACGCACCGGGCGAAGGTCGCGTCGAGCTCGGCAGCCTGCCGCCGTTGCCGTCCGACCTGAAACCGGTCTGGGAGCGCTGGCTCTGACGCGGCGCGGCCGCGCGCCGCGCGCCGTTCGCGCGGCCGCCCGGGCGCGCTCCGACTCCTTCCTCTTTACGTGCCTCCATGTCCCAGTTCTTCAGGATTCATCCCGATAATCCGCAGCCGCGCCTCGTCAAGCAGGCCGCCGACATCGTCAGCAAGGGCGGCGTGATCGCGATGCCGACCGATTCGAGCTACGCGCTCGCGTGCCACCTCGACGACAAGGACGCGGTCGAGCGCGTGCGCCGGATTCGCGGCCTCGACGAGAAGCAGCATCTGTCGCTGCTCGTGCGCGACCTGTCGGAGCTGGCCAATTTCGCGATGGTCGACAACCGCCAGTACCGGCTGATCAAGTCGGTGACGCCGGGCCCTTACGTGTTCATCCTGCAGGCGACGAAGGAGGTGCCGCGCCGGCTGTCGCACCCGTCGCGCAAGACGATCGGGCTGCGCGTGCCGGATCACGCGATCACGCTCGCGCTGCTCGAATCGCTCGGCCAGCCGCTGCTCGGCACGACGCTGATCCTGCCGCCCGACGACGAGCCGCTCAACGATCCGGAGGACATCCGCGCGCGGCTCGAGAAGCAGGTCGATCTGGTGATCGACGGCGGCGCGTGCCCGCGCGAACCGTCGACCGTGATCGACCTGACGGGCGACGCGCCGCAGCTCGTGCGCGCCGGGCGCGGCGCGCTCGAACCGTTCGGGTTGTCGGCCGCGTAAGCGCCATTCATTTTTGCGCGAGCGCGCTTGTTACAATAACGCGATATGGATGCTTCCCTGATACAGACCATCGCCGTCTACGCGCTGCCCGTGATCTTCGCGATCACGCTGCACGAGGCCGCGCACGGCTATGCCGCGCGGCTGCTCGGCGACAACACCGCGTACGTGATGGGGCGCGTGTCGTTCAATCCGATGCGGCACATCGATCCGCTCGGCACGATCGCGATCCCGCTCGCGATGTACGTGCTGACCGGCGGCGCGTTCCTGTTCGGCTATGCGAAGCCGGTGCCGGTATCGTTCGGCAATCTGCGCAATCCGCGCTGGGGCAGCCTGTGGGTGTCGCTCGCGGGGCCGGCCTGCAATTTCGTGCAGGCGCTGCTGTGGGGCATGCTGACCGTCGTGCTGGCCGCCGCCGGCATCGACGAGCCGTTCTTCACGCGGATGACCTATGCGGGCGTCAGCGCGAACCTGGTGCTCGGCGTGCTGAACCTCTTTCCGCTGCCGCCGCTCGACGGCGGCCGCATCCTGGCGGCGCTGCTGCCGCCGAAGCAGTCGATCGCGCTGTCGCGCATCGAGCCGTACGGTTTCATCATCGTGCTGCTGCTGGTCATGACCGGCGTGCTGACGAACTTCTGGCTGCGTCCGCTCGTGAATGCCGCAGCCGGCGTGCTGAGCGCCATCCTGTCCCCCTTCGCCTCGCTTTTCTAACGACAACCATGTTCCCAGATCGTATTTTCTCCGGCATGCGACCCACCGGGTCGCTGCACCTCGGCCACTACCACGGCGTGCTGAAAAACTGGGTGAAGCTGCAGTCCGAGTACCCGTGCTTTTTCTGCGTGGTCGACTGGCATGCGCTGACGACGCACTACGAAACGCCCGAGGTCATCGAGAAGAACGTGTGGGACGTGCTGATCGACTGGCTCGCGTCCGGCATCGATCCGACCCAGGCGACGCTGTTCATCCAGAGCAAGGTCCCCGAGCATGCCGAGCTCGCGCTGCTGCTCGGCATGAGCACGCCGCTCGGCTGGCTCGAACGCGTGCCGACCTACAAGGAGCAGATGGAGAAGCTGAAGGACAAGGATCTGTCGACCTACGGCTTCCTCGGTTACCCGGTGCTGATGGCGGCCGACATCCTGCTGTATCGCGGCTCGCTGGTGCCGGTCGGCGAAGACCAGGTGCCGCACGTCGAGATGACGCGCGAGATCGCACGCCGCTTCAACTACCTGTACGGCCGCGAGCCGGGCTTCGAGGAGAAGGCGCTCGAGGCGGCGAAGAAGCTGGGCGGCAAGCGTGCGAAGCTCTATCACGAGCTGCGCAACGCATACCAGCAGGAAGGCGACGACGAGGCGCTCGAGCAGGCGCGCGCGATGTTGCAGGAATCGCAGAGCCTGTCGATGAGCGACCGCGAGCGGCTGTTCGGCTATCTCGAAGGCGCGCGCAAGATCATTCTCGTCGAGCCGCAGGCGCTGCTGACCGAAGCGTCGCGGATGCCGGGCCTCGACGGCCAGAAGATGTCGAAGTCGTACGGCAACACGATCGGCCTGCGCGAGGATGCGGAGACCATCACCAAGAAGGTCCGCACGATGCCGACCGATCCGGCGCGCGTGCGCCGCACCGATCCGGGCGATCCCGACAAGTGCCCGGTGTGGCAACTGCATCAGGTCTATACCGACGCCACCACGCACGAGTGGGTGCAGAACGGCTGCCGTTCGGCCGGCATCGGCTGTCTCGACTGCAAGCAGCCGGTCGTCGAAGGCATCCTGCGCGAACAGCAGCCGATGCTCGAGCGTGCGCAGAAGTACATGGACGATCCGTCGCTGCTGCGCGCAATCGTCGCGGACGGTTGCGACAAGGCGCGCAAGCACGCGGTCGAGACGATGCGCGACGTGCGCGAGGCAATGGGCCTGTCGTACACCTGAGTCGAGCGCATGCGCGAACCCATCATCGCGGCCGCCGGCTGCCACGTCGCCGCGACCGAGCCGTCAGGCTGGGTCGCGCGCTGGTCGCATCTGGCGCCGGCGGGCGGCGCGGTGCTCGACGTCGCCGCGGGCGGCGGCCGCCACGCGCGCTGGTTCGCGTCGCGCGGGCACGCCGTCGTCGCGCTCGATCGCGATCCGGCCGCGCTCGCGGCGCTGCGCACGATTCCCGGCGTGGACGTGCGCGAAGCCGATCTCGAAGGCGCGCCGTGGCCGTTGCCGGCCGGCGCGTCGTTTGCCGCGGTGGTCGTCACCCATTACCTGCATCGGCCGCTCTGGCCCCATCTGGTCGATGCGGTGGCGCCGGGCGGCGTGCTGATCTACGAAACCTTCGCGCAAGGAAACGAAACGGTCGGCAAGCCGTCCAATCCGGCATTCCTGCTCGCGCCGGGCGAGTTGCTGGACGTCGTGCGCGGGCATCTGCGGGTGGTCGCGTACGAGGACGGATTCGTCGCCGGGCCGCGCGCCGCGTTCGTTCAGCGCATCTGCGCGGTGCGCGAGTGCGCACCCGCGACGGCAGGGGCGGGAATTCCACGTTACGAACTGCGCGGCTAATCCGCTACAATCTCAACGTTTACCGGTACATCAATCAATCGCGTTTCATGGCTAACGGCACCCAAGACGGCATTCAAATCCGCGGCAGCATCCCCGCGATCGTCACCCCGATGCTCGAAGACGGCAGTCTCGATCTGCCGGCGTTCCGCAAACTGATCGACTGGCACATCGAGGAAGGCACCGATGCGCTGGTCGTGGTCGGCACGAGCGGCGAGTCGGCAACGCTCAACGTCGAAGAACACGTGCTGATGATCCGCACGGCGGTCGAGCATGCGGCCAAACGCATCCCGATCATCGCGGGCGCGGGCGGCAATTCGACCGCGGAGGCGATCGAGCTGACCAAGCAGGCGAAGGCGGTCGGCGCCGACGCGACGCTGCAGGTCGTGCCGTACTACAACAAGCCGACGCAGGAAGGGATGTACCGGCACTTCAAGGCGATCGCCGAAGCGGTCGACCTGCCGGTGATCCTGTACAACGTGCCGGGCCGCACGGTGGCGGACATGGCGCACGAGACGACGCTGCGCCTCGCGCAGGTGCCCGGCATCATCGGCATCAAGGAAGCGACGGGCAACATCGACCGTGCCGCCCACCTGATCAAGGCCGCGCCGAAGGATTTCGCGATCTACAGCGGCGACGACCCGACCGCGATCGCGCTGATGCTGCTCGGCGGCCACGGCAACATCTCGGTGACGGCGAACGTCGCGCCGCGTGCGATGAGCGACCTGTGCCGCGCGGCGCTGGCCGGCGACGTGGCGACGGCGCGCACGCTGCACATGAAGCTGCTGTCGCTGCACAAGAACCTGTTCATCGAAGCGAACCCGATTCCGGTGAAATGGGCGCTGCAGGCGATGGGCAAGATGCAGGGCGGCATCCGCCTGCCGCTCACGCCGCTCGACGAGCGCTGCCACGACGCGGTGCGTTCGGCCCTCGTCGAGGCCGGCATCCTCGCCTGATGCGCGGGCGGCCGCGTCCTGCGGCCGCCGGCTCGACCCCTCATCAACCCGCACCGGCCGGCTCCGTCCGGCGCCGCTCCTGACGAGCGTTCTAGCAAGACGAAGGATTTCATGAAACGTTTCGCCTTTTCCTCACGCGCCATCCAGGTCTCGGTGATGACGCTGGCGCTGGGTGCGCTCGCCGGCTGCGATACGCTGAACGATTATCTGGCTCCCGATCGGGTCAACTACAAGAACACGGGCTCGGCGCCGCCGCTCGCGGTACCGAGCGACCTGAAGCCGGTGCCGACCACGCAGCAGTTCGTCGCGCCGCCGAGCAATGCGGGCCTCGGCACGCTGCCGCCGCGGGCGCAGACGGCTGCCGGCAATGCGACCGACGGCGTTCCGAGCGCGCAGGACCCGCTCGGCATGCACATCGAGCGCGACGGCGATCGCCGCTGGCTTGTCGTCGACGGCCGCACGCCCGAGCAGCTGTGGCCGATCCTGAAGGAGTTCTGGCAGGAGAACGGCTTCTCGCTGAAGACCGATGCGCCGTCGACGGGCATCATGGCCACCGATTGGGCCGAGAATCGCGCCAACATCCCGGACGACTGGTTCCGCCGCACGATCGGCAAGGTCATCGACTTCGCATATTCGTCGGGCACGCGCGATCGCTTCCGCACGCTCGTGAACCGCACGCCGGACGGCAACACCGACATCTCGATCACGCACAGCGCGATGGAAGAAATGATGGTCGGCCCGCAGGGCGGCACGTCGTCGCGCTGGGAAGAGCGGCCGCGCAATCCGGTGCTCGAGGCCGTGTTCCTGTCGAAGCTGATGCAGAAGTTCGGCCTCACCGACGCGCAGGCGAAGCAGCTGCTCGCCGACGCGCATCCGGCCACCGCGCCGGCTCAGGTCCGCGACACGAGCGGCGGCGCCGCGACGCTGCAACTCGCCGAATCGTTCGATCGCGCATGGCTGCGCGTGGGTCTGGCGCTCGACCGGACCAACTTCGCCGTCGACAACCGCGACCGCGAGAAGGGCCTGTACACGGTTCGTTACGCGAACACGATGGAAGAGCTGAAGCGCGACGGCCTGTTCGGCAAGCTGTTCTACGGCGGCCCGTCGGCAGCCAAGCCCGGCAAGGAATATCTGGTCAACGTGCGTGCGCAGGGCAACGGCGGCACGCAGGTCGCGGTGGTCGACGCGAACGGCCAGATCGACAATTCGTCGGACGCGCAGCGGATCATTTCGCTGTTGCAGGCGCAACTGAACTAAGCGCGTGCGCTTCGCGAGCCTTGGTAGCGGCAGCGAAGGCAACGCGCTGGTCGTCGAAGTCGCGAGCGGCACGACGACCACGCGCGTGCTGCTCGACTGCGGTTTTTCTGCGAAGGAGGTCGAGCGCCGCCTCGGCCGCCTGAATCTCGGCGTCGACGATCTCGATGCGATTCTGATCACCCACGAGCACAGCGACCACGTCGGCAGCGCGTTGACGCTGGCGCGGCGCGCTTCGCTGCCGCTCTACATGAGCTGGGGCACGGCGCGCGCGGTGGGCGCGGACGAGGCCGATGTCGATCTGCACGTGCTGTGGGGCGACGAGACGGCCGCCATCCGCGATCTGGCCGTGATCCCCTATACGGTGCCGCACGACGCGCGCGAGCCGCTCCAGTTCGTCTTTATGGACGGTAGCCGCCGGCTCGGCGTGCTGACCGACGTCGGGATGGCCACGCCGCACATCACGACCGTGCTGAGCGGCTGCGACGCGCTGGTGCTCGAATCGAACCACGATACGGCGATGCTCGCCGGAAGCCGCTATCCGCAGTCGCTGAAGGCGCGGATCGGCGGCAGTCACGGCCATCTGAGCAACGATGCGGCGGCCGGCATTCTCGCCTCGCTCGAACGTAGCCGGCTGCGGCATCTGGTGGCCGCGCATCTGAGCCAGCAGAACAACCGTCCCGAACTGGCCCGCCAGGCGTTTGCGGGCGTGCTGGGCACCGATGGCGACGAGGTGGTCGTGGCGACGCAGGACGCGGGTTTCGACTGGCTGGCGCTCGACTGAGCGAGCGGGGGATAGCGCAAGGCGGCGGAGCGGGAGAGCAGAAGCGGCGCGCGTCAGCGCCCGGGCCGAATGGCCTTCGATGCGGTGCGCGATGCGCGCAAACCGCAGGCATAAAAAAACCGGCCCATCGGGCCGGTTTTTTTTCAGCTGACGCTGAGGCTTACTGGCTTGCGCCCGAAGCCGGAGCTGCCGAAGCAGCCGATGCCGGCGCAGCAGCAGCTGCGTCGCTTGCAGCAGCCGAAGCCGACGAAGCTGCAGCCGAAGCGTCGCTCGCAGCACCAGCAACTGCCGAAGCAGCCGACGAAGCAGCAGCAGCGGCGTCGCTAGCAGCCGACGAAGCAGCTTGATCAGCGCTCTTGTTGCAAGCAGCCAGTGCAACAGCAGCCAACAGGGAAGCTACGAGGAGGGATTTCTTCATGATCACGTCCTTTTATGGTTAAAGGTAAGCAACAGCGCGAAACAATACCGGTAATGTGCTCCAACACCGACCTGGGCCGCTGGTGGAGACGCACTTCTAGAGCGTGAATCTTCCCTACGGCTTGGGCGGAAATTATATGCACTTTCCTATCGACCGTCGACAAATGCGGGGTCAATACGTTGTCTTTCCCATACAAAATTTGATCTGCATGGGCATACGGGGTAGTCCACTAAATCCGGCTTCCGACCCGTATCCAGCCCGCACAATACCACTCGTGCAGTAAGGCTGTCATTGAGGGAACCCGGGATAGTGTTACAAACCGTTTCGCCTCCATGTGGCGCAGATTGGCCAGTTCGGGCAGCCATTCGCCGGCTTGCTCGAGCGGTTCCTCTTCGCCATTAATGAAGTACGAGCGCGCGTTATACATCAATGTGGCCCTTCTGTCGAGAGATACGCCGCGACGGGCAGCCTGCTTGACGAATGCCGCCTCCGACAGCGGGCGTGCCGGCGGCTCGAATACCACGTTGGATTTGGGCTCGCTCAGATAGCAGCCGAGGAATTCGGCGACGTCGCGCTTGCGCCAGCGAATCGCGTCGACGATCTCGGCGACGCGTTCGACCATCGCGGGCGGCAGCTCGGCCGGCGTGTCCACGGCCGGTTGCTTCGGGTCGCGGTACAGTTCGTCGCCGCGCGCGTCGCGCAGGCCGCCGCGTTCGGCGAGGTAGTACAGGAATTGCGCGCCGAGTTCGCCGGCCGACGGTGCCCGGAATCCGATCGAGCAGGTCATGCATTCGCCTTCGGCCACGCCGTCGTGTGCGATGTGCGGCGGCAGGTACAGCATGTCGCCCGGCTCCAGCACCCATTCGTCGCTCGGCTCGAAATGCTCGAGGATCTTCAGCGGCACGTCCGGCAGCAGCGACAGGTCCTTCTGCGCGCCGATGCGCCAGCGGCGTCGGCCTTCGACCTGCAGCAGGAACACGTCGTACGAGTCGAAGTGCGGGCCGACACCACCGCCGTCCGTCGCGTACGAAATCATCAGGTCGTCGAGCCGCGCGTCCGGAATGAAACGGAAGCGGTCGAGCAGGGCGCGCGCTGCGTCGACGTGCAGGTCGAGCCCCTGCACGAGCAGCGACCACGCCTTGCGCGATACGGCCGGCAGCGCGCCCGGTTCGAACGGCCCGTGCGCGAGTTGCCACTTGTTACGAAAATGCGTGATCAGACGCGATTCGGCGTCATAGTCTGCAGCCAGGTCGAACAGCGCATCGCGCGTGAGCGGCGGCTTCACGCCGGGAATCGCCTGGCGGATCAGCAGCGGTTTTTTCTGCCAGTAGCGGCGCATGAACTGCGCCGGCGTGAGACCGCCGAGCAGCGGTGTGGGAAGATCGGAAGGCGGCGCGCCGAATGGGGCGGCAGCGGCTTCCCGCGGTTCGGCTGGAGACCGGTTGCGCATCGTATAATGACAGTTGTAATTGGGAGAATTGGATGAAAATCGCAAAAAACACCGTCGTGTCGGTCGCTTACAAGCTGTCGGATGCGCAAGGCAATCTGATCGAGGAAAGCGACGAGCCGATGGTCTATCTGCACGGCGGCTATGATGGCACGTTCCCCAAGATCGAGGAACAGCTCGACGGCCAGGAGCCCGGCTACCAGGCGCAGGTTCAGCTCGAGCCGCAGGACGCGTTCGGCGACTACGATCCCGAACTCGTGAAGGTCGAGCCGCGCGATCGTTTTCCCGAACCGCTCGAAATCGGCATGCAGTTTGAAGGCACGCCGGAGGACGCCGACGAGGAAGTGGATTCGCTGATCTACACGGTCACCGACATCGCCGAAGACAAGGTCGTGCTCGACGGCAATCATCCGCTCGCCGGCATGGCGCTGCGCTTCGCACTCACCGTCAAGGACGTTCGCGAAGCGACCGAGGACGAGATCGAGCATGAGCACGCGCATGGCGCGGAAGGCCTCGAGATCGTCGACGAAGACGAGGACGAAGAGGAAGACGGCGACACGCCGTCAGGGCGCACCCTGCACTGAGCTGGCAGGCTGGCCGGACGCCGGCCCTGAAGCAGGGGGCGGCGCCGGCCACGACGCGCCGGCCGGCGTCGTGCCGTCGCCCTGCAGCGGCGGCGCGACCGATGACGCATCGGGCAGCGCCGGCAACGCGGGGATCTCGGGCATCTGCGGCAGCGGCACGTCGTTGCGGGGTGCCGCCGGCAGGGCAGGCGGCACCGGCACGTCTTTCGGCACGTCCTGCAGGCTCACGCTGAAGACGGTCTGCCGGGCCGGCGACACATTGACCTTCACCCACTGATGCGCCGGATGGCGCGGGCCGAACGCGACGCGCGTCACGTTGCCGACCAGCGCGCCATCGTCCGCATGCAGCGGGCGATCGATCAGAAAACCGTTCGCGAGCGGCTCGCCGCTCGCGTGCATCACGAGGATCGGGCCGCGGAATGTCGCGGCCGCCTTCACCAGCGCCCGTTTCAGTTCCCGAAAGCCGTCGCGTGCGCGCGGCCGGTTGAAGCGCAGCCACGCAAAGCGTTCGGCGCGTTCGTAGCGATCGAACTGCGGGTCGCCTTCGAAGATCACCACCATCGCGCGCGCTTCGCGCCGCTTCGCGAATTCGGCTGCATGGTCGAGCCAGAAACCGTTCGCGATCACACGATCCTCGAATTCGCCGTTGCGGCCGCCGGCCGTCAGGAAATGGTTGTTTGGCCCAGGTGCGTTCAGCGCGATATAGACGACGTCATCGCGGATCCAGCGTGCATTTTCGCGATACGGCCGGAACCGTGCGACTTCGCTTTCGCGCGTGATCGGCAGCGCGCCGGGATCGGGCAGCGCGGTGTCGGCAAGCAAGGTCTGCCGCAGGAAATCCAGCCGTTCGACGGGATCGTAACCGCCGCCGGCCGCGGTGCCGCACGTGACCCAGTCGTGGTTGCCGGGAATGAACACCAGAGGCACGCGCGTCGCGCTCAGGATTGCACCGCGCTGCGCATACAGCGAATCGCGGCACGCTTCCTTCGCGCCCTTGATGTCGCCCGCATAGACTACGAACGCGACGCTGCGTTCGCGTGCGATCGCTTCGAACAGCCGTTGCGCGGCCGGTTCGTCGGCCGGCACGTCGATCACGCTCGACACGACCGCGAACGAGTAGGGCGCCGCACCGCGTTTGGGCGTGGCCGCCAACGCGCCGGCCGTGGCGAGCGTGAGCGCCGCCACAGTCAGCGCGGCGGCAAGGCCGGCGCGCCGGCCCCGTGCAACGCGTTTATGCGTGCCCGTCGGCATCGTGCGAGCGGACGAGCGTCCGCAGTTCATACAGCAAGTCGAGCGCTTCGCGCGGCTTCAGGTCGTCGGGATCGATGTCGCGCAGCCGGTCGAGCGCCGGGTGCGTGGCGTCGGACGGCGCCGGCGCGTCGGCGCATTCGACATCGTCGGCCGCCGCGGGCGGGGCGCTGAACAGGTCGAGCTGCGGCGTATGCTGGGCGGCCGACTGCTGCTCGAGATACGCGAGATGCTTGCGGGCCGCGCGGATCACCGGCGCCGGCACGCCCGCGAGCTGGGCGACCTGCAGCCCGTAGCTCTGGTTCGCCGGCCCCTCGTTGACCGCATGCAGGAACACGATGCCGTGGCCGTGCTCGACGGCCGACAGGTGGACGTTCGCCGCCTGCGGGAATTCGCTCGGCAGTTGCGTCAGCTCGAAGTAGTGCGTCGCGAACAGCGTGTAGCAGCCGTTCTGCGCCAGCAGATGACGCGCGATCGCCCATGCGAGTGCGAGGCCGTCGAACGTCGACGTGCCGCGCCCGATTTCATCCATCAGCACGAGACTTTGCGGCGTCGCGTCGTTGAGGATCGCCGCGGCTTCGGTCATCTCGACCATGAACGTCGAGCGGCCGCCCGCGAGGTCGTCGGCCGCGCCGATCCGCGTGAAGATGCGGTCGATCGGCCCGAAGCACGCCGACTTCGCCGGCACGTAGCTGCCGACGTACGCCATCAGCGCGATCAGCGCCGTCTGCCGCATGAACGTCGACTTACCGCCCATGTTCGGGCCGGTGATCAGCAGCAGCTTGCGATCGGCGCCGAACCGGCAGTCGTTCGCGATGAATTGCTCGACCTGCGCTTCGACGACCGGATGGCGGCCCTGCTCGATCTCGATGCCGATGTCGTCGGTGAAGGTGGGCGCAACCCAGTCGAGCGTGCGCGCACGTTCGGCGAAGGCCGCGAGCACGTCGAGCTCCGCGAGCGCCGACGCGACGCGCTGGCATTCGGGGATGAACGGCAGCAGCGCCTGCAGCACGCCGTCGTACAGCGCGCGCTCGCGAGCCAGCGCGCGCTCCTGCGCGGACAGCGCCTTGTCTTCGAAGGTCTTCAGCTCGGGCGTGATGTAGCGCTCGGCGTTCTTCAGCGTCTGGCGGCGGCGATAGTCGTCGGGCACCTTGTCGGTCTGGCCGCGCGTGACCTCGATGTAGAAGCCGTGCACCTTGTTGTATTCGACGCGCAGGTTCGCGATGCCCGTGCGTGCGCGCTCGCGCGCTTCGAGGTCGATCAGGAACTGACCGCAGTTCTCGGAGATGTCGCGCAGTTCGTCGAGCTCCGCATCGTAGCCGCGCGCGATCACGCCGCCGTCGCGCACCATCGCGGCCGGCTCGGGCGCGATCGCGCTCGTCAGCAGGTCGAGGCATTCGGCGGGCGGCGCGAGCGCCGCGTCGACACGGGTGAGCGCATCGGCGTTCGCGACGATCGCGCTGATGCGCTCGCGCAGTGCCGGCAGGGCGGCGAACGTGTCGCGCAGGCTAGACAGATCACGCGGCCGTGCGGACAACAGCGCGAGACGCCCGGTGATCCGTTCGACGTCGGCGATCTGGCGCAGCGCGCTGCGCAGTGCGTCGAGGTTTGCGTCGGCGGGCGCATCGAGCAGCGCGCCGATCGCTTGCTGGCGTGACTGCGCGGCGACCGATGCGCGCGGCGGGTGGTGCAGCCAGTGACGCAGCAGGCGGCTGCCCATCGTCGTGCAGCAGGTGTCGAGCAGCGAATACAGCGTCGGCGATTCGGTGCCGCGCAGCGTTTCGGTCAGCTCGAGGTTGCGGCGCGTCGCCGGATCGAGGCCGATGTATTCGGTTTCGCTTTCGACCTTCAGGCTGCGCACGTGCCGTAGCTGCTGGCCCTGCGTAGCTGCCGCATACAGCAGCAGCGCGCCGGCTGCGCCGCATGCGCTCGTCAGCGAATGGGCGCCGAAGCCGTCGAGGCCGGCAACGTCGAGCTGGTCGCACAGGCGCTGCGTGCCCGACGCGATGTCGAAGTGCCACGCCGGCACGCGCTTGACCGCGCCTGCGCCGGCCGGCACGGCGTCGGTCGCGCCGTCTGCGGTGAGAATTTCGGCCGGGCGGATGCGCTCGAGTGCCGCGCCGAGCTGGTCGGGTTCGATTTCGGCGAGCCGCAGCGCGCCGCTGGCGAGATTCAGCCACGCGAGGCCGATATTGACCGCGACGCCGCGCTTGTTGTGGCCGGTGCACATCGCCAGCAAATAGACGTCGTTCTTGTCCGACAGCAACGCCGCGTCGGTCAGCGTGCCGGGCGTGACGACGCGCACGACCTTGCGCTCGACCGGGCCCTTCGAGGTGGCCGGATCGCCGATCTGCTCGCAGATCGCGACCGATTCGCCCATCTTCACGAGCTTCGCCAGATACTGTTCGACCGCGTGGTGCGGGACGCCGGCCATCTTGATCGGGTTGCCCGCCGATGCGCCGCGCTGGGTAAGCGTCAGGTCGAGCAGACGCGCGGCTTTCTCGGCGTCTTCGAAGAACAGCTCGTAGAAGTCGCCCATCCGGTAGAAGACGAGCGTGTCCGGGTGGTCGGCCTTGATGCGCAAGTACTGCTGCATCATCGGGGTGTGGCCAGCAAAGGCCTCGGGCGACAGCGTGGTCATAGATCCGGCGTAAAGTTGTTGCTTGGGTTGCCCGAGTTTACCAGCGGCCCCGACCGACAAGCGCGAAGTTCACCGTTCGGCCAGTTGCGCGCATTCAGTGCGGGGCGCTTCCGGTCTGTCGACATCGCGCCCGATCACATACGATTCCACGGCGTGAACAACCAAGCAGGAGATCAGCGATGGAAGTCTTTTGGACGTTGAAGAGCATCCCTGAGCTGGCGAATCTGTCGGCGCGCGACAGGCGCGTCAACTGGCGACGCGCGTATTTCCGTAGCTGGCGCCATTGGCAGACCTGGACCGGTTTGCTCGCGTGCGCCCTATGCGCGGCACTCGGGGCCGGGCTCGGCGCAACGGCGGGGCACCCGGTCGCGGGAGCGGTTGTCGGAGGCGCCGTGGGCGGATTCGTCTTCGGGCAAGCTGTGGTCCGTGTCGCGCGCGCCCATTACAGAAACGTGCTACTCGGTCTTGACGATTAGCAGGATGATCGCTGCGGTGGCTTCTTTACGTAAGGTCGCCGACGATCGCCGTAACGACGCCCGCATGACCGTTCGCTTGCCGCTTGACCGAGTATCGTGCGTATCGACCGATGATGGCCGACCGTCGAAAGCGCGAGCGCGGCGGTTCGCGTAACCGGCGCACGACGCACTCTCACGGAACGCGAACGTTCTGGAGCAGGGCCGCGACGGCATGACGATCGGCTCGGCGCCGCAGCCATCGCGCGCCGAGCCTGCCGACGACGTCAGGACGCCTGCTTCGACATCAGGTCGAGCGCCAGCGCCTGCGCGACTTCGATCCCGTCGATGGCCGCCGAGTAGATGCCGCCCGCATACCCGGCGCCTTCACCGGCCGGATACAGACCTTCGACGTTCACGCTCTGGTAATCGTCCTTGCGCCGAATGCGGATCGGCGACGACGTGCGCGTCTCCACGCCGGTGAGCACCGCATCGTGCATCGCGAAGCCGGCGATCTTTTTGTCGATCTGCGGCAGCGCTTCCCGAATCGCTTCGATCACGTAGTCGGGCAGCGCAGTGCTGAGATCGGTCGGCCGCACGCCCGGCTTGTACGACGGCACGACGGAGCCGAGCGACGTCGACGGCCGGCCCGCGATGAAATCGCCGACCAACTGGCCCGGTGCGCTGTAATCGCCGCCGCCGAGCTCGAACGCGCGTTCCTCCCATTTGCGCTGGAACGCGATGCCCGCGAGCGGGCCGCCCGGATAGTCTTCCGGCGTGATGCCGACGACGATCCCCGCGTTCGCGTTGCGCTCGGCGCGCGAATACTGGCTCATGCCGTTGGTGACCACGCGGCCGGGCTCGGACGTCGCCGCGACGACCGTGCCGCCCGGGCACATGCAGAAGCTGTACACCGCGCGCCCGTTGCTGCAGTGGTGGACCACCTTGTAATCCGCCGCGCCGAGCTGCTTGTGGCCCGCGAACTTGCCGAACCGGCTGCGGTCGATCAAGCCCTGCGGATGCTCGATCCGGAAGCCGAGCGAGAACGGCTTCGCCTCGATGAACACGCCGCGATCGTGCAGCATCTGGAACGTGTCGCGCGCGCTGTGGCCGACGGCCAGCACCACGTGATCGCAGCGCAGCGTTTCGCCGTTCGACAGCTTCAGCGCGCGAACCTTGCCCTGCTCGATGTCGATGTCCTCGACGCGGGTTTCGAAGCGCACTTCGCCGCCGAGCGCGTGGATCGTCGCGCGCATCTTTTCCACCATGCTGACGAGGCGGAACGTGCCGATGTGCGGCCGGCTCAGATACAGGATGTCCTCCGGCGCTCCGGCCTTGACGAACTCGTCGAGCACCTTGCGGCCGTAGTGATGCGGATCCTTGATCTGGCTGTACAGCTTGCCGTCGGAGAACGTGCCGGCGCCGCCTTCGCCGAACTGCACGTTGGACTCGGGATTGAGGACGCTCTTGCGCCACAGTCCGAACGTGTCCTTGGTGCGCTCGCGCACGGCCTTGCCGCGCTCGAGGATGATCGGGCGAAAGCCCATCTGCGCGAGGATCAGCCCGGCAAAGAGCCCGCACGGCCCCATCCCGATCACCACCGGGCGCAGGAAGTTGCCGTGCTCGGGCGCCTTCGTCACGAAGTGGTACGTCATGTCGGGCGTGACGCCGCAATGCGGCGTGCCGGCGAGTCGCGGCAGCACGGCCGCTTCGTCCTTGACCTCGACATCGATGATGTAGGTGAGCTTGATGTCGGCGCGCTTGCGCGCATCGTGCGCACGGCGGAACACCGTGTAGCGCAGAAGCCCGTCTGCCGGCACGCCGAGCTCGTCGAGGCGCGCGCGGATGGCGGCCTCGAGAGCGCTCTCGGGGTGGTCGAGCGGGAGTTTGATTTCGCTTAGCCGTAACATGAGTATTCGGATACGGTCGCCACGAAGCCGTGGCGGTGTTGAAACAGGCGAGAGCCGGCGCGCAGGCGAGGCGGTGGCGCGAAAAGCCGCGCCGTGCGGGCGCGGCCCGAGCTTACTCCGCTGCCGGGTGCATGCGGCTGTAGCGGTTCAGGATCGGGATCATCTGCGCGTAGATCTTCGGGTTCGCGGCGACGATCTCGTGGCGATGCAGGAAGTCCGCGTCGCCCGTGTAGTTGCCCACGAGACCGCCGGCCTCGGTGATCAGCAGGCTGCCCGCCGCCATGTCCCACACGTTGATGCCCTGCTCGAAGAACGCGTCGAGACGGCCGGCCGCGACGTTCGCGAGGTCGAGTGCGGCTGCGCCCGGGCGGCGCAGGCCCGTGCACGCTTGCGTCATTTCGGTGAACAGGCGCGCATACGCGTCGAGGCCGTCCTTCTCGCGGAACGGGAAGCCCGTGCCGACCAGCGCGTCGGCGAGGCGGTCACGACGGCCGACGCGAATGCGGCGGTCGTTCAGGTACGCGCCGCGGCCGCGGGTGGCCGTGAACAGGTCGTTGCGGTTCGGATCGTAGACGACGGCCTGCGTGACGACGCCCTTGTGCTCGAGCGCGATCGACACGCAGTAGTACGGGAAGCCGTGGATGAAGTTGGTGGTGCCGTCGAGCGGATCGATGATCCACTTGAACTCGGATTCGTTCTCCGATTCGCCCGATTCTTCCGCGAGGATCGCGTGGTCGGGGTAGGCGGTCTTCAGCGTCTCGATGATCGCCTCTTCGGCGGCCTTGTCCACTTCGGTGACGAAGTCGTTCTGCTGCTTCTTGCGGATCTCGATGAGGTCGAGATCGAGGGACGCACGATTGATGATCTGTCCGGCGCGGCGCGCAGCCTTGACAGCAATGTTGAGCATGGGATGCATGAGCCTGGATCCTGTAGCCGGCGGCACGGGCCGCCACGAAGTGGAACACACCGCCCGGCGCGGCGCAAACGTGCCGGGCGACATGAGACGCGAATTGACAAAGAGCGGGGTACGACCGCGGCGCACGGGATGCGACGCGTAAGCACATGATTTTAGCCGATTTTCGCGCATTTCGGTGCGCCGCGATGCGGGGAAACCCCCACTAGCCATCCGGACGAGTGGGTTTGCCGGGGCGATGGCGATACCATACGGCCATTCCGATGAACCGAGTCGTATCGAGTGGAAACTCCGCAGAACCCCGCCATGCCGTCCGAACCGGACGCAGCCTCGTCCCTGCCGCCGTCCGGCGGTTTCACCTCCACCCGCTTCGTGCTCGTCGAGCCGAGCCATCCCGGCAACGTCGGGGCGGCCGCCCGCGCGCTGAAGACGATGGGTTTCTCGCGGCTCGTGCTGGTCGCGCCGCGCGTGCCGCACGTCCAGAGCGACCCCGAAGCGATCGCGATGGCGAGCGGCGCGGACGACGTCCTCGCCGGCGCGCACGTGGTGCCTACGCTCGGCGACGCGTTGTCGGGCGTGCACTGGTCGATCGCGCTGACCGCCCGCACGCGCGAGTACGGCCCGCCGCGGCTCGCGCCGCGCGCGGCGGCCGCGCAAGCGCGCGCGCAGGTCGGCGCCGGCGACATCGCGCTCGTATTCGGCAACGAGCGCACCGGCCTCGCCAACGAGCACGTCGAGCAGTGCAGCGCGCTCGCGCACATCCCGGCGAATCCGGCCTACAGCTCGCTGAATCTCGCGCAGGCGATCCAGGTGCTCGCCTATGAACTGCGCGTCGCGTTCCTGGAGCACGGCGGCGCGCAGTCGCAGCCGGTGCAGGCCGAGGTCGGCACGCTCGCGCAGAGCGACGAGATCGAACGAATGTATGGCCACCTCGAGCGCGCGCTGATCGCGCTCGATTTTCTCGATCCGCGCAATCCGAAGAAGCTGATGCCGCGGTTGCGACGCCTGTTCGCGCGCACCGGTCTCGAGCGCGAGGAGGTCAACATTCTGCGCGGCGTCGCGAAGCATATCCTGCTGAAGACGGGCGCACCGGACGGCGATGCGTGAGCCGCCGTCGCACGCGCCGCGCACGAATACCCGTGCCGGCGGCGGGGTGAACGCGCGCCCGCGTGCGACCGCATGCGAGTGGCCCTACAATCGCCGAACGTCATAAGCAAAGAACCCGGCGCGATAACGGCCGGGCATGGCCGGCGGGCGCGCCGGCCGTTCCAGCCCACACCAGATCATGTTCACTAGACTGCGCGAAGACGTTGCGACGATTCGCGAGCGGGACCCCGCCGCTCGCAGTGCCTGGGAAGTGCTCACCTGTTATCCGGGGCTGCACGCGCTCGTGCTGCATCGGTTCGCGCATGCCTGCTGGCGCGCGAAACGCTACTGGCTCGCGCGGTTCGCGTCGCAGCTCGGTCGCTTCTTGACGGGGATCGAAATCCATCCGGGCGCGACGCTCGGCCGGCGCGTCTTCATCGATCACGGGATGGGCGTCGTGATCGGCGAGACCGCGATCGTCGGCGACGACTGCACGATCTACCAGGGCGTGACGCTCGGCGGCACGTCGCTCACGCGCGGCGCGAAGCGCCATCCGACGCTCGAGGCCGGCGTGATCGTCGGCGCGGGGGCGAAGGTGCTCGGCGGGTTCACGGTCGGTGCGGGCGCGAAGATCGGTTCGAACGCGGTCGTCGTGAAGCCGGTGCCGGCGGGCGGCACCGCGGTCGGCAACCCGGCGCGCATCGTGATGCCGGCGCAACCGAAGCCGCAGCCCGAACGCGCGGCGTTCTGCGCGTACGGGATCACGCCGAACGCGGACGACCCGATGTCGCTCGCGATACACGGGCTGATCGATCATGCGGCGAAGGAAAGCCGACGCGTCGACGAGATCGTCGCCGCGCTCGAGCAGCTCGGCACCCATCTGGAAACGCTACAGGGCGCGGACGCAGCGCGTCTCGATCTGCGCCGCCTGTCGGCCGTGCTGGAGGGGAAGTCGGTCGAGCGTCAAACGTGACGCGACCCGCGCGGGCGGCGAGCCCGCGATAGCCGTATCGCTTGGCCGGTCGATCGGTCGGTCGAGGTCAGTCGAGCGGCATCGCGTGGATGCCTTCGGCATCGACGCGCAGATAGCCGCCGCGCGGCATGCCGTGATCGAGATCCCAGTCGGGCAGCACCCAGCGAATGCCGCCGGGCTCGGCGTGACGCGCGGGGCGATGCGTGTGGCCGTGAATGATCACGCTCGCGCGGCCTTTGCGGAACAGCGCGGCCACGCCGTCACGCGTGACGTCGTAGGCGGCCGAGACCGGGCGCATCCGGCCCGCTTCGCTGTTCGAGCGCATGCGTTGCGCGAGCGCGCGGCGCCAGCGAAACGGCCACGCGAGGAACAGCGCCTGCGCGACGCGATTGCGCGCGAAGCGCCTGAAGATCTGATAACGACGGTCGGCCGTGCATTGCGCGTCGCCGTGGGCCAGCACGATGCGTTGACCGAACGCCGTGATCAGCGCCGGGTCGGGCAGCAGCATCGCGCCCGCCGCCTTCATGAAGCGCCGGCCGAGCAGGAAATCGCGGTTGCCGTGCATCACGTAGAGCGCGATGCCGCGCTCGGAGAACGTGTGCATCAGCGCGGCCATGCGCGCCGCGAACGGATCGTCGTCGAGCACGTCGTCGCCGATCCAGTATTCGAACAGGTCGCCGAGGATGAACACCGAGTCGGCGCTGTCGGCGGTGTATTTCACGAAATGCTCGAACGCGGCGACCGTCTTCGGGATCGCGTCGCTCAGGTGCAGATCGGACAGAAACAGGAACGGGCGTGCGGCGTGCGCGTATTCGCGCTCACCCGGCACGCCCGCGGAGACGCTTCGCGGCGGACTCTCCTGCAGCATCGAAGTGCCTCCGTAGCAACCGTGCGTCAGACCACCACGGCCTTTTCGATCACGACGTCGTCGGCCGGCACGTCCTGGTGGAAGCCAGCGTTGCCCGTCTTTACGGCCTTGATCTTGTCGACCACGTCCTGGCCTTCGACGACCTTGCCGAACACCGCGTAGCCCCAGCCCTGCGGCGTCGGCGACGAGTGGTTCAGGAAGTCGTTGTCGTTCACGTTGATGAAGAACTGCGCGGTGGCCGAATGCGGATCGTTGGTGCGCGCCATCGCGATCGTGTACGTGTCGTTCTTCAGGCCGTTGTTCGCTTCGTTGTCGATCGGCGCGTCGGTCGGCTTTTGCTTCAGGCCCGGCTCGAAGCCGCCGCCCTGGATCATGAAGCCGTTGATCACGCGGTGGAACACCGTGCCGTCATAGTGGCCCTTCTTCACGTAGTTCAGGAAGTTCTCGACCGTCTTCGGTGCCTTCGCGGCGTCCAGCTCGAGCTTGATCACGCCGTGGTTCGTATGCAGTTCAACCATGATGAATTCCTTCGGTATGGCGGTTTAAATGGCACGCGGCCGGTCGTGCGACGCGGCCGCGTGTGGCGCCGGACGTGCCGGCAGGTGCTTATTTCGAGACGACGCTGGCCGATTCGATCACGACCGGCTGGGCCGGCACGTCCTGCATCGGGCCGCGCGAGGTCGTGGCCACGCCTTCGATCTTCTTCACGACGTCGAGGCCGGACACGACCTTGCCGAACACCGCATAGCCGTTGCCGTCCGGGTTCGGGTAGTCGAGGCCGCTGTTGTCGACGGTATTGATGAAGAACTGCGCGGTGGCCGAATTCGGATCGCTGGTGCGCGCCATCGCGATCGTGCCCGTCAGGTTCTTCAGACCATTGCGGCTTTCCAGCGGGATCGGCGCACGCGTCGGCTTTTCCTCGAAGTTGGTCTTGTAGCCGCCGCCCTGGATCATGAAGCCCTTGATCACGCGATGGAAGATCGTGCCGTTGTATTGGCCGGCCTTCACGTAATCGAGGAAGTTGGCGACCGTTTTCGGCGCCTTCTCCGGGTAGAGCTCGACGCGAATGTCGCCCTGCGAGGTCTTCAGCTGCACGACGGGGTGCGCGGTAGCCGATTGCGCAAAAGCAGGCGCGGTCGCGACAAGGGCGGCGCCGCCAAGCGCCAGCAACAGACGTTTCATTGCGATCCTCAGATGGGGAGGGAAGGGAGGCCGCGCCGCTTACTGCGACGGCGCGACGTACGGCGCGGCCAGCGCGCCGGACGGACCGTTGAACTGGAACGTCGGCGACAGCGGCAGCGTGGTGGTGCTCACGTTCGCGGCGGCGCGCTCGGTGTACGCGCGCGTGGACGGCGTGACCGCGCGTGCGTTGCCCGCCGTTTTCGGCGGCGTGACGATCTTCTGCAGATCGGCAAGGCGCTGCGCGGTTGCGCCGCTCGTGCGGCCGAGTGATTGCGCGCGCTTGTACGATTCGGCGGCGAGACGCAGGTACAGGTCGCCGAGGTTCTCGTACGCGAGCGAGTAGCTCGGGTTCGATTGCGTCGCGGTGACGAGCGCGCTGCGCGCTTCGTCGTAGCGGCCGTGCTTCGCGTACAGCGCCGCGAGGTTGTTGTACGGTTCGGGCAGTTCGGGGTACGCCTGCGTGATCGCGACGAACTGCTGGATCGCGTCGTCGTCGCGGTTCAGGCGTGCGAGCACCGTGCCGCGCTTGAACTGCGCCTGCACGTCGTGCGGATTCGCCGCAATGCGCGCATCGAGCTGCGCGAGCGCCTGTTGCCACTGCTTGCCGGAGATCGACGCGTCGATTTCGGGCGTGCCGTCGGCGATGGCGGGCGCTCTTTGCGCATGGGCTGCCGGGGCTGCGAAAAGCGTCAGCGCGACGCCCATGATGGCGGTTGCAACGAGGGTCGCAGCGCTCGGCGCGCGGCCGCGATGAGGTTTCATAGGCGTAAATCGGAATGTTATACTCCGAGCCATTCTAACAAAACGTCTGCGCGTTCCGGCGAGCGGCAGACAGTCTTTCTTTGCCTCTCGTGGCCGTCACCGCTGTGCTTGCAGCCTGACCGCCCCATGTGATATCGAGGACGTCCGGCGTCATGCCGCGGCAGGTGGTCCGTCCGTTTCGCATGCAGGGCGAGCTTCGCCAGGGCGGTTTCCTTCGGCTCACGGTTCATCTCTATGGAATCACTGCGCATCTACAACACGCTCGCGCGTGACAAGCAAGTTTTCGTGCCGCGCCAGCCCGGCGAAGTGCGAATGTACGTATGCGGGATCACCGTCTACGACTATTGTCACGTGGGCCACGCGCGCATGCTGGTCGTGTTCGACCTCGTCCAGCGCTGGCTGCGTGCGATCGGCTACCGGGTCACGTACGTGCGCAACATCACCGACGTCGACGACAAGATCATCCGCCGCGCGGTCGAGAACGGCGAGTCGATCAAGTCGCTGACCGATCGCTTCATCGGCGCGATGCACGACGATGAAGCAGCGCTCGGCATCCAGCGGCCCGACATCGAGCCGCGCGCGACGCAGTTCATTCCGCAGATGCTCGGGATGATCGAGCAGCTCGAGGCGAACGGCTACGCGTATCAGGCGAGCGACGGCGACGTCAATTATTCGGTCCGCAAGTTCGCGAACTACGGGAAGCTGTCCGGCAAGTCGCTCGACGATCTGCGCGCGGGCGAACGCGTGGCGGCCAACGACGCGAAGGAAGATCCGCTCGATTTCGTGTTGTGGAAGCGCGCGAAAGCTGAGGACCCCGAAGGCGCATCGTGGGCATCGAAATACGGGATGGGCCGGCCGGGCTGGCACATCGAGTGCTCCGCGATGGGCTGCACGTTGCTCGGCGAGCATTTCGACATCCACGGCGGCGGGCAGGATCTGCAATTCCCGCACCACGAGAACGAGATTGCGCAGAGCGAAGGCGCGACCGGTCAGACGTTCGTCAATTACTGGATGCACAACGGCTTCGTGCAGGTCGACAACGAGAAGATGTCGAAATCGCTCGGCAACTTCTTCACGATCCGCGAAGTGCTCGAGCGGTACGACGCCGAGGTCATGCGCTTCTTCATCGTGCGCACGCACTACCGGTCGCCGCTGAACTACAGCGACGTGCACCTCGACGATGCGCGCGCGTCGCTCACGCGTCTGTATACGGCGCTGAAGGACGTCGAGCCCGATGCGCTCGCGCTCGACTGGAACGAGCCTTACGCGCAGCGGTTCGCGGCCGCGATGAACGACGACATCAATACGCCGGTGGCGGTGGCGACGTTGTTCGAGCTCGCGGGCGAGGTCAACCGCACGCGCGATGCATCGCTCGCGCGGCAACTGAAACAACTGGCGGGCCTGCTGGGCCTGCTCGGCCGCGAGCCGCGCGCGTTCCTGCAGCAGGGCGCCGGCTCCGCGCAGGCGGGCGCGCTCGCAGCCGACGAAATCGAAGCGAGGATCGCCGCGCGCGTCGCGGCGAAACAAGCGAAGGACTATGCCGAAGCGGACCGGATTCGGGCGGAATTGCTCGAGGCCGGCATCGCACTTGAAGACAAACCGGGCGGATCGACCGAATGGCGTCGCGTATGAGCGCGGCGCGTTCCACTGATCGATCCGTCGGGTAGGAGGCAAGATGGCAACGGCCAGAAAAGCGCCGGTCAGGCGTGCGACTCCGCTCGCCGCGCGTCCGGCAGCCAAGCGCGGCTCGGCGGCGAAGTCGGACGCGACGCGCGCCGTGCTGAACGGCGCGCTCAACGGTCATGCGAAGCCGGTGCGCGCGAAAGGCGTCGACCCGGCTCAGCCGGAAACCACGTCGGCGGCTACCGACACGGCTCGCAAGGTGCGCGCATCCGACGATGCGGGCAGCGCCGACGTCGTGCGTCCCGCATACTGGGACAAGGCATGCGCCGATCTCGTCAAGCGCGACCGCATTCTGAAGAAGCTGATCCCGAAGTTCGGCCCGGCGCATCTCGTGAAGCGCGGCGAGCCGTTCGTCACGCTCGCGCGCTCGGTCGTCGGCCAGCAGATTTCGGTGCCGTCGGCGCAGGCGCTGTGGGCGCGCATCGAGGATGCGTGTCCGAAGCTCGCGCCGCAACCGGTGATCCGGCTCGGCGCGGACAAGCTGATCGCGTGCGGCCTGTCGAAGCGCAAGACCGAATACATTCTCGATCTCGCGCAGCACTTCGTGTCGGGCGCGCTGCATGTCGACAAATGGACGTCGATGGACGACGAGGACGTGATCGCGGAACTCACGCAGATCCGCGGCATCAGCCGCTGGACGGCCGAGATGTTCCTGATCTTCAACCTGTCGCGTCCGGATGTCCTGCCGCTCGACGATCCTGGCCTGATCCGTGCGATCAGCGTCAACTACTTCAGCGGAGAGCCCGTCACGCGCAGCGAAGCGCGCGAAGTGGCCGCCAACTGGGAGCCGTGGCGTACCGTCGCGACCTGGTACATGTGGCGCAGCCTCGACGTGCCCGATGGCGACGTCGATTGACGCCTATCAGGTTTTAAACATCAATAGTTGAGAACCGGTTTTGCGCATCGCCCGCGCGGGTAGAATACGCGCTGCCGCAAGACCCAAGGATTCGAACACATGAAGACCACGTTTCTGGATTTCGAACAGCCGATCGCCGAACTCGAGGCCAAGATCGAAGAACTGCGGTTCGTGCAGGACGACTCGGCTGTCGATATTTCGGAAGAAATCGAGCGGTTGTCGAAGAAGAGCCAGCAACTGACGAAGGATCTGTACGCGAACCTGTCGCCGTGGCAGGTCTCGCAGATCGCGCGACATCCGCAGCGTCCGTACACGCTCGACTACGTTGCCGAACTGTTCACCGATTTCCACGAATTGCACGGCGACCGCGCATACGCGGACGACGTTTCGATCGTCGGCGGTCTCGCCCGCTTCGGCGGTCATCCGTGCATGGTGATCGGCCACCAGAAGGGGCGCGATACGAAGGAACGTGCGGCGCGCAACTTCGGGATGCCGCGTCCGGAAGGCTATCGCAAGGCCGAACGGCTGATGCGGCTCGCCGAGAAGTTCGGCTTGCCGATCTTCACGTTCGTCGACACGCCGGGCGCGTACCCGGGCATCGGCGCGGAAGAGCGCGGCCAGTCCGAGGCGATCGGCCGCAACCTGTACGTGATGGCCGAGCTGAAGACGCCGATCATCACGACGGTGATCGGCGAGGGCGGTTCGGGCGGCGCGCTCGCGATCGCCGTGGGCGATACCGTGATGATGTTGCAGTTCTCGACCTATTCGGTGATCTCGCCGGAAGGCTGCGCGTCGATCCTGTGGAAGAGCGCGGCGAAGGCGCCCGAGGCGGCGGAAGCGCTGGGCTTGACCGCACATCGACTGAAGGCGCTCGGCCTGATCGACAAGATCATCAACGAGCCGCTCGGCGGCGCGCACCGCGATCCTAAGGGCATGGCCGCGTTGCTGCGCCGTGCGCTCGCCGATTCGCTGCGCCAGTTCCAGGGCATGAGCATCGACGCGCTGCGCGAGCGCCGCTTCGAGCGCCTGATGGCCTACGGCAAGTTCAAGGAAACCACACCCGGCGCATGACCGGCGTGTTCACATCGCGCGCCGTCCGGCGCGCGTCCCTCACGTGATTCCTCCAACCGAATTCCGCGCCGACCGCGTCGTCCTCGATGCGGTCGGCGCGGCGCTTTCCGGGCTGCCGGCCGATGCGCGCATCGCCATCGCATACAGCGGCGGCCTCGACTCGACGGTGCTGCTCGACGCGGCTGTGCGCGTCGCCGGTGCCGCTCGCTGCGTCGCGCTGCACGTGCATCACGGGCTGAGCGCGAACGCCGACGCCTGGGTCGCATACGCGCAGGCGACCGCGGAGCGGCTCGGGGTCACGTTCGAATCGGAGCGGGTCGACGTCCCGCGCGACAGCGGCCTCGGCATCGAGGCGACGGCGCGCGAGCGCCGCTATGCGGCGCTCGACGCGATGTGCGAGCGTCACGGCGTCGCCGCGCTCTGGATTGCGCAGCACGCCGACGATCAGGCCGAGACGGTGTTGCTGCAATTGTTGCGCGGTGCGGGAATCGCCGGCCTGGCCGCGATGGCGCCGCGCTACCGTCCTGACGGCGCGAGCGTCGAGCGCGTGCGGCCGCTGCTGCGACTGTTGCGCGCGCAACTGGAGCGCTATGCGGCGCAGCGCGAGCTCGCGTGGATCGACGACGAATCGAATGCCGACACGCGCTATGCGCGCAATGCGTTGCGGCTCGACGTGCTGCCGGCGCTCGCCGTGCATTTCCCCGGTTTTCGCGACGCGCTCGGCCGCGCGGCCCAGCATGCGGCCGCCGCGCAGCGCCTGCTCGACGACCTCGCCGAGCTCGATTTCGCGGGCGCGGCGCGCGACGACGGCCGCGCCTTGTCGCGCGACGCGCTGATCGCGTTCGACGACACGCGCGGCGCGAACCTGCTGCGTTACTGGATGCGCAAGCTCGGGTTGCCCGGCGCGTCGGCGGGCAGGCTGGCAAACATGATGCGGCAGCTTCGCGATGCGCACGACGCGCATGCGCTGCGGGTCGATCACGCGGGCCAGTGCCTGCGGCTCTACCGCGATGCGGTGTATTGGGAGCTGGCCGACAGCGCGGAGCCACCGGACGACGGCACCGGCACGCCGCATCCCGACTCGTCGCTCGTGTGGAACGGCGACGAGGTGTGGCATCTGCCGGCATGGCGCGGCACGTTCGTGTTCGCCGCGGCGGAGGCGGGCAGCGACGGGGCGGTGCCGGAGGCGCTGCTGCGCAGCGGGGCGCTCGTCGCGCGCGCACGCAGCGGCGGCGAGCGGCTGCGTACGTCGCCGGGCGGCCCCGGTCGGACGCTGAAGAACCTGTTCCAGGAGCGCGGCGTGCCGGCGTGGCAGCGCGACGTGCCGCTGCTGTATGCCGGCGAGCGGCTCGTGTACGTGCCGCGGCTCGGCATCAATCATGGCGACGGGTTGGCGGCCGACGGCCGCTGGCGCCGCATCGAATGGCGGCCCGACCTGCTGATCGCTTAGCGGCGGCTCGCTGGCGGCGGTGATCGCGCGCCGGTTTTCACCATTTGGTAAACAGCGCCGGAACGCTTGCCAAACGGGCGGGGCGGCTTGTCAAGCGGGCCTCTATCGGGTACGCTCGGACGTTTGCTCGGCTCGATTTTTGAGCGTTTTGTGCAGGTTTTCCGCGTGACGTACCCGGTTTGCGCGGCCTGATCGGCCTTCCGGGCAAACTCCGTCACGCTTGCGTGTTGCGTCCCAGCCGTCCCCCTCGTCGTCCGTCCACAGCCACAAGCCGCGTGACCGAACGGCAACGCGGCCTGCCCAGCGCGCCCGTGCGGCTTCTCCTTCAGTTCAGAACGACAATGGCACTCATCGTACACAAATACGGCGGCACTTCGATGGGCTCGGTCGAGCGCATCAAGAACGTCGCGAAACGCGTCGCAAAATGGCATCAGGCCGGGCACCAGATGGTGGTCGTGCCGTCCGCGATGTCCGGCGAAACCAACCGCCTGCTCGGTCTCGCGAAAGAGATTTCGAGCCAGCCGAGCCCGCGTGAGCTCGACATGATTGCGTCGACCGGCGAGCAGGTCAGCGTCGGTCTGCTGTCGATCGCGCTGCAGGAAATCGGCGTCGAAGCCGTGAGCTATGCCGGCTGGCAAGTGCCGATCAAGACGGACAGCGCGTTCACGAAGGCGCGTATCCACTCGATCGACGACGAACGCGTGAAGGCGGATCTGAACGCCGGCAAGGTCGTGATCATCACGGGCTTCCAGGGTGTCGATCCGGACGGCCACATCACGACGCTCGGCCGTGGCGGCTCGGACACGTCGGCGGTGGCGGTTGCGGCTGCGCTCGGTGCCGAAGAGTGCCTGATCTATACGGACGTCGACGGCGTCTACACGACCGACCCGCGCGTGGTCGAAGAGGCGCGCCGCCTCGACCGCGTGACGTTCGAGGAAATGCTGGAAATGGCGAGTCTCGGCTCGAAGGTTCTGCAGATCCGCTCGGTCGAATTCGCCGGCAAATACCAGGTGAAGACGCGTGTGTTGTCGAGCCTGACCGACCCGCTGATTGCGCTCGACGAAGAGATGCGCTCGGGCACCCTGATTACTTTTGAAGAAGACGAGACCATGGAAAAGGCAGTCATTTCCGGCATCGCGTTCCAGCGCGACGAAGCACGCATTGCGGTGATGGGCGTGCCCGACAAGCCGGGCATCGCGTATCAGATCCTCGGCCCGGTCGCCGATGCGAACGTCGACGTCGACATGATCATCCAGAACCAGAGCGTCGAGGGCAAGACCGACTTCACGTTCACGGTCGGTCGCGGCGACTACCAGAAGGCGATGGACATCCTGACCAATCAGGTGAAGGGCCATGTGAACGCGGAGCGGGTGCAGGGCGACCCGAAGGTGTCGAAGGTGTCGGTGGTCGGCGTCGGCATGCGTTCGCACGTCGGTGTCGCGAGCAAGATGTTCCGTACGTTGTCGGAAGAGGGCATCAACATCCAGATGATCTCGACGTCCGAAATTAAGATTTCGGTGCTGATCGACGAGAAGTACATGGAACTGGCGGTCCGCGCGCTGCACAAGGCATTCGAACTCGACCAGGCACCGTGAATTTTTCGTGATGCATTGAAGAAAATGCATCGCGGAAATTGACGGGCGGTTCGAAACCCTATATTATTTCGTTCTCGTCGCACTGCCTCCCTGGTGCGAGCGAAAGTTTGGGAGACGTGGCCGAGAGGTCGAAGGCACTCCCCTGCTAAGGGAGCATCTGGGCCAAAACCTGGATCGAGGGTTCGAATCCCTCCGTCTCCGCCAAAAGCGGTGACAAAGCCCCGTAAGTTCTCGGACTTGCGGGGCTTTTTCTTTTGGTTGTCACGTCGCCCCCCCAATCCCCCTCGACTTCCTCCAAGCTCCCGCGCTAAATAGCGATATAGCCTCGCGCCCCTCAGCCGGAGTCCCGCCCCGCATGCATTCCGTCCTCACGCTTCTTTCGCATCGCCCCGTCGACGGGCTCGTCGCCAACCACGCCGATTACGCGCACAGCCACGGCTACCGCCACGCGGTCGTCGACAGCGCGCACATCTACGGCGAGCGTCAACAAGTGCTTCACAAGTACCACGCGATCATCGCGCAGCTCGCGGCGATGGAGCCGCAGGCATTGCTTCTCGTGCTCGACCCATTCTCCGTCGTACTGGCCCGGCACGCACTGCCGGAGATCGCCGACGGCTACGACGCGATCGTCACCACCCAGACGCCGACGTCGCCATTACCCGCGCCCAGCGGCATGATCTTCCGCAACGTCCCCGACGTTCGCGAGCGCTTGCGGCGTCTTACGGTCGAACTCGGCAAGTGGGCGATGCATCTGCCCGAGCGGCAGAACGAATGCGAAGCGACGCTGCTCGCCGAACACTTCCCGCCGTTGCCGTTCGATCAGCCGCTGTCGAACCGCCATTACGCATCGGCCCAGACCGTGTGGCGCGACGGCCATGCAATCGACGTGGTCGTGAGCGCGCGTCCGCTCGTCGCGCATCAGGCGCCCGAATGGCGGCAGATCGACGGCGTATGGGCGCCGACGCCCGACTACGACTTCCGCTACGTGCTCGCGCTCGTCGACGATGCGGCGCGCGTGCTGCACGGCGAACAGCCGCACGCGATGGCCGACTGGCGCGCCGCGCAACAGCGCACGCGCGAGCCGGTGCGGCATCTGAATCCGCAGGCGCGCATTGCATTCGTGAGCCTGCATACGTCGCACATCGCCGGCTACGGCGATCTGCACGAAGAGAACTTCGTTCGCTATTGCACGCGACACGGCTACGCGTACCACGCCTATCGCGAGCCGCCGTCGTTCCTGCCGCCCGGCGTCGACGCGAACTGGGCCAAGCTGCATCTGATTCGCGAACACCTGCCGCAGCACGACTTCGTGTTCTGGGTCGATGCCGACATCCTCGCGATCGACCAGCGTCAGCCGGTCGACGGCGTGATCGACGGCCGCGATTTCGTGATCGGCACCGATCACACGGCCTGGGCGATCAACTCCTGCATGATCGGCGTGCGCAACGTCGCGCCGATGCATGAACTGGTCGGCCGCATATGCGCCCGCATCGAGAGCTTCGACGACCGCTCGTCGGTATACGCGAGCGGCGGCGACCAGCAGGCGATCTACGTTGAACTGCTGGCGGCCGGCATGATCGATGCGCGCTACATCGTCGATGCGACGTCGCTCGCATCGTCGCCGGTCTATGCGACGCGCGACAGCCGCTTCGTCCATTTCCCCGCGCAGCACAATCACTATCGCGCGGTGTCGATGCAAGTGTGGGACCGGCTGAGCCGCGAGCGCTGACACGACGCGCGGCCGCCGATGCCGCGCGTTGAAGCCAAAACGAAAGGGTGCCTGTAAGGATCGAGCGACGCGCAGACCTCGCACGCTGCGGCTCGTCGTTGCATGCACAGCAGCATGCTTCCGGAAAAAAATGCGACGACGCGCGCCATCCGGCACGCCAGGTGCCCGTTCAATACGAAAAATTACGCATAAAAATCAGCGGCCTATCGGGCGAACGGAATTTCATGTTCTGTTGCGCTGCAAAAAATAATTAATCGCCTTATGCTGGTTAACCCGATAGCGCTTGAGCGGCATCAATCTTTGTTCTGATTCCGCTTTACATTTTGCCAACATTGTCGATCCACGAAATCTATCTGTCGATTTGATTTCGTTCCTTCGTCGCGTCTGTTCCCGATGCAGCGCGCGACCCACCCAGGGCCTGTTGACATGCATGAGTTCCCCTTTCTGAGCCTGGCGATCTGGGCTCCGATCCTGTTCGGCGCGTGTTTGCTGCGCGCCGGTTCCGACGATCGCGTACATCGCATCAGAGTGATCGCGCTCGTCGGCGCGCTTGCCGGCCTGGCCGCGGTCGTGCCGCTCGTCGCCGGTTTCGACGCGCATTCGGCCGCGATGCAGTTCACCGAATCGCGCGACTGGCTGGCCGCTTTCCACGCCGGCTGGCGCGTGGGCATCGACGGTGCGTCGCTGTGGCTCGTCGTGTTGACGGCGTTCACGACGCCCGTCGTCGTGATCGCCTCGTGGGAGTCCGTCACGGTGCGCGTCGCGCAGTATTACGCGTCGTTCCTGATCCTCTCCGGGCTGATGGTCGGCGTGTTCGTCGCGCAGGACGGGCTGCTGTTCTTCATCTTCTTCGAAGCGACGCTGATCCCGCTGTATCTGCTGATCGGCACGTGGGGCAGCGAGCGTCGCGTCTACGCCGCGGTGAAGTTCTTCTTCATGTCGTTCGCCGGTTCGCTGTTGCTGCTGATGGCGATGCTGTACCTGTCGGCGAAGTCGCATACGTTCGACATGAACGCATGGCGCACGCTGCAGCTCGGCTTCACGCCGCAGCTGCTCGTGTTCCTCGGCTTCTTCGCCGCGTTCGCGGTCAAGGTGCCGATGTGGCCGGTTCACACGTGGCTGAGCGACGTCTACAAGGACGGCCCGACCGGCGCCGCGCTGATGCTCGCGATGCTCAAGCTCGGCGGCTACGGCTTCCTGCGCTTCGCGCTGCCGATCACGCCGGACGCGAGCCACTTCTTCGCGCCGGCCGTGATCGCGCTGTCGCTGTTCGCGATCGTCTACGCAAGCCTGATCGCGCTGGCGCAGACCGATCTCGGCAAGCTGCTCGCGTATTCGACGGTCGCGCACATGGGCATCGTCACGCTCGGGCTGTTCCTGTTCAACCGCATCGGCGTCGAAGGCGCGATCGTACAGCTGGTGTCGTACGGCTTCGTCGCGGGCGCGATGCTGCTGTGCGTGAGCGTGCTGGTCGATCGCACGAAGCAGCGCGAGATCGCCGCGTACGGCGGCGTGGCCGGCGTGATGCCGCGCTTCGCGACCTTCTCGATGCTGTTCGCGATGGCGAACATCGGCCTGCCGGGCACCTCGGGCTTCGTCGGCGAGTTCATGGTCATCATGGGCGCGATCCGCATGAACTTCTGGATCGGCGCGATCGCGGCGCTGACGCTGATCCTCAGCGCGTCGTACACGCTGTGGATGGTCAAGCGCGTGATCTTCGGCAAGGTCGCGAGCCCGCGCATCGCGAAGCTCGCCGACCTCGGCCGGCGCGAGGTCGTGCTGTTCGCGTCGCTCGCGCTGATCGTGCTGATGGTCGGCGTCGATCCGAAGCCGTTTACCGACGCGATCGACCCGACGGTCGGGCGGCTGATCGAAGACGCGAGCCATTCGAAGCTGCCTGCCGGCGACGACGCCGCGCCGGCACGACCCGCCTACATGGCCGCCGCGCACGGCTGACCGGAGGAGGCCGCGCGCAGCGGCCGCCTCGTCAGACGAATGCGATGGTTGCGCGCACATCCAGTGGCGCGGCGCTTGTCGCGCCGGCTTCCGGCACGCGGCCGGCTGCGTGAAATTGCCCCGCGACAATGTGTCTCACATCGGATTTTGCAATGATGATTTGTCGTACATCAAGGTTTTTGCTTGCGTCCGGGCGACGTATGATGCGGCCACTTTCGTGGATCGAATGCGCATCGGGCATACGCAAACGGTTTCAATGACTCTCGGGCTGTGTGATGAAAAGAAGAGCTTCAAGAGGCTGGGCGGCGCTGATGTCAATCGGCGCGGCACTGAGCCTGTCAGGCTGTAATTTTGACGTACTTAATCCGAAAGGAAGCGTCGGCGCTGCCGAAAAGGCGCTGATCGCGACGTCGACATGGGCGATGCTGATCGTCGTCGTGCCGGTGATCCTGCTCACGCTGTACTTCGCGTGGCGTTATCGCGCGTCGAACCGCAACGCGACCTATGCGCCGCACTGGTCGCACTCGACCGCGATCGAAGTCGTGATCTGGACGGTCCCGACGCTGATCATCCTGTTCCTCGGCGTGCTCACGTGGAAGACCACGCACGAGCTCGATCCGTACAAGCCGCTCGAATCGGCGGTCAAGCCGATCGACGTCGAAGTCGTCGCGCTCGACTGGAAGTGGCTGTTCATCTATCCGGAGCTCGGCATCGCGTCGGTGAACCAGCTGGCGATTCCGGTCGGCACGCCGGTGAACTTCCGCATCACGTCGGACTCGGTGATGAATTCGTTCTTCATCCCGCAGCTCGGCGGCCAGGTGTACGCGATGGCCGGCATGCAGACGCGCCTGCATCTGATCGCCGACGAAGCCGGCGACTACGCGGGCACGTCGGCCAACTTCAGCGGCCGCGGCTTCTCCGACATGAAGTTCCGCACGCTCGCCGAGCCGCGCGAGCAGTTCGACGCGTGGGTGCAGAAGGTGAAGGCTTCGCCCGACCGGCTCGACGCCACCGTGTACGGCACGGTCGCGCAGCCGAGCGAGAAGGCGCCGGTGCGCTACTTCTCGTCGGTCGATCCGAAGCTGTTCCACAACATCATCGCGAAATACAACGATGGCCACGTCCTCGACCTGAAGGACGCCGCCTGCGGCACGAAGGGGTAACGCATGTTCGGCAAACTCACACTATCGGCGATCCCGTTCGATCAGCCCATCATCATGGGAGCCGGCGGCTTCATGGGGCTCGTCGTGCTGGGCATTCTCGCCGGCCTCACGATCACCGGCCGCTGGAAGTGGCTGTGGACGGAATGGTTGACGACGGTCGACCACAAGCGACTCGGCGTGATGTACATCATCGTCGCGCTGATCATGCTGCTGCGCGGCTTCGCCGACGCGATCATGATGCGCCTGCAGCTCGCGCTCGCCTACAACTCGCCCGGCTACCTGCCGCCGCATCACTATGACCAGGTCTTCACCGCCCACGGCGTGATCATGATCTTCTTCATGGCGATGGTGTTCATGGTCGGTCTGATGAACCTGATCGTGCCGCTGCAGATCGGCGCGCGCGACGTCGCGTTCCCGTTCATCAACTCGCTGTCGTTCTGGATGACGGCGGTCAGCGCGATCCTGATCAACGTGTCGCTCGTGATCGGCGAATTCGCGCAGACGGGCTGGCTCGCGTATCCGCCGTTGTCGGAGCTGCAGTTCAGTCCGGGGGTAGGGGTCGACTACTACCTGTGGGCGCTGCAGATCTCGGGCGTCGGCACGCTGCTGACCGGCGTGAACTTCTTCGTGACGATCCTGAAGATGCGCGCACCGGGCATGTCGCTGATGAAGATGCCGGTGTTCACGTGGACGGCGCTCTGCACCAACGTGCTGATCATGGCGTCGTTCCCGATCCTGACCGCGACGCTCGCGCTGCTCGGCCTCGACCGTTACCTCGGCATGCACTTCTTCACGAACGAAGCCGGCGGCAACGCGATGCTGTACCTGAACCTGATCTGGGCGTGGGGCCATCCGGAGGTGTACATCCTGATCCTGCCCGCGTTCGGCATTTTCTCGGAAGTCATCGCGACGTTCTCGAAGAAGCCGCTGTTCGGCTACAAGACGATGGTCTACGCGTCGTGCGCGATCATGGTGCTGTCGTTCCTCGTGTGGCTGCATCACTTCTTCACGATGGGTTCCGGTGCGAACGTGAACGCGTTCTTCGGGATCATGACGATGATCATCGCGATCCCGACCGGGGTGAAGGTGTTCAACTGGCTGTTCACGATGTATCGCGGCCGGATCGAATTCACGACGCCGGTGCTGTGGACGATCGGCTTCATGGTGACGTTCACGCTCGGCGGGATGACCGGTGTGATGATGGCGATCCCGGGCGCCGACTTCGTGCTGCACAACAGCCTGTTCCTGATCGCGCACTTCCATAACGTGATCATCGGCGGCGTGGTGTTCGGCTATCTCGCGGGCTTCAACTACTGGTTCCCGAAGGCGTTCGGCTTCAAGCTGAACGAGAAGCTCGGCAAGGCGGCGTTCTGGTTCTGGCAGATCGGCTTCTACGTCGCGTTCGTGCCGCTGTACGTGCTCGGCTTCATGGGCATGACGCGTCGTCTGAACCACTACGACAACCCGGCATGGCATCCGTGGCTGCTGGTCGCCGCGTTCGGCGCCGTGCTGATCGCGATCGGCATCGCGTGCCAGCTGCTGCAGCTCGTCGTCAGTATCCGCAACCGCAACCTGCCGGCCTATCGCGACACGACGGGCGACCCGTGGGGCGGCCGTACGCTGGAATGGGCGACCTCGTCGCCGCCGGCCGACTACAACTTCGCGGTGCTTCCGCAGGTGCGCACGCTCGACGCGTATGCCGACATGAAGGCGCGCGGCGACGCCCGGCCGAACCCGGCAGCGATCCGCGACATCCACATGCCGTCGAATACCTGCGCGGGCCTGGTGATCGCGATCTTCAGCCTGGTGCTCGGTTTCGCGCTGGTGTGGCACATCTGGTGGATGGCGATCGGCGGGCTGATCGGGATCGTCGCGACGCTGGTGATCTACAGCTCGCGCAATAACGACGGCTACTACATCCCGGCATCGAAGGTGCGCAAGATCGAAGAGAAGCAACCGGCGGCGCGCGTGTCGACGCGTGTCGACGTGGAACTGGAGGCCAACTGATGCTGCAGAAAACCTTGAGCGCAACCTTGCTCGAGCACGACGACCATCCGCCGTCGCACTCGGTGTTCGGCTTCTGGCTGTACCTGATGACGGACTGCGTTATCTTCGCGGCGCTGTTCGCGACCTTCGCGGTGCTGGGCAACCAGACCGCGGGCGGTCCGACCGCGAAGGACCTGTTCGACATCCCGGGCGTCGCGGTGGAAACCGCCGCGCTGCTGCTGTCGAGCATCACGTACGGCTTCGCGATGCTGGCCGGCTACAAGCAGCGGCGCGGTGCGCTGCTCGGGTGGCTCGCAGTCACGTTCGTGCTCGGCGCCGCGTTTCTCGCGATGGAGCTGCGCGAGTTCTCGCACCTGATCGCGGACGGCGCGGGCCCGCAGCGTAGCGCGTTCCTGTCGGCGTTCTTCACGCTGGTCGGCACGCACGGGCTGCACGTAACCGCCGGCCTGTTGTGGATGATCGTGCTGGCCGGACAGATCGTGCTGCGCGGCGGCGATCTGACCGATCGCGATCTGCGGCGCCTGACGTGCCTGAGCCTCTTCTGGCACTTCCTGGACATCGTCTGGATCTGCGTGTTTTCCTTTGTCTATCTCGCGAGCGTGATCTAAATGGCTCATTCGCATTCGTCTCAAATGGAAGAAGGGCACGGCAGCGTTGGCGGCTATTTCGCCGGTTTCATCCTGTCGGTGCTGTTGACGGCCGCGTCGTTCGGCCTCGTGTTGGGCGGCGTGCTGTCGCCGCATGCGTCGCTGATCGCACTGGCCGCGCTCGCGTTCGTGCAGATCGTCGTGCACCTCGTGTACTTCCTGCACATGAACGGCTCGTCGGGCCAGCGCTGGAACGTGATGGCGTTCAGCTATACGGTGCTGACCGCGGCGATCCTGATCGTCGGCACGTTGTGGGTGATGCACAACGTCAGCATGAACATGATGTCGCGTTGAGCGACGGCGCGCCGCAGCGGATCTGCTGCGGCGCGCATCTCATGTAAGGAAGGGCGGCACGCGAGTGCCGCCTTTTTTCGTTCGGCGCGTGCAGTTCGCGCGGGACTCGGCGGCGAGGCGGCGCTTCGCGTTGTCCAGGCCCGCCGCGGAGTAGGGGCTCGCGTATGCCGGCCAGCCGGCCGGCGCAAATACTGGCGTCAATTGTTACGAGACGTTAGCTCGCATGTGCGGCTGCGATGCCGCGAATCAGTTCTTACAAAGTGGAAATATGCGGTGAGGCGGCTTGTCGCTATAGTCGAATCACACATCACACGACTCGAAGAGGATCCATGAAGACTTTGCGTGTTGCCTCGCTCTTGACCGGTATGACGGCCTTGCTCGTGTCGGGCGCAGCAATGGCGGGAGTCAACGTCGGTATCAACGTCGGCGTGCCGGCGCCGGTCTACGTCGCTCCGGCGCCGGTGTACGCGCCGCCTCCTCCTCCGCCGCCGGTCGTCTACCAGCCGGCACCGGTCTACGCACCGGCGCCTGTTTATGCGCCCGCGCCGGCCATCGTGATCGGCTGGCATGGCGACCGTTACTGGGATGGCCGCCGCTACTGGGGCCGCGACGAGTGGTATCGCCATCATGGCCGCGGCTGGGATCGCGGGCATGGGCACTGGGACAACGGGCGTCACAACGGCTGGCGGTGATTGGTTGAGGTGCGCCGAGTCGCTCGAGCGGCGCGAGCAGGTCGGGCGTCCGAGCACCGGAGCACCGACTGGCCGGGCACCCAAGCACCCGAACGTCGCGCTCCCAATGGCCGCGCGGCTGCGCGCCCCAAGCGCTCCAACGACACGCCCGCCCACCCGACGAACCGCCCATCGGCACACCCGCCCACGGGCGGTTTTTCTTTGCCCGTGCGGACGTGCGCGCAGTTCCAGCCAAGCGTCGCTACGCCGCACGCAGGCCGCCATCTGGCTCGATGTCGACTTGAATGGGTAGAATCGACCCCGTTCCATCCCTCAATCGACCGACAGGGCCTCTATGACGAAGGGTTCGCGCCACGCTGCCGCCGCGTCCATCCGCTGCGGCGTCGCGCACGTGCTGCGCACGGCCGGCCGCAGCGCGGCCGTATTGGCAATACAGGCGGTGCTGGCCGCGACCGCCGCGCACGCCGCCTATGCGATCGCACAGTATGGCGAGCCGAAATATCCGCCGGGCTTCAAGCACTTCGACTATGTGAACGCCGACGCGCCGAAGGGCGGCACGCTCGTGCTCGCGAACCCGAACCGGCTGACGTCGTTCGACAAGTTCAATCCGTTCACGATGCGCGGCAATTCGGCGCCCGGCATCGACATGCTGTTCGAAAGCCTCGCGACCGGCAGCATGGACGAACCGTCGTCCGCGTACGGGCTGCTCGCCGACGACATCGACATCGCCGCCGATCGCCGCTCGGTCACGTTCCACCTGAACCCGCGCGCGCGCTTCTCGAACGGCGATGCGGTCACCGCCGACGACGTCAAGTTCTCGTTCGACACGCTGAAGAGCAAGCAGGCCGCGCCGCAATTCGCCGCGTATTTCGCCGAGATCACGAAGGCGGTCGTGGTCGATCGCGCGACCGTGCGCTTCGAGTTTCGCAGCGCGAATCGCGAGTTGCCGCTGATCGCCGGCGGCGTGCCGGTGTTCTCCCGCAAGTGGGGCTTGCGCGCCGACGGTTCGCGCATCCCGTTCGACCAGCTCGCGTTCGAGCAGCCGATCGGCAGCGGCCCGTATCTGATCGAGCGCTACGACAACGGCCGCACGATCACGTACCGGCGCAATCCCGCGTACTGGGGCGCCGACCTGCCGGTGCGGGTCGGCACCGACAACTTCGAGCACATCGTCTACAAGCTGTACGGCGACGGCGTCGCGCGGCTGGAGGCCTTCAAGGCCGGCGAGTACGACGTGCTCGTCGAATACATCGCACGCAACTGGGCGCGCCGCGACGTCGGCAAGCGCTTCGACAGCGGCGAGCTCGTCAAGCGCGAATTCCGCCAGCACAACGGCGCGGGGATGCAGGGCTTCTTCATGAACCTGCGCCGGCCGCTGTTTCGCGACGTGCGCGTGCGTGAGGCGCTCGACCTCGCGTTCGACTTCGAATGGCTGAACCGCCAGTTGTTCTACGGCGCCTACACGCGGCTCGACAGCTATTTCGCCGACACCGACCTGCAGGCGACCGGCACGCCGGGCGCGGGCGAGCTGAAGCTGCTCGAGCCGCTGCGCGCGCAGCTCGACCCGGCCGTGTTCGGCCCGATGGTCACGCAGCCGAGCACGAATCCGCCCGGTTCGCTGCGCGCGAATCTGCTGAAGGCGCGCACGCTCCTCGCGCAAGCCGGCTGGACCTATCGCGACGGCGCGCTGCGCAATGCGCAGGGCGAGCCGTTCAGGTTCGAGATCCTCGACGATTCGGGCGCCGCGATGGAAGGCATCGTGACCGCGTATCAGCGCAACCTCGCGAAGCTCGGCATCGACGCACGCTTTCGCACGGCCGACTACGCGCTGCTGCAAAAGCGGCTCGACGCGTTCGATTACGACATGACGACGGTGCGCCTGCCCGGCGTGCAGGTGCCGGGCGCCGAACAGTATTCGCGCTACGCGAGCAAGTTCGCCGACGAACCGGGCTCCGACAACCTGATCGGGCTGAAGTCGCCGGCCGTCGACGCATTGCTGCACGCGCTCGGCACCGCGCAGACGCGCGACGAGCTGCTCGATGCGACTCACGCGCTCGATCGCGTGCTGATGCACGGCTATTACGCGGTGCCGCAGTGGTACAGCACCACCCACCGCATCGCGTACAAGCGCTCGCTCGGCTACCCGCAGACGCTGCCGCTGTACTATTCCGCCGAGGGCTGGGTCGTGTCGACGTGGTGGGCGAAGCCCGACCACTGAAGCCTGCCTGCCGTTCGTTCAACCCAGCCTATCGATCACGAGTCGCCGCCCTATGTGGAGCTACATCCTCAAACGTCTGCTGCTGATGATTCCGACGCTCGTCGGCGTGCTCACGCTCACCTTCGCCGTGATCCAGTTCGTGCCGGGCGGCCCGGTCGAACAGGCCGTGCAGGAATTGCGCAAGGGCGCCACGGGCGAGGGCGCGGTGCCGTTCGGCATGCGCGCGCATACCGGCGTCGACGCGCAGCAGCTCGCGCAGCTCAAGGCGCTGTACGGCTTCGACAAGCCGCCGCTCGAACGCTACTGGCTGATGCTCAAGCGCTTCGCGCGCTTCGATCTCGGCGACAGCTACTTCCGCCACCAGAGCGTCTGGTCGCTGATCGTGCAGAAGCTGCCGGTATCGATCAGCATCGGGCTGTGGACCTTCTTCCTCACGTACCTGATCTCGGTGCCGCTCGGCATCGCGAAGGCCGTGCGCAACGGCTCGCCGTTCGACGTCGCGACGAGCCTCGTCGTGCTGGTCGGTTATGCGATTCCCGGCTTCGTGCTCGGCGTGCTGCTGCTCGTGCTGTTCGGCGGCGGCTCGTTCTGGCAGCTGTTTCCGCTGCGCGGCCTCACGTCGGACAACTTCTCGCAGCTGTCGCTGCTCGGCAAGGTGCTCGACTATCTGTGGCACATCGCGCTGCCGATCACCGCATCGGTCGTCGGCAGCTTCGCGGTCGTCACGATGCTCACGAAGAACGCGTTCCTCGACGAGATCCGCAAGCAGTACGTGCTCACCGCGCGCGCGAAGGGGCTCACCGAGCGCACCGTGCTGTGGAAGCACGTGTTCCGCAACGCGATGCTGCCGCTGATCGTCGGCTTTCCGGCCGCGTTCATCGGCGCGTTCTTCACCGGCAGCCTGCTGATCGAGACGCTGTTCTCGCTCGACGGCCTCGGGCTGCTGTCGTACGAATCGGTCGTGCGGCGCGACTATCCGGTCGTGCTCGGCACGCTGTACCTGTTCACGCTGATCGGGCTCGCGACCAAGCTCGTCTCCGACCTCTGCTACGTGTGGGTCGACCCGCGCATTCAATTCGAAAACCTGGAGCGCTGACATGAAACCGTCCGTTCGCACGCCGATCGCCGGCGCGCCTCTACGCCTGCCCGCGCGCGCCGGGCGAGGTGCGCGATGAGCCGGGCCATCGCGTCGTCCCGCATCGACGCCGCGCGGGCGCGCGTGTCGCCGTCGCCCGCGCGGCGCGTGTGGCAGCGCTTCCGCCAGCAACGGCTCGGCTACTGGAGCTTCGTGATCTTCGTCGTCGCATTCGCCGCGAGCCTCGCGGCGCCGCTGTGGTCCAACGACAAGCCGCTCGTCGTGCGCTACGACGGGCACACCTATTTCCCGATGTTCCATGCGTATCCGGAGACGACCTTCGGCGGCGACTTCCCGACGCCGGCCGATTATCTCGATCCGTACGTGCGCAAGCGCCTCGAAGCGCCGGGCAACTTCGCGATCTACCCGCCGAACCGCTATTACTACGACACGCTGAACTATTTCTCGAACGTGCCGAACCCCGCGCCGCCGTCGCGCGCGAACTGGCTCGGCACCGACGCGCAGGGCCGCGATCTGCTCGCGCGCCTCGTGTACGGGTTTCGCGTGTCGGTCGAGTTCGCGCTGATCCTCACCGCCATCGGCACGCTGCTCGGCATCGCCGCGGGCGCGGTGCAGGGCTTCTTCGGCGGCCGCATCGACATCGTCGGGCAGCGTCTGATCGAAATCTGGAGCTCGCTGCCGGAGCTGTATCTGCTGATCATCTTCGCGTCGATCTTCGAGCCGAGCTTCCTGCTGCTGATCGTGCTGCTGTCGCTGTTCGGCTGGATCGGCCTCGCCGACTACGTGCGCGCCGAATTCCTGCGCAACCGCACGCAGGACTACGTGCGCGCGGCCCGCGCGATGGGCCTCACGAACTGGCAGATCATCTGGCGCCACGTGCTGCCGAACAGCATGACGCCGGTGATCACGTTCCTGCCGTTCCGGATGAGCGGGGCGATCCTCGCGCTCACGAGCCTCGATTTCCTCGGCCTCGGCGTGCCGCCGCCGACGCCGAGCCTCGGCGAACTGCTCGCGCAGGGCAAGGCCAATCTCGACGCGTGGTGGATCTCGCTGTCGACGTTCGGCGTGCTGGTCGCGACGCTGCTGTTGCTGACCTTCATGGGCGACGCACTGCGCAATGCGCTCGACACGCGGATCGCCGACTCGGTGCGCGCCGCAGGAGGCCAGCGATGAGCGCCATCGACGCCTCGCAGCCGGGCGAACCGCTGCTGTCGCTCGAGCATCTGCACGTTCGCTTCGGCGACACGGTGGCCGTCGAGGACGTGACGCTCGCTATCGGTCGCGGCGAGCGCGTCGCGCTGGTCGGCGAGTCGGGCTCGGGCAAGAGCGTGACCGCGCTGTCGATCCTGCGGCTGCTGCGGGATGCGGACGTGAGCGGCACCATCCGCTTCGCCGGGCAGGATCTCGCCGGCAAGAGCGAGCGCGAGATGCGCGGGCTGCGCGGCTCGGACATCGCGATGATCTTCCAGGAGCCGATGACGGCGCTCAATCCGCTGTACACGGTCGGCGCGCAGATCGCCGAGACGATCGTGCTGCACGACGGCGTGACGGCCGGCGAAGCGCGCAAGCGCACGATCGCGCTGCTCGCGCGCACCGGCATCGCGGAGCCCGAGAAGCGCGTCGACAGCTACCCGCACGAGCTGTCGGGCGGCCAGCGGCAGCGCGCGATGATCGCGATGGCGCTCGCCTGCCGGCCGCGGCTGCTGCTCGCCGACGAGCCGACCACCGCGCTCGACGTGACGATCCGCGCGCAGATCGTCGACCTGCTGCTCGAACTGCAGCGCGACGAGGCGGAAAAGCGCGGGATGGCGATCCTGCTGATCACGCACGATCTGAACCTCGTGCGGCGCTTCGCCGAGCGGGTCGCCGTAATGGAGCACGGCAGGCTGGTCGAGAGCGGGCCGGTGGAGCGGATCTTCGCGCAGCCCGAGCATCCGTATACGCAGCGGCTGCTGAACAGCCGGCCGCAGCGCACGGTCGCGCCGGTGCTGCCGATCGCGCCGGTCGTGCTCGACGCGCGCCACGTCAGCGTGCAGTTCGCGCGCAAGCGGCCGGGGCTGGCCGGCTGGTTCGGGACGCTGCCGGTGACGGCGGTGGATGACGTGTCCGTGTCGGTGCGGCAGGGCGAGACGCTCGGGATCGTCGGCGAATCAGGCTCCGGAAAGTCGACGCTCGCGATGGCGCTGCTCGGGCTGCAACGGACGGTGGCCGGCGAGATCGAGTTCCAGGGGCGCGCGCTGTCGACCTATCGCGGCCGCGAACAGACCGCGCTGCGCTCGAACATGCAGGTCGTCTTTCAGGATCCATTCAGTTCGCTGTCGCCGCGTCAGACGATCGAGCGGATCGTCGGGGAGGGGCTCGAGTTGCATCGCCCGGAACTGAGCGCGGACGCGCGCCGCGCGAAGTCGCTGACGGTGCTGCGCGAAGTCGGCCTCGACCGCACGGTGCTGCATCGCTATCCGCACGAGTTCTCCGGCGGCCAGCGGCAGCGGATCGCGATCGCACGCGCGCTCGTGCTCGAGCCGCGCATCCTGATCCTCGACGAGCCGACTTCCGCGCTCGACGTGTCGATCCAGCAGCAGGTGCTGAAGCTGCTCGCGAATTTGCAACAGAAATACAACCTGGGCTATGTATTCATCAGCCACGATCTGGAGGTGATCGGCGCGATGGCGCACCGCGTCGCGGTGATGCAGGGCGGGGCGGTCGTCGAGTCCGGCGACGTGGCGGATATCTTCACGAGACCGTCACATCCTTACACACAAAAGCTGTTGAAAGCCGTCTGGAAAGCATGATAGCGGGTCCAATGGTCCAACCATCTCGATTGTATTTTTTAATTTGTTTTGACAAACGATTACGCGCTGGCTAGTATCGACCGAAATTTTCCGCCAATCAGCTGATTTTTAAGCAAATTCCATCGACCAATGCAGCATCGATCCCTGTCCCAGGCATGTGTGCGCACCGTCGCCGGGCTGTTCATCGGCGCCCTGATCGCAGCAGCTCCCGGCGCGTTCGCCGACGAAGTCAGCAGTTTCAATCAGAATGTCAGCAATTCGACTCAAATCGGGTCGACTTCCCTCCAGCAGACCTCTGCGCAGCCGGCTAGTGGCGGCGCGAAGTCGTTCCTGTCCGGCATGGCGGGCAAGGCGGGCGACGTCGTGGTCAGCGCGCTGAACATGATCGGCGTGCGCTATCGCTGGGGCGGCAATTCGCCGGACTCCGGCCTCGATTGCAGCGGCTTCGTGCGCTACGTGTTCCAGGATACGCTCGGCATGTCGCTGCCGCGTCGCGCGGAAGAAATGAGCCGCGTCGGCGAGAAGGTCAGCATGAGCAACCTGAAGCCGGGCGATCTCGTGTTCTTCAACACGATGCGCCGCACGTTCTCGCACGTCGGCATCTACATCGGCGACAACAAGTTCGTGCATTCGCCGTCGACCGGCAGCACCGTGCGCGTCGACGATCTCGACAGCGGCTACTGGGAAAAGCGTTTCACCGGCGCGCGCCGGCTCGAATCGACGTTTCCGATGAACGCCGAGGATCTGCGCCAGCGCGTGCGCGCCACGATCGGCGACGACGCCGCGAACGGCAGCAACTGATCGTTCGTCAGGTCGAAAGAAACCCTGTCACCGAAAGGCGACAGGGTTTTTTGCTTTTGGGGCCGCGTGAGCGGCGGGCGCCGTGCGCGCTTATGCGGCCACGCCGCCGCGCGCGGCCGCGAGCTTGCGCTGCAGTTCGGGCATGATGCGCGCCACCGCTTCCTCGCCCGCGAGGATCGCCGCGTTGCGCTGATTGAAGTCGCTGCCGCCCATCGCGGCGAGATTCGGGCGGATCACGACGTCCGCATACTTGTCGAGCTCGTAGGTCTTGATCGTCTGGCCCATGATCGTGAAGGTCTGCAGCAGCATCTCGATCGGGTTGTCGGTCGCCGCGCCGTCCGGCCGCGACGAGATGTCCACCGCGATCACGAAGCTCGCGCCCATCTTGCGGGCGAACGACGCGGGCACCGGGCTCACGAGGCCGCCGTCGACGTATTCGCGGTTGCCGATCTTCACGGGCTCGAACACCGACGGCACGCTGCACGACGCGCGCACCGCGAGCCCCGTGTTGCCCTGCTGGAACAGGATCGGCTGACCGTTCTGCAGGTCGGTCGCGACGACGCCGAGCGGCTTGGCCATCTTCTCGATCGGCCGGTTGTTCAGCGTCTTGTTCAGGAAGTTCTGCAGCGCGATGCCCTGCAGCAGCCCGCGCGAGCGGAACGGCAGCGCCCAGTCGCTGATCGCGGCCTGATCCATGTCGAGCGCGATCTTGTTGATCTGCAGCCCGCTCATGCCCGACGCGTACAGCGCGCCGACCACCGAGCCCGCGCTGGTGCCGGCGACGAGGTCGATCGGGATGCCGCGCGCCTCGAGCGCCTTCAGCACGCCGATGTGCGAAAAACCGCGGGCGGCGCCGCCGCCGAGCGCGATGCCGATCTTCACGGGCTTCTGCGCGGTCGCGGCATTGTCGGGACGGGACTTCTCGCCGAACGACGTGCATGCGGCGAGAGTGGCGGACGCGCATGCGATCGTGAAGTGGCGGCGCGACAGGCGAGGGGACGACATCGAATGATTCTCCGGCGGCTGGGTGGCGGGCCTTGCGGCCCGCGGCGGCGATGGATTGCGAGCGGCCGCGCGGGGCAATCCGGGCGGCCGGCGCCGCGCCCGCGGGCGGTGGCGGCGCGCACATCATAAAGCAAGCGGTGCGCTTGGCGCGCAGACCGGCGCGAGTATAATTCCGGCTTCTTTCCCGTTCCGGGCGCGGCCGGCCCCGTCGTTGTGCGGTTTGCCGCCGTCGTCCCGCGTCGAATCATTCATGCGCCCCAGGCGTTCGAGTTACCGTTTATGACCCGTCCTGTCCGTACCCGCTTCGCACCGAGTCCAACCGGCTTCATCCACCTCGGCAACATCCGCTCCGCGCTCTATCCGTGGGCGTTCGCCCGCAAGATGAAGGGCACGTTCGTGCTGCGTATCGAGGATACCGACGTCGAGCGCTCGTCGCAGGAAGCCGTCGACGCGATCCTCGAAGGGATGCAATGGCTCGGCCTCGATTTCGACGAAGGTCCGATCTACCAGATGCAGCGCATGGATCGCTATCGCGCGGTGCTGGCGCAGATGCTCGAACAGGGCCTCGCTTACCCGTGCTACATGTCGGCCGAGGAGCTCGATGCGCTGCGCGAACGCCAGCGCGCGGCCGGCGAGAAGCCGCGCTATGACGGCACGTGGCGCCCGGAGCCTGGCAAGGTGCTCCCCGAGCCGCCGGCCGGCGTGAAGCCGGTGCTGCGCTTCCGCAACCCGCTGACCGGCACGGTCGTGTGGGACGACGCGGTGAAGGGGCGTGTCGAGATCTCGAACGAGGAGCTCGACGACCTCGTGATCGCGCGTCCTGACGGCACGCCGATCTACAACTTCTGCGTGGTCGTGGACGACATGGACATGAACATCACGCACGTGATCCGTGGCGACGACCATGTGAACAACACGCCGCGCCAGATCAACATCCTGCGCGCGCTCGGCGGCGAGCCGCCCGTCTACGCGCACCTGCCGACCGTGCTGAACGAGCAGGGCGAGAAGATGAGCAAGCGCCATGGCGCGATGAGCGTGATGGCGTATCGCGACGCGGGTTTCCTGCCGGAGGCCGTCGTCAACTATCTCGCCCGCCTCGGCTGGTCGCACGGCGACGCGGAAATCTTCTCGCGCGAACAGTTCGTCGAGTGGTTCGATCTCGAGCACCTGGGCAAGTCGCCCGCGCAGTACGACCACAGCAAGCTGAGCTGGCTGAACGCGCACTACATCAAGGAAGCCGACAACGCACGCCTCGCCGCGCTCGCGAAGCCGTTCCTCGACGCGCTCGGCATCGACGACGCGGCGATCGCGACCGGCCCCGCGCTCGACGCGGTGATCGGCCTGATGAAGGACCGCGCGACGACGGTCAAGGAAATCGCGGAAGGCGCTGCGATGTTCTATCGCGTCCCGGCGCCCGACGCCGATGCGCTCGCGCAGCACGTGACCGACGCGGTGCGCCCGGCGCTGGCCGATCTCGCAGCCGCGCTGAAGGCCGCCGACTGGACCAAGGAAGCGGTATCGGCAGCGTTGAAGGCGACGCTCGCGACGCACAAGCTGAAGATGCCGCAGCTTGCGATGCCGGTCCGGCTGCTGGTGGCGGGTACCACGCATACGCCGTCGATCGACGCGGTGCTCGTGCTGTTCGGCCGCGACGCGGTCGTATCGCGTATCGAGGCCGCGCTGGCTTGAGGTTGGGGCGGCGCGAGGCTGCCGTCCGGCGACGCGATGGCGGCTTCGCAAAAAATTTCGCGCCAATCGCAAAAAGGGTATTTACAAGTTCAAATTCGGTCCATATAATCTCATTTCTGTTCTGCAAGGGGGTATAGCTCAGCTGGGAGAGCGCTTGCATGGCATGCAAGAGGTCAGCGGTTCGATCCCGCTTACCTCCACCATCAGAACAAAACAAATTGATTTGCGAAGCGCTGGTAGTAATAAATGCTTCACAAAAAGATTTAAAGCAGTTAGAATTCCGGCCTTCGCTGTTGACGGTAAGTGAATAGCGAAAGTCAGACAGATCTGAAAAGATCATGTCCCCTTCGTCTAGAGGCCTAGGACATCACCCTTTCACGGTGAGTACAGGGGTTCGAATCCCCTAGGGGACGCCAGAATTTAGCGGCGTTTCGTAGAAGTGTCGCGAGGCTTGCAGGAACGTAACCGACGTCCTGCGGGTAACGGTGCAGAAAGTTGGAGCGGTAGTTCAGTCGGTTAGAATACCGGCCTGTCACGCCGGGGGTCGCGGGTTCGAGTCCCGTCCGCTCCGCCAGAACGAAGCCCGTTCAAGACGTATTTGAGCGGGCTTTTGTATTAAGGATGTAAGCAGTACGTTGTCCCCTTCGTCTAGAGGCCTAGGACATCACCCTTTCACGGTGAGTACAGGGGTTCGAATCCCCTAGGGGACGCCAGATTCAGCGGCGTTTCGTAGAAGTGTCGCAGCGCTTGCAGGGCGTGAACGAGGTCCTGCAGGTGGTGATGAAGAAAGCTGGAGCGGTAGTTCAGTTGGTTAGAATACCGGCCTGTCACGCCGGGGGTCGCGGGTTCGAGTCCCGTCCGCTCCGCCAGAACGAAGCCCGTTCAAAGAACGTATTTGAACGGGCTTTTTCGTTAAAGATGTAAGCAGTACGTTGTCCCCTTCGTCTAGAGGCCTAGGACATCACCCTTTCACGGTGAGTACAGGGGTTCGAATCCCCTAGGGGACGCCAGATTTCGGCGTCGTTCGAACAAACGATGCGCCGGCAGGAAGTAACCGACGCCTGCCAGGCAAGAAGCAAGACTGGAGCGGTAGTTCAGTCGGTTAGAATACCGGCCTGTCACGCCGGGGGTCGCGGGTTCGAGTCCCGTCCGCTCCGCCAGAAAATGAAGAAGCCCGCCTCGTGCGGGCTTTTTCATTTGCGTGTTCCACGCGTGGCGCGCTTGCGGGCGCCTTGATCCTCATCGCGGCTCCGAGAAATTCGCGATTGCATCCGCCGGCGACTGCGCTATCGTGGCGGAGTGCGATCTCGACCCAAGCGCGATGCTCGATCCGACCGACCTGCGACTGCTGTATCAGCTCCGACCTGCGGAGTCCGGCGATTTCCCGTTTGCCGAGGCGCTCACGCACGGCAACATGGGCGCCTATTACAAGCGCCATGGGCTCGTGTGGCGCAGCGACCTGTTCTACGCGAGCTGGCGCGAATCCGAGAACTTCATCCTGGAAGCCGACGGCGAGCGCATCGGCGTGCTGCGCGTGACCGAGGAGGGCGATTCGCTGCATATCCGCGACGTGCAGATCGCCGCCGGTCATCGAGGGCAGGGCGCCGGCACCTACATGCTCGACATGTCACATCGCTGGGCGCGCGCGCGCGGCCTGCACGAACTGCAGTTGCGCGTGTTCGTCGACAACCCGGCCGCCCGCCTTTATCAGCGCATGGGCTATCGCGTCACCGGGCCGCGCCCGGCGCAGCTCGGCTCGATCCGGCACATGGTACGCGCGGTCTGAGCGCACGCACCCGGCACACCGTGCGAGTTACCCGATCGTGTCGAGCGCACCGCGGCCGTCGGTGTCGTCCTCGTCATCATCTGCGGCCGGCACGCGGTCTTCCGTGCCGCGATGCTCGAAGCCGCGCAGCATGAACGCGCGCGGGCTTTCGCCGAATGCACGGCGGAACATCGCCGAAAACGCGCTCTGGCTCTGGTAGCCGAGCTCGCGCGCGACATGCGACAGCGCGCGCCCCTGGTTCAACAGCGGAATCGCCCGCGCGAGCAGCGCCTGCTGCCGCCACTGCGAAAAACTGACGCCCAGCTCCTGCTTGAACAGCCGCGAAATCGTGCGCGTGCTCGCGCCGACCTCGCTCGCCCAATGCTCGAGCGACTCCGCATGCGCCGGCTGCGCGAGCACCGACTCGCACAGCATGCGCAGCCGCTTTTCTTCCGGCATCGGCACCGCGAGCGGCAGCGGTTCGGCATGGCTCAGCTCGTCGAGCACGAGCCCGCACAAGAGCCGCTCGCGCGCGCTGCTCAGCGCGCGGGCATCGAGCGCGACGATCAGCTCGCGCAACAGGCCCGTGACCTCGACGACTCGGCATGCGTCGAGCCCGTCCGGCACGATCGATTCGTCGAGATAGACCGTGCGCAGGTACGCCTCCTCGACGATCACGACCTCGTGCGTCACGTGCGGCGGCACCCAGATCGCGCGCGACGGCGGCACCATCCAGGTCGTGCCGGTCGTGGCGACCCGCAGCACGCCGCGCGACGCATACGCGAGCTGCGCCCATGCATGCGTGTGCCGCGGAATCCGCCGGCCCGCGTCGACCTGCCGCGCGCGCACGCGCATCGGGTGCACGCGGGTCGGTGCGAATTCGGGCGGAATGTCGATGACGTCGTACGGGTTCGATGCGTCGGCTTGGGCGGGCGGATTCATGGGCGATTCGGTCGGCGCGGCTGCGATGCCGTTATTTTAGAAGGCGCCGCGCAGGCGCATGCGGCGGTTTTTCAGCTGATAATGACCGGCCCGAATGAACTTTGTATGGAGCTGCGCGCATTCCGTCCGGCGTAACGCACGCCGTCGCCGCGACGCCCCGGCCATACCAGAATCGAAGAGGAGAACCACGATGCGCCATGTATTCGTCTACGGCACGTTGCGAGCGGGCGAGGCCAACGACATCGGCCATGCGGCCGCGCGCCACGGCATCCCTGCGCCCACGCTCCTCGGAGCCGTCGCGCTGCCCGGCGAACTGTACGATTTCGGCACTTATCCAGGCATGGTGGCCGGTGCGGCCGGTCAGTCGCTCGTGTGGGGCGACGTGTACGCGGTCGACGAACTGTTGCTGCCCGTGCTCGACGAGATCGAACGCGTCTATCCCGGCGTCGACACGTTGTTCCGGCAGGAACCGGTGACCGTCGAACTCGGCGGCCGAGCCTATGCGTGCGTGTACTACCCGGTCGCCGCGCATGCGGCCGCCGACCGCCCGCGCATCGCGTCCGGCGACTGGGTCCAGCATCGCCGCGAGCGCGAAGCGGCCTGAGCCTGCGCGCCGCGCACGCTCACGCGGCCAGCGAAAAGCGCCCCACGGGGCGCTTCGTTCGGCCGGCCGCGGTGTCGTCCGACCGGCGGCGGCCTGGCGGCGTCGGCCGGATCCCGCAGGATCCGGCCGCGCGGTCAGATTTCCTCGTACAGCGGCAGCGTCAGGAATTCGGTGAAGCCTTCCGACGTCGACATCTGTTCGAAGATCGCCGCGGCCCGCTCGTACGGCTGCGTGTTGCCGCCGACCGAGCGCTTCACGTTCTCCAGCTCGGCCTTCGTGTATTCGCGCACGAGCTCGGCGGTCACCTTGCGGCCGTCGTCGAGTACGCCCTTCGGCGAGCGGATCCACTGCCATACCTGCGAGCGCGAGATTTCCGCGGTGGCCGCGTCTTCCATCAGGTTGTGGATCGGCACGCAGCCGTTGCCGTCGAGCCACGCGCCGAGGTAGTGGATGCCGACGTTGATGTTGTTGCGCAGGCCGGCTTCGGTGATCGGCGCTTCCGGCTGGAAATCGAGCAGGTTGCGGCCTTCGATCTGCACGTCGTCGCGCTGCTTGCCGATCTGGTTCGGCTTGTCGCCGAGCACCTTGACGAATTCCTCCATCGCGATCGGCACCAGGCCCGGATGCGCGACCCAGCCACCGTCGTAGCCGTCGGTCGCGTCGCGCTGCTTGTCCGAGCGCACGCCGCCCATCGCCTTGTCGTTCGCTTCCGGATCGTTCTTGATCGGAATCAGCGCGCTCATCCCGCCGATCGCCGGCGCGTTGCGCTTGTGGCAGGTCTTCAGCAGCAGCAGCGCGTAGGCGCGCATGAACGGCACCGTCATCGTGATCTTCGAGCGATCGGCCAGGCAGAAGTCGCGGTCGTTCTTGAACTTCTTGATCGCCGAGAAGATGTAGTCCCAGCGGCCGGCGTTCAGGCCCGAGCTGTGTTCACGCAGTTCGTACAGGATCTCGTCCATCTCGAACGCGGCGAGGATCGTCTCGATCAGCACCGTCGCGCGGATCGTGCCGCGCGGGATGCCGACGGCTTCCTGCGCGGCGACGAAGATGTCGTTCCACAGGCGCGCCTCGAGATGGCTTTCCATCTTCGGCAGATAGAAGTATGGGCCCGAGCCGCGCGCAATCAGTTCCTTCGCGTTGTGGAACAGGTACAGCGCGAAATCGAAGATCCCGCCGGAGACGCGCTGGCCGTCGACCGTCACGTGCTTTTCGTCGAGGTGCCAGCCGCGCGGACGCACGATCAGCGTCGCGACCTTGTCGTTCAGCTTGTAGGACTTGCCGTTCTGCTCGAGCGAGATCGTGCGGCGCACCGCGTCCTTCAGGTTGATCTGGCCGTCGATCTGGTTGGTCCAGCTCGGCGCGTTCGAATCCTCGAAGTCGGTCATGTACGAGTCCGCGCCCGAATTCAGCGCGTTGATGATCATCTTGCGCTCGACGGGGCCGGTGATTTCGACACGGCGGCATTGCAGGTCGGCCGGCAGCGGCGCGACCTTCCAGTCGCCTTCGCGGATCGCCTTCGTCTCGGCGAGGAAATCGGGGCGCTCGCCGGCGTCGAGGCGCTTCGTGCGCTCGACGCGCGCCTGCAGCAGCGCCTGGCGACGCGGCTCGAATGCGCGATGCAGCGCCGCGACGACGGCGAGCGCGTCGGGCGTCAGGATCGCTTCGTAGCCCGGCTTGATTTCGCCGGTGATCGCCATGCCTTGCGGCAGCGTGATCGGGGTGCTCATGAGTGTCATCTCCTTGGTCGGTCAGTTGCGGTTTCGGTGAAAGGGTGAGGCGGCAGCGCGGCGCGCGTCATGCGCCCGGGCCGGGGCGCGCGCGGTTGGCCGTTCTGCCGGACGAAGCCGGGGTGGCGAGGAATGCGAGCAGGTCGGCCATGCCGCTGCCGGTGCCGTCGGGCGACACGCCGAGCTCGTCGGCGGGCGCGCCGGTGCGGTTCAGCCAGAACGTCGTGTAGCCGAACCAGGCGGCGCCCGCGACGTCCCACGCGTTCGACGACACGAACACGAGCTCGCGCGGCCGTGCGCCGAAGGCGGTGGTGCCGAGCGCATACGCGAGCGGGCTCGGCTTGTACGCGCGCACGGTGTCGGCGGACAGCACGCGATCGAACAGGCCGGCCATGCCGGCGCTCTTGATCGCGATGTCGAGCATGTCGGGGTTGCCGTTCGACAGGATCGCGAGCGCCGGGCGCGGTTCGAGCGCGCGCAACCGGCGCAGCGCGGGCACCGTGTCGGGATAGGTCGACAGGCATGCGTATTGGTCCATTAGCCGCTTCTCGGCCGCGCTGTTCAGCGCGAGGCCGAGCGCGCGTGCGGCGAAGCGCAGCGCGTCGAGCGTGATGTCGCGAAACGGGCGATAGCGCGCGCCGGCCGGATCGGCGAGCGTGCGCAACTGCGAATATTCGATCTGCTTGCGCCGCCACAGCTGCGACAGCCGGTCGCCGTGACCGGGAAACATCTGCTCGGCCGCGGCCACGACCGCATGCACGTCGAACAACGTGCCGAATGCGTCGAACAGGATGGCGGCGGGAGAGGAGAGTGTCGTTGTGGCCGACATAGCCTTGCGCTCGAGTTTCAGAGGTCGAATCGATTCTATTCGTGATCGCAGCTTCTAAAAAAGACGCGAATCATCACTTGATTTTTTACTTTCATATACATAATCTTGGTCGCTCAGACGAATTGAAGGGCGGCGGCGCTGCCGCCCGTTGCGAGTCATGGACCGGTTCAAGCAGATCGAAACGTTCGCCGCGGTCGCGGCGAAGGGCAGCCTGTCGGCGGCCGCGCACGCGGAGGGCGTCGCGCCGGCGATCATCGGCCGCCGCCTCGACGCGCTCGAGGAGCGGCTCGGCGTGAAGCTGCTGGTGCGCACGACGCGCAAGCTCACGCTGACCTTCGAAGGCTCGGCGTTCCTCGAGGATTGCCAGCGGATCATCAACGACATGCAGAACGCCGAGGCCAGCGTGTCGGCGGGCGGCGTGAAGGCGAGCGGCCATCTGCGCATCTCCGCGCCGGCCGGCTTCGGGCGGCGTCACGTCGCGCCGCTCGTGCCGGAGTTCAGCGGCGCGCATCCGGACGTATCGGTCACGCTCGACCTGTCCGACCGGATGGTCGATCTCGTCAACGAAGGGTTCGATTGCGCGGTGCGGCTCGGCGAGCTGCCCGATTCGTCGCTGGTGTCGCTGAAACTGGGCGAGAACCGCCGCGTGTGCGTCGCGTCGCCCGCGTATCTCGCGCGCCGCGGCACGCCGGCGACGCTCGCCGAGCTCGCGCGCCACAACTGCCTCGCGCTCGCCGCCAATGCGAACCAGCAGCGCGGCTGGACGTTCCAGGAGGACGGCAAGGTCGTGTCGATCCGCGTGAGCGGCACGATGGAGTGCTCGGACGGCGCGGTGCTGCACGAATGGTGTCTCGCCGGCTACGGCCTCGCGTGGCGATCGTGGTGGGAGGTCGGCGACGACGTCGCGGCCGGCCGTCTGGTCAGCGTGCTCGACGCGTTCGCGGCGCCGCCGATCGGCATCCATGCGGTGTTTCCGCAGCGCCGCCATCTGCCGCTGCGCGTGCGCCTCTTTCTCGACTATCTGAAGCACACGTACGAACGGCCGGGGTATTGGGGCGCATAGGGCGCATGGCATGCTGCCGCGTCGTCCCGCGCGTTTCCGATATGAGGGCGAACCCGCTGCCGGCGTCGGCAGCCGGGTTTCGCGCACTACAATCGAAGCTGGCGTGCGCGACGTTCCGCGGCGGCTTGGCTCGCGGACGCGGCGCGCGCGGTCCGACTGACGCAGGAGGGCGCGATGTTCCGGCACATCCTCGTTCCAACTGACGGCTCCGAGCTGTCGCAGAAGGCGATCGACGGCGCGATCGATCTCGCGCGTGCGGTCGGCGCGCGTGTCACCGCCTATGCGTGCCTGCCGCAGTACCCGTACTCGCCGTTTTCCGAGGTGATCATCGAGCCGCCGGCCGATTTCCGGGCCCGCAGCGAGCGCGAGGCGCGCGCGCATCTCGACGACGTGCAGGCCGCCGCAAAGGCAGCCGGCGTCGCATGCGACAGCTGGACGAGCGTGCATCCGTCGCCGTACCTCGGCATCATCGAGGCGGCCGAGCGCGGCGGCTGCGACGTGATCTTCATGGCGTCCCACGGACGTCGCGGGCTCGGCAGCCTGCTGATCGGCAGCGAAACGCAACGCGTGCTGACCCATACGAAAATTCCGGTGATCGTCTATCGGTAATGGCGGCGGCCTCGGCGGTACGGCCGAACGACCGCGCCGAAAAAGGGCGCGCCGGACCAGGCCGGCGCGCGTCGTTGCAGGCGGCCGAAGCCGCGCGGCCGGTCGCGCGACTTTCGTCGCGCGCCTGCCGTCTCCTCCCTGATTGTTGTCCGGTGCGGTGCTGGCGCGCCTTATGCCACCTTCTTGCCGTCGAAGAACTGTTCGTCCTCGGTCGAGCCGTGCAGCGCGGTGGTCGACGCTTCGCGCTCGACCGTCTGCGTCACCGCGTCGAAGTAGCCGGTGCCGACCTCGCGCTGGTGCTTGACCGCGGTGAAACCCTTGTCGGCCGCTTCGAACTCGGCCTGCTGCAGTTCGACGAACGCGCTCATCTGTGTGCGGGCATAGCCGTGCGCGAGGTTGAACATCGAGTAGTTCAGCGCGTGGAAGCCGGCCAGCGTGATGAACTGGAACTTGTAGCCCATCGCGCCGAGTTCCTTCTGGAACTTCGCGATCGTCGCGTCGTCGAGGTTCTTCTTCCAGTTGAACGACGGCGAGCAGTTGTACGACAGCATCTTGCCCGGGAACTGCTTGTGGATCGCCTCCGCGAACTTCTTCGCGTACTCGAGATCCGGCTTGCCCGTCTCGCACCACACGAGGTCCGCATACGGCGCATACGCGAGGCCGCGCGAGATCGCCTGCTCGAGTCCCGGCTTGGTGCGGAAGAAGCCTTCGACCGTGCGCTCGCCGGTGAGGAACGGCTTGTCGTTGTCGTCGATGTCGGACGTGATGAGGTCCGCGGCTTCCGCGTCGGTACGGGCGACCAGAACGGTCGGCGTGCCCATCACGTCGGCGGCGAGCCGCGCCGCCGACAGCTTCGCGACGGCCTCGCGCGTCGGCACGAGCACCTTGCCGCCCATGTGGCCGCACTTCTTCACCGACGCGAGCTGGTCCTCGAAGTGGACACCCGACGCGCCGGCCTCGATCATCGCCTTCATCAGCTCGAACGCGTTCAGCACGCCGCCGAAGCCGGCTTCCGCGTCCGCGACGATCGGCGCGAAGAAATCGACGTAGCCTTCGTCGCCGGGGTCCTTGCCTTCCGACCACTGGATCTGGTCGGCGCGTGTCAGCGTGTTGTTGATGCGCTTGACGACGAGCGGCACCGAGTTCGCCGGATACAGTGACTGGTCCGGGTACATTTCACCGGCGACGTTCGCGTCGCCGGCCACCTGCCAGCCCGACAGATAGATGGCCTTTAGCCCGGCCTTCACCTGCTGCATCGCCTGGTTGCCGGTGAGCGCGCCCAGCGCATTGACGAACGGTTCCTCGTTGATGAGCCGCCAGAGCTTTTCCGCGCCGCGCTTCGCGAGCGTGTGCTCGACGGCGATCGAGCCGCGCAGGCGGACCACGTCGTCGGCCGTGTAGCCGCGCTTGATGCCCGTCCAGCGCGGATCGGTGTCCCACTGCTTCTGCAGTTCCAGTGCCTGTTGCTGTCGCGACATGATGTGCTCCTTGATACGGTGTATTGCCTGATGGTTCGAATCGGACGCTGACGATGCTGTTTCGCGAGACCGGTGAAGGTCGCGAAGTCTTGTATAAGAGTCTAGGCAAACCGCTGGAGCGGAAACAGAGGCTTTTCGGAACCCGCTGAAATTTTTTAATCGTTATGAATCAGTGGGATATGCGGAGCGTGTCGCATTGAGAAACGGGTTTTTCCATCACGCAACGGCGCAGGTTGTGCCACGCAGCATGATTTTTTACGACGCAAAAAAATTTCCCGCATCGTGAAATGTGGCGCAAGACGAAAAAAAACCGGCGCGGGTGCGCCGGTCTTGCCGATGGCTGGGGCGGCGGGGCCGCCCGGGACGTGCTTACGACGCCGAGTTGCTGCGACGCGGGCCGCCGCTGCGCTGGCCGTCGCGGCGCGGACCGCCGTCGCGGCTGCCGCCCGGCTTGCCGCTCCAGCCGCCGCCGTTGCCGTTACCAGTGCCGCCGCCGTAGCTACGGCCATTGCCGCTGCCGTAGCCGCCGCCCGGCTTGCCGCCGAAACGGCGACCGCCGTTACCGCCGCCCGGACGGCCGCGACCGCCGCTGCCCGGCGTGCGGGTCGGTGCCTTGCGCGGCTCGAAGCCTTCGATCACGTTGACCGGCAGCGGCGAGCGCACGAAGCGCTCGATGCGCTTGAGCGCGCCTTGTTCCGCGTGGTGCACGAGGCTCACCGCGGTGCCCGAGCGACCGGCGCGGCCGGTGCGGCCGATACGGTGCACGTAGTCTTCCGCGAACTTCGGCAGGTCGTAGTTGAACACGTGCGTGATGCCGGGGATGTCGATGCCGCGGGCCGCGACGTCGGTCGCGACCAGCACGCGCACGCGACGCTCGCGCAGCGCACGGATTGTGCGGTTGCGCGCGCCCTGCGGCAGGTCGCCGTGCAGCGCGGCCGATTCGAAGCCGGCGTCGGCGAGGCGGCCGGCGAGCTGGTCGGCGTCGATCTTGGTGGCCGTGAAGATGATCGCCTGGTCGAGCGCGTCGTCGCGCAGCAGGTGATCGAGCAGGCGATCCTTGTGGTCGCGGTCGTCGACGTAGTGCACCGTTTGCGCGATGTTCGCGCGCGACTCGATCTTCGCGACGATCTCGATGCGCTCCGGGTTGTTCAGCAGACGGCTCGTCAGCGAACCGATCTTGCCGTCGAGCGTGGCCGAGAACAGCATCGTCTGGCGCGACGCGGGCGTCGCGGCGACGATCGTTTCGATGTCGTCGATGAAGCCCATGTCGAGCATGCGGTCGGCTTCGTCGAGCACGAGCATCTTCAGTTCCGACAGGTCGATGCGGCCGCGCTCGAGGTGGTCGAGCAGGCGGCCCGGCGTCGCGACGAGGATCTCGGGGTTCTTCGCGAGCAGCATCAGCTGCTGGCCGTAGGCCACGCCGCCGAGGATGCTGACCGTGCGCAGGCGACGCAGGTGCTTGCCGTAGGTCGTCGCGGCCGTGGTGACCTGCATCGCGAGTTCGCGGGTCGGCGTCAGCACGAGCAGGCTCGGACGAGCGACCGGTTGCGGGCGGCGCGCACGGCGGTCGCCCTGGTTCGGTTCACGCGGCGCGCGCGGTTGCTGCGCCTGCGATTTCTGGAGCTGCGCGAAGCGTTCGATCGCGGGCAGCATGAAGGCGGCCGTTTTGCCCGAACCGGTCGGGCTCGATACCAGTAGATCCCGGCCGGCGATACCGGCCGGAATCGCGCGCTGCTGCACCGGCGTCGGCTTGGCGTAGCCGGCTGCCTCCAGCGCGGAGACGATCTCCGGCGACAGCCCGAGCGACGCGAAAGTCGGCTCGTCCGACGCCGGTTCGACTGCGGCCGGTGCGGCGGCGTCGAGACCGAGCGCCTGGTCGGCGATCGCGTTGAGCGGGCTGGTGTTGATGCTCGAAGTCATAACAATCCTTGAAACACAGTGGGTGAAACGTCGGCGCCAATCGCGCATACCCAAGTCGTCGGATTCAGCGAGCAAATCGGGAAACGGGTGCAATCCGCCGAACCGTCGGCAGATGAGGCATTAGAAGCTGTTTTGGGTGCGGCGCGCTTCTGGAGCGGGGCCGCCAGCCTGATACGTGACGACCGCGAGGGTCGAAGCAGGAGGGGACAGGTTCTAAACCGGATTGGAGCTTAACGCTACGAGGCGTCGTGCCGGAACGGCTTACGAGCCGAGCGCGGGAGGTGACGCAGCCAGCATTATAAGGATATTTGCTGCGCTGCGCCACTGATTTGAGCAGTGCTTGCGGCGGGCGGGCCCGATCAGGACGCCGTGCCGTTCTTCAGCGATTCGACCAGCTCGACGTATTGCTGCTTCGCCGCGTCCTGCGACGTGCCTTTCAGCGCTTCCCACGCGTCGTACTTGTACTTGCCGACGATGTCGGTGAAGCCCGGCTTGTCGCCGTGCGCGTCGCCGTCGGTCGCCTGCTTGAACAGCGCGTACAGACGCAGCAGCGTCAGGTTGCCCGGGCGCTCGGTCAGTTGCTTGACGTCGATCTGGGCCTGGTCGAATTGGGCGGTGAGGTCGCTCATCGCGTGTCTCCGTAAATAGTTCAGTAAGGGTTTCAGGTCCGGCCGATCTTAACAAGCGCCGCGCCGCGCGGGGTCGAGCGATCCTTCCAAACCGCCCGCGGCGCGCCGCGAGCGCCGCGATCATCGCCGAACGCCCGTCGGAGCGGGGCGCCGCATTACAATGTCGGCCATGACGCAAACAGTGCTCCTCGCCATCGATACGTCGACCGAATACTGCTCGGTCGCGCTGCTGCGCTCGGCTCCGGCCGACGCCGCCGTTTCCTCCCCGCAAACCTGGGTCCGCCACGAGCTGACGGGCGCCGTGTCCAGCACCCGCGTGCTGCCGGCCGTCCAGGAGCTTTTCGCCGAATCGGGCCTCGCGCTCGCCGATTGCGATGCGATCGCGTTCGGCGCGGGCCCCGGCTCGTTCACCGGCCTGCGTACCGCGACCGGCATCACGCAGGGTCTCGCGTTCGGCCGCGGGCTGCCGGTCGTGCCGGTCGGCACGCTGCTCGTGTGCGCCGAGCACGCGCGGCTGCGCGCGCCGGGCACGACGCGCGTGCTGGCCGCGCTCGATGCGCGGATGGACGAGGCGTACTGGGCCGATTTCGCGTGGGACGAGCGTGCGGGCGACTGGCAGACGCTGCATCCGGCGGCGCTCGATGCGCCGGGCGCAGTCGGCGTGCCCGATGCGCCGTTCACGCTCGCGGGCAACGCCGCCGCCGCGTTCGGTGCGCAATTGCCGGCTGCCGCACGGGCCGCCGTGATCGACGGCGAAGCGCTGCCGCATGCGCTGGCGCTCGCGCATGTCGCGCTGCGCGCGTTCCGCGCCGGCCGGACGGTGCCGGCCGAGCATGCCGCGCCCGAATACGTGCGCGACAAGGTCGCGCAGACCACCGCCGAACGCATGGCCGCGCGCGCCGCGCAGGCAGGCGGAGCGAAGCCATGACGGGTGTGTTGCTCAGCGATCGCTACCTGTCGCCGATGACCGATGCCGATCTCGACGAAGTCGTCGCGATCGAGCAGGTCGCGTACGAATTCCCGTGGAGCCGCGGCAACTTCGAGGATTCGCTGCGCAACGGCTATTTCGGCGTGTGCCTGCGGCACGTGACCGGCGCGCTCGTCGGCTATTGCGTGCTGATGCCGGTGATCGACGAGATGCATCTGTTGAATCTGTGCGTCGCGCCGGCCGTTCAGCAATCGGGCGCCGGCCTCGCGCTGCTGCGCGAAGCGGTGCGCATCGCGCGCGCGGAACGGCTCGACGGCGTGTTGCTCGAGGTGCGGCCGTCCAATGCGCGCGCGATCCATCTGTACGAGCGCTTCGGCTTTGCGACGATCGGCCGGCGCAAGAACTACTATCCGGCGAAGCATCGCAGCCGCGAGGACGCGATCGTGATGCGTCTGACGCTGAACAAGGACGAGGGGGACGCGCATGGCGTGGGCTGAAGCAGCGCTCGAGGAAATGGGTCTCGCGCAGATCTGGGTGCGGCGCGGGCAGGGGAGGCAGGGCAGTGCGGCGGGTGATGCGGTGGCGGGCGCGATGGATGATGCGGTGGCTGCAACGACCGCAACGACCGCGACCGCCGTGCCGGCCGACGTCGCTGAGGCCGCGGCCTCGCCAGCGCAACGCACGACGCGATCGGCACAGCCGGCCCAGCCCGTGCAAGCGCGCGAGGATGCGACGCGCGTCGGCACAGCCATGCCGAGAGCCGAATCGGACCGTCCCGCCCACGCCGCCGCCGCGGCCGACCATGCATCGATGCCCGCTACATCGCCCGCTCCCGCGAGCGACATGCCGCTCGCCGCCGAGGACGATTTCGCCTGGTTCGACGCGACGCCGCCCGGCGATCCGCTGCCGCCGGCCGAGATGCGCGCCGACGTCGCGCCGGTCGCGACGCTCGACTGGGACGCACTCGCCGCGCGCGTGGCCGGCTGCACGAGCTGCCGCCTGTGCGAGAAGCGCACGCAGACGGTGTTCGGCGTCGGCGATCGCGAAGCGGACTGGATGCTGATCGGCGAGGCGCCGGGCGAGAACGAGGACAAGCAGGGCGAGCCGTTCGTCGGCCAGGCCGGCAAGCTGCTCGACAACATGCTGCAGTCGCTCACGCTCGCGCGCGGCACGAACGTCTACATCGCGAACGTGATCAAGTGCCGCCCGCCCGGCAACCGCAATCCGGAGCCGGACGAGGTGGCGCGCTGCGAGCCGTATCTGCAGCGCCAGGTCGCGCTCGTGAAGCCGAAGCTGATCGTCGCGCTCGGCCGCTTCGCCGCGCAGACGCTGCTGAAGACGGACGCGAGCATCGCATCGCTGCGCGGCCGCGTGCACGCCTACGAAGGCGTGCCGGTGATCGTCACCTACCATCCGGCCTACCTGCTGCGCAGCCTGCAGGACAAGTCGAAGGCATGGGCCGACCTGTGCCTCGCGCGCGATACGTTCCGGCAGTCGGCGGCGACCGACGCGAGCGGGCTGGCCGGCCGATGACGCACGACGCGGCGTTCGCATTCGTCGATACGCTGCGCGATGCCGCGGTACGCGATCTGGGCTGGCTCCTCGCGAGCCCGAGCCTGCTGACGGCGGCGCCCGGTGCGCCGCTCGCGCATCCCTGGTCGGATGCGATCGAGCGGGTGGCCGTCGAAGCATGGCTCGCCGCGCTCGACGCCGCGCCGCAGCCGCTGCACCGCGCGCTCGACGGCGTGCGCCCGGTGCGGCTCGGCCGCTATGCCGAATGTCTGCTCGAATATTTCCTCACACACGGGCCGTCGTTGCGGCTCGTCGCCGCGAACCTGCCGCTGCGCAGCAACGGCAAGACGCTCGGCGAAGTCGACTTTCTCGTCGACGCACCGGACGGGCAGCGCCTGCACTGGGAACTCGCGGTCAAATGCTATCTGTGCGCGCCGGTCGCCGGCGCGGCATCGCTCGCCGATTTCGTCGGCCCGAACCTCGCCGACCGTCTCGATCGCAAGCGCAGCCGGCTGCTCGAGCACCAACTGCGGCTCGGCGATCGGCACGGCTTCGCGCTGCTCGGCTACGGCGCGCCGTCCGACGCGCAGATGTTCGTCAAGGGCTGGCTGTTCTATCCGCACGGCGTGCCGCTGCCGCCGGTGTCCGCCGAAATCGCCGACGATCATCCGCGCGGCTTCTGGCTCACGCACGCGCAATGGCCGGCGTGGGCGGCCGCGCAACCCGACGGCGCGGCATGGAGCGTGCTGCCGCGGCTCGCGTGGCTCGCGCCGCGCCGGCTCGCGCCGGATGCCGCGCCCGAAGCGCTGGCGGATACGTCCGGCGTGCCGTCCGCGCTCACCGCGCGCCAGGCGCCCGCGCTGATCGGCGTCTATCGGCAGCGTAACGATCGCCTCTGGCGCGAGACGGCGCGCGGCTTCATCGTGCCCGACGACTGGCCGGCGCGCGCTGTCGCGTTCGCCGCGCCGGACCGCTGACGCACGCTCGGCCGGCGCTCACCACCACCGATGGAAGTGATGCACCGGGCCGACGCCGCGACCGACGTCGAGCCGGCCGCTCGCGGCGATCGCGCCGGTCAGGTAGGTCTTCGCGTCGCGTACCGCGCTGTCGAGGTCGGGCCGTTGCGGCAGCAATGCAGCGATCGCCGACGCGAGCGTGCAACCGGTGCCGTGCGTATTGCTGAGCGGCATGCGCGCGCCGTCGAGCCGCACCGCGTGCGCGGCGTCGACGAGCCAGTCGGGACTCACGGCCGCATCGGGCAGGTGACCGCCTTTCATCAGCACCGCGCGCGCGCCGGTCTGCAGCAGCGCGCGGCCTTGCCGGACCATGTCGTCCTCGGTCGTCGCGTGCGCATCGCCGAGCAGCGCGGCCGCTTCGGGGAGGTTCGGCGTGACGACGGTTGCGAGCGGCAGCAGCGCGCTGCGCAGCGCATCGACCGCGTCGGGCGCGAGCAGCGCGTGCGCGCTCTTCGAGATCATCACCGTGTCGAGCACGACGAACCGCGGCGCGTAACGCCGCAGCGCCTCGGCCACCGCATGCACGATCGACGCGTTCGCGAGCATGCCGATCTTCACCGCGTCGATCCGGATGTCGTCGAACACCGCATCGAGCTGCGCGGTGACGAACGCGGCGTCGGGCGCATGCACGCCGGTCACGCCGCGCGTGTTCTGCGCCGTCAGCGCGGTGATCGCGCTCGCGCCGTACGCGCCGAGTGCGGAGAAGGTCTTCAGATCGGCCTGGATGCCCGCGCCGCCGCCCGAATCGGAACCGGCGATCGTCAGGACGTTGGGTATCGGGTGCGTCATGATGGCAACGCGCCGGTTCGACGACCGGCGCGGATGGACTGGAGCGGAAGGAACGGCAAGTGTAGCGTCAGTGCCGCGATTCGCCGATCAGCGCGACCGAGTCGAATTGACGCTGATTCGCCTGATGGCGGCGCATCACGAGCCACATCGTCAGGCAGACGAACGTGCCGAACAGCACGATCACGATGCCGACCGGCACGTCGAGCCAGACCAGCACCGCATACAGGCACAGCATCACGAGCACCGACAGGTTCTCGTTGAAGTTCTGCACCGCGATCGAGTGGCCGGCCGACAGCAGCACGTGGCCGCGATGCTGCAGCAGCGCGTTCATCGGAACGACGAAGTAGCCGGACAGCGCGCCGACGGCGATCAGGAAAAGGTAGGCGACGATCAGGTAGACCGGCAGGCGCAGATGGCCGATATGCACGGCCCAGTGCGCCGGGAACAGGTTGCGCGTATAGAACGCCATCAGCATCACGGCGATGCCCATCATGATGCCGACCGGCAGCACGGTGAGCGACTTCTTCAGCGGGATCCGCGCGGCAGCGGCGATTGCGCCGCCCGCGACGCCGACCGCGACGACCGCCTGCAGGATCGCGCCTTCCGACAGCGACATGTTCAGCGATACCTCGGCCCACTTCAGCACGATGAACTGCAGCGTCGCGCCCGCGCCCCAGAACAGCGTCGTGACCGCGAGCGAGATCTGGCCGAGCTTGTCGCGCCAGAGCACCATGAAACAGTCGGCGAAGTCGGTGAGCAGCTTGACCGGGCCGCGCTCCTGCTTCGGGTAGCGGGCGCCGGTATCGGGAATGCGCAGATTGAACAGCGCGGCGACCACGTAGATCATCATGATGATCGCCATCGCGGCTTCGGCCGGCGTGGCGATCCACGCAGGCGTGTGCGCGATCACGTGCACCGCGATGTGCGGGCTGATCAGCGCGCCGCCGAGCACGGTGCCGAGAATGATCGAGCTGACCGTCGTGCCTTCGATCCAGCCGTTCGCGGCCACCAAGCGGTCGGCCGGCAGCAGCTCGGTCAGAATCCCGTATTTGGCCGGCGAGTACGCGGCGGCGCCGAACCCGACGATCCCGTACGCGAACAGCGGATGGGCGCCGACCAGCATGATCAGGCAGCCGAGGACCTTGATCGTGTTCGTGATGAACATCACGCGACCCTTCGGGCGCGAGTCGGCGAATGCGCCGACGTACGCGGCCAGCACCACATAGGACAACACGAAGAACAGCTTGAGCAGCGGTGTCATCCAGTTGGGCGCGTGGAGGTCTTTCAGCAGGGCGATGGCGGCGATGAGAAGCGCATTGTCGGCCAGCGACGAGAAAAACTGCGCGGCCATGATGGTGTAAAAACCTTTTTTCATCTGATGCGATGCTTTCGTCGCTGCGGTAGGGCCGCGTAGGCCGCCTGGTATGCGATCGGCTTATTCCGTTCGAAATGGGTTGTGCGCAGGGCTTTATAACACGAAAATACGGCAGTTCGGACTAGCAAGATCCCCCGATCGTTCCGCAAAGTGTCGGCTTCGGTGCTCAAAAGGCGCGGTAAGCTGCTGATTTGCAAGCGTCTTTACGTAAATTTCCCATGCCGCGCCCGATCTCCGCCACCATCCATACCGCCGCTCTCGCGAACAATCTCTCCGTCGTGCGTCGCTTTGCCGGTCCGTCCAAGGTCTGGGCGGTCGTCAAGGCCAATGCGTACGGCCACGGTCTCGCGCGCGTGTTTCCCGGCCTGCGCGGCACCGACGGCTTCGGCCTGCTCGATCTCGACGAAGCGGTGAAGCTGCGCGAGCTCGGCTGGGCCGGCCCGATCCTGTTGCTCGAGGGGTTCTTCCGCTCGACCGACATCGACGTGATCGACCGCTACAGCCTCACGACCACCGTCCACAACGACGAGCAGATGCGGATGCTCGAGACGGCGCGGCTGTCGAAGCCCGTCAACGTGCAGCTCAAGATGAACAGCGGGATGAACCGGCTCGGCTACCAGCCGGAAAAATACCGCGCCGCATGGGAGCGTGCGCGCGCGTGCCCGGCGATCGGCCAGATCACGCTGATGACGCATTTTTCGGATGCCGACACCGAGCGCGGCGTCGCCGAGCAGCTCGCGACGTTCGAGCGCGGCGCGGAAAACATCGCCGGCGCGCGCAGCCTCGCGAATTCGGCCGCCGTGCTGTGGCATCCGGACACGCACTTCGACTGGGTGCGGCCGGGGATCGTGCTGTACGGCGCATCGCCGTCGGGGCTGTCGGCCGACATCGCCGACACGGGCCTGCAGCCGACGATGACGCTCACGTCCGAGCTGATCGCCGTCCAGACGATCGCGAAGGGGCAGGCGATCGGCTATGGGTCGACGTTCTCGGCGCCGGCCCGGATGCGCATCGGCGTCGTCGCGTGCGGTTACGCGGACGGCTATCCGCGCGTCGCGCCCGAAGGCACGCCGGTGATCGTCGACGGGGTCCGCACGCGGATCGTCGGCCGCGTGTCGATGGACATGATCACCGTCGACCTGACCCCGTGCCCGCAGGCCGGCGTCGGCGCGCGCGTCGAGCTGTGGGGCAACACGCTGCCGATCGACGACGTCGCGCGCCATTGCGGAACCATCGGCTATGAATTGATGTGTGCGGTCGCGCCTCGCGTACCGGTGCGGGCGGAATAAGGGCGACGCGTGGCGAAACAGAAAACCGTCTACGTCTGCAGCGAGTGCGGCGGACAAACCCCGAAATGGCAGGGCCAGTGCCCGTCGTGCCATGCCTGGAACACGCTCGTCGAGTCGGTCGCGGAATCGCCGGCCGCCCATCGGTTCCAGTCGCTCGCGAAACGCGCGCCGGTGCAGCGCCTGGCCGACATCGAGGCAGCCGACGTGCCGCGTTTCTCGACTGGCATCGGCGAATTCGACCGCGTGCTGGGCGGCGGCCTGGTGCCCGGCGGCGTGGTGCTGATCGGCGGCGATCCGGGCATCGGCAAGTCGACGCTGTTGCTGCAGTCGCTCGCCGACATCGCGAGCGAGCGGCGCGCGCTGTATATCAGCGGCGAGGAGTCGGCCGCGCAGATCGCGTTGCGCGCGCAGCGGCTCGCGCTGCTCGACGGCGGCGCGCCGGTGGCCGAGTTGAAGCTGCTCGCCGAGATCCAGCTCGAGAAGATCCAGGCCGCGATCGACACCGAACGGCCCGACGTGGCCGTCGTCGACTCGATCCAGACGGTGTACTCGGAGGCGCTGACCTCGGCGCCCGGGTCGGTCGCGCAGGTGCGCGAGTGCGCGGCGCAGCTCACGCGCATCGCGAAGCAGTCGGGCACCGCGATCATCATGGTCGGCCACGTGACGAAGGAGGGCAATCTCGCGGGCCCGCGCGTGCTCGAGCACATCGTCGACACGGTGCTGTACTTCGAAGGCGACACCCATTCGTCGTTCCGGCTCGTGCGCGCGTTCAAGAACCGCTTCGGCGCGGTCAACGAGCTCGGCGTGTTCGCGATGACCGAGCGCGGGCTGCGCGGCGTCGCGAATCCGTCGGCGCTGTTCCTGTCGCAGCATGAGCAGGTCGTGCCCGGCTCCTGCGTGCTGGTCACGCAGGAGGGGACGCGCCCGCTGCTCGTCGAAATCCAGGCGCTCGTCGATACGGCGCACGTGCCGAATCCGCGCCGGCTCGCGGTCGGCCTCGAGCAGAACCGGCTCGCGATGCTGCTCGCGGTGCTGCACCGGCACGCGGGCATCGCGTGCTTCGACCAGGACGTGTTCCTGAATGCGGTGGGCGGCGTGAAGATCACCGAGCCGGCCGCCGACCTCGCGGTGCTGCTGGCGATCCATTCGTCGATGCGCAACAAGGCGTTGCCGAAGGGGCTGATCGTGTTCGGCGAAGTGGGGCTCGCGGGCGAGATCCGGCCGTCGCCGCGCGGCCAGGAGCGGCTGCGCGAGGCCGCGAAGCTCGGTTTCACGGCCGCGCTGATTCCGAAGGCGAATGCGCCGAAGCAGCCGATCGAAGGGCTGAACGTGATGGCCGTCGAGCGCATCGAGCAGGCGATTGACCGCGTGCGCGAGCTCGAATGAGGCGGTGCGGCCGGCGTCGCCGCAGACGGTCGGTCGCGTAACGTGCTGTAAACGATATGTAGGCAGTTGTAACCCGCCGGACATCGCTTTTCCCTATCCTTTGCCCGATTGTCGAACCGCGCAATGCGAAGGGAACCTATGTTGAAACCGTATAGGGAAGCGCCGAGCGGACGCCTTTACCAGCTGCGCGGCTGCCGCGTGTCGGAGCCGATCGTCCAGCCGTGGGGCGGCGGATGCCGGATCGTCGAATGGATCGACGACGAAGGACGCCTCGCGCGCCGCGTCGTGTCCCAGGACGTGACGGAAGCGGAAGTCGCCGCGGCGATTCGCCGGCCGATCGAAGGGCGGCGTCACCTGATGGGCGACGACGAGCAGTTGCCGCGCGATACGCTGCCGCGGCGTTGAGCGGCGGTGCGATCGGGGCAGGTCGGTGCATCGACGTCGAACGCGGTATGGGCAAAGAGGCCGGGCAAATGCCCGGCCTCTTTGCATTCGGGCCGGCAAACCGGTAAACCGGCACGTCCGTCGACGTGCGGCGCGCCGCCGCCGCGCGGCTGCCGTGGGCGCGCACACGACGGCGTCCGACTGGCGTTGCCGTTCAGCGTTGCCGTTCAGCCGATCTGCTCGAGCTCTTCCTGCACCGCGAGCCACTCCGCCTCGACGGCTTCGAGGCGCGTCGTGACTTCGCCGAGCGTGCGGATCGCGTCGGTCAGCTCCGTCTTGCGGGCGGCCTCGTAGCTCGCCGGATCGGCGACGAACGCATCGAGCCGCGCCTTTTCCGCATGCAGCGTTTCCATTTGCTTTTCGAGCTTCGAGATGCGGTTCTGCAGCGGCTTCTTCAGCTGCGACAGGCGCTGACGCTCCTCGGCGGCCTGGCGCTTCTGATCCTTGCGATTGACGCCGGGCTCCGTAGCGGACGCCGCGCTGTCGGCCTTCGCGGCCGCGCGTTGCTCGGCCGCGTGCTGTAGCAGCCAGTCGCGGTAATCGTCGAGGTCGCCGTCGAACGGCTGCAGCCGGTGCTTGGCGACGAGCATGAACTGGTCGGTCGTCGCGCGCAGCAGATGGCGGTCGTGCGACACGAGGATCAGCGTGCCTTCGAACTGCGCGAGCGCCATCGTCAGCGCGTGACGCGTTTCGAGATCGAGGTGGTTGGTCGGCTCGTCGAGCAGCAGCAGATTCGGCTTTTGCCAGATGATCAGCGCGAGCGCGAGCCGCGCCTTCTCGCCGCCCGAGAACGGGCCGACCGCGCTCGTCGCCATGTCGCCCGAGAAATTGAAGCCGCCGAGGAAGTCGCGCAACTCCTGCTCGCGCGTGTCGGGCGCGAGCCGGGCGAGATGCGCGAGCGGCGAATCGTCTTCGCGCAGCGTTTCCAGCTGATGCTGCGCGAAATAGCCGATCGTCAGCCCCTTGCCTTCGCGCACGTGGCCGGACAGCGGCGCGAGCGTGCCGGCCAGCGTCTTGATCAGCGTCGACTTGCCCTGGCCGTTCGCGCCGAGCAGGCCGATGCGCTGGCCGTTCTGGATCGACAGCGTGACGCGCTCGACGATCGGAATTTCCGCACCGTCGTCGGCATGGTAGCCGCAGCGGACGTCTTCCATCACGAGCATCGGGTTCGGCGCCGCGTCGGGCGTGCGGAACTCGAACGTGAACGGCGACGCGACGTGCGCGGGCGCGATCAGCTCCATCTTCTCGAGCGCCTTCATCCGGCTTTGCGCCTGCTTCGCCTTGGTGGCCTTCGCCTTGAAGCGGTCCACGAAGCTCTGCAGATGCTCGATCGTCTTCTGCTGCTTCTCGTAGGCGCTTTGCTGCAGCGCCAGCTGCTGCGCGCGCAGCACTTCGAACTGCGAGTAGTTGCCGCCGTAGCGCTTCACCTGGCGATTCTCCAGATGCAGCGTGACGTTGCAGATCGAATCGAGGAATTCGCGGTCGTGCGAGATCACGACCAGCGTGCCGGCGTAGCGGTGCAGCCAGTCTTCGAGCCAGACGATCGCGTCGAGGTCGAGGTGGTTGGTCGGCTCGTCGAGCAGCAGCAGGTCGGAACGGCACATCAGCGCCTGCGCGAGGTTCAGCCGCATGCGCCAGCCGCCCGAGAAGCTGGCGACCGATTCGCGCGTCTGCGCGAGCGTGAAGCCCAGGCCGAGCAGCAGCGCTTCGGCGCGCGCCGGCGCCGTATAGCCGTCGGCGTCGGCGAATGCCGCGTGCGCGTCGGCCTCGGCTGCGCCGTCATGCGCGGCCGAGGCCGCGGCGATGCGCGCCTCGATCTCGCGCAGCGCGGTGTCGCCGTCGAGCGTGTAGTCGAGCGCCGAGCGGTCGACGGCCGGCGTTTCCTGCGACACGTGGGCGATGCGCCACGACGGCGGCATCGCGAAATCGCCTCCGTCGGAATGCAGCTCGCCGCGCAGCACCGCGAACAGCGTCGATTTGCCGGCGCCGTTCGCGCCGATCAGGCCGGCTTTCTCGCCGGGATTGAGCACGAACGAGGCCGACTCGAACAGCGGCTTGGTGCCGCGCGCAAGGCTGAACTGATTGAAACGGATCACGGCGGGAATGGCTGACGAAAACCGCTATTCTAGACTGCGCGCGCGCCGCGCCGGAGATCGTCCGTTCGGCCAGCGCCGCAACGGCGCGATTTCGCCTAGACTCCACGTCGGTCCGGTTTCATATAAGGAGTGCCCGATGTCCACCCTGTATTCGTTCAGCGCAGAGACGCTCGCCGGTGAGCCGGTGTCGCTCGACGCGTATCGCGGCAAGGTCCTGCTGATCGTCAACACCGCGAGCGAGTGCGGTTTCACGCCGCAGTACGCGGGCCTGCAGAAGCTGTACGACCGGTACGCGGCGCGCGGCTTCTTCGTGCTCGGCTTTCCGTGCAACCAGTTCGGCAAGCAGGAGCCGGGCGATGCGACGCAGATCGGCGCGTTTTGCGAGCGCAACTACGGCGTCACGTTCCCGATGTTCGCGAAGATCGACGTGAAGGGCGACCACGCGCATCCGCTGTACCGCTACCTGACTGACGAGGCGCCCGGCATCCTGGGCCTGAAGGCGATCAAATGGAACTTCACGAAGTTTCTGATCGGTCGCGACGGACGCATCGTCAAGCGCTACGCGCCGTCGACGAAGCCCGAGGAGATCGCCGCGGATATCGACAAGCTGCTGTGATGGTCGGCTGAGCGGGTTCGTATCGAGCGAGGCGGTAAGGCGGCACCGCACGAGCGGCGCGAATGCATGCGGGCCGTGCCGCGTGGCGGCCCATACGGCCCGCTACAGAATCGGCGCGAACAGCCGGGCGACGTGCATCGCGATGCGCCGCCATGCAGGCGAGCGCCGATACTCGGTGGCGTCGACCTCGTCCGCCAGCGCGAAGTCGGCATCGAGCATCGTCGCGACGTCCGCTGCGAACGCCGCGTCGACGGTCAGCACCATGATCTCGAAGTTGAGCCGGAACGAACGGTTGTCGAGGTTCGCGCTGCCGACCGCGGCCGCGACGCGATCGATCAGCACGACCTTCTGGTGGAGGAAGCCGCTGCGGTAGCGGAACACCTTGACGCCGGCGTCGACGAGGTCGCGCGCATAGAGCTTCGACGCTTCGAACACGACGTAGTGGTCGCGCCGGCTCGGTATCAGGATGCGCACGTCGACGCCGCGCATCACCGCGAGCTTCAGCGCGGCGAGCACCGCTTCGTCGGGCACGAGATACGGCGTCGTGATCCACACCCGTTCGCGCGCGGCGTTGATCGCCTCGACGAAGAACAGCGAGCCGGTTTCCTGTTTGTCGGCCGGCCCCATCGGCACGGCCAGGCAGTGCATCGTGTCGCCGGGCAGGGCGGCCGGCGGCGCGGCGAGCGCCGGCAGCGTCTGGGTGGCCCAGTGCCAGTCTTCGGCGAACACGTACTGGATGCTCGCGACCACCGGGCCGCGGATCTCGATATGGGTATCGCGCCACGGCGACAGGCGCGGGTTCGCGCCGAGATATTCGACGCCGACGTTGTGGCCGCCGACGAACGCGCGGTCGCCGTCGACGACGACGATCTTGCGATGGTTGCGGAAGTTCAGCTGGAAGCGGTTGACGAACTTGCGGCGGGTCGCGAACGGATGCACGTCGACGCCACCGCGGCGCAGCGTGTCGACGTAGCTGCGCGGCAGATCGAAGCTGCCGATGCTGTCGTACAGCAGATAGCAGCGCACGCCGGCTGCGGCGCGCGCGAGCAGTGCATCGCTGAGCATCCGGCCGAGCGCGTCGTCGCGCACGATGAAGAACTGGACGATCACGTAGTCGCGCGCGGCGTCGATCGCCGCGAGGATCGCCGCGAAGGTCGCATCGCCGTTGACCAGCGTGCGCACGGTGTTGCCGCCGACGAACGGCATCCCGCCGAGACGCGTGAGCGCGAGCACGGCGGCCGGGCCGATCGCGGCGGCTGCCGGCCCGTCGGCGCCGTGCGCATCGAGCCACGGTGCGCGCTGCGTATGCGTGCGCAGCGCCCGCAACTCCTGGCGGCGCGCGTCGACGTAGCCGGAGAACTTGCTGCGGCCGAGGAACAGATAGGGGACCAGCGTGAGGTACGGCATCGCGACGAGCGACACGGCCCACGCGACCGCGCCTTGCGACGTGCGCGTGTTCATGATCGCGTGGCACGCCGCGACGATCCCGAGCACATGGATGGCCAGGAGCAGGGTGCCGAGGTGAAGCCAGTCATGAAGCCAGTCGAAGGTCATAGGCGCGTGGCGGACGGCTGGAGTCGTGCGGCGCGACGGCCGCTTACGCGCATCTTACCGAACCGTGCGGGGCGGCGGGGCACCGCATCGCACGGTTCGCGTCCGGCATGCGCGGGGCGTTCAGCCCTTGCGCGGCAGGTCCGACGCCTGGATCAGGAACACCGCGTCGTCGCCGGCGCTGGTCGGCAGCCACGTGAGCTCCAGGCCGCCGAACGCCGCTTCGACGTTCTCGCGCTCGTTGCCGATCTCGACGACGAGCACGCCGTCGTCGTGCAGCCACCGGTGCGCTTCGCCGACGATCCGCCGCACGATGTCCATGCCGTCGTCGCCGCCGGCGAGCGCCATCTCGGGCTCGTGGCGGTATTCGGGCGGCAGCGCCGCCATCGACGCCGCATTCACGTACGGCGGGTTCGTCAGGATCACGTCGTAGCGCCCGTCGGGCTCGGCGCGGAATGCGGGCAGCGGCGCGTAGAGGTCGCCGCGATGCAGCGTGATGCGGTCGTCGAGCCCGTAGTCGCGCACGTTGATGCGCGCGACTTCGAGCGCGTCGTCGGACAAGTCCACCGCGTCGATGTCCGCATTCGGAAACGCGCTCGCCGCAAGGATCGCGAGGCAGCCCGAGCCGGTGCACAGCTCCAGCACGGCGCCGACCTGCTCCGGATCGGCCACGTAGGGCTGCAGCCCGTCGTCGAGCAGCTCGCCGATGAACGAGCGCGGCACGATCACGCGCTCGTCGACGTAGAAGCGGTGGCCGTGCATCCACGCTTCATGGGTCAGGTACGCGGCCGGCACGCGGTCCGCCGCGCGCCGTTCGATCACGGCGAGCACGGCCGCGATTTCGTCGGGTAGCAGGCGCGCGTCGAGGAACGGTTCGAGCGTGTCGAGCGGCAGGTCGAGCGTGTGCAGTACGAGGTAGGCGGCTTCGTCGTAAGCGTTGTCCGAGCCGTGGCCGAACGCGAGCTTCGCTTTCGAGAAGCGCGTGACCGCGTAGCGCAGCAGGTCGCGAACGGTTGCAAAAGGTGTCGTCATGCGAGGCTCCGTCAGGCGATCAGTTGTTCGAGCACGCGGCGGTACACGTTTTTCAGCGGGTCGACGAAGCGCAGCTCGATGTGCTCGTCGATCTTGTGGATGCTGCCGTTCGGCGGCCCGAACTCGATCACCTGCGGGCAGATGCGCGCGATGAAGCGGCCGTCCGAGGTGCCGCCCGTCGTCGACAGCTCGGTCGTGACGCCGGTCTCGGCGCGGATCGCGTGCTCGAGCGCGTTCGACAGCTCGCCGCGCGGCGTGAGGAACGGCAGGCCGCTCACCGACCACTTCAGCGTGTAGTCGAGGCCGTGCTTGTCGAGGATCGCATGCACGCGTGCCTGCAGGCCTTCGACGGTACTCGCGGTCGAAAAGCGGAAGTTGAACATCAGGTCGGCGTGGCCGGGGATCACGTTGGTCGCGCCGGTGCCGGCGCGCAGGTTCGACACCTGCCAGGTGGTCGGCGGGAAGTACTCGTTGCCGGCGTCCCACTGTTCGGCGGCGAGCTCGGCGAGCGCCGGCGCGAGCAGGTGGATCGGGTTCTTCGCGAGGTGCGGGTAGGCGATGTGGCCTTGCACGCCCTTGACGATCAGTTCGCCCGACATCGAGCCGCGGCGGCCGTTCTTCACGACGTCGCCGAGCTCGGCGCTGGAGGTCGGCTCGCCGACGATGCAGTAGTCGAGTTGCTCGCCGCGCGCGTCGAGCAACTCGACGACCTTCACGGTGCCGTCGGTGGCCGGGCCTTCCTCGTCGCTCGTGATCAGGAACGCGATCGCGCCGCGATGGTCGGGATGCGCGGCGACGAATTCCTCGGACGCGACGATGAACGCCGCGAGCGACGTCTTCATGTCGGCCGCGCCGCGGCCGTACAGCTTGCCGTCGCGATGTGCGGGAATGAACGGCGGCGAGGTCCATTGCTCGAGCGGGCCGGTCGGCACGACGTCGGTGTGGCCCGCGAACGCGAGCAGCTTGCCGTCGCGGCCGGCGGTGCCGCGCTTCACGGCCCACAGGTTGGTCACGCCGTGCGACGCGATGGTCTCGCATTCGAAGCCGAGCGCGGCGAGGCGCTCGGTCATGATCTGCTGGCAATGCTGGTCGTCGGGCGTGACGGACGCGCGGGCGATCAGCTGTTCGGTAAGGGCTAGGGTGGCGGACATGGTTCGGACCACTTTCGATGAAAAATGCCGGCGCGGTGGCCGGCAGCGATGAGACGGCGGGCCGCGCCCGCGGGCGCGGCGCGGGCGACCCTAGGCGGCGAACAGCGCCGCGTATTGATCGGCCGCGAAGCCGAGCGACTTCACGCGACCGTTGACGACGAGCACCGGGCGCTTGATGACCGACGGCTTGTGGATCATCAGCGCGACCGCGCCCGACTTCGTTTCCGCGGCCGCCTTCATGGCGTCGTCGAGGCCGCGCCAGGTGGTGCCGCGCTTGTTCACGAGCGCGTCGAGCGACACGTCCTTCAGCCAGTCCTCGACGAGCGGTGCGCTGACGCCGAGCTTCTTGAAGTCGTGGAATTCGAACTCGACGCCGTGCTCGTCGAGCCAGACGCGGGCCTTCTTCACGGTGTCGCAGTTCGGAATGCCGTAGACCACCACGGTGCGCGGCTTGGCCATCAGTCGCCTCGCAGCAGCTCGTTCAGGCCGACCTTCGCGCGGGTCTTCGCGTCGACCTTCTTCACGATCACCGCGCAGTACAGGCTGTGCGAGCCGTCCTTCGACGGCAGGTTGCCCGCGACGACGACCGAGCCGGCCGGGATGCGGCCGTAGCTCACTTCGCCGGTTTCGCGATCGTAGATCTTCGTGCTCTGGCCGAGATAGACGCCCATCGAGATGACCGAGTTTTCCTCGACGATCACGCCTTCGACCACTTCCGAGCGCGCGCCGATGAAGCAGTTGTCTTCGATGATGACCGGGTTCGCCTGCAGCGGCTCGAGCACGCCGCCGATGCCGACGCCGCCCGACAGGTGGACGTTCTTGCCGATTTGCGCGCACGAGCCGACGGTCGCCCACGTATCGACCATCGTGCCTTCGTCGACGTAGGCGCCGATGTTGGTGTACGACGGCATCAGCACGACGTTCTTCGCGATGAACGAGCCGCGGCGCGCGATGGCCGGCGGCACGACGCGGAAGCCGCCCGCGGCGAAGTCTTCGGCCGTGTAGTTCGCGAACTTCGACGGCACCTTGTCGTAGAACTGCGAGTAGCCGCCGGCGGGCATCGGCGCGTTGTCCTCCAGACGGAACGACAGCAGCACCGCCTTCTTCAGCCACTGATGCACGGTCCAGTTGCCGTCGATCTTCTCGGCGACGCGCAGCGCACCTTTGTCGAGTTGCTCGATCGCGTGAGCGACGGCTTCGCGCACGTCGGCGGGCGCGGCCTTCGGCGACAGCTCGGCGCGGTTTTCCCAGGCGGTATCGATGATTTGCTGAAGTTGTTGCGACATGTTCGTTTTCGCAGGAGATGAATGGAATTGATCGGGATGGACGTGTTACCGCGCGAGAGCGCGGCAGAACTCGACGATGCGTTGCGCGCCCTCGACGCATTCGGGGGTGCCCGCGACGAGCGCGATCCGGATGAAATCGCGGCCCGGATTCGTGCCGTGCGCATCGCGCGCGAGGTACGAGCCGGGCAGAACCGTCACATTATAGTCGGCGTACAGGCGGCGGGCGAACTCGGTGTCCGACAGGCCGGTGCGCGCGACGTTGGCCCACAGATAGAACGCGGCGTCGGGCAGCTTCACGTCGATCACGTCGGCGAGCATCGGCGTGACGGTCGCGAACTTCTGCAGATACAGCGCGCGGTTGTCGCGCACGTGCGCCTCGTCGTTCCACGCGGCGATGCTCGCGTGCTGCCAGACCGGCGACAGCGCGGCGCCGTGGTAGGTGCGGTACAGGAGGAATTTCTTCAGCAGCGCGGCGTCGCCCGCGACGAAGCCCGAGCGCATGCCCGGCACGTTCGAGCGCTTGGACAGGCTCGACAGCATCACCAGCCGCTCGAAGCCGCGGCCGAGGCGGTGCGCGGCCTCGAGGCCGCCGAGCGGCGGCGCCGCTTCGTCGAAATAGATTTCCGAATAGCACTCGTCGGACGCGATCACGAAACCGTGGCGGTCCGACAGCGCGAACAGCTCGCGCCAGTCGTCGAGCGTCAGCACGGCGCCCGTCGGGTTGCCGGGCGAGCACACGTACAGCAGCTGGGTGCGCGCCCACACTTCGTCGGGCACGGCCGCGTAGTCGCACGCGAAATTGCGCGCCGGGTCGCTGTTCGCGAAATAGGGTTCGGCACCGGCCAGCAGCGCCGCGCCTTCGTAAATTTGATAGAACGGATTCGGACAGAGTACGATCGCTTTCTTGCCGTCCGCGCGCGGTCGCGCGTCGATCACCGTCTGCGCGAGCGAGAACAGCGCTTCGCGCGAGCCCGACACCGGCAGCACCTGCGTGGCCGCGTCGATCGCCGGCAGCCCGTAGCGGCGTTCGAGCCAACGGGCGATCGACGCGCGCAGCGCGTCCGAGCCGGCCGTGGCCGGGTACGACGCGAGGCCGTCGAGCGATGCCACGACGGCGTCGCGGATCAGCGCCGGGGTCGGGTGCTTGGGCTCGCCGATGCCGAAGCTGATCGGTTTCAGGCCGGCGGTCGGCGTCACGTCCTTGAACAGGGCGCGCAGCTTTTCGAAGGGATAGGGCTGGAGCGAGTCGAGTCGAGGGTTCACGGGCGAAGCGGCCATTGCGGCCGGTTGGAGCGAAAGGAGCGGCGCGCAGGCCGCACGGTTGCGAACGGGCGCGGAAGGCGCGCGGCTCGCGACCGACGATTATAACGTGACGCCATGCGCTCACGGCCCGCCGCGACGGCGGCCGGGGCGGGCGAACCAAGGGTATCGAAGCACATGAACAACGCGGTACGCGGCAGCCTGCCGACGCTCGCCATCCTGATCGGCGCATCGGTGTGGGGCCTGATCTGGTATCCGCTGCGCATCCTCGCGTCGCTGGGGCTGACCGGCACGCTCGCCAGCGCGCTGACGAGCGCGGTCGCGTTTCTGTTCGTGATCGTCGTGCGGCGCCGCACCATCGCGACGCTGCGCTGGCACTGGGTGCTGCCGGGCATCGCGATCACGGCCGGCGTGACGAATCTCGGCTTCGTATGGGGCACGATGCACGGCGAAGTGCTGCGCGTGATGCTGCTGTTCTATCTGACGCCGGCATGGACGGCGATCTACGCGCACTTCCTGCTGCGCGAGCGGCTCACCTGGGCCGGCGCCGGGCTCGCGGCGCTGTCGATCGGCGGCGCGATGCTGATGCTGTGGTCGCCGGCGCTCGGCTTGCCGCTGCCGGCCAATCCGGCGGAATGGGCGGGGCTCGCGGCCGGGCTCAGTTTCGCGATGAGCAACGTGCTGGTGATCAAGGCGAGCCGTGAAGTGCCGCAGATCCGCGCCGAGATGCGTACCGCGACGCTGTTCGGCGGCGCGGCGGTGTTCGGCGCGATCGCGTCGCTGGTCGAAGGGCTGCCGGCCGCGCCGGCCGGCGGCCACCTCGGGCTCGCCGCCTCGATCGTCGTCGCGATCGGCGTGACGATGGCCGCCAACAACCTGCTGGTCCAGTACGGGCTCGCGCGCGTGCCGGCGAACCGCGCATCGATCATCATGCTGTTCGAGATCGTGATCACCGCGCTGTCGGCGTGGGTGTTCGCGAATGAACTGCCGAGCGCGCGCGAGTGGGCGGGCGGCGCGTGCATCGTGCTCGCGACGCTGCTGTCGAGCCGCGTGCATCGTGCGGCGCCGAAGTCCGGCGAACCCGGCGACGGGCGGGACGGTGCACGCGCGATGGTATGATGAACGCCGTTTGCGGGGCCCAACGCTGGAAATGCGCGCGGCCCCGTTTTTGAATTCCGGGGCGCATCGCGCATACGGGGCATGTGGCCCCGCACCGCGCGGCTCCGTCCGTTTCACCTCTTCTTCACATCCGATACCGCCGTGCGTCTGAGCTCGATCAAACTCGCTGGCTTCAAATCCTTCGTCGATCCCACGCATTTCCAGGTTCCGGGCCAGCTCGTCGGCGTGGTCGGCCCGAACGGATGCGGCAAGTCCAACATCATCGATGCCGTGCGCTGGGTGCTCGGCGAGTCGCGCGCGTCCGAGCTGCGCGGCGAGTCGATGCAGGACGTGATCTTCAACGGCTCGACCGCCCGCAAGCCCGGCAGCCGGGCGAGCGTCGAACTGATCTTCGACAACTCCGACGGCCGCGCGGCCGGCCAGTGGGGCCAGTACGGCGAGATCGCCGTGAAGCGCGTGCTCACGCGCGACGGCACGTCGAGCTACTACATCAACAACCTGCCGGCGCGGCGTCGCGACATCCAGGACATCTTCCTCGGCACTGGCCTCGGTCCGCGCGCATACGCGATCATCGGCCAGGGGATGATCGCGCGGATCATCGAGGCGAAGCCCGAAGAACTGCGCGTGTTCCTCGAAGAAGCCGCCGGCGTGTCGAAGTACAAGGAACGCCGCCGCGAGACCGAGAACCGCCTGCACGACACGCGCGAGAACCTGACGCGCGTCGAGGACATCGTGCGCGAACTCGGCGCGAACCTCGAGAAGCTCGAGGCGCAGGCCGTCGTCGCCACCAGGTACAAGGAACTCGTCGCCGACGGCGAGGAGAAGCAGCGGCTGTTGTGGCTGCTGCGCAAGAACGAGGCCGCGGGCGAGCAGCAGAAGCAGCAGCGCGCGATCGAGCAGGCGCAGATCGACCTCGACGCGCAGACCGCCAAGCTGCGCGAAGTCGAGGCGCAGCTCGAGACGCTGCGCGTCGCGCATTACTCGGCGAGCGACGCGATGCAGGGCGCGCAGGGCGCGCTCTACGAGGCGAACGCCGAAGTGAGCCGCCTCGAGGCCGAGATCAAGTTCATCGTCGAATCGCGCAACCGCGTGCAGGCGCAGATCGCCGCGCTGAACGCGCAGCGCGAGCAATGGCGCGCGCAGGCCGAGAAGGCGCAGGACGAGCTCGAGGAAGCGGAAGAAGCGCGCGCGATCGCCGACGAAAAGGCTGCCTTGGCCGAGGACGCGGCCGCCGCGAAGCATGACGCGCTGCCGGCGCTCGAAGCGAAATGGCGCGACGCGCAGGCGCAGCTCAACGACGAGCGCGCGCGCATCGCGCAGACCGAACAGTCGCTGAAGCTCGAAGCCGCACACCAGCGCAACGCCGACCAGCAGCTGCAACAGCTGCAGCAGCGCCACGAGCGGCTGAAGTCGGAGGCCGGCGGTCTCGACGCGCCCGACGAGGCGCAGCTCGAGGAGCTGCGCATGCAGCTCGCCGAGCAGGAAGAGGTGCTCGCCGAAGCGCAGGCGCGTCTGGCCGATGCGCAGGAAACCCTGCCGCGGCTCGACGGCGAACGCCGCGCCGCGCACGAGCGCGTGCAGGCCGAAAGCGCGCAGATTCACCAGCTCGAGGCGCGCCTCGCCGCGCTCAAGCAGCTGCAGGAGAACGTGCAGACCGAAGGCAAGATCCAGCCGTGGCTCGACAAGCACGAGCTCGGCGCGCTGCCGCGGCTGTGGAAGAAGCTGCATGTCGAAGCCGGCTGGGAAGCCGCGCTCGAAGCGGTGCTGCGCGAGCGCCTCGCGGCGCTCGAGGTGTCGAATCTCGACTGGGTGAAGGCGTTCGCCACCGATGCGCCGCCCGCGAAGCTCGCGTTCTACGCGCCGCCCGCGGCGGGCGAGCCGCCGGTCGCCGCAGCCGGGCTGCGCCCGGTGCTGTCGCTCGTGCGCATCGACGATGCGGGCATCCGTGCGGTGCTGAACGACTGGCTCGGCAACGTGTACGTCGCCGACGACGTCGCGCAGGCGCTCGCGACGCGTGCGCAACTGCCGGCAGGCGGCGCGTTCGTCGTGAAGGCCGGTCACATCGTGACGCGGGTCGGCGTGCAGTTGTACGCGGCCGATTCGGAGCAGGCCGGGATGCTGGCCCGCCAGCAGGAAATCGAGAACCTCGCGCGCCAGGTGCGGGCACAGGCGCTGCTCGCCGACGAGGCGCGCACCGCCGCCGTGCGCGCGGAGGCCGCGCACACGCAGGCCGCGCAGGCGCTCGGCGACGTGCGCGCGCAGGCCGACCGCGCGACGCAGCGCGTGCATGCGCTGCAGATGGACGTGCTGAAGCTCGCGCAAGCGCACGAGCGCTACACGCAGCGCAGTACGCAGATTCGCGAGGAGCTCGAGGAAATCGGCGCGCAGATCGACGAGCAGCGTGCGCTGCGGGCGGAATCGGAAGCCAACTTCGAGCGTTTCGACGGCGAACTGGCGGAGCTGCAGGCGCGCTTCGAGGACAACCAGCTCGCCTTCGAGGCGCTGGACGAATCGCTGACGCAGGCGCGCCAGGAAGCGCGCGACCTCGAGCGCGGCGCGAACGACGCGCGCTTCGCGGCGCGCAACGCGGTCACGCGCATCGACGAGCTCAAGCGCAGCATCCAGGTCGCGCACGAGCAGAGCGAGCGCGTCGCCGTGTCGCTCGAGGACGCACGCGCGGAACTCGAAACGATCAACGAGCAGACCGCGCACACGGGCCTGCAGGACGCGCTCGAGATTCGCGCGGCGAAGGAGCAGGCGCTGCAGGCCGCGCGGCTCGAACTCGACGACCTGACCGCGAAGCTGCGCGCATCGGACGAGCAGCGCCTCGTCGCCGAGCGTTCGCTGCAGCCGCTGCGCGACCGCATCACCGAGCTGCAGCTGAAGGAGCAGGCCGCGCGCCTCGCGGTCGAGCAGTTCGCCGAGCAGCTCGCGGCGGCCGAGGTCGACGAGGAAGCGCTGCGCGAGAAGCTCACGCCCGATCTGAAGCCGTCGTACCTGCAGGGCGAAGTCACGCGCCTGAACAACGCGATCAACGCACTCGGCCCGGTCAACATGGCCGCGCTCGACGAGCTGAAGGCGGCGAGCGAGCGCAAGGTGTTCCTCGACGCGCAGTCGGCCGACCTGACCGACGCGATCACGACGCTCGAGGACGCGATCCACAAGATCGACCAGGAAACCCGCACGCTGCTGCAAGGCACCTTCGACGAGGTCAACCGCCATTTCAGCGATCTGTTCCCGCGCCTGTTCGGCGGCGGCCAGGCGAAGCTGATCATGACGGGCGACGAGATCCTCGACGCGGGCGTGCAGGTGATGGCGCAGCCGCCGGGCAAGAAGAACGCGACGATCCACCTGCTGTCGGGCGGCGAGAAGGCGCTCACCGCGACCGCGCTGGTGTTCGCGATGTTCCAGCTGAATCCGGCGCCGTTCTGTCTGCTCGACGAGGTCGACGCGCCGCTCGACGACGCGAACACCGAGCGTTTCGCGAACCTCGTGCGCGCGATGTCCGACAAGACGCAGTTCCTGTTCATCTCGCACAACAAGATTGCGATGGAGATGGCGCAGCAGCTGATCGGCGTGACGATGCAGGAGCAGGGCGTGTCGCGCATCGTCGCGGTGGACATGGAAACCGCCGCGGGTTTTGCCCAGAATTGACGTTTGACGAAACCGGACCGCGTTCGCGCGGCGCATGGGCGCCCGTTCGCGGTTCCGACGAAAAAGAATTGCTGATGGAGCGTGCATGGACGAGTTGACACTCGGTTTGATCGGCGCGGGCGCCGTCGTGGTGGGCGGCGTCGTGGTCTACAACGCATGGCAGGGTGCGAAGGTGCGGCGCAGGATGCCGCGTCCGATGCCGGAAGAGGCGGCCGACGCGATGAACCGCCCCGAGCGCGACGAAGAGCTGCCGTTCATCGAGCCGGTGCGCCAGCCGGTGCGCCGCGAACCGGCAGCGCCTGCGCCCGCCCCGGCCGCGAGCGCGGCGTCGGAAGCCGCACGCGTAGAGCCGACGTTCGGCGGCGTGGCGCCGGCCGATGAGCCGGTCGACCTGCAGGCCGAGAGCGTCGGCGTCGGCGCCGATGTGTCGGCCGAGTCCGACGGCGCGGCCGAGCAGGCCGCCGACGAAGGCACGCCGGCCGCCGCCGCGCACGAAGCGCCGGCCGCCGGCGTAGCGGACGACGAGCACGTCGAGCCGGTGCTGCCGGCCGCGACGACCATCTCGTCGGCTCCGCCCGCGATCGTCGATCGCCGCATCGACTGCATCGTGCCGATCCGGCTCGGCGCACCGCTGCCGGGCGACAAGATCCTGCCGGTCGCGCAGCGGCTGCGGCGCGCGGGCAGCAAGCCCGTGCATATCGAAGGCAAGCCGGAAGGCGGTCAGTGGGAGCTGCTGCAGAACGGCGTTCGCTACGAGGAACTGCGCGCGGCCGCGCAGCTCGCGAACCGCAGCGGCGCGCTCAACGAGCTCGAGTTCTCCGAGTTCGTGACGGGTGTCCAGCAGTTCGCCGACGCGATTGACGGCGCGCCGGAATTCCCCGACATGATGGAAACGGTCGCGATGGCGCGCGAGCTCGACGGATTCGCCGCGCAGTGCGACGCGCAGCTGTCGATCAACGTGATGTCGGACGGCGCGCCGTGGTCGGCGAACTACGTGCAGGCCGTCGCGTCGCAGGACGGGCTCCTGCTGTCGCGCGACGGCACGCGTTTCGTGAAGCTCGACGCGAAGCAGAACCCGGTGTTCATGCTGCAGTTCGGCGACACCAACTTCCTGCGCGACGACCTGACGTACAAGGGCGGCAACATGATCACGCTGGTGCTCGACGTGCCGGTCGCCGAAGAGGACATCCTGCCGTTCCGGCTGATGTGCGACTACGCGAAGTCGCTGTCCGAGCGCATCGGCGCGCGGGTCGTCGACGATTCGCGCCGGCCGCTGCCGGAGTCCGCGCTGGTCGCGATCGACCAGCAGCTGATGAAGCTGTACGCGAAGCTCGAGGAAGCCGGCATTCCGGCCGGCTCGCCGGTCACGCGCCGCCTGTTCAGCCAGTAACGCGTTCGGCGCGCAGCGGCCGCGACGCCGCTGCGCGTCGCTGCAGTGCCGCATCGGCGCGGTGCGGCGAGCCGGCGTGGGCGCGCATCGCGCGCCCACGTCGCGGCGTCAAACTGAGATAATCGGAATTCCGATTTTTCAGAACGCACCTGCCGCCAGCATGGCCCGAACCCAAGCCGAACCGCCAGCCAGCCAGCCCGACGCGCGCGCCGCGTGGCTGCGCGATCAACTCGAGCGGGCGAACTACGCCTACTACGTGCTCGATCAGCCGGACCTGCCCGACGCCGAATACGATCGACTGTTCGGCGAGCTGCAGCAACTCGAAGCCGATCATCCCGAACTCGTGACGCCCGATTCGCCGACGCAGCGCGTCGGCGGCGCAGTGGCGAGCGGGTTCACGCCGGTCGTTCACGACGCGCCGATGCTGTCGCTGAACAACGGCTTCAGCGACGACGACATCGTCGCGTTCGACAAGCGCGTCGCCGATGCGCTCGACAAGCCGACCGATCTCGCCGGCTCGGTGACGGACCCCGTCGAATACGCGTGCGAGCTGAAGTTCGACGGGCTCGCCATTTCGCTGCGCTACGAGCGCGGCGTGTTCGTGCAGGCGTCGACGCGCGGCGACGGCACGACCGGCGAGGACGTGACCGAGAACGTGCGCACGATCCGCTCGATTCCGCTGAAGCTGAAGGGCGCCCACGTGCCCGCGCTGCTCGACGTGCGCGGCGAAGTGCTGATGTTCAAACGCGATTTCGCGCGCCTGAACGAACGCCAGCGGGCGGCCGAGCAGCGCGAATTCGCGAACCCGCGCAACGCGGCGGCCGGCAGCCTGCGCCAGCTCGATCCGAAGATCACCGCGCAGCGTCCGCTGTCGTTCTTCTCGTACGGGATCGGCGTGCTCGACGGGATGCCGATGCCCGATACCCACAGCGCGCTGCTCGACTGGTACGAAGCGCTCGGCCTGCCGGTGAACCGCGAACGCGCCGTCGTGCGCGGCGCGCAGGGGCTGCTCGAATTCTTCCGCAAGATCGGCGAGCGGCGCGAATCGCTGCCGTACGACATCGACGGCGTCGTCTACAAGGTGAACCGGCGCGACGAGCAGGACCGCCTCGGCTTCGTATCGCGCGCGCCGCGCTTCGCGCTCGCGCACAAATTCCCCGCGCAGGAAGCGCTGACGAAGCTCGTCGCGATCGACGTGCAGGTCGGCCGCACCGGCGCGATCACGCCGGTCGCGCGGCTCGAGCCGGTGTTCGTCGGCGGCGCGACGGTGACCAACGCGACGCTGCACAACGAGGACGAAGTGCGCCGGAAAGACATCCGGATCGGCGACACCGTGATCGTGCGGCGCGCAGGCGACGTGATTCCGGAGGTCGTCGGCGCGCTGCTCGAGCGCCGGCCGGTCGACGCGGCCGAATTCGTGATGCCGACCGAGTGCCCGGTGTGCGGCTCGAAGATCGAGCGCCTGCCGGACGAGGCGATCGCGCGCTGCACGGGCGGCCTGTTCTGCCCGGCGCAGCGCAAGCAGGCGCTGTGGCACTTCGCGCAGCGCCGCGCGCTCGACATCGACGGGCTCGGCGAGAAGATCATCGATCAGCTGGTCGAGCTGAACCTCGTGCGCACGCCGGCCGACCTGTTCAATCTCGGTTTCGCGACGCTCGCGGAGCTCGACCGCTTCGCCGAAAAGTCCGCGCAGAATCTGCTCGATTCGCTCGAGAAGGCGAAGCACACGACGCTCGCGCGCTTCATTTACGGGCTCGGCATTCGCCACGTCGGTGAATCGACCGCGAAGGATCTCGCGAAGCATTTCGGCTCGCTCGATCCGATCATGGACGCGTCGATCGAGGAACTGCTCGAAGTCAACGACGTCGGGCCGATCGTCGCCGAGTCGATCCACCAGTTCTTCGCGGAGGAGCACAACCGTACCGTGATCGACCAGTTGCGCGCGCCCGGCAAGGTCACGTGGCCGGAAGGGCCGCCCGCGCCGAAGGCGCCGCAAGGCGTGCTCGCCGGCAAGACGGTCGTGCTGACCGGCACCTTGCCGACGCTCACGCGCGACGCGGCGAAGGAGATGCTCGAAGCGGCCGGCGCGAAGGTGGCCGGATCGGTATCGAAGAAGACGGATTACGTGGTCGCGGGCGCCGAAGCCGGCAGCAAGCTCGCGAAGGCCGAGGAACTCGGCATCCCGGTGCTCGACGAAGACGGACTGCACCAACTCCTGGAGGGCAATACGCAATGATTCGCGAGATCCTGAAGATGGGCGACCCGCGCCTGCTCGAAATCGCCGAGCCGGTCGGACAGTTCGATACGCCGGAACTGCACGAGATCGTCGCGGACATGTTCGAGACGATGCATCACGCGAACGGAGCGGGGCTCGCCGCGCCGCAGATCGGCATCGGGCTGCAGATCATCATCTTCGGCTTCGGCAACAACAACCGCTATCCGGACGCGCCGCCGGTGCCCGAGACGGTGCTGATCAATCCGAAGGTCGAATACATGCCGCCGGACATGGAGGAGGGCTGGGAGGGCTGCCTGTCGGTGCCCGGCATGCGCGGCGTGGTGAGCCGTTATGCGAAGGTCCGCTACGTCGGCTACGACCAGTTCGGCGCGAAGATCGACCGCGTCGCCGAAGGCTTCCATGCGCGCGTCGTGCAGCACGAATACGATCATCTGATCGGCAAACTCTATCCGATGCGGATCACCGATTTCACGCGCTTCGGGTTCACCGACGTGCTGTTCCCCGGGCTCGATCCGAGCGACGACGACTGACGATCGCGCGGCGATGTCCCGCTGTAAACGAACAAAGCCCGCGTGCAGCGGGCTTTGTTCTTCGTGCTCGCGGCAAGCGCGTGCGGGCCGTCAGAACGACTCGTCGGGCGACAGATAGCGCCACTGGCCTTGCGGCAGCGCGCCGAGCATCACGCGGCCCATCCGCACGCGCTTCAGGCCGATCACTTCGAGGCCGACCATCTCGCACATGCGGCGGATCTGACGCTTCTTGCCTTCGCGCAGCACGAAGCGCAACTGCTCGCCGTTCTGCCAGCTGACCATCGCCGGCTTCAGCGGGACGCCGTCGAGCTCGAGGCCGTGGCGCAGCTTCGCGAGCGATTCGGCGGGGAAGTGCTGATCGATGTCGATCAGGTGTTCGCCGTAACGCACGCGCACCAGATATTCCTTGTCGATGTCCGACTGCTCGCCGATCAGCTGCTTCGCGATCCGGCCGTTCTGCGTCAGCACGAGCAGCCCGGTCGAATCGATGTCGAGCCGTCCCGCCGGCGCGAGCGCGTGCAGGTGCTGCGGCGAGAAGCGAATCTGCGAACGGTCGCCGCTCCACTGGTTCGCGCGCGTGATCAGCACCGCCGCAGGCTCGTAGCCGTCTTCCGCCTGGCCCGACACATATCCGACCGGCTTGTGCAGCAGGATCGTCACTTGCGCGGCCTGCGCGGCGCTTGCGCGCTCGTCGATCTCGATCTTCTGATCCGGGCGCACCTTGGTGCCGAGCGTGTCGATGCGTTCGCCGTCGACGAGGACCCAACCCTGTTCGATCCATTCGTCGGCTTCGCGACGCGAGCACAGGCCGAGTTCCGACATGCGCTTCGACAGCCGCATCAGGCCCGTTTCGTCACCGTGATCGATGTCGGCGGCGCGGTGCTTGACCGGCTGGGTGGTTTTCAGCGCGGGGCTGCTCGCGCGGCGCTCGGTGCTGCTGCGCTCGGTGGGGCGTGCCGGGCGCGCGGGGCGGTCGCCGAAGCTGCGCTTTGCGCCCGCGCCGGCTGCCTTGTCGCGGTAAGGCGCGCGTGCGCCGCCTTCGGCGCCTGCGCGGCGCGGGCGTGCATCGTCATTGCGTGCGGGACGCGCCGGGCGGTCACCGAAGCTGCGCTTCGCGCCTTCACCGGCCGCCTTGTCGCGATACGGCGCGCGTGCGCCGCCTTCGCCACCTGCGCGGCGCGGGCGATCGTCATCGCGTGCGGGACGTGCCGGGCGGTCGCCGAAGCTGCGCTTCGCGCCTTCACCGGCCGCCTTGTCGCGATACGGCGCGCGTGCGCCGCCTTCGCCACCTGCGCGGCGCGGGCGATCGTCGTCGCGAGCGGGACGTGCGGGGCGGTCGCCGAAGCTGCGCTTCGCACCTTCACCGGCTGCCTTGTCGCGATACGGCGCGCGTGCGCCGCCTTCGCCACCTGCGCGGCGCGGGCGATCGTCGTCGCGAGCGGGACGTGCGGGGCGGTCGCCGAAGCTGCGCTTCGCGCCTTCACCGGCCGCCTTGTCGCGATACGGCGCGCGTGCGCCGCCTTCGCCACCTGCGCGGCGCGGGCGATCGTCATCGCGTGCGGGACGCGCCGGACGGTCGCCGGTCGCACGACGTTCGCCGAAGCTGCGCTTCGCGCCTTCGCCGGCATCCTTGTCGCGATACGGCGCACGCGCACCGCCTTCGGCGCCTGCACGGCGCGGCCGCGCGTCGCCGCGCGCTGCGCCGGCGTCACGCGGCGCGCGCTTCGCCGGCGCGCGATCCGCGCCCGGCCGTTGTGCATCGCGCGACTCGGCGGCACGCTTGCCGGCGCCGGCCGCGGCGGGCTTCTGCGCACGCGGCGGCTTGTCGCCGGGGGCCGGCGCGGCGGGGCGCACGGCCTTGCGGGCGACGAGGCTGCCGGAGCGGACGGGTGCGCGGGTCGGCGACGCCGGCCGCGGATTCTTGACGGTCAATTTGGTGCGCATAAACGCTGGGATTCATTCAGACTGCGATCGCGCGCAGCAATTCGGTTTCAAGCTGGATCTGCAGGCGGTTGTCGGACAGGCCGGCACCATCGAGCAGGAAGATGTCCTCGACGCGTTCGCCGAGCGTATTGATCCGCGCCGCATGGACGCCGACCCGATGCTCGGCCAGCACGCGCGCGATCGAATAGAGAAGGCCCGGCCGGTCGTTCGCGGACACGGACAGGATGTAGTACTGGCCGCGCTCGTCGGCCCGCAGGTCGACGCGCGGCGTGATCGGAAAAGTGCGGGACAGTCGCGACAGCCGGCCTTTCGACGGTTCCGGCAGCGGCGCGGTTTCGGCGAGCCGCGTCGCGAGCTGCTGTTCGACGAGATTCGCGATGTCGCGGTAGCGCACGTCGCGCTCGGTCTGCGTGACGATGAAGTTGTCGAGCGCGTAGCCGTGCCGCGTCGTGCTGACGCGTGCATCGAGCACCGACAGCCCGTTGCGGTCGAAATACGCGCAGATGCCCGCGAACAGGTCGGGGCGGTCCTTCACGTACACGAGCACTTGCAGCGCGTCGCCGATCGGTGACGGCCGCGCCCGCACGATCGCGGTCTCGGCGTTCACGTGGCGGTACAGCACGCGCGTCTGCCACGCGATGTCGGCCGCGTCGTGACGCAGGAAGAAGCCGACGTCGAGCTGATCCCACAGCGCGCGATGCGCGTCGTCGGGCACGGTCTCGAGGCGCAGCAGCGCGAGCGCCTGCTCCTGGCGCGACTTCAGTTCCGAATGCGCATCGGGCTTCGCGCCGCCGAGCACCGCGAGCGTGATGCGGTACAGATCCTCGAGCAGCTTGCCCTTCCAGGTGTTCCACACCTTCGGGCTGGTGCCGCGGATATCGGCAACGGTCAGCAGATAGAGCGCGGTCAGGTAGCGTTCGTTGCCGACGATCGCGGCGAAGCGCCTGATCACTTCCGGGTCGCTCGTGTCCTGCTTCTGCGCGACCTGGCTCATCGTCAGGTGATGCTGGACCAGCCATACGATCAGCGCCGCATCGTCGCCGCCGATGCCGTGTTCGCGGCAGAAGCGTCGCGCGTCGGCCATGCCGAGCGTCGAGTGATCGCCGCCGCGGCCCTTCGCGATGTCGTGGAACAGCGCCGCGACATAGAGCACCCACGGGCGCTCGAAATTGCCGATCAGCTGGCTGCAGAACGGATATTCGTGCGCATGCTCGGCCACCGCGAAGCGGCGGATGTTGCGCAACACCATGAGGATGTGCTGGTCGACCGTGTACACGTGATACAGGTCGTGCTGCATCTGGCCGACGATGCGGCGAAAATTCAGCAGATAGCGGCCGAGCACGCTGGTCTGGTTCATCAGCCGGAACGCATGCGTGATGCCTTCGGGCTGCTGCAGGATCTGCATGAACGTGTGGCGGTTCTGCGCATCGCGCCGCCACGTGTCGTTCATGATTTCGCGCGAGTTGTACAGCGCGCGCAGCGTGCGGGCCGACAGGCCCTTCACGCCGCGCGTCGTCTCGTACAGCAGGAACGCTTCGAGGATCGCGTCGGGATGGCGCTCGAACACGCCGTCGTCGACGATCTCGAGCATGCCCTGCTTCTCGACGAAGCGATCGTGCGACAGCACGCGCGTGATGCCGCTCGTCGCGGGGAACAGCTGCGCCTCGATGTTCTGGATCAGGATCGTCGCGAGCTGCGTGACGGCCTTCGCCGCCCAGTAGTAGCGGCGCATCAGCTGCTCGCTCGCGCGCTTGGCCTGCGTCGGCCGATAGCCGAAGCTCTCGGCGGCCTGCGTCTGCAGGTCGAACACGAGTACGTCCTGACGGCGGCCGGCGATCACGTGCAGCCGCGCGCGCAGCGCCTTCAGGAACCCTTCGTTGCGGCGCAGCTCGCGCGCCTCGCGCTCGGTGATGAGGCCGCGCGTGTCGAGCTCGCGCCAGCTGCTGCCGAAGCCTGCCGCGCGCGCGATCCAAAGGATGGTCTGCAGGTCGCGCAGCCCGCCGGGGCTTTCCTTCACGTTCGGTTCGAGGCTGTACGGCGTGTCCTGGAACTTCGCGTGGCGCTGACGCATCTCGAGCACCTTCGCGGTGAAGAACGCGCGCGCATCGAGCGCCTCTTCGTGATAGCGAACGGTGAAGCGCTCGAACAACGCGGTGCTGCCGAAGATGCGGCGCGCCTCGAGCAGCGAGGTCTGCACGGTGACGTCCTGCGACGCCTCTTCGATACATTGCGCGACCGTCCGTACGCTGCTGCCGATCTCGAGGCCGAGATCCCACGCCATCCCGATGAAGCGCTCGATGCGCGCATCGAGCGCCGGATCGTGCGCATCGGGCAGCAGGACGAGGATGTCGACGTCGGAGTGGGGCGCGAGTTCGCCGCGCCCGTAGCCGCCGACGGCGACCAGCGCGAGCGTCGCGGGCAGCCCGCAGTCGTCCCATACGCGTTTCAGCGCGCTGTCGGTGAGTTTCGACAGCGCGTGCATCAGCGACGTGACGTTGGTCGCGCTGCGAAAGCGCTCGAGCAGGTCGGCCTTGGCGGCCTTGAATTCGGCGCGCCGCGACAGCGCTTCGGGCGAGGGGGCGGCGTGAGCGCTCATGGGCGGCCGTTCAGATGAGAAAGCTGGGTGGGGCGGGCGGCGCGGCGGCGCTCAGACCGCGGCGGCCGGTTGCGCGAACACGGGGCGCGCCGGCGTGCCGGCCGACACGGTCAGCACTTCGTAGCCGGTGTCGGTCACGAGCACCGTGTGCTCCCATTGCGCGGACAGGCTGCGATCGCGCGTCTTGACCGTCCACTGGTCGGGCATCGTGCGGATGTCGCGCTTGCCGGCGTTGATCATCGGCTCGATCGTGAAGATCATCCCGGCCTTCAGCTCGATGCCGGTGCCCGGCCGGCCGTAGTGGACGACCTGCGGATCTTCGTGGAACACCGTGCCGATGCCGTGGCCGCAGTATTCGCGCACGACGCTGTAGCCCTGCGCTTCCGCATGCTTCTGGATCGCGTGGCCGATGTCGCCGAGGTGCGCGCCGGGCTTGACCTGGTCGATGCCGAGCCACATGCACTCATAGGTCGTCTGCACCAGGCGCTTCGCGAGGATCGAGCCCTCGCCGACGATGAACATCCGGCTGGTGTCGCCGAAGTAGCCGTTCTTGATCACGGTGATGTCGATGTTCAGCGCGTCGCCGTTCTTCAGCACCTTCTCGCCCGGAATGCCGTGGCAGATCACGTCGTTGACCGAAATGCAGGTGGCCTTCGGGTACGGCGGATAGCCGGGCGGCTGATAGTTGAGCGGCGCGGGAACCGTGCCCTGCTCGTTCAGCATGAATTCGTGACAGAGCCGATCGAGCTCGGCGGTCGTGACGCCCGCGACGACGTGCGGCGTGATGAAGTCGAGCACTTCGCTCGCGAGACGGCAGGCGACACGCATCTGTGCGATGTCGTGTTCGTTTTTGAGCGTAATAGCCATCGAGGTATGCCTGGAATGCGGTGAATTGACGGATTATCGCACCTTATGGCTGCGGTCGCAGCCCCTGCCGATCGGGCGCGTGCGGGTTTTCGCCGATTGTTCGGCCGGCAGCCGCACGGCAAGCGAAAGTGGTGCGCGACTTGAGAGGTGACAAATCGGCATGCTATACTCTTTGGCTAAGTCGACATCCAAATGCCGAACGTTGCCCGCTTTTTGGGGTGGCATCGAGATGAAGGACTTGCGGCACGCGCATTCGCACGTGCCGAATCGCAAGCCGGCGCAACCAGGGTGCCGGCCGCGCGGAATGGCGGTCCTTCGGGGCGCTCGCGCGGCGGTACGGCAGCCGGCTTAAGACCCAACCCTCGTGGAGAATTTACATGGCAGTCACGATGCGCCAAATGCTGGAAGCAGGTGTCCACTTCGGTCACCAGACGCGCTTCTGGAACCCGAAGATGGCTCCGTTCATTTTCGGTCACCGCAACAAGATTCACATCATCAACCTCGAAAAGACGCTGCCGATGTTCACGGACGCACAGAAGTACGTGCGCCAGCTGGCAGCGAACCGCGGCACGATCCTGTTCGTCGGCACGAAGCGCCAGTCGCGTGACACGATCGCCCAGGAAGCGCAACGTGCGGGCATGCCGTACGTCAACGCGCGCTGGCTCGGCGGCATGATGACCAACTTCAAGACGCTGAAGGTGTCGATCAAGCGCCTGAAGGACATGGAAGCGGCCGTCGAAGCGGGTGAAACCGAAAAGATGAGCAAGAAGGAAGCGCTGCTGTTCGAACGCGAAATCGCCAAGCTGCAAAAGTCGATCGGCGGCGTGAAGGACATGGGCGGCATTCCGGACGCGATCTTCGTGATCGACGTTGGCTACCACAAGATTGCCGTCACCGAAGCGAACAAGCTGGGCGTGCCGGTCATCGCCGTGGTCGACACGAACCACTCGCCGGAAGGTGTGGACTACGTGATCCCGGGTAACGACGACTCGAGCAAGGCCGTTGCGCTGTACGCGCAAGGCGTGGCCGACGCGATCCTCGAAGGCCGTGCGAACGCGGTCAACGAAGTGGTCCAGGCCGTGCGCGGCGACGACGAATACGTCGAGGAAAACGCGTAACTGGCCCCGAGCCGGCGCAAAAAGGGGGCTCTCAACAGGCCCCCTTTTTTTAAGCTTGTGCGCCGGACCTGATCGCGCCGAAACGGCGCGGGTCCGGAAACGAAATTCGGCCGTTCGCGTCCAAGCGGGCGGTGTGGTGAATACAGACTCAAGGAGCGAATGATGGCGGCAATTACCGCAAGCATGGTGGCAGAACTGCGCGCAAAGACCGATGCACCGATGATGGAGTGCAAGAAGGCGCTGACGGAAGCCGACGGCGATCTGGCCAAGGCCGAAGAGCTGCTGCGCGTCAAGCTCGGCAACAAGGCGAGCAAGGCCGCATCGCGCGTGACGGCCGAAGGCGTCGTCGCATCGTTCGTCGGCGGCAATGCCGGCGCGCTGGTCGAGCTGAACTGCGAAACCGACTTCGTCGCGAAGAACGACGACTTCCTCGCATTCTCGAAGACGGTTGCAGAACTCGTCGCGACGCAAAACCCGGCCGACGTGGCTGCGCTGTCGGCGCTGCCGCTCGACGGCTCGACGGTCGACGCAGTCCGTCTGGCGCTGATCGGCAAGATCGGCGAAAACGTCTCGATCCGCCGTTTCGTCCGCTTCGAAACCGCGAACAAGATCGCCACGTACCTGCACGGCGCGCGCATCGGCGTGATCGTCGAGTACACGGGTGCTGAAGAGCAGGTCGGCAAGGACGTCGCGATGCACATCGCGGCAATGAAGCCGGTCGCCCTGTCGGCAGCCGACGTCCCGGCTGAACTGATCGACACGGAACGCCGCGTGGCCGAGCAGAAGGCTGCGGAATCGGGCAAGCCGGCCGAAATCGTCGCGAAGATGGTCGACGGCAGCGTCCAGAAGTACCTGAAGGAAGTGTCGCTGCTGAACCAGACGTTCGTGAAGAACGACAAGCAGACGATCGAGCAGATGCTGAAGGCGGCGGATGCGGCAGTGCAGAAGTTCGCGCTGTTCGTCGTCGGCGAAGGCATCGAGAAGCGTCAGGACGACTTCGCCGCCGAAGTGGCCGCGCAAGTCGCAGCAGCAAAGCAGCAGTAAGCAGTCAGGTAGTATCCGCGGCGGGCGTCCGCTCCGCCGCGGCCGGCGGCGCCGCCGGCCGGCCGGGAACCCCGGTCCGGTCGTCGGCGCTTGCCCGAATCAGTATTTCGCCCCTACAGTTCGTGGTTGTCATCCTCTCGTCGCTCGGAAGCCCCTATGTCCAATGCCTATAAACGCGTCCTCCTCAAACTCTCCGGCGAAGCGCTGATGGGCGACGATGCCTTCGGCATCAATCGCGCGACGATCGAGCGGATGGTGGCGGATATCGCCGAAGTCGTGGGTCTCGGTACGCAGCTGGCCGTCGTGATCGGCGGCGGTAACATTTTCCGCGGTGTCGCGGGCGGCGCGGCCGGCATGGACCGTGCGACGGCCGACTACATGGGGATGCTGGCGACGATGATGAACGCGCTGGCGCTGCAGGACGCGATGCGCCACGCCGGCATCGTCGCGCGCGTGCAGTCGGCGCTGCGGATGGACCAGGTCGTCGAGCCCTACATCCGGCCCCGTGCGATCCGTCAGCTCGAGGAAGGCAAGGTCGTGATCTTCGCGGCCGGCACCGGCAACCCGTTCTTCACGACGGACACGGCCGCCGCGCTGCGCGGCTCGGAAGTCGGCGCCGAGGTGGTGCTGAAGGCGACCAAGGTGGATGGCGTATATTCTGCCGATCCGAAGAAGGATCCGTCGGCCACGCGCTACACGACGATCAGCTTCGACGAGGCGATCAGCCGCAATCTGCAGGTGATGGACGCGACGGCCTTCGCGCTGTGCCGCGACCAGAAGCTGCCGATTCGCGTGTTTTCGATAAACAAGCCGGGTGCGCTCAAGCGTATCGTGCTGGGCGAGGACGAAGGTACGCTCGTCCACGTGTAAACTCCCGCGGATGCGGGCAAGCGGCGTGGGCAGCCGGCCGAGGCGCGTGACGCGCCGGGCGCCGCCCGCGTTCTTTGAAGGTTGGAAGGTTCGGAGGTTGAAATGAGTGTCGCTGATGTCAAGAAGGGCGTAGAGCAGAAAATGCAGCGCTCGATCGAAGCGTTCAAGAACGATCTGGCAAAGATCCGCACGGGCCGTGCGCACACCGGTCTGCTCGATCACGTGCAGGTCGATTACTACGGTTCGATGGTGCCGATCTCGCAGGTTGCGAACCTGACGCTCGTCGACGCACGCACGATCGGCGTGCAGCCGTGGGAAAAGAACATGGTCGCGAAGGTCGAGAAGGCCATCCGCGAAGCCGATCTCGGCCTGAATCCCGCCACGTCCGGCGATCTGATCCGCGTGCCGATGCCCGCGCTGACCGAAGAGCGCCGCCGCGAGCTGACCAAGGTGGTCAAGAGCGAAGGCGAGACGGCGAAGGTTGCGATCCGCAACCTGCGTCGCGACGCGAACGAAGCGCTCAAGAAGCTCGTGAAGGACAAGGAAATCTCGGAAGACGACGAGCGTCGTGCCAGCGACGACGTGCAGAAGCTGACGGACAAGCACGTTGCCGAGGTCGACAAGCTCGTGCAGACCAAGGAAGCCGAGATCATGACGGTCTGACGACCGTCCTCGCGCGCCGCCTTCATTCCGCCTTACTGTCTCAACGGCCATGACCTATACCAGCTCTACCGTTCGCGTGCCTGACGTCGGCGCCGTGCCGCGTCATATCGCGATCATCATGGACGGCAACGGCCGTTGGGCAACCGAACGCCGCTTGCCGCGCGTCGCCGGGCACACCCGCGGCGTGGACGCCGTGCGGTCGGTGGTCGAAGGCTGTGCGCGCGCCGGCGTCCAATATCTGACGCTGTTCGCGTTCAGTTCGGAGAACTGGCGGCGCCCGAACGACGAAGTGTCGTTCCTGATGCGGCTGTTCATCACCGCGCTCGAACGCGAAATCGGCAAGCTGCATGCGAACGGCATCCGCCTGCGGGTGGTCGGCGATCTCGATCGCTTCGAGCCGCGCATCCGCGACCTGATCCGCCGCGCCGAAACCAAGACCGCGCGCAACACGCGCCTGACGCTGACGATCGCCGCGAACTACGGCGGCCGCTGGGACATCCTGCAGGCGACCAAGAAGCTCGTCGCCCAGGCCGTGCGCGAAGGCCGCGAGGTCGACGTGACCGAGGAAGCGTTCGCGCCGCACCTGGCGATGGCCTATGCGCCGGAGCCCGATCTCTTCATCCGCACCGGCGGCGAGCAGCGCGTCAGCAATTTCCTGCTGTGGCAGCTCGCGTACGCCGAGTTCTACTTCACCGACAAATACTGGCCGGACTTCGACGGCGCGGCGCTGGCCGATGCGATCGCGTCGTATACCGAGCGCGAGCGCCGTTTCGGGCGCACCAGCGCCCAGCTCGAGCCGCAATCGCAAAACGCCGATTCCCTTTCATGCTGAAGACCCGTGTGATCACGGCGGTCGTGATGCTGGCAGTGCTGCTGCCGGTGACGCTGTTCGCGCCGCTGGCCGGCTTCGGCGCGCTGATCGGCGTCGTGCTCGTGTTCGCCGCGTGGGAATGGGCGCGGCTGCTGAAGCTCGGCGCGACCGGCGCCGTCGTCTATGCGCTCGCCGCCGCGCTCGCGCTCGCGGCGACCGTGCCGCTCGGCGTCGGCGCGGCTTCGTCCCGTCCTCTTTTCATGGCAGCCGGCGTGTTCTGGCTGCTGGTCGGCCCGTTCGCGCTGCGGCGCAAGCCGCTGCTCGCGGGCGCTGTGTGGCGGCCGTTCCTGCTCGCGGCCGGCTTCGTGGTGTTCGCGGCCTGCTGGCACGCGCTCGTCGCCGCACGTGCGCAGGGCGTGCCGTTCGTGCTGTCGCTGCTGCTGGTCGTCTGGCTCGCCGATATCGGCGCATACTTCGCAGGCAAGGCGTTCGGCAAGCGTAAGCTCGCAATCACGATCAGTCCCGGTAAAAGCTGGGAGGGCGCGATCGGCGGCTGGCTCGCCGTGATGGTCGTCGCGGGCGCCGCGATGGCCGCGCACTGGTTCGAGCCGACCCTGTTTTCCGCATTCGCCACGCATTACGGGATGCCCGGTGCGTGGGCCGCGCTGACGTTGCTCGTCGTCTACAGCGTGATCGGCGATCTGTTCGAGTCGCTGCTCAAGCGCCAGGCCGGCGTGAAAGACTCCAGCGGGCTGCTGCCCGGTCACGGCGGCGTGCTCGATCGCGTCGACGCGCTGCTGCCGGTGCTGCCGCTCGCAATGCTGCTGCTTGGTTAATCCACTATCTCTGTTATGCAAAAACGTCTGACACTGCTCGGTTCCACGGGCTCGATCGGAGACAGCACGCTCGACGTGGTCGCCCGCCATCCCGAGCGTTTTTCGGTGTACGCGCTGACCGCGCATCGCAACGGCGACAAGCTCGTCGAGCAATGCCTGCGCTTCGCGCCGGAAGTCGCGGTGGTCGGCGACGCGGCGACCGCTGCGCACGTCGAAGCAAAGCTGCGCGCCGCGGGCAGCAAGACCACGGTGCTGTATGGTCCGCAGGCGCTCGTCGACGTGTCGGCGAGCGACGGCTGCGACACGGTCGTCGCGGCGATCGTCGGCGCGGCCGGCCTCGCGCCGAGCCTCGCGGCCGCGCGCGCGGGCAAGCGCATCCTGCTCGCGAACAAGGAATCGCTGGTGATGTCGGGCGGGATCTTCATGGACGCGGTGCGCGACCATGGCGCGATCCTGCTGCCGGTCGACAGCGAGCACAACGCGATCTTCCAGTGCATGCCGCGCGACGAGAACGAGCACGGCGGCATCTCGAAGATCATCCTGACGGCGTCGGGCGGCCCGTTCCGCACGCGCGAGCCGGCCACGCTCGCCGACGTGACGCCGGACGAGGCGTGCAAGCATCCGAACTGGGTGATGGGCCGCAAGATCTCCGTCGATTCGGCGACGATGATGAACAAGGGCCTCGAGGTGATCGAGGCGCACTGGATCTTCGGTCTGCCGGGCGAGCGGATCGACGTGCTGATCCACCCGCAGAGCGTGATCCATTCGCTGGTGTCGTATCGCGACGGGTCGGTGCTCGCGCAGCTCGGCAACCCCGACATGCGTACGCCGATCGCGCACGCGCTCGCGTTCCCGGAGCGCGTCGACGCCGGCGTCGATCAGCTCGACCTCGCGCAGATCGCGCAGCTGTCGTTCGAGAAGCCGGATTACGCACGCTTCCCGTGTCTCGCGCTCGCGCTGAAGGCGCTTGAAGAGGGCGGGATCGCGAGCGCCGCATTGAACGCGGCGAACGAAGTCGCGGTCGAAGCGTTTCTCGAGCGCCGGATCGGCTTCATGGCGATCGCGGCGACGGTCGACGCGGTGCTCAACGCACTGCCGAACCGCAGCCCGAACGGGCTCGACGACGTCCTGGCGGCCGATGCCGACGCGCGTCGTCTTGCCGCCGGGTTCATTGCAAAAGCGCCTGCGCCTCGCGTGGAGCGTATCGTCTGAATGAGGTGCTCATGAACGTGCTGGTCGAACTGGTCGCGTTTGCGGTGGCGATCGGGGTGCTGGTCGTCGTGCATGAGTACGGACATTATCGCGTCGCGCGCTGGTGCGGCGTGAAGGTGCTGCGTTTCTCGATCGGCTTCGGCCAGCCCATCGCGCGCTGGGTGAGCCCGCGCACGGGCACCGAGTGGACGCTCTCCGCGTTGCCGCTCGGCGGCTACGTGAAGATGCTCGACGAGCGCGAACCGGGCCCCGGCATCAATCCGGACGAGCTCGACCAGGCGTTCAACCGCCAATCGGTGTTCAAGCGCATCGCGATCGTCGCCGCCGGGCCGATCGCGAACTTCCTGTTGGCAATCGTGCTGTTTTCGGCGGTATTCGCCACCGGCGTGACCGAGCCGGCCGCGCTGGTCGCGCCGCCGGCCGCCGGCACGGTCGCGGCCCGCGCGGGCTTCGACGGCAGCGAGACCATCGTGTCGATCCGCGACGCCGACGGCGGCGCCGCCGTGCCGGTGCGCTCGTGGTCCGACTTGCGCTGGAAGCTGCTGTCCGCCGCATTCGACCATCGCGAGGTCGTGCTCGGCGCGCGCGACGGCGGCGCGGCGACGTTCGACTTCCGCGTCGATCTGCGCAATATCCCCGAGAGCGACATCGATGACGATTTCATGGCGCGCCTCGGCTTCGAGGCCGGCGGCGGCACGCTGTCGATCGCGTCGGTGCAGCCCGGCAGCGCGGCCGAGCGGGCGGGGCTGAAGGCCGGCGACAAGCTGCTGGCGCTCGACGGCCAGCCGATCGGCGGCGCGTCGCGCTTCATCGACGCGGTGAAGCATCACGCCGGCCGGGCGGTCGACCTGCAGGTCGAGCGCGGCGGTACGACGCAGACGGTAGCGATCGTGCCTCAGTTGCAGCGCGACGACGAGACGGGCCAGCAGGTCGGCCGCATCGGCGCGGCGCTGTCGATGCACACGCCGTCGGTCGACGTGCGCTACGGGCCGCTCGACAGCGTTCGGCTCGGTGCGCACCGCACGTGGGACATCGCCGTCTATTCGCTGAAGATGTTTGGGCGGATGATCACGGGCAACGCATCGCTGAAGAATCTGTCCGGCCCGGTGACGATCGCCGACTATGCGGGCAAGAGCGCGCGGCTCGGTCCGTCGGCCTTCGTATCGTTCCTCGCCCTTGTCAGCATTAGCCTCGGGGTGCTGAACTTGCTGCCGATTCCCGTTTTGGACGGGGGGCATCTGTTATATTATCTGGTTGAAGCCGCGACCGGGAAAGCCGTCTCGGAGCGCTGGCAGCTGATTCTGCAAAGAGCCGGGCTGATCTGCATCGTCGCATTGTCGGCGATCGCATTGTTCAACGACCTGGCTCGGTTAATCCATTTCTGAAGCGTCAGGCGGCGGCCGGTCGGTCGCCGCCTGATTTGATGCAGCTAAATATTGGGGATGCACGTTGTTCAAACCTCATCGCTTTGTACCTAAGACAGTTGCAGCGGCCGCGCTCGCCGCGCACGGCCTCGCGGCGCATGCAGCGGCACCGTTCGTGGTGCAAGACATCAAGATCGAGGGTTTGCAGCGCGTCGAACCCGGTTCGGTATTCGCGTACCTGCCGATCAAGCAGGGCGATACCTTCACCGACGACAAGGCATCCGAAGCAATCCGCGCGCTGTACGCGACGGGCTTCTTCAACGACGTGCGCGTCGCCACGCAAGGCAACGTCGTGATCGTGCAGGTGCAGGAGCGTCCGGCCATCGCGTCGATCGACTTCACCGGCACGAAGGAATTCGACAAGGACAACCTGACCAAGGCGCTGCGCGCGGTGGGTCTGGCCGACGGCCGCTACTACGACAAGGCGCTCGTCGACAAGGCGGAGCAGGAGCTCAAGCGCCAGTACCTCACGCGCGGCTTCTACGCGGCCGAGGTCAAGACGACGATCACGCCGGTCGACGCGAACCGCGTGTCGATCCTGTTCGCGGTCGCCGAAGGCCCGAGCGCGAAGATCCGCCAGATCAACTTCATCGGCAACAAGGCGTTCAGCACCAGCACGCTGCGCGACGAGATGCAGCTGTCCACGCCGAACTGGTTCTCGTGGTACACGAAGAACGACCTGTACTCGAAAGAAAAGCTGACCGGCGACCTCGAAGCCGTGCGCTCGTACTACCTGAACCGCGGCTACCTCGAGTTCAACATCGAGTCGACCCAGGTGTCGATCTCGCCCGACAAGAAGGACATGTACCTGACGGTCACGCTGCATGAAGGCCAGCCGTACACGGTGTCGGGCATCAAGCTGTCGGGCAACCTGCTCGATCGCGAAGCCGAACTCACCAAGCTGATCAAGATCAAGCCGGGCGATCGTTTCTCGGCCGAGAAGCTGCAGCAGACGACCAAGTCGATTGTCGACAAGCTCGGCGAATACGGCTACGCATTCGCGACGGTCAACGCGCAGCCGGACATCGATCAGGCGAACCACAAGGTGAACCTGAACCTCGTCGTCGATCCGAGCCGCCGCGTGTACGTGCGCCGCATCAACGTGGTCGGCAACACGCGCACGCGCGACGAAGTCGTGCGCCGCGAAATGCGCCAGCTCGAAAGCTCGTGGTTCGATTCGAACCGTCTCGCGCTGTCGAAGGACCGCGTGAACCGTCTCGGCTACTTCACCAACGTCGACGTGACGACGGTGCCGGTCGAAGGCACGAACGACCAGGTCGACGTGAACGTGAAGGTCGACGAAAAGCCGACCGGCGCGATCACGCTGGGCGCGGGCTTCTCGTCGACGGACAAGGTCGTGCTGTCGGCCGGCGTGTCGCAGGACAACGTGTTCGGCTCGGGCACGAGCCTGTCGGTGAACGTCAACACCGCGAAGAGCTACCGCACGCTGACCGTCACGCAGGTCGACCCGTACTTCACGGTCGACGGCATCAAGCGGATCACCGACGTCTACTACCGCACGTACCAGCCGCTGTACTACTCGACGAGCTCGAGCTTCCGCATCATCAGCGCGGGCGGCAACCTGAAGTTCGGCATTCCGTTCTCGGAAGTCGACACCGTCTATTTCGGCGCGGGCTTCGAGCAGAACCGTCTCGACGTCGATTCGAACACGCCGCAGAGCTACCAGGACTACGTGAACGAGTTCGGCCGCGTGTCGAACACCGTGCCGCTGACGGTCGCGTGGTCGCGCGACGCGCGCGACAGCGCGCTGATCCCGAGCCGCGGCTACTTCACGCAGGCGAACGTCGAGTACGGCGTGCCGGTCGGCAAGATCCAGTACTACAAGGCCGACCTGCAGGCGCAGTATTACTATTCGTTCTCGCGCGGCTTCATCCTGGGCCTGAACCTGCAGGGCGGCTACGGCAACGGTATCGGCAACCCGTACCCGATCTTCAAGAACTACTACGCGGGCGGTATCGGCTCCGTGCGTGGCTACGAGCCGAGCTCGCTGGGCCCGCGCGACACCAAGACGAACGACCCGATCGGCGGCTCGAAGATGCTGGTCGGCAACATCGAACTGACGTTCCCGCTGCCGGGCACCGGCTACGATCGCACGCTGCGCGTGTTCACGTTCATCGACGGCGGCAACGTGTGGGGCAACGCGCCGGGCGGCACGAGTACCGGCGCGAACGGTCTGCGTTACGGCTATGGTGTGGGCCTCGCGTGGATCTCGCCGATCGGCCCGCTGAAGCTGAGCCTCGGTTTCCCGCTGCAGAAGCACGAGGGCGACCAGTACCAGAAATTCCAGTTCCAGATCGGGACGGCGTTCTGATCGAACGCATGACAACAGCAACGAGAGGGTAATTTTGCTAACCGGTAAGTTTTCGAAACGAGTGATCGGGGCGTTGACCATTGCGCTGGCCTTGGGCGCGGCGACGGCACACGCTCAGGACGTCGCCCGCATCGCGGCGGTCAATTCGGATCGGATCCTGCGCGAGTCGGCGCCCGCGAAGGCGGCGCAGACGAAGCTCGAAGCCGAGTTCGCGAAGCGCGACAAGGATCTGCAGGACCTGGCGGCGCGTCTGAAGTCGATGTCCGATTCGCTGGACAAGAACGGTGCGTCGCTGTCGGCGGCCGATCGCGCGCAGAAGCAGCGCGATCTCGCGCAGCTCGACACCGACTTCCAGCGCAAGCAGCGCGAGTTCCGCGAAGATCTGAACCAGCGCCGCAACGAGGAGCTCGCGGCGGTGCTCGAGCGCGCGAACAAGGTCATCAAGCAGATCGCGGAGCAGCAGAATTACGACCTGATCGTGCAGGAAGCCGTGTACGTCAGTCCGCGCATCGACATCACCGACAAGGTGCTCAAGGCGCTCGCGTCCGGCTCGACGAACTGAACGGAGCAGACGACGAATGGCATTGACGCTCGAGGCACTCGTAAAGCGGTTCGGCGGCGAGATCGTCGGCGACGCCCAGTGCAAGGTCAGCGGCCTCGCGCCGCTCGACCAGGCCGGCCCTCAGCAGCTCGCGTTTCTCGCGAATCCGAAGTACCTGTCGCAGGTCGAGACGAGCGGCGCCGGCGCGGTGCTGATCGCGCCCAAGGACCTCGAAAAGCTTGGCGCGGCCGAGGGATCTCCGACATCCGGCCCCCGGATGGCCGGCCCCCGGACGGCCGGCCCCAGCAACTTCATCGTGACGGCGAATCCGTACGCGTACTTCGCGCGCGTCGCGCAGATGTTCATCGATCTGGCCACGCCGCCGCGCGTGGCCGGCGTGCATCCGAGCGCGACGATCGACCCGTCCGCGCAGGTCGCCGCGAGCGCGGTGATCGGTCCGCACGTGACGATCGAGGCCGGTGCGGTGATCGCCGATGACGTGCAGCTCGACGCCGGCGTGTTCGTCGGCCGCGGCACGACGATCGGCGCGGGCTCGCACCTGTATCCGAACGCAGCGGTGTACCACGGCTGCAAGATCGGGCCGCGTGCGATCATTCATGCGGGCGCGGTGATCGGCTCGGACGGCTTCGGCTTCGCGCCGGATTTCGTCGGCGACGGCGACGCGCGCACCGGCAGCTGGGTCAAGATCCCGCAGGTCGGCGGCGTGTCGATCGGCCCGGACGTCGAGATCGGCGCGAACACGACGATCGATCGCGGCGCGATGGCCGATACCGTCATCGAAGCGTGCGTGAAGATCGACAACCAGGTGCAGATCGGCCACAACTGCCGGATCGGCGCATATACGGTCATCGCGGGCAGCGCCGGGATCGCCGGCAGCACGACGATCGGCCGCCATTGCATGATCGGCGGCGCGGCCGGGATCGCCGGCCACGTGACGCTCGGCGACTACGTGATCATCACCGCGAAGTCGGGCGTATCGAAATCGCTGCCGAAGGCCGGCATCTATACGAGTGCGTTCCCGGCCGTCGACCACGGCGAATGGAACCGCAGCGCCGCGCTCGTACGCAACCTCGACAAACTGCGCGACCGCATCAAGGCGCTCGAAACCGCGCTGGCCGCCCAGGGCGGCACGGACGCCTGACCACCATGCGAGACCACCAACCGGGCACGGCCAGCGCATCCGCCCGGTTAGCCGGACCGGGCCGCACGACGGCCCGCATCAGCCTTTGCATCACCACCGCGCAGCCTCTGCGTGAGACGAACCATCATGAGCACTGAAAAAATCAATCTCGACATCCACAAGATCCTCACGCTGCTGCCGCATCGCTACCCGATTCTGCTGGTCGACCGCGTGCTCGAACTCGAGCCGCACAAGGGGATCAAAGCGCTGAAGAACGTGTCGATCAACGAGCCGTTCTTTCAGGGACATTTCCCGAAGCGGCCGGTGATGCCGGGTGTGCTGATCCTCGAGGCGCTCGCGCAGGCGGCCGCGCTGCTGACCTTCGCGGAAGAGCAGCCGAAGGATCCGGAGAACACGCTGTACTACTTCGTCGGCATCGACGGCGCGCGCTTCAAGCGCGTGGTCGAGCCGGGCGACCAGCTGATCCTGAACGTGACGTTCGAACGATACATCCGCGGCATCTGGAAGTTCAAGGCGGTGGCCGAAGTGGACGGCAAGGTGGCGGCGGAAGCCGAACTGATGTGCACGGTCAAGACGGCCGACGCGGCGCCCTGAGCGACGCGGCACGCATGAGCAACATGACGCGGGCAACGCGACACATCATAACGAGAGGCAACGGCGCATGACCAGGATTCATCCTACCGCGATCGTCGAACCGGGCGCGCAGATCGACGAGTCGGTCGAGATCGGGCCGTACGCGATCGTCGGGCCGCATGTGACGATCGGCGCGCGCACCACGATCGGCTCGCACAGCGTGATCGAAGGTCACACGACGCTCGGCGAAGACAACCGCATCGGCCATTACGCGTCGGTCGGCGGCCGTCCGCAGGACATGAAGTACAAGGACGAGCCGACCAGGCTCGTGATCGGCAACCGCAACACGATCCGCGAATTCACGACGATCCACACCGGCACCGTGCAGGACGCCGGCGTGACGACGCTCGGCGACGACAACTGGATCATGGCGTACGTGCATATCGGCCACGACTGCCGGGTCGGCAACAACGTGATCCTGTCGAGCAACGCGCAGATGGCCGGTCACGTCGAGATCGGCGACTTCGCGATCATCGGCGGGATGTCGGGCGTGCATCAGTTCGTGCGCATCGGCGCGCACTCGATGCTCGGCGGCGCGTCGGCGCTCGTGCAGGACGTGCCGCCGTTCGTGATCGCTGCAGGCAACAAGGCCGAGCCGCACGGCATCAACGTCGAAGGCCTGCGCCGGCGCGGTTTCTCGCCGGACGCGATCTCGGCGCTGCGCAGCGCGTACCGCCTGCTGTACAAGAACGGCCTGTCGCTCGACGAGGCCAAGGTACAGCTGCGCGAGCTCGCGAGCGCCGGCGGCGACGGCGATGCGCCGGTGGCCGCGCTCGTCGCGTTCGTCGACGCGTCGCAACGCGGCATCATCCGCTAACCGATGCCGCTGCCGACCAATCAGCTGCGGCTCGCCATGGTGGCCGGCGAGCCGTCGGGCGACCTGCTCGCGGCGTCGCTGCTCGGCGGGCTGCAGGCGCGACTGCCGGCGTCGACCCACTATTACGGGATCGGCGGGCAGCGCATGCTCGCGCACGGCTTCGACTCGCACTGGCAGATGGACAAGCTGACGGTGCGCGGTTACGTCGAGGCGCTGGGCCAGATCCCCGAGATTCTGCGCATTCGCGGCGAACTGAAGCGCCAACTGCTCGCCGAGCGGCCCGACGCATTCATCGGCGTCGATGCACCCGACTTCAACTTCAACGTGGAACAGGCCGCGCGCGACGCGGGCATTCCGTCGATCCACTTCGTGTGCCCGTCGATCTGGGCGTGGCGCGGCGGGCGGATCAAGAAGATCGCGAAGTCGGTTGACCACATGCTGTGCCTGTTCCCGTTCGAACCGGCGATCCTCGACAAGGCGGGCGTCGCGTCGACGTACGTGGGCCATCCGCTCGCCGACGAGATCCCGCTCGAGCCCGACACGCACGGCGCGCGCATCGCGCTCGGCCTGCCGGCCGACGGCCCGGTGATCGCGGTGCTGCCGGGCAGTCGCCGCTCGGAGATCGCGCTGATCGGCCCGACGTTCTTCGCGGCGATGGCGCTGATGCAGGAGCGCGAGCCGGGCGTGCGCTTCGTGATGCCGGCGGCGACGCCCGCGCTGCGCGAGCTGCTGCAACCGCTCGTCGCCGCGCATCCGCAACTCGCGTTGACGATCACCGACGGCCGCTCGCAGGTCGCGATGACGGCCGCCGACGCGATCCTCGTGAAGAGCGGCACCGTCACGCTGGAAGCCGCGCTGCTGAAGAAGCCGATGGTGATCTCGTACAAGGTGCCCTGGCTGACCGGCCAGATCATGCGCCGCCAGGGCTACCTGCCGTACGTCGGCCTGCCGAACATCCTGGCCGGGCGCTTCGTCGTGCCGGAGCTGCTGCAGCACTTCGCGACGCCGGAGGCGCTCGCCGACGCGACGCTCACGCAGTTGCGCGACGACGCGAACCGCCGCACGCTGACCGAAGTGTTCACCGAAATGCACCTGTCGCTGCGGCAGAACACGGCCGCGAAGGCGGCCGAAGCGGTCGTGCGGGTGCTCGAGCAACGCAAGGGGCGCGCATGACCGCCACTCGCGCACCACGTGCAGCGCGCGGCCGCGTGCCGCTCGACCAGCGCGGCTTCGATTTCAGCCGGCCCGACGACATCGTCTGCGGCGTCGACGAAGCCGGGCGCGGCCCGCTCGCGGGCCCGGTGGTCGCCGCCGCGGTGATCCTCGATCCCGCGCAGCCGATCGAAGGCCTCGACGATTCGAAGGCGCTGTCCGCGAAAAAGCGCGACGCGCTGTACGACCTGATCGTCGCGCGTTCGCGTGCGTATTGCGTCGCGTCGGCCAGCGTCGACGAGATCGATACGCTGAACATCCTGCATGCGACGATGCTCGCGATGAAGCGCGCGGTCGAAGGCCTGTCGCTCATGCCGACGCTCGCGCAGATCGACGGCAACCGTTGCCCGACGCTGATGGTGCGCGCCGAGGCGATCGTCAGCGGCGACGCGCTCGTGCCGAGCATCTCGGCGGCGTCGATCCTCGCGAAAGTCACGCGCGACCGGATGCTCGTCGAGCTGCATGCCCGCCATCCGGTGTACGGCTTCGACGTGCACGCCGGCTACGGCACCGCGAAACATCTTGCCGCGCTGCGCGAGCATGGGCCGTGCGAAGCGCATCGGCGCTCGTTCGCACCCGTGCGCGCGGCGCTCGACCTGATTCGATGAAAAGCATCACCTCACGCGACAACCCGCTGTACAAGCGGCTGAAGGCGCTCGCGGGTTCGACGGCGCAGCAGCGCCGCGGCGGCCACGCGCTGCTCGAAGGTTTCCATCTGGCCGGCGCCTATCTCGACACGGGCGCGATCCCCGAGTTGTGCGTCGCGACCGAAGGCGCGCTCGCGCATGCCGAAGCGCGGGCGATCGTCGCGCGCATCGACGCGCCGCGGGTCGTCACGCTGCCCGACGCGCTGTTCGGTCAGCTGTCGAACGTGGTCAGCGGCGTCGGCCTGCTGCTGCTCGTCGAGCGGCCGGCGCAGCCGTTGCCGGCGCGCGTCACCGATACGTCGGTCGTGCTCGACGGCGTGCAGGACGCCGGCAACGTCGGCTCGATCCTGCGCAGCGCGGCGGCGGCCGGCGTGCGCCACGTGTTCTGTGCGCCGGGCACCGCGTATGCGTGGTCGTCGAAGGTGCTGCGCTCGGGCATGGGCGCCCACTTCCTGTTGTCGATTCACGAGGACGTCGAGCCGGACGCGCTCGCCGAGCGTCTCGACGTTCCGGTCGCGCTGACCGATTCGCACGGCGCGCAGGCCGTCTACGACTGCGACCTGTCCGGCCCCGTCGCATGGGTGTTCGGCAACGAGGGGGCGGGCGTGTCGGCCTTCTGGCGCGATGCGGCCACCCATCGCGTGACGATCCCGCAGCCGGGCGGGATGGAGTCGCTCAACGTCGCGGCGGCGGCGGCCGTGTGTCTGTTCGAGCAGGTGCGGCAGCAGCGGCGCAAATGAGACGCGCGCGCCGCGCGCCAGGTCGTCGGCGCGCAGCGCCCAGCAAAAAGCCGCGTTGAACGCGGCTTTTTGCTTTCTGGCGGCGGCGTGAGCGCCGCCGATGCAGCGCACGTCAGTACGACTGCCGCTCCAGGCGGATTTCCTGCAGGATCGTCGTCGCGATTTCCTCGATCGACTTGTGCGTCGACGACAGCCACTTGATCCCTTCGCGGCGCATCATCGCCTCCGATTCGTTGATCTCGTAACGGCAGTTCTCCGGCGCCGCGTACTTGCTGCCCGGGCGGCGCTCGTTGCGGATCTCCGACAGACGCTGCGGGTCGATCGACAGGCCGAACAGCTTTTCGCGATGCTGCGTCAGCGCCGACGGCAGCTTGCCGCGCTCGAAGTCTTCCGGAATCAGCGGATAGTTCGCCGCCTTCACGCCGTACTGCATCGCGAGATACAGGCTCGTCGGCGTCTTGCCGCTGCGCGACACGCCGACCAGGATCACGTCGGCTTCGGACAGGTTGCGGTTCGACTGGCCGTCGTCGTGCGCGAGCGAGAAGTTGATCGCCTCGATCCGCGTCTTGTATTCCTCGGTATCTGCGTTCTGGTGGCCGCGCCCCATCGCGTGGCTCGACTTCAGCTCGAGCTCCTGCTCGAGCGGCTCGACGAAGCGCTGGAACATGTCGAGCACGAGCGCGTTCGAGCGCTTGACGATGTCGTTCGACACGCTGTCGACGAGCGTGGTGAACACGATCGCGCGACGGCCGTCGTGCACGGCCGCTTCGTTGATTTTCTCGACGGTCGAATAGGCCTTTTCGAGCGAGTCGACGAACGGCACGCGCACGAGGCGGAATTTCTGGTCGAACTGGGACAGGATCGAATGCGCGAAGGTTTCGGCAGTGATCCCGGTGCCGTCGGAGACGATGAAAACGGTAGGCAGCATGAATCTGGGCGTCGAGCGTGAAGGGCGGTTGCGCGGGCGGCTGGAGGTTCGCCTCCACACGCGGTGACAAGGTCGCGCCACATCCGGCAGCCGGCACGGTAGAATAGCGGCAACCTGTTGGATAAGCAATTGCGGGGACGGTGCGCACAGGGCGCCCGGCGCTTGCCGCGAGCCATCCAAAATTCCCGGCAAGTTCGGCGATTCATCTGCATACGTCGCCTTTCTGCCGGGTTTTTGCACATCGAGGGTCGGAAGATTTCCACCGCTGCGATTGTTTCTCCAACAGGTTGCGCAAGACGCGTCGCGCCTTTTTGCAAGCGCCCGCGTTCGAGCCCACTTGCGCAATCGAGCATTTTTTTCACACTTAGGGGCTTGTATGACTAACGCAGCAAACGTCGCAAAGGACCAGGCGTATGTAATCCCGTTCGAGCAGTTGCGGATGACCGATGTGGAGATCGTGGGCGGCAAGAACGCGTCGCTCGGCGAGATGATCAGCCAGCTTTCCGAGGCAGGCGTTCGCGTCCCCACCGGCTTTGCCACGACCGCGCTCGCATTCCGCGATTTCCTCAAGCACAACGATCTGACCGATCGCATCGCCAAGCGTCTCGAGTCGCTCGACATCGACGACGTGAAGGCGCTCGCCGAAGCAGGCGCCGAAATCCGTAAATGGATCGTCGACGCACCGCTGCAGGCGCGTCTCGAGCAGGAAATCCGCGCGCAGTTCGAAATCCTGAAGAGCGGCTCGCCGGCCGAACTGTCGTTCGCCGTGCGCTCGTCCGCGACCGCGGAAGACCTGCCCGACGCATCGTTTGCCGGCCAGCAGGAGTCGTATCTGAACGTCGTCGGCATCGACGACGTGCTCGATCGCATGAAGCACGTGTTCGCGTCGCTGTACAACGACCGCGCGATCTCGTATCGCGTGCACAAGGGCTTTACGCACGCCGAGGTCGCACTGTCGGCAGGCGTGCAGCGCATGGTGCGTTCGGACGTCGGCGCGGCCGGCGTGATGTTCACGATCGACACCGAATCGGGCTTCAAGGACGCCGTGTTCATCACGTCGAGCTACGGCCTCGGCGAAACCGTCGTGCAGGGCGCCGTGAACCCGGACGAGTTCTACGTGTTCAAGACGACGCTCGCGCAGGACAAGTACCCGATCATCCGCCGCTCGATCGGCTCGAAGCTGATCAAGATGGAGTTCACGCAACCCGGCGAACCGGGCCGCGTGAAGACGGTCGACGTGTCGCACGAGCAGCGCAACCGTTATTCGATCACCGACGAAGACGTGATCGAGCTCGCAAAGTACGCGGTCATCATCGAGAAGCACTACCAGCGTCCGATGGACATCGAGTGGGGCAAGGACGGTCGCGACGGCAAGATCTTCATCCTGCAGGCACGTCCGGAAACGGTGAAGAGCCAGGCGAGCGGCAAGGCCGAGCAGCGCTTCAAGCTGAAGGGCCAGTCGCAGGTGCTGGCGACGGGCCGCGCGATCGGTCAGAAGATCGGCGCGGGCCCCGTGCGCGTGATTCAGGACCCGTCGGAAATGGAACGCGTGCAACCTGGCGACGTGCTGGTGGCCGACATGACCGACCCGAACTGGGAGCCGGTGATGAAGCGCGCATCGGCGATCGTCACGAACCGCGGCGGGCGCACCTGCCACGCGGCGATCATCGCGCGTGAGTTGGGCGTGCCGGCGGTCGTCGGCTGCGGCGACGCGACCGACGTGCTGAAGGACGGCGCGCTGGTGACGGTGTCGTGCGCGGAAGGCGACGAAGGCAAGATCTACGACGGGCTGCTCGAGACGGAAGTCACGGAAGTGCAGCGCGGCGAGTTGCCGGAAATTCCGGTCAAGATCATGATGAACGTCGGCAACCCGCAACTCGCGTTCGACTTCTCGCAGCTGCCGAACGCCGGCGTCGGTCTCGCGCGCCTCGAGTTCATCATCAACAACAACATCGGTGTGCACCCGAAGGCGATCCTCGAGTACCCGAACATCGATCAGGACCTGAAGAAGGCCGTCGAGAGCGTCGCGCGCGGTCATGCATCGCCGCGCCAGTTCTACGTCGACAAGCTGACCGAAGGCGTCGCGACGATCGCCGCGGCGTTCTACCCGAAGCCCGTGATCGTGCGTCTGTCCGACTTCAAGTCGAACGAGTACAAGAAGCTGATCGGCGGTTCGCGCTACGAGCCGGACGAGGAAAACCCGATGCTGGGCTTCCGCGGCGCATCGCGCTACATCGCCGAAGACTTCGCGCAGGCGTTCGAGATGGAATGCCGCGCACTGAAGCGTGTGCGCGACGAGATGGGCCTGACCAACGTCGAGATCATGGTGCCGTTCGTGCGTACCGTGAAGCAGGCGGAGCGCGTCGTCGGCCTGCTCGAGAAGTTCGGCCTGAAGCGCGGCGAGAACGGCCTGCGCCTCGTGATGATGTGTGAAGTCCCGACCAACGCGATCCTCGCCGAAGAGTTCCTGCAGCACTTCGACGGTTTCTCGATCGGCTCGAACGACCTCACGCAGCTCACGCTCGGCCTCGATCGCGACTCGGGCATGGAACTGCTGGCCGTCGACTTCGACGAACGCGACCCGGCCGTCAAGTTCCTGCTCAAGCGTGCGATCGACACCTGCCGCAAGATGGGCAAGTACGTCGGTATCTGCGGCCAGGGCCCGTCCGATCACCCGGATTTCGCGCAGTGGCTGGCCGACGAAGGCATCGTGTCGATTTCGCTGAACCCCGACACGATCATCGATACGTGGCAGGCGCTGGCCAAGCGGAAGTAACGGCAGCCCGCCGCTGCATCGAAAGGGCGGTCCGCCGCTCTTTCGATGAAGGCAAAATGCAAGCTTCGTGCTATAAACACCCCGGTATCTACCGGGGTGTTTTTTTATCTGCGCCCGCCGGATCGCTCGACGGTGCCGACCGCCACGCGCGGTCCGACAGCGAATATAGTGCGTAGTGGGGCGCAAGCGTTTTTCTGGAGACCACAATGATGTCGGGGCATCTGTTCTGGTGGATCGGGGTCGGCGTGCTGGTCGTGGCCGAACTGCTGACCGGCACCTTCTATCTGCTGATGATCGCGCTCGGCTTTCTCGCCGGCGGCCTGCTGCAGTTCGCCGGCTTCGCGCCGCACGTGCAGCTGGGCGCGGCCGCCGCGGTCGCGATCGTCGCGATGATCGCGCTGCGCCGCTCGGGGCTCGGGCGCAAGCAGAAGCGCGACACGTCGACCAATCCGGACGTCAATCTCGATATCGGCGCGACCCTTACGGTCGACGCGTGGCATGACGGCCGCGCGCGCGTGCAGTATCGCGGCGCCGACTGGGACGTCGAGCTGGCGAACGGCGAGCGCGACGATGCGCACGTGTACCGCGTCAGCGCCGTGCGTGGCAACTGTCTGGTCGTCGTCGCGAAAGCCGCGGGCTGATCGTCCACCGATAAAACAAGGAGGGAATATTTCATGGATTCGCTGATCGTCTGGGTCGTCCTGCTCGTCATCGCCATCGTGATCGTGTCGAAGACGGTGAAGATCGTGCCGCAGCAGCATGCGTGGGTGCTCGAGCGCTTCGGCCGGTATCACGCGACGCTGTCGCCCGGCCTGAACATCGTGCTGCCGTTCGTCGACCGGATCGCCTACCGCCACGTGCTGAAGGAAATTCCGCTCGACGTGCCGAGCCAGGTCTGCATCACGCGCGACAACACGCAGCTGCAGGTCGACGGCGTGCTGTACTTCCAGGTCACCGACCCGATGAAGGCGTCGTACGGATCGAGCAACTTCGTGCTCGCGATCACGCAGCTCGCGCAGACGACGCTGCGCTCGGTGGTCGGCAAGCTCGAACTCGACAAGACCTTCGAGGAACGCGACTTCATCAACCACAACATCGTGTCGGCGCTCGACCAGGCCGCGGCGAACTGGGGCGTGAAGGTGCTGCGCTACGAGATCAAGGACCTCACGCCGCCGAAGGAAATCCTGCACGCGATGCAGGCGCAGATCACCGCCGAGCGTGAGAAGCGCGCGCTGATCGCGGCATCCGAGGGCCGCAAGCAGGAGCAGATCAACCTCGCGTCGGGTGCGCGCGAGGCAGCGATCCAGAAGTCAGAAGGCGAGCGGCAGGCGGCGATCAACCAGGCGCAGGGCGAGGCGGCCGCGATTCTCGCGGTGGCCGACGCGAACGCGCAGGCGATCCAGAAAATCGCGAACGCGATCCAGTCGCAGGGCGGCATGGATGCGGTCAATCTGAAGGTGGCCGAGCAGTATGTCGGCGCATTCTCGAATCTGGCGAAGCAGGGCAATACGCTGATCGTGCCGGCCAACCTGTCGGATCTCGGGACCGCGATCGCCTCGGCGCTGACGATCGTCAAGAACGCGACGCCGGCAGCGGGCGGTAGGGGCTGAGCGTCCGCGGGGCTTGCAGCGGCGTCGGCCGCTGCCGGCTTCCGGCTTCCGGCGTGCGGCGTATCGTCGCGCGGCTGCATTGCCGTGGCTGCGTCGGCGCGCAATTCCATCGGCACCGGCGTGGCAGTGCTGCACATGCGCCGGATCGCTACGCCGCCCACAGCAAAACGGCCCGCATCGAGCGGGCCGTTTCGTTGCTGCGGCAGCGCGTGCGTGTCACGTGCCGGCGCGCATGATGCGCGCCTTTTCGCGCTCCCAGTCGCGCTTCTTCTCGGTTTCGCGCTTGTCGTGCAGTTTCTTGCCCTTCGCGAGCGCGATGTCGCATTTCACGCGACCGCCCTTGTAGTGGAAGTTCAGCGGCACGAGCGTGTAGCCGCGCTGCTCGACCTTGCCGATCAATTTCTTGATTTCCTCACGGTGCAGCAGCAGCTTGCGTGTGCGGACCGGATCGGGCTTGATGTGCGTCGAGGCTTCGGGCAGCGGGCTGATGTGGGTGCCGATCAGGAAGATCTCGGCGTTCTTCACCACCACGTAGCCCTCCTTGATCTGGCCGCGCCCGGCGCGCAGCGCCTTGACTTCCCAGCCCTCGAGCACGAGCCCGGCTTCATAGCGTTCCTCGATGTGATAATCGAAGTGCGCTTTCCTGTTGTCGATGATGCTCATGAAAGGATTGGGCCAACTCGTTTAAAATCACGATTTTAGCAAAGCGGGGCGTGAATCGCCCGGCTTGCGTTCCCACTTCAAGCGATGCCGCGCGATTTATGGCAGATGTCCAGAAAACCGTATTGATCCGTCACTCGGCGGAACAGATGTTCGACCTCGTCACCGACGTGGCCGATTACCCCAATTTCCTGCCCTGGTGCGGCGGCGTCGAAGTTCGCCGCCAGGACGACCGCGGGATGGAAGCGCGCATCGACATCAACTTCAAGGGCATCAAGCAGCATTTCGCGACGCGCAACACGCAGCAGCGTCCGAGCCGGATCGACATGGAGTTCGCCGACGGCCCGTTCAAGAAGTTCACGGGCTCGTGGCGGTTCATCCCGCTGCGCGCCGATGCGTGCAAGATCGAATTCGCGCTGCACTACGAGTTCTCGAGCATCCTGCTCGAGAAGATCATCGGCCCGGTGTTCAGCCACATCGCGAACACTTTCGTCGATTCGTTCGTCAAGCGCGCCGACCAGCGCTACGGCAAGGGGTGAGGCGATGCTGTCGATCGAAGTCTGCTACGCGCTGCCGGACCGCCAGACGCTGATTCCCGTTTCATTGCCCGAGGGCGCGACCGTGCGCGCCGCGATCGACGCGAGCGGCGTGCTCGCGCTGCATCCGGAGATCGATCTCGCGCAGGCGAAAACCGGCGTGTTCGGCAAGCTCGCACCGCTCGACGCGCCGCTCGCCGACCACGACCGTGTCGAGATCTACCGGCCGCTGATCGTCGATCCGAAGCTCGCGCGCCAGCGGCGCGTCGACAAGACCCGCCGCGAAGGCTCGATCGAGGGCCGCAAGTGGATGCACAAGGACGCGCGCTGACGCGTCGCGTCGGCGTCGCGTCATCTCGTTTCTTTCCTGTTCATCGGCCGTACCGGCTCGATCGGCGGCCCGTTCAGTGACGTGTTCAGTGAGCCGTGGCGTTCGCGTTCGCCGCGGCGTGCTCGCGCGTGCCGTCGCCTGCATGCGGATCGCCGTGCCGACGCACCGACCCGTAGACGCCCGCGAGCAACAGCGCGAGCGCCGCGATCTCGAGCACGCGCGGCATCCGGTGGTCGTAGACGAACGCATAGAGCATCGCGAACACCGTTTCGAACACGATCAGCTGGCCCGATAGCGTGAGCGGCAGCCGCTTCGACGCCGCGTTCCAGAGTCCGTTGCCGAGCCACGACGCGCCGATCGCCAGCGCGAGATTCAGCAGCCAGAACAGCTGCCAGCGCGATGCCGGCAGCGCGGCCTGTATCGTGCCGGCCGGCAGCGCCAGGATCGCGAGCCAGCACAGGCCGCCGATCAGCCCGGTCACGACGCCCCATAGCACCGACCACTCGTTGCCGCCGAAGCGATGGTGGCGCTGCAGGTAGCGCGCGTTCGCGACCGCGTACCAGGTCCAGCTTGCCAACGCGCCGCTGGCGCAGGCGATGCCGAGGAGCTTCTCGCCGAGCGTGGTCGCATGCGCGGCGGCCGACGTGAACAGATCGACGTTGATGCAGACGATGCCCGCGATCACCAGCGCGAGCGGTGCCGCGAGGCGCCGCAGCGGCACCGCGCCGTGGTCGCTCAGGCCCGCGAGCGTGACGGTCACGGGCAGCACGCCGACGATCAGCGAGCTGGGGCCGATGCCGATCAGATGCACGGCGCCGGACAGCAGCATGTAGTACGCGACGTTGCCGATCAGCGCGAGCTTCGCGAGCGCCACGACGTCTTCGCGGGTCAGCCGCGCGAGCAGCGAGCGGGCGGCCGGCAGCGCGGCCGCCAACGACACGAGACCGTACATCGCGTAGCGGCCGGCGCTCAGCAGCAGCGGCGAGAAGTCGGTCAACAGCCGCGGCACCAGAAACACCATGCCCCACAACGCGCCCGCCAGGACGCCATACACTACACCGCGCTGCATCGACTGCTCCGAACAAAAGACTGACGAGCGCGCATCTTAGCGAGGGTCGAGCGAAGGCGTCTTGTTCATTCCTGCACCGGGGGGTGGACGTGGTGCGCGTGCGGCCGCGGTGCGATCGCAGGCGTATCAGCGTTCTGCTGCTGCGTCGGCGTCGCTGTCGTGCACGGCGTTCCCCGACGCGGGGCGGCGCACCGCGCGCAGCGTGCCGCTGTTGCCGCCGCCGCAGTAGAACGTGTCGCGGCCGTCGGATTCCAGTCCCGACACGCCGACGCCGGCCGGCATGTCGACCTGCTCGAGCACGTGTCCGGTGCCGGGGTCGACGCGTCGCAGCGCGCTTTCGTCCGCTTCCCACGTGCCGTGCCACAGTTCGCCGTCGACCCAGGTCACGCCGGTGACGAAGCGGTTCGATTCGATCGTGCGCAGCACGGCGCCCGACTGCGGATCGATCTGATGAATCTTGCGCTCGCGGTATTGCCCGACCCACAGCGTGCCTTCGGCCCAGGCGAGCCCGGAATCCGCGCCGCCGCCGGGCGCGGGGATCGTCGCGAGCACGCGGCCCGAGTCGGGGTCGATCGTTTCGATGCGGTCCTCGACGATCTGGAACAGGTGGCGGCCGTCGAACGCGGTGCCCGCATGCGCGGCGACGTCCAGCGTGCGCACCGTCGTGCCGGCACCGGGATCGAGCGCATTGAGCTTGTCGCCGGACGCGAACCACACGTGCTGCCCGTCGAACGTGACGCCGTGCACGCCGTCGACGCCGGCAAACGGGCCGTATTCGCGCAGGATGCTTGCGGTGGAACGTTTCATGTCTGTCTCCTCGTCGTGGGTTGGCCCATCCTAGTCGCCCGGCAGCGTCACGGGGAGTAACAATGCGGTCGCGAATCCGGGCGGCGCGGGCGTGAGCCAGCGGCGCGCACGGCCGCGACCGAGCGCCTGCGCCTTGCCGGCGGCCGCCAGCGCTTCGAGCGCACGCTGCACGGTGCGCTGGCTGGCGCCGAGCGCCAGCGCCAGCGCGGAGCTCGACCATGCGTCGCCGTCGGCGAGCAGCGCGAGCACGGCAGCGTGGCGATCGTCGACGACGCGCGCGAGCACGACGATGTCAGCGGCGCCGAGCGGCTCGAGCGCGAAGCCGTCGGCGGTGGCGGTCAGCTTCGCGAGCGGCCGCAGCATCGCGCGCAGACGGCCGATCTCGACGCGCAGGCGCGCGCGATGCGAATCGTCCGCGTGTCTCGCGCGAAACGCGGCGGCGACGAGCGCGTTCCTCGACACGTCGCGCGGCCACGCTTCGCCGAGCACGCGCGCGAGCGTGAACAGCACCGGGCGGCGCGCGAGCGACACGCTTGCGCGCGCATCGCGCACGGCATGCCGGCACGCGTCGACGACCAGCGCGTCCGACTCGAACAGCGCCTGTACTTCGTCGAGCCGCACGAGCCGCGATGCCCCGCGTGCGATGAGCCGCGCGGCCGGCGTATCGAGCGCGCGCGCGGCCGTCTCGACTTCGGCGCTCAGTGCGGCGATGCCGGCATGTTGCGCGGCCGCGCGCGCACGGGCCAGCGCGGCGCGCGCCGCGTGCGGGCAGATGCGGCGGATCGCGATGCCGGCCGCGATCAGTTCGTGTGCCGCGCGCGACGCCGGCGGCAGCGCGGCGGGCTCGAGCTGCGCGAGTTGCTGCTCGGCGTCGTCGACGCGTCCGATCAGCAGCAGCCGGCGCACGCCGAGATAACGCGCATGGGCCGCGTTCGCGCGATCGCCGTGCGCGTCGAGCGTCGCGCATGCGGCGTCGAGTGCGCGCGACGGCCAGCGCAGATCGCGCGACGCCAGCGCGATCTCGGCTTGCGCGACCACGCAGCGCGCGCGTGCGACGGCTTCGTGCGGGCCGAACGCGCGCGCCGCCGCGCGCATGAGCGCGCGGGCGCGCTCGAAGTCGCCGAGTTGCGCCAGCGCGATGCCGCGCAACGCGAGCGCGGGCGCGTCGCCGCGCAGTGCGACGCGGTTCAGCGCGCCGAGCGGGTCGCCGGCCGCGAGCGCGCGGGCGGCGGCGGTGATCAGCGAATCCATGTGAATCCCGACACAGTTGTCACTCCCTCGCGTCCGATCCCGGGCCCTAATCTAGCACCACGCACACGGCGAAGCGGCCGTGCCCGAATCCCGACGAAAGGAGAAACCCGCAATGACGACCCATCTCACCGGAACGCGCGACGAATGGCTGACGGCGCGACGCGCGCTGCTCGACGCGGAAAAGACGCTCACGCGCCATAGCGACGCGCTCGCACGGCGTCGCGAGGCGCTGCCGTGGGTGCGCGTGGACAAGACCTACCGGTTCGACACCGAGCACGGCGCGGCGACGCTCGACGATCTGTTCGACGGCCGTTCGCAGCTGCTCGTCTATCACTTCATGTTCGGCCCCGACTACAAGGCCGGCTGCCCGTCGTGCTCGGCGCTCGCCGATGGCTTCGACGGTTTCGCCGTCCATCTCGCGAACCACGACGTGACGCTCGCGGCGGTGTCGCGCGCGCCGCTCGCGAAGCTGCTGGCGTACCGGCAGCGCATGGGCTGGCGGTTTCCGTGGGCGTCGTCGGAAGGCGGCGCGTTCAATTTCGACTTCAACGTGTCGTTCACCGAAGCGCAGCAGCGCACCGGCGAGGTCGAATACAACTATGCGCGCGCCGCTCACGCGATGGACATGGATCCGCCGCCGGCCGCGGTCGCGCAGTTCGCCGCGACCTGCGGCACCGATGCCGCGACGTATGCGCGCGACCGCCCGGGGATGAGCGCGTTCGTGCGCGAGGACGGCGTCGTCTATCACACGTATTCGACCTATGCGCGCGGGCTCGATGCACTGTGGGGCATGTACGCGTGGCTCGACCGTGCGCCGCTCGGCCGCAACGAGACGGGCGTGTGGTGGCGCCGTCACGACGAATACGCGCGCGATTGAGCGCGGAGGCGGGCGATGCGTCGCGCGACTCGATCGGGCCGGCACTCCGTTGCCCCGCGCAGCGCGGACCGCGCGTTCTGCGCGGCGCTCGCGGCCGCATTCGCCGCGGCGCTGTGGGCGACGCTGGCGCTGCATGCGTCGATGGACGCGATGGGCGGCACGCCGATGGCCGGCGGCTGGACGCTGTCGGCCGCGTGGGGCGGATCGTGCGGATGGCGGCCGGGCAGGGCGTTCGGCGAGTTCGTCGGCATGTGGGCGGCGATGACGGCGACGATGATGCTGCCGGTGCTGGCGCCCGAGCTGTGGCGGTATCGCCGCCGGATGGGCGCGTCGGGCGATGCGCGCGCGGGATGGCGCGTCGTGGTGGCGGGTGCCGGGTATCTCGGCGTATGGCTCGTGCTTGGCGCGATGGTGTTTCCCGTGGGTGCCGGGCTGGCGGCCGCGGCCGCGCGGCCGCCCGCGCTCGCCGCCGCGATGCCGGTGGAGGCCGGTGCGGTCGTGCTCGGTGCCGGCGCGCTGCAGTTTTCCGGGTGGAAGCGCCGCCGGCTTGCCTGCTGCCGGCACATGGCCGCGGCGGACGACGACGGCCCGCGAGCCGGCGTGGGCGCTGCATGGCTGTACGGCCTGCGGGCCGGCGTGCGCTGTGCCGCGTGCTGCGGCAATCTGATGGGCGCGGCCGTCGCAGCCGGCATGATGGATCTGCGCGTGATGACGATCGTGACGGCCGCGATCGCCGCCGAACGGCTCGCGCCTGGCGGCGCGTGCGTGGCGCGCGTCGTCGGCGGCGTGGCGCTCGGCGCGGGTGCGGTGATGGTCGTGCGTGCGGTGGCTGCGCTGGCGTAGCCGCGCGTCGGGCGCTGGGTGCCGCCGCTGCATATCGAAGCCGACTGGCGGCTCGCTACAAGCAGTGCGGCGCCGCCGCGCCACTTCGTCGCGCGCGGGCCGATTCCGGCCGCTTCGCCCTGCCTGCGCGAATGCTGCGAGCGCCGGGTGAAACGAAAGGCGATCGAAAACGAACCGAACGGCGATCCGAACGATTCGGCCCCCGAACGCTCCCGAACGGCTAACCCGTTGTTCGTGTTGTGAAAATCCGCGGCGCTTCGCGTATAATTCGCTTTTGCGCCCATAGGATTTGCCATGCGTCTGATCCAAAAAGCACTCACTTTCGATGACGTGCTCCTCGTTCCCGCCTTCTCCGACGTTCTCCCGCGCGACACCAGCCTGAAAACCAAGCTGACCCGCAACATCTCCCTGAACATGCCGCTCGTGTCCGCCGCGATGGACACGGTAACCGAAGGTCGCCTCGCGATCGCGATGGCGCAGCAGGGTGGCGTGGGGATCGTCCACAAGAACCTGACGCCGGCCGAGCAGGCCCGCGAGGTCGCGAAGGTCAAGCGTTTCGAATCGGGTGTCGTCCGCGACCCGATCACCGTTCCGCCGCAGATGAAGGTGCGCGACGTGATCGCGTTGTCGCGCCAGCATGGCATCTCGGGTTTCCCGGTCGTCGAAGGCCCGCAGCTCGTGGGCATCGTCACGAACCGTGACCTGCGTTTCGAATCGCGCCTGGACGAGCCGGTCAAGTCGATCATGACGCCGCGCGAGCGTCTCGTCACGGTCAAGGAAGGCACGCCGCTCGCCGAAGCGAAGGCGCTGATGCACAGCCACCGCCTCGAGCGCGTGCTGGTCGTCAACGACGCGTTCGAACTGCGCGGCCTGATGACCGTCAAGGACATCACGAAGCAGACCGAGCATCCGGACGCGTGCAAGGACGAGCACGGCAAGCTGCGCGCAGGCGCGGCGGTCGGCGTCGGCCCCGACAACGAAGAGCGCGTCGAGCTGCTGGTGCAGGCGGGCGTAGACGTGATCGTCGTCGATACCGCGCACGGTCACAGCAAGGGCGTGCTCGAGCGCGTGCGCTGGGTCAAGCAGAACTTCCCGCACGTCGAGGTGATCGGCGGCAACATCGCGACCGCGGCTGCCGCGAAGGCACTCGTCGAATACGGTGCGGACGCCGTCAAGGTCGGTATCGGCCCAGGCTCGATCTGCACGACGCGGATCGTCGCGGGTGTCGGCGTGCCGCAGATCAGCGCGATCGCGAACGTCGCCGAGGCGCTGAAGGGCACCGGCGTGCCGTGCATCGCCGACGGCGGCGTGCGGTTCTCGGGCGACGTGTCGAAGGCCCTCGCGGCCGGCGCGAATGCGGTGATGATGGGCAGCATGTTCGCCGGCACCGAAGAGTCGCCGGGCGACGTGTTCCTGTACCAGGGCCGCCAGTACAAGTCGTACCGCGGCATGGGTTCGGTCGGCGCGATGAAGGACGGCGCGGCGGACCGCTACTTCCAGGACAACTCGGCGAACATCGACAAGCTCGTGCCGGAAGGCATCGAAGGCCGCGTCGCGTACAAGGGCTCGGTCAACGCGATCCTGTTCCAGCTGGTCGGCGGCGTGCGCGCGAGCATGGGCTACTGCGGCTGCCGCACGATCGACGAGCTGCACGAGAAGGCGGAATTCGTCCAGATCACCGCGGCGGGCATGCGCGAGTCGCACGTGCACGACGTGCAGATCACGAAGGAAGCGCCGAACTATCACGTGGATTGAGCGCCGATGAAACCGCTGCTGCGAGCCGTGCTGATCGTCGACGCCGTGCTGCTGCTCGCGTTCGGCACGTTGTTCGTGCTGACGCCGTGGCAGGCGCTGTTCAATGCGCTGCAGCTCGCGAACGTCCAGCCGGCGATGCTCGGCCAGGCGTTCGGCATCGCGCTGCTCGGGCTCGCGTGGCTCGCGTTTCATGCGGCGGTCAACGGTGAACTCACGGCGCCCGTCGCGCGGGCGGTCGGCCATGTGAACTGGCTGATCGGCGTGCTTGCGGTCGTGTGGTCGCTCGGCACCGGCAACGGCCCGGCGATCGCGGCGGCCGGCCGCGTGCTGTCGGTCGCGGCCGGGGTCGCGCTGATCGTGCTCGGCCTCGGCGGCGTGCGGCTCGCCGCGGCCGTGCGGCGGCGCGACAAGGCGCTGGCGCTCGAGGCCCGCGGCGCGCAGCGTCCGGCCGAGCCGGCGCCGGTCGTCGTGCCGCAGCCGCGGGTCGAGCCGAGCGTCGCGCGTCCGGCAGCACCGGCAGCAGCAGCCGATGCCGCGGCAGCGGCCCGTTCGTCCGGCAGCGTCGCGTTCGACGCCCGCCCGCCGGCCGAGGATTGACCGGCGATGCGTCGCGCGAGCCGCCGCCCGCCCGACGCCTCCGTCCATGCTATTGACGCAGCGCTTCGTGCGCTGCTTTTCTTATCATCTTCATCCCGTCCGCAGCCATGCACGACAAAATCCTGATTCTCGACTTCGGTTCGCAAGTCACCCAACTGATCGCGCGCCGCGTGCGCGAAGCGCACGTCTACTGCGAGATCCATCCGAACGACGTGTCCGACGCGTTCGTTCGCGAGTTCGCGCCGAAGGCGGTGATCCTGTCGGGCAGCCACGCCAGCACCTACGAAGACCACCAGCTGCGCGCGCCGCAGGCCGTGTGGGACCTCGGCGTGCCGGTGCTCGGCATCTGCTACGGCATGCAGACGATGGCCGTGCAGCTCGGCGGCAAGGTCGAGTGGAGCGACCATCGCGAATTCGGCTATGCGGAAATGCGCGCACATGGTCATACGCGCCTGCTCGACGGCATCGACGATTTCAAGACGGCCGAAGGCCACGGGATGCTGAAGGTGTGGATGAGCCACGGCGACAAGGTGGCCGAGCTGCCGCCGGGCTTCACGCTGATGGCGTCGACGCCGAGCTGCCCGATCGCCGGCATGGCCGACGAGGCGCGCGGCTACTACGCGGTGCAGTTCCATCCGGAAGTCACGCACACCGTGAAGGGCCGCCAGATCATCGAGCGCTTCGTGCTGCAGATCGCCGGCGCGAAGCCCGACTGGATCATGAAGAACCACATCGAGGAAGCGGTCGCGAAGATCCGCGAGCAGGTCGGTGACGAGGAAGTGATTCTCGGCCTGTCGGGCGGCGTCGATTCGAGCGTCGCGGCGGCGCTGATCCATCGCGCGATCGGCGACCAGCTGACCTGCGTGTTCGTCGATCACGGCTTGCTGCGCCTGAACGAAGGCAAGATGGTGCTCGACATGTTCGAGGGCCGCCTGCACGCGAAGGTCGTGCACGTCGACGCATCGGAGCAGTTCCTCGGCCATCTGGCCGGTGTGACCGATCCGGAGCAGAAGCGCAAGATCATCGGTCGCGAGTTCGTCGAGGTGTTCCAGGCTGAGGCGCAGAAGCTGTCGAAGGCGAAGTGGCTTGCGCAGGGCACGATCTATCCGGACGTGGTCGAATCGGGCGGCACGAAGACGAAGAAGGCGACGACGATCAAGAGCCATCACAACGTCGGCGGGCTGCCGGAAACGCTCGGCCTGAAGCTGCTCGAGCCGCTGCGCGACCTGTTCAAGGACGAAGTGCGCGAGCTGGGCGTCGCGCTCGGCCTGCCGCCGGAGATGGTGTACCGCCATCCGTTCCCGGGCCCGGGCCTCGGCGTGCGGATTCTCGGCGAAGTGAAGCGCGAATATGCGGAGCTGCTGCGTCGCGCGGATGCGATCTTCATCGAGGAGCTGCGCGGCACGACCGCCACCGCGCAGGACGCGGCAGCCGGCCTGTGCGGCGAAGCCGACGTCGGCAAGAGCTGGTACGACCTGACGAGCCAGGCGTTCGCGGTGTTCCTGCCGGTGAAGTCGGTCGGCGTGATGGGCGACGGCCGCACGTACGACTACGTGACGTCGTTGCGCGCGGTGCAGACGACCGACTTCATGACCGCACACTGGGCGCATCTGCCGTACGCGCTGCTCGGCCGTGCGTCGAACCGGATCATCAACGAGGTGCGCGGGATCAACCGGGTGGTGTACGACATCTCGGGGAAGCCGCCGGCGACGATTGAGTGGGAGTGATGCGGCGCCGGGGTGCGCCCCGGTAGCGGATCGCGGCATCGGAGGATGCGAGCGCCCGGCAGGGAAGCCTGCCGGGCTTTTTTTCGTGCCGGGCGCCGCGTACCACGACATACCCACTCCGAACCAGCCAAACCCCCGCCCAGCCCGCCGCGGCGCAGCACAGCCCCAAGTCGCCCCGATCTTCACACATGCGCGCCGATTCGGCCCCTAAAAAGACAATATCGAGCAGGTCTTCGAAGAGCCTGTCATACGCACGTCACCCTGCTAGAATTCGGCTGCCGCATTTGTTCCGATTGACTAATGAGATTGCTTGACGCACTGGTCGAACAACGCATCGCCGCCGCCGCCGCGCGGGGCGAGTTTGACGATTTGCCCGGTACCGGCGCGCCGCAGGCGCTGGATGACGACCTCCTCGTCCCCGAGGAGGTCCGGGTGGCCAACCGTATCCTGAAGAACGCCGGCTTCGTGCCGCCGGCCGTCGAGCAATTGCGCGCGCTGCGCAACCTGCAGGACGAACTGCAGGCGGTCGGCGATCGTGCCGCACGTTGCCGGCTTCAGGCGAAGATCCTCGCGCTCGACATGGCGCTGGAATCGCTGCGCGGCGGTCCGATGGTGATGCCGCGCGACTATTGCCGCCGCATCGCCGAGCGTCTGTGCGAACGCGGGCTCGACGAAGCGCCCGCCGAAGCGGGGCCGATGTGAGCGCAGACGCGCTGCACGACGCGGCCCCCGAATCCGTCGGCGCTGCCGATTCCCCCGTATCCGAGCCCACGATCGAGCCCGCGCCCGCGTCTGCGCGCGACCTGCATTTCATGCGGCTCGCGCAGGCCGCGGCCGAAGAGGCGCGCGCCGCGGGCGAAGTGCCGGTCGGCGCGGTGCTGGTGCGCGGCGACGAAGTGATCGCACGCGGCTTCAACCATCCGATCGGCGGGCACGACCCGTCGGCCCACGCGGAAATGGCCGCGCTGCGCATGGCCGCGCAGCATCTGCGGAATTACCGGATGCCCGGCTGCGAGTTGTACGTGACACTCGAGCCTTGTCTGATGTGCGCGGGCGCGATCATGCACGCGCGCATCGCACGCGTGGTCTACGGCGCGGCCGACCCGAAGACGGGCGCCTGCGGCAGCGTGATCGACGCATTCGCGAATCCCCAGCTGAACCACCACACCGAAGTGACCGGCGGCGTGCTCGCCGACGAATGCGGCGCCGCGCTGAAGTCGTTCTTCGCGGAGCGCCGCCGCGCGGTGCGCGAAGCGCGGCTCGCCCGCGACGCCGAATCGGGCGCGGCATGACCGCCGCGCGCGCTGCGCCGGCCGCGGCCTCCGCGCGTGATCGCTGAACCGGCAACGATCCAGGCCCTCTAAGCAGTGTTTGACGACCCGACTCCTCTCGCCATGTCCTTCCAGCCCGCCGCGTCCTATACCATTCGCCTGCTTGCGCCGTCCGGTTATCCGCACGATCCCGACGCGATCAATCGCGCGCTCGAGCGTTTGAGCAGCGCCCAGCAGCGCATCGAAAACATCGAGGCGACGCAGCGCCGCTTTCAGCGCTTCGGCGGCACCGACGGCGAACGCGCCGGCGACCTGAACCGCCTCGCCGATCCGCAGCGGGCGCTGCCCGACATCGCGCTCGCGGTGCGCGGCGGCTACGGCGCCGCGCGCATCCTCCACGGGCTCGACTATCGCGGGCTCGAGCGCCGGCTGCGCGATCAGCCTATCGCGCTGGTCGGCCATAGCGACTTCACCGCGATCCAGCTCGCGCTGTACGCGAAGGCGCGCATCAAGACCTTCGGCGGCCCGATGCTGTCGGCCGATTTCGGTGCTGAAACGCCGAGCGACTTCACGATGCAGCACTTCTGGCAGACGCTGTCGCAGCCGAGCACGACGATCGTCGCCGATGTGCCGCAAGTGCAGGCCGTGACCGCGACGGGCACGCTGTGGGGCGGCAATCTCGCGATCCTGTCGTCGCTGGTCGGCACGCCGTACATGCCGGACATCGAAGGCGGCATCCTGTTCATCGAGGACGTCAACGAGCAGCCGTTCCGGATCGAACGGATGATCTATCAGCTGCATCTGTCCGGGCTGCTCGCGCGCCAGCAGGCGCTCGTGATCGGGCAGTTCACGGGCGCGCGGCCGTTCGAATACGACAACGGCTACGACATGGAGGCCATGATCGAGCAGGTGCGCTCGGTGATCGGCATCCCGGTCGTCACGGGCTTGCAGTTCGGCCACGTGCCCGATCTGTTGACGCTGCCGTTCGGCGCACACGCCGAACTCGTCGCGAACGCGCACGGCTTCCGGCTCACGCTGTCCGACTATCCGCATCTCGGCTGACGGCCGATCGCTAACCTCGAAAGGCGGGTCTCCCGCCTTTTTCTTTAAGTGGGCGCGCAACTAACCGTCGCTAATTTTCGACGACACGAAGCGCGTCGGTGCCGTTGCATGCACCAGTTTTGTCGACAAAATTCCCGGCAGGGTAAACGCCGTAAGCTGCCATGGATGGTGGTTGCAGCCTTGCCGTGCGCGGGTTTCGTGCGCCGCGCACTGCTCTGGCACACCGGGATGCACGCCGATTGTGCGAATTCCGGGAAAAGAATTGTTGACAATCTTTATGTCCGTCCTAGGATGAGGACCATCACACGATGCAGAACATGAACGAGCCCGATATCCCTGCGTCCGGCGCCGCCGGCCCCGAAGCGATCGCCGAGCGGATTCGCACCGCGATCCTCGAGCATCGGCTCGCGCCCGGCGCGAAGCTGACGGAGGCGCAGCTGTGCGACGTGTTCGGCGTGAAGCGCGGGACGATCCGCCAGGCGCTGTCGCAGCTCGCGGCCGACAAGCTCGTCGATCTCGAGCCGAACCGCGGCGCCTTCGTCGCGAGCCCGACGCTGCAGGACGTGCACGAGGTGTTCGAGATGCGCCGCATCATCGAGCTGGCCGTCGTCGAGCGGCTCGCGACGGGGCCGGGCGCGAAACGGTTGAAGGGCGTCGCCGCGCTGATCGACAAGGAGCGTCGCGCGTTCGAGCGTCACGATTTCGCCGCGTGGATCCGCCTGTCGGGCGAATTCCATACGGCGCTCGCCGCGCTCACGGGCAACGCGACGCTGTGCGAATGCCTCGACGGGCTCGTCGCGCGCTCGACGCTGATGTCGGCGCTGTACGAGTCGCACGGTCGCAGCCCGTGCTCGTGCGACGACCACGACGGGATCCTGGCCGCGCTGGAAGCGGGCGATTCGAAGCGGGCGGTGACGCTGATGGCGCACCACCTGCAGCATGTCGAACTGAAGATGCTGGACCGGCCCGCGCAAGGGCAGGTCGATTTGCGCGAAGTGTTCGGCGGCGCCTGAGCGGCGACGCGAACCGGCCCGCGCGCCACACGACGAGAGCAATGCAGGCCGGCGGTCAGCGCCGCCGGCCGCCAGTCCGACTCCGGGCGACGACCCGGAGCGATATCGATGACGGTGGAGCGGCCGCACGGCCGCGTCAAGGAGAAGTCATGGCTCAGTTCAGTGTGGCGCACGACAGCGCATATCCGGCGGAACAAGGCGGCGAGGGCGGCGATCCGGCCTTGCCGGACGGTTACAGCGAGCGTTTGTACAACGAAGATTTGGCACCACTGAAGAACCAGACGTGGGGCGCGTACAACATCTTCGCGTTCTGGATGTCCGACGTGCACAGCGTCGGCGGCTACGTGTTTGCCGGCAGCCTGTTCGCACTCGGGCTGACGAGCTGGCAGGTGCTGATCGCGCTGATCGTCGGCATCACGATCGTGAACCGGCTGTGCAACCTGATCGCGCGACCGAGCCAGCAGATCGGCGTGCCGTATCCGGTCGCGTGCCGCGCGACGTTCGGCGTGCTGGGCGCCAACGTGCCGGCCGTGATCCGCGGGCTGATCGCGATCGCGTGGTACGGCATCCAGACCTATCTCGCGTCGAGCGCGCTGGTGATCGTCGTGCTGAAGTTCTTCCCGCAATGGATGCCGTACGCGGACGTTCATCGCTACGGCTTCCTCGGGCTGTCGGCCGTCGGCTGGGCCGGCTTCATGCTGCTGTGGGTGCTGCAGGCGTTCGTGTTCTGGAACGGGATGGAGACGATCAAGAAGTTCATCGACTTCGCGGGGCCGGCCGTCTACGTCGTGATGTTCATCCTCGCCGGCTACATGGTGTGGCGTGCGGGCTGGCGCAACATCGGCATCAATCTCGGCGGCGTCAAGTATCACGGCGCGCAGGTGATTCCGGTGATGATCACGGCCGTGTCGCTCGTCGTGTCGTATTTCTCCGGGCCGATGCTCAATTTCGGCGACTTCTCGCGTTACTGCCGCTCGTTCGGCGACGTCAAGCGCGGCAACTTCTGGGGGCTGCCGGTCAACTTCCTCGCGTTCTCGCTCGTCACGGTAGTCACCACGGCCGCGACGCTGCCGGTGTTCGGAGAGCTGATCACCGACCCGGTCGCGACGGTCGGCCGCATCGATCATCCGACCGCGGTGATCCTCGGCGCGCTGACGTTTACGATCGCGACGATCGGTATCAACATCGTCGCGAACTTCGTGTCGCCCGCGTTCGATTTCTCGAACGTCGCGCCGCGGCTGATCAGCTGGCGCGCAGGCGGGATGCTCGCGGCCGTCGCGTCGATCTTCATCACGCCGTGGAACCTGTTCAACAACCCGGCCGTGATCCATTACACGCTCGATGTGCTCGGCGCGTTCATCGGCCCGCTGTACGGCGTGCTGATCGCCGACTTCTACCTCGTCAAGCGCGGCCGGCTGGTGCGCGACGATCTGTACACGATGTCGGAGCGCGGCGCGTACTGGTACACCGGCGGCGTGAACCGTCGCGCGCTCGCCGCGCTGCTGCCGGCCGCGGTGATTGCGGTCGTGTGCGTGATGGTGCCGGGCTGGGAGGCCGCCGCGAATTTCTCGTGGTTCATCGGCGCGGGGCTCGGCTTCGCGTTCTACCGGTTGCTCGTGAGCACGAACGCGTGAGGAGCGCGAGATGAAGATCAAGCTGATCAACCCGAACACGACGCAGCGCATGACCGACGCGATGGGCCGTTGCGCGCGCGAGATCGCGGCCGCCGGTACGGAGATCGTCGCGGTGAGCCCGCCGATGGGGCCGCCGTCGATCGAAGGTTATTACGACGAGGCGCTGGCGACGCCGGGGCTGCTCGCCGAGATCGCGCAAGGCGAACGCGACGGCTGCGACGCGTACGTGATCGCGTGCTTCGGCGATCCGGGGCTGTACGCGGCGCGCGAATTGGCGCGCGGCCCGGTGATCGGAATCGCCGAGGCGGCGATGCATGCGGCGAGCGTGCTCGCGCCGGGCTTCTCGGTCGTCACGACGCTCGCGCGCACCTGCGGGATGGCCTGGCATCTCGCCGAGCGCTACGGGATGAAGCGCTTCTGCCGCAACGTGCGCGCGACCGACGTCGCGGTGCTCGAGCTCGACCGGCCCGGTTCGGCCGCGCGGCGCATCATCGTCGACGAATGCCGGCGGGCGCTCGACGAGGACGGCGCCGATGCGATCGTGCTCGGCTGCGCCGGGATGGCCGAGTTCGCGCACGAGATCGAGCAGCAGATCGGCGCGCCGGTGATCGAGGGTGTCACGGCGGCCGTGAAGTGGGCCGAGGCGCTGGTGTCGCTGCGCCTCGCGACCGCGAAGCGCGGCGATTATGCGCGGCCGCTGCCGAAGCGCTACGACGGCGAATTCGCGCGCTTCAGCCCGCCCGACGATGCGTCGGCGGCCGCGCCGGCGAGCACGGGCGCGCGCAGCGGCAGCGCTACGTCGCCCGACGCCGGTTTGCCGCAACCGCACATACACGCGGTCTGACCTGCACTATCTGCGCCGCTGTATGGGCGCGTCCCGACCTTTTCGCTACACTGGGCCGTCGTCGTATCGGCCCGCGCGGCCGGCCTTCGGGCCCCGTGCGGGCCGATGCGAACCCACCATTTCAGCGAGCTTCAGCGGCACTCCGAACCCATGTCACTCGATCCCAACTATCCTCGCGACCTGATCGGCTACGGCCGCCATCCCGTGCAGGCGAACTGGCCCGGGCGCGCGCGCGTCGCGGTGCAATTCGTCCTCAATTACGAGGAGGGCGGCGAGAACTGCGTGCTGCACGGCGATCCGGGCTCCGAGCAGTTCTTGTCGGAAATCGTCGGCGCGGCCGCGTATCCCGACCGTCACATGAGCATGGAGTCGATCTACGAGTACGGGTCGCGTGCCGGCGTATGGCGCATCCTGCGCGAGTTCGAGAAGCGCGGGCTGCCGCTGACGGTGTTCGGCGTCGGCATGGCGATCGAGCGCCATCCGGAGCTCGCGCGCGCCTTCGTCGAGCTCGGCCACGAGATCGCATGCCACGGCTGGCGCTGGATTCACTACCAGAGCATGACGCCCGAGCTGGAGGCCAAGCACATGCGTCTCGGCATGGAGGCGATCGAGCGCGTGACCGGCGAGCGTCCGCTCGGCTGGTACACCGGCCGCGACAGCCCGAACACGCACCGCCTCGTCGCCGAATACGGCGGCTTCCTGTACGACTCCGACAACTACGGCGACGACCTGCCGTTCTGGATGGACGTCGCAGTGTCGGGCGGCCGCACGACGCCGCAATTGATCGTCCCGTACACGCTCGACACGAACGACATGCGCTTCGCGACGCCGCAGGGCTTCAACACCGGCGAACACTTCTTCGATTACCTGCGCGACGCGTTCGACGTGCTGTACGCGGAAGGCGACGAAGCGCCGAAGATGCTGTCGATCGGCATGCACTGCCGGCTGCTCGGGCGGCCGGGGCGTTTCCGCGGGCTGCAGCGTTTCCTCGATCACATCGAGAAGCACGAACGCGTATGGGTGACGCGGCGTGCCGATATCGCGCGCCATTGGCGTGAACATCATCCGTATCAGCCCAATCATCGAGACGAAGGGAAAGCATGAAGGCGATGCGTTACACGTTGGAGCAACTGAACACGATGACGCCGAGCGCATTCGTCGCCGCGCTGTCGGGCATTTTCGAGCATTCGCCGTGGGTGGCCGAGCATGCGGCGGCGAAGCGGCCGTTCGCGAGCATCGACGCGCTGCACGAGACGATGTCGAACGCGGTGGAAACGGCCGGCGACGCACGCCAGCTCGCGCTGATCAATGCCCACCCGGAACTGGCCGGCAAGGCAGCCGTGCGCGGCGAGCTCACGGCCGAGTCGACGCGCGAGCAGAGCGGCGCGGGCCTCGATCAATGCACGCAGGAAGAGTTCGACAAGCTGCTGACGCTGAACCGCACCTATCGCGAGAAATTCGGCTTCCCGTTCATTCTGGCCGTGCGCGGCTATGACCGGCACGGCATCATCGCGAACTTCGAGTCGCGCGTGAATCATTCGCGCAGCGAGGAGCTGCGCGCGAGCCTCGACCAGATCTACCGGATCGCGCGCTTCCGGCTCGACGACCTGATCGACGCGTGACGTCGCGCCGCAGCGGCCGCTTCGCGTCACCGTTTCGCATCACCGCTTTGCATCACCGAACAAGGACACATCATGGCTGTTCCGCTTCTCGATCCCGCCGCGCCCGATTTCACCCGGCGCTACGTGAACCTCGCCGACCCGCGCCTCGGCGCGCAGGCGCTCGAAGCCAGCGACGACTTCTTCGCGCCGAAGGAGCGGATGCTGAACCCGGAGCCGGCGGTCTTCATTCCGGCCAAGTACGACGACCACGGCAAGTGGATGGACGGCTGGGAGACGCGCCGCAAGCGCACGACCGGTTATGACTGGTGCATCGTCAAGCTCGCGCGGCCCGGCGTGATCAAGGGCGTCGACATCGATACCAGCCATTTCACCGGCAACTTCCCGCCGGCCGCTTCGATCGACGCCGCGTACGTCGCCGACGGCGCGCCGACGCAGGCGACCGAGTGGATCGAGATCGTGCCGTCGACGACGCTGCAGGGCAACAGTCACCATTACGTCGAAGCGCGCGACGCGCGCGCGTTCACGCATCTGCGCGTGAACATCTATCCGGACGGCGGCGTCGCGCGGCTGCGCGTGTACGGCCAGCCGCAGCTCGACTGGGCCGGCGCGAGCGCGACCGAGCAGTTCGACCTCGCGGCGATGGAAAACGGCGGCTACGTCGTGGCCGCGAACAACCAGCACTTCGGGCTCGCGTCGAACCTGCTGCTGCCGGGCCGCGGCGTGAACATGGGCGACGGCTGGGAAACGCGTCGCCGTCGCGAACCGGGCAACGACTGGGCGATCATCGCGCTCGCGCAGCCGGGCGTGATCCGGAGGATCGAGGTCGATACGGCGTTCTTCAAGGGCAACTACCCGGACCGCTGCTCGATCCAGGCCGCCTACATGTCGGGCGGCACCGACAGCTCGCTGATCACGCAGTCGATGTTCTGGCCGGTGCTGCTCGGCGAGCAGAAGCTGCAGATGGACAAGCAGCACTTCTTCGAACCGGAGATCGCCGCACTCGGGCCGGTCACGCACGTGCGCCTGAATATCATCCCGGACGGCGGCGTATCGCGTCTGCGCCTGTGGGGGACGCTCGACAAATGAAGACGCTTGCAATCGAACCGCTGACCAGGCAAGCGTTCGCCCCGTTCGGCGACGTGATCGAAACCGACGGCGCGAAGCAGATTCCGATCAATCTCGGCACGACGATGCGCTTTCACGATCTCGCGAACGTCGACGTGACCGACGCGGGCGGCCGCACGCTGGTCAACCTGTTTCGCGGCCAGCCGCGTGAGCTGCCGTTCGAGGTCAGGATGCTCGAGCGGCATCCGCTCGGCAGCCAGGCGTTCGTGCCGCTGAACGAGCGGCCGTATCTCGTCGTCGTCGCGCCGGCGGGCGAGCTCGATCCGTCGAAGGTTCGTGCGTTCGTGACGAGCGGCTGGCAGGGCGTCAACTACGCGAAGGGCGTGTGGCATCACCCGCTGATCGCGTTGGGCGAGGTCAGCGACTTCATCGTCGTCGATCGCGGCGGCGACGGCCTGAACCTGAACGAGCAGGACCTGCCGGAATCGCTGTGGCTCACCGAAGATGCGCTCGAGGCGGTGATGGTCTGAGCGCCGTTGCCGTAGCAGCGATCGTCGAACCAGCCCGCGCGACACGCGCGGTTTTTTTTATGTCGGTGCGCTTGGGGATCGCGGTGTGGGTGGTGGTCGGCATTCGTCAGCAACACTGCGAGGCAGTGCGGCGCACGGCCACGAACCGACACGCAGGGCAGTACGTGTGGCTCGATCGCGCCGATGCGCATGCGATCGTCGCGACGCGTTGGCGCGTGAAGTACGGTTGCCGGCCCGGTGCCGATGCGTCGATCTGAAAGCGAACGCACGGCCTCGCTGAGCACGAAGCGGACGGGGCGTCGTCGTTCGAGGCGATCGTCGCGTTTCGTCGAAGCCGACGCGATGACCGTCGCGGCTGGCTGGTGTTCGTGTCGCCGTCCGGCGATTCGCACAGCGCCGTTTCGCCGTCCCGTCGCAAATCTTCGGGCTGCAATCGTGATGGGCGTGCAGCTGGAACGAGCGTTCCGGGTCCATTCATGATGCCGACCAGGAAGCCCGCCGCGAGACGGCGGCCGTGCGACGCAACCGGCCCGTGTTTTTCCGCGCCGCATGAATCGCGCTGAGCGCGCATTCCGATCGCGCCGCGTCGCATTCTCTACACATTGTTCACAGCAGGGCGCAACTGTACCGTGACGACGGTCACGCATCACGATCACATCTTCCTGCCGTTCGACGACCTCCCATGAATCTACTGCTCGTGCTGCAGCGTGAAGCGATGTGCGGCTGGCGCGACGGCCGTACCTTCGCGCCTTCGCACGTGCCCAAAAAAACGGGTCCGTCTCCGGGCCCGCATCCACCAACGTATCCCACCGGCGATCACACGCCGGCTCACAGCGCCTCACCTCACCGCGCCGCCCTCGAACCAAGCGGCGAGCTTCACGCGCTCGTCGTCGGTCATGTGCGTGACGTTGCCGATCGGCATCGCCTTCAGGCGCACGGCTTGTTCGTAAATGCGCTGCGCGTTCTTCGACACTTCGTCCGGCGTGTCGAACATCACGCCGGCCGGCGCGCTGCCCATCAGCGTCGGCTTGGCCGAGTGGCATTCGATGCAGCGCTGCTGCAGGATCGGCATGATGTCGTTGACGGCGAGCTTCGGCGCGTTCGCGGCCTCGGCCTGCGGCGCGACCGGCTTCGGCATCGTCCACACGAGCGCGCCCGACAGCAGCGCGACGCCGCCGATCGGCAGGTACCACAGCTGCTTGCCGCGATGACGCATCACGAAGAACTGACGAATCAGCGCGCCGGCCAGCATGATCAGCACGAGCACGACCCAGTTGAAGCGGTTCGTGTACGTCATCGCATAGTGGTTCGACAGCATCGCGAACACGACCGGCAGCGTGAAGTAGGTGTTGTGCACCGAGCGCTGCTTGCCGCGCTTGCCGTAGATCGGGTTCGGCTCTTCGCCCTTGAGCATCTTGTCGACCATCTTGCGCTGGCCGGGGATGATCACGAAGAACACGTTCGCCGACATGATCGTCGCGAGCATCGCGCCGACGATCAGATACGCGGCGCGGCCCGCGAAGATGTGACACGCGAGGTACGCGGCGATCACGACGTAGATGCCGACGCAGATGCCGAGCACGCGATCGTTGGTGCCGAGGATGCGGCACAGCGAGTCGTAGACGATCCAGCCGGCCGCGAGAAAGCCGAGCGCGGACGCGACCGCTACCACCGGCCCCATGTCGAGCACGCTCTTGTCGATCAGGTAGGTGTTCGGCGCGAGCAGGTAGAGCACGAAGAACAGCGAGAAGCCCGACAGCCACGTCGTGTACGACGGCCACTTCGACCAGTGCAGGTCGTCGGGCATTTCCGGCGGCGCGACCGTGTACTTCTGCATGTTGTAGAAGCCGCCGCCGTGCACATGCCACAGCTCGCCGAACACGCCGCGCTTGCGCTGGTTCGCGTCGGTCGGCGGCTTGAGGCTGTTGTCGAGCGCGACGAAATAGAACGACTCGCCGATCCACGCGATCGCGACGATGACGTGCAGCCATCGCAGCGCGAGGTTCAGCCAGTCGGTGATGAAGCCTTCCATGAAACTCCTCCAGACTCAGATCGTTGTCTTCGATGCAGGCGCCGATGCGTATGTCAGCTGCCGCGATAGGTGCTGTACGACCACGGCGACACGAGCAGCGGCACGTGGTAGTGCGATGCGGCGTCGGCGATGCCGAAGCGCAGCACGACGCGGTCGACGAAGCGCGGTTCGGGCACCTTCACGCCGAGCGACGCGAAGTAGTCGCCGGCATGGAACACGAGCTCGTATTCGCCGGCGGCGAGCGCCGCGCCTTCGAGCAGCGGTTCGTCGCAGCGGCCGTCGCTATTGGTCAGCACGGTCTTGAGCGCGCGGCGCGTGTCGCCGTCGAGCGCGTAGAGGTCCACCTTGACGGCAGCGCCGGGACGACCGTGTGCCGTATCGAGTACGTGGGTAGTGAGCTTTCCCATTCGTTGTGTCCTTATGTGAATGCGAGGTTCGGCGGCGACTCGATCCATTGACTGTGCGGCGGATCGAGGCTCCACGTCACGTGGCTACATACCCGTCGGCGAAATTGATGCGAGCGCCGTGCAGGCATTGTAAGAAGGTTCCCGCGCAAATACGGACGCGATATCAAAGATAATGCGCCGCGCATGAACGGCTGTCGACGGCCGTCCATGCGCGGCCGGGGCGCGTGTGCGCTGCGTCCGATCGCGCTGCGCCGCGTACCATATCGAAACCGTGAAGCGCAGTATTCGGTTTCGCGCATTGTGCGCGGCGCGCGCTTGCGCGATGCTGCCGCGCGTACCCCGAAGACGGCATGCATGCCGGGTAACCGGGCCAGCGCGTTCGAACGGACGCAGGCACCGGTGCGTGCCGCGCAGCAGCGTTCGAACGGCCTTCAGCGTCTGCGGGAGCGGCTCCCGCAGACGGAACGACGCGGAGAACGCATGAACCTCGAGCAGCACGCCGGCGCACGCGCGCCACAGCCATCCTCATCCCGCCCGACGACCTTGCTGGTCAAGCACGCCGACGTGCTCGTGACCATGGACGACACGCGCCGCGAGCTGCGTGACGCCGGGCTTTACATCGAGGGCAACGGGATCGTCGCCGTCGGGCCGAGCGCCGAGCTGCCCGACACCGCCGACGAAGTGCTCGACCTGCGCGGCCATCTGGTGATCCCGGGGCTCGTGAACACGCATCACCACATGTACCAGAGCCTCACGCGCGCGGTGCCGGCCGCGCAGAACGCCGAGCTGTTCGGCTGGCTCACGAGCCTGTACCGGATCTGGGCGCATCTGACGCCGGAGATGATCGAGGTGTCGACGCTCACCGCGATGGCCGAGCTGCTGCAGTCGGGCTGCACGACGTCGAGCGATCATCTGTACATCTATCCGAACGGCAGCCGGCTCGACGACAGCATCGGCGCCGCGCAACGCATCGGCATGCGCTTTCACGCGAGCCGCGGCGCGATGAGCGTCGGTCAGCGCGACGGCGGGCTGCCGCCCGATTCGGTCGTCGAGCGCGAGCCGGACATCCTGCGCGACACGCAGCGGCTGATCGACGCCTATCACGACGAAGGACGTTACGCGATGTTGCGCGTGGTCGTCGCGCCGTGCTCGCCGTTCTCGGTGAGCCGCGGCCTGATGCGCGACGCGGCGGTGCTCGCGCGCGAGCGCGGCGTGTCATTGCACACGCATCTGGCGGAGAACGTCAACGACATCGCGTACAGCCGCGAAAAATTCGGCATGACGCCCGCCGAATATGCGGAAGATCTCGGTTGGGTCGGTCACGACGTCTGGCATGCGCACTGCGTGCAGCTCGACGATGCGGGCATCGGCCTGTTCGCGCGCACCGGCACCGGCGTCGCGCACTGCCCGTGCTCGAACATGCGCCTCGCATCGGGCATCGCGCCGATCGGGAAGATGCGGGCGGCGGGCGTGCCGGTCGGGCTCGGCGTCGACGGGTCGGCGTCGAACGACGGCGCGCAGATGGTCGCGGAAGTGCGGCAGGCGCTGCTGCTGCAGCGGGTCGGCTTCGGGCCCGACGCGATGACCGCGCGCGACGCGCTCGAGATCGCGACGCTCGGCGGCGCGAAGGTGCTCAATCGTGACGATATCGGCGCGTTGAAGCCCGGCATGGCCGCCGACTTCGCCGCGTTCGACCTGCGCCAGCCGCTCTTTGCCGGTGCGTTGCACGACCCGGTCGCGGCGCTCGTGTTCTGCGCGCCGTCGCAGGCGGCCTATACGGTGGTGAACGGCAAGGTGGTGGTGCGGGAAGGGTGGCTCGCGACGCTCGATCTGCCGCCGGTCATCGAGCGCCACAACGCGCTTGCGCAGGCGCTCGTGGATGCGTCGCGCTGACGCGGCGCGCGCGAACATGCGCGGCCGGCGTTGCGTCTTCCGGCCGTGCCCCGCCCGCTACGCTTACGCCTCGATCAACGTGCGCGTCGCTTCGGCAACCAGGCTGCGCAGCCAGCGCACTTCGTCCGAGTAATGGCAGCGTTCGTGCCACAGCTGGTAGTACTGCATCGGCGGAAAGTCGAGCGGGGCCGGCACGACCGACAGCGGCAGGAACTTCGCGTAATGGTCGGCGAACAGGCGCGTCGTCGTGAAGATCAGGTCGGACTTCACGAGCACATACGGCGCGAGGTTGAAGTACGGCAGCGTGACGACCACGTGACGCTTGAGCCGTTCGCGCGCGAGATGCACGTCGATCGCGCCGCGCTGGCCGACCGAATACGGCGTCGGCGCGAGGTGCGGCGCGTTCAGGTACTGATCGAGCGTAAGCCCGCCGCGCTTCGCGAACGGATGCGTGTTGCTCATCAGGCAAACGATTTCGTCGACGAACAGGTTGGACAAATGCAGCTGCTCGGGCGGCTCGGGCCAGTTGCCGACGACGATGTCGAGCTTGCCGTCTTCGAGTGCCAGTTCGTAGTCGAACGCGGGGCCGAGCGAGTGGAATTCGAGTGTCGCATTCGGCGCGGCCTGTCGGAAGCGTTCGACCACCGTCGGCACGAACAGCACGTTCAGATAGTCGGGACAGCCGATCCGGTAGCAGCGGATCGACGTGGCCGGGTCGAAGCTGTGCTGCTGAAACTTGATGCGCTCGATCTCGCGCAGCGCGTTCTGTACCGGCTCGAGCAGGCGCAGCCCGTATTCGGTCGGCACCATGCCGGACTTGCCGCGCACGAGCAGCGGGTCGCCGGTGATGTCGCGCAGGCGGCGCAGCGCGGCGCTGATCGCCGGTTGCGACTGGTTCAGTTTGACGGCCGCGCGCGTGACGCTGCGCTCCATCAACAAGGTGTGCAAGACGCGCAAGAGGTACGTGTCGATCGCCTCGCGTTGCTGACTCATGGTATCTCCGTTTATATGTCCAGGCTGATCGAGGGGGAGGTGGGGTATATCGTTTTTAATATGGAAGAAAATCAGCGTCAAGCGATGGATACCCGCGGCCGCGAGCCGGACGGGCCTCGCGCGAAGGGCGGTACACGGGCGCGAAGACCAACGCGGACGCGCGTTGCACGCATCCGCGGGCTTCGCGCGCCGGGCTTCCGGGCGCGTTCGGCGCGTCAGTCGTCGATGCGCATGCCGACTTTCAGCGTGACCTGCCAGTGGATCACCTGATCGCCTTCGATGTGTCCGCGCGTTTCGGTGACCTGAAACCAGTGCAGGTTGTGCAGCGTCTTGCCGGCTTTCGAGATCGCGTTGCGGATCGCGTCGTCGCACGATTGCCGCGACGATCCGGTCAGTTCGATCAGCTTGTACACGTGGTCGCTCATGATGGGCTCCGTGAAATGTCGGTATGTGCGGGGCCCGACGCGCGGCCGCGCGCACCAGGCCTGTTTGAGTGATAGGTATGATGGGCGGCAACTGCAACCTTGATTGGAGGCGACGAATATCGTGGAAATCGGATTTTGCGGACCGGGACTGATGGGCGCGCCGATGATTCGGCATTTGCTGGCGGCGGGGCACCGCGTCGGCGTATGGAATCGCACGCGCGCGAAGGCGGAGGCGCTCGAGCAGGACGGCGCGCGGGTGGTCGACACGCCGCGTGAACTGGCCGAGCAGGTCGATACGGTGTTCGTGTGCGTGCTCGACGGCCGCGCGGTCGGCGACGTCGTGTTCGGCGCGCACGGGCTGCTCGCCGGCGACGCGAACGCGCGCCGCGTGCAACGCATCGTCGATCACTCGAGCATCGCGCCTGCCGCGACGCGCGATTACGCGGCGCGTGCGGCGGCGCTCGGCGTCGGCTGGGTCGACGCGCCGGTATCGGGCGGCGTGCCGGGCGCGCAGGCCGGCACGCTCGCGGTGATGGCCGGCGGCAACGCTGTGGACCTCGAGGCGGTGCGGCCGCTGATCGACCGCTACGCGTCGCGCATCACGCATATGGGCGACGCGGGCGCGGGACAGACGGCGAAGCTGTGCAACCAGGCGATCGTCACCGCGACGGTCACCGCGATTGCCGAAGCCGTGGGCCTCGCGCAGGCGAGCGGCATCGACGCCGCGCGTCTGGCCGACGCGCTGGCGGGCGGCTGGGCGGATTCGGTACTGCTGCAGACCTTCGTGCCGCGGATGACGTCAGCCGGTCATCCGTCGATCGGCGCGCTGAGCACGTTTCAGAAGGATGTCGATGCAATCGCGGACGCGGCCCGCGACACGGGCGCGGTGATGCCCGTAGCGGCGACGGTGCAGCAGGTGTTGCGGCTGGGCGCCGCGCAGGGCCTTGCCGGCGCGGATTTCGCCGCGTTCATCGACATCCTGCGGCCCGGCAACGGACGCGGCGCCGCGACATGAGCGCGGCACGGCCGAAACGGTACGCGTGAATGGCAGATGGGCCGCCCTCGGGCGGCCCATCTTGCTGTGTCGGTTCAGCCGAGCGAGCGCGGCGTCGTGTCGCCGGCGTTCTGGCGTCCGAGCCCGCCGCGCAGGCTCGCCTTCGTGCCCGCACCAAACTCGGGCAGGATGCGCGTGCGGGCGCGGCTCGCGAACACGAGGAAGCCGAAGCCGTTTGCCTCGTACCAATAGCCGCCGTTCTCGAGACCGTCGAGCGGCTGTTCGAGTGCGTTGGCGATCGATTCGATGCAGCGCTTGCGGAGCTCGGCAATGGCCGGATAGGGCGGGTGTGCGCCGCGCACGCTGCACAGGAGCACGTCGAGGCCGGGCAGCACGTGGGCATAGAGGACGGGCTCGTCCTGCGCACGGGCGCGGGCAATCTTGGTGTCGAGTTGCGCGAACGGCTTCGAATGGCGCAATACCGCGAGGAACGACTCGTGGCCATCCTGTTGCGCGCGTCGACGTTTTTTCGGGAAGGACATAAACACTCGCCTCAAAAACAATTGCAAGAAATGCGGCACTTTCATGCGACCCACTCCCGGCTATGTACGCCGCATGTCGATCCTTTATAGCACACGAAAATGCTGCATTCGTGAGGTACGACGATCAATGTCTCCCGTCGACCCGCTTGCCACGATGATCGACACAGCCAGCGTCTTGGCGCCCGTACTGTCGTTTAGTCTCCATCATAGACCTGCTTTTCGCGCGCGTGCATTCGCGCGTCACAAAAAAGTGCGAGGCGTGCCGCGCCGATGAAAAAGGCCCGCACGTGGCGGGCCTGGCAGATACGGCATGACGCGGCGTGAGCCGGCGTGGTGCGGCGCTCAGCGCTGCTTCAGCGAATCGCGGATCTCGCGCAGCAGCAGCACGTCTTCGGGCGTCGCGGCCGGAGCGGCTTCGGCGGGCTTGCGCAGCTTGTTGATGAATTTCACCATCAGGAAAATGATGAACGCAAGGATCACGAAATTGATCGCCACGGTGATGAACGAGCCGTAGCCGAATGCGGCGACGCCTGCGGCCTGCAGGTCCTTGAACGAATCGGGATTACCCTTGAACGACGGCGGGATGGTGCCGAGCAGAATGAATTTGTTCGAGAAATCCAGACCGCCGGTCAGCACGCCGATCACCGGCATGATGAGGTCCTTCACGACCGAGTCGACGATCTTCGAGAACGCGCCGCCGATGATCACGCCGACGGCGAGATCCATCACGTTGCCTTTGACGGCGAACTCCTTGAATTCCTTGATTATGCTCATGAGCGGCTTTCTCCTGGTTGGGGCGGGGACAGGCGTGCCGCGACGCGCAGGGCTGCGAAGCGTCTGATCGGTGGGGTATCGGAGGCACGCCGATGGCCGCATGATAGCGAACGTGCCCCATTGTCGGTAGCCCATCTTGAGATGATTAACAAATCGATGGGCGCGCGCACTTCGATGCGGGAAGGCGCGCAGGCGGGCGTCGTGCGAGGTGTCGACGGGAACGCTCAGCTGTTGTCGTCGGTCCAGCCGTCGTCGTTCCCGCCGAGATCGACGCCGCCGCCGTTGCCGTCGCTCCAGTCGGTGTTGTCGCCGCGGCCGAGGTCGAAGCCCGCATCGTTGTTGTCGGGGCGGCGGCGCTGATCGTCGACGATCACCTCGCGCTCGACCACGCGCTCGCGTCCGCCGGACATCGCTTCGCCGAGCAGCACGCCGGTCAGCAGCCCGCCCATGCCGCCGCCGAAACCGCCGCCTTGCTGCACCACGACGGGCGGCTGCTGGGGCGGGTACGGTTGCTGCGGGTATGGTTGTTGCTGATACGGCTGGCCCTGCATGCCGGTCACGCGATCGGCTTCCTGCGCATACACGGAGCCGCTGCCGTTCGCGGGCGCGGCCGGCGGCGCGCTCGGATCGGGACGGCCTTCGACGCGAGCCTTCACGCTCGCATGCCGCTGTTCGAGTTCGTCGATCCGATAGGGCGGCACCGGGCTCTTGCCGCTCGACAGCGCTTCGACCAGTGCGCGCGCATCGGTTTCGATGCCTTCGAGCTCGCCGGTGAGCGCGGCGGCGCCGGGCGCCGTCGACAGCTTCGCGTCGAGTTTCAGCGGACGGATGTCGTTCAGCACGTCGGTGGCGCGCTTCAGCTGCGTGCGCCGTTCGTCGTCGGCGCGGCTGTCGCCCGCGGAGCGCGCGCGGCGCAGCGTCCAGCGCAGCACCAGCGCAATGATCGCGACGAGCAGGCCCAGCACGATCCACATGCCGGCGGACGGCCCGTGTTTCGCGGGCGGCGCGATCGGCGCGACCGAGGGCTGCAACGAGCCGGCTTGCGGCGCGGCAGGCGCAGTTGCGCGCGTACGTCCGGCATCCGCACGGATGCGCGCTTCGGTTTGCGCGAAGCGCGACGCGTCGGTGAAGCGCAGTTGCGGATCGAGCGTCCTGGCCTGCTGCAGCTGGGCGAGCGCGTCGGACGCGCGGCCTTCGCGGTCGAGCACCTGCGCGTACAGATAGCGCGCGTGCGCGTTGTTCGGATGGGCGTCGATGACTTGCGACAACTGCGTGTCGGCGCGTTGCCAGTCGCGCTGGGCGATCGACTGCTCGACCTGTTGCAGCGACGGGACCGCAAACGCGGCGGACGACAGCAGCATCAGCGAGAGGCCGAGTGCGGCGAGGGATTTCTTCATGATCGAACCGGGCATGCTTGCCCGCCTCCTGGATCGGTGCGCGCCGTGGACGCTCGGCCCGCGGCGCGCGTGCCGTTACTGCGCGGGCGTGTCGAGCTGCTTCTTCAGCGCTGCGAGGCGGTCTTCGACCGACGGGCCCTTGTTCAATGCGGCGAGCTTGTCGTCGAGCGCCTTGCCGCTCGACGTGTCGGCCGAGTTCAGGCGTGCGTCCGAGCGCGCATTCTGCAGCGCGACCTTGTCCTCGAGCTTCTGGAAGTCTTCCGACAGGTTCTTGCCGCCGATGCCGCCCAGTGCGCTCGCCGCGACGTCCTTCGCCTGCGCGATTTCCTGCTTCGCCTGCAGGATGTTCGAGCGGGCGTTCAGATCGTTGCGGCGCGCCCGCATGTCGGCGATCTGCCCCTTCAGCTTGTCGACCGATGGTTCGAGCGTGGTCAGCTCGGCCGCGAGCGCGTCGCGCTCGGCTTCCGCGTTCGCCTGCGCGGCGAGCGCCTCGCGCGCGAGCGCTTCGTCGCCGGCCTGCAGCGCGCGCTTCGCGCCGTCCTCGTACTTCTTCACCTTGTCGTCGGCCGCATCGCGCTTGCTGCGCTGGGTCGCGACCTGTGCCTCGATTTCGATCAGCGAATTCTCGGCACGGCCGATGCTGTCGTCGAGCTCCCGCACGATCTGCCGTGCGTCGCGCGACGGATCCTGTACCGAATCGGCCGCGTCGTTCAGCAGGCCCTTGATCGTGCGCGAAACAGAGTCGAAAAGCGACATGAAATCCTCCGTGGTTTGAAAGGTGCCGCGTGAGCGGCAACGCCCGTCGCGAATCGGTTCCGACCCGCGTGAGCCGGCGGATATTACACCGCCGCCCGCTTAAATACGGCTTAAGTGCGCGAGTTCAAGCGCTGCGGGTCGCGTCGATTCGATGCTTTCGCGATTGAAAGCAACGGCGCGGCGCGCAGCGCGCTGCGCGACCATGATAGGCGCAGCCTGCGGCGAATACGTTCCGCAATTCGCCGCAGTGCGGGAATTTTTACAAAAAATCGCGAAGTCAACCGGTCGATTTCATTAAAATGCGCTGTCACGTCGCGGGAACGGATCGCTGCGCCACGCGGTCTGTCGACGTGACAGTGCCACGATGCACCCACTCTGATTCATCCGCTTGCCTATCCGCATGCGTCCGAGGGCGCCACGTTCGCCCGCCATTCCGACATGCCAATCATCAAACGACCGTCTTCCTCCTCCGATCGGAAAGAACCTCACTACTCGCTGCGCCGTTCGCCGTCGGGAGCCTATTACCCCGATGACGACGAGCCCGACGACGCCCGTCGCGCATCGCGCCGCGGCGGCGGCCGCGACGGCGACGGGCGTCGCTCGTTCGGCTCGCGCGTCGCGCTGTGGTTCGTCGGCCTGTTCGCGACGCTCGCGATCGTCGGCGCGCTGATCGTTGGCTATGCGCTCGTCGTGATGGCGCCGCAGCTGCCGTCGCTCGACGCGCTGACCAACTACCAGCCGAAGGTGCCGCTGCGCGTGTATTCCGCCGATCACGTGCTGCTCGGCGAGTTCGGCGAGGAGCGCCGCAGTCTCGTGCGCTTCCAGGACATTCCCGACGTGATGAAGAAGGCGGTGCTCGCGATCGAGGACTACCGCTTCTACGAACACGGCGGCGTCGATTTCCTCGGCATCCTGCGCGCGGGCGTGGCCGACCTGCTGCACGGCGGCGCGCGCCAGGGCGCGAGCACGATCACGATGCAGGTCGCGCGCAACTTCTTCCTGTCGAGCGAGAAGACCTACACGCGCAAGATCTACGAGATGCTGCTCGCGTACAAGATCGAGCGCGCGCTGACGAAGGACCAGATCCTCGAGCTGTACATGAACCAGATCTATCTGGGCCAGCGCTCGTACGGTTTCGCGGCTGCCGCGCGCGTGTACTTCGGCAAGGACCTGAAGGACATTACGCTCGCCGAGGCGGCGATGCTCGCGGGGCTGCCGAAGGCGCCGTCCGCGTACAACCCGGTCGTCAATCCGAAGCGCGCGAAGGTGCGTCAGGAATACATCCTCAAGCGCATGCTCGAAATCGGCTACATCACGCAGCCGCAGTACGACCAGGCGGTGAAGGAGGAGATCCACGTGCGCACGCCGGGCAACCAGTACGCGGTGCACGGCGAATACGTTGCCGAGATGGTGCGGCAGATGATGTACGAGCAGTACAAGGATGAAACCTATACGCGCGGGCTGACCGTCACCACGACGATCAACGCGGCCGATCAGGAAGCGGCCTATCAGGCCGTGCGGCGCGGCATTCTCGACTACGAGCGCCGCCACGGCTATCGCGGGCCGGAAGGGTCGATCAATCTGCCGGCCGCCGGTGACGATCGCGACGAGGCGGTCGACGACGCGCTCGCCGATCACCCCGACAACGGCGATCTGCAATCGGCCGTGGTGCTGTCGGCATCGCCGAATGCGGTCGACGTGCAGTTCGTCGGCGGCGCGACCACGACGATCGGGCCGGCCGGCCTGCGCTTCGTGTCCGCCGCGCTGAGCCCGCGCGCGAACGCGACGCTGCGGATCAAGCCGGGCTCGATCGTGCGCGTGCTGAAGGACGGCAAGACGGGCTGGCAGGTCGTGCAGCTGCCGCAGGTCGAAGGCGCGCTCGTCGCGATCGCGCCGCAGGACGGTGCGATCCGTTCGCTGGTCGGCGGCTTCGACTTCAACAAGAGCAAGTTCAACCACGTGACGCAGGCGTGGCGCCAGCCGGGCTCGTCGTTCAAGCCGTTCATTTATTCGGCATCGCTCGACAAGGGCATGGGGCCGGCGACGATCATCAACGATGCGCCGCTGTACTTCCCGCCGAGCGTGCCGGGCGGCACCGCGTGGGAGCCGAAGGACGACGATCAGCCGGACGGCCCGATGTCGATGCGCACTGCGCTGCAGCGCTCGAAGAACCTCGTGTCGATCCGCATCCTCGCGTCGATCGGCACGCAGTACGCGCAGCAGTACGTGACGCAGCGCTTCGGCTTCGATCCGGCGAAGACGCCGCCGTACCTGCCGATGGCGCTCGGCGCCGGGCTCGTCACGCCGTTGCAGCTCGCGACCGGCTACGCCGTGTTCGCGAACGGCGGCTACAAGGTCGATCCGTATCTGATCGCCGAAGTCGACGACGCGCGCGGCCAGCCGCTGCAGAAGTCGCAGCCGGCGGTCGCGGGCAGCACGGCGCCGCGCACGATCGAAGGCCGCAACGCGTACGTGATGAACAGCCTGCTGCATTCGGTCGCGACGGCCGGCACCGGCGCGGGCACCAACGCGCTCGGCCGCAGCGACCTGCAGGGCAAGACGGGTACGACCAACGATGCGAAGGACGGCTGGTTCGCCGGCTATCAACAGTCGCTCGTCGCGGTCGCGTGGATGGGCTTCGATCAGCCGAAGAGCCTCGGCAGCCGCGAATTCGGCGCGCAGCTCGCGTTGCCGATCTGGGTGAACTACATGCGCACCGCGCTGAACGGCGTGCCCGAGCAGCAGATGCCGATGCCCGACGGGCTGACGACGATCGACGGCGAGCTGTATTACGCCGACCGCACGCCGGGCAACGGCTTCGTGGCGAGCGTCGACATCAACCCGGCCGAGAACGCGATCAGCGCGAACGACGCACTCGGCTCGGCCGGTGCGGCGGGGCTCGCGCCGCCGCCCGTCACGCAGCAGGAGAAGCAGCAGATCATGGACATGTTCGAAAGCAAGTAAGCGGAACACTGACGTGTCGACTGCAACGGGCGCCTTCGGGCGCCCGTTTCGTTTGCGTGCGGCCGCGCGTCGACGGCGATCGCGAACCCGAGCGCGACCGGATGCCGGATGCCGGATGCCGGATGCCGGCGCGACACGCACGCCGATGGTTCGATCGTTCGTGTGAGGAATCGCCCGCGCTACGCGTGGCGGATCGCCGCGGTGCAGCGGACGGCGATGATCGGGATCACGAAGGGTGGGTTGCGCCGCGCAAAGCGCCGATGGATCGCGTTCGCCGGCCGCATCTGCCTATTTTGCGTCCGGCCCCGTGCGCGCACGTAAAACGCTGCGCGCTCAACCACTTGCAGAGAGGTGCGGCGGGTTATCAACAGGGCTGTCAACAAAAACTGGGGATAACCCTGAGCGTCGCGAGCGGGTTCAGCGCTGCAGCTGCGCGTGCGCGAGATGCATGCCGAGCGTGGCCGGATCGGTGTTCGTGCCCGGCAGCAGCACGCCGACCCGCTTGCCCTGCAGCGTTTCGCGCAGCGGGCCGAGCAGCCCCGCGAGCGCGGCCGCGCACGCGGGCTCGACCGCCAGCTTCAGATGCGAGAACAGGAACAGCATCGCCGCGCGCAGCGCGTCGTCCGACACGGTGACGATCCGGTCGACGTGACGCCGGCACAGCTGATAGCTGTATTCCTCGGTGTGCGGCGCCATCAGCGAATCGGCGATGCTCTGCATCGCGCCCATCTTGATCGTGTGGTTCGCCGCGAAGCTGCGGCACATCGCGTCGGCGCCTTCGGGTTCGACACCGTACACGTGCACGCGCGGATTCGCGAGGCGCAACGCGGTGGCCATGCCGGCCGCGAGGCCGCCGCCGCCGATCGGCACGATCACCGCATCGAGGTCGGGCGTCTGCGTTGCCCATTCGTAGCCGAGCGTCGCGGTGCCGAGAATCGTGCGATAGCCGTTGAACGGATGGATGAAGAAGCGGCCTTCCTCGGCCTCGACGCGCCGCACGAGGTCGAATGCCTGCGACGCGCTGCCGGCCAGCACGACTTCCGCGCGATACGCGCGGCACTGCGCGATGCGCGCCGGGCTCGCGGTATGGGGCATCACGACCTTGGCGCTGCTGCCGAGCCGCATCGCCGCATATGCGACGGCCGCCGCATGATTGCCGGCCGACACGCAGGTGACGCCGGCGTTCTTGCGCGCTTCGTCGAGCGCGAGCACGTGCGTGAACGCGCCGCGCGCCTTGAAGCTGCCGCTCGCCTGTAGCAGCTCAAACTTGAAGTTGACGTGCGTACCTTCGAGCGTCGGCAGATCGGCGCGTTCGAATACCGGCGTGCGCGCGACCCAGGGCGACAACGCGAAATGCTGCGCGGCGATTTCGTCGAGCGTCGGAATCGGCTCGCCGTCGATCGTCGTGTGGGCCGGGCCCGTTGATTCAGTCGACATGACGTGGCGGATGGGGAGAGTGGGGCCGGCCCGCGTGCGCAGGCCGGCGCGGGCGGTCAGTGCGCGTCGACCGACATGCTGCGGATGAATTTGCGCAGGAACTGCTCGCACGCGGCGAGCTGTGCGAGCTCGACGTATTCGTTCGGCTTGTGCGCCTGCTCGATGTTGCCGGGCCCGCACACGATGCTCGGAATGCCCGCGCGTTCGAACAGGCCGGCCTCGGTGCCGTACGCGACCTTGCGCTTGTCCTGATCGGCCGTGAGCGCGCGCACGAGCTGCGTGATCGCGGCCTGCTCGGTCGCGTCGAGGCCCGGCGCGGCGGCGATCTTCGAGAACTCGATGGCCGCGTTCGGATGCTCGCGGCGCATCTGCGGCAGCAGCGTTTCCTGCGCATACGCTTCGATGCGCGCGAAGATCTGCTCGGGGTCGAGCGTCGGCAGGTTGCGGAACTCGAAGTCGAACCGGCATTCGGCCGGCACCGTGTTGATCGCGTTGCCGCCCTGGATCGTGCTCGTCTGCGCGGTCGTGAACGGCACGTCGTACAGCGCGTCGAACGGCCCTTCGGCGCGGAAGCGCTCCGCGAGGTCGCGGATGTGGCAGATCAGGCGCGCCGCGTACTCGATCGCGTTCAGCCCCTTCGGCGTCAGCGACGAGTGCGCCGCATGGCCGCGCACGCAGCAACGGTATGCGTTGATGCCCTTGTGCGCGATGATCGGGCGCATGCTGGTCGGCTCGCCGACGATGCAGCCCGATGGCTTCACGCCGCGCTTGACCAGATCGGCGATCAGCAGCGGCGCGCCGGCGCAGCCGATTTCCTCGTCGTAGGACAGCGCGAAGTGGATCGGCTTCGCGAGCCTGGCTGCCTGCATCTCGGGCAGCAGCGCGAGCGCCGCGCCGATGAAGCCCTTCATGTCGCAGGTGCCGCGACCGTACAGGCGGCCGTCGCGCAGCTGCGGCGCGAACGGGTCGCTGTCCCACTGCTGGCCGTCGACCGGCACGACGTCGGTGTGACCCGACAGCACGATGCCACCATCGGTCGAGCCGTCGTGCGCGGGCACCGTGGCGAACAGGTTCGCCCAGCCGTCGCGCGCGTCGTGCGTGAGCGTCGACTCGATGCCGCTCGCGGCGAGCGCGTCGCGCACCGTTTCGATCAGGCCGAGGTTCGGCACGCGGCTCGTCGTGTCCATCGACACCAGCCGCTCGATCCACGGCAGGCTGACGAGCGACGCGTCGGGTTGGTCGGCGGCGGAAGGTGCCGGCGCGTCGAGGATGGACATGGCAAAACTCCGTCTGAGGAATGGGAAAATCATACTCAAAAACGCGTCGCGCCGCCTTTGCCGCACGCGATGCGGCGCAGCATCGCGTGCGTGGTGCCTGGTGCGTGCGTGCCGCCGCTCAGCGTGCGGCGCTCGGCGCGAGTGCGCGCAGCGTCTCCTTGATCGTCGACACGCGGATCGCCAGATCCGGCGAGCGCGTCTCGATGCGCAGCTTGTCCTGCCCGGCGAGCTTGATGTGCCGATGCTTCTGCACCATCTCGATGATGCGCATCGGATCGATCGGCGGGTTCGGCTCGAACTGCAGCCCGATCGCGACCTCGCTCGCGTCGATCTTGACGATGCCGAGCGGCTTCGCGGCGAGCCGCAGCCGGTGCGTTTCGACGAGCGCCTGCGCCTGCGGCGGCAGCTTGCCGAAGCGGTCGATCAGCTCTTCCTGGATGCCGTCGATCGCATCGCCGTGCTCGCAATTCGCCAGCCGCTTGTAGAGCGACAAACGCTCCTGCACGTCCGCGCAGTAGTCGGCCGGCAGGATCGCGGGCGCATGCAGGTTGATCTCGGTCGTCGCGGCGAGCGGGGCGGTGAGGTCCGGCTCCTTGCCGTTCTTCAGCGCCTTCACCGCGTCGTTCAGCATGTCGGTGTACAGCTGGAAGCCGATCTCGTGGATCTCGCCCGACTGCTTGTCGCCGAGCACCTCGCCGGTGCCGCGGATCTCGAGGTCGTGCATCGCCAGATAGAAGCCCGAGCCGAGCTCCTCCATCTGCTGGATCGCCTCGAGCCGGCGCTGCGCCTGCTTGGTCAGCGACTGCGGATCGTGCACCAGCAGGTACGCATAAGCCTGGTGGTGCGAGCGGCCGACGCGGCCGCGCAGCTGGTGAAGCTGCGCGAGGCCGAACTTGTCGGCGCGGTGCATGATGATCGTGTTCGCGCTCGGCACGTCGATGCCGGTCTCGATGATCGTCGTGCAGAGCAGGACGTTCGCGCGCTGCGCGACGAAATCGCGCATCACGCGCTCGAGCTCGCGCTCGTGCATCTGGCCGTGCGCGATCACGATGCGCGCCTCGGGCACCAGCGCCTCGAGCATCGCCTTGCGGTTCTCGATCGTCTCGACCTCGTTGTGCAGGAAGTACACCTGGCCGCCGCGCTTCAGTTCGCGCAGCATCGCCTCGCGGATCACACTTTCTTCCTCGCGCCGCACGAAGGTCTTGATCGCGAGCCGCTTCTGCGGCGCGGTCGCGATCACCGAGAAGTCGCGCAGCCCTTCGAGCGCCATGCCGAGCGTGCGCGGGATCGGCGTCGCGGTGAGCGTCAGCACGTCGACCTCCGCGCGCAGCGCCTTCAGCGCTTCCTTCTGACGTACGCCGAAGCGATGCTCCTCGTCGATGATCACGAGGCCCAGGCGCTTGAACTGCACGTCGGACGACAGCAGCTTGTGCGTGCCGATCACGATGTCGACGCTGCCTTCGTTGATCTGCGCGATCGCCGCATTGACTTCCTTCGCGGTCTTGAAGCGCGACAGCTCGACGATGCGCACCGGCCAGTCGGCGAAGCGGTCGGCGAAGGTCTGCGTGTGCTGCTCGGCGAGCAGCGTGGTCGGCGACAGCAGCGCGACCTGCTTGCCGCCCATCACCGCGATGAACGCCGCGCGCAGCGCGACCTCGGTCTTGCCGAAGCCGACGTCGCCGCACACGAGGCGGTCCATCGGCTTGCCGCTCGTCATGTCGCCGATCACGGCGGCGATCGCGGCGGCCTGGTCGGGCGTTTCCTCGAAACCGAAGCTCTCCGCGAACTTCACGTAGTCGCGCGGATCGAGCGCGAACGCGTGGCCTTCGCGCGCGGCGCGGCGCGCGTACAGGTTCAGCAGCTCGGCGGCCGTGTCGCGGATCTGCTGCGCGGCCTTGCGCTTCGCGCGTTCCCACTGGCCCGAACCGAGCGCGTGCAGCGGTGCGCTGTCGGGATCGGCGCCGCTGTAGCGCGAGATCACGTGCAGTTGCGCGACCGGCACGTAGAGCTTGCTGTCGCCCGCGTATTCGAGATGCAGGAATTCCGTCTCGCCTTCGCCGAGATCCATCGACACGAGGCCCATGTAGCGGCCGATCCCGTGTTGCGCATGGACGACCGGATCGCCGACCTTCAGCTCCGACAGGTCGCGCACCATCGCGTCGACGTTGCTCGCCTGTTCCTGGCGCCGGCGCCCCGCGCGGCGGCCGAGCGCGCCGTACAGCTCGGTTTCGGTGACGATCGCGTAGCCTTCGGCCGGCACCGCGAAGCCGCTGGCGAGCGGCGCGACGCCGAGCGCGAACGGCGCGTCGCTGTCGAGCCAGCCCGCGAAGTGGTCGTTCGACGTGGGGCGCAGCCGATGCTCGGCGAGCAGTTGCAGGATCGTTTCGCGGCGGCCGGCCGATTCGACCGTCAGCAGCACGCGCTTGCCCGACGACTCGACGAACGTGCGCAGCGCGGCGAGCGGATCGTCGGCATGGCGGTCGACCGTCAGCTCGGGCAGCGCCGTCGCCCAGCCGCCGGCCGGCTGCGCGGGCAGCACGACGCGCGCGAACGGTTTTGCGAACGCGAAGAAATCCTCGTCCGACAGGAACAGCCGCTGCGGCTCGAGGATCGGCCGTTCGCGATCGTGCGCGAGGAACGCGTGGCGTTGCTTCGTATCGGCGGTGAAGCGGCGGATCGACGCCTCGAGGTCGCCGGTGAACACCAGATGCGCGTCTTGCGGCAGGTAATGAAACAGCGTGGCCGTCTCGTCGAAGAACAGCGGCAGGTAATACTCGATGCCGGCCGACGGGACGCCGTTGCCGATGTCCTTGTAGATCGGCGCGCGGCTCGGATCGCCTTCGAAGGTCTCGCGCCAGCGGCTGCGAAACGCCGTGCGTGCGGCCTCGTCGAACGGAAATTCGCGGCCGGGCAGCAGGCGCACGTCGCGCACCGGGTACAGGCTGCGCTGCGTATCGGGATCGAACGCGCGGATCGAGTCGACCTGATCGTCGAACAGGTCGATCCGGTACGGCAGCGGCGAGCCCATCGGATACAGGTCGATCAGCGAGCCGCGCACGCAGTATTCGCCGGGCCGCACGACCTGGCTCACGTGCTCGTAGCCGGCGAGCGTCAGCTGCGCTTTCAGCTTCGCCTCGTCGAGCCGCTCGCCCTGCGCGAACGCGAACGTGTAGGCGGCCATGAACGACGCGGGCGGCATCCGGTACAGCGCGGTGGTCGCGGGCACCAGCAGGATGTCGCAGCGGCCCTCGCCGAGGTCGTGCAGCGTCGCGAGCCGCTCGGAGACGAGATCCTGGTGCGGCGAGAACGTGTCGTACGGCAGCGTCTCCCAGTCCGGCAGCAGGCGTACGCGCGCATCCGGCGAGAAGTAGCGCAGCTCCTGCGACAGCCGCTGTGCGTCGACTGCATTCGCGCAGATCACCGCGAGGAGCGGGACCGCGTCGCGGTTCTCGGCAAGATAGCGGGCGATGGCGAGTGCGTCTGCGGAGCCGTGCGCGCCGTCGAAGATGAAGCGCTGGCCCGGTTTGACGCGGGCGACGGGCGAGGCGAACGGGTTGGTAGCGGTGTCTGGCATAGGGACGGCAGGGGTGGCGGGCACGGGCGCAGCGCGGTGCGCCGGTCGAGACGAAAGACCTATTATAAAATCCGCTTCTCGATTTCACCTTTCCGGCGTTCTCCGTTCGTGACACCCCGACTTTTTGCCCTGATTCCCTGCGCCGGCACGGGCAGCCGCTCCGGTTCGGCCGTGCCGAAGCAATACCGCACGCTGGCCGGTCGCGCGCTTCTCCATTACACGCTCGCCGCGTTCGACGCCTGCAGCGAGTTCGCCCAGACGCTCGTCGTGCTCGCGCCCGACGATACCCATTTCGACGCACGCCGCTTCGCGGGCCTGCGCTTCGCGGTGCGCCGCTGCGGCGGCGGCTCGCGTCAGGCGTCGGTACTCAACGGGCTGCTCGGGCTCGCCGAGTTCGGCGCGACCGACCAGGACTGGGTGCTCGTGCATGACGCCGCGCGCCCCGGCATCACGCCGACGCTGATCCGCACGCTGGTCGCGACGCTGAAGGACGATCCGGTGGGCGGCATCCTCGCGCTGCCGGTCGCCGATACGCTCAAGCGCGTGCCGACGGGCGGCGACGCGATCGCGCGCACCGAGTCGCGCGACGCGCTGTGGCAGGCGCAGACGCCGCAGATGTTTCGCATCGGCATGCTGCGCGACGCCATCCTGCGCGCGCAGCGCGAAGGGCACGACCTGACCGACGAGGCGAGCGCGATCGAATGGGCGGGCCATACGCCGCGCGTCGTGCAGGGCAGCCTGCGCAACTTCAAGGTCACGTACCCGGAAGACTTCGCGCTCGCGGAAGCGATTCTCGCGGCTCCCGCGCACGCCTCCTGACTTTCACTTCATCTCAACCGGAACACGCATGGATTTCAGAATCGGACAAGGCTACGACGTGCATCAGCTCGTCTCGGGGCGCCCGCTCATCATCGGCGGCGTGACGATTCCGTACGAGCGCGGGCTGCTCGGCCACTCGGATGCGGACGTGCTGCTGCACGCGATCACCGACGCGCTGTTCGGCGCGGCGGCGCTCGGCGACATCGGCCGCCATTTCTCCGACACCGACGCCGCCTTCAAGGGCGCGGACAGCCGCGTGCTGCTGCGCGAATGCGCGGCGCGCGTGAAGGCGGCCGGCTTCACGATCCAGAACGTCGACAGCACCGTGATCGCGCAGGCGCCGAAGCTCGCGCCGCACATCGACGGCATGCGCGCGAACATCGCGGCCGACCTCGGCTTGCCGCTCGAACGTGTGAACGTGAAGGCGAAGACCAACGAGAAGCTCGGCTATCTCGGCCGCGGCGACGGCATCGAGGCGCAGGCGGCCGCGCTGCTGGTGAAGTAGCGGTTGCGCGTGCGCGTCGCAGGCCGGTTCGATCCGGCGTGCGGCGTGCAGCGTGTGCCGCCCGAATGACAAATGCCACGCTGATGCGTGGCATTTGTCGTTTTGCGGGTCGGGCCGCTGCGGCCCGCGCGCTTATGCGCCTTCGGCGGCGATCACCTGCGCGGCGGCGTTGATCACCGACGCGATGCGGCCGACGTCGCGCAGCTGCGTCGTCGTCATGCCTTGCTCGTTCTTCAGCAGCGCATAGTGCGACTGCACGCAGAAGTGGCACTTGCCGACGATCGACGCGGCGAGCGCATACATCTCGAAGCGCCGCTTGTCGACGCCGCCGTGCGACGCATACGCGCCCATCCGCAGCTCGGCGCGCTGCGTCTTCAGGTCGGCGTCGTCGGCCATCTCGACATACGGATACCAGGTGTTGTTCATCCCCATCAGCGCGGCCGCGGTCAGCGCCGCGTTCGTCTCTTCGGGCGACAGCACGCCGGCTTCGCGGATCGTCTTGACGAGCACCGTGCTCTTCGCCGCGAACGCCGCCGCCAGCGCGACGCCGACCGCATCGTTGCCTTCCAGCGACGAGCGCGAGATCGTGCCGTCGAGGTTCAGGCGAATGTCCTTCGCGTAGTCGGGGATGCGTGCCTTAATCGAGTCGATGAATTCCATTGACATCTCCTATGGGTTGGCCGTTAAAAAAGCCCGCAGGCAGCACGTGCGCCGCGGGCTTCGAGCATCGATGCGCTTTACAGCGTTGCGCCGCCGACTGCGCGGTTGCACGGGCACAGTTCGTCCGTTTGCAGGCCGTCCAGAATGCGCAGGACTTCTTCCGGGCTGCGGCCGACGTTCAGGTTGTTCACCGAGACGTGCTGGATCGTGTTGTCCGGATCGACGATGAACGTGGCACGCAGTGCGACGCCGGCTTCCTTGTCGCGCACGCCGAGCTGGTCGATCAGTTCGCCCTTGACGTCGCCGAACGAGTAGTGGTTCAGCTTGTCGAGATCCTTGTGCTCACGGCGCCATGCGAGCTTGACGAATTCGTTGTCCGAGCTGCCGCCGAGCAGCACGGCGTCGCGTTCTTCGAACTGCTTCGCCAGCTTCGCGAATTCGACGATTTCCGTCGGGCACACGAACGTGAAGTCCTTCGGATAGAAGTAGATGATCTTCCACTTGCCCGGGAACGACGTTTCGGTGACGGTTTCGAACGCCGACTGGCCGTTTTCCTCATGATTGTTGAAGCCCGGCTTCGCGGCTACGACGGTGAAAGCTTCGAGTTTATCGCCCACGGTTTTCATGCGGATACTCCTGTATGTGTTGGGAAGAAGACTGAGTCAAGCTACCTCGGTGCTGCAACGTCGTTGTGACAGCATAGGGCAAACTATAGCACTATTAATAAAGCCATTCAATAGATTTTGACTAACACACGCCATAGTTTTTTTCAACTGCGGCGATAGTGCGGCGCGCACGAAACGTGCGTACACGCGTCATGCGGTCGCGCGCGCCTTGCCGGCGGCGGGGAATTCGAGCGAGACCTCGAGGCCGGTCTCGGGGCTGCGGTTGCGCAGCCGCAGCGCGCCGCGATAGCGGCCGACCAGGCGCAGCACGATCGCCATCCCGAGGCCCGTGCCGTCCGCCTTGGTGCGTGCGGTGTCGACGCGGTAGAACGGCCGCATCACGAGCGGCAGCTGGTCTTCCGGGATGCCCGGGCCTTCGTCGCTCACCGACAGCTCGACGCGCGCGTGCGTGACGCGCGTCTCCAGCGTGATACGCGAGATGCCGTCGTCGCGGCTCTGGCCGTATTTACGCGCGTTCTCGACGAGGTTGCCGATCACGCGGCGCATGTCGGTTTCGTCGGCTTCGATCACGGCGCTCGGCGCGAGCCGCGTGCGGATCTGGACGCCGTCTTCGTTCGACACGCGCGCGGCGACCTCGTGCGCGATCGACGACAGGTCCACCGGCTCCGGCTTGCGCTGGGCCGGGCGCGCATAGTCGATGAAGGCCGCGATGATGCGGTCCATCTGCTCGATGTCGTCGACCATCGCGTCCTTGGTCGCCTGATCGGACGGGCTCATCTCGGTTTCGAGCCGCAGCCGCGCGAGCGGCGTGCGCAGGTCGTGCGAGATGCCCGCGAGCATCAGCGCGCGGTCTGCCTCGAGCTGTTCGAGGTCGCGCACCATCTGGTTGAAGCTGCGGTTCGTGTCGGCCGCGACGCCCATCCCGCGCTCGGGCAGCGGCTCCGGCGCCTGGCCCGAGCCGACCTGACGCGCGGCGAGCGCGAGCCGCGAGAACGGCCGGTTCACGAGGCTCGTGATGAAGGCCGAGCCGAACAGCGACAGCGCCAGCGCGAACAGGCCCCAGCCGGCCCACTGCAGGCCGGTCACGTTGTCGAGCTGATCGCGATCGAGTGCGACCCAGTAGTCGTCGTCGTCGATCTTGAAGCTGATCCACACGCCGGGAATGTCGTTGACCGACTGCGCGATCACGGTGTCGTCGCCGAGGCGGCTACGGATGTCGTGTTCGATCAGCCGGTTCAGCGATTCGTCGGGCTGCAGCTTGAACTTGTCGGTCTTTTCGCGCGGATAGACGCGCACGCCCTCGTTGCTCTCGAGGTCCTGCAGCAGCGCACGCCGCAAGTCGGGATCGGAATAGAGCAGGGCGGTGCGCGTGAGCTTCACGACCGCGACGAGCTGGAGCGCGACGCGCTGCGCGCGCGGCTCCCGCTCGATCACGCGAAAGCTCTGGAACCACGCGGCGAGGCTGACCGAGATCAGCAGCGCGATCAGCAGGAAGGTGCGCCAGAACAGCCCGCCGAACGCGAGCTGCAGGAGGCGCCGGTCGATACGCATGGGACGGGCCGTAGGCGGGGCGAAACCGGAAGAAAGGCGATCAGGCCGCGCCGTCGGGGATGAACACGTAGCCGAGGCCCCAGACGGTCTGGATGAAACGCGGGCTGCCCGGGTCCGGCTCGATCAGCTTGCGCAGGCGCGAGATCTGCACGTCGAGGCTGCGATCGAAGACTTCGTATTCACGGCCGCGCGCGAGTTCCATCAGCTTCTCGCGCGACAGCGGCTGGCGCGGATGGCGCGCGAACACCTTCAGCACCGAGAACTCGCCGGTCGTGAGCGGGATCTCCTGGCCGGACTTCGTCAGCGTGCGCGTCGCGAGGTTCAGCGAGAACTCGCCGAACTCGAACACCTCGGTGGTTTCCGACGGCGCGCCCGGCAACTCGGCCGGCGCCTGACGGCGCAGCACCGCGTGAATGCGCGCGACGAGTTCGCGCGGGTTGAACGGCTTCGGCAGGTAATCGTCGGCGCCCATCTCGAGCCCGACGATGCGATCGACGTCTTCGCCCTTCGCGGTGAGCATGATGATCGGCGTGCGGTCGTTGCTGCCGCGCAGCCGGCGGCAGATCGACAGGCCGTCTTCGCCGGGCAGCATCAGGTCGAGCACGAGCAGATCGAAACGCTCGCGCACCCAGAGCTTGTTCATCGCCGTCGCGTTCTCGGCGACGTATACGTTGAAACCCTGCTCGCCGAGATAGCGGCGCAGCAGATCGCGCAGGCGCGGGTCGTCGTCGACGACGAGAATCTTGGAGGGGTTTTTCGTTTCCATGAGCGGCATCTTATCGCGAATGGGAAATGACGCACGCTTGCGTATTTTCGCGCGTTACAGTCGGTTACAAAATTTACCCGTAGTGTCGCACGGAGTAAAGGCAGGCTATAGAGATTCCTTTACTCGAAGCCGAAATTCGGTAGATACTCCCCTGCACTCCATCTTTCATCTTTGTACGCCCGAATTCGCAGGGTTTTTCAAGTACCAGAGGTAACCGGTTGCCGCGTGACGAAGCGAACAAATCGACCAAAGAAGCGAGGACGGTCATGCGATCTGCCCGGATTGCACTGATGCTGACGATCGCGCTCGCCGGTCCATATGCGTCGAACGTCGCGTATGCGCAGCGCCCCGAGCAGGGCGCATCGTCGCGCAAGCTGTCGCGGGGCAAAGCGACGCAGTCCGACCACGCGGCCGATTCCGCCGGCCGTTCCGCCGTGCCTCCCGATCTCGAACAGCGCCGCCGCGACGGGCACATGACGCCCGAGGAGCGCCACCTGTTGCGCCAGCACATCGAGGACGCCGTCCGCGAGTTGTACAAGCGCTGATCCGCGCATGCGTTGCGCGGTCACGGAAAGATTCCGTAGCAATTTCCCCGTCAACGTGCGCGTCGGTGCTGCCGTTGTACCGGCATCCGCACCGCCGGTGCGCTCCGGGAGCCCCCGACGATGAAAGCGAACGCTGCCGCACCGACATCGCCTGCGATGCAGGCGCCGCTCGACGCCGACGATGCGCTGTTCTTCTTGAGCCGTACCGGCTTTTCCCCCGCACCCGCCGACGTCGCACGCCTCGTCGGCATGACGCGCGCGCAAGCCGTCGCCGACACGCTCGGCAACGTGCGCCGCGACCCCGTGACGACCTGGCCCGACTGGCTCGCCGAGCCGCCGCCAACCCGCGCGCAGCGTCAGGCGTTGACGCCCGAGCTGCGGCGTGACGAGCAGCGCGAACGCAACCGCCGCTACGATGCGCTGCGCGCGGCGTGGGTCAACGAGATGGTCGCGACGCCGTCGCCGCTCACCGAACGCATGACGCTGTTCTGGCACGGCCACTTCACGTCGGGGCAGGACAAGGTCCCGTATCCGCAGACGATGGCCGCGCAGAATGCGCTGTTTCGCCGCGAGGCGCTCGGCAATTTCGGCACGCTGCTGCATGCGGTCGCGAAGGACCCGGCGATGCTGCAGTATCTCGACGGCGTGAGCAACCGCAAGGGGCGCCCGAACGAGAATTTCGCGCGCGAGGTGATGGAGCTGTTCACGCTCGGCGAAGGCCGCTACACGCAGCACGACGTGACCGAAGCCGCGCGTGCGCTGACCGGCTGGAGCGTCGATCCCGATACGCTCGGCTTCGTGGTGCGGCCGGACTGGCACGATACGGGCGAGAAGACGATCCTCGGCGAGACCGGCGCGTTCGACGGCGACGCGTTTCTCGACATCCTGCTGGCGCGTCCTGGCACCGCGCGCTTCATCGCGGGCAAGCTGTGGCGCGAGTTCGTATCCGATACGCCCGATGCGGCCGCGCTCGACGGCGTGGCCGAACGGTTTCGCGCGAGCGGCTACGAGATCCGTGCGGCGCTCGCCGCGCTATGGTCGACCGATGCGTTCTGGGATCCGCGCAATCGTGGCGTGCTCGTGAAGTCGCCGGTCGAGTTCGTCGTCGGGACGGTGCGGCTGTTCGACGTCGCGTACGGCGACCCGCAGATGCTTGCCAACACCGTGCGCACGCTCGGTCAGAACCTGTTCTATCCGCCCAACGTGAAGGGCTGGCCCGGTGGCGCGGCGTGGATCAACAGCACCACGCTGCTCGCGCGCAAGCAGTTCGTCGAGCAGCTGTTTCGTGCGACGGAGACGGCCGGCATGCACGCGGCGGCGCACGCGATCGCGCAGGCATCGGCGGCGCCCGCCCATGCGCTGCAGCCGATCGATGCGGCGTCTGCCGCCGGCGGGATGCGTGCGGCGTCGGCGAAGCCCGCGCGCGGCGGCTTGCGGTTCGACCTCGAACGCTGGCTCGCGCAGTTTCGTGCGCGACCGCAGGCGATCGCCGGGCTGTCGACCGAACTGCAGTTGCAGCACGCGGTGCTGCAGCTTTCACCGGTCGCTGCGATCGACACGGACTCGACCGGTAGCGCGTATCTCGAGGCGCTGCTGATGGACCCGGCCTACCAACTGAAATGATTCAACCGACGATGAAGTGCAACGCCGGCGCGTCCAGAATGCGCGACGGCGAGCAAAAGGACGTGCGATGAACCGACGTGATTTTCTGACGCTGACCGGCGCCGCGGCTGCGGCCGGCGTGTCGCTGTGGCAAGTGCCTGCGCTGGCTGCGGCCGCGCCGGGGCGGCAGGGCGCGTATGCGAACGTGTTGATCCTCGTCGAGCTGAAGGGTGGCAACGACGGGCTGAACACGGTGGTGCCGTACGCGGACCCGCGCTACTACCAGTTTCGTCGCAGCATCGGCGTCAAGCGCGATCAGGCGCTGCAGCTCGATGCGCAGACGGGGCTGCATCCTGCGCTCGCGCCGCTGATGCCGCTGTGGCACGACGGGCAGCTCGCCATCGTGCAGGGCGTCGGTTATCCGCAGCCGAACCTGTCGCATTTCCGCTCGATCGAGATCTGGGATACCGCATCGCGCGCCGACCAGTATCTGCGCGAGGGCTGGCTCACCCGTACCTTCGCGCAGGCGCCGGTGCCGCCCGGGTTCGCGGCCGACGGCGTCGTGCTCGGCAGCGCGGAGATGGGGCCGCTCGCGAACGGCGCGCGTGCGATCGCGCTCGTCAATCCCGCGCAGTTCATCCGTGCAGCGCGGCTTGCCGAGCCGTCGTCGCTGCGCGAACAGAACCCGGCGCTCGCGCACATCATCGACGTCGAGAACGACATCGTGAAGGCCGCCGACCGGCTGCGCCCGCGCGGCGGGATGCGCGAGTTCCGGACCGCGTTTCCGGCCGGTGCGTTCGGCACGTCGGTGAAGACCGCGATGCAGGTGCTGGCCGCGTGCGAGGCATCGGGGCCGGGCGCGCAGGATGGCGTCGCGGTGTTGCGCCTGACGCTGAATGGCTTCGATACGCATCAGAACCAGCCGGGGCAGCACGCTGCGCTGCTCAAGCAGTTCGCGCAAGGGATGAGCGCGATGCGCGGCGCGTTGCTCGAGCTCGGACGCTGGAACCAGACGCTCGTGATGACGTATGCGGAATTCGGGCGGCGCGTGCGCGAGAACCAGAGCAACGGCACCGATCACGGCACGGCCGCGCCGCATTTCGTGATGGGCGGCCGCGTGGCGGGCGGGCTGTATGGGGCGCCGCCGGCGCTCGCGCGGCTCGACGGCAATGGCAACCTGCCGGTCGCGGTCGACTTCCGGCAGCTTTACGCGACCGTGCTCGGACCGTGGTGGGGACTCGATGCGACGCGCGTGCTGCAGGCACGCTTCGACACGCTGCCGCTGCTGAAGGTGTAAGGCGGGCGGCTCAGTGGCGGCGCGCCGCGCGCCACGCGATCCACAGCTTGCGGATCGGCGTCAGCGCGATGCGCTGATGCAGCACCTGGTAGCCGTCGCGTTCGATTTCGTCGAGCAGTGCGCCGGCCAGCGCGATCTGCGCGCGCAGCGTGCGCTGCGCGCGGCGTTCCGCTGCGGGGATCGCCGCGTCGGCGGCGGTGAGCGCTGCGCGTGCGCGGCTGGTCTGAAACTGCAGCAGCTCGGTGAAGGCGGGGCTGTAGCGACGATTGAGCAGATCGGCCGCGGTCACGTTGTAGCGTTGCAGCTCGTCGATCGGCAGATAAATGCGGCCATGGCGCGCATCGTTGCCGAGTTCCTGCACGAACTGCGCGAGCATCAGTGCGTGGCCGGCGTCCGCGGCCCACGATTGCGGGTCGGCTGGATTCGTGGCGCTCGCGCGCGCGACCAGCGAAGCAAACGCGCCGCCGACCTGCGCGATGTAGCGCTGCAGATTGGCGAAGTCGAGATAGCGCGCCTGTTCGAGGTCCATTCCGAAACCGTTCACGAGCGTGCGCAGCGCATCGGCTTCGGCGGCGATCGTCGGATGATGCTGCGCGAGCGACTTCGTGACCGGATGCGTCGGCGCGCCGGCGGCGAGCGCTGCGAGTTCCTTGTGCCACCACGCGAGCTTCGTGTGCCCTACGGTCGGGTCGCTGATTTCCTTGACGGTTTCCTCGAGTTCGCGGCGCAGCGCGAACAGGGCGGTGAGGCGCGGCTCGGTGGCGCGCGGCGCCTGGCGCAGCGCGTAGTAGACGCTGGAGCCCGCGGGGGCGGCCTTGTGCTGGCAGTAGTCGTCGAAATTCACGGGTGGGATCGTGGCGGAGGCAGGTTCGGGGATGCGCGCGGCGGCGCTTGGACGACACGTCGAGCGCGGCATTCTAGCACCGCTGTCCGGCAGGCGCCGGCCGGGCAACACAACGCGGCGGAGATCGGGTAGAATCTCGCGCTCGCCTGATCGGGCGTGCCGGTTTCCGAGCCGGCGCGGGATCCGTGGCTGCGTGCGAGACGCATGTTTGCGTGCCGCGCGGTCAGGGCGACAGAAATGCGCGTGAGTGGCGAAATTGGTAGACGCACCAGGTTTAGGTCCTGACGCCCGCAAGGGTGTGCCGGTTCGAGTCCGGCCTCACGCACCACACGTCCGACGCGCTCCTCTCTTGGGGAGCGCCTCAGAAAAGCGCTGCCGGTCTTCTGACCGCAGCGCTTTTTTCATTCCCACGCCGCATCCCCGCCCCGCGCCCGCCTAATCCCAGAAGCTGCGCACCGCGACCGCCACGATCACTGGCACCGAGAACACCAGCGGAATCGCGAAATACTGCGCTTCGCGATCGACGAACCAGTTGTAGATCAACCATCCTGCGCCGATCGCGAACGTGATCAGGCCGACCAGTACGGCGACGATATTCAAAACCAGCTTCGACGGCTGGCGGCGCGCTTTGTCGTTGCTGTCGGGGTCGCGCGGGGACGAGTTCATCTGAAGAGCGGCTGAGCCAGGCAGGGTTAAACGCACAGGAGACCCCATCCGCGCGGATCGCGCAAGGGCCGAGGCATCGCGGCGGTGTATCGTGGGTCAGCGCGCGTGACGAACCGAACGACGCGGCCCGCCCGTCCGGCAGGGCCGCTGCACGATCACAGGGCAGGGCGCCGCGTCTGCGACGTCGAAGCGCCCGCATGCCACCACGCCCCGACGGGAGACGAAGCAGCTTCCGGCAGCACGCCGCGTCGAACCGTTCCCGCCATTTCGCCGCAACCGCGCTTCGACAAATCGTTGTACCCACAACCACCGAGCGTTATGCTCGTCTTCTTCCAGCAGACGGATTCCCCTCATGAACGACACGAATTCAGGGATTGTGCGCGCAGCGGTGGTCGGTGTCGGCGCGATCGGCGGCTTGCTCGCGATGGCGTTGTCGAAAGCCGGCATGACCGTGAGCGCCTATGCGCGCGGCGCGACGCTCGATGCGTTGAACGCGCACGGCGTGCGCGTGATCGACGAAACCGGCGTCGTGTCGTCCGTCCCGGTGCGGGCGAGCGACGATGCGGCCGTGCTGGGCGTGCAGGACTACGTGGTGATCGCGCTGAAGGCCCAGGCGTTGCCGGCGTTGGCGGCGCGCATCGCGCCGCTGGTCGGGCCCGATACGGTGATCGTCGCGGCGATGAACGGGCTGCCGTGGTGGTTCACGCACGGTCTCGCCGGGTCGGTCGACGGCGTGCCGCTCGACGCGATCGACCCGGCCGGCGCTGTTTCGGCCGTGCTGCCACCCGCGCAGGCGATCGGCTGCGTCGTGCACCTGTCGTCGAGCACCGACGCGCCCGGTGTCGTGCGTCGCGGGCGCGGCAACCGCCTGCTCGTCGGCGCGCCGGACCGGCGCCTCGACGCAGCGGCGGCGCGCTTGGCCACCGCGCTCGCCGCGGGCGGCTTCGACGTCGAGTCGACCCCGGCGATCCGTACCGAAATCTGGGCGAAGCTGTGGGGCAACATGAACATGAATCCGCTCAGCGCGCTGACGGGCTCGACGGCCGAGCAGTTGCTCGACGATCCATACACCCAGACGCTCGCGCTGCGGATGATGGAGGAGGCGGCCGCGATCGGCGCGACACTCGGCCTCGATACGGGGATGAGCGCGCCCGAGCGGATTGCCGTCACGCGCAAGCTCGGCGCCTTCAAGACGTCGATGCTGCAGGATTTCGAGGCCGGGCGATCGCTGGAGATCGGGCCGATCCTCGGTGTGTTCCCGGAGCTGGGGCGCAGGCTCGGCGTGCCGACGCCTTATTGCGACGCGGTACTCGGCTTGCTGCGCCAGCGTGCGGCGAACAGCGGGCTATAGCGGGCGAGGGCGCCGCGAACGAACGGGCGCCGAAGCGTGTCGATGCGGTTCGGGAAATCGATCAGTGCTTCGGGGTTTTCGAAGAGCCAAGCCGGCTATGCAACTCGGCGACAAGCGGATTCACTCGAACAGCCGGGAAGGCAGTTGATCGCAATCCGAAGTCAGCCCGCCGCAGGCCGACTACACGCGCGTGAAAATCGATCGCGTGAGTACCCGCCCGTTTCAGTCGTCGCGCTCGGCCGCATGCGTGACGACCTTGTCGAGCAAGCGCTCGAACGTCTGGCGCTCGCTGTCCGACAGGCACGCGAGCAAGCCTTCGTTCCACTTGCGCACGATCGGCATGATCTTCCGATACAGCGCGCGGCCGTCGACGGTCAGCGCGATCAGCACGATCCGCCCGTCTTCGTCGCTTGCGCTGCGTTCGAGCAGCCCCTTGCGCAGCAGCGCCTCCGCCGCGCGGCTCGCCTGACTCTTGTCGAGGTTGGTGTGCCGCGCGAGCTCCATGATCGAAAACGGCCCGAACGCGCCGACTGCGGCGATCACGCGCGCTTCGGGCAGCGAAATGTCGAGCTTGTGCCGATACACGTCGGCGATGCCGCGATCGGATCGCTTCGTGAGTGCATGGAGGCGATAGGTCAGAAACTGATCGAGCCCGGCTTGGCGGCGGCCTTTCATGTCGAATCCTGAAGAAAATGGGCGGGCCCGATTGTTCCTGTATCGCGCGCCCGGGTCAACGGTCAGTGTGCGCCGTACTTCAGCCGTGTCAACTGTTCGGCTTCGTTGGCGAGCAGATTCGCCGCGTCGCGGATCGCCACGTCGAGCGTGATCGGCCCCGGCGCCGGCGAAAAGCACCCGCTGAAATGCTCGGACAGCCGCGTCAGCGCGGCCGGATCGATCGCGCCCGACAGCAGCGACGCCGGCACGCCCGCGGCCCGCGCGTGGCGGCACGCGATGAACGGCGCCTTGCCGTGCAGCGTCTGCACGTCGGAGCGGCCTTCGCCGGTGATCAGCCAGTCGGCGCCGGCGAGCGCCGCATCGAGGCCGATCTGGCGCGCGACGACTTCCGCGCCGGCTTCGAACCGCGCGCCGAGCATGTGCAGCGCGAAACCGAGGCCACCGGCCGCGCCGGCGCCGGCCGCGTCGCGGCAGCGGCGGTCGAGCGCCTGCTCGAGCAGGTCGGCGAAGTGGCCGAGCGCCGCGTCGAGCATCGCGACCTGCGCGGGCGCCACGCCCTTTTGCGGGCCGAACACGGCGGTCGCGCCGTGCGCGCCCGTCAGCGGATTGTCGACATCGGACATCCCGATGAATTCGGCTTCCTTCAGCCGCGGATCGAGCGCCGACGCATCGATCCGCGCGATATCGGCGAGCCGCGCCGGCACCGGTTCGACCGGCTGACCGCCCGCATCGAAGCATTGCAGGCCGAGCCCCGCGAGCAGGCCGGCGCCCGCGTCGTTGGTGCTGCTGCCGCCGAGCGCCACGAAGAACCGGCGCACGCCTTCATCGAGCAGCGTGCGGATCGCTTCGCCCATCCCGCGCGTGCTGCGCGCATCGACCGGCACGCTCATGCCGATCGCGTCCGTGATGCCGACGATCTCCGCCGTCTCGACGATCGCCGTGCGTTCGTCGATCACGCCGACCGACGCGTCGCGCGCCGCGAGCGATGCGCCGGCCACCCGCAACGTGCGCCGCGTGCCGCCGCCGGCCAGCATCGCGTCGAGCGTGCCTTCGCCGCCATCGGCCATCGGGCAGCAGCGCACGACCGCATCGGGGCGGGCGCGGCGGATGCCGGTGGCGATCGCGTCCGCGACCTGCTCGGCAGAAAGCGAGCCTTTGAACGAATCGGGCGCGATGACGACGACAGGCGCGGACGGGTGTTGCGGCATGGTGTCTCCGGAAGGCGTGATTGGTATGAAGAATGGGGCCGCGAGCGCGGCGCACCTTCAATCGGAGATTACAGGATGGCGGGCCGGCGGTGGATACGCGCGCCGGCATAGCGGCGATCCGCGCGCATTGCGCCGAAAGGGCGCGGGCGCCACGGCGGGTATTCACGTACGCAGTGGGGTTCTGGCGGTATGAGGAAAATTGTTTGCTAGAATAGTCGATTCTTCCGGCCAAAGCCGTGCTCCGAGCTGCTTGCGCTAGCCATCCGGCGCGTGCAGGGATGGCGTGGCGCTCCGGCGCGGCGTGGGTTTGTGGCTCACGTAAGGGTTCACATATGTGGCTCACTTCGCGTGACGCACCTCATGCTGCAGGCAGGCACGGCAAGGAAAACCCGATTCGCTCGAATAATTTTAGGACGATTGAAGCCATGGCTAACGTTGTTGAGAACCTCGGCAAGCTTGAACGCCGTGTGACGATTTCCCTGCCGAAGGACACCGTGCAGAAGGAAATCGACGCCCGTATCCAGAAACTCGCAAAGAACGTGCGCATGCCGGGTTTCCGCCCGGGCAAGGTGCCGCTGAAGATGGTTGCGCAGCAGTACGCGGGTCAGGTCGAGGCGGAAGTGCTGAGCGACAAGATCGGCCAGGAATTCTTCACGATCAGCCGCGCGGAAAACCTGCGCGTCGCAGGCCAGCCGAGCTTCGAGCCGAAGCAGGAGCAGGCCGAGGACGCATACGCGTTCGACGCGACGTTCGAGGTGTACCCGGAAGTGAAGATCGGCGATCTGGCGACGGCTGAAGTCGAGCGCTCGACGACGTCGATCGGCGACGCCGAGATCGACCGCACGCTGGACATCCTGCGCAAGCAGCGCGTGCACTACCACGCACGCGGCGAAGCCGGCGAGCACGGCGACGGCGGCGCGGACACCGCAGCGAAGAACGGCGACCGTGTGACGGTCGACTTCGTCGGCAAGATCGACGACGTCGCGTTCCAGGGCGGCACGGCCGAAGACTTCCCGTTCGTGCTCGGCGAAGGCCGCATGCTGCCGGAATTCGAAACCGCGGCGCTCGGCCTGAAGGTCGGCGAAGCGCGCACGTTCGATCTGAAGTTCCCGGACGACTACCACGGCAAGGACGTGGCGGGCAAGACGGCGCAATTCACGGTCACGATGAAGAAGATCGAATGGCCGCACATGCCGGAAATCGACGCCGAATTCGCGAAGTCGCTCGGCATCGAAGACGGCGACCTGACGAAGATGCGCGCCGAGATCAAGGAAAACCTCGAGCGCGAAGCCAAGCGTCGCACGCAGTCGATCGTCAAGAACCAGGTGATGGACGCGCTGCTGAAGATTTCCGAACTCGACGTGCCGAAGGCGCTGATCGAGCAGGATCAGCAACGCCTCGTCGAAATGGCGCGTCAGGATCTCGCCCAGCGCGGCGTGCCGAACGCGAAGGACGCACCGATCCCGGCCGAGATGTTCGCCGAGCAGGCCGAGCGTCGCGTCAAGCTGGGCCTCGTGCTGGCCGAACTGGTGAAGGCCAACGGCCTCGAAGCGAAGCCGGAACAGATCCGCGCCGAAGTCGACGAGTTCGCGAAGAGCTACGAAGACCCGAAGGAAGTGGTCCGCTGGTATTATTCCAACCAGCAGCGCCTCGCCGAGATGGAAGCGTTCGTCGTTGAAAGCAACGTCGTCGAGTTCGTACTGGGCAAGGCAAAGGTGACGGACAAGGAAGTGAGCTTCGAGGCACTCGCGAGCGCATCGGCGCAAGCGTAAGTGTCGCTCTAGCGGCGTGCCGGCTGTCGGAGCGACGGCCCGCACGCCGTTTTTACGTCAAGCGCACGGTTGCCATTAATATGGCAATTGAGCGGGCGGCTTCCCTCCGTTCAATTTTCCAATCGAACAAGGTTCATTGAATGATCACTCGCGCTGAATTGCTGGACATGCTTGCTTCGAATGCGCCGCAGGGTTTCGAGGCGCAAGCGCTGGGGCTGGTGCCGATCGTCGTCGAAACGAGCGGCCGCGGCGAGCGTTCGTACGATATCTATTCGCGTCTCCTGAAGGAGCGCCTGGTGTTCATGGTCGGCGAAGTCAACGACCAGACGGCGAACCTGGTGGTCGCGCAACTGCTGTTCCTGGAGAGCGAGAATCCCGACAAGGACATCAGCCTCTACATCAACAGCCCGGGCGGCTCGGTGTCGGCCGGCATGGCGATCTACGACACGATGCAGTTCATCAAGCCGGACGTGTCGACGCTCTGCATGGGCCTCGCGGCCAGCATGGGCGCGTTCCTGCTCGCGTCGGGCGCGAAGGGCAAGCGCTTTGCGCTGCCGAATTCGCGCGTGATGATCCACCAGCCGCTCGGCGGCGCGCGCGGTCAGGCGTCGGACATCGAAATTCAGGCACGCGAAATCCTGTACCTGAAGGAACGGTTGAACAACCTGCTCGCGCAGCACACGGGCCAGGACGTCGAGCGCATCGCGCGCGACACCGACCGTGATAACTTCATGTCGAGCGACGACGCGAAGGCGTACGGGCTGATCGACCAGGTGCTGTTGAAGCGCCCGTGAGCTGAAGTGGGGTGCCGCCCCGATTCGCGGCGCCCCCGCACTGTCCGGCGCCCCTGAGCATCTGCGGCAAGCGCATCCGGCCGGCTCCGGTCGCGCCCTAGGCGCGGCGTTCGGAGCAATCGGCGTATCATGTCATTTACCTGTCCGGAGGCTCTACATTCATGGCGGACAAAAAAGGTTCGAACAGCGAGAAGCTGTTGTATTGCTCGTTTTGCGGCAAGAGCCAGCATGAGGTGAAGAAACTCATCGCGGGCCCGTCGGTGTTCATCTGCGATGAGTGCATCGACCTCTGCAACGAGATCATTCGCGACGAGGCCGCTGCGGCCGGCGTCGAGGCCAGCCTGTCCCGGTCGGATCTGCCGAGCCCGCAGGAAATTCGCGACATCCTCGATCAGTACGTGATCGGCCAGGAGCGCGCGAAGAAGATCCTCGCGGTGGCCGTCTACAACCACTACAAACGGCTGAAGCATCTCGACAAGAAGGACGACGTCGAGCTGTCGAAGAGCAACATCCTGCTGATCGGCCCGACGGGCTCCGGCAAGACGCTGCTCGCGCAGACGCTCGCGCGGTTGCTGAACGTGCCGTTCGTGATCGCCGACGCGACGACGCTGACCGAAGCCGGCTACGTCGGCGAGGACGTCGAGAACATCATCCAGAAGCTGTTGCAGAACTGCAACTACGAGGTCGACAAGGCGCAGCGCGGGATCGTCTACATCGACGAAATCGACAAGATCAGCCGCAAGTCGGACAACCCGTCGATCACGCGCGACGTGTCGGGCGAGGGCGTTCAGCAGGCGCTGCTGAAGCTGGTCGAAGGCACGATGGCGTCGGTGCCGCCGCAGGGCGGCCGCAAGCATCCGAACCAGGATTTCATCCAGGTCGACACGACCAACATCCTGTTCATCTGCGGCGGCGCGTTCGACGGTCTCGAAAAGGTGATCACCGACCGTACCGAAAAGACGGGCATCGGCTTCGGCGCGTCGGTCAAGAGCAAGCAGGAACGCGACGCCGGCGAAGTGCTGCGCGAGACCGAACCGGAAGACCTGATCAAATTCGGTCTGATCCCCGAATTGATCGGCCGTCTGCCGGTGGTGGCGACGCTCGGCAAGCTCGACGAAGCCGCGCTGATGAAGATCCTCGTCGAGCCGAAGAACGCGCTCGTCAAGCAGTATCACAAGCTGTTCGCGATGGAGCGCGTCGAGCTGGAAATCCGGCCGGCCGCGTTGCAGGCAGTCGCCCGCAAGGCGATCCGCCGCAAGACCGGCGCGCGCGGTTTGCGTTCGATCATCGAACAGGCGTTGCTGGACGTGATGTACGAGCTGCCCACGATGAAAGGGGTCAGCAAGGTCATCATCGACGAGAACGTCATCGATGGCGACGGCAAGCCTTTGTTGATCTATGAGGACACGCCGAAGGTGGCGGGTTCGAACTGACCGGCTTGCCGACGATGTTCTGCGAAAAAGGCCGTTCATGAGACCGTGGGCGGCTTTTTTTCGTTTATCTTGTGGGTAACTCTGACTCGATACGCGGTGGTTACTTTCTTACCGAATATTTCCCGCACTTGAAGGCTTGCAATTCGTTGTGGCGGCCTCAATTACCGAACAATTGATTCCACTCATGGGGAAATGAAATGTCAGGCACCCAACTTCTTCCGCCGGAACGCATCACGCTCCCGCTGCTGCCGCTGCGGGATGTCGTCGTTTTCCCGCACATGGTGATTCCGCTCTTCGTGGGCCGGCCGAAATCGATCAAGGCCCTCGAAGCAGCGATGGAAGGCGGCAAGCACATCATGCTCGTCGCGCAGAAAACCGCGGCCAAGGACGAGCCGACCGAGAAGGACATGTACGAGGTCGGCTGTATCGCCAACATTCTGCAGATGCTGAAGCTGCCGGACGGCACCGTGAAGGTGCTCGTCGAGGGGCTGCAGCGCGCGAAGGCGTTGTCCATCGAAGAGCAGGAGACGCAGTTCTCCTGCGAAGTGATGCCGCTCGAGCCCGATCATGCCGACAGCGCGGAAACGGAAGCGCTGCGCCGCGCGATCGTGTCGCAGTTCGACCAGTACGTGAAGCTGAACAAGAAGATCCCGCCGGAGATCCTCACGTCGCTGTCGGGCATCGACGAAGCAGGCCGTCTCGCGGACATGATCGCCGAGCGTCTGCCGCTCAAGCTCGACCAGAAGCAGCACATCCTCGAGATGTTCCCGGTCATCGAGCGTCTCGAGCACCTGCTCGCGCAGCTCGAGGCGGAGATCGACATTCTCCAGGTCGAAAAGCGCATCCGTGGGCGCGTGAAGCGTCAGATGGAAAAGAGCCAGCGCGAGTACTACCTGAACGAGCAGGTCAAGGCGATCCAGAAGGAACTGGGCGAAGGCGAAGAGGGTGCGGATCTCGAGGAACTCGAGAAGCGCATCAACGCCGCGCGCATGCCGAAGGAAGCCAAGAAGAAGGCCGACGCCGAGCTCAAGAAGCTGAAGCTGATGTCGCCGATGTCTGCGGAAGCGACCGTCGTGCGCAACTACATCGACACGCTGATCGGCCTGCCGTGGCGCAAGAAGAGCAAGGTCAACAACGACCTGTCGAACGCCGAGCAGGTGCTCGACGAGGATCACTTCGGCCTCGAAAAGGTGAAGGAACGCATTCTCGAGTACCTCGCGGTGCAACAGCGCGTGGACAAGGTGAAGGCGCCGATCCTGTGTCTCGTCGGGCCTCCGGGCGTCGGCAAGACGTCGCTCGGCCAGTCGATCGCGCGTGCGACGAACCGCAAGTTCGTCCGGATGGCGCTCGGCGGTGTGCGTGACGAAGCCGAGATCCGCGGTCACCGCCGCACCTACATCGGCTCGATGCCGGGCAAGATCCTGCAGAGCCTGGCGAAGGTCGGCGTGCGCAATCCGCTCTTCCTGCTCGACGAAGTCGACAAGATGGGGATGGATTTCCGCGGCGATCCGTCGTCGGCGCTGCTCGAAGTGCTCGATCCGGAACAGAACCACACGTTCGCCGACCACTACATCGAAGTCGACTTCGATCTGTCGGACGTGATGTTCGTCGCGACGTCGAACTCGCTGAACATCCCGCCGCCGCTGCTCGACCGGATGGAAGTGATTCGTCTGTCGGGCTATACGGAAGACGAGAAGGTCAGCATCGCGCAGCGTTACCTGCTGCCGAAGCAGAAGAAGAACAACGGTCTGAAGGACGGCGAGATCGAGGTCACCGAGCAGGCGATCCGCGACATCATCCGCTACTACACGCGCGAAGCCGGTGTGCGTTCGCTCGAGCGGGAAGTGTCGAAGATCTGCCGCAAGGTCGTGAAGATGCTGCTGCTGAAGAAGGCGTCGGGCGCGATCAAGGTCGATGGCGAGAATCTCGATACGTTCCTCGGCGTGCGCAAGTACGACTTCGGCCTCGCGGCGAAGGAAAACCAGGTCGGTCAGGTGACGGGCCTCGCGTGGACGGAAGTCGGTGGCGATCTGCTGACGATCGAAGCCGCGGTGATGCCGGGCAAGGGCAACGTGATCCGCACCGGTTCGCTCGGCGACGTGATGAAGGAGTCGGTCGAGGCAGCGCGTTCGGTCGTGCGCTCGCGTTCGCGTCGTCTCGGCATCAAGGACGAAGCGTTCGAGAAGCAGGACATTCACATCCACGTGCCGGAAGGCGCGACGCCGAAGGACGGTCCGTCCGCCGGCGGTGCGATGACGACCGCGCTGGTGTCGGTGCTGACGGGCATTCCCGTGCGTGCCGACGTCGCGATGACGGGCGAGATCACGCTGCGTGGCGAGGTGCTGCCGATCGGCGGGCTGAAGGAGAAGCTGCTGGCTGCGCATCGCGGCGGCATCAAGCTCGTGCTGATTCCGGAAGAGAACGTGAAGGATCTCGCGGACATTCCGGACAACGTGAAGAACGCGATCGAAATCGTGCCGGTCCGCTGGATCGACAAGGTGCTCGAACTCGCGCTCGAACGTGCGCCGACTCCGCTGCCGCCGGAAGAAGAGGCGAAGGCTGCGGCACCGGTCGGCGAGGCGGCGAAGGATGCCGGCTCGACGGAAGTGGTCAAGCACTGAGAACCTGAACGCCGTCGCTGACGGCAATCGACGAAAACCCGCGGCGTGTCCGCGGGTTTTTTATCTGCGGCGGTATCGCGCGTCGCGCGCCCCGTTGAAAAATTTCGCGCGTGGGCTTGGCAAAGTGATCTGGAATGAATTAAACTCGCAGGCTCGCTGGTTGTTGATGCCGAAACGCAGATCGCAACTAGAACGAATCGGGAACGGGTGCTTAGCTCAGCTGGTAGAGCGGCGCCCTTACAAGGCGTAGGTCGGGGGTTCGAACCCCTCAGCACCCACCAGTTTCACGATTCAGCCAGACCAAGGAGCGGTAGTTCAGTCGGTTAGAATACCGGCCTGTCACGCCGGGGGTCGCGGGTTCGAGTCCCGTCCGCTCCGCCAGAAAATGAAGAAGCCCGCCTCGTGCGGGCTTTTTCATTTTTATTTTCGGCGGTGCCCGCATGCGGGCACGTGACTGCGCGGCTTCCGGGGAGACGCGAAGGGTTGCGCGTGCACGCGCAGCCGCGGCCTGCAGGATGTAGGCGAGTCCCGTCCGCTTCGCCAGAAGATGAAGAAGCTCGCCTCGAGCGGGCTTTTTAATTGGCAACGCCGTTCGCACGCCTGCGATTTTTCCCGTCCCACCCCGTATGTTGTAATATCGGTCGTTTTGTCCAATTTTCCCGTCACGCATGCTCGATTTCTTCCGTAATCACCAGCGCCTGATGATGGCGCTCCTGCTCCTCATCGTGTTGCCGGGGCTGGGTTTCGTCGGGATCCAAGGTTTCCGCGGCTTCTTCGACGACAGCGCGAACGTCGCAGCGGTCAACGGACACAAGATCACGCGGGTCGAATTCGACGGCGCGTTCCGCCAGCAGATCGACCAGGCGCGCCAGGCGCTCGGCGGGCAGTTCGACATCAAGATGTTCGATACGCCGGAGCATCGCAAGCAGGTGCTCGACGGCCTGATCCAGCAGCGCGTGCTCGCCGACGAAACGCAGCGCCTGCATCTGACCGCGTCCGACAACGCGGTGCGCGACGCACTGATGAGCGACCCGATGATCGCGTCGCTGAAGAAGCCCGACGGTACGATCGACGTCCAGCGCTACGCGCAGCTGCTGTCGTTCCAGGGCATGACGCCCGAGCAGTATCAGGAACGTGTGCGCTACAGCCTCGCGCTCCAACAGATTCCCGCGAGCATCGTGTCGAGCGCGTTCACGCCGAAGGGCCCGGCCCAACGCCTGTCGGAACTCGCCGCGCAGCAACGTGAAGTGCAGGCGCTCGTGCTGAAGTCGAGCGACTTCGCGGCGAAGGTGCAGCCGACCGACGCGCAGCTCACCGCCTACTACGACGCGCACAAGCAGAGCTTCGCGACGCCGGAAACCGCGACGATCCAGTATCTGGTCTATTCGCCGGCCGCGGCTGCCGCGAGCGCGCAGCCGACCGACGCCGACATCAAGAAGTTCTACGACGACAACCCGACGCACTTCCGCTCGGAAGCGCAGGTGCGCATCAGCCACATCTTCATCGCCGCGGCGAGCAACGCAAGCGCAGCCGACAAGGCGGCCGCTAAGGCGAAGGCCGAGCAGCTGCTGGCCGACGTAAAGGCGCATCCCGACCAGTTCGCGCAAATCGCGCAGAAGAGCTCGCAGGACGCGCCGTCGGCGGCGAAAAGCGGCGATCTCGGCTTCATCACGCGCGGCTCGACGGCGGGCGGCAAGGCGTTCGACGATGCCGCGTTCGCGCTGAAGCAGGGCGAGGTGAGCGGTGTCGTGGAGTCGGACCTCGGCTTCCACATCCTGAAGGCGACCGAAGTGAAGCCGTCGGTGGTCAAGCCGTTCGCGGACGTGAAGGATCAGATCGCAGTCGACCTGAAGCAGCAGTACGCAGCGAAGGCCTTCACGGACAACGCGGAGGGCTTCACGTCGACCGTCTACGAAAAGGCGAAGTCGCTGCAACCGGCCGCCGACAAGTACAAGCTGACGATCCAGACGGCCACCGTCACGCCGACGCCGAATCCGCAATTGCCGCCGACGAGCCCGCTGAACAATCCGAAGTTCCTCGCGGCCGTGTTCGCGAGCGATTCGGTGAAGAGCCGCAACAACACGCAGGCGGTCGACGTGGGCAACAACACGCTGATCTCGGCGCACGTGGTCGACTACAAGCCGGCCGCCGTGCCGGCGCTCGACGCGATCAAGGACGTGGTGCGTCAGAAGGTGGTCGCCGAGCAGGCGGCCGAGCTCGCGAGGAAGGACGGCGCGGCGAAGCTCGCCGAGCTGCAGAAGTCGAAGTCCACCGACGGCTTCACGCCCGCGCAGAAGGTGTCGCGCACGCAATCGCAGGGGCTGACGCCGGCCGCGCTGAGCGCCGTCTACAAGGTCGATTCGAAGACGCTGCCGGCGTACGTCGGCGTCGATCTCGGTGCCGATGGCTACGCGATCTATCGCGTGAACGCGGTGATTCCGGGCACGGCCGTCGATCCGCAGCAGCTCGCGGCCGCGCAGCAGCAGATGGCGCAGGTCGAAGCGCAAAGCGAAGGCGAGGCGTATCTCGCCGCGCTGCGCGATCGCTCGAAGGTCAAGCTGTACGGCACCACGCAGAGCCCGTCGCAGGACAGCGGCAACTAACTGAGCCGACGGCGGCGGCGCGTTGAAGCGCCGCTCGGCCGCCGGCAAGCGAAACGCCTCGCTCGCCGGTCAGGCTCACAATGACAAGAAGCCCCGCATCCGCGGGGCTTCTTGCATTTGGGCGATCGTGGTCGCGACCGCGCCAGCGACCGCGCCGCTCAACCGCGCGGCGTGCCGAGCAGCGGCTTCAGCGTCGGCCACACGTTGTCGAGCAGAACCCGCTGCGCCTGTTCGCCGGGATGCATCTGATCCGACTGGAACATCTCCGGCTTGTTCTCGATGCCGGCCAGCAGGAACGGCACGAGCGGCACGCCGAGTTGCTTCGACAGGCGCGTATAGACCGCGTGGAATTTCTGCGTGTAGTCGGGCCCGTAATTCGGCGGCACGTACATGCCGACCAGCACGACCTGCGCATGCGCGCGTCGCGCAGCGGCGATGATGTCGCGCAGATTCTGTTCGGTCGTCGCGACCGGCACGCCGCGCAGCGCATCGTTCGAACCGAGCTCGACGATGACGATCGACGGCTTGAGCCGTTGCAGCACGGCGGGCAATCGCGCGCGTCCGCCGCTCGTGGTGTCGCCGCTGACGCTTGCGTTCGCAACGCTATAATCGATTCGCTCGGTCGCGAGCCGTTGCCGCAGCAACGCCACCCAGCCGGTGTCGCGCGGCAGCCCGTACTCGGCCGACAGGCTGTCGCCGAGCACGACGAGCGTGGGCCGGCCCTCAGGTGCGGCCGGCGCGGCGCTCGCCGCGCGCGCGGGCACGGTCGCTGCGCACAATGTAGCCAGCAGCGCGGCGAGCGCCGTGCGCCTTTTCCAGCGGAATGTCGTGTCCATGTTCAAGATTACCGATCCGATCATCGAAGTCCGAGACGTGTGCAAGCGGGTTGCCGACGCAAGCGGCGAGCTGACGATACTCGACGGCATCACGCTGACCGTGCGACCCGGCAGCAGTCTCGCGATCGTCGGCGCGTCGGGGTCGGGCAAGTCGACGCTGCTCGGCCTGCTCGCCGGGTTGGACAGCGCGACGAGCGGGACGGTTCGCCTGCTCGGCCGCGCGCTCGAGCAGCTCGACGAGGACGAGCGCGCCGCGCTGCGCAGCGGCGCAGTCGGGTTCGTGTTCCAGTCGTTCCAGCTGATGCCGCATCTGACGGCGCTCGAAAACGTGATGTTGCCGCTCGAACTACAGGGCGGCATCAGCGCGCGCGACGCAGCCGCTCGTGCGCGCGCGCTGCTCGTGCAGGTCGGCCTCGGCGAGCGCACCGCGCATTATCCGAAGCTGCTGTCCGGCGGCGAGCAGCAGCGCGTCGCGCTCGCGCGCGCGTTCGTCACGCAGCCGGCGATCCTGTTCGCCGACGAGCCGACCGGCAGCCTCGACGCGGCCACCGGCCACGCGGTCATCGACTTGATGTTCGAGCTGAACCGCACGCACGGCGCGACGCTCGTGCTCGTCACGCACGACGCCGAGCTCGCCCGGCGCTGTACCACGACGGTGACGATCGAAGCCGGACGCATCGTCGTGCCCCATACTGCCCAAAGCGGCGCCTGAACGCGCGCCGGCCGCACCGAGGCGCTGAGCCCCGGTGCGGCCGGTACGCGCGCAGGCGATGACGTCAGCGCTTGAGCGCGGCGCGTGCGCGTTCGATCAGCGCGGTCGTCGACGAGTCGTGCTTCGCGGGATCGACCGAGTCGGCCGACAAATCGGCTTCGACCACCTTGCCGAGGATCTTGCCGAGCTCGACGCCCCATTGATCGAACGGATTGATATCCCACACCGTCGCCTGTACGAGCACCTTGTGCTCGTACAGCGCGATCAGCGCGCCGAGCGTGCGCGGCGTCAGCGCGTCGACCAGCAGCGTCGTCGTCGGCCGGTTGCCGGGGAACGTCAGATGCGGCGCGAGCGCTTCCTCGCCGGGGCCGGCGATCTTGCGCGCTTCGTCGAGCGTGCGGCCGAGCATCAGCGCTTCGCTCTGCGCGAAGCAGTTCGCGAGCAGCTTCGGATGATGGCTCGCGAGCGGATGCTCGGGCGTCAGCACCGCGATGAAGTCGATCGGCACGATCGTCGGGCCCTGATGCAGCATCTGGAAGAACGCGTGCTGGCCGTTGGTGCCCGGCTCGCCCCACGTGACGGCCGACGTCGGGTAGTCGACGAAGGTGCCGTCCAGGCGCGCCGACTTGCCGTTGCTCTCCATCTCGAGCTGCTGCAGATACGACGGCAGGTAGTGCAGCGCTTCCGAATACGGCGCGACGAGATAGCTCTGCGAGCCGAAGAAGTTGCGATACCAGATGCCGATCATGCCCAGCAGCACGGGCAGGTTGCGCTCGAGCGGCGCTTCGCGGAAATGGCGGTCCATGTCGTTCGCGCCGGCGAGCAGTTCGTCGAACTGGTCGGGCCCGACCGCGATCATGATCGACAGGCCGACCGCCGACCACAGCGAATAGCGGCCGCCGACCCAGTCCCACATTTCGAACACGTTGTCCGCCGCGATGCCGAACTTGACGACTTCGGACGGGTTCGCCGACACGCCGACGAAGTGCTTCGCGAGCGCATCCTCGGGGCAGCCGCGCGCGATGAACCAGTCGCGCAGCGAGCGTGCGTTCGTCATCGTCTCGAGCGTCGTGAAGGTTTTCGACACGATGATCGCGAGCGTTTCTTCCGGATCGACCTGCTCGAGCACGCGCGCGAGATCGGCGCCGTCGACGTTCGACACGAAGTGGGTCGAGATGTCCGGCGTCGCGACGTGATGCAGCGCGTGCGTGACCATCTTCGGCCCGAGATCCGAGCCGCCGATGCCGATATTGATCACGTGGCGGATGCGCTTGCCGGTATGGCCTGTCCACGCGCCGCTGCGCACGGCGCGCGCGAAGCTCGCCATCTTCGCGCGTTCGGCGCTGACCTGCGCGTGGAACGGGGCGTTCGGATCGGTCGCGCGCAGCGCCGTATGCAATGCGGCGCGGCCTTCCGTCGGGTTGACGACGTCGCCGGCGAACATCGCGTCGCGGCGCGCTTCGACGCGTGTGTCGCGCGCCAGTTGCACGAGCAGGCGCAGCGTGTCGTCGTTGATGCGATTCTTCGAGAAATCGGCGGCGAGGCCGCCGCCGGCGATCGTGAAGCGTTCGGCGCGGGTCGGCGCGCGATCGTTTTCGGGTGCGAACCAGTCGCGCAGCCGCGCATGGCGGATCTCGGCGAAGTGGGATTGGAGGGCAGTCCAGGCGGGGAGCGAATTCAGCGTCATGGCGGTTCGAGTGAAGCGTGAATCGGGAGGAATGCCGCGCCGGCGCATCGCGATCGCGAGGCCGGCGGACGAGCGGGCCCGCCGTGCGGCGGGGCACCCAGTATAGCGGCGTTATATGTCCGCGCGCGGCGACGGGTAAAAAAGGCGATTGATCAGCGTGCGCACCATCGGCGCGAGCTCGCCGGCGGTGAGGCCGGCCGGGCCCGTGCCGCTCGCGGTCAGCGTGTCGGCCGCGAGGCCGTGCAGGTAGACGCCGGCCAGCGCCGCTTCGTACGGCGCGACACGTTGCGCGAGCAGCGCGCCGATCAGGCCGCCGAGCACGTCGCCGGTGCCGCCCGTCGCGAGCGCCGCGTTGCCGGTGGGGTTGATCGTCAGGCGTCCGTCGGGTGCGGCGATCACCGTGCCCGAACCCTTCAGGACGACGATGCTTGCATAGCGGGCGGCGAGCGCCTGCGCCGCGGCCAGCCGGTCGTGCTGCACCGACGCGGTGTCGCTGCCGAGCAGCCGTGCGGCCTCGAGCGGATGCGGCGTCAGCACGCACGCGCCGTCGCGCGCGGCGACGGCGGCCGCGAGATCGGCGTGCGTCGCGACGAGGTTCAGCGCATCGGCGTCGAGCAGCGTCGCGGCGCCGTGCGCGAGCACGCGGCGCACGAGCGCGGCCGCCGCGTCGCGGGTGCCGAGGCCGCAGCCGGCGGCGATCGCGGACATCGCATCGAGATCGACGCCGTCCGCCGGATGCAGCATCAGCTCGGGAAACGGCGGGTCGTACGGCGGCGCGCCGGTGCCGAGAAAGCCCACGTGCACCTTGCCGGCGCCGGCGAACAGCGCCGCGCGCGCGGCGAGGATCGGCGCGCCGCACATGCCCGTGTCGCCGCCGATCACCGCGAGGCTGCCGAACGTGCCCTTGTGCGACGCGAACGCGCGCGCGGGCAGGGCGGCGGCGAACCGCGCGGGCGCGTTCAGCACGACGGCCGGCGCAGCCGGCGGCGCGACGTCGAGCGACGCGATCTCGATGGCGCCGGCGAGGTCGCGGCCGTCGCCCGTGTAAAGGCCCGGCTTCGCGCCGATGAAGGTGAGCGTATGTGTGGCGACGACCGCGGCGCCGGCGCCGACGATGCGCCCGGTGTCGCTGTCGAGCCCGCTCGGCACGTCGAGCGCGAGCACCCGGCCGCCGCTGCGCGCGTGCGCGGCGATGCGCTCGGCCTGGGCGGCGAACGGGCCGTCGAGCGCGCGCGCCAGGCCGATCCCGAACAATCCGTCGACCACCCATGCGTATTCGTCGAGCGACGCGGGCGGCTCGGTCGACAGCGGCACGCCGGCCGCGCGCGCCAGCCCGAGCGCCCATTGTGCGTCGTCCGGCTTCACGGTCACGGGCATCCAGGCGTGGGTCGCGACGCCGAGCTGCTGCAGCTGCGCGGCGGCCACCAGCGCGTCGCCGCCGTTGTTGCCGGGGCCGACCGCGAACCACACCGGGCGTTCATCGTCGGTCATTCGTTCGGACAGCCAGCGGGCGGCGGCCGCGCCGGCGCGCGCCATCAGCGTATGCGGCGGCAGCGTGGCCGTCGCGGCGGCTTCGGCGGCGCGCAGATCGGCGACGCGCAGCAGGGCGATCGGAGCGGCGGCGAGGGGCGGGTGGGCAGTGGTGGTCATCGCGGGGTCGAGGTGCGGAACAAGGAGCCGCCCCGGACGTCGGCCCGCGGCGGTCAGGTCGTGAAGCGTGCGGCGCCGAGCGCCGCGAGCGTGTCGGCGGGCCATTGCTGCGCGGCGCCGCCCAGATAGTCGGTCACCACTTTAGCAGAGCCGCACGCGAGCGCCCAACCGGCCGGGCCGTGCCCGAAGTTGACGAATACGCGCGGATGCGCGGTCGGACCGACGACCGGCAGGCCGTCCGGCGACAGCAGCTGGGTGCCTTGCCACGACAGCGCGGCCGAGATACGCGCGGCGCCCGGCACCCAGTCGTGAACGGCCTGGCCGAGCAGGGCGAGCGCGGCTTCCGACAGCGGCTCCGGCAGCGGTTTCGCGGTGTCGGCGCTGCTTTGCAGCACGGCGCCGCCGCCCACGCGCAGCCGCTGCTGCGTGCGCGTGATCGAGATCCGCTTGATCGCGTCGACGACGCACAGGTGCGGCGCATGTTCTTCGTATGCGACCGGCGCGGTCAGCGTATGGACGCGCACCGGATGCAGCGGCAGCCGCCAGCCGAGGCGCGCCAGCAACGGCAGGCTGCCGGCGCCGGCGGCGACCACGACTGCGTCGGCCGAAATCACGTCGACCTCGCGCGCGTTCGCCGCATGCCGGCCGTCGGCCGGCGCGAGTTCGACCGCGGCACGCCCGGCGTCGGCGCGGATCGCGGCGACTTCCGCGCCGAAGCGGAACTGCACGCCGTGCTCGTCGAGCGCCTGCTTGACCAGTTTCGCGAACAGCGGGCAATTCCCGGTGCGCTCCGTCTCGAACAGCACGCCGCCCGCGAACCGCGGCTCGGCCGGCACCGACGGCTCGAGCGCCGCGCAGGCGTCGGCGTCGAGCACGCGGTATGGCTGGTCGAGCGTGCGCAGCAGGTCGAGCGCGGGCTGCAGCGCGTCCCAGTCGCGCGCGTCGCGCACGACGTGCAGCACGCCCGATTTCTGTTCGTATTCGAGCTGCAGGCGCGCCTCGATGTCGGCGACGGTGTCGCGCGCCGCGTCGATCAGCGGACGCAGCCGCCCGTACTGCGCGGCGAACGCGTCGGGCTCGCGCAGCGCCGCGAGCTGCTTGACGAAGCGGCGCACGCCGCCGTTGAAGCCGGGCTTGTACAGGATGCCGGTGTCGCGCGGCTGGCGCTGGCGCATGAAGGTCGGGCCGAACCAGACGTCGAGCGGGCTCGGCAGCAGCGTGCCGCCGTCGCCGTAGGTGGCGCCCTGCGCGACGGTCGCGTGACGTTCGACCACACACACGCGATGGCCGGCCGCACGCAGCTGGTAGGCGGTGGCGACGCCGCTGATTCCGCCGCCGATGACGATGACATCCATGGATTGCTTCGATGACGGCGGCACGCGCCGCCCGATGAGAATTCGCTGACGGGCCGCCGGCCCGGGGAACCGGGAATGATAGCGCCAAAATCGCGGCAACCGGCGCGTACGCGCCGTCCGGTTCCGCCAACCGGGCGCGGCCGCGCATCCAGTGGGTCGGCCGGGGGCCGGCCGGGGCCGCCCGACGGCCCGGCAGGCCCGACCGCGGCCGAAGCGCCGTCGCGGTGGGCCGCCCGTGCCGATCGGCCGGTCCGGGGGCCGACTTCCGGGTATAATTACGGCCTTCCTTTCGCCACACGTCGCCACCTCGCGCGACTCATCGACGTCAGTCCAGCCCATGGCTCACTTCTCGTGTTTTCCCGGCGCTTCGGCCCTCTCCGATTTCCGTCAAACCCGTCTGCTCGACACGCTCAGGCAGATCGACGCCAACATCGTCGCCGTGCGCGGCCAGTTCCTGCACTTCGTCAATGCGTCCGAGCCGCTGTCGGCCGACGACAGCGCGCGCATCGACGCGCTGATGCACTACGGCGCGCCGTTCGAGCCGGCGGCCGAGAAGGGCACGACGGAGACCTTCGTCGTGCTGCCGCGCTTCGGCACGGTTTCGCCGTGGGCCAGCAAGGCGACCGACATCGCGCAGCACTGCGGCCTCGTGCAGGTGCGTCGCATCGAGCGCGGCGTCGAATTCACGGTGACGCTGAAGTCGGGCCTGCTCGGCGGCAAGAAGGCGCTGTCCGACGACGCGCGTGCGGCCGTCGCCGCGGCGCTGCATGACCGGATGACCGAGAGCGTGGTCGCCGCGCGCGACGACGCGCGGCATCTGTTCGACGAACTGCCGGCCAAGCCGCTCGCGACCGTCGACGTGCTGGGCGCCGGCCGCGCGGCGCTCGAGCGGGCGAACGCCGAGCTGGGCCTCGCGCTCGCCGACGACGAGATCGACTACCTGGTCGACGCGTTCCGCAAGCTCGAGCGCAACCCGACCGACGTCGAGCTGATGATGTTCGCGCAGGCGAACAGCGAGCACTGCCGTCACAAGATCTTCAACGCGCAGTGGACCATCGACGGCGAAGCGCAGGACATGTCGCTGTTCGCGATGATCCGCAACACCGAGAAGCTGAGCCCGCAGGGCACGATCGTCGCGTATTCGGACAACTCGTCGATCATGGTCGGCGCCGAAGCGGAGCGCTGGTTCCCGCGCGGCGCGGGCGCGGCCGGCGAGCCGGGCGAACGGTATGGCCGCCATACCGAGCTCACGCACACGCTGATGAAGGTCGAGACGCACAACCATCCGACGGCGATCTCGCCGTTCCCCGGCGCGGCGACCGGCGCGGGCGGCGAGATCCGCGACGAAGGCGCGACCGGCCGCGGCGCGCGGCCGAAGGCCGGGCTCACCGGCTTCACGGTGTCGAACCTCGATCTGCCCGACGCACGCCAGCCGTGGGAAAACGCCCGCGATGCGGCGCAGCCGGTCGGCGAGCGCAACCCGAACGAGCAGCACGGCCCGTACGGTCGTCCGGACCGGATCGCGTCGCCGCTGCAGATCATGATCGACGGCCCGCTCGGCGGCGCCGCGTTCAACAACGAGTTCGGCCGTCCGAACCTCGGCGGCTACTTCCGCGTGTACGAGCAGAACGTCGGCGGCACGGTGCGCGGCTATCACAAGCCGATCATGATCGCGGGCGGCCTCGGCAACATCGCCGATCAACACACGCACAAGCACGACGTGCCGGCGGGTTCGCTGCTGATCCAGATCGGCGGCCCCGGCATGCGCATCGGCATGGGCGGCGGCGCGGCGAGCTCGATGGCGACCGGCGCGAACACCGCCGAACTCGACTTCGACTCGGTGCAGCGCGGCAACCCGGAAATCGAGCGGCGCGCGCAGGAAGTCATCAACGGCTGCTGGCAGCTCGGCGCGGAAAACCCGATCCTGAGCATTCACGACGTCGGCGCGGGCGGCCTGTCGAACGCGTTCCCCGAGATCGTCGACGGCGCGGGCAAGGGCGCGCGCTTCGAGCTGCGCAAGGTCGCGCTCGAGGAGTCGGGCCTGTCGCCGCGCGAGATCTGGTCGAACGAAGCGCAGGAGCGCTACGTGCTGGCCATCGCGCCGGCCGACCTGCCGCGCTTCGAGGCGATCTGCGCGCGTGAGCGTTGCCCGTTCGCCGTGGTCGGCGTCGCGACCGACGAGCGCCAGCTGCAGCTGGTCGACGCCGAAGCGACGGGCGCCGACGAATTCCCGGTCGACATGCCGATGGAAGTGCTGCTCGGCAAGCCGCCGCGCATGCATCGCGACGTCGCGCGCGTCGCGACCGAGCGTGCGCCGGTCGACGTGACGGGCATCTCGCTCGCGCAGGTCGCGCTCGACGTGCTCAAGCATCCGACGGTCGGCAGCAAGTCGTTCCTGATCACGATCGGCGACCGCTCGGTGGGCGGCACGTCGGTGCGCGACCAGATGGTCGGGCCGTGGCAGGTTCCGGTGGCCGACTGCGCGATCACCGCGCTTGACTACGCGGGCTTCAAGGGCGAGGCGATGACGATGGCCGAGCGCACGCCGCTCGCGGTGATCGACGCGCCGGCGTCGGGCCGCATGGCGGTCGGCGAGGCGATCACGAACATCGCGAGCGCGCCGATCGCGTCGCTCGACAAGCTGAAGCTGTCGGCGAACTGGATGGCCGCGTGCGGCACGGCCGGCGAGGATGCCGCGCTGTTCGACACGGTGAAGGCGATCGGCATGGAGCTGTGCCCGGCGCTCGGGATCGGCATCCCGGTCGGCAAGGACTCGCTGTCGATGAAGACGAAGTGGGACGAGCAGGGCGTCGCGAAGGAAGTGGTGTCGCCGGTGTCGCTGATCATCTCCGCGTTCGCGCCGGTCGAGGACGTGCGCCGCCACCTGACGCCGCAACTGCGCCGCGTCGCCGACGCGGGCGACAGCGTGCTGATCGCGATTGATCTGGGCCGCGGCAAGAACCGGATGGGCGCGAGCATCTTCGCGCAGGTCACGCAGCAGGTCGGCGACACGACGCCCGACGTCGACGATCCGGAAGACCTGAAGCGCTTCTTCAACGCGATCCAGTCGCTCAACGCGCAAGGCAAGCTGCTCGCCTACCACGACCGCTCGGACGGCGGCCTGTGGGCGACCGTCTGCGAAATGGCGTTCGCGGGTCACGCCGGCGTGTCGCTGAACGTCGACATGCTGACGCTCGATCCCGACCACGAATCCGACTATGGCGACGCGAAGGACTGGGCGAAGCAGACGAGCGGCCGCCGCGACGACCGCACGCTGCGCGCGCTGTTCTCCGAAGAGCTCGGCGCCGTCGTGCAGGTGCGTGCGAGCGAGCGCGACGCGGTGCTCGGCGCGCTGCGCGAATTCGGCCTGTCGGCATGCTCGCACGTGATCGGCACGGTCAACGATCGCGACGTGATCGAGGTGTACCGCGACGCGAAGAAGATCTTCGACGCACCGCGCGTGGAACTGCATCGCGCGTGGAGCGAAGTGAGCTGGCGCATCGCGCGCCTGCGCGACAACCCCGCGTGCGCCGATGCCGAACACGACGCGCTGCTCGATGCGGCCGACCCGGGCATCTCGCCGGTCCTCACGTTCGATCCGGCCGACGACATCGCCGCGCCGTTCATCGCGACGGGCGCGCGCCCGCGCGTGGCGATCCTGCGCGAGCAGGGCGTGAACTCGCACCTCGAAACCGCGTATGCGTTCGACCGCGCGGGCTTCGATGCGCACGACGTGCACATGAGCGACCTGCTCGCCGGCCGTGCGACGCTCGCCGATTTCGCGGGCGCGGTCGCGTGCGGCGGCTTCTCGTATGGCGACGTGCTGGGCGCCGGCGAAGGCTGGGCCAAGACGATCCGCTTCAACGCGCAGCTCGCCGACATGTTCTCGGCGTTCTTCGCGCGCCCCGACACGTTCGCGCTGGGCATCTGCAACGGCTGCCAGATGCTGTCGAGCATCGCGTCGATGATCCCGGGCGCGCAAGCGTGGCCGAAGTTCACGCGCAACAAGTCCGAGAAGTTCGAGGCGCGTTTCTCGTTCGTCGAAGTCGAGAAGTCGCCGTCGATCTTCTTCGCGGGGATGGAAGGCTCGCGCATTCCGGTCGCGGTCGCGCACGGCGAAGGCTATGCCGACTTCTCGCAGCAGGGCGACATCGACCGCGTCGCGGTCGCGATGCGCTACGTCGACCATCGCGGCGAGGCGACCGAGCGCTATCCGTTCAACCCGAACGGGTCGCCGGCCGGCATCACGTCGGTCACGACGGCCGACGGCCGCTTCTCGGTGCTGATGCCGCACATGGAGCGCGTGCACCGCACAGTCACGATGAGCTGGCACCCGGAAGGCTGGGGCGAAGCGAGCCCGTGGCTGCGCGTGTTCCGTAACGCGCGCCGCTGGATCGGCTGATGTTCGATCCGCACGCGCCGGTCGACATCGTCACGTTGCGCGACGAACGCGCGCGCGACGTCGATGCGATCGGTCGCGTGATCGCGGCCGCATTTGCCGGCGAGCCGCGGCAAGGGCAGCGCGAGCGGCAGATCGTCGACGCGCTGCGCGCGGCCGGCGCGCTCGGCGTGTCGCTGGTCGCCCAGCGTGACGACCGCGTGATCGGCCACATCGCGTTTTCGCCGGTTGCGATCGGCGGCGCGTCGCCGGACAGCCGTTGGTATGCGCTCGCGCCGCTCGCGGTGCGGCCCGATTGCAGGCGGCAGAGCGTCGGCGCGGGGCTCGTGCGCACCGGGCTCGATGCGCTGCGCCGGCTCGGGGCACATGGTTGCGTCGTGCTCGGCGATCCCGCGTACTACGCGCGGTTCGGCTTTGCGCCTTGCAGCGATCTGGCGTTGCACGGTGCGCCGGCCGGGCGTTTGCTTGCGCTGGCGCTCGATGCACACGCGCCGCGGCCGTCGGGCGACGTTCGCTATCACGACGCGTTCGATCTCGGCTAGCGCGGGCGCTTTACTGTCCGCCGTCCCGTCGCACCGAAAGCCGCCTCGAAGCGGCTTTTTTTGCGCCCGCCGCACGGCCTGCGCACAAAAGAAAAAGGCCGCTCGATCGAGCGGCCTCGTGCGTGGGCGCGGGGCGCCGACGTTACTGGATCTTCGCCTGCTGACGCAGACCTTCCTCGAACGCCTGCAGCTTCTGCTGCACGATCTGCTGTGCGATCTGCGCCTTCACCTGATCGAACGGCGGCGGCGCGACGTCGCGGACGTCGTCGACACGGATGATGTGCCAGCCGAACTGCGTCTTCACCGGCTGATCGGTCATCTGGCCTTTCTGCAGCTTCTGCGCGGCGGCCGCGAATTCCGGCACGTACGCCTTCGGATCGGACCAGTCGAGATCGCCGCCGTTCTTGCCCGAACCCGGATCCTTCGAATACTGCTTCGCCAGATCCTCGAACTTCGCGCCGGCCTTGATCTTCGCGATCAGGTCCTTCGCCTGCTGCTCGTTGTCGACGAGGATGTGGTGCAGGTGGTACTCGCGGTTGCCGCCCGCGCCCTTGACCAGATCGTCGTAGCGCGCCTTCACTTCGGCGTCGGTCGGCTGGTTCTTCTTCAGGAAGTTTTCGATCATCGAGCGCAGCACGACCGTCTGCTGCGCGACGGCGATTTGCGCCTTCACGTCGGGACGGTTCGGGATGCCTTCGCGAATCGCTTCCTGCATCAGGATTTCGCGGTTCACGAGTTCCTGGCGCACGGCTTGCTGAAGTTGCGGGCTATCGGCCTGGCCTTGCTGGACGAGCTGCGCGACCATCGCATCGACGCGCGACTTCGGAATCGGCGTGCCATTGACGACGGCGATGTTCTGGGCGAATGCCGGTGCCGCTGCAAAAGCAGCCGCCGCGACCCACAGGCGGGGGGATTTCAGGATCATCGGGAATTCCTGTTGAGACTAGATTGAAGATTCGTTGAATTCTTCGGGCGTGTAAGCCACGATTGCGAGCGCGTGAATGCCGCGCTGCATCGCATCAGCGAGCGCATCATACACCAGCCGGTGCCGCGCGACGCGCGACTTGCCGGCGAATGCGGCGGACACGATCGTGACCGTGTAATGGCCGCCGGCGGACGCGCCCGCGTGGCCCGCGTGCTGCGCGCTGTCGTCGCGCACCGCGAGCGACAGCGGCGCGAGCGAGGCGCTCAGGCGGGCTTCGATCAGCGCGATGCGTGCGTCGGGCGACGCGTTCAGAAAGGCGTCGGTCATCTCACTCGTCCTTCAGATATTTCGTGAGCCACAGGCTCTGCAGGATGATGAACACGACCATCGCGCCGGTCGTGCCGAACAGCTTGAAGTTCACCCATTGCGATTCGGTGAAGTTGTGCACCACGTACAGGTTCGCGAGGCCGAGCACCGCGAAGAACAGCGCCCATGCGACGTTCAGCTTGTCCCACACGGGGTGCGGCAGCGTGAGCTGCTTGCCCATCATTTTCTCGATCAGGTTGTTGCCGAACGCATAGCGCGCGGCGAGCAGCCCGATCGCAAACAGCCAGTACAGCACAGTCGGTTTCCATTGAATGAATTTCTCGTCATGCAGGACGAGGGTGGCGCCGCCGAACACGACGATCACACCGAGACTGACCCACAGCATCGTGTCGACTTTCCGGTGCCGGAACGCGACCCACGCGACCTGGGCCAGCGTTGCCGCGATCGCGACGGCGGTGGCGGTGAAGATGCCCCAGACCTTGAAGGCGGCGAAAAACAGGATGATCGGAAACAGATCGAACAGGAATTTCATGGCGCTCGCAGCTGCGTGAAAGGCCGCGTCGAGCGGCCTTTCACCGTGGTGGGGACCCGCGGGGCGCTACCGCCGGGAGCGGCGCAGCGGGCGACGCTGTGCCGATCGATCCGCGCGGTGACGCTCATTCGTTTTCGGGTCGGGACTCGAAGTTTAACGCAGCCGAATTGATGCAGTAGCGCAAACCGGTCTGGTCGCGCGGGCCGTCCTCGAACACGTGGCCGAGATGCGCGCCGCAATGATTGCAGCGCACTTCGACGCGCACCATCCCGTGCGAGCGGTCGATCTTCTCGTCGATCACCTCGCCGTTCAGCGGCTTGAAGTAGCTCGGCCAGCCGCAGCCCGAATGGAACTTCGCGCCGGACTCGAACAGCGGCGTGCTGCAGACGACGCACTTGTAGATGCCGGCGTCCTCGGTGTCGGTGTATTCGCCGGTGAACGCGCGCTCGGTCGCCGCATGCTGCGTGACCTCGTACTGCATCGGCGTGAGGCGGCGACGCAGCTCGGCGTCGTCCTTCTGATACGGGTAGGTCTTGTCGTCGGAATCGTGTGACATGGGGGAGTTCTCCTGATCGGTCGGCCGGGTCGTGCGCATCACGACGAGCAGCTCACTTCGAGCGACCCGGCCCAGTCGGGCGGCAATGCCGCATACGCTTCATGTTCCGGTTGTTCGTCGAACGGGCGGCGCAGTATCTGCGCGAGCCGTTCGACTTCGGAAAAGTCCTTGTCCTTCGCGCGCCGGATCGCGACTTCGGCCAGATGGTTGCGCAACACGTATTTCGGGTTCACGCGATTCATCGCGGCCGCGCGGGCCGCGTCGTCGCGCGTTTCCTCCGACAGCCGCGCGCGGTAGAGGTTCGCCCATGCGTCGAACGCGGCGCGATCGACGAACAGGTCGCGCACCGGCGCGTCGCGGCTCGCGTCGTGCTTCGACAGCTGCGCGAGCCGGCGAAACGTCAGCGTGAAGTCCGCATGGCTCGCGTGCATCGTTTCGAGCAGCTGGTTCGCGAGCTCGGCGTCGTGCTCGCGTTCGAGCTCGAGGCCGAGCTTCGCGCGCATCGCGCACTCCAGCGCCGGGCCGAAGCGCTCCGGGAACTTCGCGAGCACGGCCTGCGCGTCGTCGACCGCGCGTTCGGCGCGCGCATCGTCGTCGGCGATGCCGTGCTGCAGGCCGATCAGCGGCAGCAGCGCCTGCGCGAGGCAGTAGCAGTTCCAGTGCGCGATGCGCGGCTGCATCCGGTACGCGTAGCGTCCGCTCGTGTCCGAGTGGTTGCAGATGTGGTTCGCATCGAACGCGTCGACGAAGCCGAACGGGCCGTAGTCGATCGTGACGCCGAGGATCGACATGTTGTCCGTGTTCATCACGCCGTGGCAGAAACCGACCGCCTGCCACTGCGCGACCATGTCGGCCGTGCGCAGCATCGCGGCTTCGAGCAGCGCGAGGTAGGGATCGTCGGCTTCGCGGCAGGTGGGGTAGAAGCGCTCGATCACGTGGTCGGCGAGCCGGCGCAGCAGGTCGGGGCGATCGTTCGAGAAGAAGTGCTCGAAGTGGCCGAAGCGCACGAAGCTCTCGGACACGCGCGTGACGACGGCCGACGTCTCGATCTCCTCGCGCACGACCGGCTGGTCGGAGCCGATCACCGTGAGCGCGCGCGTGGTCGGAATGCCGAGGTGATGCATCGCCTCCGAACACAGGTATTCGCGGATCGACGAGCGCAGCACCGCGCGCCCGTCGCCCATGCGCGAATACGGCGTGCGGCCGCCGCCTTTGAGCTGCAGTTCGTAGCGCCGGCCGTCGCTGCCGGGCAGCTCGCCGATCGTCAGCGCGCGGCCGTCGCCGAGCTGGCCGGCCCAGACGCCGAACTGATGGCCCGAATACACCGATGCGTACGGCAGCGCGTGGGCCGGCCAGTCGCGTGTCGGATTGCCGGCGAACAGCTCGGCGAATTGCGCGTGCGCCGCGAGCGACGGCGGCAGGCCGAGCAGTTGCGCCACTTCGGCGGAAAAGCCGACGACGTACGGCGCGGGCAGCGGCGCGGCCGGCAGCCGCGTATGAAACGCGTCGCCGAGCGTAACGAACGCGTCGTCGCCGGGCGCCGCGAGCGTCGCGGCGAGGTCGGGAAGAGTGTCAGCCGGATCGGCTGCGCTTCGGGAAAACGACATGTTGAGCGCCTCTGGGTAAGCCGATATTGTAAGGCGGCGTCGCGCCGCCCGCATGGCGGCCCGCGCGCCGCGCGCGGCGGCCGTTCGGGCCTGGGCCCGGGTCCGGGCACGGCGGCGCGCACGCGCAGCGCTGCGGGGCCGGTCACCGATTCGCGTCCTTCCGGAGAACAAGACGATGGGTAAGCCGTTGCTGGGCCAGATGATGGACATGCCGTTGCTGGTGTCGTCGCTGATCGCGCATGCCGCGCGTCATGCGGGTGACACCGAGATCGTGTCGCGCCGCGTGGAAGGCGACCTGCATCGCTACACGTACCGCGACTGCGAGCACCGCGCGAAGCGCGTCGCGCAGGCGCTCGCGCGGCTCGGCGTCGAGGCGGGCGAGCGGGTCGGCACGCTGGCGTGGAACGGCTATCGGCATCTCGAGGCTTACTACGGGATCGGCGGAATGGGCGCCGTGTGCCATACGATCAACCCGCGTCTGTTTCCCGAGCAGATCGCCTATATCGTCAATCACGCGGAAGACCGCTACGTCCTGTTCGACCTCACTTTCGCGCCGCTGGTCGACGCCATCGCGCCGCAGTGCCCGCACGTGAAGGGCTGGATCGCGATGACCGATGCCGCGCACCTGCCGGCCGGCAGCACGCCGTACCTGTGCTACGAGACGCTCGTCGAAGCCGAGGACGGCCGCTACGACTGGCCGCGCCTCGACGAGCAGCAGGCGTCGGGCCTCTGCTACACGTCGGGCACCACCGGCAATCCGAAGGGCGTGCTGTATTCGCATCGCTCGACGGTGCTGCACGCATACGGCGCCGCGCTGCCCGACGCGATGAACCTGTCGGCGCTCGACGCGGTGCTGCCGGTCGTGCCGATGTTCCACGTGAACGCATGGGGGCTGCCGTACGCGGTGCCGCTCACCGGCGGCAAGCTCGTGCTGCCCGGCAAGGATCTCGACGGCAAGTCGCTGTACGAACTGATGGAAGCCGAACGCGTGACCTTCTCCGCGGGCGTGCCGACCGTGTGGCTCGGGCTGCTCAACTACATGCGCGAGGCCGGCGTGCGCTTTTCGACGCTGAACCGCACGGTGATCGGCGGCTCGGCGTGTCCGCCGGCGATGCTGCGCACGTTCGAGGACGAATACGGCGTGCGCGTGATCCATGCGTGGGGGATGACCGAGCTGTCGCCGCTCGGCACGCTCGCGACGCTGAACTGGGCGCAGTCGCAGCGGCCGCGCGATGCGCAGCGCCGCTTGCTGGAGAAGCAGGGGCGCGTGATCTGCGGCGTCGACATGCGCATCGTCGGCGACGACGGCCGCGAACTCCCGTGGGACGGCGTCGCGTTCGGCGAATTGCAGGTGCGCGGCCCGTGGGTGATCGACCGCTACTTCAAGAGCGACGCGTCGCCGCTGTCGGACGGCTGGTTCCCGACCGGTGACGTCGCGACGATCGACCACGACGGCTTCCTGCAGATCACCGATCGCAGCAAGGACGTCATCAAGTCCGGCGGCGAGTGGATCAGCTCGATCGACATCGAGAACGTCGCGATCGCGCACCCGGGTGTCGCCGAAGCCGCGTGCATCGCGTGCGCGCACCCGAAATGGACCGAGCGGCCGCTGCTCGTCGTCGTGCCGCGCGACGGCGCGAACCTGACGCGCGACGCACTGCTCGCGTTCTTCGACGGCAAGGTCGCGAAGTGGTGGGTGCCCGATGACGTCGTGTTCGTCGACGCGCTGCCGCACACTGCGACCGGCAAGCTGCAGAAGCTGAAGCTGCGCGAAACGTTCCGCGATTACGTGCTGCCGACCGCGGTCGGCGCTCAGTAAGCGCCGGCGACGGCCGGGACTGCTGCGGCGCGGCGGCGCAATCGCGCCCCGGATCGTCGCAAAATTCAAATTGAACGACCGTTCTTTTTCGTTGTATGCTGCCTCCGTTCTATCCGGACATGCGGCCGTTCGACCGCGCACAATCCAGCGCAGCCACCGTGGCGCGCGATGCATGGAGGCAGGCAGATGGCAGTGGATTACACGACTCGCGACGGCGTGGCCGTCATCACGCTCAACAATCCGCCCGTCAACGGGCTCGGCCTGTCGACGCGCCAGGGCGTCATGGAGGGCCTCGAACGCGCCGCGCAGGATCCGGCCGTCACCGCAATCGTGCTGACCGGCGCGGGGCGCGCGTTCTCGGGCGGCGCGGACATCACCGAATTCAACACGCCGAAGGCGCTGCAGGAGCCGACGCTGCACACCGTGATCCGCGCGGTGGAGGCGAGCGCGAAGCCGGTGGTCGCGGCGCTGCACAGCGTCGCGATGGGCGGCGGGCTCGAGCTTGCGCTCGGCGCGCACTACCGGATCGCCGCGCCCGGCGCCCAGATCGCGCTGCCCGAGGTGAAGCTCGGCCTGCTGCCCGGCGCGGGCGGCACGCAGCGGCTGCCGCGCGCGGTCGGCCTCGAAACCGCGCTGAACATGATCGTGTCGGGCGCGCCGGTGCCGTCGGAGCAACTCGCGACGAGCGGGCTGTTCGACGCGATGGCCGACGGCGACCTGCTCGATGCCGCCGTCGCGTTCGCGCGCCAGGCCGGCGCGCAGAGCGGCCCGCATCCGCGCGTGCGCGATCGCAAGATCGTCCACGAGAACGCCGCCGGCTTCATCCAGTTCGCACGCAATTCCGCGCGGGCGGCCGCGCCGAATTTCCCCGCGCCGCACAAGTGCATCGACGCGATCGAGGCCGGCGTGCTGCACGGCTTCGACAAGGGCAGCGTTGCGGAGCGTGACGGCTTCGTCGCGCTGATGATGACGCCGGAGAGCCGCGCGCTGCGGCATGCGTTCTTCGGCGAGCGCGCGGCGAGCAAGATCCCCGACGTGCCGGCCGATACGCCGGTGCGCGAGATTCGCCGCGTCGGCGTGGTCGGCGCCGGCACGATGGGCGGCGGCATCGCGATGAACTTCGTCAACGCGGGCTTGCCGGTCACGCTGCTCGAAACGACGCAGGAGGCGCTCGACCGCGGGCTCGCGACGATCCGCAAAAACTACGACGCGCAGGTCAGGAAGGGCAAGCTCACGCAGCAGAAGCTCGATGCGCGCATGGCGCTGATCGCGCCGACGCTGTCCTACGACGATCTGCACGATGCCGACCTGATCGTCGAGGCCGTGTTCGAGGAACTCGGCGTGAAGGAGCAGGTGTTCGGCCGGCTCGACGCCGTCGCGAAGCCCGGCGCGATCCTCGCGTCGAATACGTCGACGCTCGATATCGACCGCATCGCCGCGTTCACGAAGCGTCCGCAGGACGTGGTCGGCATGCACTTCTTCAGCCCCGCGAACGTGATGAAGCTGCTCGAGGTCGTGCGCGGCGCGAACACCGCGAAGGACGTGCTCGCGACCGTGATGGCCGTCGCGAAGAAGATCCGCAAGACGGCCGTCGTGTCCGGCGTGTGCGACGGCTTCATCGGCAACCGGATGATCGAGCAGTACATCCGCCAGGCGCTGTTCATGCTCGAGGAAGGCGCGCTGCCCGCGCAGGTCGATCGCGCGATCGAGAAGTTCGGCTTCGCGATGGGGCCGTTCCGGATGAGCGACCTGGCCGGCAACGACATCGGCTGGGCGATCCGCAAGCGCCGCTACGTCGAGCAGCCGGACCTGCATTACTCGAAGATCGCCGATCGCCTGTGCGAACTCGGCCGCTTCGGCCAGAAGACGAGCGGCGGCTGGTACGACTACGTGGCGGGCGAGCGCACCGCGAAGCCGTCGGCGCTCGTCGACGAGATGGTGGTCGCCTATTCGAACGAGCGCGGCGTCGAGCGACGCAAGATCGGCGACGACGAGATCGTCGAGCGCCTCGTGTTCGCGCTCGTCAACGAAGGCGCGAAGATCCTCGAGGAGAAGATCGCGTCGAAGGCATCCGACATCGACATGGTCTACCTGACCGGCTACGGCTTCCCGTTGTGGCGCGGCGGCCCGATGCTGTACGCGGACACCGTCGGCCTCTACAACGTCGAGCGCGCGATCCGCCGCTACGCGGCCGCGCCGAACGGCGACGCATGGCGGCTCGCGCCGTCGATCGTCGAGCTGGCGAAGGCCGGGCGCGGCTTCAATGGCTGACGGCCGCACGCGGCGGCGCGAGCGCCGCCTGCACGGAGGAACGCAATGAAATCAACCGAAGACGTGTTGCTCGTGATCGACGTGCAGAACGATTTCATGCCGGGCGGCGCGCTCGCGGTGCCGGACGGCGACGCGGTCGTGCCCGTCATCAACGCGCTCGCGCAGCGCTTCGAGCAGGTCGTGTTGACGCAGGACTGGCATCCGCGCGAGCACGTGTCGTTCGCCGCGAACCATCCCGGCCGCACGCCGTTCTCGACGCTCGCGCTGCCGTACGGCGAGCAGGTGTTGTGGCCCGTGCACTGCGTGCAGGACACCGAAGGCGCGGCCCTGCATCGCGACCTCGACATACCGCACGCGCGGCTCGTGATCCGCAAGGGCGGGCATGCGCAGGTCGACAGCTATTCCGCGTTCGTCGAAGCCGATCGCACGACGCGCACGGGGCTCGCCGGCTATCTGCGCGAGCTCGGCGCGAAGCGCGTGTGGTGTTGCGGCCTCGCGACCGACTATTGTGTCGCGTGGTCGGCGCTCGATGCGCGCGCGGCCGGTTTCGACGCCGCGGTGATCGACGATGCGTGCCGCGCGATCGACCTGAACGGCTCGCTCGCGCACGCGTGGCAGCAGATGCAGGCGGCGGGCGTCGCACGTGCGGCGTCCGCGAGCGCGCGCCCGGCGGCGTAGCGCATTTCCATCAGTACATGAAGCAGGACCGAAGGAGACTCGCATGACCGAAGCCGTAATCGTATCGACCGCACGCACGCCGCTCGCGAAGTCGTGGCGCGGTGCATTCAACATGACGCACGGCGCGACGCTCGGCGGCCACGTGGTCGCGGCCGCGCTCGAACGCGCGAAGCTCGACCCGGCGCGCATCGAGGACGTGATCATGGGCTGCGCGAACCCCGAAGGCGCGACCGGCGCGAACATCGCGCGGCAGATCGCGCTGCGCGCCGGGCTGCCGGTCAGCGTGCCGGGGATGACGGTGAACCGTTTCTGTTCTTCAGGGTTGCAGACGATCGCGCTCGCCGCGCAGCGGATCATCGCGGGCGAGGGCGACGTGTACGTCGCGGGCGGCGTCGAGTCTATCTCGTGCGTGCAGAACGAAATGAACCGGCACATGATCCAGGAAGGCTGGCTCGTCGAGCACAAGCCCGAGATCTACTGGAACATGCTGCAGACCGCGGAGAACGTCGCGAAGCGCTACGGGATCGCCAAGGAGCGTCAGGACGAATACGGCGTGCGCTCGCAGCTGCGTGCGGCGGCCGCCCTGGAAGCCGGGCGCTTTCGCGACGAGATCGTGCCGATCACCGTGCGCGCGGGCATCGCCGACAAAGCGACCGGACGGCTCTACACGCAGGAAGTGACGGTGTCGGCCGACGAAGGCATCCGGCCCGACACGACGCTCGAAGGCGTGTCGAAGATTCGGTCGGCCGTGCCGGGCGGCGTGATCACCGCGGGCAATGCGAGCCAGTTCTCGGATGGCGCGGCGGCATGCGTGGTGATGAACGCCGATATCGCGCAGCGCGAAGGGCTGCAGCCGCTCGGCGTGTTCCGCGGGTTCGCGGTGGCCGGCTGCGAACCGGACGAGATGGGCATCGGTCCGGTGTTCGCGGTGCCGAAGCTGCTGAAGCAGACGGGCTTGAAGATCGACGACATCGGCCTGTGGGAACTGAACGAAGCGTTCGCCGTGCAGGTGCTGTACTGCCGCGATACGCTCGGCATCCCCGACGAGCGTCTCAACGTGAACGGCGGCGCGATCGCGGTCGGCCATCCGTACGGCGTGTCGGGTGCGCGCCTCACCGGCCATGCGTTGCTCGAAGGCAAGCGGCGCGGCGTCAAATACGTGGTCGTCACGATGTGCATCGGCGGCGGGCAGGGCGCGGCCGGCCTGTTCGAAATCGTCTGATTTTTTCGGCGCGGCGGCTGCGGCGGCGCGTTTCAGCGGCCGCCGTAACCGCGTCGCGAATCGGCGAGATTCGTCCGCAATTCGTAAGGATGGGGAAGCAAACGGCGCGGCTGCGATGCTGCCGTTTCCCCTTACTTGTCAAACGAATTGCCGCACCTATACTTGCTCTGACATTTGCCTTTCGGCCGGATGGGCCGGCGCGCGTCGTCCCGATGCGCGCGATGCGTCGCCGGCTGCCGACGCGCACGATGCAGCGCGCGTGTCCGGCGCCGCGGACGTTCGCACCACGCAGCAGACCGAACGGGGATCGAATTGAGCACGACCTATGCAGCCGGGGAACCGCCGCGCGTCGTCAGTGCGGCCGCGAAGCTCTACGCGAAATGCCTGCTGGTCGCATTCGCATTGTTTCCGGCCTATCTGATCGGCTATCTGTGGTTCTTCAGCGACCCGCGCGTCGTATTCGAGAATCACGCCTTCCATGAGTTCGCGATCGCTGCGGCGACGCTCGAGGGCGCCTTCGTCACGTACGTCACGTGGGTCTGCTACCGCTCCTCCGGCGAGCCGTTGCTGCGCTGGCTCACGCTCGGCTTTCTCGGCTTCGCGATGATCTACGCGCTGCACGGCCTGTTCACCGGGATGGCGCATCACAATATCTGGCTGTTCCTGCTGTACGGTCCCGCGTCGCGGCTCGTGATGGCGATGCTGCTGCTGACAGGGCTGCTGTCGTATTTCCAGCCGCCCGATCGCGTCGAGAAGCGCACGCGCGCGCGTACCTGGCTGCCCTGGATCGTGGCGTTCCTGCTGATCGATGCGGCCGTTGCATACATCGCGTATTCGCCGGTCGCCGGCGCGCTCGGCACGCGGCTGTCGATGGAAGGCGGCGCGCTCGTGTTCTCGTTGCTGAACGTCGGCGTGCTGCTCACGCGGCGCATCCGTTCGCCGCTGATGGTGATCTACGGCATGTCGATCATGGCGTTCGCGCTGTCGTCGCTCGCGTTCATTCTGGGCAAGCCGTGGAACCACATGTGGTGGCTCGCGCATGCGATCTTCGCGGGCGGTTTCTTTCTGCTCAGCTACGGCGTCGTGCAGGCGTTGCAGTCCACCCGCTCGTTCTCCGCGATCTACAGCCAGGAAGACCTGATGAGCCGGCTGTCCGAATCGATGGCGCGCACCGAGAGCGCGCTGCAGGAACTGCGACGCACGAACCAGAAGCTCGAATACATGGCGGCCACCGATCCGATGACCGGCGCATCGAATCGCCGCCAGTTCATCGCGCAGGTCGAGCGCGAGATCCAGCGGGCCGAGCGCGACGGCACACCGTTTTGCCTGCTCGCGCTCGACCTCGACAACTTCAAGAACATCAACGGCGCGTACGGTCACCAGATCGGCGACGAAGTGTTGCGCGGCGTCGTGCGCCAGTGTCTCGAAGCGATCCGGCCGACCGGTGCGCTCGCGCGCGTGGGCGGCGAGGAGTTCATGGCGCTGTTGCCCGACATGCCGCTCGAAGGCGCACGCATGACGGCCGAGCGCGTGCGCTCGTCGATCGCCAGCTCGCCGTTCGGGCTCGACTTCAAGCGCGTGCAGGTGACGGTCAGCGTCGGCGTCGCGCAGTACGGCGTCGACGGCAGCACGGTCGACGCGTTGCTGCGCGTGGTCGATGAACGGCTGTATCAGGCGAAGCGCGACGGACGCAATCGCGTCGTCGCGCATTGATCGTCGCGCGCCGCGCGCTGAAAAGGCCACGGAGGTGGACGCGCGCCATGCGGCTCGTGCCGGTCGCGCGTCCTTGGCGGGTCAGCGCGCCGCGACCGCCGTCGCGGTTTCCATTTGCTGCGACGCCTGCCACCAGTACTTGCCCGCACGCAGTTGCGGATCGCGGATCGCCAGATACGTGGTGCTCCAAAGCTGCGCGGCGTTGGCCTCCGTCGCATCGGCGCTGCGCGTACCGAACGCATCGGCGTGGTATTGGCCGTTGGTATAGGACCACGTCCACATTTCCGACGTGCGCATGTCGCGTCCGTTCGAGATCACCTGCCAGATCGTCTGCCGGGCCTGCGTGAGCAGCGTGCGCGTCGCGGCCGACAGATCCTGGCGCGCGAGCTGACGGTCGAGCCCGGCCACCCACATCGCCTGCTGCCACGACCAGATCACCGTGCCGTGATACGCGGAGCTCGTGAACTTCGGCCACAGCGCGGTGCTGGCATACGCGGGGTTCGCGATCAGCATGCCGACGTCGGTGACGAGGCCGGTCGGGAACGGCCGCGTGACGTCGGCGACGATGCGCTGCAGCTCGGCGTCGGGCGGCGTGCCGAACAGCAGCGCGAAGCCGCCGTCGGAATTCATCACCGGGATCGGCGTGCCTTGCTGATCGAGCGACAGCGCGTAGAAGGTCAGCGGCGCGCCGGGCGCGGCGCCGGCCGGCACGCCGGCGCTCGGCGCATAGGCGGACACGTCGGCCGCCGCCTGCGCGGCCGGCACGCTGACCTGGAACAGCGGCGGCGCCTGCTGCTCCCAGACGGCCGCCTCCGCCGCGGTGTTCGCGAGCGCGGCGCGTTGGCCGGCGTCCAGGTACGGATCGAGCAGGCCGCGCGCGAGGAACGCATTGGCCGCGCGCAGCGCGGCCGGCACGAGCACGGCGTTCACGTCGTACGGATAGACGCCGCCGCCGAGCCCGTCGGTGCTGTCGCGCCAGTTGCCGACGATCTCGCCGTCACGCAGATGGATCAGGTTGGCGACCGACGGCTGCTGCGCGAACGGCTGCGCGGTGGCCGCGACGTGCAGCAGGTTCACGACGAGGCGGCTGCCGTTGGTGCGGCCGTCGCTGCCGCGTTGCGCGAGGTAGGCCGCTGCGCGCGCCTGGCCGCGCGCGTCGTCGACCAGCCACGCCGCGGCGATCGGCGCGAGCAGGTAGTCGCTGTCGATCATCTTGTAGTCGTAGGTCGGCGTCGCGTCGTTCGCGCGGCCGTGCTTCGCGTTGTCGATCAGCGCGAACTCGCCGATGCCTTCCTCGTGCGCGACCTTGCCGTCGTCCGACAGGCGGCTCAGCACCGACGTCAGCCCGGCCTCGATCGCGGCGGGTTCGAGCATCGGCATCAGCATGCGCACCGAGATCAGCGTGTCGCGTCCGAAGTAGGTGTCGTATTGCCACGAGCCGGCCAGCAGCTTGTCGTGGAAGCTGAGGAATTCGAGCACGTTCTGGCTCACCGGGTCGGGGTTCACGGACGGCGCGAACAGCTCGGCGCGTGCGATCGGCGACAGCGGCGATTCGCCCGACAACGCGTCGACGTGCAGTTTCAGCGTATGCGAGCCGGCCGCCGCGCGCAGCACCAGCTTGCCGCCGGCGGCCGTCGCGATGCTGCCGCCGTCGCGCAGCGTGATGCGCAGCGCATAGCCGGGCGCGCCGTCGATCCGGTCGCGCTGCCATTGCGCGGCGCTGCCCTGGACGGCGGGCGCGGTGACGATCTCCGCCGGGATCGTCGCGCCGCCGTTGAAGTCGCGCAGGAAGCGCACGCTGCTGAGCAGTCCCTGGCGGATCGTCAGCGTGTCGGTGTCGACCGACACGTCCGCGCCGATGCCGTACAGCGGACGGCCGTGCGCGTCGGGCGCGGACAGCGCCGACGGCGGCGTGTCGAGGCTCCAGTTCACCGGCTGCGCGGTGTCGTCGAACCACAGCCCGGTGCCGCTGTTGCCGGCCGGTAACACCACCAGCAGACGCGGCTTCGTCGACGAGCGCACCAGCAGATGGGCGGCCACCTGGTCCTGCCGGTAGAACGCGTTGATCTGGCCGCCCGCATCCATCCGGAACGACAGCGCGGCGCTGGACGACGGCGGCGGGCCGCTCGACTGGACGTCGTCGTCGTTGCACGCGGCGAGCAGGGCGGCGCAGACGAAGCCGAGACACAGCGATTTCGTGAAGCGATGAATCTTCATGACGACCCTCCTGACGACTGCGATTGTTATCGACATGCTCGAATCGGCGGAATGCTCCGGCCGTTGTGCGTGGCATTGCGGGCATTCTTCAAATGCCCGTTTTAATCGTCGTGTGATACGCGGCGCGAATTGATTGGGAATTAGTCGGACGCGCGATAAATTTCGAAGCGGAAGCAAAAAGACGGCCTGCACCGGCGAAACGCGGTCGGATACGACGAGCGAGCTGAGTGAACGATGCGGTCCACGTGCAAACGCAAATTCGGTCGAAAGATGATGTAGGCGATTCTAGATATCGGCGGAAGTCGGAGTCAATATCGGTTTGTCGAGATTTGAGTGCGCTTATTTGTCGAAAATTGTAATTGTTACTCTGCGAATCGACTAAATGTGTAAATATGGATCGCTTGATAATGGAATGCTGATAAATAGCGAATGCGGCGAGTAAATATCGACGGCACCCCGTAGTCGATACCGAACCGGAGCGGGTCATTTCGGGCTGCAATGCACAACGACTTTGCGATTGCGGCCATTGCATGCGCTTGCCCGCATTCCATCGGGACGCCGCTTCCGCCAGCACGTGCGGGCTGCCGGAGTCGCCGAGCCTTCGCGCCGTTGCGGTCGTGGTACGCCGTTCACGGCTACGAGCGCGAGACGGCGACACCTGCGGCAATTGCCGCCGTAAAGCCCAGTCCCGCCGCGCCGCCCGGCTCCAGCGGGCAGCAGCGGCGCATCCTTCCCCGAAGCCCTATGCGGATGTCAGCTTTTGGGCTGGTGGATCGAGCCGGACGGGTAGTGCGTGTCCACGACCGACAGCGTTCCGCCATCGAGGTCGTAGATGCTCGCGCCGGCCGCTGCGGTGTTGCCGCGCAACTCGCCGTTCGTGACGGTGACGTTGGTCGCGCCGACCTGCGACGCACGGCTGATCATGTAAATCGCGCCGCCGTTGCGGCGTGCGGCGTTCGCTTGAAACCGCGTGTCGCGAAACGTGACGAGCGAGCCGTAGTCCGCGTACGCGCCGCCGCCGTCGTGCGTGGCCGCGTTGCGCAGAAACGCGGAGCGCCGATGCGTCGCCGTCACGCCCTCGCGGTCGAGCACCGCACCGCCGTAGATCGCGCGGTTGCCGTCGAACGTGGTGTCGACGATCGTCAGCACGGCCTTGCCGAACGCATAGATCGCGCCGCCTTCGAGCGCCTCGTTGCGTTCGAACCGGCAGTTGCGCACGGTCATCGTGAAGCCGACCGGATCGCTGTACGACTCGAGCGCGCGTCCGGCCCGGTATGCCTTGAGTCCGTTGGGCAGATACGTCTTGCCTGCGTGATAAGCCAGCAGTCCGCCGCCCTTGCCGTTGTAGGTGAAGCCCACCGCGTTGCCGTCGCGGATCGTCAGCCCGTCGAGCACGGCCTGATTCGCGCCGTAGACGACGTGCGGATAGCGATCGTCGCCCGCGGCAAGTTTCGCGCTGAGCACCGTCGGCGCCGCGTCGCGGCGGCGCTGTGCGACGTCGGTTTCGGTGCCCGCGAAGCCGCCATACACCTCGACGCCGTCATACAGCGTGAACGCGGCAATCCGGTCCGCGTCGCGCCGCGCCGGATGATAGCGCCCGGCCTTCACCCAGACGGCGGCCTTCGAAACCGACGCCAGATCGATGGCGGCCTGCAGGTCGGTCAGCGCCGTCGCCCACGACAGGCCGTCCTGCGTCGCCGACGCCGATGCCGGCACGACGTGGATCACCTTGGCCGCGACCGCGTCACGCGTCACGACGGGCCGCGTGTACTCGCCGCGGTATTCGACCACGCCCTCGTTGCGCGAATAGAACTGCACGAGCGTCGCGACCACGGGCGCCTTCAGCAGTTGCGCGCCGTACGGACGCGGCTGATAACCGACGCCGGTCGGCAGCGGCGCGAGATCGGCCGCGCGGACCTGGCCGTCGAGATTGCTGATCGGCAGAAAGTCGGCGAGCGGCAGCGTCTGCCCGGCGGGCACGTGCGAGCCGAGCGCGGCCACGATGTCCTCGTGCCAGTTGTAGACGTCGTCGATGCTGCAATTCACGACGATCGGATTGTTGTTCGCGCCGGTGCCCTGATAGAGGCCGGCGCCGAGCCCGCTGGTCGCCTTGTTGCCGACGATCGTCACGTTCGCGAGCAGCGGCGACGAGCCGCCGTCGTTGCCGATGCCGCCGGCCGTCGTCGCTTCGTTGCCGGTCACCAGCACGTTGAACAGCAGCGGCGTCGACGCGAAATCGTTGTAGATCGCGCCGCCCTTGTCCTGGCTGCGGTTGCCGACGAAACGACAGTCGATGAACACCGGCATCGCGCCGAGGTCGTTGCTGACCGCGCCGCCGCGCTGACTGGCCTCGTTGTCGACGAACTCGACGTTCGTGAACGTCGCCTGCTCGGCGCCGGGCTTGTGGACGTTGTAGACGGCGCCGCCTTTCGGCGAGAAGTTGTTCCGGAAGATGCAGTTGCGCACGACCGGACTCGTCATGAAGTTGCGCATGCCGCCGCCGACCACCATGTCGCCCTTCAGGATGTCGTCCGGCGTCAGATGCAGGCGCGGCTTGTCGGCGCCGTACGCGTGCGCGATCGTGAAGCCGTCGAGCACGGCCCGATCCGCGCCCATCACGATGGTGTGCGTGTTGCGGGTGCGATCGCCGTTGCCGATGTCGCCGCTGAGCGTCGTGACGTGCTGCGCGTAATCGCGCTGGTCGCGTGCGGTTTCGCCGCCGGCGAAGCCGCCGTACAGCGCGACGTCGGCCTTGAGCGTGAACGATTGCGTGGCGTCGTCCGGATGCGGATGGTAGGTGCCGTGCGCGACCCAGATTTCGTCGCCGGCCGACGCGGCCGCGAGCGCGTCGCGCGGCGACTGGAATGCGGTGCGCCAGGTCTTGCCGTCTCCGCCTGATGCGGCGCGCTGGTCCACGTACCAGAGCTTGCCCGGCAAGGACGCAGCGTGCGCGCCCCAGCCGTGCGCGAAGATACCGGCACACGCGGCCGAGATGGCCCGGATTGCTTGTCGGCGATGCATGTCCACTTCAGATCTCCTCGTCACGTCATGTCGTCCGGCGCTGCGCCTGCGCAGCACGGCTACCGGCAAATGTCGCAAGTCTGGAAGCGGGAAAGCGGTTTTGCTTTAACTCAGATCAATGGCGATGCAACCAACAGAGATCAAGATCGACCATCGCCATCGAGACGGCGCACGTCGCCGCGGGCCGAACCCGCGGCTTCTTCGAGGTATCAGGGAGTTTCCCCATGTCGTTGTTTGAAAAGGTCCTGACGGCGCTTTCGCCCGAACAGGAACACGCTGCATCGAATGGCGCGGTCAATCGTCCGCGGCGCAATTTGATGTTGGGCGCCGGCGCGGTCGCGATCGGATTGGCGAATGCGCGGGCGGCCGATGCGGCGGGCAACGAGGCGGGCCACGCCGGGATCGACCGTTCATGCCGGGTCAGTGCCGCACGGCTCGACAAGCTGGTCGCGGACGCGTATCCGCTGTTCAACAAGCCGGCGATACTCCCGGCGTTCGACGCGAAAACCCACGGCGCGCGTTTCGACGTCGACCTGCATCGTCTCGTCACGTACACCGTCAACCCGCAAAGCGGCGAGAAGATCAAGGTCAGCGGGCTGCTGGCATTGCCGGTCGGCGCAAGCGGCAAGCTGCCGCTCGTGTCGTGGCAGCACGGCACGATCCTGTCGTTCGATCAGGTGCCGTCCAATCTCGTTCTGCTCGCCGACCCCGACCGTCAACTGACGGACGCCGCCGACTCGCTCGAAACGCTCTTCAACGTGCATCGGTTCGCGGCGCAGGGCTATGCCGTGATCGCCGCCGATTACGTCGGCAAGGGGCCGTTCCGCGATGGCCGGGGCGAAGCGTATGCGGTCAAGGACGTGACGGTGCGCACCTGCGTCGACGTGTTGACGGCAGGCGAGGCCGCGATGCGCGCGCTGGGCGTCGTGCCGTCGAAACTGTTCCTGCACGGCTGGTCGCAAGGCGCGCTCAACACGCAATGGCTGCATCAGGCGTTGCGCAAGCAGTCGCGGCCGATCGCCGCAACGGCCGTCGCCAGCCCGTTCAACGACCTCAGCGAGGCATGGCGGTTCTGGGCCGGCGCGCAGACGTTTGCGCTTCCGCGCGGCGTACAGGCCTATCCGGCGCTTCCGGACTGGATCTCGCTCTGCATGATCGTCACGCTCGGCAGCTACGAGTTGCAGTACGGGCTGAAAGGCTTGATGAAAAGCGCGATCCGGCCGGAGTTTCAGCACCTCGCGGCGCAGTACTGGTCGGATTACACGCTCGACGCCGAGCGGGCAAAGTCGCTGCCGACCGGCGCCGGATTGTTGAATCCCGGCTTCTTCGAGCACTACACGGCGACGCAAAACAGCGCGTTTCTTCGGCAGCTCGCGGCCAATCGCGCGACTTACTGGAATTACGACAGTCCGATCCGCTTCGATTACGGGCTTGCCGATGAAGCGATTCATCCGGCGATGGTGTATCCGGTACTCGCGGCGGGCGGTTCCTACGTGAGCGGGGTGGCCGTCCCGGCGGCGAGCCATCGCGGGACGTTTCTCGCCGGGCTGTACGGCGATGCGTCGACGCTCGGCGGAGCCGAGAACATTCTCGCGTGGTTCGACGGGCTGCGATGAGCGCGTTTGGGCCAGCGGCCCGAGGCTGCGTGTTCGCCGGGTTCCATCTCGGCAACGTGCCGGTTCAATAGAACGGGCCACGGTGGAAAGGGCGGCGAGCGCGACGGGCTGATGGCCTTCAGTCGGGATGGCAGTGAAGAACGGATGTCGCGCCTGCGTTTCGGGAACTCACATGCGCGCTTCGTGGCGGCGATCTTTACGGCGTCGATTCGTCGGCAGGGTGGTGATGCATCGCGTCGTGATCGTGCCCGGCCTTCGCATCGTGCCCATGATCGGACAACTGCGCGTCGAACCAGTCGTGAAGCGCCGCGATCAGACGCGGCTGCTCGCTGCGGTAGACGATCTCGCCGCCGTCGCGCACGTCCCGATAGTCGATCTCGAGCTCGCCCGGCTGTGCCGTACGCAATGCGGCGAGCCCCGGCATGTCGGCGCCGTGGATCTTCTCCGGTGCACCGAAATCGCCTGACGAGAAGCGACGCGCGATCGTGGCCAGATGCTCGCGGATCAGCGCGGTCTGCTTTGCGTCGCGACGCTTGGTGACGACCCGCTGGATGCCGCCGTCGGCGGTCTTCGTGAAGATATGGGTCGTGGCCGCGAGCGAGAACGGCATCACCTGCGCGCCGTGTCGGGCGACGTCCTGCTGGCGTGGCGTGACTTCGGCAAAGGCGGGCGGCGAGGCGACGACCATGCCGAACACGATGGACATCGACGCCGCGACGACTGCTGCTGAACGGTAGTTCATGGGGTGTTCCACGTGGTGTGAATCCATCGCTGCCGACAGCGGGGCGATGCGTTGCTCGATGGTGGCGCGTACGGGTCATGGTCCGCCGGCTGGTCACCGGATTCTTGCCTGGTTCAGGCCGCTTCGGCAAGACTTCCTCGCTTTCGTTGAGCACGCTCTAGTTGTCCGCGAAAATTCCGCCATTCGATGCGTGATCATCGAATCTGCCCGGTGTCTCCATTGTGAGGTTGAAGGTCGGCGCGATTCCGAGCCGGCACGGATGGAACGACGAGCGCGCCGATCATGGCCGCCGCGGCCGTTGAAATCGCCGCCAACAAGACGAGCGGTTCCCAACCCGCGCTGGTGACGACGAGACCTGCGATGGCCGTACCGATCGCGCCCGCGACGTAGTAGAAGGTCAGGTACGCCGAGTTCAGTGCGCCGGCGCGCGCCGGCTCGATCGCAACGACGCTGGCCTGATTGGCGACCTGGGCGGCGAAACAACCGGCATCGAATACGGCCAGCGCGGCCGCCGTCGCGGCTGGGTGGCCGAGCGAGACGGTCAGCGCACATGCGGACGCCGCCGCAACCGCCAGGCCGCAGACGATCACGGCGCGGCTGCCGAACCGGTCCGCCAGGCGGCCCGCGACACGCGTGACGACGAGGCCGAGGAGTCCGGCCAGGCTGTACAGTCCGATGGCCGCCGCATCCAGGTTGTACGGCGGCGCGGCGAGCCGCACCGCAAGCCCGACCCAGATCAGGTTGAAAGCAAGGAACCACAGCATCCCGGCATAGATGCGCAACCGCAGCTGCCGGGAGGCCCGCAACAACGACGGCATCGAACGCAACGTCGAGAAGTAGCCCGTATGCCCGGGCGGCCGTTGCGCGGGTAGTAATGGCATGACGCAAAGGGCTGAAACGACCGCGAAGGCCGCGAACGTCAACAGCGCGCCTCGCCATCCATACCACTGCGCGAGAACGCCGCCCACGAATCGGCTCAGCAAGATCCCCGCCGATATGCCGGCGGAGATCGTCCCCATGAGCCGCGCGCGGCGGTGCGGATCGGCGCACTTGCCGACGACGGCGCTGCTTTGCGCCGCAACCGTCGTCGTCGCGCCGATGACAACGAAGCACGCAATCAGCGCGTCCGGGCCTGGCGAGTACGCGGCAAGCGCCAGCGCGCACGCGAGCGCCGCAAGCTGCCCCGGAATCAACGTGCGCGGACTGAGTTTGTCGACCAGCGGCACGAGCAGCACCAGGCCGAGCAGATAGCCGATCATCGCGCCGGACGCGACGGCGGTAATCGGTGCGACCGGCACCCCGAAATCGGCGGCGATGAAGGAAAGCGCCGGTTGCATCGCGTAGTCGTTCGCGATGGCGCCGCCCGCGGCGATCGAAAGCACCGCTACCGCGCGGCCCGACAGCCGCGCGTTCTGCTCGGCCCGGCCCGTCATTTGCCGGCCCTGACGGCAATGGCCTCGACTTCGGCGAGGATCGCGTCGTCGACGAACGGCAGCGCATGCACGAGCGAGAACGCCGGTCGAATCTCGCCATAGACCTCGCCGTGCGCGCGCGCAGCGTCTTCCCAGTGTTCGAAGTCCGCGACGACCAGCCGGCTTTGCACCACGTCATCCAACCGGAATCCGTTGTCGAGCAGCACCTTCTCGACAGTGGCGAGGGCATCCCGCGTTTGCGTGTAGACGTCCGGGCCTTTGCCGGCCGTCCCTGAAATGTAGATCGTGTCGTTCACGATCACGGCCCGCGAGTAACCGACCTTCGGTTCCCACGGGGAGCCGGTGCTGATGAGTTGACGCATATGGATCGTCCTTCGATGAGAGGAGGGTTCTGGAATAACTACTTGGGTAGTAGTTGAATGCGATCGTATACTACTGCGGTAGTTAGTCAACTCCCTTTCCACAGAAAAGAGTCCCGAATGACGGCAGACGCAGAATTGATCGCTTCCATGACGCGACTGGGATTCACCCAGTACGAAGCGCAGGCATACGCGGCCCTGGTTGGTCAGGCCGCGCTGACGGGAGCGGAAGTCGGGCGCAGGGCATCGATGCCGGCCTCGAAGGTGTATGAGACGCTGGCTCGTTTGGAAACGCGGGGAGCCGTGCTCGTCAACCGCTCGGAGCCGGTGCGGTACGCGGCCGTGCCGCACACGTCACTGTTGGCCGAGCTGCGCTCGCGCTTCAACGCCGACCTCGAGTCGGCAGCGTCCGCGCTGGATCGGCTGCCGGTTCAACAGGAACCGGGGCTGGTCTGGTCGCTCAGTGGCGCGGAGTCGATCGTGCAGGCCTTTGCGCGGGTGATCTCGAATGCGCAGACCAGCCTGTTCGCCGGTATCTGGGACGAGGAGCTCGACGAACTGGGCCCGCTGCTCGAAGCGGCCAGCGGGCGGGGGATCGACACCCATGTCGCCATCTATGGCAAGCGGACGTTGAAAGGGCCGCACACGTACGACATGGCCGAATGTGGGGCCAGCGCGAGACTGCGCCTGTCCGGCCGTCGCCTTGCGGTGGTGGTCGCAGATGAAGACGATGCGGTGGTGGCCGAGTTCGGCGACCACACGCCCGATCAGGCCACGGTGACAACCAACCCGGTCATTGCGCTGCTGGCCGTCGAGTACATCAAGGCCGACGTCAGCGGCCGCCTGATGATCGATGCGATGCCTTCGGCGGCATACGAGAAGTTGCTGACGAGTCGCGCGATGCGGGCGATGCTTCGGCCGGTTTCGGGGAAGGGGGTGAAAGAGGGTGGTGGCGGTTAGGCGTGTGAGCCGGGCGAGGGTATGACGGACGCACGGCGCATCGACAGGGCGAAGGAGCAGGGGCGCAAGCCGCCCGTCATGCGCCGCACGGATTACAACCTGTGGACGTCGCCCGCTCGATGGGCCGATGTGGCGATCAGGTGGCCGCTGCTTGATTCCAGCCCGATACGTGATCGAGCCGTCAGACGTGAGCGTGGCAAGGCGGTCGTCTTGACGAGAGATCAGACGTCCGCTGGATTGATCAGTGACGTCAGGACATGATCCTCCCAGACGCCATTTATTTTTAAGTAGGCGCGCGCGATGCCTTCCTGCTCGAAGCCCAGCTTATTGAGCAACTGCGCGCTTCGCTTGTTCTCGGGTCGATAGTTCGCCATGACACGGTGTAACCCAAGCTCGGCGAACAGATACTGGATAGCGGTAGAGAGACATTCGCGCATCAACCCGCGTCCCTCATGATCATGCGCAATCGAGAAGCCAAGGTGACATGCCTGGAACGGCCCTCGTACGATGTTCGTAAAATTGCAGTCGCCGATCAGCCGGTCTTCCTCTTTGTCGAACAACAACAGATGTATGGCGAGCCCAGCCGCGATCTCCCTTTCCATGGATTCGAGCCGTGCCTCAATCGACGGCAACGTGTAGAACGATTCGGACCGGGACGGTTCCCATGGCGACAAATGTGCGCGATTGGCAATGCAATGACGCTCCTATGTCAAGTGGTACGGGCTGAATCGGCTAAGTCGGCAAGAATGAGCGGGTACATCTCCCTGACGATATAACGCTTCAGACAGCGATGAATTTCCTTGTTCGACATTCCTTCCTTGGTCCGTCGCTCGACGTATGCGCGGGTTCTCGGGTCACTGCGCATTCGCACCATGGCAATGGTCCACAAGGCGTTGTTCGCAGCGCGGTCGCCGCCTCGATTCAGGCGATGTCGGACCGTTTTTCCGGAAGATGCTTGCAATGGACTCGTGCCACAAAGCGCGGCGAGCGCGGCATCGCTTTTCAACCGTTCCGGATTGTCGCCTGCAACGGCAACAAGCACTGCCGCCGTTTGAGGCCCAACACCGAATCGTTCCCGAAGCCGTCTGGCATGCTTGAGGGTTAGTTGTTCGAGCATCGCATCGAGCGTCGTGAGTTCTTCCGCCAGCGCGAGATAGCGCTTTGCCAACAAGCGCAGCGTGGTGGCCAGAGTCTGCAACATCGGCGTGTTACCCAACGAGCGCAGCCGTGAGCAGTTGGCAACGCATTCGGCGGTCTTTGTCTTCAGAAGGCGTTCGCGGATGTCCTGCGGCGCGCTCACCAGCAAGGCTCGCAACTGATTGATCGCCTGCGTCTTGGCTTTGACGGCGCTGCGACGAGCAACGGAAACAGCTCGCATTGCTTCGGCCGCCCCAGATTGCTCTTTGGGAATCGCAGTTGCCTTCCCGGCGAGGACCGCACGCGCGGCGTTTTCTGCATCGGTCGGATCGGACTTTCCGCGCGATCGACGCGCAGCCCGATCCGGACGATTGACCTCCAGCACCTCAATCTCGTGATCGCGCAACACGCGGGCAAGGCCTGCGCCATAGGTGCCGGTACCTTCAACGCCAGCCCGACGCAGGTGACCGAGAGAATTCGCCCAGGTCAGCAGCTTGAGATATCCCGCGGTCTCGGCCGGCACCGAAAGGGTTCCAAGGAGTTTTCCTGTTTCGCTGATTACTGCTCCGACATGTGTATCGAGATGCGTGTCGACGCCCAGGATGACTTCGTGTTGTTCCATGCGTGTTTCCGTCGTGGTGGACGCATCGCCAATCCCACTCGCTGGACAGGACACTCACGGTGCAGGACAAAGCTCCTATCAGGTCACAAACGCTGGGCCCGGCAACGCTCGGGGAACGCCGGAGCTCGATCGACAGGTCAATGCCAAGGCAACTCGGCCAATCCCAGCACGGGTCAGATCGATCCGACGTTCGAGGCGTATTCTGAACTGAGTATCCCAGCAAAGCGGACGCATGTCGGCGGCTCGCTAGCCGTAGCGACAGACGCTCAGTGATCAGAATGTCGGACGGTTCGCTTAGAGCGGGTTTCATCGGTCGATTGACGAGGAGGAGAATCCGAGGACTCGAAGATAGCGCAGTCGAGCGGATTCGTTGCTCTTGTCTTGGACTAGTACGCTCGCGCGATGAATGACCAGATCGGATCCATCGCACGGAGAGTTGCGGCGTCCGATGGCTACTCCGCGTCGTGGTGGAGCCGGACGGCTTCACCAACAGATACAGTCCATTGCCGCCGGTAAGTTTGGTAGGCTTGTTGTCTGCCTCGCTCGTCGGATCCTGATGTCGATAAGTGGCCAGATGAAAAAGGCGTATCGTCTCTGGATGGTCGAAGTGATACGCCTTTTTTCTCGGATGGACGCGACTTCCGACGAACGATAGCGAACGATGAAAGGGCGTCCAACGCCCGACTGGCAAGGGTTCCAGGCAAATCGCCGAACCAACACGAACTGGAGCGAACGAAGTGATCAGACATATCGTCATGTGGAAGCTGAAGGAATCTGCCGAGGGCGGCACGCGCGCGCAGAACGCGCTGAAGCTGAAAGAAAAGCTCGAAGGCTGCCGCGACCTCGTACCGGGCATCCTGCAACTCGACGTCGGCGTCGCGACGCCGGGCCTCGAAGCGACGTCCGACATCGTGCTGGTGTCCGATTTCACGGACCAGGCGGCGCTCGATGCGTACCAGGTTCACCCGGTCCATCAGGAAGTGAAGAAATTCGTGATGGCGGTGGCCGAATCGCGCCAGTGCGTCGACTATCTGTGCGACAACGCAGCACGATGAGCGACGCGGCATCTCCGACGGACGGCCCGTCGATCGAAAGCCCGTTCGTCGATCTGCTCGGCGTGCGGCTCGTCAGCGCGAAGGACGGCGCGAGCGAGATCGTGCTGCCGCTCGACGAGCGGCACATGAACACGTGGAGCATCGCGCACGGCGGCGTGACGATGACGCTGTCCGACATCGCGCTCGCGATGGCCGCACGCAGCCTGACCGACGACGGCGTCGGCGTCGTGACGGTCGAGATGAAGGTGAACTTCATGCAGCCGGGTCGCGGCGAATTGCGCGCGTACGGCCGCGTGATGCATCGCTCGACGACGATGGCGTATTGCGAAGGCGAAGTGCGCGACAGCGACGGCAACTTCGTTGCGAAAGCGCTCGGCACGTTCAAGTACATGCGGCGGCTCGCGGTAGGCCGCGACATCAAGCGGCAACGCACGCGCACGGCGCCCGACGCCCATCCGGGCCCGAGCGACGCGTAAGCGTCCGCACGCACGGCCCTGCCGATCACGGCAGGGCCGTTTCATTTTGCGCGGCGCGTCCGGCGCGCCGCCGGCTCGGCAGTGCGCGGCAAACGAAGCCATCGTTGCCTCACGCACACCTCGGCCGCAGCCTTCGCCACACCCTCCGCAGTGCCGCCGCCGCCCAACGGCTCGGCGCATGGCATCATGTGACGCTTGTCCGTTCACGGCGCCGCGCGCGCCGTCCTCACCGATGCCGCTGAATCCGAAGATCGCGCAGGTGCTCGACATGATCGAGCGTGCCAAACGTCCGTCCTATCATCATCAGACGCCGCAGCAGGCGCGCGCCGCGTACGAGAAAAGCGCGCCGATCCTCGACGTCGCGCCGGCGCCGATGCATTCGGTCGACGCCTGCGTCGTGCCGACCCGCGACGGCCGCACGATCGGCGCACGGCTTTACCTGCCGGTCGCACCGAGCCTCGCCGAGCCGCTGCCGGCGCTCGTCTACTACCACGGCGGCGGCTTCACGGTCGGCAGCGTCGACACGCACGACGCGCTGTGCCGGATGTTCGCGCGCGACGCGCAGTGCGCGGTGCTGTCGGTCGACTACCGGCTCGCGCCGGAACACAAGTTCCCGACCGCCGTGCACGATGCCGAAGACGCGCTGCGCTGGCTGCATCGCGAGGCCGCCGCGTTCGGCATCGACGCCGCGCGGCTAGCGGTCGGCGGCGACAGCGCGGGCGGCACGCTGGCGACCGTGTGCGCGGTGCTGGCGCGCGACGCGGGCATCCATCTTGCGCTGCAACTGCTGATCTATCCGGGCGTGACCGGCCACCAGGCGACCGAATCGCACGCGCGGCTGGCGAACGGTTATCTGCTGACGCAGGACACGATCCAGTGGTTCTTCTCGCAATACGTGCGCGAGCCGGCCGACCGCGACGACTGGCGCTTCGCGCCGCTCGACGGCACGCGCGGCGCGCCGTCGTCGTTCGCCGGCGTCGCGCCGGCGTGGATCGCGACCGCGGAATACGACCCGCTGAGCGACGAGGGCGCCGCGTACGCACAGAAGCTGCGCGCGGCCGGCAATACGGTCGCGCTGGTGTGTTACCCGGGGATGATCCACGAGTTCTTCAAGATGGGCGGCTACATACCCGAGGTGCGCGTCGCGCATGCCGACGCGACGGCGGCGCTGCGGGCCGCCTTCGACGGCGTTTGACGAAGGTTCGACGGCGTTTGACGGCGGCGGCGCCCGGCGTCGCGCGGAGGAAGCGATGACGGACGGCTGGGTCGAAACGGAAACGCAGACGGGCGACTGGGCGGTGCTCGGCGCGGATGCCGCGCGGATCCGCGATGCGGTGTTCGTGCGCGAGCAGCGGATTCCGCCCGAGTGGGAGCTCGACGATGAAGATCCGCTGTCGCTGCACGCGGTGGCGTACCGCGTCGATCGGGCGAGCGGCGCACGGCGCGCGGTCGCGACCGGGCGGCTGCTGCGCACCGGCACGATCGGCCGCGTCGCGGTGCTGGCGGACGCGCGCCGGCAAGGCGCCGGCTCCGCCGTGCTGCATGCGCTGCTCGAGGCGGCGCGGCATCGCGGCGAGCCGCTCGTGCGGCTCTATGCGCAGGACGAAGCGGTGCCGTTCTACCTGCGCCACGGCTTCACGACGATCGGCGAACCGTTCGACGCGCTCGGCGTGCCGCACGTCGAGATGGTGCGCGCGCCATAGCGCCTAACGCCCAGCGACGCGTGTCAGCGGACGGCGCGCGGCGGTGTCGCGTCGATGTCGAACGTGAACGCGCGCTCGAACGTGCCGGGGCGGACGGTGCGATGCGAGCCGTCGTCGTCGCAGCGCTCCTTGATGTCGACCGTGAGTCGCACGCCTTCCTTCATCGTCACGCGCAGCGCGGTCGTGCCGCGCGTGCCGTATTCGGGCGTCTCGATGAACGCGGCCGACAGCGCGCGCTCGCGCTCGAGCGGAATGCCGGTGTGCGGCAGCGCGTCGTCGTCCGCGACGCGCGGATCGCGCAACAGGTCGATCAGTTCGTCGAGCGACGGCGTCGCGTTGTCGGTCAGCAGCGTGCCGAGTTCCGCGCGCTTGCGCACGACCTTCGGCCACGGCGTGTCGAGCCGCGCGTTGGACAGCGCATGCACGCCGGCGCCGACCGCCATCGGCGCGGCGACACGGCTTTCGCCTTCGGCCGCGCGATTGCAGAGCCACGCGAGCTCGCGCCGCTTCCAGTCGCCGACCAGCAGGTTGAAGCCGTTGTAGACGGCCGCGTGCTCGGCCAGTGCGCCGAGGTAATCGAGCGGCGCGACGCCCGGGCCGCCGAGGAAATCCGACACGAGCTTGCCGCGGGTCGGCGCGCCGGCGCGAATGTCGAACGGCGCACGGTAGTTCGTGAGCGCGGCGAAGCGGCCGTCGCGCGACACGCCGAGCCATGTGCCGCCGGCTTCGAGATCGCGGCCGGCCAGCACGCCCGGCACGTCTTCCCACCACGAAAGCGGCGCACTCGTCCGGCGAAAGAACTCGTCGCGGTTGGCGGCCAGCGTAAATACAGGACCGGCGGCGGCATCAGGCTGCCAGTCGAAGGCAATCAGACACATCGGGCGAATCTCTCGCAGGAAAGCTCGGGCGCCGGCCGCGAAGGGCGAACCGGCGTGCGAACGGGTTGGCGGTGCGCTACGCGTCGGTCGGCCACGCGTACGGCAGCGTGTCGAAGGCGAGCGCCGGGCCGTCGGCCGCGCCGACGTGCACGCTGCCGCTGTCGAGCGCGGCGAGCTTGATCTCGACCAGCGCATCGACGCCGCCCGCGGGCGCGGCCGCCGCGTTGACGATCATCCCGCACGGCTGGCCGGGGTCGTCGCTGTGGAACAGCTCGACGCCGGCATGCACGCTGTCGGTCTCGCCGGCGACGTGCGCGAGCGCGGTGCGGCGCTTGATCGTCCCGCGATACTGGCTGCGCGCGACGACTTCCTGGCCCGGGTAGCACCCCTTCCTGAAGTTAACGGCACCGATCACGTCGAAGTTGACCATCTGCGGGACAAACTGTTCGACGACCGGCTGCGTGATGCGCGGCTCGCCCGCGCGAACGTCGAGCCAGTCCCACACGGCCGGCGACACGACCGGCAGCGTGCCGGCGAGCGCGGCGATGCGCGCGTCGACCTCGGCGCGCGGCCCGATCCACAGGTAGCGCTTGCGCCCGGCCGCGTCCGGCACGCGGATCAGCACGCCGGCCGGGCCGTCGACCTTCACGTGCACGCCGTCGGGCAGCGCGTCGAACACGCCCGACAGCGCGTCGCGCACGTCGCCGCTGAAGCCGACCACCGCGACGGCGTCGCTCGCGTCCGACAGCTTCGCCTTCGCGCGCAGCACGAACATCGACAGCCGTTTCTGGACGGCGGCCTGCACGTCCTTCGACACCAGCAGGCGCACGCCGTGGCCCTCGCGCCACGCGAGGAACGACGCGAGCAGCCGGCCCTTCGGCGAACAGTAGCCGGCCACGCGCGCACTGGCCGCATCGAGATGCTCGATGTCGTTGGTGAGCTGGCCGTGCAGGAACGTCGCGGCGTCGTCGCCGGCCACGTCGATCACGCCGAACTGCGCAAGCGGCATGCACGCGGCCGGCGCGTCGAAATCGGCGGCGGACGGGCGGGGGAAAACGGGGAGCGAGGCGGATGCGGGCTGGGCAGCCGGTGAAGCGAACGGTGTGCTCATGGAATGAGGGAACAGTCAACCCTGACTTTGACGAAGGCGAGCAAGTATTATATGGGTCTTACCCGAGTCTCGTTTCCATGTCCCTACTGAAGAAATGCGTCGCGACGGTCGCGGCGCTGGCCGTCGTTGTGGCCGCTGCCGGCGCGGGCGCCGGTTATTACTGGGCGACCCGGCCGCTGTTGTTGGGCGCGGCGTCGCTCGACGTGACGATCAAGCCGCGCAGCAGCGTGAAAAGCGTCGCGCTGCAGCTCAAGCGCGGCGGCGTGCCGGTCGAGCCGCTCGGCTTCGTCGCGATGACGCGCGTGCTCGGGCTGTCGAGCCGCCTCAAATCCGGCAACTACGAATTCAAGAGCGGCATCACGCCGTACGCCATCCTGCAGAAGATCGCGCGCGGCGACGTGAACGAGTACGTCGCCACGGTGATCGAAGGCTGGACCTTCAAGCGCATGCGCGCCGAACTCGACGGCAATCCCGACCTCGCGCACGCGAGCGCCGGCATGAGCGACGCGGAGCTGCTGCGCGCGATCGGCGCACCGGACACCGTGATCCGGCGCGGCAGCGGCGAAGGGCTGTTCTTCCCCGATACCTACCTGTTCGACAAGGGGACGAGCGACCTGAACATCTATCGCCGCGCGTATCGCCTGATGCAGACGCGCCTCGAAGAAGCCTGGGCGGCGCGCGCGCCGGGGCTGCCGTACAAGACGCCTTACGAAGCGCTGACGATCGCGTCGGTCATCGAAAAGGAAACCGGCCATGCGGCCGACCGCGCGTTCGTCGCGGCCGTGTTCGCGAACCGGCTGCGCATCGGGATGCCGCTGCAGACCGATCCGTCGGTGATCTACGGCCTCGGCGACGCGTACGACGGGCATCTGCGCAAGCGCGACCTGCAGGCCGACACTCCCTACAATACCTACACGCGGCGCGGGCTGCCGCCGACGCCGATCGCGCTGCCGGGCGTCGCGTCGCTGCAGGCGGCGATCAACCCGGCCCCGACGAGCGCGCTCTATTTCGTCGCGAAGGGCGACGGCACGAGCGTGTTCTCGGATACGCTCGGCGATCACAACAAGGCCGTGGACAAGTACATACGAGGTCAATGATGGCGCGCGGTAAATTCATCACGTTCGAAGGCATCGACGGGGCGGGCAAGACGACCCATCTGCAATGGTTCTGCGAGCGTCTGCAGGCGAAGCTCGCCGCGGGCGACCGGCAGGTCGTCGTCACCCGCGAACCGGGCGGCACGCCACTTGGCGAGGCGCTGCGCGAGATGCTGCTGAACCAGCCGATGGATCTCGAGACTGAAGCGCTGCTGATGTTCGCCGCGCGCCGCGAGCATCTCGCGCGCGTGATCGAGCCGGCGCTTGCACGCGGCGACTGGGTCGTGTCCGACCGCTTCACCGACGCGACGTTCGCCTACCAGGGCGGCGGCCGCGGGTTGCCGCGCGACAAGCTCGAAGCGCTCGAGCGCTGGGTGCAGGGCGGGTTTCAGCCCGATCTGACGGTGCTGTTCGACGTCGCGCCGCAGGTGGCGAGCGTGCGGCGCGGCGCCGCGCGCGCGCCCGACAAGTTCGAGAGCGAGACGGACGCGTTTTTCACGCGCACCCGCGACGAATACCTGCGGCGCGCGCAAGAGGCGCCGCATCGCTTCACGATCGTCGACGCGACGCAGACGATTCCCGAGATTCGCGGACGGCTCGAGCGCGTGCTCGCCGCGCTGTAACCCGAAGGAACGCATCCGATGATCTATCCGTGGCAAACCGACGACTGGAACCGCCTGCAGCAGCTGCGCGCGCAATGGCCGCATGCGCTGCTGTTGCACGGTCAGGCCGGGATCGGCAAGCTGCAGTTCGCGCAGCATCTCGCCAAGGGCTTCCTGTGCGAGTCGCCGCGGCCGGACGGCCAGCCGTGCGGCGCCTGCGCGGCCTGCACGTGGTTCGCGCAGGGCAACCACCCCGACTACCGGATCGTGCTGCCCGAGGCGCTCGCCGGTGAGGCGCCCGGCGCGGCCGACGACGCGAAGCCGGCCGACGCCGACGAAGGCGGCAAGAAAACCCGTGCGCCCAGCAAGGAGATCAAGATCGAGCAGGTGCGCGCATTGCTCGATTTCTGCGGCGTCGGCTCGCACCGCGGCGGCGCGCGCGTCGTCGTGCTGTATCCGGCCGAGGCGCTGAACGTCGCCGCGTCGAACGCGCTGTTGAAGACGCTCGAAGAGCCGCCGGCGGGCGTCGTGTTCCTGCTGGTGTCCGCACGCATCGACCGGCTGTTGCCGACCATCATCAGCCGGTGCCGGCAGTGGCCGATGACCGTGCCGGCGCCGGATGCGGCCGCGGCGTGGCTCGCCGCGCAGGGCATCGACGATGCGCGCGCGCTGCTCGCCGAAGCGGGCGGGGCGCCGCTCGCGGCGCTCGCGCTCGCGAGCGACGAGAACCGTCCGCTGCGCGATTTCACGCTCGGCCAGCTCGCGGCGGGCGCCGCGTGCGATCCGTTCGCCTGCGGCGAGACGCTGCAGAAGCTGCCGGTGCCGCTGGTGCTCGGCTGGCTGCAGCGCTGGTTGTACGATCTGCTCGCGCAGCGGATGGCCGGCGCGCCGCGCTACTTCCCGATGCAGTCGGCCGCGCTCGCGCGGTGCGCGCACGCGGTCGACGCCAATGCGTTCGCGCGCTTCATGAAGACCGTGACGCGCCAGCGGATGGTCGAGAACCATCCGCTCAACGCCCGGCTCGTATTCGAGGAACTGTTTCTCGGTTATCGGGAAATCTTCGTCTGAGCAACGATTGTTTCCGTATTGTGCGGAAACGATTGCCGGCGAGCGCCTCGCGCCCGTCCCAAGAATTCAGGAAACACGATGTTCGTCGATTCTCACTGTCACATCAATTTCAAGGGTCTCGCCGACCGCCTGCCGGCCGTGCTCGAGAACATGCGCGAGCACGACGTCACCCATGCGCTGTGCGTCTCGGTCGATTTCGAGACGCTGCCCGAGGTGCTCGCGATCGCGCAGGCGCACGACAACGTGTACGCGTCGGTCGGCGTGCATCCCGATCACGAGGACGCGCATGATCCGACGCTCGCCGAGCTGATCGAGCTGGCCGCGCATCCGAAGGTCGTCGCGATCGGCGAGACGGGCCTCGACTACTACCGTCTCGAAGGCCGCTCGATCGCCGACATGGAATGGCAGCGCGAACGCTTTCGCACGCATATCCGCGCGGCGACCGCGACGATGAAGCCGCTGATCGTTCATACGCGCTCGTCGTCGGAAGACACGCTGCGGATCATGGCCGAGGAGCGTGCGCACGTGCCGGGCGGCGTGATGCACTGCTTCACCGAGCCGTGGCCGGTCGCCGAGCAGGCGCTCGCGCAGAACTTCCATATTTCGCTGTCGGGGATCGTCACGTTCAAGAACGCGACCGACGTGCAGGACGTCGCGCGGCGCGTGCCGCTCGAGCGGCTGCTGATCGAAACCGATTCGCCGTACCTTGCGCCGGTGCCGTATCGCGGCAAGCCGAATGAACCTGCGTACGTGAGCCATGTCGGACGCTTTATCGCCGCGCAACGCGGGATCGCCGTCGAGGCGCTCGCCGATGCGACGACGCAGAATTTTTTCCGGCTGTTCAGGATCGCCCGTTGAGCACGCGCGACCCGGCCGACAACCCAGGGAAGGAGCCCACAACAATGACGAAGTCGACCACATACCTGCCCAAACGCGCACTCGCCGCCGCCGTCCTCGCCGCGAGCGGCCTGATGGCCGCTGCCGGCGCGCATGCCGAGTCGCTCGATGCGATCGTCAAGGCCGTCAAGTTCGACGACATCGCCGACATCGGCAAGCAGCTGAAGGCCGGCAAGCTCGATCCGAACACGCTCGCGCCGAACGGCGACCCGCTGCTCGTGATCGCCGCGCGCGAAAAGTCCGACAAGGTCGCGGCCGCGCTCGCGGCTACGCCGAACGTCGATCTCGAGAAGGAGGACAAGGCCGGCGAGAACGCGCTGATGCTCGCCTCGCTGAACGGCGACGCCGGGCTCGTCAAGCTGCTGATCGACAAGGGCGCGGAAGTCAGCAAGAAGGGCTGGGCGCCGCTGCACTACGCGGCGACCAACGGCCACGACGACGTGGTGAAGATCCTGCTCGACCACGACGCGTACATCGACACCGCGTCGCCGAACGGCACCACGCCGCTGATGATGGCCGCGCGCGGCAACCACGCGTCGACGGTCAACCTGCTGCTCGACCAGGGCGCCGATCCGCAGGTGAAGAACCAGCTCGGCATCACCGCGCTCGAGTTCGCGAAGCACTACAACGCGCCGGATGCGATCGAGATCCTGAGCAAGCGGACGGTGCGCGTCGGCGCGTCTGCGCCGGCAGATGCCCAAAAGAGTGCAAAATGACGGTTTTCGGCGCGGCGGCCGGTTGCCGCCGCACCGATCGTCGCAGTAAGCGGCCTCGCGCCGCATTGACATAAGGAACACCATGTTGCGGGCTATGTTTTGTGCCGCGGCGTTCGCCGTGCCGTTGTCGGCGGCGGCTTTCACGGGCGCGGATCTCGACCGGCTGTGCGCGAAGACCGACGTCAAGTCGCGGGCGTCGTGCGCGGCCTATATCGAAGGCGCGGCCGATGGCGTCTACAACACGATCGACGCGATCGGCGGCACGACGGGGCCGCGCGTCGGCCAGTATTTCTGCCTGCCGCCCGACATCCGGGCGCAGCAAATGACCGACGCGGTGCGCAAGTACATCGCCGAGAACCCGAAGTTGGCCGACTACAACGCGAGCACCGCGGTGTCGCTCGGACTCGGCAAGGCGTTCCCGTGCAGGGGCGGCAACTGATTTGACGCCGCGTCCGGGCGCGCACGCCGCCCGGACCTCGCCGACGCATCCAGGACGACGCCAGTACGGGTCATAACCGAAGCATCCCGGACGCCGATGATTTCAATCGAGGAAGTGCAGCGCATCGCCGATGCGCCCTTGCATTCGTGGCTCGGCACATTCTGCGTGTCGGCGCTCGTCGTGCTCGTTTTCGTGATCGTGCATCGCATCGGCGCGCGCATCGTGCATCGCATCGCGCGGCCGTATCCGCTGCTGAGCGTGATCCTGCGCTACATCGACAAGCCGTCGCTCGTCACGCTCGTGCTGCTCGCGCTCGAGTTCGTATGGCTGCAGGCGAACGACGCGATGTCGTTCGTCGGCGGGATGCGCTCCGCGGCCGCGGTCGGCACCATCGTTTCGCTCACGTGGCTGCTGGTGCGACTCGCGGCCGGCGTCGGCGACGCGATCATCCAGGCCCATCCGATGGATACGGCCGACAATCTCCACGCGCGGCGCATCCATACGCAGGCCAAGGTGCTGGTTCGGACCGTCATGGTACTGATCGTGATCATCGGCACGGGCGGTGCGTTGATGACGTTTCCGAACGTGCGCCAGGTGGGCGCGAGCCTGCTCGCGTCGGCCGGCGTGGCCGGCCTCGTCGCCGGTATCGCCGCGCGGCCGGTGCTCGGCAATCTGATCGCCGGGCTGCAGATCGCGCTGACCCAGCCGATCCGGCTCGACGACGTCGTCGTGATCCAGGGCGAATGGGGCCGTATCGAGGAAATCACCGGGTCGTTCGTGTCGGTGCGGCTGTGGGACCAGCGGCGGCTCGTCGTGCCGCTACAGTGGATCATCGAAAATCCGTTCACGAACTGGACCCGCAGCAGCTCCGAGATCATCGGCACGGTGTACCTGTCGGTCGACTACCGCACGCCGCTCGCGCCGCTGCGCGAGGAGCTCGCGCGGCTCGTCCATGCCGCGCCCGAATGGGACGGCCGCGTGCAGGTGCTGCAGGTGACCGACGCGAGCGAGCGCACGATGCAGTTGCGTGCGCTGGTGAGCGCGGCCGATTCGTCCACGTGCTGGGACTTGCGGTGCCGCGTGCGCGAGGGCCTGATCGCGTATCTGCAGGCCAACTATCCGCAGTGCCTGCCGCGCGACCGGATGGAGCTGTATCCGCATGAGGCGGCGCCGGAGGGCCCGCGTCCCGAACGGCCGCACACGCGGTCTGCCGCCGCCAGCACCGCGGCCAACACGGCGGCCGACCCGCAGGTCGCCGAAGGCCGCTGATCGCGTGCCGCGACTGGTGGCCGCTTCCTGCCCATGACCGCGCTCAAGACACTCGCCATCGCCAACTACCGCTCGCTGCGCGAGCTGATCGTGCCGCTCGCGGCGCTCACCGTCGTCACCGGGCCGAACGGCAGCGGCAAGTCGAGCGTCTATCGCGCGCTGCGGCTGCTGGCGGACACCGCACAGGGGCGCGTGATCCCGTCGCTCGCCCGCGAAGGCGGGCTGCCGTCGACGCTCTGGGCCGGCCCCGAGCGCTTCTCGCGCGCGATGCTCGCCGGCGACACGCCGGTGACCGGCACGGTGCGCAACCGGCCCGTGAGCCTGAAGCTCGGCTTTGCGTGCGCCGACTTCGGCTATGCGATCGATCTGGGCCTGCCGGTGCCGAGCAGCTCGCAATTCACGCTCGATCCCGTCGTGAAACGCGAATGTATCTGGAGCGGCGCGCTGCTGCGGCCGTCGACGCTGCTGGTCGAACGACAGGGCGCACAGATCCGCACGCGCACCACGTCGGGCGACTGGCGCACGGTGCCGCAGCCGGTGGCGAGCTTCGACAGCATGATGACCGAATTCGCGGATCCGGTCGGCGCGCCGGAGATGATCGCGGTGCGCGAGCGCATCCGTTCGTGGCGCTTCTACGACCATTTCCGGACCGATGCCCGGGCGCCGGCGCGGCAGTCGCACATCGGCACGCACACGCCGGTGCTCGCGGACGACGGTGCCGATCTCGCGGCGGCGCTGCAGACGATCCGCGAGATCGGCGATGCCGCCGCGCTCGATGCGACGATCGACGACGCGTTTCCGGGCGCGTCGATCGACATCGACAATCCGGGCGGGCGCGGCCGCTTCGATGTGCTGATGCGTCAGCCGGGGCTGCTGCGACCGCTGGCGGCGGCCGAACTGTCGGATGGCACGCTGCGTTATCTGCTACTCGCGGCCGCGCTGCTGACGCCGCGCCCGCCCGCGCTGATGGTACTGAACGAGCCGGAGACGAGCCTGCATCCCGATCTGCTGCCGGCGCTGGGCCGCCTGATCGCGCAGGCCGCGCGGCGTTCGCAGGTGCTGGTCGTGTCGCACGCGGCGCGGCTGATCGCGACGCTCGAGCGCGAGGCCGGTTGCGAGTCGCTGGTGCTCGACAAGCAGCTCGGCGCGACGGCGCTCGTCGATGCGGACGCGCGCGATCTGCCGCCGTGGAAGTGGCCGGCGCGCTGACGGGCATGCGTGGCGGCGCGCGTTCGAAGCGGCGCGGCGAATGTATCCGCGCTGTAACAAGCCCCATAAAGTGAAAGACGCGGCAGCGCGGTGCGACGCGATCGCGAATAATGACGGGATATCGGTGTCGACGGCCATGCTGGCCCGCTTTGCGTCGGACGATCGGTCGGCACCGCGTTCGCCGGCCCGCCGAGCACAGGAGACGTGGACTATGAGAATTGCGCAGATCGCCCCGCTGACCGAATCCGTGCCGCCGAAGCTCTACGGCGGCACGGAGCGCGTCGTGTCCTACATTACGGAAGCGCTCGTCGACCTCGGCCATGACGTGACGCTGTTCGCCAGCGGCGATTCGACGACCCAGGCCAAGCTGGAGCCGGTGTGGCCGCGCGCGCTGCGGCTCGATTCGTCGATCCGCGACCGCGTCGCGCCGCACATGCTGCTGATGGAGACGGTCGCGCGGCGCGCGAAGGATTTCGACGTGCTCCATTTCCACATGGACTACTACTCGTTTTCGGTGTTCAACCGGCAGGACACGCCGTTCGTCACGACGCTGCACGGCCGGCTCGACTTACCCGAGCAGCAGCCGGTGTTCGACACTTTCGACACCGCGCCGGTGATCTCGATCTCGAATTCGCAGCGTCAGCCGCTGCCGCAGGCGAAGTGGCTGACGACCGTCTACCACGGGCTGCCCGACACGCTGTATCTGCCGCAGCCGGTCGAGCCGCGTTACCTCGCGTTCCTCGGCCGCATTTCGCCCGAGAAGCGCGTCGATACGGCGATCCGCATCGCCCAGCAGTGCGGGCTGCCGATCCGCATCGCCGCGAAGATCGACGCGGCCGACCAGGAATACTTCGAGCGCGAGATCGAGCCGCTGTTTGCGCTGCCGCACGTCGAGTACATCGGCGAGATCGCCGATCATCAAAAGGCCGAGTTCCTGTCGGGCGCGCATGCGCTGCTGTTTCCGATCGACTGGCCGGAGCCGTTCGGGCTGGTGATGATCGAGGCGATGTCGTGCGGCACGCCGGTGATCGCGTTCAATCGCGGCGCCGTGCCGGAAGTGGTGGACGAGGGCGTGTCCGGTTTCATCGTCGAGGACGAGATCAGCGCGGTGGCCGCCGTCAATCGGCTGCACCTGCTGCCGCGCACCCGCGTGCGCCAGCGCTTCGAGGAGCGCTTCACGTCGCGCCGGATGGCGCAGCAGTACGTCGACGTCTACCAGTCGCTGATACGCGCGCAGAAGCGGTCGCGCTTCAAGGTCATCGACTCGACGACCTGACCGACCCGACGCGCCCATGAAAAAACGGCGATGTCCGCACTGGACATCGCCGTTTGCACATCGCCCGCGCGCGGGCGGGGACGCCGCAGCGTCAGATCTTCAGCTTCGTGACCTTCGTGCCGTTGATCGACACGTCGCCCATCAGGCCGGCGTTGGTCAGCACGACGACCTGCACTGGTGCGGTGGCCGTCGTCGTGTCGATCGCGCCGTTCGCGCCCATCTTCACGAGCGCGACCGATGCGCCGGCGCCGGCGGCCCAGCCGTCCGAGCCGCGGAATTCGTCGAGCGCCTGTTGCGTCATGAACAGGAACACGACGGACTTCGATTGCGCGCCGGCCTGCAGGCCGACCGACAGCGACGACGTGTTGTAGTAGCCGACCGTCGCGCCGCCGACGCGCAGCGCGCCGTTGCCGGTCTGGCCGCCGACGATGAAGCCGGCCTGGATCACGTCGGGGAACACCAGCACGCCGCGCGACTTCGCGACGAGTTCACGCGAGCCCTTGACCGTGGAATACAGGCGCGACAGCGTTGCGTCGACGCTCGCGTCGATCGCCTGGCGCTTCGACGCGTTGGTCGCGGCGTTGTCCGGCTTGTCGGGCGTGGTGGTGCAACCGGTCAGCGCGAGGCTGCCGACGATGAGCGCAGCGGCGGCTTTCGCCACGAGATTCCGTTTTTGCATCGTTCTTCTCCATCAGATGATGTTCGGAGTGAGTCTCGCTCACGGAGCGGATCACGTCGGACGTTATATCACAGGGGATTACAACCCCTTTTCATCGTGGAGAGAAAAAGCGTCAAATCGTGTCGGTTTGTCGCGGTGCGCCAACGGGGGCCGATGCGCCCGCGTGGGCGTCGGCGGCGAGCCACCGACGCCGCCGACGGCCTCAATGCGTGACGGGCGGTGCAGGCGGGGCGGGCGGTTTGATCGGCGGGCGTCGCAACGCGCGGCGCAGCAGCGCGATCACGACGCCGCACGCGAACAGGAACGCGGCTGGCACGACCCAGTAGCCGACGAACGCGTGCCACAGATACGCGGCGAGCGTGTTGCGGCGCAGCACATATTCGTCGCGGGCCGCCTGCTGGCGTGGTGCGTTGGCGGCCAGCACGTCGGCGGGGCAGCCGGCCGCGCGCGCGGCGTCAGCGTCGCCGTGGCACTTCGCGGCGGCCCCGGCTGCCTGCTGCGCGTCGGTGAGCTGCCAGGTGGTCAGCGCGAGTTGCAGATCGGCGTTGTTGTACGCCATTTCCTCGCGGATCTCGCGCACCGCGACGATCGCCACGGGCACGGCCCAGAATACGATCACGATCAGCCAGCGGCGGAACCAGCGGTGTTGTCTCCATGCCATCCATGCCTCCGTTTGACGCGGCTTATGCGTCCGTGTCGAGGGCGGCCCGATGGCGCTTCTTGTACTTGGATGGGCCGCGTTGCAGCCATCATAGAAGAAATCGCGGCGAATTGCCGCACCATGTGGCGGTGTTCGAACGGCGCGATGCGGCCCAGGCGACGCGGCAGCGCAGGGAGGCGCACCGGACACAACGGGGCCGGTGTGCGGGCCGGCGCGTCGAGGCAGGCTGCGCGATCGCGCCGGTCGATGCACGCGCAACGAAACGCACCGGAAATGAAAAATGCCGCGCCCGCCGAAGCGGTGCGCGGCATTCGCGCGGGAGCGCCGGGACTCAGTTGGCCGGCTGATTGCTCAGGCAGCTCTTCATGAACGTCTTGCGGTCGTCGCCCTTCTTGTCGGCGGCCTGGGTGTTGCAGGCCTTCATCTTTTCCTGCTGCGACATCTTCTTCGCGGGCTTGGCCGACAGGCAGTCCTTCATGAACGCCTTGCGTTCGTCGCCCGTCTTGCCGGCGGCCTGCGTGTTACAGGCCTTCATCTTGTCCTGCTGGCTGTTCGCCGCGAAAGCGGGGGAAGCCAGCATGCCGCCGAGAAGGACTGCGGCTACGAGCGATTGGATTTTCATTTCGACACTCCCATGGGGTGAATTGCGTTCTATATCGACGCCGTCACGAAGCGCGCCGCAGCGGCAACAGGGCCGCATCGCGCCGCGCGCTCCGATTATGGCAAATCAATGTGAAAACACCAAAACGGCCTTCCTATAACGCGGCGGCCGACTCGATCGTTGACGGCACGCGTGCGCCGATCATCGGGACAAACCATGACGCGCGGCGGCCGCGTCGAGGGTGCGCGCGCCGAACTTGGCGGCGGGCCGGCCGCAAGCCATTACAATCGCGGCCATGAACACTTCGAACATTGCATCTCCTTCGTCCGCGCCGGCGTTGCCGCGCATCGCCGTACTCGCGACCGGCGGCACGATCGCCGGCGCCGCGCCGGACGCCGCCAGCACGGCCGGCTATCAGGCCGGCGCGCTCGGCGTCAACTTCCTGCTCGACGCGGTGCCGGCGCTGGCATCGGTCGCGCGCGTCGACGCCGAGCAGGTCGCGAGCATCGACAGCAAGGACCTCGCCCTGCCGCTGTGGAATACGCTCGCGGCGCGCATCGACGCGCTGATGGCCGACCCGTCGATCGACGGCATCGTGATCACGCACGGCACCGACACGCTCGAGGAAACCGCGTACGCGCTCCATCTCGTCGTGACCGGCGACAAACCGGTCGTGCTGACCGCCGCGATGCGGCCGGCTACCGCGCTGTCGTCCGACGGCCCGCTGAACCTGCTGAACGCGGTGACGGTCGCCGCGCATCCGGCCGCGCGCGGGCAGGGCGTGCTGCTCGCCTTCAACAATCGCATCCATGCCGCGCGCGACGTCGTGAAGACGAGCACCTACGCGGTCGACGCATTCCATTCGCCGGAGCTCGGTGCGCTCGGCTGGGTGCAGGACGGTCGCGTCGAGTTCGCGCGCCGCGCGACGCGCAGCCGCGACGCGCAACTGATGATCGCGGCCGCGTGGCCGGCGGTCGAAGTCGTCGCGAGCTATGCGGGCGCGACGCGCACGGCGGTCGACGCGCTGGTCGCGGCCGGCGTGCGCGGCCTGGTCGTCGCGGGCACCGGCAACGGCTCGATCCATGCGACGCTGCAGGCGGCGCTCGCCGATGCGGCGAACGCGGGCGTTGCCGTGGTGCGTGCGTCGCGCGTCGGCTCGGGCCACGTGATGCGCAACGGCGCCGCCAACGACGATGCGCTCGGCTTCGTGAGCGCCGGGTCGCTGAATCCGTTCAAGGCGCGCGTGCTGCTGATGCTCGCACTCGCGAACGGCATCGACGGGCGCGACGCATTGCAGCGCGTGTTCGATACGCTGTGACGGCCGGCCGCTGATAGGGCGGCGCGTGTCGCGTGCAATGAAAAACGCAGGCCGACGGCCTGCGTTTTTTATGTCGGTGTCGCGCCGGACGCTCAGGACTGCGGCGGGATCACCAGCTTCTGGCCCGGATAGATCCGATCCGGACTCGACAGCATCGGCTTGTTCGCCTCGAAGATCACCGGGTACTTGTTCGCGTCGCCGTACACTTCCTTCGCGATCGCGGACAGCGTATCGCCCGGCTTCACGTCGTGGTACTGAACTTCCGGATCGTCCGGCTGGAGGTCGTCGTCGTTGACGCCGGCGACGCCCTGCACGTTGCCGGCCGCGACCTTGACCTTCGCCTTCGTGTCGAGGTCGGGCACGCTGCCCGACAGCGTGACGGTGCGCGATGCGCCGTCGAACGCGACCGTCAGGTTCGACGTGTCGAGACCTTGCGTGTTGATGTAGTGCTTGATCGCATCGGCCGCGGTCTGGTTCGCGGCATTCGGATTTTCCGCCGCTTGCGCGTCGGCATGACCCAGCAGTTTTTCACCCGCCTCTTTGATAAACGAAAGAAGACCCATCGCTGCACTCCCTAGGTGTTGAAACGAAATGCGCCGTGAAGTGGCGAAAAAAACACCGCGCTGCACGCGCTCACCGGAGTGGCGCGCGGCGCGGCGGATTTCTCGAAAGGCGTGGCGAAAGTGTAGGCGTTCATCGCGGCGATTGCATGAAAAATCGCACGCCCGAACGTAAAGAAATGTAATACGCGAAATCCGACAGGCGGACACCCGACGACGACGTCTGACCGACCAAGGCTTCCCCGGCGTCGCCGGGTGCCGCTGCGGACCCCACCACGTCGCTCTCAGCCCAGAGCGGCGTTTTTCGCCCCGTCGCGCACGCATATCGCCATGCGCGGCAGGGCGCCCCAACGTGATGCGCGTGCAGTCGCGCATCGATGCGACCGGCCGTGGCCGGGCCGCGTGTATGTCGCACGCGTTCGCTGTGTGATTCGCGTTATGCGATGCGCGATCAGCAATCAGCATTACGCACGCCGCATTACGCGTCCGGCTGTTGCCCAATCTCGAAGTTCGACATGAACTCGAGGGCGCGCACGAGCGCCGAGTGATCCCATGCGCGCCCGCCGTGCGACGCGCACACGCTGAACAGCTGCTGCGCGCTGGCCGTGTGCGGCAACGCGAGGCCGAGCTTGCGGGCGCCGTCGAGCGCGAGGTTGAGATCCTTCTGGTGCAGCTCGATGCGAAAGCCCGGCTCGAACGTGCGCTTCGTCATCCGCGCGCCGTGCACTTCGAGGATGCGCGACGCGGCGAAGCCGCCCATCAGCGCCTGGCGCACGCGTTCCGGATCGGCGCCCGAGCGCGCGGCGAACAGCAGCGCCTCGCCGACCGCTTCGATGTTCAGCGCGACGATGATCTGGTTCGCGACCTTGCAGGTCTGCCCCGCGCCGTTGTCGCCGACGAGCGTGATGTTCCTGCCCATCTTCTCGAACAGCGGTTTCGCGCGCTCGAACGCCTGCTCGGGGCCGCCGACCATGATCGTCAGCGTCGCTTCGCGCGCGCCGACTTCGCCGCCGGACACCGGCGCGTCGAGGTAGTCGCAACCGAGCGCGTTGATCTGCTTCGCGAAGGCCTGCGTGTCGAGCGGCGAGATCGAGCTCATGTCGATCACCAGCTTGCCGGCCGAGAGGCCGTTCGCGACGCCGTCGTCGGCGAACAGCACGTTGCGCACGTCGGGCGTGTCGGGGACCATCGAGATGATGACGTCCGCGTGGCGCGCGACTTCGGTCGAATTCCCGACGACCTTCGCGCGCGCGCGCAGATCGTCGGGAATCGGGAACGCGCCGTTGACGACGAGCTGGTGATCGCCGTCGAGCAGGTTGCGCGCCATGTGCGCGCCCATGATGCCGAGGCCGATGAAACCGATGTGTGCCATATGAATGTCTCCTTGCTGGGGCGGAACGGAACGGCGGGCGTCAGGCTGCGCGGCGCGCCGCGCCCGGTGCGCGGCCGGCGACGTGTTGCAGCCAGCCGAGCCCTTCCGTCGTGGTGGTGCGGGGTTTGTATTCGCAGCCGACGTAGCCGTCGTAACCGAGCCGGTCGAGCAGCGCGAACAGGAACGCGTAGTTGATCTCGCCCGTGCCCGGTTCGTTGCGGCCCGGGTTGTCGGCGAGCTGGACGTGGCCGATCGACGCGAGGTTGCGTTCGATCGTCGCGGCCAGTTCGCCTTCCATGCGCTGCATGTGATAGATGTCGTACTGCAGGAACAGGTTGTCGGAGCCGACCGCGCGGATCACGTCGAGCCCTTCCGACGAGCGGTTCAGCGCGAAGCCCGGGATGTCGAAGCGGTTGCACGGCTCGACGAGCAGGCGGATGCCTTCGCGCCGGAGCGCATCGGCCGCGAAGCGCAGGTTGTCGACCATCGTGACGAACGTCTGGTCGCGTGCCGTGCTGGCCGACGGAATGCCGACCAGGCAGTTCAGCTGCGGCACCTTCAGCGCCTTCGCATATTCGATCGCGCGGCCGACGCCGTCCTGGAATTCGCCGACGCGATCGGGCAGGCACGCGATCCCGCGCTCGCCCTGATCCCAGTTGCCGGCGGGCAGGTTGTGCAGCACGACGCGCAGCCCGTGCGCGTCGAGCCGCTCGGCCAGTTCCTCCTTCGCGTACGGGTACGGGAACAGGAATTCGACGGCGTCGAAGCCGGCATCCGCGGCGGCGGCGAAGCGATCGAGGAACGGCACTTCGTTGAACAGCATGGTCAGGTTTGCAGCGAACTTCGGCATGAGCTAAGCCTCTTTGGTCGGTCGGTGAGCGGATTGCCTGCGGGTCAGTCGAGCATCGAGATCGCGGTCGGCGCGTGCTCGGCCTTCTCGGCGAGGTCCTCGAACTCGTTGATCGCATCGATTTCGGCGCCCATCGAGATGTTGGTCACGCGCTCGAGGATCACCTCGACGATCACCGGCACGCTGAACTCGTTCGCGAGCGCTTGCGCCTGCTTCAGCGCCGGCGCGATCTGTTCCGGCTTGAACACGCGCAGCGCCTTGCAGCCGAGCCCTTCGGCCACGGCGACGTGATCGACGCCATAGCCGTTCAGCTCCGGCGCATTCACGTTGTCGAACGCGAGCTGCACGCAGTAGTCCATGTCGAATGCGCGCTGCGCCTGACGGATCAGCCCCAGATACGAGTTGTTCACGACGACGTGCACGTACGGCAGCTTGAACTGCGCGCCGGCGGCGAGCTCTTCGATCATGAACTGGAAGTCGTAGTCGCCGGACAGCGCGACGATCGGACGGCTCGGGTCGGCCGCACGCACGCCGAGCGCGGCCGGAATCGTCCAGCCGAGCGGCCCGGCCTGGCCGCAGTTGATCCAGTTGCGCGCCTTGAACACGTGCAGGAATTGCGCGGCGGCGATCTGCGACAGGCCGATCGTGCTCACGTAGCAGGTATCGCGGCTGAACACCTTGTTCATCTCCTCGTACACGCGCTGCGGCTTGACCGGCACGTCGTCGAAGTGCGTCTTGCGCTGCAGCGAGCGCTTGCGCGCCTGGCAGTCCGACACCCACGCGCTGCGGTCCTTCAGCTTGCCGGCCGCCTTCCATTCCTGCGCGACGGCGACGAACAGCTCGAGCGCGGCCTTCGCATCGGACACGATGCCGAGATCGGGGCCGAACACGCGGCCGATCTGCGTCGGCTCGATGTCGACGTGCACGAACCTGCGGCCCTTCGTGTAGACCTCGACGCTGCCCGTGTGGCGATTCGCCCAGCGGTTGCCGATGCCGAGCACGAAGTCCGCCGCGAGCATCGTCGCGTTGCCGTAGCGGTGCGACGTCTGCAGGCCGACCATGCCGGCCATCAGCGGGTGGTCGTCGGCAATCGAGCCCCACGACATCAGCGTCGGGATCACCGGCACGCCGAGCGTTTCGGCGAAGCGGACCAGCAGGTCTTCCGCGGCCGCGTTGATCACGCCGCCGCCCGACACGATCAGCGGCCGGTCGGCGTCGTTGAGCATCGCGAGCGCGCGCTCGATCTGCGCGCGGGTCGCCGCGGGCTTGTACACCGGCAGCGGCTCGTAGGTGTCGATGTCGAATTCGATCTCGGCGAGCTGGACGTCGATCGGCAGGTCCACCAGCACCGGGCCCGGACGGCCCGAGCGCATCAGGTGGAAGGCCTGCTGGAACACGCGCGGCACCAGCGCCGGCTCGCGCACGGTGACGGCCCATTTGGTGACGGGCTTGGCGATCGATTCGATGTCGACGGCCTGGAAGTCTTCCTTGTACAGCCGCGCGCGCGGCGCCTGGCCGGTGATCGCGAGGATCGGAATCGAATCGGCCGACGCGGAGTACAGGCCGGTGATCATGTCGGTGCCGGCCGGGCCCGACGTGCCGATGCAGACGCCGATATTGCCGGCTGCGGCGCGCGTATAGCCTTCGGCCATGTGCGACGCGCCCTCGACGTGGCGCGCCAGCACGTGGCTGATGCCGCCCGACTTGCGCAGCGCCGAGTAGAACGGGTTGATCGCGGCGCCCGGCACGCCGAACGCGGTCTGGATGCCTTCTTTCTCGAGCACCAGTACGGCGGCGTCGACGGCTCTCATCTTGGCCATGCATGTCTCCTTGAATGTACGGATCTGGCGAATCGGTCTGTTGGAGGCACTTTAGGGATGCAGGAAAGGTTTGATAAGATCAGCCGGAGTCGCTTATTTCGAAACTAAAAGTATGGAATCGCGGCCGGACGGGGCTTCCCGGCGGCTTCTCGGCCGCTTCCGGCCGTGTCGCAGCCGCGATGGAGACGAAAAATGGATCGTTTCAAGCAGATCGAGACGTTCGTGCGCGTGGCCGACGCCGGCAGCCTGGCCGCGGCCGCGCTCGAGGAAGGCGTGTCGCCGGTGGTGCTCGGGCGGCGCATCGACGCGCTCGAACGGCGCCTCGGCGTGAAGCTGATGTACCGCTCGACGCGGCGGCTGGTGGTCAGCGAGGAGGGCGCCGCGTTTCTCGAGCGCTGCCGCGGGCTGCTGTCCGAATGGGATCAGGCGGAGAACGAGCTGGCGGCGGGGCGGCGCGCGGTCAGCGGGCACCTGATCGTGTCGGCGCCGGCCGCGTTCGGCCGCAAGCACGTGGCGCCGCACGCGCCCGGCTTCCTCGCCGACAAGCCCGACATGCAGCTGTCGTTCAACCTGACCGATCGCGTGGTCGATCTCGTGCGCGAAGGCTACGACCTGTCGATCCGGATCGGCGGCTCGGTGGATCCGAACTTCGTCGCGGTGAAGCTCGCGTCGAACCGGCGTGTGGTGTGCGGCACGCCCGCGTATTTCCGCAAGCACGGCCGGCCGAAGTCGCTCGACGACCTGCTGCGGCACAACTGCCTCGCGTTCAACCTGCAGGGTGGCCAGAACCGCGGCTGGTATTTCCAGCGCCACGGCAAGATCGTGACGATGCGCGTGACCGGCAATCTCGACTGCAACGACGGCGAGCTGCTGCATCGCTGGGTCGCGGAGAGTCTCGGGCTCGGCTGGCGCTCGACCTGGGAAATCGCCGCGCAGCTCGAAACGGGCGAACTGGAAACGGTGCTCGACGAATACGCGCTGCCCGACTACGACATCCTCGCCGTCTATCCGCAGCAACGCTACGTGCCGGCGCGCGTGCGCTACTTCATCGACTACCTGCGCGACGCCTACGCGCGCCCCGGCTACTGGAGCAGCCCGCCGTGAGTGCCGCCGCGCCGTCGTCTCCGGAGCGAGCGAAGGCCCGCGCCGGCAGTCCGGACGATTCAAGTCGTTGAAAACACGGCCGAATCTGCCGGGAAAAGCTGGGTCGGTGTTGCATGCGGCCCGTATCCGGGTTAGAATCTTCGGCTTCTCACTTGCCACACCGGTTCAGACGCCCGGGTGGCTTCAATCCACAAGGAGTGTGTAATGCGTCATTACGAAATCGTATTCATCGTGCACCCGGATCAGAGCGAGCAAGTGCCCGCGATGATCGAGCGTTACAAGACCACGATCACGACGCACGGCGGCCAGATCCACCGTGTCGAAGACTGGGGCCGTCGCCAGCTGGCCTACATGATCGAGAAACTCGCGAAGGCTCACTACGTCTGCATGAACATCGAGTGCGACCAGACGACGCTCGACGAACTCGAACACGCGTTCAAGTTCAACGACGCCGTGCTGCGCCACCTCATCGTCAAGATGAAGAAGGCCGAAACCGGCCCGTCGCCGATGATGAAGGAAGTTCAGCGCGAAGAAGCCAAGAAGGCGGCTGCAGCTCAGCCGACCGAAGCGCAGGCTTAAGTTCGTCACTCATTAAGCCATCAAGGAGCGCGCCCCTCACGTGAACAGGTTGCAATTGACGGCGAGCGTCGTCGAACGCGCACCGGTGCGATATACGCCGGCAGGTGTTCCGATCGCAAGCGCCACGTTGCATCACCGCACGGAGGTCGTCGAAGCAGGCATTCCCCGTCAGGTCGACATGACGATCGAAGCGGTGGCGGCCGGTGAGGCGAGCGGCAAGCTGGAAAGTCGTGAAATGGGCGTCGAGACGCTGTTCACGGGCTTCCTGGCAAAAAAGAGCCGCAACGCGAGAACCTTGGTGTTTCACATCACTGCATTGCAGGACATAGGAAAGGACTGAAATCATGGCCCGCCCGACTGGTAAGAAATTCGACAAGCGTCGTCAGCAACAAAACCCGCTCTTCAAGCGCAAGAAGTTCTGCCGCTTCACGGCTGCAGGCGTCGATCAGATCGACTACAAGGACACGGAAACGCTGAAGGACTTCATCGGCGAAAACGGCAAGATCACGCCGGCTCGTCTGACGGGTACGAAGGCGCACTATCAGCGTCAGCTGGATACGGCAATCAAGCGTGCGCGTTTCCTCGCGCTGCTGCCGTACACCGATCAGCACAAGGCGTAATCAGGCGACGCAATAAGGAGAATTCGAATGCAAATCATTCTGTTGGAAAAAGTCGCCAATCTGGGCAACCTCGGCGATATCGTCAAGGTCAAGGACGGTTACGCTCGCAACTTCCTGATCCCGAACCGCAAGGCTCGCCGTGCAACGAAGGAAGCGATCGCCGAATTCGAAGTTCGCCGCGCCGAACTCGAAAAGATCGCCGCTGAAAAGCTGGCGGCATCGCAGGCAGTCGGCGAGAAGCTGAACGGCCAAGCGTTCGAAGTCACGCAGAAGTCGGGCGTCGACGGCCGTCTGTTCGGCTCGGTCACGAACGGCGACGTCGCGGAACTGCTGAAGAAGGCAGGTTTCGAAGTCGAGAAGCTGCAAGTTCGCATGCCGGAAGGCCCGCTGAAGATGATCGGCGAGCACGTCGTTCAAGTCGCGCTGCATACGGACGTCGTCGTCGACGTCACGATCAACGTGATCGGCGACCACGCATAAGCGTACGCAAGCTTGCCGGGCGGCTTCCGCCGTCCGGACAAGGGCAGGCGCCCGGGCAACCGGGGCCTGCCTTTTTTTTTGCCGATTGCCGGCAACCCGTAGCGCCGCTGCGATCTATTCGCGATAATCCCAACCCATGAACGCGCCGCAAGATCCCCAAATCGAATCGCTGAAAGTCCCGCCGCATTCGGTGGAAGCCGAGCAATCGGTGCTCGGCGGCCTGTTGCTCGACAACGCGGCATGGGACCGGATCGCCGACTTCCTGTCGCAGGGCGACTTCTATCGCTACGACCACCGGATCATCTACGAGCACATCGGCCGGCTGATCGCGGCCACGCGCCCGGCCGACGTCGTGACCGTATACGAAGCGCTGACGACGTCGGGCAAGGCCGAAGACGTCGGCGGGCTCGCCTACCTGAACGCACTCGCGCAGAACACGCCGAGCGCCGCGAACATCCGGCGCTACGCGGAAATCGTGCGCGACCGCGCGGTGCTGCGCCGGCTTGTGTCGGTCGCCGACGAAATCTCGGCCGACGCATTCAATCCGCAGGGCAAGGAAGTCCGCCAGCTGCTCGACGAGGCCGAGTCGAAGGTGTTCTCGATCGCCGAAGAGGGCGCGCGCGGCAATCAGGGCTTTCTCGAGATCGGCCCGCTGCTCACGCAGGTCGTCGAGCGGATCGACACGCTGTATCACACCGCGAACCCGAGCGACGTCACCGGCACGCCGACGGGCTTCGTCGACCTCGACCGGATGACGTCCGGGATGCACGGCGGCGAGCTGATCATCGTCGCGGGGCGCCCGTCGATGGGCAAGACCGCGTTTTCGATGAACATCGGCGAATACGTCGCGGTCGAATACGGCTTGCCGGTCGCGGTGTTCTCGATGGAAATGCCGGGCACCCAGCTCGTGATGCGGATGCTCGGCTCGATCGGCCGGCTCGACCAGCACCGGATGCGTACCGGTCGGCTGACCGACGAGGACTGGCCGAAGCTGACGCACGCGGTGCAGAAGATGAGCGAGGCGCAGCTTTTCATCGACGAGACGGGCGGCCTGAACCCGATGGAATTGCGCTCGCGCGCGCGGCGTCTCGCGCGGCAGTGCGGCAAGCTCGGGCTGATCATCGTCGACTACCTGCAGCTGATGTCGGGTTCGTCGCAGGGCGAAAACCGCGCGACCGAAATCTCGGAAATCTCGCGGTCGCTGAAGAGCCTCGCCAAGGAACTCGACGTGCCGGTGATCGCGCTGTCGCAGCTGAACCGCGGTCTCGAACAGCGGCCGAACAAGCGCCCGGTGATGTCGGATTTGCGCGAATCGGGTGCAATCGAACAGGATGCGGACGTGATCCTGTTCATTTACCGCGACGAGGTCTACAATCCGGACAGCCCGGACAAGGGCACGGCCGAGATCATCATCGGCAAGCAGCGTAACGGTCCGATCGGTCCTGTTCGGCTCACGTTCCTGGGCCAATACACGAAGTTCGACAACTTTGCGGGAGCGCAGAACTTCTACGGCGAGTGACGCCGCTTGTAAAGTCCTAAATCGCCAAACGTTGTATCCAATCCCGGCGCGTGCATGTGCACGCGTCGCGTCGCAACCGAAAACGGTACAATGTCGCCCGTTTTCGTGACAGTAGTTTGACAATCTCTCAGGAATCCCATGTTCGGTCGATTCATGCCCACCGAGGGCAAGTTCTTTGAACTCTTCAACGCGCACGCGAAGCACATCGTTTCCGGTGGCCGCGAACTCGAACTGCTGATCGACAATCTCGCCGACGCCGAGATTCACAAGCAAAACGTGCAGACCGCCGAGAAGGCCGCTGACAAGCTCACGCACGAAGCGATCGATCTGCTGCACAAGACCTTCATCACGCCGCTCGATCGCGACGAGATCCACAAGCTGATCACGACGATGGACGACATCCTCGACCTGATGGAAGACGTCGCGACGGCCGTGTCGCTGTACGACGTGCAGTCCGTCACCTCCGAGGCGAGCCAGCTCGCGCACATCGTCACGCAATCGGCGCAACACGTGCAACAGGCCGTCGGGCTGCTGTCCGACATGAAGCAGTCGGCGCAGATCCTCAAGCAGTGCGAGGAAATCGACCGCTGGGAGTCGGAGGCCGATCGCGTGCTGCGCTCGGCGATGTCGAAGCTGTTCCGCGAGGAAGACGACGTGAAGACGCTCATCAAGCTGAAGGCGATCTACGAGCTGCTCGAAGAGATCACCGACAAGTGCGAGGACGTCGCGAACATCATCGAAGGCATCGTGCTGGAAAACGCCTGAGCGGATCACGATGCATTCGATACAACTCGCCCTATGGATGGTCGCGACGCTGGTGCTCGTCGCGCTCGTATTCGACTTCATGAACGGCTTCCACGACGCGGCGAACTCGATCGCCACCGTCGTGTCCACCGGGGTGCTGAAGCCCCAACAGGCCGTGGTGTTCGCGGCCGCGTTCAACGTCATCGCCTATTTCATCTTCCACCTGAAGGTCGCGCAGACGGTCGGCAAAGGCACGATCGACCCGGAAATCGTCGACCACTACGTCGTGTTCGGTGCGCTGGTCGGCGCGATCGGCTGGAACGTGATCACCTGGTACTACGGGATTCCGTCGAGCTCGTCGCACGCGCTGATCGGCGGCCTCGTCGGCTCGGCGCTCGCGAAGTCCGGCTGGAGCGCGCTGAACATCGACGGCCTGATGAAGACCGTCGCGTTCATCTTCATCTCGCCGCTGCTCGGCTTCATCCTCGGCTCGCTGTTCATGCTCGGCGTGTCGTGGCTGTACTTCCGTACCGCGCCAAGCAAGGTCGACCGCCGCTTCCGGCGGCTCCAGTTGCTGTCGGCCGGCCTCTACAGCCTCGGCCACGGCGGTAACGACGCCCAGAAGACGATCGGCATCATCTGGATGCTGCTGATCGCGACCGGCTATGCGTCGGCGACGTCGGATGCGCCGCCCGTGTGGGTGATCGGCGCATGCTATCTGTCGATGGGTCTCGGCACGCTGTTCGGCGGCTGGCGCATCGTGCGCACGATGGGCCAGAAGATCACGAAGCTCAAGCCGGTCGGCGGCTTCTGCGCGGAGAGCGGCGGGGCGATCACGCTGTTCATCGCGTCGTTCCTCGGCATTCCGGTATCGACCACGCATACGATCACCGGCGCGATCGTCGGTGTCGGCGCGACGCAGAAGCTGTCCGCCGTGCGCTGGGGTGTGGCCGGCAACATCGTATGGGCCTGGGTGCTGACGATCCCGGCGTCCGCGCTGATCGCGGCCGGCGGATGGTGGGTCGGGCACCAGATCTTCTGATCGCGACGCCGCCCGGGTCGCATCAGAACCATGCGCCGCTAACCGTAAGGTTGCGGCGCATTTTCTTTTGCGGTGTACGGAATGCGGCGCTGCGCCGCAATGACTCAGTAGCTGCCGTTCGCGAAGCGGGCGATCGGATCGTCGGCGGTGCTGGTGCGCGGGCTGACCGGCGCCGATTGCGTCGATGCGCGCAGCACCTGCACCGGCTCGGCGCTGCCCGGCGAGCTCGGGGCAGGCATCGCGGACGGCGGTTCCGCATCGAACGCGGCCGCCTGCGCGGCCGTCAGCGCCGTCGTCGGGATCTGCGTGCCGACTTCTTCGGATGGGCCGGCCGGCGGCAAAACCGGCGTCATGGCCATCGTGTCGCCGCCCGCGGAGGAGACCGGCGCCGACATGCGCGGCGCCGGTTCGTACGGAGCGGCTGCGGCGGCCGTCGTCGTCGATACGGCCGGCACAGCAGCCTGCGCCGTCGCACGGGCCGGCGACGAAGCATAGGCAGGCCGCCGCACTGCCGCGGCCGCGACGACCGGCGCGGTGGCCGCAGCCGGCGCATCGCGCCGTGCATCGTAGATCGGGGCATCGAACGGCGTCGGCGTGCCGCGCGGCGGGGCGACGCGGCGAATGCCGTCGAAGCGCTTCGCCCAGTACGGGTTGGTCAGGTAGTCGAGCCGCACGGTGCCGCCCGTCGACGGCGCATTGACGAAGCGCAGCTTGCCGACGTAGATGCCGACGTGCGAGTGCGGCCGGCCGGTCGTGTTGAAGAAGATCAGGTCGCCCGGCGCGATCTGGTCGGGGTCGATCGACGCGCCGCGGCTGCTCATGTCGGCGGTCGTGCGCGGCAGGTTCACGTCGGCCGCGCGGCCCAGCACGTAGCGCACGAGGCCGCTGCAGTCGAAGCCGCTGGTCGGCGTGTTGCCGCCCCAGCGGTACGGAACGCCGACGAGGCTCATCGCCTGGATCGAGATTTCTTCCTGGCCGACGCTGTGATCGACGAAATTCGGGAAATTGGCCGGAGCGGGGAACGCGCGCGGTGTCGTGATCTTCATGCCCGCGCTGCGCGATGCGGACTGCGGCGGCACGCTGGAGCAGGCCGCGAGCAGTGAGACGACGGCGACGGGAACCCAGATTCGAAGCATGACAAGGTGACGAGCGCGCTGCGCGCGAATCGTATGACGACAGACACACCCGATGGTAGACGGTCCCACGGGCCTCACGCAACCATTCGTGAGAATTTACTTGAAGTTTCGCGCGTAAGTCACGCGTTTCGCGACGCAGGCGCGCGAATGCTTTCGACCCTGAAATAAAAACGGCGCTCCGAACCGGAGCGCCGCAGCAGGTCGAGCCCGGCAGAACGCCGGGCGTATCGCGTTACAGGATGTCCGATGCGTAGTCGGCGAGCCGCGAGCGTTCGCCGCGCGCGAGCGTCACGTGGCCGCTGTGGCCCCAGCCCTTGAAGCGGTCGACGACGTAGGTCAGGCCCGAGCTGCCTTCGGTGAGGTAGGGCGTGTCGATCTGCGCGATGTTGCCGAGGCACACGATCTTCGTGCCGGGGCCCGCGCGCGTCACGAGCGTCTTCATCTGCTTCGGCGTCAGGTTCTGCGCTTCGTCGATGATCAGGTACTTGTCGACGAAGGTGCGCCCGCGCATGAAGTTCATGCTCTTCACCTTCAAGCGCGAACGGATCAGCTCCTGCGTGGCCGCACGGCCCCATTCGCCGGCCGCGTCGTCGGTCTTCTGCAGCACTTCGAGGTTGTCGTCGAATGCGCCCATCCACGGCTGCATCTTCTCTTCCTCGGTACCGGGCAGGAAACCGATGTCCTCGCCGACGGGCACCGTCGCGCGCGTGACGATGATCTCGTTGTAGCGCTTGTCGTCGAGCACCTGCGCGAGGCCGGCCGCGAGCGCGACGAGCGTCTTGCCGGTGCCGGCCTGGCCGAGCAGCGTGACGAAGTCGATCTCGGGATTCATCAACAGGTTCAGCGCAAAGTTCTGCTCGCGGTTGCGCGCGGTGATGCCCCACACGTTGTTCTTGTGATGGCTGTAGTCGCGCAGCGTCTGCAGTAGCGCCGTCTTGCCGTTCAGCTCGCGCACGATCGCGTGGAACGTCGGCTCGCCGTTCTGCGGCTCGAGATAGACGAACTCGTTGACGAGCATCGACGCGACGAGCGGGCCCGTCACGCGGTAGTAGGTGGTGCCCGTCTTCGTGTCCTGCCAGCTCTCCATCCCCTTCGCGTGCTTGGTCCAGAAGTCCTGCGGCAACTCGCGCACGCCGTTATAGAGGAGATCCTTGTCCTCGAGTACCTGGTCGTTGAAGTAGTCTTCCGCGGGCAGGCCGAGCGCATGCGCCTTGATCCGCATGTTGATGTCTTTCGACACCAGCACGACCTGACGGTCCGGCCGGTCGCGCTGCAGCGCGCGCACGACGCCGAGGATCTGGTTGTCCGCCTTGCCCGCCGGCAGCCCTTCGACCGGCGCGATGTCGGCCAGCCTGGTCTGGAAGTACAGGCGGCCGAGCGCCTCGCGGCTGCCGAGTCGCGACAACGGAATGCCGGCCGAGATCGGGCCGCCGTCGGCGACCAGCGCGTCGAGCGTGCGGCTGACCTGGCGCGCGTTGCGCGCGACTTCGGACATCCCCTTCTTGTGGTTGTCGAGCTCCTCGAGCGTCATCATCGGCAGATAGACGTCGTGTTCCTCGAAACGGAACAGGCTGCTCGGGTCGTGCATCAGCACGTTGGTGTCGAGCACGAACAGCTTCTGCTGTTCGACCTCGGCCGGCTTGCGGCTGCGCGACTTCGGCGCCGCGCCGGCATCGCGCGCGGGCGCGGCAGCCGGTTTGCCGGCGGCCGGCTTGTCGTCGCGTGCGACGACCGGAGCGGGGGAGGCCGGTGCGGCGGGTTCGGCGGGCGGCTGGAGCGGCTGCAACAGCGCCGCGGTCTGTTTGGTCCTGCGACCGCGTGCGGGCGTGCTCGCGGTTTCCTGCGCCGGCGCCGCGACGGCGCGCAGCGGCGCGGCCGTATTCGCGGCTTCGGTCATCGGTTGGGCCACGCTGGCCGGGCCGTAGTCACCGGCTGTGGATGCGTCCCCTTCGGCGGATTTCTTCGCGGCTTTCGCGGGCCGCGCTTTCGCCTTGTATTCGTCGGGCGGCAGCAGGCTGCCGAGCTTGCTGGGGGGGGTAGGCAAAGGCATGGTGTCCCTCGGGAGGAATCGTGTCGCATGAAGTGCGCCGCTGATCGCATCCTGCGTGACGTAGACGCATGCAGTTTGCGCGCGGTGGCGCACAGGAATTTCGTCTAGCCGGTTCGCCTAAGTGTCGATCAACTCCTTCACGGGGTGACGGCCGGACCGAGGCCCGGCGCGCAATCCATAAAAAAAGCCGCTGCCCCGTCGACAGGGACATGCGGCTCGGCTGATACCGTCGTGATGCGCGTCAGATGCCGGAAAGCGTCGCAACGGACACCGGCGCAGCTACGAGAAATATGGGACGAACTGGCATTCATTGCGGCCCAATATAACGCGCCTCAAAGCGCTTGTACAGCACTTAGCACGTCGTCCACGTGACCGGGTACCTTGATGCCGCGCCATGCCTGGCGAAGCACGCCGTCGGCGTCGATCAGGAACGTCGAGCGCTCGATGCCGCGTACTTCCTTGCCATACATTTTCTTCATCTTGATGACATCGAACAGCGTGCACAGCGCTTCGTCGGCATCCGAAATCAGCGGGAACGGCAGCTCGAGTTTCGCCTTGAAGTTGTCATGCGAGCGCAGGCTGTCGCGCGACACGCCGATGACTTCCGCGCCGGCCTTCGTGAACTTCGGATAGAGATCGCGGAACTGCAGGCCTTCGGTCGTGCAGCCCGGCGTGTTGTCTTTCGGATAGAAATACAGGACGAGCTTGCGGCCCTTGAGGCCGGACAGCGAAATGTCGCCGCCCGTCGCGGGTGCGGTGAAATCGGGAACTTGACGGTCAACTTCGACGGACACGTGTTTCTCCTGTTGTTATGGAAAGGCGCCGCTCGGGCGGCGCGTTCGGCGGGGTGTCGCGGCGGCAAGCCGAAACGGCAGGTCGAAGCGGCAGGCCGAAACGACAGCGCCGGCTGGGCCGGCGCGCGCGAACTCAGTCGGGCTGGACGATCAGTTCGCCGGAGCGGCCGGGGATCTCACCCCACGCGACAGGGTACGATGGCAGCGAGTCGCGGTCCAGCGTTGCGTGGTAATCGCCCATCGTCGCAAACGTGTGGCCCTGCGCACGCCAGCCGGCGAGCAGTTGCTCGAACACCGGCGCGAGTTTCTGGCCTTCGAGTTCCGCATGCAGCGTGAACACCTGATCGTGCGGATTGGTTTCGGTGAACTTCAGCAGATGCGCGGCGACGTTGTGCGTGTCGATGCCGTCGATGCCGAGCACCTCGTCGAGCGTCGGCAGCGTGGTGGGCATCTGCACGTGCGACAGCGTGCGGCCGCCCACCACCGGCAGATACGGCGAATGGCCGCGACCATCGGACGCATAGTGCATCCCCCATGCGTCGATCTGCTCGAATGCCGCGTCGTTCATCTGCCAGCCGGCCGCGCCGTGCGTGACGGGCGGCGCACCGAAGATGTCGACGAAGCGCGCGTGGCTCTTCTGCATTTCACGCGTGGTCCAGTGGCGATCGCGCACGCGCACGTTGTCTTGCCAATACACGTGATCCCACGTATGGATCCCGCACTCGAAGCCGGCCTCGTGGATCGCGCGCATGTCGGCGATCGCACGGCGGCCGATGTCGGGGCCCGGCAGCAGCACGCCGTACATCAGCTGCTTCACGCCGTAGTGCTCGACCACCGACGTACGCGACACCTTCTGCAGGAAGCCCGGCCGGAACACGCGCCGCAGCGCCCAGCCCGTATGATCGGGGCCGAGGCTGAACAGGAAGGTTGCGCGCGCACTGAAGCGGTCGAAGATGCGCGCGAGATTCGGCACGCCTTCGCGCGTGCCGCGCAGCGTGTCGACGTCGATCTTGAGGACGATGCGAGCCAAGCGTGCGTCCCGTCAGTGCTGCTGCTCGACCAGCGCGCGCGCGTCGGCGACATGGCCGCGATACGCTTCGAAGATCTTGCGCAGCGCGTCGTCGAACGTCGATTGCGGCGCCCACGCGAGCTCCTGCATCGTGTTGTCGATCTTCGGCACGCGGTTCTGCACGTCCTGGTAGCCGTTGCCGTAGTACGCGCCCGAGGTCGTCTCGACGAGCTTCACCTGCTTGGCCGAATCGGCGTACTCGGGGAATTCCGCCGCCAGTTCGAGCATCTTGTGCGCGAGCTCGCGAACCGAGAAGTTGTTGTGCGGATTGCCGATGTTGTAGATCTTGCCCGACGCGACGCCGCCCTTGTTCTCGATGATCTTCATCAGCGCGCTGATGCCGTCGTCGATGTCGGTGAACGCGCGCTTTTGCGAGCCGCCGTCGACGAGGCTGATGTTCTCGCCGCGCACGATGTGGCCGAGGAACTGCGTGACCACGCGCGAGCTGCCTTCCTTCGGCGTGTAGATCGAGTCGAGGCCCGGGCCGATCCAGTTGAACGGACGGAACAGCGTGAAGTTCAGGCCTTCCATCCCGTAGCCCCAGATCACGCGGTCCATCAGCTGCTTCGAGCACGCGTAGATCCAGCGCGGCTTGTTGATCGGGCCGTAGGTGAGCGCCGATGCGTCCGGATCGAACTGCTCGTCCGAGCACATGCCGTAGACCTCGGAGGTCGACGGAAACACGAGGTGCTTGCCGTACTTGACGGCCGAACGCACGATCGGCAGGTTCGCCTCGAAGTCGAGCTCGAACACGCGCAGCGGCTGCTTCACGTAGGTGGCGGGCGTCGCGATCGCGACCAGCGGCAGGATCACGTCGCACTTCTTCACGTGATACTCGACCCACTCCTTGTTGATCGTGATGTCGCCTTCGAAGAAATGCATCCGTTCGTGGTTGACGAGGTCGCCCAGCCGGTCGGTCTGCATGTCCATGCCGAACACTTCCCAATCGGTGGTTTCAAGAATGCGCTTCGACAGGTGATGGCCGATGAAGCCGTTCACACCCAGGATCAGGACTTTTTTTGCTTTCATGAATGACGGGAAGAATGAATGAACTGCGCGAATTCGGCCGGCGTCACGACGGTTTCGCTGCCGTCGCGCTGCTGCCACAGCTCGAGAATGGATAGGGCGCGGCTGTCGCCGCAGACGCCGAATAGCGCATTATCGCTTACGTGCAGGCCGGCGGGCAAATTCGCCGCGGCCGTCGCGGCGGCGCTGCCGGGCGCCGCGAGGCGCGCGCGCGCGATCACGAAGCGCGTGCCGCCGACGTCGGTGAACGCGCCCGGATAAGGCGGCGCGACGGCGCGCACGAGGTTGTAGACCTGCGCGGCCGGCTTCGACCAGTCGATGCGGCCGTCCTCCGGCTTGCGTCCGCCGTAGTAGCTGCCGCTCGCGAGATCGTTCGGCAGGTGCGGCGCGTCGCCGGCCAGCAGCGCGGGCAGCACGCGCCAGAGCGTCTGCTCGGCGGCGACCGTGACCTTGTCGAACACCTGCGCGGCCGTGTCGTCGGGCAGGATCGGCACGGCCGTCTGGCCGAGGATCGCGCCGGCGTCGGGCTTCGCGGCCATCTCGTGCAGCGTCGCGCCGGTTTCCGTTTCGCCGTTCAGCACGGCCCAGTTGGTCGGCACGCGGCCGCGGTATTTCGGCAGCAGCGAACCGTGCATGTTGTACGCGCCGCGCGGCGCGATCGCGAGCAGGTCCACCGGCAGCATGTGGCGGTAGTAGAACGAGAAGATGAAATCGGGGCGCGCATCCGACACCGCGCGACGCAGCGCGGGGTCGGATGGATCGGCCGGCGTGACGACCGGGATGCCGTGTTCGGCGGCGACGGACGCGACGCTGCCGAACCAGATGTTCTCGCTCGGGTTGTCTTCGTGCGTGACGACGAGCGCGACGTCGACGCCGCGCGCCAGCAGCACCTGCAGGCAGCGCACGCCGACGTTGTGATACGCGAACACGACGGCGCGCGGCTTCATCGTGCGGCTCCCATACGGTCGGCGGCGGCCGGCACCGCGGGCACGCCGTCGTGCTGTTCGAGCACGGCCTGGACCAGATAGCGCGGCCGCGCGCGCACCTGCTGGTAGATGCGGCCGATGTATTCGCCGAGCAGGCCGAGCGCGAACAGGATCACGCCGAGCAGGAAGAACGTGATCGCGAACAGCGTGAACACGCCTTGCACTTCCGCGCCGACGATGAAGCGGCGCACCAGCAGCAGCACGAACAGCGCCGCGGAGCCGAGCGACAGGATCACGCCGATGAACGACAGCCACTGCAGCGGCACGACCGAGAAGCCGGTGACGAGATCGAAGTTCAGCCGGATCAGGCTGTACAGCGAGTATTTCGACTGGCCCGCGAAGCGCTCCTCGTGCGCGACCTCGATTTCGGTCGGGTTCTGCGCGAACGTATAGGCGAGCGCCGGGATGAACGTGTTGACTTCGCCGCACACGTTGATGGTGTCGATGATGCGGCGGCTATACGCGCGCAGCATGCAGCCCTGGTCGGTCATCTTGATCCGCGTGATGCGCTCGCGCAGCCGGTTCATCACCCGCGACGCCTTGCGCCGCCACAGGCTGTCCTGGCGCTGCTTGCGGATCGAGCCGACGTAGTCGTAGCCTTCGCGCATCTTCGTGATCAGCTTGCCGATCTCCTCGGGCGGATTCTGCAGGTCGGCGTCGAGCGTGATCACGATGTCGCCGCGCGACTGCGCGAAGCCCGCGAGGATCGCCATGTGCTGGCCGTAGTTGCCGTTGAGCAGCACGACGCGCGTCGTGTCGGGACGCACGTGGAACTGGTCGGCCAGCATCGCGGCCGAGCGGTCGCGGCTGCCGTCGTTGATCAGGATCACTTCGTACGACGTGCCGAGTGCGTCGAGTGCCGGGTAGAGCCGCGCGAACAGCGCGTCCAGGCCGTCTTCCTCGTTGTACACGGGGATGATGACCGATACCTCCGGGGTCGCGGCGCCCGGATGCCCGGCGCGTGCTTCAAGGTGATTCATGTACGCTTACTTTCCGTATTGTTCGCAAATCTGATTGATGGCGTCGGCCACGCGACGCACGTCGTCTTCCGTCATCTGCGTGAACAGCGGCAGCGTGACGGTCGAGGCGCCGTACCGTTCGGCGTGGGGGAACATGCCCTCCTTGAAGCCGCGCGCACGATACAGCGTGAAAAGATGGATGGCCGGATAGTGGACGCCGGTGCCGATGCCGCGCTCCTTCATCTGCGCCATGAAATCGGCGCGCGAGAGCGACAGCCGCTCGAGCGGCAGCGTGACCTGGAACATGTGCCAGTTGCTGTTCTCGAAGTCGGCGACCGGCAGGCCGAGCCCGAGCTTCACGGCCGCACCGCCGTCGAGCGCGGCGAAATACGCGCGCGCGAGCGCCCGGCGCTGCGCGGTGAAGCGTTCGAGGTGCGGCAGCTGACCGAGGCCGACGCGCGCGGCGACGTCGGTCAGGTTGTACTTGCCGCCGAGCACGTCGCAGTCCATGCCGTCGAAGCCGGTGCGCGTGATGCCCTGCAGCCGGTACTTCTGCGCGAGCGCCGCCTCGTCCTCATCGTTCAGCACGAGTGCGCCGCCTTCGATCGTCGTCAGGTTCTTGTTCGCGTGGAAGCTGAACGACACGATGTCGCCGATCGCGCCGATGCGCTGGCCTTTCCACGTCGAGCCGAGCGCCTGCGCGGCGTCTTCGATCACGCGCAGGTTGTGCGCGCGGGCGATCGCGTACAGGCGGTCCATGTCGACCGGCAGGCCGGACAGGTAGACCGGGATGATCGCCTTCGTGCGCGGCGTGATCGCCTGTTCGAGCTTGTCGAGGTCGATGTTGCGCGTGACCGGATCGATGTCGGCGAACACGGGCGTCGCGCCGGTTTCGATAATCACGTTGCTGGTCGACACCCACGTGGCGGGCGTGGTGATCACCTCGTCGCCAGGGCCGACGCCCGCGATGCGCAGGCCGATCTCGAGCGTGCAGGTGCCGGAGTTGAACGCGCGCACCGGACGGCCGCCGCAGTACTCGGACAGCGCGGCCTCGAACTTCTGGTTCTGCGGGCCGGTGGTGATCCAGCCCGAGCGCAGCACTTCGACGACGCCCTGAATGGTTTCCTCGTCGATTTCGGGGCGGGTGAACGGCAGGAACGGAGCGGTAGTCTGGCTCATGAACGCGTTGGCCTGTAATGGCGTGTAATAAAGGGGTCGGGCGATCCGGTCCGAAACCGGCATTAAACACCGGTTGTCGGATTCGTACCGTGATTTTTTGTAGGCGGGCGCTTAATGCACATCTGGCACACAGGACACGCAACGCCCGCCGCGCACGGTCAGCTGCGCGCGAGCACGAGCACGCCGATCAGGATGATGCCGATGCCGACGAGCCGCTGGACCGACAGCACTTCGCCGAACAGATACCACGCGGCGAACGCGTTGACGACGTAGCCGAGCGACAGCATCGGGTACGCGATCGACACGTCGACCCGCGACAGCCCGACGATCCATACGACCACGCTGAGCACATAGCAGCCGAGGCCGCCGATGATCGGCAACTGGGTCGCGATCTTCAGCCCGACGGGGATGATGTTCGCACGGCTGAATTCGAAGTGTCCAACGGCGTTGACGCCGGCTTTCAGCAACAGCTGGGCGCATGCATTGAGCATCACGCCGGTGATGATGCAGACGAACGAAACGGGATTCATGTGACGGACGTCCTTACGATTGCGGTTTCTCGACGATCACGCGGCGGTTGTCGCGTGCGATCACGCGCATCGGCACGCCTTGCCGGGCGAGCGCGTCGTACTGGTCGGGCGGCATGATCGCGAGCGCGTGGGTTTCCTGTTTCCAGCGTTCGATCCACTGGCCGACGGTCGGGATCCATTTGTCCGGTTCGACCGAAATGCCGAAGCCGAGCTCGTCCTTGCGCTGGACCATGATCGTCGTGTGGCCGACGTAGAACGGGAACGTGTGATCGAGCATCTCGATCGAGTAGAACGGCGTGTCCGGCGGCAGCTTCGCGAGTTCGGCGCGCACGGCCGGCGCGAGCAGCGCGCCGGAGCTGTAGCGGCCGAATTCGTCGTGACCGGTGCCGCCGATCGTGCCGAACGCGAGCCACGCGGCGCCGAACGCCGTGATCGCGGCGGCCACGCCGGCGCGCCGGTTCAGCCACGCGGCGGCGAGCGTCAGCGCGGCGGCCACCGCGAGGCCCGCGTACAGCCACATCTGGAAGGCGCGGTACAGTGCGTTCGGCGTGCGTGCGTCGCCCTGGTACGCGAGCGCGATGATCCCGAACGCCGCGGCGACCAGGAACACGAGGTAGCCGAGCAGGTGCCGGCGGAACCGCTCGGCGCTCATCAGCGGCAGGTAGGCGCCGATGATCAGCGCGAGCGACGGTGCGATCGGCAGCACGTACGAGATCAGCTTCGAATGCGAGGCGCTGAAGAACAGGAAGATGAACGCGCTCCAGACCAGCAGCACGAGCATCGGCGAGAAGCCGTTCGGCTGGCGCGGCATGCGCAGCGCGTGGCGGATGCTCTGCCAGGCGACCGACAGCCACGGCAGGAACCCGACGAGCAGTACCGGCACGAAGTAATAGAACGGGCCCGGCCGGTTCTGCTCGGGCGTCAGGTAGCGGCGAAACTGCTGGACGACGAAGAAGAAATTGAAGAACTCGGGGTTGCGCTGTTGGACCAGCAGGAACCACGGCGTGACGATCGCGAAGAAGATCACGAGGCCGCTTACCAGGTACAGCCGCTTCCACAGCGCCCAGTCGCGGGCGATCAGCGTATACAGCACCAGCACCGCGCCGGGCAGGATCAGGCCGACGAGCCCCTTGGACAGCACCGCGAACGCCATCGCGGCCCAGCAGACCCACATCCAGCCGCGCACCGAGCCGGCGCGCAGGCCCGGCCGCTGCGCGAGCAGCAGCGCGCACAGCGACAGCGCCATCCAGAACGCGAGCCCCATGTCGAGCGCGTTGAAGTGGCCCATCAGGTTCCAGTACGGCGAGCAGGCGAGCACGACGGCCGCGAGCAGGCCCGACAGCGGATTGAACAGGCGCGCGCCGGTGTAGCCGACCAGCAGCACGCCCGCGAAGCTGGCGAGGCCGGTGTAGAGGCGCGCCTGCCATTCGCCGATGCCGAACCACGCGAACGTCAGCGCGTTCAGCCAGGTCTGCAGCGGCGGCTTCTCGAAATATTTGTAGCCGTTGTAGCGCGGCGTGATCCAGTCGCCGGTGACGAACATTTCGCGCGCCATCTCCGCGTAGCGGCCCTCGTCGCTCGGGATCAGGTGGCGCAGCCCGAGCGGCGCGAACCAGACGATCGCGAGCGCGACGAGCAGGAGGGCGAGCGTGATGCGATTGAGCGGTAGCCTTGCGGGCGTATCGTTCATGGGTTTTCAGCCTGTTGGTTGTTGTATGGACCGCCGGACGGGTGGCGCCGGCGGCGGGCCGCCCGCCGGTCGATCGGCCCGGCGGGCGAGCGGGGATCGACCCGACGCGCCGGCCCGTGTTTTACCGCATTGACGATTAACGTTCAATTAAGAGCGCGGCGGCGACTTTACGGCCCTCGGCCATCAGGATGTTGTAGGTGCGGCAGGCGGCCTGGAAATCCATCGTCTCCACGCCGATCCGCTCGGCCGTGAGCGCGGCCACCAGGCGCGGGTGCGGAAAGCGCAGCCGGGCGCCGCTGCCGAAGATCACCAGCTCGGGCGCGGGCTCGAGCAGCATCGCGAAATGCTCGGGCGCGAGTGCGTCGAACGACGCCACGGGCCAGTCGCGCACCGGTGCGCCGGGCAATACGATGACGCTGCCCTCGTGGCGTTGGAGGTTGACGTCGACATAATCGGGGCCGTAGCCGGTGACGGTGTTGAGCGCGCCGCTCGTGTCCTGGTGCAGTTTCAAATCGGTGTTCCGCGGTTCCGTGGAGGGAAGGTCTGGCGCGGGCCGCACGGGCCCGCGCGGCCGATTTCGCGCGGCGCGCATGCGGGACGCCCGACGGCGCGGGCCCGCAGCGGCCATGGTGCATTGCGAAAGTCGGCCAAAATCCGCTAAATTATAACTTTTTGGTCGCCCCCGGGCGCCACTTGCGTCGAGCGTCGCCACAAGCTGCGTCCAGCCGCCCGCTTTTTCCCAGTCTAGACAGCGCGCACAGACCGGCCGCTTTCCAGTTTTGATCCCGTCCCCTCGGCCGCAAGGCCAACCCAGGAACCGTGTCGTCGTGAAACCGATTCAGAAGTCGAACAAGCTGCTCAACGTCTGCTACGACATCCGTGGCCCGGTGCTCGAGCACGCGAAGCGCCTCGAGGAAGAAGGCCACCGTATCATCAAGCTGAACATCGGCAACCTCGCGCCGTTCGGTTTCGACGCACCGGACGAGATCATCCAGGACATGATCCGCAACCTTCCCGCGTCGTCGGGCTATTCGGATTCGAAGGGCGTGTTCTCGGCGCGCAAGGCCGTGATGCACTACACGCAGCAAAAGGGCGTGGTCGGCGTGGGCCTCGACGACATCTACATCGGCAACGGCGCATCCGAGCTGATCGTGATGGCGACCCAGGCATTGCTGAACGACGGCGACGAGGTGCTGCTGCCGGCGCCCGACTACCCGCTGTGGACGGCCGCCGTGAGCCTGTCGGGCGGCACGCCCGTGCACTACGTGTGCGACGAGCAGAACGCGTGGATGCCCGACCCCGACGACATCCGTCGCAAGATCACGCCGAACACCAAGGCGCTCGTCGTCATCAACCCGAACAACCCGACCGGCGCGCTGTATTCCGACGAATTGCTGCTCGAGCTGCTCGAGATCGCGCGTCAGCACGGGCTGATCGTGTTCGCCGACGAGGTCTACGACAAGATCGTCTACGACGGCCTCGAACACACGGCGCTCGGTTCGCTGTCGGAGGACGTGATCACCGTCACGTTCAACAGCCTGTCGAAAAGCTATCGCTCGTGCGGCTACCGCGCGGGCTGGATGTCCGTGTCGGGCCTCGGCGGCGACAACCGACGGCGCGCGAACGACTATCTGGAGGGGCTCGGCATTCTGTCGTCGATGCGGCTGTGCGCGAACGTGCCGGGGCAGTTCGCGATCCAGACCGCGCTCGGCGGCTACCAGAGCATCAACGAGCTGATCGTGCCGAGCGGGCGCCTGTACAAGCAGCGCGAACTCGCGTACGACATGCTCACGTCGATTCCGGGCGTGACCTGCGTGAAGCCGCAGGCCGCGCTGTACATGTTCCCGCGGCTCGATCCGAAGCTGTATCCGATCCAGAACGATCAGCAGTTCATCCTCGACCTGTTGCTCGAGGAGCGCGTGCTGCTCGTGCAGGGCACAGGCTTCAACTGGGCGCAGCCGGATCACTTCCGCGTGGTTTTCCTGCCGAACCTCGACGATCTGGCCGATTCGATCAGCCGGATCGCGCGCTTCCTCGACGGCTACCGCAAGCGCCATTCGGTCTGAGCGGGCCGGGTTTTCGCGCATTCATTCATTCTTACTAGCGAATCACAAGCAGCATGGAACCGATCAAAGTTGGCCTGTTGGGCTTCGGCACCGTCGGTAGCGGCACCTTCACGGTGCTGCACCGCAATCAGGAAGAAATCAAACGGCGCGCGGGGCGCGGCATCGAGATCGCGCGCATTGCGGTGCGCAACCCCGCCAAGGCGCAGGCCGCGCTCGGCGCTGACGCCGGCGTCGTCGAGGTCACCGACGACTTCAACGCGGTCGTCGACGATCCGTCGATCTCGATCATCGCCGAGATGATCGGCGGCACCGGCATCGCGCGCGAGCTCGTGCTGCGCGCGATCGCCAACGGCAAGCATGTCGTGACCGCCAACAAGGCGCTGCTCGCGGTGCACGGCACCGAGATCTTCGAAGCCGCGCGCGAAAAGGGCGTGATGGTCGCGTTCGAGGCGGCCGTCGCGGGCGGCATCCCGATCATCAAGGCGCTGCGCGAAGGCCTGACCGCCAACCGCATCCAGTACATCGCCGGCATCATCAACGGCACGACCAACTACATCCTGTCGGAGATGCGCGACCGCGGCCTCGATTTCGCGACCGCGCTGAAGGCCGCGCAGGCGCTCGGCTACGCGGAAGCCGATCCGACCTTCGACATCGAAGGCGTCGACGCCGCGCACAAGGCGACCATCATGAGCGCAATCGCGTTCGGCGTGCCGGTCCAGTTCGACCGCGCTTACGTCGAAGGCATCAGCAAGCTCGACGCGACCGACATCCGCTATGCGGAAGAGCTCGGCTACCGGATCAAGCTGCTCGGCATCGCGCGCCGCGCCGAAGACGGCATCGAGCTGCGCGTGCATCCGACGCTGATTCCCGAGAAGCGCCTGCTCGCCAACGTCGAAGGCGCGATGAACGCGGTCGTCGTGCACGGCGACGCGGTCGGCACGACGCTCTACTACGGCAAGGGCGCCGGCGCGGAGCCGACCGCCTCGGCCGTCGTCGCGGATCTCGTCGACGTCACGCGCCTGCATACGGCCGACCCGGAACACCGCGTGCCGCATCTCGCCTTCCAGCCCGACAGCCTGTCGAACACGCCGATCCTGCCGATCGACGAAGTGACGAGCGGCTACTACCTGCGCCTGCGCGTGGCCGACGAGACGGGCGTGCTCGCCGACATCACGCGCATCCTGGCCGACGCCGGCATCTCGATCGACGCGCTGCTGCAGAAGGAATCGGAGCAGGTCGACGACGCGAACGGCGAAACCGACATCATCCTGATCACGCACGAAACGCGCGAAAAGCACGTGAACGCGGCGATCGCGCGAATCGAAAGCCTCTCGACGGTGGTGTCGAAGGTGACGAAGCTGCGCATGGAAGCGCTGAACTGAGGACGCGGAACGACATGAACTACATCTCCACGCGCGGCGCCGGCATCGGCGAGCGCCACACGTTTTCCGACATCCTGCTCGGCGGCCTCGCGAAGGACGGCGGGCTGTACCTGCCGAGCGAGTATCCGCAGGTGTCGGCAGACGAGCTCGCGCGCTGGCGCACGCTGCCGTATGCGGATCTCGCGTTCGAGATCCTCACGAAATTCTGCGACGACGTGCCCGCCGACGACCTGCGTGCGATCACGCGCCGCACCTACACGGCCGCCGTCTACAGCAACACGCGCCACGGCGAGAACGCGTGCGACATCACGCCGCTGAAGCCGCTCGGCACCGAGCAGGGCACGGCGCTGTCGCTGCTCGAGCTGTCGAACGGCCCGACGCTCGCATTCAAGGACATGGCGATGCAGCTGCTCGGCAACCTGTTCGAGTACACGCTCGCGAAGCATGGCGAAGCGCTGAACATTCTCGGCGCGACGTCGGGCGATACGGGCAGCGCGGCCGAATACGCGATGCGCGGCAAGGCCGGCGTGCGCGTGTTCATGCTGTCGCCGCACCGCAAGATGAGCGCGTTCCAGACCGCGCAGATGTTCAGCCTGCAGGATCCGAACATCTTCAACCTCGCGGTCGAGGGCGTGTTCGACGACTGCCAGGACATCGTGAAGGCCGTGTCGAACGATCACGCGTTCAAGGCCCGGCACAAGATCGGCACGGTCAACTCGATCAACTGGGCGCGCGTCGTCGCGCAGGTCGTCTATTACTTCAAGGGCTATTTCGCGGCCACCCGGTCCAACGACGAGCGCGTCTCGTTCACGGTGCCGTCGGGCAACTTCGGCAACGTCTGCGCCGGCCACATCGCGCGCATGATGGGTCTGCCGATCGCGAAGCTGGTCGTCGCGACCAACGAGAACGACGTGCTCGACGAGTTCTTCCGCACCGGCGTCTACCGCGTGCGCAGCGCGCAGAACACCTATCACACGAGCAGCCCGAGCATGGACATCTCGAAGGCGTCGAACTTCGAGCGCTTCGTGTTCGACCTGCTCGGTCGCGATCCGGCGCGCGTGATGCAGCTGTTCCGCGACGTCGACGAGAAGGGCGGCTTCGATCTCGCGGCGAGCGGCGATTTCGCGCGCGTCGCGCAGTTCGGCTTCGTGTCCGGCCGCAGCAGCCATGCGGACCGCATCGCGACGATCCGCGACGTGTTCGCCCGTTACGACACGATGATCGACACCCATACGGCCGACGGCGTGAAGGTCGCGCGCGAGCACCTCGACGCCGGCGTGCCGATGGTCGTGCTCGAGACGGCGCAGCCGATCAAGTTCGGCGAGACGATCCGCGAAGCGCTCGAGCGCGAGGCCGAACGACCGGCCGCGTTCGACGGGCTCGAAGCGCTGCCGCAGCGCTTCGACGTCGTGAAGGCCGACGCGCAGCAGGTGAAGGACTTCATCGCCGCGCATACGGGCGCGTAACGCGGCGCCGGGCCGCCCGCGCGGGCGGCCGGCGGCGCACTACGGCCGGAATGTCGATTCGTCGCACGGATCGGGATTCCGGCCGTTTTACTTGGCTGCGGCATTCGCGCGATGGGCGCGGGCGGCGTCTGCCGTTTGCCGTCGTCAGCCGGCGCGAAGCCGTGCGTGCGCGAGGCGCCCGCGAGCGCCTGCCGGTCGCGGCAATCGCCGTGTGCGCATGTCGGTCATACCGCGCGCGGCTGCAGCAGCGTCGCTACAATGGCGTATTGAATTCCAACGATCTCCGCTTCCATCGATGTCGAACCCGAATCCCGCGGCGCCGCGCGCGCCGATGCTGTCGACCGCCGAGGCGCTCGCCGCGCTGCTCGATGCCGCGAAGCCGCTGCCCGGCGTCGAAACCGTCGCGACGCTCGACGCGCTCGGCCGCGTGCTGGCGGCCGACGTGATCTCGCCGCTCGACGTGCCGCCGATGCATACGAGCGCGATGGACGGCTATGCGGTGCGCGTCGCCGATCTGCTGCATGGCGAGCGCCGCTTGCCGGTGTCGCAGCGGATCCCGGCCGGCCATCCGGCCGCGCCGCTCGTGGCCGGCACGGCCGCGCGCATCTTCACCGGCGCGACGGTGCCGGCCGGCGCCGATGCCGTCGTGATGCAGGAGCAGACGTCGGCCGACGGCGACGCGGTCGAGATCCTGCACACGCCGAAGGCCGGCGAATGGATCACCGCGCAGGGCGCCGACATCCGCCAGGGCTCGGTGATCCTGCCGGCCGGCACGCGGCTCACGCCGCAGGCGCTCGGGCTCGCCGCATCGGTCGGCTGCGCGCAGTTGCCGGTGGTTCGCCGGATTCGCGTCGCGGTGTTCTTCACCGGCGACGAACTGACGATACCCGGCGAGCCGCTGAAGCCCGGCGCGATCTACAACTCCAACCGCTTCACGCTGCGCGGGCTGCTGGAGCGGCTCGGCTGCCACGTGACGGACTACGGGATCGTGCCCGACTCGCTGGCCGCAACCCGCGACACGCTGCGCGAGGCCGCGCGCGATCACGACGTGATCCTGACGAGCGGCGGCGTATCGGTCGGCGACGAGGATCACGTGAAGCCCGCCGTCGAAGCGGAGGGGCGGCTCGCGCTGTGGCAGATCGCGATGAAGCCCGGCAAGCCGCTCGCGTTCGGCGCGGTGCGCCGCGGCGACGCATGCGCGGACGCGCATTTCATCGGGCTGCCGGGCAACCCCGTGTCGAGCTTCGTCACGTTCCTGCTGTTCGTCCGGCCGTTCCTGCTGCGCCTGTCGGGCGTACGTGACGTCGCGCCGCGCGCGCTGTCGTTGCGCGCCGACTTCTCGCAGCACAAGGGCGACCGGCGCAACGAATTCCTGCGTGCGCGCGTGAACGCGGCCGGCGGCCTCGATCTGTTCCCGAACCAGAGCTCGGCGGTGCTGACCTCGACGGTCTGGGGCGACGGCCTGATCGACAATCCGCCGCAGCACGCCATCAGCGCGGGCGAGACCGTGCGTTTCATTCCGTTTTCCGAACTGCTGTCGTAAGCGACGGTTTTCCGACCTATGAAGATTCAGCTGAAATTCTTTGCAAGCGTGCGCGAGGCACTGGGCGTGTCCGACGAGCAGGCCGACGTGCCCGACGGCGTGACGACCGTCGGCGACGTGCGCGCGTGGCTGCGCCTGCGCGGCGGCGCGTGGGCCGAGACGCTCGCCGAAGGGCGTGCGTTGCGGATGGCCTGCAATCACGAGATGACCGACCCGGAAACGCGGCTCACCGACGGGTGTGAAGTCGCGTTTTTCCCGCCGGTGACCGGCGGTTGACCGAGCACATGGCCGGCGTCGGCGCTGCCGTGCACGCGCCGGCCGACAGGAACAGACGATGCCGACAGTACGAATCCAGACCGCCGATTTCGACCTGAATGCCGAGGTCGCGGCATTGCGCGCGCGCAATCCGCGGATCGGCGCCGTCGCGTGCTTCGTCGGCACGGTGCGCGACCTGAACGAAGGCGATGCGGTCGCCGCGCTGGAGCTCGAGCACTATCCGGGCATGACCGAGAAGGCGCTCGAGAAGATCGCCGCCGAAGCCGGCCGGCGCTGGCCGGGGATCGACGTCGCGATCGTGCACCGGGTCGGCCGGCTGCTGCCGCTCGACCAGATCGTGATGGTCGCGACCGTCGCGGCGCATCGCGGCGATGCGTTCGCGTCGTGCGAATTCGTGATGGATTACCTGAAGACCGAGGCGCCGTTCTGGAAGAAGGAAACGACGCCGGACGGCGAGCGCTGGGTCGATGCGCGCAGCACCGACGACGCGGCGCTCGCGCGCTGGGGAATCGAGTCGGGCAACCGGCCGCGCTGAGCGGTGCGTACGAGCCCCGCGACGATCCGCCGCAGGCGCGCGCATGGGCATGGCGGGCATCAGGCGTCGGGGCCGGCATCGGGCTCGCTGCCGCGCCCGATGATCTTCGCCGGGAACGGCTCGCCGCGCGCGCGCGACGGCAGCGCGTGCCCATCGTCGTCCGCGTCGCGGCGGCGCGGCGCGATCGCATCGAGCAGCGCCTGCTGCTCGGCCGGAATCCGATAATCCCACCCGAAGCGGCTCAGCTGCAGGCTCTGCGCGATTCTGAGCGCCGGCTCCATGAAGCGCACGGCCGCCGCCGGCGTGTAGCGCGCTTCGACCGTCTTCAGGAACAGCGACAGCCAGCGGCTGAAGTGCGCGGGCTCGATCCCGTCGAGCGGCTGATGCGCTTGCTGCACGTTGCCGCGATAGCCCTTGGTGCCGAGCACGAGGCTCGACCAGAAGCTGACCATTTTCGGCAGATGCGTGTCCCAGCGCCCGTCCAGCTTTGCATCGAACACCGGCCCGAGCAGCGGATCGGCACGCACGCGATCGTAGAACGCGTACACGAGGTCGCGGATGTTGGCTTCGGTCGGTTCGGCGTCGCGGATGCGGGCCGGCGCGGTGTCGGACGAGGCGGGCAGGGAGGTCATGACGAAAAAGGGCCGGGAAAGTCGGGGCGTTGGCGGTGCGGCTGCGCGCTTCAGGCGCAGGACGCGCGCACGATTTTGACGCAAAATAGCGTCGACCAAGGCCGTAAAAATGCGCAGATGTAATGCATCTTATTGCGCGCCGGCCATTCCGGCAACCGTATCGCGTCGCGCGATCGCGCCCGCCGCCCGGCGAGCGTTCCGATTGATGCAGCGTGCATAATCGGGCCCGATCGACATTTTTGCGTACCGCTCATGAGACTCACCGACTACACCGACTACGCGCTGCGCGTGATGCTGTACCTTGCCGTGCGCGGCGACGGGCTCGCGACGATCCAGGAGATTTCGGATGCCTACGGCGTCTCGAAGAATCATTTGATGAAGGTCGTCCAGCAGCTCGGCGAGCTCGGCTGGGTCGATACCGTGCGCGGGCGCAACGGCGGCTTGCGGCTGTTTCCCGCGTCGCTGAAGCTGACGATCGGCCAGGTCGTGCGCGCCACCGAGAACGATTTCGCGCTGGTCGGCTGCTTTGCGCCGGACGGCGGCGAGTCGCGCGGCTGCGTGATTCAGCCGCAGTGTCAGCTCAAGGGCGTGCTGGCGGCGGCGCGCGACGCGTTCTTCGCCGAGCTCGACCGCCATACGATCGGCGAGCTGTCCGTGCCCGCGTCGCCGCTCGTCGCACTGCTCGGGATTCGCCCGGCCGCGCCCGCGCGCGGCGACGCAGCGCCGGACGACGCACCGGCCGCCGCCGCCTTGCCGACCAAGGCCGATTGACGTCTGCCGCGCCTGCCGCCGGGCGCCTCTGACGCCCGTGCGGGCCGCCTCCCGCCGCCCGGCAACTGTTGAGTTGAATCAACCGGATTTTCGCTTGAAACCCGTATAACGATCCTCATCTTGGTGTTAATCGAAAATTGGAGGCTTCACCCAAATGAGAATCGACAAGCTAACCACCAAGTTCCAGGAAGCGCTCGCGGACGCCCAGAGCCTCGCCGCCGGCCGCGACAATCAATACATCGAACCCGTGCACGTGCTGGCGGCGCTGGTCGCGCAGCAGGACGGCTCGGCGCGTTCGCTGATGTCGCGGGCGGGCGTACACGTGCAGGCGCTGCAAGGCGCGCTCAATGAAGCGATCGCGCGCCTGCCGCAGGTGACGGGCACCGGCGGCGACATCCAGATCGGCCGTGAACTGGCCGGGCTGCTGAACCAGGCCGACAAGGAAGCGCAGAAGCTGAACGACACGTTCATCGCGAGCGAGATGTTCCTGCTCGCCGTCTCCGACGACAAGGGCGAAGCCGGCAAGCTCGCGCGCCAGCACGGCCTCACGCGCAAGGCGCTCGAAGCCGCGATCGCCGCGGTGCGCGGCGGCTCGCAGGTGCACAGCCAGGACGCGGAAAGCCAGCGCGAGGCGCTGAAGAAATACACGGTCGACCTGACCGAGCGCGCGCGTGCCGGCAAGCTCGATCCGGTGATCGGCCGCGACGACGAAATCCGCCGCTCGATCCAGATCCTGCAGCGCCGCACCAAGAACAACCCGGTGCTGATCGGCGAGCCGGGCGTCGGCAAGACCGCGATCGTCGAAGGGCTCGCGCAACGGATCGTCAACGGCGAAGTGCCGGAGACGCTGAAGGGCAAGCGCGTGCTGTCGCTCGACATGGCCGCGCTGCTCGCCGGCGCGAAGTATCGCGGCGAGTTCGAGGAGCGCCTGAAGTCCGTGCTCAACGACATCGCGAAGGACGAAGGCCAGACGATCGTGTTCATCGACGAGATCCACACGATGGTCGGCGCGGGCAAGGCCGAAGGCGCGATGGATGCGGGCAACATGCTGAAGCCGGCGCTGTCGCGCGGCGAGCTGCACTGCATCGGCGCGACCACGCTCGACGAATACCGCAAGTACATCGAGAAGGACGCCGCGCTCGAACGCCGCTTCCAGAAGGTGCTGGTCGACGAGCCGAGCGTCGAGGCGACCATCGCGATCCTGCGCGGGCTGCAGGAAAAGTACGAGCTGCACCACGGCGTCGACATCACCGACCCGGCGATCGTCGCGGCGGCCGAGCTGTCGCATCGGTACATCACCGACCGGTTCCTGCCGGACAAGGCGATCGACCTGATCGACGAGGCCGCGTCGAAGATCAAGATGGAAATCGATTCGAAGCCCGAAGAGATGGACAAGCTCGATCGCCGGCTGATCCAGCTGAAGATCGAACGCGAGGCCGTGAAGAAGGAGCAGGACGAGGCGTCGCAAAAGCGCCTGCAGCTGATCGAGGAAGAGATCGAGCGGCTCGGTCGCGAATACGCGGACCTCGAGGAAATCTGGACCGCCGAGAAGGCAGCGGTGCAGGGCAGCGCGCAGCTCAAGGAAGAGATCGAGAAGGTGCGTGCCGACATCGTGCGTCTGCAGCGTGAAGGCAAGCTGGAGAAGGTCGCCGAACTGCAGTACGGCAAGCTGCCGCAGCTCGAGTCGCAACTGAAGCAGGTCACGCAGGCCGAAGCGCAGGAGCAGCACGCGCCGACGCGTCCGCGTCTGCTGCGCACGCAGGTCGGCGCGGAAGAAATCGCGGAGGTCGTGTCGCGTGCCACCGGGATTCCGGTGTCGCGGATGATGCAGGGCGAACGCGAGAAGCTGCTGCACATCGAGGAAAAGCTGCACGAGCGCGTGGTCGGCCAGGACGAGGCGATCAGCGCGGTGGCCGATGCGATCCGCCGCTCGCGCGCGGGGCTTGCCGATCCAAACCGTCCGTACGGCTCGTTCCTGTTCCTCGGGCCGACCGGCGTGGGTAAGACCGAGCTGTGCAAGGCGCTGGCGTCGTTCCTGTTCGACTCGGAAGAGCATCTGATCCGGATCGACATGAGCGAGTTCATGGAGAAGCACAGCGTCGCCCGCCTGATCGGCGCGCCGCCGGGCTATGTCGGCTACGAGGAAGGCGGCTACCTGACGGAAGCCGTGCGCCGCAAGCCGTACAGCGTGATCCTGCTCGACGAGATCGAGAAGGCGCATCCGGACGTGTTCAACGTGCTGCTGCAGGTGCTCGACGACGGTCGCATGACCGACGGGCAGGGCCGCACGGTCGACTTCAAGAACACGGTGATCGTGATGACGTCGAACCTCGGCTCGCAGGTGATCCAGTCGCTGACCGGCTCGCCGCAGGAAGAGATCAAGGATGCGGTGTGGATCGAGGTGAAGCAGCACTTCCGCCCCGAGTTCCTGAACCGGATCGACGACGTCGTCGTGTTCCATGCGCTCGATCGCAGCAACATCGAATCGATCGCGAAGATCCAGCTCGCCCGCCTGCACGACCGGCTCGCGAAGCTCGACATGGCGCTCGACGTGTCGCCGGCGGCGCTCGAGCAGATCGGCAAGGTCGGCTACGACCCGCTGTTCGGCGCGCGGCCGCTGAAGCGCGCGATCCAGCAGGAGATCGAGAACCCGGTCGCGAAGCTGATCCTCGCGGGCCGCTTCGGTCCGAAGGACGTGATCCCGGTCGACGTCAGCGACGGCCAGTTCGTGTTCGATCGCGTCGTGCACTGAGCGGCATCGGCCGCCCGCACGCCCGGCTCGCGCCGGGCGCGCAAAAACGAACGCCCCGCTTCGTGCGGGGCGTTTGCATATGGGCCGGCGCAACCGCCGCCGGACCGTCGGGCCGTGCGCTGCGCGCTCAGCCTTGCTTGTTGCCGCCGAACATGCCGGCGAGCTGCGTGAGCGTGCCCAGCACGTTCGACGTGTCGATCTGGCCGCCGGCCGGCACTTCGCCGTTCGGCGTCGCGCCGTTGACCACGTGCGGCAGCACCTGCGCGAGAATCGACGAGGCCTGCGACGGGTCGATGCCGACCTTGCTCGCGAGCGAGCCGACGACGTCGGAGCCGAGCACGTTCTGCAGCGTGTCGGCCGAGATCGGCTGGTTTTCGCCGGTGCCGACCCACGAGCCGATCACTTCGCCCGCGCCGCCGGCCTTGAACTTCTCGATCAGCCCGTTCAGGCCGCCCGGCTGGTTGTTGATGAATTCGAGCGCGGTCGCGATGAGCGCGCTTTGCGAGTTGCCGCCGGCCTGGCCGCCGATCAGACCGCCGACGATGTCGAGGAGACCCATGATTCTTCACCTTCACTGAAAAGGGCGCCGTACGACGGCGCCCGTTGAACGAATGCCGCGCGCACGCGGCGTATGTCAGGCGCCCGACGCCGCGGCGGCGGAGGCGGCCTTGTCCTTCTTGCTCTTCTTCTTCGAACCCTTGGTCGCTTTCGCGGACGACGCTGCGGCCGGGGCGCTCGCGCCTGCATCGGCCGACGCCGCGGCTGCTGCTGCCGCCTTGTCCTTCTTCGACGCACGCTTGCTCTTCGCCGGCTTGGCCGCCGCGTCGGACGCGCTGGCGGCAGGCGCGGTCGCGGTCGCCGGCGTGCCGGTGGTCGCGCTCGGCGACGTCGTGGCCGACGGGGCCGGAGCCGGAGCCGCCGACGGCGTCGCGGCCGGCTTCGACAGCTTCACGCCCTTCGGCGGCGTCGACGAGCCGCCGATCGTCAGACCGTTCTCCTCGAGATGGCCGACCGATTTCGTGCCGAGCCCCTTCACGCGGTTCGCGAGATCGTCCGCATCCTTGAACGGGCCGTTCTTCGTGCGTTCGTCGATGATCGCCTTCGACTTCACGGGCCCGAGGCCCTTCACCGCTTCGAGCGCCGCCTGGTCGGCGGTGTTGACCTCGACGGCAGCGGCCAGACCGGCGGCAAGCGACAACGACAGCGCGACGAACAGCATCAGCAGCTTCTTCAGCATGGCAGGCTCCCTGATTCGGACGGACGGATGGATGGCGGTAGCAATCGACGGCGACGCGACACCCGCCGCGTGCCGCCGTTAAGCATAGGTCAAATGCGTGCCCTTTTTGAGACAGGCTTCCCGCATCTTGCTGAAGGCTTGCGCCGGTGTAAAGACGCAAAGCCGCGCGGCACGGTGCTTTTGACCATTCTTGACGGTGTGCGGGGGTGCGGGCGGGTGTGTGACGCAGCGCGTGACGGCGATCGGGCCTGGCCGTTCGATCGTGCTTGACTTAGAGTGAACTCTAACTCCTAACCTTGTTCCTGCCATGTCGAAAACCGTTTCCAGATCCACCGCCGCCGGCCCGCTGACGATCGGGCAAGTCGCCGAACTGACCGGCGTGTCGACGCACACGCTGCGCTATTACGAGCAGGCCGGGCTGTTGCGCGCGATTTCACGCACGGCCGCCGGGCACCGGCTCTATGCGCCGGCCGACCTGGACTGGCTCGCGTTCGTGATGCGCCTGAAGGCGACCGGCATGCCGATCGCGCAGATGCAGCAGTTCGCGGCGCTGCGGGCCGAAGGCGAGTCGACCTTCGGCGCGCGGCGGCGCTTGCTCAGTGCGCATCGCGATGCGGTGCGCGCGCACATCGCCGAGTTGCAGGCGAGCCTCGACGCGATCGGCGACAAGATCGCGTACTACGAGCAGCAGGAGCGCGAGACGGAACGACGGGCAAATCCTACTCACTTACCCTCGGAACAGGACGGATACCATGGAACGACTCGTTGACGATCGCTTTGCGCGCGGCTGGAACAAGCTGAAGGAAATCGACGGCGAAGTGGGCGAGCGCGTCATCGCGGCGCTTGCGCCGATCGCACCGGACTTCGGACGGCTGTTGGTCGAATTCGGCTTCGGCGACATCTACAGCCGGCCGCAACTCGACCTGAAGGCGCGCGAGATCGCGACGATCGCCGCGCTGGCCGCGCTCGGCAATGCGCAGCCGCAATTGAAGGTGCACATCGAGGCCGCGCTGAACGTCGGCTGCACGCGCGACGAGATCGTCGAGGTGTTCATGCAGATGGCCGTCTATGCGGGCTTTCCGGCAGCATTGAACGCACTGTTCGCCGCGCACGAGGTGTTCACGCGGCGCGTCGACGCGGCCGGCGCCGACGCCCGCACGGAAGCGGCCGTGGCGCACTGCGGGTGAAGCGAAGCGCGCGTCGGCGGGCGGACGCGCCGACGGATCAGATCCGGTGCGGCGCGACGATCCGGTGCTTGGCGATGCGCCGGTACAGCGTCGCGCGCGAGATGCCGAGCGCGCGCGCGGCGGCGTCGGGCCGCCAGCGATGGGCGGTGAGCGCCGCGACGATGCGGCCGCGCTCGTCGTCCGGCGGCACGCCCGCGCCGTGCGCGCCGAGCCGGGCACCGAGCTGCGCGGCGAGGTCGGCCGGCAAGTCGCGCCGCGTCACGCGCGCGCCGTCGCATACCGCGCACGCGTAGCGCAGCACGTTGCGCAGCTGGCGCACGTTGCCGGGCCACGGGTAGGCGGCGAGCTCTTCGGCGAGCGTCGCGTCGAGCGTCAGCACGTGGCCGGTGGCCTGCGCCTCCTCGGCGAACACCGCGGCGATCACGTCGCGCACGTCCGCGCGCTCGCGCAGCGGCGGCAGCGCGAACGTCGCGCCGCTCAGCCGGTAGTACAGATCCTCGCGGAACGTGCCGTCGGCGACCATGCGGGCGAGATCGCGGTGCGTCGCGCAGATCACGTCGAGATCGACGCGCACCGGCGTGTCGCTGCCGAGCGGCACGACCTCGCCGTCCGCGAGCACGCGCAGCAGGCGCGTCTGCAACGCGAGCGGCATGTCGCCGATTTCGTCGAGGAACAGCGTGCCGCCGTCGGCGAGCGCGATCTTGCCGCGCGCGCCGTGCTTGCGCGCGCCGGTGAACGCGCCGGCTGCATAGCCGAACAGTTCGCTCTCGATCAGCGCCTCCGGCAGCGCGCCGCAGTTGACCGCCACGAACGGCCGCGCGCGCCGCGCGCCGGCGTCATGCACTGCGCGCGCAAACACTTCCTTGCCCGCGCCCGTCTCGCCGAGCACGAGGATCGGCAGCCGCTTGCTCGCCACGCGCAGCGCGAGTTCGGCCTGCTGCGCGACGCGCGCGTCGCTGCTGTTCAGGAACGGCGTGAGCGCGCCGACGTGACGCTGCTCGGCGCCCGGGCGGCGCGCCGTCTTGTCGGTCTCGCGGCTCGCGCGCCGCAGCGGCGCCCGCAGCCGTGCATAGAGCGGCGCGCCGGTGGCGCGCAGCCGCAGCGCGACGATCGCATCGAGGCGCGCGGCGTCGCGCAGCGGCATCTCGGTCGCATCGAAGATCTCGTCGATATGGCGCGGCTCGTTCAGCGCCGGCAGCGCGTCGCGCGCGTGCCGGTTCGCGGCGACGATGTTGCCGCATTCGTCGAACGCGATCAGCCATTCGGGTTGCGCCTCGACGTAATGACGGTTCGGATGACCGAACAGAATCCAGTGCTGCGCGGTGCTGTGCACGAAGTAGCCGTCCTCGATCAGCGCCGCGCTCTGCCGCACGAGCTGGTACACGAGGCGCTGGCTGTCGCGGCTGTCCGGCGACTGCACGGCCGATGCGTCGAGCACGCCGATCAGCTCGCCGCCCGGCGAGAAGATTGGCGCGGCGCTGCAGGTCAGCGTGGTGAACGCGGCGCGGAAGTGGTCGGTCTTGTGCACGGTGATCGGCGCGAGATCGGTCAGCACGCTCGCGACGCCGCAGGTGCCTTCCTCGCTTTCCGACCAGCAGGTGCCGATGTGCAGCCCCGCATGACGAAAATCGTTGCGGCGGTCGCGCTCGATCCGGTAGTCGATCGTCACGCCGTGCGCGTCCGTCAGCATCACGCAATAGTCTGCAACGCGAATCATGTCGTGCAGGCGCGTGAGGCACTGGCCCGACGCGCGCAGGAACGCCTCTTCCTTGTCGCGCACCTCGCGCAGCTCGGCCGCGGTGAGCACGCGCGGGCCGATCGACGACGCGGGATCGAGCGCGTAGCGCTCGAGCGAGCGCTGCCACGACGACACCAGACGCGCGGATTCGGCCGGCGCGGGCAGGCGTCCGGCAAGCGCGCCAAGGACGCGATCGGCGTGCTGCGCCTGGGGGACGGCATAGGGCATGGTCGGCTCCGGTTCCATACGGCAGGGAATTCGACCTTCTTGTAGCACATCCGCTTGCGCGGATCACATTGCATCGCAGCACGCGGCACGCGTGAGACGTTCGTCTCAGCGCGATCTCGGCCGTCTCGCGCCGTTGAGACGCGCGGGCGGGCCGGCCGCGACGTTCGGCCGGCGCGCGCCGTGCCGCGACACGCATGGCTCGGCGGCCGAACCGCGCGATGGGCGACGTCGCCGCGGCAGCCACCCGTGCGACTCGGCCGCGTGAGACGCACGGGGCGTTTCGTGCGGCGGCGAGCCGTCGCGCCGGCCTGCGTCACCGCCCGGCAGCGGTGCCGAGCCTGTATCCGCGCGGGTTTCGCGGTCGTGGTGCGCACGATGGCACGCCGCTTGCAGATGTGATCGGCAAGCCCGGCGCGTTGGCGTCGGCGACGACGATCCGCTGCCCTCGATGACGGCGGACGAGACATGCAGGGCCGCTGCGCGAGCGCCGGCCCAATGGATGGAGACAAGCCCGTGACGACGCCCGTGACCGTCGGCGTGATCGCGAACCCCGCATCGGGGCGCGACATTCGCCGTCTGACGACGCATGCATCCGTGTTCCCGACCGCGGAGAAGGCCAACATGGTCGTGCGCCTGCTCGCCGGCCTCGGCGCGATGGGCGTCGAGCGCGTGCTGACCTTGCGCGACAAGACGGGCATCGCGACGCTGCTGATGCGTGCGCTCGATACGCACCGCGCGGTCGCGCCGCACGAGCGCTGGCCCGAGGTCGAATTCGTCGATCTGCCGATCACCGACAGCGTCGCCGACACGCAGGCGGGCGCCGCCTACATGCACCGGATGGAAGTGTCGCTGATCGTCGTGCTCGGCGGCGACGGCACCCATCGCGCGGTCGCCGCCCACTGCGGCGCGACGCCGCTCGTCGCGCTGTCCACCGGCACCAACAACGCCTTTCCCGAACATCGCGAGGCAACCGTCGCGGGCGTCGCGGCCGGGCTCGCCGCGACCGGCGCGGTGCCGGCCGAGATCGCGTTCGTGCGCAACAAGCGGCTCGTCGTGCGCTGCATCGCCGGGGCGAACGCGGGGCGCGAGGAGATCGCGCTGGTCGACGTGTGCGCGGCGCGACAGCGCTTCATCGGCGCGCGTGCGGTCACCGGGCCGGCCGACATCGAGACGCTCTACCTGACCTTCGCGGAGCCGGACGGCATCGGCCTGTCCGCGCTCGGCGGCGCATGGGCGCCGCTCGAGCGCAGCGCGCCGCACGGGCTCGCGATGCGCTTTGCCGTAGACGGGCGGACGGACGGCACGCCGCTCGTCGCGCCGATCGCACCGGGGCGCGTCGATCGCGTCGTGATGCGCAGCTGCGAGCGGCTGGAGCCCGGTGCATGGCAGACCATCCCGTTCGAGCGCGGCACGCTCGCATTCGACGGCGAGCGCGAGATCGAGGTCGCGCGCGGCGAGCGCTACGAGATCGCGCTCGACTGGCACGGGCCGCTGACCGTCGACGTCGGCCGCACGCTGCGCTACGCGTCGTCACGACAGGTGCTGCGCGAAGCCGGCGCGTGGCGCGATTGAAGGTGCGTGTACCGGCAAGCCATTTCGATATCCATAACGACGAACACGGAGACATCGCCATGACAACCCCTCTGGAAGGCCAGGTCGCGATCGTGACCGGCGGTGCGCGCGGCATCGGCCGCGGCATCGCGCTGACGCTCGCGGCCGCGGGCGCCGACATCCTGCTGGCCGATCTGCTCGACGACGCGCTCGACTCGACCGCGCGCGAAGTGCGCGCGCTCGGCCGCCGGGCGGTGCTCGCGAAGGTCGACGTCACGCAGGCCGCGCAGGTCGACGCGATGGTCGCGCAGGCGCTCGCCGAGCTGGGCGGGCTCGACATCATGGTGAATTGCGCGGGCGTGATCAGCATTCATCCGGTCGAGGCGCTGAGCGAGCGCGACTGGGATTTCGTGATGGACGTGAACGCGAAGGGCACGTTCCTCGGCTGCCGCGCGGCGCTTGCGCATCTGAAGGCGCAGGGGCATGGGCGGATCATCAACGTCGCATCGATCGCCGGCAAGGAGGGCTTCCCGAATCTCGCCCACTACAGCGCATCGAAGTTCGCGGTGGTCGGTTTCACCAACGCACTGGCGAAGGAACTCGCGCGCGACGGCGTGACCGTCAACGCGATCTGTCCGGGCATCGTGCGCACCTACATGTGGGACCGGCTGTCCGACGAATGGAAGACCGATGGCGAATCGGTCGAGCAATCGTGGCAGCGGCATCAGCTCACGCTGATCCCGCAGGGCCGCGCGCAGACGCCCGAAGACATGGGCCGCCTCGCGCTGTTCTTCGCGACGATGGACAACGTGACCGGCCAGGCCGTGAACGTCGACGGCGGCTTCACGTTCCATTGACCACGCACGCCGAGCAATCCGTCGCCGCGGCGCGGCCGCGGCGGCATTCGCAGTCAGACCTACTCAGGAGACACACATGACCGTTTCGACCCAGCTCAGCAGGGACACGCTGCTGGACGCCTACCGGCTGATGCGCACCATCCGCGAATTCGAGGAGCGCCTGCACGTCGAGTTCGCGACCGGCGAAATCCCCGGCTTCGTTCACCTGTATGCGGGCGAGGAGGCGTCCGCGGTCGGCACGATGCTGCACCTCGGCCTCGAGGATTACGTCGCCACCACGCACCGCGGCCACGGCCACTGCATCGCCAAAGGCGTCGACGTGCACGGGATGATGGCCGAGATCTACGGCAAGAAGACGGGCGTCTGTCACGGCAAGGGCGGCTCGATGCACATCGCCGACCTCGCGATGGGGATGCTCGGCGCCAACGGGATCGTCGGCGCGGGCGGCCCGCTCGTCTGCGGCGCGGCGCTCGCGGCGAAGCACAAGAAGACCGGCGGCGTCGGCGTGTGCTTCTTCGGCGACGGCGCATCGAACCAGGGCGTGATCTTCGAATCGATGAACCTCGCGTCGGTGTGGCGGCTGCCGGCGATCTTCGTCGCCGAGAACAACGGCTATGCGGAAGCGACGTCGGCGAGCTGGTCGGTCGCGACCGACAACATCGCCGACCGCGCGAACGGCTTCGGGATGCCGGGCGTGATCGTCGACGGCTTCGACTTCTTCGCGGTGCACGAAGCGCTCGGCGAAGCGGTCGCACGCGCGCGCAACGGCGGCGGCCCGACGCTCGTCGAGGTGAAGTTCACGCGCTACTTCGGCCACTTCGAGGGCGACGCGCAGACTTACCGCGCGCCGGGAGAAGTGCAGAAGCTGCGCGACGAGAAGGACTGCCTGAAGCACTTCGAAACGCGCGTGGTGCGCGCCGAAGTGCTGACCACCGACGAACTGCGCGCGGTCGATGCGCAGGTGAAGGCGCTGATCGACGACGCGGTCGCGCAGGCGAAGGCCGCGCCGCTGCCCGATGCGGCGGACCTGCTCGCCGACGTGTACGTGTCGTATCCGTGAGCGCGGCCTGACCGAGCAACTGCCGGCCGACACGGCGAACCGAATATTCCAGGAGACAGACATGGCAAGGAAGATCACTTATTCGCAGGCGATCAACGAGGCGCTCGCGCAGGAAATGGCGCGCGACGACAGCGTGATCGTGATGGGCGAGGACAATGCAGGCGGCGCGGGCGCGCCCGGCGAGGACGACGCGTGGGGCGGCGTGCTCGGCGTGACGAAGGGGCTGTTCCACAAGTTTCCGGGCCGCGTGCTCGATACGCCGCTGTCGGAAGGCGGCTACATCGGCGCGGCGGTCGGCGCGGCCGCGTGCGGGATGCGGCCCGTCGCGGAGCTGATGTTCATCGACTTCATGGGCGTGTGCTTCGACCAGATCTTCAATCAGGCCGCCAAATTCCGCTACATGTTCGGCGGCAAGGCCGTCACGCCAGTGGTGATCCGCGCGATGTACGGCGCCGGCCTGCGGGCGGCGGCGCAGCATTCGCAGATGCTCACGTCGCTGTTCACGCATATCCCGGGGCTGAAGGTGGTGTGCCCGTCGACGCCGTACGACGCGAAGGGCCTGCTGATCCAGTCGATCCGCGACAACGACCCGGTGATCTTCCTCGAGCACAAGCTGCTCTACACGCGTGAAGGCGAGGTGCCCGAGGAATCGTATGCGATCCCGTTCGGCGAGGCCAGCATCGTGCGCGAAGGCGACGACGCGACGATCGTCACCTACGGCCGCATGGTCCATCTCGCCACCGACGCGGCCGCGAAGCTCGCGAAGGACGGCATTCACGTCGACGTGATCGACCTGCGCACGACGTCACCGCTCGACGAGGAAACGATCCTCGAGAGCGCGGAGCGCACCGGGCGCGTAGTGGTGGTCGACGAAGCGAACCCGCGCTGCTCGATCGCCACCGACATCGCGGCGCTCGTCGCGCAGCGCGCGTTCCGCTCGCTGCAGGCGCCGATCGAGCTGGTGACCGCGCCGCACACGCCCACGCCGTTCGCCGGCGTGCTGGAAGACTTGTACATCCCGTCCGCCGATGCGATCGCGCAGGCGGTACTGAAGACGAGGAGCTGACACGATGTCGATTCACATGATCACGATGCCCAAGTGGGGGCTGTCGATGGAGCAGGGGCAGGTCAACGGCTGGCTGAAGTCGATCGGCGAGCGCGTGACGAAGGGCGACGAAGTGCTCGACGTGGAGACCGACAAGATTTCGTCGGGCGTCGAGTGCGCGTTCGACGGCACGCTGCGCCGGCAAGTCGCGCAGGAAGGCGAGACGCTGCCGGTCGGCGCGCTGCTCGGCGTGGTCGCCGCAGCTGATGCGAGCGACGCCGACATCGACGCGGCGATCGCCGAATTCCAGCGCGATTTCGTGCCGAGCGCGGCCGCCGACGACGCGGCCGGCCCGCAGCCCGAGAAGGCGCAGATCGGCGGGCGCACGCTGCGGTTCCTGAAGCTCGGTGACGGCTCGGGCACGCCGGCCGTGCTGATTCACGGCTTCGGCGGCGATCTGAACAACTGGCTGTTCAATCACGCGGAACTCGCCGCGCATCGGCCGGTGTGGGCGCTCGACCTGCCGGGGCACGGCGAGTCCGGCAAGGCGGTCGAGACCGGCAGCCTCGACGAGCTGGCCGACGCGGTGCTCGCGCTGCTCGATGCGCAGCAGATCGAGCGCGCGCACCTGATCGGCCATTCGATGGGCGGCGCGGTGGCGATGGCGGCGGCCGAGCGCGCGCCGCAACGCGTGGCGTCGCTGACGCTGATCGCGAGCGCCGGGCTCGGCGCCGACATCAACCGCGATTACATCGACGGCTTCGTCGCGGGCAACAGCCGCAACACGCTGAAGCCGCATCTCGGCGCGCTGTTCGCGGATCACGCGCTGGTGACGCGGCAACTGGTCGAGGATCTCGTCAAGTACAAGCGGCTCGAAGGCGTGCAGGCGGCGCTCGAGAAGATCGCGAACGCGGCGTTCGACGGCGCGGCCCAGCGGCGCGTGTTCCGCGATCGCGTCGCGTCGCTCGCGCCGCGCACGCTGGTGATTTGGGGCGAGCACGACCAGGTGATTCCCGCGCAGCACGCGCAGGGCTTGCCGGACGGCGTGCGCGCCGAGGTGATCGCCGGCAGCGGCCACATGGTGCAGATGGAGGCGGCTGCCGACGTGAACCGCCTGATCGTCGCGTTTCTCGGAGACTGACGATGGCCGCCGCGCTCGAACGACCCAGCCTCACCGCGCTCGGCCAGCCGGGCGCGCGCAGCCGCGACAAGCTCGCGCGCATTCCGGTGCGCGTCGAGCCCGTGGCGGGCGCGGCGCTGCCGAAGCCGTCGTGGCTGCGGGCGCGGCCGATGTCGAGCGGGGCGGTCGCCGACATGGCGGCCGTGCTGCGCGATCATCGGCTGCATTCCGTCTGCGAGGAGGCGATGTGTCCGAATATCGGCGAATGCTTCGCGCAGCGCACCGCGACCTTCATGATCATGGGCGGGCTGTGCACGCGGCGCTGCCCGTTCTGCGACGTCGCGCACGGCCGTCCCGAGCCGCTCGATCCCGACGAGCCCGCGCGGCTCGCCGCGGCGGCGGCCGCGCTCGGGCTGCGCTACGTCGTGATCACGTCGGTCGATCGGGACGACCTGCGCGACGGTGGCGCCGCGCATTTCGCCGCCTGCATCGCGGCGGTGCGCGCGCGCGTGCCGGGCATCGGCGTCGAGGTGCTGACGCCCGATTTTCGCGGCCGCGTCGCGCGTGCGCTCGACGCGTTGTCGTCGGCATGGCCGGACGTGTTCAATCACAACATCGAGACGGTGCCGTCGCTGTATCGGGCCGCGCGGCCCGGCGCCGATTATCGCGGCTCGCTCGAACTGCTCGCGCAGGCGAAGGCCGCGCGGCCGGCGCTCGTGACGAAATCGGGCTTGATGCTCGGGCTCGGCGAGCGCGACGACGAGGTGCGCGCCACGCTGCACGACCTGCGCGCGCACGAGGTCGACGTGCTGACGCTCGGCCAGTATCTGGCGCCGTCCGCGCATCATCTGCCGGTGCGGCGCTACGTGAGCCCCGACGCGTTTGACGCGTGGCGCGACGAGGCGCTGGCGCTGGGGTTTCGCGAAGTCGTCGCAGGCCCGCTCGTGCGCTCGTCGTATCACGCGGCCGACGTGCTGAAGCCCGCGTGAGCCGCCAGCCGCGCGTCAGGCGCCAGCCTGCGCGCGGCTCACGCGGCGCAGATAGACCGCGAGGCCGGCGCCGGCGAGCATCAGGCTGAGCGTGTTCGCGAACCAGAAGCCGCGCGCACCGGTCAGCCAGGCCGGCGTGATGCCGCCCACGTTGAAGCCGAGCAGATAGCCGCCGCCGAGCCCGACGCCCCACAGCGCGATCGCGTAGATCACGGTCGGCACGACCGCGACCTTGTACGCGCGCAGCACGAACGCGGAGGTGACCTGCAGCGCGTCGAAGAAGTGGTAGCAGGTGACGATCGCGACGAGCGGCAGCGCCGCGGCGGCGACGGCCGGATCGGGCGTGTACGCGCCGACGATCAGCGGACGCAGCACGAACACCAGCACGCCGTAGGTGGCCGCGACCGCGCACGCGAGCATCACGCTGTGGCGGCCGAGCAGGCGCGCCTCGTCGTGGCGGCCGGCGCCGAGCGCACGCGCGACCAGCGTCGACGCGGCGACGCCGATCGACAGCGGCGTCATGTACAGCACGCCGCCGATATTGCCGGCGATCTGGTGGCCGGCGAGGGAGGTCGTGCCGAACTGCGCGATGAAGAGCGCCATGCAGGTGTACGACGTGACCTCGATCAGGTACGACAGCCCCATCGGCACGCCGAGCTGCAGGATCGCCTTCTGGCGTGCCCACACGGGCCAGCAAAAGCGCGAGAAGATCGCGAGCGGCGCGAACACGTCGAGCTTCGCGAGCAGCGTGAAGCCGATCGCCGCGAGCGCCCAGTTGATCAGCGTGCTCGCGAGCCCGCAGCCGGGGCCGCCGAGCGCGGGCACGCCGAAGCCGCCGAACACGAACCACACGTTGAGCGGAAACTTCAGCAGCAGCGCGCCGATCTGCAGGATCATCGCGAGGCGCGGCTTGCCGGCCGCGTTGGTGAGCGCGTTGTAGATGCGGAACACGAGGCTCGCCGGCAGGCCGTACGACAGGATGCGCAGGTATTCGACCGTGCGGTCGTGCAGCGTGGGCGGCGCGTGCGCCGCTTGCAGCAGCGCGTCGGGAAAGTGCAGCAGCAGGAAGCCGGGCACCGCGAGCAGCAGCGCGAGCCACAGCGCCTGCCGGACTTCCTCGCCGATCTCGGCATAGCGCCGTGCGCCGTACAGCTGCCCGGTGATCGGCTGCAGCGCCGACAGGATCCCGGTGAGCCCGATGTAGACCGACACGTAGATCGACGAGCCGAGTCCGAGCGCGGCGAGATCGGTGGCCGAATAGCGGCCGACCATCGCGGTGTCGATCACGCTGAACGCGATGATCGCGAGCTGGCCGACCAACACCGGCCATGCGAGGCCGACGATCCGGCGGATGTCGGCGAGCATCGTCACTCGACCGCGCGATGGCGCGGGCCACGGCGCTTGACGGGCGTCTTCGGCCGCTCGATGCGCTCGTAGAGCCGGAAGCGCTCGTCGCGGTCGGCGACGCGGCGGCCTTCCCACACGAGACGCCAGACGTATTGCGACATCGCGCTCGGCTCGCCGAAGTCCGCGCGGTCCTGGCGCAGGATCACGTCGCATTCGCCGGAGAATTCGAAGTGCATGTCGCCGAAATAGGCGAACGTCGCGAGCTGCGCGTCGCCGAGCCGCACGGGCGAGATGCATTCATAGTCTTTCGGCAGGTGCGACGCGATCTGTCGCGCGACATCGCTGTAGGTGCGGCCATAGTTGACGATCGGCAGCCACAGCGTCATCAGCAGCACCCACATCAGCGTGGTGCCGGCGCCCGACAGCACGACGCTGCGCCACAGCACCTTCGGCTGACGCGACACGCGCCAGCGCGCGAGCACGAACCAGCACACGGTGACCACCACCGCGCAGATGAACGACAGGATCTTGAAATGCGGCTCGTAGCCCGGCACGAGGCGCGCGAGGTTGCGCGCGAGCGGGTGCGGGAAGCCGGTCAGCGACGCCAGCCACACGAGCCAGACGAACGTGCCGAGGATGGTGAAGCTCAATACCGCGAACCAGTCGAACGCGTTGATCGCGCCGCGCTTGAGCGTCGGCAGCGCGAAGGTCGCGAGCACCGCGAGCGGCGGCAGCAGCAGCATGTACATCCGGTTCGACTGCTGGCTCTGCAGGATCACGAGCGCGACCAGCGGCACCACCACCGACAGCGGAATCGCGATATGCGCGCGGCGGCGCATGCCGGCCCAGCTCCACCAGGCCCAGATCGCGAGCGGCCACGCCGGCCACGTGAACAGCGGCAGGTTCTTCGCCGCGTAGCCGAGCACCGCGGTCGGCGGGCCCGAAAAGCGCATCAGGCTGCCATGGATCCACTGGTTGAAGAACCACGCGGCGTCGTCGGGCGTCGCGTTGAAGGCAGCGAGCGGCCACAGCGCGAAGATCGCGGCCGCGAGCGGGACGCCGACCAGCGGCAGGCGCAGGTTGCGCATCTCCGGCGTGACGAGCCACAGCACGGCCGTGCCGGCCAGCAACGCGGCCACCAGCACGGGATTGCCCGACAGGGCGACCAGCCCGACCGCGGCGCCCCACCACAGCGCGCCTTGCATCGGCTTGTCGATGCCGCGCACGATGCCGTACACGAACATCGCGATCCACGCGAACTGCGCGAGCTGCGGCGTGGTTTCATGGCCGCGCTCGGCGAGGCCGAAGCAGGCGACGAGAATCAGCAGCGCGCCGTCGGCGAGCGTGCGGCCGTAGTCGCGCGGCTCCGGCTCGCCGCCGAATGCGTACTTGAACGGTTGTACCTCGGGGCGTCGGCCGAGCAGGTAGGCCGCGTACCAGACGAACGCGCAGGCGATGCAGAACAGCACGCCCGTATCGACGCGCGACGCGTTGCTCGCGTCGACCCACGGCGCGAGCGCGCGGATCGACAGCGCGCCGAGCCAGTAGCCGAGCGGCCCGTCGGTCGTGATGAACTTGCCGACCAGATTGGGTAGCAGCCAGTCGTGCCAGCCGCCGGTCGCCATCGTCCACATCACGCCGAAGCCCGCGGCGTCCTCGTTCTTCCACGGGTCGCGGCCGAACAGGCCAAACGCCGCATAGACGAGGCACAGCGTGAGCAGCAGCCAGCGCGGCAGCGCGCGCGTGGCGGAGGCGGTGAGACGAACGACAGGCTTCATGCAGATCAGCGATTTGATTTGTTATGGGCAGGCGGCCGGCACGATCGTGCGCGGGCGGGCCGGATTCGAGCATCCGGCATTGTAGACGCGACGGCCGGTGCGCGTCAGACGATTGCCGCGCTGGGTGCCGGCGCGTGTGCTGTCCCGGCGAGCGGCGACAAAAAAGGGCAGCCTGGGCTGCCCTTTTGTGCGGTACCGGTGCGTTGCAACCACCGGATCGGTGCGAAGCTTACTTCGCGACCTTGCCGCTGGCGCGTGCGCCGAACTTGTTCTTGAACTTCTCGACACGACCTGCCGTGTCCATGATCTTCTGCTGGCCGGTGTAGAACGAGTGCGATTCCGACGACACTTCGATCTTGGCGAGCGGGTAGGTCTTGCCTTCGTGGTCGATGGTTTCACGCGTCTGGATCGTCGAGCGCGTGATGAACTTGAAGCCGTTCGACATGTCTTGGAAGACGACTTCGCGGTAGTCCGGGTGAATGCCAGGTTTCATGATGTTCCTTGGTGAGAGCGGTAGCCAACCCGCCGCTTGCCGTACCGGACCGCACGCATTCGTGCGATTCGGCCGCCGTCAAGCCCGGCGCGAGCCACTTGCCTAAGGTCGAAAAACGGCGATTATGCCAGAAAATCAGACGGTTGACGATTAATTTTCATCATGCGTCGAGCGCGCCCGTGCCGGCCGGATCCTGCCGATAGTAGCGGGCGAGCAGCCGGTACAGCTCCGGAAATTCGGACTCGAACGCCTGCGGCCGCACGAACAGCGCCTCGCTGCACACCGCGAAGAATTCCGACGGGTGATCGGCCGCATACGGATCGATCAGCGAGTCGCGCTCGAAGCGCGCCCACGCGCGCTCCGGCACCGCATCGACGCGCGCGCAGAACTGGTCGTAGGCGTGCTCGAACACGTCGGCCCACGCCTGCGCATCGAGGTGCGGCGCGTGCCAGCGGCGAAACAGCGGCGGGTAGCCGTCGGCCGCGCCCGTCAGCATGTCGATCTTGTGCGCGAATTCGTGGATCACCACGTTGTACGCGTCGCGGCCGTCGGTCATCTGCGCGTCTTCCCACGACAGGATCACCGGGCCGCCTTCCCAGGCCTCGCCGCTCGCGTCCTGCTCGACCTCGTGCACCACGCCGTTCTCGTCCTCCACCGTCTTGCGGATCACGAATTCGCCCGGATACACGACGATGCCGACCCAGCCGTCGTACAGCGACAAGTCGAGATTCAGCACCGGCAGGCAGGCCTGCGCCGCGATCGCGACGATCATCCGGTCGGTCAGCTCGAGCCCGTGCGCGGTCGAAAACGACTTGCGCGCGATGAACAGGCTCGTCAGCTCGCGCAGCCGGCGCTGGTCGTCCGGCGCAAGCGCGCCGAGGAAGGGCAGGCGCGCGACCGTGTCGTCCCACAGCGCATCGGGGATCGGGTGGCTGCGCAGCGCGCGATCGCGGCGGCGGTCGTCGAACCAGCGGGTCAGTTTCGAGAGCATGGAGGCGGCGCGGGAAAATCCAAAGCCTGTCTTTTAACTCAATCGATCTCTTTTTGCCATGCCGCGAACAGGCCGCCGACGAGCGCGACGCCCGCGAGGTAATAGAAACCGTCGAGCGACGCGAGGAACGACGCCTGTTGCGCGACCATCCGCGCGATCGATGCGATCGCGAGCGCGTGCGCGTCGCTGAGCGCGTGGCCGGCGGCCGCGTAGCCGCGCGTGAGCGTGTCGACGCTCTGCTGGAACAGCGGGTCGAACACGTTCGCGCGCTCGACGAGCCGCGTCTGGTGCACGGCCAGCCGGTGCTGCTCGACGATGATCACCGACGACGTCGCGAACGAGATCGTCAACTGGCGCACGATGTTCTTCAGCCGGTAGCCGTGCGTGTACTCGTCGATCGCGAAGATCCGGAACGTCAGGTTCGCGACCGGCAGCACGATGAACAGCAGCAGCAATCCGCGCAGCAGCAGCGGGACGACCAGCGCGGCGTCGCCGACCTGCGGCGTCATCCGGGTCATCCACAGCGCGGCGACGATCGCGATCGCGAACCCCGGCACCACGAACCATTTCTTGTGCGTGACGCGCTTCGCATGCCGCAGGTACGCGAACAGCGCGGTGGCCGAGATCAGCGACATCGTGCCGACCAGCCGCCCGGCGTTCTCGACCGGATAGCCGAGCCCGCGTTCGAGCAGCCGGGAGGTCAGGTAGCTGAAGCCGGTCGACTCGTAGTAATAGAACATGTACAGCAGGAGCCCGACCTGGAACGTGCGCTCGCGCAGCGCATGCAGCCGCACGAGCGGCGCCGGATGGTGCCACTGGTGATACGCGAACCATGCGAGCGCGCCGATGCCCGCGAAGGTCAGCAGCATCAGCATCGGCGAGCCGCTGTAGAGCTGGTAATGCACCTGCTGCAACACGATCTGCAATGCGCCTTGCGCCAGCGCGAACACGACGTAGGGCCAGAAATGCCCGGGGCCGCGCTCGTCGTCGAGCGTCCTGCCCGAGTCGGGCAGCGTGACGAACGCGAGCGCCGCGAACGCGATGCCGAACGGCGCCGTGCAGGCGAACAGCGCGCGCCACGTCGAATGCGCGACGAGCAGCCCGCCGACGATCGGCGCAAGCGCGCTGCCCAGCAGGATCATGATCAGGAACGCGCGCGTGGCGGGCGCGCGCTCCTGCGGCTTGAAGCTGCTCTGGATAAGGATCCGGCACGCGCCCATCATCGGGCCGATGAAATAGCCCTGGAAGCCGCGCGCGAACGCGAGCTCGAGCGACGTGTCGGCGAGCGCGGCGGCGATGGCACCCAGCGAGAACATCAGCATGCTGCCCGCCACGTAGCGGCGATGCCCGAGCCGGTCGACCCACCATTGCTGCTGCAGAATGCCGAGCACGGCCGTCACCGCATACGCGCTCGACGACCACACGAGTTCGTCCGGCGACGCATTGATGCCGCCGGCGATGTAGCTCGCGAAGAACGAGAACGCCGCGTTGTCGAAGTAGTCGATGCCGGTGACGAGCGCGAGCGCCCACGGGAGCAGGTCCGCGCGCAGGTTCGCGCGGCTCCACAGCGGCGAGCGACCGGGCGCGACGTTCATTCGCGGTCCTTGCGCGCGCGTCGCGCGCCGGCTTCGGCGCGCCGCTGCGCCATCAGCGCATCGGGGTTTTCGCCGGCCAGGCGTCGTTCGATGTAGTCGAGGTCGTGCTGCAACTCCTTGCGCAGCGCGACGGCTTCCTTCAGCTCGCGCTGCACGGCCGCGATCCGCTGGTCGAGCGTGCCGATCTGCGCGGCGAGCCCGGTGCGAATGTCGCGCAACGAGGCGTCCGAATAGCGGCGCCGGCCATCGTCCGTCTGCTCCAGCGGGCGCTTCAACATCTCGGTGATGCCGTGCAGCGAGAAGCCGAGCGCGCGCAGCCGCAGGATGCGCGCGAAGCGTTCGAGCGCGGCTTCGTCGTACAGCCGGTAGCGGCCGCCGCTGCGCGACGGCGTGACGAGCCCGCGTTCCTCGTAGTACTTCAGCGTGCGCGGCGTGACGCCGAGGCGCGCTGCGGCGTCGCTGACGGTCAGCAGTGGCGTGGGGGCTTCGTTCGACATCGGATGTTCGGGCTTGAGTGGAGACGATGGTTCGTATTATAGATAAACCTGTACGTTCACGTATAGGTTGGCGCGAAAAAACGGCCGCCGTGCGAGATGCAGGGCGGCCGTTCGGCGCGGGGGCGGGCGGTCAGCCGCCGCGGCGCATCAGGTCGAAGAACTCGGAATTGCTCTTCGTCTGGCGGATCTTGTCGAGCAGGAATTCCATTGCCTCGACTTCGTCCATGTCGTGGATGAACTTGCGCAGCACCCAGATCTTTTGCAGGATTTCCGGCTTGATCAGCATTTCTTCGCGGCGCGTACCCGACTTGTTCAGGTTGATCGACGGATAGACGCGCTTTTCGGCGAGACGGCGCTCGAGGTGCACTTCCATGTTGCCGGTGCCCTTGAATTCTTCGTAGATCACGTCGTCCATGCGGCTGCCGGTTTCGATCAGCGCGGTGCCGATGATGGTCAGCGAACCGCCTTCCTCGATGTTGCGCGCCGCGCCGAAGAAGCGCTTCGGACGCTGCAGTGCGTTCGCGTCGACACCGCCGGTGAGCACCTTGCCCGATGCCGGGATCACGGTGTTGTATGCGCGCGCGAGACGCGTGATCGAGTCGAGCAGAATCACGACGTCGTGCTTCATTTCGACGAGGCGCTTGGCCTTCTCGATCACCATTTCGGCAACCTGAACGTGACGCGTGGCCGGTTCGTCGAACGTCGATGCGATCACTTCGCCGGCGACCGAGCGCTGCATTTCGGTCACTTCTTCCGGGCGTTCGTCGATCAGCAGCACGAACAGGATGACGTCGGGGTGGTTCTGCTTGATCGCGTGTGCGATGTGCTGGAGCATCACGGTCTTGCCCGACTTCGGCGATGCGACCAGCAGGCCGCGCTGGCCCTTGCCGATCGGCGCGATCATGTCGATGATGCGGCCCGTGACGTTCTCTTCGCCGCGCATTTCACGCTCGAGCGACAGCGGCTTGTTCGGGTGCAGCGGCGTGAGGTTCTCGAACATGATCTTGTGTTTCGAGGCCTCGGGCGGCTGCCCGTTGACTTTGTCGACCTTCACCAGCGCGAAGTAGCGCTCGCCGTCTTTCGGCGTGCGGACTTCACCTTCGATGGTGTCGCCGGTATGCAGGTTGAAGCGGCGGATCTGCGACGGGCTGATATAGATGTCGTCGGTGCTCGCGAGGTACGACATTTCCGGCGAACGCAGGAAGCCGAAGCCGTCGGGCAGCACTTCGAGCGTACCGTCGCCGAAGATCGTCTCTCCCGTCTTGGCGCGCTTTTTGAGAATGGCGAACATCAACTCCTGCTTGCGCAGGCGGTTCGCGTTTTCGATCTCCAGGCCATTGGCCATTTCGATCAGTTCGGACACGTGCAGAGACTTGAGCTCGGATAAATGCATACGGAGAACCCGCCAGGGAGGAGATGCGACGAAAAGAAATAAGGGAGGAGGGCGAGCGGAGGCGCTCTGAGACTTAATGCGTCTTGTAGACGTTTTTTGATTCTAGCATATGCCGATTCGCGCTTGAGCGGCCGATCGGCGGTGTGACGGCGGGCGTGTTGTCGGTTGACAACACGCCCGCGGACTTGCCGGTATTACAGGTGGCTGTCCAGGAATGCGGTGAGCTGCGACTTCGACAGCGCGCCGACCTTCTGCGCGGCGGCCGCGCCGTTCTTGAACAGGATCAGCGTCGGGATGCCGCGCACGCCGAACTTCGCGGGCGTTGCCTGGTTGTCGTCGACGTTGATCTTCGCGATCTGCAGCTTGTCGCCGTAATCCTTCGCGACTTCGTCGAGGATCGGGGCGATCATCTTGCACGGGCCGCACCATTCGGCCCAGAAGTCGACCAGCACGGGCTTGTCGGATTTGACGACGTCCTGTTCGAACGATGCGTCGCTGATGTGTTTGATCTGTTCGCTCATTGGGTCAATACCTCTTTCGGTTCGGGGACTGCCTGCTCGGCGCGTTGGGCGCTCCGGCCGCCTCGCGGCTGCCGGCCGCTGCGGCAGGTCACTCGGCTCTCCCGAAGGAAGGGCTTAAGCGCTGCATGGCGCGGCTCGCGGGTCGTTCGGGCGTCATATTAGCCTAAATTGCTATCTGCTGCGGGCAGCGATAGTAGCCGCTACGCGAGTAGGGGTACGACGCGCCGTTCGACCGTTGCTCAGCCAACGTGGAGGCCGGTTGGCGAATTGCAAGAGCAGTGCGGAGGCGGCCGCAATTCACGCCGTTCGCATGTGTGCCATTGCGCGCCCGAATGCATTGTCGCGAACAAACGGTCGCATTCGGCCGGAAGCGGTGATAGAATATGCCGTGACGGGCCTCCTCGCATGGTGGGGCGGTGAACCTGGTCAGGTCGGGAACGAAGCAGCCACAATCGTTTTCCGCCAGTGCCGAGGGTCGGGCTCGTCACCTTTCCTCTCGCCCCGTTCGTCGGGCGTTTTTGTTTCTGCGGCAATCTCCGTTTTTCTCCACGTGTTTCCCGTCGTCGGTACCGTTTGGCGTGTCGGCGCGACGCGGCGTTACTGATACAATTTCCCGATGACCTATCAAGTTCTCGCACGCAAGTGGCGTCCGAAGGATTTCGCTTCGCTCGTCGGCCAGGAGCACGTCGTCAGGGCGCTCACGCACGCGCTCGACGGCGGGCGTCTCCATCACGCCTATCTGTTTACCGGGACCCGCGGCGTCGGCAAGACCACGCTGTCGCGGATCTTCGCGAAGGCGCTCAACTGTGAAACCGGCGTCACGTCGCAGCCGTGCGGCGTGTGCCGCGCGTGCCGCGAGATCGACGAAGGCCGCTTCGTCGACTACGTCGAGATGGACGCCGCGAGCAACCGCGGCGTCGACGAAATGGCCGCGCTGCTCGAGCGCGCGGTGTACGCGCCGGTCGATGCGCGCTTCAAGGTCTACATGATCGACGAAGTGCACATGCTGACGAATCACGCGTTCAACGCGATGCTCAAGACGCTCGAGGAGCCGCCGCCGCACGTCAAGTTCATTCTCGCGACGACCGATCCGCAGAAGATTCCCGTCACCGTGCTGTCGCGCTGCCTGCAGTTCAATCTGAAGCAGATGCCGGCCGGCCGCATCGTGTCGCACCTCGAGCGGATTCTCGGCGAAGAGCAGATTTCGTTCGAGCAACAGGCGCTACGCCTGCTTGCGCGCGCGGCGCAGGGCAGCATGCGCGATGCGCTGTCGCTGACCGACCAGGCGATCGCGTATTCGGCGAACGAAGTGACCGAATCGGCGGTGTCGGGCATGCTCGGCGCGCTCGATCAGACCTACATGGTGCGTCTGCTCGACGCGCTCGCGGCCGGTGACGGCCCCGAAATCCTCGCGATCGCCGACGAGATGTCGCTGCGCAGCCTGTCCTTTTCGACGGCGCTGCAGGATCTCGCGAGCCTGCTGCATCGGATTGCATGGGCGCAGTTCGCGCCGGGCTCGGTGCTCGACGAATGGCCGGAGGCGGCCGACCTGCGCCGGTTCGCGCAGACGCTGAGCCCCGAGAAGGTTCAGCTGTTCTATCAGATCGCAACGGTCGGGCGCGCGGAGCTCGGCTTGGCGCCCGACGAATATGCGGGCTTCACGATGACGCTGCTGCGGATGCTCGCGTTCGAGCCGGCTGTCGGCTCGGGCAGCGCGCCCGGTGGTGAGCCCGCCGTGCCGCGTGGGGTGCCGGCGGCTGCGCCGCGCGCGGCCGCTGCTGCTGCCGCTGCGACGCCGCGTGCTGCGGTATCGGGCGGGGCAGGCGAAGCGGCGCGTCCGCAGGCCGCCGCGCCGGTTGTGCCTGCGGCGCGTTCGGCGTCGGCTCAATCCACCGCGCCGGCCAAATCTTCGGCACCGAATCAATCTTCGGCGCCGAGCCAATCTTCGGGATCGGACCAATCCACGGCATCGGACCAATCCACGGCATCGAACCGATCCGCGGCATCGGCACAATCCGCGGCACCGGCCCAATCCGTGACACCGGACCAATCCACGGCACCGGCACAATCGGCGGCGCCGACCCAATCACAGGCGCCGGCCGAAACCCCGGCACCGGCCCAATCCGCCGACGCAGCCGCTACGCCCGCCGCGAACCCTGCTGCTGCGCAAGCACCGGTAGTGGCGACGCCCGAAGCACCGGTCGCTGCTTCCGCTCAAGCCGCGTCGGCAGCGCGCGCCGCACCGGCAAACGATGCACGTCCGTCGGCGCCGTCAGAGCCTGACGCGCCCGCTGTCGCATCGCGCAGCGCCGCCCCCGCACCGTCCACCGCGCCGGCCGAGCCTGCGCCGGCCGAGTCGGTACCGCGTGCCTCCGCCCGCGGCGGCGCGGCCGCCGCGCTCGACGTGTTGCGCAACGCGGGCATGCGCGTGTCGTCCGAACGCTCGCGGCCCGGCGCCGCGCCGAAGGCAGCCGCCGCACAACCGGCGGCCGAAAAGCCCGCGCCGTCGCGTCCGGCCGTCGTGGTGCCCACTCCACGTGCCGCCGCCCGCGCGCCGCAGCCTGCCGATGCGCGCCAGGCGCCGCCGCCGTGGGAAGACATTCCGCCCGACGAATACGTGCCGCTGAGCGCCGACGAGATGTTCGGCGCCGCGGCCGACGACGGCTTCGTGCCGGTATTCGACAGCGGCCCGGACGACCTGCGCATCGCGCCGAAGCCGGCGGAAGCGCGGCCGTCGGCGCCGGTCGACGCGCGCCCGCTGCCGCCCGCGATCGCGCTCGATGCGATCGGCTTCGACGGCGAATGGCCGGCGCTTGCCGCACGGCTGCCGCTGAAGGGCGTCGCGTATCAGCTCGCGTTCAACAGCGAGCTGACGGCCGTCGATGCGACCACGTTGAAGTTGTCGGTGCCGGTGCCGCAGTATGCGGACGCTGCCCAGGTCACGAAGCTGAAGGCCGCGCTCGCCGATGCGCTCGGCAAGCCCGTGGAGGTTCTGGTCGAGGTCGGTCCGGCACGGCGCACCGCGGCGGCGCTCGATGCGGCCGCGCGCGCGGCGCGCCAGCGCGAGGCCGAGCAGGAGATCCACGGCGATCCGTTCGTCCAGCAGCTGATGCGCGAGTTCGGCGCGCGTATCGTCGACGGCTCGGTGCGCCCGCTTGCGGATGCTGCGCCGGACGGCGCGTCGCCGACCTTGCATTGAACTGCATTGAACCGCATTGAACGATAGGCACCGCGACAGGCACAATCACGCCCGCACGCATTGACCGGCACGCGCCGCGTGCCGGTTTTCACACGATCAAGAAGGAGTATTCCCATGTTGAAAGGCAACCTCGCCGGACTGATGAAGCAAGCGCAGCAAATGCAGGAAAACATGAAGAAGATGCAGGAGCAGCTTGCGCAGATCGAAGTCGAAGGGCAGTCGGGCGCCGGCCTCGTCAAGGTGACGATGACCTGCCGCAACGAAGTGCGTCGCGTCGCGATCGATCCGAGCCTGCTCGCGGACGACAAGGACATGCTCGAGGATCTGGTCGCCGCCGCGTTCAACGATGCGGTGCGCAAGGCCGAAGCGACGTCGCAGGAAAAGATGAGCGGCATGACGTCGGGCCTGCCGCTGCCCCCGGGCTTCAAGCTGCCGTTCTGAGCGCAGCGTCCATTCAGCCCGCTCAGCTCTCTGCCGCCGCATGAAACAGCCGTCCGCCCTGTCCTCGCTCGTCGAAGCGCTGCGCGCGCTGCCCGGCGTCGGGCCGAAGTCCGCGCAGCGCATCGCGTATCACCTGATGCAGCACGATCGGGAGGGCGCCGAGCGGCTCGGCCGGTCGCTGCTGTTCGCGACCGAGCACCTGCAGCACTGCGAGAAGTGCAACACGTTCACCGAGGCGCAGATCTGCGAGGTGTGCAGCGACGACGAGCGTGATCCGACGCTGCTGTGCGTCGTCGAGACGCCTGCCGACCAGATCATGCTCGAGCAGACGATGACGTACCGCGGGCTGTACTTCGTACTGATGGGGCGACTGAGCCCGCTCGACGGGATCGGCCCGAAAGAAATCCACTTCGACCGCCTCGTGCGGCGCGCGTCCGACGGCGTCGTCAAGGAGGTCGTGCTCGCGACCAACTTCACGAACGAAGGCGAAGCGACCGCCCATTACCTCGGCCAGACGCTGAAGGCGCGCGGGCTCGCGGTCACGCGCCTCGCACGCGGCGTGCCGGTGGGCGGCGAGCTCGAATACGTCGACGCGGGCACCATCGCCCGCGCGATGCTCGACCGCCGCACGATGTAGGCCGGACGCCGCCGCCCGGCGGCGTCGTTCCTCATGCCAGGGAGACACATGAGCACCACCCAGGGCCCGCTCGCGGGCGTCAAAGTGCTCGAATTCGGGACGCTGATCGCGGGGCCGTTCGCGTCGCGCCTCTTTGCCGAATTCGGCGCTGAAGTCATCAAGATCGAGGATCCGAACGGCGGCGATCCGCTGCGCAAGTGGCGCAAGCTGTACCCGGAACAGGGCGGCACGTCGCTGTGGTGGTCGGTCCAGGCGCGCAACAAGAAATCGGTCACGCTGAACCTGAAATCCGAGGCCGGCAACGCGATCGCGCGGCAGCTCGCGCGCGAGGCCGACATCGTGATCGAGAACTTCCGCCCCGGCCTGCTCGAGAAGCTGGGCCTCGGCTACGACGTGCTGTCGGCCGAGAACCGCGGCCTCGTGATGGTGCGCCTGTCCGGCTACGGGCAGACCGGCCCGTACCGCGACCGGCCCGGCTTCGGCGCGATCGCCGAGTCGATGGGCGGCTTGCGCCACATCACCGGCTATCCGGACATGCCGCCGCCGCGCATCGGTATCTCGATCGGCGACTCGATCGCGGCGCTGCACGGCGTGATCGGCGCAATGATGGCGCTTCACCATCGCAACGTGAACGGCGGCGCGGGGCAGGTCGTCGACGTCGCGCTGTACGAAGCGGTGTTCAACATGATGGAAAGCGTGGTGCCCGAGTACGGCGTATACGGCATGGTGCGCGAGCGCACCGGCGCGTCGCTGCCCGGCATCGTGCCGTCGAACACCTATGCGTGCCGCGACGGCAGCATCGTGATCGGCGGCAACAGCGATCCGATCTTCAAGCGGCTGATGAAGGCGATCGGGCGCGACGACCTCGCCGACGATCCCTCGCTCGCCAGCAACGACGGGCGCGTGCCGCGCACGCAGGAAATCGACGATGCGATCGCCGCGTGGCTCGCGCCGCGCACGATCGACGACGCGCTCGCCGTGCTCAATGCGGCGGACGTGCCGGCCGGGCGCATCTACAGCGCGGCCGACATGTTCACCGATCCGCAGTTCATCGCGCGGCAGATGATCCAGCGCTTCAAGCTGCCCGACGGCACCGAGATTCCGCTGCCGAACGTCACGCCGAAGCTGTCGGACACGCCGGGCGAGACGCGCTGGCTCGGTCCCGAACTGGGCGAGCATACGGACGAGGTGCTGCGCGGTCTCGGCTACGACGCGCAGGCGATCGCCGCGCTGCGCGAGGCGGGCGCGATCTGAGCGGCGCGTGAGCGTGGTTCGGGCCTCGGCCGCGCCGCTTGCGGACCGCGCGCGTTCGCAGCGCGCGGCCCGACCGGGAACGGTGACGGGAGTCCGCCGAGCGATGCACGAAACGTCCGGCGGATCGGCATTTTCCCGAGTGCGGCGAACGCCGCCGCGCGACGCGGCGGCGCACCGTAACGGCGCTGCCCGCGCCGGGCCGGTCGGCGCCGGACTGTCGCTCTCGCGCCATCTTTCCTCGGTTACAATCGCCGGATGCGAATCCTACTCAGCAACGACGACGGCTATCTCGCCCCCGGTCTCGCCGCGCTCAGCGACGCGCTGCAGCCGCTGGCCGACGTCACGGTCATCGCGCCCGAGCAGAATTGCAGCGGCGCATCGAATTCCCTGACGCTGTCGCGGCCGCTGTCGGTGCAGCGCGCAGCCAATACGGGTTTCTTCTACGTGAACGGCACGCCGACCGACTCGGTGCACGTCGCGTTGACCGGGATGGCCGACGCGCGGCCCGACCTCGTCGTCTCGGGGATCAACAACGGCCAGAACATGGGCGAAGACACGCTCTACTCGGGGACGGTCGCGGCCGCGACCGAAGGCATCATGTTCGGCGTGCCGGCCATCGCGTTCTCGCTGGCCGACAAGGGCTGGGCGCATCTGGCGGACGCGGCGCGCGTCGCCGCCGAAATCGTCGCGCACTATCTCGCGCACCCGCTGCCCGGGCAGCCGCTGCTGAACGTCAATATTCCGAACCTGCCGTACGACGCGCTGAAAGGCTGGCAGGTCACGCGCCTCGGCAAGCGCCACCCGTCGCAGCCTGTTATTCGCCAGACCGATCCGCGCGGCGAACCGGTCTACTGGATCGGCGCGGCCGGTGCGGCGCTCGACGCCAGCGAGGGCACCGATTTCCACGCGATTGCAAACGGTTTCGTATCGATCACGCCGCTGCAACTCGACCTCACGCACACCCAAATGCTGCCCGCGACGCGCGACTGGGCGCGCGCGGCAGGGCGGGCTTCATGAGCGGCGAGCGCGCGAAGCGGTTTCCGCTCGCGCTCGAAGATCTCAAGCGAGCGCCACGCAAATCCGACGGTCGGGCCGGCGAACGCCATGCGGCAATCGCGGCGCCGAAGGCCGCCGACAAGCCGGCCGCCGTGCCGAAGCCGGTCGCGCTGAAGCCCGGCGTCGCGCGCATGCCGCCCGGCACGGCCGCCGCGAAGCCGGCCACCGCGCTGAAGCCGACCGTGCCGAAGCCCGCGATGCCCAAGCCCGCGATGCCCAAGCCGATCGCCGCGAACGCCGCACCGGCCGGCGCGTTCGCGCTCACGTCGGAACGCGTGCGCGAGCGCATGGTCGAACGCCTGCGCGCGAACGGCGTGACCGATCCGCGCGTGCTGGACGCGATGGCGGCGGTGCCGCGCCATCTGTTCGTGGACGCGGGCCTCGCGACGCAGGCCTACGAAGATTCCGCGTTGCCGATCGGCCATCAGCAAACCATTTCCAAGCCGTCGGTGGTCGCGCGCATGATCGAGCTCGCGATGGCCGGCCGCACGCTCGAGCGCGTCCTCGAGATCGGCACCGGTTGCGGCTATCAGGCCGCCGTGCTGAGCCACGTGGCGCGCGACGTGTATTCGATTGAACGCATCAAGCCGCTCTACGAGCGCGCCAAGCTGAACCTGCGGCCGCTGCGCGTGCCGAACATCCGTCTGCACTACGGCGACGGGCGGGTCGGGCTGCCATCCGCAGCGCCGTTCGACGCGATCGTGATCGCGGCGGCCGGGCTCGACGTGCCGCAGGCGCTGCTCGAGCAGCTCGCGATCGGCGGCCGGCTCGTCGCGCCGGTCGGCGCGCAGAGCGGGCAGCCCCAGGTGCTCACGCTGATCGAGCGCGTCGCGCACGCGCAGTGGCGGGAGTCGCGGCTTGATCGCGTTTTCTTTGTCCCTTTAAAATCCGGAGTGATTTGAAACCGATGAGTATGTTGCGCGTGATGCAAAACAACCGAACCAGGGAACCGCTCACGTTCGCGCAGCGCGCGATCTGTGTGGCCGCGTTCTCCACGCTGCTGGCCGCCTGTGCGACGCGGCTCGACAACGCGCCCGTCGTCGACCGCTCCGGTTCGCTCGGCACGACCGCCGCCACGCAGCCGGCGGTGCCGCTCGGTCCGCCGCCGCCCGGCTTCTATCGCGTGAAACCCGGCGACACGCTGTACCGGATCGCGCTCGAGAACGGGCAGAACTATCGCGACATCGCCGCGTGGAACAACCTCGCGAACCCGAACCAGATCGAAGTCGACCAGTTGCTGCGCGTCGCCCCGCCGGGCGGCTCAGCGACGGCCGGCGCGCCGGTCGCCGCACCGATCGGCGGCGCGGCCGTGACGACCGCGCCGCTGAGCAGCGGCCCGGCGACGCCGGCAGCCGGTTCGTCGTCGGCGAGCACGCCGCCGTCGGCCCCGGCAGCCAGCGATGGCGCGGCAGCGCCGAGCGGTCCCGTCACGTTTGCGTGGCCGGTGCGCGGCCCGGTGCTGAACGGTTTCGACGACGCGAAGAACAAGGGCGTCAATATCGGCGGCACCGCGGGCGAGGCGGTAAAGGCGGCGGCCGACGGCCGCGTCGTCTACTCGGGCAACGGCCTGCGCGGCTACGGCAACCTCATTATCATCAAGCACGACGCGACTTACCTCACGGCGTATGCACACAATCGCGCTTTGATGGTAAAAGAGGGGGACGCGGTGACGAAGGGGCAGAAGATCGCCGAGATGGGTAACAGCGATGCCGACCGCGTGATGCTGCATTTCGAGGTTCGCCGGCAGGGCAAGCCTGTCGATCCGCTGAAGTATTTGCCGCCTCAATAACCGAGACGACCATGCCGAAATCGAAGCGCCACGAGCCGCAAGCCGAGTCTGAGAAGATCAGTCGTGCCACGCAAGCATCGGTGAAGCGAGCTGGCGCTTCGACGGACGACGAAGAAGACGTCGCGGAAACCGAAACCGGTCTCGACACGCGCGAGGCCGAAGCCGACGGCGACGACGAACGCGAAGGCCGCGCGGAAGCCGCCCCCGACGTCGACGATTTCCGCGCATTGCTGCAGGCCGAGCTCACGGCCGACACGATCCAGCACTACCTGAACCGTATCAGCGTCAAGCCGCTGCTGACCGTCGAGGAGGAGCAGCGCTATTCGCGTCTCGCGAAAGCGGGCGAATTCGACGCGCGGCAGGTGATGATCGAGCGCAACCTGCGTCTCGTCGTCAGCATCGCAAAGGGCTATCTGAACCGCGGCGTGCCGCTGCTCGACCTGATCGAGGAGGGCAATCTCGGTCTGATGCACGCGATCGAGAAATTCGACCCGACGCGCGGCTTTCGCTTCTCGACCTACGCGACATGGTGGATTCGCCAGAGCATCGAGCGAGCGATCATGAATCAGGCGCGTACCGTGCGCCTGCCTGTGCACGTGATCCGCGAGCTGAACCAGGTGCTGCGCGCGAAGCGCCACCTCGAAAAGAACTCGATGTCGACGGGCGACGCGGCCGAACGCCGCGAAGCCAGCATCGACGACATCGCCTACCTCACCGGCAAGACCGCCGAGGAAGTCACCGACATTCTCGCGCTGAACGAGCACACCGCGTCGCTCGACGCGCCGCTCGATCTCGATCCCGCGAGCAGCCTGCTCGATCTGCTGCCGGACGACCAGAGCCAGTCGCCCGATGCCGAAGTGCAGCACCGCGAGCTCGAGACGCTCACGCGCGCGTGGCTGTCGCGGCTGTCCGACAAGCACCGGCACGTGATCGAACGCCGCTTCGGGCTGAATCACATCGAACCGGCCACGCTCGAGGAACTGGCCGACGAGATGGGGCTCACGCGCGAGCGCGTGCGGCAGATCCAGCAGGAAGCGCTGGTGCGCCTGAAGCGGTTCTTTGCCTCCAACGGCGTGCGCAAGGACGCCGTTCTGTAATCGATGACTCCGATTCTCGTTTTTGACATCGAGACCATTCCCGATGTCGACGGCATTCGCCGTCTGGAAGACCTGCCCGCGACGCTCGACGATGCGGCGGTGGCCGAGCATGCGTTCGCCGCCCGCCGTGAGAAGACCGGCAGCGATTTCTTGCCGCATCACTTGCAGCGCATCGCGGCGATCTCCTGCGTGTTCCGCGACAACAACGGCTTTCGCGTGCGCTCGCTCGGCACGCCGCAGGACAACGAAGCCGCGCTGGTCCAGTCGTTCTACCGCGTGATCGAGAAATACACGCCGCAACTCGTGTCGTGGAACGGCGGCGGCTTCGATCTGCCGGTGTTGCACTACCGTGCGCTCGTGCACGGCATCCCGGCGACCCGCTATTGGGATCTCGGCGAGGACGACCGAGAGTTCAAGTGGAACAACTACATCTCGCGCTATCACTCGCGGCACACCGATCTGATGGATGTGCTCGCGATGTACCAGGCGCGCGCCAATGCGCCGCTCGACGCGCTGGCGAAGCTGTGCGGCTTTCCGGGCAAGCTCGGAATGGACGGCAGCCAGGTGTGGCCGGCATTTCGGGATGGCCGGATCGACGAGATCCGCAACTACTGCGAAACCGACGTCGTCAACACGTATCTGCTGTACTGCCGCTTCCAGCTGATGCGCGGCGGGCTCACGCCGAACGAATACGCGGATGAAATCCTGCTCGTGAAGAACGCGCTCGCGCAGGAACCCGCGGCGCACTGGGCCGAATACCTGGCCGGCTTCGACGCCTGAGCACGGGCCGCCGACCGCGCGGCCGCACCGCGTTCGCCCCTCAATCGAGTTCGAGCACGACCGGCTGATGATCCGACGCGCGCACGTCGCCGTCGATCTCGCAGCGCGTGACGCGCGGCAGCAGCGTCTCGGTCACGAACACGAAATCGCACGCGAGCGGTCCGTCCGACCATTGCACCGTGTCGTAGACGCCGGCCGTCGGCGGCGGCGTGCGGCCGGGATGGCGCGCGACCCACGCGTCGACGAACGACGGCGCATCGGCGATTGGCTCCAGCATGCGCCGGTACGCGTCGCTGTCGAACGCGCTGTTGAAGTCGCCGCAGACGATCGCGTCGCGCGGCTGCGCCGTCGCGCTGAACGGTCCCGTCGCGTTTTCGGCCGGCGCCGGGTGGTCGGCGTGCGCGCAGGCCTCGCGGTGGCGGGCGCGTAACGCATCGACCTGCGCGAGCCGCTGGCGCGCCGAATAGAACTCGAGGTGCGTCGTCACCACGCGCACGGGGCCCGACGGCGCCAGCAATTCGACCTCGAGCGCGACGCGCGGCATCGACGGCGCATCGGCGTCTGCCGGCCACGGCAGCAATTGCCGCAACACGCGCCCGACCGGCAGGCGCGTCGCGATTGCGTTGCCGAATTGCCGGCGCGGCGCGCCGGGCTCGAGCGCGGGCAGGTCGGCGCCGATCGCATCGACGATCGTATAGCCGGGCAGCAGCGCGGCGAGCTCCGCGAACTGGTCCGGTCCGGGCCCGCCGGGCAGTGCGCCGAAGCCACGCGTGACCTCCTGCAGACACAGCACGTCGAAGTCGCCGAGCCGGCGAGCGGCCGCGACGGTGCGCGGCAGATCGACGACGCCGTCGGCATCGCGTCCCCATTGAATGTTCCAGTCGATCAATCGCATGGTCGAGCTCCGAGTTCGATGGCGGCCGGCAGCGCCCGCGCCGCCCGCGGGCCGGGCCGTGTCCGTTGCGCCGGCGCCCGCGCCCGCGCGACGAAAGCGGGCGACGCGGGCTTTCGTCGTCTACAATCTCGCCTTCTTCAACGTTTTGTCAGGAAAAGCTGGTGTCCGAAGCCGTCCCCACTTCTGCGCGCAAATCGAAAAATGCGCCCGTCCCGCCCGGGCCTGCCCCGGTGCTCGAGATCGAATCGCTCGACATGGAAGCGCGCGGTGTCGGCCGCACGGCGACCGAGGATGGCACGCCCGGCAAGGTGATCTTCGTCGAAGGCGCGCTGCCCGGCGAGCGCGTGACCTATTCGAGCTATCGCCGCAAGCCGAGCTACGAGCAGGCGACCGTCGTCGACATTCTGCGCCCGAGCGTGATGCGCACGAAGCCGAAATGCGAATTTTTCGGCACCTGCGGCGGCTGTTCGATGCAGCACCTCGACATGCGCGCGCAGGTGGCGATCAAGCAGCGCGTGCTCGAGGACAACCTGTGGCATCTGTCGAAGCTGCGCGCCGAGGCGATGTACGCGCCGATCCACGGCCCGTCGTGGGGCTATCGCTACCGCGCGCGCCTGACCGTGCGCAACGTCGCGAAGAAGGGCGGCGTCCTGGTGGGCTTCCACGAAAAGAAGAGCAGCTACGTCGCCGACATGACGAGCTGCGAAGTGCTGCCGCCGCACGTGTCGGCGATGCTGGTGCCGCTGCGCCGGCTGGTCGAGGGCCTGTCGATCCGCGATCGGATGCCGCAGATCGAGCTGGCGGTCGGCTCGCAGGTGACCGCGCTGGTGTTGCGCGTCCTGGAGCCGATCAATGCCGACGACGAAGCGCTGCTGCGCGCGTTCGCGGACGAGCACAACGTGCAGTTCTGGCTGCAGCCGAAGGGCCCCGACACGGTCGCGCCGTTCTATCCGCTCGACGTGGCGCTCGACTACACGCTGCCGGAGTTCGGCATCCGCATGCCGTTCAAGCCGACCGACTTCACGCAGGTCAACCATCAGATCAATCGCGTGCTGGTCGGGCGTGCGCTGCGTCTGCTCGCGCCGTCGCGCGACGATCGCGTGCTCGACCTGTTCTGCGGGATCGGCAACTTCACGCTGCCGCTGGCGCGCCTGGCGCGCGAGGTGATGGGCATCGAGGGCAGCGAAACGCTGACGACGCGCGCGCTCGCGAATGCGCGCGAGAACGGCGTCGACGGCCATACGACGTTCGCGTGCCGGAACCTGTTCGAAGTGACGGGCGACGATCTGCGCGCGCTCGGCGCGTTCGACAAGTTCCTGATCGACCCGCCGCGCGAAGGCGCGCTCGCGGTGTCCAAGGCGCTCGCCGAGATCGCGCAGAGCGGTGAAGGCCCGCTGCCGAAGCGGATCGTCTACGTGTCGTGCAACCCGTCGACGCTCGCGCGCGACGCCGGGCTGCTCGTCCACGAGGCCGGTTATCGGCTCAAGGGCGCCGGCGTGGTGAACATGTTCCCGAATACGTCGCACGTCGAATCGATCGCGCTGTTCGAGCGCGCTTGAGCCGCGGTCGCGGACGAAAAAAAACCGGCCTGCGGGCCGGTTTTTTTATGGGTGAGCCGAACGTCAGTTGCGGTTGCCGCCGAAGATGCCGAGCAGCGCGAGCAGGTTCGTGAACACGTTGTACAGGTCGAGGTAGATCGCGAGCGTGGCCGAGATGTAGTTCGTCTCGCCGCCGTTGACGACGCGCTGGACGTCGAACAGCATGTACGCGGAGAAGATCGCGATCGCGAGGACCGACACGGTCAGCATCAGCGCCGGCAATTGCAGGAAGATGTTCGCGACCGACGCCAGCAGGATCACGATGACGCCCATGAACAGCCATTTGCCGAGCCCGGAGAAGTCGCGCTTGCTGACCGTTGCGACCGTCGCCATCGCGGCGAAGATGATGCCGGTGCCGCCGAACGCCAGCATGATCAGCGACGGGCCGTTCGAAAAGCCGAGGATGAAGCTGAGCAGGCGCGACAGCATCAGCCCCATGAAGAACGTGAAGCCGAGCAGCACGAATACGCCGGCGGCGCTGTTCTTGGTGCGCTCGATCGCGAACATGAAGCCGAACGCGATCGCGAAGAACGCGAGCAGGCTCATCATCGGGCTGGTGGCGGCGAACAGCGAGAAGCCCGTCGCGACGCCGACCCACGCGCCGAGGACGGTCGGGATCATCGACAGCGCGAGCAGCCAGTACGTGTTCCGCAGCACGCGGTTGCGAACCTCCGCGGTGCTGACGGTGCCGCCGCGGCCGAAATTGTACGGATAGTCGTTCATGGTTTCTCCTAACATTGAACGCACGGGCGTTCGGGGCCGGTTCGGCGCGCGCGGTGTGCGGCGCAGCAAACCGGAGCAGCTATGGCTAAGATACGTTCCGCGCCGCTTGGTTTCAATGGCCGGGCAGCGCAAAAACACAGGGATTCCGAACCTTTCGCCGGTGTAAGGGTTCAATCGCAATGATACACGGGATCGTGCTACAATAGCGGATTCATTTGAACCTGTAACTTCTTAATTTTTTGGAGTTTTTATGGCAATCGAGCGCACCCTGTCGATCATCAAGCCGGATGCGGTGGCAAAGAACGTGATCGGCCAGATCTACAGCCGTTTCGAAGGCGCCGGCCTGAAGATCGTCGCATCGCGCATGGCGCACCTGTCGCGTGCCGACGCAGAGAAGTTCTACGCAGTTCACGCAGCACGTCCGTTCTTCAAGGACCTCGTCGACTTCATGATCTCGGGCCCGGTGATGATCCAGGTTCTGGAAGGCGAAGGCGCGATCCTGAAGAACCGCGACCTGATGGGCGCGACGGATCCGAAGAAGGCGGAAAAGGGCACGATCCGCGCCGACTTCGCCGACAGCATCGACGCGAACGCCGTGCACGGCTCGGACGCTGCTGAAACGGCAGCGGTCGAAATCGCGTTCTTCTTCCCGGAAATGAACGTCTACTCGCGTTAAGCGCTGGCTGGCAACGGTCAGGCAGGATTCGGCGCACGCGGCAAGGCAGCACATCATGACGAGCGAAACTTCCGTCAATCTTCTCGACTTCGATGCCGAGGGTCTTGTCGCGTACTGCGGCAGCCTCGGCGAGAAGCCGTTCCGCGCCAAGCAGTTGCAGCGCTGGATCCATCAGTACAACGCCGGCGATTTCGACGGCATGACCGACCTCGCGAAGTCCCTGAGAGAAAAGCTCAAGGGCCGCGCGACGATCGGCATGCCCGAGATCGCCAGCGATCACGTTTCCGCCGACGGCACGCGCAAGTGGCTGATCGACGTCGGGAACGGCAACGCGGTCGAAACCGTGTTCATCCCGGAAGAGACGCGCGGCACGCTGTGCGTGTCGTCGCAGGCCGGGTGTGCGGTCAATTGCCGCTTCTGCTCGACGGGCAAGCAGGGCTTCTCGCGCAACCTGTCGACGGCCGAAATCATCGGCCAGCTGCGGATGGCCGAATTTGCGCTGCGTGCGTCGCTGGGCCGCGCGCCCGGACCGAACGGCAAGGCGGAACGGGTCGTCACGAACGTCGTGATGATGGGCATGGGCGAACCGCTGTTGAACTACAACGCGGTCGTGCCCGCGATGCGGCTGATGCTCGACGACAACGCCTATGGGCTGTCGCGCCGCCGCGTCACGCTGTCGACGTCCGGCGTGGTGCCGATGATGGACCGCCTCGGCGCCGAATTGCCGGTCGCGCTCGCCGTGTCGCTGCACGCGCCGAACGATGCGCTGCGCGACGAGCTGGTGCCGCTCAACAAGAAGCATCCGCTGCGCGAACTGATGGCGGCGTGCCAGCGCTATCTGAAAGTCGCGCCGCGCGATTTCATCACTTTCGAATACTGCATGCTCGACGGCGTCAACGACACCGAAGCGCATGCGCGCGAATTGCTGGCCGTCACGCGTGACGTGCCGTGCAAATTCAATCTGATCCCGTTCAATCCGTTCCCGGAATCGGGCCTCATCCGCTCGAAGCCGGAGCAGATCAAGCGTTTTGCGCAGGTTCTGATCGACGCGGGTGTCGTCACGACCGTGCGCAAGACGCGCGGCGACGACATCGACGCCGCGTGCGGGCAGCTGGCCGGCGCCGTGAAGGATCGCACGCGCCTCGCCGAACGGACGGGCACAGCAGCAAAGATCATCGAAGTTCGGGCGGTTTGACGGGGCCGCGCAAATGCGGATGCCCGAACTTTTTGGCGGTACAACACGCGAATAGCGATCGGTCGCGGCGCCTTGGCGCCGCGCATGGTATGGACGGTAGCGGGTGCCGGCCGGCAGGGGCCGGCGGCGCCCCAGTGAAGAAGAATCGACGCGAGGACAAGGATGAGTGAGCCGCAGCCGACAAACGGCGCAGAGACGAATGCCGCGAAGCCGGCACCGGCGGGGCTGGAAACGCTGGCGGCCGTGGGCAGCCGGCTGGCGCAGCTACGGGAGGCGAAGGGCTGGACGGTCGACGACGTGTCGGCGCGGCTCAAGGTCGCTCCGCAGAAGCTGCGCGCGCTCGAGGCGGGCGACATCAGTCATCTGCCCGGCGTGACGTTCGCGCTCGGGGTCGTGCGCAGCTACGCGAAGATGCTCGGCGTCGATCCGGAGCCGTTCGCGCAGGCGCTGCGCCGCGAGCGCGGCGTGCCGGAAGTCGACCTGTCGATGCCCGCGTCGAGCGGCACGGATCTGCCGCGCGGCCGCGTGTCGATCCCGCTCGGCAGCTCGTCCGGCCATCATCCGTGGTTGTGGGGCACCGCGATCGTCGTCGTGGCGGTGATCGCCGTGCTCATGTGGCACACTGGCGGCGATTCGGCGAGCTGGCTCGCCCGCTTCAAGGGCGGCGCCGCCGAGCATGCGCCGGCGGCGAGCGCAGTGGCGGCATCGGCCGCGGAAGAGCCCGCGGCGGGCAGCGCGTCGACGGCAGCAGGCAACGAGGTTGTGGCTGCTTCGGCCGTAGTCGCGCAGGCGTCGGCGCCGGTCGCGGCGTCCGTGGCTGCCCCGGCGGCTGCGGCCCCAGCATCGCCCGCATCGCAGCCGGCCGCCGCGAGCGCGGCAAGCACGGCAAATGCGGCCGAGCCAGCGAGCGTCGCGGTTGCCGCGGGCCAGTCGGTGGTCGAGCTGAAGGTCAAGCAGGACTGCTGGTTCAGCGTGCGCGACAAGAACGGCAAGGAGCTGTTCTCGGCGCTGGTGCGGGCCGGCGAGACGAAGCAGGTCGCAGGCGACGGCCCGTTCAAGGTCACGATCGGCAACAAGGCCGGTCTCGATGCGGTCGCGTTCGACGGAAAACCCGTCGATCCGGCAAAATATTCGGCAGCGCGGGGTAACGTGGCGCGGTTCACGTTGCCCTGACGCCAAGCGCCGTGACGAAGGCCCGTGCTGCACGGGCCGCGAGGGCACGGCGCTTTTTCAATTCATGCGCCGTCGCGGCGCATTCCGCGTAAATGGATCTATCGATGCAATCCGAAGCTCAATCCCCACGCAGCAGTCAGATTTGTTCAACCGAGCCGGTGTTCGGCGGCCACCAGCCGCGTCGCGTGTCGCATGCGGTGGATGTTCGTTGGGGCGGGCAGCTCGTGACGATCGGCGGCAATGCGCCGGTGCGCGTGCAGTCGATGACGAATACCGACACGGCCGATGCGATCGGCACCGCCATCCAGATCAAGGATCTCGCGAACGCCGGTTCCGAACTGGTGCGCATCACGGTGAACACGCCTGAGGCGGCCGCCGCGGTGCCGGCCATCCGCGAGCAGCTCGACCGCATGGGCGTGACGGTGCCGCTCGTCGGCGACTTCCACTACAACGGCCATCTGCTGCTGCGCGACTATCCGGGCTGCGCGGAGGCGCTGTCGAAGTACCGGATCAACCCGGGCAACGTCGGCCAGGGCGCGAAGCGCGACACGCAGTTCGCGCAGATGATCGAAGCCGCGGCGAAGTACGACAAGCCGGTGCGGATCGGCGTGAACTGGGGCAGCCTCGATCAGGACCTGCTCGCGCGGATGATGGACGAGAACGCCGCGCGTTCGCAGCCGTGGGACGCGCAGAGCGTGATGTACGAGGCGCTGATCCAGTCGGCGATCGGCTCGGCCGAGCGCGCCGTCGAGCTGGGCCTCGGCCGCGACCGCATCGTGCTGTCGTGCAAGGTCAGCGGCGTGCAGGACCTGATCGCCGTGTACCGCGAACTCGGCCGCCGTTGCGGCTTCGCGCTGCACCTGGGCCTGACCGAGGCCGGCATGGGCTCGAAGGGCATCGTCGCGTCGACTGCGGCGCTGGGCGTGCTGCTGCAGGAAGGCATCGGCGACACGATCCGCATCTCGCTGACGCCGGAGCCGGGCGCACCGCGCACGGGCGAGGTGATCGTCGGCCAGGAAATCCTGCAGACGATGGGCCTGCGCTCGTTCGCGCCGATGGTGATCGCCTGCCCGGGTTGCGGCCGCACGACGAGCACGCTGTTCCAGGAGCTCGCGATGCAGATCCAGACCTACCTGCGCGAGCAGATGCCGGTGTGGCGCAAGGAGTATCCGGGCGTCGAGAAGATGAACGTCGCGGTGATGGGCTGCATCGTCAACGGCCCCGGCGAGTCGAAGCACGCGAACATCGGCATCAGCCTACCGGGCTCGGGCGAGAACCCGGCCGCACCCGTCTTCATCGACGGCGAGAAGGTCAAGACGCTGCGCGGCGAGCGGATCGCCGAGGAATTCCAGCAGATCGTCAGCGACTACGTCGCACGCAATTACGGCCGCAGCGCGGCCTGAACCATTCGTCCATACACACGAACGATGACTGAACAGAAACGCAAGATCGAGAAGCTCGCGGGCGTCAAGGGCATGAATGACATCCTTCCGCAGGATGCCGGCCTGTGGGAGTTCTTCGAAGCTACCGTGAAATCGCTGCTGCGCGCGTACGGCTATCAGAACATCCGCACGCCGATCGTCGAACACACGCAGCTGTTCACGCGCGGCATCGGCGAAGTCACGGACATCGTCGAGAAGGAGATGTACAGCTTCACCGACGCGCTCAACGGCGAAAACCTGACGATGCGCCCGGAGAACACCGCGGCCGTCGTGCGCGCGGCGATCGAGCACAACATGCTGTACGACGGCCCGAAGCGCCTGTGGTACATCGGCCCGATGTTCCGTCACGAGCGTCCGCAGCGCGGCCGCTATCGCCAGTTCCACCAGGTCGGCGTCGAGGCGCTCGGCTTCGCGGGCCCGGACGCGGACGCCGAGATCATCATGATGTGCCAGCGCCTGTGGGACGACCTCGGGTTGACGGGCATCAAACTCGAGATCAATTCGCTCGGCCTGGCCGAAGAGCGCGCCGCGCACCGCGTCGAGCTGATCAAGTACCTCGAGCAGCACGTCGACGTGCTGGACGAGGATGCGAAGCGCCGTCTGTACACGAACCCGCTGCGCGTGCTCGACACGAAGAATCCGGCGCTGCAGGAAATCGCCCAGAACGCGCCGAAGCTGATCGACTTCCTCGGCGACGAATCGCGCGCGCATTTCGAGGGGCTGCAGCGCCTGCTGCTCGCGAACAACATTCCGTTCAAGATCAATCCGCGGCTGGTGCGCGGCCTCGACTACTACAATCTGACCGTGTTCGAATGGGTGACCGACAAGCTCGGCGCGCAGGGCACGGTCGCGGCCGGCGGCCGCTACGATCCGCTGATCGAGCAGCTGGGCGGCAAGCCGACCGCCGCATGCGGCTGGGCGATGGGCATCGAGCGCATTCTGGAGCTGCTGAAGGAAGAAGACCTCGCGCCCGAGCAGGAAGGCGTCGACGTGTACGTCGTGCACCAGGGCGAGGCGGCGCGCGAACAGGCGTTCATCGCGGCCGAGCGTCTGCGCGACACGGGCCTCGACGTGATCTTCCACTGCAGCGCCGACGGCGCGCCGGCGAGCTTCAAGTCGCAGATGAAGCGGGCCGACGCGAGCGGCGCCGCGTTCGCGGTGATCTTCGGCGAAGAAGAGGTGGCGAACGGCACGGCGGGCGTGAAAGCGCTGCGCGGCGCCGGCCAGGAAGGGGAAAAGAACGTTCAGCAGACCGTACCGGTCGAAGGCTTGACCGAATTCCTAATCAATGCGATGGTTGCATCCGCCGAAGACGGCGACGACTGATCGCGCTGGCATTCGCTCGACAAGAAAAGCCCGAAAAGGAAGGAATCGCTCGCCGATGAGTTATCACGACGAACAAGAATCGATTGAAAGTCTGAAAGCGTGGTGGGCCCGCTGGGGCAATCTCACGACGTGGATCGTGCTCGCGGCGCTGGTCGTCGCGGCCGGTTTCAACGGCTGGAATTACTGGCAGCGCCGCCAGGCCGCCGAAGCGTCCGGCCTGTACGAGCAGGTGCAGAAGGCCGCCGCGGCGAACGACAAGGCCACGATGGCCCGCGCGGCCGCCGACATGGAAGACAAGTTCGGCAGCACGGCCTATGCACAAATGACCGCGCTCGCGGCTGCGAAGACGCTGTACGCGAGCGGCGATGCGGCCGGCGCGAAGGCGCAGCTGCAATGGGCCGCTGATCACGCCAAGGACGACGAGTACAAGCAGATCGCGAAGCTGCGGCTTGCGTCGCTGCTGCTCGACGAGAAGGCGTACGACGCGGGTCTCGTGCTGCTGTCGGGCACGCCGGTCGACGCATTCAAGGGCCTCGTGGCCGATCGCCGCGGCGATCTGCTGGCCGCGCAAGGCAAGACCGATGATGCGCGCGCCGCGTACAAGCTCGCGCTCGACGGCCTGTCGAAGGACGACCAGTCGGCGCGCCAGCTCGTGCAGTTCAAGCTGGACGCGCTCGGCGGCTGATGTCGGCCCCCTCAACCTCTTAACTCTGCTTCGCTAACCGATGAATTTGCTGAAACGTTACGCTGTGCCCGTAGCCTGCGCGGCGGCTGTCCTGGCATTGGCGGCCTGCTCGTCGTCGAAGGACGCGCGCCGCGTGCCGACGCCCCTCACCGAGTTCAAGCCCGTCCTCGACGTGCAACAGGTCTGGAAGGCGAGCGTCGGCAAGGGCGGACGCTACCTGTTCTCGCCGGTGGCCGTGGGCGACGCCGTCTACGCGGCGGGCGAGAACGGTTCGGTCGAGAAGATCGACGCGAAGACGGGCCAGACGGTGTGGCGCGGGAAGGTCGGTTCGGACCTGTCGGCCGGTGTCGGCAGCGACGGCAACCTGACCGCGGTCGGCGCGCTGAAGGGCGGCGTGTTCGTGCTCGGCCCCGACGGCAAGCTGCTGTGGAAGACCACCGTGCAGGGCGAGGTCTTCTCGCCGCCGCTGGTCGGCAACGGCCTCGTGATCGTGCGCACGATCGACGGCCAGGTGATCGCGTTCAACGCGCAGACCGGCGAGCAGAAGTGGAATTACCGCAACCGCGCGGTGCCGCTGAACCTGCGCGTGTCGGCCGGCATGACGTTCGCCGGCGATGCGGCCGTGCTGGCCGGCTTCCCCGGCGGCGGCCTGGTGGCGCTGAACCTGCAGACGGGCGAGCCGTTCTGGCAGACGCCCGTGTCGTTCCCGAAGGGCGTGACCGAGGTCGAGCGCATCAACGACGTCAGCGGTCCGCCGACGCTCGTGGGCGCGCAGGCATGCGCGGTCACGTTCCAGGGGCAGATCGGCTGCTTCGACGCGAACTCGGGCCGTCCGGTGTGGGAAAAGCCGTTCTCGAGCCGCAGCGGTCTCGCGCAGGACGATTCGGTCGTGGCCGCCGGCGACGACTGGTCGGTCGTGACCGCGTACGACGCGGCGAGCGGCAACCCGCTCTGGCGTAACGACAAGCTGAAGAGCCGCGACGTCGGCGTACCTTACCTGCTCGGCCATGCGGTCGTGATGGGCGACTACAAGGGCTTCGTGCACTTCCTGTCGCGCGAGGACGGCAGCTTCATCGCGCGGATGAAGACCGACGGCAGCGCGATCACCGCGGCGCCGGTGCTTGCCGGCAACACGCTGGTCGTGCAGACCCAGGACGGCGGCCTGTACGGGTTCCGCCCGCGCTGATACGCACGCAGCAAGCGCGAAGCGCGGCGTGGCGGAACGAGTTCCGCATGCCGCGAACGCGCGACATGAACGCGGCCGGTGTCCCCGGCCGCGCAGTATTTGAAAGGCAGTTCGTAGCGAAAGACGACGGCGCGCACCGCGCGCCCGGCGCGCGCATCCGGCGCGGCGCGAATTCGTGATATTTTCATTCAGCGCAGCCGCCCGCAGCAGCGGGCCTCCCGCTGCTGCGCACCACCGTAGAAAACACAGATGAAACCGGTCATTGCCCTCGTTGGGCGCCCCAATGTGGGGAAATCCACGCTGTTCAACCGGCTCACGCGCTCGCGCGATGCGCTCGTCGCCGACTTGCCGGGCCTCACGCGCGATCGCCATTACGGCGAAGGGCGAGTCGGTGAGCGGCCGTACCTGGTCGTCGACACCGGCGGCTTCGAACCCGTCGCGAAGGACGGCATCCTGCACGAGATGGCGCGCCAGACGCGTCAGGCGGTCGAGGAAGCCGACGTCGTCGTGTTCATCGTGGACGGGCGCAACGGCCTCGCGCCGCAGGACAAGTCGATCGCCGACTATCTGCGCAAGACCGGGCGGCCGATCTTCCTGGTCGTCAACAAGGCCGAAGGGATGAAGTACACGGCGGTCGCGACGGACTTCTACGAGCTCGGGCTCGGCGATCCGCGCGCGATCTCGGCCGCACACGGCGACGGCGTGACCGACATGATCAACGAGGCGCTGGAAGTCGCGTATGCGGGCCAGCCGGAGGAAGCGGACGACAATGATCCGTCGCGCGGCATCAAGATCGCGATCGTCGGCCGGCCGAACGTCGGCAAGTCGACGCTCGTGAACGCGCTGATCGGCGAGGATCGCGTGATCGCGTTCGACATGCCGGGCACGACGCGCGATTCGATCTACGTCGACTTCGAGCGCAACGGCAAGAAGTACACGCTGATCGATACCGCCGGGCTGCGGCGTCGCGGCAAGGTGTTCGAGGCGATCGAGAAGTTCTCGGTCGTGAAGACGCTGCAGTCGATCTCCGACGCGAACGTCGTCATTCTGTTGCTCGACGCGCAGCAGGACATTTCCGACCAGGACGCGCACATCGCGGGCTTCGTGGTCGAGCAGGGCCGCGCGCTCGTGATCGGCGTCAACAAGTGGGACGGCCTCGACGATCACGCGCGCGATCGCGCCAAAGCGGATTTGACCCGCAAGCTGAAATTCCTCGATTTCGCGAAATCGCACTACATTTCGGCCGCGAAGAAGACCGGCATCGGCGCGCTGATGCGCTCGGTCGACGACGCCTATGCCGCGGCGATGGCGAAGCTGCCGACGCCGAAGCTCACGCGCGCGCTGATCGAGGCCGTCGAGTTCCAGCAGCCGCGCCGTCGCGGCCCGGTGCGCCCGAAGCTGCGCTACGCGCACCAGGGCGGCCAGAATCCGCCGCTGATCGTGATCCACGGCAACGCGCTCGATGCGGTGACCGAGACATACAAGCGATATCTGGAAAACAGATTCCGCGAAACTTTCTCCCTGACCGGGACTCCATTGCGCATAGAGTTCCGCTCGTCGAACAATCCGTACGCGGACAAGGGCTGAACGAGCCTGCCGGGTACGCCCGGCAACGACCTGGCCGCATGGCCAGTGGCCGGGCGGGGCAGGCAAAATCAGCTATAGTGTAGCGATTGGCGCCGGATCTCTTTTTCTTCGTCGCCAATCCAGATCAACCTGCAAAAAAAGATGGAGTACGCCATGAGCAACAAAGGGCAATTGTTACAAGACCCGTTTTTGAACGCACTGCGTAAAGAGCACGTTCCTGTTTCGATCTATCTCGTCAACGGGATCAAGCTCCAAGGGAACATCGAATCCTTCGACCAGTACGTCGTGTTGCTCCGTAACACCGTGACCCAGATGGTCTACAAGCACGCCATTTCGACGGTCGTGCCGGCGCGCCCGGTGAATTTCCACCCGGACGCGGAAGCTTCGTCCTAACCTATCGCAGCGGCCGGCATCCGGTCGCCGCGAGCGACCGATGCCAGCCGCCTTATCTTGACACCCGACAATTTGATCAACGCAGCGCTCGTCGGCATCGACTTCGGCAAGACCGATTTCGAAGCCAGTCTCGAAGAACTCAGTCTTCTTGCCTCCAGCGCGGGAGCCCGTCCCGCCGTCACCCTCACCGGTCGTCGTGCCAGCCCTGATGCCAAGATGTTCATCGGCAGCGGCAAAGCCGCAGAATTGCGGCTCGCGTGCGACGCGCACAACGTCGAAATCGTCATCTTCAACCACGCACTCGCGCCCGCCCAGCAACGCAATCTGGAGCAGGCGCTGAACCGGCGCGTGGTCGATCGCACGAGCCTGATCCTCGATATCTTCGCGCAGCGCGCCCGCAGCCACGAAGGCAAGCTGCAGGTCGAGCTCGCGCAGCTGCAATATCTGTCGACCCGGCTGATTCGCGCGTGGACTCACCTGGAGCGGCAAAAAGGCGGTATCGGCCTGCGCGGCCCCGGCGAAACGCAGCTCGAAACCGACCGCCGGCTGATCGGCGAGCGGATCAAAATGCTGAAGGCGCGTCTCGACCGGCTGCGCCGGCAGCACAGCACGCAGCGTCGTCAGCGCGCGCGCAGCGGCACCATGTCGGTGTCGCTGGTCGGCTATACGAACGCGGGCAAGTCGACGCTGTTCAATGCGCTGACGAAGGCGCAGGCCTATGCGGCCGACCAGTTGTTTGCGACGCTCGATACGACGTCGCGACGCGTGTATCTGGGCGACGAGGTCGGCCAGATCGTCGTGTCCGATACGGTCGGCTTCATCCGCGAGCTGCCTCACCAGCTGGTTGCCGCGTTTCGCGCGACCCTCGAGGAAACGATTCATGCGGATCTGCTGCTGCACGTGGTGGACGCGTCGAGCGCCGTGCGGCTCGAACAGATCGAGCAGGTCAACGACGTGCTGCACGAGATCGGCGCGGACACCGTGCGGCAGGTGCTGGTGTTCAACAAGATCGACGCCGTGCCCGAACTGGCCGCCCGCGGCGACGCGGTCGAGCGGGACGAGTATGGTAATATTTCGCGCGTCTTTTTGAGCGCGCGCACCGGTCAGGGTCTCGACGCGTTGCGTGCCGCCATCGCCGAGATCGCCTCCGCGGAACACCTCTCCGGCGCGACGTCAGCCGACGGCGCGCTCGACGGCGCGCCCGCTGAACCACACGAAGGCCACACGATTTCCGAACACGGGCGCTAACCGGTCCCGGCCGGTTCGCCGGCGTCTAATCTGGTGAACAAACTCTGGTGAACGAATACAACGAGCGGAGTACCTGGCGGCGGATGCGCGCCTTGCTGTCGATCAACGATCCCCGCTGGGGGCGCGGCGACGGCAAAGGCAACGACGGATCCCGTCCGCGTGCCAACGAATCGAAACGTCCGCCCGGCGGCGACGGTGACGGTCCGCCCGATCTCGACGAGATGTGGCGCAACTTCAACCGGCGTCTGAGCGGCCTGTTCGGCGGCAAGGGCGGCAACGGCTTCCGGCCCGACAACGGCCGGGCTGCGCGCGTCGGCGTCGGCATCGTGATCGGCGTGCTGATCGCGGTCTATGCGGGCAGCGGGCTGTTCGTCGTGCAGGACGGCCAGACCGGCGTCGTGCTCCAGCTCGGCAAGCTGGCCGGCACGGTCGGCGAGGGCGTCCACTGGCGTGCGCCGTATCCGTTCTCGTCGCACGAAATCGTCGATACGACGCAAGTGCGCTCGATCGAGATCGGCCGCAACAACGTCGTGCGTCTCGCGAACGTCAAGGAAGCCGCGATGCTGACGCGCGATGCGGATATCGTCGACGTGCGTTTCGTCGTCCAGTACCGCGTGCGTTCGGCTACCGATTACCTGTTCCGTAGCGTCGATCCCGAGCGCAGCGTGTCGCAGGCCGCCCAGGCCGCAGTGCGCGCGATCGTCGGCACGCGCAGCGCGGCAGACATCCTGAACCAGGACCGCGATGCGCTGCGTAGCCAGCTGTCCGCCGCGATCCAGCGCGATCTCGACCGCTACCAGTCCGGGCTCGAGGTCACGGCCGTCACGATGCAAAGCGTCGCGGCGCCGGAACAGACGCAGGCCGCGTATGCCGAGGTCGCGAAGGCGCGCGACGAGCGCGAGGCCGCCAAGCGCGCCGCGCAAGCGTATACGAACGACCTGTTGCCGAAGGCGCAGGGCGACGCCGCGAAACTCGTCGACGATGCGAAGGCCTATGCCGACCGTGTCGTGACGCAGGCCGAAGGCGACGCCGACCGGTTCAAGCAGGTTTATGCGCAGTATTCGAAGGCGCCGGCCGTGATTCGCGAGCGGATGTACCTTGAAACGATGCAGGAAATCTACTCGAAGGCGACCAAGGTATTCGTCGGCAACAAGGCGGGCAGCAGCGTCGTGTACCTGCCGCTCGACAAGCTCGTCGAGCAGGGCCGGCAAAATGCCGCGAACGCCGCAGGTGCATCGAACGCGGCAGCCGGCGCAGCCGCGCCGGACACGGCGTCGGCTCCGGCCGCCGTCGCGTCGGGCGCACCGGCGAGCGGCGCTTCGGCCGCTGCCGCGCCCGCCGCGGGCAGCGACGTGCTGCGCTCGCGAGAGGCGTTCCGCAGCCGCGCGCGCGAAGACGATCTGAAGTAACGGGAGCGCAGAACATGAATCGAATCATTGCGCTCGTCGTCGCAATCGTGATCGCCGCGTTCGCGGCTTCGTCGACGGTGCTGAGCGTGGACCCGCGCCATGCGGCCGTGCTGTCCGGCCGCGACGGCGGGCAGCCGCAGCTCGCCGGCCCCGGCATCCACTTCAAGCTGCCGCCGCCGCTGCAGACGGCGACGCTGATCGACACGCGCCTGCAATCGCTCGAGTCGACGGACCCGCTGCAACTGGCCACCGAAGACAAGCACGATCTGCTCGTCGCGTATGCGCTCAAGTATCGGATCGACGATCCGATGAAGTATTTCACGGCCACCGGCGGCGACCCGACGGCCGCCACCGAACGCCTCGCCGATGCGCTGAAGGGCGCGCTCGGCGACGCCTTCGCGAAGCGCGCGCTCGACGACGCGCTCGGCGACCAGCGCGACATCGCGAACGCGGCGCGCGACGCGGTGCGGGCAAAGGCGGCGGGCTTCGGCGTGGACGTGGTCGACGTCCAGCTGACGCGCGTCGACTTGCCGGCCGCGCAGACGGACGCCGTCTATCAGCGGATGATCGCGGCGTTGCGCGACCAGGCCGCGCGCGTGCGCGCCGAAGGCGCGGCGGATGTCGAGCAGATCAAGGCCGACGCCGAGCGCGATCAGCAGGCGGTGCTCGCGAACGCATACAAGTCGGCGCAGACGATCAAGGGCGAGGGCGATGCGAAGGCCGCGTCGATCGCCGCGGACGCGTTCGGCCGCGATCCGCAGTTCTATCAGTTTTACGCGAGCCTGCAGGCTTACCGGAACACGTTCAAGCGCAACGACGTCATCGTCGTCGATCCCGACAGCGAGTTCTTCCGCTTCATGCGCAGCCCGACGGGCGGTGCCGCCGCGCCGGCGCCCGCTCCCCGCAAACACTGACTTTTTGGGGTGCCGCGACGAGCGGCGCCGTCGCTCGCATGGATCTGGCTGGCTCGTTGTTGCTCGCGGTAGCACTGATGCTGATTATCGAGGGAGCGTTCCCTTTCGTGTTTCCCGTCGCATGGCGCGACACGTTTCGTAGAATAGCGGAGCGGCCGCCGCATCATATCCGGATCGGCGGGCTCATCGTGATGGCGCTCGGGCTCGTCCTGCTGCTGTTCGCCACCTGAACCGGACGGCGCACCGGCCGTTCGTTCCGCCCGATTTCGATTTCCCATTTCCGATTCATCTCGCGGCGCGCAAAGTCGCGCTGTTTCCCGTCGTAGGACCGTACCGATGTCGACCTGGTTACTTCCCGAGAATATCGCCGACGTACTGCCGTCGGAAGCGCGCAAGATCGAGGAGCTGCGCCGCAGGCTGCTCGACCGCTTCCGTTCTTACGGCTACGAAATGGTGATGCCGCCGCTGCTCGAGTACCTCGAGTCGCTGCTGACGAGCGGCGGCGCCGACCTGCGGCTGCGCACCTTCAAGCTGGTCGATCAGCTGTCGGGCCGCACGCTCGGTCTGCGCGCCGACATCACGCCGCAGGTCGCGCGGATCGACGCGCACCTGCTGAACCGCCAGGGCGTCACGCGCCTCTGCTACGCCGGCCACGTGATGCACACGCGCCCGCGCGGTCTGCACGCGACGCGCGAGCAGATCCAGATCGGCGCCGAAATCTACGGGCATGCGGGGCTGGAAGCCGACCTGGAGATCCAGCAGCTGATGCTCGACGCGCTGCATCTCGCGGGGCTGTCGCGGATTCGTCTGGACCTTTGCCATGCGGGCGTGCTCGCGGCGCTGCTCGCGCGCGATGCGCAGGCCGCCGCGCGCGGCGAAGCGCTGTACGACGCGCTGTCGGGCAAGGATGTGCCGCTGCTGCACGAGCTGACCGACGATCTCGGCGCCGACACGCGCGCGGCGCTGCGCGCGCTGCCGCACCTGTACGGCGACGCGAGCGTGCTCGACGAAGCGCGGGCGCGGCTGCCCGTGCTGCCGGAAATCACGCGCGCGCTGGACGATCTCGCGCAGCTCGCGGCGAGCGCGAAGGGCGTCGAAGTCGCCGTCGATCTCGCCGATCTGCGCGGCTATGCGTACCACAGCGGCGCAATGTTTACCGCTTACATCGACGGCGTGCCCAACGCGATCGCGCGCGGCGGCCGCTACGACCACGTGGGTCAGGCATACGGCCGGGCGCGCCCGGCGACGGGTTTCTCGCTCGACCTGCGCGAGCTCGCGCGGATTTCCCCGGTCGAGGCGCGCGGCACCGCGATTCTCGCGCCCTGGGCGCAGGACGATGCACTCAGCGCGGCCGTCGCCGCGCTGCGCGATGCGGGCGAGGTCGTGATCCAGGCACTGCCCGGTCACGACCACGTGCTCGACGAGTTCGCATGCGACCGTTCGCTCGTCGAACGTGCGGGCGCATGGGTGGTCGAGCCCCGTTAAACAGGCGTTCGCGGGCCGTCGTTCGGCGTGCATATCGTTGAAGCGAAACGGAAAAATTCGGAATCGCCCGCGAACATAGGTAGAATACGTTTTTAACCAGCTAACGAATCAACATGTCTGCCAGCGCAGTGAACGTGACTCCCGGGCGCAACGTCGTCGTCGTGGGAACGCAATGGGGTGATGAAGGCAAGGGCAAGATCGTCGACTGGCTGACGGACCACGCTCAGGGCGTCGTGCGTTTCCAGGGCGGTCACAACGCCGGCCACACCCTCATCATCGGCGGCAAGAAGACCATCTTGCGCCTCATTCCGTCGGGCATCATGCGTGAAGGCGTTGCCTGCTTCATCGGCAACGGCGTCGTGCTGTCCCCCGAGGCACTGTTCAAGGAAATCGGCGAGCTGGAAGAGGCCGGCGTCAACGTGCGCGACCGCCTGTTCATCTCCGAAGCGACCACGCTGATTCTGCCGTACCACATCGCGATCGACCAGGCGCGCGAAGCGCGCAAGGGCGCGGGCAAGATCGGCACGACCGGCCGCGGTATCGGCCCGGCGTACGAAGACAAGGTCGGCCGCCGCGCGCTGCGCGTGCAGGATCTGTTCGATCCGAAGACCTTCGCCGACCGTCTGCGCGAAAACCTCGATTTCCACAACTTCGTGCTGACCCAGTACCTGGGCGGCGCAGCAGTCGATTTCCAGGCCACGCTCGACACGATGCTTGGCTACGCCGATCGTCTGAAGCCGATGGTGGCCGACGTGTCGCGCCGTCTGTACGACGCGAACAACGCCGGTCAGAACCTGCTGTTCGAAGGCGCGCAGGGCACGCTGCTCGACATCGACCACGGCACCTATCCTTTCGTCACGTCGAGCAACTGCGTCGCGGGCGCGGCATCGGCCGGCGCCGGTGTCGGTCCGCAAAAGCTGAACTACATCCTCGGCATCACGAAGGCGTACTGCACGCGCGTCGGCTCGGGCCCGTTCCCGAGCGAGCTGTACGACGCCGACAACCCGCAGCGCCAGGATCAGGTCGGCATCACGCTCGCTAACGTCGGCAAGGAATTTGGTTCGGTCACCGGCCGTCCCCGCCGCACCGGCTGGCTCGACGCGGCGGCGCTGCGCCGCTCGATCCAGATCAACGGCGTGTCGGGCCTGTGCATGACGAAGCTCGACGTGCTCGACGGTCTCGACGAAGTGAAGCTGTGCGTCGGCTACAAGATCGACGGCAAGGACGCGGACATCCTGCCGCGCGGCGCAGCCGACGTCGCACGCTGCGAGCCGGTGTACGAAACGTTCGCCGGCTGGAAGGAAAGCACCGTCGGCATCAAGACGTGGGATGCGCTGCCGGCCAACGCGCGCGCCTACTTGAGCCGCGTGCAGGAAGTGGCCGGCGTGCCGGTCGACATGATTTCGACGGGGCCGGACCGCGACGAAACGATCCTGCTCCGTCATCCGTTCAAGGTGTAATTCGCAGATGACGCAGCAAATGACGATGACGGCGGCAGACTTGATGACCGATCCGCGCAACGACGACAAGAACCTCTGGGTAGGCTGGGACGAGTACCACCGCCTGATCGAGCTGCTGGCGCTCAAGGTTCACGAATCGGGCTGGAAGTTCGACCAGATCCTGTGCCTCGCGCGCGGCGGTCTGCGCGTGGGCGACCAGCTGTCGCGCATCTATGACGTGCCGCTCGCGATCCTCGCGACGAGTTCGTATCGGGAAGCTGCCGGCACCGAGCAGGGCGAGCTCGACATCGCGCAGTACATCACGATGACACGCGGCCATCTCGCGGGCAACGTGCTGCTGGTCGACGATCTCGTCGATTCCGGCGTGACGCTCGCGCGTGTGCAGGAGCATCTGAAGGAGCGCTATCCGGCCGTGACGGCCGTGCGCTCGGCCGTGCTCTGGTACAAGGGTTGCTCGAAGGTCAAGCCCGACTATCACACGCAGTACCTGCCGACGAATCCGTGGATTCATCAGCCGTTCGAGGAGTGGGACACCGTTCGTCCGCACAACCTCGAGGCATGGATCAAACGCGGTCGCGCGCAGCGCGACGGTTCGGGCGCGTAAGCGTCCGGTCGTCCGACCGACAGCCTTGCACGGCGCCGCTTGCGGCGCCGTTTTTTTGTTCGCGATTCGCCCCGCACGATCCGCACGATCGGCACCGCGGCCACGGCAGCCGGACGCCGCCGGTAGGCAGATGGCGCGGCCGCGGCTATGATGGCAGCCCTGCCACAGCTTGCGCAGGAATGCATGCGCGGCGTGACTCACGTGGTTTCAGGGCAACAAGGCAGGACGGTGTTTCAGAGGGGCGCGAGTAGAATAGCGCTCGTTTCGTCCGACCCGGACCGATTATCAAGCTTCATATGAACGACACGACCCAGGCGACCGACGCAGCCCACGCGCATTCGACGCACCAACACTCGATGCAGGCGCTCGCGATAGCGGCTATCGGCGTCGTGTTCGGCGACATCGGCACGAGCCCGCTGTATTCGCTGAAGGAGGCGTTCAGCCCCGCCCACGGCATTCCGCTGACCGAGAGCTCGATCCTCGGCGTGATCTCATTGTTGTTCTGGGCGATCGTGCTCGTGGTCGGCATCAAGTACCTGCTGTTCGTGATGCGCGCCGACAACAACGGGGAAGGCGGCGTGCTCGCGCTGATGGCGCTGTCGCTGCGGCCGCTCGACTCGAAGACGCGAGTGGCCGGCGCGCTGATGGCGCTCGGGATCTTCGGCGCATGCATGTTCTACGGCGATGCCGTGATCACACCGGCGATCTCGGTGATGTCGGCGGTCGAAGGGCTCGAGATCGCGACGCCGCATCTGTCCCACCTCGTGTTGCCGATCACGATCGTGATCCTGATCGCGCTGTTCTGGATCCAGCGCCACGGCACCGCGATGGTCGGCAAGCTGTTCGGGCCGATCATGGTGCTGTGGTTCGTCGCGATCGCGGCGCTGGGCGTCTATCACATCTCGCGCGTGCCGGGCATCGTCGCGGCGATCAACCCGTATTACGCGGCGTCGTTCATGGCCGACCATCTGCTCCAGGCATACGTGGTGCTGGGTTCGGTCGTGCTGGTGCTGACCGGCGCCGAAGCGCTGTACGCCGACATGGGCCACTTCGGTGCAAAACCGATTCGCCTGGCCGCGTACGGGCTCGTGATGCCTTCGCTGGTGCTCAACTACTTCGGCCAGGGCGCGCTGCTGATGCAGAACCCGAAGGCCATCGAGAATCCGTTCTTCCTGATGGCGCCGGAGTGGGCGCTGCTGCCGCTCGTCGTGCTGTCGACGGTCGCGACCGTGATCGCATCGCAGGCCGTGATCTCGGGTGCGTATTCGCTGACGTCGCAGGCGATCCAGCTCGGCTACGTGCCGCGCATGAAGGTGCTGCATACGTCCGAGCTGGCGATCGGCCAGATCTACGTGCCGGTCGTCAACTGGCTGCTGCTGGCGGTGATCCTCTGCATCGTGATCGGCTTCAAGAGCTCAGACAATCTCGCGGCCGCGTACGGGATCGCGGTGACGGCGACGATGGTGATCACCACCGTGCTCGCGGCCGTCGTGATGGTACGGGTGTGGAACTGGAACCGCCTGCTGGTCGGCGCGATCATCGCCGTGTTCCTCGCGGTTGACCTCGGCTTTTTCGGCGCGAACCTGCTGAAGGTCGCGCAGGGCGGCTGGCTGCCGCTCGGCATCGGCGCGCTGCTGTTCTTCCTGCTGATGACCTGGTACAAGGGCCGCCACATCGTCAAGGAGCGCACGGCCGCCGACGGCATTCCGCTCGAGCCGTTCCTGCAGGGGCTGCTCGCGCACCCGCCGCACCGCGTGTCGGGCACGGCCATCTACCTGACGGGCAACGACAAGCTCGTGCCGGTCAGCCTGCTGCACAACCTGAAGCACAACAAGGTGCTGCACGAGCGGACCATTTTCCTCACGTTCGTCACGCGCGACATTCCATACGTGCGCGACGACAAGCGCCTCAGCTCGCGCGATGCGGGCGGCGGCCTCTATATCGTCAAGGCCGAGTACGGCTTCAACGAGACGCCGGACGTGAAGGCCGTGCTCGAGGAATTCGGCCGCACGCACGACATGACGTTCGAGCTGATGGACACGTCGTTCTTCCTCGCGCGCGAGACGGTCGTGCCGACGCATCTGCCGGGCATGTCGATCTGGCGCGAACGCGTGTTCGCGTGGATGCACCAGAACGCGGCGAAGCCGACCGACTTCTTCTCGATTCCGGCGAACCGCGTCGTCGAGCTCGGCACCAAGATCGAGATCTGACCAGCGGCGCGTGCTGCGCTTTCGGCAATCGTGCCGTTCAGTTGAAAAACTGAACGGCATTTTTGTTTTGGCGAAGGCGCGGGGCGGCGCGTTGCGTTTTGAGCCGATGATGGCTGGGCCGCGTGGTCGTCAGGCTCGACGCCGAGCGCATCCAATCGACGACATCCGCTTCCTCCCGTTCGGCGCGAGCTGACCTGTTCCACGCTGCGCGGCGTCCCGCAGCGGCTTCGCCGACATCTCGAATCGCTCATCAATGTAAAACGGCCCGATCGCAGATGCGATCGGGCCGTCGAGTATGCGGCCGGTAGGGCGGAAGGCGTCGTGATCGAGCCGAGCGGCACGACGCCGCAACGGCGGTCGTTGCGCTCGCCCGCGGGCGAGCGCGCGCTCAGCGCTTCAGCTTCGCGAACGCCGCAGCCATCGCGCCGGCCGGCTCCGGCTCGCGCGAGCGTTGCGGGCGGGCCGCGCCGCGGCCGGCGCTGCCGCGGTCCTGGCCGCCGCGCGGCGCGGCGCCGCCGGGGGCGGCAGCTTCGTCGTCCAGGCGCATCGTCAGTGCGATGCGCTGGCGCTTCACGTCGACGTCGAGCACCTTGACCTTGACGACCTGACCGGCCTTCACGACTTCGTGCGGGTCCTTGATGAATTTCGTCGACATCGCGGACACGTGGACGAGGCCGTCCTGATGCACGCCGATGTCCACGAACGCACCGAACGCGGCGACGTTGGTCACGACACCTTCGAGCAGCATGCCGGGCATCAGGTCGGACACCTTCTCGACGCCGTCGCGGAACGTGGCGGTCTTGAATTCGGGCCGCGGATCGCGCCCCGGCTTTTCCAGCTCGGACAGAATGTCGCGCACGGTCGGCAGGCCGAAGCGCTCGTCGACGAATTCAGCCGGCGACAGGCCCGACAGCGCGTCGCGGCTGCCCAGCACGTCGTCGATGCGCTTGTTGATCTTCGCGAGAATCCGCTCGACGACCGGGTAGGCCTCCGGGTGCACCGACGAGCGATCGAGCGGATTCTCGCCGCCGTTGATGCGCAGGAAGCCGGCTGCCTGTTCGAAGGTCTTGTCGCCGAGACGCGGCACCTTGCGCAGGTGGTCGCGCGACGGGAACGGGCCGTTCGCGTCGCGGAAGTCGACGATGTTGCGGGCGAGCGTCGCATTCAGGCCCGACACGCGCGCGAGCAGCGCGACCGACGCGGTATTCGCGTCGACGCCGACCGCGTTCACGCAGTCCTCGACCACCGCGTCGAGCGAGCGGGCCAGTTCGCGCTGGTTCACGTCGTGCTGGTACTGGCCGACGCCGATCGCCTTCGGCTCGATCTTCACGAGTTCGGCGAGCGGGTCCTGCAGGCGCCGCGCGATCGACACGGCGCCGCGCAGCGACACGTCGAGGTCCGGGAATTCCTTTGCGGCCAGCTCGGACGCCGAGTACACCGACGCACCGGCCTCCGATACGACGATCTTCTGCAAGCGCAATTCCGGATGCTTGGCGATCAGTTCGCTCGCGAGCTTGTCGGTTTCGCGCGAAGCGGTGCCGTTGCCGATGCTGATCAGCTCCGCTTGCGTCTGCGCGGCGATGCGCGCGAGCTTCGCGAGCGAGCCGTCCCAGTCGCGGCGCGGCTCGTGCGGGTAGATCGTGTCGGTTGCGAGCAGCTTGCCGGTGCGATCGACGACGGCGACCTTCACGCCCGTGCGCAGACCGGGGTCGAGGCCGATCACGGCCTTCGGGCCGGCCGGCGCGGCGAGCAGCAGATCCTTCAGGTTGCGCGCGAACACGCGGATCGCCTCGGCTTCGGCCGTCTCGCGCAGTTGCGTGAGCAGCTCGTTCTCGATATGCGGCTGCACCTTGACGCGCCAGCACCAGCGGCACACGTCGGACAGCCATTTGTCGGCCGGCCGGTTCTGGTTCGCGATGCCGAAATGGCGCGCGATCATCGCTTCGCCCGGGTGCGGAACCTGTGCGTCGAGTTCGTCGCCGAGGCCGAGCTTGACGGTCAGCACGCCGGCGTTGCGGCCGCGGAACAGTGCGAGCGCGCGGTGCGACGGCACGGTGCGGAGCGTTTCCGAGTAGTCGTAGTAGTCGCGGAACTTCTCGCCTTCCTCGTTTTCCTTGCCCTCGACGACGGCCGACGACACGACGCCCTGGCTATGCAGGTAATCGCGCAGCTTGCCGAGCAGCTCGGCCGTTTCGCCGAATTGCTCGGACAGGATGTCGCGTGCGCCGTCGAGCGCCGCCTTGACGTCGGCGACGCCCTTGTCGGCGTCGACGTATGCGGCGGCTTCCGTCTGCGGATCGAGCAGCGGGTTCGCGAGCAGTGCGTGCGCGAGCGGCTCGAGGCCAGCTTCGCGGGCGATCTGCGCGCGCGTGCGGCGCTTCGGCTTGTACGGCAGATAGAGATCTTCGAGCACCTGCTTGCTGTCGGCCGCGTCGATCGCGGCGCGCAGCTCGTCGGTCAGCTTGCCCTGTTCGTCGATGCTCGCCAGGATCGTCGCGCGGCGATCCTCGAGCTCGCGCAGATACAGCAGGCGTTCCTCGAGCTGGCGCAGTTGCGTGTCGTCCAGATTGCCCGTCACTTCCTTGCGGTACCGGGCAATGAACGGAACGGTCGAGCCTTCGTCGAGGAGTTGCACCGCCGCCGCGACCTGGCGCGGCTGGACGGACAGTTCGGTGGCGATGCGCTGTACGATCTTGAGTGCTACGGTTTCCGTCATGTCGTGGATGATCTGCCTGGCTGAAATCGCGGCGCGGGCCGGCAGGCCGCGCTGGCGGCCTGCAACACGGGCCCGCCGGACCGATGCCGCGGGTGAGTGAAGCGGGGCATTTTGCCATAAATGGCGGAGCGTCCAGCCGGGCGGTGATAGAATTTGACCCATGTCCCGCAGCTTTCCTACGACGTTGCCAACTTCCCGCATTTCTCTCGTCGCGCTCGGCGCAGCGCTGGCCGCCGCTTTGTCCGGCGGGTCTGCCGCCGCGTATGCGCAGGCGTCGGGCGCAGCCGCGCCGGATGTCGCAGCCGCCGCGCCCGTCGCCGCTTCCGCCACGCAGGATTTCGACGCCCGTCAAAAAGTGCTCAATCAGCGCTCCGCAGAAAACGATTATCGTTATGCGGTGGCGGAGCACGATTGCTACAGCAAGTTCTTCGTCAATCACTGTCTCGGCAATGCGCGCGACCGGATGCGCGAGGAGCGGGCGAGCATCCGCCAGGAGCAGCTCGCGCTCGACGACGAGCAGCGCGCGGTACGGGCGCAGCAGCGCGACCAGCAGCAGGCGCTGAAGCAGGCGCAGAACGCGGCTGAGGCGCCGCAGCGCGCGGTGACCGACGCGGCGAACGCGGCCGCGTTCCGCGACAAGCAGGAGCAGAATGCACTGAAGCAGGCGCAGCGCGGTGCGGAGGCGCCGCAGCATGCGGCGAGCAAGCAGGCATACGACCAGAAGCAGGCGGATTTCCAGCGCAAGCTCGACCAGGCGCATCAGCAGGCCGCGCAGAAGGCGCAGGAGCGCGCGGACAACGCGACGCGCTATGAGCAGAAGCAGCGCGAAGCCGCCGAGCACAAGGCCGATGTCGCGCGGCGTCAGCAGGAAGCGGCCGAGAAGGCCAAGCAGAAGCAACAGCTGGGGCAGTAACGTGTTGGATTGAACCGGAGTCAGTCTCGTGCGTGCCGGCACGCCAGCCGGCGCGCTGCTTCGATGAGGAGGCGCATATGCAAAACCGTCCCACGGAACAGCAGCAGGAATTGCACAACCGTTTGGCTGCACTGCAGGAGCAGCATCGGCAGCTCGCTCGGGAGATCGAGCTGAAGGAAGGACACTCCGACATCGACGACGTCACGTTGCACCGCCTGAAGAAGGAAAAGCTGGCGGCCAAGGACAAAATCATTTTGCTGCAATCGCAGCTGGAACCGGATAAGCGCGCCTGAGCGCGGCCTGGCAAGCGCCGGCGCCGCCCGGGCGCTGGACACAGGAACGCTTGCCTTGAACTCACCGCTTGAAGCCAATCCCGATGCCCGGCGTGACACGTCGTCCGCCGGGCGCGCCCGCGCGCCCGCAGGCACGTTCGAGCTGAGCCGCAAGCGCGTCGACGAGCTCGATACGATCTTCGGCGCCGACGGGCTGCTCGCGCGCGCGCTCGACGGCTATCATCCGCGCCAGTCCCAGATCGAGATGGCGCGGGCGGTGGCGTCGGCGATGGAGGCGTCCGCGCGTCGGATGCCCGATCCGGAAATCTTCGAAACCCGCAAGCGGCCGGCGCGCCGCCTCGGCGAAGGCGCCGCTGACAAGGCAGCGCAAGCCGGCGCGGACGACGCCGCGGCCGAGGCCGACAGCGACGCCGCGGACAACACGCTGATCGTCGAGGCCGGCACCGGCACCGGCAAGACCTACGCCTACCTGGTGCCCGCGATGCTGTGGGGCGGCAAGGTGATCGTGTCGACCGGCACGAAGCACTTGCAGGACCAGCTGTTCCAGCGCGACATCCCGACCGTGCGCAACGCGCTGGCGGTGCCCGTGACGGTCGCGATGCTCAAGGGCCGCGCCAACTACCTGTGCCATTACTACCTGCAGCGCACCGCCGACAACGGCCGCCTGCCGTCGCGGCAGGACACCGCGTATCTGCAGGAGATCGTCCGTTTCGCGAAGGTGACGAAGAGCGGCGACAAGGCCGAGCTCGCGAGCGTGCCGGAGACGGCGCCCGTGTGGTCGATGGTCACGTCGACGCGCGACAACTGCCTCGGCCAGGAGTGCCCGCATTACAAGGAGTGCTTCGTGATGCAGGCGCGTCGCGAAGCGCAGCAGGCCGACATCGTCGTGGTCAACCATCACCTGTTCTTCGCGGACATCATGCTGCGCGACACCGGGATGGCCGAACTGCTGCCGAACGCGAACACGGTGATCTTCGACGAAGCGCACCAGTTGCCGGAGACGGCCACGCTGTTTTTCGGCGAGACGCTGTCGACCACGCAGATCCTCGAACTGGCGCGCGATACCGTCGCCGAGGGCTTGAGCCATGCGCGCGATGCGGTCGAGTGGGTGAAGCTCGGCGGCGATCTGGAGCGTGCCGCGCGCGATCTGCGGCTCGCGTTCGCGAACGATCAGATCGTGCGCATGTCGCTCGCGCAGCTCGGTGACGATCACCCGATGTTCGCCGCGCTCGACGCGCTCGAGGTCGCACTCGATGCGCTCGCCTCGGCGCTCGCGGGGCAGGCCGAGCGTGCAGAATCGCTCGGCGCATGCCTGCGGCGCGCGCGCGAACTGCAGGCGCTGCTGGCGGGCTGGGTCGCGCCCGGCGCCGCGCAGGCGGCAGCGGATGCCGACGCGCGAGCGGCCGGCAACGACGGGGCTGCCGACGACCCGAACGAGAAGGTGCGCTGGGTCGAAGTGTTCGCGCATACGGTCCAGTTGCACGAGACGCCGCTGTCGGTCGCGCCGATTTTCGCGAAGCAGCGCGCCGGCGTGCCGCGTGCATGGGTATTCACGTCGGCGACGCTGTCCGTGCGCGGCGACTTCACGCACTACGCGGCGCAGATGGGGCTCAGCTCGCGCCGCTCGATGACGCTCGCGAGCCCGTTCGACTATCAGACGCAGGGGCTGCTGTACGTGCCGCGCAACCTGCCGCAACCGTCGTCGCCCGGATTCACCGACGCGGTGTTCGACGCGGCGCTGCCGGCGATCGAGGCGTCGGGCGGCGGCGTGTTCATGCTGTGCACGACGCTGCGCGCGGTCGACCGGATCGCATCGAAGCTGCGCGACGTGATCGAGTCGCGCGGCTGGAAGACGCCGCTGCTGGTGCAGGGCGACGCGAGCCGGACCGAGCTGCTCGATCGCTTTCGTGCGTACGGCAATGCGATCTTGGTCGGTAGCCAGAGTTTCTGGGAAGGCGTGGACGTGCGCGGCGATGCGCTGTCGCTCGTCGTGATCGACAAGCTGCCGTTCGCGCCGCCCGACGATCCGGTGCTGGCTGCGCGGCTCGACGCGCTGACCAAGAAGGGCCTCAGCCCGTTCGCCGTGCATCAGCTGCCGCAGGCGGTGATCACGCTGAAGCAGGGCGCCGGCCGCCTGATCCGTGCCGAAACCGACCGCGGCGTGCTGATGATCTGCGACACGCGGCTCGTGGACAAGCCTTACGGTCGCCGGATCTGGCAAAGCCTGCCGCCGTTCAAGCGCACGCGCGAGATCGCGGTCGTGCAGGACTTCTTCGACGATCATCGCGCCGGAAAGAGCGCGTGATCGAGGCGCCCGCTGCACGGGCGTCGGCAACAAAAAACCCGGCTCGATGGCCGGGTTTTTTGTTGCTGCGGCGAGCGACGCTCAGAACTGCCACCACGACCGCTTCGCGCCGGGGCGTGAATGGCCGGTGATGTACGGGCTGTCCGGGAACGTTCCTGCGAGCACGCGCTTCGTGTCTTCCGCGAGCTGCGGCTGGTTCAGCTTGCCGTACGACAGGACCATGATGTGCAGCGCGTCCTCGATCGCCGGCGCGCCCTTGTAGTCCTTGATCGCGAGCTGCGCGCGGTTGATCGCCGCGACGTACGCGCCGCGCCGATAGTAGTAATCGGCCGCATGCACTTCGTGCGACGCCAGCGCGTTGACGATGTAGCGCATCCGCGCGGCGGCGTCGGGTGCGTACTTGCTCTTCGGATAGCGGTCGACGACGACCTTGAACGCATCGTACGACTCGCGCAGCGCCTGCGGGTCGCGCTCGCTCATGTCCTGGCCGGAGAAGCGGCCGAACAGCCCGAGATCGTCGTTGAAGTGGATCATCCCCTTCAGGTAGTACGCGTACGGGATGTCCGGGTGATCGGGGTGAAGCTGGATGAAGCGGTCGACGGCCTGATCGGCGGCGGCCGCTTCGTTGTCCTTCCAGTTGCAGTACGCGACGTTGATCTGCGCCTGTTGCGCGAAATGGCCGAACGGATCGCGGCCTTGCAGCGATTCGAAATATTTCGCGCATTTGCCCCAGTCGCCGCCGGACAGTGCGTCCTGGGCCTCTGAGTATAATTTGTTGTTCGACCAGGTAGCCGTCTCGTCCTGCTTCTGCGGCAAGCCGTGGCAGCCGGCGATGAGGGCCGCGGCCGCTACCGCCGCAGCTCGGGCGGCGACGGTTTTGGCCGTACGTTTGGTCGAATTCATCATGCTCGCATGTCCTAGCTTCAAGTCTCGGTGACCCAGTCTAAATGACCCGTTCAAGTTCGCAGAATGCCCCGCGGGGCAAGTCAGATCGCGAAGATTATAGCCCAAGCGCCCGGCCCGCCGACGCTGCATCGGGGGATTCCGTCGATGACGATCTGCCCGCCGCTGCGTTGCAGCCGGCTGCCGGCCCGTCGGCGGCGGCCGACGCTGCGCCGCGCGTCGTCGAAGTGCCGCTGTCGCTCGCCGGCGAGCGCCTCGACAAGGCGCTCGCCCAGTTGTTTCCCGAATTCTCGCGCAGCCGTCTGCAGAGCTGGATCGAGGCTCAGCGCGTGCTGATCGACGGCGCGCCGGCGAAGATCCGCCAGCCCGTGCCGCTCGGCGCGAAGATCGAGCTCGTGCCCGATCTGCTTCCGGAACAGCTCGCGTTCGCCGCTGAGCCGGTGCCGCTCGACGTGATCTACGAGGACGACGCGCTCGTCGTCATCAACAAGCCGGCCGGCCTCGTCGTCCATCCGGCCGCCGGCAACTGGAGCGGCACGCTGCTGAACGGCTTGCTGCACCGCTACGGCGACGCGGCGGCCGGCCTGCCGCGGGCGGGCATCGTCCACCGGCTCGACAAGGAAACGTCGGGGCTGATGGTGGTCGCCCGCACGCTCGCCGCGCAGACGGACCTCGTGCGCCAGCTGCAGGCGCGCACGGTGAAGCGCCGCTACTTCGCGCTCGTGTGGGGCACCATGCCCGAGGAAGGCACGATCGACGCGCCGATCGGGCGCGATCCGCGCGAGCGCACGCGCATGGCGGTCGTCACCGGCGCGTCGGGCAAGCCCGCACGCACCCATTTCCGCACGGTTGACACATGCGTGTGGCAACGTCAGCCGGTGTCGGCGATCCAGTGCGACCTCGAAACCGGCCGCACGCACCAGATCCGTGTGCACTGCTCGCATGCGGGCCATCCGTTGCTCGGCGATCCGGTCTACGGGCGCGCACGCGGCAAGCGCTCGGTCACGCCGCTGCCGAACGGCTTCGCACGTCAGGCGCTGCACGCATGGCGGCTCGGTCTCGTGCATCCGGTCACGGGCAAGACGATGCAGTGGCGCTGCCCGTTGCCGGACGACATGAACGAGCTGGTCGCCGCACTCGGCTTCGGGCAGGGCGACGACGAGTTCGACGACGACGGCATATACGACGATGACGACTTCGGCGGCGAATATCACGACGATGAGTCGTATCAGGACGACGAGGAGGAGTGAGTGCCGATGACGAATCTGGCGCCGTTGACATGGCACGACTGCGTGCGGCCCGACTGGCAGGTGGCGCCGCGCGTGCGCGCGCTGATCACCACGCGCGACGGCGGCGTGAGCGAAGGCCCGTACGGGCGGTGGCAGGCGGGCGCCGCGTTGCCGGGCGGGATGAATCTCGGCCTGCACACGGGTGACGAGCCGGCGCACGTCGCCGAGAACCGCGCGCGTCTGCTCGCGCTCGCGGGGCAGTCGCAGGCGGCGTGGCTCGAGCAGGTCCACGGCGCGCGGATCGTGCGCGCGGACGAGGTGATCGACGCCACGCAGCACACGAGCGCGCCCGTGCAGGCCGACGCGAGCGTGACGGATCGCGCGGGCGTGATGTGTGTCGTGATGGTCGCCGACTGCATGCCGGTGCTGCTGTGCGACGCGCTGGGCCGCGCGGTGGGCGTGGCCCATGCCGGCTGGCGCGGGCTGGCCGCGGGCATCGTCGAGCAGACGGCGGCCCGCGTCGCGGCGCTCGCGGGCGGCGCGGCCGGTGAACTCCACGCCTACCTCGGCCCGTCGATCGGTCCGCATGCGTTCGAAGTGGGCGCCGAGGTGCGCGACGCGTTTCTCGACACGGCTGCGCAGTCGGAGCATGATGACACGCGGCAAGCGTTCGTCGCGATCGACGGCGCGCCCGGCAAGTACCTCGCCGATCTGCCCGCGCTGGCGCGCGTGCGGCTCGCGCGCGCAGGCGTCGTGCGCGTCAGCGGCGGAACCGCCTGCACGGTCGCCGAACGCACGCGCTTCTATTCCTATCGGCGCGATCGTGTGACCGGGCGGATGGCCGCAGCGATCTGGCTGTCCGATTGACACCGGGTCGCGCACTTGCGCGCGCCGCGTGTTGCGCCGCAAAATCGGTTTGTCTCGATATTACCGACGCAATGCGGCGCGGCATGCACACTGGAATGAATAATCGCAAACGCGAGTCACCGAAAATGTTTTATGTTTCCGCGCAAGCCTTGTCCTGCCTGTCGCGCGACGATTATCTCCGGGCAGAAATGTTCGGTCCTTTGATGTGGCGCTTCACATGGGGAAAACGATAATGATAAAAATACCGCACTGCGGCAGAATCTGGAGACGCCTCTCCAGAGCATGACGGCCCGGCTCGCAGCCGGCATGCCGCGCGCGAGCAGGATTTCACGATTGACGCTCACGAATCACCGGTAAGGCAGGTAATGACAGCATCGAAAAATTCGTCGACGTCCGCTCAGGCGGGCACTTCCGCGGGCAGTACGGGCTTCGATCAGGCTGCCCAGCCGATGCAGCAGATGTTCGAGTCTTGGTTGAACGCATGGCGCGGTTTTGCCGATCCGGCGCGCGCGGCCACCGCGGCGAGCGCCGCGAATCCGTTCGCCGCATTCCAGTTCCCGACAGCGCTTCCGTTCCAGATGCCGGCGATGCCCGACCTCGCGGGCCTCGGCAATTTCGCTTCGCCGTTCGCGGGGCTGAAGCTGCCGGTCGCCCCGATCCCTCCCGAGCGGCTCCAGAAACTGCAGGCCGACTACGCGCGCGACTGCATCACGCTGATGCAGCAGGCGAGCGCCGCGAAGCTCGAATCTCCCGAGTTGAAAGACCGCCGCTTCAGCGGCGACGCATGGAAGGCGTCGCCCGCGCACGCGTTCGCGGCGGCGTGGTATCTGCTCAATGCGCGTTATCTGCAGGAGCTGGCCGACGCGCTCGAGACCGATCCGAAAACGCGCGAGCGCATCCGTTTCGCGGTCCAGCAATGGACGGCCGCCGCCGCACCGAGCAACTTCCTCGCGCTCAATCCCGATGCGCAGAAATCGATCCTCGACACACAGGGCGAAAGTCTGCGTCAGGGGATGATGAATCTGCTCGGCGACATGCAGCGCGGCAAGATCTCCCAGACCGACGAATCGCAGTTCGTGGTCGGCAAGAATCTCGGCTGCACCGAAGGCGCGGTGGTCTACGAGAACGACCTGATCCAGCTGATCCAGTACAACGCGAAGGCGGACAAGGTATTCGAGCGGCCGTTGCTGATCGTGCCGCCGTGCATCAACAAGTTCTACATCCTCGACCTGCAGCCCGAGAACTCGCTCGTCGCGCATGCGCTGTCGAGTGGCCACCAGGTGTTCCTCGTGTCGTGGCGCAACGCCGATGCGTCGGTTGCGCACAAGACCTGGGACGACTACATGAACGAAGGGCTGCTCGCGGCGATCGACGCCGTGCAGCAGGTGAGCGGCCGCGAGCAGATCAACACGCTCGGCTTCTGCGTCGGCGGCACGATGCTCGCGACGGCGCTGGCGGTGCTCGCGGCGCGCGGCGAACATCCGGCCGCGTCGATGACGCTGCTGACCGCGATGCTCGACTTCACCGACACCGGCATCCTCGACGTGTTCGTCGACGAGGCGCACGTGCAGATGCGCGAGCAGACCATCGGCGGCAAGAACGGCACGGCGCCGGGGCTGATGCGCGGCGTCGAGTTCGCCAACACGTTCTCGTTCCTGCGGCCGAACGATCTGGTGTGGAACTACGTCGTCGACAACTACCTGAAGGGCCGCACGCCGGCCGCGTTCGACCTGCTGTACTGGAACAGCGACTCGACGAGCCTGCCCGGGCCGATGTACGCGTGGTATCTGCGCAATACCTACCTCGAGAACAAGCTCCGCGAGCCGAACGCACTGACGGTTTGCGGCGAGCCCGTCGACCTGTCGCGCATCGACGTGCCGACCTTCATCTACGGCTCGCGCGAGGACCACATCGTGCCGTGGCAGACGGCCTACGCATCGACGTCGATCCTGACGGGCCCGCTGAAGTTCGTGCTCGGCGCATCGGGCCACATTGCCGGCGTGATCAATCCGCCGGCGAAGAAGAAGCGCAGCTACTGGGTCAACGACGGCGATCTGCCCGAAGCCGCGGACGACTGGTTCGCGGGCGCGACCGAGCAGCCGGGCAGCTGGTGGACCACCTGGGTGGAATGGCTCGACCAGTACGGCGGCCGCAAGGTGGCGCCGCCGGCGCAGCCGGGCTCCGCGCAGTTTCCGGTGATCGAGCCGGCGCCGGGCCGCTACGTGTTGCAGCGCGATTGACGAAAGCCGGGCAGCGGCGCACGCTGTTCGGCGCATAACAGTTTTTTTAACAGGGTCGGTGGCGACGCGCCGTGTCGTGCGGGCCCGGAGGAAACGGAAATGACGGACGTAGTGATCGTATCGGCCGCGCGGACCGCGGTCGGCAAATTCGGTGGTTCGCTCGCGAAGGTTGCGGCACCGGAGCTGGGCGCGACGGTGATTCGCGCGGTGCTGGAGCGCGCAGGCGTGCAGCCCGATCAAGTGAGCGAAGTGATCATGGGTCAGGTGCTGGCGGCGGGCTCGGGGCAGAACCCGGCGCGTCAGTCGCTGATCAAGGCCGGGCTGCCGACGGCGGTGCCGGGCATGACGATCAACAAGGTGTGCGGCTCGGGCCTGAAGGCGGTGATGCTGGCGGCGAACGCGATCGCGGCGGGCGACGCGGAGATCGTGATCGCGGGCGGCCAGGAGAACATGAGCGCGGCGCCGCACGTACTGCCGGGCTCGCGTGACGGGTTCCGGATGGGCGATGCGAAGCTGGTCGACACGATGATCGTCGACGGGCTGTGTGACGTGTACAACCAGTACCACATGGGCATCACGGCGGAGAACGTCGCGAAGGAATACGGGATCACGCGCGAGGAGCAGGACGCGTTCGCGGCGCTGTCGCAGAACAAGGCGGAAGCCGCGCAGAAGGCCGGCCGCTTCGCCGACGAAATCGTGCCGGTGTCGATTCCGCAGCGCAAGGGCGAGCCGCTGCAGTTCGCGACCGACGAGTTCGTGCGTCACGGCGTGACGGCGGAATCGTTGGCGGGGCTGAAGCCGGCGTTCGCGAAGGACGGCTCGGTGACGGCGGCGAACGCGTCGGGGCTGAACGACGGCGCGGCGGCGGTGCTGGTGATGTCGGCGCAGAAGGCGCAGTCGCTGGGGCTCACGCCGCTGGCGCGCATCAAGGCGTACGCGAACGCGGGCGTGGATCCGAGCGTGATGGGCATGGGGCCGGTGCCGGCGTCGCGGCGCTGCCTGGAGCGCGCGGGCTGGACGCCGGGCGATCTGGACCTGATGGAAATCAACGAGGCGTTCGCGGCGCAGGCGCTGGCGGTGCACAAGCAGATGGGCTGGGACACGTCGAAGGTGAACGTGAACGGCGGCGCGATCGCGATCGGTCACCCGATCGGCGCCTCGGGCTGCCGGATTCTGGTGACGCTGCTGCACGAGATGGTCAAGCGCGATGCGAAGCGCGGGCTGGCGTCGCTGTGTATCGGCGGCGGGATGGGCGTGGCGCTCGCGGTGGAGCGCGCGTAAGCGGTCGTCCGTAATCGGCCGAACCGATCCGGGCGCCGGCCGAAGCCGCAATCGGCCGGCGTCACGTGAAAGTCAGAGGGGCCTTCTGCAGCTCTCGAATCTAAAAATGGAGAGAGATTTATGTCTCAGCGAATTGCGTACGTAACAGGCGGCATGGGCGGCATCGGCACCAGTATTTGCCAGCGTCTGTCGAAAGACGGCTTCAAGGTGGTTGCGGGTTGCGGCCCGAACTCGCCGCGCCGGGTGAAATGGCTCGAGGAACAGAAGGCACTCGGCTACGATTTCATCGCGTCTGAAGGTAACGTCGGCGACTGGGACTCGACCAAGGCAGCGTTCGACAAGGTCAAGGCCGAAGTCGGCGAGGTCGACGTGTTGGTCAACAACGCGGGCATCACGCGCGACGTCGTGTTCCGCAAGATGACGCACGAAGACTGGACGGCCGTGATCGACACCAATCTGACGAGCCTGTTCAACGTGACGAAACAGGTGATCGACGGGATGGTCGAGCGCGGCTGGGGCCGCATCGTCAACATTTCGTCGGTGAACGGCCAGAAGGGGCAATTCGGCCAGACCAACTATTCGACCGCGAAGGCCGGCATTCACGGCTTCACGATGGCGCTCGCACAGGAAGTTGCAACGAAGGGCGTGACGGTCAATACCGTGTCGCCCGGCTACATCGGCACCGACATGGTCAAGGCGATCCGTCCGGACGTACTGGAGAAGATCGTCGCGACGATTCCGGTGCGCCGTCTCGGCGCGCCGGAGGAAATCGGCTCGATCGTCGCGTGGCTCGCGTCGAACGACTCCGGTTTCGCGACCGGCGCCGACTTCTCGCTGAACGGCGGCCTGCACATGGGCTGAACGGGCCGGCTGCGCGGGCCGGATGGCCGCGCAGCCGGGCCCTTCCGAAGGCCCCCGCCACCCGGCTTCGGGCGGCGGGGATTCGTCACTTGCGCTACGCTGCACTCAAAGGCGTTACATGACTACTACAAAGAAGACGGCCGAGCGGCTCATCAAGAAGTACCCGAACCGCCGGCTCTACGATACCGAGACGAGCACGTACATCACGCTGACCGACGTCAAGCAGCTCGTGCTGGAACAGGAGGACTTCAAGGTCGTCGATGCGAAATCCAACGAAGACCTGACGCGCAGCATCCTGCTGCAGATCATCCTCGAAGAGGAGAGCGGCGGCGTGCCGATGTTCTCGTCGTCGATGCTGTCGCAGATCATCCGTTTCTACGGTCACGCGATGCAGGGGATGATGGGCACGTACCTGGAAAAGAACATCCAGGCCTTCATCGACATCCAGCACAAGCTCGCGGATCAATCGAAGAACCTCTACGAAGGCAACGCGATGAATCCGGAGGTCTGGTCGCAGTTCATGAACATGCAGGCGCCGATGATGCAGGGGATGATGACGAGCTACATCGAGCAGTCGAAGAACATGTTCGTGCAGATGCAGGAGCAGATGCAGAACCAGGCGAAGTCGATGTTCAGCACGTTCCCGTTCAAGCAGCCGGGCGCGCCGGAGCCGGAAAAGAAGTAAGGCCGTCGCCTGCGCGGCGGCGTGCAACGTTCAGCGTGCAGCGGCGGGTCGGCGCAAGGCCGGCACGCCGTGCCGGTTTTGCTCACAGGGCGATATCGAGGTCCTGATCGTCGTCCGACGGCGGCAGATCGAGCACGAGTTTCACCGCGCTGTAGTTCGCCTTCAGCGAAAACACGCGGCCGATCACGAGAAACGTCTGCCGCGAATTCTCCAGCTCGACGAAGTCGCCGGGTTGCGGCACCTGTGCGCCCTGATCGTACGAAAAGCTCGTGCTGGTCTGTTCACCGATGGTTTCGGCGGCGTGCTCGGTGAATTCGATCGTGATGTGCGTGGTCATGCGGATTCCGTTGGGAAAGTAAAAAAGCGGACGCTGCGATTTTCGCATGAGGGCGGGGCGGCGGAGCGCTTCGGTGTGGGCGGGAACGCGAGCCTCGGCGGCGTGTCGCATTTGCGGGGCACGCATTTTGGGGCCACTGCGGGCGGTGCGCTGCCGCCGGTTTTGTCTCGCTCACCTCTAAATCGCTGTAAACTCTCGCTTTTGCCGCCACGCCCCCACATTCCAGATGTCCCAGTCCCCCAAAGTAGGCTTCGTGTCGCTCGGTTGCCCGAAGCGTCCTAAATATATACCAATGCTGTTGCGCGCAGAACACATTGACTAGCTGCGCGCGTTCCGTACGTCTAGGCTAGCTTGCCCAATTTTCCGTTACACTTAAGTAGCCATCGTCCGGCTGAGACTGGATAGGCGTTCAATTAAAAGCGATACCAATGACCACGCGGGGGAAGTATGTCTGGCGGTAGACAAGTCAGCTTTGCAAATTTCATTTGTAAGTTTGGTGAGAAGAATCTCCTCGATGTAGCGGAGGACATCGTTATTCCTGCCTTCCTCGATTGCGACAAATTGAAACCGAGGAGTTACAGTGATACTCGATACTTCTTCTATCAGACTCAGTTGCTGAACTTGGGAAGTCGCAGGAGCCCGGTGTTGGCGATTGCTGGTAGGTTTATCAAGGATACTACTCTGCGAAGCGAGCAAGTTTTCGAAAACGGCCGTGGCTTGGTGAGAAAGGTTGGTTCGCTCGATTCCGCTCCATCAGCAATCTTTGTATTATTGTTGAATTCCCATAAGATTATATATTGCCCGGAAACTGCGCACAGCCCTTCAATTTCCAGTTTTCGAAGCACCGCTTATAATTATATCCGCCAGAGTCAAAACAAATTTATTCAAGAAGAATATGATCGGCGGGTCGAGATTCGTAATCTGGCGATCGAAGGTGGTGATGATTCGATTGAGCGTGTAACTAAGAAAAAGCTTTGGGAGGAATTCCCTCTTTCTACGTTAGACGTTGTTCCAATTCCAAGCGCATTGAGTCTTTCCGAATTTGTTAAGCGGTATAGGCAGTTGTCGTCGATTTCGTTGCGTGTTCTGCAAACGAACAGTGAGTTGGATAATTCCAAACTCTTGGAGGCCATTCGTACAACTGGTGGTCAGCTTGGTGCAAAGAATTCGCAGATCACCCATTCTGCTGGTGATAATCGTACCTTGGATACAAACGAGGCTGTTGTTCAGCTTCGTGCAGTTGCAATGGATGGTAACGTCGATGTTAGGCTATCAGGAAAAGATTCGTCCGGGAATAAATTAATTGGCAACAATGAGGAATTCAGATTGCGAGTAGAAACGGACGGGGTGTCAAGGGACGTGTCGCAAGCTGCTCTGCAACTCAATAATGTTTTGAATCAAGAGATTCGGAGAAGCAATATACGGATCGCCCAGGATGCCGACCCCCTGCAGACTGAGGTCGCGGTGAGGCGGATCGCGAGAAAATTTGATGTCTAATCAAAAATTCGTGTTCAGAAGAGAGGATCTACTAAAAGAGCATTCTCTCTTCGACGTTTACAGGATCGCTCGACTAACTCCAGCCAATGGATTTAATGTCGCGGTAACGGTTGTGGTTTTCTTTGTGTGTGTAGCTTATTGCGTTAGGTCGGGGGCGGATCAATCGACTGTCCTGAGTCTATTGCGGCAGACTACGACGGATGCAATCGCGTTTTCGGCAAGCATACTTGGGTTCTTAGTGGCAGGTTTTACGATATGCGTGTCTACTAAGTCCGAAATATTTTTCTTAATGGCGAAGCATGAAAGAGAGGATACGGGGGTAAGCTATCTAAAATATAATCTCTCGATATTTCTTCTCGTGTTCATTCACTACTTGGCGTTCACGATACTTTGTGTCTCGATTAGGATATTCTTTGCGAGTGGTGGCCCAGGTGCTATTTTTTTGCATGATCTCCCCATAGACGGGGAGGTACAGAGGCTTGTTAAGGCGAGTGGCATTGCGGTAGTTTTTATTGGTTTTGTGTCTTGGTTCTTTTATATTTTGATGTTGCTTAAATCTTTTATATTCAATGTCTATCACATCGTGATGACGGGAATTGCTATGACCATCGACGACTGACGGCACTTCTTGGTATGCGGGCGATAGGTTGAAATCCACGCACGGTCATTAAGGATCGAGATTGAAGTGAAGAAAACGGCGCCGAAGCGCCGTTTTTTATGCCGACATGGGTTTCGATAAAACGCGCAGATGCCCACTACCAATCAAGAAATTTCTATACGATCGGATTGCGATTTCCCACACTGCACGCGTCACGTCCGGTCCTGCCTCCACGATTTTTCCGTTCTGGTCGACGACGGCGAGCGTCGCGGGGTTGCCGTCCGGCGTCACGATGCTGAGCCCCTGAAAGCTGACGGCGCTGATCGTGCTCGAAATCGCTGCTGCAATCTGCGTGTCGGCAGTCGGAGCTTCACGTTTCGATTGTTGTTTCGTCATAGCGTGGTCCTCAGTGTCAGGCGTACTGTGTCATCAACATTTCGGGGAGCGACTTCGGCGGCCAGCGCTCAGCCACCTCCGCGAGCGTTCCATCGAAGATTTCGCCGGTGCGGCGGTCATGCTCGTCAACAACAGCAAATCCAACGCGGGTTGTCGGCGGCAGTTCGCCGAATTCGGCCGGCTCGTCGTTCCAATCGAGGGTGTCGTCTGCGGAAATTCCGGAACCGCACTTGCCGTCGTCTGCAAGTAGTTGGTCCCATGACAGAGCTACGAAAATTTCGGATTCCTCTCCGATCCAAAAAAATCGAATGTGTTGATGTTCCATAAATTCCTCTATACAAGTAGTGGTCGAACCTGACCGGTCTTTAGGTTGATGAATGCGCCGCACCACGTAAGGCGCGCATGCCGGAAAAACTCCCACAGGATCGCGAGCCCCTGCGTGACGACGGCCTGGTTGATGAACAACTCCTGCTGCTCAAGCGCTTCGGCGAGGCTGCAACTCGGCGTGTCGTCCTCGGGTATCGATGTGTCGGTCAGCTCGGGCAGCACGTCGTAGGGCCAGCGCAGCGGCATACTTCCGGCGGCATTCTTGGTATTGCCCGTCACCTTTTTGTGCGCGCCGAACAGCACCTGTGCATCGCTCGCTCGGTTGCCGAGGTCCATCACGTAGCAATTCGATGCGCGCAGGGTCGGCTCAAGCTTTGCGCGAGCGGCCGCGCTGTCCACGCACATGATCGTGAGGGAGGGCGCGCCGCGCACAAGCTCGTCCGGGCCCGCGTGCACGGGCCGACCGCACCAGTCGATCCCGAAAAAGGCGTTGAGCCGGTGAACGAGTACGACGCTTTTGTGCAGTCCGACGTCGGCGGGACTGAACATTTGCCGGCCGACGTTCGCGCTACTGATCGTGTCGGCGTCGAACGCGGTAACGTGCAGGCCGGGATGGCCGAGCTCGACGAGCGCATGATTGAGGCGCGCGAGCCCCGTCAGCATCTGCGAGCCAGTGCCGCCGCATCCGATCAGTGCAACCGTAACGCGCCGATCGCTGAGAAAGCGGGCCGGTGTCGTGTGATACGTCATACCGTCCTCCACCATGGCGCACCGACGTCACGCCCGATCAGCGCAGCGCATTCGGTGATCGCGCGGCGCGTCGCACGCGCACGCTCCACCTGCTGTGCGACGGCATCGTGCCGCAGATCGATGTCGTCGTGGGTGAAGTGGCGGAACGCACCTGCGCCTGCATGCGCGGTCACGTAATCAGCGAAGTGCGTCACGTCGATGCGGGCCGCGCTCGACAGCTCGAACGCGTCGGAGGGCGAGCCGATAGAATCGAACGCGCGCCAGGCGGCGGTTGCGTGCGGTCTGACGTGGATTGCGGTGCAGTCGCGGACAGTGTGGCGCTTCGCTTCCCACCCTGCGCCGCGCGCGGCGAGTTCGAGCATGTCGAGTTGGTTCACGCAGCGTTCTCCGTCGACGGGAAAAATGCCTGTACCGGCACGCGCAGCGTGATCATCTTGCCGAGTGCGCACAGGCGGAACGCAACGCTCGGATTGGCCGTGCCAACGCCGCCGATAACGCCGGCGATCTTCACTTCGCCGGCATCGTCTGCGTCGTCGGTCGCGCTGAATCCTGCCGGGCCGGTGCCGTGGCTGTGAAGGTCGAACGCGAGGCTCTCGTCGTCGGCGAGTGTCGGGCGATTGATAGTGATCGCGGTCGGCGTGGAGCTGGTCACTTCGACTTCGCGGTACACCAGTTCCTTGCTCGTCTCGTTCCAGACGATCCATGCGGCATGCTCGTTCGGCGCGGCGCCGGCGGCGTCGGTTGCGAACCGGCGAAGGTGCGGCTCGGCGGCGCTGATGCGCCCGAACGCGAATTCAATTTTTGTGTCGATCGAGCCGTACGGCGGACGCGGGCCGGCGCCTTCGATCGACGCGACCGGTTGAATCAGGTGCAGCCACGGGCGGCGGATCTCGACGAACAGGCCTTCGGCCGCGAGCAGGAAGCGGTGGCCGACGTCGAGCAGCGGCGCGAATTCAGCGTGACGCGGCACAGCGGCCACCGGCGCGCTGTCGAACAGCGCATTGTCAAGCGCGATGTTTTCGTCGTCGGCCCGCGCAGCGAGCGCGCGGCGCTGGCCGGCCGTGACTTCGTCGGCGACGGCGCGCGTGAACGTCGACAGCGCCTTGCCGAGCTGCTCGAGTACGGCGCCAGTGGCGGTTTCGAATTCGGCTTTGATGGTTTCGATTTTGCTCATGACGATTAACTCCGTTGCGTGATTTTTTTAATGGCGGCGGCGACGGTCATTTCGCTGCTGACGAGCCGCTCGGTGGGAAATTCGGCACCATCGAGTAGATCGACCCAGAGATCGGCGGCACTGCCCCCGTTGATCAGCTTCGTGGCATTCGGGTGCGTGAATCGGCTACGAAAAAATTCATCGGCTTCGTATCGTTCGATTTCTGCCGGCGTGGGGTTGGCTGCAATGTCGACATTGCCGGTGCAAATCTGGCCACCCTGACTCACGTTGAAGTAGGGCGCTTGATAGACCTGCGTGTCAGGCGTCGGCCTGCAGTTCTCTGCGAGCGCGAACACATAGCGTGCTTCCCCCCGGGCAATGAACAACAGTGCGGGGTGGTGCGTGATCGCTGAACGCTCGCCGATCGGGGGACTGGCTGAAAACCAGACCTGACGCTGCGCGGCCGGCGTCCACCAGGCGACGACGCTAGGGGCGGTGAAAATCGCCCGCTCGTGAATGAATCCTTCATGCCCGAGCTGCTTCGATGCCGCGGCGACGAATTCGGCTAATTGCGAGCGTGTGATCGGTGTGCCGGCCATCAGCGTCGGCACGCCGTCGACCACGCGGGCCGAGTGCTTCGTGACGTAGACCTGGCTTTCGAGTGCGTTCTTGTAAATCAGCAGCGCGGAGTGCAGGTCGAGTGAAACGTCGCCGTTTCCGTAAATATCAACGCGGCTCATACACGCACCTGTACCTTGACGGGTTCGCCGTCGATATCCGATCCATCGGGCGTCGATATCAGCATGACCAAGTTCGAAACGGTCTTGGCCAGCGTCGCGGTGTTGCGCATGCGATCGAGCCACGTTCCGAGAGTGCGGCCATTCGTAGAAATGTGGAGTGCTGCGCACGATTCAGGGTCGCCGCACTGCATTTCGCCTTGCCAAAAATCGTCAAGAATGCGTCCGAGGCCGTCGCCCTGATCCCAGGCGAGGATCAGTGAATAGTCCAGGCAGTATTCGCTCGTATCCTTCAGGTCGACGCGGGCAAACGGGCCGCCGGTGGTGATCGTCCGGTGGATCGCGTCGCACGCGTCGATGGCAGCCCATGCGATGAGATTTGTGTCGTAATACCGACGCACCTCGGATGCATCAAGTGCGCGCTTGGGCGCTATTGCCCAAGCTGGCGCGCTCGCGAAAAACTCGGCGCGCCGCGGAACGTCGATGTGGTCGAGGAATTCCTGATCGGGCAGCCACGGGTCGCCCGGTGCGGTATTCATGTCGCGAAGTTCCGGGAGCGCGGCAACCTCGTCTTTGTTGCTGTGCCAGTACATGTATTCGGCTAGGCTCATTGCCTCAGGTGGCGTGCACACGGACGGCAAGTAGTGGCGGCACGCCTCGTATAGAACCGCAAGCACGGTTTGTCCGAGGCCTGGTTGAATCGATTCGAGGCGTCGAATGCCCGAGCCAATGAATCTGATCGGACCGCTTCCAGCTCCTTCGGCCGTGGTGATGCGCACGAGCGCGGTGTCGGGCATGTTGCTCGCGTCGGAGATTGCGAGGCTCCAGTCAAACAACCCAATTTCGCTGGTGATTTCTTTCCATATGCGCGGCATCGCATTCAACGCCAAATCGGTTTCAGTCGACGATTCGTCGAGCGACGCGGCATCGGCTTCGCTGAGCTGTCGGCCGCGAAGCAATGCCAGCGATAGCCGGCGCATGAAATCGGCGTCGTCGCCGATCGTGTAGCGCGTCGGCACGTCAAGCGCGATGCGGGGCAGGGTGAGCGGTGCGGCGATCATGGGAGCAGCGGGGCCTGTGTCGACGGCAGGCGCAGGCGTTCAATCGTGCCGTCGTTGGTCGAGGCTGCGCGCGCGACGCTGCGCGCGAGAGGCGCGTCATACTTGCCGATCGAGGTCGGCAGGCGCTGGCCCCGATTCAGCGTGTCGGTGCGCAAGCGCTTTCGAAGTTCGCGGAGCGTCATTTCGGTTGCGGGCAGTAGCGCGCATGCAGCGCATTGATGAACGCGACTTCTTCGTCGAGCAGGGGGCATGCGTGCGCGCGCGCGAATTGCTCGACGTCAAGCAGGTAGGAAAGGATCGGATGCGGCGGACGCGTCGTGCCGTTGATGATCGCGTCGACCATCGCGGAAATGTCGCGCGTTGCCATATCTGTTCCCTTCGTGCCGACGGCGCGGCGGAACGTGTAGACGTTGCGATTACCTTTGACGACCGGGCCCTCGATCTCCGCGTTCGTCAGCTCGGGATACGTCTGCGAATAGAAGTCGCGGACCTGCTGGAGTGTGAAGGTCGGTGCAGGGTCGGCGAGTTTGGCCCCGTTGTACGAAAATTCGCGAACGAGCGTTTCGATTTGCATGTGGGTGTCTCCGATCAGTACAGGTCGACGCCAGCGTCGGTCGATTGCGGTTGCACCGCGCTCGTAGGTTCCGCGGGTGCCGGCGCTTCTGCGGCCGGTGTCTCGCTGCCGTCGCTCGGTTGGCCGGTATCGTCAATGCGCATCTGGCGCGGATCGGTCGGACCGGTATCGGCATCGTCGTTGGCGGGCGGGGTGCTTCCGTCACTGGGCTGCGCGGCTTTGGGCGGGCGTCCGCGCCCGCGACGCGGTGCAGGCAGTGTGGATTGGCTGGCGCTTGGCGCAGGCAATGCGGGTGTGGAATCGAGTTGGTTCGCGGCTGCGCACGCGCGCGCCTGGTCGAGCAGCGACGTCGCGCCCGGCGCGTACGCCTCGACCGCGGCCGCGAACTCCGCGTCGAGTTCGGCCGGAGTTGCGAGCAGCGACAGCGGCCAGCGCTGCTTTTCGCCCTTGCCGTTCGGCAGAGGGGTGACGTTGACGCGCAGGTTTTCGTCGCCTTCGGCCGTGATCAGGATGTTGATGCTCGTGGTGCGCGCGAGCTCGTGCAGTGATGTGAACAAGGACATGCGATTACCTCTCAGGTGAAGTCAGGCCGCGAGGCCGTCGTAATTGCGATCGGCGAAATCGGTATCGCCGGGATAGCGGTTCGAGCCGTCGGCTCGATGCCAGCAAAATAGGGAGCCGCGTCGGTGCGGGAACCAGTAACCGGCGCAGTCGCAACGCATGCGCGTCGTGTTGCGGCGGTTCATCCAGTTGTCGACGCGATATTTCCGGCGGTTGCACGTGCGGCACGCCGGTAGGCGCGTGTAGCGATCGGGATGGCGCCGCAGGCATCGGCGCGCGTCGCAGTGCGTGCAGCGAACGTGGCAACGCGGCATCGATCAGTCCTCCGCGTCGCCGGCCTGCAGCCGTTTTACGTCCACGCGTGCAGCTGCGCGGCGTCGTTCGCGCATTTCTCGCGCACGCGCAGACGATTCGAGCGCGTCCCGCACGCTGGCGCGCTGGATTGCGGTGTCAAAGTCGCCGGTCATGTGCAGCAGTTGCCACTCGACGCGCAGCAGATGGGTTGGCAGGTGATCTTTCTGCATGACCGGCTCACGCGCTGTAGGTGCTTTCGCTCGACGCGACCCGTGCTTCGCCGCTGTACGTCCACGCGACGCAACCGATACCGACCGCGAGCCAGAGCAGCACGATTTTCCAGAGGGGCATGGGTTTCGATTGGGGCGCGCTCATTTGGTCAGCGCCTCATGCGATTCGTTGAGGTGCTCCATGCCGGCGGCATTGGCGAGTGCCGTAGCCAGTTCCGGAAAATCTGCGCGCAGCGTGCCGATCAGGTAGGGGAGGAGTTCGTCGCTCAACTCGCTGTACTTGGCGAGATATTCGGCGCGGGCCCGGCCGGCGATTTCGATGCGTCGCAGAAATTCACCGTGCAGCTGCTTGGCGGAACGAATGTTCTTGTACATAGCGCCCCTCACTGACCGATTGCGGGAGCGATCGCGTCGGCGATCAGGTAAAGCACGGCGAGCGCGACAAGCGGGTGCCAGTCGCGCGCCTGCAGCGCACGTGATTTAAGCCACGTGAATCCGTTGCGTTGGAACAGGATCGTAAGCATCGAAATTCGCCTCGTTGTATGCGCAGCGAACGGGCTGCGAACAGGCGAATTTAAGCACACTTAATTTCACGATGCAAAGAAAATTTAGTGGGCTTAAGTTGACGGGCGATCTAGACTGCGGGCATACTGGATATGCATACAGTATCGAAAGCGTTTTGTAGAAAAAGACTGAGGGTGCGCGTCGATGAATTTGGACGAACAGATGAGCGAGGGCCGTATCAATCCGGGGGATCTGGCCGTGATTAGCCGATGCGCCAACAAGGCGCACATCGGTCTGGTGGTGCGGGTAATGGGGGCGCACGAGACGCCCGAATACGACTGGGACGTCGAGTTGCTAGGGATGCCCGTCAAGGGCTACGCGGCAAGGCATGACCGCGTAGGAGTGTTTAGGTGCGCGGCGGTTTTCGATTGGAATCTGAGTCGTCTGGTGGCGTCGGCGCATTCAAGTCGAGCAGATCACCGCGAGCTCTCTCGTGCATAGCCAACACTGCCTTTAGAGGCGCGTGCACGGCTGTGACCGCGAGTTCGCCCATGCCCAGGGCAATCGCCTTTTTGAGATCGGCATAGAACGCCTGCGCTTCGTGCGGCAGATCGTCCTGGGCGTCCTTCATCGGCCCGCGCTTATCCCAAAGCCAGTCGGCGCGCACGCGCAGGAAGCGCGCAACGCGGAACACCGGCGCGGCCTTCAAATTCTCAACGTTCACTTTGCCGCTCGTCCATTGCGAGACAGCTGACGGGGAAACTCCTGCCTTGGCGGCGATTTCCTTGTCGTCGATCGACGCCCCCAGTTCTGCCTCGCGAAGCGTCTTGGCATACCGGAGTCGTCCTACGAAGGTGTCTAGGTCGTTCATTTCAGCAGGCTAAACCTTGGCAGATAAGAGCACTTCACTTTTGAAATTAAGTGTGCTTAAATTCCGTCCATGGAAAACGACCTGCGCATCGCGTGTGCGAGCGAAATCATTGATCGATTGGGCGGGACCGGGGTTGTCGCTGATCTCTTCGAGATTGACGACGCGGCCGTGTCTCAGTGGCGCCGGAATGGCATCCCGAAGCCGAGGATGCAGTTCATTTCTGTTGCGCGGCCGGACGTGCTTGTTGGCCTGGGGCCGCTTGATCGCCCGGAGCGGAATGGTGCGGACGGGAGCATGTCGCGTCAGCGCGCGGGCATTCGATCGCGGTCGCGTCGCACGCCTGCCGCATGAAAGCGGCAAACGAGCGCGAGGCCTGCGCGTCGCTCAAGGCGCGCCGGATCGCGTCACGCATGTGTCGCTTGAGTTGTGGCTTCGGGGTCGCTGTTGCGTGCTGAATTCTGAATTTTTGCGTTTTCATGGTGATGCTCCGTTTGGCGATGGAGCAATTTTCTCGGAAACGCGAGCACGTTAACAGTATGAAAAACGGTGAAATTCAAGGGGTAAATGTGGCTCACCATTACAGTCAAACCGCATGGATTGACGTCCTGTATACGTCCGTATCAAACACGCCCGGGAAAGTCGAAGACGCTGCCCGCTTTCTTACCGAGCGGAGAGGCACGCGAATTTCCGGCGAGCATCTGCGGTTGCGGTTGCGGGAGGTCGAGGGGGCGCGTATTACAGGCGAAATGTTCGAGCTGCTAGTCGAATGGATGCTCGAAAAGAAGCAACCGCATGCGCTCGATGCTGTGTACGCGTTCAACGCTCGGTTCGGGCTCGTCGCAACGGAAACGGTCGCCGATGCCGAGTCGGATTGCGTCCGTGCGCTTGTCGACTCCGCGCTTACGGTAAGTACGAAAGCGGGCAGCCTGGCCGAAGAGGTCCGGCGCGCTGCTGAAGATGGGGTGATCGAGCCGCGAGAAGCCGAGGCCATCGAGCAAGCCGGGCGCGCAGCGCAACGCCAGATCGAACAGACGATCGCAATCGCCCGACGTTCCGCGCAGAGCCGCCGCCGTCGCCGCGGCGCGTAATTGACCTATTCCCGGAGGTTCTCCTGATGGGCGCACACGACCCATTGGATGCGCACGCCCGTACGTCGGCGCCCGAAGCCGAGCAAAGCATCCTCGGCGCATTATTGCTCGATAACGGCGCGCTTGAGGAAATTGCGGGCATCGTCTCCGATGCTGATTTTACGATCGGCGAGCACGCGTTAGTGTTCAAAGCGATCCGTGAATTAATTCAGTGTGGCGCGCGCGCAGATGCCGTCACGGTATTCGAGCGTCTGCATTCCGTCGATGCGAAGGTTGATCAGCCGCTCGCGTTCTTGACTGATCTGGTTCACGCAACACCTAGTGCAGCGGGTGTTCGCCATTACGCTGAGATTGTGCGCAATCGCTCGATTTCTCGGCGGATGCTGCGCGTGTCCGAGCGGCTGCGAAATGCCGTGTTGAAGCCCGGCGGCAAATCCCCTCTTGAACTGTTGGACCTCGCGCAGGGCGAGCTGCTAAAAATTGCGGATACGAGCAGCGCGGCCGATGACGAGTTTCGGCCAATCTCGGCTGCTCTGACGTCCGTAATTCAGCGGATCGACGATCGTTATCACGCCGGTGGCGCTGCACAAGTCGGTGGGACGGCAACGGGCTTTGTCGATCTTGACCGCCATACCGACGGAATGCATGGCGGTGAGCTGATCGTCGTCGCTGGTCGCCCGTCAATGGGAAAGACCTCGTACGCCATGAACATTGCGGAACATGTTGCGGTCGAGTTGCGCATGCCCGTTGCGGTGCTGTCGTTGGAAATGCCTGACGACCAGCTGGCGACGCGGATGCTTGCCGGAACGTCGCGGATCAATCAGCACAAGCTGCGAACTGCGAGTTTGCGTGACGATGACTGGTCCAGGTTGACGCATGGCACACAGATTCTCGTTGACGCTCCGGTGTACGTGCTCGACAGCTCGTCCGTCACGCCGTTGCAGTTCAAGGCAAAGCTCCGTCGCCTGCAGCGCGGCGTCGGAAAACTTGGCCTGATCATCGTCGACTACCTACAACTGATGTCGGGGGATGGCGGATCAGGTGAAAACCGCACAAGCGAGGTATCGCAAATTTCGCGCGAGTTGAAAAAGACGGCGAAGGAATTCGACGCGCCCGTGATCGCGCTGTCACAGCTAAATCGTGGGCTCGAGCAGCGCCCGAACAAGCGGCCCATGATGTCCGACCTTCGCGAGTCCGGCGCGATCGAACAGGACGCTGACGTTATTCAGTTTATTTACCGAGATGAGGTGTACAACCCGGATAGCGCGGACCGGGGTACCGCGGAACTAATTATCGCAAAACAGCGGAACGGACCACTTGCTACGGTGAGATTGGCATTCCGAAATGAATTAGCGAGATTCGAGAATTTTGCAGAACCTACAGGGGCGTATTAATGGCGGGAGTGCCAACATCATTTACCTGGCGCCGGGCGATGACCGCGAGCGACTTGCCTGGTACGACCAAGCTCGTATTGTTCGTCATAGCCGAGTATGCGAACTCGATCGACGACACTTGCTGGCCGTCTATCGATGAAATTGCCGGGCGCGCGACGTTGACTGCGCGCGCCGTGTCAAAGCATCTCGGCGTGGCGGAGCAGGCAGGCTGGATCAAGCGGTGGAAGTCGCGAAAGAGCGGACGGAAGTGGGCGCACGGCCATTATCGTCTGACGGTGCCGGAGGACGTTGCGCGTCGCGCGCGTGATGACCTGAACCTCGACATTGCCGGCGCTGACTTCGATGAGTCGGAACCACGTTCCGGTAATCCGGGGGAGTTTGAGGAACTACGTTCCGGTAACCAGGGCGAGTTCGGCGAACCTAGTTCACGTGTCTCGCCGAAGGCCGGCGATTCTGAGGGTAATCCGGGAAGTTACAGGAACCACGTTCCAACTAACAACCCAACAAACAGAAATTACGAAACTTCTTCTCTCTCTCAAACGCCGTCGGTATACCTGGGCGGTGAAGGTACAAGCAGAGAGGGAAATCGTCAAGAGGGCTTCGCGGAGCTCGCGGCGTGGATGGTTCGGCGTCTTCGCGACAGCGATCCGGGGGGGCGCGAGCCGGATCTTCGTGAATGGGCGTCGGACGTTGATCGCATGTTGATGGACGGATTCGACCCGCAGCAAATCGCAAAGCTGTGGGCGTGGTCGCTGCGCGACGGATTCTGGTGTTCCGTGATTCGCTCGCCGGCGCGCCTTCGAAAGAATTGGGATCAGGTACGCGCGAAGCGAAACCAATCGCTGCGGCGCGAGCGGCAGCCTGCGAATCAGCAAACGCACGACGACCGATGCTGTGCACATGTCGACGGCGACGGCACGCGATGTACCAACGTCGCCACATCGATTCTCGGCGCGGGGTCGACGCGTCGCGGTTATTGCCGGCTTCACGTCGGCCTCTACGAAAATTGAAGCGGGGGAACAATGTCGATTGAAAAGAGATTGGAAAATTGGGCGCGTGCGCAACGGAACGGCGGTGGCGAAGGCGGTAGCGATTCGCTTGTCGCGAGCATCTACTTTCCATCGGTCGGCGGGCGTTCGGTCGATTCGACGCTCGATCTTGAGGACGCGAACAAGGTTGAGGTCGCGGTGCGTAAGTTGATGCCGTTGGATCGCAAGCTGCTGCAATTGCACTACGTTTGGCGCAAACCGCCATTCGTGATCTGCCGTCGGCTCGGACTCAAGGTGCGGCCGACGACAATCTTCGATTTCGCGTTCGCGCATGCGAAACGCGCCGTCGAGGAGAAGCTGGTGCAACCGCCGCCGCGCTACGTCTCGGTGCAGACGATCATCGATAAGATCGCGGAAGGTGTTGCAGAATCGAAATAGCTGTTCTACACTTCGATCCACAATTTGATCCGGTGAGTTTTACCGAGTGCGTGCGGCCTTTGCCGGACCGTCGCTCGCCCCGAAGAATCACGAAGCCTCGACTGCGAAAGCGTCGGGGCTTTTTGCATTGGAGTTCGTGATGCCGAAGAAAGCGCCGACACCTTGCCGGCATCGCGGCTGCGGCCGACTCGTCGACTCGCCGGGGTTCTGCGAGTTGCACAAGGCTGACGCCGTAGGCTGGCGACCGGATCGCGAACGAGGCGACCGCCGGGCCCGCGGCCTTGACCCGAATTGGGAGCGCACGCGGGCCGAGATCATGAAGCGCGACAAGGGCTTGTGCCAGTCCTGCTTACGTGCCGGGCGGGTCGTGCTCGCGACGTCGGTCGACCACCTCGTCAACCGCGCCGAAGGCGGCACCGACGATCACTCGAATCTCGAGGCGCTGTGCGACAAGTGCCATAAGGCGAAGACGGCGAAGGAAGCCGCTCGCGCCCGAGCGCGCCGACGGCGCGCGGGCCGGAAGGCGCCCGCGGTCGACGGGGTGCTCGACTGCTGGCCGACGCCCGGGGGGTAGGGGGTTCAATCTCTGCCGCCTCTCTGCGCTCGACCGCACGTTCAGCTTCGATTTTATGGCGACCATTTTTCAGAGAGGGGGGGGTTAAGACCTTCGCCTTGTAGAGCCGATGAAACAAGCCGATCCGGCTTTTTCGTCGGCTTTTTCTTTGGGAGGGCTCTATGGCCTCGTATGACGGCGAAAACGACGTGTCGAACGTGCCGGACGCGTCGGACCCGGGCGCATCGGTTGGAAAGCAAATCCAGTCGCCGAAGCCGCCGCCAGGTGTGCACTTCGATTCCCAGCATCGCAAGGTGTGGGACTACCTCTGTGCGGCACTGCGGGATGAGGGCGTGCCGCACCGTACCGCGGGCGTCACCCTCGCGATCGTTTGTACAGACTTCGTGCGCTGGGTCAAAACCGAGGTGCAGCTGCGCGACTACGAGCGGATTAACAACGGGTCGTTCATGACGACGACGCCGAACGGTCACACGCAGCCGCACCAGCTGTACTACGCGGCGAAGGCGTTGAAAGAGGGGTTGCTCAAGTGTCTGCCGGAAGCATGTTTGACGCTGCCGTCGATGCTGATCGCGAAATCGAAGATGCAGGACGAGAATCCTCAGGACGATTTGTTCGATCAACTGACGGGACACGCACAGTCCCATCCGAGCGCCTTGCACGTCTGACGCCGGGCGAGCTGCAGCGGTGGGACGTCGAGTACGGCCTCCCGGTGCTGCGCGGCGAGATCGTTGTCGGCGAATTCGTGTTTCTCGCGGTGCTGCGGCATTACGAGGATCTGGTCGACGGGCCGGCGCGTGGGCTGGTGTTCAGTCCCGCCCACGCCTGGCACTGCGTCAACTACATCGAGTCGACGTTCTTTCACATCAAGGGCGCGCTCGCGGGCCAGTGCTTGACGCTCGATCCGTGGCAGTTGTTCTTCACGGCGGTGCTGATCGGTTGGCGCCGGGCCGGTTCTGGCCTGCGTCGGTTCCGCGTCGGGTACGAGGAAGTCGCGCGGAAAAACGGTAAATCGACATGGAAAGCCGGCCTGGCCGACTACCTGTTTCTGATGGACAGGGAGATCGGCCCGGAGGTGTACACCATCGCGACGACGCGCGAGCAGGCAATGAGCGTGTTCAAGCCGGCGCTCGACAACTACAAGCGTCGGCACCGGCGGTCGAAGAAATTCGCGAAGGTCGTGCGCATCTACGACGGCGCGAACCAGGAGCGCATCGCGGTCGGCAGCGGCGTGTTCAAGCCGCTGCCTGCAAACGCCGAATCGCTCGACGGTCTGAACCCGTCGGTTTGCGTCGTCGACGAGCTGCACGCGCATCCGACGCGCGAGGTGTGGGACGTGATGGAGTCAGCGTTCGGCGCGCGGCTTCAACCGCTGCTGATCGCGATCACGACGGCCGGCTACATTCTCGACGGAATCTGTACCGAGATCCGCGGCTATCTCGTCGCGATCCTCCGCGGACAGAAAACGGACGACGCGTTTTTTGGCTTCATTTTCACGCTCGACGTCGGTGACGATCCGTTCGATCCGAAGGTATGGATCAAGTCGAATCCGAGCCTCGGCAGCGCGAAGACTGCCGATTACATGATCGCGCAGTCGACGAAGGCGCGGGAATTGCCGAGTGCGAAGGCGAATTTTCTGACGAAAGACTTGAACGTGTGGGTGAGTTCCGCTCTCACGTGGTTCGACGTCAACGTATGGGACGAGGGCGGGGAAGAATTCGATCCGCGCCAGCTGCGCGGCCGGCGCTGCTTCGCGAGCCTTGACCTTGCGAGCACGACCGATATTACGGCGCTCGTACTCGTATTTCCGCCGATGGACGACGATGACGAGTGGTTCGTCATCGCTCATTGCTTCGTGCCGCGCGCCAAGGTCGACGGACAGTCACGCAGCGACATGGCGCCCTATGCGAAATGGGAGCGCGAGGGGTGGCTGACCGTTACCGAGGGTGACGTGCTCGACTTCAACGTCGTGCGCGAGGCGGTGATCGAGGCCCGCGACACGTACGAGCTGGTTGAGTGCGGCTTCGACGTGTGGAACGCAACGCACCTCGCGAACGAGCTGATCGAGGAAGACGTCCCGATGGTGCAGGTGCCGCAGAGCGTCGCCGGCCTGTCGCCAGGCGCGAAATTGCTCGAGCGGCTTGTGTACGGCAAGAAATGGCGGCACGGCGGTAATCCAGTGTATCGATGGTGCGCACAAAACGTTGCCCTCTACATCGACGGTAACGAAAACATTAAGCCGGACAAAAAGCGATCCAGCGGTCGTATCGATCCGATCGTCGCGACCTGCGGTGCGCTCAGTCGCGCGCTGTTGCATGAATCGCCGAACGATCCGTACGCGGAGCGCGGCCTCAGGAGTCTGTAATGCGTGAAATTTTCAACCGTATCCGGCGCGCGCTGGAGGCATTGTCGCGCCCGCGTCCGCCGTTACGCATCGTGCAGCGTCAGCCCGTTGGGGACGACGGCGCACTGCAGCTGGAAGACGGCGACATTGTTGTTGTTCGTTGTAGTGCGGAGCCGTCGAACGAGTTGCGCGCCATCCTCGAGCGGCAATTTGCGGCGGCGTTTCCACGTGATGTTCGTGTGGTCGTGCTTGGGCCGGGCATCGATTTCGATGTGTTGACGTCCGAGGCCGTAGTGGCGCGCGAGGTGGCGTGATGGGATTTCTCGCAAAAAGCGCGAATCCTTCGATCGTCGACTCGCCGCAGGCGCTGGCCGACATGCTTGGGCTGTCGTACGAATCGGTCACGGGCGTGAACGTTTCGCCTGAAACGGCCATGCGCTTCACCACGGTGTTTTCGTGCGTCCGCGTGATCGCCGAATCGATCGGACTGATGCCGGTGACGCTCAAGCGACGTGTCGGTGACAGCCGCGTTGACGTTCCGAACCATCCGCTCGACCGCATTCTCCGTGTCGCGCCGAACGAGTTCATGACGGCCGCCGAGTGGCACGAGCTGGTCGGCATGTCCCTCGCGCAGGACGGCAATTTCTACGCATGGAAAAACATAGTGCGCGGCGAACTGCGTGAGCTGCTGCCGATGCGGGCCGCCTGCGTTTTGCCGAAGCTCGACGAGAACTGGAGCGTCACCTATCAGGTGACGTTCCCGAACGGCACGACGCGAACGCTGCCCGCTTCGGACGTGCTGCACATCCGGCTCTTTTCGCGTGACGGTTTGGTTGGCCTCAATCCGATTCAGCAAAACCGGGATGCGATCGGGCTGGGTATTGCCGCCGAGCGGCAAGGGGCACGCTGGTTCAAGCAAGGCACTCGGCTGTCTGGCGTGCTGTCGACCGATGGCGCGCTGAAGGATGACGCGTACAAGCGCATCCGCACCGATTGGGAGCGGACGTATAGCGGTGACGAAAACGCGTGGAAGGTCGCGATCCTCGAGGCCGGGCTGAAATTTCAGCCGGTGGCGATGAGCGCCGCGGACGTCCAATGGATCGACGGTCGCAAGATGCAGCGCTCCGAGATTTGCGGGCTCTACCGCGTGCCGCCGCACAAGATCGGTGACCTCGAGCGGGCGACGTTCACGAATATCGAGCAGCAGAGCCTCGATTTCGTTATCGACTGCATCGTGCCGTACGTGGTGAAGATCGAACAGCGATACCTCGTGTCACTGATGAGCCAGAAGGACCAGGCCGACCACTACGCGCGCTTCAACCTGAATGCGTTACTGCGCGGCGACATGCAAACGCGTGCCGCGTTCTACATGCGGCTGCAGCAATGCGGCGCGCTCAGCGCGAACGAGATTCGCGCGCTCGAAGACATGAATCCGCGTGAAGGGGGCGACGTGTACCTCACGCCCGTAAATATGGCGGTCAACGGCGAGGCCGGAAAGGACAAGGGCAATGCTGGTTAAACGAATGGACTGCGGCTTTGAAATCAAGGCCGTGAAGGATACGGGCGAGTTCGAGGGATACGGCTCGGTGTTCAACGTGATCGACTCGTACGGCGACATCGTGCAGCCGGGCGCATTCACGAAAAGCCTGTCCGCGTGGGCGGCGAAGGGGCGCATGCCGGCGATGCTCTGGCAGCACCAGGCGTCCGAACCCATCGGCGTGTACACGGCGATGCACGAAGACCAGTACGGCCTGTTTGTCGCCGGCAGGCTGCTGGTTGACGACGATCCGCTCGCGAAGCGTGCGCATGCGCACATGAAGGCCGGTTCGATCTCTGGTCTGTCGATCGGATACTCGCTGGCAGAAGGCGGTTACACGTACGACAGCGGAAAGGGTGCATTCCTCCTGAGCGAGATCAATCTGTGGGAGGTGTCGCCCGTGACGTTTCCCGCAAACGACGACGCCCGCGTGCAGACCGTGAAGAGCGCGCTTGCGGCGGGCACGCTTCCCGATGCGCGCACGTTCGAATCGATGCTGCGCGATATGGGGTTCAGCGAGAAGCAGGCGGGAATCCTGATCTCGAAGGGATACCGGGCGCTCGACGGTCGCGGCGACGTCGATCCGGATGGGCTGGCTGATTTGAAGTCGGCAATTTTGGCGCGCGGCACGGCGCTCGTTTAATTCACAAGGGGCATTACATGGAAGCATTGCGCGAAATCAAGGAGCTGGTCCAGCAGCAGGGCCAGGCGTGGGAAGAGTTCAAGAAGCAGAACGACGCACGCATCGCGGTACTCGAGAAGGGCGGCACGGGCAGCGACTACGACGCGAAGCTCGCGAGCATCAACACGGCGCTCGACGAGCTGAAGAGCGCGCTGAAGGACGTCGAGACGAAACGCAATCGTATCGATCTGCCGGGCGTTGGCGGTGAAGACGATCCGGAATACAAAACGGCGTTCGTCGGCTTCGTGCGCAAGGGCGCGAACGAGCACGAGCTGCGCGAAAAGGCGGTCAACACCGGCAGCGACGCCGACGGTGGGATCGCGGTGCCGCAGGAAGTCGATCGCAACATCCTGCAGCTGCTCGGCCGTGAAACGCCGATGCGTGAAGTCGCGGACGTCATCACCGTCAGCACCGAGGACTACAAGAAGATCGTGAACCTCGGTGGTACGGGCTCCGGATGGGTCGGCGAAACGGAGCAGCGGCCGGGCACGACGAATTCCAAACTCGCCGCGATCGCGTCGTACTTCGGCGAGATCTACGCGAATCCGGCAGCGACCCAGCGATCGCTCGACGATCTGTTTTTCGATGTCGAGGCATGGATCTCGTCCGAAGTGGTGAAGGAATTCACCGAACAGGAAAACGCCGCATTCACCGGCGGCGATGGGGAAAAGAAACCGAAAGGCTTTCTCGCGTACGACGTCGACAACAAGCGTGACGACAAGCGGGCGTTCGGCACGCTGCAATTCGTCGGGTCCGGCGCGGCGGCGGCGATCGGGGGCGACGGTCTGCTCGACCTGGTGTACTCGCTGAAACGCGGTTACCGCAAAAACGCAACGTTCATGCTGAACGGGCTGTCGGTCGCGGCTGTCCGCAAGCTGAAGGACGAGCGTGGCGACTACCTGTGGCAGCCCGGCCTGCAGGCGGGGGAGCCGGACAAGCTGCTCGGCTATTCGGCTGTTGAGAACGACGACATGCCGGATATCGCGGCCGGCGCGTATCCGATCGCGTTCGGCGACTTCAAGCGCGGCTATCAGATCGTGGACCGCATCGGCATCCGCGTCCTGCGCGATCCGTACACGAACAAGCCGTACGTGCAGTTTTACACCACGAAGCGCGTCGGTGGCGGTGTTGTCGACAGCAATGCGCTGAAGTTGCTCAAGGTCGATGCGGCCGCGGCCGGCGGTGCGTAATTCATCCAGCAGCGAGCGGCCGGCGTGTCCGGCCGCATCTACGAGCGAGGGAGGGATGATGCAAAAGCGTGAACTGTTCCGGGCCGCGCATGTACCGGGCCCGCGTGACGCTCGCGGGCGCCTGCCGCGGCCCCGGCACGCGCCGAGCGCGGCGCGCCTGATGCCCGGTGAAAACCGTGTCCCCGAGCGCGCGACGAAGGGGCGGGAATCGTGATCGATCTGGCGAGGGCGAAGCTGCAGTGTCGCGTGGACGACGACGAAGAGGATGCGCTGATCGAGGGCTACATCGGGGCAGCTCGGATCGGGATCGAGAAGTACCTGAAGCGCAAGCTGTACGACACGCCGGAAGCGCTTGCCGCGGCCGACGATCCGTCCGGCCTGGTGGTCGACGATGCTCACGAGCACGCGATGCTGTTGCTGATCGGCGAATGGTACGCGCATCGCGAGTCGTCCGGGCCGTCAACGGGTGAGTTGCCGCATGCCGTGACGTGGCTGATTTCGTCCGATCGGTTCTATACGGTGTGAGCGATGGAAGCAGGAAAATTTACGGAACGGATCGAGATCGAGCGGCGTACCGGCGCGACGAACGAGAACGACGAGCCGCTGCCGGATGCCTGGGAGCTTCATGCCCGGGTTTGGGCCGATGTTCGGTTCGTGAATGGTATCGAGCACGTTGTTTCGGGCGCCGTGCGTAGTGCGGCTGTCGCGAGCTTTCGTATTCGCTTCCGTCGCGACGTCGACGCCGAGATGCGCATGCGCTATCTCGGCGCGCTGTACGACATCGTGGCCGCGTTGCCTAACCGCGCGAAGGGCTACATCGATCTGACCGTCAAGAACGGGGAGAAATATGTCTAGCGTGCAGATTCTGGGGCTGGGCGACCTGCGTGCGGATTTCGAGAAGCTGGCGAAAGCGCAGTCAACGAAAGCATTGCGGCGCGCGACCGTGGCGGGGGCGAAGGTCATTCGCGACGAGGCACGCGCACGCGCGCCGAAGAAAACGGGAAAGCTGCGACGAAACATCGTGTCAGCTGCGCTTCGCCAGAAGGACGCGCCCGGTGTCGCGACGGCGGGTGTGCGCGTGCGGACGAAGGGCAAGGGCGATTCGCCCAGCAATGCGTATTACTGGCGCTTCATCGAGCTCGGCACGCAGCATATGCGGGCGCAACCGTTCGCGCGTCCGGCGTTCGACGCCTCGATCGGCCAAGCCGAGGGTGCGATTCGCACTGAGATCGCGCGCGCGATCGACGCAGTGATCGGGGGTGGCCGGTGAGCGCCCTCGTTATCCGCAACGCGATCGGCACGGTTGGAGCCGCGAAGGGCTATGTCGGCGCCGCAGCAGCAGCAGCGAAATCGCCGTACTACGTGGTATCGCGAGTGAGCGGCGCGCGGGACATGGCGATGGGCGGTGCGACCGGCGGCAAATCGGGTGTGTTCCAGGTCGACGTCTACGCCAGCACGTACACGGACGCCGACGCGCTCGCCGACAAGGTGATCGATCGTGCGTATGCGGCTGAGCAGTTTTCCGTCGGCGGGGTGAACGACCTGCCGGACGACTATTCGAGCGATTCCGGTGATTTTCGGGTGAGCCTCGAAATATCCGTTGAATTCTGACGGAATCCGCTGTGTGTACGGCCCGCCTCGAGCGGGTCTTTCTTTTTTGTGAGGGGCTTATGGCCGAGAAGAGCAAGCGCATCAAGGCGCAAGGTACGAAGGTCGAGATCTCGAAAACGTCGTCGTCGAACCTCGACGACGAGGCGCTCGTATTCGTCGATCTCAACACGACGAGCAAGACGATCAACTGGCAAGGCGGGCAATCGTCGGAAATCGACGCGACGACGCTCGCCAGCGACGAGAAAGAATCCGAGCTCGGCCTGCCCGATCCGGGCGAGTTTTCGGTCGACGGCAACTATTCGTCGGACGACGCCGGCCAGGTCATCCTGCGCGCTGCGCGCGGCACTGGCGACAAATACGTGTTCCGCGTGACGTTTCGCGACAAGTCTCAATTCCTGTTCATCGGCATGGTACGCCAGTACACCTGGTCCGCCGGCGTCGATGGCATCGTGACGTCGACCTACAGCGTCCGTGTCAGCGGCGCGCCGAAGGAAGTGCCGCCGCCGGTCGTACCGGCGGGTTAATCGATCTGAAAACGTAAGGAAAGAGTGATGACGAAAACCCCGACGGTCGCCGGCGCGCTGCGTGCGGCGATTCTCAATCCGTTGACCGGCTGGCGACACCAGATGGTGTCGATGCCGGAATGGGGCGACGTGACGATTGCGGTGCGCGAACCGTTGCTTGCCGACCGCGCATTCTGGCTCGAGCCGCTGCGCCTCGCTGCCGGCGTCGAGCCGGGCGACGACGAAGAAACGGCCCGCGCCAAGTATGCGCGAGTCCGCCCGGACGAGCACGTGCTCGCCTCGGCGCGCCTCTTCGTTCGCGTGCTCTATGTCGAAACGGCGGCTGGCTGGCGTCGCGAATTCGAGGACGGAGACGCACGGGACGTGGCGTCGGCGTTCGGATCCGCGCACGAACGTATCGTCAACACGGCGCTCGAGCTCGGCAACATGAAAGCCGACGCGGAGGACGATGCAAAAAAAGCCTCCGCCGAAACCCTGATCTCCGACTCGAACTGACGCTGGCATTGCGGCTCGGCAGGACGCTTGCCGAGCTGCGCGCGGACATGTCGACGGCGGAGTTCGCCTTGTGGCAGGCGTTCGATGCCGAGTCACCGATCGCCGATGATCGTTACGACCTTCATGCCGCGATGGTCGCGTCGGCCGTATTCCAGGCGCAAGGTGCGAAGGTCAAGGTGGCCGACATGATGCCGAACTGGTCAGGGGAATCGGCAGAGGCTCAGGAGGTCGCCGACGATCCTTTCTTCGCAGGCCTAATGAGATTGGTAAAGTAGGCGGATAGGAAATATGGGAACGAGTCTCCGCGAGCTGATCGTCAGCGTTACCGCGAATACGACCCAATACGATCGACGCATGCAGCAGCTTGGGTCGACGGCCAGCGGCTATTTCAACGCGGTCCGGGATGGGGGGCGGGCCGCTGATGCGGCGTTCGCGTCCAACGCGTCGAGCGTGCAGGTGACGGTGCGAGCGATCGAGGCCGCGCGCGGATCGCTGACGGCATATGCGCAGGCTGCATCCGCAGCGTTCGGCGTGCACCAGCTGATCGAGTATGCCGACGAATGGACGAACCTGAGCAACCGGCTCAAGATCGTTACGCGGGATCAGATCGATTTCGCCATTGCGCAAGGCGACGTACTGCGGATCGCACAGTCGACCCGTCAGCCGCTCGACGCGACGGCCGAGCTGTATCAGCGGATCGCGAACAACACATCGCACCTCGGCCTGTCGATTAAGCAGGTCGGCCCGCTGGTCGAAACAATCAGCAAGGCGGTTGCGCTGTCGGGCGTGTCTGCCGACACGGCGCGCCTCGGTATCGTGCAGTTGGGGCAGGCGTTCGCGTCCGGCCAGCTGCGCGGGCAGGATCTAAAGAGTGTGCTCGAGGAACTGCCGGGCGTTGCCGACGCGATCGCGCGCGGGATGGGCAAGGGCACGTCCGAGCTGAAGGCGCTGGCGGAGGACGGCAAGCTGACCGTCGAGAGCCTGATCGACGCGCTGAAGAATGCCGGATCGAGCACCGACGCGCTGTTCGGTAAGGTCGACATGACCGTCGGGCAGGCGATGACGCGCCTGCAAACCGAGATCATCGCGTATGTCGGACGCGCGAACGACGCGACGGGTGCGAGCGCCAAGCTCGCCCAGAGCGTGGTCTACGTTGCCGATCACCTCGACGCGATTGTCTCGATTAGCGCGTCGCTCGCGGCCGGTCGGCTTGGCGTGTATTTTGCGCAGACCACGGTGGCCGTCAGCAAGTCGGCCATCGCGTGGAACGCGGAGCGGCAGGCGCTGCTCGCGAAGGCGCAGGCGGAAAACGCTGCTGCGCTCGTCACGATCACGAAGGCGCAGAGCGACCGCGACGCGGCGGCAGCGAAGCTGCAGAACGCGCAGGCGGCAGAGGTCGCCGCTGCGGCCGAACTGGCCGGCATGCGTGCGATGCGCGAAAGCCTCGCGATGCAGTCAGCGCTGACGGCCGGTTCGATCCAGTACACGCAGGCGAAGCTCGCCGAGGCGCGTGCGATCGAGGCTAGCGCCGTGGCGCAGGTCGCGACAGCGCGCTCGAATCTGGCGAACAGCCAGGAGATCGGCACGCGGATCGCCGGTACGCCGTACGCGGCGTTGATCGCGCGCGAGACTGCAGTTGCACAGGGCGAACTCGAGCGGGCCGAGGCATCGCTCGCGCTGGCGCAGCAGCGCCGCGTGGCACTGGAGGCTGCAGCGGCAAAGGGTACGGTCGACCAGACACGCTACGCGGCGGCGCTAGCCGAAACCGAGAAGGGGCTTGCGGTCGCCGAACGCGAGGTCGCAGCGGCGACGCAGGCCCGCGAGCGGGCCGAGCGCGGGGCGACGGCCGCGACGGCGGGCCTCGCTGCAGCGACCGAGCGCGCGGCGGTGGCGCAGACTGCGGCCGCGCGCGCCGGCTCGCTGATGCGCACAGTGGGGTCCGGCCTGCTATCGGTGATGGGTGGCCTGCCCGGCATCATCGCGACGGTTGGCACGGTGGCGCTCGGCGCTGCGGTGAACTGGCTGGTATTCCGCGATCACGCGAGCAGCGCGACATCGAGCCTGATCGACATGCAGGCGCCGCTCGACCAGATCATCGAGAAGTATCGGCAGCTGTCGCCGTTGCTGCAGGAGGTCGAGCGCAATCGGGCGAAGCAGGCGCAGGCGTCGGCGCGCAGCGACGTATCGGACGCGTACGCGGGGCTCGCGGCGCGCGCATCCCAGAGCGTCATCGTTCCGGGCATTGGCGATAGCGCGCCGATCATCACGGACGAGAATCAGGTTGCGCTCGATCGGTTCATCGAAGGGCTGAACCGGATCAAGACCGAAAATCTCGGCGTCGACGAGAAGTCGCGTGAGCTGGCGGCGCTGGTCGGCGTGTTCGTCGATGCAACGAAGGGCGGTGATGAACTTCGCGCCGAGCTGGTGCAGGCTGCGTCGGCGATTGACACGGCTGGCGCCGCAGCTGATAAGGGCACGCGCACGCTCGCCGCGATGGATGCTGCTGCGCGCGGTGCGGCCGACGGTATTCGACTGCTCACCGAAGAGAACAATTTCTTCGCCGGCGGCATGGCGGCCGAGGCCTGGAACAAGTACGTCGAAAAGCTGAAAGAGGCCTCCGACGTTATCGGTATGACCGCGCAGCAACGCGCCGAATACGAAGCAAAAACGAAGGGCGCGAATACTGCAGAGGCGCGGCAGGCAGGCTTGATCGCTGGGCGCGCGGACGCATACAAATCGCTCGAAAAAGCGATACAGGACAAAGATGCTAAGGCCGAGGCCGGCGCGCGGCGGAACATCGACAATCTGACGCGCGAGCTCGCGCTGATGAATCAGCAGATGGTCGTCGCCGCGGCATTGGCGGAATTTCAGGCGGATCTCGTCAGCAAGAAATTCGAGAAATTCGGGTTCAACGCTGACGCTGCGCTCGCGGCCGCCGCTGCGCGCGGCAAAAAGGCGTTCGACGACACGGTGTCGGAATCGGCCGACCAGGTCGCTCGCATCGGCGTCAACGCGCCGGCGCTCGCGCACAAAACCCGGGCCGGCGGGTCGCGTGCCGAGCCGGAAAGCCAGCGCATGCTCGACAACATCGCGCAGCGTATTGCGCAGCTGCGCGTCGAGGCGGTCGCAACCGACAAGCTCACGCAGTCGGAGAAGGATCGGATCGGGTTCGACCAGAAGCTGACCGACTTGGCCGCGAAGCGCACGAAGCTGACCGACGGCGACAAGAGCCTGATTCGTGACCAGGCTGCAATTCGCGCGGCATACGACCGCGCGGTGCAGCTGGAGAAAGAGGTTCGCTATCACGAAGCGATCAACAAGCTGAAGGAGCGCAGCGCGCAGATCGACGCGGAGCTGGCGGACTATGCGACCGAGCGGCAGCGCGAAGTCGCGCGCGAGCTTGCCGCGATGCCGATGGGCGACAACGCGCGCGAGCTCAACCAGGCGACGAGCCGCGTCGGCGACGAATTCCGGCGCCGGCGAGACGACTTCACGAAGGGCGCGCGGAAGGACGGCACGCTCGGCTCGCCGGAGTACCTGGCTGAGATCGACCGCATCAACCGGGCCGAGGCTGATCAGGTCGAGCGCGAACGTGGGTATGTCGAGCAGCGTCTCGCGGTGCAGCGCGACTGGCGCGTCGGCGCGAGCCGTGCAGTGGCGCTGTATCAGGAATCTGCGGAGAACGCGGCTGGTCGCGCGGAGGAAGCGTTTACGAGTTCGTTCCGCAGCATGGAGGACGCGCTCACCTCGTTCGTGTCGACCGGCAAGCTGGATTTTCGCGGGCTGGTCAACAGCATGATCACGGACCTTGCGCGCTTTGCCGCGCGCGCTGCGATGGCTCCGGTGTTCAGTGCGCTCGGGTCCGCGCTTGGGCTTGGCGCAGCCAGCGGGGGCGGATTCAGTTCTGCGTCATTGCTCGGTGGTGTGGCCGGCGGTCTGTCGGACATGGCAGGAGCGACCGGCGGTAACGCGTACGGCTTCCACCTTGCGACGGGCGGGCGGGTCACTGGGCCGGGCACGTCGACGAGCGACAGCATTCCGGCGTGGCTCTCCAACGAGGAATTCGTGGTGAAGGCCGCTGCGGTGCGCAAGCCTGGTGTGCTTCGACTGCTCGAGGCGATCAACAGCGGACAGGATCTCGGCTTCGCGAAGTTTGCGAACGGCGGTCTGGTCGGTGGTGGGGCAGCCGTCGGTGGCGCGCTCGGCGCACCGGGCGCGGGAGTCGAGCTGAATATTCCGGTGACGATCGAGGGCGGCACTGGCAACGCGGCGCAGATGATGGCGAGCGCGGAGTTCGTGAAGCTGCTAACGCAGATGTTGCGCGGATTGGTGGCGGCCGAGAGTCGTCAAGGCGGATCGCTCTGGAAAATGAAAAATGGGATGGGGTGATGACCGATACGTTTATTTGGTCACCGACGGTTGAAGGCTTTGGCGGCGATACGACGCTGCGTGTGCGCAAAGCCGCTTTCGGCGACGGGTATACGCAACGCGCGGCCGACGGCCTAAACAACCGGGTGCCGTCGTACAACCTTCGATTCGTAGGGAAAGCCGAGATGATTTCCGCAATTCTCGAGTTCCTTGATGTGCATGCCGGCGCCGTGTCGTTTTTCTGGACGCCGCCGCTTCGACCGCAGGGACGATTCGTGTGTGAGAAGTACACGGAGCCGGTAAAGAACGGCAACGTGTACACGATCACGGCGCAGTTTGAGCAGACGTTTTCGCCGTAAGGAATCTCATGGCAAAGCTTCAGAAAGTAATTCTCGGGACGCCGCCCAAGGGCAGCGACGGCGATCCCGTTCGCGTCGCTAATTCGAAGGCAAATGCGAACGTTGACGTGCTCGATCGGCAGTCGGCGCTCGTATCGGCTCCGATGATCACTGCATCACAGACGCTCGGCGAGGAGCATATTGGTCGAAGGGTCAGCATCAATATTGCTGTCGGCGGTACGATCAAGCTCCGCAAGGTATCCCAGTGCGAACCAGATTCGATCGTGTGGCTCGTCAACGTCGGGGTAAAGCGCGTGCTGTTAGCGCCCGGCGACGGTTCCGGCGATACAGTGTCAATATCGGGGCTAAATCCGGGCGAAGCGGTGGCTCTTGATGCGGACGGCGCTAGCACGTGGCGAGTACTGATGCGTGGTCGTACTAACAGCGACAACGAAGTGGTCAACGGAAACTGCACCGTTAACGGCAATGAGATGGTGGGGGGTACGTTGAGCGTGGCGGGGCTGGCTGTGTTTACATTGCGCCCCACGTTCGCAGGAAATACACCGTGGGATACTGGAAACTTAGCCCAGCCAGCCACTCTCAATACAAATCAAACATTTGCGGCGGCAAAGACGTTTGGTTCAACTGTAACTCTTGCACAGGCATCCAATGTCAGCCCATCGCTCGTGTTGAACGCTAACGGATATGCTCCATCTATTCGGAGCATTACAAACACGTTTTCTACAGATTTTGTTAATGGCGCGGGCAACGCGGTAAATTTTTCGGTATTCGATACCGGGGCTGCTTACGCTCGCGCTTCATTCACAGTCGGCGATACTGGAAATGTAGACAAGATTACTGTCAAAAACTTCGGCTCAAACCAGGGGGGCGGCCTGGTATTCATTCCAAGTTCAAGTGCCAATAACCCAGTTGTATTCGGGGCATTTGGTGGCGGTGTGTCTGGTTCTATTTCGGTTAGCGGTAGTACCACGGCTTACAACACCACTTCTGATTATCGCTTGAAAGCCAATTATTTCCCGATTTCGAGGGCGCGTGAATCCATCCGCAGGATTAAGTTCTATACTGGCGAGTTTGTGGGTGCGCCTGGCGTTCTCCACGATTATGTTATCGCACATGAGCTTCAAGAAGTAATACCTGAGGCGGTGACCGGGGAAAAGGACGCGATGGGGGCGTGGCATCCGGTATATCGTGATGGCTTTCTCCCGGTAACACAGAAGTGGGTTGATGTTGTCGTGGGATATGCCAGCGATGGTGAGCCGGAGATTAAAAAGCAGATCATCACGGTTCCAACTCCGGTTGAGCCGGGAGATGTGATTGATGTAGTTCAGGAAATCTCTCCGCAGGCAGTGGACTATTCGAAAATCGTTCCTCGCTTAGGTGCTGCCGTCCAGGAGCATGACGTGATCATTGAATCAATCTTGACTCGTCTCGAAAAACTGGAGTCGCTGTGATGATCGCGGCCGACATCCAGAGGCTTGATCCTGGCGCACGGGTCGAAGTTTTCGAAGTCGATTGCACTGCAGTCGGTGGCGACATGCTGCGCTTTCACGGGCATCTTCAGTCAACGTCTGTCTGGTGGCAGGGCAACGAGTACAAGCCGTGGCCGATTCAGGCTGCCGGCTTCGAGCGGACGTCGGACGCCAGGCAACCGGCGCCAACGCTGACGGTGGGCGACATCAACGGCACGATTACGGCGCTGTGCGTTGCGCTCGACGACCTCGTGGGCGCGAAGGTGTTCCGTCGGCGCACGCTGGCGAAGTATCTCGACGCGGTGAATTTTCCCGACGGAAACCCGACCGCGGATCCGGATGAGCAATGGCCGGTCGAGCAGTGGCGCATCGAGCAGAAGAGCGACGAGCAGCCCGGCGTGCAGGTGGAGTTCACGCTGTCGTCGCCGCTCGACTTCGGCGGGCAGCAGGTGCCGGCGCGCCAGATCGTCGGGACGTGCCAGTGGCGCTATCGCGGGCCAGAGTGCGGATATGCCGGCGCGGCGTACTTCGACAAGAACGACACGCCGGTGAGCGATCCGGCGCTCGACCGCTGCAGCCAGAAAATCAGTGGGTGTGAATGCCGGTATGGCGTGAACAACCCGCTCCCGCACGGCGGTTTTTTGTGCGATACGCTCGCCTAGACCGTCGACTATCCCCTTTTCACGGACCCGCCAACCGGCGGGTTTTTTTATGGACGAACGAATCAAGCAGGCGATCGCGACACACGCGCTCGCCGAGTACCCCCGCGAGTGCTGCGGGTTCGTCGTCGGTACGGCTGCCGGCGATGTGTATGTGCCGGGCCACAACATCGCGGCGGCGCCCACCGAGCAATTCGCGCTTGCAGCCGAGGCTTACGCGGCCGCGGAGGACATGGGAGAGATTCTCGCGGTCGTCCATTCGCATCCGAACGGAACGGCTCAGCCGAGCATGGGGGACCGCGCGATGTGTGAGCGCGCAGGCATCCCGCAGTGGGTGATCGTCTCGCTCGGCGTGCAGACCGACGGATTGATCGGCATCGACGACTGGTGCGAGTTCGGGCCGAGCGGGTACGTCGCGCCGCTGTACGGGCGGGAATACGTGCACGGCGTGCTCGACTGTTACTCGCTGGTTCGTGATTGGTATCTCGCCGAACGCGGAATCGTGCTGCCGGATTTCGAGCGCAAGGATGGGTGGTGGGCGGACGGATATTCGAACCTGTATATCGCGCACTACCAAGACGCGGGATTTCTCGATATGGGCCGCGACGCGCTGCTTGAGCCGGGCGATGTGCTGCTGATGCAGGTCCGGAGCAAAAACGGCGTGCCGAATCACTCAGGCGTGTATCTCGGTGACGGCATGTTCGCGCATCACATGTACGGGCGGCTGTCGTGCCGCGCGGTGTGGGGTTCTATGTGGCGGGATAGCTGCGCGACGGTGCTGCGGCACATCGGAGGTGCGAAGTGACGGAAATGTTGCGCGAGGTGAGGCTTTACGGGATTGCGGGCGCGCGATTCGGCCGCGTGCATCGCCTGGCCGTCTCGTCGACCGCGGAAGCCGTGCGCGCGCTGTCGGTGCTGATACCGGGCTTTCGGAAATTCCTGCTCGACGCGCGCGACAACGGGCTGACATTCGCGGTGTTCAACGGTCGCCGAAACCTGACTGAGGACGATCTCAGTGCGCCGGTCGGCGGCGACGCAATCCGAATTGCTCCGGTGATCATCGGCAGCAAGAGCGGTGGGTTGTTCCAGACGATCCTCGGTGCGGCCCTGATGGTCGTCGGCGCCGTCGCATCGTTCTACGGGCAACCGTGGGGCGCTCAACTGATGGGGCTTGGCGCGTCAATGGCACTTGGCGGAGTCGTGCAGATGCTCAGCCCGCAGCAGGCCGGCCTCGCCGGTGCGGCCGACAACGGTACCTCGTACTACTTCAACGGGCCGGTGAACAGCGCGGCGCAGGGTGAGCCCGTGCCGCTCGTGTACGGCGAGATGGTCGTCGGGTCGAAGGTTGTCAGCTCGGGCATCTACACAGAGGACCAGGTGTGAAAAAGATCTATGCGGAATCCGGGCCGAAGCATATTAGCGGCGCGAAGGGTGGTGGCGGTGGAGGTAGTGGCGGCGGTGAATCGCCGGACAACCTGCACTCGATCGCGCGGGCGAAGGTGCTCGACGTCATTTCCGAGGGGCCGATCGTCGGTCTGGCGAAGGGCATGCAGTCGGTCTCTTTCGATGGCACGCCAATTCAGAATGCCGACGGCTCGGTCAACTTCCAGAATTACAGCGTCGACGTTCGCACCGGCACGCTCGATCAGGAATTCATGCCTGGCTTTCCAGCGGTCGAGCGCGAATCGGCCGTAGGGGTGCCGCTGACCTCCGATGCGCCGTGGGTGCGGCAGGTGCAAAACACGCAGCTGTCGGCGGTTCGTATTCGTTTCGGAGTGCCGGCGCTGCAAAAGAGCGATCCGACGGCCGGCGTGTTTGGCTATCGCGTGGAATACGCGATCGACTTGTCGGTTGACGGAGGCTCGTACGCGCAGGTGCTGTCGTCGGCATTTGATGGCAAAACGACGTCGCTTTACGAGCGCTCGCACCGCATCGAATTGCCTCGGGCCACGACCGGCTGGTTGGTGCGCGTGCGCCGCATCACGCCGAATGCGCACAGCTCGCTGATTGCCGACACGGTGAATGTCGAGGCGATCACGGAGGTGATCGACCGCAAGTTGCGGTATCCGATGACGGCGCTCGTCGGCATGACGTTCGATGCTCGATCGTTCTCGCAGGTTCCGGTGCGGTCGTACCACGTTCGCGGCCTGATCGTTCGGGTGCCGTCGAACTACGATCCCGAGACGCGCACGTACTCGGGGGCTTGGGACGGGACGTTCAAGCCGGCGTGGACGAACAACCCGGCGTGGATTTTCTACGACCTGCTCCTGAATGATCGCTACGGCCTCGGCAAGACAGTCGACGCATCGATGATCGACAAGTGGGGGCTGTACGAGATCGCACGCTACTGCGACGTCATGGTGTCGAATGGAAAGGGCGGCGTTGAGCCGCGCTTTACGTGCAACTGTGTGATTCAGTCCGCTGCCGACGCGTTCAAGGTGTTGCAGGACATCGCCGGCGTGTTCCGCGGCATTTCGTACTGGGGGCCGGGTGCGGTGATCGCTTCCGCGGACATGCCGTCCGATCCAGTCTACGTCTACACGGCGGCGAACGTAATCGACGGGGCGTTCCGCTACGTGGGCAGTGAGCGCAAGACGCGATACACGGTCGCGCTTGTCAGCTACAACGATCCGTCGAACCAGTACAAGCAGGCGGTCGAGTACGTGCCTGACGACGACGGCATCGCCCGGTACGGCGTCATCAAGACGCAGGTAACGGCGTTCGGTTGCACGTCGCAGGCACAGGCCCATCGGCTCGGGCGATGGCTTCTTCTGACGTCGCGCTACGAGTCGGGTACGGTCACGTTCAAGGTTGGGATGGACGGTGTGCTGGTCGGCCCGGGACAGGTGATCGCGATCGCTGATCCGCGAAAGGCTGGTCGCCGCATTGGCGGGCGCATTCGCGCGGCGGCCGGGAACGTTGTCACGCTCGACAAGGCGCCGACCGTGGCGCCCGGCGATCGCTTCACGGCAATCCTGCCGTCGGGCATTGCGCAGTACCGTGCGGTGAAGTCGGTCGATGGGGACGTGCTCACACTCGTCGATCGATTCGACGCTGACCCGGTGCCCGGTGCGGTGTGGATGCTGGAGAACGCGGAGGTCGCCGCGCAGCTCTATCGCGTCGTGAGCATCCAGGAAGGCGACGACGACGGACGCATCGAGTACACGATCACGGCGATGATGCACGAGCCGGGGAAGTACGCGGCGATCGACGATGGTGCACAGATTCAGCAGCGGCCTGTGACTGTCGTCCCGCCATCGGTGCAGGCACCGGCGACGAACGTGCGTATAACGACGTACTCGGCCATCGATCAGGGGATCTCCAAAACCACGATGGTGATCGCGTGGGACGCCGCGGATAACGCTGTGGCGTACCTGCCGGAATGGCGCAAGGACAACGGTGAGTGGATCAGTGTCCCGCGTACGGGCGGCCTGCAGGTCGAGGTGCCCGGGATCTATCAAGGGCGGTATGTGGCGCGCGTGCGCGCGCAGAACGTGATGGGCGTTACGTCGCTGCCGGCGATCAGCGCGGAAACGCAGCTGAACGGCAAAACGACGCCGCCGCCGGCGGTTGCGTCGCTTAAGGCCACCGGTGTCGTATTCGGGATCAATCTGGATTGGGCGTTCCCAGGCGACGGCACGGCCGGCGATACTCAGCGCACGGAGATCTGGTACAGCCGCACGCCGAGCCGCGACGATGCGATCAAGCTGTCGGACTACGCGTATCCGCAGGCTTCGACGTCGCTGCAAGGGCTCGCGGTCGGCCAGGTGTTTTATTTCTGGGCTCGGCTCGTCGACACGTCAGGAAACGTCGGGCCGTGGTATCCGGCGGCCGGACCGGGCGTGCAGGGGCAACCGACCACAGACGAGAACGCGTACGAAGATTATTTCCGGAATCAGATCGGGAAGAGCTCGCTCGGGCAGGATCTGCTTGAGCCGATCGAGTCGATTACCCCTCTCATGGCCGGTGATGCTGAAGAGTATGCCGGCGACGAAACGCAGTACGCGGGTGTCTGGTCGTTGCAGTCCGCGATCGCGGAAGGCGACATGGCCGTTGCCAAGAGCGTCGAGACGGTAGCGGCGCGTTTGCAGTCCGCGGCAGGGACGTTGACTGCGGCGGTGCAAACCGAAACGCAGGCGCGTGTCGATGCCGATAGCGCGATGGCGCAGCAAATTACGACGGTCCAGGCGAAGGCCAACGAAAATGCGGCCGCCGTGCAGACCATTGCGCAGTCATATGCGGACCTGAACGGGCGCGTCGCCGCTTCGTATCAGATCAAAACGCAGATTACGGCGGACGGCCACACGTATGTCGCAGGCATCGGAATCGGCGTCGACAACAACAACGGAATCGTCGAATCACAGGTACTGGTGTCGGTGCAGCGATTCGCGGTGGTCGACCCGAACAACGGCGGTTCGATGATCGTGCCGTTCGTTGTGCAGGGCGGTCAGGTGTTCATCCGTCAGGCGCTCATCGGTGCAGGCTGGATCACGAACGCGATGATCGGCAGCTACATCCAGTCCGACAACTACATCGCGGGCCGGCAGGGCTGGCGGCTCGATAAGAGCGGCTGGTTCGAGATCAACGCTTCAAACGGCAGCGGAAATCGACTGGTGCTCGATGGTAGCAGTGTGCGCGTCTATGACGGAAATGGCGTGCTTCGCGTGCGCATGGGGATGTGGTGATGACGGCAGGGCTTCAAATTTTCGATGGCGCAGGCCGACCGATTCTGGATGCGCAGTCGCGCGCGGGGCGGGTCGCGGGGATCGTGCACACGGGCGGCAATGACGGCAGCGTTGCGGTCGATATGTCCGGCGGGGAGCCGTTTTGGGCGTTTATGCCGGATCAAATTTTTTATCGCGTATCGGGCGCCGAACCGTCACCGGTTGTATCCATCAGCGCGGGCGGTATCAGCTGGTCGTACAGCGCGAACACTAGTGGCTCGAACGCCTATGTCCGCGTTCCGGGTTGGATCGTTTTTGGGGTGTATTGATGCCGGCGGGATTTCAGGCGTTCACCGATACCGGGCTGTATCAGATAGATGGCTCGACACCGAACTATCAAATGGTGCAGGCGATGGCGGCTGCCTCGACGGCCGGCGTGCTTCAGCTGGCTCTCAACGATGCCGGGAAGCCGTTCTATACGACGCTGGCGAACGTCGCGTTCACGTTCAATTCTGCTGCCGGGCCGATGTATGGCGTGTATGCGTCGGACGGTGTTGGCATCACCGTATGGCGCACGTTGCGAAGCGGCAATACATATACGCTCACGTTCATCACCGAAAGTCCGTGTACGGTCTACTTCTTTCTGTTCGATCGCGTTCCGCCGGTGGCCGGAAGTTTCGGCCTACAGGTTTTTAGCGAGCATGCCGAATTGATTGCCGATTCGTCGAGGCCATTTCTCCGCGTGCTCGATGTGATCTACGACGAGTATCTGCCGGGGACGGGGTGGGATACGTTAGGCGCACCGGGTGCTCCGTGGCAGTCGCGCAGTTACGGCGTCCCGGTCATCGTGTCGGCGATTTATCCGGTGCGTCAAGCGTGGAGCTATGACCCTGCAGGCATCGAACTTAGCTCGATTCGCGTGAGTGGAAACACGGTTTCGTGGGGCACAACAATGTACGGAGGGGGGCGGAAACCGAACTGGTCTGGGTTTCGAGAGCAGTGGCACTCGCGCTTCATGGTGCTGGATGCGACGGGGATTGTGTGATGGGCCGCCAACTTGGCGGCCTTTCTTTTTACGGGGCAGGAAACGGGGAGCGGTAATGCAAGAGCACGAAAAGACGATTCTGGAGTTGATCCTCATGGGTGGACTGATTGGCATTGCGAAAGTGTTGGTTGGTAGCGAGCAGTTGACGTTCCGGCTTGTGGCCGGGCGCGCCGTGCTCGGTTCAGCGACGTCGATGGTCGCGGGTCTGGCGCTGCTGCAGATTCCGGATCTGCCGCCAATCGCACTGCTCGGCCTCGGTAGTGCGCTGGGCATCGTCGGGTCGCAGTACCTCGAAGTGCTGCTGCGCCGGAACGCAAAACGAATGTTTGGGGAAAAGTGAATATGACCAATCTGACAGCACATTTCACGCTCGAGGAGCTGACCACGAGCGATACGGCGCGCCGGCGCGGCATCGATAACACACCGTCGGCTGCCGTCACTTCGAACCTGCGCAGGACGGCCGAAACGCTCGAGCGCGTGCGGGATGTGCTTGGCGGGCGGCCCGTGATCATCACCTCGGGCTATCGCGCCGCGCCACTCAATCGCGCGGTCGGCGGCGTTCCGAGCAGCGCGCATCTGTCGGGCTTGGCTGCCGATTTCATCTGTCCGAAATTCGGCGCACCGCTCGACATCTGCAGGGCGATCAGCGCGTCGCCGATCGAATTCGACCAGTTGATCCAGGAGGGCACGTGGGTGCATATCGGCCTCGCGCCGATCGGGACGAAACCGCGGCGACAGGTGCTGACGGCATCGTTCGGCGCGACGAGCGCGACGTATTCGGAGGGGCTATGACCTGGTTCGATCCGCGGGTTTGGCTCGCGATCGTCGCGGCGGTGGTCATCGGTTCCGCGGCGGGATACTTCAAGGGCCATCGCGACGCCGACCAGTCGCGCACCGTAGAAACTCAGGCGCAGCGAATCCGCGAACTCGTCGGCGAGCGCGACGAAAGCGACCGTATCGCGCGTCAACAACAGGGGAATGCTGAAAATGCTGCGAAACAACGTGAACAGGCTCGCGCTGCTGCTGACGCTGCCGATGCTGCTGCTAACAGCCTGCGCAAGCAGGTCGTCGAGCTTGTCGCGCGAGCGCGCGATGCCGCCGCTTCGTCCGGAAGCGCGGCAGCCGGCGGCGCCCTCGATCTGCTTGCCGACATGTTCGGCCGGACTGACGAGGCTGCGGGAGAGTTCGCGCGAATCGCTGACGAGCGGGGTATTGCCGGGCGGCAATGCGAAAGCGACTACGACGCCCTGACGGGCGCGGTGCCGCACTAGAAACAGGGCGGCCGAGTGGCGTGCGGGAACACGTCGCTCGGCCGCTTTTCCACTGTCCGAGCCAGTGAATCGGCCAAGGCCCTGCTTACCTACGTAGGCGGGCCGGATTCTACACCAAGTTTAAGAACGGCTTTCACAATGGCAAATCCGATTATTCCGTGGATCGGCGGTAAGCGCCGCCTTGCAGACCATCTCATCCCGCGCTTTCCGGCGCACGACTGTTACGTCGAAGTGTTCGCTGGCGGGGCGGCTCTGTATTTCATGCGCCCACCGGCAAAGGTCGAGGTGATCAATGACATCAACGGCGAGCTGGTGAATCTGTATCGCGTCGTGCAGCACCATCTCGAGGAGTTCGTGCGGCAGTTCAAATGGGCACTCACCAGCCGGCAGGTGTTCGAGTGGATGAAGCTGACGACGCCGGAAACGCTCACGGACATCCAGCGTGCGGCGCGGTTCTACTACCTGCAGAAAAACTGCTTTGGCGGGATTGTGCACGGGCAGACGTTTGGCACGGCTACCACTGCGCCGCCGGGTCTGAATTTGCTGCGAATCGAGGAAGAGTTATCCGCAGCGCACCTGCGCCTCGCTAGCGCATACATCGAGCGTCTGGACTGGGCGGATTGCATGGATCGCTATGACCGGCCGCACACGTTGTTTTATCTCGATCCGCCGTATTTCGAAACGCGCGGCTACGGCGTCGATTTCCCATTCGCAGAGTACGAGCGGATCGCGGAGAGGCTCCGATGCATCAAAGGGCGAGCTATCGTAAGCCTGAACGACCATGAGGAAATCCGTCGCGTATTCGATGGATTTCACATCGAGACGGTTCCGCTGCAGTACACAGTGGCCGGCTCGCATAGAAGCGTCGAACGGAACGAGCTAATCATCTTCAGTTGGGATGATGCGGCCGAGCCCGCTGGCCTGTTTTAAATCTGGCCCGCGCTTGCCGCGGGCTTTCTATTTCGCGGATATGTAATAGATATGTAAAATCGAGGATCCGGGGATATAACAATTTCTGACCTGAGAACCACAATGAGAATAACTCTGATTGCTGCAGTCTTGACCGGGCTTGCTCTATCGGCCTGTGGAGGTGGTGACAGCTCGTCGACGTCGGCCTCGGCCGGCCCGGCGATTCGGCTTAAGTATTCGGGCGTGCCGTTGGTCGCGACGCAGCGCGCCCGAGCGATGGCGGCCGCCGTAGACTCGTCGAGCGCCGCATCAGCAGCGGTCGCAACTGGCGATGTCCAACCGACCATCACGGCGTTGCAGGACGCGCTTAAGGCGCGTGGGGCAGACATCGCGGTTTATCCTGGCATCGTCAATGGCTCGACGCTGCATGACGTCGTGATGAGCGAAAATGGTGGTGTCGGGCCGACTCTTGCCGAGATCGCAAACTCGAAAACCAATATCAGCGAGTGGGCGCTCGTGTACTTCGAGCTCGACAATATGTCGGGCTATATCGATTCGGCAGAGCGGCGCGCCGCGGTGGAACAGTTCAAGCGTGACCTGCAGGTGTATGGCGCGCGTGAATATCTCAAAGGGCGAGTGATCTTCGCTGCCCGCCCGGTCGTATCGTGCGCCGGAGTCAAGGAGGTCAGGACCATCGACGACAACGGCTATGCCGTCGTGACTTCGTACTGGCCCGCGTCGCAGGCGCTGTATGAAGCGATCGATGGCGCCGCTGTCGATGGCGTTGTGACGCCGATCGGCGGAATTGCGAAGCCTGACGCTCCGCACATGGGCGCTGACTGCAATACCCCGGATCAAGCTGTGCGTGACGCACATCTTGCCAGCATCGCTGACCCGCTTGTCGAGCGCTACAAAGTCGCTTTGGATACGATCAACAAGTGCAAGTACAACCCGGAATCCATCCCGGAGGACGGTCGTTCTGCACAGTGCTGGGGTATTGAGCCCGAAAAGAAGTAGCTACACGTCGCGGGATTCGGAGGCTACCTTGACGCTCGCGCTTAGGAGCCTCCGAAGTGCGATCACTTCCAACACCATTCGGCGTATATCTGCACCGTCGACCTGCTCCGGGTTTTTCCACCAGCACCGCAATGTGCCAGTAGACGGCGAGGCAAATTCCGGAAGTGGGTCGTCGCGCCTAGGATCAGACGCATGCAAGAGGGCTTGCTCGCTAGCCTTTGGCTGCAAATGCCTATCCCTCCGCGTCTCATCTAGACGCCGCGTTCCCTCCTTTCCGTAGCCGTGCCAGCGTTCGGCTTCCTCATCCGTCATCCAAAATTTGCAGTCGATAGCACCGTAGTACAGGTCCACGTACTCCCAGCGGTACTCCCAGAGCGGTTCCACGATTCACCTCAAAATACTGTATGGATGTACAGTATAACCCGCGCTAAGATGGTGCGGTCAATGCGAGCAAATTGGGGACGGCGATGTGCACGAACTACGTCGCGCCGGGCGAGGATCCGGGCCTGAGCGAACTCAAGATCGACAGTTTTCGGGACCTGTACCGCTGGACGCCGTGGAAGCCCGAGATCTACCAGGATTACGACGCGCCGATCGTCGGCTACGTCGACGGGCAGTTCAAACCGTTGATCGCCGGATTCGGCTTCTGGCCGCGCGCGCTGCAGAAGGCGAACATCGAGAAGGCGAAGGAGCAGGGACGCAAGCCGCCGCTCATGCGCAGCACGATGAATGTGCGGGACGATAACCTCGGCAAGTCGCCGCTGTACGCGCCGGCGTGGCGCGCCGGTCGGCGCTGCCTGATTCCGGCAAAATGGATATACGAGCCAAATTGGGAAACGGGGAAACATATCCGGTACCGGATCGGCCTGGCCCGCTGGCGGCCGCTGTGTGTCGCCGGCATCTGGCGCACGCTGCAGCACCCGGGTGGCACCGAGCAGCACACTATGGCGATGATCACGGTGAATGGTGATGAGCATCCAATCATGAAGCATATGCACCGGCCCGGCGATGAAAAACGGTCGGTCGTGATCCTGCGGCCGGCCGACTGGGAAGAGTGGCTGACGACGTCGAACCTTGAGGCAGCGCGCGCTATGTTGCAGCTTTATCCGGACGACGAGATAGTCGCTGAGCCGGCACCGTAAGGGACGGGCAGCCGAATTATTGTGGTGAGACATCGAGCATTATTGCGGACGCGCAAGATTATTCGCTATTCATTGAGGTGAAAAAAGAATGGGATTTCGAAGCTCTCCATTTCTATCGTTTTGAATTTCTTTCCTTCCTTGTGTCTTGCATAGCTTCGTTTTTTATCGGACAGGCGGCTGGCCTGGACGAATCCACCAAGCGCTTGAGTTGTCAGCTGAGAGAGTGCCAGTGCAAGCGGGCCTATCTCGTCCGCCATTTTTGAAATGCCGTTACTGACGTCGGTATCGTCCACTTCAAGTGAGAATGCAGCGAACGCCGCGACATCTGCTGTTCTAAACAATAGCTCGTGCTTATTGCTTCCAACAATTATTTCGAAATTGTTCTGGCTGGTGTAGTCGATTGCATCTGTCCATTCGTCAATTTTTGGATAGTGCATCGCATGTCGATTGCGAGCACGATGTAACCACTTGCTTTGATTAAATGCGGTTGTGAATTCTTTGCTCAGAGACGCAACGCTTTTTTCGGTTTCGAATGGTATGCACCATTTGGAAATAAATTCCTGAACTTGTTTTTGATAGATTTTTTCTTTGGCTTCGTAAATTTTTCCACAAAGCAGGCGTGCAATCTGGTGCATCATCTGGAAAGATCCTGCGCGTTCGATGCTTGTTTGCTCCTTCTTTGGTATGGTGTGCGTTAATATTCGCATAAGCGTAGTAATTTCATTATGTATGTGTGCTAGCAACGTCAGACTGTAAATTTCTTGTTCGCTCAGTAAATTGATAAAGTCGCGATGAATATCGATGCGCTGCGGCTGAACGGCGTATGATTTTGTCATGAACTAAAGTAATTTATTGATTCGGAGAATTTGGCGTCAATTTCTTCAGCGGCGCGCCATTCACCCGTTTTCCGGTCAACGTTCAGCAGTCGCGTAGTGCCTCGCTTTGCGACGAGGACTACACCAATGCCGCCATCGTCGTCGTCCGGTCGGAATCCCGATTGAAAGATGACAATTTTTGAGAATGTGTCTGCGACGAGTTGGCGGGCCAGCATCCGAGCATCATAGTCGAGCTGCTCGACGCCGTTCACTAATTCCCGCCAAGCTTCCGCTGCGGCCGGAGCGACATTCGAAGCTGATGCCGTGAGCTGATGCTCGAACGAGTCGACGGTCCGGCGCTCGCTCGTAAGCTGACTTTCGAGCTCGCGTACGCGACGCAACACGGCGGCCGGCGCCTCGCCGTCATCGAATAGCAATGCGTCAGTGACGCGCTGGACTTGAGCTTCGAGCTCTGCGACCCGTTGGCGCGCGCTTGCCAATTCTGCACGGAACGACACACTTCCAGGGTTGCCTTCTATCAGGCGCGTCAGATTTATCTGATCCGAGCAATAGAGCATCAGGGCACGTTCGACCGGAACGACGCTGCAGCTTCTGCTAACTTTGCATCCGGCGCCTTGGCTGTAGGTGACGCAGTGCAGTCTGCGGTGGCCCGGAGCGGGGCGCCCGTCCGCCATACGCCGGCGCCCCATGAGGTTCTGCGCGACGATTGCGGCGCCGCAGTATCCGCAGTAGGTGATGCCCAGGCCCGTGATGACGCCGGGAATTTCGCCCTTGCCCTTGCGGCGACCGCGCTGCTCGGCCAAGTACCTCAGATCCGCGAATTCGGCAGCCGTGATCAGAGCCGGATAGTACCCCTCGAGCCGGAACGTTTCCCCATCCACTTCGACGGACTTTTCGCCGATCAGCATCCGGTTTGCCAGTAGCCGGTAGATATGGCTTGACGCCGAACGGCCGCTGTCCGTTATCTTGAGCCCGCGGTCGGCGAGTTCGCGCACGATCCGGACCGCACCGTGACCCTGCTTGAACATTTCGATGACGAGGCGTACCGCGGCTGCCCGGTCTTCGGCTAGTTCGAACCCGTCGGCCTCCATTTCCCTCACCCAATGCGGATCCTTTCCGACGCGGATCGGTGCGCGCCACGTGCCTGCGATCCAACCTTGGCACTGCCGCCGGATCGCTGCCTTCACGCGCTTACTCTTCGTGTCTGATTCCTCGTGCGCTCGGATCATCACCAGCAAGCTGTATACGAGATCCATCGGCTGCGTCTTGAGGCGCTCGCGGTTGTACTCGCGTCCGTCGCTGGCCGTCACGACGGTGATGCCGGCGTTCACGATTTGGGCGAGCTGCGCCTGCGCCTGCAGTGGCTCAGCGCGGCTCAAGCGATCCAGACCCTCAACGATCAGCACAGAGCCGGCCGGCACTTGACTATCTTCGACTGCCCGCAGGAACACCCCCAGAGCGCCTTGTCGCACATGGCGCTGATGGTAGGCAGATAGTCCTTCGTCCCGTAGTGATAGGGACGCATCCAGCTCCATCGCGTTGTCGGCAGCCCAGCGGGCGGCGTACTCGAGCTGCCGGTCGACGCTACCGCCGGCCGCTTGTTTTGGGTCACTGAATCGTAAATAGCTGTAAACTCTCGCTTTTGCTGCCACGCCCCACACTCCAGATGTCTCAAAAGAATTCGCCGGCTCACTCGCCGGCACCGCGTATAGGTATGGTATCCCTCGGGTGTCCGAAAGCCCTCGTCGACTCCGAGCAAATCATCACGCAGCTGCGCGCCGAAGGTTATGAAATCTCCGGCACCTACGACGGCGCCGATCTCGTCGTCGTCAACACCTGCGGTTTCATCGACGAAGCCGTGCAGGAAAGCCTCGACGCGATCGGCGAGGCGCTGACCGAGAACGGCAAGGTGATCGTCACCGGCTGCCTCGGCGCGAAGTCGAGCGCGAGCGGCTCCAACCTGATCGAGGAAGTCCATCCGAAGGTGCTCGCCGTCACCGGCCCGCACGCGGTCGGCGAAGTGATGCAGGCCGTGCATTCGCATCTGCCGAAGCCGCACGACCCGTTCGTCGATCTCGTGCCGGCCGCCGGCATCAAGCTCACGCCGCGCCACTACGCGTATCTGAAGATCTCGGAAGGCTGCAACCACCGCTGCACGTTCTGCATCATCCCGTCGATGCGCGGCGATCTCGTGTCGCGTCCGGTCGCCGAAGTGATGCTCGAAGCCGAGAACCTGTTCAAGTCGGGCGTGAAGGAATTGCTCGTGATCTCGCAGGATACGAGCGCATACGGCGTCGACGTGAAGTACCGCACGGGCTTCTGGAACGGCAAGCCGATCAAGACGCGCATGACCGACCTCGTCGCCGCGCTCGGCGAACTCGCCGCCCAGTACGGCGCGTGGGTGCGCCTGCACTACGTGTATCCGTATCCGAGCGTCGACGAAGTGATTCCGCTGATGGCCGAAGGCCCGTTCAAGGGCCACGTGCTGCCGTATCTCGACGTGCCGTTCCAGCATGCGCATCCGGACGTGCTCAAGCGCATGAAGCGCCCGGCCAACGCCGAGAAGGTGCTCGAGCGCGTGCAGAAGTGGCGCGAGATCTGTCCGGACCTGACCATCCGCAGCACGTTCATCGCCGGCTTCCCCGGCGAGACGGAAGCGCAGTTCGAAACGCTGCTCGACTTCATCCGTGAAGCGGAGCTCGACCGCGTCGGCTGCTTCGCGTATTCGCCGGTCGAGGGCGCAACCGCCAACGAGCTCGACGGCGCGCTGCCGGACGACGTGCGCGAGGAGCGCCGCGCGCGCTTCATGGAAGTGGCCGAGGAAGTGTCGGCGCGGCGCATGCAGCGCAAGGTCGGCAAGACGCTGAAGGTGCTGATCGACGAAGTCGGCAACGAGGGCGGCATCGGCCGCACGGCGGCGGATGCGCCGGAGATCGACGGCGTCGTCTACGTCGAGCCGGCGGCGAAGGCATCGAAGCGCTACAAGGTCGGCGATTTCGTGTCGGTGAAGATCACCGGCGCGGACGGCCACGATCTGTGGGGCGAGGTCTAGGCGATGAGCGCCGCGGTTCCGGAGATACTCGCGCTCGGCGAAGCGATGATCGAATTCAATCAGTCGCAGCCGGGCCGTCCGGAATTCCTGCAGGGTTTCGGCGGCGACACGTCGAACTTCTGCATCGCCGCGGCGCGCCAGGGCGCGTCGACCGGCTTCGTGTCGGCGATCGGCGACGATCCGTTCGGCCGCCTGCTGGCCGGGATGTGGGCAGACGAGCACGTCGACACGCGCTACGTGCGCGTCGACCGCAGCGCGCCCACCGGCGTCTACTTCGTCACGCATGGGCCTGACGGCCATCAGTTCGACTACCTGCGCGCGGGCTCCGCGGCGAGCCGCTATACGGCGGCCGACCTGCCGCTCGATGCGCTGGCCGCCGCGAAGGCCGTGCACCTGTCGGGCATCAGCGTGGCGATCAGCACGGCCGCATGCGATGCGGCGTTCGCGGCGATCGTCCACGCGCGCAGCAACGGCGCGCTGATCAGCTTCGACACGAACCTGCGCCTGAAGCTGTGGCCGCTGGCGCGCGCCCGCGCGGTGATCCGCGAAGCGCTGTGCCACACCGACATCTGCCTGCCGAGCTGGGACGACGTCGCCGCGCTCACCGGCGCGAACGATCGCGACGCGATCGTCGACGCGATGCTCGAACTCGGGCCGCAGATCGTCGCGCTGAAGCTCGGCCGCGAAGGCGCGTATGTGGCGACGCCGAGCGAACGGCGTGTGGTGCCGGGCTTCGCGGTCGAGGCCGTCGATGCGACGGGCGCCGGCGATTGCTTCGGCGGTGCGTTCGTCGCGCGGATCGTCGCGGGCGACGATCCGTTCGCCGCCGCGCGTTATGCGAACGCAGCGGCGGCGCTGTCGACCACCGGCTACGGCGCGGTCGCGCCGATTCCGCATCGCGACGCGGTCGAACGCTTGCTGCGGGGCTGACGTCGATGGCCGGGATACGGCCGCGATTTTCGAGCGAATTTGAAGAAGGGAGCAACACAACGTGCGGCAATACAAGCAGTGGCAACGGATGCTGGCGCTGGCCGGCGTGCTTGCGGCGAGCCTCGCGCTGCCGCGCGCGGTCGTCGCGCAGGCGGTCGCGCCCGGCATGCAGACGGACGAAGGGGCGCCCGCGCGGCCGCTGCGGCCCAATCCCGAATTCGCGCGCCTGCCGCGCTACGAAGGCATGCTCGGCGACCGCCCGATCGTCGCGCATCTCGGCCCGAAGACGGACGAGGAGGGCGTGCACGGCGAATACCAGTTCGTCGATACGGGTGAGGTGATCCTGCTCGCCGGCGATCGCGACGGCGACACGCTCGAAGTCGAGGAATCGAACGACGGCACCAACATCACCGGAGTATGGGTCGGCCGCTTCGATGCGACCGGCGACCTGAAGGCCGACCGGATGAACGCCGACGAATCGGACCCGCAACCGGTCGTGCTGCGCGCCGCGCCCGGCGCGCGCGCGGCGCTGCAGGTGCGCGACGGCCGCGTGCAGGAAATCGAGACCGTCGGCGGCGTCGTCAACCTGCGTACCGACGACTGAGCACCCGCTGGCTCGGCGCGCGCGGCGCGCATTGTATCGGGCCAAGCGCGGCGAATTTGACTACCCTAGCGACATCTTTCGCAACCGAGCCTCCTACCGGCCTGCCGACATGACTGCATCCAATCCGAAGCGCGCCCTCCAGACCCGTATCGTTCAACCCGACGATGTCATTCCGGACGGCTTCCGTTCGTTCGTGCCGCCGGTCGCGCGCGCGTCGACGGTCGTGTTCCCCGATCTCGCGACGATGCGCGCGCTCGTCTGGCACAACGACAACCAGTGGCGCTACGGGCTGCACGCGACGCCGACCTCGCTCGCGCTCGCGCAGCGGCTCGCCGAGATCGAGGGCGGCACGCACGCGCTGCTGCAGCCGTCGGGCCTCGCGTCGATCACGAACGTCTATTTCGGCATCGTCAAGGCGGGCGACGACGTGCTGATCCCGCACAACGTCTACGGCCCGAACGCCGATCTGGGCAACTGGCTCGCGAAGGACTTCGGCATCAGCGCGCGCTTCTACGATCCACTCGTCGGCGCGGGGATCGCCGATCTGATCCAGCCGAACACGCGGCTGATCTGGATCGAGGCGCCGGGCTCGGTGACGATGGAAGTGCCCGACGTGAGCGCGATCACGTCGGTGGCGCGCGCGCGCGGCATCGTCACCGCGATCGACAACACCTATTCGGCCGGGCTCGCGTTCAAGCCGTTCGAGCATGGCGTCGACATTTCCGTGCAGGCGCTGACCAAGTATCAATCGGGCGGCAGCGACGTGCTGATGGGCGCGACGATCACCGCGAACGCCGAGCTGCACGCGCAGCTGAAGCTCGCGCGGATGCGCTGCGGGATCGGCGTGTCGGTCGACGATTGTTCGCTCGTGCTGCGCAGCCTGCCGAGCCTGCAGGTGCGCTTCGACGCACACGGCAAGAGCGCGCTCGCGCTCGCGCAATGGCTGAAGACGCGCCCGGAGATCGCGACCGTCCTGCATCCGCAACTGCCCGATTGCCCTGGGCACGCGTCGTTCATGCGCGACTTCACCGGCGCCGGCGGGCTGTTCTCGGTGGTGTTCGACGAACGCTACGACAGCGCGCAGATCGATCGTTTCGTCGAAGCGCTCGAGCTGTTCGCGATCGGCTGGAGCTGGGGCGGCGCGTGCAGTCTTGCGATGCCTTACGACGTCGCGTCGATGCGCACGAACTGGCCGCATCGCGGCACGCTCGTGCGGTTCTACGTCGGCCTGGAGGATGAAGCCGACTTGCGCGCGGACATCGAGCGCGCGATGCAGACAACGCTCGGCAGCTGACGCAGCCGCAGCACCCGACGCGGAAAACGAAACGCCGGCGCGATCGAGTATCGCGCCGGCGTTTTCGTTTCTGCCGCGTGCCGCTCAGAACAGCCGCAGCAGCCCGTCCAGCCCGACGTGATCGAACGCGACGGTCGCCGCCTCGCGCACCACGGGCTTCGCATGGAACGCAACCGACAGCCCGGCCTCTGCCATCATCTTGAGGTCGTTCGACCCGTCGCCCATCGCGATCGCGCGACCGGGCTCGAGGCCGAGCGACGCGCAGGTCTCGCGCAGCAAGCGCGCCTTCACGTCGGCGTTGACGATCTCGCCGAGCACCTTGCCGGTCAGCTTGCCGTCGACGATCTCGAGCGTGTTCGCATGCGCGTAGTCGAGGCCGAGGCGCGCCTTCAGGCGTTCGGTGAAGAACGTGAAGCCGCCCGACACGAGCAACGTTTTCAGGCCCGCGGCCTTCACGCCGGCGAGCATCGTCTCGGCGCCCGGCGACAGTTGCAGCCGTTCTTCGTACACGCGCTCGAGCGCATGCGCGTCGAGCCCGGCGAGCAGCGCGACGCGGCGCGTCAGGCTCTCGTTGAAGTCGCGGATCTCGCCGCGCATCGACGCTTCGGTGATCTCCGCGACCTGCGTTTTCAGCCCGCAGAAGTCGGCGATCTCGTCGATGCATTCGATCGTGATCAGCGTCGAATCCATGTCCATCACGACGAGCCCGAAATCGCCGAGCGTGCGCCCGGCATCGACGAAGCCGAAGTCGAGCGCGTGCGTGCCGCAGTACGCGTCGATATCGAGCCGCTGCGCGGGATTCGCGTTTTCGATGCGCAGCGCGTGATCGTCGGTCTGCACGATGCGGGTGCCGCGCGACAGCGCGAGCAGCGGTTTGTGATGGGCGTCCGACAGCGGCGCGAGACTCTGGATGACGAGGTTGTGGGTCATGACGGAATGATTGAAAGCGAATGAAACGCGTGTGCGGCCGCGGCGGCGCCGGCGTGCGGCGCTGCTGCGTCGAGAACGCGCCATTGTATCCGGTTGGTATCCGGCCGGGCCGCGATCGGCTTGGGGCGCTATTCCACTATCTCCGTTCCGAGCGGTCCCAGTACGGCGGGTCGCCAAAGTGTTCGGCCAGGAACCCGATGAACGCGAGCGTCTTTAGCGGCACGTGCGCGCGGCTCGGATAGACGGCCCAGACGGCGACGTCGTCCGCGAACGGGTAGTCGTCCAGCACGGTGACGAGCGCGCCGCTCGCGAGCAGCGGGCCGACGTCCCAGGTCGACTTGATCGCGATGCCGAAGCCGTCGACGAGCGCTTCGCGGATCGCCTCGCCGTTGCTCGCGACCAGCCGCCCGCCGACACGCACGGTCAGCGGCCCTTGCGGCGTGACGAACGACCAGTCGCGCTGATCGCCGAGGATCACGCATTCGTGCTGCGCGAGCTCGGCCGGATGGCGCGGCGTGCCGCGCTCGGCCAGATACGCGGGCGAGCAGCACAGCACGCGCCGGTTCGCTGCGAGCCGGCGCGCGACCAGCGTCGAATCCTTCAGCGCGCCGAGCCGGATGGCGACGTCGTAGCCGTCGTCGACGAGGTCGACGATCTCGTCGGACAGCCGCAGGTCGAGCGACACGGACGGATAGCGGCGCAGGAACGCCGGAATCACCGGCGCCACGTGCTGACGGCCGAACGACGACGACATCGACACCTTCAGCCGCCCATACGGCTCGCTGCGCCCGTGGCCGACGCAGGCGCGCGCGGCGTCGGCGGCCGACAGCAGCGCGTCGGCGCGGGCCATGAACACCTCGCCGTCCTGCGTGAGGCTGATGCGGCGGGTCGTGCGGTGCAGCAGCCGTGCGCCGAGCTGGCGCTCCAGCTGCGCGATGCGCGCGCTCGCCACTGCCGCCGACACGCCGAATTCGCGCCCGGCGGCGCTCACGTTCGCGAGCAGCGCGGCACGCACGAACAGGCCGACGTCGAGCAGATCGAGCGGCTTGTCGGGCGCCGGGACCGGATCGGATGACATTGTTCGGATATTCCTGAAAATGTTTAAGGAAATATAGCGGTTTTCTCGAAGGATAGCGGGGTCTACGATCGTGGTCATGGGGCTGCGCCGCGGCCCGCCTGATTTCCGTGGAGGATGTTCGAGATGAAAGCCGTTGGACTGACTCGTTACCTGCCGATCGACGATCCGCAGGCCCTCGTCGACGTCGAATTGCCGCAACCGGTGCCCGGTCCGCGCGACCTCCTCGTGAAGGTCGAGGCGATTTCGGTGAACCCGGTCGACACCAAGGTGCGCGCGCCGAAACCGCAGGTCGAGGAAGCGCCGCGCGTGCTCGGCTGGGATGCGGCCGGCACCGTCGTCGCGGTCGGCGCCGACGTCACGCTGTTCCGGCCCGGTGACGCCGTGTTCTACGCGGGCAGCATCACGCGCCCCGGCGCGAACAGCGAATTCCATGCGGTCGACGAGCGGATCGTCGCGCGCAAGCCGGAGTCGCTCGATTTCGCGGCGGCCGCCGCGTTGCCGCTCACCGCGCTGACCGCGTGGGAGGCGCTGTTCGACCGCCTGCGCGTGTCGCCGCAGCGGGCAGACGCCGGCAAGTCGGTGCTGATCATCGGCGGCGCGGGCGGGGTCGGCTCGATCGCGATCCAGCTGGCGAAGACGCTCGGCGGGCTGCACGTGATCGCGACCGCGTCGCGGCCGGTGTCGGCGGAATGGGTCCGCTCGCTCGGCGCAGACGACGTGGTCGACCATTTCGGCGACCTGCCGGCACAGTTGCGCGAGATCGGCCGTCCGAACGTCGACTACGTGCTGATCTTCAACGACACCGACCGTCATTTCCCGGCCGCGGCCGAAGTCATCCGGCCGCAGGGCGGCATTTGCACGATCGTCGAAAACGCGAAGCCCATTCCGGTCGAGCTGCTGAAGGCGAAGAGCGCCGCGTTTCACTGGGAGTTCATGTTCACACGCGCGATGTTCGAGACGCCGGACATGATCGAGCAGCACAAGATCCTCAGCGAGGTCGCGCGGCTCGTCGACGGCGGCACGCTGCGCACGACGCTCGGCGAACAGCTCGGCACGATCAACGCCGCGAACCTGCGGCATGCGCACCGGATGCTCGAGGGCGGCCGCGCGATCGGCAAGCTGGTGCTCAGCGGCTTCTGAGCGAGCCGCGCGCGTAAGCGCGTAAGGCAAGCGGCGTCGCGAGCGCAAGCGGGGTAACACCCGATGCGTTCGCGCCGCATCGCGTGCCGCTTGGCGGTAGACTGGCAGCGCATCATGCATCGAAAACCGCGCGGCATATGCGTGCCGCCGCAAGACAAGGAGGTCAGCATGAGCCAACGCAGCTGGTCGGCCGCCGCATCGTGGTCGGCCGTGTTCGCCGTGGCGTGCGTCAGCGCGAGCGTATTCGCGGCGCCGCCGGTGAAGGGCAGCCTGACGGGCGGCGGGACGGGGCAGCTCGAATATACGGTCAAGGTCGACTCGAAGACCTTCGGCAACACGCAGGAGACCCGCAAGATTCGTTCGGGCGAAACCGACGACTTCAACTGGAAGTCGGTGCCGCCGGGCGGCGCGATCGCGATGCCGAACGGCTGCCCCAACGCCGACAACCTGCCGCGCGACGCCAACGGCGCGATGGTGCGTCAGACCCAGGTGCGGCTCGCGCCGTCGGTCGACGCGAAGGGCATCGCGAACGTTCAGCTGAGCTTCCAGGCGGCCGCGCCGAAGGGCACGCGCAACGTCGGCGCGGGCGGCAAGTCGCTGCAGTGCCCGGACGTCGTGTCGGTGAGCCAGGTCAAGTGGGTGTCGATTCCGACCAACGGCGGCTCGAAGTCCGTCACGATGAGCGACGGTACCAAGGTCACCGTATCGATCAAGCACTGAGGCTGGCCGCCGACCGGTGCGTGCGCAACCATCGCCGTTGCGCGCCGATCGGACGGCCACTTGCCCGCCGCAGCTGCGTGACGCCATGCGGCCGTCACGCAGCTGCGGCGCGGCGGTTCTTCTTCCCAGACGTCATTCCAACCCGATCATGCATGCGCGCGCGGCGGCCTTGCCGCGCCGCGCGTCACGACTTGCGTTCCTCGAGCCGCGACGCAATGAAGCGATGGTCGGGCGAGAACAACCGGCGATACGTCAGCAACACGGCGCCGACGGTGCCGAGCGCGGATGCGGCCGCGATCAGGAACATGATGACGATCTGGTAGCGCACGGCCTGCAGCGGCGACTGGCCGGCGAGCACCTGACCGGTCATCATCCCCGGCAGGCTCACGACGCCGACCACCGCCATCTGGTTCAGCGTCGGCACCATGCCGGCGCGCACGGCCTGGCGCGCGGCGTCCTGCGCGGCTTCCCAACGCGTCGCGCCGAGCGCGAGCGCGGTCTCGACGCGATCGCGCCTGGCGGTCAGCTCCTCCATCATCCGCTCGACGCCGAGCGACACGCCGGTCAGCGTATTGCCGAGAATCATCCCGAGGATCGGGATCGCATATTGCGGCGTGTACCACGGATGGATGCGGATCACGACGAACAACCCGATCGCCGCGACGATCCAGCTGCTGAACCAGATCGACGCGATGCTGTCGACGCGCTGGCCGCGGTAGGCGTGCTTGCCGCGCCCGGCGCCCGCAAAGCCGGCGATCAGCGTCATCAGCGCGGTGAGCGGCAACACGACGCTCCAGTGCGGATGACCGAACACCCAGCCCAGCACGTAGCCGATGGCGAGCAACTGCACGACGGTGCGCACGGCCGCGAGCGCGAGCCGGCGGCCCAGGCCGAGCGACAGCGCCGCCGAGATCGCGCCGTTGATCGCGACGAGCCCGGCCGCGATGCCGACGTCGACGAGGCTCAGGTCCTGCAGCGTCGGGCTCATTGCGCACACTCCGTCGGGTTGGCCGCGTGCAGCACGCCGGCCTGCATCACGAGCTGGATCGTGCCAATGCGCGCGGCCTGCGCGGGATCGTGCGAGATCCACAGGTATGCGCGCGCATCGGGCGCCGCATCGAACCACGCGGCGACGAGCGCTTCGATCGCGCGCGCGGACGCCGGGTCGAGCGCCGAAGTCGGCTCGTCGAGCAGCAGCACGTCGGGCTCGAGTTGCAGCACGCGCAGCAGCGCGACGATCTGCGCTTCGCCGCCCGACAGCTCGCTCGCACGCTTGTCGAGAAAATCCGCGCCGCGGCCGGCGCGCGCGGCGAGCGCTTCGGCGCGCGCGCGGTCGTACGCCGCGTCGCGATAGACCGCGAGCGCGTACGGATAGCGCAGCTGCGCATCGACCGTGCCGTCCATCTGCGCCGCGCGTTGACGCACATAAGCGACGCTGCGCCGGTAGCGCGGAATTGCGCCGCGCTTGATGCGCGCGCCGCGCCAGAGGAGCTGGCCGCCATCGAGCGGATCGAGCAGCGCGAGGGCGCGCAACAGCACGCTCTTGCCGGAGCCCGAAGGCCCCGTGATAGCAATTCGCGATCCTGCGGCGACGCTGAGGTCGGTCGGCGCCAGCAGCGTCTTGCCGTTGGTCGCGTCGCGGCGCGTGATCTGCTGCGCGTCGATGAGAGCGGTCGGGGCGGTCATGTCGAAAATGAAAAAAAGCGTTAATGGCGCCGAAGCGTGGCGCGAGCGTGCGCCATAATACCGATTGAAAAGCCGCCGGTGTCGTGCTCTGTGCGCTCGCGCAAGTGGCCCGACATGGCGCGCCAACTCTGCAGAACAACGACGGAACCGCCATGACGCTCGCCCGCACCATCGGCAAATCGGCTGCATGGATCGTCGGTATCGTCGCGGTGATCATCGCGGCGGCCGGCATCTTCATCTTCACGTTCGACTGGAACCGCGCGAAGCCGTGGGTCAACGAACACGTGAGCGCGGCGCTCGGCCGCCCGTTCGCGATCAACGGCGATCTGAAGCTCGGCTGGCGCCGCCCGATCGGCGAAACCGGCTGGCGTGCGTGGGTGCCGTGGCCGAGCCTGTCGGCGACGCAGTTGGAGATCGGCAATCCCGACTGGGCGCAAGGCCAGAAGTTCGTCACGCTCGACGCGGCGCATTTCGATCTCGCGATTCTGCCGTTGTTCGCGCATCAGATCGTCATTCCGTCGATCGACGTGGTCAATCCCGCGGTGGACCTCGAGCGGCTCGCCGACGGCCGCAACACGTGGACCTTCCAATTCAAGCAGTCGGGGCAACCGTCGAAGTGGCAGGTGCGGCTCAAGAGCTTTGCGTTCGCCAAAGGCACGATCGTCTATCGCGACGCGATCACGAAAGCCGATCTGACGATCGCGGTCGATACGCTCGGCAAGCCGATACCGCTCGGCGACGTGCTCAAGCAGCAGGAACAGACGTCGCGCGCCGCGTCCGCGCAGCGCGTCGGCAAGCGCGGCGCCGCGCAGCTCAGCGCGAAGGCCAATGCCGATGCAGCGTCGGGGGCGAGCGGAGCGGCGGCTGCTTCGGGGGCTTCGGCTTCGTCTGCGTCAGCGGTCGTGCAGGCGTCCGCTGCGTCTAGTGCGCGTGCTGCCTCGGGCGCCACTGCGTCCGCGCAGTCGTCCGGTCCGACCTATGCGTTCGGGCTCAAGGTCGATGGCCGCTACAAGAACGCGCCGGTCAGCGGCACCGGCAAGGTCGGCGGCGTGCTCGCGGTCGAGAACGCGACGCAGCCGTTTCCGCTGCAAGCCGACGTGAAGGCCGGCGACACGCGGCTCGCAATCGTCGGCACGCTGACGGACCCGATGCATCTCGCGGCGATCGATCTGCGCCTGTGGCTGCAGGGCACGTCGATGTCGCATCTCTATCAGCTCACCGGCATCACGCTGCCCGACACGCCGCCGTACGCGACCGAAGGCCGTCTGATCGGCAACTTCAAGCAACATGCGAGCACGTTCCGCTACGAGAACTTCAACGGCCGCGTCGGCGGCAGCGATCTCGGCGGCACGCTCGTGTGGGCGCAGCGCGAGCCGCGGCCGAAATTGTCCGGCGAGCTCGTGTCGAACCTGCTGCAGTTTTCCGACCTCGCGCCGGTCATCGGCGCCGACACCGCCGCGAGCAAGGCGAAGCGCGGCGACACGACGCGCCAGCCGGCCGACCGCGTGCTGCCGGTCGCGACATTCCGCACCGAGCGCTGGAGCGCGATCGACGCCGATGTGAAGTTCACCGGCCGCAAGCTGATCAAGAGCCCGCAGTTGCCGATCACCGATCTGTACACGCACATCCTGCTGCAGGACGGCGTGCTGTCGCTCGAGCCGTTGCAGTTCGGCGTCGCGGGCGGCACGCTCGCGACCGATGCGCGGCTGGACGGCAGCCGCACGCCGCTCAAGGGCCGCTTCACGCTGGCCGCGCGGCACCTGAAGCTCAAGCAGCTGTTCCCGACGCAGAAAGTGATGCAGACCGCGCTCGGCGAGATCAACGGCGACGCGTCGCTGTCGGCGACCGGCAATTCGCCGGCCGCGCTCGCCGCGACGTCGACCGGCGAAGTGAAGGCGCTCGTCACCGACGGCCGCATCAGCCGCCTGCTGATGGAGGCGGCGGGGCTGAACGTCGCGAACGTCGTCTACGAGAAGCTGTTCGGCAATCGCGACGTCAACATCAATTGCGCGGCGATCGATTTCGTCGCGAAGGACGGCATGCTCGACCCGAAGGTGTTCGCACTCGACACCGACGACGCGCTCATCAACGTCGACGGCCCGATCAATCTGCGCGACGAGTCGATCGACCTGAAGATCCATCCGCATACGAAGGGCTTCCGGGTGTTCTCGCTGCGCTCGCCGCTGTATGCGAAGGGCACGTTCAAGAACCCGAAGGTCGGCGTCGACGCCGGCGCGCTCGCGCTGCGGGCCGGCGCGATGGTCGGGCTCGGGCTGATCAACCCGTTCGCGGCGCTGATTCCGCTGATCGCGCCGAGCAACAACCGCGACGTGCCGTGCTCGGAGCTGTTCGGGCAGATGAACGCGAGGACGGCGCAGAAGCACGCGCAGAAGGCCGGCAAGTGACGCGACGGCCGGCCGGGCGCGCGGCGCAGCGCGCCGGCTGGCGGGGCCGGAACGGTGCGGTCGGCAGTTTCGCCGACACCTGCTAAAATACACGGTTTTCCGTCGATTTCTCTCTTACGGGACCTGCCGTGCTTTCTACTGCCAACATCACGATGCAATTCGGGCCGAAGCCCTTGTTCGAGAACATCTCGGTCAAATTCGGCGAGGGCAACCGCTATGGTCTGATCGGCGCGAACGGCTGCGGTAAGTCCACCTTCATGAAGATCCTCGGCGGCGACCTCGAGCCGAGCGGCGGCAACGTCGCGCTGGAGCCGAACGTGCGCCTGGGCAAGCTGCGCCAGGACCAGTTCGCGTACGAGGACGTGCGCGTGCTCGACGTGGTGATGATGGGCCACACCGAAATGTGGGCCGCGATGACCGAGCGCGACGCGATCTACGCGAACCCCGAGGCGACCGACGACGACTACATGCACGCGGCGGAGCTCGAGGGCAAGTTCGCCGAATACGGCGGCTACGACGCCGAGGCGCGCGCGGGCGCGCTGCTGCTGGGCATCGGCATCGAGGAGAAGTTCCACAACGGCACGATGGCCGACGTCGCGCCGGGCTGGAAGCTGCGCGTGCTGCTCGCGCAGGCGCTGTTCTCGAAGCCGGACGTGCTGCTGCTCGACGAACCGACCAACAACCTCGACATCAACTCGATCCGTTGGCTCGAGCACACGCTCAACGAGTACAACTCGACGATGATCATCATCTCGCACGATCGTCACTTTCTGAACTCGGTGTGCACGCACATGGCCGACATGGACTTCGGCACGCTGAAGGTCTGGCCGGGCAACTACGACGACTACATGCTCGCATCGGCGCAGGCGCGCGAGCGTCAGGCCGCGGCGAACGCGCGTGCGAAGGAGCGCGTGGCCGAGCTGCAGGACTTCGTGCGCCGCTTCTCGGCGAACAAGTCGAAGGCGCGTCAGGCGACCAGCCGCGCGAAGCAGATCGACAAGATCAAGATCGAGGAATTCAAGCCGTCGTCGCGTCAGAACCCGTTCATTCGTTTCGAGTTCGACAAGAAGCTGCACAACGTCGCGGTGGTGGCCGAGGAGATCACGAAGAAGTACGAGCGCACGATCTTCCAGAACTTCAATCTGTCCGTGCAGCCGGGCGAGCGCATCGCGATCATCGGCGAGAACGGCGCGGGCAAGACGACGCTGCTGCGCGCGCTGCTCGGCAACCTGCCGCTCGACCACGGGACCGTGAAGTGGGCCGAGAACGCGAACGTCGGCTACATGCCGCAGGACACCTACGAGGAGTTCCCGGACGACATCACGCTGATGGACTGGATCGATCAGTACCGCAAGGACGGCGACGACGAAACGATGGTGCGCGGTACGCTCGGCCGCCTGCTGTTCTCGGCGGACGACATCAAGAAGTCGGTGAAGGTGCTGTCGGGCGGCGAGAAGGGCCGCATGATCTGGGGCAAGCTGATGCTGGGCCGCCACAACGTGCTGCTGATGGACGAGCCGACCAACCACATGGACATGGAGTCGATCGAGTCGCTGCAGATCGCGCTCGAGCAGTTCGAAGGCACGCTGATTTTCGTGTCGCACGACCGCGAGTTCGTGAGCGGGCTGGCGAACCGGATCATCGAAGTGCGTACCGACGGCACGCTGTTCGACTTCGGCGGGAATTACGAGGAGTTCCTCGCGAGCCAGGGGCAGGAGTAATCGCACGGGCGATCGTGCCCGCACCGATTCGCGTGAAGCCCGCCAGATGAATGCCTGGCGGGCTTTTTTGCCTCTGTGGGCGTGCGGCATAAGCGGGCGGGCGGTGCGTACGCCCGTTGAGATATGCGAGCACGGCGGCCATGAATCGTGAACCGCTAACCGTTAGCCCCCCTCAGCCCGAAAAATCCGTCACCACCGTCACTCCGGCGCCTTCGAACCGATCCATGTTCATCAGCGCGTCGATCGACTCGCCGAGACTGATTTCCTTGCCGATCAGGCGCTCCGGCGCGAGCTTGCCGGCATGCACCATGTCGAGCATCGCGCCGTAGCGATGCGCCTGCATCCCGTGGCTGCCGAGAATCTCGAGTTCGTGCGCGATCACCTTGCTCATCGGCACGGCCGGCGTCGCGTGTTCGCCGAGCATCAGCCCGACCTGCACGTGCTTGCCGCGCCGGCGCAGGTTGCTGATCGAGTTGAAGCAGGTGGTCGGATGGCCGAGCGCATCGAGCGAGACGTGTGCGCCGCCGCGCGTGATCTCCTTCACCGCGTCGACGACGTCCGTCACCTGCGACGCATCGACGGTCGCCGCCGCGCCGAGCGCGCGCGCGAGCGTTAGGGCACGCTCGGAAATGTCGATCGCGACGACGTTCGCGCCGATCGCGTTCGCGATCATGATCGCCGACAGGCCGACGCCGCCGCAGCCGTGCACGGCCACCCACTGGCCGGCCGACGTGCGCCCCTGGTCGACGACCGCGCGAAACGACGTCACGAACCGGCAGCCGAGGCTCGCCGCGGTCGGGAAGTCGAGCGCATCGGGCAGCCGCACGAGGTTCAGGTCCGCGTGGTGGATGCCGACGTATTGCGCGAACGAGCCCCAGTGCGTGAAGCCGGGCTGAAACTGGCGCTCGCAGACCTGCTGATTGCCCGAGTGGCATTCCGGGCAATGGCCGCAGCCGCCGACGAACGGCACCGTCACGCGGTCGCCGGCCTTCCAGCGCGTGACCGCCGCGCCCGCCGCGACCACCACGCCCGCCAGTTCGTGGCCCGGCACATGCGGCAGCACGATGTCCGGATCGTGTCCCATCCAGCCGTGCCAGTCGCTGCGGCACACGCCGGTCGCCTTCACCTCGATCACGACGCCGTCGGGTGCCGGCCTCGGATCGTCCACGTCCATCAGCCGCGGCGCCGCGCCGAACGCTTCATAAACGACTGCTTTCACGATCTCCTCCTGGGTCGAATGACTCTTTCAATATAGCGCGGCGATAGTGGATTGTTCTTTCGTCTTGCGATTGAGAAGCGCACGATTCTGAGATAGCCTTGCGACGATCGTGCGATTGCCGCAAGGAGCTTTCATGGAGCAGCTGGACAGGATCGATCGCGGCATGCTGGACATGCTGCAGCAGGACGGGCGCGTGTCGAACGCGCGCCTGGCGGAAGCGTTCTCGCTGAGCGAGACGTCGTGCTGGCGCCGGCTGCGCCGGCTCGAGGAAGCGGGGCTGATCGCCGGCTATCACGCGCGGCTCGATCGCAGAAAGCTGGGGTTCGGCGTGATGGCGTTCGTGCAGATCGTCTGCACGCAGCACAGCGAGGCGGTGACCGCGGAGTTCGAGCGCCTGATCCAGGCGAGCCCGAACGTGCTCGCCTGCGACAACACGACCGGCGAAGCGGATTTCCTGCTGCAGGTCGTGGCAGCCGATCTCGACGACTACAGCCATTTCGTCGAAAGGGTGTTGCGCAAGCTGCCGGGCGTGCTGAGCATTCGCTCGAACCTGTCGCTGCGGCAGCTGAAATCGACGCAGCGGCTGCCGATCGCGTGACGCGCACGGCGGCGCTCAGTCGGCGAGCCGTTTGTCGGCGAGCGCCTTGCAGCAGTCTTCGTACACGCGCTGCACGAGTTTCGCGCGGTAGTCGAGATCGTCGGTATCGACGATCTCCTCGACGGCGTCGCGCGCCCAGGACGCGTCGACGAAGCTCGCGTGCCGTTTCGCGATGTCCTGCGCGAGCGCGGCCAGCTTCGCGAGCGCGAGCCAGTCGGACTGCCGGCGATGGCGGTCGAGCCAGCGGTGCGCGGCCTGAACCTGGAACGCCGCGTCCGGCCAGCATTCATTCAGATAAAACGCGCCGAGATTGCCGCAGGTGAGCCAGCACAGCAGCTCGAGGCGGTCTTGCGAGCCGAGGGTACGGGATGCGTCGGTCATGGCAGCGCTCACGAAAGGCATCGATTCCGGGTGGCGCGGCGTGCAGCGGCCGGCGCCGATACTAAAAACATAGCACGATGCGCGCCACCTGGCGCACCGGCGTCGCGGGCTCGGCTCGGAAGGTCGAACCCGGGGCCGGCGGCGCGCGCACCGCAGCCCCACCGCGCGCCCGCAGCGGGTCGGCCGCGTCGGCTTCCCACGCGTCGCCGCACCCGTCGCACCGTCGTTAGAATGGCCGTTTTCCGGGAGACAGGAAGCGATGAAAATCTACGATCAGTTCTACATCGACGGCGCATGGTGCAAACCGGCCGGAGCCGGCACCATCGACGTGATCGATTCCGCCACCGAGGCGGTGCTCGGCCGGATTCCCGAAGGTGCGGCGACGGACGCACGGCACGCGGTCCGCGCGGCGCGCGCCGCCTTCGACGCGTGGGCCGCGACGCCGCCCGCGACGCGCGCCGGCTACCTGCGCAGGATCGTCGAGCGCTTGCAGACCCGCAGCGAGGAGCTCGCCCAATCGATCACCGGCGAGGTCGGGATGCCGATCAAGCTGTCGCGCGCGATCCAGGTCGGCGCGCCGGTCTACAACTGGAAGGCATACGCCAAACTCGCCGAGTCGTTCGAATTCGAGGCGAAGGTCGGCAATTCGCTGGTGGTGCGCGAGCCCGTGGGCGTCGTCGCGGCCATCACGCCGTGGAACTATCCGCTCAACCAGATCACGCTGAAAGTCGCGCCGGCGCTCGCGGCCGGCTGCACGGTCGTCCTGAAGCCGTCCGAGGTCGCGCCGCTCAATGCGTTCATGCTCGCCGAGGCGATCCACGAAGCCGGGTTGCCGGCCGGGGTGTTCAACCTCGTGTGCGGATACGGCCCGGTGGTCGGCGAGGTGCTGGCCACCGATCCCGAGGTCGACATGGTGTCGTTTACCGGTTCGACGCGCGCCGGCAAGCGCGTGGCCGAATTGGCGGCGGCGACCGTCAAGCGCGTCGCGCTGGAGCTCGGCGGCAAGTCGGCAGCGGTGATCCTCGACGATGCCGATTTCCCGGCGGCGGTGAAGGGCACGGTCAACGCGTGCTTCCTCAATGCAGGCCAGACCTGTTCCGCGCACACGCGCATGCTGGTGCCGCACGCGCGCTACGACGACGCGCGCGCACTCGCGAAGGCGGCCGCCGAAGCCTATGTCGCGGGCGACCCGCGCCAGGAGACGACGCGCCTCGGCGCGCTCGCGTCGGCCGTGCAGCAGCAGCGCGTGCAGGCCTACATCCAGCGCGGCATCGACGACGGCGCCGAACTCGTGACGGGCGGCACGGGCCTGCCCGACGGGCTGACGAAGGGCTTCTTCGTGAAGCCCACGGTGTTCGGCCGCGTCGACCCGACGTCGGCGATCGCGCAGGAGGAAATCTTCGGGCCGGTGCTGTCGATCATCACGTATCGCGACGAAGACGAAGCGGTGCGCATCGCGAACGACACGCCGTACGGGCTGGGCGGCGCGGTATGGGCGGGCAGCGACGAGCGGGCGCTGCGCGTCGCGCGCCGGCTCCGCACCGGGCAGGTCGACATCAACGGCGGCAGCTGGAACAGCGCCGCGCCGTTCGGCGGCTACAAGCAGTCGGGCTACGGCCGCGAGAACGGCGTGTACGGGCTCGAGGAGTACCTGGAATACAAGTCGATGCAGCTCAGGCCGGCGAATCCGTCCTGACGCGTTTCACGCCGCATCGCTCGCCACGGCACGCTCGCGTGCCGTTTTTTTGTTGACGGCCATCAAGATGCACACCGGTGGATCGTCGATCATCGCTGTTCCGATGTTTCGACGAGGCTCCAGATGACCGTACCCACTCCCTTCCCGCCGCTCACGATTCGCGGGCGCACGCTACTGCCGGTGGTGCAGGGCGGCATGGGCGTAGGCGTGTCCGCGCACCGCCTTGCGGGCACCGTCGCGCGCGAGGGCGCGCTCGGCACGATCGCGAGCATCGACCTGCGTCATCACCACGCGGATCTGCTCGCGCGCTGTCGCGCGCATCCCGACCGGGCGACGCTCGAGGCCGCGAACCTCGAGGCGCTCGCGCGCGAGGTTCGCCTCGCGAAGACTTACAGCGAAGGGCGCGGGATGATCGCCGTCAACGTGATGAAGGCGGTGAGCGCCCATGCGGACTACGTGCGCGTCGCGTGCGACGCGGGCGCGGACGCGATCGTGATGGGCGCGGGCCTGCCGCTCGATCTGCCCGATCTCACCCAGGGCCACGACATCGCGCTGATTCCGATTCTGTCGGACAGCCGCGGAATCGCGCTGGTGCTGAAGAAATGGATGAAGAAGGGCCGGCTGCCCGACGCGATCGTGATCGAGCATCCGGCCTATGCGGGCGGCCACCTCGGCGTCACGCAGATCGACGACATGCACGACGCCCGATTCGATTTTGCGCGCGTGCTCGACGAGACGGCGCAGGTGATGGCCACGCTAGGACTCGAGCGGGACACGATCCCGCTGATCGTTGCGGGCGGGATCGGCAGCCACGACGCGGTGCGCGCGGCGCTCGCGGCCGGCGCGAACGGCGTGCAGATCGGGACGCCGTTCGCGGTGACGGAAGAAGGCGATGCGCATCCGAACTTCAAGCGCGTGCTGGCCGATGCGGTGCCCGACGACATCGTCGAATTCGTCAGCGTGACGGGGCTGCCGGCGCGCGCGGTCCGAACTCCCTGGCTCGATCGATACCTGCGTAACGAGGCGCGCATCCGCAGCAAGCTCGGTGCGTTCAAGCAACGCTGTCCGACCGCGCTCGAATGCCTGAGCGTATGCGGGTTGCGCGACGGCATCGAGAAGTTCGGGCACTTCTGCATCGACACGCGGCTCGCGGCCGCGTTGCGCGGCGACGTTGCGAACGGGCTGTTCTTCCGCGGGCGCGAAGCGCTGCCGTTCGGCACGGCGATCCGCAGCGTGCGCGATCTGCTCGAGCTGTTGCTGACGGGCCGTGTCGCAGAGCCTGCGGCAAACCGCCCCATGTTTACGCTCGCTTGATCGATATCAAGATGAAAAAAAGACCCTATTGGGAGAATGGTATCCATTCTTTGGGGGTCCGTACCATGCATAAAGCGATTCAAACATTTGTCACCACCACCGCCGTCGCGGCCAGCCTTATCGCGATGCCTTCGCTGTCCCACGCGGCTTCCGCGGGCGACGGTATCAATCAGGGTGACGTCCTGGTGCGGTTGCGCGCGATCAGCATTCAGCCGAACGAGCGCGGCAGCGACACGCTGGGCGCGATCAACACCGGCGTGAACAACGCGATCGTGCCTGAACTCGACTTCACGTACATGATCCGCGACTACCTGGGGGTCGAGCTGATCCTCGGCACGTCGCGCCATCAGGTCACGTCGAGCCTGGGCAATCTCGGCGGCGTGGGCGTGCTGCCGCCGACGCTGCTGCTGCAATACCACTTCAATCACGCCGGCAAGGTGCGTCCGTATGTCGGTGCGGGTCTGAACTACACGTACTTCTACAACAACGGTCTGAATGTCGGCGGTCAGGGCGTGTCGATCAACAAGAGCAGCTTCGGTCCGGCGCTGCAGTTCGGCGTCGACGTGCAACTCACCAAGAAGGTGTTCATGAACGTCGACTTGAAGAAGATCTGGATGAGCACCGACGCGACGCTCGGCGACAAGGGCATCGGCACGCTGCACATCGATCCGCTGATCGTCGGTATCGGCGTCGGGATGAAGTTCTAAGCGAGCAGAGCAACAAACTGAGTTGGGGTTGGCGGCATGGCAGTCGGCATGCCGCTCTTTTTTTATGCAGCGCCGTTGCGGGCAGAGCCGGGGGCACGCAGCGCGCGGCGGCAAGCGGGACGCGTACGTCGCGCTGCCGGAACACGCCGGCGTCGCGATTAACCGGCAGCGGCGTTGCCGTTCACGGGCCGCGCGAGCGGTACGTATCGACGCGCGTCGTCTTACAGCTTGTCGTACTGGAAGCGCATCGCGGTGCCGTCGCGCGTGATGCGTTCCCACACGGCGCGCTTTTCTTCGTCGCTGAGGAACACCCAGTTCGATACCTCGGCGGCCGTACGGCCGCACCCCTTGCACACTTCGTCGAACAGGGTCGAGCACACGCCGATGCAGGGGCTGTCGGGCAGGTCGTGGAGATTGGAGGCCATCTGAAGGGTTCGCGCGGTGGAGTCGACGGGGCGTCATTTTAATGCATCGGCATGGCTCGACCCGGGCGAGCCGCCATCCGGGCGCACGGCGCGTCGCCCGACCGCGCGTGCGGCTGACCGGGCGCCGATCCACATCGGCCGTCCAGCACGGCACGGCATGCGGCGACGTCACCCACTGAGCGCCTACGCGCTCGCGACCCGATCGCAACCTTGGCGTGCCCTGCGCGCCCGCAAGCACGACTCGCACGCCGATTCACCGCCGCCTTGTTTTCCCCATGGACAGACGCCGATTACCCGATAGAATTCCCCGGGATGCGTTGCTGCGCGCGCCGCCTGAGCGGCCGGTGGCGGCAATGTGTTCCGTTTGCGCGACACGGGCATGATTTTTTTGTGACCGGGCGCGAATGATGATAGCGTTCGGGGTTTTCGGGGGGCGGCGCGCCCAACTGCGCCGCCATGATGAGGCAGACGGCAGCCGGACAAACGGTCCGGTCGGAGGGAGAGCGGGATGAAAGCAAAAGTAGTGGGCCGGTTCGCAGCGCTCGCGCTGTGCGTGGGTGCATCGGCGGCGGCGGCGAAGGATACGCAGCTCAATGTCTATAACTGGTCGGACTACATTGCGAAGGACACGATCCCGAACTTCGAGAAGCAGACGGGCGTCAAGGTCCGCTACGACAACTACGACAGCGACGACACGCTGCAGGCGAAGCTGCTCACCGGCAGCTCGGGCTACGACATCGTCGTGCCGACCAGCAACTACGCGGGCAAGCAGATCGCGGCCGGCATCTTCGCGCCGCTCGACAAGTCGAAGCTCCCCAACCTCAAGTACCTCGATCCGCAGCTGATGGCGCTGGTCGCCGGCGCCGATCCGGGCAACAAGTATTCGGTGCCGTGGGCATACGGCACGACCGGTCTCGCGTACAACCTGACGAAGGCGCAGCAGGCGCTCGGCAAGGTGCCGCTCGACAACTGGGACATTCTGTTCAAGCCGGAAAACATCTCGAAGCTGAAGACCTGCGGCGTGTCGGTGCTCGACGCGCCGGACCAGATGTTCGCGGCGGCGCTGCACTACATCGGCAAGGATCCGATGAGCACGAACCCGGCCGACTACAAGGCCGCGATGGACGTGCTGAAGAAGATCCGTCCGTACATCACGCAGTTCAACTCGTCGGGCTACATCAACGACCTGGTCGGCGGCGACATCTGCTTCGCGTTCGGCTGGTCGGGCGACGTCGTGATCGCGAAGCATCGCGCGGTCGAAGCGAAGAAGCCGTACAAGGTCGAGTACTACATCCCGAAGGGCGGCGCGCCCGTGTGGTTCGACGTGATGGCAATCCCGAAGGACGCGAAGAACAAGGACGCCGCGCTGCAATGGATCAACTACATCGAGGATCCGAAGGTGCACGCGGCGATCACCAACGCCGTGTACTACCCGAGCGCGAACGCCGAAGCGCGCAAGTACGTGCGCCCGGACGTCGCGAACGACCCGGCCGTCTATCCGCCGGCCGACGTCGTGAAGACGCTGTTCCTGCTCAAGCCGCTGCCGCCTGAAATCCAGCGTCTGCAGACCCGTCTGTGGACCGAGCTGAAATCGGGCCGCTGACGCGCGCCGCGGTGAGCCAGCAGTCATGAAGCCCCTGGTGTCCCCGGGGGCTTTGTTCGTCAAACGCAGGAGAGAAGCAGCACATCATGAATAGCCAGTCGGGCGCGCCGGTCGCGGGTGCGCCGTCCTTCGTTCCTTCTTCCGGCGCCGCGTCGCGCGCGGAGAACTTTGTCCAGATCGTCGACGTCGTCAAGAAGTTCGGCGAAACCGAAGTGGTCCGCAATGTGAACCTCACGGTGCGCCAGGGCGAGCTGTTCGCGCTGCTGGGCAGCTCGGGTTCCGGCAAGTCGACGCTGCTGCGGATGCTCGCCGGCCTCGAGACGGTCACGTCGGGCAAGATCCTGATCGACGGCGAAGACCTCGCGCAAATGCCGCCGTACAAGCGGCCCGTGAACATGATGTTCCAGTCGTATGCGCTGTTCCCGCACATGTCGGTCGAGGCGAACGTCGCGTACGGCCTGAAGCAGGAAGGCACGCCGAAGGCCGAGCTGAAGGAGCGCGTGGCCGCCGCGCTCGAGCTCGTGCAGATGAGCAAGTACGCGAAGCGCAAGCCGCATCAGTTGTCGGGCGGCCAGCAGCAGCGCGTCGCGCTCGCACGCTCGCTGGTCAAGCGTCCGAAGGTGCTGCTGCTCGACGAGCCGATGTCGGCGCTCGACAAGCAGATCCGCCAGCGTACGCAGATCGAACTCGTCAACATCCTGCAGAAGGTCGGCGTCACCTGCATCATGGTCACGCACGACCAGGAAGAGGCGATGACGATGGCCAACCGGCTCGCGGTGATGAGCGAAGGGCAGATCGTGCAGATCGGCTCGCCGAGCGAGGTCTACGAATATCCGAACAGCCGCTTCTCGGCCGAGTTCATCGGCTCGACGAACCTGTTCGAGGGCATCACCGTCGAGGACGAACCCGACTACGTGTACATCGAATCGCCCGAGCTGCCGAGCCGGCTGTACGTGAGCCACGGCATCACCGGCCCGCTCGGGATGCCGGTCACGGTGTCGGTGCGCCCCGAGCGCATCGCGCTGACCCGCAAGCCGCCCGAAGGCGCGTTCAACTGGGCGCACGGCCGGATCGCCAACGTCGCGTACATGGGCGGCTATTCGCTGTATCACGTGAAGCTCGACGCGGGCAAGACGGTGATCGCGAACGTGTCGAGCCTCGCGATCAGCGAGCTCGAAACGCCCGCGCTCGGCGACGAGATCTACGTGCGCTGGAGCGCGACCGCCGGCGTGGTGCTGACGTCATGAACGCGCTCAAGTCGATGTTCTCGTGGCCCGTGCGGCGCTTCAACCTGACGGGCGCCACGGCGGTCGTCGCGGGGCCGTACACGTGGCTCGTGCTGTTCTTCCTCGTGCCGTTCGTGCTGGTCGTGAAGATCAGCTTCGCGGAGCTGCAGCTCGGCATCCCGCCGTACACGGAGCTCGCGTCGTATACGGACGGCGTGTTGCACATCGCGCTGAACCTGTCGCACTACGCGTTCCTGCTCACCGACAGCCTGTACTTCGCGACCTACGTGAACTCGGTCGTGGTGGCCGCGATCACGACGCTGCTGTGCCTGCTGATCGGCTATCCGATGGCGTACTACATCGCCCGCTCGAACCCGGCCACGCGCAACCTGCTGATGATGGGCGTGATGCTGCCGTTCTGGACGTCGTTCCTGATCCGCGTGTACGCGTGGATCGGGATCCTCAAGAACAACGGCTTGCTGAACAACTTCCTGATGTGGATCGGCCTGACGCACACGCCGATCGAGCTGTACCGCACCAACTACGCGGTCTATATCGGGATGGTGTATTCGTATCTGCCGTTCCTCGTGATGCCGCTGTACGCACACCTCGTGAAGATGGACCTGCGCCTGCTCGAGGCGGCGTACGACCTCGGCGCGCGGCCGTGGAAGGCGTTCGTGCAGATCACGCTGCCGCTGTCGAAGAACGGGATCATCGCGGGCTGCCTGCTGGTGTTCATCCCGGCGGTCGGCGAGTACGTGATTCCGGAGCTGCTCGGCGGCGCGAACACGCTGATGATCGGCCGCGTGATGTGGAATGAGTTCTTCAACAACGCAGACTGGCCGATGGCGTCGGCCGTGACCTGCGCGATGGTGCTGCTGCTGCTCGTGCCGATGGCGATGTTCCAGCACTTTCAGGCGAAGGAGCAGGAGGGCCGCCGTCGATGAAGCCGAATCGTTTCCTGCAGTTCGCGGCGCTGTTCGCCGGCTTCGCGTTCCTTTACATCCCGATCGTCAGCCTGATCGTCTACTCGTTCAACGAGTCGAAGCTCGTCACCGTCTGGTCGGGCTTCTCGTTGCGCTGGTATGCGGCGCTCGTGCAGGACGACGAGCTGCTCGCGGCCGCGTGGCTGTCGCTGAAGATCGGCGTGCTGACCGCGTTCGCGTCGGTCTTCATCGGCACCTGGGCCGGCTTCGTGCTCGCGCGGATGGGGCGCTTCCGCGGCTTCGCGCTGTTCAGCGGGATGATCAACGCGCCGCTCGTGATCCCCGAGGTGATCCAGGGCATCTCGTTGCTGCTGCTGTTCATCGAGCTCGCGAAGTGGATCGGCTGGCCGGCCGAGCGCGGCGTGTTCACGATCTGGCTCGGCCACGTGATGCTGTGCATCTCGTACGTCGCGATCATCGTGCAGTCGCGCGTGCGCGAGCTGAACCCGTCGCTCGAGGAAGCCGCGCTCGATCTGGGCGCGACGCCGCTGAAGGTGTTCTTCACGATCACGCTGCCGCTGATTTCGCAGGCGCTGGTGGCCGGCTGGCTGCTGTCGTTCACGCTGTCGATCGACGACCTCGTGCTGTCGGCGTTCCTGTCGGGTCCCGGCTCGACGACGCTGCCGCTCGTCGTGTTCTCGCGCGTGCGCCTCGGCCTGAATCCGGAGATGAACGCGCTCGCGACGCTGTTCATCGTCGCGGTGACGGCCGGCGTCGTGATCGCGAACGTCGTGATGCTGCGCCAGCAACGCAAGCGGATGGCGGGCTTCGCGGCCTGAGCGCCGCTTGAGTGGCGCTCGAGTGTCACCTGAGCGCCGCTTGACGCGCCGGTTGCCGCGCAACCGGCAACAACAAAACGCCCGGCGCCGACGATGAGTCGGGCCGGGCGTTTTTGTCGCCAGCGCAGGCTGCGCGCGGCTTATGCGCTGAACGCGGCCTTCGCGAGCAGGCCGAGCGCCACGCACACGAGCACGATCGCGAAGCCGGCCTGCACGTGGCGCGCGGACAGGTGCCGCGAGGCTGCGCGCCCGACTACCATGCCGAGCGCCGTCGCGACGGTGAACCACAGCATCATGTCGAGCGGCGCGCGCGTGCCCGCCACGAAGGTCGCGAGCACGCCGCCGGTGCCGACCAGCGCGATCACCATCAGCGACGTCGCGACCACGCCGTGCATCGACACGTTCGTGAACTTGCGCAGCATCGGCACGATCACGAAGCCGCCGCCGACGCCGAGCAGCCCCGTCATCAGTCCCGTCACCGCGCCGGTGGACGCGAGCGCGAACCCGACCGGCCACGACCACACGAGGCGGCCGGTGTCGGGATTCACGCGGCCGACGCACAGGCGCGACTCGTCGTGCTCGCCGGCGCCTTGGCGCAGTGCCTGCCGCAGCAGACGGGCCGCGACGATCAGCATCGTCAGCGCGAACAGCGCGAGCAGCACGCGTTGCGGCAGCACGTGCGCGAGCCGCACGCCGAGCGTGGTGAGCGGCACGCCCGCGAGCGCCATCAACAGCGCCGCGCGGTAGCGCACGAGCCCGCGGCGAAACCCTTCGAGCGCGCCGAGCGCGGCGCTGCCGGCCACCGCGACGAGCGCGACCGGCGTGGCCTGCTGCATTGGCCAGCCCATTCCGACGACGAGCGCCGGGACCGCGAGAATGCCGCCGCCCGCGCCGGTGAGGCCGAGCACGGCGCCGACGAAGCCGCCGAGTACCAGAGAAATCAGCATGGTGTCATCGGCTTCCGGTCAACGTGCGATCGCGGGCTTCGCGAGCCATTCGCGGCCCTTGAGCATCCCCTTCCAGTACAGCGGCGGCAGCAGGCGCTCCTTGAGCAGCCACGCGAGCCGCGACGGACGCCGGCCGTCGATCAGCCACGCGGGGAAGGTCGGCGCGACCTTGCCGCCGTACAGGAACTCGGCGAGCACGATCTTGCCGCGCTCGACCGTGAGCGGACACGAGCCGTAGCCGTCGTACGCGGCGTCGCCCTGCACGCGGCCGAGCGCCGCCAGCACGTTGTGCGCGACCACGGGCGCCTGCTTGCGCGCGGCCGCGGCGGTTTTCGCGTTGGTGGTGTTGGCGACGTCGCCGAGCGCGAAGATGTCCGGGAAGCGCTTGTGCCGCAGCGTCGCCGGGTCGACGTCGATCCAGCCGGCAGCATCGGCGAGCGGGCTCGCGCGCACGAAGTCGGGCGCCTTCTGCGGCGGCACGACGTGGATCATGTCGAAGTTGCGCTGGACGGTCTCCGTGCTGCAGTCGGGCAGCGTGCGCCGGAACGTCGCGCGCCGCGCCGGCCCGTCGATCGCGATCAGGTTGTGGCCGAACGACAGCGCGATGTCGTAGCGCTCGACGTATTCCATCAGCGCGGGCACGTAGTCGGCGACGCCGAACAGCACGGCGCCCGCATTCAGGAATTCGACGTTCGCCGCGCCCAGGCGGCCGTTGCGCCGCCAGTGATCGCACGACATGTACATCGCCTTCTGCGGCGCGCCCGCGCACTTGATCGGCATCGGCGGCTGCGTGAACAGCGCATTGCCGCCGCGGAACGCCTGCACCAGCTGCCACGTGTACGGCGCGAGATCGTAGCGATAGTTGGACGTGACGCCGTTGTGGCCGAGCGTGTCGGCGAGGCCCTCGATCGCGTCCCAGTCGAGCTTCAGGCCCGGGCACACGATCAGCTTGCGATAGCCGATGCGGCGGCAGCCGTCGAGCACGACCACGTGCGCGTCGGGCTCGAAGCCGGCGACGGCCGCCTGGATGCGCTTCACGCCGCGCGGCAGCACGTCGACGATGCGGCGCGCGGTCGTCTCGGGCCGGAACACGCCCGCGCCGACCATCGTCCAGCCCGGCTGGTAGTAATGGATCTCGGCCGGGTCGATCACCGCGATGTCGAGCGAGCCGTCGCGCGCGAGCAGGCTCGACGCGACCGCGACGCCGGCCGCGCCCGCGCCGACGATCACGATGTCGTGCTGCGCGTCGACGGCCGGTGCGCTCTGCGCCGCGCCGCGTGCGAGCCGCGACGCGACTGCCGCGAGATCGTAGCCGGCCTTGGCGGCCGTCGCGACGATCTCTTCGATCGGACGCGAGCCGGCCTGCGACAGCGCCCACAGCGTCGCCGAGCGCATGCCGCTGCGGCAGTACGCGTGCACCGGGCCGGCGAGCGACGCGACGAGCACGCCGAACTGCGCGGCCTGCTCGTCGGTGACCTTGCCCGTGTCGACCGGCAGGTAGTGCACGGCGATGCCGAGCGGCGCGGCGGCGGCGCGGATCTCGGCGACGGTCGGCTGATCCGAGCCTTCGCCGTCCGGCCGGTTGCAGACGATTGCGCGCACACCTGCCGCTTGCAGCGCGGGCAGGTCGGTCGCGGCGATCTGGGGGGAGACCGATAGCGTGTCGGTCAGCTTGCGGATGTTCATGTCGGGGGTTCTCCGGTCGGGCGGCGGCTCGGCTTCAGATCGTCAGATCGCGTTCAGCGGGATCTTCAGGTAGCGCACGCCATTGTTTTCGGGTTCGGGCAGGTGGCCGGCGCGCATGTTGACCTGCACCGACGGCAGCATCAGCACCGGCATGTCGAGCGTCGCGTCGCGCGCGGTGCGCATGGCGACGAAATCGTCCTCGCTCACGCCGTCCTTCACGTGGACGTTCGCCTGACGCTGCTCGGCCACCGTCGTCACGAACTGCACGTCGCGGCCGCCGGGCTGGTAGTCGTGGCACAGGTACAGGCGCGTATCGGCCGGCAGCGCCAGCACGCGCGCGATCGAGCGGTACAGCGTGCGCGCGTCGCCGCCGGGGAAGTCGCAGCGCGCGGTGCCGTAGTCGGGCATGAACAGCGTGTCGCCGACGAAGGCCGCGCGCTGGGTCGCGTCGTCGACGCAGTAGGTCATGCACGCCGGCGTATGGCCCGGTGTGTGCATCGCGCGGATCGTCAGCGCGCCGAGCGCGAGCGTGTCGCCGTCGTCGAGCAGGCGGTCGAACTGGCTGCCGTCGTGCGCGAAGCCGGGGCCGGCATTGAACAGCGTGCCGAACACGTCCTGCACGCGGCGCACGTGCGAGCCGATCGCGATCTGGCCGCCGACGTGCGCCTTCAGGTACGGCGCAGCCGACAGGTGGTCGGCGTGCACGTGCGTCTCGAGCAGCCAGTGCACGGTCGCGCCGAGTTCGGCGACGCGCGCGATCAGCCGGTCGGCGCTGTCCGTGCGCGTGCGGCCGGATTTCGGATCGTAGTCGAGCACGCTGTCGATCAACGCGCAGGCGCGGCTGCCGGTATCGAGCAACAGGTAGCTGACGGTATGGGTCGCCGGGTCGAAGAAGCCTTCGACCGACAATTGGGGGGCATGGCTCACGTTATGTCCTCGCTGGGGTTCTGCATCTGCAATTGCGTATCCCATGTTCAAGAAGCGTGCCAATCGACGCGGTAATCGGGGTCAATGTGACAAGTGCTTGATTGGGATCGGGTTTCAGGTGGGGCGGCGGTGCGTCATGCGGCGTCGCGCGCGGCTGCGGGCCGATCGGCACTGCCATGTGCGGCAGTGTCGTGGCAGAATTGGCAGTCGGCCTGGCAGTCCGTCGGGCGACCGTGACCGAGCTTCCCCATGAATCAACACGACATCATTCCGATCGTTCCCGCCCAGCCGCGGGACGTGACGCCCGACGTGCGCGCGCTGATCGCGTATCTGGAGCAGGACCCGCAGCCGATGATCGTCGTCGATCCCGACTACCGGATCCTCGCGGCGAACGGCGCGTACCGGCGGCAATTCGGCGTGGCCGGCGTCGAGCACGTGGGGCGCCATTGCTTCGAGGTGTCGCATCACTACGCCGTGCCGTGCGACCAGGCGGGCGAGCACTGCCCGATGAAGCAGGCGATCGAATCGCGCAGCCTGAATCGCGTGCTGCACATCCACCATACGCCGCGCGGCCCCGAGCACGTCGACGTCGAGTTGCGGCCGATCTTCGATGCGCGCGGCGACGTGACCGCGTTCGTCGAGCGGCTGACCACGGTGCGCAGCGCGTCCGCGCAGCCGAGCGCGGAAGGGCTGGTCGGCGGCGCCGACGCGTTCAATGCGGCACTGGGCGCGCTGCAGCGCGTCGCGCCGTCGATGCTGCCGGTGCTGCTGCTCGGCGAGTCGGGCACCGGCAAGGAGCTGTTCGCGCGCGCGCTGCACGAGGCGAGCGAACGCGCGATGGGCCCGTTCGTGGTGGTCGACTGTTCGGGGATCGCCGAGACGCTGTTCGAGAGCGAGCTGTTCGGCTACGAGAAGGGCGCGTTTACCGGCGCCAATCAGCGCAAGCCCGGGCTGGTCGAGACCGCACAGGGCGGCACGCTGTTCCTCGACGAAATCGGCGACGTGCCGCTGCCGATGCAGGTGAAGCTGCTGCGGCTGATCGAGTCGGGGACGTTTCGCCGGGTCGGCGGCGTCGAGGCGCTGCGCGCCGATTTCCGGCTGGTCGCAGCGACCCACAAGCCGCTGCGCGAGATGATCGACGACGGCCGGTTCCGTCAGGACCTGTACTACCGCATCAGCGCATTTCCGATCCAGCTGCCGGCGCTGCGCGAGCGCCGCGGCGACGTCGCGCTGCTCGCCGAATCGATCCTGCGGCGCATCGCCAATACGCGCGCCGGCAGCGGCGACGCAGGCGCGCGGCCGTTCGTGCTCACCGACGCGGCGCGCGCGTGCCTCGATGCGTATGCGTGGCCCGGCAACATCCGCGAGCTGCGCAACGTGCTCGAACGCGCGTGCCTGTTCGCCGACGACGGCGTGATCCGCGTCGAGCATCTGCCTGCCGAACTCGTCGCGGCGTCGGCATTGCCGCACGACGCGCAGCGTGCGGCCAACCCGCCGAGCGACGCGGAACTGCTGCGGATCGCGAGCGGCTTCGTCGGGACGCGCAAGGCGCTGGCCGAGCGCACGGGGCTCAGCGAGCGCACGCTGTACCGGCGGCTGAAGGCGCTGGGGCTCGGCGCGCGCGGCGACGATTGACGGTGCCGCGTCGCGCGGCCGTCGCGCTGCCGCCGTCGTTCAATGCCGGGCCGTCTGCAACTGCGCCATCGCGTCCCGCACGAAGCCGAGCAGCGTCTCGTCGGTCCACGCGTTCTTCAGCAGCGCGGGCTCGGTCGCCATCGCGTGGCGGAACTTCGCGTGCGTGGCCGGATCGGTGCCCGCGTAGCTGCAGAACAGCTCGAGCCAGCGTCGCGCGAGCGCGCGGCCTTCCGGCGAAGCGGGCGTCTTGCCGGCGTCGATCGCATCGCGCGCGTCGGCGATTGCGGATTCAACCGGTCGATGCAACAGATTGATGGAACCGCTGGGCGGGTGTGTCAAAGTTTAGCGTCTTACGCGGACGCTCGTTGAGACGCCTCGCTACAGCGTCGAGTTGGGCTTGGGAATAGGCAGAGAGGTCGGTGCCTTTCGGGAAGTACTGCCTCAGCAGTCCGTTCATGTTTTCATTCGAGCCGCGTTGCCACGGATTCTGCGGATCGCAGAAATAGACCTGAATCTTGGTCGCCACGGTAAAGCGTTTGTGATCAGCCATTTCCGTGCCCCTGTCCCAGGTCAGCGATTTATATAGTTCTCGAGGTAACTTGCTGGCGTGTCGTATCAGCGCGTTGACCACAGCCTCGGAATCCTTACCGGCTACTTTTACCAGCATCACGTATCGACTCTGACGTTCGACAAGAGTCGCAATCTGGCTGGTCGCGTTGCCAAACAGCAAGTCACCTTCCCAGTGCCCGGGTATCGCGCGATCCTCCGCCGTCGCGGGGCGTTCACTGATCGATACAGCGTCGCGAATGTTCGTGCGGTCTTCGGTTTTCAATGTGTGATGGCGAGACCGGCGCATCGCTCGAGAGCGTCGCAAGTGTTCAAGCAATTCCTTTTTCAGGGCACCGCGGGCTTGAATATAGAGGCTCCGATAGATCGTCTCGTGTGACACCAGATGGTCCTTGTTGACGGCATACGCATGCTTGAGCCAACCAGAAATCTGCTCAGGGGACCACTGCAGCCTCAGCTTTGCAGCGACAACTCGCGCCAGCGTCTGGTTGCTCACTAATTTGCAAATCTTTGGGCGACGTGCCCGATCCCAGGCGAGCTCATCCGCACGGCTCGCTCGATAACCTTGGCTGCCTCCGTTGCGCTGCAGCTCGCGGCTGATCGTGGAAGGAGCACGTCCCAGCTTGACCGCAATAGACCGAATCGATAATCCGCTCACCAGGCAGCGAGAGATTTCCTCGCGTTCCGCGAGCGTCAATGTCTGCGGTGCGCGACGTCTTTGCGGAGGCTCGATGCCGCCGGCCTCTGACAGAATCCGCTGTATCGAAGAGTGGCCCCGATCGAACAGTTTGGCAATTTGATGAATCGTTTCACCTTTACGCCAGCGGTCCCACATGAGTGCTTTCTGACTCTCAGAATAGTAGATCCTCGGCCTCTGCTTCATTTGCAACACCTCCACTGCTTGCGCAGATTCTAGTGTGTTGCATCGACCGGTTGAATCTGCAATCAGCTGCGGCCATTCCATCGCGCGCTCGCCGTAGTGCGCGCGCATGAAGCGGATCTCGTCCGGCGCGAGGTACTTCTCGAACACGCGCATCTTGGTTTCGGCCATCGCCTTCAGCACGTAGTCGCGCAGTGCGGTCGAGATGCCGATCTTCGACTGCATCGACGGCTCGCGCTCGTGCATCAGGTTCAGCTTCGCGAGCAGGCGCGGATCGTTGTTCGTGTCGCGCACCAGCAGCGTCATCCAGCGCTCGGCGAGCGCGCGCGCCCGTTCGTCCTCGGGCGGCACGCCCGCGTCGTGCAGCGCACGCACGTCGGCGACGAGCGCGACCCATTCCGCGTCGCCCGTCTGGCTCTTGCGGTACATCGGCATGCGCGCGAGTTCTTCCTCGGAAAAGTATTTGTCGTACACGGTCATCAACTCCAGTGTGGTGAGCCAATCGGCCAGTTCCGGCTCCGTGCCCGCGGCAAGTTGCGCGTGCAACTGCACGAGCCGCTCGCGCAGCTGCGCCGCCTGCGCGAGCTGGCGCTCGAGCGACGCGATCTGCTTCGCAACGAGCTCGACGAGCGGCGTGCCGGGCTGGTTCAGGTAGTCGCCGATCTCGGCAAGCGACAGCCCGAAGCGGCGCAGCGCCTGGATCTGGTGGAGCCGGGCGATGTCGTCGCGGTCGTACAGCCGGTAGCCGTTGTCGGCGCGGGCCGAAGGAGCCAGCAGGCCGATCGCGTGATAGTGATGAAGCGTGCGGACGGTCAGCCCGCTGCGTTTCGCCAGTTCTCCCACTTTCAGCCGCATGATGTCCTCCGTTCGGTACGCACACTGCAGTCTCGAACGTTACGCTACGTGAGGGTCAAGCGGAAGATTGCGGCGCGGCGCGCGCGGTGGTGCGCGCGCCGGGTGCGTGCCGCGCCGGCGGCGTCAGTTCTGCCGGGGCGCGGTGTCGGGCGGAGTGTCGGGCGCGGCGGCGCCCGCGCCGTTGCCGGCGTCGCTGGGCGTGGCGGCGCCGGCGTTCGCGGCCGTGTCCGTTCGCTTGGCGCCGTCGGCCGGCGGCGTGCCCATTGCCTGATAGAGGCGCGCGGTATCCGCGAAGCGCGCGCCGGTGGCGCGGATCTCGTCGAGCCGCGCGTTGCGGTACTGCAGCTCGCTCGCGCGCGCGGCCGACGGCGGCAACGCGCCGAGCCGCACGCGGGCGGCCGCGTCGTCATACACGCCTTGCGCGGACAGCGCCGCGTGCGACGACGCCTGCAGCGCCTGCGCATCGTGCTCGAGCGCGGCGAGCGAATCGGCGACGTTCTGGAACGCGGCCAGCACGGTCTGCCGGTACTGATCGACGGCCGCCTCGTAGCTGGCCTTCGCCGCCCGGCGCTGCGCGAGCAGCGCGCCGCCGTGGAACAGCGGCTGGCTCAGCGATGCGCCGACGTTCCAGATCGCGCCGCCGCCCGACAGCATCGCCGGCCAGCTGAAGCCGCCTTGGCCGATCGCCGCCGACAGCGACAGCTGCGGGAACAACTGCGCGGTCGCGACGCCGACTTCAGCCGCGGCGGCCCGCAGCCCGGCTTCGGCGGCCTGGATGTCGGGCCGGCTGTGCAGCAGGCCCGACGGCACGACCACCGGCACCTCTTCGGGCAGATGCAGATCGGCGAGCGTCAGGTCGGCCGGCGGCTGGTCGGGCGTGCGGCCGATCAGCACCGCGAGCGCATGGCGCGCCGTGTCGCGTTGCTGGCGCAGGGCCGGCAGGCTCGCGGCGAAGGTGTCCGCGCTTTGCTGCGCATTCAGCGCATCGCTGCGCGACGCCGAGCCGAGCGCGTAACGACGTTGCGCGTCGTGCGCCTGATCGTTGGCGAGCGCGACGAGCCGTTCGGTGGTCGCGATCTGCGCGTTGAGCACCGACACCGTGATCGACGCGGTGACGATGTTCGCGGCGAGCGCGCGGCGCGCCGACTCGAGCTGGAACGCGCTGACGTCCACGCGCTTGGCGAGCGCGCGGTTCGCGAAGCGCGCCGCGCCGAACAGGTCGAGCGTATAGCTCGCCTGCAGCTGGCCGACGAAGGTGTCGTACAGCAGCGTGGGCGCGCCGAGCGCGGGGATCGGCACGCCGAGCGCGCGCTGCCGCACGGCCTGGCCGCCCGCATCGATCGACGGCAGCATCGAGCTGCCGATCTGCGCGCGCAATTGCTCGCGCGCGGCATCGAGCGAATGCGCGGCCGCGCTCAGCGTGGGGCTGTTGCGCAGCCCTTCGTCGACGAGCGCGTTCAGCGCAGCGCAGCGGTATTGCGTCCACCAGTCGGGCACGGGCTGCGCGCCGACGTCGAAGCGTTGCGCGACGCCCTGCGCGGCGACCGTCTGCTGCACTTGCGGTGCGGCGCCGTAATGCGCGGGCGACGGCATCGCGGGCGGCTCGCCGCTCGGCGCGAACCAGGCGCAGCCGGCGAGCGGGCCGGCGAGGGCCGCGGCCGACAGCGCGCGGGCGAGGGTCGTTTTCATATCCATCGACGGTTTCATGATCAGGCTCCCGACGGTGCGGCTGCGGCGCCGCCGTCGTGCGGCGGCCCGTCGCGCGGGTCGCGTTCGTCGCGCTTGACGCGGAACCACGTGGCATACAGCGCGGGCAGGTAGAACAGCGTCAGCACGGTCGCGCTCGTGATGCCGCCCATCAGCGCGGTCGCCATCGGCCCGAAGAAGTTCGAGCGCAGCAGCGGAATCAGCGCGAGCACGGCGGCGGCGGCCGTCAGCGTGATCGGGCGGAAGCGCCGCACCGTCGCGCCGACGATCGCGTCGAAGCGTCCGTGGCCGGCGGCGATGTCCTGCTCGATCTGGTCGACCAGGATCACCGAGTTGCGCATGATGATCCCGAACATCGCGATCACGCCGAGCATCGCGACGAAGCCGAACGGCTGGCCGAACAGCAGCAGCGTGCCGACCACGCCGATCAAGCCCAGTGGCGCGGTGAGCACGACCATCAGCACGCGCGAGAAGCTCTGCAGCTGGATCATCAGTAGCGTGAACACGGCGATCGCCATCAACGGCATCTGCGCGTTGATCGAGCTCTGCGCCTTCGCGCTTTCCTCGACCGAGCCGCCGATGTTGATCTGATAGCCGACCGGCAATTGCGCGCGCAGCGCGTCGAGCTTGCCGTCGATCGCATGCGTGACGTCGATGCCTTGGGCGCCGGCCTGCACGTCGGACTGCACGGTGATGGTCGGCTGGCGGTCGCGCTCCCATACCACGCCGTATTCGAGCGTCGGCGTGAAGCGGCCGAGCGAGCCGAGCGGCACCGGGCCGTTCGGCGTCGGCAGCGCGAGGCCCGCGAGCTTCGCCGGATCGACGCGATCGGCGCGCGGCGCGCGCAGGTCGACCGCGATCAGCTTGTCGCGCTCGCGGTACTGCGTGACGGTCGTGCCGGACAGCGTCATCGCGAGGAAGCTCGACACGTCCTGCGACGTCACGTTCAGCTCGCGCGCCTTCTTCTGGTCGAGCTCGAAGCGCACCGAGCGCTCGGCCGGCTCGTCCCAGTCGAACTGCACGTGCACCGTGCGCGCGTCGCCGCGCATCGTCGCCGCGACCTTCTCGGCGATCGCGCGCACCGTCGCGATGTCGCTGCCGCTCACGCGGAACTGCACCGGGTAGCCGACCGGCGGCCCGTTCTCGAGGCGCGACAGACGCCAGCGCACGCTCGGGAACTGGTCGCGCAGCGTCGTCTCGAGCCAGTTCGCGAGCTTCTCGCGCGCCTCGACCGATTTCGCGGTGACGACGAACTGCGCGAAGTTCGGCAACTGCAACTGCTGGTCGAGCGGCAGGTAGAAGCGCGGCGCGCCGCTGCCGACGAAGTTCACCGCATGGTCGATCTCGGGCCGCTTGTCGAGCACCTTCTCGAGGCGCTGCGTCTCGCGCAGCGTCGCCGCGAACGACGCGCCTTCGGGCAGCCGCAGATCGATCAGCAGCTCGGGGCGATCGGAGCTCGGGAAGAACTGCTGCGGCACCAGCGTGAAGCCCATCAGCGCGACGACGAACAGCACGCCGGTGATCAGCAGCACGACGAAGCGCCGCTCGATGCACCAGTCGATCCAGCCGCGCAGCCGCGCGTAGAAGCGCGTGTCGTAGATGTCGTGCTCGTGATCGTCAGGCAGATGCGCTTCGTGCGCGTGCTTCTTGCGCTCGGGCAGCAGGTGATAGCCGAGCAGCGGAATCAGCACGACGGCCGCGAACCACGACGCGATCAGCGCGATCGCCGACACCTCGAAGATCGAGCGCGTGTACTCGCCGGTGCTCGACTTCGCGAGCGCGATCGGCAGGAAGCCCGACACCGTGACGAGCGTGCCCGTCAGCATCGGAAACGCGGTGCTGGTGTACGCGAACGCGGCGGCGCGCGCGCGGCTGTAGCCCTGTTCGAGCTTCACCGCCATCATCTCGACCGCGATGATCGCGTCGTCGACCAGCAGCCCGAGCGCGAGCACGAGCGTGCCGAGCGACACCTTGTGCAGGCCGATGTCGAACAGGTACATGAACAGCGCGGTCACCGCGAGCACGACCGGGATCGAGATCACGACGACCATCCCGGTGCGCAGCCCGAGCGACACGAGGCTCACGACCAGCACGATCGCCACGGCTTCGGCGACGGCCTCGAGGAAGTCGTCGACCGAATGCGAGACCGCCTGCGGCATGCTCGACACCTCGGTGAGCTTCAGCCCCGCGGGCAGTTGCGCCTGCAACTGTTTAGATTCCGCGTCGAGCGCGCGGCCGAGCCGGATCACGTCGCCGCCCGGCTGCATCGTCACGCCGATGCCGAGCACCGCGCGGCCGTTCGCGCGCATCTGCGTGACCTGCGGATCGTCGTAGCCGCGCGTGACGGTCGCGAGATCGCCGAGGCGGAACGTGCGGCCGTTGATGCGCACCAGCGTGTCGGCGATCGCGGCGACGTTGTCGAACTGGCCGCTCGGACGCACGAACACGCGATCGTCGGCGGTCGTCAGCACGCCGCTCGACGAGATGTCGTTCTGCGCGTTGAGCGCCTGCCCGAGCTGCTGCGGCGAGATGCCCAGGCGCGTGAGCTGCGCGTTGTTCACCTCGATGAAGATGCGCTGGTCCGGGTCGCCGAAGTAGTCGACCTTGCCGACGCCCGGCACGCGCAGCAGCACGGTGCGCAGCTGATCCGCATAGTCGTGCAGCTGCGCGGGCGTGAAGCCGTCGCCTTCGAGCGTCCAGATGTTGGTGTAGACGTCGCCGAACTCGTCGTTGAAGAACGGCCCCTGCACGCCGGGCGGCAGCGTATAGCCGATGTCGCCGATCTTCTTGCGGATCTGGTACCAGGTCTCGGGCACGTCCTTCACGGGCGCCGAGTCCTTCATCGTGAAGAACAGCAGCGATTCGCCGGGGCGCGAGTAGCTGCGCAGGAAGTCGATGGCCGGCGTTTCCTGCAGCTTGCGGCCGATCCGGTCGGTCACCTGTTCCTGTACCTGCCGCGCGCTCGCGCCGGGCCAGAACGTGCGGATCACCATCACGCGGAACGTGAACGGCGGGTCTTCCGATTGCGCGAGCCGCGTGTAGGCGAGGATGCCCGCGAGCGTCGCGAGCGCGATCAGGTAGACCACCAGCGCCTGATGGCGCAGCGCCCATGCCGACAGGTTGAAGCGGCCTTCTTCGCGAGGGCCGCTCATGATGCGAAGTCCTCCGCGTGCAGCGGCGCGACCGGCCGCACCTTCTCGCCGGCGCTGACCGTATGCACGCCTTGCACGACGACGCGCTCGCCCGGCTGCAGCCCGCGCGACACGGTGACGGTGCGCTCGCCGAAGCGCGCGACGTCGACGCGGCGCAGCTCGAGCGTGTCGTTGCCGCTGCGCACGACCCACACGGCCGGCCGCGGGCCGTCATGGAACAGCGCGGTCGCGGGCAGCGTGACGGTCGGCGCGCCCGAGGCAGCCGGCGCGCCGTCGAACGCGACGTTCGCGGTCATGCCGAGGCGCACGGCCGGATCGGGCGACGCGAGCGTGAGCTTCACGCGGTAGGTGCGGCTTTGCGGATCGGCGGCCGGCGCGATCTCGCGCACCTTCGCGGTGAAGCTGCGGCCGGGCAGCGACGGCAGCGTGACGCTCGCCGCATGGCCCGGTGCGAGCGAGGCGAGCGCGGTTTCGGGCACGTCGCTGACGACGTCGACGTCGCCCGACCATGCGAGCTGGTAGACGGCCTGGCCGGCCGACACGTTCTGGCCGGTGTCGGCCTGCTCGGCGGTGATGGTGCCCGCGTGATCGGCGGCGAGCGTCGCATAGCGCAGCTGGTTCTTCGCGAGGGCGAGCTGCTGCTGCGCCTGATCGCGCTGCGCGAGCGCCGACGCATAGCTGTTCTCGGTCTGCTCGAGCTGCGCGGTCGCGATCAGGTTCTCGCGCGCCTGCGCGCGATCGCGGTCGAGCTGCTGCTTCGCGAACGCGTACGTGTGCGACGTCGCATCGAGCTGCGCCTGCGCGCTGGCGACGTTCTTCTCGACGTCGGACGGATCGAGCAGCGCGACGATCTGGCCGGCCTTCACCATATCGCCGAGCCGCACCTTGCGCTCGATGATCTTGCCGGCGATGCGGAACGACAGCGGCGTCGCATAGCGCGGCTGGACTTCGCCGGGCAGCGTGGCGGCGACGGCCGCGCCGTCGGCGTGCGCGGTCAGCGTGACGACCGGGCGCGGCGCGGGCGCGGCGGCTTCCTTTGGATGACAGGCGGCGAGGACGAGCGCGGCGCCGACGAGCAGCGCGGCGCGGGAACCGGAGCGAATCACGAAACCCCCAGAGCAGGTGACAGCGGAACGAGGCCGGCAAGCGCGGCGCGCTTGCCCCGAGTGGCGCCGGCATAGGCGCGCACGGACAACGGCGAACGAGGTCGTTCGGAGACTGTCGCGGATTCTAATACACAGTTGTATCTGAATGCAAAGCTGAATCCGAACGGGGGTTGGTGCTAGACTTCGCGCCATGAAACCACAGCGCTTAACTCGCGAGCAGAGCAGGGATCAGACGCGCGAGCGTCTGCTGACTGCCGCGCACCGGATTTTTCAGAAGAAAGGCTATGTCGCCGCGAGCGTCGAGGACATCGCGGCGGCGGCCGGCTACACGCGCGGCGCGTTCTATTCGAATTTCCGCAGCAAGTCGGATCTGCTGCTCGAGTTGCTCGAACGCGATCACGATTCGGTGCGCGCCGATTTCGAGGCGATCTTCGACGAAGGCGGGCCGCGCGAGCAGATGGAATCGATGGCGCTCGCGTACTACCGGACGCTCTTTCGCGACGACGAGTATTCGCTGCTGTGGGGCGAGGCGAAGCTGCAGGCGGCGCGCGACGCGAAGTTTCGCGTGCGCTTCAACCAGTTCCTGCACGGCAAGCGGCTGCAGATGGCCGAATTCATCCAGCGCTTCGCCGAGCGCGCGGGCACGCCGCTGCTGCTGCCCGCCGAGACGCTCGCCTTCGGGCTGATGTGTCTGTGCGACGGCGTGCAGTCGTATTACACGGCCGATCCGCAGCACGTGTCGGCCGATGCGGCCGAAGCGGTGCTGGGCGGCTTCTTCGCGAGAGTCGTGCTGGGGCGCGCGCCGGACTGATGGCGCCGGAGGCGGCTCGCAGGGGCGGGATCTGGCTTGATGTGCTTCGAGGCTTCGGCGATCCGTTCGGGTCGCTGCCGGAGCGGCAGGCCGGCGTGAAGGGTTCGAGCGGGCTGCTGGACGGCGCGGATGGCCCGCATGGCGCGGCACCGCGGCGCTTGCCGCGCGCACCCCGCCGCGCCGGTCAGCGCTCGCCGGTCATCCGCCGGTACGCGTCGAGCAGCGACGTCTTGTAGACCACCCCGACGAGCAGCGGCTCGGCCTCGCTCTCGATCACCGGCAACCGTTCGCCCTTGAACGCCATGAAGCGTTCGAGCGCCGTCGCGAGCGGCATGTCCGGCGTGAGCAGCGGAAACGGCGTATGCGCGTAGTGGGCGGCCGTCTTGTCGGTCGTGTCGCGCTTCTCGAGCAGGTCGGACGTGATGTCCTTCAGCGCGACCGCGCCGCGAAAGCGCCCGGCGTCGTCGGTCACGTACAGGTACTTCACCGGATATTCGAGGAACACGCGCGTCATGTCGGCGACGCTCGCGGTGAGCGGCACGACCGTCTGCGCGGGCTGGATCAGCTCGCGCATCTGCGTGGTGCGCAGCCGCAGCCGTTCCTGTGCGTCCTGATGATGGCGCAGCGTGATTTCGTACATCGACGTCGTGCCGGTCGCGCGCGCGACGAAGTACGCGAACACGCACGACACCAGCAGCGGCAGCACGACCTGATAGCTCAGCGTCATCTCGAAGATCATCAGGATCGCCATCAGCGGCGCCTGCGTCGCGCCGGCCAGGAACGCGCCCATGCCGACCATCGCATAGGCGAAATACGCCGACGTGTGGCCCGGCCACAGCCCGTTCATCGCGAGCCCGAACAGCGAGCCGAACACCGCGCCGACGAACAGCGTCGGCGTGAACACGCCGCCGACCGCGCCCGAGCCGGCGGTCGCGGCCGTCGCGACCACCTTGAACACCAGCACCGCGACGAGCGCCTGCCAGGTCCACGGCGAATGGAGGATGTGGTTCACGACGCTGTAGCCGTTGCCCCACACGTCGGGAATCCACACCGAGATCACGCCGACCACGAGCCCGCCGAGCGCGAGCCGCACCGGCAGCGGCACGGGCATCCGCTTGAACTGGCGCTTCGACGCGTCGAGCAGATGCAGGAACTGCGGCGCGAGCACGCCGCACAGCGAGCCGAGCACCACGAACAGCAGCACCTCGGGGCCGGTCACGGCCGGGAACACCGGCATCTCGTACGGCGGCCGGTAGCCGGCGAATTCGCGCATCACGATGTTCGCGACCACCGAGGCGACCACCATCGGCCCGAAGCTCTCCATCGCGATCGTGCCGAGCACGATTTCGGAGATGAAGAACGCGCCGGCGATCGGCGCGTTGTATGCGGACGTGATGCCGGCCGCCGCGCCGCAGGCGACCAGCAGGCGCAGGCGCGGCGGGTCGAAGTGCACGAAGCGGCCGACCAGCGACGCGGCGAGCGCGGCGAGCTGCACCATCGGGCCTTCGCGGCCGATCGAGCCGCCGCTGCCGATCGTCAGCAGCGACGACACGCTGCGCCACAGGCTCTGGCGCACCGGCACGACGCCGTCGCCGAGCGCGACGGCCTCCATGTAGTCGGTGTTGCCGGCCTTGCGGTCGCTGCGCGTCGCGAGCAGCAGCACGCAGCCGGCGAGGAAGCCGCCCGCCGCCGGCATCCAGAAACGCACGTACCACGGCAGGCTGCGTGCCATCTGCACGAAGCTGCCGCTGTGCCCGGCGATCAAGCGTTGCATCAGGTCGATGCCTTCGCGGAAGGCCATCGTCGCAAATGCGCCGCCGACGCCGACGATGGCCGACCAGATCAGCATCGTATGAGCGTCGGACAGGCGAAACAGCTTCTGCGCGCGCGTGCGCAGTTTCAGCAGGAACGAGAGCACGGCTGAAAGACGGAGAGGAAGAGGACGAAGGAAAACGACGCGAAGCATAGCACTGCGCCGCGCCCGCGGGTTCCCCCGGCGGGCGCGGCGCAGTGCGCGGCGGCGTGGACGCGGATCAGCCAAGCCAGTGCTGCACGGCCCACGTGATGCCGTAACCGCCGACGATCAGCCACACGTAGAGGATCAGGCCGGTGGTCAGCGCCCGCGGGCCGGCCTCGCGAATCTGCGACACGCGCGTCTCGATGCCGAGCGCGGTCATCGCCATCGTCAGCGCGAAGGTGTCGAGCACGTTCAGCGTGTGGGTGGCGCTCGCGGGCAGCACGTTCAGCGAGTTGACGATCACGAAGCCGAGGAAGCCGAGCGCGAACCACGGCACGGCCACCTTGCGCTTGCCGTGGGCGCCGTCGCTCGCGCGGGCCGAACGTGCCGAGCGGGCCAGCCACCAGCCGAGCGCGAGCAGCACGGGCACCAGCAGCATCACGCGGGTCATCTTGACGATGGTCGCGACGTGCGTGACTTCCGGGCTGATGTCGCTGGCCGCGCCGACCACCTGCGCGACCTCGTGGATCGTGCCGCCGAAGAACAGGCCGAGGCCGGCCGGGTCGAGGTTCAGCAAGCCGGCGTGGTACGCGAGCGGGTACAGGAACATCGACAGCGTGCCGAACAGCACGACGCTGCCGACGGCCATCGCGCTCTGGTGCGGCTTCGACTGCAGCGTCGATTCGAACGCGAGCACCGCGGCCGCGCCGCAGATCGCGCTGCCGGCGGCGGTCAGCAGCGCGGCGTCGCGATCGAGCTTCATCACCTTCATGCCGACCCAGGTGCCGATCGCGAGCGTGCTGACGACGACCAGCACCGACACCGTCAGCCCCGGCAGGCCGACCTGCGCGATTTCCTGCAGGCTCACGCGCAGGCCGAAGAACGCGACCGCGATGCGCAGCAGCTTGCGCGCGGAAAAATTGACGCCGGCCGCCCAGCTCGCGGGCATGCCGTCGCGCAGCGCGTTGCCATACAGGGCACCGGCGACGATGCCGACGATCAGCGGCGACAGGCCGAGCGACGCGATCGTCGGCAGTTCGGCGAGGCTCGTGACGGCGGCGGCGAACAGCGCGACGAACAGCACGCCGTTCAACTGGCCGCGCATCGTCGGCGCGGCGTGGGACACAGGGGAATGCGTGGCAGTCGACATGAGGCACCGGCAGCAACTGATTGCGATGGCCTAATCCTAGTTTGGTTATATCGATATGAAAAATTGTGATTTGTGACATAAACTATCTGGAGAGCCGATAATTCACGTCCATGACCCCGGATCAACTGATAACTTTCGCGGCCGTCGCCGAGCATCTGAACATCAGCCGCGCGGCCGTCGCGCTGCATCTGTCGCAGCCTGCGGTGTCGGGGCAGTTGCGCGTGCTGCAGGACGAATTCGGCGAGCCGCTGTACCAGCGCGACGGCCGCGGCATCCGCCTGACGCCGGTGGGCGAGCAGCTCGCGCAGTACGCGAACGCGCAGCGCGACACGTTCGCGCAGGCGCGCGCGTTTCGCGACGCGGTGCGCGGGCTCGACGCCGGCACGCTGCGCATCGGCGCGAGCACGACGCCCGCGAGCTATCTGCTGCCGTATCTGATCGCCGCGTTCCAGCCGCGCGCGCCGCGCGTCGCGATCCACACGATGAGCGGCAATACGGCCGACGTGGTGGCCGCGCTCGCGTCGCTCGACATCGCGATGATCGAAGGGCCGCCCGGCGACGCGCTGCCGCCCGGCACCGCCATGCACGCGTGGCAGGAGGACGAGATCGTCGCGGTGGTGCCGGCCGGTCATCCGCTGGCGGCCGCCGCGTACGACGATGGCGTGCCGCTCGCGGCGCTCGCCGCCCATCCGCTCGTGCTGCGCGAGGAGGGCTCCGGCGTGCGGCAACTGGTCGAACGCGCGTTCGCGCAGAGCGGCGCGCCGATGCGCGTCGCGTTCGAGATCGCGGGCGTCGAGGCCGTCAAGGAGGCCGTGCGCGCGGGAATGGGCGTCGGCTTCGTCTCCGCGATGTCGTTGCGGCACGAGGATGCGGCGCTGGTGCCGCGCTCACTCGCGCCCGCGCCGCTCACGCGGCATTTCTCGATCCTGGTGCCGCACGGCGCCGCGCCGTCGCGCGTGGCCGGCCGGTTTCTCGAGATGTGCATCGGGGAGGCGGGCGGGTAGGCGTCGGGATGGGCGTTCGGACAGGCACTCGGACAGGCACTCGGACAGGCACTCGGACAGGCACTCGGACAGGCACTCGGATAGGCGCGCGGATAGGCGCGCGGATAGGCGCGCGGATAGGCGCGCGACCAGACGTTCGAACAGCCGCCGGACGCTCTCCGGGAACGCCCGATGCGTGTCCAGAACCGCGCTTTCGCGCGGCAGCCGTTGCTTAGGGATTTCCTCTATGGCGTGCATGAGAAGCGAAGCGCACCATCCGTCTCAAGCAAATGGAACCGGTTCCATTCCGGTTTAAAAGGGCTGAAAGGTTAGAAATGGCAGACATCGTGATCGTGGCGAGCGCATTCGGGATGGACCGCGTGCGTACCGAGGGCCACCGGGCATTCATCGCGACGGCGGCGGCGTCCGGCGCGAGCGGTTTCGAGGTGCGCCGCGAGCTGTTCGCAGCGGACGAGGACGCGACGCCCGACGCGCTGGCCGAGCTCGGCGTGGCGGTGGCCGCGCACGGGCTGTGGTCGGTCTACTCGACGCCGGCCACGCTGTATACGGAAAGCGGTGCGCTCGATGCCGCCGCGTTGCGCGACACGCTGGTCGAAGCGGACGCGCTCGGCGCGCGCTTCGTCAAGTTCCAGCTCGGCGGCTTCGCCGGCGACGCGCACGCGGCCGACATCGTTGCCCTGTCGCACGGCGCGCGTGCCCGCGTGGTGGTCGAGAACGGCCAATTGCCGGTGGGCGGCGCGCTCGCGCAGTTTCGCGCGCTGTTCGCCGCGCTGAGCGGCGCGGGCATGCCCGATGCGCTCGGCATGACGTTCGACATCGGCAACTGGCAGTGGCCGGGCGAAGCGCCGCTCGCGTGCGCGCATGCGCTCGCGCCGCACGTGGAATACATTCATTGCAAGGCCGTGGCCGGCGCAGGCGCGCGCCGCTTCGCGGTGGCGCCGGCGCCCGGCGATGCGCTGGTCGCGGACGTGCTGGCCGCGCTGCCGCACACCGCGCCGCGCGGCATCGAGTTCCCGTTCGACGCGGCGGATCTGGCGGCCGACGCCGGCCGGCGTGTCGCGTGGCTCGCGGCCGCCTGACGCCGCCAGGATACGGAGGAGTTCACTCATGAAAGCAGCACTCGATGTCGTGACCTACGGCGAAGCGATGGCGATGTTCGTCGCCACCGAGCCCGGCCACCTCGCCCACGCGACGCAATTCACGAAACGCGTCGCCGGGGCGGACCTGAACGTCGCGATCGGGCTGTCGCGGCTCGGCTTTCGCGTCGGCTGGATGAGCCGCGTGGGCCGCGACTCGTTCGGCGGCTACGTGCTCGACACGCTCGCGCGCGAAGGCATCGACGCGTCGTGCGTGACCGTCGATCCGCAGTACCCGACCGGTTTCCAGCTGAAGTCGCGCAACGACGACGGCAGCGACCCGACCGTCGAGTATTTCCGCAAGGGCTCGGCCGCGAGCCATCTGTGCTGCGACGACTACGTGGCCGACTACGTGCTCGGCGCGCGGCACCTGCATCTGACTGGCGTCGCGCCGGCGATCTCGGCGACGTCGTGCGAGCTCGCGTTCAAGCTCGCGCGCGAGATGCGGGCGGCCGGCAAGACGATTTCGTTCGACCCGAACCTGCGCCCGACGCTGTGGCCGTCGGCGGAAGCGATGGCGACCACGCTGAACGCGCTCGCCGCGCTCGCCGACTGGGTGCTGCCGGGCCTCGCCGAAGGGCAGCAGCTCACCGGCCGCGACGCGCCGGCCGACATCGCCGGCTTCTATCTGGCGCAGGGCGCCCGCGGCGTCGTGATCAAGCTCGGCCCCGACGGCGCATACTTTCGCACGGCCGACGGCCGCGAGGGCACGGTGGCCGGCGAGCGCGTCGCGAACGTCGTCGATACGGTCGGCGCCGGCGACGGCTTCGCGGTCGGCGTGGTCAGCGCGCTGCTGGAGGGCAAGCCGATCGAGCAGGCGGTCGCACGCGGCAACCGAATCGGCGCGCTGGCGATCCAGGTGATCGGCGACTCGGAAGGCTTGCCGACCCGCGCGGCGCTCGATCGGCTCGAAGGCGCCGACGCTGGCGCCGCGCACGCCGAGCGTCAGGAAGAAACCGTCACCGCGCAATGAGAGGCCGACCACGGCCCGATCCGCGGAATCACTTCGTGCCACGTGCACGGTTTTGAATGAGGCTGGACCCGGCGCCGCCGCGCCGACGCCGGTCGATTTCCGAACGACGGGAGCGGAGCCGGTATGCGACCGGCCCGCTCCGGTCACCCCAGGAGACACTCAGATGGCAGCCAACCTTGCAGTCCGACGCTGGTGGACGATCATGCCGATCGTCTTCATCACCTACAGCCTCGCTTACCTCGACCGCGCGAACTACGGGTTCGCGGCAGCGGCCGGCATCAACCAGGATCTCGGCGTCAGCAAGGGCTTGTCGTCGCTGATCGGCGCGCTGTTCTTCCTCGGCTATTTCTTCTTCCAGATTCCCGGTGCGATCTACGCGGAACGCCGCAGCGTGAAGAAGCTCGTGTTCGCGAGCCTCGTGCTGTGGGGCGCGTGCGCGGCGCTCACCGGCGTGGTCACGAACATCCCGTCGCTGATGGCGATCCGCTTCGTGCTCGGCGTCGTCGAGGCCGCGGTGATGCCGGCGATGCTGATCTACATCAGCAACTGGTTCACGAAGAATGAGCGCTCGCGCGCGAACACCTTCCTGATCCTCGGCAATCCGGTGACCGTGCTGTGGATGTCGATCGTGTCCGGTTATCTCGTCCACGAGTTCGGCTGGCGCCACATGTTCATCGCCGAAGGCGTGCCGGCGATCGTCTGGGCCGTGTGCTGGTGGTTCCTCGTGCAGGACAAGCCGGCCGATTCGCCGTGGCTCAGCGCGCAGGAAAAGCGCGACCTCGCCGCGGTGCTCGCAGCCGAGCAGGCGGCCATCAAGCCGGTGCGCAACTACGGCGAAGCGTTCCGCTCGCCGGCCGTGATCAAGCTGTGCTCGCAGTATTTCTGCTGGAGCATCGGCGTGTACGGCTTCGTGCTGTGGCTGCCGTCGATCGTCAAGAACGGTTCAGAGCTCGGGATGGTCGCGACCGGCTGGCTGTCGGCGCTGCCGTATCTCGCGGCGACGATCGCGATGCTGGTCGCATCGTGGGCGTCCGACAAGGTCGGCTCGCGGCGCGGCTTCGTCTGGCCGTTCCTGCTGGTGGGGGCCGCCGCGTTCGCCGCGTCGTACGCGCTCGGCTCGTCGCATTTCTGGATCTCGTACGCGCTGCTGGTCGTCGCCGGCGCCGCGATGTACGCGCCGTACGGCCCGTTCTTCGCGATCGTGCCGGAACTGCTGCCGAAGAACGTCGCCGGCGGCGCGATGGCGCTGATCAACAGCATGGGCGCGCTCGGCTCGTTCGTCGGCTCGTACTTCGTCGGCTACCTGAACGGCGCGACCGGCTCGCCCCTCGCGTCGTATGCGTTCATGAGCGTCGCGCTGGTCGCCGCGGTGATCCTCACGCTGTCCGTCAAACCCCAGGCGCGCGATGCGCATCCGCTCGCGACGCCGTTGCAAGGAAAATGAAAACGATGAAGCCTCGTATCGTCGCGTACAAGCCGCTGCCCGATGACGTACTCGTGTATCTGCGCGAGCACGCCGAGGTGATCCGGGCCGACGGCGCCGACGCGCTCGCCGACGCGCTCGGCGAGGCGGACGGCGCGATCGGCGCGAGCCTGAAGATCACGCCGCAGATGCTCGATCGCGCGCCGCGGCTGAAGGCGTGGTCGACGATCTCGGTCGGCTACGACAACTTCGACGTCGCCGATCTCACGCGGCGCGGCATCGTGCTCGCGCACACGCCCGACGTGCTGACCGAATCGACCGCCGATACCGTGTTCTCGCTGATCCTCGCGTCCGCGCGCCGCGTGGTCGAGCTGGCGGAATGGGTCAAGGCCGGGCACTGGGAGCGCAGCATCGGCCCCGAACTGTACGGCACCGACGTGCAGGGCAAGACGCTCGGCATCGTCGGGCTCGGGCGCATCGGCGGCGCGGTCGCACGCCGCGCCGCGCTCGGCTTCCGGATGCAGGTGCTGTACACCAACCGTTCGGCGCACGCCGAAGCGGAACAGCAGTACGGCGCGCGGCGCGTCACGCTCGACGAACTGCTCGCGCAGTCGGATTTCGTGTGCCTGCAGGTGCCGCTGTCGCCGCAGACGCATCATCTGATCGGCGCGGCCGAATTCGCGAAGATGAAGCGCGGTGCGATCCTGATCAACGCGTCGCGCGGCCCGGTGGTCGACGAGGCCGCGCTGATCGACGCGCTGCGCGCGGGTACGATCCGCGGCGCGGGGCTCGACGTGTTCGAGAAGGAGCCGTTGTCGGCCGACTCGCCGCTGCTGCGGATGAGCAACGTCGTCGCGCTGCCGCATATCGGCTCGGCGACGCACGAGACGCGTCATGCGATGGCGCGCTGCGCGGCGCAAAACCTGGTCGGCGCGCTGGCCGGCACGCTGCGTACGAATCTCGTCAATCCGGACGCGCTCGCGCATGCGTGAGCGCCGGCGCGTGACCGGCGGGGGCGGCGGGGGCGGATAGAGGCGGCGGTCTTGGTGCGGGAGGGCAGGCTGCGTTATGATCGCCCGCTCGTCGCATCGACGAACCGGCCGCGCGGCCGGCGGCGTGGTGCGACGGGCATCCGTGCCGGGTCCGGTGCGGCCGGCGCCATCCGGTTCAGGTGGCCGCAGCGGGCGAGCGCGCAGCACGATCGCGGCGACGCGGGCCGGGCGGCTTTCGTATCCAACAACAAAGGTCCGTCCGCAGACGAAGCGGCGCGGATCGTACGTCGCGAGGCACGACTTGAGCGATTCGCAACCTTCCACGCAGCGTCCGGCGACGATCAGCGACGTCGCCCGCGAGGCCGGCACGGGCAAGACCAGCGTTTCGCGCTATCTGAACGGCGAGACGCACGTGCTGTCCGCCGATCTGCGCCAGCGGATCGAGGCGGCGATCGCCCGCCTGAACTACCGGCCGAACCAGATGGCGCGCGGGCTGAAACGCGGCCGCAACCGGCTGCTCGGCATGCTCGCGGCCGACCTCACCAATCCGTATACCGTCGAAGTGCTGCAGGGCGTCGAGGCCGCGTGCCACGCGCTCGGCTACATGCCGCTGATCTGCCACGCCGCGAATGAAGTCGAGATGGAGCGGCGCTTCCTGCAGCTGCTCACGACCTACCGCGTCGAAGGGCTGATCGTCAACGCGCTGGGCGCCGAGGAAGACGCGCTGCGCCCGCTGCGCGGCGGCGGCATCCCGGCCGTGCTGGTCGACCGGACGGTCGAGGGCTTCGAGGCCGACCTGATCGGCCTCGACAACACCGACGCGATCGAGACGGCGCTCGCGCACCTGATCGCGCGCGGCTTCGAGGCGATCCATTTCATCGTGCAGCCGTTCGAGCGCGTCAGCTCGCGGCGTCTGCGCGAGGCCGCGTTCCGCGCGGCGCTCGACGCGCGCGGGCTGCCGGTGCCGCCGACGATCGTGCTCGACCTCAACGAGCCCGCGACCGCGGCGGCGGCGCTCGCCGACCTCGACGCGCGCGTCGACGACGCATTGCGGCGCGGTGCGCGCGCGGCGCTGTTCGCGGCGAACGGCCCGGTCGCGCTCGCGATCGCGCGCCATCTGCGCGCGCGCTTCGGCCCGGCATGGCAGGAGAAGGCCGCGCTCCTGTCGATCGACGACCCGGAGTGGGCCGAGCTGATCGGCATCACGACGATTCGCCAGCCGACCTACGAGATCGGCTACAAGGCCGTCGAATTCGTGCACGAGCGCATCGACGGCGCGGGCGGCGACCCGCGTGTCGCGCTGCTGCGCGGCGAGCTGGTCGTGCGCGCGTCGACCGCAAGCTGAGTATCATTCGGGCACGCGGCGCAGCGGGTGCGCCGCTCCGAACAAGGAAATACATGACTGTCGCCCCCGTCACGCTGGCGGTACTGATCGCCGCCACGCTGATCATCGCGCTGCTGCCGTTCGTGCTGTTTCGTATGCTGCGCAAGCCGCTTGCGCTCGACCGCCGCGACACGATCGTCGGCGTCGCCGTCTTCACGCTGTTCGCGATGATCGTCGAACGCGCCTTCCACGGCCTCGTGCTGAGCCGCACGCCCGACGGCGGCTGGCTCACGCAGCCGCTTGCGTTCGTCGCGTACGGTGCGCTCTCGAGCGCCGTGTTCGAGGAGGTCGGCCGCTACGTCGGGATGCGCTTCCTGAGCCGCCGCTATGGGGCGTCGGCCGGCGACGGACGCGGCATCGGCTACGGGCTCGGCCATGCCGGCGCCGAAGCGTGGTTCGTCGGCGTGCTCGTGTGGGGCCAGTGGTCGTATCTCGCGTGGCTGGCGAGCCGCGGACAGCTCGAAACGCAGCTCGCGGACCTGCCGGGCGATACCGTCGTGCGGCTGCACGTGATGCTCGCGACGCTGTCGGCCCAGTCGATCCTGCTGTTGCTGCTCGAGCGCTGCGCGGCGTTCGTCGTGCAGCTGGCGCTGTCGGTGCTGGTGTGGCGCGGCGTGCGCGCCGGCCGCGCGACGGTGCTGCCGCTCGCGATCGTGCTGCATGCGCTGGCGCTCGCGCCGGCGCTGCTGTACCAGGTGCGGGCGCTGCCGGCCGGCTGGCTCGAGGCCGTGTATTTCGTGCTGGCCGCGATGCTGGTCACCGTGCTGATGAAAACGTGCCGGCCGCCGCGTGCGGTGGCCTGACGGGGGAGAGCGAATGGACGACTATCTGATCGAATGCCAGAGCGCCGAATTCGATGCGCTCGCGCGCGTGATCTGCGAGCTTTTTCCCGAGCAGACGCGCTTTACCGAAAGCAGCGACGAGCGCGGGCGCTTTTTGTCCGTGCAGTGGCTCGCGATGCGCTTCGGTTCGACGCCGAAACGCATGACGCTCGACATCCGCATCGTGCCGGCCGCGCTGGCGCGCTATCTGGCGCTCAGGCCGATGCAGCGCGCGCGCAGCCACGCGGTGCTGCATGCGTACACGGAAGCGATGCTCGGTTCGCTCGAGGAACGCCATGCGGCGGGCGAGGCGATCGAGCGCAACGCGGAACTCGAACTCGACGAAGACTTCGCGTGAAGGTGGACGCCGCGGGCGTGCCGGCGCGGAGCCAGTGTGCGGCGTCGGGCGTTACGCGTTACGCGTCGCGGTAGACCTGGGCGAAGCGCTGTGCCTGCACGACGCCGTAGTCGCCGGGCGCGTATTGCATGACCCAGTCGCCGGCGGTGCCGCGCAGCGTGTCGCCGTTTTCGGAGCGCGCGATCGTGAACGGCTCGTCCATGCGGCGGGCCAGCACGACGGCCGGGCGGTTGCGGTATGCACCGGGCGCGCCGTGCGCGAGCGCCGGATCGGCGGGCAGATACTTCACGTCGAAGCGTTCGCGCGACACGACCCAGCGGTCGCCGGTCGAGCCGGTGACCAGCGCGTCGCCCGCGACATAGCGGTTCGGACCTTCGAGGCTCATCAGTTCGCCGTCGGCCTGCGCGAATGCGACCGTGACGGTTTCGTCCTTGACGACGCGACGGGCCTGCGGGTCGGTACGCAGATCGATGTGCTTGAGTTCGAGCATGGCGGGGGAAGTGCGGGAAAAGCCGGGAGCTTATCCCGAATTCGGCGCGCCGTGTGACGCGCCGGTTCCGGCGGCAGCGGCAGGCGCGCGGCCGTTCAGCCGTGCGCCTGCCGCGCGGTGGCGATGGGTGTCAAGGCTGCGCGGGCGCGCTGGCGGCCGGCGCGGCGGCTGCCTTGCCTTCCCGGGGCGCGGCCTTGCCCTTGCCGCGATGCGCGCCGCCGTGGTGCAGCCAACTGCGGAACGTGGTGTCGGCCAGCGCCTTCTGGTCGGCCGGGAACGACTCGTAGAGCGGCGCGAAGGCGTCGGCGAGCTTTTTCGCGCCGTCCGCGTTCGCTTGCGCGAGCGCCGCGTACTGCTTCATGTCGTCGACCGCCGATACGTCGCGGCTTTCCATCCGTTCGCGATACAGGCGACCCATCGTGTCGCCGTTCTCGCGCATCGTGTCGGCGAAGGTTTTCCATTGCGGCTCCTGCGCCGAGGTGATCTTCAGCTGGTCGTGCAGGTACTTGATGCGTTGCTCGACGCGTGCTTCGTGGCGCGCGGCGCGCTGTTCGGCGCTGGGCGCCGACGCGGCGGGCATCGAGGCCGGTTGCGGCTGGCTTTGCGCGAAGGCGCCGGCGGCCGCGGCGAGCATCGCAAGGGTGAGCGAGATTTTCTTCATGATGGGCTCTCCGGGGTGGTGTCGTGCGAGCGGGCGCGGGCGCGCATCTCGCATCGCCCGATATTAGTAGCACGTCGGCTGCAACCCGGCAGTGAAAGCGACACTTGCTTACATCGGATACTTGTCGAAATCGATGTTGGTGGGGCGCACGGTGGGGCGGGGGGCGTTCGGTTGGGGTGTCGTGCCATATCGCGCTGCCTGCGACACCTGCGATGGGCCGGCCGCGTCATGCCGGCGTGCGACATCGGGAAGCCGCTCCCGCGCCATGCCGTGTGGGCGGGTCGCGGGTTCGGCGCTATCATCGCGTCACGTTCCATTTCGCCGGCGCGCTGCACGCCGGCCCAGCCTCATGCGTCCACCTCGCCTCGACCAACTCGACGATCTCGACCGGCAACTCGTCGCGCTGCTGCAAGCCGATGCGCGCGCGAGCGTCGCCGATCTCGCGCGACAGCTCGACGTCGCCCGCACGACCGTCGTCGCGCGCATCGCGCGGCTCGAGCGCACCAACGTGATCGCCGGTTACAGCGTGCGGCTCGGGCAGGACGTGCTGGACGCGAGCATCTACGCGTACGTCGGCATCATCCTCACGCCGAAGTTCGGCAAGGACGTGCTGCGCAAGCTGGACCGGATGCCCGAAGTGCAGCTGCTGTGCGCGGTGAGCGGCGAATACGACTATGTCGCGTGGCTGCGCGCCGATTCGCCGGAGCGGCTCAACGACCTGCTTGACCAGATCGGCTCGCTCGAAGGTGTCGAGCGCACGACGACGTCGATCATTCTGTCGCGCAAGATCGATCGCGGCACCATCGGTGGATGATGCGGCGCATGCGTGCTTCATGCGTGACGCCGTGGCGCGATGTGGGTCGTTGCGCCGGGTGTTTCTTCGTTTCCCTCTGGTGACGCGGGCCGCGGCGGGGGGAGGTCGGGGCGCGTTGGCCGTTTCTTCGCTTGTGTTGGATGGCGTCGGCTGCGGCGCGTAACGTTGGGTCGCGCTCGCTGTTTCTTCGTTTCTCGCCGGCGGCGTCGGTTGCGGCGTGTTACGTCGGCTCGTGCCGGCTGTTTCTTCGTTTTGGTCCGGTGACGCTGGCCGCGGCGCGGTAGGCCGGTCGTGCTGGCCGTTTCTTCATTTCTTCCAGGTGGCGTCGGCTGCGGCGTGTTACGTCGGCTCGTGCCGGCTATTTCTTTGTTTTGGTCCGGTGACGCTGGCTGCGGCGCGGTACGCCGTCGTGCTGGCCGTATCTTCGTTTCTCGCCGGTAACGCCGGCTGCGGCGGGTGATGTCGGGCCGTGCCCGATGTTTCTTCATTCTCTCTACCGACGCCAGGACCGACGCGTCACGTCGAGCTGCGTCGGCTATTCCTCGGTTTCTCTCCGTGACGCCCGCGCAACGAGCGCATTGCGTCGCGTCATGTCAGGCCTCTTCGCGCATGCATCGGTGCGGCGAACGCGTGTCGGCGCGCGTCATGATGTCTCGCCTGTGTCCCGCATTGCGGCTTCAGCCCGCCCCCATTCGCTTCAAACGCCCGCGCCAGCCGCTTGCCCGGCGACATATCTGCGATTTTTATACGATCTCGTCGAAACGGCGAAACCATTCGTCAATTAGTCGAATTTATCGGTCGTTTCGCATCATTCTTCGTCTTGGAACTGATTTTGCGCGTCCCTAAACTGTGTTCATGGCTCGACGCCGTACACGAACACCAAACCCATCATCAGGAGATAAGCGCATGAAAATCGCCATCGTCGGCGCAGGTCTGATCGGTCACACCATTGCTCACATGCTGCGTGAAACGGGCGACTACGAGGTCGTGGCATTCGACCGCGACGCCGATGCGCTTGCCAAGCTCTCGCGTGAAGGCATCGCGACGCAGCGGGTCGATTCGGCCGACGCCAATGCGATTCGCGAAGCCGTGAAGGGCTTCGATGCGCTCGTCAATGCGCTGCCGTACTACCTCGCGGTGAACGTCGCCGCGGCAGCGAAGGCGGCGGGCGTGCACTATTTCGATCTGACCGAGGACGTGCGCGCAACCCACGCGATCCGCGAACTCGCCGACGGCTCGGACCACGCGTTCATGCCGCAATGCGGTTTGGCGCCGGGCTTCATCGGCATCGCCGCACACGAGCTCGTGAACGGTTTCAGCGAAGTGCGCGACGTGAAGATGCGCGTCGGCGCGCTGCCCGAGTATCCGACGAACGCACTGAAGTACAACTTGACCTGGAGCGTCGACGGGCTGATCAACGAATACTGCCAGCCGTGCGAAGCGATCCGCGACGGCCGCAAGCAGTGGGTGCAGCCGCTCGAAGGCCTCGAGCACTTCTCGCTCGACGGCACCGAATACGAGGCGTTCAACACGTCGGGCGGCCTCGGCACGCTGTGCGAAACGCTGTCGGGCAAGGTCGAGTCGCTGGATTACAAGTCCGTCCGCTATCCGGGCCACCGTGCGCTGGTGCAGTTCCTGCTCGAGGACCTGCGCCTGTCGAGCGACCGCGACACGCTGAAGGCGATCATGCGCCGCGCGGTGCCGTCGACGAAGCAGGACGTCGTGCTCGTGTTCGTCACGGTGACGGGCGTGAAGGACGGCCAGCTCGTGCAGGACGTATTCACGCGCAAGATTTTCGCGAAGGACGTATGCGGGATGCACATGAGCGCGATCCAGATCACGACGGCTGGCGCGATGTGCGCGGTGCTGGATCTGTTCCGCGAGAAGAAGCTGCCGCAGAGCGGTTTCATCCCGCAGGAGAAGGTCTCGCTGAAGGCGTTCCTCGCGAACCGCTTCGGCAAGCTGTACGAAGGCGGAACGATGGAGCGCGTGCACGCACTGGCGTGACGCACGCGTCTTTGGTACGAGGGTAAAGGCGACGCCGGGAGCGCAACAGCGCTTCCGGCGTTGTCGTTTCGACGCAGGCGCCGCGTCGCGCGGCGTCAGGCGGGCAGGGGAGCGTTCAGGCCGACCGCGACGCGCCGGCGGCCGGTTGCTCGTGCGGCTGCGCGAGGCGGTGCAGCAGCGCGTCGATGTCCGCGTCGGACGGTGCGGTGTTGTCGAACATCACGATGCCGTCGCATTCGTCACCGGTCGGCACGAAGCGGCGCTGCCGGTATTCGTCCCAGTGGGCGAGCTTGTACGCATCGTTCGGATTGCCGCGCGCGACGATCCGCTGGTGCGCGACGTCTTCGGCGGTGTGGACCCAGACGACCGTCAGCGAGATGTCAGGCCCGATGCCGAGCCAGTCGCGGTCGAGAATGCGCCCGTCACGCACTTCGCGCGACAGCGGGGCGACCACCAGCACGCCGATGCCGAGCGCGAGATTCTCGCGGGCCGTGTCGAGCAGGCCCTGGTATTCGGGGTCACGCAGATGTTTCAGGTAGAGCGGGCTGTCGCGATCGTTCGGGTCGGCGGTGAGGGCGCCCATCGCGGCCGAGCTGTAGCGGCCGTACAGCGTGTCCTTGTCGAGCAGGCAGAAGGCTTCGCCGGTGGCTCGCATCAGCGGCCCGATCAGCCGCTTTGCGAGCGTGGTCTTGCCGGTGCCGGCATGACCGCAGAAGAACACCAGATGCGTCACGAATACCGGCTCCCCGAATCGGCAGGCGACGCGTCGGAGCCCTTGTTGCCGCGCGAAAACACTTCGGCCTCGAGCCACATCGCGTTGATGACGCCGAAACCGAGCGCCACGCCGATGCCGAGTATCCACGAGAAATACCACATGGGTTCGTCTCCTTGAAGGTTGGGCCGCGCGGGGCTGCCGCGCGTGTGTCGAAGCGATGCCGACGCATGCGCCAACGGCGCATGCAGCCCGATCATGACCAATATCGGCGAGCGGCGCAAGCCGGGCCGATTGCGAGTCAAACCGGTAAACTGGTGCGAAAACTGCAACGCCACGGACACCATGCTGATCAACTGTGCTGCATACCAGGACGGCCGCAAGCTGGCCGACATCGATATCGAGGCCATCAGCGACTACGTATCGAAGCCCGAATGTTTCGTCTGGGTCGCGCTGAAGGAGCCGACGCCCGACGAAATCGACCTGATGGGCGAGGAATTCGGGCTGCACGAGCTTGCGCTCGAGGATGCCCGCAAGGGGCACCAGCGGCCGAAGATCGAGGAGTACGGCGACTCGCTGTTCGCCGTGCTGCATACCGTCGAGCTGGACGACGACGGCGAATTCAAGGTCGGCGAACTGAATGTGTTCGTTGGCCCGAACTACGTGCTGTCGATCCGCAACCATACCGAACAGGACTTTCGCGACGTGCGCAAGCGCTGCGAGCGCGAGCCGCATCTGCTGCGCGAAGGTTCGGCGTTCGTGTTCTATGCGCTGATGGATCAGGTCGTCGACCGCTATTTTCCGATTCTGGAAACGCTCGGCGCCGAGCTCGAGGAGCTGGAAGACCGGATCTTCGCGAAGGCGACGCCTGCCGCGTCGCGCGCGATCATCGAGGATCTCTATTCGCTCAAGCGCCGGCTCGTGACCTTGTATCAGCACACGGCGCCGCTGATGGAGCCGCTCGCGAAGCTCACGGGCGGGCGTATCCCGCAGGTCTGCAGCGGGATGCAACATTACTTTCGCGACGTGTACGACCACCTGCAACGCATCGTGAAGACGATCGAAGGGCGGCGCGAAATGGTCGTGACCGCGATCCAGGTGAACCTCGGGATGATCTCGCTGGCCGAAAACGAGGTGACCAAGCGGCTCGGGTCGTTCGCCGCGCTGTTCGCGATCCCGACGATGATCGCGGGCATCTACGGGATGAACTTCGCCAACATGCCCGAACTGCACCTGAAATATGGCTTCTACGGCTGTATCGCCGCGATGGCCGTGGCCGACCTCGCGCTGTGGTGGCGCTTCAAGCGGGCGGGGTGGTTGTAGGCCGTAGCCTAGCCCGGTGCGTGCCGGCCGACGACGACCCGCCACGGCCGCACGCGCCACGACTTGACGAGCCCGTTCTGCACGTACGGATCGGCGCGCGCGAACGATTCAGCGACGGCCGGCGAATCGCTTTCGAACACGAGCACGGCCTGATCGGCCGGATCCTGCAATGCGCCGGCGAGCACGAGTTCGCCGCGTTCCGTGGCCGCGCGCGCCAGCGCGAGATGCTCAGCACGGTATTGCTCGCGCCGGGACAGGTAATCGTCGACGAGTTCGTAGATCAGCTGGTAGTGCATGGTCGCTCCGGGGAAGTCGGTTGCCTCACGGTCGGCGGGTTGTCTTGGCTCAGTATAGGGTGCGGTTCGTGGGTCGGCGCGGTGGTTTGCGGCTCGGGCTGCGTGGGTGATTCGGGCCGATGCGGACGATATGATCGAGCGGCATTGCGTCTCCCCATTATTTGCAACTAACGGTCTTTTCCCCGGCTTCCATCCTATTGACGCGCGTTGCTGCGCCTGAATGTGCTTCTCCAAAACCGTCTTCAGCGCGGTGGTTCACCGCTCGTTTTTCGCATATTCCAGATTCGTTTTTCATGCCGTCAACATGGTCGAACGGCATATCGGGAAAGGGGGCCGAAAGCGACGATCGCCGCTGGTCTCGAGACGATCCGAGGCCGTTTTCATTGACCGGAATGCGACCTATGCTGAACGAATCCGGAGCGAACTTCGTTCGCTCGATTCGTCCAGACGAGGTGTGCGATGCCTGTTTCCGCGACGCTGCAGGACTGCCTGCGCGAGAAGTCATCCCGGTACGAAGTCGTGTACCACCCGTATAGCCATACCAGCATGGAGACGGCCGCAGCCGCGCATATCCCCGGCGAACGGCTCGCCAAGACAGTTCTGCTCGAGGACGATCAGGGCTACGTCGCCGTGGTGCTGCCGACGTCGCATGCGATCCGGTTCTCCGACCTGTGGATCAAGACCGGCCGCCATCTCTTTCTTGCCAAGGAAATCGAACTGCGCCAACTGTTCAAGGATTGCGAGATGGGCGCGTTGCCGCCGATATGCATGGCGTACGGGATGAAGACGTTCCTCGAGGAGCAACTCGCGCAGCAGCCGGAAGTTTATTTCGAGGCCGGCGATCACGAGGCGCTGATCCATATGACGCAAGACGAATTTCTCGCGCTGATGGAAACCGCCGAACGCGCGCATTTTTCGCACAAGATGCTCGGGATGTGGGTGTCCTGACGGGTGTGTGGTGCTTGCGATTCGCAGTTCGTGGCTCGCCGGGAAGATCGGGAACGGCGCCGTGCGGGCTGCGGTCGCGAGTTTGGACGCGGTCCACTGGGGGGCGATAGACGGCTACCGTTCGGGGCGAACTGCGGGGCCGGGGTCTGTTGGTCGTTGGTGGAATCCTTGATTTGACATAATCATTATTATCAAATTAATGGGTTGTAAGAGCAAAGTAGTAATGTCGCGTTTCCGCTAAATAATCGAGGCTGTAGCCGGGTGTCGGCTCAAACGGCCAACCGGCTGGAATTGACGACGCGGCAGATTCGCCGCTCGGCCACGACCGACTCGAGCACGGATTGCTTCTGCGATGTTTGGGGCCGTGCTGCGGACACCTGACATCCCACGAACCAGATTGACGCAAGGAAACGTCTCAAGCGCAGATTGCCATCACGCACTTGCCGCACCGAGACAACCTGCGTTTGATGTCAGGGCTTCCGTGCCGCCCTCGAGCGCCGCCTCCACCAGCCTTTCAATAGTGTCATCGTGCCGAAACCCGGCCTCGAGCGCTCGCCTATCCACGAGCGGCGGTTGCCGTCCAAAACGTTGCTCGATCTGATCCACGGGCGCGTAGTCGATCGTGAACGCGCCGAAGCGCCGGCGCAACGCATCGACGATCTCTCCCACGGAAAGATGCAAGACTGGCGGCGTCCACACGCGGCCCGCGTGCAACGACGCCGCCGGCATGCGCGCGGCGTGCAGCAGGTTGTCCACGCAGCATCTTCGCGACATCCACCATGCGGTAGCGTCGGGCGACACGGGGCACGTATAAGCCTCGCCGCGCTGTGCCATGCGAAAGATCTGGCTCATGAACGCCGACCCATGTCCCGACGACAACTCCGGCCGCGCCACGATGCCGGGCAGCCGCAGCGCGCGGCCGTCCAGCTCGCCGCGACGCGTCCAGTTCGCAAGGATCAGTTCGCCGACCAGCTTGTGCGTACCGTAGCTCGTGGCCGGGTGCGGCGCCGTGTGCTCATCGACAAAGTTCGGCAACGGTTCGCCCAACACCGCAACGCTGCTCGCGTAGACCACGCGTGCCGCGTACCCGTCGTGCAGCACGGCCTGCTTCGCGAGAAGTTCGAACAGCGTGAGCATGCCCCACAGATTGACGCTGTCGCCGGCAGCCGGCTCGGCTTCCGCTTGCGCGCCGGGCATGCTTGCCAGATGAAAGACGACGTCCACTGGTCTCGCGAGTAGCGGCTCGAGAATCTCGGGGCGGCCGAAATCGCCGGCCACCGCCGTGACGCGCGTGTCACCTGGCGCGCGTTCCACTCGTCGATCGATCAGCACGAGTTCCGACACATCGCCGGACTGCGTGATGCCATCGTGCAGCAAGCGCTCGACAAGCGCCCTCCCAACGAATCCTCCCGCTCCTGTGACGAGCACTCTCATGATCGCAGCGCCTCGCTTGTGACCTCGCTTGTGACCTCATCCCTGACCTGCTCTGCGTCGCGAGACGCGCGCACGACCTGCTGGTCGATCGACCCGAACGGCGTGCCGCCCGCGTCGTCGCGAGCCGTCATGCGAACGCGGTCGCCAAACTGCATGAACGGTGTGTGTGCCTTTCCTTCATCGATCATCTCGATCACGCGCCGCTCGGCAATGCACGCGGACCCGGCGCCGCGGTCCACGTTCGACACCGTGCCGGAACCGACGATCGTCCCCGCCGACAGCCTGCGCGTACGCGCCGCATGTGCGATGAGCTCGCCGAACCCGAAGCTCATTTCCCCGCCATGCGGATGCCCGAACCAGCGCTCATTCCAGTCCACGTGCAAACGCAGATGCACGCGACCGTCGCGCCAATGCTCGCCCAGTTCGTCCGGCGTGACCGCGACGGGCGCAAAGCTCGTGGAGGGCTTGGCCTGCAGAAACCCGAAGCCGGTCTTCATCTCGCGCGGCCCGAACGCGCGCAGGCTCCAGTCGTTGAGCTGCACGATGAGGCGCACGCGCCGAACCGCATCGTCGGGCGACACACCCATCGGCACGTTTGCCACCACCACGCCGAACTCGCCTTCGAAGTCGATGCCGTCGTGTTCGTCCGGCAAGGGCACGTCGTGGTGCGGCCCGAGAAAATCATCGCTTGCGCCCTGGTACATCACAGGGACCGTGTCGAACTCGGGGATGGGCGGCGTATTGAACGCCTGTTCCATGAGGCGACCGTGATTCAGGAACGCCGAGCCGTCGCACCACTGCGGACTGCGTGGCAACGGCGCAGCGCAAGCCTGCGGATCGAACGGGCGTGCGTCGGGCAACGCGCCCGCATTCAGCGCGTCGTAACGTGCCGCGAGTAGCGGCGCGACCGCGTCCCAACGTTGCAGCGCATCGAGCAACGTCGGCGCGATCGGTGCGGCGTCCACGGCATAACGAAGGTCGCGCGACACGAGCAGCAGGCGGCCATCGGCGCCGTCCGGCAACGAACTGAATTTCATCGTGCCTCCCTCTCCGTCCGGCTCGCGAGCGCGGCGGCAATCGCCGGGTCGTAGACGCCGTCGATCAACGCGAACAGCATCCGGCACATGCGTCCCGAGCGATTCGCCCACGCATGGTTGGTCCCCCGTTGAATCACCACGTTGCCCTGCTTCAGCACGACCTCGGCGCCGTCGAGTATCAACGTCATCTCGCCTTCGATCACGACGCCATAGTCGATCGACTCCGTGCGATGCATGAGCGGATGCGGCGAGTCGGCCTGGACGGTCGATGCATCGGCGTCGCCGATCTGGCTGAACGCCGCATGCATGGCCGCGGCGCCGTGCGCGAGAAACTCCGGCGTGTCGGGCGGAATGTCGACGAAGCGCACGCGCGTGCCGTATCTCGGCGGCGGCAACATGAGCTCGCCGATGGTGGGATCGGAGCCGTTGTTCACCACCGCGGGGCTTTCCGACGTGCTCCAGACTTCGTGGAATACCGTGCCGGGAATCGCGGCAATTTCCGCGACGGTGGACAACGGACCATCGGACATGACGATCGCCCGGCCGTTGGCGTCATGGCCGGTCACGACGCGACGAATGGTGGAAAAGCTCATGCTGCGCGCTCCGCATCGGGTTGGTCGAGAATCGCGACGGCGCGCGTCCAGCCGGCGGAAGCGCCGCGGATCTTGTGCGGGAAGCAACTGATCGTGAAGCCGGCGGGCGGCAACGCTTCGAGGTTGTGCAGTTTCTCCAGATGGCAGTAGCCGATGTCGCGGCCGGCCTTGTGCCCTTCCCAGATCAGCGACGTATCGCCCGTCTGCGCAATCTTCGTCGCGGTGTAGGAGAACGGCGCGTCCCAACTCCAGGCGTCGGTGCCCGTCAGGCGCACGCCGCGCTCCAGCAGATACATGGTGGCCTCGTAGCCCATGCCGCAGCCCGCGTTCACGTAATCGCCGTGCCCATAGCGCGAGCCGGCCCGCGTGTTCACGACGACGATGTCGAGCGGCTGCAACGCGTGGCCGATACGCGCCAGTTCGGCCTCGACATCGGCGGCGCTCGCGACGTAGCCATCGGGGAAATGGCGGAAATCGAGCTTCACGCCGGGCTGGAAACACCACTCCAGCGGCACCTCGTCGATCGTGATGGACGGCCGCGCCTCGCCGAGCCGTGCGTCCATGGTCGAATGGAAATGCCAGGGCGCGTCCAGATGCGTGCCGCTGTGCGTCGTGAGCGTGACCCATTCCGCGGCGGCAGCCTCGCCGTCGGGATAATCGTCGGCTTTCGTGCCCGGCAGCATGGCCATGAATTCGGGCAACGTGTCTGCGTGCTTCTGGTAGGTGATCTTCGGCGCGAGCGGCGGCGGATCGGACAGCACGTCGTTCTCCAGATAAATGGAGAGATCGACAAACCGGCGAACAGGCTTCATGCGTTGACTCCTTGCGTATCAGGACGGCCCTCGAGCCGCGAAAAGCAGAACACCGCCGCCACCGCGATCATGGCCGCCGCAATGCCCAGGCTGCCGTAGCCCGAATGCTTGACGAGCGTGCCGCCGAGGAGCGGCCCGATTGCGGCGCCCGTCATCAGCATGGCGGGCGTCGCGGCAACGGCGCGTCCGGTACGGTCGATGCGGGCGAGCATGCCGAACGCGAAGGTATGGGTGAAGATCATCACGGCGGCAAAGACGGCGGTGGCCGCGGCATACGGCCCGACGGTCGCGCTGTGCGTGATGATCAACGCAAGCGCCGCCTGTAAGATGGGACCGCCCTGCACCACCCTGCGCCCCGCGATGCGCCGTTCGAGCAGCCCCGCCACCGGTGCGGGAAACAGGTTGACGAAGCCGAGCGCGATCAGCGTGCCCGTCACGGCGCCGAAGCCGAAACCGTGGTCGAGCCCGATGCGCTGCACGAAGCTGAAGAGCATCGACTGCGTGAGCCCCATGCATCCCACGCTTGCCATGCCGAACCAGACCGCGCGCGCGAAGCGCGGCTCGGCGACCGACGCCGTGCTGTGTTGCGCGCGAATCGACGGGAATGCCAGGGCGCAGGCAATCGCCGCCGTAGCCATGATCCCCGCGAAAACGCGAAACAGCATGGCGCCGCCGTGTTGCGCGATCAACGCAGGCGTGCCGCCCAGAAACGCGATTGCGAAGATGCCGAGCGCGAGCCCCGCGCCGGCGAACAGGCGATGCGGATGGCGGCTGCGTCCGATCGTGCCGTGTGCGAAGCTCAGCCCGCAGCCCACGGCGATACCGGCCAACGCATGCAGCACCGCCATCGCCGCATAGCCGTCAATCGACGCGATGCCGACGAACGCGAGCGTCGCCGTGCCGAAACCGAGCGTCGCCATGACGCGCGCCGGCAGACGGTTCAGGCGCGGCGAGAAGAACAGGCTGCCGACGACGGCCCCCGCCAGAAACAGCGTGGCGAGCAGGCCGGCCTGCTGTGGGTCGAGCCGGTACGCGCCGATCAGGGTGCCCACCCATACCGGCAAGGCGACCAGATCGACCATGCCGGCACAGTGCGAGATCAGCAGGACCGCGATGCCGGATGCGCGCAGGCGGGTGCCCGCATCCGCGTCCGCATCGGCGCCGCCCGGCAGGTCGACGTGCGCGGCATGCGCCGCGTGTGCCGCAGAAAGGTTCGTTTCCATCGTGGCTCCGGTCGTCAGATCTGCTGCGCGAGCCGCTGGTGCGTCTCGTGCATGATGCGGGTGTGTTCAGCCTTGTCGCCGCCGCTGATCTCGATCTCGCCGAGGCGCCCGGAGTTTTCCACCACCATGCGGCAGCGCTCCCAGCGCCGCGCCTGGAAAGCCTGCAACGCCGCCTGCACCGTCGCGCCGCGTCCCAGCTCCTCGGCCAGCACGATGCCGTCTTCGATGCCGATGCCCGCGCCCGCGGCCATATGCGGCGTGGTGGCGTGCACGGCGTCGCCCACCAGCACCACGCGCGCGCTGAACCAGGGCTGCGGCAGCAGCAGGCTTTCCAGCGGACGATAGATGCAGTGCGACTGCGGTCCCACCTGCGCGCGAATGGATTGCACCAGCGGCGCGCCGAACGGCGCCAGCAGATCCGCGAGCATGCGCGGCCAGTGCGCGGGATCGACGCGCTCGTTCGTCGGCCGGTCTTCCGTGACGAAGACGTACATTTCTTCCTGCGAAACAGGATTGACGCCGACCTTCACCTTCTGCCCCAACCACATCGTGGCGCAGGCGATCTCCGCCGGCCGCGGCACGACCGCACGCCACACGCCCTGACCGGTGTAGCGCGGCTTGGGCGCATCCGGGAACACGGCATCGCGCACTTTCGAGTACAGGCCGTCGGCGCCCACCACGAGATCGTAGCGGCCGTTCGTGCCGTCCGTGAACGTCACGTCCACGCCGTCGTCGCGCTGCGCGATCTGCGAGAACGTGCAGCCGAGCCGCACGTGCACGCCGGCCGCACGCGTCGCATCCGCCAGAATTCCGGCCAGCGCGGGGCGCATGATGGCTCCGCCGCCGGGCACGTCGTCGCCCGCTACGCGCGGCGTCGGCAACGTGCCGATCGGATGGCCCGCGGCGGTGAAGAGGTTCACGCCGTCGCCGCCGTGGCCGTGTTCGAAGAAGGCGTCGAGCACGCCCACGGTGCGCAGGGCGCGCAGCGTCGGGCCGCCGATGCTGATGCCCGCGCCATACGAACGCCAGCCCGTGTCGATTTCCACGAGATCGACGCTCAGGCCGAGCTTCGCGCACTGGATCGCGGTCGTCATGCCGGCGAACCCTCCGCCGATGACGAGGATGCGCTGAAGGGAGGATGTCATAGGGGTGTCTCCTGGTGCTTTATGTGACCGATCGTGTGTCGTGCCGGACCAGCACGACGTAGCCGTCTTCCGTCACTTCGATGGGAACCGCGATCAGCCGCCGGCCGAGGCACGGTCCGAGCAGGCACACGCCGCTCGCCATGTCGAACTGCGCGCCGTGCGCGTGACAGACGATGCGCGTGGCGTCGCCGTTCAGATAGGCGTCCTTGCGCCAGGCCATCGGCGTGTCGCCGAAATGCGGGCAGGCGTCGCGCCAGGCATGAAGCTGCTCGCCGCGCCGCACGACGAAGATCGTGTCGCGCCCCGCTCCGTCGGGATCGAAGCCGCGCGCGCCGGGATCGGGCAGATCCGCGACGCTTGCCAGGCGTACTCGAAGCAATGGCTCGGACATGGTCGTGCGCGGTCAGTCCGCCTTGACGCCGGCCGGCGGCGCCGCACCCGGCGCCCAGTTCTCGCGATGCTGGAACAGGAACAGCTGCGATGTGTCCGCGCCCAGCGCGGCCTCGCGTGCGGTCCAGTCCGTATCGTGCAGGTCCATGTCGGCGTCGTACTCCACGTGGCAGCCGAACGGGCTGTTGAAGTACCAGAACCAGTTGGAGCCGAAGCGGTGACGCCCCGGCCCCCAGAACGACTGGTAGCCCTTCGCGACGAACCGCGTGCCTGCCTGAAGCACCTCGCTCGGACCGCCCATATGGAACGTGAAGTGTTCGCAGCCCTTCATGAACGGTGGCGTCTCGATCATGAACAGCGTGTGATGGTCGAGCGTGCCGGCCGGCTGCAGGAACGGGCCGACGCCCGTGAAGCGGTCCGTGCAGCGAAAGCCGAGCCGCTCCACGTAGAACGCCTCGGCGCGCGCGGCGTCCGGCACGAAGTAGACGACGTGCGAAAGCGTGCGCGGCGTGAGCGCGGCATCGTCTCGTGCGCCGACCACGTTCGGTGCGCGTTGCGCCGGCGCGCCCGGCGCGTTCACCGGCTCGGCGGGCAGCGAAAGCGGCCGGCGCTTCGTGAGCTGAAAGCCGATGGCAAAGCCCATGTCGTCCATCGATTCGATCGACCCGTCGGCGAGCGTGCGCACTTCGCGGTCGCGATGCAGCTCGCCGGCAATCGCATCGAGCGCCGCGGCGTCGGCCACGCCGTAGACGGTCTTGCGCAGCATGCTCGCCGTGCCGAGCGAAGGTGCGAGGCGCGCGTCGTCGCGATGCGCGATTTCGATGCCCGTGCCGTCGAGCGCTTCGAAGCGCCCGCCGGTGTCGTCGCGGCGCACCGGCACCAGGCCATAGTCGATCAGATACTGGCCGCACGCGGCGACGTCGTCCACGCCGAAGGCCAGCGTATCGAGTCCGATGATGTTCATAAGATTGCGTTCCAAGAAAAGGTGGATCAGCGTGCGGTGCGTCCGCCGAGGGTTTCGGCGACCCAGTCGGCGATGAAGTGCCCCGCGTTGATGGAGTTGTCGAAGCTCGAGTGCTGCACGCCGCCTTCGCGTTCGGTGAAAATCTTCAGTTCGCGCTTCGGGCTGTTCACGAGCTGCTCGTAGGTGCGATGCGCCCAGGCCACGGGAATCTGCGAGTCCTTCGAGCCGTGCGTGACGAGGAACGGCACCTTGATGCGTTCGACCACGCCGTCGAGATGCACGTCTTCCGCGATGCGCATGAAGTCGTCGATGTCTTTGGCGCCCCAGACCCAGCAGACGTGCTTCCAGTAATGCGGCACCGGGAAGTTGCCCTCGCGCTGCAGGCGCTTTTTCTGCACGTCGCGCCAGTCGTGATTCGCGCCCCATACGACGCCGCACGCGAAACGCGGCTCGAAGGCGACCGCGCGCGGACAGTAGTAGCCGCCGAGCGAGACGCCCTCCATGCCGATCCGCTTTGCGTCCACGTCGTCGCGCGTTTCGAGCCAGTCCACGATACGGCTCGCCCAGACCTCGGTGTTGTAGACCGCGTGCATGCCATGCAGCCGCAGCGCTTCGCCGGTGCCGGGCTGATCGACGATCAGCGACGACACGCCGCGCTGTGCGAGCCATGCCGGCAAGCCGACGAAGTACTTCATTTCCTTGGTCGAATCGAGGCCGTTCACCTGCACGAGCAGCGGGCTGCGCGCGCCGCAGGTCTGCTGCGCCTTCACGAGCAGGCCGGACAAGTGCCCATCGCCGTACGGAATGGTCACGCGCTCGCAGTTTTCGCCGGTCAGCGCGATGGCCCGGTCGAACGTATCGAGCGAACGGCGGTACAGGTCGATGCGCCCGGGCGCATCGTGCGCAAGCATGCGCTCGGCCGTGATGAGATACATGGCGGCACGCCGGTGTTTCTCGCCCGCGGAGAGCAGCCGTCCTTGCGCTTCATCTTCGCCTGCGAGGTCGCACAGGCGGTCGGCCGTCTTGACCCAGGCTTCGCGAAACGCGCGGGTGCCTTCCGCATCGGGCTGGCGCGACGCCTCCATTAGCGGCGCGCACATGTCCTCGATTTCGCCCATGCGCGCGCCCATTTCAATGGCGAGATCGACGGACAGGTTCCAGACGTAGTTGGTAGGAAAGTAGCGAAACATACTGATTGCCTTCGTTGAGGTGACGTACTGCTTGCGATGCGCGCGTAAGCGCTAGCCCTTGCGCCCGAAGCCGGGCCACAGCGGAATGGCGATGTTCAGCCACACGTTGTTGCTCTTCGATGTATTCGCGGCATACACGCCCTGCTGATAGTTGAGGTTGATGTTCCAGCTTCTCGCGTCGTAGACGAGCGACGGGCCGATGCCGAAGGTCCGCATGCGATTGCCCACGTTCGCGCCGTTGGCCTTGTCGTCGCTGAACTGGTTCAGATACTCGCCCACCACGCCGAGCTTCCAGGGGCCGAAGTTCCAGCCGGCCTCGAACTCGCCGACATAGCCATTGCCCGAGCGATAGTTCGTCGTGCCGTTCTTCGCGTTGAGCAGCAGGCGGTTGGCGATGCCGACGTCGAGGCCGTTGGGCGCGTTGTAGCGAATCGAGAACACCGGCTGCACCGACGTGTAGCCCACCGCGACGCTCGCCTTCACGGGGCTGTAGGAACCGTTCTCGAACGCGACGTCGATGCCCGACGCGATCGCAAGGTTCTGCGACAGGCGCCATTGCAGCAACACGGGTGTCAGCGTGATGTTGGAAAGGCCGTTCTGCGTGCCCGACTGCCCCGCTACGCTCGTATGCAGCGACACCACCGGAATGACGAGCTGCGTATAGACGCTCCCGCCCAGCAGATGAAACGGATAGGCCAGCAGCAGACGCGTCGTCTCGGAGAACACCGACGAATGAAACGGGATGGGCAGCTTCTTGCCGTCGTTGCCATAGAGGCCGTTCGAAAAGCTGTAGTTGAACTGCTGCAGCGCGAACAGGCCCGGAATCGGCGGAAGATTGGCGAAATTCGTGCCCACCGCGCCGGCGGGATACGGCGAAACCCCGCCTTCGAATGCCTGTGCCTGGTTCATCGAAACGGCTACCGATACTGCGCAGCCGATGGCCATTGCGGCCGATTTTTTCAACATGCTGTCTCCTCAACCTGGACGGCGTTCGTGCCGTGCGGCGTCTCTTTAGTAGTGGAAAGCGTGGCGCGCACGGCGCACGTACGAGTCGTACGTGCACGCTGAAAGTGCACTGACGCTGGCCTCCCGACGCGATGCATGCGTGATCGCAGCGGGATGTGACATAGGTTAAGATAGGCCCACGTATTGCAGAAATGGATTCAATCCATACGCGCTATCGATGGTGTGAATACACTCAGGTGTAACCCTGTATGCCGCGCTCACACCGCGACAAGAATGAGAAGCACGGAGACGCCCCGCATGCGGTTCAACAAGCTCGACCTCAATCTGCTCGTCGCGCTCGACGCGCTCTTGAGCGAACAGAACATCAGCCGCGCCGCCGAGAAAATCCACCTGAGCCAGTCAGCGACGAGCAACGCGCTTGCGCGGCTACGCGAATACTTCGACGACGAACTGCTCGTGCAGGTTGGTCGCAAGATGGAGCCCACGCCGCGTGCCGAGGCCCTGAAGGACGCCGTGCGAGACATCCTCGTCCGTGTGGATGCCACGGTGACGGCCCAGCCCGAATTCGTGCCCGCGCAGGCGTGTCGCCTGTTCCGGCTCTTCGTGTCCGACTACACGATGACGACGCTGATTCCGCACCTGTTCAGGCTCGCCTACGCGCAGGCGCCCGGCATCGGTTTCGATCTGCGCCCGCAGGTCGCCTATCCGCACCGAGTGCTGGAGCGCGGCGAAGCGGACCTGCTCATCATCCCCAAGGAATATTGCTCGACCGAGCATCCGGCCGAGGTGCTGCTGGAGGAAACGTTCTGCTGCGTTTTATGGGAGCACAGTCCGCTCGCAAAGGGCGAGCTGACCAAAGAGCGCTACATGGGCGCCGGGCACATCGTCGTGCAGGTCGGCGAAGGGCAGACCGCGCTCGAAGCCTGGTTCATGCAGCGGCTCGGCGTCGTGAGGCGCGTGGAGGCGAGTACGTACAGTTTCCTCTCGCCCGCGCATCTGCTCGTCGGCACGAACCGCATTGCCACGATGCACCGGCGGCTCGCCGAAGCGGCTGCGCGCGACCTGCCGCTCGTGTTGCGCGACGTGCCGCTCACCGTGCCCACGATGGAGCAGTCCGTTCAATGGCACAAGCATCGCACGTCGGACCAGGGCCTCATGTGGCTGCGCGCGCTGCTGAAAGAGGCCGTCGCGGCGATGGACCGCGCACGTCTTGGCGACGGCTAGATCGTCGCGGTCGGGGTATCGGGGATGACCCGCTGTGCTGGATTGGTCGACGATCGTCGCTGCGGGCTCGGTCGTGTTCGTGCGGGTGTTGGTCGCGGGTAGTCAGCAGCATGGCTGCGGGGGCGCTCGATATGCCGCAGTGGATGGCGAGCCGCAACATCACGCAACTCGAACCGCGACGCGCCGACTGCTCGTTTCGCCGAACCGAATGCAGTGTGGGTTTGGCGGGCTCGGAACGATGCCCACCGAAAGGTTAGCGGCGCACTGCCGGCAGTGCGCCACTCGATACGTCGAGCGCTTCGATCTTCGCGTCAGCCGGGAAGGCTGCGCTCGACACTAGCATCGTCAGTTAGCCCGGCCCACGACGTACCGATCGCAAACTCGAGCCGTGGTGCCCGGCGCAACCGCTGACGCCCGCATTGACGACACCGCCCGACCACAGGGCGGTGCGATGATTGACATGCGCGACGCCGCCCAACGCCGGCAAGCGTCGCCGACCCAACTCAAATCGCCACTTCAGGCGGCGCCTGCCGAAACAGCCGCGTAATCCAGCACAGATACACGAGCCCGAGCCCGAACCACACGAGGCCCAGCACGATTGCGGTTTTCTCGAGGCTCGCCAGCAGCCAGAGGTCGGCCACCGCGCCGATCGCCGGGAACACGAGCCCGCCGAACACGCCGATCCGGCGCTCGCCATGACGGCCCGACAGGTACAGGCGAATCACGCACAGATTGACGGCCGTGAATGCAAGGAACGCGCCGAAGTTGATGAACGACGTCGAGGTGGCGACATCGAGCTTCAACGCGATCAGCCCGACGATGCCGGCCAGCGCGATATTCACGGCCGGCGTCTTGAACCGCGGATGAATGACCCCGAAGATGCGCTTCGGCAGGATCTCGTCGCGGCCCATTGCATACAGCAACCGGCCGACGCTCGCTTGCGCCGAGATGCCGGACGCGAACTGCGCGAGGATCAGCCCGGCGAGGAACACCGTCACGAACAGATCGCCGCCGATCATCTTCGCCACTTCGAAGGCGGCCGAATCCGTGTCCTTGAATTCCACGCCCGGATGCGCGAGCTGCATCGCATATGCCGCGATCACGAAGATTGCGCCGCCGATCAGCGCAATCAGCAGGATCGCGCGCGGCATGTTGCGTTTCGGATCGATCGTCTCTTCGGTCAGCGTCGACACCGCATCGAAGCCGAGATACGAATACGCGGCGATCGCCGCGCCGGCCATCGTTGCGCCGAACGGTACGTGCGGCTTGAAGAACGGCTCCGCCATCGCGATGCCGCCCGCGCCCGCCGCTGCCGACGCATAGTGCCAGCACAGCACGACGAACATCGCGACGATCGCGAGCTGCACGACCATCAGCACGATGTTGAAGCGCGCGGCGAGCTCGATGCCGACGATGTTCAGGCCGCTCGTCAACACGATGAACGCGACGATCCAGATCCAGGTCGGCACGTGCGGAAATGCCGCATTCAGGTACGCGGCGCCGATCAGCCAGATCACCATCGGCAGGAAGAAGTAATCGAGCAGCGTCGCCCATCCGATCATGAAGCCGAGATGCGGATTGAACGTCTTGCGCGTGTACGTATAGGCCGAGCCGGCGGTCGGATAGAGCCGCGCGAGCTTGCCGTAGCTGAGCGCGGTGAACGCGATCGCGACCAGCGCCAGCAGATAGGCGAGCGCGGCCGTGTCGCCGCTGGCCTTGGCCAGCACGCCGTACGTGCCGTACACGATCAACGGCGCCATGTAGGCGAGCCCGAACAGCAGCACGGACGGCAGGCCGAGCGTGCGCTTCAGCTGCAGCGGTTCATGGGTTGACGAGGCTTGCATGTTATCTCCCGGGCCTTCGCGGCCAATACGAATCTGTCTGCCGTCCGGCCGGCAACGCAATGGAACGAGCGCGCATGGGCCGGGCGTCGCGCCCTGCCCCATGCGATGAATGGACTGCGGCTTTCGGTGCTTTCGGTTACTCGCCGCGCCGGCGCGGCGGCTCGATGGTGCGCGTGCGTTGTCCGTCGACCTGTTCGATGCGTGTCAGGCCGAGCGCCACGCGCGCGTCGTGCAGATAGTTGTAGTGCTCGCGGCTCGCTTCGAGGCGCGTCGGATCGATGCGCGCCTGCACGATCGCTTCGTCGCGGCCGAGCTCCAGCACGGTGTCGCCGAACGGATCGACGAGCGCGGAAAGGCCGGCGAACGTGAGGTCGTCGTCGCCGCTGCCGCAGCGGTTCACCATCAGCGCGAACATCTGGTTCTCCATCGCGCGCGCGACGATCGCGCGGCGATGCACGGGGCCGAACGGGTCCATGTTGCCGTTCGTCACGATCAGCAGATCGGCGTCGAGCGTGCCGATCGCGCGTGCCGTTTCCGGAAACTCGATGTCGTAGCAGATCAGCAGCCCCACGGTCAGCCCGTTCCACACGCAGGTCGCGAAGCGCTCGCCCGGTGTGAACACGCCGACGTCGGACGCCCACAGGTGCGTCTTGCGATAGTGCAGCACGATGTCGCCGTGCTCGTCGACGAGCACCGTCGTGTTGTAGAAGCGCTCGCCGTCACGCTCGGCAAGGCCGACCGCGACCGCAACGCCCTTGCGCCGCGCCGCGTCGCGCACCGCCGACAATGCGGGGCCGTCGAGCGTCTGGGCGACGTCGGCGACGTTCTCGCGCGTCGGGAAACCCGACAGCGTCGTTTCGGGGAACACGATCAGCCGGGTGCCCGCCGCCGTATCGGCGCGCTCGATCGTGTCGAGCACCTTGCGCGTGTTGTGCGCGACGTCGGCGTCGACGAGCGTCAATTGCGCGAGTTCTACCTGCATCAAACCTTCTCCTTCCAATTGGCTTTCGTTGGCGCGTCTGGTGCGCCGCGCGGGCCGCATGCGCCGCGGCACAACGAACCGGAAGCGATTATCGGGGTATTATTTTTGACCTCAAATTCCCCGCCAGGGTTACCCCCACCGGAGCACACGATGGACTTCGAATGGCGAGATCTCGCCTTTCATCGGGAGATCGGCTCGGCCATCGAGGCGCTCGATGGCCCGCATTTCTGGGCGCGCCTCACGCGTGTCCTCGAGCGGCACGTCGCTTTCGACAACTGGGTCGCGCTGCTGTTCGCGCGCGATGCGGCGCCGCTGGTGCTCGCCGAACAGGCGCTGCCCGACGGCAAGATCGACCTGATGTTCCAGGACTATCTCGCCGCGCTCTATCAGCTCGATCCGTTCTATCTGGCCGCCTTCGAAACGCATGCGTCGGGCTTCTACACGCTCGCCGACGTCGCGCCTGACAACTTCCGTACGACCGAGTACTACCAGCGCTACTTCAAGAAGAACATCGTCGGCGACGAAGTGCATTTCAACGTCGTGATCGATCGCGACCACACGCTGGGATTCTCGCTCGGCAAGACGAGCAGGTACGACGAGCGCGAGACCGCGCTGCTGACGCTGTACACGCCGTGGGTGCTGTCGCTGATGCAGCAGCGCGTGCGCTTCGAAACGTTCGTCGCGACCGCCGCGCCTCGGGCGGCGCCGCACGCGGCGCCCGATCCGCATGCGCGCTTCGGGATGCTCACCGGAAAAAACGGGCGCGGCGCGCTGACCACGCGCGAGATCGAAGTCGCGATGCTGTCGTTGAGTGGATTTTCGTCGCGTGCAATCGCGGAGAAGCTGTCGATTTCGTTCGAGACCGTGCGGGCGCACAAGAAGCATATCTACGCGAAGCTCGGCGTCGGATCGCAATCCGAGCTGTTCGCGACGTTCTACGACCGCGAGCGCACGGGCGAGCGCGGTTGAGGTTCGTGGTGGCGCGATGTTGCGTGCGCTTTCCTTCTCCGGCGGCCGGTTCGATGCTGGCCGTCGCGCGGCTCGTCGATGGAATCGGTGCATGCGCCGAAGTGTTGCCATGACCGCGCCGCCGCCGTTCTCCGCCCTTCGACGCAAGACTGTTCGTCCACGGTGGGTGTTCGAACGCCGGCTCGACGCGCCTAGAGTGGCGTCCATCGATTCATCGGATCCATCGATCCGGTCGGCGCTGAAGTCGAGAACCCATCACCGGTCGATACGCTCACACGCTACTGCCGTCGCCGCGAACGCGCCGATTGCCGCTACGCTGCCGGCTGACCGGCAGCAGCGAGCATTGCACCGGATGCGCAACTTCGGTCGCGACGCCGCCTGCGGCGAACAACAGGATCATCAGCCAGCGCTTCATGCGTCCTCCACGACGGAAAGGCTCGCGCCGTTGGCGACGGTCGCGGGCAGCGCATACGGATCGACGCCGTCGAGGCAACCGAGATTGACGCGCCAGCATGCCGGATCCCGGCGCGTTTGATGGAACGGATAGACGCCGCAACGGCTGCAGAAATAATGGCGCGCCGTGTGCGTGTTGAAGCGGTAGAGCGTCAGCACGTCCTCGCCTTCGACGATCTTCAGGTCGGCCGCGGCGAACATCGGGCTCATCAGCGCGCCGCGGCGGCGGCACAGGCTGCAGTTGCAGCGAGCGGCCGGCTCGAGCGCGGTCCGCACCGCGAATTTCACCGCGCCGCAATGGCACGATCCGTTGAACCACGTGACACTCATGTCGCACTCCTCGTTCGATCACGTGTGCGTTATAGCGTGCGGCGGCCGACGCGTTGTATCTCACTGTATCCGCGCGGCGCGCCGATACATGACGTTGCAATTCGGCGCCCGGTGCGGGTGCCCCATGGCACGCGCCGCGCCGAGCGGCCGGTGTGATCAGTCCAGCGCGTGCTGCAACCGTGCGACGGCGTCGCGCGTCTCGCGCTCGAGCACCGCGACGAGTTCCGCCGCCGGCAACGGCCGGATCAGCGGCGCGGCCTGCCCGGCCCACTGCGCGCCGTAGCCGAATTCGCCGTTGGCCTTCGCGGCCGCATGCAGCGCCTTGCCCGCGTCGTACGCGATCGGATAGGCAGGCGTCGGCGGTGCGTGCGGATCGTCGCCGAGGGCGGTCAGCCGGTTCGCGATGCCGCGCGCGACGCGCCCCGAAATCGCCGTCGTGAAGGTCGTGCGGCGCGCCGCGTCGCCGACGATCGCGCGGCGATAGCCGTCGTCGATCGACGTCTCCGGACACGCGACGAACGCGGTGCCGAGCTGGGCGGCCTGCGCGCCGAGCGCGAGCACCGCGGCGATGCCTTCGCCGTCCATGATGCCGCCCGCCGCGATCACCGGCACCGCGCATTCGCGCACGAGCAGGCGCGTGAGCGCGAACGTGCCGAGCCCGTCATCGCGTTCGGTCGAGTCGAATACGCCGCGGTGCCCGCCGGCCTCGATGCCCTGCGCGACGATCGCGTCGATGCCGGCCGCGGCGATCTGCGCGGCTTCGTCGGGATGGGTCGCGGTGGCGAACAGCGTGATGCCCGCGCGCTTGAGCACGGCGATGGCTTCATCGGACGGCAAGCCGAAATGAAAGCTGACGACGGCCGGCTTTTCGTCGAGCAGCATCTCGAGCATCGCATCGTCGGCGACGAAGCTCGTGTAGATTTCGGCGAGCGATGCGGGCGGCGCCGCGCGCTGCTCGCGGAACGCCGGCGCGAGCCAGTCGAGCCACGCGCGTTCGACGGCGGCATCGGCGCGGGCCGGCTGGTGGCAGAACAGGTTGACGTTGAACGGCCGCTCGGTGAGCGCGCGCGTGTCGCGGATCATCTTGCGCGCGCCTTCGGCGTTCGTCGCGCCGACGCCGAGCGAGCCGAGCCCGCCCGCATTCGACACGGCGGCCGCCAGCGCCGGCGTGCCGACGCCGGCCATCGGCGCCTGGATGATCGGGATACGCACGCCGAGCGTGCGCAACAGCGTCCGGTTGTCGGTCGGTCGAATCATGTTCTTGTCTCCTGCGATGTCCTGGATCGGAGTGCTGCGGCGGGGTCGCGCTCGGCCGGATCGTCCGCGTGGTCCGGTGCGGCAGCGCGGTGCTCGTGTGCGCCTCGAAAAACGGTCGCGCGGCTATCCGCATCCGCGGCCGGCGAACGTCGGAGGCGACGGCCCGCGCCGGCGTGACGATGAACGCTTTCATCGCATCGATGCGGTCCATGTGGGCCGAGGTGGTGGGTGATGGATGCGTGATGGGCGGCGCCGTGCGTGCGATAGCCAGCGGGCAGTCTACCGCACGCTCGGTGCGGCCTGTGCGGTCGCGCCGCTTCATGAAATACTGCGGCGACGCGTCTTTCCGGAACGCCGCAATGACCGAACGATCCGCCGTGCCATGCTCCTGTCGCCGCGTCGCGCATCGCGCGCTGACGTGCGTCGCGCTGTGGCTGATCGCCGGTCCTGCCGCCGCTGCGTCGGGCGGCGACGCGTCCCGCACGCCGGCCGTGCCGCCCGAGCGAGCGCCGCTGCATATTCTGTTCGTCGGCGACAGCCTCACGCACGGCCGCTACGAACCGGTGCGTTCGTACGGTGCAATGGACGCGGGCGGCCGGGAAGTCGGCGGCACCGCGCGCGTCGTCGACGAGAACTTCGGGCAGACCGGCGCGCGAGCGGAACGCGAGCGCGGTCCGTGGGGCGGCATTCCGGGCATCTTCGCGCGCTTTGCCGCCGAAGCCGGGCTCGACTACGACGTTCACCTCGAGGCGATGTCTGCGACGAGTCTCGCGAAGCACGACCGTGTCGCATCGGACGTGATCGACCGCCCGACCTGGGACGCGGTCGTGCTGCAGGAGCTGAGCGCGAAGCCGTTGCCGTTTGCGCTCACGCACGCGGCCGCGAGCGATCCGGCCGGGTTCTGCGCGAGCGTCGCGCAGCTCGCGCGCGGCATCCGGGCGGTCGCGCCGCACGCGCGCGTCTATCTATATGAAACCTGGCCGCGTGCCGAGCTCGCGCGAGCGCTAGCCGGCGAGCCGGGCAGCGCTGGTTTTCATGGGCGCTACCTCGCCCGGCTGACCGAGCTCGTCGCCGCATATCGCGACGCATTCGCGCGTGCGCGCCGGAGCGACCCGGCAATCGTCGCGGTTGCGCCGGTCGGCCGCGCATGGCAGCGTGCCTGGGCCACCGGCGTCGCCGATCCCGACCCGTATGCGCGCTCCGGCGCGCCGCTGCTGTGGTACGGAATCCGCGCGGACAACGACCCGCCGATCTCGCGGCCCGACTATCTGCATCCGGGCGTGACCGGCGCCTATCTGAGCGCGCTCGTGCTGTTCCAGCAGATCGCTGGCGTCGATGTGCGCACGCTCGGCGCGCGCGAGCAAGCGGCTGCGCAGCTCGGCATTACACCGCAGCTCGCGCAACGGCTGCAGGCAGTGGCGTCGGATACGGTGCGGCAGGCACGGGCCGAAGCCGCCACCGGTGCATCGGCGGCGGCCGTCGACGACGATTCGTGCGCGTCGCAATGACGACGGCCCCGCTCGATGGCTCGATGCGGGGCCGTTGTTCACGTTGTTCAGGGTGTCGCCGCGCCCGGTGGTTCGGGCGGCGTGCTGCCGAATCGCCGGGGGAAATCTGAGCGACGGCCCGGGCCGCGATGGCGGGCGACCGCTCGATTTTCCGCGATCTACCCCATAACTTCGCTCAATAAGCCGACATCTCGGCGCAAGGATCGTACTTCGACGGCGAGCAGACGACCGAATACTTCGCGCTTTCGCGCATCAGCGCTTCGCCTTCGTGCAGTGCGATCTTGATTTCAGGATGACGCTCGTACGCGAGGAATGCCGAGCAGACGACTGCGGACAGCACGACGAGCGAGAACACGAATTTTTCGAGGGAATGGAAACGTTCGGGCATGGTTCGACCTTTCTTCTGGCCGCCGATTATATCTCGAATTAAGGGTTTTCCCTATATCCAGACCCGAATACGGATGATGGGTGCGACGAAGGGACGCGTGCCCGTAGCGCCCTTCGTCCCGTCATTGCCGCGCGGTCGCCGCGCTCGCGGAACTCCCTGGCCACGCCTTGCCGATCCGGTCGATCAGCGACTTGGCGGCGCCCGTCGCGATCGCCGCATCGACGCCCGAGGTTTGCCACGAACCGTCGGCGGCCTGCACGAACGTCAGGTTCGCGCGCGACGGCGCGTAATCGGTATTGCGCCACGTGACCACGACGTCGCAGGCATACGTGCGTTCGCCGGCCTTTCTGCAGTCGCCGTCGGGCTTCGCCGAGATCACGTCGGCCGACACCGGCAGCGGCTGGCCGAACAGCGCATTGAGGCCGCCGTGGTTTTCCGCTTCGAGCGCGCGGCGCACCGCGGCGTCGACGTCGGCGGCGCTCGGGCCATCGCGGAGCAGGTGGCAGGCGGCCAGCAGCGTGGCGCCGCAGCCGAGCATCAGGAGCGTGGGAAACTTCATCGGGGTCCGTGAGTCGAGGTCCGTCGGGGGCATGCGGCGCCGCGCGCGAGCGCATCGCCGAGCCGGTACGCCGCGTAGTCTGCAACGTCCGCGCATCGGGCACGGTGTCGATTTGTAACCAATTGCGCCGGTCGGGATGCCGACCGGCGTCGACGACAACGGCGGTCGCGCCCGGCGTCGGCACGATGGCCGCGATGGTCGGCCTGCGGCACGAGTTGTGACGACGCGGCGTTCGGGCGCCCGATCGCGCACGAACGCGCGCGCCGCGGGCACGGTCTGCACGGATCGCGGCGATCGGCTACAGTGGGCCTCTTTTCGGCGCGCCCCGCCCGCCTCTCGATGCGTTCGTCGCGTCCATGTCGCCGCGGCAAGGATGCGCGGCGGCCGGCCGGAGCGCGATTCTCAACGTTGACGAGCGAAACGCCATGCCCGATCTGTCCGCCTTCCCGATCACGAAAAAATGGCCGGCCCGGCACCCGGACCGCCTCCAGCTGTACTCGCTGCCCACGCCGAACGGCGTCAAGGTGTCGATCATGCTCGAGGAAACCGACCTGCCGTACGAGCCGCATCTCGTGCGCTTCGACACGAACGACCAGTTGTCGCCCGAGTTCCTGTCGCTGAACCCGAACAACAAGATTCCGGCGATCATCGATCCGAACGGCCCCGACGGCCGGCCGCTGGCGCTGTTCGAGTCCGGCGCGATCCTGCTCTATCTCGCCGACAAGACCGGCCAGCTGATCCCGAAGGACGCAGCGGGCCGCTACGAGACGATCCAGTGGGTGATGTTCCAGATGGGCGGCATCGGGCCGATGTTCGGCCAGGTCGGCTTCTTCCACAAATTCGCCGGCCGCGACTACGACGACAAGCGTCCGCGCGACCGTTACGTCGCCGAGTCCAAGCGCCTGCTCGGCGTACTCGACGCGCATCTCGCGAACCGCACGTGGATGATGGGCGATACGTACACGATCGCCGACATCGCGATCTTCCCGTGGGTGCGGAACCTGGTCGGTTTCTACGAGGCGGGCGACCTGGTCGGCTTCGGCGAATTCCGCCACGTCGCGCGCGCGCTCGACGCATTCGTCGCGCGGCCGGCCGTCGCGCGCGGGCTCAATATCCCGGCACGCGACTGACGCGCGGCACGGGCCGGCGCCGGCGGGAACCGCTGGCTGCCGGCTATTGCGCCTGCTGCCGCGTGCGGCGGGTGTTTGCGTGGCGGTTCGTGCATGGGTCGCGGTCGGTCATACACCTGCATACCTGCGCATCCGAGCACCTGCCGCCGCGTCGTATTCGGCCCCCGCTTTCCGACCGCTATTGCCCGTCGGACCCCGAATTTCCCTCCCCGAGTCCCGCCAGCAGCTTTTCCAGCAACGCCGCCAGCTGCGCCTGCTCCGCGTCCGACAACGCGGCGAGCATCGCGCGCTGGTTGTCGACGTGCGCGCCCACCGCTTCGTCGATCAGCGCACGGCCGGCGTCGGTCAGCGCGACGAGCGTGCCGCGGCCGTCGGCCGGATTCGGCCGGCGTTCGACCCAGCCGGCCTTCTGCAGGCGATCGATGCGCGCGGTCATGCCGCCCGACGACATCATCAACGCGTCGTACAGCGCCGTCGGCGTCAGCGCGAACGGCGCGCCGCTGCGCCGCAGCGTCGCCAGCACGTCGAATTCGCCCGGCAGAAGGCCGTAGCGCGCAAACAGCGGATTCAGCCCGTCGCGCGCGATCACGAGCGCGGCTTCCTGCAGCCGCCCCATCACCAGCATCGACGTTGCATCCAGATCCGGACGCTCGGCGCGCCATTGCGCGAGCGCATGCGCGGCTCGATCCATTAACCCTCCTCGGCTCGGCGGTTATCTTGACGTCGAGATAAATTGCCATTTATCTTGATGTCGAGACACTTTACCTGAAAACGCATCGCGCGCCGACGCACGCGCAGTGCACCACGCTCGAGGGCCGTTCGATGAATCGTTTCACTTCCCCCGGATGGCGGCTGGCCGCCATCGTCCTGGTCGGGCTGAACCTGCGCCCGGCGCTGGCCGCGATCGGCCCGTTGCTCGACATGATCCAGCGGGCGACCGGCATCGCCGACGGCGCGGCGAGCCTGTTGACCACGATCCCGATCCTGCTGATGGGCGCGGGCGCGCTCGGCGCGCGGTCGTTGCAGCGGGCCGTGGGCTGCGCGGCCGGCGTGTGGCTCGGCGTCGTGCTGATCGCGCTCGCATGCGCGTCGCGCATCGGCGCGCAGCACGCGTGGCTGCTGCTGGCGAGCGCGGGTTGCGCGGGGCTCGGCATCGCGATGGTGCAGGCGTTGCTGCCCGCGTTCGTGAAGACGCATTTCCCGACCCGGATCGGCGGCGCGATGGGCATCTATTCGACGTCGATCATGGGAGGCGCGGTGCTGGCGAGCGTGGTGGCGCCGCTCGCCGCCGCGCGCTGGGATTGGCCGATGGCGCTCGCGGGCTGGGCGCTGCCGGCCGCGGTTGCCGCGCTCGTTTGGCCGCTCGCCAGCCGTGGCGGCGACGTTCGCGGCGCCGCCACGGGTTTGCCGCACGCCGCGCAGTTGCAGCCGTCGCGCTCGCCGCGCGCGTGGCGGCTCGCGCTGTTCTTCGGGATCGCGACGGGCGCGTATACGCTCGTGCTCGCGTGGCTGCCGCCGTACTACATGCGGCTCGGCTGGTCGCCGACGGCAGCCGGCAGTCTGCTCGGCGGCGTGACGCTTGCGGAAGTCGTCGCGGGGCTCGCGGTGTCGGCGACGATCGATCGGTTGCCCGATCGGCGTCCGGCGCTGTACGCGGCGATCGCGGCGCTGCTCGCGGGGCTGCTCGTGATGCTCGCCGCGCCGCTCACGCTGGCGCTGCCGGCCGCGCTGCTGCTCGGCGCGGGCATCGGCGCGCTGTTTCCGCTGTCGCTGATCGTGACCGTCGACCATGCGCCGACGCCGGCCGACGCGGCAGCGCTGACCGGCTTCGTGCAGGGGATCGGCTATCTGATCGCCGCGCTGTTTCCGTTCGCGGCCGGCGTCGTGCGCGAGCATCTGGCCGATCTGTCGCCCGCGTGGGTCGCGATGGCGTGCCTTTGCGTCGTGCTGTTCGCGCTCGCGGCCGGTTTTGCGCCGCAGGTCGCGCGGCGCGTCGCGCGTGCGTGATGCGCGTCAGGCGCTCGCTTGCCGCGCCGTTCCTGCACCGCGGCGGCGCCACTGTGATGCAGCGCGGCGTGCGAAGCTCAATTGAGCGGTTCGCAAAACGACACCCGGTCGCGCAATTCGCGGCCGGCGGCTACCGGGTCCTGCCCGGCCGGCAACGTGACCGACACCGACGTGCGCTGGGTCGCACTCCGCGGCTTGAGCCCTGGCCAATGCGTCTCCTTCCAGGTCGCGATCCAGTCGAGCTCGCCGCGCCGCGCACCGGGCACGAAGCGCAGCCGCAGCGTCCCGTCGAAGTCCTCGCTGCAATGCGGCGCATGCTTGTACTCGCGCTCCGAGAAACACGCACGAATCGTCTTACTGCAGCTGAACGGCAGCGTCGCGATCCGTGGCTGGCTCGCATGCGCGCCGTTCGGCAGCAACTCGACGAAGTCCGCGTCTTGCCAGCTACCGCCGCCGCCCGAATACATCTCGGACCAACCGGCGAGCACCGCGACCGCGACGCGATCGCCGCCGAGCGGATACAGCGCCGGATAGATATCGAGCGGCGGCGCGGTGCCGTCGCCGAGTTCGCGCTCGGCCGGCGCGTAATCGGAGAAATCCCAGCGCTGCAGCACCTTCCAGCCTGCCGCGTAGGCGAGCTTCAGCAATTGCGGGCCCGGCAGGATCGCGTAGTAGTCGGCCGGCCCGTCGCCTTTGATGCGATACAGCGACGGCTTCGCATCGGCATCGGCGTCGCACTTCGCCGAAACGAGCGCGCATAGGTTGCGCTGCCAGTCACGATCGGGCGCCGCGGTTTTCGCGACTTCGACGAACGGCACCGCACGGGCTTCGTCCGACGGCGCAGCGGCAAGCACGGGCGCGGCGGCGATTACGGTGACGAGCGCGGCTGCAAGCTCGGTCGCAAAACGTACGACGCGCGGCCGGATTCGGATGCTCATGTCAGGTTGTCCCGTGGCCGGCCGGTCGCGACGCCCGCCCCGCGCGTTGCCGCGCGGCGGCTCACCGCGTGCTCGCATAGAGCGTCGAGTCGGCGAATCCGTGCGCGTCGAGCACGCGGCCGATCAGGATCAGCGCGGTGCGCTCGATGGCCGTGCGGTCGACCTTCGCGACGATGTCGGCCAGCGTGCCGGTCACGCGCTCCTCGTCGGGCCAGCTCGCGCGATAGATCACCGCGACCGGGCAATCGGGCCCGTAGTGCGGCAGCACTTCGTCGACGATGCGCGCGAGGTGACGCACGCCCAGATGGATCGCGAGCGTCGCGCGATGCGCGGCGAGCGCGCCGAGCGCTTCGCCTTCCGGCATCGTCGTCTTGCCCGCGAAGCGCGTGAGGATCACCGTCTGCGCGACGCCGGGCAGCGTCAGCTCGACGCCGAGCGTCGCCGCGCACGCGGCCGTGGCCGTCACGCCCGGCACGATTTGATACGGGATCCCGAGCGCGTCGAGCCGGCGGATCTGCTCGCCGATCGCGCCGTACAACGACGGATCGCCCGAATGCACGCGCGCGACGTCCTGCCCTTTCGCATGCGCGTCGGCGAGCAATGCGACGATCGCGTCGAGATCGAGGTCGGCGGTATTGACGACCTGCTCCGCGCGATGGCCGTCGAGCACGGCGGGCGGCACGAGCGAGCCTGCGTACAGGATCACCGGGCACGTGCGCACGAGGCGCTGGCCCTTCACCGTGATCAGCTCCGGGTCGCCGGGGCCCGCGCCGATGAAATACACCGTCATCGAAAATTCTCCGTCAATTCATTGAGTGGCCGCGCGCGGCCGGATCGAGTGCGTCGAGCAGCGCGGCGGCCGAGTCGAAGGTGCGATCGGCGGCGGGCAGCGGCGGACGTTCGAGCATCACGACGGGCAGCCGGCGCTCGCGGGCGACGTCGAGCTTCGCCTCGGTCGCGGCGCCGCCGCTGTTCTTGCTGACGACGACGTCGATCCCGGCGAGCGCGAACAGCGCGCGTTCGCCTTCGAGCGTGTACGGCCCGCGCGCGGCGACGATCTGCGCGCGCGCATTGCCCGGATGCGGATCGAGACAGCGCACCACCCAGAACTGGTGCGGCGGGATCGCGTCGAGGTGCGCGAGCGGCTCGCGGCCGAGCGTGAACAGCGGCCGCCGAAACGGCGCGAGCGCCGCCTCGATGCCGGCCCAGTCGCCGACCATGCGCCAGTCGTCGCCCGGCTGGGGCGTCCACGGTGCGCGGCGCAGCGCCCACAGCGGCACGTGCGCGTCGCGCGCGGCGGCGGCCGCGTTCGCGCTGATTTGCGCGGCATACGGATGCGTCGCGTCGATCACGAGCCCGATGCCGGCATCGCGCAGATACGCGGCGAGCCCGGCCGCGCCGCCGAAGCCGCCGACCCGCACCGCGCAGCGCAGATCGTCGGGCACCTTGCCGAGGCCCGCGAGGCTGTACACGTGTCGCGGGCCGAGGGCGCGCGCGATCTTCAACGCGTCGCCGGTGCCGCCGAGCAGCAGGATGCGCGCGCTCATCGCGCACTCCCGACGAAGCGCCCTTGCCGGTCGATCGCGAACATCTCGACCGCGACCGAGGCTGGCACGATGTCGCGCGCGACGCGCAGCGCATGTGCGCAGACGATGTCGCCGAGCGGCACGCCGTCGGCGAGCGCGAGCTTCAGCGCTTCCTGGCTCGTGTTGGCCGCGCGCATCGCGGCCTGCAGCGCGTCGCTCGCGCCGGCGTCGGCCGCCCACTGCGCGAGCAGCGGCAGGTCGATGCTCGAATGGCGGCTGTGCAGGTCGAGATGGCCGGCCGCGAGCTTGCTGAGCTTGCCGAAACCGCCGCACATCGACACGCGCGCGAGCGGCGCCCGGCGCAGATGCTTGAGCACCGCGCCCGCGAAATCGCCCATCTCGATCAGCGCGATGTCGGGCAGCCCGTAGTGCGCGCGCATCGCGTCCTCGCTCGCGTTGCCGGTGCACGCGGCGATGTGCGCGATGCCGTTCGCGCGCGCGACGTCGATGCCCTGATGGATCGATGCGATGTACGCCGCACAGGAGAACGGCCGCACGATGCCGGTCGTGCCGAGGATCGACAGGCCGCCGACGATGCCGAGCCGCGGGTTCATCGTCTTCAGTGCGAGCGCCTCGCCGCCCTCGACGCCGATCGTCACGTCGAATCCGCCCGTATAGCCGTGCTCGGCCGCGAGCGCGTCGAGGTGCGTCGTCATCATCTGGCGCGGCACCGGGTTGATCGCCGGCTCGCCGATCGGCAGCGTGAGCCCCGCGCGCGTCACCGTGCCGACGCCCGGCCCCGCATGGAAGCGCACGCCCGGCGCGGCCGACAGCGCGACGCGCGCAAACACCAGCGCGCCGTGCGTGACGTCGGGATCGTCGCCGGCGTCCTTGATCGTGCCGGCTTCGGCGCCGGCCGCCGTGGTCCGGCAGAATTCGAGCCGCATCATCACGCGCTGGCCCTTCGGCAACACGATCTCGACCGCATCGTCGGCACGGCCGCCGAGCAGCAGGCGCGCGGCCGCGAGCGACGTCGCGGTGGCGCAGCTGCCGGTCGTGTAGCCGAACCGCAGCGGCGCCGGCTGTTCGGGCGTTTCGTCGCGCATCATGCAGCGCCCGCGTCGGGCTTGCGCACGTCGTACAGCGTGACCGGCAGCGGCTGCCGCCACGTGTCGAAGCGGCCGAGCGGCTCGGCATGCGCGAGCGACACGCGCATGAGCGAGCCGCCGTGTGCGTCGCGCCACGCGGCGAGCGCGAGCTCGCCCTGCAGCGTCACCGCGTTCGCGACGAGCCGCCCGCCCGGCTTCAGCGCGGCCCAGCACGCGTCGAGCACGCCGGCCCCAGTCGCGCCGCCGCCGATGAAGATCGCGTCGGGCGGCGCCAGCCCCATGAGCGCAGCGGGCGCGCGCCCGGCGACGAGTTGCAGGCCCGGCACGCCGAGCGCGTCGCGGTTGTGTTCGATGTAACGCTGCCGTTCCGCGTGCGACTCGATCGCGATGGCGTGACACGACGGATGCGCCCGCATCCATTCGATGCCGATCGAGCCGCTGCCCGCGCCCACGTCCCACAGCAGCTCGCCCGGCGCGGGCGCGAGACGCCCGAGCGTCAGCGCGCGCATGTCGCGCTTGGTGAGCTGGCCGTCGTGCCGGTATGCGTCGTCGGGCAGGCCCGGCGTGAGCGCGCGGCGCGGCGCATCGGCGCCGGCCACGCAGTCGAGCGCGACGAGATTGAGCGCCGCGGTTTCGTCGATCCGCCAGTCGTGCGCGAGGCCGTCGATGCGCCGCTCCAGCGGGCCGCCGAGGTGCTCGAACACGCTGATGCGGGTCGGCCCGAAGCCGCGCGCCGTCAGTTCGGCGGCGACCGTGGCCGGTGTGCGGCCGTCCGCGCTCAACACGAACAGGCGCCGGCCCGGCAGCAGGTGGCGCGCGAGTGTCGCGAGCGGCCGGCCGACGAGCGACACGGCGCCGACGTCCTGCAACGCCCAGCCGAGGCGCGCGGCCGCAAGCGACAGCGACGACGGCGCGGGCAGCACGCGCCATTCGTCGGCGCCCAGCTCACGCGCGAGCGTCGCGCCGACGCCGAACAGCATCGGGTCGCCGCTCGCGAGCACGCAGACGGGCGCGCCGCGCGTCGCGAGCAGGCCCGACAGATCGAACGGCGACGGCCACGCTTCGCGGGCGGCCGTCAGCCGCGCCGGCAGCATGTCGAGGTGCCGCCGCGCGCCGATGATCCGCGTCGCGTCGAGCAGCGCGCGCCGCGCGCTGCGCCCGAGCCCCGCGTAGCCGTCGTCGCCGATGCCCACTACCGTCAGCCACGCCGTCATCCATCCTTCCCCATCGTCCGGTTCCATCGAGTCGCCGCGCGCGGCGCACACGCGCGCGCCGGTGCGGCGATCCGCATTGCGAAAGACGGCATGGTAGCGTGTTCCACCGCGCGTTTCCATCCGCCGGCCGCGGCGCCGCGCAGCGTTTTCGCGTCGGCTCATGCCGCCGTTCGGCGGTCGCGAAGCGGCGGTGAAATCGGGTATCCTACGGCCGTTCGTTCGCCGGTGCCCTTCGGGGCCGAAGAGGGAACACAGGGCGCGCCGCGCCGCTGTGGCTGCCCCCGCAACTGTAGACAGCGAGCCGCGCTCCGCCACATGCCACTGGTTTCACCGGGAAGGCCGGGAGCCGGCGCCGACCTGTCAGCCAGGAGACCTGCCGGCCAGAAAGTGCGTGCGTGCCAGTCGGCGTCGGGCGGGGTGTACCGATGCGTTGGCCGCGGCGCCACACTGCCCGCTATCCCGTTGAGTTCCGCCCCCGATTCGAATCCTGCGTTGCCCGTCGTGCGCCCGTCGGCGTGCCCGGGGCTCATGCGCGTCGTCGCGGCCGCAGACGGCGGCCTGTGCCGGATCAAGCTGCCCGGCGGCCGGCTCGCGGCCGCGCAGGCACGCGCGATCGCCGACGCCGCGCGAAGGTACGGCTCCGGCCTGATCGACGCGACCAACCGCGCGAACCTGCAACTGCGCGGCATTCGCGACGGCGCGGCCGCGCCGCTCGCCGGCGCCCTGCTCGACGCGGGCCTCGGCCCGAACTCGGCCGCGTACTCCGGTGCGCGCTCCGGCGCGGATGCGGTCGGTGCAAGCGACGCCGACGACGCCCGCGCCGCGCTCGCCGCGAGCGACGACGTGCGCAACCTGCTGCTGAGCCCGCTCGCCGGGCTCGATCGCGCCGCGCTCGTCGACAGCCGCGCGCTCGCGCGCCCGCTGCTCGACATGCTGACGCACGAGCCGCGCCGCGGTGAGCTGTCGCCGAAATTCTCGATCCAGCTGGACGGCGGCGAAGCGGTCGCGGCGCTCGATCATCCGCACGACATCTGGCTCGCCGCATGGCGGCGCGACGACGGCGCGCCGCGCATCGCCGCGGGCCTCGCCGGCTGTCCGCCGGTCGCGCCCGGCGACCGGCCCGCATCGTTCGACGTCGCGCCGCACCAGGCCGTCGAACTGGTGCGCGCGTTGCTGCTCGCGTTCCTCGATCTGGCACCGGCCGGCGTCACGCGCATGCGGGTGCTGCTCGCCGACGGCGGCGAACGCGCGCTGGTCGCGCGCGCGCAGCACTACGCGCCGTTCCCGCTCGCGGCCGATCCGGCGCTCGCCGGCTGGCGGCGTCCACCGGCCGACGCCGCGCTGCGCTTCGGCGCACGGCCGACGCGCGACGCCGATCGCTGCAGCGCCGGCGCGCAGTTCGTGCTCGGCCGGCTCGATGCCGCGCTGCTGGAGCGGCTCGCCGCGCTGGCCGACGCCGACGGCGACGGCACGCTGTCGATGACGCCGTGGCAAGGCGTCTTCGTGCACGGCGTGCGCGTCGCCCGCGCGCACGCCGTGCTGGCCACGCTCGCGGCGCTGGGCCTCGTCTGCACACCGCTCGACCCGCTCGCGACGCTGGTCGCGTGCACCGGCAGCGCGGGCTGCGCGAAGGCGCGCGCGGATACCAAACGTGATGCGCTCGCGCTCGCCGCACGCGTCGGCCGGCCGCTCGACGTGCATCTGAGCGGCTGCGAGCGCCATTGCGCGCTGCCGCATCCCGCGGCCTACACGCTGATCGCGGTGGCGCCCGCACGCTACGACCTTTACCGGCGCGATACGACCGTGGGCCCCGGCGCCCCGCTCGCGCGCCATCTGACGATTGACCAGGCCGCGGCCCGACTGACGGGCGCGCGGCACAGCCAGGACACCACCGATGCTTGACTACATTCGCGACGGGCAGGAGATCTACCGCCAGTCGTTCGCGACGATCCGCGCCGAGGCCGATCTGACGCGGATTCCGCCCGATCTCGAGAAACTCGCGGTGCGCGTGATCCACGCGTGCGGGATGATCGACATCGTGTACGACCTGCGTTTTTCCGCGGGCGCGGGCCACGCGGGCCGCAGCGCGCTCGCGGCCGGCGCGCCGATCCTGTGCGACGCGAAAATGGTCGCCGAAGGCATCACGCGCGCGCGGCTGCCGGCCGGCAATCGCGTGATCTGCACGCTCGGCGAGCCGGAAGTGCCCGCGCTCGCACGCGAGCTCGGCAACACGCGCTCGGCCGCGGCGCTCGAATTGTGGCGCCCGCATCTGGCCGGCAGCGTGGTCGTGATCGGCAACGCGCCGACCGCGCTGTTTCATCTGCTCGACATGCTCGACGCCGGCGCGCCGCGCCCGGCGCTGATCCTCGGCTTTCCGGTCGGCTTCATCGGCGCGGCCGAATCGAAGGCGCTGCTCGACGCCGACAGCCGCGGCGTGCCGTACGTCGCGCTGCTCGGCCGGCGCGGCGGCAGCGCGATGGCCGCGGCCGCCGTCAACGCGCTGGCCACGGAGGCCGAATGACGGCCGCGCGCGGACGGCTGTTCGGCGTCGGCGTCGGCCCCGGCGACCCGGAACTGATGACCATCAAGGCGTTGCGGGTGCTGCAGGCCGCGCCGGTGGTCGCGTATTTCGTCGCGAAGGGCAAGAAAGGCAACGCGTACGGGATCGTCGAAGCCCACCTGCTCGACACGCAGACGCAGCTGCCGCTCGTCTATCCGGTGACGACCGAGGCGTTGCCGCCGCCGCTCTGCTACGAGACCGTGATCGCCGACTTCTACGACACGGCCGCCGCGATCGTCGCGTCGCATCTCGACGCGGGGCGCGACGTCGCGGTGATCTGCGAAGGCGATCCGTTCTTCTACGGGTCGTACATGTACCTGCACGATCGCCTCGCGCCGCGCTACGACACCGAAGTGATTCCCGGCGTGTGCGCGATGCTCGGCGGCACGGCCGTGCTCGGCCAGCCGCTCGTGTATCGCAACCAGAGCCTGTCGGTGCTGTCCGGCGTGCTGCCCGAGCACGAACTGCGCACGCGGCTCGCGCAGGCCGACGCGGCCGTCGTGATGAAGCTCGGCCGCAACTTCGACAAGGTGCGGCGCGTGCTCGACGAACTCGGCCTCGCGAAGCGTGCGCTGTACGTCGAGCGCGCGACGATGGCCACGCAGCGGATCGTGCCGCTCGACGACGTCGATCCGATGGCGTCGCCGTATTTCTCGCTGCTCGTCGTGCCGGGGGAAAAATGGCAAGGATGACGACTCCGCCCGCGATCGTGATCCTCGGCGCGGGCGCGCTCGACACCGCGCGGCGCATCCAGGCGCGTTATCCGGGCGCGCGCGTGCACGGGCTCGCGTCGCGCGTCGACGCGGACGTGCCGTTCGACGAGCTCGGCGCGCAGCTGCGCGAACTCTATGCGCGCGGCGCGCCGATCGTCGCGCTGTGCGCGGCGGGCATCGTGATCCGCTGCATCGCGCCCGCGCTCGCCGACAAGGGCGTCGAGCCACCGGTGCTCGCGGTCGCGGAAGACGGATCGGCCGTCGTGCCGTTGCTCGGCGGGCTGACCGGCGTCAACGCGATCGCACGCGAAATCGCGGACGCCCTCGGCGTCGCGCCGGCGATCACGACGAGCGGCGAGTTGCGCTTCGGCGCGTGCGTGCTCAATCCGCCGGACGGCTACGCGCTCGCCGATCTGCAGCAAGGCAAGCGCTTCGTGTCCGACCTGCTCGCCGGGGCCGCCACGCGCATCGACGGCGCGGCGCCGTGGCTCGACGACGTCGCGCTGCCGCGCGACGCCGCCGCCGCGCATGCGATCCGCGTGACGGCGGATGCGTGGCGCGGCGCACGCGACGAACTGGTGATTCATCCGCGCAGCGTGGTGGTCGGCGTCGATGCGCAGGGCGCGCGGGCCGACGCTGCGGTGTCGTGCGGCGAGCAAGCCGATCCGTTGCTCGCGCAGCGCATCGGCGCGTTGCTCGATGCGCACGGCCTCGCGCGGCAGGCGCTGGCGGCACTCGTCGCGCCCGCGACGTTGCTCGGCGATGCGCGGCTCGACGCGGCGGCGCACGCACTCGGCGTGCCGCTGCGTTTCGCCGATGTCGAAGCCAGTATCGATGCCGATGCCGCCGCGCTGCTCGGCCGCACCTTGCGCGTCGCTCACACGCTGCGCGGCGCGTCCGGCGGCCTCGCGTGCGCCGTGGCGGCGCAGCCGGTCGATCCCGCCACGCTCGGTCGCGCGCGCGGCCGGCTGACGGTCCTCGGGCTCGGCCCGGGCGACGCCGCCTGGCTCACGCCGGCCGCGCGCGCGGCGCTGGCGGACGCCACCGACATCCTCGGCTACACGACCTACGTGACGATGGCCGGGCCGTTCCGGGTGGACCAGCGCGTGCACGGCACCGACAATCGCGAGGAAATGCAGCGCGCGCGCCATGCGTTCGAACTGGCGGCCGAGGGCCGGCGCGTCGCGGTCGTGTCGTCGGGCGACCCCGGCGTGTTCGCGATGGCCGCGGCCGTGCTCGAAGCGCTCGACGAAGCACGCGACCCGCAATGGGCGGCCGTCGAGCTGCGCATCGAACCCGGCGTGTCGGCGTCGCTCGCGACCGCCGCGCAGGCCGGCGCGCCGCTCGGCCACGACTTCTGCGCGATCTCGCTGTCGGACAACCTGAAGCCGTGGGAGGTGATCGAGACGCGCCTGCGGCACGCGGCGCAAGCCGATCTGGTGATGGCGTTCTACAACCCGATCTCGCGTGCGCGGCCGTGGCAGCTCGATCGCGCGCTCGACGCGGTGCGCGCGCATCGCGCCGCCGATACGGTCGTCGTGCTCGGGCGCGACATCGGCCGGCCCGGCGCGACGCTCGTGACGACGACGCTCGGCGCGCTGCGCAGCGATCAGGTGGACATGCGCACGATGGTGATCGTCGGCTCGTCGACGACCCGGCGATTCGCGATCGGCGACGGACGCGAGTGGGTGTATACGCCGCGCTGGTATCGCTGAGCGCTGCGTCGGTTGCGGCGATCGCGGCGATCGCCGCGCATCGCGGGCCCCCGGCCCGCGCGCTCAGCCCTGCGGGATCGTGTCCGGGCGCACGTACGCGAGCATGTGCGGCACGTAGTCGGCCTTGCCGAGATCGACGCCGTGATGGCGCAGGATCGCGTACGCCGCAACTGCATGAAAGTAGAACTGCGGCAGCGCCCAGTCGCGCGCGTACTGCTCGCCCGTCATGTCGAACGCGGTGCCGTTCGGCAGTTGCAGCGAGATCGGCCGTGTCGCGCCGCCATCGAGCGCGTCGGGCGCGAGCTCGCCGAGAAACGCGATCGTGCCGGCGACGATGCCCTGCGCATCGCTCAGCGTGCCCGGTTGCGCGTCCGCCTGCCAGCCGGCTTCGCGCAACGCGAGCAGCGCGTCGGGCAGCGCTTCGCCGCGCAGCCGGTACACCGGCTCCATCGCCTGAAAGCACGAGAAGCGCACCTGCGCGGCGAGCGGATACATGTCGGGCGCGAGCTTCAGCGTCAGCAGCGCATCGCCCGCGTCGCCCGCGGCCCGCCGCTGCGCGAGCGCCTTGTCGAGCCACGCGGATTGCGCGCGCAGCATCTGGGTGAAGGTGGGAACGAGCAGTTGGGTCAGTGACATCCAGGTCCTCCTATCGGTCGTTCATGCCGCGACCTCGGCGTCGCGGCGAATCGGTCGCCTGCTGCGGCCGCCGCTTCGGCACGCGCGACGTCACGGCTTGCCGTGGCGCGCGACGAAGCGGTCGAGCTGCGACGCGAAGGCGTTCGCATCGCGCGCGCTGAACGGCGCGGGGCCGCCCGTATCGATGCCCGCGCTGCGCAGCTGTTCCATCATCGCGCGCGTCGACAGGCGCTCGTCGATGTTCTCGCGGCTGAACCAGTTGCCGCGCGGGTCGAGCGGATGCGCGCCCTTGTCGAGCAAGGCGGCGGCGAGCGGAATGTCGGCCGTCACGACCAGATCGCCCGGCTGCGCGAGCTCGACGATGCGCGCGTCGGCCTCGTCGAAACCGGCCGGCACCTGCAGCGCCTTGATATGCGGCGACGGCGGCGTGCGCAGGAACTGGTTCGCGACCAGCGTCACGCAGATCCCGGTGCGGCGCGCGACGCGAAACAGCATGTCCTTGATGACGGCGGGACACGCGTCGGCGTCGACGAAGATTTGCATGGCTGGCGTTCCGGTGAGCTGAAACGGCGATCATAGCGCAGCGCCGCCGCTCGGCAGCACTCACCGCAGGCGCGCTCAGCCGCCCGCCTGCGCATGCAGCGTCGCCGCGGCCAGCCACTGCGCGCCCCACGCGTCGGCGAGCCGTCTGCCCTGCCCGATCGCGACCGCCGCGCGATCGAAGTCGACGAACACGACATGATCGGCGGCAGCCGGTCGCGGCGGCGTTTCGCGCGTGCGCCCGTCGGACAGCACCCACAGCCAGCGTTGCTTGCCGGGGGCGCGGCGCGCGTCGCGGGCCAGCAGTTGCGACGCGGCCGCGATGCCGTCCGCGAGCGGCGTGCCGCCGCCGCCGTCCACCGGCTCGAGCCAGCGCGCATTCCACCAGCGCGGCACGGCCGGCCCGAAGCGCCGCGCGACGCCGTTGCCGCCGAAGCAGATCAGCGCGGTTTCCATGCGGCGGCGCGCCGCGTCGTCGAAGTACGCGACGATCAGCCCTTTCGCGAGCGCGAGGCGCTCGTGCGACAGCATCGACGCCGAGCAGTCGAGCACGAAGCAATGCAGCGCAAGCGGCGTGCCCGCCCGTTTGCGGAACCGCAGATGCGCGGCATGCAGCGGCTCGCCACGCTTCGCGGCGAGCGTCGCCGGCCAGGCGAGCGCCGTGCCGGCAGGGGCCGCGCCGGGCACGCGCGCGGCGGCGCCCGGCTGCCATCGAGGACCGCGAACGACGTTCGCGGCGGCGGCGTCTCGATGGCTCAGCGTTTTTTTAGCGGCAGCGGCACCACGCCCTTCACGTCGTGCAATCCGGCCGGCTCGGGCGGCAGATAGCCCCAGTCGCCATCGGGCGACGGCGCAGCGCCGCCCGCCGCGTGCGCGCCCCCGCGCTCGTCGCGCCGCGAATGCGGGTCCGGCGGCGCACGGCCGTCGCGTGCGCCGTCGTCGCGCGACGGCGATGCATCCGGCGCGCGCGGCGCATCCGCATGACGCCGGTGGCGCAGCACCGCGTCGGCCACGCGTTCGACGTGCGACACCGTCACCGCGGCGGCCTGTTCGAGCGCCGCGAGTGCGCGCGCGGCGCGCAGCATCACGAGGTCCGCGCGCAGCCCGTCGACGGCCGCGTCGATGCACAGCGCGCTCACGCGCGCGTGCACCGCGTCGTCGAAATCCAGCGCGGCGAGCCGTTGCCGCGCCGCGCGAATGCGCTCGCCGAGCGCGCGCTGCGCATCCGCGTGGTGCGCCCGGAACGCGTCGGGGTCGCCGTCGAACGCGAGCCGCGCCTTCACGATCTGCGCGCGCTGCGCGGCGTCGAAACAGTTCTCGAGCTCGACCATCAGCCCGAAGCGATCGAGCAGCTGCGGGCGCAGCTCGCCTTCCTCGGGATTCATCGTGCCGACCAGCACGAAGCGCGCGTCGTGCGCGTGCGACACGCCATCGCGCTCGACCACGTTCACGCCGCTCGCGGCGACGTCGAGCAGCGTATCGACGAGCCCGTCGGCCAGCAGGTTGACCTCGTCGACGTACAGCACGCCGCGATGCGCGCGCGCGAGCAGGCCGGGCCGAAAGCGCACGCCGTTCTCGGCGAGCGCGTGCGCGAGATCGAGCGTGCCGGTCACCTGCTCGTCGCTGGCCGACAGCGGCAGCGTGACGAATTCGCCTTCCGGCAGCAATTCCGCGAGCGCGCGTGCGGCGGTCGACTTCGCGGTGCCGCGCGGCCCGCTGACGAGCACGCCGCCGAGCGCCGGGTCGATCGCCGCGAGCAGCAGCGCCTGCTGCAGCGGCTCTTGCGCGACCAGCGCCGCGAACGGGAACACCGCGCGCGTGCGCTGCATGGTCGGATCGGTCATGGTTGCCTGCCTTCCTGAAGTTGTTCGCTGTCGAGCCAGACCGCTTCGATCCGCTCGCGATAATCGCCCGGCTGCTGCCACAGCCCGCGCTGCATCGCTTCGACGAAGCGTTCGCAGATCCCGTGCAGCGCGTGCGGGTTGTGCCGCTGGAGGAACGCGCGGGTGTCGTCGTCGAACAGGTACGCGTCGGCGACGAGCGCGTACTGGTGGTCCGACAGCACGCGCGCGGTCGCGTCATAGCCGTACAGATAGTCGACGGTCGCGGCCATCTCGGCCGCGCCCTTGTAGCCGTGGCGCTTCACGCCGTCGAGCCACTTCGGATTGACCACGCGCGAGCGGATCACGCGCGCGATTTCCTCGCGCAGCGTGCGCATCGTCGGCGCGGCCGGGTTCGCGTGGTCGCCGTGGTAGACGCTCGGCTGCTGCCCGGACAGGTGCCGCACGGCCGCCGTCATCCCGCCCTGGAACTGGTAGTAGTCGTTCGAATCGAGGATGTCGTGCTCGCGGCTGTCCTGGTTCTGCACGACCGCGTCGATCGTCGCGAGACGCTCGCCGAACACGTCGGACGCGGCGTCCCCCGCGCTGTTCTGAGCGTACGCATGGCCGCCCCAGCGGCGATACGCGTCGGCGAGATCGGCGTCGCTCTGCCAGCCGCGCCGGTCGATCAGGTCCTGCAGCCCGGCGCCGTAGCTGCCCGGCCGCGCGCCGAACACGCGCCAGCCGGCGCGGCGCCGCGCTTCGTCCGGCGCGACGCCGCGCGCGATCCAGCTCGCCCGCTCGCGCTCGATGCGCGCCCGCACGGGGTTCAGCGCTTCCGGCTCGTCGAGCGCGGCCACCGCCTGCACGGCCGCATCGAACAGATGCATCAGGTTCGGGAACGCGTCGCGGAAGAAGCCCGACACGCGCAGCGTCACGTCGATGCGCGGCCGGTCGAAGATCTCGATCGGCAGGATCTCGAAATCGGTCACGCGATGGCTGCCGTGCGCCCACTTCGGCCGCACGCCGAGCAGCGCGAACGCCTGCGCGATGTCGTCGCCGCCGGTGCGCATCGTCGCGGTGCCCCATACCGACAGCCCGACCGCGCGCGGATAGTCGCCGTGGTCCTGCAGATGACGCTCGATCAGCTGCTGCGCGGATTTCAGGCCGAGCGACCAGGCGGCCTGCGTCGGCACCGCGCGCGTGTCGACCGAATAGAAGTTGCGGCCGGTGGGCAGCACGTCGGGACGGCCGCGCGACGGCGAACCGCTCGGCCCCGGCGGCACGAAGCGGCCGTCGAGCCCGCGCAGCAGCTGGCGCAGTTCCTCGCCGCCGCACGCGTCGAGCGCGGGCAGCAGCGTCGCGCGCACGCGTTCGAGCACCGCGCGCGCGTGCGGCCAGTCGCCGGGCGGCGCTGTGGCGGTGCCGGCGCCGGCGTCGCCGTCGGCCGGCGCAGCGCCTTCGCCCGCGCACACGTCGTCGAGCCACTGCTGCGCGAGCCGTTCCAGCCGCTCGCGCGTATCGCCCGCATGGCGCCACGGCGCCGCGTCGAGCGCCTGCAGCACGGCCGGGCGCGGGCCGGTCCACGGCGCGGCCCAGTCGGCCGCGAGCGGATCGAAAGCGTCGCCGAGCGACAGATCGCGCGCGAGCGCGCCGATCAACCCGGCGCGTTCGCCGCGGCCGTCGCCGACCGGAAAGCGCGCGAGCGCGAGCAAGGTGTCGCGCCGCTGGCGAGCGGCCGGCGACACGCCGAACACGTGCAGCCCGTCGCGGATCTGCGCTTCCTTCAATTCGCACAGCCACGCGTCGACGCGCGTGAGCAGCGCATCCTCGTCGCCCGCATCGCGCGGCGGCGACACGCTCAACTCGTCGTGCAGCCGATGCTCGGCGATCGTCGCGAGGATCGTCTTGCGCAGCAGCTTCGCGCGCCGCGCGTCGACCATCAGCGCTTCGTAGTATTCGTCGACCTGCCGTTCGAGGTCCTGCAGCGGCCCGTAGTTTTCCGCGCGCGTGAGCGGCGGCATCAGGTGATCGACGATCACGGCCTGCGCGCGGCGCTTCGCCTGACTGCCCTCGCCCGGATCGTTGACGATGAACGGATACAGGTGCGGCAGCGGCCCGAGCGTCAGGTCGGGCCAGCATGCGTCGGACAGCGCGACGCTCTTGCCCGGCAGCCATTCGAGGTTGCCGTGCTTGCCGAGATGGATGACCGCGTCGATGCGGAACGCATCGCGCAGCCAGAAGTAGAACGCGAGGTACGCATGCGGCGGCACGAGCTCCGCATCGTGGTAGCTCGCATAGTCGTTGTCGTCGCGCGAGCGCGACGGCTGGATGCCGACGAACACGTTGCCCGCGCGCCAGCCGGCGATCGTGAAGCGCCCGTGGCGCAGCGTCGGGTCCGCTTCCGGCTCGCCCCAGCGCGCGTTCAGCGCGTCGCGCACCGCCGCCGGCAGCCGCGCGAACTGCGCCCGGTAGTCGGCCAGCGCGAAGCTCTGGAACGCCGGGCGCAGCGCGTGCACGGCCGGCTCGTTGGTCACGCCCGCGGTGAGCCGCGCGATCAGCGCATCGCCGTCGGCCGGCAGGTCGGCCACCGTGTAGCCGGCGTCGCGCAGCGCCGCGAGCACGCGCAGCGCGGACGCCGGCGTATCGAGCCCGACGCCGTTGCCGATGCGGCCTTCGCTTTGCGGATAGTTCGCGAGGATCAGCGCGATGCGCTTGTCGGCGTTGTCGAGCGTGCGCAGCCGGCACCAGCCGCGCGCGAGCGCCGCGACGAACGCGATCCGCTCCGCGTCCGGCTGGTAGCGCACGACGTCGACCTGGGTGTGCGGGCAGCGATACGCGAGCCCCTTGAAGCTGACCGCGCGCGTGACGATGCGCCCGTCCACTTCCGGCAGCGCGATGTGCATCGCGATGTCGCGCGCATGCAGCCCCTGGTTGTCGGCGAGCCACGCATCGCGGTTGCCGCCCGACAGGATCACCTGCAGCACCGGCGCGTCGCCGGCCAGCACGTCGGGCTCGGGCGCGTCGATCGCGCCGGCCGCGAACGCGGTGGTGTTCAGCACGAGCGCGACGCGATGCGCGTCGCACAGGCGCGTGATGACCTCGCGGCTCAGCGCGTCCTTCAGCGACGTCACGGCGATCGGCAGCGGGTTGAGGCCTTCGCGCACCAGTGCGTCGGCCAGCGCGTCGAACACCGCCGTGTTCGCGGCCTGCCAGTGCGCGCGATAGAACAGGATCGCGACCACCGGCGCGCCGGGCGTCCAGCGCGCGCGCCAGTCGTCGACGCTCGCCGGGTCGCGCGCCGGGTGGTACAGCGCGGCGGCCGGCAGCGGACGCGGCGGCGCCGGCTCCGCACCGAAGCCGAGCGTATGGAACGCGATGCTGCGCAGCAGCGCGTCGGCGTTGTGCAAGCCGCCTTCGCGCAGATAGCGCCACCACAGCCGGCACAGCGCCGGCGCGACCGTGCTCTTCGCGACGAGGTTCGGATCTTCCTGCAGGTCGCCCGAGAACATCGCGAGCTGCTGCCCGCGCTTCGACGCGAGCGACACGGCCTGTTCGATCCCGTACGGCCAGTACGCCTCGCCGCCCAGATGATCGATCACGACCGTTTTCGCATGACGCAGCACGTCGTCGACGTAGAAATCGACCGACGCCGGCTGGCGCAGGAACGTGACGTTCGCGAGCCGCACGCTTGGGAAACCGGCCGGCAGCGTCGGCACGACGCCGGCCAGCAGCGACAGCGTCGTGTCGGCCGAACTGAGGATCACGATGTCGGCCGGCTGCTGGTCGATCCGGACGACGCCCTGCGTATCGTCGACGAAGCCGCCCGGCGTGGTGCGCAGCAGGTGCATCGCGTTACGCCTGCTGCAGTTCGGCCGCGCAGGCGGCATCGAACGCGCGCTGCAGCGCGGCCGCGTCGAGCGACTCGCCGATCAGCACGAAGCGGCTCGCGCGCGGCTCGCCGTCCTGCCAGCGCCGGTCGAAATAACTGTCGAAGCGGCGCCCGACGCCCTGGATCACGAGACGCATCGGCGCGTCCGGCAGCGCCGCGAAGCCTTTCGCGCGGTAGATCGTGTGGGCTTCGACCACGCGCTGGAGCGCGGCGATCGTCGCTTCGCGCGTGCCGGCGTCGCCCGCCACCACCACCGAATCGAAATCGTCGTGATGGTGATCGTGATCGCCGTCGTCGGCCGAGCCGTGATGGTCGTGGCGCAGATGGATGGTGTCCTCCGACGCCGCTTCGAGCCCGACCAGCAGCGACAGATCGAGCTCGCCGCGCGTCGCGCGCACGATCTTCACCTGCGGCGGGATCTCGTCGCGGATCGCGGCCTCGATGTCGGCGAACTGCGCGTCGGCGACGAGGTCGGCCTTGTTCACGATCACCAGATCGGCCGACGACAGCTGGTCGGCGAACAGCTCGTGCAGCGGCGATTCGTGGTCGAGGTTCGGATCGGCGCGGCGCTGCGCGTCGACGGCCTGCGGATTCTCGGCGAACTGGCCGCTGGCTGCGGCCGGCCCGTCGACGACGGTCACCACCGCGTCGACCGTGAAGCTGTTGCGGATGGTCGGCCAGTTGAACGCCTGCACGAGCGGCTTCGGCAGCGCGAGCCCGGACGTCTCGATCAGCACGTGGTCGATGTCGGCGCGGCGCTCGACGAGCGCCTCCATCACCGGATAGAACTCCTCCTGCACGGTGCAGCACAGGCAGCCGTTCGCGAGCTCGTACAGCTGGCCGGCCGCTTCGCCGGGCGTGCCGGCTGGGTCGTCGCAGCCGATGCCGCAGCCCTTGAGGATTTCGCCGTCGATGCCGAGCTCGCCGAACTCGTTGACGATCACCGCGATGCGGCGGCCCGCGGCGTGCTGCAGGATGTGGCGCATCAGCGTGGTCTTGCCGCTGCCGAGAAAGCCCGTGACGATCGTGACGGGCAGCTTGCGTAGGGTCATGGTGAGTCCTGTATCGGAAAGAGAGTCAGGCGGACAGCGTCACGTCGATTTCGTCGTAGCGTTTGAGGCGGTAGATCGCGGCCGACACGACCCAGCACGCGACGAACAGGCCGATCACGACGTAGCCGAGCATCCCGAAGTGCGAGGCGACGAGCGTCGCGAAGTCCCACACCGGGCCTTGCAGCGCGAGCTTGTCGGCGAGCAGCGCGAGCACCTCGATGCCGCCGATCAGCGCGGCGACCAGCACCGACACGAACGTGATCGTCATGTTGTAGTAGATCTTGCGGATCGGCCGCACGTAGGCCCAGCGGTACGCGCCCATCATCAGGATGCCGTCGGTGGTGTCGACGAGCGTCATGCCGGCGGTGAACAGCACCGGCAGCGCCATCACCGACCAGAACGACAGGCCGCCCTGCACCTGCGTGGCCGAAATGCCGAACAGCGCGATCTCGGTCGCCGTATCGAAGCCGAAGCCGAACAGGAAGCCGACCGGATACAGATGCCAGCTGCGCGACACGATCCGGAACAACGGCCGGAACAGCCGGGCCAGCACGCCGCGCTGGTTCATCAGCAGGTCGAGATCGGCATCGACGATCGCGTCGCCGCGGCGCGCCGCGCGAAAGGTCCGGTACACCGAAATCAGGATCAGCAGGTTCGCGGCCGCGAGCACCAGCAGGAAGAAGGCCGACACGCTGGTGCTGATCACGCCGCCCCAGGTCTTCATGCTCTCGAAGCGCGCGAGCGACGCGGCCGTCAGCGCGACGGCCACCGACATCACGATCACCACCGTCGAATGGCCGAGCGAGAAGAACAGGCCCGCGCCGAGCGGGCTGCGGCCTTCCTGCATCAGCTTGCGCGTGACGTTGTCGATCGCGGCGATATGGTCGGCGTCGACTGCGTGGCGCAGCCCGAACACGTACGCGAGCAGCGCGGTGCCGAGCAGCACGGGCTGGTCGCGAAACGCGACGAACGCCCAGATCCACGCGCCGACGTTGAACGCGACGAGAAGCGAATAGATCGCGGCGATTTTGCCGCGCAACCCGGACGGGCTGTCGTTGAACAGGCGGAAGAACGAGTCGAGCATGATGCTCCCTTGCGAACGGTCGACATGATGAATGCCAACACGGCTGCCGCCTGCCCTGCCCGCGCGGCCCGCCGCTCGCCGCGCCCGGCCGCGCGCACGCGTGCGACGCTCCGATCGATGACGGAAGTGGAAAACGCTCGGGCGTCGGGCGTGCTGCGGCCGTGGACGATGCGCCGCCTCCCCGCGGCGCTGAACCCCACGTTCTGGCCGGTATCCGGGCTGACGAACACGCCGCTTCGCCTTCCCGGATGCGCGGCATCCAGTGGCGGTCGTCCGCATGCGCTGGGCATGCGGCGAAGCGGCGCTGCAACGCGCTGGGCGCGTGCGTTCGCTTACCGTTGCGGGGGCAGCACAGGTTGGCTCGTCTGCGGTGCAGGCAGGCTCCCTGTTTCCCGTTTAACTGCGCGCGCCGGAGCAGCGCGCGCGAGCACCAAAACGCGTGCGAGTGTAGGCGGCGGTGCCGGCAGCGTCAAGGCAAAACCGGCCATCGCGGGGCCGCCGCCGGGCGCCGCGACCGCACACGGCGGCCCGCCGCGCGCGGCCGCGGGGGCAGGCATGGCCGGTTCGCGCGGGCCGGGCGCTGTGCTATCGTATGCGCCGCGTTCGGTGCTCGCGTGCGCATTGCGCGCATGCAGTTAAACGGGAAACAGGAGGCGGAGCTTCGCCTGGCCTGTGCTGTCCCCGCAACGGTACGCCGCCCGCGCGCCGCGGTTGCTCCGCGCGCGCCCAGGCCGCCCTCGATGCCACTGCCCCAGCGGGCGGGAAGGCTGCGGCCCGGCAAGCGGCCAGCCCGGATACCGGCCGACGCAAGGGGCGAGCGCGCTGCTCGCCGAACGCCCGGTCCGCGAGGGACGGACCGGAGCGCCGTCTGCCCGCGCCCACGCGCTTCGCCCGATCCGCCCATGCACTGCCTGTCTGCCGGCCCCCGTGCCGCTCGCCGTTTCGTTTCCCCTGCCATGCCGCGGTGCGTGCCGTGGCGCGCCCGATGAGCCGCGCGTGGCTCGTCGGCGCGGGCCCCGGTGACGCCGATCTGCTGACGCTGAAGGCCGTGCGTGCGATCGCCGCGGCCGACGTGCTGCTCGTCGACGATCTCGTGAACCCGGACGTCCTGCGCCATGCGCGCGCGGATGCCCGCATCGAGCACGTCGGCAAGCGCGGCGGCCATGCGTCGACGCCGCAGCACGAGATCGTCGCGGCGATGCTCGCGCATCTGCGCGCGGGCCGCAGCGTCGCGCGCCTCAAGGGCGGCGATCCGTTCGTGTTTGGCCGCGGCGGCGAGGAGCTGCTCGCGCTCGGCGCGGCCGGCTTCCCGGTCGAGGTCGTGAACGGCATCACGGCCGGCATCGCGGCGCCGGCCGCGCTCGGGATTCCGGTCACGCATCGCGGCGACGCGCAGGGCGTGATCTTCGTCACCGGTCACGGCGCGGGCGCCGACGAACCCGACTGGCGCGCGCTGGCCGCGACGCGGATGACGCTCGTCATCTACATGGGGATTCGCCGGCTCGCCGCGATCGTCGCCGCGCTTGGCGCGGGCGGGCTGCCCGGCGACACGCCGTGCGCGGCCATCGAGAACGCGACGCGCGACGCGCAGCGGCACGTGCTCGCGACGCTCGAGACGGTCGTCGAACGCGTGAACGCGGCCGGCATCGGCTCGCCGGCGATCGTCGTGATCGGGCGCGTGGCCGCGCTCGCCGCCGATCCGGCGGTGCGCGCCGCACTCGGCAGCGGCGCATGATGCGCGTCGCGCTCGGCGTCGGCTTTCGCGCGCACGTGACGGCCGCGCAGCTCGACGCGGCGATCCGCGCGGCGCTCGCGCGCCATCCGGGCGCGGAGCCGGCCGTCGTCGCGACGCTCGCCGACAAGGCGCGCGCGCGGCCGCTGCGCACGCTGTGCGCGCGACGCGGCTGGCCGCTCGTCGGGTTCGACGCGGCCGCGCTCAAGAGTTGCACGGCGCCGCCGTTGAGCGCCCCGTCGCCCGCCGCGCTCGCGCGCTTCGGCGTGGCGGGCGTCGCCGAGCCGTGCGCGCGCCTCGCCGCGCCCGACGGCCGGCTGCTCGGCCCCAAATTGATCCGGGACGGCGTGACGGTCGCGCTCGCCGGCCCGCTCTGAACCGTTTGTTTCGCTTTCCACAGGACGACTCCCGATGAAGACCGATGCCGAATCCCATCAGCGGATGACCGAGCGCCGCCGCGCCGGCCACGAGAAGAAGCAGGCCGCGGCCACCCGCGAAAAGGGTCTGCTGATCGTCAACACCGGCAACGGCAAGGGCAAGAGCACGGCCGCGTTCGGCATGGCCGTGCGCGTGCTCGGCCATGGCATGCGGCTCGGCGTCGTGCAGTTCATCAAGGGCGCGCTGCATACGTCCGAGCGCGATTTCCTCGGCGCGGTCGCGCAGTGCGACTTCGTGACGATGGGCGACGGCTATACGTGGAACACGCAGAACCGCGACGCCGACATCGCGACCGCACGCAAGGGCTGGGACGCGGCGCGCCGGATGATCGAAAGCGGCGAGTACCGGATGGTGATCCTCGACGAGCTGAACACCGTGCTCAAGTACGAGTACCTGCCGCTCGACGAAGTGCTCGCGACGCTCACCGGCCGGCCGGAAGCCGTGCACGTCGTCGTGACCGGGCGGCACGCGCCCGACGCGCTGATCGATGCGGCCGACCTCGTCACCGAAATGCGGCTCGTCAAGCATCCGTACAAGGAGCAAGGCGTGAAGGCGCAGCCCGGCGTGGAGTTCTGACCGATGCGTGCGTGTCCCGCGCTGTTCGTCAGCGCACCGGCGTCCGGCCAGGGCAAGACGTCGGTGACGGCCGGCCTCGCGCGGCTGCACCGGCGGCTCGGCCGGCGCGTGCGCGTGTTCAAGACCGGGCCGGATTTCCTCGATCCGATGCTGCTCGAACGCGCGAGCGGCGCGCCCGTGTACGCACTCGATCTCGGGATGGTCGGCGAGGCCGGCTGTCGCGCGCTGCTCGCCGACGCGGCGCGCGACGCGGACCTGATCCTGATCGAAGGCGTGATGGGCCTGTTCGACGGCACGCCGAGCAGCGCGGACCTGGCCGCTGCGTTCGGCGTGCCGGTCGTCGCGGTGATTTCGGCGAAGGCGATGGCGCAGACGTTCGCCGCGATCGCGTTCGGGCTCGCGCGGTTCCGGCCGGGCGTGCCGTTTTACGGCGTGCTGGCGAATCGCGTCGGCTCGCCGCGGCATGCGCAACTGCTGCGGCAGGCGCTACCGGACGACCTGCGCTGGCTCGGGCACGTGCCGGCCGACGCGGCGATCGCGTTGCCCGAACGGCATCTCGGCCTGCACCAGCCGGCCGACATCGACGATCTCGACGCGCGGCTCGAGCGCGCCGCCGACGCGCTCGCGCAGACCGCGCTCGCCGAATTGCCGCCGGCCGTCGCGTTCGCAGCGCCCGAAGTGGCACCCGAAGCAGCCGCGCTGCCGCGCTCGCTGGCCGGCACGCGGATCGCGGTCGCGCGCGACGCGGCGTTCTCGTTCATCTACCCGGCCAATCTCGCGCTGCTCGACGCGCTCGGCGCGCAAGTGCGGTTCTTTTCGCCGCTGGCCGACGAACCGGTGCCCGACGCGTGCGACGCGCTGTTCCTGCCGGGCGGCTATCCGGAGCTGCACGCGGCGACGCTCGCCGCGAATGCGGTGAGCGCGCGCACGATCCGCGCGCACGCGGCGGCCGGGCGGCCGATCGTCGCGGAATGCGGCGGGATGCTGTACCTGTGCGAGTCGCTGACCGACGCGCAGGGCGCGACGACGCCGATGGTCGGGCTGCTGCCGGGCCATGCGACGATGCAGCGCCGCTTCGCCGCGCTCGGCATGCAGACGCTCGCGACGCGCTGGGGCCCGATGCGCGGCCATACGTTCCATTACTCGCGGCTCGATACGCCGCTCGCGGCGGCGGCGACGGCGGCACGCTGCGACGGCGCGAGCGGCAGCGGCGAAGCCGTGTATCGCGCGGGGCCGGTCGTCGCGACCTACATGCACATGTACTGGCCGTCGAACCCGGATGCGGCCGCGGCGTTGTTTCGCGGCGAGGCGTTCGATCAGGTTGAGCAGGCCGATCGAGCGAGCGGAGAGACGCCGGAAGTCGTGCCGGAATAGCGGGCTGCGTCGCGAGACCTCGCCTTCCCCGCCAGCGTCCCGTCACACCAGAAACGCCTCGGCCAGCTTGACCCAGTACGACGCGCCGATCGGCAGCGCCGCGTCGTTGAAGTCGTATCCGGGGTTGTGCACCATGCAGCCGCCTTCCCCGTCGCCGTTGCCGATGATCAGGTAGCAGCCCGGCCGCTGCTCGAGCAGGAATGCGAAATCCTCGCTGCCGGTGAGCGGCACCATCCCGTCGATCAGGTTCGCTGCGCCGGCCCATGCATGCGCGACGTCGCGTGCGAACGCGGTCATCCGCGCATCGTTGACGAGCACCGGGTAGCGGCGCTGGTAATCGATCGTCGCGGTCGCGCCGAACACGGCCGCCTGCGCATGAACGACTTCCTTGATGCGCGTCTCCAACAGATCGCGCACGTCGGGCTTCAACGCGCGCACCGACAGGCGCATCTGCGCATGCTCGGGAATCACGTTCGGCGCGTCGCCCGCGTGGATCGCGCCGACCGTGACGATCGCCATGTCGAGCGGCGACACGTTGCGTGACACGATGGTCTGCAGCGCGATCACGATCTGCGCGCACACGACGACCGGGTCGATCGCCTTGTGCGGCACCGCGCCGTGGCCGCCGCGGCCGTGGACGTCGACGATCACGGTGTCCGACGACGCCATGAACGGCCCGGCCAGGAAGCCGAGCTTGCCGGTCGGGAAGCCCGGCATGTTGTGCATCGCGAAGATCGCATCGCACGGGAATTGCTCGAACAGCCCGTCGTCGAGCATTTTCTTCGCGCCGCCGAGCCCTTCCTCGGCCGGCTGGAAGATCAGGTTCAGCGTGCCGGAAAACCGCCGCTCGCGCGCCAGATGCTTCGCGGCGGCGAGCAGCATCGCCGTGTGACCGTCGTGGCCGCATGCGTGCATCTTGCCGGGGATCGTGCTCCGATACGGCAGGCCGGTCGACTCGTGGATCGGCAGCGCGTCCATGTCGGCGCGCAGGCCGAGGCGCTGCGTGCCGTCGCCCACCTTCAGCTGCGCGACGACGCCCGTGCCGCCGAGCCCGCGCCGGACCGTATAGCCCCACCCTTGCAACTGCTCGGCGACGAGATCGCTGGTCGCGAATTCCTCGAAGCCGAGTTCAGGATGCGCATGGATGCGGTGTCGAATGTCGATCATTTTGTCGGCGAGGCCTGCGGGGATCACGCTGTGGGTCATGGGGGCGGCTCCTGGGTCGGGTTCGGAAGGGTCAGTCAAGGATAGTCCGGCTCACGGCAACCGAATAGCGAGTAAGTGGTCGCGGCGGCAACCTGGAGTTGCCGGTTGAGTTGGGGTGCCGAGCATGGCGGCAGCGCGTTTGCGAGGCCGTACCGGCGCGGGGAGCGGGAGGCGTGGTGCCCGCGGCTGTGTGTCAGTCTCCGGCATGTAGAGGCGCGGCGAGCACGGTTGGGCGTTGCTTCGATATCTATCGATATCAAGGACTTCCGGGGCATTTGTTCACTTTTCAACCGCCGTACATCTTTTGTGTACGCCAGGGTTCAAGTGAACGCACAACCCGGCGTGGTTACGCTGCTACCCGGCGAATTCGGCGGCGACGCCGACGGACATCTCGACGCCTTCCGCGGCGCGTTTCTCGCGGAACCGGCGACGCCGCCGGCATGACACGCGGCACGGGCTCCGCGCCCATGCCGCGCAGCACCTCAACGCCCCGACATCATTGCTGAACGACGCGCATCGACTTCGGTCGCGAAAAATCGAGGTCTTCGCCGTTCCAGGCTTTCGCCTTCTTCAACTCCCAGTTCTGCGTCAAGCCGGTGAAGGTCGCGACGCGGTTGAACGCGAGGTCGTCCGTATCCGACAGCATCACCGCGATCCCCGCGGCCGCTTCAACCTGGACTTCGTTTGCATAAATCCAGGACGGCAGCGCACGCCCCGACCGCTGCCCCGCCGGCAGGCAATACTTCGCGCCCGACGTCAGGCTGACGATACAGCCGAGCGGCGTCGTATCGCGCACGACGCGCATCGAATGCGGCCTTGAAAAATCGAGCACCTGTCCGTTGACGGCCTTCACCTGCTTGAGACCGCCGTTCTCGACCGTGCCGACGAACGTCGCGATCCGGTTGTAGGACAGGTTGTCCCAATCCGACAGCATCACCGCGGTGCCCAGTGCGGCATCGACGAACACGTCGTGCGCATAGATCCACGACGGCAATGCATAACCGGAGCGCTGCCCCACCGGCAGGCAATATCTCGCGGCGGTCTGCAGGCTGACGATGCAGCCCGCCGGCTGCTCGGCCGACAGGAAGCGCGCTTCCGGATAGACCGACTTGATCCAGTCCACGTACTTCGATACGCGCGCGCCGGTCGAATAGTTGTCGCCGCCGCCATTGGTCGTCGCGATGATGACCGGCTTGCCATCGCGAATCTGCCACCAGGCCGACCCGCTATCGCCCGACGCAGTGCGCGTCCAGAACGGGGACGGCCCGGCAGAGCGATAGCTCGCGCCGATTCCGTAGCCGAGCTCGAAGATGCTGTCGATCCGGCTGCGCCCGTACAGCCGTCGCTCGCCGTTCGCCGGCCAGTACGAACCGCTGCCCTTCGCGCCGACGCCCCAGCTTCCATAGCCGACGAAAATGACGTCGCGGTCTTTCTCGTGAGGATCGTCGTTCAGGATCGGCCGCTCGACCGGCTTGCCGAGCACGTCCGCTATCGGGTGGAGCGTCGGCAGCTTCAGGATCGCGATATCGGTCGACGCGCCGCCCATTCCCGCCGGCTTGTTGATCCGCTGCGGCGGCACGTACGCCGTGCCCCGGCCCGATGCGACTACGCGGCGATCGAGCGTCGTGAAGCGCTTGGTTACGGCTGTCTCGGTGCCTTGATAGCCGGCGCAATGCGCGGCAGTCAGCACGTAGGTCCATCCCCCGTTGTCGCCAAGCCATGTCGCGGTGCAGCCACCGACCTCTCCGACGGCGAGCCACGGCGTCTCATAACTGAACGCGCGCAGTTGGTCGTTGTGCGTCTTGATGCTGTTCGCCAGGTCTGCGCTATCGCCGCCGTAATACTTGAAGGTCGCTTCGTCGATCCGCAAAGCGTGCGCCGCCGAAGACGCCACCAATGCCGCCAGGCCTGCGCTCACGATTATCTTTTTCACGTTTTCTCTCCGATGGATTTATTGCCCGGAAAATGCAGATTTATTCATATTGCTTCGATCGCGACAGGTTGCGGCCGGGCGCCAGCCATATCGCCGACCAGAGCGTATCGCGATGAGAGAAAAGGTTCGGTTATAACTGGGCAGGCCGTTGGATCGAGGCGACGAATTCGCAAATTCGAACTCGTCCCATTGACCGAATTTATACAAATCGCGGCATCTAAAATGGAGATGCGATTAATTATTTCGCGTTTCTCATATTGTTTGTTCGCAAAACCATAGCTGGCTGAGTCAGCGATTTTCCAGATAGAACTTTCGCATTCCGGCGAAACACGGGAATCACCGCAGTCGGCATCGAACGAATTGCCGGCATGCCGACGCGCGTGCGCACAGACGCCCTATTCCGGCGATGTCCGCGCGAGCTTCCACATTCGCCGGCAACCTCGCGACACCCGTGCGCTCGCGCCGCTGTCGCGCCGCCCCGATCACGGCAACCGGAACGTATCGAAGAACGTATCGCGCTCCATCACGGTCAACGCCGCGCGCTTGTGCGGAAAGTCGAACTCCTTCAGCGTCCGGAACCCGAGCCGGTGCATGTATGCGATATGCCGCACGTGATCGACGCGCGGCTCGCCGACGAGCCGTTGCGTGCGCGGCTCGTCGACGAACATGTAGTGCAGCACGCCGCTCCACCACGCATGCAGCTTGCCCGCGCTCTGGAAGCGCGAGTCGCCGATCAGCAGATGCAGCCCGCGATCGTAGTCGTGCGCGTCGTAGAACGGCGCAAGGCGGTCCTCCTTCGCCCAGTAGAACTCGAAATAGCCGAACGGCGTGTCGTCGAAATAGCCGATCATCGGGTGCATGTGCGGATCGGCGAGCCGTTCCGCGAGATAGGCCGCGTGCTCGTCGAGCGTGCCGCGCTGGTCCCAGAAATGCGCGACGCGATCAAGGTTCATCCAGTCGCTGAACAGGCGCGCGTGCGTCGCGACGTCGACGGTGCGCAGGCTGAACGTCATGCCGACCTGCGGCATGTAGCGCGCGTAGATCTCGCCGGCCGGCGACGGCGGCCGCACCGGATGCCGGTGGCCGTTGGTGATCGCGTAGCGCAGCGGCATCCCGCCCGACGCCGGCGCCTTCAGCCACGGCTGGGGGTTCTGCCAGAACGTCGCGCGCGACGCGGTGAGCCGCAGCCGCTCGCCCGCGCGCTGCGCGTCGTCGATCACGCCTTCGCGCACCGCGCGCGCGACGTACGCGGCGACGGCGGCCGGGTCAGCCGCGCCGAGCGGCACCGAGACGGTGGCCGCGTCGTGCTGCGTGTCGGTGTTGAACAGCGCGACGAATTCCGCGAGCAGCGCGGCCGGCGCATCGTCGGGGCGCCACGCGTGCAGCATGCGTTCGGCGACGGGCGTCGCCTGCGGCGCGCCGTCGAGCGCGGCGGCCACGTCGCCTTCGACGCTATCGCGCGGGTCGGCCGGTTTCGTCAGCGTGTGTGCCATCACAGTGCTCCCGCGTCGTGGCGATCGGCGACGATGTGCAGCCCGCGCTCGAGTGCCGGAAACAGGCTGCGCTGGAAGTTGTTCCAGCGCAGTTCGAGGATCGTGTCGTCCGGCGCGATCGGCGTGTCGAGCACGTCGCAGATCACCTCGCCGGAATCGATGCCGTTGTCGACGTAGTGGAACGACGCGCCCGTCATCGTCACGGGCGTGACGCGCGAGGTCGCGCCGCTCGCCCAGTCGACCCGCTCGCCGCGCGCGCCGTGCAGCGCGTCGAGCGTCGCCCACGCGCCGCGCCGCTGGTACGGCGACCCGTCGGCCGTGATGCCCGGATGGATGTTCGCGATGCGCCGGTGAAAGCGCGCGCCGGGACGCACGAGCTCGTCGAGTATCACGAGCAGCCCGTCGAGCACGACGACGTCGGCGTCGAGTTCGAGCAGGCGCTCGAGCAGGCGGCGCTCGAACGCCTGCTTGCCCGCCGCGCGCTCGCGCGCATCGCGCGGCAGCCGCCGGTACGTTGACGCGATCGTGCAGAACAGTTCGTCGACCGGCCGACCCTGCACGGTGAGCCCCTCCGGCAGGATCCACGGGCGGCCCGGCGTGCGCGCGAAGCCGTAGTCGGCGAGCTTCGCTTGGTCGGCCGGCGAGCCTGCGTCGTCGTCGACGATCACGGCCTGCAGCGTATAGCGCTCGCCGAGCGGCGAAGCGTTGAGCCGCTCGACGAGGAATTCGAGCGGCGCCTTCATGTAGCGCGTGCCGCCGCGGTACGCGACCGGCTGGCCGGCGCGATCGGCCGCGCCGTTGCGCAGCGACTGGATGTAGACGAGATTCTTCTTTCGCATGGAGGCGTCGGGAAAAAGCGGACGACGGCGCCGCGGCGCACGCGCCGGCTCGAAGGCCGGGCTGCACGCCGCGGCGCGCGCCGTCACCAGTTGTATTTCGCGGTGGCGATCACGGTGCGATCGGTGCCGAAGATGCAGACGCTGGTCGACTGGCAACCGCTGATGTAGTGGCGGTTGAACAGGTTCGTGCCGTTCACGGCGAAGCGCCAGTTGCGCGTGTCGTAATGCACGCCCGCGTCGTACAGCGTGTAGCTCGCGACGGTCAGCGAGTTGTCGGCCGCGCCGGCCGCCGCGCTCTGGTAACGCACGCCGCCGCCCAGGCCGAAGCCCGCGAGCGGCCCCGTGTGCCAGGTCCAGTCGGCCCACAGCGACGCCATCTGGCGCGGCCGCGGGATGTCGACCGGCCAGTTGTTCAGCGACGCGTCGTTGGCCTGCACGTTCTTCACGTCCTGATAGACGTACGACGCGATCAGCGACAGGTTGCGCGTGAGCTTGCCGGTCGCGTTCAGCTCGATGCCGCGCGAGCGCACTTCGCCGGTCTGGATCGACGTCGTGCCGGCCGGGTCGAGGTTGGTCGGCGTCGGCGTCAACACGTTGGTCTGGTTGATCTGGTAGATCGCCGCGCTCAGCATCAGGTTCTTGCCGGGCGGCTGCCAGCGCAGCCCGGCCTCGATCTGCTTGCCGCGGGTCGGCTGCGGCAGGCCGCCGCCGTACAGGTTCACGCCGATCAGCGGGTTGAACGAGGTCGCGTAGCTGACGTACGGCGACAGCCCGTAGTCGCCCTGGTACGTGAGGCCCACGCGGCCGGTGAATGCGGTGACGTCGGCCTTCGACTGCGTGCCGCCCGCGCGGTCGTCCATCCGCTGATTGACCCAGTCCTCGCGGCCGCCGAGCGTCAGCGTCCAGCGGTTCCACTTGATCTGGTCCTGCGCGTACAGACCGAACGTGTTCATCGTCGTGTACGTGTTGGTGCGGTACGTCGTGTTCGGCGGCGAAAACACCGACAGCGTGACCGGCGTGTAGACCGGGTTGTAGAGGTTCAGCGTCGGCGCGGCGGCCAGCCATTCGCTGTCGGTCGCGGTCTGCCGGTTGTACTGGAAGCCGAGCAGCAGCGTGTGCTCGAACGGCCCGGTGCCGAAGCGGCCCTGCAGGTTGTTGTCGATGTCGAAGCGGCTGTAGTTGGTCTGGAACACGCCGGCCCAGCGGTTGATGTCGGTGAGGCTGCCGTCCGCGAAGCCCGCGCCGAACACCGAGCCGTTGTCGAGCGACAGGTGCATCCAGCGCACGTTCTGGCGGAACGTCCACATCGAATTCAGGTTGCGCTCGAACTGATAGCCGAGCGACCACTGCTTCTTGCGGTAGTAGTTGAAGTTCGGGTCGCCGCCGTAGACGTCCTTGTCGAGCTGCCCGTTCGGGTTCGGCAACACGGTGCCCTGCGCGGGCAGGAAGTTCGACGAGATGTCGCCCCAGTCCTGCAGGTAGGTGGCCGACAGCGTCAGCGACGTGTCGGCGTCCGGGCGCCAGCGGAACGACGGCGCGAGCGCGACGCGCTGGTCGTTGTTCGGCCCCGTCAACGCGTTGCCGTCGCGCGCGACGCCGACGAAGCGGTACGCATACTTGCCGTCCGCATCGAGCTTGTCGCCGACGTCGATCATGAACTGCTTGCGCGCATAGTTGCCGAACTGCACGCCGGCTTCGCGCACGCGCTCGCCGTCGGCCGTCTTGGTCTGCACGTCGATGATCGCGCCGGGGTCGCCCGCGCCGTACAGCACCGACGTCGGCCCGCGCAGCACGGTGATGCTGTCGATCATGTACGGATCGACGCGCCAGCTCGACAGGTTCAGCGTGTTCGGCACCTGCAGCCCGTTCACGAACGCGGTCGGCGTGAAGCCGCGCAGCGCCGCGTACCAGTCGGAGCGGTTGTCCGAGCCGTACGACGAGAAGCCCGGCACGTAGCGCAGCGCGGCGTTCACGTCGGTCGCGCCGGTCATCTCGATCTGCTGCGCGGTGACGACGTTGATCGTCTGCGGGATCTCGTCGAGCGCCGTGTCGGTCTTGGTGCCGGTGCGGCTGCGCTTCGCGACGAGCCCGACCGTGCCGTCGCCGGCCGCGCTCGCTTTGACGGTGATCGCCGGCAGCGTGCCGGCGGCGCTTCCGGCCGCGGTGCCTACCGCCGTGCCTACCGCGGTGCCTACCGCCGTGCCCTTCGGCGCAGCGACCGGCGTAGCGGCCGATCCACCGTCCTGCACGCCGTTCTGCGCGCCTGCAGCGGCTGGCGTCTGCGCGAACGCGTGCCCCGCCGCCATCCCGAACGCGACGCTCGCTGCCGCTGCGATCGCACGCAAACGCGTGCCTGTTGCCCACTCCATGTTGCTCTGCTCCCGTTTATTCATGCGGTCATCGACCGCACCTTTGTCAAAGAGCGCAAGCCATCCGGCCCGCGCTCGCCCCGTCTTGATGTCGTTGTTCGTGTCGCGGCAGGCCCGCGTCGTCGTCGCGGGCGAGCGACGCCGCCTCCTCGAGCGACCTGCAGATCTCGTCCGCGCGGCGCGCCAGCACCGACAGCAGCGTGTCCGACAGCCCGTGGCTGTCCTCGCAGCAGCCTTGCAGGTAGATGCGCGGCGTGAAGTGCTCGGGCGTCGCGAGCCGGTAGTCGCGCGCGACCTCGCCGCGCGCGAGCGCATCGCCGAGATACGGCGCAAGCCCGTCGAGCAGCGCCGTATGCGTGTCGCGCCGGTAGCCGGTCGCGAGCACGAGCGCATCGAAGCGCTCGACGCGCGTGCTGCCGTTCATCCGGTCGCGCAGCGTCAGCTCGATGCGGCCGTCGGCGCCGCGCAGCGCGGCCTCGATCGCGCGGTTCGCCAGCAGCGCATGGCGTGGCGTGCCGTCGATGCGCTGCAGGTACAGCATTTCGTAGATCTGCTCGATCAGCGGCCGGTCGACCACCGCGTAGTTGGTGTCGCGATAGCGTTCGAGCAGCGCGCGTCGTGCGTCGTGCGGCTGCGCATAGACGACGTCGGTGAACTCGGGGCTGAAGATCTCGTTGACGAACGGGCTGTCGTCGGCCGGCTTCAATGCGCCCGCGCGCATCACGAGGCTCGCGTCGACGTGCGGGAAACGGCGCGCGAGATCGACGAACACCTCGGCCGCGCTCTGCCCCGCGCCGATCACCGCGACGCGGCGGCGCGCGCCGTCCGGCGCCGCGACGAGGCGCTCGATGTCGGCGAGATACGACGACGAATGGATCACGCGATCGCGGCCGAGCGCGGCGAACGCCTCGGGCACCGCCGGCGTGCCGCCGACGCCGACCGACAGCGCGCGCGTGACGCGCTGGCGCTCGCGGCCGGCCGCGTCGCACGACAGCACGCGCAGCGCGTCGACGCGCGCGCCGTCGCCGTGCACGGGCTCGATCGCGGTGACGGTCTCGCCGTAGTGCACGTGCCGGCCGAACGCGTCGGCGACCCAGCTGAGGTAGTCGTGGAATTCGACGCGGGTCGGATAGAAGTTCTTCAGGTTCACGAATTCGTTGAGCCGGCCGCGTTCGAACAAGTAGTTGATGAACGTGTAGCGGCTCGTCGGATCGCGCATCGTGACGAGATCCTTCAGAAACGAGATCTGCATCCGGCAGTCGTCGAGCAGCATGCCGCGGTGCCAGCCGAACGCGGGCTGGCGCTCGACGAAGCACTGCGCGAGCGGGCGCGCGCCGTCGCCGCGTTCCGCGATACGCACCGCCAGCGCGAGGTTAGACGGCCCGAAGCCGACGCCGATCAGGTCGAATACGGTTTCTCTCTGCATGTCTCTCAGCTCCCTTGTCGGTAGAACCGGCCCGTCGACGATGACGGCCGGCGAACAACGTGTTGCGCCGCGCGCGCGGGCACGGCGGCTGCACGACGCGGATGTCGGCGCGTCTCGCGCACGGCGCGGCGGCCGGGCGGAAACGCGACGCGACGGGTATCGAATCGCGCGAAGCGGTTCGCACGCACTTCAGCCGGCATCGCGCGCCTCCTGCGCCGTTTCGGCCGTCGCGTCGAGCCGCGCGCCGAGCGCGGCGAGCGTCGGTGCGGCGAACACGTCGGCGACCGTCAGCGCGTGACCGGCGCCGCACGCCGCATCGACGAAACGCACGACGTCGAACGAGGTCGCGCCGGCGGCGAACAGCTCGGCATCGGGCGGCGGCGCGGCGCACGCAAACGTGTCGGACCACAGCGCGGCCAGTGCGGCGATGGCGTGGCGCGCTTGCGGCGCCGTGTCGACCACGCGCGCACGCGCGGCCGTCGACGCCGCGAACCGCGCGTCCGGCACACCGAGCCGCGCTTCGGGCGCGACGGCGAAACGCGCGAGCTCGTCGTGATAGACGTCGACGAGCGCAGCGACGAACGCAGCGTCGAGCAGTTCGTCCGCATACGAGAACGCGGCGCTCACGCGGCCGTCCGGATGCTCGACGACGTCCAGCTCGAGCGTGAACACCACGCGATGGCGCACGTCGTCGAATTCGGTGAGCGTCAGGCCGGCCCAGTCGCGCGTCGCGGCGCCGCTCGGCCGCAGGTAGTTGAACATCACCTGGAACAGCGGATTGGCCTCGGCGGCGCGCGGCGCGTGCAGCGCGGCGACGACGTCAGCGAACGGCACGTCCGCATGCGCATACGCGGCGAGCGCGGTGTCGCGCAGCTGCGCGAGCACGTCGGCGCGGCTCGCCGTCGCGTCGAGCCGCGTGCGCACGACCACCGCGTTGATGAACAGGCCGAGCGCATCGTGCGCCGCGTCGCCCGCCAGCTCGCGCGTCGACGCGAGCACGCCGACCGGCTGGTCGGCCGCGCCCGTCACGCGGAACAGCGCGGTGTTGAGCGCCGCGTGCAGCAGCATCGGCAACGTCGCACGCGCGGCCGTTGCGGCGTCGCGCGCCGCCCGGATCGTCGTCGGGTCGAATTCGATCGCGATGCGCGCGGCCCGCCATTGCGGAACGGCCGGCGCATCCGCACGCTGCGGCAGCACGCGCGGCGGCAGATCGGCGAGCGCGTCGCGCCAGTACGCGACGCGCGCTGCCGCGCACGGCGGCGGGAGCACGAGCGACGTGCGCGGCAGCGGCGTCGTGGCGGGTGCCGATGCCGATGCGGTTGCGCCGCGCACGTGTTCGACATAGCGCGCCCGCACGGCGTCGAGCCACAACTCGATCGATTCGCCATCCGACACGATGTGATGGATCACCACCGACAGCACATGATCGTGCGTGCCGAGCCGCACGACGCGCGCGCGCCACAGCGGCGCATCGGCTTCGAGGTCGAACGGCGTGAGCGCGTCGGCGGCCGTCAGCTGCGCCGCGCGCTCGAGCGCGTCGGGCTGCGTAGCGACGTCGACGAGCGGTAACGTGACCGGCGTAACCGGTGCGACGCGCTGGCCCGGCAGCATGCCGGCGCGCGCGACGAGCCGCGTGCGCAGCGCGGGATGCGCGGCGGCAGCCGCCGCAAACGCCGCGCGCAACGCGTCGACGTCGAGCGGCCCGCGCACGCGCAGCGCGAGCGGAATGTTGTAGGCGGCGTTGTCCGGCTGCGCGCGCCACAGGAACCACAGCGCGAGCTGCGCGGGCGACAGCGGCCACACGCCGTCGGCGTCGGGCTTCACCGCGGCGGCGGCGTGCGACGCGCTGCGGGCGTGCGCCGCACGCGGCGCATCGGCGAGCTGCGCCGCATATTGCGCGAGCACCGGCGCCTCGAACAGCGCGCGCACCGGCACGTCGCGGCCGAGCCGTTCGGCCACGCGCGTCGCCACGCGCACCGCGGCGAGCGAATGGCCGCCAAGCTCGAAGAAGTGGTCGCCGCGGCCGACGCGCTCGACGTTCAGCACGTCGCGCCAGATCGCCGCGAGCGCGGCTTCGTCGCCATCATGCGGCGCCTCGTATGCGCGCTCGACGCGCACCGGCGCGGGCAGCCGCGCGCGATCGACCTTGCTGTTCGCGTTGCGCGGCAGCGCGTCCAGCACGATCAGTTGCGCGGGCACCATGTAGTCGGGCAGCGTGCGGCGCAGATGCGCATCGAGCGTCGCCGCGTCGACGGGCTGTGTATCCGCCCGTGCATCGGCGCTCAACTCGACGTAGGCGACGAGCTGCGCATGCGCGCCCTGCCCGTGCACGACCGCGCACGCTTCGCGCACCGCATCGTGCGCGGCCAGTTGCGCCTCGATTTCGCCGAGCTCGATGCGCAGCCCGCGCAGCTTCACCTGATGATCGACGCGGCCGATGAAGTCGAACACGCCGTCCGCGCGACGCCGCACCAGATCTCCGGTGCGATACAGCCGCGCGCCGGGCGCGCCGTACGGATCGGGCACGAAGCGCTCGGCCGTCAACGCCGGACGATCGAGATAGCCGCGCGCGACGCCGATCCCCTCGCCGCCCAGATACAGCTCGCCGATCACGCCGACCGGCAGCGGCCGCAACCGTGCGTCGAGCACGTGCGCGGTGCGCGCGCCGACCAGCGTGCCGATCGGCAGATAGGCCGCATCGCCGAGCTTCGCGAGATCGTCGCCGGGCGCGAACATCCACAGCGTCGGCGTGATCACGGTTTCGGTCGGGCCGTAGCCGTTCACCACGCGCACGTTCGGCATCGCGCGGCGCAGCATCGTGAATGCTTCGCGCGACGTCGCCTCGCCGCCGACGGTCAACGAGCGCAGCGTCGGCGGCGCGCCGTGCGCGAGCGTCCATTCGGCGAGCTGCGCGGCGCAGCCCGGCGGCACGTAGGTCATCGTCACGCCGTCGCGCGCCATCATCGCGCAGGTCTGCGCGGGCGGCCACAGCACGTCGGCGGTGATCGACACCACGGCGCCCGACAGGTATTGCGAAAACCAGCCTTCGTGCGCGCCGTCGAAGTTGACCGACTGGAACAGCAGGAACACGTCGCTTTCGCGCACGCCGTAGCGTTCGGCGATCGCGACGCAATGGCGCGCGAACGCCGCGTGATCGACGATCACGCCCTTCGGCGTGCCGGTCGAGCCCGACGTATAGATCACGTAGGCCGCATGACCGGGCAGCACGTCGGGCAGTTCGACGTGCTGGGCTTCGTCGAGCGCATCGACTTCATCCGCATGCCAGATGCGCAACCCGGACAGCGCGGGCAGCGACGCGGCGCTCGCGCGGTCGGTCAGCACGTGCGCGATGCCCGCGTCGCCGACGATCTGCGCGAGCCGTTCGCGCGGGTGCGCGGGATCGAGCGGCACGAACGCCGCGCCCGACTTCAGCACCGCGATGAGCGCGACCAGCAGATCGACCGAGCGCTGCAGCGCGACGCCCACGCGCATCTCGGGCCGCACGCCGGCCGCGACCAGGTTGCGCGCGATGCGCGCGGCGCGCGCGTCGACCTCGCCGCGCGTCAGCGCGCGCTCGATATCGGCGACGCCGCGTGCGTCGGGCCGCTTGCGCGCATGCGCGGCGATGCGCGCGTGCACCGGCACGAACGGCTCGGCGTCGGCCGCGCCGGCCGGCGCATTCCATGCGAACAGTTGCGCGAGCTCGTCGGCCGGCAGCCAGTCGAGCTCGCCGATCGGCGCGGCAGGCTGCGCGAGCGCGGCGTCGAGCAGCGTGACGAAGCGCGCGGCGAGCCGCGCGATCGCGGCGGCGTCGAACAGGTCCAGCGCATAGATGAACGCGGCGTCGAAGGCGCCGTCGGGCGTCGCTTCGACGGCGAGCGTCAGGTCGAATTTCGCGGACGGCGTGCCGGACGGCAGCCATGCGGCCGACGCCGCGCCGAGCGCGGGCGGCGCGCGGCGCTCGCCGTAGGCGGCCATCACCTGGAACAGCGGATGATGGCTCGCGCTGCGCGGCACGCCGAGCGCGTCGACGACCTGCTCGAACGGCACGTCCTGATGCATCTGCGCATCGACGAGCGCGCGCTGCGTGCGCGCGACCAGCGACGCGAAATCGCCGTGCGCCGGCACGTCGACGTCGATCGCGAGCGTGTTGACGAAGAAGCCGATCAGGCCGGCCGTCTCCGCGCGTTCGCGGTTCGCGGCCGGCACGCCGATGCAGATCCGCGCGTCGCCGGTCGCCCGCGCGAGCAGCGCGTCGAGCGCCGCGAGCAGCACCGCGAACGGCGTCGCGCCCGCGTCGGCCGCGAACGCCCGCAGCCGCGCACCGATGCGCGCATCGAGCGAAAACCCGTGACGTGCGCCGCGCGCGCTGCGGCGCGCCGGCCGCGCGGCCGCACCGGGCAGCGTGAGCACGCCGCGTTGCGGATCGAGCCGCGCGCGCCAGAACGCGAGCTGGCGCTCGCGCTCGCCGGCATCGAGCCAGCGGCGCTGCCACAGCGCATAGTCCGCGTACTGGATCGGCAGCGGCGCGAGCGACACCGCTTCGCCCGACGCGTAGGCACGGTAGAACGCCGCCAGCTCGAACAGCAGCACGTCCGACGACCAGCCGTCGGACACGATGTGGTGAACCGTCAACGCGAGCCAGTGATGCGTCGCATCGAAGCGGATCAGATGCACGCGCACGAGCGGCGGCGTGCCGAGGTCGAACGGCTCGGCTTCGTCGGCCGTCGCGATGCGCTCGGCCTGCGCGCGCCGCTGCGCGGCCGGCAGCGCCTCGAGATCGGTGTCGCGCCACGGGCAGCGCAGCGGCGCGTGGATCGTCTGCGCGACGCCGTCTTGCGTTTCGTCGAAAGTGGTGCGCAGCGCTTCGTGGCGCGCGATCAGCGCATCGCAGGCGAGCCGCAGCGCATGCGCATCCAGCGGCCCGTCGAGCGCGAGCCGCTCGGTGATGTGATACGCGTGCGGCGCATCGATCAGCCGCGCGTGCAGCCACAGCCGCGTCTGCGCGAACGATGCCGGGACGCGATCGTCGCGCGGCGTGCGCGGCGGGATCGGCAGCCTGCGGAAATCGATCCCCGCGGCGCCGAGCTTGTCGATGAACACCGCGCGCTGCGCGTCGGGCAATTGCGCGAAGCGCGCAGCGAGTGCGAGCCAGTCGGGTTGAGCGTTCGTCATCCGTCGTCCTTAGCGGGTTTCCAGTTCGCCGAGCAGCGCGTCGATCGCGCTCGCGGCGTCGGTGTCGCGATGGGCCGCGCACGCCGCGTCGATCGCCGCCGCGCAGCGGGCCAGCGTGCGTGCGTCGAACAGCGTGCGCAGCGGCAGCGCGAGGCCCCAGTGCAAGTTGGCCTGCGCATGCGCCTGCGTCGCGAGCAGCGAATGGCCGCCGAGCTGGAAGAAATCGTCGTCGCGGCCGATCGCGTCGACGTGCAGCACGCGCTGCCAGATCGCCGCGAGCGCGCGCTCGGTGTCGGTCGCGAGCGCGACGGCCACCGCCGCCTCGCGCTGCGGCGCCGGCAACGCATGGCGGTCGCACTTGCCGTTCGGCGTGACCGGCAGCGCATCGAGCTCGATCAGCTGCGACGGCACCATGTACGCCGGCAATTGCGCGCACAGCGCGTCGAGCAGCGCCGCACGGTCGAGCGGCCCCGCGTCGCCGCGCGCGACGTAGCCGATCAGCTGCTCGTCGCGCACGATCACGACCGCGTCGTGCACGCCGGGCGCCGCGCGCAGCAGCACCTCGATTTCGCCGGGCTCGATGCGCTGGCCGCGCAGCTTCACCTGCGTATCGACGCGCCCGAGATAATCGAGCGCGCCGTCCGGGCGGCGGCGCGCGAGGTCGCCGGTGCGGTACATGCGCGCGCCCAGCACGAACGGATCGGGGACGAAGCGCTCCGCGGTCAGGCCCGGGCGGCCGAGATAGCCGCGCGCGAGGCCCGCGCCGGCCAGATACAGCTCGCCGGTCGCGCCGGCCGGCAGCGGCTGCCACGCCGCATCGAGCACGTGCAGCTGCAGGTTCGCGATCGGATGGCCGATCGGCACCGCGGGCGCGCGCGCGTCGTCGGCGCGGCAGGTCCAGTGCGACACGTCGATCGCGGCTTCCGTCGGCCCGTACAGGTTCACGAGCGTGGCGTCCGGCAGCAGCCGCGCGACCTTCGCGACCAGCTCCGGCGCGAGCGCCTCGCCGCTCGCGACGATCAGGCGCACGCTGTCGCATTGCGCGGCGGCGCCGAAATCGTCGAGATACGCGGCGAACGCGGCCAGCATCGACGGCACGAAATGCAGCACCGTCACGCCGTGCGCGTGGATCGCGGCCGCCAGCCGCGCCGGATCGCGGTGCTCGCCCGGCGCCGCGATCGCGAGCGTCGCGCCGGTCGCGAGCGGCCACACGAACTCCCACACCGAGACGTCGAAACCGAACGGCGTCTTGTGCAGCACGACGTCGTCGCGCGTGAGCCGGTACGCGTCCTGCATCCACGCGATGCGGTTCGCCAGCGCGCCGTGCGTGTTGCCGGCGCCCTTCGGCTTGCCGGTCGAGCCGGATGTGTAGATCAGGTAGGCGAGCTGCGCGTCGTCGACGACGGCGGGCGCATCGGCATCGTGCGCATCGTCCATTCCGTCGGCGAGCAGCTCGGCGACCGTGAGCAGTTGGGCCGCCGCACCGTTGCCGAGCGCCGCTTCGACCTGGGCGCGCAGCTGCGGCTGCGTGATGACGACCGCGGGCCGCGCGTCGCGCAGCAGGTATGCGATGCGCTCGGCCGGATAGTCGGGGTCGACCGGCAGGTAGGCGGCGCCGGCCTTCAGCACACCGACCAGCGCCATGACCATGTCGAACGAGCGCTCGACGCACAGCGCGACCGCCGTATCGCGCCGCACGCCGCGCCGGCGCAGCGCGGCGGCCACGCGCGACGTGCGCAGGTCCAACTCGCGGTAGCTCATGCGCTGCACGCCGTCGACCGGATGCGCGTATTCGAGCGCGATCGCATCGGGCGTCGCGCGCGCGGCCGCCGAGAACTGCAGATGCAGCGGCTGCCGCTGTGCGTCGGGCCAGCTGCGCGCGGTCTGCTGCGCGCGCGCGAGCGCGGTGGATGCCGCGTCGTCGGCGATCGACAGCGTGCCGAGCAGCGCATCCGGCGTGCGGGCCAGCGCGTCGAGCGCGCACGCGAACGCGCGGTGCCAGGCGTCGACGTCGGCGGCGTCGAGGCGTGCGGCGTCATAGCCGTAGTCGATCGTCAGCTCGGCGCCGCTTTCGATCACGAGCGTCAACGCGAAATCGGTCGCTTCGATGCTGCGCACGTCGCTCAAGCGCAGCGCGCGCGGATCGGCGTCGTCGCCCGCAGCGTCGACCGGATAGTTCTCGAACACGACGAGGGTGTCGAACAGTGCGCCGCCGGCGCCGCGCGCCCAGCGCTGGATGTCCGCGAGCGGCGTATGCGCATGCTCGGCCGCTGCCGCGTTGTCGCGCTGCAATGCGCGCAGCCAGTCCGCCGCGCGCTGCTGCGGCGCGGGCGCGGTGATCACCGGCAGCGTGTTGATGAACAGGCCGAGCACGGCGTCGACGTCCGGCAGCGCATCGGGGCGGCCGGCGACGGTCGCGCCGAACGCGACGGCCGGCTGATGCGTCATGCGCTGCAGCGCGAGCGCCCACGCGCCCTGCACCAGCGTGTTGACGGTCAGCTGCAGCGCACGCGCCGCTTGCGTGACGCGCGCCGTCGCGTCGGCGGCGATCGTCGCGCGCCGCGTCGTCATCCGCGCCGCCGCGCGGTCGGCCGTGCGCGCGGCGATCAGCGTCGGCGCATCGAGGCGCGCGAGCCGCCCGGTCCAGAAGCGCTCGTCCGCGCCGCGCTCGCGGGTGCCGAGCCACGCGATGAAGTCGCGATAGCGCAGCGCCGGGCGGCCCTCGAACGGCGACACCGCGTCGGGATCGCGGTAGTCGCGCAGTACCTCGGCAAGCAGGCGCGCGGTGCTCCAGCCGTCGAGCAGCACGTGATGACGCGTCCACACCACGCGCCACGCGTCGTCCGTCACGCGGATCAGCGTGACGCGCATCAGCGGCGGCTGGCGCCAGTCGAAGCCGCGCGCGCGGTCGGCGGCCATCCATGCGTCGAAATCCGCGTCGAGCGTCGCGCCGCGCGCGCGCCAGTCGAGCTGTTCGATCGGCATCCGCGCATCGCGATGCACGCATTGCAGCGGCGCGGCCTCGTCGGGTATCACGCTGGTGCGCAGGATGTCGTGGCGCGCGAGCGCCGCATCGAACGCGGCCGCGAAGCGCTCGGCGTCGAGCGCGGTCGCGCGCGCGACGAGCTGGTTCACGTAGCTCGCATGACCGGGCGCGTACAGCGCATGGAACAGCATGCCCTGCTGCATCGGCGACAGCGGATACACGTCGTCGATCGTGCGCCAGTCGAGCGCGGCGCGCTCGATCGCGGCCTGCGTGAGGCCGGCCGCCTGCGCGAGCGGGAAGTCGCCCGGCGTCGCACCGCCGCCGCGCCGAGCGACCCGCGACGCGCACGCGTCGACGAGCTCGCGCAGCGCGCGCGCAAAGCGTTCGGCGAGCGCATCGACGGTCGCGCGCTCGAACTGCGGCGCGCCGTACACCCAGTGCAGCTTCAGCGTGCGCGCGCCGTCGCGGTCGGTGTCGAGGTACGCGTGAATCGCCAGCGTATTGCCGAGCGGCCCGTGCGGGTCGCGTTCGATGCCGGCGCCGCCGAAGCGCGGCACCAGCAGCGCGTCGCGCGGCGCGTCGAACTGGCCGAGATAGTTGAACGTGACGCGCGGGCGCGGCACCGCCGCCAGCGCCGCGCGCGTCGCCGCGTCGCCGTAGTGCGCGAGCACGCCGAAGCCGAGCCCCTTGTGCGGCACCGCGCGCAGCGTATCCTTGACCGCGCACAGCGTCGCGCACGCGTCGGCCTCGACCGGTAGCGTGACCGGATAGTGGCTCGTCAGCCAGCCGATCGTGCGGCTCGCGTCGGCGTCGTCGAACAGCGCCTCGCGGCCGTGCCCTTCGAGCTCGATGCGGCACGCCGCGGCGCGGCCCGCGCCGGTCAGCGCGCTGGCGAGCGCCGCCGCCAGCAGCTCGATCGTCTGCGTGCGATAGGCCGCGTGCGCATCGGTGAGCGCGGCGCGCGTCAGCGCGGCGTCGATCGTCTGCACGACGACGGCCGCATCGGCGTTGGTCGCCGGCGCATCGGGACGATCGGGCGCGAACGCGTCGCCGTGCGCCATGCCGGCCCAGTACGCGACTTCGGCGGCGAACGGCGCGTCCGGCCCGAGCGCGGCACGCGCGAGCCGCGCGGCCCATGCATCGGCGCGCAGCCCCGGCGGCGACAGTCGCGCCGGCATGCGTTCGCAGGCGGCGCAATAGGCGGCGTCCAGATCGTCGATCAGGATGCGCCACGACACGCCGTCGACGATCGCGTGGTGAATCGCCAGATACAGCCGCGTCTCGCCGTCCGGCAGCCGCGCCGCGCACGCGCAGGCGAGCGGGCCGCGGCCGAGGTCGAGCCGGCGCTGCAATGCGTCGAAGCGCGCGAGCGCATCGGCTTCGTCGCGCGCGGCGACCTCGGCGAACGGCAACGCGTCGTACGGCTGCGCGGCGTCGTGCGCGCGCCAGCTGCCGTCGGCGCCGCGCGTGAAGCGCTGGCGGAACGCAGCGTGATGGGCGAGCACCGCGGCAAACGCGCGCGCGAACGCATCGGCGTCGAATGGGCCGCGCACGTCGAACGCGACCGACTGGTTCCAGTGGCCCGGATGCGGCACGTCGAGCGCGAAGAAGCGTTGCTGCGCGGGCGTCAGCAGCCCGGGGGCCGACGCGGACGCGGCGGCCTGGACCGGCACCGGCGTTGCGGCCGGCGTGACGCCGACCGCCTCGGTCTTCGCGACGCGCGCGAGCCCGGCGATGGTCGGCGCATCGAACAGCTGCTTCGGCGTGAAGCGCACGCCGAGCTTGCGCGCGCGGGCGATGACCTGCAACACGAGGATCGAGTCGCCGCCGAGTTCGAAGAAGTTGTCGTCGCGCGCGACCTGCGGCGCCTTCAGCACCGCTTGCCACACCTGCGCGAGCGCCGTTTCGACCGGCCCCTGCGGCGCGTCGCCACCGGCCGCGGCCACCGGCGCCGCGGCGAGCGCGCGCAGCGCCACGCGATCGATCTTGCCGTTCGCGGTGACGGGCAGACGCGCGAGCGCGACGATCTGCGCGGGCACCATGTAATCGGGCAGCGTCGCGCCGAGCGTCGCGCGCACCGCGGCCTCGTCGAACGCGGCGCCGTCGCGCAGCACGACGAAGCTCGCGAGCCGCATGCGGCCGTCGTGCTCGATCGCCAGCGTTTCCGCCTGCGCGATCGGGCCGGCCGCGCGCAGCGCCGCGCTCACCTCGCCCGGTTCGACGCGATAGCCGCGAATCTTCACCTGATCGTCGATCCGGCCGACGAACGCGAGCCGACCGTCCGCGCGCAGGCGCACGCGGTCGCCGGTGCGATACAGGCGCGCACCGGGCGTGAACGGATCGGGCACGAAGCGCTCGGCCGTCTGCGCCGGCCGGTTCAGATAGCCGCGCGCAACGCCGGGGCCGCCCAGATACAGCTCGCCGGTCGCGCCGGGCGGCACGCACGCGCCGAACGCATCGAGCACCAGCGCGCGCACATTCGGCAGCGGGGTGCCGAGCGGCACGCCGCTCGCCACGTCGCGCGCGTCGGCGGCGATCGACACGGTGTCGCATGCGATCGCGCCGACGGTCGCCTCGGTCGGCCCGTAATGATTGATCACGCGGCATGCCGGCGCGAGCGCGGACACGCGCGCGACCAGCGCCCACGTGAGCATTTCGCCGCCGGTCACGAGCGCGTGGCGCGGCAGCACGTCGGCCGGCACGCGCGCGTCGAGCAGCGCCTGCAGATGGCTCGGCACGATCTTCAGCACGCCGACGTCGCGGCCGCGCATTTCCTGCGCGAACAGGTCCGGATCGAACGCGCAGGCGGCCGGCAGCAGATGCAGCGTGCGGCCCGCGCACAGCGCGCCGAACAACGTCGTGTGGCCGAGGTCGGCGGCGACGGTCGAGACCATCGCGAACGACGCGTCCGGTGCGAACGCGAGCTCGTCGAGCATGCCCTGCACGTAGTCGGCGAGCGCGCCGTGCGTGACGACGACGCCCTTCGGCGTGCCGGTCGAGCCCGACGTATAGATCAGATAAGCGCCCTGTTCCGGGTGCGGCGCGACACGCACGCCGCCCGCGTGCGCGAGCTGCGCATCCTGGGCGAGCGCATCGACGTCGAGCGGCTGCGCGGCCGTGTCGTGCGGCCATGCGGCGGCGGCGGCGGCAGTAGCGGCATCGGCGACGAGCGCCCAGCGCGCGCCGCAGTCGGCGGCCGCGGCGACGATGCGCGCGGCAGGCTGCGCCGGATCGAGCAGCACGGCCAGCGCGCCGGCCTTCAGCGCGCCGAGCAGCGCCGCGACGAAGCGAGCCGAGCGTTCGATGCAGACGATCACCGGCGCTTCGGCGCGCACGCCGCGCAGCGCGAGCGCATGGGCGATGCGGTTCGACGCGTCGTCGAGTTCGGCGAAGGTCAGCGACGCCGATGCATCGGCGAGCGCGACGCGATGCGGATACGCGGCCGCCTGCCGCGCGAACGCGGCGACCACATCGGCATGCTCGACGCGCAGCGCACGGCCGTCGCGCGGCTGGCGCGACGCGGGCGCCGCATCGCACGGCAGCTCGGCCGTGACGGTCTGCGGGTCGTGCGCGGCGCACGCGACGAGCGCGGCATAGCTGTCGAGCCACGCGCGCGCGGTGTCTGCGTCGATGCAGTCGGTCGCATAGGCGGCGACGAGCGCGATGCCGCTCGCGTCGTCGGTGAAGTCGAGCGCGAAGTCGAAGCGCGCGGCGAGATCCGGCCCCGGCGTCGCGACGGCGGTCGCGCCCGGCAATACGCTGTCGTGCCGCGCGTCGAACTGCTGGGCGAACTTCACGCGCAGCCATTCGTCGCCGCGCCGCACCGGCGGCTTCACCGCATCGACGACGCGCTCGAACGGCACGTCCTGGTGCGCGACCGCGTCGAGCGCGGCCGCGCGCGTCGCCTCGACGAGCGCGCGGAACGGCTGCGTCGGCGCGACCCGCACGCGCAGCGCGACGGTGTTCAGGAACAGGCCGAGCAAGCGGCGCGTTTCCTCGCGCTGACGATGCGCGACCGGCACCGCGACGACCACGTCGGTCTCGCCCGTCAGGCGCGCGAGCCATGCGTCGAACGCGGCCAGCAGCACGGTGAACACGGTGGCCTGCGCATCGCGCGCGAGCCGGCGCAGGTCGGCCGCGACCGCGTCAGGCAGGCGCACGGACACGCGCGCGCCGTGCTGCGTGCGCGTCGCGGGCGGCTGGCGGTCGGTCGGCAACGCGAGCGGGCCCGGCACGTCGCGCAGCGCCGCGCGCCAGTACGCGAGCTGGCGCTCGCCTTCGCCGCCGGCCAGCATGTCGCGCTGCCAGTCCGCGTAGTCCGCATACTGGATCGGCAGCGCCGGCAACGACGGCTCGCGGCGCTGCGCGTACGCGCAATACGCGGCCGCCAGCTCGTCGAACGCGCAGCGCGAGCTCCAGCCGTCGGTGATCGCGTGATGCGCGGTCAGCAACAGGCGGTGACGCGCGTCGTCGAGCACGACCAGCGTCGCGCGCAGCAGCGGCCCGCGCGACAGATCGAACGGCGCGCCCGCATCGCGTTCGGCCACGCGCGCGGCCTGCGCATCGCGGGCGGCGGGCGGCAGCTCGCGCAGGTCCACCGTCGCGATCGGCACCGGCAGCGCGGCATGGATGCGCTGCATCACGATGCCGTCGCCGTCGTCGACGAGCGTGGTGCGCCATGCGTCGTGCCGGCCGATCACATGATCGAGCGCGCGTTGCAGCGCCTCACGGTCGAGCGCGCCGTCGATGGTCCAGTGTGCGGCGATGTGATAGGCGGCGCCCGCGTCGCGCGTCTGTGCGAGCACCCAGAAGCGCTGCTGCGCGAGCGACGCCGCGCGATCGACGTACGGCGCAGCCGATGAATCTGCATCGGCATCGGCGCGCGCGCCGCGCACGGCAATCGCGGCGAGCGGCGCGCCGGTTTCGCGTTCCGCGCGATCGACCTGGGCGGCAAGCTCGGCCAGCAGCGGATCGGCGAACAGCGCGTCGAGCCGCAGGTTCACGCGCCATTGCGTGCGGATCGCGGCCTGCAGCTGCATCGCGGCGAGCGAATCCGCGCCGAGCGCGAAAAAGCGCGCGTCGCGCGACGGCGGCGCATCGAGGCCGAGCAGCGTCTGCCAGCACGCGGCGAGATGCGCCTCGGTGGCCGTGCGCGCCGGCTCGCCGGCGGGCTGGTCCGCGCGCTGCGCGGCGGCGATCCGTTCGCGCAGCGCGGCGCGATCGAGCTTGCCGTTCAGCGTGTACGGCAGCGCGTCGCAGCGCACGAACCGGTGCGGCTGCCACGCGGCCGGCAGCTGGGCGCCGACGTGCGCTTTCAATGCGGCATCGTCCGCATCGTCCGCGGCAGCGCGCAACGCGACGCATGCGATCAGCCGCGTCGACCCGTTGACGGCTTCGGCGATCACGGCTGCATCGGCGACTGCCGCGTGCGTGCGCAGACACGCGGCGATCTCCGCCGGCTCCACGCGCACGCCGCGCACCTGCACCTGATCGTCGACGCGGCCGAGATAGTCGAACGCGCCGTCGGCGCGCCGGCGCGCGAGGTCGCCGGTGCGATAGACGCGCGCGCCCGGCGCGCCGTGCGCGTCGGGCACGAAGCGCTCGGCCGTCAGCGCCGCGCGGCCGTGATAGCCGCGCGCGATGCATGCGCCGCCGAGCAGTAGCTCGCCGGCGCGGCCGGGCTCGCCATTAGCGTAGGCATCGGCGTCGCCATCCGCGTCGTCGATGCGCGCGATGCGCGGGCCGATCGCACGGCCGATCGGCAGCGCCGCGTAGGCATCGTCGGCGTCCAGCGCGGGCGTTTCACCGGGCTCGACCGGCCACAGCATCGGCGAGATCACGGCCTCGGTCGGGCCGTAGCCGTTGACGAGGCGCACGGACGGGAACGTGCGGCGCACGGTGTCGAACGCCTGCTGCGGCAGCGCTTCGCCGCCGAACGCGAGCACGCGCAACGCCGGCGGCACGCCGTCGCGCGCGGCGACGCTCGCGAACTCGCGCAGGTACGCGGGCGGAAACGCGGCCACGCTGACCGATTCGCGCACCATCAGCGCATGCGCGGCGTCCGGCGCGAACGGCTGTGCCGGTGCGATCGTCACGCTGGCGCCGACCGCGAGCGGCGCGAGCCAGCATTCGTGCGCCGCATCGAAATTCACCGACGCGAAATGCAGCAGCCGGTCGTCGGCTTCGATCGGCAGCGCGCCGGCCAGCGCGTCGCAATGCGCGGCGAGCGGCCCGTGCTCGACGACGACCGCCTTCGGCGTGCCGGTCGAGCCCGACGTGTAGATCATGTAGGCGGCCGCGCGCGGATGCACGGGCGCATCTTCCTCGTCGAACGCGGATGCGTCGGCGGCTGAGCCTGCCGCCGATGCGACGTCGAACGTGTGTTCGAACGGCGCGCCGAGCGCCGCGCGCCCGGCCGCATCGACGACGCCGTGACGCAGTTGCGCATCGCGCACGATCCAGTCCAGCCGCGCGGCCGGATGGCGCGGATCGAGCGGCACGAACACGCCGCCCGCCTTCAGCACGGCCAGCAGCGCGACGAACAGCTCGCACGAGCGCTCGACGCAGACGCCGACGCGCACCTCCGCGCCGACCCCGGCCGCGCGCAGCCGGCGCGCAAGCAGCGAGGCCTGAGCGTCGAGCGCGCGCCGCGACAGGCGCAGCTCGTTCTGGAAAGGCGCGGCAAGCGCGGGTGCGTCGGGCGCGAGGCGCGCCAGGTCGCGGATTCGGTGGTGCAGCGCAGTCGGGAAACTCGTCATGTGCGTGAAGTCCTTCGGTCCGGCCGCTTCGGCCAAGTCTCGGGGCCGCTTCGGGCGGCTTCACTGGTGTGACGAACGGCGCGGCCGATTTTTTACCGTTTTGCGCATGACGGCCGCGCGCAGGCCGCGCGTGGCGAGTTCGCACGCGCTGCTAAATGCCTGCGCTGCTAAATATTTGCGGCGCCCGTTCGTCTATCAGGGAGAGACGCCGCGACCGCGCGGTTGCCGCAGCGCTGCCGTTCGCGCCGGCTCTGCCGGTTGCGCGCGTTTCACCAGTTGTTCTCGCCTGCCCTTCATTAACCGACGTTGCCGATGACAGCCGCCCACGAGCCCTCTTCCCCGCCGTCCCTCGACGCCTCCCCCGGCCGCCCCGCCGCGCGCCTGATCCTCGCGCTGCTGCGCGAAAGCCGCGCCTCGCTCGCGCTCGCGCTCGCCGCCTGCGTGCTCAACGGCGTCGCGAGCGTGCTGCTCGTCGCGGCGTTGAACCGCGCGCTCGCGCAGCCGGGCGCGGCCGATGCGGCGCTCGCGTGGCGCTTCGCGCTGTGCGCGGTGATCGCGCTCGTCACGCGGATCGTGTCGGGCACGCTGTTCGCCCGGCTGTCGCAGGACACGATGGCGCGGCTGCGCGTGCATCTCGCGCGGCGCGTCGGCGCGGCCGAGCTGCGCGACATCGAGCGGATCGGCGCGGCGCCCGTGCAGTCGGTGCTCACCGACGACGCGACCAACGTGTCGATGCTGTTCTTCGCGTTGCCGAACCTGGTGATGCACGGCTCGATCGTGTTCGGCTGCCTCGGCTATCTGGCGTGGCTGTCGTGGCCCGTGTGCGTGCTCGCGCTCGCCGCGATCGTCGCCGGCTCGCTCGGCTATCACACCGGCGATCGCCGCGCGATCGCGTCGCTCGAGGCGGCCGGCCGCGCGCAGGACCGGCTGTTCGGCCATCTCGGCTCGCTGTTCTCCGGCGCGAAGGAGCTGAAGCTGCACGATGCGCGCGCGCGCCAGTTCGTCGACGGCCAGCTCGGCACGGCGATCGGCGAGGTGCGCGACCATCGCCGTCGCGCGTTCAGCGCGTATGCGGTCGGCGTCGGCTGGATCATCTTCCTGTTCTACGTGTTCCTCGGCGCCGCCGCGTTCTGGCCGCAGCTCGGCGTGCACGCCGACGCGTCCACGGCCGCCGGCTACGTCGTCGTGTTCCTGTTCATGCTGGTGCCGCTCGACGGGCTGTTGAACAACCTGCCGACCGTCAATGCCGCGCGCGTGTCGCTCGCGCGCATCGAAGCCGTGATGGCCGAATTCGGCGCGCTGCGCACGGTGCCGCCCGCCAGCGACGCGCCCGACGTGCCGCCGGCCGGCGCCGTCACGCTGCGCGGCGTCACGCACGCGTATTTCCACGAACGCGACGAGCGGATGTTCCGGATCGGCCCGATCGACCTGACGATCCGGCCCGGCGAGCTGGTGTTCATCGTCGGCGGCAACGGCAGCGGCAAGACCACGCTCGCGAAGGTGCTGACCGGCCTCTACGAACCCGAGGAAGGCACGATCGAGGTCGACGGCCGGCCGATCGGCTGGCGCGAGCGCGCCGCGTACCGGCAGCGCTTCAGCGCGGTGTTCAACGACTTCCATCTGTTCGACGCGCTGCTCGGCATCGTCGATCCGGACGACCCGGCGCGCGCGCAGGCCGATGCGCGCGCGAACGCGCTGATCGCGAAGCTCGCGCTCGATCACAAGGTGAAGGTCGTCGACGGCGCGTTCTCGAATCGCGCGCTGTCGACCGGGCAGCGCAAGCGGCTCGCGCTCGTCGTCGCGTATCTGGAGGACCGGCCGTTCTACCTGTTCGACGAATGGGCGGCCGACCAGGACCCGTCGTTCAAGGCCGTGTTCTACGAGCAATTGCTGCCCGAGCTGCGCGCGCGCGGCAAGGCCGTGATCGTCATCACGCACGACGACCGCTATTTCGATCTCGCCGACCGGCTGCTGAAGCTCGACAACGGGCAGATCGTCAGCGATACGGCGCCCGCGCGAGCGCGTGACGGGGAGAACGCGCTGAGTGCGTGATCGTCGGGGCACGCCGGCCTGCATCGTCGTGTTGGTCGCGCCGGCGGTCTCGATGATCGACGGCGAGCGGGCAGCGATTGCGTCGATGGGCTTGCGGGCGCAGCGCGATCGCGGCGACCGGCTGCTGCTGCGGGCAAGATGTGGCCGGATGTGCGTCGCGGTTGCTGTGTACTGGCGTTGGGTTCGATTCGCTGTTGGGCGCATGCGTTGCACGGAGACGTTGCGCAGGCTATGCCGTGCATGGCGGAAGGCGCTGTGTCGCTCGGCAACCGAACCAGCGCGGGTTCGCCCCGCTGTTACGAGCGCGCCCGCCATCGGAAAGTCTTTCGAGCGCGCGTAGGTGGTAGCGTGCATCACGGACGACCCGGTGCCGCCCGTCCCCGAAACGCGAAACGTGCGGCCCGCTTACCGACCCACTCACGTGAACGCGCCGGGACGAACGCACAACGAACCCTCGCACACCATGCCCTTCTGAACCGCGCTACCCGGCTGTCCGACGTGAATTACCGCCGCACGCGTCAGCGCACGGCCGGCAGTTTCAGCATCGTGTCGGTCATCACGTCGGCGAGCTTGAGCGCCGACATCGGGCCGCCGAAGCCCCATATGTTGCGTTCGACGAGCGCGATCCGGTGCTCGCGCAGCGCGGGCACGAACCGCCACACCGGCGAATCGAGCTTCGCCGCAAGCGGTACGTCCGGCCCGCTCGCGGTGACGAACAGCACGGCGAGATCGCGTTGTTTCAGCAGATCGGCAGACGTCACGTACAGCGTGCCCTCGCGCGTCGGCGTGTTCGGCCACGGCGCAAGCCCCATCGCACGCGCGAGGCCCGCCGACGTGCTGTTGCCCGTATAGGCCCAGTAACGGTCCGGCAGCCCGAGATCCTGCAGCAGCGCGATGCGCTCGCCACCGCGCCCGGCCGCGGCAACCCGCGCCGCGTTGCGGGCAATACCTGTGTCGAGTTGCGCTTCGACCGCTTGCGCGCGCGCGCCGCGGCCCGTGACCGCGCCGATCGTGCGGAAGATCTCGCGCATCCAGTCGAGTTGCGTGATCGGTAAACTGCGTGGCACGCCACGCTCCGACACGTTCGGGCTGAACTGGAACAGGATCGTCGGCGCGATCCGGTCGAGCGCGTCGAAGATCGGCGCATGCCGAAAGCCGACGCCGAGGATCAGATCGGGCTGCACGGCGGCGATCGCTTCGAGCCCGGGCTCCTGCCGCGAGCCGACGTCGGTCACGTGGGCGAGCCGGTCGCTGGCGTAGCCGAGCCAGCCCGGATAGAACGCCGTATCGGCCATGCCGACCGGCACGATGTCCAGCGCGATCGCGCTTTCCGCGAACATGAAGTCGAGCGCGACCACGCGCTGCGCGCGCAGCGGCATCGTCGCGCTCGCCTGCGACACGACCGGGTTGCCGGCGAGCGAGCGGCCGGCCTGCAAGGCCGTGGCCGTAGCCATACCCGCGCCACGCCCGGCCGCGCGTGCATCGCTCGCGAGCGCATCGCGCGGCGCCGCGCACGCGGCGGCGGCGAGCGCAGCCAGCATCCCGAGCGAACGACGGCGGCCGGCGTGCATCAGCGGCTCAGGTCCTGCTCGGCCAGCGCCGCATCGTCCATCGTCAAGAGCAGCGGGCAGCTTGCACACAGTCGGGTCTCTCCAGGAATTTCATAGCGCAGACAGCACACGCGGCGCGCGCGAAACGGCGTCGGCAGCAGCGCCGAGCGCGGCACGGCGTCGCGCACGGGCATGCGCAGCGGATTCGGTTCGCCGCCCACGCACGACGCGCCGAACAGCCAGCACGCATCGCGCACGGGATCGGCGACGCACGGCAGCGTCCGGTACATGCCGAACAGATGATCGAGCAGGTTGCCCGCGTTGCTCCACAGCACGCGCGGCGTGACGCGCCCGATCTCGGCGAGCAGCTCGATCACCGCATGCAGATGCGCGCGCAGCCCGGCGTAACGCGGCGCGGGCGCGTCGCACGGCGCGCCGAGCGCATCGGGCGCGAAGTACAGCGCGCCCGGCATCCCGTCGTCGAGCGCGACGAAGGTGCGGCGCGGCGCCATGTCGAGCGGCCGGCCGAGCGTCAGCGCGGCGACCACGGCCGCGGGCGCCGCGCGCCCGAAGTAGTACTTGCTCCATTGCGAGATCAGCGCACGCGCATGCCGCGCGGGGTCGCCGCCGTAGTGACGGACCATCGCGTCGAGCAGCGCGTCGCGATGATCGGCCAGCGCCTCGACCGGCACGACGACCCGGCCCGGTGCGTGCGTCTCGTGCGGGCGGCCGAGCCACACGACGTCGAGATGCGCGCCGAGCGCTTCGGGCGCGAACGCGGAAAACCGCGTGGCGCCGGTGTCGGCGGTGCAGCCGGGCGCCGCCGTCATCGCGCCGCGCGCCGCGCGCGGCGCCCCTCGACGATCAGCAGCCCGAGCAGATACGGCGCGCCGATCAGGGCGGTCAGCACGCCGGCCGGCACTTCGCGCGGCGCGACGAGCGTGCGCGCCGCGAGATCGGCCGCGCCGAGCAGCACGGCGCCGCAGGCGGCCGCGACGTACAGCCGCGTGCGATGCCGGCGCACGCCGAGCATCGTCGCGACGTGCGGCGCCATCAGGCCGACGAAGCCGACCGGTCCCACCGCCGCGACGGCCGCGCCCGCGGCGAGCGTCGCGATGGTCAGCGCGAGCGGGCGCAGCGCGGCGACCGGCAGGCCGAGCGCGGCCGCCTGATCGTCGCCGAGCGCGAGCATGTCGAGCGGCCGCGCGAGCCACGCGAACACCGGCACCGCGAGCGCACACCACGGCAGCAGCATCGCGACCTCGCCCCAGCTGCGGCCGTAGGTGCCGCCGACCAGCCACACGACGAAGCGCGCGGGCTGCACGCTTTCCTGCGTGATCAGCCACTGCGCGAGCGTGGTCCACAGTGCGCCGATCGCGATGCCGGTCAGCGCGACCGCGAGCGGTGCATAGCGATGCCGATGATTCAGCGCGAGCGTGATCGCGAGCGACAGCGCCCCGCCCGTCAACGCCGCCGCGGCGAGCGTCAGCTGCCCGGCGAGCGGCCACGTCGACAACGCGAACAGCGTGACGAGCCCCGCGCCCTGCGTGACGCCGAGCACTTCGGGGCCGGCGAGCGGATTGCGCACGACGCTCTGCATCGCGACGCCGCTCGCGGCCAGCAGCGCGCCCGCGAACAGCGCGCACAGCAGGCGCGGCATGCGCAGGTCGATCAGCATGCGTGCGACCGGATCGTGGCCCGCGAGCGCGGCCCACCAGCGCGCGGGCGTCACCCATTCGGGGCCGGCCGACACGCCGGCGAACACGATCGCCACGACGACTGCGGCGGCGGCCGCGAACAGCGCGCCGCGCAGCGGCCAGCCGAGCCGCTCGAACCGTTCCAGCCGGCCGACCAGCCGCGTCGCGCCGCCGCCGGCCGCGCGCTCGGGCTGCGCATGCAGCACACCCGACCACGCGGCGCCGCGCCGGATCATCGCGAGCATCAGCGGCGTGCCGACCAGCGCGATCGCGACGCCGGTCGACAGGGTCGCGTCGAGCCCGGCGGCGAGCACCGCGCTGTCGGTGCCGAGCACCAGCGCGCCGCCGGCGAGCGCCGACAGCGGCACGAGCACGCCGAGCCGCGCCGCGCGCGCGCCGCGCACCTGACGCAGCAGGTTCGGCGCGACGAGCCCGACGTACGACAGCGGGCCGGCGATGCTGACGGCCACGCTCGTGAACGCGACGGCGACGACCGTCGCGGCGAGCCGCGTCGCGTCGACGCGCACGCCGGCCGCGGCCGCCGCGTCGTCGCCGAGCGCGAGCGGGTTCAGCGGCCGGATCACGAACGGCAGTGCGACGAGCGGCGCGACGAGCCAGCGAACGGCCAACGCGAGGCCGCTCGCGCCCGGCTGATACAGGCTGCCGTTCGCCCACAGCGCGGCGCCGGCAATGTTCTGCTCGAAGAATGCGAGCACGAGCGTCGACAGCGCGGCGAACAGCAGCATGCAGACGCTGCCCGCGAGCACCAGCCGCAGCGGCGTCGCGCGCCAGCCGCCGGCCGCGGCGATCGCGCACGCGGCGGCGAGCAGCCCGCACGCGAACAGCAGCGGCACCGACGCGACGCCGGCCAGCGCCGGCACCAGCATCGCGGCGAGCAGGCCGAGCTGTGCGCCGCCCGTCACGCCGAGCAGATCGGGCGACGCGAGCGGATTGCGCGTGAGCGACTGAAACAGCGCGCCGGCGATGCCGAGGCTGCCGCCCGCGACGACGGCCGCCGCGACGCGCGGCAGGTTCAGCTCGAACAGGAACACGTGCGCGAGCAACGCGTCGTCGCTGCCGGGCGCCGCGCTCCACCATGCGCGCAGGTCGGGCGCGACGCGCAGCACCGCGAGCGCGCCGATCAGCGCGAGCAGCGCAAGCGCGAGCGCCGCGGCGCGGCCGCCGGACGCCGCGTCAGGCGCGCACGCACCGCGCCGCTTGCGTATTGCCAGCGTGGTCATGCGGCGAGGTCCGGATCGGCCGCGCGATCGAACGCGTGCGTCGCGCCGGAGACCGAAGGTCCGTACGCCGGCACGCACATCGGCGCGCCGGTTTGCGGATGCGCGAGCTTCAGCATGTCGACGCCGAATGCCGCGCGCAGCCGCTCGGGCTCCAGCATCGCATCCGGCGAGCCGTGCGCGACGACGCGGCCGGCGCGCATCAGCACGATGTCGTCGCTGTACGCGGCCGCCTGGTTCAGGTCGTGCAGCACCCACACGATCGTCAGCCCGCGCGCGCGGTTCAGCGCGCGCAGCGCGTCGAGGATGTCGAGCTGGTGATGGATGTCGAGATAGGTCGTCGGCTCGTCGAGCAGCACGATCGGCGCCTGTTGCGCGAGCGCCATCGCGATCCACGCACGCTGCCGCTCGCCGCCCGACAACGCGCCGACGTCGCGCCCGGCGTCGCCCGCGAGGCCGCTCGTGTCGAGCGCCTCGTCGATCACCGCGTGATCGGCGCGCGACAGGCCGCGCAGGAAGCCGCCGTACGCATAGCGTCCGTACGCGACCAGCTCGCGCACCGTCAGCCCCGACGGGATCTGGTTGAACTGCGCGAGCATCGTCAGCTCGCGCGCGAGCGCGCGGCGGCGAAACGACGCGAGCGGCCTGCCGTTCACGTCGACGTGGCCCGCACGCGCGGGCTGCAGGCCCGCGAGCGTGCGCAGCAGCGTGCTCTTGCCGCAGCCGTTCGGGCCGCACAGCGCGGTCACGCGGCCGGCCGCGATCGACAGGTCGAGCCCGTCGATCACGACCTGGTCGCGATAGCCCACCGTCAGTCCGCGCGCGGCGAGCGCGGCGGCACTACGCGTCATCGGTCCTCCGTGCGGCTGCCGGCGCGGCGCGGTAGCTCTGCGCCATCGCGACCACCACCTTGCGCGGCCCCTCGAACGGGTCGCGCGCATGCGCGCTCAGCATGTTGTCGAGCATCAGCACGTCGCCGGTGCGCCACGGGAACACGATGCGCTGGCGCTCGAGCACGCCGCGGATCTGCGCGAGCGCGTCGGCCTCGAGCGGCGTGCCGTCGCCGTAGTAGACGTTGCGCGGCACGTTGTCGAGGCCGACCGCATCGACGAGCGCGTCCTGCATGTCGTCGTCGAGCGCGGACAGGTGAAACAGGTTCGCCTGGTTGAACCACACGCGCTCGCCGGTGCGCGGATGGCGCGCGACGGCCTGGCAACGCTCGCGCGTGCGCAGCAGCAGTTCGCCGTCGTCGCCGGTGCGCCAGGCGCATTCGATTCCGCGCGCCGCGCACATGCGCTCGACCGCGGCCGGATCGTCGGTGCCGAACGACTGCTGCCACGGCAGGTCGAGCCCCTGGCCGAAGTTGCGCACGTACAGCAGCTCGCGCTGCTCGAAACGTGCGACCAGCGCCGGGTCGAGCGCGCGATACACGGCGCGGCTGTCAGCGATCGGCGTCGCACCGCCCTGCTGCGCCGCGAGCGCACAGTGAAACCAGATCCGCAACGGCCACTCGCGCGTGTACGACTGCTCGTTGTGCAGCGGGATCGCGCGGTGCGGCGGGTATTCGGTCGACGTGTACACCGCGCCTTCGACCTGGCTGCGCGGCGTCGACGCATATTCGTAACCGATCAGCGGATCGCCGAACGATGCCGCGAAGCGCTGGAACGCGTCGATCGACGGCACGCGAAAGCCCGTGAACAGCACACCGCCCGCCCGTTCGAGCGTGTCGGCCGCGATCGCATGCGCGAGCGGCGCGAGCGCGTCGATCGACATCCCGTCGGCGCTGCGCGGCGACACGACGGTGGGCAGTCCCGGCTCGATACGCAGATCGTCGAGCGTCGGCAACGAAAGCAGGGTCATGCAACGTCCTCTTCAGGTAGCGCGCCGCCAGCGGCGCGGCGCGTCACGACGCGCGGGAAGCGGGCTCGCCGTCCATCGCGCGGCGCAGGCTCGCCGGGCGCATGTCGGTCCACACGGCGTCGATGTGCGCGAGGCAGTCGGCCTTCGGGCCGCGCACGCCGACCTCGCGCCAGCCGGCCGGCACCGCCCGGAACGTCGGCCAGATCGAATACTGTTCTTCGTCGTTGATGACGACCGTGTAGACGAGGTCGTCGGTGTCCGCGGAAGGCGTCGTGGCTTGCGTCATGATCGAGAAAAACGGGAGACGGTTGAGGGATGCGAAGCGGCGGAATGTCGATTCAGCCGCTCCTGTATTGAAGACGTTTGGCCGGCGCGATTTTTTACCGGCGCCGCGCGCGGCCGCCGAGAAACACCGGACATTCGACGCCGCGATGGCACGCATCGAGACATTCGGCGCAGTGCCGCTCGGCGTCGCGCACCATGAAGTGCACGAGCGTCTGCGACACGTTCAGCGCGCGCGCCGCGGTCTGCAGCGTCTCCTCGCGCAGCCGCACCATCTCGAACGCCGCGCGGCTGCGCGCGGGCAGATCGTCGAGCGCGGCGCACACGCGGCGCAGCGCGTCGCGCGTCATCAGCGCGGCCTCGGGCGTCGGCTCCGGCGACGGCACGTCGAAGCCGTCGTCCTCGTCCGTGTGATGGATGCTCTCGAAACTCTGCCGGCGCAGCGCGTCGATCGACGCATTGCGCACCATCCGCGTCACGTACGCGACCGGCTGGCGCACCGCGTCCTGGTTCGGAAACTCGACGAGCTTGACGAACACGTCGTGCACGACGTCCTCGGCGCGGCTCGCGCAGCCGACGAAGCCGCGCGCGACGTTCACCAGCATCGCGCGATGCGCGACCAGCACGTCGAGCAGCGCGCCGTGCGCGTGCGGCGCGCCGCGGCCCGCGCGCACGGCCGCGCGCGGCGCAAGATCGGGACAACTGCCGAGGAACGCATTCGCCGTTGCCGCCGCCGGCCGTTCGAGCACTTGCGCCATTGCCATCGATCCGCTCCATCAGTTTCGAGATGGGGCAATTTAACGTAAACGCAAATCATTCTCAATCCGATTAACGGAAAGCCCTTCGATTTTGTCGGGATTTGTCTGATCAAAGTGCGGCGGGGGCCGGCCGGTGCTGCGTCGTGCCGCCGGCCGGCGGGCGGATCACGCGGCGGCGTGGGCGCCTTCGGCCGGCGTCCAGCCGCCGCCGAGCGCGCGATACAGCGCGATCGCGTTCGCGAGGCGCAGCTCCTTGAGCCGGATCAGCGCCTGGCCCGACTCGTAGGTGCTGCGCTGCGCGTCGAGCAGCTCGAGGTAGGTCGCGACGCCGGCCGCATAGCGACGCTCGGCGAGTTTCAGCCGGGCGCCGTCGGCCGCGTAGACGTCCTGCTGCGCCGCGAGCTGGCGATCGATCCAGCCGCGTGCGGCGAACGCGTCGGCCACTTCGCGGAACGCCGTCTGCACGGTCTTCTCGTATTCGGCGACGGCGATGTACTTGCGCGCGTCGGCCACGTCGAGATTGGCGCGATTGCGCCCGCCCGCGAAGATCGGCAGCGTGATGCGCGGCGCAAACGACCAGACGCTGGTACCCGCCGCGAACAGGCTCGAGAACGCGTCGCTGACCGAGCCGTAGTCGGTCGTCAGCGCAATGCGCGGGAAGAATGCCGCGCGCGCCGCGCCGATCTGCGCGTTCGCGGCCTGCAGACGCGACTCGGCCTGACGGACGTCGGGCCGCCGCTCGAGCAACGCGCTCGGCGCGCCGGGCGCGACCGGCGCGATGGTGAGCGCGTCGAGCGTCGCGCCGTCGGCCGGCGCCTCGCGCGCGAAATCGCCGGCGAGCAGCTGCAGCGCGCGCACCGCTTGCGCATGCTCGCGCTGCAGCGCGGCCTGCGACGCACGCGCGGACGCCACCAGCATCTCGGCCGAGCGCAGCTCGATCGCATCGCTCGTGCCGGCCGCGTAGCGGCGCCGCGTGAGCGCGGCGATGCGTTCGCGCGCGTCGAGCGTGCGCTGCGCCAGCGCCAGTTGCTCCTGCAACGATCGTTGCGCGACATACGCGCCGGCGACTTCGGCGATCACGCCGATGCGCACCGTGCGCTGCGCATACGCCGTCGCGAAATAGTCGGCGAGCGCGGCGTCCGACAGGCTGCGCACGCGGCCGAACAGGTCCAGCTCGTAGGCGCTGATGCCGACGCCCGCCCGATACAGCCCGCTCACCGCGCTCTGGCGCACCACCGGGTCGTACTGGCGGGTGCGGTCGTAGGCGAGGTTCGCATCGAGCGACGGCAGCTGGTCCGCGCGCTGCACGCCGTACAGCGCGCGCGCTTCGTCGAGCCGGCCGGCCGCGATCCGCAGGTCGCGATTGTTCGCGAGCGCAGCGTCGATCCACGCCTGCAGCGTGGGGTCGGTGAAGTACGCGCGCCAGTCGTCGAGCAGCGCGGCATCGACCGATGCCGATGCCGATGCAGCGGGCGTGCCACCCTCCCCGCCCTGCCCGCCGTCCGGCGCTGCGTAGCTGGCCGGCAGGGGCGCGGCCGGCCGTTCGTAGTGCGGCGCGAGCGAGCAGCCCGCGAGTGCGAGCGCCGCGGCCAGCGCGAGCGGAACGCGGCCCGCCATGCGGCGATTGAGCGCGACCATCAATGCGAACCCTCCATCGTCGTCGGCTGCGACGCGCCGCGCCGGCGCGGGCCGACGTCGAACACGCGGCCGACCATCACGAAAAACAGCGGCACGAGAAACACCGCGAGCACCGTGGCCGTGATCACGCCGCCGAGCACGCCGGTGCCGATCGCCATTTGCGCGCCGGACGCCGCGCCCGACGCGAACGCGAGCGGCAGCACGCCGACGCCGAACGCGAGCGACGTCATCACGATCGGCCGCAGCCGCAGGCGGGCGGCCTCGCGCGCGGCGTCGATCAGCGGCATGCGCTGCGCGACCAGATCCTTCGCGACTTCGACGATCAGGATCGCGTTCTTCGCCGACAAGCCGATCGTCGCGATCAGCCCGACCTTGAAGTAGATGTCGTTCGGCATCGCGCGCAACGTGACGCCGAGCACCGCGCCGATCACGCCGAGCGGAACGACCAGCATCACCGCGAACGGAATCGACCAGCTCTCGTACAGCGCCGCGAGCGCGAGGAACACCACCAGCACCGACAGCGCGAACAGCATCGGCGCCTGCGCGCCCGACAGCCGCTCCTCGAACGACTGTCCCGACCACGCGTGGCCGATTCCCGCCGGCAGCGTCGCGGCGAGCCGCTCGAGCGCGGCCATCGCTTCGCCGCTGCTGTGTCCCGGCGCGGCCGAGCCGTTGATCGTGAACGACGGGAAGCCGTTGTAGCGCGTGAGCTGGGGCGGCCCGAGCGTCCAGTGCAGCGTCGTGAACGCCGCGAGCGGCACCATCTCGCCGCGCGCGTTGCGCACGCGCAGCTTCTTCACGTCGTCGGGATCGACGCGATGCCGGCCGTCGGCCTGCACGATCACGCGGCGCACCTGCGTGCCGTGCATGAAGTCGCCGATGTAGTCGGAGCCGAACATCACCGCGAGCGTCGTGTTGATCTCGTCCATCGACACGCCGAGCGCCGACGCCTTCGCGCGGTCGATGTCGAGCTTCAGTTGCGGCGCGTCCTGCATGCCGGCGAACATCACGTCGGTCAGCGCAGGGTCGCGGCCGGCCGCCGCGAGCAACTGCTCGCGCGCGGCGCTGAACGCCGCGTAGTCGAGCCCGCCGCGGTTCTGCAGGCGGAAGTCGAAGCCGCTCGTCGAGCCGAGATCGGGCAAGGCCGGCGCGTTCATCGCGAACACCGTCGTGTTCGGCGTGCCCGCGAAGCGCGCGTTGATGCGCGCGACGATCGCCTGCACGTGATCGCGCGCGGCCTTGCGCGCGCGCCAGTCCTTCAGCGACACGAAGATCATCCCGCCGTTCGGCCCTTCGCCGTACAGGTTGAAGCCACCGAGCGCGAACGTGTACGCGGCCGGCTCCTCGCGGCGCAGGTACGCGTCGACCTCGCGCACGCTGCGCATCGTCTCGGCGAGCGGCGTGCCCTGCGGCCGGATCACCATCACCATGAAGTTGCCCTGATCCTCGTCGGGCAGGAACGCGCTCGGCAGTTGCGTGAGCATCAGCACCGCGGCCGCGGTCAGCGCGCCGTACACGACGAGCCAGCGCAGCGGCCTGGCGAGCATCGTGCCGACGCGCGTCGCATAGCGCTGCGTCGCGCGCGCGACGAAGCGGTTGAACGCGCCGAAGAAGCCGCGCTTGTCGTGATGGCCGCCGTCCACCGGCTTGAGCAGCGTCGCGCACAGCGCGGGCGTCAGCGACAGCGCGAGAAACGCCGAGAAGGCGATCGACACCGCGAGCGCGAGCGCGAACTGCCTGTAGATGTTGCCCACCGCGCCGCCGAAGAACGCCATCGGCACGAACACCGAGGTCAGCACCACCGTGATGCCGACGATCGCGCCGCTGATCTGCTGCATCGCCTTGACGGTCGCTTCGTACGGCTCGAGCCGCTCCTCGACCATCAGCCGCTCGACGTTCTCGACGACGACGATCGCATCGTCGACGAGGATGCCGATCGCGAGCACCATCCCGAACATCGTCAGCACGTTGATCGAGAAGCCGAGCGCCTGCATCACGCCGAACGTGCCCGCGAGCGCGACCGGCACGACGAGCGTCGGGATCAGCGTCGCGCGCAGGTTCTGCATGAACAGGAACATCACGAGGAACACCAGCACGCCGGCCTCGATCAGCGTCGTGACGACCTTGTTCATCGACACGCGCACGAACGACGACGTCTCGTACGGGATCTGGTACTTCACGCCCGGCGGGAAGTACGCGGACAGCTCGTCCATCGCCGCGCGCACGCGCCGCTCGGTCGCGACCGCGTTCGAGCCGGGCGCGAGCTTGATCCCCATGCCGGTCGCGACCTTGCCGTTCACGTACGACGGATAGTTGTAGTCGTTGCCGCCGAACTCGACGCGCGCGACGTCGCGCAGATAGAGCGCGGAGCCGTCCGGCTGCGTGCGCAGCGCGATCGCGCCGAAATCGGCTGGCGTCTTCAGCGGCGCGTCGGCGAACACCGTCGCGGCGATCGGCGCGCTGTCCGGCACCGCGCTGCGGCCGATGTCGCCGATCGTCACGCGCGCGTTGTGCGCACGCACGGCCGACGCGATGTCCGACGCGGTGACGCCATGTCCGGCCAGCTTGTCCGGGTCCGGCCAGATCCGCATCGCGTATTCGGCGCCCCAGAACTGCACGCGGCCGACGCCGTCGACGCGGCGCAGCGCCTGCACGACGTTCGCCGACGCGTATTCGCCGAGCTGCACGTCGGTCATGCGGCCGTCGTCCGACGTCAGCGACACGACCAGCTGGATGTTGTCCGCTGCCTTCTCGACCTGGATGCCGGCGCGCCGCACCGGTTCGGGCAGCCGCGCGTCGACCGTCTTCAGCCGGTTCTGCACTTCGACGGCCGCGAGATCGGCGTTCACGCCCTGCTTGAAGGTCAGATAGAGCGATGCGCTCCCGGCGCTGCTGCTCGCCGACGTGTACAACAGCCCCGGCGCGCCGTTCATCTCGCGCTCGATCAGCGCGGTCACCGATTCCTCGACGACCTGCGCGGACGCGCCCGGGTAAGACGCATAGATGCTGACGACGGGCGGCGCGATGTCGGGATACTGCGCGACCGGCAGCGCACGAATCGCGAAGCCGCCGCCGAGCAGGATGAACAGCGCGATCACCCATGCGAACACGGGGCGATCGATGAAGAAACGTGCCATGGTGTATGAACCGGTCAGGTTTGGCGGGCGGGCCCGGCCGCTGCGGCCTTCGCCGGCGGTGCCTGCTCGACGGGCTTCACGACGGTGTCGGGCGCGAACTGCGCGGCGTCGTCGACGATCACGCGCTCGCCGCCCGCGAGGCCGCGCGTGATGCGCCAGTCGCGGCCGCTCATCCGGTCGGCGACGACTTCGACGTCGCGCACCTTGCCGTTCGGCCCGACCACGCGCACCGACGTGCGCTCGGCCGTGCGCAGCAACGCATCGCGCGGCACCAGGATCGCGCGCTGATCGACGGCCGCGTCGAGCGAGATCCGCACGTACGCGCCCGGCAGCAGCTCGCGCTCCGGGTTCGGAAACAGCGCGCGCATCGCGACCGTGTCGGTGGTCGGATCGACCGCGAGATCGCTGAACAGCAGCCTGCCCTTGAGCGGATACGCGCTGCCGTCGGCGCGCACCAGCGTGACCGTGACGTCGTGCTGCGCGATGCCGGTCGCCCGCCCGCTCTTCACCGCGCGGCGCAGCGCCTCGACGTCGGCCGCCGGCTGCGAGAAATTCACGTAGATCGGGTCGAGCTGCTCGACGGTCGTGAGCGGCGTCGCCTGATCCTGGCCGACGAGCGCGCCTTCGGTCACGAGCGCGCGCCGCGCGCGGCCGGCGATCGGCGCAGTGACCGTCGCGTAGTCGAGCTGAAGCTGTGCGCGGGCGAGCTCGGCCTTCGCGGACACGACCTCGGCCCTCGCCTGCGTATCGGCGGCGACGGCCTCGGTGAGGTCGCGCTCGCTGACCGCGCGGTCGCGCACCAGGTCGTCGTAGCGGCGGCGTTTGTCGGTGGCGGCGAGCGCGGCGGCCTGCGCCTTCGCGAGCGCGCCCTGCGCGGCATCGCGCGCCGCCATCAGCGGCGCGGAATCGATGCGGAACAGCACCGCGCCCTGCTTCACTTCCTGCCCTTCGTCGTACGTGCGCGCGGTCACGATCCCCGCGACCCGCGCGCGCACTTCCGCCTGCCGATACGCGTCGAGCCGCCCGGGCAATTCGACCGTCATCGGCACCGCGGTCGGGCGCACCGTCACGACGGTCGCGCTTCGCACGGCCGGCGGCGCGGTATCCGGCCCGCCCTTGCCACATCCGCCCGCGACCAGCATGGCCGCAAGCGCGAGCATCGCGAGCGCGCCGCGCCGCGTGCCGAAACCCGTGTTGTTCATCTGTGACCTCGGATCGTTCGCCGCCGATAGAAAATGCGGCAGCTCAGGGTGGCCGATTATAATCAGTCACGACTGATTAAATATGCACGTTGTCGAACGATTGGCCTACTGTCTCAATAAAACGACAGCGAACTGTAAGGAAATTCACGCCATGGCCCGCAAGACCCGGGAAGAATCGCTCGCCATCAAGCACCGGATTCTCGACGCCGCCGAGCTCGTGCTGCTCGAACAGGGCGTCGCGCAGACCGCGATGGCCGACCTCGCCGAAGCGGCCGGGATGTCGCGCGGCGCCGTATACGGGCATTACCGCAACAAGATGGAAGTCTGTCTGGCGCTGTGCGACCGCGCGTTCGCGCGCACGTCGGAAGGCTTCGAGGCCGCGGACGGCCTGCCCGCGTTCGCGACGCTGCGGCGCGCCGCGTCGCACTATCTGCGGCAATGCGGCGAGCCGGGCTCGATGCAGCGCGTGCTGGTGATTCTCTATACGAAGTGCGAACAGAGCGAAGAAAACGGCGCGCTGCTGCGCCGGCGCACGCTGCTCGAGCTGCAGATCCTGCGGATCACGAAAGCGCTGCTGCGCCGCGCGATCGCGGGCGGCGAGCTGGCCGCCGATCTCGACGTGCATCTGGCGGCCGTCTATCTGGTGTCGTTGCTCGAAGGCGTGTTCGCGTCGATGATCTGGACCGACCGCCTGCGCGGCACCCGCTGGAACGACGCCGAAGCCATGCTCGACGCCGGTTTCGACGCCGTCGAGTCATCCGGGGCGCTGCGCGTGCGCACGCAAAAATTGCCTGCCGCGCGGAAAGCCGCGCAATAAATGCTGAATTAACCCCAATTTCCGCACTGCGAAACGAATGGGCCGACCCTCTTTAAAATTTTCAACGTTTCGCGGAACATCGGTAGACTGACGCGGTCATCATTGCTTAGCGTCTTCGTGATAATCGGGTTCGACCCGGCCGTTCACGCCGCCGTTCGAAGCGGGCGCGCCCGCAAGTTGGGTCGAACGGCAACGACACGGGCCCCACGCGGGGCCTGTTTTGTTGCACGCCCGTCGCCCGCCCCGCGCCTGCGCGGCGCCTTTCGCGCGACGGCTCCTGCCCACACCTCTTTGAACCGCTTTCCTGGATGTGGACACCTTTGGTCAAGCCTGCTGCAACCCCTGATGCCTTCGCGCCCGGCCGTGCGCAGCGCCTCGTGCGCGCGCTGGTGCCGGCCGCCGTGCTCGGCGCCCTCGCCGCGTTCGGTCTCGCCGCCGCATTGCCGGCGGTTTCGCAACTGCCCGGCGCCGTCGATTCGGGCACGGCCGTGCTGCCGCAGCGCGTGCTGTCCGACACGCCGTTTCCCACCGCCCAGCATTTCGTGACGAGCGAGCTGGCACACACGATCGGCGAGCGCCACGCGTTCGCCGAGCGCAGCGCGCAGCCCGGCCTGTTCGCGTCGCTCAGCGCGCACCGCAACGACATGCTCGGCTATCCGAACCTGTTCCAGTACGCCGAGCCCGACCGGAGCCACGGGATGCGCGCGGGCGACATCGAGCTCACGCTGTCCGACACGCTCGATCGGCTCGACGTGCCGCCCGAGGTGCGCATCCAGCTCGGCGATCTCGTCACCGGCAAGGTGGCGATGCGTGCGAGTGCGCAGCGCGGCGACTACTACCGGATCGCGTACGACACCAACAACGGCACGCCGCACCTCACCGCGGTCGAGCTGCGCGTCGCGGGCCGCAAGTTCGGCGCGATCTGGTTCCACGCGCCGGGCGCCGAGCATGGCGCGTACTACACGCTCGACGGCGCGCCGCTCGAAGCCGCCGCGTTCACGATGCCGGTCAAGTGGACGCGCATCAGTTCGTTCTTCGGCGAACGCGTGCATCCGCTGTCGCAGGCGATGGCGTTCCACACCGGCGTCGATCTCGCGGCGCCGACCGGCACGCCGGTCGATGCAGCGGCCGATGGCGTCGTGTCGTTCGTGGGCACCGATCCGGGCGGCTACGGCCATTACGTGATCGTCGATCACGCCGACGGCTATTCGACCTACTACGCGCATTTGTCTGCGTACGCGCGCGGGCTGAAGGTCGGCGAGACGGTGAAGCAGGGTCAGCGCATCGGCTCGGTCGGGATGACCGGCGCGGCGACCGGCCCGCACCTGCACTTCGAGGTGCGCATCGCGAACGACCCGGTCGATCCGCTCGTCACGCTCGCCAGCGCGCAAACCGAGCTGTCCGACATGCAACGCACCGCGTTCCGTCAGGAAGCCGCGCAGTGGCGGTTCCGCCTCGCGTCGATCGGCACGACGCCGTTTGCGTTCGCGCAAGGCGACGGCCCGCTGTGGGGCGACTTCGCGGTCGGGCCGTCGACGCTGCGTTCGGTGTTCGATACGCATTACGGCGCGTCGTAACGTTCGGTCGGGTGTGTGGCCGGGGCGGTGACGTGCGTGGGTAACCGCAGGATCGCGATATCGGTCGACGCCGCGCCACTCCCGGCGTTTGGTTGATCCGCTGTGGCGAAACGTAGCCGGTGCCCGCGCTGCGCAGCACCGACGCGCGCCGCCGCGTGGCGTCATCGAACCTCATACCGCAAGCAAGCGCGCATCACGCACCGCACGCGGCACACCCGTCATCGCGCGGGTTCGGTCCGGTCGGGCGTCGTGCGTGCGATCTGCTGCGCACGCTCGCGGCGCGACAGCAGCCAGCGCGCTGCGCCGTCGAGCGACGTGCACAGCACGAGGTACAGCACCGCGACGAACAGGAAGATCGGCGCCGGATACACCATCAACCGGTTGTTCACCTGCGTCGCGACGAACGACAGTTCCGGCACGCCGACGATGTACGCGAGCGACGTGTCCTTCACGAGCGCAACCCACTGGTTCACGAACGACGGCGTCATGATCCGGATCGCCTGTGGCAGCAGCACGTGGCGCACCGTCTGCCAGCGCGTGAGCCCGAGCGACAAGCCCGCTTGACGCTGCCCCTCGCCCGCCGCGACGATGCCCGCGTGCACCGCGTGCGCGAGATAGGCGCCGCCGATCAGCGCGAGCGCGCAGACGACGGTCGCGAGCCCCGGCACGTCCATGTGCAGCAGCATCGGCATCAGGAAGTACGTCCAGAAGATCAGCATCAGCACCGGAATCGCGCGGAAAAAACCGATGAACGCGAGCAGCAGGACGCGCAGCGGCCCGCGCGCGAGCGCCATCCCCACACCGAGCGCGACGCCGAGCAGCGCGGACGCGACGGCCGATGCCATCGCCAGCACGAGCGACAACGCGGCGCCGCCGAGCGGGCCGTCCGGGAAGGCGCCGACGAGCAGATACGGCAGGTTGTCGAGCAACAGCGAAAGGTCCATCGTCACCGCCCTGCGCCGAGCCGGTCGCGCCATTGCGTGGCCGCGTACGCGGCGGCCTCGATCGCGGCCACCGCGGCGACATACAGCACGGTCGCGATGCCGAATGCGGCGAAGGTTTTGAACGTCTCCGTCTCGACCTGCCGCGACGCATAGGACAGCTCGGCGACCCCGATCGCCATCGCGAGCGACGAATTCTTGACGAGATTCATGTACTGGCCGAACAGCGGCGGCAGCGCAATACGCACGGCTTGCGGCAGCACCACGTAGCGCAGCGACTGCATCGGCGTGAGGCCGAGCGCCGCAGCGGCATCGTGCTGCGCACGCCGCACGCCGCGCAGGCCGGCTTCGCATTCCTCGGCGACGAACGCGGCCGTGTAGGCGCTCAGCCCGACCCAGCCCGCGACGAATTCGAACGACGGCCAGGCGAGCGTGAGCGGGCCGATGTCGAGCCGGTGGCGCGCATTCAGCCACGCGATCCACGTATCGGGCAGCAGCGACGCGACGCCGAAATACCAGAACAGCAGCTGCACGAGCAGCGGCGTATTGCGCAACGCCACGACATAGCCGGCCGCGAGCATGCGCGGCGCCGCCCCGCGCGCGTGACGCATCACGGCGAGCAGCAAGCCGCCGACGCTCGCCGCGAGCGCCGACGCAGCCGCCAGGCCGAGCGTGACCAGAAAGCCCTGCCACAGCCAGGACAGATATTTGGGAGCCAACCCGAACATGAGATGGTGCGATCGCGGCGGGCGCGATCGGGTAAGTGACACGGGAAACGCCGCGATCCGTCGCACCGCGACGGGCGCCGGGCAACGTGCGGCGGGCGATCTCGACGCGCGGCGCGAACGACTCAGGTGCGATCGCCGATGCGGAAGATGCGCGTGAGCGGCGTCCTGGTCGTCGGGCCAAACCACGCGTCGTAGATCTGCGCGGCGCGACCGTTCGCCTCGAGCCCCTTCAGCGTGTCGTTCACGAAACCGAGCAGGCGCGCTTCGCCCTTCGGCACACCGACGCCCATGTAGTCGTTCGAGATCGTGAACGCGGGGATCTCGTAGTTCTGCTTGTCGGGCACGTTCGCGAGCAGGCCGATCAGCTTCGGGCCGTCCTGCGTGATCGCCTGCACGTTGCCCGCGCGCAGCGCCGCGAATGCGAACGGCGTGTCGTCGTACGCGACGATCGTCGCGCCGGGGAACTTGTCGCGCAGCGTGATTTCGTTGGTCGTGCCCTTGTCCGCGCCGACGCGCAAGCCATTCAGCTGGTCGGCCGATTTCAGCACGCCCTTCTTCGCGAGAAACTGCTGGCCCGACGAGAAGTACGGAATGCTGAAGTCGACCTGCTTCGCGCGCTCGTCGGTGATCGTGAAGTTCGCGAGCACCAGGTCGACCTTGCCCGAGGTCAGGAACGGAATGCGGTTGGCCGGATTGGTCGGCTGCAGTTGCAGCTTCACGCCGAGCTTGTCGGCGAGCGCCTTCGCGTAGTCGACGTCGAGGCCGACGATGTGGTGGCTTTTCGCATCGACGAAGCCGAACGGCGGGTTGCTGTCGAACGTCGCGACGCGCAGCACGCCGGCTTTTTTGATGTCGTCGAGGCGGTCTGCATGCGCGAGCGTGCCCGCCGTGACGAGCGCGGCTCCGACGAGCCAGGTAGCGAGAGTGTGGAATTTCATGAGCGCAGCCTGCATTGTTATGAGGGCCGCCGCGGATCGCGCGGCGGCCCGGTTCGAGGAACATCGCAACGCGGTGTATCGTCGCGAAGCCGCTAACGTATCAGCGCATGCGGCGGATTCGAACCAACAAATGATGCTTTGCTCTGCGGGTTTCGTGATGACGCGCGAGCGCGGTCATTCGTCGCCGGCATCCCCGCCATCCCCGCCATCCCCGCTGCCGTCGGCCGACGCCGCGCACAGGAACTCGCCGTCGCCGCCGTCCTGCAGATAATCGAGCGAGCGGTCCATGGAGAGGAACGACAGCGTACCCGCTGCCCCGAGCGCGAACAGCGTGCGGCGGTCAGGCGCGAAGATCGCCTGCCCGGCGCCGCCCGCCACCGGAAACTCGCCCACGGTGCGACGCGTCGCCGTCTTGATCACGCGCAGCGGCTTGCCGTCGAAGCCGGCGACGGCGATCAGCGAGCCGTCGCCGCTGCCGTCGAAGCTGTGCATCGACGTGTCGCACACCGGATAAGCGCTGCGTACGGCAAGCGTCGACGCGTCCCGCCATTGCGCCGACGACGCGTTGTAGAACCACACGCCGGCACCGTTCGCGCCCGGCTTCGCTTCGATGAAATCCGCATCGACCGGATAGGTTTGCACCGGCGCATTCGTCGCCGTGTCGAAGGCGACGATGGCACTCTTCTCGAACGCATACGCATACAGCCGCTTGCCGTCGGGCGACAGCCACATCGACAGCGCGCGGCCGAACTCGACGCCCGACGCATCGTGATCGCCGAGCCGCAGCGTCGCCACGACCTGCGGCCAGTGCACGAGGCTGACGACCGAAATCGTGTCGTCGACGCTGTTCAGCACGTACAGCCTGTCGTTCGATGCGGACGCCACGATCGCGCGCGGGAACCGGCCGAGCGTCACGCCGTCGACGATCGCGCCGCTGTTCAGGTCGATGCGCACGAGCCCGTTCTCGCGCATCGACGCGACGTACGCATAGCGTTCGTCGGGGCTCACATAGACGCCGCTCGCGCCGCGGCCGCGGCACATGTTGCCGGGGCAGCCGTCGAGCCCGGTCGCGAACGGTTCGCCCGCGATCGTGCGCACGACCGCCTGGCGCTGCGCATCGACCACGACGAGCGTGTTGCGGTCGATGTCGGTCACGTACAGCCGCTTGCCCGACGCGCCCAGCACCATCGCATACGGCCACTTGCCGACCGGCACGACGGTGCCTGCGGCGCGCTCGGCCGACACGGGCGCGGGCCGATGCTGCTCGTCGTCGCGGATCTGCGCGGCGATCGCGGCCGCCTGCTGTTGCGCCTGCCGCTTCGCGGCGTCGTGCGCGAGCGCGCGATCGGTCGCGACGCGCCAGCTTTGCAGCTCGTCGCTGCCCGCGCGCTGCGCCGCCATCACCATCGCGGCGCTGCCGAGCACCGCGACCACGAGCGGCACGGCGACGCGCGCCGCACGCGTGCCGCCATACATCAGCCAGCCGGCGACGAAGCCGACGATCACGCCGCCGAGATGCGCGGCCTGGTCGATGCCGGAAATCACGAAGCCCGAGCCGAGGTTGAGCACGATGACCTGCGCGACCGCGGCGAGATTGATCGGCACCTGCGCGTCGGCTCCGGCCTCGCGCCGGCGTCGCAGCACCAGCGCCGCGGCGGCGCCGGCCAGCCCCATCAGCGCGCCCGACGCGCCGACGCTCACCACCGGCTGGATGCCGCTCGTCTGCAGCACGACGCCGAAGGCGAAACTGCTGCCGCCGACTTCGTGATAGCCGTGCCACAGCGCGCTGAGCAGCGAGCCGCCGAGCGCGGACAACAGATACGCGACGCCGAACCGCAGCGTCCCGCCCACGCGTTCGAGCACCGTGCCGAGCACGATCAGCATGTACATGTTGAGTGCGACGTGCATCCAGCTGCCGTGCAGGAATGCGCTGGTCAGCAGCCGCCACGGCTGCCCGGTGAGCGTGTACGGCGCGAAGTTCGCGCCCCAGTCGAGCAGCAGCGGATTCGACAGCTCGCCGTACGAGGCGGCGCGCCACATCAGCACGAATATCGCGATATTGACGACGGCCAGCACGATCGTCAGCCACGGCCTGGATGTTGGTTGTTCTCTCATGGGATCTTGGTATGGGTTGTCGCGCGTGAGCCGCGCGCGCGCCATTATATTTGGTGTCCCTGACACTGCCGGCCGCGTGACGGAGCGGGAACAAAAAGACGCCCGCTGCAGGCAGCGGGCGCGAATCCCAGTCAAGGAGGTGTCACACGAACTACGCGCCCAGCATAAGCGCTGGCGCCGAGCGCGGACAACGAAGCGATTTCGATAACGATATCGCGCGATGCGCGATGCGCTTACGCGCGGCGACCAGCGACGCGAACCGGCCATGAACAAAAAACGGCGCGCCACGTACATCGCGGCGCGCCGTTCCGTGGCGTCATGCCGGCCGCACCGGCGGCCGCGCCGTTGCACCGATCACGGCTCGTGACGCAGATAGCCCTCCTTGCTCGGGTCGCGCATGCGCCACGACACGATCAGCGAGATCGCGCACAGCGCGGTCACGTACCAGTAGAAGGTCTCCTCGCTGCCGATCGACTTGAACCACAGCGCGACGTATTCGGCCGAGCCGCCGAAGATCGCGTTCGCGACCGCATACGACAGGCCGACGCCCATCGCGCGCACTTCCGGCGGGAACATCTCGGCCTTGATCAGGCCGCTGATCGACGTGTAGAAGCTGACGATCGCGAGCGCGACCGTGATCAGCACGAACGCGGCCGTCGGGCTCGACACCGTCTTGAGCGCGTGCATCAGCGGCACCGTGCCGAGCACCGACAGCGTGCCGAACAGGATCATCGACGTGCGCCGGCCGATCCGGTCGGACAGCGCGCCGAACACCGGCTGCATCAGCATGTAGACGAGCAGCGCGACGGTCATCACGTTGCTGGCCGTCTTCGCGTGCATGCCGGCCGTGTTCACCAGATACTTCTGCATGTACGTGGTGAACGTGTAGAAGATCAGCGAGCCGCCGGCCGTGAAGCCGACCACCGTGAAGAACGCGCCCTTGTGCTGCCACACGCCGCGAATCGTGCCCGCGTCCTTCTTGTCGCGCGACGCGCTGGTCGACGTCTCGTCGAGCGACTTGCGCAGATACAGCGAGATCAGCGCCGCCGCCGCGCCGCACACGAACGGAATGCGCCAGCCCCACGCCTTCAGCTCGTCGCCCGACAGCGCCTGCTGCAGGATCACGAGCACCAGCAGCGCGCACAGCTGGCCGCCGATCAGCGTCACGTACTGGAACGACGCGAAGAAACCGCGCCGCCCTTGCAGCGCGACCTCGCTCATGTAGGTCGCGCTCGTGCCGTACTCGCCACCGACCGACAGCCCCTGAAACAGCCGCGCGACCAGCAGCAGCGCGGGCGCGAGCGCGCCGATCTGCGCGTAGGTCGGCAGCACCGCGATCACCAGCGAGCCGCCGCACATCATCAGCACCGAGATCATCATCGCCGCGCGGCGGCCGTGACGGTCGGCGATGCGGCCGAACAGCCAGCCGCCGATCGGACGCATCAGGAAGCCGGCCGCGAACACGCCTGCCGTGTTCAGCAACTGGGTGGTCGTGTTGCCGCTGGGGAAGAACGCCGGCGCGAAATACAGCGCGCAGAACGAGTAGATGTAGAAGTCGAACCACTCGACGAGGTTGCCCGACGAGGCGCCGACGATGGCGAACACGCGCCGCCGGGTGTCTTGCGCGGACAGCGCAGCTTGGTCGCTCTGGACGTCCATGGGTTGGTCTGTTTCCTTTTAGTGCTTTGCTGGGGCGAGACGGCCGCAACCGCCGCGTGGGGGGTCGCACGTGGCACCGGTTCCGGCGCACGGCGCTACGGGAGTTTAGCCAAATGTAAAGTAGCAGTCTCTCCGGGTTCATCCCGATGTAGAAAAATCTTCTCCTGCCGAGCGTTCGTCATATGAAAACGCCAGCCGCAAGGCTGGCGTCGGATGCAAACCATTCGCTCGACCGGTCAGATACGCGTCAAACACGCACCTCAGGCGGCACGTATCGGCATTCGTAGCGCTTGCGCACGGTGCCTGCCTCGTCGACGCTTTCCAGGTACACGTCGAACTGCCAGAGGCGCGCCATGTGCTTGAGCACCTCGTCGCTGTCGTTCGACAGATGCCGGTTGTCGGTCATGAAGTGGCGCAGCGTGAGGCTGCGGTCGCCGCGCGTGTTGACGGCCCACACCTGGATGTTCGGTTCGCGGTGATGGATGTCGTACTGCCGCGACAGCGCCTGGCGCACGTACTGGTAGCCGGATTCGTCGTGGATCGCCGACACTTCGAGCGAATCGCGCATGTCGTCGTCGAGCACCGAGAACAGCCGCATCTCGCGGATCAGGTTCGGCGACAGATACTGCGCGATGAAGCTCTCGTCCTTGAAATTGCGCATCGCGTAGTGCATCGCCGGCAACCACGGCGTGCCCGCGATTTCCGGAAACCACTTGTAGTCCTCTTCCGTCGGCGCTTCGCAGATGCGGCGGATGTCGCTCATCATCGAGAAGCCGAGCGCATACGGGTTGATCCCGCTGTAGTACGGCTTCGTGACCGGCGGCTGATAGACGACGTTGCTGTGCGAATGCAGGAACTCCATCATGAAGCCGTCTTCAAGCTTGCCCTGGTTGTACAGCGTGTTCAGCAGCGTGTAATGCCAGAACGTGGCCCAGCCTTCGTTCATCACCTGCGTCTGCCGCTGCGGGTAGAAGTACTGGCCGATCTTGCGCACGATGCGGATCACCTCACGCTCCCACGGCTCGAGCAGCGGCGCGTTCTTTTCCGCGAAATACAGCAGGTTCTCCTGCGGCTCCGGCGGATAGCGGCCTTCCTGCTCCTCGGCCAGTTCGGGCTTCTTGCCCGGCAGCGTGCGCCACAGCTCGTTGACCTGCGACTGCAGATACGCCTCGCGCTCGCGCCGCAGCGCCGCTTCCTTCGACAGCGACGGCTTCTGCGGCCGCTTGTAGCGGTCGACGCCGTAGTTCATCAGCGCGTGACACGAATCGAGCAGCTCCTCGACGCGATCGAGGCCATAGCGCTCCTCGCATTCGGCGACGTAGTTCTTCGCGTACACGAGATAGTCGATGATCGCGTGCGCGTCGGTCCACAGCCGGAACAGGTAGTTGCCCTTGAAGAACGAGTTGTGGCCGTAGGCCGCATGCGCGATCACCAGCGCCTGCATCGTCATCGTGTTCTCTTCCATCAGATACGCGATGCAAGGGTTCGAGTTGATGACGATCTCGTAGGCGAGGCCCATCTGGCCGCGCCGATAGCTCTTCTCGGTGGCGAGGAAATGCTTGCCGAACGACCAGTGTCGGTAGTTGACGGGCATCCCGACCGACGCATACGCGTCCATCATCTGCTCGGCGCTGATCAGTTCGAGCTGGATCGGATAGATGTCGAGCTCGTACTGCTCGGCGACCTGCGCGATGTGCGTGTCGTATTCCTCGAGCAGCTCGAACGTCCAGTCGGACGGGCACGGCAGCGGCTTGCGTTCGGCAACGTTCATACGCGCTTCCTTCTGCCCGGCAGCGGGCAAGTCGGCGGCCGGCGCAGCGGGCCCGGCCTGGCCGCTTTGCTGCGATGCGGCGGGGCCGGCCGTGTCGTCGCCGGAAGGGCGCGGCGCATAGCCGCGCGATTCGTTGTGCAGATGGCGCGTTGTCATGACATTTCCACCTGCTTTTCGAACAACTCGCGAAATACCGGGTAGATGTCGGCAGCCGATTCGACTTTCTTCATCGCGAGATGCGGTTGCGACAGCGCCAGTTGCGCATACTCCAGCCACAGATTCTGCTCTTCCGGAGCGACCTGGATGTAGGCGAAATAACGCGTCTTGGTGAGGATATCCTCTTCGAGGATTTTGCGACACTTCGGCGAATCGTCGGTCCAGTTGTCGCCGTCCGACGCCTGCGCGCCGTAGATGTTCCACTCGGTCGGCGAGTAGCGCTCGTCCATTACCTTGCGCATCAGCTCGAGCGCGCTCGACACCACGGTGCCGCCGCTTTCCGTCGAATGGAAGAAGGTGTCCTCGTCGACTTCCTCGGCGCGCGTGTGGTGACGAATGAACACGACCTCGATGCGTTCGTAGTTGCGCTTCAGGAACAGGTACAACAGGATGAAGAAGCGCTTCGCGAGATCCTTGCGCTGTTCGTCCATCGAGCCCGACACGTCCATCAGGCAGAACATCACGGCCTGGCTCGACGGCTGCGGCTGCTTGACGCGATTCACGTAGCGCAGGTCGAACGGATCGATGAACGGAATCCGCCAGATGCGCCCTTTCAGATGATGGATCTCGGCTTCGAGCGTCGCGATTTCCGCACGGCGATCTTCCGGATCGTTCTTCAGCGCCTCGAGCTGCGCTTCGAGCTCGCGCAGCTCGTTCACGAGCGGCGAACCGAGCGCGATGCGCCGGCCGAGCGCGCTTCTGAGCGAGCGCACGACGTCGATGTTGTTCGGCGTGCCTTCCGCCGCCCAGCCCGCGCGCACGTTCTTCCAGCTCGGCACCGTGAGCAGGTGCGTCTTCACGAGGCGCGGCAGTTCGAGATCGTCGAAGAAGTACTGCATGAATTCGTCGCGCGACAACTCGAACACGAAGTCGTCCTGCCCTTCGCCGTCGTTGCTCGCCTGACTGCCGCCGCCGCCCGAGCCGCCCTGCGGGCGCGGAATCTTGTCGCCGCGCACGTAGTCCTCGTTGCCGGGGTGCACGTATTCACGACGGCCGCCCGGCCCGTGCCGGAAGGTCGGCTCCGCGATGTCCTTGCGCGGAATCGTGATGCTTTGCGTGCTCTGGATATCCTTGATGCTACGATCGCGCACCGCGTCCGACACGGCACGACGAATGTAGTTCTTGACGCGACGCAGAAAGCGTTCGCGGTTGGCGATGCTCTTGTTCTTGCCGGCCAGCCTGCGGTCGATGATTTGATGAAGCACTCCCGGTCTCCCGCTCGAAAGTCGATATGCCGGGACGCTCGCCGCACATGCCGTCTGCCGTCATGCGGGCGGCGCCTCTGAAGGTGCCCGCGCGGACCCTCCGCACGGGCACGGTACCGCGCGCGTCATGACGACTTGCGCACGCGCAGGTACCAGTCGCAAAGCAGCCTCACCTGCTTCGGCGTATAGCCCTTCGCGACCATCCGGTTCACAAAGTCCTCATGCTTGCGTTGCTCCTCCGCCGAGCCCTTCGCGTTGAACGAAATGACCGGCAACAGTTCCTCGGTATTCGAGAACATCTTCTTCTCGATCACGACCCGCAACTTCTCGTAGCTCGTCCACACCGGGTTCTTGCCGGCGTTCGCGGCCCGCGCGCGCAACACGAAGTTCACGATCTCGTTGCGGAAATCCTTCGGGTTGCTGATGCCGGCCGGCTTCTCGATCTTCTCCAGTTCGGCGTTCAGCGCGGCGCGGTCGAAGCTCTCGCCCGTGTCGTGATCGCGGAACTCCTGATCCTGGATCCAGAAATCCGCATACGTGACGTAGCGGTCGAAGATGTTCTGCCCGTATTCCGAATACGATTCGAGGTACGCCGTCTGGATTTCCTTGCCGATGAACTCCGCATAACGCGACGCCAACACGTCCTTCACGAACGACAGATACTTCTGCTCCGTTTCCGGTGGGAACTGCTCGCGTTCGATCTGCTGTTCGAGCACGTACATCAGATGCACCGGGTTCGCGGCGACTTCGCTCGTGTCGAAGTTGAACACGCGCGACAGGATCTTGAACGCGAAGCGCGTCGATACGCCCGTCATCCCTTCGTCCACGCCCGCGTAGTCGCGATACTCCTGGTACGACTTCGCCTTGGGATCGGTGTCCTTCAGGTTCTCGCCGTCGTACACCTGCATCTTCGAAAAGAGGCTCGAATTCTCCGGCTCGTGCAGCCGCGACAGCACCGCGAACTGCGACATCATCTTCAGCGTGCCGGGCGCGCACACTGCTTCGGCCAGCGACGAATTGCGGATCAGCTTCTCGTAGATCTTGATCTCTTCCGACACGCGCAGGCAATACGGCACCTTCACGACGAAGATCCGGTCGAGCAGCGCCTCGTTGTTGCGGTTGTTGCGGAACGCCTTCCACTCCGACTCGTTCGAGTGCGCGAGAATCACGCCGTCGAACGGAATCGCGCCGAAACCTTCGGTGCCCTTGAAGTTGCCTTCCTGCGTCGCGGTGAGCAGCGGGTGCAGCACCTTGATCGGCGCCTTGAACATTTCGACGAATTCGAGCAGCCCCTGGTTCGCCAGGCACAGGCCGCCCGAGTAGCTGTACGCATCGGCGTCGTCCTGCGCGTACTGCTCGAGCTTGCGGATGTCGACCTTGCCGACGAGCGACGAGATGTCCTGATTGTTCTCGTCGCCGGGCTCCGTCTTCGCGATGCCGATCTGCCGCAGGATCGACGGGTAGCGACGCACCACGCGGAACTGACGGATGTCGCCGTTGTATTCGTGCAGGCGCTTCACGGCCCACGGGCTGAGGATGCTCTTCAGATAGCGGCGCGGAATGCCGTATTGCTCTTCGAGGATCGGGCCGTCTTCGTCGTAGTCGAACAGCCCGAGCGGCGATTCGTTGACGGGCGAGCCCTTCAGCGAATAGAACGGCACGCGTTCCATCAACTGCTTGAGACGCTCGGCGATCGACGACTTGCCGCCGCCGACCGGCCCGAGCAGGTAGAGGATCTGCTTCTTCTCTTCAAGCCCTTGCGCAGCGTGGCGGAAGTACGCAACCACCTGCTCGATCACTTCCTCCATTCCGTAAAACTCACGGAAGGCGGGATAGACCTTGATAACCTTGTTCGCGAAGATCCGCGACAGGCGCGGGTCGTTGCGGGTATCGATTTGCTCGGGTTCCCCGATTGCAGCCAGCATGCGTTCGCCTGCCGTGGCGTACGCTGACGGATCGTTCTTGCAGAGCGCGAGGTACTCCTCCAGCGAGAATTCTTCCTCTCGCGTTTTTTCGAAGCGGTTCGCGAAGCTGCTGTAAATATCCATGCTACCTCCCTCGCGTGAGTCGTAAGACTTGCCTGCCTTCCTATGACTGCGCAGAAGCAAGCGCGTTCGAATTCATCCTAAACCCTTTCTTATTTTTTTTCACGACATCTTCGTATGAAGTTCGTCATTCTCGACAACACCGGTTGGACAATGCATTTCGTCGCTTTACAATCGATCTCCCGAGCCGCATAAACTGCATCCGCCGCGTCTCGCCGAGCAGCGGAACGTCTCGTGCGTCGGATGGCTTCTCCGTCGTCGTCGCGCCGTTCACACTCCCCTTCACGCCCCCTTCTTCATAGACGTTCGAGCAGACGTTTGCGACGACACGTCGCGCCCACCGTTACAAATTTTTTTCGCATCGTCAGGAGATACCCGTAGCGCGGATGCACATCGCGCGTCGACGCGTGAATGTTCACGGACGGTGTCACATTCGACCGGCCGCACGAACGACGACGCCCGCATGCGCGGGCGTCCGTGTGACTTCGTCAAATGGGGATTGATGCAGACGGCAGGCGCGCGCATGCGCGTATCAGAACGTCTCCCAATCGTCGGCGCCGGCCGTTGTCGCAGCCGGTGACGGCGCGCTCGCTGCGGCCGCCGGCTTGCGCGCCGGTGCCGTGCGCTTCGGTGCGGCGTCACGCTCGTTGCGCGTGGCAGGCGCGGCGGTCGGCCCAGCGGGCACGGAAGGTGCGGCTGCCGCGGCCGGCTGCGCAGCGGGCGCAGGCTTCGCGCGCGGCGCCTGACGCGTGGCGCCGGCTGCGACCGACGGTCGCGCCGCGTCGTCGTCGAGCCGGAACACCGCTGCCGTTTCGCGCAGGCGCGCCGCCTGTTCGTCGAGCGATTGCGCGGCGGCCGCCGCTTCCTCGACGAGCGCCGCGTTCTGTTGCGTGACTTCGTCCATCTGCGCGACCGCGCGAGCAACTTGATCGATGCCGCTGCTCTGCTCTTCGGACGCCGCGGCGATCTCGCCCATGATGTCCGTCACGCGCTGCACCGCGGCGATCACGTCGTGCATCGTGCGGCCGGCTTCGTCGACCAGTTGCGAGCCCGTGTGGATACGCTCCACCGACGCGTCGATCAGCGCCTTGATCTCCTTGGCCGCGCTCGACGAGCGCTGCGCGAGGCTGCGCACCTCGCCCGCGACGACCGCAAAGCCGCGCCCTTCCTCGCCGGCGCGCGCCGCTTCGACGGCCGCGTTCAGCGCCAGGATGTTGGTTTGAAACGCGATGCCTTCGATGATCGCGATGATGTCCGCGATCTTCGCCGAGCTGTCGTTGATTTCGCCCATCGTGCCGACCACCTGGCCGACCACCGTATTGCCCTTGTTGGCGATCTCCGATGCGTTCGCAGCCAGCGCGCTCGCCTGCCGTGCATTGTCCGCGTTCTGTTTCACGGTGCCGGTCAGCTGCTCCATGCTCGATGCAGTTTCCTGCAGCGCGGACGCCTGCTCCTCCGTACGCGACGACAGGTCGATGTTGCCGGCGGCAATTTCCCGCGCGGCCGTCGCGATCGACTCGCTGCCGCCGCGCACCGTGCGCACGGTGTCGACGAGCCCGCGCTGCATCTTCGCGAGACCGTTCAGCAGTTGCCCCATTTCGTCACGCCGCTGCACGACGATCGCACGGCGCAGGTCGCCTGCGGCGATCGCGTCGAAATGACCGAGCGCCTCCGCGAGCGGGCGGCCGATCGCGCGGGTCAGCGTCAGCCACGACAGCACCGCGGCGACGAAGCCGGCGAGCAGCGCGACGACGGACACTACGCGCAACGTTTCGTACACCGATTCCGCGTGATCGAAGCCGCGCTGAGCGTCGGAGAACTGAAAATTGCGCAACGCCTCGCTCGCGGTCGTGAGGTCGTTGTACTTCACCTGGAGTTGCTTGGCGCCTTCGCCGAGCCGGTCACGGTCGCCGGCCGTGACGAGCGCGCCGAACGCGTCGCAGTTGCGCTGCAGCGCCTGTCGCTTTGCGGCGACGTCCTGCGCGATGCGGTCTTCCTCCGGGCCGCGCGGCAGATCGAGGTACTTCTTCCACCACGCGTCGGACTGCGCGCGCATCTCGCGGCTGCGCTCGACCGCCGTGGCCGAATCGGGCGTGCCCACCAGCAGCGCGGCGCGATCGAGCGCCAGCCGCTCGCGCGCCGCGTAGGTGTCCGCGACGGCCACGTCGACCGCGCTCGGCATCTGGTTCGTGAACAGCTCGCGCATCGAGTCGTTCGCCGTGCTCATCCCGTAGAGGCCGAGCACCCCGATCACCGCCAGCAGCACCGCGAGAAACGCCATCGTCAAGCCGATGCGCGCCCGTATCGTCAGGTTTGCGATCACCATCATTGTTCCTGTCTTGCGTCGTCATGGACGGGCCTGGCCCGTTTCGAAACACTGTTTCGCTCCGATACATTTACGACCATTCGACGCACAACTTGATGGTATTGCTATCAATTTTCTCAGCAATCCTGTCATTCATTACGTATGAATGAATGAAGGGGACGCAACACGGCAGCGTGTCGCGCGACGCGCGCGCGCTGCAATCGACGGCGACGGGTGTTGGAGGATGACCGGCCGCCGGCTCGTGCCGGCGGCGGAAGCCGCGCGATCCGGCGTTATCAGGCCAGTTCGGCGAGGGTGGGAATCGAAGGCTGCGCGCCCGCGCGCGTGACCGAGACGGCCGCGGCGCGCTGCGCAAAACGGATCGAGGCGTCGACGCCGTCGCCGGCCGCGAGCCGGGCCGCGAAGCCGCCGATGAAGGTGTCGCCGGCGGCGGTCGTGTCGAGCGCCTGCACGACGGGCGCCGGATAGTGGCGCGCCGCGCCGTCGGCGCTGAGCGCCAGCACGCCGCGCGCGCCGAGCGTGATCAGCACGTTGCGTGCGCCGGCCGCCTGCAGCGCGCGCGCGGCAGCTTCCGCGTCGGCCGGATCGCGCACCGGCAGGCCGGTCAGCGCGGCGGCCTCGACCTCGTTCGGAATCAGATAGTCGACCAGCGGCAGCCAGCCGTCGGGCAGCGGCGCGACGGCCGGCGCCGGGTTCAGCACCACCGTGCGCCCGAGGCGCCGCCCGGCCGACAGCGCCGCGAATACCGCGTCCGGCGGCGTCTCGAGCTGGCAGATCAGCACGTCGGCCGCGGCGATCGCGGCCTCGTGCTGCGCGACCGTTGCGGGCGTGACTTCGCCGTTGCCGCCCGCGACGATCACGATCGTGTTCTGGCTCGCATCGTCGACGACGATCAGCGCGACGCCCGTCGATGCGGACGCGCTCGTCGCGACCCGCGAGCAATCGATGCCTTCCGCCTCGAGGCCCGCGCGCAGCGCTGCGCCGTGCGCGTCCGCGCCGACACAGCCGATCATCGCGACCTGCGCGCCCAGGCGCGCGGCGGCGACGGCCTGGTTGCCGCCCTTGCCGCCCGCTGCCTGCGCATACGCGCGGCCGGCCAGCGTTTCGCCCGGCAACGGCAGCCGCGGCGCACGTACGACGAGATCCATGTTGAGGCTGCCGACCACCGTCACGCGGCCTGCACCGGCGTTGGGCGCCGTCATGCGCGCGTACCGGGCATGGCCGGCTCCCGATAGACCGACGTCGATTCGCGCAGCACGAGCCGCGGCGACACGACGCGGCGGCGGCTCGGCGCGGCCGTCGAGCCGCCGCCGATCCGCTCGATCAGCGTCTGCGCGGCCATTTCGCCGAGCGCCCGCACCGACTGCCCGACCGTCGACAGCGCCGGATAGGTGTAGCGGGAAAACTCGATGTCGTCGAAGCCGATGATCGAGCATTCGTCCGGCACGCGGATGCCGCGCTCGGCCGCCGCGCGCAGCGCGCCGACGCCCATCAGGTCGTTGCCGGCGAAAATCGCGCTCGGCTGCACCGTCTCGAACAGCCGCGCCGCCGCGTGATAGCCGCCGAGGCACGAAAAATCGCTTTCGGCGATCGCGCCCGGCACGATGTCGATGCCGCGCTCGGCCATCGCGCGGATGAAGCCGTGCACGCGCATCGCGCTGACGGCCGTGTCGGTCGGGCCGGTGATGCAGCCGATCTTCGCGTGGCCGAGCTCGAGCAGATGCCGCGTGGCCAGATACGCGCCGCGCTCGTGGTCGATCTGCACGAGGTCGGCTGGCAGCCCCTCGATGTTGCGATCGACGACGACGAGCGGCGCTTGCGAATCGGCGAGCGTCTGCGCGAGCACGGCGTCCTCGCCGGCCGATGCGACGATCAGCCCGTCGATGCGCTTTTCCTGCAGCACGCGCAGGTAGTTGCGCTGCTTCACCGGATCGTCGTCCGAGTTGCAGAAGAACACGCAATAGCCGTTCGCCGCGCATTGATCCTCGATGCCGCGTGCAAGCTCCGCGAAATACGGATTCGTGCTGTTCGGCACGACGAGGCCGATGGTCGCCGTCGCGCGCGCCTTCAGCGAGCGCGCTACGGCCGACGGCACGTAGTTCAGCTCGCGAATCGCGCCTTCGACCTTCGCGCGCACATCCGCGGACACCGGCCGCGAATTGTTCACTACGTGCGAGACGGTCGTAAACGACACGCCCGCCATGGCCGCTACATCCTTGATCGTCGCCATATCCCGTTTCTCTTTGGTCTGCGTTCCATGTTGTTCTACCGTGCGCGCGAGCGCCGGCTGCGATACGTGTCGAGCACGACGGCCACCACGATCACCGCCCCCGTGATGATCCGTTTGGTGGGCTCGTTCGCGCCGATCTGCGCAAGCCCCGCCGCCAGCACGGAGATGATCAAAACGCCGAAGAACGTGCTGATCACCGAGCCGCGCCCGCCCATCAGGCTCGTGCCGCCGATCACGACGGCCGCGATCACCTGCAGCTCGAGGCCCACGCCCGCGTTCGGGTCCGCCGCTTCGAGCCGCGAAATCTGGAACAGCGACGCGAGCCCGGCAAGCGCGCCCATCAATGCGAATACGAGGATTTTATACGGCCGCGGGTTAACCCCTGCCAGCCGCACGGCTTCTTCGTTCGTGCCGATTCCGACCAGATAGCGTCCGAACACGGTGCGTGTCAGCACGAACTGCGCGGCGATCATCACCGCGACCGCGATCAGGAACGCCGGCGAAATGCCGAGCGCGATCGGGTTCGACAGGAAATCGAATGCGTCGCCAATATACGCGGTGCGCGAATTCGTCAGCTGGTACGCGAGCCCGCGCGCGCCTTCCAGCACGCCGAGCGACACGATGAACGACGGAATCCGCCAGCCGACCGTCACCGCGCCCGTCAGCGAGCCGGTCACGGTGGCGACCGCGATGCCGCTCAGCGCGGCGGGCAACGGCGCCCACTGCCATTTCAGCGCGGCCACGCTGACCATCGACGCGGCCAGCGCCAGGACGGAGCCGACCGACAGGTCGATGCCGGCGATGATCAGCACGAACGTCATGCCGACCGACATCACGACGAGATCGGGGATCTGGTTCGCGATCGTGCTGAACGTGTCGTAGGTCAGGAAGTGCGAGCTCAGCGCCGAAAACAGCGCGACCATCGCGACGAGCGCACCGGCGAGCCCGAGGTAGTTCGAGACGCCGAGCCGTGTGCCGGACAGCGTGCGCGCGCGGCGCCCGGTCAGGTCCTGCTGTGCGCCTGCGTCGCTCGGAGATACGGGAGGCTGGGTCATGAGTGTGGTCCTGTGGTCGAAACCGCGGAAGCCGCGCGCGGCGCCGCTCCCGCATCCGGATGCTGCGTGCCGTCCGGCAACGCGTCGCGGCCGAAGCCGGCGAACGCGGCGGCCAGCAGCGCATCCTGAGTCCAGTTGCCGCGTTCGAACACGGCGGTCATGCGGCCGGCCGACATCACGCCGATCCGGTCGCAGATCAGCATCAGCTCGCGCAGGTCGCTCGATACGACCACCAGCGCGCGGCCGTCGCGCGCCAGCGCGCCCATCAGCGTGTAGATCTCGAACTTCGCGCCGACGTCGATGCCGCGCGTCGGCTCGTCGAACAGCAGCACGCCCATGTCACGTGCGAGCCAGCGGCCGATCACGACCTTCTGCTGGTTGCCGCCCGACAGTTCGCCGACTGGCTGCGCCGCGCCGTGCGTGCGGATCCGCAACGCGTCGATCTGCTGCTCGGCGAGCGCCGTTTCGCGCGCCGTATCGACGACGCCGCCGCGCGCGAGCCGATCGAGCTGGCCGAGCGACACGTTGGAGGCGACCGATTGCGTGAGCAGCAGCCCTTCGCCCTTGCGGTCCTCGGTGATCAGCGCGATGCCGTGCGCGACCGCGTCGACCGGCGACTGGATGCGCACCGGCTGCGGCGGTTCGCCGACCGCGATCATGCCCGTATCGGGCGTGTCCGCGCCGTAGATCAGCCGCAGCAATTCGGTGCGCCCCGCGCCGATCAGCCCGGAGATGCCGAAGATGTCGCCGGCGCGCACTTCGAGCGACACGTCCTGCACGGCCGTGCCGCGCGTCATGCCCGACACGACGAGGCGCGGCGCGCCGATCCGGCGCGCGCCGAGATCGATGTGCTCGCCGAGCTCGCGGCCAACCATCAGCGTGACGAGCCCGTCGGCGCTGATCGCGGCCATGTCGCCGACGTGCACGAGCCGGCCATCGCGCAGCACCGCGACCCGCTCGGCAACGCGCGCGAGCTCCTCGAGCCGGTGCGAGATATAGACGATCGCGACGCCGCGCGCCTTCAAGCGGTCGATCTGCTCGAACAGCAGTTCGACCTCGCGCGCGGTCAGCATCGCGGTCGGCTCGTCGAGGATCAGCACGCGACAGTCGCCGATCAGGTTGCGCGCGATCTCGACCATCTGTTGATGGCCGATGCCGAGCGCGCCGACCGGCGTATCGGGATCGATCGCGTCGAGCCCGACCTGCGCCATCGCGGCCCGCGCATCGGCGCGCAGCCGCGCGCGGTCGATGATGCCGAAGCGCCGCGGCAGCCGGTTCAGAAACAGGTTCTCGGCGACCGTCAGCGTCGGCAGCAGGTTCAGCTCCTGCATCACCATGCGCACGCCGAGCGCCTCGGCCTGCGTGCGGCTGGCCGGCGCATACGCGTCGCCGCCGAGCTGCATCGTGCCGGTCGTCGGCTCGACCAGCCCGCCGATGATCTTCGACAGCGTGCTCTTGCCCGCGCCGTTCTCGCCGGTCAGCGCGAGCGCCTGGCCCGCCGCGAGCGTCAGCGTGACGTCGGCGAGCACCGGTTCGGCGTAGGTCTTGCCCACGCCGGATACGGCGAGCACGGGGACGACTGGACGGGAAGGTTGGAAGGTCGGTTCCATCGCGATCCTGGTTGCGGCCGCGCGCCCGCGGCGTGCGGTTATGACGCTCACAAGTGCATGGGTATGCCGTGGCCGTGATCGCGCTCACTCCAGATAACGGCCGCCGCCCGGAATTCTTGAGGGACGGCGGCCGTCATCGGTGCGGCGTCACGTGGTCACTCGGTCACTTGGTGACGAGGTCGACCGGCGTCTCGACCACGCCGGACAGCTCAGACTGCTTGCGATGCTCGGCGATGGCCTTCAGCGCCGTGTCGATGCCGAACACCGCCTGCTTCGCCGCGTACTGGTCGGCGGTCGCGAGCACGCGGCCGTCCTTCAGCATCGGCTTGATCGCGTTGATGTTGTCGTAGCCGACCACCAGCACCTTGCCCTGCTTGCCCGCCGCCCGCACCGCCGACACGGCGCCGATCGCCATGTTGTCGTTGCCGCACAGGAGCGCGCGCAGGTTCGGGTATTCGTTGAGCATCGCGGACGCGACCGCGTTGCCCTTGTCGATCTCCCATTCGCCCGACTGCACCGACACGACCTTCATGCCGCCCGCCTTCATCGCATCCTGGAAGCCGGCCGTGCGCTGCTGCGCGTTGGTGGTCGTCGACACGCCTTCGACGATGCCGACCTGGTCGCCCGCCTTGAGCCTCTTCGCGAGGTAGTCGCCGACCTTGCGCGCGCCCTTGCGGTTGTCGGGGCCGACGAACGGCACGTTCAGGTTCTTCGACTTCAGCACGTCGGGATCGAGCCGGTTGTCGATGTTCACGACGACGATGCCCGCGTCGACCGCCTTCTTCACCACCGGCACGAGCGCCTTCGAATCGGCCGGCGCGAGCACGATCGCGTCGACCTTCGACACGATCATCTGCTCGACGATGCGGATCTGGTTGGCGGTGTCGGTCTCGTCCTTGATGCCGTTCGTGATCAGGTCGAACTGGCCGGCGTTGTGCTTCTGGTATTCCTTCGCGCCGTTTTCCATCGTCAGGAAGAACTCGTTGGCGAGCGACTTCATCACCAGCGCGACCTTCGGCTTGGCCGCAGACTGCGCATACGCGGCCGGGGTGGCGGCGACCGCGACGGCGGCGAGCGCGGCGGTCAGGAAGCGACGGCGAAACAGGACCTTCATACTCATCTCCTGGCGATCGGCCCGGCGGGCCGGATTGTTTTGTTTGGCTGTTGTTTTAATGCAAGCAAACGTTTGCGCTACATGAACCGGACATTGGCCATCGATGCTGCTTGTCGGTATCACGAAATGGAAACGGGGCAGACGGCCGACTGCCTGGCGCGCGCTGTCGTCGACGCGCCACCGCCGGCGGGAAGCCGGCGGAGTGACGGCTATGCTGTACCGTTTCGGTTCGGCGCGCAACCCGGGCGATCGCTATTTAAGGGTTTGTTCTGAGCGGGCTGGGGTGCGTTACGCCGCGATGGCTGGTTATGCTGCGGCGGTACGTTGCGGCAGGACTTGCCGGCGCGGTGTTTCCAGATGTGGCGGATGCGCCCCCTCCAGCCGAGGCGATGCGCTTCAGACCGTCGCGTGAATCGCGGCAGCGCACCGTCAGCCGCGCCCGGCCGGCCGGACCACGCGATGCCGCGTCGTCGCGCGGCCGTAGGGAGCGACAGGCAGGCGAGCGCCTGCCGCCCTTCACTTCGCCGCCAGTTACACCGCCTCGCGCAACTGCGCCGCGATCTCGGCTTCGTTCAACTGCGGCGCGAACATCTCGATCAGGCGGTACGCATAGGCGCGCAGGAACGCGCCTTTGCGCAGCCCGACGCGGGTCGTGCTCGCCTCGAACAGGTGCTGCGTGTCGAGCGCGACGAGCCCCGTGTCGCGCTGCGGATCGAACGCCATCGCCGCGACCACGCCGATCCCCATCCCGAGCTCGACGTAAGTCTTGATGACGTCAGCATCGATCGCGGTCAGCACGACGTCGGGCACCGCGCCGGCCTGCGCGAACGCCTGGTCGATGTGCGAGCGGCCGGTGAAATCCTGGTCGTAGGTGATGATCGGATATTCGGCGATCTCGTCGAGCGTCAGATGCTCGCGTCCGACGAGCGGATGCCCTTTGGGCACGACGACCGTGTGGTGCCACGAATAGCACGGGAACGTGACGATGTCCGGATAGCGGTCGAGCGCCTCGGTCGAGATGCCGAGATCGGCTTCGCCGTTCAGGATCATCTGCGCGATCTGCTGCGGGCTACCCTGGCGCAGCGCGAGATGCACCTTCGGGAACACTTCGGTGAACTGGCGGATCACCTTCGGCAGCGCGTAGCGCGCCTGCGTGTGCGTCGTCGCGACGACGAGGTGGCCGCTGTCCTGATCGGCGAACTGGCGCGCGACGCGCCGCAGGTTCTCGGCGTCGAGCAGCATCCGCTCGATCAGCTGGTGCACGGCCTTGCCCGGCTCGGTGAGGCCGGTGAGCCGCTTGCCGCGCCGGATGAAGATGTCGACGCCCAGCTCGTCCTCGAGATCCTTGATCTGCTTCGACACGCCCGACTGCGACGTGTACAGCACGTTCGCGACTTCGGTCAGGTTCATGTTCTGGCGCACGGCCTCGCGCACGAAGCGCAATTGCTGAAAATTCATGGGTATGCCTCTTGGGCTGTCGTTGTTCGAAGATCGATCGGGAGCGGTATCCGCCCTCTTCTCATGACCGGGTTCGGGCGTCAGTGTGCGGGAAAGACCCGCAGCGCGCGCGGCACGGCCGTCGCGCCGTCGCCGACCTGCAGCGCGAGCGCACGCCACGCGTCGCGATCGAGCTCGGCTTCCAGCGCCCCGCCCGTGCGCGCCTCCAGCTCGACGCGCACCGAGCCGCCGAGCGGAATCACGCGGCGCACGTCCACCGCGATGCCGTCGCGATGGCCGCCGCCCACCGGCCACAGCTGCAGGTCGTGCGGCCGCACGTAGGCGTGTGCGGGGCCCGCGAAATCGGCGTCGACCGCGATCGACGCCGCCGCGCCATCGGCGACGAAACCGCGCGCGGCGACCGTGCCCGGCAGCCGGTTCGCCGCGCCGAGGAATTCGTAGACGAACGCGCTTTGCGGATGGTCGTAGACGTCCTGCGGGCTGCCGACCTGCTCGACGTGACCGCGGTTCAGCACGACGATGCGATCGGCCACCTCGAGCGCCTCCTCCTGGTCGTGCGTGACGAAGATCGTCGAGATGTGCAGGTCGTCGTGCAGGCGCCGCAGCCAGCTGCGCAGTTCCTTGCGCACCTTCGCGTCGAGCGCGCCGAACGGCTCGTCGAGCAGCAGCACCTTCGGCTCCACCGCGAGCGCGCGAGCCAGCGCGATGCGCTGGCGCTGGCCGCCCGACAGTTCGGACGGATAGCGCTGCGCGAGCCAGTCGAGCTGCACGAGCTTCAGCAGCTCGTGCACCTTGTCGCGAATCACCGTTTCCGACGGGCGTTCGCGGCGCGGCTTCACGCGCAGGCCGAAGGCAACGTTCTCGAACACGGTCATGTGGCGGAACAGCGCGTAATGCTGGAACACGAAGCCGACCTGGCGATCGCGCGCGCCGACCGACGCGACGTCGAGGCCCTGCAGCAGGACCTGGCCGGCGTCCGCGTGCTCGAGGCCCGCGATCACGCGCAGCAGCGTGGTCTTGCCGCAGCCGGACGGCCCGAGCAGCGCGACGAGCTCGCCCGGCGGGAAATCGAGCGACACGTTGTCGAGCGCGGTGAAATCGCCGAAGCGCTTCTGAAGATGACGGACGGTGATACCCATTCTGTTTGCCTCTTTACGATTTCGACGAAACGGCCGCGACGGGGCCGGCATGAGCGGGAACGTCGTCGCGTGCCCCGGCCAGTTCGGCGGCGAGGTGACGCTCGGCGAGCAGCTTCAGCGCGAGCGTGACGAGCGCGAGCAGCGCAAGCACCGACGCCACCGCGAACGCCGCCGCGAAGTTGTATTCGTTGTACAGGATCTCGACGTGCAGCGGCATCGTGTCGGTCACGCCGCGGATGTGGCCGGACACGACCGACACCGCGCCGAACTCGCCCATCGCGCGCGCATTGCAGAGGATCACGCCGTACAGCAGACCCCACTTCACGTTCGGCAACGTCACGCGCCGGAAGATCTGCCAGCCCGACGCGCCGAGCACGCGCGCGGCTTCCTCCTCGTCGCTGCCCTGCGCCTGCATCAGCGGGATCAGCTCGCGCGCGACGAACGGGAAGGTGACGAAGATCGTCGCGAGCACGATGCCCGGCACCGCGAAGATGATCTGCACGTCGTGGTCCTGCAGCCACGGCCCGAGCCAGCCCTGCGCACCGAACAACAGCACGTAGACGAGCCCGGAGATCACCGGCGACACGGAGAACGGCAGGTCGATCAGCGTGGTCAGCAACGCCTTGCCGCGGAACTCGAACTTCGCGATCGCCCACGACGCGCACACGCCGAACACGAGATTGAGCGGTACCGCGATCACGGCGACCGTCAGCGTCAGCCTGATCGCCGACCACGCGTCCGGATCTGCGAGCGATTCGAGATAGAAGCCGACGCCCTTGCGCAGCGCCTCGAAGAACACCGCAGCGAGCGGCACGACGAGGAAGAACGCGAGGAACGCGAGCGCGACGCCGATCAGCAGCCAGCGCACGGCGCGCGGCTCGGTCACGGGATCGAGCCGCGTCGCCGCGCGGGCGTGCGCGGCGGCATGGTTGTTCGACACGATGCTGGACTGGCGGCTCATTGCGCACCTCCCGCGGCGCTCGCGGCCACCGCGACGGGCGCGCTCGCGCCCCGGCTCGTGCGGCGCTGCAGATACCACTGCAGCGTGTTGATCAGCAGCAGCATCAGGAACGACACGACCAGCATCACGACCGCCAGCGCGGTCGCGCCCGCGTAGTCGTACTGCTCGAGCTTCGTGATGATCAGCAGCGACGTGATCTCGGACTTCATCGGCACGTTGCCGGCGATGAAGATCACCGACCCGTACTCGCCGAGCGCGCGCGCGAACGCGAGCGCGAAGCCGGTGAGCAGCGCGGGCAGCACGGCCGGCAGCACGACGCGGCGGAACGTGAGCCAGCGCGACGCGCCGAGGCATGCGGCGGCCTCCTCCTGCTCGCGCTCGAAATCCTCGAGCACGGGCTGCACGGTGCGCACGACGAACGGCAGCCCGATGAACGTCAACGCGACCAGCACGCCGGCCGGCGTGAACGCGATCTTGATGCCGAGCGGCGCGAGATACTGGCCGACCCAGCCGTTAGTCGCGTAGACGGCCGCGAGCGAGATGCCCGCGACGGACGTCGGCAGCGCGAACGGCAGGTCGACGATCGCATCGACGACGCGCTTGAACGGGAACGTGTAGCGCACCAGCACCCACGCGACGAGAAAGCCGAACACGGCGTTGATCAACGCGCCGCCGAGTGCGGCCGAAAACGTCAGCCGGTACGACGCGAGCACGCGCGGCGACGTGACGGCCGCGACGAACTGGTCCCACGACAAGGTCGCGGTCTTGAGAAATGTGGCGGCGAGCGGAATCAGCACCACGAGGCTCAAATACGCCACCGTGATGCCGAGCGTCACGCCGAAACCGGGCAGCGCGCTCGGCTTGCGAAAGATGTACGTCGTCATCGGATGCTCTTGCTGGGTCGATGCTGCTCATGGGCCCGACGCATATGCCGGCGCTCGGAATCGCGCGCCGGCCCGTCGGGTATGCGGCGCGCTGTCGTGGCGCGCCGCTGTCGTTATCGTATGCTGCGTGTCGTTACTGCGTGGCGTTATTGCGGCTTGTAGATCGAATCGAACACGCCGCCGTCCGCGAAATGCGTCTTCTGCGCATTCGTCCAGCCGCCGAACGTGTCGTCCACCGTGTACAGCTTGAGCTTCGGGAACTGCTTCGTCAGCTCCGCCGGCACGTTCTTCGAGCGCGGCCGGTAGTAGTTGCGCGCGGCGATCTCCTGGCCCTGCGGGCTGTACAGGAAATTCAGGTAGGCCTCGGCCAGCTTGCGCGTGCCCTTCTTGTCGACCACCTTGTCGACCACCGCGACGGGCGGCTCGGCGAGGATGCTCACCGACGGCACCACGATCTCGAACTTGTCGGTGCCGAATTCCTTGATCGACAGGAACGCCTCGTTCTCCCACGCGATCAGCACGTCGCCAATGCCGCGCTGCACGAAGCTCGTCGTCGCGCCGCGCGCGCCGGAGTCGAGCACGCCTGCATTCTTGTAGAGCTTCGTCACGAACTCCTTCGCGCTCTGCTCGCTGCCGCCCGGCTTGTGCACCGCGTACGCCCACGCGGCCAGATAGTTCCAGCGCGCGCCGCCCGAGGTCTTCGGGTTCGGCGTGACGATCGAAATGCCGGGCCTGGTCAGATCGTCCCAGTCCTTGATGCCCTTCGGGTTGCCCTTGCGCACCAGGAACACGATCGTCGACGTGTACGGCGATGCGTTGTCCGGCAGGCGCTTCTGCCAGTCCTTCGCGACGAGCCCCTTGTTCGCGAGCGCATCGATGTCGTATGCCAGCGCGAGCGTGACCACGTCGGCCTGCAGCCCGTCGAGCACCGAGCGCGCCTGCGCGCCCGAGCCGCCGTGCGACTGCTTGAAGTTGACCGTCTCGCCCGTCTTCGCCTTCCATTCCTTGCCGAACGCCTGGTTGTAGTCCTGGTACAGCTCGCGCGTCGGGTCGTAGGACACGTTCAGGAACGTCGTGTCGGCCCATGCGTGCGAGGCGACGCCGAGCGCCGCCGCCGCGCCCAACGCCAGTGTTGCGATCAGGCGCCCCGCTGCGCCGCCCAGCCCCGTATTGCGCTTCGCCATCATTGGTTCTCCAGTGTCGTCGGTGTTGCGATGTCGGGCCAGTCTAACGAACGGGTTACATTATTAAAAATAATCGTTCTTCATTTTTTAATACTCAAAAGTGCTAACGCAGACTGGGCGGACGGTTGCGGCGGATGAACCGGCGTCGGGACGTCGCAAAACGACGGCGGAACCGGCGCGATCGCATCGAACCTCAAGTAACACTTGAAATTCGCGAAGTACTGTATAAAAATACAGCTCACTGTCTATCCATACAGTTGAGCCATGACCAAACTCACCGCACGTCAGCAGCAAGTGTTCGACTTGATCCGCCGCGCGATCGAGCGCTCGGGTTTCCCGCCCACGCGCGCCGAGATCGCCGCCGAACTGGGCTTCAGCTCGCCGAATGCAGCCGAGGAGCACCTGCGCGCGCTGGCGCGCAAGGGCGTGATCGAGCTGGCGGCAGGCGCCTCGCGCGGCATCCGCCTGCTCGGCATCGACGACATGCCGCACCAGTTCACGTTGCCGCACGCCGGGCTGATGCAGTTGTCGCTGCCGCTCGTCGGCCGCGTCGCTGCCGGTAGCCCGATCCTTGCGCAGGAACACATCTCGCAGCATTACGCGTGCGATCCGGCGCTCTTCACGAGCAAGCCCGACTATCTGTTGAAGGTGCGCGGCCTGTCGATGCGCGACGCCGGCATTCTCGACGGCGACCTCCTCGCGGTGCAAAAGCGCACCGAAGCGAAGGACGGCCAGATCATCGTCGCGCGGCTGGGCGACGACGTCACCGTCAAGCGCCTGATGCGCCGTCCCGGCGGCATCGAGCTGATCGCGGAGAACCCGGATTACGAAAACATCTTCGTCAAAGCCGGCAGCGCGGAATTTGCGCTGGAAGGCATCGCCGTCGGGCTGATCCGCTCGGGCGAACTCTGACAATCGGTCTCGCTGAGGAGAACACCATGGAACGCCTGTCCCGTCTGCTGCCTTTCCGTCAATTCGGCCGCCTGCGTCACCTGCGCGGCCGCACGCCCTGCGCGCCGCTGTCCGCTGCGGCGCCCGCAGTGAGCGAAGAAGTCGCAGTCGAACGGCAGGCGTCGCTGCTGCCGTCGGCGCTGCCCGCATTCGCGCGGGTCTCGCTGAATGCCGGCCTGAATCATGCGGAACCGGCGCGCCGCGCACCGGTGCGCGTCTATCACGGCCGCTCGCGCCTGATCATGGTGGGGACGATCGACGCCGTCTGCCGGATGATCGACCGTTGCATCGCCGAGGAACGATCGGCAGCGCACCACGGTCTCTGAGGGCGGAACCCATCCGTACCGGAGGCATCGTGACTGGATCTGCGGGCCGCGTCCGGCGGCTCAAGCCGCTACTGATCGCCGTGCTGATCGTCGCCGTACTGGCGGCGATCGGTTACGCATATGCGTCGCCATACGTGGCACTCGGCCGGCTCAAATCGGCAATCGATGCGCGCGATGCGCAGGCGGTCAGCGAGTACGTCGATTTTCCGTCGCTGCGCATCAGTCTGAAGCAGCAGGTCACGGAAGAATTGATGCGCCGGATCGACGCGGTGAAGAAGAACAATCCGTTCGCGGTGCTGGGCGCGTTGATCGGGTCTGCGTTGATCGGCCCGCTGGTCGACGCGTACGCGACGCCGGAAGGTGTTGCAGCGTTGATGAGCGGCATCCCGCCGCGCGGTAGTCCCGGCGAACGGCCTCCCGAATGGGCCGGCTCGCCGTCGAGGTCGCCGTCAGGCACCGCGCCAGCCAGCGCGCCGGCTGTGCCACCGTCGAGCGCCGGCAGTCCAGCGAGCGTGCCGGCAGCCGCCAGCGGCGCCACCTCGGTCCCGGTGCCAGCTCCCGCCCCAGCCGGCGCGAGCGATCCCGGTCGGACACAGCAAACGAGCGCGGGCTACCGCAATATCGACGAGTTCGTCGTGACGTACCAGCGCAGCGCCGACGGCACACGCTACGCGGCGATTTTCCACCGCTTCGGCCTGTTTACGTGGAAGCTCGCGGCAATCGACCTGCACGGCTGAGCGCGCGTTGCCGGTAGGCGGTGCCGCGGATGCGGCACACGGCACGCGCTCATCGCGAAGCCAGCGAGCTGGTCATGCGGCAAACGCGTGCATCCTCGTGCCATTAGCCCACTATTTACCGCTCGCGATAGCCGCCTCGCGCTCGCGTGCGATTTCGGCCTTCTGCTCCTGGGCCGACGAACATGCGACGAGGATGCTGCAGTTCACGCGATCGAGCAGTAGCGTGTTGCCGGCCCCCATCCACCATCTAGACAATCCGCTACGACAGCGATGGCCGACGACGACGAGGTCGGCGCCGATCTCGGTTGCGAGGTTCGCGATTTCGTCGATCGGGTAGCCGAACGCAAAATGACCTTCGGCCTGCACGCCGCGCTCGCGCAGCCAGTTCACCCCTTCCTGCAGGATCTCGCGCGCGGTTTCTTCGAAGCGGCCGCACGCGACATCGGTCAGCAGTCCCGCGCTCTGCGCGATGCTCGAGCGCATGTCGACGACCGACAGCAAATGCGTTTCCGCCTTCAGGTCGAGCGCGAGATTCGCGCCGCACCGCAGTGCCTTGCGTCCCTCGAGCGTGCCGTCGTAGCAAAGCAGAATCTTGTTGTAGCTAGCCATGAAACCTCCCGGTCGCGACTACGTGCGCTATGCAATCATCATGGTGCGCCGCAATCCAACGCGCAAGGGATGGAAAACGCTGATTCGCCGCACCACGCGCGTCGGCAATGATGCAGCGCACGATTCGTGTGCGCCTTCGACGCAAACCGCAGGCCCGCGCTGAAGCGGCGCGGTCGATGCACTAGAATGGGTCGTCCATGCCGTCAGCGCGGGCACGCGAGCCATGTCCGTGTGACCGGCGACAGTCCGAGCCGTTCGCATGCGGCGCGTGGCATCCGCCGAGCCGGCCGGCGCGGCGGCGCCCGTTCACAACGACACCCTGCCCATGTCCGTTGCACCGATCGATTTCCGGAACGTCGAAAAACGCTATGGCGACCGACTCGTCGTCAACGACCTGTCCTTCCACGTCGAGGCCGGCGAATGCTACGGGCTGCTCGGCCCGAACGGCGCCGGCAAGACCACCACACTGAAAATGCTGCTCGGCCTCGTCTATCCGGACGCGGGCGCCATTTCGCTCTGCGGCGAGCCGGTCCCGTCGCGCGCCCGCCATGCGCGCCGGCGCGTCGGCGTCGTGCCGCAATTCGACAATCTCGATCCGGACTTCACGGTCCGCGAGAACCTGCTCGTGTTCAGCCGCTATTTCGGGATCTCCGCGCCGGCCGCGCGCGCACTCGTGCCGCCGCTGCTCGAATTCGCGAAGCTGGAGAACAAGGCGGACGCGCGCGTCGGCGAGTTGTCGGGCGGCATGAAGCGGCGCCTGACGCTCGCGCGGGCGCTCGTGAACGATCCCGACGTGCTGGTGCTCGACGAGCCGACGACCGGCCTCGATCCGCAGGCGCGGCACCTGATGTGGGAGCGCTTGCGCTCGCTGCTCGCGCGCGGCAAGACGATCCTGATCACGACGCACTTCATGGAAGAAGCCGAGCGCCTGTGCGATCGGCTGTGCGTGATCGAGGAAGGCCGCAAGATCGCCGAAGGCGCGCCGCACACGCTGATCGAGTCGGAGATCGGGTGCGACGTGATCGAGATCTACGGGCCGGATCCGGTCGCGCTGCGCGACGAGGTGGCGTCGTTCGCCGAGCGCACCGAGATCAGCGGCGAAACGCTGTTCTGCTACGTGAGCGACCCCGAACCGCTCGCCGCGCGACTCAAAGGCCGTGCGGGATTGCGCTATCTGCACCGTCCGGCCAATCTGGAAGACGTGTTCCTGCGGCTCACGGGCCGCGAAATGCAGGACTGACCGACCATGGACGTTCGCAACTATTCCGCCTCCGCATCGTCCGCCCCGCCGCGCGAAACGCGCTTCGCGATCGCGCTGCCCGCGAATGCGACCAACTGGATCGCGGTGTGGCGGCGCAATTATCTGGTGTGGCGAAAGCTCGCGCTCGCGTCGCTGTTCGGCAATCTCGCCGATCCGATGATCTACCTGTTCGGGCTGGGATTCGGGCTGGGGCTGATGCTCGGGCACGTCGACGGCGTGTCGTATATCGCGTTCCTCGCGGCCGGCACGGTCGGTTCGAGCGTGATGATGTCCGCGAGCTTCGAGTCGATGTATTCGGGCTTCTCGCGCATGCACGTGCAGCGCACGTGGGAAGCGATCATGCACACGCCGCTCGCGCTCGGCGACATCGTGCTCGGGGAGATCGTCTGGGGCGCGAGCAAGGCGCTGTTGTCGGGCGCCGCGATCATGCTGGTCGCCGGCCTGCTCGGCTATGCGCGGTTTCCGTCGATGCTCGCGGCGCTGCCGGTGATCGCGCTCGCCGGCCTCGCGTTCGCGAGCACCGCGATGATCGTCACCGCGCTCGCGCCGTCCTACGACTTCTTCATGTTCTACCAGACGCTCGTGCTGACGCCGATGCTGCTGCTGTCCGGCGTGTTCTTCCCGATCACGCAGTTGCCGCCGCTCGCGCAGCACGCCGCGCATCTGCTGCCGCTCGCGAACGCGGTCGAACTGATCCGGCCCGCGATGCTCGGCCGGCCGGCAACCGACGTCGGGCTGCACGTCGCGGTGCTCGCCGCCTATGCGCTCAGCGGCTTCGTGGTGTCGGCGTGGCTGTTCCGGCGGCGGATGATGCGCTGACGCGCACGCGCATACCGCGCCGGCCGGTGTGCCGAGCCGACGACGACGTCACTCGTCGTCGTCGCTCCACGGAATTTCGACGTCGGTCAGGAACGCGACGGTCGCCAGCGGGCCGCCTTCCTGACGACCGAGCTTGCCGTCCGCGCGATGCCACTCGACGCGGAACTGCGTGCCGGGATCGTCGGCGATCAGATAGACCGCGCGCAATTCCTCCGCGTCGGCCTCGGCTACCGGACCGTCGAACGACACCAGCATCTTTTGCGGCCACAGCCCGTTGACCGGGTCGTAGATGCGATCGCCGTGCGGAATCTCGATGCTCGCTTCGACGCCGATCGTGGCGGACGCTTCGATGATCATCGTGCCGAGCGCGTTCAGCACGGCCGTGGCGCGTGCGGAATTGGCCTGGCGGATCGCGAGATCGCCGCGCGTCAGCGCCTTTTCGAGTCGAGGATGAATCTTCGGTTGGGTCATGCGTTTTCCTGTTTGCTTCTTGTAAAGGGCACCGCACGCGTGTAGCGGCGGCGCCGGGTGAATACGAGGCGCGGGCGGCGCGCCGGCCGGCCGGTCACCGGGCACGCGCACACGGCCGGCTCGCTGGTCCGCATGGGCGGCTGTCGCGCGCGGCTACTGCGGTGACAGCGGCGGCAGCAGCGAGCATCCGCCAATACGGCGCCGGCCGCCGGTCAGAACCCGAACGCGATCGCGAGCAGCCCGCTCACGACCCCGAACACGACGACGAGCACCGAGACGATCGCCAGCATGTACGGCTTGAAAGAGCGCGCGAGCATCGCGAGCGACGGCACGCTGATCGGCGGCAGCGTCATCAGCAGCGCGGCGGCCGGGCCGACGCCCATGCCGAGCGACAGCATCGCCTGGATGATCGGCACCTCGCCGGCGGTCGGGATCACGAACAGCGTACCGGCGACCGCGAACGCGACGATCCAGCCGAGATGGTTGCCGATGTCCGGACCGATGTGCGGGAACAGCCACGCGCGCGCCGCGCCGAGCAGCAGCACGAGCACGATGTATTCGGGCACGAGCCGCACGGCCATGCGCGCGAGCAGCTTCACCCAGCGGACGAACGGATTGCCCGCGGCGGCCTGCTCGGCCGCCAGCGCGGCGAGCTGCGCGTCGTCGATGCTGCGATCCTCGGGGCGCGCGATGCGGTTCAGCAGATAGCCGATCCCGAACACCATCGCGACGCCGAGCACGAGACGCAGCGCGCTCCATTGCCAGCCGAGCACGAAGCCCATGAACACCAGCGCGGCCGGATTGAGCACCGTGTTGCCGAGCCAGAACGCGACCGCACCGCCCGGCGATGCATGCCGCGCGCGCAGGCCCGCGACGACCGGCGCCGCGCAGCAGGTGCACATCATGCCCGGCAGCGACAGCAGGCCGCCCGCGGCGACGCTGCCGAAGCCGCTGCGACCGAGCACGCGCGCGACCCAGTGCGCGGGCAACAGCGCCTGCACGGCCGAACCGAGCAGCAGGCCCAGCACCATCGCCTGCCAGATCGCCTTGCCGTACGCCCATGCGTAGTCGAGCGCCGCCTTCAGCGACGGTTCGGGCGCGCTCGCCGACGTGCCCATCAGGATCGAGTTGCCGATCGAGTGATGCTCGGCGGCGACGAACGCCTTGTTGTAGTACGGGAACCATTTCACGTAGAACAGGCCCGCGACTGCGATCAGCAGGAAGGTCATCCAGCCGAGCGCCGGACTGGGTTGGGAGCGTGTGGTCGTCATCGTGTGGGAGTCGTTGCGTTGTTGTGGGTATTGGTATTGGTGTCGGCACGCGCCGCCGCATCGCCCGCGGGCGATGCCGGCAGGCCGGCCTGCGCGAGCGCATCGAGCAGCGCGCGCGCCTGATCGCGCGCGTCGGCTGCGTTCGGCCGGAACGTGAAAGTCAGCACGCGGTTCGGTCTGTCGTACGACGAACGATAGGTGCGCGCATAGGCAGGATCGTAATGCCGGTCGATCAGCGCGCGGAACAGGTCGGCGCGCGCATCGGCGTCGATCAGCGCGCTCCAGTGCGCGACTTCTTCGCGGCTGTGCAGCCCGATCAGCCGCGCGAGTTGCGCCTTGAACGCGTCGCGGTCGTCGAACAGATGCGCATAGTCGTCGAGCAGGAACGCGATGCGCTCGTCGTGCGCGGCCTCGACCTGCACCCACGGCCCCGCACGGAACGCATCGAGCAAGGCGAGCGGCAGTTGCACCAGCCCGATCTTGCGGCTTTCGGACTCGACGAACACCGGCCACGCGGGGTCGAAACGTTCGAGCGTCCCGACCAGCCCCGAGTCGAACGCCTTCTGCGTCGGCTGCGGCACGCCCGGCAGCGCGCCGAGCAGCGAGCCGCGATGACGGGCGAGCGCCTCGAGATCGAGCGTCTGCGCCCCTTCTGCGCGCAGCGCGTTCAGCAGCCGCGTCTTGCCGCAACCCGTATGACCGACGAGCGTGATATAGCGAAACTGCGCGGGCAGCGTATCGAGCGTCGCGCACACCGAGCGCCGGTATGCCTTGTAGCCGCCGTCGAGCTGGCGCGCCTGCCAGCCGATCAGGTTGAACCAGGCCGTCATCGAACCCGAGCGCTTGCCGCCGCGCCAGCAATAGATCAGCGGCCGCCAGTTGCGCGGACGGTCGGCGAAGGTGGTATCGAGATGCCGCGCGATGTTGCGCGCGACCATCGCCGCGCCGACCCGCGTCGCTTCGTACGGCGACACCTGACGGTACATCGTGCCGACGATCACGCGCTCCTCGTTACTGAGTACGGGCGCGTTCAGCGCGCCGGGGATGTGGTCCTCGGCGAACTCGAGCGGCGTGCGCACGTCGATGATCTCGTCGAACTCGCCGGCGCGATCGAGGGTGACAATCAGGTTCTTCAATTTGGCGTCGAACAGGGGCGATGCGGCTCGGCGAGCCGCACGGGCACGGAAGGCGGATTCGCAATTATCTCACGGCCGGGCGTCGCCGGCGGCGCGCGGTCGGCGTGGCGCTCATCGCGTCGAGCAGGTGATCGCGAAAAGCGCGCACGGGCGCCACAACGAGAAACCGGCGCGGCGCGCCTTGAAGGCGGCGAGCGCGCCGGGCAGGAACTCGCTCGAGAATCCCTCCGGGCACACAGTCTTCAACACGCTGCCATACAGCACTTCCAGCGCGCCGATTTCCTTCATCGCGTGCTCGACCTCCAACAGGCAGCCGTGCGAAGTGCAGCAGCCGCTCGCCGCCCGGCAACCAGCTCGCGCCTGGACTGTACCTGATGGGCTGGCGCCGTTCGGTCTTGCCGCACAGCCGAGCGCGCGCATCCGGCTCGGGATGCGCTGACCACGCTGCGCCATGAAGCGACCTCGCAGCATCGATAGCGATGCCGCGCGTTGATCGAGGCCGCTTACGGCGCCGGGTTCGGCTGCAATTCGTGCAGCGCGTCGATTTCGGCGAGGATCTCGTCGGACAGCTTCACGTCGATGCTGCCGATGTTCTCCTTCAGCTGCTCGAGCGACGTCGCGCCGATCAGGTTGCTGCGCACGAACGGTCGGCTGTTGACGAACGCGAGCGCGAGCTGCGCGGGCGACAACCGGTGGCGCTGCGCGAGTGCGACGTAGCGCGAGGTCGCGGCAACGGTGTGCGGCTTGCTGTAACGCTGAAAGCGCTCGAACAGCGTGATGCGCGCACCGGCCGGCCGCGCGCCGTTCTCGTATTTGCCCGACAGCCAGCCGAACGCGAGCGGCGAATACGCGAGCAGACCGACGCCGTCACGATGGGCGAACTCCGACAGGCCATTCTCGAACGTGCGGTTCAGCAGGCTGTACGGATTCTGGATGCTCGCGATGCGCGGCAACCCGAGCCGCTCGGCCGCGCGCAGGAACTGCGCGACGCCCCACGGCGTTTCGTTCGATACGCCGATCGCGCGGACCTTGCCGGCCTTCACGAACCCCGCGAGCACGCCGAGCGTTTCCTCGATCGGCACCGTGTAGGCATCGTCGATCCACGGATACGCGCTACGGCCGAACGTCGTCGTGCTGCGATCGGGCCAGTGCAGCTGGTACAGGTCGACATAGTCGGTCTGCAGACGCTTCAGGCTGCCATCGAGCGCCTCGGTCAGATTCTTGCGGTCGAACTGATTGCCTTCGCCGCGAATGTGACGCGGGTTGTGCGGCTGTCGCGCCGGGCCGGCGATTTTCGTCGCGAGCACGATGCGTGCGCGCTGCGCACGATGTTGCGCGAGCCAGGTGCCGATGTACTGCTCGGTGCGGCCCTGCGTGTCGGCCTTCGGCGGCACCGGGTACATCTCCGCGGTATCGATCAGCGTCACGCCCTGCGCGAGCGCGTAATCGATCTGCTCGTGCGCGTCGCGCTCCGAATTCTGCTCGCCCCAAGTCATCGTGCCCAGGCCGATCAGGCTGACCTCGATGCCGGAATCGCCGAGTGTGCGGTATTCCATGGTGCTCCCGTCGCGTCAGTGGAAAGCAGGAACGCTATCACATCGGCGCGCGCCGTTCAGATGGGCCGTGCGTACGCTTACGGACCGCCTGCTGCCCCGGGCGCCGCACGTTGCCGCAGGCGATCCCGGTACCCGCACCCGCCACGTCGTCCGTTGCATCCACATCCGGGCGTGGCCGCGCCGCCCTGTCTGCGTTACACTCACGGCCCGCTGTCTCAAAATCATTCGCTGTCCACGATGTTGTCGCGCCAACGCCTCGCCGCCGCCTGTCTCGCCGCTTCCCTGCTCGCCACTCCGTTCGCCGCGTTCGGCAAGACGCACAACGAATCGCTGCTTCAGCAGGCGATCGATTTCGTCACGCAGCTGCTGCCCGCCCCCACCCATGCAGCGCCCGCCACGCAGGTCGTCGAATCGGCGTTCTCGCCCGATGGCGGCGCCGAGGCGCTGGTGCTGAAGGCGATCGGCGCAGCACGCACTTCCATCCGCGTGGCCGCCTATTCGTTCACGTCGCCGCCGATCACGCGCGCGCTGCTCGCCGCGAAGCGGCGCGGCGTCAACGTCGCGGTGGTCGTGGACGACAAGGGCAACCGCGCGAAAAGCAGCCAGCAGGCATTGAACCTGCTCGTCAACGCGGGCATCCCGACACGCACGATCGATGTGTACGCGATCCACCACGACAAGTACCTCGTGATCGACGCCGAGCATGTCGAGACGGGCTCGTTCAATTACAGCGCGTCGGCCGCCAGCCGTAATTCGGAGAACGTCGTCGTGGTGTGGAACAACCCGCAGCTCGCGTCGCGCTACCTCGCGCATTGGCAGAGCCGCTTCGACCAGGGCACGCCGTATCGCTCATCGTATTGACGCGCCGCACCGGCGCGATCGCCGTGGCCGTTCACGCACGCCGCAGTCGGCAAGCACCGCGACGTCGTCCATGATCCGCGTGGACGGCGCGCGCATCAACCTGGCCGAATGGCCAGCCCCGCACGCACGACGCTAGCGCAGCCGGTACGAACGAGCGACGTCAGTGGATCTCGGCAGAAGAGTGTCCACCGCTCTGCGCCGTCGCGACACATCGCCCGGGATGCGCGTGCGCGTCGCTCGCGGAAGGCTTGGGCACGTCGCGCGCACCGCCCGGCAGCGCGCCGACGATACAGCCCGCACTGAAGGCCAGCGTGTTCTGGACCATCGGATAGAGCAGATACAGCGCAAACGCGAGATACCCTACATACAGGAAACGGACCATGGGGCGATAGCGGAACGATTGATCTCGCCCCTGTTTACGGCCTCGCAGCGGGCGGCTTGAGCGCCCAGCCCGTTCTGGCGGCGCGATGGAGAATGCGCGATACTGATTCACAGTCGCTCGTCGGCGCGCCTTCGGCAGCAACCGCCGCCCGCCTGCTACGTCGTGTCCGCGCGAGGCGACATTCGTTCGATGACCGGCTGCCCATGCCGGCACCCGAGACAAAGACCCATGCAGATTGCTTCCAAACCGGCCGACGAGACGGCCCGGCTCGCCACACTCCATTCATTGTCGATTCTCGACACGCCGCCCGAAGAACGCTTCGACCGCATCACGCGCCTCGCGCGCCGGCTGTTCGACGTGCCGATCGCTGTCGTGAGCCTCGTCGATGAGGACCGCCAGTGGTTCAAGAGTCATCCGGGGCTCGACGCCACGCAGACTTCGCGCGACGTGTCGTTCTGCGCGCATGCGCTGCTCGCGGACGACACGATGGTCGTCAAGGACGCGCTCAACGACGATCGTTTCCACGACAACCCGCTCGTCACCGGCCAGCCCGGCATTCGCTTCTACGCAGGCCGTCCGCTTGCCGCGCCGAACGGCGCGCCGGTCGGCACGCTGTGCCTGATCGATACGCGGCCGCGTGAGCTGTGCGCCGACGAGCTCGCGCTGCTCGGCGATCTCGCCCACATGACCGAACGCGAAATCGCGGCGCTCCATCTCGCGACCACCGACGAGCTGACGCAACTGACAAACCGGCGCGGCTTCGAGATTCTCGCGCGTCAGGTGCTCGGCCTGTGCGAGCGCACGGGCCGGCAAGCGGCACTGCTGTTCTTCGACCTGAACGGTTTCAAGGCGATCAACGATCGCTGCGGCCATGCGGAAGGCGACCGTGCACTGAAGGCGTTCGCGCAGACGCTCACCGGCACGCTGCGCGACAGCGACGTGATCGCCCGGCTCGGCGGCGACGAGTTCGTCGTGCTGTTGAGCGCGATCGACCCGGCCGACGTCGGCGAGCCGATCGAACGCGTGAAGCAGGCGCTCGAGCGGCGCAACGCGGACGACGCGCGCGGTTACGCGATCCGCTTCAGCGTCGGCCACGTCGCTTACGATCCCGCCCGTCATCGCACGGTGGCCGACCTGCTCGATTCGGCCGACCGGCGCATGTACGAGGACAAGCGGCGCGGCAAGGCCACCGGCGGCTGAGCGCCGGCACGCCGCTGCCGATGCCGATGCCGATGCCGCGGCGGCGCGCGGCCGGGGCTGCGGCGTTCAGCCCGCTGCGTCGGCCCCGCGGGGCCTGCCTGCTGCGGTCAGCTGCCGCAAGGCGGCGCGCTGGCCATTGCCTCGGCGATCTGCGCGGGCGTCAGATCGCGCTGGTGGGTCGCGATCGACCAGCGATGACCGAACGGATCCTCGACCTGACCGTAGCGATCGCCCCAGAACATGTCGGCCGCCGGAACCCGGAGGGTCGCGCCGGCCGCGACGGCCTGCTCGATGGCCGCATCCACGTTCGGCACGAACAGATGCAGACTGACCGGCGTGCCCTTCAGCGCCTTCGGCCCGACCGCGCCGTGCTCGGGCATTTCATCCACGAGCATCAGCGCCGAATCGCCGATCGCGAGACACGCGTGCGCGAGCCGGCCGTCGGGCAGCATCAGGCGGAACCGTTCGGTGGCGTTGAACGCGCGCGTGTAGAACTCGATCGCGGCAGTTGCGCCGGCGCAGATCAGGTGCGGCGTCAGCGTGCGCATCCCTTCCGGAATCGGTTTGACGGACGTGGCCATGGGTGTCGCTCCTTCAGTGAGTTGTCGTATCGGAAACGGGACGGACGCGCGATGCATCCGCCGCCGATGACACGACGAACGGGCTCGACTGAAATCGACATCGGTTCGGAAATTTTTTTGCGTCGTGCCGGACCGGCACCAACGTACGCGGGCAGCGAGCGCGGTGCGGCGCCAACGGCGCGCTGGAGACCGGCGGCATCGCGTTTGCCGCCGCGGCGGGATGGGTCGTCGTGCGCCACGGCACGGCGCAGCGCGGGCGCGCGCCGCAGTTGCCGTCAGATTTGCGGAAGGTCGCGCAGCGTGCGCGACTCGTTCGTCGCGTCGATGTCGAGCTCGATCCCTTCGGATGCGTCGCGGTACAGCACGCGTTTCAACCTCGGCCCGACGGCCGTTGCGTCCGCTTCGTCGAACACGGCCAACACGTCGGCGCCGGCGGCGAGCGCGCGGGCGACCTCCGCGACCGTCGCCTCGCTGGGCGCTGCGGCCCACGAGCGGTCCGTTGGGTTGACGGCCGCCCAGCGCACGTGTGTCACCCGCGCGCTGCGCACATCGATTCGGACACCATTCACCGCGAACATCGACATCGACCTCTCCTTCGAAACGGTTGCGACCGGCCGCGCGCGCGGCTTCGGCCGACGCGATTTTCGATGATACATTGAGACGCTTTGCAACCGTCAACAGACCATCGTGCACCGGAGAAACACATGACCGACGCCTGGGGAACCTTCCCGGCCAGAATGGGCGACCATCAGGCTTTCATCAGCTTCAATCACGCGTTCGCGGAAATCGCCGAGACCGACCCGCGCACGTCGCTGCTCAGCGTGCGCGTCGCGCTCGCGCATCCGACGCCCGACGGCCTGCCCGGCAGCGACGAATTCGCCGAACTCACGCGCGTCGAGACGCTGCTGGACGCCGCGGTGACTGGGCGCAACGGCGTGCAGGTCGGCCGCATCACCGTCGACAACAACCAGGATTTCCTGTTTTACGTGTCGTTCGACGAAGACACCGCGGCCGGGATCGTCGACGCGCTGGCCGACCAGACGGCCTACGCACTTCAATACGCATACCACGAGGATCCGGACAAGGAGACCTACTGGCGCACGCTCTACCCGACCGACGACGACTGGCAATTGATGCGCGACATGCGCGGGCTCGACGCCCTGCTGCAAAAAGGCGACGTCGGCGACGTGAGCCGGCGCGTGGCGCACTGGGCCTACTTCCCCGATCCGAGCGACGCGCACCAGTTCGCCGACTGGGCCGAATCGAAGGGCTATCTGGTCGAATCGGTCGCGCCGACCGAGGACGGCAAATCGGCCGTGCGCTTCGCGCACGAAGGGACGATGGCGCTGGCCGACATCACGCGCCATACGCTCGAGATCAACCGCGAGGTGCGCGCGCTCGGCGGCAACTACGACGGTTGGGAAACGAGCGTCGAACAGGCGGGTTGAGCGGGCCGGCCTGCAAAAAGTCCCCGCTCCTGCACGAGCGAGCGGGGAAACGTTGACCGGGCCGGGGAGAACGGTCAACCCGTCGGATTGTGATCGTGGCGCGCGCAACCGTCTGTGCGACAACTCACCCTTGCAACCGGCAAGCGCCAGTGTCGATCGCGCTCGTCGACAACGACGCTTGCACCCTTCGTCGGCGAATTCCGTTGTTTCCCTCCGCGCGGCACGCGCCGCGTCCGCGATGTGCCGGCGCGTCCGGATGCGCGCTGCACCGCGTGAATCTTGTGTGAATTTCGCTCGTGGGAATAAATTCCGGACGCACGGTGCCGTTATTCTCGGAATGATCGCGAACGCGTCGACGAGCGCGGCGCGGCGGCGATCGCGCGTTAGCTGCTCGTGTGACCTCTGTCGCCGCATTCCGCTGCGGACGGAGGCCGCCGCACTGCGACGGTCGAGCCACAGAAATCACCGCAATACGATGCAAACCATGACACTCGCTCAGGCACAACACGACGGCGTCGACGTCTGGATCGTTCCGTTGCCCGGACACGCCGCCTACGCCTATACGCACCTCAAGCGGGTATTCGGATCCGACGACTCGCGACATCGCGTCGTGACCATCGACCTGCGTCGGCTGCTCGCGTGCGCGGACCGCGACACGACCGATTACGTGCTGCCGTCCGTTCAGGACTGGCCGCCCGGCAAGGCGGCCGGCATTCGCGAATTTCTCGACCCGGACAAGGCGCGGATTCCGGACATGCCGTTCATCACGTTCCGCGAGACGAGGCCGCGGACGCTGCTCGGCATCCCGGGCCTGTCGAAGACCGGCGTTGCGTCGTTCCGGAACGGGCAGCATCGCGCGCGCTATCTGGCGCACGCGGGCGCGACGCGCGTGCCGGTGGAGGTGCATGAGACGGAAGCGGATTTGCTCGCGCGCTATTGCGGTATGTGACGTTCGATCGGGTCGGTAGTGGCGGCCGGTTCGATCTCGACGTCCTGGAGCACGGCACGACGACGTTGTGCCGTTGGCCTCAGTCGGTCGTGACCGATCTGCGCGGGACCGACAGACTGATGCCGAAGCCCCGCGACGGTAAAGGCTCCGCGACGCTCGTGCCGCCAAGCCGTCGCACGCGATCGCGAATGCCGGCGAGCCCCGACGAGTGAACCGCAGCCGGCGGGCGCTCGGTTGACGGGGCCGGCTCGCCGTCGTCCTCGATCGACAGGTCGCATTGCGATTCCGTGCAACGGAATGCGATCCGGACTTCGGTCGGATTCCATGCGTGCCGCGCAATGTTCGTGAGCGCCTCCTGGACGATGCGGAACAACGCCGTCGACGCGGCGTCCGTGAATCTCACATCGCAACGCTCTGTGTGGAACAGCACCCGCAAGCCGGAGCGTTGCCGAAAGTCGTCCACCAGCCACTCGAGCGCGGGAAGCAGGCCGAGATCGTCCAGGATCGCCGGCCGCAAGCCGGCCGACAAGCGCCGCACCGACAGGATCGCGCGGTCGAGCGCGGCGCGCATGCTGTCGGCGAGCTGGGCCGCTTGGGCACTCGGCGTCGCGTCATCCTGCGTCACGAGCCTGTTCAGGCCCATCTTCAGCGCCGTCAGTTGTTGGCCGAGGTCGTCGTGCAGTTCTCGCGAGATCCGCTTCTTTTCTTCCTCGCGGGCCGTCTCGATACGCGACGCGAGTTCGCTTGCGTACTCCAGTTGCTTCAGGCGATTACGCTCGGTCATGTCGCGCGTGACTTTCGCGAAGCCCAGCAATTTGCCGGCCGGACCGTAGACCGCCGTAATCACGACGTTGGCCCAGAAACGCGATCCGTCTTTGTGCAGCCGCCAGCCCTCGTCCTCCACCCGGCCCTGTGCGGCCGCGGTCGCCAGTTCCCTCTCCGGCTTGCGCGCCGCGATGTCTTCCGCCGGATAGAAACGCGACACGTGGTGGCCGATGATCTCCGCCGGTTCGAAACCTTTGAGCCGCTTCGCACCGGCGTTCCAGCTGGTGATGTGACCGTCCGGGTCGAGCATGAAAACGGCATCCTCGACCGCGTCCATCAGCAAACGCAAGCGCTCTTCGCTCTGACGCAGTCTCTCTTCATTGCTGCGGCGCTCGGTCAGGTCGCGCGTGACTTTCGCGAAGCCGACCAGCATGCCCTCGCGGTCTCGCAGCGGCGTAATGACGACGTTGGCCCAGAACCTCGAACCATCGCGGCGTATGCGCCACCCTTCGTCCTCCCAGCGTCCGAGCGTGACGGCGCGAGCGAGTTCTTCCGCCGGATAGCCGCGCTGTTGCGCGTCGGATGGGTAAAAGACCGAGAAGTGCTGGCCGATGATCTCGTCGGCGCGATAGCCTTTGATACGCTCCGCGCCGGCGTTCCAGCTGGCGACATGCCCGGTCGGGTCCAGCAGAAAAATCGCATAGTCGCGGATTGCGTCGACCAGCGAGCGGTAGCGCTCCTCCGCTGAAACCATGGCGATCGCCTCGCTCGGGTGCCCGCCGTTCGGTCCGTTTTCGGCATATTCCAAGGCGCTCGTCCCTCCATAAACCTCGTGTCGGATATCGACAGAATAAACCGCGGTGGAATTGGCGGTGATATTGCGGCGGCTAATTCATGCTGAAAATGGGGGCGCCAAAAGTGATCGTGCTGCTTCCCCGTTTGTGTCCATCAGAAAAAAACGCTGATTTGACACCTTCAGCCACCGACTGATCCAAGTCAACACCGGCATACTGATTTAGCATCAAATTAGTTAACAAAACAAATAACCTTGAACCAGACCGTAGGTACCGGGCTCGGCTATGCGATGGGCCGCTTGCGATGCCCGCGGCCGACTGACATGATCGACTCGCAAGCGCACCTTAGGCGCATGTGCGTGCAGCGAAATCTGCTAGTCGCAATGGAAATACTAAATCAAACAAGAAACGAGGAAGACCATGAAACATATTGGCCCTGTGCTGCTTGTCGTTGCAGCTCTCGCGGGATGTAATTCGAAGCAGGACAACACTCATTCGGCAACCACAACGGCGGCACCTGCCGCGGCCAGTGACACTGCCCCGGCCTCTCAGGTTTCTCCGACGCAAACGACCACCACTGCCCCGCCCGCGCCTCGGCATAATTACGCCATCAATCAGGACGGGACTTATGGTTACGAGCCGGGCCTAAGCGAAGATGATATTCGTGCCGGAAAGACGGCCAAGCCTTTGGTCATGATGCGATACGTCGGCCTTCGCGACGGCACGTACATCCTGCTGTTGATCGACGAAGATAATCCGAATTTCTCGACGCGCGTCGCGTGTCAAGCGCCCTGTGAATTCGCAAAATCGCAGACTATGGCCGGAGATATGGTGGTAAAGACGGAAACCATACGTGTTGCGCCGGGATCCCTGTTGAATGGAATGGTGGAAGATGCCGTAGCCGGGCAACTGATTCCGTTCGGCCAGAGAGCGCCAAGTCAGACCGTGAGCCAGGCTCCGGTCGGTGCAGCATCGTCATCGCAAGTGCCGCAACCACCGACCACGACCACACCCGCCACCGACGCTCAGCATGACTCTGCCAACGGCCCCGTCCAGCAAACGAGCTTCGACTGCAGCAAGGCGAAGTCGATTCCAGAGTTTCTGATTTGTCACGATCCGGATTTGGCGGCAGCTGACCGCGATCTCGCCGACACGTACCGTCAGGCCAAGGAGGCCGCGGTAGACAAAACGGCGTTCAATAATAGAACGAGGCGGCAATGGAACTTTCGAGAAAAAAATTGCCGCGATAAAGACTGCCTGATGTCCTGGTATGCATATCAGAAGCGCGTGCTATCCAAGATTGCCCAGACCGGTGACGCGGCCGTTCAAGACAACTAGGACGGCGACCGCCGCGGGTCAAACTCCGCTCGATGAGGGGCGCTGTCTGGCTTCGCCGCGGGTCCCAGGCCCGGTTCGGTTCGTTTGCGTCGGCTGACGCGCGCGGCTTCAACGGCGTGACGAGAAGCGACTGCTCGGCCGCGAGCCGTTTCCGGCAGCGCACCGCTGCCGCGCGACGGACTCGGCACTGGGAGCCGGCGCACGTATTCGTGACCCGGCAAAGGCGGACCCGGTGCGTTGCGGGATCGGCATGCGTCCGGCGACGACCGCCCGCCCCTGCGACTTCACATAGCTCGTAAAGCGTTACCGCGCGCAATTCCCAATTCGGGAATGCCAAAACAAAAACGGCACTGTCCTGAAGGACAGTGCCGTTTTCAACAACTTGATACCGCTAGGAATTCTTTGGGGTGGCTGATGGGACTCGAACCCACGACAACAGGAATCACAATCCTGGACTCTACCAACTGAGCTACAGCCACCACTGATACTGCTTTGCGTCTTCGCTGTTTCGTTTCGTGTTCAGCAGCGAAGAACAAGATTATACGAACACTTTTCCATCTTGCAAAGCATTTTTTTCAAAATTTTCGATAGCGTCGTTCAGATGCGTGCGCGCCTCGTCGAACACGCTCAGATCGCCGCGCGCGAGCTTCTTGTTGTCCGACAGCACGCGCCGCCAGCCACGTGCGCCCGCGACACCGCGATACAGCCCGAGCGCGTGCCGGACGATCGCGCCGAGATAGGTGCCGCGCTTCAACTCCGCCGCGCAATATTCGATCAGCTTCGCCTCGGCCTCTTCGCGCGTCGGCGCCGGCGCAGTCGATCCGCAAAAGCGCGCATCGACGCCCGCGAGCACGTACGGGTTGTGATACGCCTCGCGGCCGAGCATCACGCCGTCAACGTGCTCGAGATGCTCCGCCACCTCGTCGAGCGTCTTGATCCCGCCGTTGATCACGATCTCCAGCGCCGGGAAATCGCGCTTCAGCCGATACGCATAGTCGTACTTGAGCGGCGGGATCTCGCGGTTCTCCTTCGGCGACAGCCCTTTCAGGATCGCATTGCGGGCATGCACGATGAACGTGTCGCAGCCTGCCTGCGCAACCGTGCCGACGAAGTCGCGCACAAATGCATAGTCCTCCACTGCGTCGACCCCGATCCGGTGCTTGACCGTCACGGGCACCGACACCGCATCGCGCATCGCCTTCACGCAGTCGGCGACGAGTTGCGGCTCGTTCATCAGGCACGCACCGAATGCGCCGCGCTGCACGCGCTCGGACGGGCACCCGCAATTCAGGTTGATCTCGTCGTAGCCCCACTGCTCGCCGAGCTTCGCGGCGCGGGCGAGATCGTCCGGTTCGCTGCCGCCGAGTTGCAGCGCGACCGGCGATTCGTTCGGCGTGAACGCGAGATGCCGCTGCGCGTCGCCGAACAGCAGCGCGCCCGTCGTGATCATTTCCGTATACAGCCACGTGTCGCGCGTCAGCGTGCGATGGAACGAGCGGCAATGACGATCGGTCCAGTCGAGCATGGGCGCCACGGAAACGCGGCGGGGAGGAAGCGTAGACGGTGCGGACATGGAATTCGGGGCAGCAAGCAGCGCGAGAGGCAACCCGTGATTTTACCGCAACGCGGGCCGCACGGCCGCGCCGGCCACCGTAACGAGGCTACGCGGCCGCGCCGCCGCCCAGTTCGACGTCCACCGCGCGCCGCGCCTCGTCGAGCACGCGCTCGATCACACGTCGTTCGGTCAGCAGCATCCCGTCGACTTTCACGAGCCGCCAGTCGATCCGCACGACGGCGTCCTGCAGCACGCGGTAGTGCGCGTGCTCGCCGTCCCACACCTGCTCGGTCTTCACCTCGATCTCATAGCCTCGGTACGGCTCGCTGAAATCGCCGAGATCGCTGCCCGTCGGTTCCATCGCTGGCTCCGTCGCGCCACGGCGCCTGGCCGCCGCGGCGGCCGGCGACGCGCGCTCAATCGTATTCGTTGGACAAAACGGATCGGCCGTCGGCGGTCAGATCGACGCGCCCGGCTGCCGCCTGGTAGATCAGCCCTTCGTTCAGCAACGCATACACCACGTCGTCAAACGCGGCGGGCACCGGCCGGCTGTCGCCGAACTGGTCGATCCACTTCAGCGCCTCGATGGCTTCGGGAGAAAGGATGGGGGTCATGCGTTGGCCTCCGGCATCGATGTCGCTCCATCCTAGCACTTCGTCCGGACGGCGAATACCGAGGCAAACGCGGGCTGAACCCGCCGCCCACCGCCGCGCGGACGGGCAACCGCCCCACCCGCACGCCGGCACGGCAAACCGGCTCAGAGGCGCGCGATCGACACCTCGGTCGACTTGACGAGCGCAACGACTTCCGCGCCGACCTTCAGTTCGAGTTCGTCGACCGAGCGCGTGGTGATCACCGACGTGACGATGCCGAACGGCGTCTCGACGTCGACTTCCGACACCACCGGCCCGCGGATGATCTCCTTCACCTTGCCTTTGAACTGGTTACGTACGTTGATTGCAGTGATGCTCATCGGGTAATCGCTCCGAATGGAAAGTCCAGGGACGGGCGGCCTCAGCCGCCCGCGTTTAAACGGCCCAGCGAATCTGCGCGGCCGGTCGTACGTAATCGTCGTCGCGTGCCGCGTGCGGATCGGCACCGCCCGGCCCGCCGGCGAGCACGCGTTGCAGCACGCGGTCCTCGAGCGCCGCGAACGCCGCCGACGCGCGCGCACGCGGCCGCTCGAGCGGCACGGGCTGATCGAGCGCGACGCGCCCCTGCTCGATCAGCAGGATCCGGTCGCCGAGCGCGACGGCTTCCTGCACGTCGTGCGTGACGAGCAGCGCGGTGAACCGGTGCTCGCGCCACAAGCGCTCGATCAGCGCATGCATTTCGATGCGGGTGAGCGCGTCGAGCGCGCCGAGCGGCTCGTCGAGCAGCAGCAACTGCGGCCGGTGCACGAGCGCACGGGCCAGCGCGACGCGTTGCCGCTGGCCGCCCGACAGCTGGGCCGGCCAGTCGTTCGCGCGCTCCAGCAGTCCGACTTCGTCGAGCACCGCACGCGCCCGCTCGCGCGCCTCTCGGCCGCGGCCGAGGCCAAGCATCACGTTCTGCAGCACGGTCTTCCACGGCAGCAGGCGCGCGTCCTGGTACATGATCCGCGTGTCGAGCGCGCCGCCGCCGTCGCCGTGCGTCGCGAGCGTGCCGCTGCTCGGCGCGTCGAGCCCCGCGACGAGACGCAGCAGCGTCGATTTCCCGCAGCCGCTGCGACCGACGATCGCCACGAAGCTGCCGCGCGCGATGCCGAGTTCGACGTCATCGAGCACGGTGCGCGCACCGAACCGCTTGCTGACGCCCGACAGCGTCACCGCATCGTCCCGTGACGGATTGCCCGCGCGGCGCGGCGCGATCGGGACCACCGATGCGCGGCCGTCCCGCTCGGCGAGCGCCGCGTCGCGCGCGTCATCGTCGGTCACGCGCGCGTGTGCCAGCTCGGCCTCGAGGTCTGCGCCGGCGAGCGCGCCGTAGGCCGCCGCCGAAGTCGTCGCATTCATGCCTTTGCTCCGGGTTGATAAGCGGGGTGCCAGCGCAGCGTCACGCGCTCGATCCATTTCGCGAGCACGTCGGCCAGCTTGCCGAGCACCGCGTACAGCAGGATGCCGACCACCACCACATCGGTTTGCAGGAATTCGCGCGCGTTCATCGTCATGTAGCCGATGCCCGATTGCGCGGAGATCGTTTCCGCGACGATCAGCATCACCCACATCAGCCCGAGCGCGAAGCGCACGCCCACGAGGATCGACGGCAATGCGCCGGGCAGGATCACGTCGCGATACAGCGCGAAGCCGCGCACGCCGTAGCTCTTCGCCATCTCGATCAGGTTCGCGTCGACCGAGCGGATCCCGTGATACGTGTTGATGTAGATCGGGAAGAACACGCCGAGCGCGACGAGGAACAGCTTCGCCTTCTCGTCGATGCCGAACCACAGGATCACGAGCGGAATCATCGCGAGCGCCGGGATGTTGCGGATCATCTGGATCGTCGAATCGAGCGCGACCTCCGCCGCCTTCGACAGACCGGTCGCGAGGCCGAGCGCCAGGCCGACGCCGCCGCCGATCGCGAAGCCGAACAGCGCGCGCCACGTGCTGACCTTGACGTTCGCCCACATTTCGCCCGACGTCACGAGCGACCATGCGGCGCGCACCACCGCCACCGGTTCGGGCAGCACGCGGGTCGACAGCCAGCCGGCGCGCGCGCCGATCTCCCACCCGGCCAACAGCGCGAGCGGCACGAGCCACGGCGCGACGCCGCACCACACGCGGGCGGCGACGGCGGCGGTCACGGAGGTTTTCGTTGTCATCGCCAGCCTCCTTCGTTCAACTTTGGCTCGCCTTCGGCAGATAGTTGTTGCCGACGATCTCGCCGAACGGCCCCGACAGCGGACCGGACGCCCGCTTCGCGCCGCTGCTCTTGATCAGCGGGAACACGAGTTCCGCGAAACGGTACGACTCCTCGAGATGCGGATAGCCGGACAGGATGAACGTCTCGATGCCGAGATCCGCGTATTCGCGCATGCGTTCCGCGACCTGCTGCGGATTGCCGACGAGCGCCGTTCCCGCGCCGCCGCGCACGAGGCCGACGCCGGCCCACAGGTTCGGATACACCTCGAGCGTGTCGCGGCCGCCGCGCTTGCCGCCGTGCAGCGCAGCCATCCGGCGTTGCCCTTCCGAATCCATGTTCGCGAACACCTGCTGCGCGCGGGCGATCGTCTCGTCGTCGAGACGGCTGATCAGGCGCTCCGCGTCGCGCCACGCTTCGTCCTCGGTCTCGCGCACGATCACGTGCAGGCGGATGCCGAACTTGATCTTGCGGCCGCGCGCGTCGGCGCGGGCGCGGATGTCGGCGATCTTCTTCGCGACGGCCTCGGGTGGTTCGCCCCAGGTGAGATAGGTGTCGATGTGGTCGGCTGCGATCGCATGCGCGGCCGGCGACGAGCCACCGAACCACAGCGGCGGATGCGGCCGTTGCACGGGCGGATACAGCGCCTTGCCGCCCTTCGACTGCAGATGCTTGCCGATATAGTCGAAGCCGCCGTTGTCGTGGGACGCGGTGAGCAGCCCACGCCAGATGTTCAGGAAGTCGTCGGTGATTTCGTAGCGCGTGTCGTGATCGGCGAACAGGCCGTCGCCTTCGAGCTCGGCGGAGTCGCCGCCCGTCACGACGTTGATCAGCAGCCGGCCGCCCGACAGCCGGTCGAACGTCGCGGCCATCCGCGCCGACAGCCCCGGCGACGCGATGCCGGGACGGATCGCGACGAGGAACTTCAGACGCTGCGTCGCCGGGATCAGGCTCGACGCGACGACCCACGCATCCTCGCAGGAACGGCCCGTGGGCAGCAGCACGCCTTCGTAGCCGAGCGTATCGGCGGCGACGGCGATCTGCTTGAAATAGTCGTAGTCCGCTGCGCGCGCGCCTTCGGTCGTGCCGAGGTATCGGCTGTCGCCGTGCGTGGGAATAAACCAGAAAACGTTCATCTGCTGCTCCTGCTTGACTGTTCGTGCCGGAATTCGGACAAAAGGCGCCCCTGCATGCATCGCGATTACGCGGCGCATGCATGGTGTGCATTCAAATCGGGATGGCTCGCCGGCCTGATCGTGCCGCTCGCGAGAGCGCCACTGCACGGCTGATTCCGGGAAATCAGTCTATGGATCGCTACAGGGCTTAGGAACGATTTTTTTGAGCTTAGGTTTTCCGCTTTCGTGATTAGCACGACGCTGCAGCGAATATCGCGTCGACCGGCCCCTATAATGACGGATCTCTCCGAACAACTTCGCGCGCCCGGCTTGCGTCGTGCACGCCTGCAATGCACTCATCGATGCAGAAACTGATCCTGCCGTTCCTGTCCGGCTTCCTGGCCGCCCTGTTCTTCCGCGAAGCGACGCTCGCGCTGCTGCATACGGCCGATCTGATCGCCGCCGCCGGCTTCTCGACGCAACCGTTCGCGCCGCTCGGTATTCCTGAATTCGTCGCGAACGCGCTGATCAGCGCGTGCTGTGCGGTGCCGATGGCGTGGCTGCTGCGCGTGTCGCCGGATCGCGAAGCACCGTGGGTCGGCGCACTGGTATTCGGCGGCATCGTGTTGACCGCGGCGCGCGTGTTCGCGATCGATCCGCTGCGCGGCATCTGGCCGTCGGGCAACATGATGCCCGTGCTCGCAGCCGGTTTCGCGACCAACGCGGTGTGGGGATTCGGCGCGCTCGTGTTCATGCGCGCGTTCATGTCGGACGACGCCGGCGACGAGTAAGCGCGCCCGTCCGCAGCGCGGACGGCGTTGCGGCCGAACCGCTATCCGCAAAGCAAAGAGGCCGCGTGCATCTGCACGCGGCCTCTTTTGTTTTTGAAGCGATCCCGTGACGCTCGCGATCAGTCCTCGAGGTCGCGCAGCGGATGGGTGTCGGCGGTCCACGGGCTGTCGAACATCGCGACGACGTCCGCGCGATCGAGCGCGTCGATCGACTTGAAGCGCCACGCCGGCTGGTGGTCCTTGTCGACGATCAAGGCCCTGACGCCTTCGATCACGTCGCCGTGCGCGAACGTGGAGCGCGTGAGGTCGAGGTCGCGCCGTAGGCAATCGGCCATCGTCGCATCGCGCGCGCGCTCGACGACCTCGAGCGACACGGCCATCGACAGCGGCGACAACTGGCTGCGCATCGCATCGGCGGCCTGCGCGACCCATCCGTCGACGGCCGCGCCGTCGCGCGCCGCGTCGAGCGACGCGAGGATCGCGCCGAGGTCGGGCTGCGCGAAATGGCGGTCGATGCCGGCGCGCGCGGCGGCGAGCGCCGACGTATCGGGCGTCGGCACGACGCGGTGCGCGGCGGCCGCGTCGATCACGCATTGCACTGCGTGCGCGCCGCTGTCGAGGCGCGCGCTGCGCAGCGTATCGAGCAGCGCAGGCAGCGCCGCATCGGGCAGATAGACGTCGGCGAGCTGCGCGTACAACGCGCCGGCCGCATCGAGCGTCGCGCCCGTCACCGCGAGGTAGCGGCCGATCGCGCCGGGCGTGCGCGCGAGAAACCAGCTCATGCCGACGTCCGGGAACAGGCCGATGCGCGTCTCGGGCATCGCCATCCCGGTCGAATCGGTCACGACCCGCAGGCCGCCGGTATGGCGCGCGGCCTGCGAGATGCCCATGCCGCCGCCCATCACGACGCCGTGCATCAGCGCGATATACGGTTTCGGATACGTGAAGATCGTATGGTTGAGCGTGTATTCGTCGATGAAGAACGTGTCGATCGCATCGCGCTCGCCGCGTTGCCATGCGTCGTGGAAGAAGCGCACGTCGCCGCCCGCGCAAAATGCGCGCGGATGCGGGCTGTGCACGACGACGGCGACCACGTCGGGATCGGCGCGCCACGCGTCGAGCGCCTGCTGCATCAGACGGATCATCCCGACCGACAGCGCATTGAGCGCCTTCGGGCGGTTCAGTTCGAGATAGCCGATGCGGTTCGCGACGTACGTGCGCACATCGGGCTGAGGCGTGTCCGCGCCAGCGGGCCCGGAACGGGAAGTGGAATCGGTCATGTGAGTCATCCGGCGTATCGCGGGCGCACGCTCAGTGCGCCTGCATCTTCGAGAACAGGTTCAGTACCACGACGCCCGAGACGATCAGCCCGAGGCCGATCACCGCCGGTACGTCGGGCACCTGGCGATACAGCAGCATCGCGACGAGCGTGATCAGCACGATGCCGGCGCCGGACCACACCGCGTAGATGATGCCGACGGGCATCGTGCGCAACGTGAGCGACAGGCAGTAGAACGCGATCCCGTAGCCGGCGACGACCAGCGCCGACGGCCAGAAGCGCGTGAAGCCGTCGGCCGCGCGCAGCGCGGATGTGCCGACCACTTCCGCGACGATCGCGATCGCGAGCCATGCGTAACCGGGCAGTTGCATCGGTCAGCTCCTTTCGAGTGCCAGCACCGCATAGTCGTGTCCGAGTTCGGCGCACAGCGCTTCGACGACGAACTCGTGATCCGCGCGCTGCGGCAACCCCGATGCGGTGATCGAGCCGATCACGCCGGCCCCGGCGACGGTCAGCGGAAACGAGCCGCCGTGCGGCGAATATTCGGAGATCGGCAGCCCGTGCTTGTCCGCGAGCGTTGCGCCGGCCTGCTGCATGCGCAGGCCGATCGCATACGAACTGCGGCGAAAATGCGCGACCACGGCGCGCTTGCGGCGCACCCAGTCCGCGTTGTCGGGCGTCGCGCCCGCAAGCGCCGCAAAGAACAGCGGCTGACCGAAGGTCGCGATGTCGATCGCGATCGCATGGCCGCGTGCCGTCGCGAGCGCATGCATGCGGTTGCCGAGCGACCATGCGCGCGCGGGGTCGAATTGGGGAAACACGAGCGCCTGTTCCTGCGCGCCGATCGATTGCAGATCGTGAGCGATGTCCATGAATCCGTCGAGGCAGTAGTGAGGGTTGCAACGGCGACGATGCGAGATGCGCACAGCCGCGCTGCGGCATGAATGACACGAGCAAACCGAGCGATTCTAGCGCACGCGCCCGAACCTCCGCCCTGCGCGGCCCGCGATGGGCCGTGCAGCACGATTGTCAGAAAGTGCTTGCATGCATTTCGGGAAGTCCATATAATTCAATTCTTCGACGGACGCGGGGTGGAGCAGTCTGGCAGCTCGTCGGGCTCATAACCCGAAGGTCGTAGGTTCAAATCCTACCCCCGCAACCAACGTCCCGATTGATGCAAAAAGCCCGGCTCTGCGCCGGGCTTTTTGTTTTTCCGCGTCCGGTTTCTTGCATTGCTCGTCGCGCGCCGCGCACACGCGCCGGCGTTCGAGAATGCGCGGCCCCGGTGATACACTCGCATCACCTCGTCCCTTCCACTCGACATGAAATTCTGCTCCGTCTGCGGCCACGAAGTCATCGCGCGCATTCCTCAGGGTGACAACCGCGAGCGCTTCGTTTGCGATCACTGCGGCACGATCCATTACCAGAATCCGCGCAACGTGGTCGGCACGGTGCCGGTCTGGGGCGATCAGGTGCTGCTGTGCCGCCGCGCGATCGAACCGCGCTACGGGTTCTGGACGCTGCCCGCGGGCTTCATGGAAATGGGCGAGACGACGGCCGAGGCCGCCGCACGCGAAACGCTCGAGGAAGCCGGCGCGCGCGTCGAGATACAGAACCTGTTCACGCTGCTCAACGTGCCGCACGTGCATCAGGTCCACCTGTTCTATCTGGCGCGGCTCATCGATCCCGACTACGAGGCCGGCGAGGAAAGCCTCGAAGTGAAGCTGTTCGACGAAGCCGACATCCCGTGGGACGAGATCGCGTTCCCGACCGTCAGCCAGACGCTGCGTTTCTTCTTCGCCGATCGCGCCGCCGGCGACTACGGCGTGCATACCGGCGATATCTTCCGCTCGCTGCGCACCGGCTGAGCCCGCGCCCCATGGTCCCCTGGCTCGACCCGGACGATCCGTTTCCGCCCGTCGAACGCGCGCTCGGGCCCGCGACCGGCGCGCCGGGGCTGCTCGCCGCGAGCGCCGACCTGCTGCCGTCGCGGCTGATCGACGCTTACCTGCGCGGCATCTTCCCGTGGTACTCGGACGGCCAGCCGGTGCTGTGGTGGAGCCCCGATCCGCGGATGATTCTCGCGCCGGCGGAATTCAAGGTGTCGCCGTCGCTGCGCAAGACGCTCAAGCGCGTGCTGCGCGACGCCGCATGGGAAGTGCGCGTCGATCACGATTTTGCCGGCGTGATGCGCGCCTGCGCGCAGGCGCCGCGCCGCGGTCAGCGCGGCACGTGGATCACCGCGGAGATCATCGACGCGTACACGTCGCTCCACCGCTCGGGCAACGCGCACAGCATCGAGACGTGGCACGACGGCCGGCGGGTGGGCGGCCTCTACGGCGTCGCGTTCGGACGGATGTTCTTCGGCGAATCGATGTACGCGGATGCCACCGACGCATCGAAAATCGCGCTGGCGACGCTGGTCGCGCACCTTCGCGACCAGGGGCTGGAAATGATAGACTGCCAGCAGAATACGTCGCATCTAGCGTCGCTCGGCGGCCGCGAGATCGCACGCAAGGCCTTTGTCGCTCACGTGCGCCGCGCGGTGGCCGAACCGCCGATTCCGTGGCAGTTCGACAAGCGCGCGCTCGCCGCGCTGACGGGCCCCGCCGGAGCGGCGGCCCCTCGTGGGATCGAGCGCTAGCGCGGCACTCCTTCCCTGCATCGAGAGCTGCCCATGACTCACCCGACTGAGCTGCCGCTTTCACCGCTTTCGGCGTTGCAATTCTATGCAACGGCGCCTTATCCGTGCAGCTATCTGGACGGTCGCATCGCGCGCTCGCAAGTCGCGACGCCGAGCCACCTGATCAACTCCGACATCTATACCGAACTCGTGAAGGCCGGCTTTCGCCGCTCGGGCGTGTTCACCTATCGGCCGTACTGCGACGGCTGTCGCGCGTGCGTGCCGGTGCGCGTGCCGGTGCGCGCGTTCACGCCGTCGCGCACGCAGCGCCGGATGTGGAAGCGCCACCGCGCACTGGTGGCGACGGTCTCGCCGCTGCACTACGACGAAGAGCACTACGCGCTCTACATGCGCTACCAGTCGGCGCGTCATGCGGGCGGCGGCATGGACCGCGACAGCCGCGACCAGTACGAGCAGTTCCTGCTGCAAAGCCGGATCAACTCGCGGCTCGTCGAATTCCGCGACCTCGACGCGTCGGGCGGCGAGCCCGGCAAGCTGCGCATGGTCAGCATGATCGACATCCTCGGCGACGGGCTGTCGTCGGTCTACACGTTCTTCGAGCCGGACGACGCGCACACGAGCTACGGCACCTACAACATCCTGTGGCAGATCGAGCAGGCGCGAAGCCTCGGGCTGCCGTACGTGTATCTCGGCTACTGGATCCGCGAAAGCCCGAAGATGGCGTACAAGGCGAACTTCCATCCGCTCGAAGGCTTGCTCGACGGACGCTGGAAGACGCTCGATCCGGCCCGCGTCGACCTGCCGCCCGTCGACGCCGCGCTCGCCCGCGCGCCGCTGCCGGGCGGGCATTCCGGCGCAGGCTGAGGACGGCGCGCGCTCGCGCGCCTTCACTCTCCCCTTTGCCCGCGCACCGCGCCGCGCCGCCGCGCAACGGAGACGCCTACGAAGCGAAGCGCGCCCTTGCCGCGCAACTCCCGGTAAAATAGCGGGTTGTCATCCATTTCGGCCGTCCGCCCAATTCCCGTGTTCAGTTCCCTCTACCCGCTGGCCCGCGCATCCCTGTTCAAGATGGATGCGGAAGACGCTCATCACCTCACGCTGCGCGCGCTCGGCGCGGCCGGCCGCACGGGCCTCGCGTGCGCGCTGTCGGCCCGCGTGCCCGATGCGCCGCGCACCGTGATGGGGCTCACGTTCCGCAACCCGGTCGGCCTCGCGGCGGGCCTCGACAAGGACGGCGCGGCCATCGACGGCCTCGCCGCGCTCGGCTTCGGCTTCATCGAGGTCGGCACGGTCACGCCGCGGCCGCAGCCGGGCAATCCGCGCCCGCGCATGTTCCGGCTGCCGCAGGCCGACGCGCTGATCAACCGGATGGGCTTCAACAACCACGGCGTCGACCAGTTCGTGAAGAACGTCCAGGCGGCCCGCTATCGCGGCGTGCTGGGTCTGAACATCGGCAAGAACGCCGACACGCCGATCGAGCGCGCGGCCGACGACTACCTGTACTGCCTCGAACGCGTGTATCCGTTCGCGAGCTACGTGACGATCAACATCTCGTCGCCGAACACGAAGAACCTGCGCCAGCTGCAAGGCGCCGGCGAGCTCGACGCGCTGCTCGCCGCGCTGAAGGACAAGCAGCAGCGGCTGGCCGACCTGCACGGCAAGCTGGTGCCGCTCGCGCTGAAGATCGCCCCCGATCTCGACGACGAGCAGGTCAAGGAAATCGCCGACACGCTGCTGCGCCACAAGATCGAAGCGGTCATCGCCACCAACACGACGCTGTCGCGCGCAGCCGTGCAAGGGCTGCCGCACGCGGACGAAGCCGGCGGGCTGTCGGGCCGGCCGGTCTTCGACGCCTCGAACGAAGTGATCCGCAAGCTGCACGCCGAACTCGGCAGCGCGGTGCCGATCATCGGCGTCGGCGGCATCTTCTCCGGCGACGACGCCCGCACGAAGCTCGCCGCCGGCGCGTCGCTGGTCCAGCTGTATACCGGCTTCATCTATCGCGGCCCGGCGCTCGTCGCCGAATGCGTGAAGGCAATCGCCGCCGAGCGCGCCGCGTAATATAGCCATAATCAAACGATATTTAGTAGCCGATTGCATTCTTGCTATGATCGGCGTCACTGTCCGAATCACGCCCGCTGGGGCAAGGAAGCTCACACGATGAAAATTTCGCTGCTGAAGAAGCTGCTGGTCGCCGGCCTGGTCGGCACGTCGTTCGCTGCTGCCACCGCGCACGCGGCCGACCTCCTCGACGAGGTCAAGCAACGCGGCACGCTGCGCGTCGGCCTCGAAGGCACGTTCCCCCCGTTCAACTCGAAGAGCCCGCAGGGCGAGCTCGTCGGCTTCGACGTCGACATCGCGAAGGCCGTCGCCGCGAAGCTCGGCGTGAAGGCCGAGTTCGTGACGACCGAATGGAGCGGGATCATCGCGGGCCTGCAGGCTGGCAAGTTCGACGTGATCGCCAACCAGGTTGGCATCACCGACAAGCGCAAGGAAACGCTCGACTTCTCGCCGGCATATACGTACTCGTCCGCGCAGCTGATCCAGCGCAAGGACGACACGCGCCAGTTCAAGTCGCTCGAGGATCTGAAGGGCAAGAAGCTCGGCGTCGCGCTCGGCACGAACTACATGGACATGGCGAAGTCGGTGCCCGGCATCGACGTGAAGACGTACCCGGGCGCGCCCGAGTATCTGCGCGACCTGGCGGCCGGCCGTCTCGACGCGGCGCTGAACGACCGTCTGATGCTCGCGTATCTGACGAAGAACTCGCAGCTGCCGCTGCGCCCGGGCGCGAACGTCGGCTCGGCGAACCCGTCGGGCATCCCGTTCAAGAAGGGCAACCCGAAGTTCCAGAAGGCGATCGACGACGCGATGACGCAACTCGAAGCCGACGGCACGTTCACGAAGATCTCGGACAAGTGGTTCGGCATCGACGTGACGAAGCCCGTCAAGTAAGCACGCCTCTGTTTCCCGCCTGACGGCGGGCTGGAATGGGCGGCATCCGAAACGATGCCGCCCTTTGTTTTATTCGTCCGGTTTATGATTGCGCTTTCGCGCACGCACTCGATTCGCCATCCATGTCGACAACGTCCCTGCTCGTCCAATCGCTGCCGGTGCTCGCCCAGGGCGCCGTGCTGACCGTCAAGTTCGCCGTGCTGTCGATGGTGTTCGGCCTGCTCGGCGCGGTCGTGCTCGCGATGATGGGCATCCGGCAAAGCGAAGCGCTCGAAGGCTTCGAACGGATCTGGGTCAACGCGCTCGCATGGCTCGCTCGCGGCTACGTGAGCCTGATGCGCGGCACGCCGCTGCTCGTGCAGATCTTCGTCATCTATTACGGGCTGCCGAGCCTCGGCATCTCGCTCGATCCGACGCCGGCCGGCGTCATCGCGCTGTCGGCGAACGTCGCGGCGTACATGTCGGAAAGCATGCGCGGCGCCATCAACGGGATCGCGCGCGGCCAGTGGCTGGCCGCCTACAGCCTCGGGCTGTCGTGGTCGCAGACGCTGCGCTACGTGATCGGTCCGCAGGCGCTGCGCATCGCGGTGCCGAGCCTGTCGAACAGCCTGATCAGCCTGATCAAGGACACGTCGCTCGTGTCGGTGATCACCGTCACCGAACTCCTGCGCAGCGCGCAGGAAGTGATCGCGGCGACCTATCAGCCGCTGCCGTTGTATCTGGCCGCCGCGGCCGTGTACTGGGTGCTGTGCCAGATCCTCGAATGGGTCCAGCGCTGGTACGAGAAGCGCCTGTCGCTGCCCGGCCGGCACTGAACGCCGCGCTGCGCTTCGCGGCCGGCGCGGCCAGCCTGCTCTCTCCCTACTCGCCCGAATAGCGCACGCCGAGCGCCGCGCGTGCCGCATCGGTCATCGCGATCATCTGCCGCGAATGGTCGTGCGTCATGATCGGGCTCTCGAGCGCGCCCGCGCGCAGCAATTCGCAGAAATGCGCGGTTTCGTAATTGAGGCCGCCGCCTTCGACCGGCGCATCGAGTTCGACGGTACGGCCGTCCGCGTAGCGGATCGTCGCGCGCGCCGGGTTCCACCACTTCTCGTGAATCGTCACGTGCCCGCCGGCCGCCGCCAGCAACGCGTCGCCGCGCCCCATCACGTCCAGCCCGCAAAAGAGCTGCGCGATGCCGCCGTTCGCGTGGCGGCTGTTCAGGCTCGCGAATACGTCGACACCGGTCGCACCGACGCGGCCGAGCGTCTGCACGTCGCGCACCGCGCCGAGCCAGTCGACCGCGAGAAACGCTTCGTAGATGCCGATGTCCAGCAACGCGCCGCCTGCGCGGTCGAGCCGATAGACGGAATGCTCGGCCGGCACCGTCGATGACGCGCAGCCCGCGCGCACGAGCCGGATCTCGCCGATCGGATCGTCATCGAGATGCGCGCGCAATCGTCGGTACAACGGAAAGAACGGCGGCTTCATCGCCTCCATGAAAAGCCGCCCCGCCACGCGTGCCGCGTCGAGCACGGCATCGAGCTGCGCTGCGTTCAGCGTCGCGGGTTTTTCGCACAGCACGGCCTTGCCGGCCGCGAGCGCGGCCTGCGCGTACTGCGCATGGCTGTCGTGGAGTGTCGCGATGTAGACGGCGTCGATATCGCTTGCCAGCAGTGCATCGAGGCTCGCGGCCGGCGTGCCGCCGCAGCTGTTGCAGAACGCGATGGCGGCGTCGGCGCGGCGCGCCCACACACCGCTGAGTACGGCGCCGGGCACGTGCGAGAGGCTTTGCGCGAAACGGTGGGCGATGCTGCCTGCGCCGACGATGCCGAAGCGCACCGGGCGGTCGTTCAAGTCGTTCATCGGAATCTTCCGTGGCGGTCGTATGACGGTGGCCGGCGCACTGCCGGCCGGCCGTCATGATACGCGCACCGGCTCGCCGATGAACGACCCGTGCAGCGTCACGCCCGCACCGGCACGTCGACGGAGAAGTCGCGCGAGATCTCGTCGGCGCTGAAGTCGATCAGCGCGAGCGAGGCGGACTCGGCCTCGCGCGGATCGCGTCGTTCGATCGCGTCGACGACGCGCGCATGGGCCTTCACCGCGATGTCGTGCGCACCTTCCTTCTGCACGACGCGCGGATTCACGAGCCGCACCGCGCCTCGCACGATCGCCGCCATCTGCTGGAAGAACTGGTTGCCGCTCGCCTGGACGATGCGCGTATGCAGCAGCTCGTCCGCGGTGTCGTAGTTCGGGTCGCCCGGCTGCAGCACCTTGAACGCCTCGAATGCCTCGCGAATCCCGGCGATGTCGACCGCCGTCGCGCGCACGGCCGCCTGGGCGGTGGCGCGCGGCTCGATCAGCATGCGGAATTCGATCACGTCGCGCATGAACTGCGGGTCGGGCTTCGCACGAAACCGCCAGCTCACGACGTCTTCATCGATCATCCGCCAATCGCGCATCGGCCGAACCCGCGTGCCGACTTTGGGACGCACGTCGAGCATGTCGCGCGCCAGCAACATCGACAATGCTTCGCGCATGACCGTGCGGCTGACGTCGAACTCTTTCGACAACACATCCTGCGGCGGCAAAATGCCGCCGTACTTGTCCTCGACGATACCCGCGACAAGTCCATCCATCACTTTAGCGACCAGTGACCGGTCTTTGCCCTGCTCCATGACACCTCCCCGTGCGTCTATTTGCGAATAACTGCTCCGCAGTTCCGCCGGCCCTGGTTACGACTGTTCTTATGATCTATAAGTTGATGAGTTCGGAGATATTTCGCTATCTGGTAAACACCTGACAGGGTTATCCCTCTTTTATATGGAGTGATTTATAAGGCCTCAAAAAAAGCCCGGGAAGCGCTCTGCGCTTGCCGGGCGGGCCATTGAACAATATTTAAACATGCAGTCCGTTACGACTCGTGACGCAACTACGGACTGCTTCTCATTCAGAAAAGATTAAGCGGGATAAATAATCGTTTCAACGCCGTTTTCCGTGCCGAGCAGGCACAGGTTCGCGCCGCGCTCGGCAAACAGACCGACCGTCACGACGCCCGGCCACGCGTTGACCTTCGCCTCGAATGCGCGCGGCTCCGCGATCTGCAGCCCTTTGACGTCGATGATCTCGTTGCCGTTGTCGGTGATGTACGGCGCGCCGTCCTTCGTCACGCGCAGCACCGGCACCCCGCCGAGCGCGGCGACGCGCCGGCCGATCGCCGTGCGCGCCATCGGCACGACTTCGATCGGCAGCGGGAAGGCGCCGAGCACCGGCACGCGCTTGCTGCCGTCGGCGATGCAGACGAACGTATCGGCCACCGACGCGACGATCTTCTCGCGCGTCAGCGCACCGCCGCCGCCCTTGATCATCGCGCCGCTCGCGTCGATCTCGTCGGCGCCGTCGACGTACACCTGCAGCGCGTCGATCTCGTTCAGATCGAACACCTTGATGCCGTGCGATTTGAGCCGCTCGGTCGTCGCGACGGAGCTCGATACGGCGCCGCGATAGCGCGACTTGACGGCCGCGAGCGCATCGATGAAGCAGTTGGCGGTCGAGCCGGTGCCGACGCCGATCACCGCGCCTTCGGGCACGTTCTGGATCACATAATCGGCGGCCGCCTGGCCGACCAGGCGTTTGAGTTCGTCTTGAGTCATGGTGGAAATGCTGCGAGATGGCGAAAAGGCGCCAGTTTACCGGACTCGGACCACGGCCCACGCTTTTTCGGCACGGGAGGTGCCGGCGATCAAGGTGCGCCGGGCGCCGTCGCGTCGCCGCCAGCCGGCGTGCCGGGGAAATACTTGTCGAGCAGCGCCTGCGCGATCGCGTCGGTGCCGGCATCCGGATTGCCGTCATAGTCGGACGGCCGGAAGTGCATCTGAAACGCCGCGAACACGCGCCGCGAGCGCTCATCGAGCACGCCATCGGTCGGGACGTCGTAACCGTAGCGCGCGAGCTTCAACTGCAGCTCGCGCACGTCGACGAGTGCATGCGGATCGCGCGTACCGAGCCGCGCGGCGACGGTCGCATCGTCGGGCCACGCGCCGACGCCGGCCTGCGCGAGCGCATGCCACGGAAAGAGCGGGCCCGGATCGATCTTGCGCTGCGGCGCGATGTCGCTGTGGCCGACCACACGCGTCGGCGGGATGCCGTAGCGCGCGACGATGTCCTTCGAGAGCCGGATCAGCGCATCGACCTGCTCCGGCGTGTACGGTTGCCAGCTGCGGTGCTGCGGATCGAGCGGCCCGCGGTTCACGTTCTCGATGCCGATCGACACCGCATTGAGCTCGGTCGTGCCCTGCCATGCGCTGACGCCCGCATGCCACGCGCGTTTCGATTCCGGAACGAGCTGGTACACGACGGGCTCACCGCGTTCGATGCGCGGTTGCGGCGGCACCACGTAGTGCACGCTGACCGAGTCGCCCGTCAGCGTGCGCAACGCTCGCACTTCGTCGCTTTCGGTGTAATGCATCACGAGGAAGCGGATGCGCGAATCGGCGCCGCGCGCGTGCAGGCTCGTGTCCGCGTAGTAACTGCCGCGCTCGACGAGCGACGGCGTCGCGCAACCGGCCAGCATGCCGGCGATCGCGCACGACGCACCGATGCGCAACAGGAACCTGGTTCGCAGTGCGTCGAGCACGCGCCGCGCGCGATCGCGGCACGCGTGGTTCGGGTGAAGCGGCTTGCCCATACGCAACGCCCGGCGCGTCAGCCCTTCATGCGCCGCTGCCGTACCGCTTCGTACAGGCATACGCCGCTCGCGACCGACACGTTCAGGCTTTCGACACTGCCGGCCATCGGGATGCTCATCACGTCGTCGCACGTGTCGCGCGTGAGCCGGCGCATGCCTTCGCCTTCCGCGCCCATCACGATCGCCACGGGGCCGTCGAGCTTCGTGTCGTACAGCGTGCCCGACGCTTCGTCGGCGGTGCCGATGATCCACACGCCCGCGTCCTTCAGCTCGCGCAGCGCGCGGGCGAGGTTGGTGACGGTGATGTACGGCACGGTGTCGGCCGCGCCGCTCGCGACCTTCGCGGCCGTCGCGTTCAGGCCGACGGCGCGGTCACGCGGCGCGATCACCGCATGGGCGCCCGCCGCGTCGGCGACGCGCAGGCACGCGCCGAGGTTGTGCGGATCGGTGACGCCGTCGAGCACCAGCAGCAGCGCCGGGCCCTGGATGCCGTCGAGCAGCTCGGACAGGTTCTGCGCGAGCGGAACGTCCTCGACGCGCGCGACGACGCCTTGATGGCGCTCGGTATGCGCGAGCCCCCACAGACGCGTTTCGTCGGCCGCGATCAGCCGCACGCCCGCTTCCTTCGCGGCGTGCAGGAACTCCTGCATGCGGCGATCGCGGCGCGTCTGGTCGTACAACACCTCCGCAACCGTCGACGCATCGTGCCGCATACGTGCGGTCACCGCATGGAAACCGTAAAGAACCTTCAGACGTGACATGACTGGAACAACCTTCGATCAAACGTGCGGCCGCGCAACGCGCGCGGCCGCGACCATGGAAAAGGAAAGCGCCGCGTGGCCGGCCGGCGGCCGGTGCAACGCGGCGTCTGTCGATACGGCGAGGGCGGCGCCGGCGCCGCCCCGTACGCTCAATACTTCTTGCGTGGGTGCGCCTTCTTGGCGGGCGTCTTCGCCGCCGCACCGCCCTTCTTCTTTGCGGCGCGCGCGGCACGTGCCTCCTTCACCGCGGCAGTCGGCGCGCTCGCCGCCTGCTTGCGGCGCGGCGCGGCTTCGTCCGCGGCCGGCAGCATGCGCAAGCGCGGGCCGCCGCGATCGCTGCCGTTGGCATTGGCGTTGCCATTGCCGCCCGCAGCGGGCGCCTGCGGCGCCGGACGCGGCGCCTTCACCGGCGTGTCGCGCACGAGGCGGAAGTCGATCTTGCGCGCGTCGAGATCGACGCGGCTCACCTGCACGCGCACGCGATCCGACAAGCGATAGCGGATGCCCGTGCGCTCGCCGCGCAGTTCGTTCTTGATCTCGTCGTACTGGAAATAGTCCGAGCCGAGCTCCGTGACGTGCACGAGCCCTTCGATGAACAGCGTGTCGAGCTGCACGAAGATGCCGAACGACGTGACGCCGTTCACCATCCCGCCGTACTCCTCGCCGAGCTTGTCGCGCATGAAGTAGCACTTGAGCCACGCTTCGACGTCGCGCGATGCTTCGTCGGCGCGTCGCTCGTTCGCCGAGCAGTGCAGGCCGAGCTCTTCCCAGATCGCCGTGTTCGGGCGCGAGCGGCCGCGCGTTTCGTCGTCGGCCTGCTGCATTGCGCGCGCGCGGGGCGACAGCGCGGTGTTCAGCTCGAAGCCTTCCGGCGCCTTCGGCGTGTACTTCTTGCCCGACAGGATCGCGTAGATCGCGCGGTGCGTGAGCAGATCGGGATAGCGGCGAATCGGGCTCGTGAAGTGCGCGTACGCCTCGTAGGCGAGACCGAAGTGGCCGATGTTGTCCGGGCTGTACACGGCCTGCTGCATCGAGCGCAGCAGCATCGGCTGCAGCATCTGCGCGTCGGGCCGGTCGCGGATCTGCGCCATCAGCGCCGCATAGTCGCTCGCGTGCGGCTTCTCGCCGCCGCCGAGCGTCAGGCCCATGCCGCGCAGGAACGCGCGCAGGTTCTCGAGCTTCTCGGGCGTCGGGCCCGCATGGACGCGGTACAGGCCCGCATGCTTGTTGCGCTTCAGGAAATCGGCCGCGCAGACGTTCGCGGCCAGCATGCATTCCTCGATCAGTTTGTGCGCGTCGTTGCGCTGGCGCGGCACGATCTGCTCGATCTTGCCCTGCGAATTGCAGACGATGTACGTCTCGGTCGTGTCGAAGTCGATCGCGCCGCGCTTCTGACGCGCGGCGAACAGCGCCTTGTACACGCCGTACAGATCCTGCAGGTGCGGCAGGAGATCCGCGCGGCGCGCGGCTTCCGGCCCCTTCGTGTTCGACAGCACGGCAGCGACTTCGGTGTACGTGAGCCGCGCGGCCGAGTGGATGACGGCCGGATAGAACTGGTACGCCTTGATCTCGCCGCGCGCGGTGATCACCATGTCGCACGCGAGCACGCAGCGGTCGACCTGCGGATTCAGCGAGCACAGGCCGTTCGACAGCTTCTCCGGCAGCATCGGAATCACGCGGCGCGGGAAGTACACCGACGTGCTGCGCTCCAGCGCGTCGGCGTCGAGGCCGTTGCCGGGCTGCACGTAGTGCGAAACGTCGGCAATCGCGACGATCAGCCGGAAGCCGTCGCCGCGGCCGACCTTGGTGGGCTCGCAGTAGACGGCATCGTCGAAGTCGCGGGCGTCCTCGCCGTCGATCGTCACGAGCGGCACGTCGCGCAAATCGACGCGGAAGCGCAGATCGGCCGGCCGTACCTTGTCCGGCAGCGCGGCGGCTTCGTCGAGCGCCGGCTGGCTGAATTCGTGCGGCACGCCGTACTTGCGCACCGCGATCTCGATTTCCATGCCCGGATCGTCGATGTCGCCGAGCACTTCGACGACGCGGCCGAGCGGCTGCGAATGGCGGCTCGGGAAGTCGGTCAGCTCGACGACGACCACCTGCCCGACCTTCGCCTTCTTCACGTTCTGCGTGATCAGGATGTCGTGACCGATGCGCTTGTCTTCCGGTGCGACGATCAGCGCGCCGTTCTCGTTGAGCAGCCGGCCGATCACGCGCTTGTTCGCGCGCTCGGTCACTTCGACGACGTGACCTTCCGGGCGGCCACGGCGATCGTAGCCGACGATGCGCGCGAGCACGCGATCGTTGTGCATCACCTTCTGCATTTCGCCGTTGGGCAGGAACAGGTCGTCCTGACCGTCGTCGCGGATCACGAAGCCGTAGCCGTCGCGATGCCCCTGCACGCGGCCGGCGACGAAGTTCGATGGGTGGGTGAGCTGATAGTGCCCGCGCTTGTCGAGGCGGATCTGGCCGTCGCGTTCCATCGCGGCGACACGCCGGAAGAACCCCTCGCGCTCCTGGCGCTTGATCGACAGCGCCTCGGCGATGTCGTTGGCGGCCAGCGGCGCGTCGCTCGTGCGCAGCACGCCCAGAATTTCTTCACGGCTCGGAATGGGGTACGGGTATTTGCTCAAGGGCTTGTCGATGGTTGTTCTCGTTGCGTTGACTGATGGTGCACGGCATCAACATAGAAGTGTCCGTCAGACAGTTCTATAGTGACGGCGGCGAGTCATTCTATCACCCGCCCGTGTCGCGAAATGACCCGAATGCCGCATGCATGCGCCGCCGCGCGCCGTTCACGGTGCATCGCAAAAAAGTGTTGACACGAATAATTGGGGCGCTATAATTTCGCTTCTTTGCAGCAAGCAGCTACTGCAAACGTGCCCAGGTGGCGGAATTGGTAGACGCACTAGGTTCAGGTCCTAGCGGTGGCAACATCGTGGAGGTTCGAGTCCTCTCCTGGGCACCATCTGTTTTCGAAAAGGTCGGCTTCTAGCCGGCCTTTTTTATTTTCCGCGCGCGGTTCGATGAGATCGCCAGGTGCACTCGTTCAGCGGCGTGATGCGCGGCAACCTCACCCTGCACCATCGTGAAATCGCATCCGGAAAATATTATCGTTCGCAGCCTCAAATTCTGTTGACAGATCTCCCAGACACGCTAGAATAGCGGTCTTCGCATCGCAACAAGCGAAACGTGCCCAGGTGGCGGAATTGGTAGACGCACTAGGTTCAGGTCCTAGCGGTGGCAACATCGTGGAGGTTCGAGTCCTCTCCTGGGCACCATCTGTTTTCGAAAAGGTCGGCTTCTAGCCGGCCTTTTTTATTTTCCGCGCGCGATTCGATGGGCTCGCCAAGTGCACGGGCTGGGGGAAGCCACGCGCATGCGGCGCGATTCATCCAGCGGCGTGATGCGCGGCAACTTCACCCTGCACCGCCGTGAAATTTCATCCGAAAAATATTATCGTTCGCGACCTCAAATTCTGTTGACAGATCTCTCAGACACGCTAGAATAGCGGTCTTCGCATCGCAGCAAGCGAAACGTGCCCAGGTGGCGGAATTGGTAGACGCACTAGGTTCAGGTCCTAGCGGTGGCAACATCGTGGAGGTTCGAGTCCTCTCCTGGGCACCATCTGTTTTCGAAAAGGTCGGCTTCTAGCCGGCCTTTTTTCATTTCTGCTCCCTGAACCACGATTCCCGATCGCGCCGACACGACGCGACCAGCCGCCCGGCATGCGTCGCATCCGCGCGGTAACGCGCCGGCAACCGCCCTCTCCCGCATGCCCCCACTCTCGTCACCAAGAAAAACCGGGATTTCCCTAGGCTGACATGACGCCGTCCACGCGGTTAAATAAATCAACATGATTTATTTAATGCGCCGACACCGGTGCGACATGGAAGGAGACGCGATGAGAAGCCCGCACATCGGTCAGGGCAGCAACTCGGCCAACGTGCGCCGTTACAACGAGCGCCTGTTGCTGAAGACGCTGCGCCGCGCGGGCAGCGCGTCGAAAGCCGATCTCGCCCGACTCGCGAACATGACCGGCACGGCCGTCGGCAGCATCATCGCGTCGCTCGCCGATGCGAAGCTGATCGAATTCGCCGGGCGCACCGAAGGCCAGCGCGGCCAGCCGGCGTCGCTGATCCGTCTCGATCCGCGCGGCGCGTTCGGCATCGGCGTCCATCTCGACCGCATGCGCATCGAGACGGCGCTCGTCAATTTCGCCGGCGACGTACTCGGCCGCCGTTCGCACGACACCCTGCTGCCGCCGCCCGCCGAAGTCATCGAGATCGTGCGCCACGACATCGACGCGATGCAGGCTCTGCTGCCCGCGCACGAACGCGCGCGGCTCGCGGGCGTCGGCGTCGCCCAGCCGTACAACCTCGGCGCGTGGATGCGCGAGCTCGGCCTGGCGCCCGACACGTTCCGCGCGTGGGAAGACGTCGACTTCGCCAGCGACCTCGGGCGCACGGTGTCGCTGCCCGTGTTCGGCGAGAACGACGGCAACGCGGCCGCCATCGCCGAACTGTTCTACGGGTACGGCCGCCAGTGCGACGACTTCGTCTATCTGTTCATCGGCCCGGCGATCGGCGGCGGCATCGCGATCGACGGCGACTGCCTGCGCGGCGTGACGGGCAATGCCGGCGACATCGCCGTGATCCCCGTGCTGCCGAGCCGGCTCGCCTCCGCGCCGCCGCCACGCGGGCCGTGGGACATCCTGCTCGCGCGCGCGTCGCTGCATGCGCTGGTGCGCCATCTGCGCCATCACGGCGAGACGGTCGAAAGCCGCGCCGACCTCGAGGCGTGCATCGCCCGCGGCCTGCCGGCGGTGACCGAATGGATCGACGACTGCGTCGATGCGCTCGCACCGGCACTGCGTGCGGTGCTGTGCGTCGTCGATGCGCCGGTGGTCGTGCTCGACGCCGATACCGACGCGGGCCTGCTCGACGCGTTGACCAGCCGCCTGCGCGCTGCGCTCGTCGCCACCGCTCCGGAAGCGCGCGGCACGCCGACGCTCGTGCGCGGCACGTTCGGCGCCGACGCCGGCGCGATCGGCGCCGCGACGCTGCCGATGTACTTCAACTTCTCCCCGCGGGCCGGCATCCTCAGGGGCGCCCGCATCGAATCGCAGGAGGTCAACCATGTCGCGATCTGAGTCGCCGCGGCCGCTGCTCGAAATGCGCGGAATCAGCAAGACGTTCCCGGCCGTGCGCGCGCTCGACAATGTCAGCCTGACCGTCTATCCGGGCGAGATCCACTCGCTGATGGGCGAGAACGGCGCGGGCAAGTCGACGCTGATGAAAATCCTCTCGGGCGCGTATCGTGCCGACGCCGGCGGCGAAATCCTGATCGACGGCCAGCGCATCGACGTCGACGGCCCGCTCGCCGCGCGCGATGCCGGCGTCGCGGTGATCTATCAGGAGCTGTGCCTCGCGCCGAACCTCACCGTCGCGGAGAACATCTACGTCGGGCGCGAGCTGCGCCGCGGCAACCGGCGCTGGGGCACCATCGACCGCGCGGCGATGGCGCGCGGCTGCCAGGACGTGCTGGCGCGCCTCGGCGCGCCGTTCGGGCCGGACACGCTGGTCGGCACGCTGTCGATCGCCGAGCAGCAACTCGTCGAGATCGCGCGCGCCGTGCATACCCGCGCGCGCATTCTGGTGATGGACGAACCGACGACGCCGCTGTCGTCGCGCGAAACGGAACATCTGTTCGGCCTGATCCGCCAGCTGCGCGAGGAAGGCCTCGCGATCATCTACATCAGCCACCGAATGGCCGAGATCTACGAGCTGTCCGACCGCGTGTCGGTGCTGCGCGACGGCACCTACGTCGGCACGCTCGAGCGCGCGGCGCTGTCGGCCGACCGGCTCGTCGCGATGATGGTGGGCCGCGACATCTCCGGCTTCTACAAGAAGGAACACGCGCCGTACGACCCCGGCCACCTGCTGCTGTCGGTGCGCGACATCGCCGACGACGAGCGCGTGCGCGGCTGCAGCCTCGACCTGCACGCGGGCGAAGTGCTCGGCATCGCCGGGCTGGTCGGCGCGGGCCGCACCGAACTCGCGCGGCTGATCTTCGGCGCGGAGCCGCGCACGCGCGGCGAGGTGAAGCTCGGCGAGCGCACGTTCGGCGCACATTCGCCGCGCGATGCGATCGACGCCGGCCTCGTCTATCTGACCGAAGACCGCAAGCGCCAGGGCCTGTTCCTCGACATGAGCGTGCGCGACAACATCAACATCTCGGTGTGCAACCGCGACGCGCGGCTCGGCACGCTCGATCTCGCGCGCGGCGCCGAGCGCGCGCGCGACGCGATCGCGTCGCTGTCGATCCGCGTGCCGCACGCGAACGTGAACGTCGGCGCGCTGTCGGGCGGCAATCAGCAGAAGGTGCTGCTGTCGCGACTGCTCGAGACCAAGCCGCGCGTGCTGATCCTCGACGAACCGACGCGCGGCGTCGACATCGGCGCCAAGTCCGAGATCTACCGGATCATCAACGAACTGGCCCGCGCGGGCATCGGCGTGATCGTGATCTCGAGCGAGCTGCCGGAGATCATCGGCGTCGCCGACCGCGTGCTCGTGATGCGCGAAGGCGAAATCGCCGGCGAACTCGGCGGCCACACGCACACGCCGATCACGCAGGAAGCGATCATCGCGCTCGCGACCGGCTCGCAGGCCGAACTCGCCGACGCGCACTGACCGCGGCCCTCACTCACTCCTTCATCCAAGGTACCGACATGATCAACCAGCCCAAGCAACGGAACCTCGCTTCCGCGGCGGCCCAACCGGTCGCCACCCGCACGCCGCTGTTGCGCGGCGCCGATCATCGCGCACGCATGCAGTCGCTGCTGCGCACGGCAGGGATGCTGCCCGTGCTGCTGGTGCTGTGCATCGGCTTCGGCTTCCTGACCGACGGCTTCTTCACGCTGCAGAACCTGTCGATCGTCACGCAGCAGGCGTCGATCAACATCGTGCTGGCCGCCGGCATGACGTTCGTGATCCTGACGGGCGGCATCGACCTGTCGGTCGGCTCGGTGCTCGCCGCGTCGGCGGTCGCCGCGCTGCTCGCGTCGACGATCCCCGGCTGGGGCTGGCTCGGCGTGCCGATCGCGCTCGCCGTCGGCCTCGCGTTCGGCGCGATCAACGGCGGCCTGATCTCGTTCCTGCGCCTGCCGCCGTTCATCGTCACGCTCGGCGCGATGACGGCCGTGCGCGGCGTCGCGCGCCTGATCGGCAACGACACGACCATCTTCAACCCGCAACTGCCGTTCGCGTTCATCGGCAACGGCACGCTCCTCGGCGTGCCCTGGCTCGTCGTGATCGCCTGCGCGGTGATCGCGCTGTCGTGGTTCATCCTGCGCCGCACCGTGCTCGGGATGCGGATCTACTCGGTCGGCGGCAACCCGGAAGCCGCGCGGCTGTCGGGCATCAACGTGCGCGCGATCCAGCTGTTCGTCTATGCGGCGTCGGGGCTGCTCGCCGGGCTCGGCGCGGTGATGTCGGCCGCCCGGCTCTACGCGGCCAACGGCCTGCAGCTCGGCCAGTCGTACGAGCTCGACGCGATCGCCGCGGTGATCCTCGGCGGCACGAGCTTCGTCGGCGGCGTCGGTTCGATCGTCGGCACGCTGATCGGCGCGCTGATCATCGCGGTGCTGACCAACGGCCTCGTGCTGCTGGGCGTATCGGACATCTGGCAGTACATCATCAAGGGGCTCGTGATCATCGGCGCCGTCGCGCTCGACCGCTATCGCCAGCGCGACTCGGCCCGCACCTGAGCCGCCCTTCCCGTTCAACCATCGGGGCGCAGGCAGGTCCTCCTGCGCCCAACCGCCAACGGACCTTCGGAGACACAACGACATGTTCAAGCACCAAGCCGCCCTGACCGCCGTCGCCTGCGCGCTCGCATTCGGCACCGCCGCCGCCCACGCGGCCGACAAGCCGCTGAAATCGATCGGCGTCACGGTCGGATCGCTCGGCAACCCGTACTTCGTCACGATCGTCAAGGGCGCCGAAGCGCGCGCGAAGCAGATCAATCCGAACGCGAAAGTCACCGCGGTGTCGGCCGACTACGATCTGAACAAGCAGTTCACGCAGATCGACAACTTCATCTCCGCGCACGTCGACATGATCCTACTGAACGCGACCGATCCGAAGGCGATCGAGCCGGCGGTGAAGAAGGCGCAGGCAGCCGGCATCACGGTGGTCGCCGTCGACGTCGCGGCCGCCGGCGCGAACGCGACCGTGCAGACCAACAACGTGAAGGCCGGCGAACTCGCGTGCGACTACCTCGCGAAGAAGCTCAACGGCAAGGGCAACGTGATCATCGAGAACGGCCCGCAGGTGTCGGCCGTGATCGACCGCGTGAACGGCTGCAAGGCCGTGCTCGCGAAGAACTCGGGCATCAAGCTGCTGTCGAGCGACCAGGACGGCAAGGGCTCGCGCGAAGGCGGGATGAACGCGATGCAAGGCTACCTGACGCGCTTTCCGAAGCTCGACGGCGTGTTCACGATCAACGATCCGCAGGCGATCGGCAGCGATCTCGCGGCGAAGCAACTGAACCGCCCGAACATCGTGATCACGTCGGTCGACGGCGCGCCCGACATCGAGGTCGCACTGAAGTCGAACACGCTCGTGCAGGCGTCGTCGAGCCAGGACCCGTGGGCGATGGCGCAACAGGCGGTGAACGTCGGCTACGGCATCATGAACGGTCAGAAGCCGGCCAACCCGATGATCCTGATCGAGCCGACGCTCGTCACGCGCGACAACGTGAAAGGCTACAAGGGCTGGACCAGCCCGCGCTGATCGCGGCGTACGTGCTCGCGTGCGGTGTCGGACGGGGCGTGTGGGCTGAGGGCGGATGCGGGTGGTCGCGGGGCACGAGTCGCACTGGCCGCATTCATTGGCGGCCCCGCGCCGTGGATCGCACGAGCGGCACGGGTGGCACGAGCGGCACGGGTGGCACGAGCGGCGCTGGCGGCACGGATTGCATTAGCCGCCGCCCGTCACGCCGCATGCAGCGCGACCGCCCGCCGCGCTTCGCGTCGACGCCGCCGGCGCGAGCGTCCCGCTTGCCCGTTACATATCCCGCTCAACGCACCACCCGCCCCCATCACCCGCCACTCGCCCCGTCGCGACCGCGCGCCTGCAGCAATTGCAGGCTCTCATCCACGCTCAGTTCCGACATCGCGTCGTCGCGCAGCGTATCGTCGGCCGCCCGGCGCAGCGCATTGAGCGCATGCGCCTTGAGCCGCACGATCGCGAGCCGCAGCCCGCGCGCCGCACACTCGGCCGCGAACGTGCGCAACGACTCGATCGTCGTGCCGTCCACGTCGGGCGTTTCCTCGAGGCTCAGCATCACGGTGTGCGCATCGGGTGCGTCCTTCATCAGCGCGCGCACGCGGTTGAGCATCCGGTCCGCGTTCGCGAAGAACAGCTGCGCCTCGGGCCGCACGATCAGCACGCCGGGCACCGGCTTCGCATCGGCATGATTCGCGACGTCGACGAAATCGTGCCCGTCGCGCAGCCGGCCGAGCACGCTGACGTTCGGCTCCGACAGCTTGCGCAGCGTCAGCAGCAGGTTCACGCCGATCGCCACGAGCAGCCCGTGCAGCACGCCGAGCACGAGCACGGCCAGCAGCGCCGCGATCACGACGAGCCGGTCGCGGTGCCATACCCAATACGGCCGGAATATCGACGGATGCAGCGAGTGGCTGACCGCGAAGATCACGATCGCCGCGAGCACGGGCTCCGGCGTGCGCGCGAGCTGCGGCAGCAGAAGCCCCACGATCAGCGCGACCACCGCCGCGGCCCACAGCCCCGCGAAGCGGGACTGCGCGCCGGCGGCCTCGTTCGCGGCCGTCGCCGAATAGCCGGCGCCGACCGGCATCCCGTGCAGCAGCCCCGAGACGAGGTTCGCGCAGCCGATCGCGACCAGGTCGCGATTCGCGGACACGCTGTCGCCGTGCTTCAGCGCGAAGTTGCGAATCGATCCGTACGACTCCGCGTACAGGATCAGCATCAGCGCGAATGCGAGCTCGACCGTCTGCATCCACGCATTGCGGTCGAGCCGCGGCAGCCCGAATTCGATATGCCGGAAATCGATGTGTCCGACCACCGCGATCCCGTAGCGCTGCCAGTCGACCAGATAGCCGGCGACGATCGACAGCACGATCACGACGAGCGTCGCCGGCACGCGCGAGCGGCGCCCGAGCGCAAACAGCAGCGCGAGCGCGGCCGCGCCGAGCGCGACGCTTGCGAGGTTCGCCTGCGGCGCGCCCCTGACGAGTTCGAGCACGACGTGCGGCGCATCGCCGTGCCGCACGGAAACCGCGAGGATCTTCGGCAGTTGCTTGATGACGATCGTCAGCGCGAGCCCGAACGTGAACCCGCGCAGAACCGGCCGAGCGACGAAATCGGACATGCCGCCGAGCCGCGCCGCGCCCGACAGGATGAACAGCACGCCGGTCACCGTCACGAGTGCGGCCGCCAGCGCGAGTTGAGCGGCCAGCGCGAGCCCCGACTCGCTCAGCACGGTCGCGGCGAGCACGGCGGCCGACGACGACGTCGACGACACGATCGCAAAGCGGCTGCTGCCGGTCAGCGCATAGATGACGAGCCCCGACAGCAGCGCGATGAGGCCTGCCTGCGGCGGCAGGTTCGCAAGGCCGGCATATGCGACGGCCTCGGGGATCAGCAGACCGGCGATCGACAGGCCGGCCAGCGCGTCGAGGCCAACGCGCCGCGGCGGCGAAGGCGCGGCCGCATCGAGTGCGGCGAAATGCTCGGCGCGCTGCGGGCCGGCTTCCGGGCGAGTCTGGGTGGTCGTCATCGAGCCTTCTTCATCGAACGTCGGATCGCCTGCGCCGGTCACGGCTTGACCGCGATCACGCCGGACCAGCCCGGCAGATAGCGCGCGTCCTGATCGTGGGCGCGGCGCAGCGACAGGTCGAGCGCCTTGTCGAAATTCTTGCGGATCTGGTCGAGGCTCACGTGCTGGCGCAGGTAGTCGGCCCACAGGAATTCGCTGAACGGCGTCGCGTCCTTCGCGTAGCCGCCCGCGGTGCGCAGCTCGCCCGCGAGGCTGCGATACGGGTCGTCCTCGAGCCCGGTCAGCGCCTGCGGCAGATGCGCGTATTCGCGCCGCGCACCGTCCGGGCCGAACGGATGCACCCACTGGTTGTGCTCCATGATCCGCCAGAAAATCGTGTCGTCGAGCCACGACAGATCCTTCAGCAGCATGGCGTTCACGCGAGTCTCGCCCTCCTCGATCAATGCGAGGCCGAGATGGTGATGATCGGTGATGTAATGCAGGCCGCCCGGGCCGAGCACCGCGGGAAACCAGTGCGATTCGATCGCGGCCTGGCGCGCGCGCTTGCCGAGCGTCTTCCAGTGCTTGCGCTTCGCCTTCACTTCGCGATAGCCGACCGTCATCTGCGTCGGACGCAGCGCGTCGAGCCGGACGGGAATCAGATGAACGTCGTTGCCGAGTGCCATGGTCGTACCCCATGTTGCGAATGTCGGCAACGATACTCCTGATCGGGCAAGCCGTTAATACGTCGCGACCTCGATACGCGTACGCTTGACGATCTCTGACAACCGGCGGCGCTAGGTGCGCAGGTCGTCGCGCTCCAGACGATGCCGCACGTAAGGCATGCCGTCATCGACGACGCCCACGCGGCGCATCCCGAGCTTGCGCGCGACGTTCAGCGAACCGGTGTTGGCCGCCGCGATGTCGGCGATCACACGCGGCAGCCGCACGGTGTCGAATGCGTGCCGCACGACAGCCGCCGCGGCCTCGCTCGCGATGCCGCACCCCCACGCAGTGTGCACGAGGCGCCAGCCGATTTCGACGTCGCGCGCGCCGCCCGCGTAGTCGGGAATCAGCAGCACCCAGCCGATGAACCGGTCGGGCGCGGCCTTCTCGAAGATCGACCAGTAGCCGAGGCCGGCCGGATAGTCGCGCGTGATCCGGTGCGTGACGAAGCGGCGATGCTCGGCGGGGTCGTGCCACGGGCCGGCGATGTACCGCGTCACTTCCGGATCGCGATCCATCTCGATGCACGCGTCGAGATCGGCGAGCACGCGCGGGCGCAGCCACAAGCGCTCGGTCTGCAGCACCGGCAACGCGGGATCGGGGGATTCGGCCATCTGGATTCCTGCTTCGGGGACGATGCGCATCGCGCGTGACGTGATCGATACAAAAAGCCTGCCGCAATGATACAGACGGCTGACGCGTCGCTCGGCCAGCATCGCCTCCGTTGCACGCAATGGATCATTTCATAGGGATTATTCCCGATTCGCCCGTATCGCGCGGCGCGACGGCCTACACTCGATCCATGCCCGCCGCACTGCGCGCCTGCCGGCCGGCAACCGTACGAGCCGGCAGGCAGGCAAGCCAACGAGGAGAACCCACGACATGAGCTGGACTCGCGAGCAACGCAACGTCACGATCGCCGCCTACCTCGGCTGGACGCTCGACGCGTTCGATTTCTTCCTGATGGTGTTCGTGCTGAAGGACATCGCGGCCGAATTCGCAACGACGATCCCCGCCGTCGCGTTCGCGCTCACGCTCACGCTCGCGATGCGCCCGCTCGGCGCGCTGATCTTCGGCCGCCTCGCCGATCGCTTCGGCCGCCGCCCGACGCTGATGGTGAACATCGCGTGTTATTCGCTGCTCGAGCTGGCGTCGGGTTTCGCGCCGAGCCTGACCGCGCTGCTGGCATTGCGCGCGCTGTTCGGCGTCGCGATGGGCGGCGAATGGGGCGTCGGCTCGGCGCTGACGATGGAAACCGTGCCGACGCATGCGCGCGGCATCGTGTCGGGCCTGCTGCAGGCCGGCTACCCGAGCGGCTATCTGCTCGCTTCGGTCGTGTTCGGGCTGTTCTACCAGTACATCGGCTGGCGCGGCATGTTCATGGTCGGCGTGCTGCCTGCGCTGCTCGTGCTGTACGTGCGCGCGCACGTACCGGAGTCGCCCGCGTGGAAGCAGATGGAGAAACGGACGCGGCCGAGCCTCGCCGCCACGTTTCGGCACAACTGGAAGCTCGCGATCTACGCGATCGTCCTGATGACCGCATTCAACTTCTTCTCGCACGGCACGCAGGACCTGTATCCGACGTTTCTGCGCGAACAGCATCACTTCGATCCGCATACCGTGTCGTGGATCACGATCGTGCTGAACCTCGGCGCGATCGTCGGCGGCCTGTCGTTCGGCGCGATCTCGGAGCGGATCGGCCGCCGCCGCGCGATCTTCATCGCGGCGCTGATCGCACTGCCCGTGCTGCCGCTGTGGGCATTCTCGAGCGGCCCGCTCGCACTGGCGGCCGGCGCGTTCCTAATGCAGATATCGGTACAGGGCGCGTGGGGCGTGATCCCCGTGCATCTGAACGAAATCTCCCCCGACGAGATCCGCGCGACCTTCCCCGGTTTCGTCTACCAGCTCGGCAATCTGCTCGCGTCCGGCAACGCGACGATGCAGGCGTCGCTCGCCGTGTCGCACGGCAACGACTATGCGTTTGCGCTCGCGCTCGTGGCCGGCATCGTGGCCGTCGCGATCGCCGTGCTGATCGTGTTCAGCCGCGAGCGGCGCGGCATCGACATGACGCAATCGGTCAATACACGTACCGGCGCCGGCTGAACCCGCACGTTGCCGCGCCGCACCATCGGATGCGCCGCGCGGGGCGTGGCTTGCGTCCGACGTATCCCGCATCTGCACATCGAACTAGAGGAATTTGCCGAGACTCCGCACTTGCCCGGCCTGCCTCCGTCTTTTTATCTTAATAAAAACAGCCGTTTGAATCAGACGAACGAATCAGCTGTTCGCGGCCGGGCGACCGGCATTGGGAGGCGGGACATGGCAGTAACTCAGGAGGGGCGGCCGTCGACGGGACGGCCGTCGGGGACGCGACCGTCCGGCACTCGGCAGAGCGGCGGCACGAAGGTGCGCATCCTCGATGCAGCCGAGGATCTGTTCATCGAGCACGGCTTCGAAGCGATGTCGATGCGGCAGATCACGTCGCGTGCGGCGGTGAACCTTGCCGCGGTCAATTACCACTTCGGCAGCAAGGAAGCGCTGATCCACGCGATGCTGTCGCGTCGGCTCGACCAGTTGAACCAGGAACGGCTCGGCATCCTCGACCGCTTCGATGCGCAACTGGGCACCCACATCACCTGCGAGCACGTGCTCGGCGCGATGTTCATTCCCGCGCTGAAGGCGTCGCGCGATCCCGAGCGCGGCGGCCCTGCGTTCCTGCGGCTGATCGGCCGCGCATACACCGACCCGTCGCCGTTCGTCCGCAACTTCCTGACCGCGCACTATGCGAGCGTCGCCGGTCGTTTCTTCGATGCGTTCCAGCGCGCGCTGCCGCACCTGCCGCGCACGGAACTCGGCTGGCGGCTTCATTTTGCGATCGGCGCATTGTCCGGCGCGCTCGCCGGCGCCGAAACCGAAAGCCTGATCGACGAATTCTCGCAACGCCGCACGATGAACGACGTGCAGATGATCGCGCGGCTGTCGTCGCTGATCGTCGCCGCGCTGAAGGCGCCGATGCCCGACAGCGCGCAGCTGGCGATCTTCGCGGCCGTGCTCGACGATGCCGGCGCGAGCGAGGCGCTCGGGATGCCGTCGGCGGCGGCTGCCGTCGATACGGCGGCAGCGCATTCGGCGGGTTGAACGCGGCGCGTTGTGCAGATCCAGCGTTTCATGACTCGTTTGATCGAGGCCGGTGGGGGTACGTCGCCGGTTGGGATCGGATTTTTGTGGCGAAAACCGATGGGGTTTTCGCCGGATGAGGATAGTGCGGGCGGTGACGCGCTGGGGTGCGTCGACCGCGAAGCATGGGGCGAGAGTAGGCGCTGAAGCGCCAACTCTCGCCGACACCGGAGACACACATCATGTCAGCACCCGCAGCAACCGCAACGGCGCAGCTCCCGCCCGACACCGACGGCATCTGGTACAAGTCGTACCCGCGCGGCGTGCCGCACGAAATCGACGTCGCGCAATACACGTCGCTCGTGCAATTCTTCGACGAATGCACGACGCGTTTCGCCGAGCGAGTCGCGTACGTGAGCGCCGGCGCATCGATGACCTACCGCACGCTCGCGCAGAAAGTCGATGCGTTCGCGTCGTATCTGCAAAGCATCGGCGTGAAGCCGGGCGACCGCGTCGCGATCATGCTGCCGAACACGTTCCAGTATCCGGTCGCACTGTTCGGCACGCTGAAAGCCGGCGCGATCGTCGTCAACGTCAATCCGCTCTACACCGCCCGCGAACTCGCGCACCAGCTCAAGGACAGCGGCGCCCAAACCATCGTCGTGTTCGAAAACTTCGCGCGCACGCTGCAGGACGCGCTGCCCGACACCCAGGTGAAGAACATCGTCGTCACCGCGCTCGGCGACCTCCTCGCCGACGGTCTGAACGCCAAAGGACACCTGATCAACTTCGTGCTGAAGCACGTGAAGAAGCTCGTGCCGCCCTACAACCTGCCGCAGGCGGTGCGGCTGCGCTCGGCCCTCGCGCTCGGCGCGCGCACCAAACCCCAGCCGGCGCGCGTCACCCGCGACGACCTCGCGTTCCTGCAATACACCGGCGGCACCACCGGCGTCGCGAAAGGCGCGATGCTCACGCACGGCAACCTGATCGCGAACCTGCTGCAAGCGAAGGCATGGATCGCCGATCAAGTGTCGGGCGACGTCGAAACCGTCCTCACGCCGCTGCCGCTTTACCACATCTATTCGCTGACGGTGAACGCGTTCATCTTCATGGGGCTCGGCGGGCGCAACATCCTGATCGCGAACCCGCGCGACATGACGATGGTGATGAAGATCATCCGCAACGAAACCTTCACCGGCATCACCGGCATCAACACGCTGTACAACGCGTTCCTCGACAACGAAGAATTCCGCAAGCGCGACTTCTCCAAGCTCAAGCTCGCGATGGCTGGCGGGATGGCGATGCAACGCGCGGTCGCGGAACGCTTCGAGGAAGTCACGGGCAGGCCGGTCGTCGAAGGCTACGGGCTCACCGAATGCTCGCCGATCGTCACGATGAACCCGGTCGACCTCAGCGACATGGCCGCGTTCAGCGGCTCCGTCGGCCTGCCCGCGCCGTCGACCCAGGTGCGCTTTCGCCGCGAGGACGGCACCTGGGCCGGCATCGGCGAGCCCGGCGAGCTGTGCGTGCGCGGCCCGCAGGTGATGCGCGGCTACTGGCAACGCCCCGACGAAACCGCCAAGGTGCTCGACGCCGACGGCTGGCTCGGCACCGGCGACATCGGCGTGATGGACGAGCACGGCTTCATCCGTCTGATCGATCGCAAGAAGGACATGATTCTCGTATCCGGCTTCAACGTGTACCCGAACGAGATCGAGGAAGTGCTGGTCATGCATCCGGGCATCAGCGAGGCTGCGGCGATCGGCATTCCGGACGAGGTGCACGGCGAGCGGATCAAGGTGTTCGTCGTGCGGCGCGACCCCGCGCTCACCGTCGACGACGTGCTCGCGCATTGCCGCAAGAACCTCACCGGCTACAAGATGCCGAAGTCGGTCGAATTCCGCGACGCGCTGCCGCAGACCAACGTCGGCAAGATCCTGCGCCGCGCGCTGCGCGACGAGGAGCTCGCGAAACTCGACGCCGCGAAACAACGCTGAACGATGGCTCGCCCCCGGAGACGCCGCCGATGAACCCACGAACGATGCGCCGCGCCGCGCATGCGGCCGCCGCCGTCGCATGCATGCTGACGCTGGCACCGCCGCACGCGCAGGAAACGGCCGCCGCTGCCGCCAGCGCGCCCACGGCCACAGCCACGACGCTGCCGGCCGAGCTCGACAAGGTCACGCACGAACCGGCTGCGCAGCAGGCGCGCTGGCTGCGCGCGGCCGCGCAGCGCGGCACGCTCGCGCAACTCGACGACGCGACGCTCACCGCGCTGTTCAACGCGCTCGATCCGCTCGCGGTGCCGCTCTATGTCGGTCATGGCCCGAACGGCTATCCGTCGTACCAGTTCACGATGGCGCGGCAGGAACGCATCAACGGCAAGTGGCCCGACACGCCCGACCGCATGCTCGTGAAGACGACGCGCGAGCCGCTGCGCGTGTACGCGAAATGGCTGCCGGGCGGCGCGCATGCGGGACAGGAAACGATCTACGACACGACGCTGCGCAAGGACGAGATGTACGGCCATCTCGGCGGGCTGCTCGGCAAGATTCCGCTGTGGACGGCGCTCGACGGCGCGCTGGCGCGCGCCCAGTCGAATCACCAGGTGAAGGATCTCGGCACCGAGTTCATCGCGAACCTGTACCTGAGCGAAGCAAGGAAATACCAGGAGGCCGGCGTCCAGCGGCCGACCCACGTCGAAGCGAAAACCATCGGCGGCGTACGCGTGGTCGCCCTCACCTACGAAACGCCGACCGGCCGCCCGCAGTTCTATGCGAAGAAGGAAGTGCTCGGCCTCGATCTGCACGCGCCCTACTTCCGGACCGTCGAGTCGTACGACAACGACGGCAGGATCTTCGAGCGGATCGTCATCGAGACGATCGCGCCGGCGACGCTCGACGCGTCCGCGTTCGATCCGAAGAACCCGGACTACGCGTTCTGAGCGTCACGCGTGCTGCGCCGCGCGCCGTGCTCAATCGTCGTCATCGTCGTGGTGCTTGCGCCAGTGCTTGTAATAGTGCTTGCGCCACTTCCGGTAACCGTCGTCGTCATCGTCGCCATAGTAGCCGTACCCGTAGCCCGGATAGGCGACGACCGCCGGCTGAGGCGCCACATAGACCGGCGCCGGCTCGACATAGACCGGCGCGACCGGCACGCCGATCCCGACGGACAGGTCGACGTGCCCCGCCATTGCGCTGCCGGACGCGACCAATGCCGCGCCGCCGATCCACACCGCCAAGCCCCTCTTGTTCATGTTTCGTTCCATGTTCCGCCGGCCTGCCCGGCATTCGCCGCGACTGTAATCCGGACGCACACGGCGAGGTGCTACGCCGCTGCGAGAGTCGTAACGCGACGTAACGGAACGGCAACTGGCCGTTCGGCCGAATCGCGAAAATGCCGCGGAGCGTCTATAGTGGGTTACGGTTCGACACAATCGCGATCACGCGCGGGCGGAACGAACAGGGTAGAATCCCGCTAAATACTTGGTGAGCGATCACGCCACACACACGCACAACACATCTCTGACGCAGGCTCCTGCCGCACCTCAATGGCCAATCCCGCAGAATCCCATCCGCAAAACGACTTCATCAATTCGGCACGCAAGGAACGTAAGCGTGTTGAAATCTATCTCGTCAACGGCATTCGTCTGACGGGTTGCATCGAGTCGTTCGATCAGTACCTGGTGATGCTGCGCACCCCTGTGGGTCTGCAAGGCATCTACAAGCGCGCGATTTCGACGATCCAGCTCGACACGGGCGGCTCGCGTCCCGGCGGCGGTCCGCGTGGCCCGCGTCCCGGCGGCCGGCCGGGCGGCCGTGAAGGCGGCGGCCACAGCCCGTACGGCTCGCACGGCGGCTCGCGCGAGTCGCGCGGCGACGGCGGCTACGGCTCGCGTGAACCGCGCGAAGGATACGGCTCGCGTGAGCCGCGGGAAGGCTACGGCGCACCGCGCGAACCGCGCGAAGGTTATGGCGCACCGCGCGAAAGCTACGGCGCGCCGCGCGATACCAGCGACGCACCGGGCAGCAGCGCGCCGTCCGATTCACGTGGCGGCACCGGGCCGGTGATCGTCACCCGGCGCCGGCGAATCGTGCCGGACGGCCAGTAAAACAAAAGGGCAAGCCAAACGGCTTGCCCTTTTTGCTGGTAGGCCGGCGCGGCATGTCGCCGCACCGCGCACCCCATGACCGCTCAGTGTGCCGTCGACGGCAAGCCCGCATTGGCCTCACGCTGCAGCGCGCGCACCTGCTTCTGCAACGCGCGCAACTGACCCTGAAGCTGCGCCTGCTGCGTCTGCAGCGCCGCCGTTTCGTCGCGTACGTTCTTCTGGTGATCGGCGACCGCGGCCTGCTGCTCGTGCGCGATCGACAGGTCGGCTTGCAGGCGACGTGCGCGGTCCTGCGTGGCCTGAATCTGCCGGTCGGTTTGCGCCTTCTGCGCTTCCAGCTTCGCCGCCCGCAACTCGTTGACGGCCAGCCGCGCCGCCTGATGCGAGAAGTCGCGGTAGATCGCTTCGGCGCGCGCGTCGTCGTGCGTCTTGATCACACGCCAGAACGCCTTCTGCTGAAACAGCGCCACGAAATACGCACCGTCCTTCACGTTGAACAACAGGCTCGCGCCGTAGCTGCCGTTATAGTTCGTGCGCATTTCCGTCAATGCATGCGCCTGCATCTGCCGCTGCAGCTCGTCGACCGTGCTTTGCCCGGTCGTCTCGCCCGCCTGCGGCTGCACCGACTGAACCTGCGGATCGAGCGCCGGAATCGCCGCTACCGGCGCCGACGCCTGCTGCACCGCCGATGCCGCATCGGCTGCCAATCCCTGCGCGTACACGCCCTGCATGCCTCCCATCATGGCGAACAGCACGCATGCCCGCCCCAACCCCGTAATGTGGCTCATGAATTTTTATTCCCGCCCGTGTCGTTGTAATTGAGCGCGATTTTATCTCATTAATTAATCGCTTTCGCGAGTCTCGGGCTCTTCGTCGAAGATCTGGTACTTGCGCATCTTTTCCCACAGCACCTTGCGGCTGATGCCGAGTTGCTGCGCGGTGTCCTGGCGTCGCCAGCCGTTGGCGTCCAGTGCGGCGATCACGCGGCTGCGTTCGTTCATGTCCCACTTGCTGCGATCGACGAACACTTCCGCCGCGCTCTCCGCCGGCACCGGCTGCGCCGAATTGCGCGCGTGCGCGATCAGCCGCTGCAGCCGCGCGGCATCCCAGCCGCCCGTCTGCCGCACCGTCACGCCGACGCGCTCGGCCAGATTGCGCAATTCCCGCACGTTGCCCGGGAAATAGCTGTCCGCGACCGCGTCGGCGAGCCAGTAAGGCAGGTCCGACAGCTCGGCGAGGCGCGCCTCGCCAACCACGTCGGCGACGAACGACTTGAACAACGCGATCTTGTCGACCGCGCCGCGCTCCTCCAGCGACGGAATGCTCAGCTCGATCACCGCGAGCCGATAGTACAGATCCGCGCGAAACAGCCCGTCCTTCACGAGTTGCGGCAGCTTCTTGTTGCTGGCCGCGACGAGGCGGAAATCGACCTTGACCGGCGTCGTCGCACCGACCCGCAGCACCGCGCCGTCCTCGAGCACGCGCAGCAGCTTGACCTGCTGATACAACGGCAGATCGCCGACTTCGTCGAGGAACAGCGTGCCGCCCGCCGCCTGCTCGAAGTAGCCTTTATGCGCAACAACCGCACCCGTGAACGAGCCCTTCGCATGGCCGAAGAACAGCGATTCGAACAGGCCGTCGGGGATCGCGCCGCAGTTCACCGGCACGAATTCGCCGTGCCGGTAACGCGAATGCTTCTCGTGCAGCAACTGGGCGATGCGCTCCTTGCCGACGCCGGTTTCGCCGTGCAGCAGCACGTTGGTGTCGCAGTCGGCGAAGGTATCGACTTCGTGCAGCAGCGCCTGCATCGACTCCGAGTGCGCGACGAGTTCGGACGGCTGCAGCGTTTCGGCCGCGTGCGCGCGCAATTGCGTGACGAGCTTGCCGACCATCCCGCGCAGTTCGGCACAGGTGAAGTCGAGCGGCAGGATGTGCGAATAGTCGGGCGGATACTGCGACGCATCGTGATCGCGCGCCGCACCGACCCACACGACGGGCATGCCGATGTTGGCCTGCCAGTCGCGCAGGAACGCCGCACCGGTTTCGATCATCGTCACGCTGATGATCGCGAGCGACGGCCGCAGTGCGGCGCGCTCGGGCGAGATCTCCGCGTTGTCGGCACGGATCACCTCGACGTCGAAGCTCGCCATGCAGCGGGCAACGCGGTCGACGATGTCCGCCTTGCCTTCCCAGACGTACAGGTCGAGTTCTGCGATTGCGGGCGTGTTTCTCATGATTCAGTACGGCTACGGTTATGGACGAAAGATGCGGCATCGCAGGTCGGTCGCAGGCGACGGCCGGCTGCGCGGGCCGCCCTCCCGCTGCGCACGAACGCTGCGGGCTTCATTGCACGAGCATCGGATTGCCGCATTTGATCGAGTCCGGTGTATTTGTGACATAGGCGTTCCCGAGACTCAGGCCCAGCAGGCCGGTGACCGAAGTCAGCAGCGAGTCGACGGGTTGCAGGAGCATCGGAACGAGCGTACTGCCCAACGCCGACAGCAGCGGCCCCAGCACGACGTTGAGTATCGGAGTCGTTACGTCGCCCAGTAATTTCAGCAGGCCGCCGTTGGCCGTCAACTGCACCGACAGACCGCTGTTGAGCGCGCTCTGAACCGTGGGGGACAAAAGCTGGTCGGTGCCGGCGCTCAGCGTGTACGGCGACGATGGCGTGCCGGGATACGTGAACACCAGCGGCGTCGGACTTTGATTCGCGACGGGGATCGTCAACTGTCCCGGCGTGAGATTGATGTTGACCGAAATCTCGGTCAGGTCGAGCGCGCCCAGCGTCAGCACATCGACCAACGTCGTCAGCCCGGAGATCAATCCGCCTAGATTGAGCAGGTTCAGCAGGCTCTGCAGATTGACCGATACCAGCGTGATCGGCGTCGCACTGCCGCTCGCCGTATATCCGCTCGGCGCCTTCAGGTTGATCGGGGTGTTCGCCGAGCCGCCGAGATAGACGGCAAGTAACCCGGTCTGCACGTTTACCGTCGCGCTCTTCGTGCCGTTCGCGGAGCAGGTGACGGATGCGAGCCCGGCCGTCGCCGGAGCGACATAAGCGGTAACGGGCAGTTGAACGGCTGCCAGCGGCGTCGCCTTGCCTGACGGACATGTGCCCCCCGGAAAGACGAGCGAACCGTTCGAACACGTCGACAGCAGCGAAATCGACATATTCAGGAACACGTTGCCCTGCGCGGTCGACGTATTGGTCACGCAGTCCGACGTCCCGCAATTGGATGGCCCGGGCGGGCCGCTCGCCGTGGACGGCGGCATTCCGGTCAGCGCCACCGAACCCGTCACCGTCGCATTCAGCAGCGGTGCCAGTGCGGTCGGCGTCTGGACCATGATGCTCGGAATGGATAAGGCGTTCGTGCCGTTCGCGACCTGAAGTGCGGTCGACAGCAAACCGAACGCGTTGACGCTCGCATCGACCGCGGAGCTTCCCGTTGCGGTGGCAACCGACACCAACTGATTCAGTGCGATCGTGGGGCCGCCGCATGCGCCCGCGCTGCACAGTCCGGCCGTGATTGCATTCAGCACGTTCAGCTTGACGCTGGCGACGTTCTGCTGCGTCGCCGCCTGAATCATCGCATTCGCAAGCTGCCCCAGCGTCACCGTGCCGTTGAGCACCGACGTGCTGGAGCCGACCGGCAGATTGGCGAGAATGCCGGCGAGCTTCAGGTTGACCTGCGCCAACCCCTGATAATCGACCGCGTTGAGCGTCAACGCATTCGGCGACCCCGTCAGCAATTGAAGCAACTGGTTCGCGAGGCCGCCGTTCAACGACGCAAGCGACGAGGACAGCGTGAAGGTGTCCGTCGGCGTGCTCTTCGCGATCGCCGAAGCGCTGATCGTCGTTCCACTGCGGAAAAATCCGATGACCGGCTCGGAGACGGTCACGCATACGGCATTGGCCGACTGGCCGTTTGCAGTTCCCGCCTGCAGCCCGCCGCATTGCCCGGCGGTCGGATCCCCGGCAGTCGGTGTAAACAGCGCGCTGCCGCTACTCGACTGAGGCGCTGTCCAGACACCGCACGTCACGGACAGCGTCGCGTTCGACGGCACCGCATTCGCAGTGGGGTTCGCGACTTGCTGGGCGGCGGTCTTTGCCGCCGTGCACGTCGAGTCGGCGCTCGCCTTCATGACGGACGACAGCGCGGCCAGGTCTGCGGCCGCCTGCATATGGCGTCGTTCCGAATAAAACCGGCCGATATCGATGCCGCTCAACACGATGACGGCCACCGACAGCCAGATCGCCGCCATGATCGCAATGGAGCCGCGCTGGCGGCGCTGCGCGAGCCAGCCGGAGCCGCGGCGCCGTGCCATTCGTGATTGATCTGCGCGCATCGCCACTCGCTTACTGCGCACCCTGCCCGCTGCCCGACATCCCGCCGGACGCGCCGAGTTGCGTGCTCATCGACTCGGGAATCTTGTTCTTGAATGAATCGAGATAGCGCTGGTAGACCAGCGACGCAACGTCGCCGAGCAACGGTTGCGTCGGCGCTGCAGCGCGGTTCTGCGCCTGCAGCGTCAGCCAGTCCCGTGTCGAACGTCCGACGACGGATGCATCGGGCGCCGCATCCTGCTGCTGTGCGTGTGCGCCGACCGGACCGAGCGTGATGCACGCGATCGCAGCCAACGCCGCATGCCGGCCGGACCACATGTTTCGATGACGATTGTTGTTCATGTCGTTCCCCGCCTGTCTGTTCATTGTGCAAACCGTTGCAACAGCGGCACGGTCTGGTCATAGCCGACATTGTTTGCCATCGGCGTGATGGGGGCAGTCGCGGCGCGGCGCGACACCACCGGCGGCGTCGCAACCGCGCGCTGCTGCGCGCGTGCGGCAGCTGCGATTTTCGCCGCATCGCTGCTGATGTCCTTGCGGATCCCGGCCGGCATACGCTGCTGATTCATCAGCCGTTGCGCGTCCTGCGTGCGGCCGGCGGCAAGCAGATACAACGCGAGGTTGCTGACGATCTTCGGATTGCGCTGATCGAGTTCCGCCGCCTTCATCAATGGGACCCGCGCGCCGACCACGTCCCCGTTGCGCAATTTCGCGTATGCGAGATCGGACAACAACGACGCGTCGGTCGGCGCCAGGTCGGCAGCCTGCGTGAGCGCCTCTACCGCGCGACCGAAATCTCCGGCCGCTCCGGCGATCAGCCCGAGGCCCCGATAACCGCGGGCGGCCAGCGGCGTCTTCAACAATTGCGCGTATGCCGCCGCGCTGGCAGCCGGCTGGTCGGTCATGCGCAACGCATCTGCGCGCAGCAGAATCGTGTCCGGCGATACGCCGTAGGTCTTGTCGTACGCGTCGATATGCGCGAGCGACGCGTAATACAGACCTTGTGTCTGCATCCGCTGGATCAGGCCGAGATACATGCCCGGCGTATCGGGCACCGCTTGCTTCTGGTCCGCGGCCTGGATCAACGCCGCACGTTCGGTCTGCGCGCCGACACCGTACCCGCTCTCCTTGGTCGCGCACGCAACGAGCATCAACGCCATCGTCGCCATGCCGGCCTGCTTTGCCATCCTGCCGATCCGCTTCATCGTCCTTCCTTTCGTCCGTCAATGATGCACGGCCAGCGCGCGCATCACGGCCAACAATCCCGGCCCGGCCGTCACGATCAGCAACGCAGGCAACAACGTCACCACCATCACGCCGGTCATCTTCACGGTCAACCGCCCGATGCGATCCCGCAGCATTGCGCGGCGCGTCTCGCGCAATCGATCGCCGAACTGCTTGAGCGGCTCCTGCACCGCACCGCCATGCTTGTCGACCTGCACCATCAGCCGCGCGATCGCGCGCAGGTCCTCGTTGTCGAATCCGCTCGACAACCGCTGCATCGACTGGTCGCGCGTGCGGCCGGCAGCAAACTGGCGCTGCGCGATCCCCACTTCCGACGACAGCACCGGCATCATCCCGCGGAAATCGTTCGTGACCACCTGCAGGCTCTGGTCCAGTGACAACCCGACGCCCTGCAGTAGTCGCAACATGTCGACGAACAGCGGCAGTTCGTCGATCACGCTCTGGCGTCGCGCGGCCGCACGACGCTGTACGTAGAGTTTCGGCAGCATGAAACCGACGGAAAAAGCGGCAAACATGCCGATCGTCCAGTACCCGCCTTTCATTCTGCCGCTCGCCAGTATTGCGAACAGCAGCGGCACCGTGATCCCGCAAACGAGCCGCGCGCTCAGGAACAACCCGCGTGTGCGCGCGTCGACATACCCGCATTGCTCGAGCAACCGACGGTCCTCTTCGGCGACGATGTGCTTGCCGAAACCGGTATCGAGCAAGCGCATTCCTGCCGCCGCCAAGCGCGACAACATGCGCTCGATACGCTCGCGGCCGCGTGCTACCTGTTGCGTGCCCGCGCCGTCGTCCGGCGCGGTGCGCGTCCTCGCGGCCTCCAACGCCGCCATGCGCCGCTCGAGCGCATCTGCAAGCGCACGCTCCGCGCGTGAGGCCGCACTCGCACGCAGCAATGCCGCCATGCCGAGCAACAGCACGCCGAGTGCGCCAAGCGCGAGCGCTATTGATCCGATTTGAGCTGCCGTCATCGCGTCACCTGAGCCTAGCCATTCGGTACAACCACAGACTGCCGGCCACCTGCGCCAGAAATGCGAGCATCAGAAGCGTGCGACCGCTCGGATCGTTCCACATGCCCTCCAGGTATCTCGGATTGGTCATCACGACAAAGCTGCCGATCGCGATGGGCAACATCACCAGCACGAACGCCGACAACCGCGTCTCCGCCGACATCGCCGTCAGCTCGCGCTCCGCCTGCTCGAGATCGCGCATGAACACGGCCATCCGCTCGAGCATCACGTCCGCGCGTCCGCCGTATTTCACCGACAGCCGCAGCACCGAACCGAGCAGCTCGAATTCCTTCGTGCGGTACACCTTCGCGACATGCAGCATCGCGCGATCGATCTCGACGCCCGAGCGCAGCATCCTCGACACGTGATCGAGACAGCCGCGCAGCGGTTCCTCGCTCGTCAGCAGCGCCGCCTGGAACGCCGCGGGCACGCTGTTGCCGAGCGTCACCAGCCGCACGATGCCGTCGAGGAACGACGGAATCTGCCGGACGATCTTCAGCCGTCGCCGCTGGATGCGCGATGCCAGCCAGACGCCGAACATCGCGCCGCCGCACACGAGCGCCGCCAGACCGGCGAGCACGCCGGCGCGATGGGTCGCGAGCCCGGCGATCGCCAGCAGCACGGCCAGCGCACCGATCGCCTTGCCGCGAGCGCCTTCGATGCCCGCGCGGTTGACGAGATTGGCGAGGTACTCGGCGGCCGACGCATACCACTGCACCCAGAAGGCCTCGGCCATCGCGCCGCGCGCGACACCGGACGGCGACGCGGTGCGCGCGCCGGCAGATGCCGCCGCCGGCTGCGCCGGCGCGCGCGCGCCCGGTTCGAGCCGGCTGTCGATGAAGCGCTTCGCGTCCGTTCGCACGCGCCGGGTTTCTGCATGTCGCCACAGCATCAATGCCGATGCCACGCACAGCATCGCGACCGCGAGCACCCAGACCATCGCGCTATACATTGAAGCCCCCGCCCCGACCGAATCCGCCACCGCCGAACCCGCCGCCGAATCCACCGCCCGCCGCGCCGCCCGACAGCGTCTGACGGAAACGCGCGAGCTTCGGCGAATGCGGATGGATGCCGAGCGACTCCCAGTGATCGACTTCCTCGCCCTCCGGCGTCACACGCGCCTCGTAGCGATACAGCTCCTGCGTCGCGATGATGTTGTCGGACAGCCCGGTCACCTCGGTGATCGACAGAATCCGGCGACGCCCGTTCGACAGCCGCCCGATCTGCACGATGAAGTCGATCGCGTTCGCGATCTGCCGCCGCAGGCTCGACTCGGTGCCCTGGAAACCGGCGAAGCCCGCAAGCATCTCGAGACGGTACAGGCACTCGCGCGGCGAACTCGCATGCACGGTGCCCATCGAGCCGTCGTGGCCGGTGTTCATCGCCTGCAGCATTTCGAGCACTTCGCCGCCGCGCACTTCGCCGACGATGATCCGGTCCGGACGCATCCGCAGCGTATTGCGCAGCAGGTCGCGAATCGTCACCACGCCGGAGCCGTCGAATCCGCCCGGCCGGCTCTCGAGCCGCACGACGTGCGGATGGTTCAGCGACAGCTCGGCCGTATCCTCGATCGTCACGACGCGCTCGGGCTCGGGAATATGAAACGCGAGCGCATTGAGCAACGACGTCTTGCCCGAGCTCGTGCCGCCCGACACGAGCACGTTGCAGCGCGCTTCGACGGCCGCCTCGAGCAGCGCGCCGATTTCTTCGTTGTACGTGCCGTTGCCGAGCAGGTCCGACGGCTTCAGCGGATCCTTGCGGAACTTCCGGATCGACACGATCGGGCCGTCGATCGACAGCGGCTCGATCACGACGTTCACGCGTCCGCCGTCCGGCAGCCGCGCATCGACCATCGGGTTCGACTCATCGAGCCGGCGGCCGATCGGCGCGAGGATGCGCCGCACGATGCGCAGCAGATGCGCGTTGTCGGTGAAGCGCACCGGCAGCTTGGCGAGCATGCCGTGACGCGACACGTACACGTCGTTGTAGCCGTTGATCAGGATGTCCTCGACGGCCGGGTCCGCGAGCAGGTCCTCGATCGGCCCGAAGCCCGCCAGCTCCTTCGTCAGCGCCTCGGCGATCGCGCGCACTTCGTTCTCGTTGAGCGGAATGCGGCGCAGGCGCACGAAGCTGTCGATCTCCAGATCGACGAACTGGTTGATCGCCTGGCGCGACCAGCGGCCGAACTCGGCGCCCAGCTCCTCGATGCGCGTGAGCAAGTGCTCGTGCGCGGCATTCTTGATGTCGTGGAATTGCTGGGTCTGGGAGAACGGCGCTGCGCCGTCGGCAAATTGGATGTCGTGTGCCATCGGTTACGACCGCTTGGACGAAGGTTGAATGAAGCGCTTGAGCGCGGACAGGCGCGGCGCGGCACGCGATGCGCCGGCCGTGCCGGAGATGCCCGGCAACCGCACGGCGAGGGATTCGAGGGCGCGCACGTACGGATCGCGCTCCGCCGCATCGACGATCAGCCGCCCCTGGTTCGCGGCATGGCCGATCGCGACGCGCCGCGCGGGCAACGTGCCCACCAGCGACAGCCCGAGACGCTCGGCGATCTGCGCGGGCATCAGGTCCAGCGCGGGGTCGTACTGGTTGACCACCAGCTTGACGCGATCGGTGTCGATCCCCGCGTCACGCAAGCCGGTGAGCAGATCGGCCGCGGACACGATCGACGCGACGCCCTGATCGCAGACGAGCCACGCTTCGTCGGCCGACGCGGCGATCTGCGTGACGAAGTCGCGATTGGAGAAGCCGCCGAGATCGACGACCTGCTGATCGAAGAACGCGCGAAACCGGTTCAGCAAGCCGACGCAAGCCGCATACGACACGTCGCGCAGGCCGCCGAGGTCGGGCGGCAGCGTGGTCAGCGCCACGCCGCTCTGGTGCCGCGTCAGCGCGGTGTTCACGAACGTGCGGTCGATGCGGCGCAGGTTCTGCACGGCGTCGATGAAATGGAACTCGCAGCGCGTGTTCAGGAACAGCGCGCCGTCCCCGGCCGGCAGTCCCAGATCGACCAGCGCGGTCTGACGGCCGGCCGGCGTGCTGCCGCCGTGTTGGTCTTTCGCGCCCGGTCCGAGCGCGTGCTTCTGCAACCACACGGCGAGATTCGCGGCGAGCGTGCTGACGCCCATGCCCGCGCGCGCGCCGAGCAACGCGACGACCTTGCCGTGGCGACTCGCCGGCTCGCCGACGTTGGACAGCAGGCCGCGCGTCGTGCGCAGCGCCTCCTCGGCAGGCGCCGACACGTCGATGAAGTCGCGCACGCCCGCGCGCAGCGCGGCGAGCGTGCTCTCCGGCTGGGCCAGCGAACCGAGCGCGACGATCGGCAAGCCCGGATGCGCGGCGCGGATCGCGGCGACGGCAATGCTCGCCGCGTCGCTGCTTGCGGAGAAGTCGACGAACACGAGCGCCGGGTTGAGGCCGGTGATGCGCTGCGCGAGCACGCCGGGCTCGAGCGATGCGGCTTCGACCGCACCGGCCGACACGAGCGTGTCGGCGAGCCAGCGCACGTGTGCTTCCTTCTGCGATGCGCAAACGAAGTAGTCCGTCACGGCGGGTTCACATAGTGATTCGATTCGTGCATTCATGTCGCACACTCCCGATTGCGCAATGCGCCGCGCGGGGACCCGGCGCGTCGTGCTTCGTGCTCATTTCGAAAACCCCGGCGCCGCGTCCGGCGACGCCGCACCGCCGAGATACGACCGCCATACCGGCCCGTCATGCTGCTCGGCCAATTCGCCGGGCGTCGCGGGCAGCACCGCGCCCTTCGCGATCGGCGCGACGAGATGCGGCGTCACGATGATCAGCAGTTCCTTGTCGTTCTGCTGGTAATTCAGGTTCTTGAAGAACGTGCCGATGATCGGCAGGTCGCCCAGCAGCGGCACCTTGCTGACGTTCGACATCGTCTGACGGTCGATCAGGCCGCCGATCACGAAGCTCTCGCCGTCGCCGAGCTCGACCGTCGTGTCGGCGCGGCGCGTCGTGATGCCCGGCACCGCGACGCCGCTGATCGTCACGCTGTTCACGAAATCGAGCTGGCTCGATTCCGGCGCGACCTTCAGCGCGATCCGGTTCGGGCTCAGCACGGTCGGCGTCAGCGACAGCCCGACGCCGTATTGCTTCCACTGGATCGCGGTCGAGCCGAGCCCCTGCGGCGACGGCACCGGAATCTCGCCGCCGGCGAGAAAGCTGGCGCTCTGGCCGGACAGCGCGACGAGCGTCGGTTCCGCGAGCACGCGCGCGAGGTTGTTCGCTTCGAGGAGCGACAGGTCGGCGAAGATGCCGTGCCCGGCCGCGTTCACGACCAGATTGAAGGCGGACGCAACGGGTGCGCCGAGCGTCGGGATATAGGCCGCCGTACCGGGACCGGACCCGCCGTTGTACGACTGCACGCCGCCCGGCGAGAACGAGCCGAACGAAAAGCCGTTGCTCTGTTTGAAGAAGTTGAAGCCGACCTGCTTGAGCACCGACCGGCTGAATTCGACGACGCGCACGTCCACTTGCACCACGTTCTTGCCGGCCAGCGTCGAACGATCGATCACCGCGCCCTTCGGGCTCATGTTCTTCGCGACGGCCACCGCGCGTTCGTGCGCATCGAGCGAGCCGGCCGTGCCGCGCAGCACCGACGTGCCGCCATAGGCCTTCACCTGCGGCGTCGACGCGTCGAGCACGGCCTGCGCGGCCGCATCGACGACTTCGACGTTCCAGACCGTCGGCTCGTCGTGGCCGCGCTCCCAGACCATCACGTTGGTGGTGCCGGGCGCCTTCGCGGTCAGCAGCACGGAGCCGGCACGGCTGCCTTTCATGATCAGCACGTCGGCGATCGCCGGATCGCCGACGGCGACCCGCTGCAGCGCGCGGCCGGCGGCGATCTGCCGCTGCGCGCCGACCGCGAGCTCGATCGTCCCGCTCGCGCTTGCCATGGATGCGAAGGTCAGGGCCCACAAAGCCATCGCGAATGCAGTCAGGGTGTTTTTCATGGATTGTTGTACCGTGGCACGGCCATTACATGTCGTCGCTGATATCGATAGGAATCGATGCTCTTCAATACGCAACCGTTTCCGAGCGGCCGCCGCGGATCACTTCGATGCTGCCGCCGCTGCCCGTCGCCCCCGCGGCGGACCGCACGGCCGGCGGAAGGTGCGACGGCAGCGGCGGGACATTGACATTGGCCGCCGCGGCATTGCGCTGGGTGCCCGACAGCTGTTGCAGCGAGACGCCGGCAGCGGCCAGCGCCGACGGCGACAGCTTGTTGTCGGTGCGTACCGCGACGGTCTGCATCGCGAGCTCGTCGTCGCGCGGGTTGCGCAGCGCGAGCGTCAGCCGGCCGGTGGCCTCGCCAAGCGTCAACGCGTCGACCTGGGCGGTCGGCACCGCGAGTACGGCGATGCGGGCGTTGCTCGGCTGGCCGTTGCTGCCGTTCGTGGTGCTGCCGCTGTCGCGCTCCGGCGTCGCGTCGCCGAACGACAGCACGCGTACCTTCGACATCAGCAGGCGCGCCTGCGTCTGGGACACCTCGCCGTCGAACATCGCGCCGCCGCCTTCGCGCTTCAGATTCAGGAACACGTCGACGAAGTTGCCGGGGCGCAGCCGGTTGCCGACGGCATTGGTCTCGTCGACGCGCACCGCGATCGCGCGCTCGCCAGGCTGGATGTCTTCGGCGAGGCCGGAAACCAGCGCGTCGGGCGTGATCGGCGCGGATGCGGGGATGTCGCGGGCGGGGACACGGCCGACCACGGTGGCGGGATCGACCACCGCTCCTGTCGGTACCGATGCAATCGCCTGCAGTTTCACCGCGTCGGCGGCGATCGGCTGGCCCGCCGGCAGCGTGCGCGTCGCGATCACGACGGGTGCGGGATTGGCGGCGACCGCCGGTTGCGCGGGCACCGAATGAGACGCACTGCGTCCGAGCATCCACGCGTAGAAGCCGAGCAGAACGGCGATCGCGATCAGCAGCCCCGCGATGATCTTCGTTACGTTATTGGCCATGTTGTCGTTTGGGGTGCCGGTATTGGGGCTGTGTCGATTATTTTGGTCAGGAACATCGTGCGTCGCGAAGCCGCCGCTTCACGACGCGGTCTTCATTGAAGCAGCGACTGCGAAATCTGGACTACTGCCGTACTGGTCAACGGCTGAGTGACAATGGTTCCGAGAAACGGCATGGTGGTCACCCACGCTCGAGGCGAATAACTCACCGTGACCGACAGGCAATACAGCGTCGCGTCGTACTTGCATGCCGGTGCCTGCACCGTGACGCTGGGCGCGCTGATATTCAGCCAGCCCACGACGGTCTGCGCGGCAGACTGCGCTTTCGACGTGCGGGTCGCGAGGTCCGGCGCGTAGTTCAGCGCCGCGCGTGCGCCTTCGCTCGCCGCGAACGTCAGGCTCTGCTGAATCACGAAAATCATGCCGAAGCAGATGATCGCGTAGCAGATCACGAAAAAAAGCGGAAAGATGATCGCGAATTCGACGGCGGTCGCCCCGCGCTGCCGCCGATATCGCGCCGGACGCCCCTGCCGCTTCATCGCACGCCTCCCGCCGTAGCGACACAGACGAGCCACAGCGCCGCGGGAATCGCGAGGCACGCCCCATAGGGCGTCGCGCGATACCGGCCCAGCGCCAGCGTTGGCGCACTGCGGCCGCGCAACGCGCGAAGCGGCGTGCGAGTCAACAACAGGACCGCAAGCGCATGCAGGCAAGCGACCAGGCTCGCCGCGATCCATAGCCACAATAGTCCGTGCACGCCGCACCACGCACCGAGCGCGGCGAACACTTTGACGTCCGCCGCGCCCATCACGCGCGCAACGAAAAATGGCAAAAGGCACGCCATCCCGACGAGCATGCCGAGTAATGCGTGCAGCGGCGCGATGCCGAACGGACTGGCGCCGCACAACGCGCTTGCGAATGCGGCAGCCACGCCGCCGAAGACGAGCGAATTCGGAATTCGTCGGTAGCGGATATCACTGGCCGCGACGAGTATCGCCCAGGCCAGAAAAACCCCGATTGAAATGAAATATGCCATCGCGCCACGACCGATCGCGGATATGGATCAGACGGCTCGCACCAGCGAGCCGTCTGACATCGCGCCTAAAAACGACGATTGGGAATACTCAGCTGCCCAATTTGCATGCGGATGCAACGGTAGCGCTCGCGCTGCCAAGCGACGAGACGCACGATCCGATCGATGTAAACATCGTGTTGAGATTGCCACCCAGCGACGACACGCCGGCGATGATGGCGACCGCGACTAGACCCGCGATCAATCCATATTCGATCGCGGTAACCCCGGTTTCTTCCTTGAGGAAGCGCTTGATGAGTGCTTTCATTTTATTCCTCGTGCCTGTATGTACGTTCTTTGGCCTGTTATACGTTGTACATCCCCGCATATCCGGCCGTTGCCCCGCGTGATTCGTTACTCCTGCCGTAACGACAAGCGGGTGCGCTTTCTTTATAGGTCACCCCGAAGGGCGCATACGACGATTTGATGCAAGTTAACATTCGCGATAGTGATCCTCCTCGAACGTCGTGTACCAGTCTGTACATTTACTTACACCCGACCGGGATTCTATATCCGATCCTATTTATGTTCCAACCTCTTTTAAGAGCCGGCCGAAAAACTTTCCGCCGCAGGACCATTTGTACGGGGTTTCGGTACGACTTACACATAGGATTTACGATAGGTTAGATGTGCACATCTAGTCCACCAGTAAAACAATTCGCGCACACGTGGCACCTGCCCCACATCCACGTTACGCCGCGCGCGTAACACCAAAGACGGGACGTTACGTTACGAAACGCGCGAAATCGTTTGCGTCAATCCGGCTTTAAACAGTTTCAACAATCTTTCAATTACCGCCAATGCCTTTTGCGACAAGGAATTGGCGCGTTTTAAGCGGTTCATCGACTTCGTCGCCATTGAAATGGCACGACAGTTGCAGAGTAATCCTCGCGTCACCCAACACAACATCAGCTTCAATGCGAGGACGAAATGGACATTCAGGTTATCCCTCATGGCACGCTCCGGACGACTATGATCGCGGCCACCGTGGCAGCCATGCTTTCCCTTTCCGCGTGCGGCGGTTCCGGTTCGATCAGCAAGGGCATCAGCGGCGGGTCGAGCTCGGGCGGCGGCGATTCGATCTCCACCTCGGGCGGCGGCACCTCGGGCGGCACGTCGGGTTCGACCAGCGGCAGCACGTCGGGTAGCACCAGCGGCTCGACGAGCGGTTCGACCAGTGGCTCCACCAGCGGCTCCACGAGTGGAACGACCAGCGGCACGTCGAGCGGAACGAGCGGAACGTCGGGTGTGTCGTCGAACCCGGTGGGAACTGTCCTCGCAAGCAGCGGCAATATCGTCACCGGAGTCGGTTCGACGGTATCGGGTCTCGGCACCGTGATCGCCGGTCAGTCGCTGCCCGGTGTGAACCCCGGCACGACGCAGGCGGCCGGCGGCATCGTGCAGAGCGTCGGCGGCGCGGTCACGGCACTCGGCAACGGCCTCGGCAGCGGGCTCGGCCAGCTCGGCGCAACCGCCAACCCGGTGGGTGTCACCGTCGCCAGCACGGGCAACGTGGTCAACCAGCTCGGCGGCGCAGTGACGCAGACGGGCAACCTGGTCACCAGCCTCGGCAGCGGCCCGCTGGCGCCGCTCGCACCGGTCACCGGCGCCGTCGGCGGCCTCGTGACGACGGTCGGCAACGCGGTCTCGGGCGGCGGCGCGACGCTGTCGAACGTGCTGTCGACCGGGCCGGTCCAGCAGCTCACGCAAACGGTCAGTTCTGCCATCACTCCGATCACGACGATGGTCGGTCAGACGACGCAGACGATCGGCACGGCGACCGGGCTCGGCGCGCCTGTCAACACGCTGCTCGGCACGATCGGCAACGGCCTGAACCAGGGCGGCGCGCTGATCGCATCGACGGGCGGCAATCCGATCACGACCGGCCTCGGCAACACCGTGTCGTCGGCGGGCAATACCGTGAAGTCCGTGGGCGGCCTGCTGGCCGGCAGCTCCGGCGGCGCGACCAATCCGCTCGCGCCGCTCACGGGCCTCGTCTCGACCGTCACCGGCACGCTCGGCGGTGCAACGGGCGGCGGCAGCGGCCCGCTCGCGCCGGTCACCGGCCTCGTCTCCACCGTCACCGGCGCACTCGGCGGCGCTGCGGGCGGCGGCAGCGGCCCGCTCGCGCCGGTCACCGGCCTCGTCTCCACCGTCACCGGCGCGCTCGGCGGCGCAACGGGCGGCAGCGGCGGCCCGCTCGCACCGGTCACCGGCCTCGTCTCCACCGTCACCGGCGCACTCGGCGGCGCTGCGGGCGGCGGCAGCGGCCCGCTCGCGCCGGTCACCGGTCTCGTCTCCACCGTCACCGGTGCGCTCGGCGGCGCTGCGGGCGGCGGCAGCGGCCCGCTCGCGCCGGTCACCGGCCTCGTCTCCACCGTCACCGGCGCACTCGGCGGCGCGACGGGCGGTGCTGCCGGCAGCGGCCCGCTGGCCCCGGTGACGGGCGCGCTGTCCACGGTCACCAGCGCAGCCGGCGCGCCCGCACTGAGCGGCGCCACGGGCACCGTCACGAACGCGGGCTCGGGTTCGAACCTGCTCGCGCCCGTCACGTCGCTGATCGGCGGCCTGCTCGGCGGCACGCACGGCAAGTAATCCGGCATCCATTCATCGACAAGACAGCGAGGAGTCCAATCATGTCCCAACAACGTTCCTTCACGACGGCCGCCCTGCGCCCGTGGCGCGCTCCCCTCACCGCGTTCGCGGCAGCGTGCGTGCTCGCCGCTTGCGGCGGCGGCGGCGTCAGCTCGCCGCCGACGAGCAGCACCAGCGGCACGAGCGGTACCAGCGGCACCGGCAGCAGCGGGACGAGCGGCACCAGCGGCACGACGACGGGCACCAAGGGCGTGGTCAGCACGGTCGGCCAGACCGCGACGGATCTCGGCAGCACGGTCGGCAACGTCAGCCTGCCGGGCCTCGGCGACGGCGTGACGAAGGGCGTCGGCAGCACGCTGTCGAGCACCGGCACGATCATCGGCGCCGCCGCCGACGCGTTGAGCAACGGCCTCGGACAGACCGGCACGACGAGCAATCCGGTCGGCACGACCGTCGCGGGCCTCGGCAACGTGGTCGGCGCGACGAGCAATACCGTGTCCGGCCTGAGCTCGACCGTCAAGGCGCTCGGCACCGGCCCGCTCGCGCCGCTCGCACCGGTCACGTCGCCGGTCGGCACGGTACTCGACACGGTCGCCAACGGCCTGTCCGCGGCCGGCACGACGATCGGCTCGACGCTGTCGTCGGGCGCCGTGCAGCAGGTCACGCAGCCGCTCAGCTCGGCGATCACGCCGCTCGTCATCACGGCCGGCCAGGTCACGCAACAGGTCGGCACGACGACGGGCCTCGGTCAACCGGTGTCGGGCCTGCTCGGCCAGATCGGCGGCGCGATCAGCTCGGCCGGCACGCAGGTCGCGGGCACGTCGAAGCAGCCGCTCGTCGGCGACGTCGGCCAGCTCGTCACCGCGGTGGGCAATACCGTGACCAACGCGGGCGGTCTCGTGAACCCGAACGGCCCGAACGGTGCGGCACCGATCCCCGGCCTGATCACGAGCCTCGTCGGCGGCTCGACGGCAACGGTCCAGAGCGGCTCGTCGTCGGGTTCGGGTGCAACGAACCCGCTCGGCGGCCTGCTGTCCGGTCTCGGCTCGACGCCGCTCGGTTCGCTCACCGGCGCGGTCGGCGGCGCGACGGGCGGCTCGGGCAGCAGCCCGCTCGCACCGCTCACCAATCTCGTGTCGACGGTCACGGGCACGCTCGGCGGAGCAACGGGCGGCGCAAGCGGGGCAAACCCGCTCGCGCCGGTCACGGGCTTGCTGAATACTGTCACCGGCGCGGTCGGCGGCGCAACGGGATCGGGGGGATCGTCGAGTCCGCTCGCGCCGGTCACGTCGCTCGTCGGCGGCGTGTCGGGCTCGGCGTCGTCGGGCAGCTCGACCGGCCTGCTCGCGCCGGTAACGGGCCTGCTCGGCACGCTGGGCAGCGTCGGCAAGTAAGGAGGACGGCCGCGCCCGTGCAGCCGGTGCACGACGCGCGGCCGTACCAACACGACCGGCAACGCGGCACGCGGCGCGCGACATTCCGGTGTCGCGCGCACGCAAACAAAGAAGATGAAAAGCAAGGCCTACGAGGAAGAACAATGAAATCCAGACTCGACAGTTGGATGCTGCTGCTCGCCATCGCAGCGGCCGGCGGCGCACACGCGCAGACGCGCGCGGCAGGCAACCCGCTCGACTCCCTTCCGCAGATCAACACACCGAAACAAGGTCCGAACGTCACCGTGCAGGTCGCGCCGCAGGCGCCGCAACTCCAGGAGCTGCTGTCGCGACATCTGACGCCTTCCACGTTCCAGGTCGAGGGCGTGAAGTCGGTGCCGTTCGACGAAATCTCGCGACGCTTCACGCCGCTCGTCGGCAAGGACATCACGATCGGCCAGCTGATCGAGACCGCCAACGGCGTGACCAAGCTGTACCAGGAGCGCGGCTACGCGCTGTCGTTCGCGTTCGTTCCCGCGCAGACGTTCGAGAACGGCGTCGTGCGCATCACCGTCGTCGAAGGCTATGTATCCGACGTGAAGGTAACCGGCAAGCCCGGCGCGATGGAGTCGAAGATTCGCGCGATTGCCGCGCACATCACGGCCGACCGACCGCTGCGCCGCGCGACCTTCGAACGCTACGTGAACACGTTCGGCCTCCTGCCCGGCGTATCGGTGAAGGCCAACGTGCCGCCCCCGCAGACGACCGACGGCGCAACGACGCTCGAGCTCGCCGTCGATCGCAAGGCCTTCAACGTCAGCACCGGGATCGATTTCAATCACCCGGGCGTCCAGGGGCTCATCACGGCGACGGAGAACGGTCTCACGTCGTTCGGCGAGCAGCTGAGCATTTCGGCGCTGGTGCCGCCCGGACGCGACAAGCAGACCTACGTCGCGTTCAGCGGCGCGGTGCCGGTCGGCAGCAGCGGCCTCGTCACGCGGCTGGATGCCAGCACCTACCGCGGCAAGCCGACCGACAACCCCGGCCTGCCGTCCACCGTCGAGCGCACCGTGAAGAACGAGAAGCTCGGTCTTTCGGCTTCCTATCCACTGCTGCTGAACAACCAGCGCAGCCTGCTCGGCACGGTGTCGGGCTACGCGTCGCACAACGAAGACCGCTACCAGAACACGATCACCGGCAACAGCATCGACACGCGCTCGCAAGTGCGCGTGCTGCAGATGCAGCTCGACTACACGAGCGTGTCCGCGAAACAGGTGCAGAAGCTGAGCGTCAACGTCGCGAAGGGCTTCAATATCCTCGGTGCGTCGAAGTCGCAGAACACGACGATCGGCGGGAACACGACATCGGCCGACAGCCCGATCTCGCTCACGTTCGTGCGCACCGGCGCGACCTTCACGCAGACCAACGAATGGCCGTTCAAGATCGGCACGTCGGTGTCGCTGACGGGCCAGTACAGCCCCGATTCGCTGCCGACGTCGGAACAGATCTCGTTCGGCTCGACGCGCTATGCGCTCGGCTACCAGCCCGGCGAAACGTCGGGCGACTCGGGCTGGGGAGCGTCGCTGGAGGTCAATCGCGCGTTCACGCCGGGCTGGACCTACATGAAGTCGATCACGCCGTACATCGCGTACGACATGGCGCGCGTGTACCTGCACACCGGCACGCCGTCGCCGAGCCGGCTGTCGTCGGTCGGCATCGGCGTGCGCTTCACGGACAACCGCTATTACAGTCTCGACCTGAACATCGCGAAGCCCGTCGGCGATGCGCCGGTCGAAAGCGCATCGCGCAGCCCGCGCGTGAACGCGGCGTTTTCGTATCAGCTCAATTGATTGCGCAGCGCACGGCCCGCATGTGGCGGGCCGTTTAGATTAGAGTGCCGTCTATCAAACGCGGCACGCTGTTTCACGTATTCTGACGTGGCTCGCAACATGCCACCGCCCTATGCAGGCGGTCGTGCGAGCGAATCGAACACGACACGAAACAAGGAGGAAGACAATGGTTCAACTGACCCGCCCGTTGCGCGCACTGGCCGTCGCCGGCGCACTGCTCGCTTGCGCTGCCCCCACCTTCGCTCAGGCCGACAGCCCCGTCGGCATGTGGCAGACGATCGACGACAGCACGCACGCGCCGAAGGCCCTCGTGCAGATCGCCGAAGATGGCGACGGCTCGCTGTCGGGCAAGGTCGTCAAGGGCCTCGGCGCGAACGACACGCCCGATCGCCGCTGCACCGCATGCACGGACGAACGCAAGGATCAGCTCATCAAGGGCATGACGATCATCAAGGCGATGAAGAAGGACGGCGACCACTGGGACGGCGGCAACATCCTCGATCCGGAAAACGGCAAGGTCTACAAGTGCAAGATGTCGCTGGAAGACGGCGGCCAGAAGCTGGTCGTGCGCGGCTACATCGGCGTATCGCTGCTCGGCCGCTCGCAGACCTGGGTGCGCGCGCAGTAATGCAGCGCGCGTCGATGCGCGCGATGCAATGAAAAATCGGCCTGCGACAACGTCGTCAGGCCGATTTTTTATGCGCGCACGATAGTGAAATCGCACGACGTCACGTCGCGAGCTCCATCGTGTCGGCGGCTGCACGCTTGCCATGTGCAACGTAGGCCGGCACGGCGGCATCGGGCACCGCTACCGCATCCGGTTGGCAGTGCTTGCGCATCCGCGCGGACAGCGCATTGCACAGGTTCACGCCCGCCTCGCCGTACAGCACGCTCATCACCTGCATCAACGTGCCCGTGTCGTGCCAGGCCTTGAAGCGGCGATGGCAGGTCTGATACGAAGGGTAGCGACGCGGCATCGCGGACCATGTCGCGCCGCTGTAGATCACCCACAGCACGCCGTTCAGCACGGCGCGTGTGTTGGCCAGTGGCCGACCGCGCAATTCGGTGCGCGGCTTCATTTCAGGCAGAAGCGGCACGATGGAGCGCCACTCCTGGTCGGTCAGATCGCGATACGGTGTCATGGACATCTCCAGCCTCAGGAACCATGACACACGATATCGCCCGACCTTTTCGGCGACTATAAGACAAATCCGAAAATACCGTCAAATTGAGGCAATTTGACCGGAATTGACGATTGAAGCGCATGACTTGCGGCAGCCGCGCTCAGGTCAGCGAAGTATCGACGATGCGACGCGGCGCTTCGAGGTACTCCTTCGATTGCATTTCGACGATCCGCGATACCGTGCGGGCGAACTCGTTCGCCATCGGCCCTTCGACGTACAACTGCTCGGCCGGCACCGCGGCCGACATCAGCAGCTTGACCTTGTGGTCGTACAGCACGTCGATCAGCCACGTGAAGCGCCGCGCCTCGGACGCCATCCGCGGCGACATCTGCGGCACCTCGGACAACACGATCGCGTGGAAGCGGCTGGCCAGCTCGAGATAGTCGTTCTGCGAGCGCGGGCCGCCGCACAGCGTCGCGAAATCGAACCACACGACGCCGTCCGCCTTGCGCAACGCCTTCAGCTCGCGCTTCTCGATATGCAGGATCGGGCTCTCGTCGGGCACCGCGGCGAGCTTCGCGAACGCACGGCGCAGCTCGCGATCGGCGTCGGCGCCGAGCGGCGTGTGATACATCTGCACCTGCGCGAGCGTGCGCTGCCGATAGTCGACGCCCGCGTCGACGTTCAGCACGTCGAGCTTCTGCTTGATCAGCGCGATCGCCGGCAGCATGCGGTCGCGATGCAGGCCGTCGGGATAGAGATCGTCGGGATCGTAGTTGGACGTCATCACGAACTGCACGCCGTTGTCGAACAGCCGGTCGAGCAGCCGGTACAGGATCATCGCGTCGGCGATGTCCGACACGTGGAATTCGTCGAAGCAGATCAGCCGGTAGCGTTTCGCGATACGTCGCGCGAGCTCGTCGAGCGGATCGGCCTGCCCTTTCAGCTCCTCGAGCTCGCGATGGACTTCCCGCATGAATTCGTGGAAATGCAGGCGCGTCTTGCGCTGCACCGGCACCACCGCGTAGAAGCTGTCCATCAGGAAGCTCTTGCCGCGCCCGACGCCGCCCCACATGTAGACGCCGCGCGGCAGATCGGGACGATTGATCAGCTTCTTGAACGCATTCGAGCGGCGCCCCTTGTACTCGACCCATTCGTCGAAACAGCGCTGCAGACGATCGACGGCCGCGCGCTGGGCGGGATCGGACTGATAGCCGCGCGTACTCAGTTCGCGCGTGTAGTATTCGTTGACGTTCATCGGGCAAACCGGAAAAGACGAAGGCGAGCGGGAAATTCCCGCCCGCCTTCGTCATGAGACGGCTGCGCCGGCCGGGCGCCGGCCGGCGCTATACCGCGCTCAGCTGTTCAGCGAGCGCTTGTCGACCGCGAGCGCCGCTTCGCGCATCACTTCCGACATCGACGGGTGCGGATGGCAGATGCGGGCGATGTCTTCCGACGCCGCCTTGAATTCCATCGCCACCACGGCTTCCGCGATCAGGTCCGACGCATTCGCGCCGATCACGTGCACGCCGAGCAGTTCGTCGGTCTTCGCGTCCGCGATCATCTTCACGAAACCGTCCGGTGCGTTCATGCCGAGCGCACGGCCGTTGATCGAGAACGGGAACTTGCCCGACTTGATCTCGCGGCCTTCCGCCTTCAGCTGCTGCTCCGTCTTGCCGACCCATGCGATTTCCGGGTACGTGTAGATCACCCACGGAATGCAGTTGTAGTCGATGTGCGGCTTCTGGCCGTCGATCACTTCCGCGACCAGCACGCCTTCGTCTTCCGCCTTGTGCGCGAGCATCGGGCCGCGCACCACGTCGCCGATCGCATACACGTTCGGCACCGCCGTGCGGCAGTGGTCGTCCACGTCGATGAAGCCGCGCTCGTTCGCCTTCAGGCCGATTGCCTCGAGGCCGAGGTTGTCGGTGTTCGGCACACGGCCGACCGACACGATCAGGCGGTCGGCGTCGAGCGTCTGCGCGTTGCCGTCCTTGTCCGTGTAGGCGATCGACACGCCGTTCTCGGTCGTCTTCACGTCGCCGATCTTCACGCCGAGATGAATGTCGAGGCCCTGCTTCTTGAACAGCTTCGCCGCTTCCTTCGCGAGCGCTTCGTCGGCTGCGCCGAGGAACGCCGGCAGCGCTTCGAGCACCGTCACGTCGGCGCCCAGACGACGCCACACCGAGCCGAGTTCGAGGCCGATCACGCCCGCGCCGATCACGGCGAGCTTCTTCGGCACCGAGTCGAAGCGCAGCGCGCCTTCGTTGTCCGACACGATCTTGTTGTCGACCGGGATGTTCGGCAGATGACGCGCCTTCGAGCCCGTCGCGATGATCACGTTCTTCGCGGTGACGACTTCGGCTTCGCCTTCGCCGCTCACTTCGATCTGCACGCCGGCGTCCGTCTTGCCGGTGAACTTGCCATGGCCCTTGAGCCAGGTGATCTTGTTCTTCTTGAACAGGAACTCGATCCCGCTCGTCATCTTCTCGACGATCGCGTCCTTGCGGCCGAGCATCTTCGCGACGTCGATCTTCACGCCATCGACCGTGATGCCGTGGTCGGCCAGATGGTGCGACGTGTTTTCGAACTCCTCCGACGACGCGAGCAGCGCCTTCGACGGAATGCAGCCGACGTTCAGGCAGGTGCCGCCGAGCTTCAGCGCGCCGGCCGGGTTCTTCCACTTCTCGATACAGGCAACGGTCTTGCCGAGCTGCGCGGCGCGAATCGCGGCGATGTAGCCGCCGGGGCCGGCGCCGATCACGACGACGTCAAATTCCTTGGACATGTCAATCCTTTCTACTTGTACGTCCGCACGCGCGCGCGAAGGCGCGCGCGTGCGGAACGGGTCAGTGCGGTGAGACTCGGCTTACAGGTCGAGCAGCAGACGTGCCGGATCTTCGAGCGCATCCTTCATCGCGACGAGCGACAGCACGGCTTCGCGGCCGTCGATGATGCGGTGGTCGTACGACAGCGCGAGGTAGTTGATCGGACGGATCACGATCTGGCCGTTCTCGACGACCGGACGTTCCTTCGTCGCGTGCACGCCGAGGATCGCCGACTGCGGCGGGTTGATGATCGGCGTCGACAGCATCGAGCCGAACACGCCGCCGTTCGAGATCGAGAACGTACCGCCCGTCATTTCCTCGATCGACAGCTTGCCGTCCTTCGCCTTCTGGCCGAATTCGGCGATCTTCTTCTCGATCTCGGCGAGGCTCAGCTGATCCGCGTTGCGCAGGATCGGCACGACCAGGCCGCGCGGCGAACCGACCGCGATACCGATGTCGAAGTAGCCGTGGTAGACGATGTCGTTACCGTCGATCGACGCGTTCACCAGCGGGAACTTCTTCAGCGCGTGCACGGCCGCCTTCACGAAGAACGACATGAAGCCGAGCTTCACGCCATGTTCCTTCTCGAACTTGTCCTTGTACTTCGCGCGCAGGTCCATGACCGGCTGCATGTTGACTTCGTTGAACGTCGTCAGGATCGCGTTCGTTTGCTGCGACTCGAGCAGACGCTCGGCGATACGCGCGCGCAGGCGCGACATCGGCACGCGCTGTTCCGGACGGTCGTTCAGCCAGGTCGTGGCCGATGCCGGGACCTTCACTTCCGGCAGCGACGGCTTCGCAGCGGCGGTCTTCGCCGGTGCGGCGGCCGGTGCAGCCTTCGGTGCGCTGCCTGCGGCGAGCGCGTCGCCCTTCGTGACGCGGCCGTCGCGGCCCGAGCCTGCGACGTCGCCCGTCGACAGACCCTTCTCGGCCAGCAGCTTCGCTGCGGCCGGCGATGCGGCGGCCGAGCTCGATGCCGTTGCGGCAGCCGGCTGTGCGGCCGGTGCTGCTGCGGCCGGCGCTGCCGCCGGCTGCACTTCCGCGGCGCCCGCTGCGGCTTGCGCAGCACCTGCCTTCGCTTCGGTGTCGATCGTCGCGATCACTTGATCGGCGACCACGGTGTCACCGTCGTTCTGCAGCACTTGCGCGAGCACGCCCGCGGCCGGTGCCGGCACTTCGAGCACGACCTTGTCGGTCTCGAGTTCGATCAGGATTTCGTCCTGCGCGACTGCTTCGCCCGGCTTCTTCTTCCACTGCAGCATGGTGGCTTCCGAAACCGACTCCGAAAGCTGGGGGACTTTGACTTCTACGATAGCCATGTGATTTTCCTGGATGCTTAATCTGGGTAATGACGAGGTTCGTGCGACTCGCTCGGCCACCAGGGCGCGCGACGCGCCACGCGGGCCAAACGAGACGGGAAAGCGCCGCGCGCCTTCCCGTTTCGCTTACGTCGATTATTTCGCGATCGATGTGCTCTTCAGGCGGCCGAATGCCCCTTCGATGAGGGCCTTCTGCTGCTCGTAGTGCTTCGCGTAGTAGCCAACTGCCGGCGAGGCCGAAGCCGGGCGGCCGCTGTATGCCAGCTTCTGCCCTTCCTTCATGCCTTCCTTCAGGTGGTGCTCGACGTAGAACCAGGGGCCCTGGTTCTGCGGCTCGTCCTGCACCCAGACCACTTCAGTCGCGTGCTCGTACTTCTTCATTTCCGCTTCGAACTGCTTGTGCGCGAACGGATACAGCTGCTCGATACGGATGATCGCGACGTCGTTCGCCTTCGCTTCGCGACGGTGCGCGACGAGGTCGTAGTACACGCGGCCCGAGCATGCCAGCACACGCTTGACCTTCTTCGGGTCGATGCCGCCGTCGGTTTCGCCCAGCACCGGCTGGAACGAGCCCTTCGCGAGCTCGGACAGATCCGACACCGCTTCCTTGTGGCGCAGCAGCGACTTCGGCGTAGCGATGATCAGCGGCTTGCGGAACAGGCGGATCATCTGGCGACGCAGCAGGTGGAAGATCTGCGCCGGGGTGGTCGGCTGAACGACCTGCATGTTGTGATCCGCGCACAGTTGCAGGAAACGCTCGATACGGGTCGACGAGTGTTCCGGACCCTGGCCTTCGTAGCCGTGCGGCAGCAGCATCGTCAGGCCCGACACGCGGCCCCACTTCACTTCGCCCGACGAGATGAACTGGTCGATCACAACCTGCGCGCCGTTGACGAAGTCGCCGAACTGCGCTTCCCACAGCACGAGCGTGTTCGGCTCGGCGGTCGAGTAACCGTATTCGAAGCCCAGCACCGCCTCTTCCGACAGCACCGAGTCGATCACCGTGAACTTCGCCTGGCCGTCGGCGATGTTCTGCAGCGGCACGTACGTGCCGTCGTTCCAGCGCTCGCGGTTCTGGTCGTGCAGCACCGCGTGACGGTGCGTGAACGTGCCGCGGCCCGAGTCCTGGCCGGTCAGGCGCACTGCATAGCCCGATGCGACGAGCGACGCGAATGCGAGGTGTTCGCCCATGCCCCAGTCGAGCGGCTGGTCGCCGCGCGCCATGTTGCGGCGGTCGTTGATCACGCGCTCGACGAGCGGGTGAACCTTGAAGTTTTCCGGGACCGTGGTGATGCGTTCGCCCAGGCGCTTCAGTTCGGCGAGCGGCACGGCCGTATCGGCTGCGTCCGTCCACTTGCGGTTCAGGAACGGCACCCAGTCGACCGCGTACTTGCTCTTGTAGTTCGACAGGACCGGATCGACGGTGTGGTGACCGTCGTCCATCGCCTTGCGGTACGCCTTCACGTAGCCGTCGGCATCTTCCGCGGTGATCACGCCCTGCTGAACCAGCTTCTCGGCGTACAGCGCACGGGTGCCCGGGTGCTGCGCGATCTTCTTGTACATCAGCGGCTGCGTGACCGCCGGCGTGTCCTGTTCGTTGTGACCCAGCTTGCGGAAGCACACGATGTCGATCACGACATCCTTGTGGAACTGCATCCGGTAGTCGATCGCGATCTGGATCGCGAGCACGACGGCTTCAGGATCGTCGCCGTTCACGTGCAGCACCGGCGCTTCGATCATCTTGACCACGTCGGTACAGTACAGCGTCGAGCGCGCGTCGCGCGGGTCGGACGTCGTGAAGCCGATCTGGTTGTTGATGACGATGTGCAGCGTGCCGTGCGTGCCGTAACCGCGCGTTTGCGCGAGGTTCAGCGTTTCCATCACGACGCCCTGGCCCGCGAATGCCGCGTCGCCGTGGATCTGCACCGGCAGCACCTGCAGGCCGTCGTCGTCGCCGCGACGGTCCATCCGCGCCTTCGCCGAACCTTCGACCACCGGGTTCACGATTTCGAGGTGCGACGGGTTGAATGCGAGCGACAGGTGGACCGGGCCGCCTTCCGTCGACACGTCCGACGAGAAGCCCTTGTGGTACTTCACGTCGCCGGCCGGCAGGTCGTCGACGTGCTTGCCTTCGAATTCGGCGAACAAGTCGGCCGGCATCTTGCCCAGCGTGTTGACCAGCACGTTCAGACGGCCGCGGTGGGCCATGCCGATGATGATTTCCTGCACGCCGCTCTTGCCCGCGTGCTGGACCACTTCGTCCATCGCCGCAATGAAGCTCTCGCCGCCTTCGAGCGAGAAGCGCTTCTGGCCGACGTACTTGGTGTGCAGGTAGCGCTCGAGGCCTTCGGCGGCCGTCAGGCGATTCAGGATGTGCTTCTTCTTGTCGGCCGAGAACGCCGGCGTCGCGCGCGTCGATTCGAGGCGCTCCTGCCACCAGCGCTTCTGCTCCGGATCGCTGATGTACATGTACTCGGCGCCGATCGTGCCGCAGTACGTGTCACGCAGGCCCTTGACGATGTCGCGCAGCGAAGCCTGGTCGAAACCGAAGTACAGGTTGCTTGCGCTGTACGTCTGGTCGAGGTCGCCTTCGGAGAAGTCGTAGAAAGCAGGTTCGAGCTCGGGGATGGCGGGACGTTCGCGACGCTTCAGCGGATCCAGATTGGCCCATTGCGAGCCGAGGAAGCGATAGGCGCTGATCAGGGACTGGACATGAACCTGCTTGCGCGCGGTGGCCAGATTGCTGCCGCTTTCGCGCGGGATGAAGGCATTGGCCTTCGCACGCTCGGCGAACGATTCGACGATCGGGTAGTGAGCGACGTCGTTGGCATTCGAACCGTCCGTTGCCGGCACGTTCTGCAGCGCGTCGAAATACTCTCGCCAGTTTTCCGGCACCGACGCCGGATTGTTGAGATATGCATCGTACAGTTCTTCAACGTACGAAGCATTGCCGCCGAACAGATAGGAGTTCAGCTGAAACTGCTTCATTACATCTGACATTTTACGCTCACCTTTCTTCGAGCTTCTCGAGAAATAGCGGGTTGCTCAACCTTCCGCGACACGGCCTGACCGTTTAGCGGATTGCGAATCAAGTCTTGCTTGGAAGGACCTAAACTTGCGTGCGCGCAGCATATCACAGAACCGATACCGGAGTTCGCGCCGAAATGTGCCCGAAAGCACCGCGTGGCGGGGTTTTGCCGGATTGGCACGAGGCGCAGAAACAGTGTTTTGCCGGCTATTCGGTTGCACGTCGAGCGAATGCAAAAAAGGCCGCCCGAAGGCAGCCTTTTTCGTCATGCACGGGAACGCACGATGCTCAGTCGACCGCGCCTTCACGGCTTGCGCGACGACGCTCGTGTTCCTTCAGGAAGCGCTTGCGCAGACGGATCGATTGCGGCGTGACTTCGACGAGTTCGTCGTCGTCGATGAATTCGACCGCATATTCGAGCGACATCTGGACCGGCGGCACGAGGCGCACGGCTTCGTCGGTGCCCGACGCACGCACGTTGGTCAGTTGCTTGCCCTTGATCGGGTTCACGACCAGGTCGTTGTCGCGGCTGTGAATGCCGATGATCATGCCCTCATACAGCGCGTCGCCCGGCTTCACGAACATGCGGCCGCGATCCTGCAGCTTCCACAGCGCGTACGCCACCGCGGCGCCATCGTCCTGCGAGATCAGCACGCCGTTGCGACGCTCGAACACCGAGCCTTCCTTGACCGGTGCGTACGAGTCGAAGATGTGGCTCATCAGGCCCGTGCCGCGCGTGAGCGTCAGGAATTCGCTCTGGAAGCCGATCAGGCCGCGCGCCGAGATGCGGTATTCCAGACGCGTACGGCCGCGGCCGTCCGACGCCATGTCGAGCATCTCGCCCTTGCGGCGGCCGAGCTCTTCCATCACGCCGCCCTGGTGCTCGTCTTCGACGTCGACCGTCAGCAGCTCGTACGGCTCGTGCTTCACGCCGTCGATTTCCTGCATCACGACGCGCGGACGCGACACCGCGAGCTCATAGCCTTCGCGGCGCATGTTCTCGACGAGGATCGTCAGGTGCAGTTCGCCGCGGCCCGACACTTCGAACACGGTTTCGTCGCCGGTGTCCTTCACGCGCAGCGCGACGTTGTGGTTCAGTTCCTTCATCAGGCGGTCGCGGATCTGGCGGCTCGTCACGAACTTGCCTTCGCGGCCTGCCAGCGGCGACGAGTTGACGAGGAAGTTCATCGTCAGCGTCGGTTCGTCGACGGTGATCATCGGCAGCGCTTCGGGCGTGTCGACCGCGCAGATCGTCGCGCCGATGCCGACGTCTTCAATGCCGTTGATCAGCACGATGTCGCCGGCTTCGGCCGACTCGACCTGCACGCGCTCGAGCCCCTTGAACGACAGCACCTGGTTGATCTTGCGGTTCAGCACCTCGCCTTCCGGACCGAAGCGCATCACGACCGGCTGACCCGGCTTGATGCGACCACGCGTGATGCGGCCCACGCCGATGCGGCCGACGTACGTCGAATAGTCGAGCGACGTGATCTGCAGCTGCAGCGGCGCTTCCGGATCGGCCGGGCGAACCGGCACGTGCGCGAGGATCGCCTCGAACAGCGGGCGCATGTCGCCTTCGCGGGTCGCCGGATCGAGCGACGCGTAGCCGTTCAGGCCCGATGCGTAGACGATCGGGAAGTCCAGCTGCTCTTCGGTGGCACCGAGCTTGTCGAACAGGTCGAAGGTCTGGTTGATCACCCAGTCGATCCGCGCGCCCGGACGATCGATCTTGTTGATCACGACGATCGGCTTCAGACCGAGCGCGAGCGCCTTCTTCGTGACGAAGCGCGTCTGCGGCATCGGGCCTTCGACCGCGTCGACCAGCAGCAGCACCGAGTCGACCATCGACAGCACGCGCTCCACCTCGCCGCCGAAGTCCGCGTGCCCCGGCGTGTCGACGATGTTGATGTGCGTGCCTTCGTATTCGACCGCGCAGTTCTTCGCGAGGATGGTGATCCCGCGCTCTTTTTCGATGTCGTTCGAGTCCATCACCCGCTCGGCAATCTGCTGGTTCTCGCGGAAGGTGCCGGACTGGCGAAGCAGTTGGTCGACGAGCGTAGTCTTGCCGTGGTCGACGTGAGCGATGATGGCGATGTTGCGAAGGGCGCGGGTCATAGAAACCTGAAATCGTTGAACGCGCAAACGCGCACGCTCGTCAGTCACCGGGACACGTGCGCGCGCGTTGCAGCTTGGAAACCGCAAATTATAGCACGTCGGAATGTCGAAAGCCGGACCGTCCGTTGCATCGCAGCAAGCAACGCCGCTTCGGCCGCCCCGCCGACGCGTCCCGCCCACCCGCCGGCGGCGCCCACCCGCGACAAAAACCCCGCCGCCGACAAGGTGATTCGCCCACCTTCAGCGCGGCGTTGCCTGTTCGATTAACATTTGCCGCGGCAAGCAAATTGCCCCTATACTGCTGCCTAGTCAACTATTGCAGCTTCAGGGTTTTATGTCCGATTCTCCTTCTCAATCGCCCGTTTCGCCGCTGTCCTCGTACCAGATCAACGACAGCGTCGGTTATCTGATGTCGCGCGTGAAGTCCGTGATGACCAACCTCGTCACGCAGCGCACGCAGGAAGAGCTCGGCATCACCGGCACGCAGGCGAGCATGCTGTTCATGATCGCGGTCGGCAAATGTTCGACGGCCGCGGAGCTGGCGCGCGAGTATGGGATCGACGCCAGCGCGGTCACGCGGCTGCTCGATCGCGTCGAGAAGCGCGGGCTGCTGTCCCGCGTGCGCAGCATCGAGGACCGCCGCGTCGTGCGCCTCGAGCTGACGGACGAAGGGCGTGCGCTCGCCGAGCGGTTGCCGCCCGTGTTCCGCAGCGTGCTCGACGAGCTGCTCGAGGGCTTCACGCCGGAAGAAGTCGGATTTTTGAAGAGCATGCTGCGCCGCATTCTCAGCAATTATTGCGAGAACGCGGGCAATAGCATCACGTAATAGTTGCCATAACAATTACTTTTGACAGATTAATGTAAGGAAATCCTTGCAGTGTCCATCATTCATTCCGAGTCAGGGAACAGCGCGATGAAATCCTCCACGTTGTCCGTGCGCGCCGGGTCGTGCCGCACCGCCGTCGCCGCCGCAGTTGCCGCGCTGGCGCTGGCGGGCTGCGCAAACTATATCGGCATCAAGAGCGACAAGCAGATCGCGCCCGCGTCGCAATTCGAATCGGCGCAAAGCCTGCCAGCCCAGGGCGGCCAGTGGCCGACGCTCGACTGGGCCAGCCAGTTCGGCGATCCGCAGCTGCCGAAGCTGATCGACGAGGCGCTCCAGGGCAATCCATCGATCGCGCAGGCGCAGGCGCGGATCGCGAAGGCGTCGTCGTATATCGAATCGTCGCGCTCGAACCTGATGCCGAAGGCCGAAGCGAGCTACTCGTGGACGCGCGAGCTCTATTCTTCCAATGCGCTATTCCCGCCCCCATACGGCGGCCAGTGGTACAGCGAGAACAATGTGCTCGCGAGCGCGTCGTGGGATCTCGACCTGTGGGGCAAGAATCGCGAGCGGCTGCACACCGCCGTGTCGCAGGAAAAGGCCGCCGAAGCGGACATGCAGCAGGCGCGCATCACGCTCGCGTCGTCGGTCGCCCGCACCTATAACTCGCTCGCGCAACTGTATGCGCTGCGCGACATCGCGCAGCGCGAGATCACCAACCGTCAGACGGTCGGCAAGATCACCGACGGTCGCGTGTCGGCCGGCCTCGACACGAATGTCGAGCGTCAGACCGCCCGCGGCAACATCGCGACGACGCAGGCGTCGCTGTCCGACCTCGACGGCCAGATCACGACCGTGCGCTACCAGCTCGCCGCGCTGCTCGGCAAGGGGCCGGACCGCGGGCTGCAGATCGCCGCGCCGGTGATGAACCCGTCCGGCGCGGTCGCCCTGCCCGGCAACCTGCCGGCCGACCTCGTGGCGCGCCGCCCCGACATCGTCGCCGCGCGCTGGCAGGTGGAAGCCGCGATGCACGACGTGAAGGAGGCGAAGGCCGAGTTCTTCCCCGACGTGAACCTCGCGGCCGGCTTCGGCTTCGACGCGTTCGGCTGGGGCAAATTCCTGAACTTCGCGAGCCGCCAGGCGCAGTTCGGCCCGGCCATCCACCTGCCGATCTTCGATGCCGGCGCATTGCGTGCGCAGCTCAAGGGCCGCTATGCGGACTTCGACCTGTCGGTCGCGAACTACAACCAGACGCTGATCGGCGCGCTGAACGACGTGGCGACGCAGGTCGCGTCGATCCGCGCGGTCGACCGCCAGATGGACGACGCGCAGCGTGCGCTCGATGCATCGACGCGCGCCTACGACCTGGCCGTGATCCGCTACAAGGCCGGCCTGTCGCCGCAGCTGCAGGTGCTCACCGCCGACAGCAACCGCCTCGCATCGGAACAGACGGTCACGAACCTGAAGATGCGCCGGCGCGACATGCAGCTCGCGCTGATCAAGGCGCTCGGCGGCGGCTTCGACGCAACCGGCTCGCGGCTCGCGGCGCCCGACGCAGAACAACAGAAAACGCAAACAAAGCAGGCCGCCAACTGATCCGGCGCCACCACTACGCAGACACTCGAAATAACGGACGGAGAAAATCGCCATGAGCGACCCTCAACAAAACGCGGCCGGCGCCCAGCCGCAGAACAACGGCAAGCGCAAACGGATGATGACGCTGCTGATCGCGGTGATCGTGATCGCGGCCATCGCATACGGTCTGTACTACTTCCTCGTCGCGCGTTTCCATGAGGAAACCGACGACGCATACGTGAACGGCAACGTCGTGCAGATCACGCCGCAGGTCACCGGGACGGTGATCGCCGTGAAGGCCGACGACACGCAGACGATCAAGGCCGGCGACCCGCTCGTCGTGCTCGATCCGGCCGATTCGCAGATCGCGCTTCAGCAGGCCGAGGCCAATCTCGCGCAGACGGTGCGTCAGGTGCGCGGCCTGTTCGTCAACGACGATCAGTACCGTGCGCAAGTCGCGCTGCGCCAGTCCGACCTGTCGAAGGCGCAGGACGACCTGCGCCGCCGGCTGGCCGTCGCGCAGACGGGCGCCGTGTCGCAGGAAGAAATCTCGCATGCGCGCGACGCGGTACGCGCCGCGCAGGCATCGGTCGACGCCGCGCAGCAGGAACTCGCGTCGAACCGCGCGCTGACCGCCAACACGACGATCGCGTCGCATCCGAACGTGATGGCCGCGGCCGCGAAGGTTCGCGACGCCTACCTCGCCAACGCGCGCAACGTGCTGCCCGCGCCGGTCACCGGCTATGTCGCGAAGCGCTCGGTGCAGGTCGGCCAGCGCGTGTCGCCGGGCACGCCGCTGATGTCGGTCGTGCCGCTGAACGCGGTGTGGGTCGATGCCAACTTCAAGGAAGTGCAGCTCAGGCACATGCGCATCGGCCAGCCGGTCGAGCTGACGGCCGACATCTACGGCTCGTCGGCGGTCTATCACGGCAAGGTCGTCGGCTTCTCGGCCGGCACGGGCTCGGCGTTCTCGCTGCTGCCGGCGCAGAACGCGACCGGCAACTGGATCAAGGTCGTGCAACGCCTGCCGGTGCGTATCGAGATCGATCCGAAGGACCTCGACAAGCATCCGCTGCGCATCGGGCTGTCGATGCAGGTCGACGTCGACATCAAGGACGAGCGCGGCGATCAGCTCGCCAACGCACACAACACCGTCTACGAGACCGACGTATTCGCGAAGTACGGCGACGAAGCCGACGCGGAAATCGCCCGCATCATCGCCGCGAACGCCGGCGGCAACGCGCCGGCATCGGCCGCGGCTGCGGCGAAGACGGGCACCGCCGCGAAGATGATGTAACGGCTTCGACACCGGACAACTACCGACATGGCACAGGCTCCAGTCTCCTACCCGCCGCTGCAGGGCGGGCAACTCGTGCTCGGAACGATCGCGGTGTCGCTCGCCGTGTTCATGAACGTGCTCGACACGTCGATCGCGAACGTTGCGATCCCGACCATCTCGGGCGACCTCGGCGTGTCGTCCGACCAGGGCACGTGGGTCATCACGTCGTTCGCGGTCGCGAACGCGATCTCCGTGCCGCTGACGGGCTGGTTGACCGACCGCTTCGGACAGGTGCGCCTGTTCCTCGCGTCGATCATCCTATTCGTCATTTCGTCGTGGATGTGCGGGCTCGCGCCGACCCTGCCGTTCCTGCTCGCGTCGCGCGTGCTGCAGGGCGCGGTCGCCGGGCCGATGATTCCGCTGTCGCAATCGCTGTTGCTGTCGAGCTATCCGCGCGCGAAAGCGCCGATGGCGCTCGCGCTCTGGTCGATGACGACGCTGATCGCGCCGGTCGCGGGGCCGATTCTCGGCGGCTGGATCTCGGACAACTACTCGTGGCCGTGGATCTTCTACGTGAACATCCCGGTCGGCATCGCCGCTGCGCTCGCCACGTGGTCGATCTATCGCACGCGCGAATCGACGGTGCGCCGCGCGCCGATCGACGGCGTCGGCCTCGCGCTGCTGGTGCTGTGGGTCGGCTCGCTGCAGATCATGCTCGACAAGGGCAAGGATCTCGACTGGTTCGCGTCGACGACGATCGTCGCGCTCGCACTGATCGCCGTCGTCTCGTTCGCGTTCTTCGTGATCTGGGAGCTGACCGCCGAACATCCGGTCGTCGACCTGTCGCTGTTCCGCATCCGCAATTTCACGGGCGGCACGATCGCGCTCGCCGTCGGCTACGGTCTCTACTTCGGCAACCTCGTGCTGTTGCCGCTGTGGCTGCAGACGCAGATCGGCTACACCGCCACCGATGCGGGCCTCGTGATGGCGCCCGTCGGCTTGTTCGCGATCCTGTTGTCGCCGCTGACCGGCAAGTTCCTGCCGCGCACCGATCCGCGCTATATCGCAACGGCCGCGTTCCTGACGTTCGCGCTGTGCTTCTGGATGCGCTCGCGCTACACGACCGACGTCGACGAGTGGTCGCTGACGCTGCCGACGCTCGTGCAGGGCATCGCGATGGCCGGCTTCTTCATCCCGCTGGTGTCGATCACGCTGTCCGGCCTGCCCGGCCACCGCATTCCCGCGGCATCGGGCCTGTCGAACTTCGTGCGGATCATGTGCGGCGGCATCGGCACGTCGATCTTCCAGACCGCGTGGGATCACCGCAACAACTTCCACCACGCGCAACTGGTCGAGCAGACCAACGTGTACAACCCGACGTTCAATCAGGCCGTCACGCAGATGGGCAAGCTCGGGCTGACGCCGGACCAGGCGCACGGCCTCATCAACAACATGGCCACGCAGCAGGCGGCCCAGCTCGGCGTGAACGATCTGTTCTACATCTCGGCGGCGATCTTCGTGCTGCTGATCGGACTGATCTGGATCACCAAGCCCGAACGCGCGGGCGGCGGCGATGCGGGTGCGGCGGCGTCGGCGGCGCACTGAGCGGCACGCGCGAACGCATGCAATGCAAAAGCCCGGCAACAGCCGGGCTTTTTTCGTTCCGACGCCGCGCTTGCGCGCGGCCGGTCAGGCGGCCGTCACGACGAGACGCTCGGGTGCGAGCACGCCGCTCGCCTTGCGTGCGACGCCCAGCAGCCGCTGCGCGTCGTACACGCGCACGCGCGCGCCTTCGGCCGCATCGATCGGATCGAGCGCCGACAGCGGCAGGCGCTGCCCGTGCAGGAACCGCTTCGCGCTGGCGTCGTCGAGACGCACCAGCGGGAACGTCGACAGCAGCGCGTCGACCGGCTGAAGCCACGCGTCGCGCGCCGCTTCGGCAGCGTCCGACAGTGCGTCGAGCGTCACCGCGTGCTCGAGCGTCAACGCGCCGACCCCGGTACGGCGCAGCATCGTCAGATGCGCGCCGCAACCGAGCGCTTCGCCGATGTCCTCGGCGAGCGTACGCACGTAGGTGCCCTTGCTGCAGGTCACGCGGAACGTCACGTCCGGCAGCGCGCAATCGAGCAGGTCGAGCGCATGGATCGTCACGTTGCGGCCTTCGCGCTCGACGGTCTGTCCGGCCCGCGCATATTCATACAGCGGCTTGCCGTCGCGCTTGAGCGCCGAGTACATCGGCGGCACCTGCACGATGTCGCCGGTGAAGCGCGCGAGCGCCGCCGCCACTGCCGCGCGATCGCATGCGACCGCGCGCGTCTCGAGCACGTCGCCTTCCGCGTCGCCGGTGGTCGTGCGCACGCCGAGACGCATCGTCGCTTCGTAGGTCTTGTCCGCTTCCAGCAGGTCCTGCGAAAACTTCGTCGCCTCACCGAAGCACAGCGGCAACAGCCCCGAGGCGAGCGGATCCAGCGTGCCGGTATGACCGGCCTTCTTCGCGAGCAACAGGCGCTTCGCGCGTATCAGTGCGTCGTTGCTCGACAGGCCGACCGGCTTGTCGAGCAGAAGCACGCCGTCGAGCGCGCGCCGCGGCACGCGCGGACGTTGGGGAGCTGCAGTCGTCATAGGCGCGTGCGCTCAATCGTCCTGCGCGGGCGCGCCGGCTTCGTCGTCGTCCTTCGCGCGCGTCGAGTTGGCTTCCTTGATCAGCCGCGACATCTCGACGGCCTTCTCGATCGTCTGGTCGTAATGGAAATGCAGCGTCGGCACCGTATGAATGTGCAGGCGCTTGAACAACAGGTTGTGCAGATGGCCCGACGCGTGGTTCAGCGCTTCCTGCGTCTTCTCGGGATCGCCGGTGAGCGCCGTGAAGTAGACCTTCGCGTGCGCGTAGTCCGGCGTGAGTTCCACGCTCTGGATGGTCACGATGCCGATGCGCGGATCCTTGACCTCGCGCATGATGAGCTCGGACAGATCGCGCTGAATCTGGTCGGCGATCTGTACGTTGCGATTGGGGGAAGTACGTTTCCTGGACATGATCGATCCGTGATCCGTTTATCAGGATGAAGCGGCGCACCGTTGGCGCGCCGCCATGAAAATGGGCGGGACAGGCCCAAGCCTGCCCCGCCCACGAGCCGATACGCGACGATTACAGCGTACGGGCGACTTCGGTCACTTCGAAGACTTCGAACTGGTCGCCTTCGACGATGTCGTTGAAGTTCTTCACCGACATACCGCACTCGAAGCCTTGCTTGACTTCCTTCACGTCGTCCTTGAAGCGCTTCAGCGATTCGAGTTCGCCCGTGAAGATCACGACGTTGTTGCGCAGCACGCGCACCGACGACGAGCGCTTGACGATACCGTCGGTGACCATACAGCCGGCGACCGTACCGATCTTCGGCACCTTGAACACCTGGCGCACCTCGACCATGCCGGTGATGACTTCGCGCTTCTCCGGTGCCAGCATGCCCGACATCGCCGCCTTCACCTCATCCACTGCGTCATAGATGATGTTGTAGTAGCGGATGTCGATGCCGTTCGCTTCGGCCAGCTTGCGCGCCTGTGCATCCGCACGCGTGTTGAAGCCGATGATGACCGCCTTCGATGCCGTCGCGAGGTTGACGTCGTTTTCGCTGATGCCGCCCACCGCGCTGTGCACGATCTGCACACGCACTTCGTCGGTCGACAGCTTGAGCAGCGACTGCACGAGTGCTTCCTGCGAGCCCTGCACGTCGGCCTTGATGATGAGCGGCAGGTTCTGCACTTCGCCTTCGCCCATCTGCTCGAGCATGCTTTCCAGCTTCGCGGCCTGCTGCTTCGCCAGCTTGACGTCGCGGAACTTGCCCTGGCGGAACAACGCAATTTCGCGCGCCTTGCGCTCGTCCGGCAGCACGATCACTTCCTCGCCTGCGCCCGGCACTTCCGACAGACCCTGAATTTCGACCGGGATCGACGGGCCGGCTTCCTTCGTCGGCTTGCCGTTCTCGTCGAGCATCGCACGCACGCGGCCGTAAGCCGAGCCTGCCAGCACGATGTCACCGCGGTTCAGCGTACCCGACTGCACCAGGATCGTCGCGACCGGGCCCTTGCCCTTGTCCAACTTCGCTTCGATCACGATACCCTTGGCCGGCGCCTCGACCGGTGCCTTCAGTTCCAGCACTTCGGCCTGCAGCAGCACGTTCTCGAGGAGATCGTCGATGCCTGCGCCCGTCTTCGCCGACACCGGCACGAACGGCGAATCGCCGCCGTACTCTTCCGGCACGACGCCTTCCGCGACCAGCTCCTGCTTGACGCGATCCGGGTTCGCTTCCGGCTTGTCGATCTTGTTGATCGCCACGACGATCGGCACACCGCCCGCCTTCGCGTGAGCGATGGCTTCCTTCGTCTGCGGCATCACGCCGTCGTCGGCCGCCACCACCAGCACCACGATGTCGGTCGCCTTCGCGCCGCGTGCACGCATGGCCGTGAAGGCCTCGTGACCCGGCGTGTCGAGGAACGTGATGACGCCGCGCGGCGTTTCGACGTGGTATGCGCCGATGTGCTGCGTAATGCCGCCCGCTTCGCCTGCGGCAACCTTCGCGCGGCGGATGTGGTCGAGCAGCGAGGTCTTGCCGTGGTCGACGTGACCCATCACCGTGACGACCGGCGGACGCGGCAGCTGCTCGGCGTCCGAACTCGTTTCGCCTTCGACCAGCAGCGCTTCCGGATCGTCCAGCTTGGCCGCGACCGCACGGTGGCCCAGTTCCTCGACGACAATCATCGCCGTTTCCTGGTCGAGCACCTGGTTGATCGTGACCATCTGGCCCATCTTCATCATCACCTTGATGACTTCCGAGGCCTTGATCGACATCTTGTGCGCGAGATCGGCAACCGAAATGGTTTCCGGCACGTGTACTTCACGCACGATCGGTTCGGTCGGTGCCTGGAACGTCGATGCGCTGTCCTGGTGACGGCCGCGCCCCTTCGGGCCGCCGCGCCAGCCGCGGTCGACGCCGCCGCTCGAATCGCCGCGCGTCTTGATGCCGCGACGCTTCGCTGCGTCGTCCTGCCAGCCGCCCTTGCCGCCGCCCGGCTTCTTGTTGCGGTCGCCCGCGCCTGCTGCCGGCGCCTGCGTCGTGGCCGGCGTCGCACCGGCCGGCTTCTTCACGGCCGGACGTGCCTGCACGCCTGCGCCTGCCGGCTTCGCCGGCTTGTGCAGCGTGCCCTTCGCCTCGGCGGGCTTCGGTGCCTCGACCGGCTTCGGCGGCTCGACGGCCTTCACGACTGCCTTGCGCGGCGTGTTCATCATTTCGCGAATCGCGCGCGCTTCGGCTTCGGCCGCCTCGCGACGCTTGCGAATCTCTTCCTGCTCGGCGCGCGCCTTGTCCGCCGCCTCTCGGGCTGCGTCCTCGGCCTTCTTCGCCGCTTCGCGCTGCGCTGCACGCTCGGCAGCCGCGCGTGCTTCTTCCTGCGCGGACTGCGCGCCCGGCGCTTCCTGCTTCGCTTCGGCGGCTTGCTGCGCGGCAGCCTGCTGCGCCGCTGCGGCTTCCGCCGCCGCACGCTTGGCCGCTGCCTCTTCTTCGGCACGACGGCGCTCGGCTTCGGCCGCTTCCTCGCGGGCGCGGCGCTCGGCTTCTTCACGCTCGAGGCGCTCTTGACGCTCGCGCAGCTCCTGCGCCTGCTGCTCGAGCAGCTCGGCTTCGCGGCGCGCTTCTTCCTCGCGACGCTTCAGTTCTGCATCGTCGTCCGCTTCGGCGACTTGCGCCTGACCCTGTTCCGCACCTTCGGCGACGTCGTCGCGCTTGACGAACGTACGCTTCTTGCGGACCTCGACCTGAATGGTGCGAGCCTTGCCCGTCGCGTCAGACTGCTTGATCTCCGACGTATGCTTGCGGGTCAGCGTGATCTTGCGCTTGTCGCCGTCGGTTGCGCCGTGCGACTTGCGCAAATGATCGAGCAGACGCGCCTTGTCCGTCTCGGACAGCGCATCGTCTTCACTCGCTTTCTGGACGCCCGCTGCCTGCAGCTGTTCGAGCAGCACACCAGCAGGCATTTTCAGTTCCGCGGCAAATTGGGCTACGTTGTTACTCGCCATTCATTCCTCTTAGTGCAAGGACCGATTCCTTGCGGTTAGCATCGGGTCAGGCCATACGGCCGCCATCAAATCAGTGCGCCATGGTCATTTCTCACTGGAACCAATGTTCACGTGCTTTCATGATCAACGCCTTAGCGGCATCCTCTTCCACTCCGGTCATGTCGACCAGTTCATCCACAGCAAGCTCGGCGAGATCGTCGCGCGTCTGCACGCCGTGTTCGGCCAGCTTCGTGAGCAACTCCGGCGTGATGCCGTCGAGGCTCTTCAGATCCAGCGCAGCGTTCTCAACCTTTTCTTCGTTCGCGATCGCCATCGTCAGCAGCGCGTCGCGTGCGCGGTTGCGCAGTTCGTGCACGGTGTCCTCGTCGAACGCCTCGATTTCGAGCATTTCGTTGAGCGGCACGTAGGCGATCTCTTCGAGGCTCGTGAAGCCCTCGTCGATCAGGATGTCGGCGACTTCTTCATCGACGTCGAGACGCGCCATGAACAATGCACGCAGCCGTTCGCGTTCTTCGCCCTGCTTCAGGGCGGATTCGTCCGGCGTCATGATGTTGATTTGCCAGCCGGTCAGTTCGCTGGCAAGGCGAACGTTCTGACCGCTGCGGCCGATCGCGACGGCCAGCTCGTTCTCGTCGACGACGACGTCCATCGAGTGCTTTTCTTCATCGACGACGATCGACTGGACGGCTGCCGGCGCGAGCGCGCCGATCACGAACTGGGCGGGATCCTCCGACCATAGCACGATGTCGATGTTTTCGCCACCGAGCTCGTTGCGCACGGCCTGCACGCGCGAGCCGCGGATGCCGACGCAGGTGCCGATCGGATCGATGCGCTTGTCGTATGCGATCACGCCGATCTTCGCGCGCACGCCCGGATCGCGCGCGGCCGCCTTGATCTCGAGCAGGCCCTGCTCGATTTCCGGCACTTCCATCTCGAACAGCTTCATCAGGAACTCGGGCGCGGTACGCGACAGTTCGATCTGCGGGCCGCGCGCGGTGCGGTCGACCTTCGCGATGTACGCACGCACGCGGTCGCCCACGCGCAGGTTTTCCTTCGGGATCAACTGGTCGCGGCGCAGCAGCGCTTCGACGCGGCCCGATTCGACGATGAAGTTGCCCTTGTCGAGGCGCTTGACCGTACCGGTCATGATCTTTTCGCCGCGCTCGAGGTAGTCGTTCAGGATCTGCTCGCGCTCGGCGTCGCGCACCTTCTGCAGGATCACCTGCTTGGCAGCCTGCGCGCCGATCCGGCCGAACTCGATCGACGGCACCGGTTCCTCGATGAATTCGCCGACTTCGACGTCGGGCTTCTGCTCACGTGCTTCGAACAGCAGGATCTCGCGATCCGGCTCCTGCAAGCCTGCCTCGTCGGGCACGACGAGCCAGCGACGGAAGGTTTCGTGCTCGCCGCTTTCGCGATCGATATGGACGCGGATTTCGGCGCCTTCGTCGAACAGCTTCTTGGAAGCGGAAGCGAGCGCGGCCTCGAGGGCGCCCAGCACCACATCCTTGTCGACGTTTTTCTCGCGCGCCAGCGCATCCACCAGCATCAACACTTCGCGACTCATTATTTGCGGCTCCTAAAGTCAACTTGCGGAATCAGGCGGGCTTTGTCGATATCGGCCAGCGTGAAATCCAGCATGGCGGCCTCGCCCTTATTCCTCTCAAATTCCAAACCGATCGTTTCGCCATTCGGCGCGTGCAGAATGCCCCGGTACGTCTTGCGCCCGTCCAGCGGCTTTTTCAAGGTCACGGAAACTTCGCTGCCGGCGAAGCGCTCGAAGTCGGCCAGTTTCTTCAACGGGCGGTCGAGCCCCGGGGACGAGACTTCGAGCCGTTCGTAATCGATGTTTTCGACCGTCAAGACGTGCTGGAGCTGACGCGTCACCTTTTCGCAATCGTCGAGCGAAATGCCGGCAGGCTGATCGATATAGATGCAAAGCATGCCGCGCCCGGTGCGCTCGAGATCCACGAGCTCATAGCCGAGCCCGGTGACCGTGGTTTCTATCAGTTCCGTCAGTTGCACAGTGTCCTCTCAGGTGTTCGCGCCCGCCGCTCGCGATTCACCCGCGGGCGCGCGCCTTAGCCGGCGCAGGAAGCGCTACCCGAGATGCCTAACCGTTTCAGCAAAAAAAAATGGGCGGAACGCCCATCTTCTCTTACTGGTGGTCGCACCTGAGCCGCACATTGAATCCGTACGCCCAGCGACTCCGCGATTATAGCGTTTTTTAGCGCAATCGCCAAGCCAGCCGGTTAAAGCAGCGTTCAGCCCGCCTTTACCGGCCAAAAATGCGAAGCCGGACTGTCCGACCACGCGGCACAATCCGGCAACACGACATATATACAGTCGAAAACAGCGGGCGAGATACCGGCCGAATCGGCGTGCGCCGATTTCGCCGGCACATCGGCGGCGTCATGCCGCCATCGCGCCGCCGTCGTTTGCGCGAACGGTCAGCGACCGCGCGAGCGATTGCGCTGCGGACGCTGGCCGCCGCGCGCACCGCCGTTGCCGGCGCCGTCGGCACGATTGCCGTTCGCGGTGCGCGGGCCGCCCTTGCCGGCGCCTCGCTTGCCACCCGCGCCTTCACGCTTCGGACCGGCGCCATACGACGCACGATTGCCGTCGACATCGCGACCGCCCGAGCGATTGCCATAGCCCGACGGCGCAACCGGCAGGCTGCCGTAGCCGCTCAGGCCAGGCAGGCCGGGCGCGCCGCGCCGGCCGCCGCCGCGACGCGGCTGATCGAGCTGACCATGCGTCGTCAGCACCGGCTCGCGGCTGATGAAGCCCATCGACGTCTGCATCGGATCGGGTTGGCGGCGCTCCTGCTGGCCGCCGGCGCGCTTGCCCTTTTCTTCGGACGGCGCCTTCAGGCCGACGGTCGCCATCAGCTTGCGCACCTGCGCCTCGTCGAGCTCTTCCCAACGACCGCGCTTGAGCCCGCGCGGCAGCGGAATCGGGCCGTGACGCGTGCGGATCAGGCGGCTCACCATCAGGCCGGCCGCCTCGAACATCCGCCGCACTTCGCGGTTGCGGCCCTCGGCCAGTGCGACGTGATACCAGTGGTTCGTGCCTTCGCCGCCGCCATCGCGGATGCGCAGGAAGTTCGCCGGACCGTCGTCGAGCTCGACACCGTGCAGCAGCTTCTGACGCATCCCCTCGGACAGCTCGCCGACCACGCGCACCGCGTATTCACGCTCGACGCTGTAGCGCGGATGCATGAAACGGTTCGCGAGATCGCCCGACGTCGTCAGCATCAACAGACCTTCGGTGTTGAAGTCGAGACGGCCGACCGCCAGCCATTTCGCCGTCTTCATCGGCGGCAGGCGATCGAACACCGACGGACGACCTTCCGGGTCGGCGTGACTGACGATTTCGCCGGTCGGCTTGTGGTACAGCAGCACGCGCGGCGGCTTGTTGGGCAGCTTGCGCTTGACCGGCTTGCCGTTGATGCGGACCTGGTCGGTCGGCATGATGCGCTGGCCGATGTGCGCGGGCTCACCGTTCACCGACACGCGGCCGGCGACGATCAGCTCTTCCATTTCGCGGCGCGAACCCATGCCGGCTTCCGCCAGCACCTTGTGGAGCTTCGGCGCATCGTCGTCCGGCGACAGCACGCGCTTATTCGCCGGCTGGGCGCGGCCGCGGCGCAGCATCGGCGCACGCACGCCGCTGCCGCCCGCGGCGTTGTCCGCGTCGAACGCCGGCGACGTCACGTAGGCGAACAGATCGTCCTGCGATGCCGCTTCGGTGCCGGCATTCGCGACGGCGCCGTCGGTTTTGGCCGCGCCGCCGCGCCGCCCCTGACCGCCCTGCGCGGCCTTGGCCGCACCTTCGCGCTTGCCGGCCGGCTTGCGGCCGCCCTTGGCCGCTGCGTCCTTGCGCGGCGCACGCGCGGGTTGCGCGTCGGCAGCGTCGGCCGGCGGCGCATCCGCGGCTTCGCCGCCTTGCGGTTCGCCATCAGCGCCCTTCGATTTGGCAGCAGCGCGCCGGCGCGCGATCAGGCTGCGCGGGCCGCGCCGCAGGCCGCGACGGGGACGTTCGTCACCACCCGCGGCGCCAGCGTCCTGCTCCGGCGCATCGTCGGCACGCGCGGCCTGCACGGCAGGCGCGGACGATTCAATATCGTGGATATCTGTCAAAACAACCTCAAAATGTCAGGTCTCGCGCCCGGCCCGGGCGCGGCAAGAAGTCGGCCGCGATCAGGCGCGGCGCTGTTCGGGTTCTGCTTCGTCGTCGGGCAGCGCGTCGGCGCCGCGGGGCGCGCTCGCACTGCGTACGGCATCGGCCAGGCTGTCGGACGTATCGTCCAGCATCTCGCCGTCCGCGGGACGGGAGCGCGAGGCATCGGCCTGGCCAGCCTCGCCCGGCATGTCGCCGGCCGCTTCCGCTCCGTCTCCGGCAGCCGCATCGGCGGCCGGCTTGCGGTCTTCCTCGTTCCATTGCTCGTGCAGCGACTCGGGCTGCACGCCGGCCGGCGCTGCTTCGGCGCCGCCCTGCTCCGCCTGGGCGCGATCAGCTTGCAGCGTATCGCGATTCGGCGTTTCCTGCGTCGACGCTGCGCCCGTGGCAGCGTCGACCGGCAATTCGGTCGGTGCGTCATGCGGCTCGTCGGCCGCCGGTTCGACGGCCTCCGGCTCCGCTTCCGCAACCGCCGCATCGCCGTCGAAATCCATCGCCTGTTGGGCAAGCAGCGCGGCCTCGATGTTCGCCGCGGGCTCCTCGAGCGCCGGCAGATCGTCGAGCGCCTTCAGGCCGAGGTCGTCGAGGAACTGCTTGGTCGTCGCGTACAGCGCCGGGCGGCCCGGCACGTCGCGATGGCCGATCACCTCTATCCAGCCGCGATCCTCGAGCTGCTTCACCACCTGCGTATTGACCGTGACGCCGCGAATCTCTTCGATGTCGCCGCGCGTGACCGGCTGCCGATACGCGATGATCGCGAGCGTTTCGAGCACCGCGCGCGAATATTTCGGCGGCTTCTCGGGATGCAGGCGATCCAGAAAATGGCGCATCGCCGGCTTACTCTGGAAGCGCCATCCGGTTGCCAGCGCCACCAGTTCGACGCCTCGGCCGGACCAATCCTGTTTCAGATCTTCGAGCAACGTGCGGACCGTGTCAGCCGACACGCCGTCGGCAAAGAGCTTACGCAAATCGCCGAGCTTCAGCGGCTCCTGCGCACAGATCAAAGCAGTCTCGAGGACGATCTTCGCCTCTTGGGTATTCATGCAGCTAGGCCAGACCCTGTGGTCAAACGAACCGGATCAACGAACAGACGAAAGGAACGGAAGACGCGCTCGCCCGATTCTGATCGGTCATATTGATGGGAGCACGAACCGGGGGCGGCGAACCAACTTCAAGCCAGGCCCAAACCGGACGGAACAGCACGGCTCAACGGCGGAACCGCGTGACTGAGCGCCATATTACGCAAAATTGCCCGGTGCGTAAAGATAAGCCGATCGCACTACTCCGCCTCATACCACGCTGCTCCATTCCGGCTGCGGTGCGGGTCGGCCATGCGGCACAGTGTCGGCGTCGGCGCGTGGCGTGCACGCAAGCGGTGCTCGAAAATCGGCGTCGAAACACACGACCCACGCCGTAGACGCACATGCGCACAACCCACGCCTAGTCCAGATCCTCCGCCCTCGACGGCATCTGGCGCACCAGCTCCCAGATCGCCTGCGCGGCGGGCGACAGCGACCGGTCACGGCGGCGCACCAGTTCCACGGTGCGCTCGGTGCGCGGCGTGAGCGGCCGCGCGAGCAGCGTCGATCCGGCGGGCAGCGGCAACGACAGCCACGGCTGCACGCTCACGCCGACGCCGGCTTCGACGAGCCCGAACACGGTCGCCGAATGACCGAGTTCCTGCACGACCGTCGCATTGACGCGGTGAGCGGTCAGCGCGGCGTCGATCAGCGGCCGGCTTCCGGACGCGTGGTCGAGCAGCACGAGGCGCTCACCCTCGAGCGCCGCCCACGGCACCGAGTTGCGCGCCGCGAGCGGATGATCGGCGCGCGCTACGAGGCAGAACGAATCGGTCATCAACGGTTCGCAGACGAGATCGCCGGCAGCGAGCGGGCCGATGACCACGCCGAAATCGACTTCGCTCGATTTCACCTTGCGCAGCACGTCGCTCTGCACGTCGTCGCGCAGCCCCAGCGTGACGAACGGAAACTGGCGCTCGCACGCCGCCACGACGCGCGGCATCAGTCGGCAGGCAATCGTCGGGCTCGCGGCGACGATCACGCGCCCGCGCCGTTGTTCGCCGATGTCGCGAATTTCACGCAACGTATCGTCGAGATCGTCGATCAGGCGCGACACGCTCGCGATCAGATTGGCGCCGACGTCGGTCAGCTGCACGTCGCGCGTGGTCCGGTCGATCAGTTTTAGCCCGAGCTCGGCCTCGAGCTCACGCACGCACCGGCTGACCGCGGACTGCGTGAGCCCGATCTCGTCGCCCGCGCGGCTGAAGCTGCTGAGCCGCGCGACTTCGATGAATACGCGAAGCTGCCGCAGCGTTACGTTCATCTCCACCCCTCATCAATCGTCGCCATCGATGCGCGATTCTAATGCCTGCCGAGCGACGACACGCCGATCGAGCGCCTATCGGCCATGTTTCGCTGCGGTGCAATATCACCGCAAACGCACGTGACGCGGGCGACTTGCACAAGATTGGTGATTGTCCCGATTTGCTGGCGGGTTATTTTGGCGTCTTATACGCCCCTAGCTGACTTAGCCGTCAGCCCGCTGCCAAGCGGCTCTCGAGGGTATCGCCCCAGACATGGCACGCTTCATGCGTGAGATGGCGTACAGGGCGCAGGTTTCGTCGGGCGGAAGGCAGAAACGCCGCTGCCGACCGACCGGACGCCCCCACCTGGCACTCGACGCTCGAGTGCTTGAAGAGTGCGCGGCGCAGGGCAGCGCACCGGAGTTAGCTTCGCTGAGGTGAGGACATGATGCTGTTCGACGATTTGAGAGATAACGAATGGGCGCTGGTCGAGGGTCTGTTTTGCTCGGAGCCGGCTCGGAGCGAACGACGCGGCCGTCCCCGCGTGGAGGCCCGTTCGGTGGTCAACGCCGTGCTCTGGGTACTGTCGACCGGCGAAGGCTGGTCGAAGCTGCCCGGCCGCTACCCGTCGCCGCCGACCTGCCGCCGTCGTTTCGACGAATGGCAGGCTGATGGTACGCTCGCCGAAATCGTCAAGCGACTCGGCACGAACGGCCGTCAGATCTCGCTGCGCGGCCGGATCGGCGCAACTGCGGCAAAGCCGCCCGCACCGCCCAGCCGCGACCGCCTGCGCGGCGCGTTCTGGACCAACCCGGAATCGTGGCGCGCACCCGTGAAGATGGCGTAACGCATCCGTGATCGGGCGGCTTCGGCCGCCCGGTTCGTTTTGGCGCCGCGGCGTCGTGCACGCGACGGTCGTCCCGTCGGCGTCGTTGTCGCGTAGCGATACATCTATTTACTAATATTTACAGCAAGCCTGCACTCCCGCGCTTACCTTAGCGAAATATCAACAAGCCGCACCGACGGCTTGAAGGGAGCCCGCCATGAAACCAATGTCACTGCTCGTTGCATGGGGCATTGTGATTTCGCTGGCGCTGACCGCCCCCGCACGCGCTGACGATCGCGCGAAACCGCCTCACCGCCAGCAGGATCACCGCCCCCCCCTTCGCCAGCAACCACCGCCGGCATCGTTCAATCGGCAGACGGTGCCGCGTGGCGATTTGCGCGGCGACATTGCAAGCAATGCACGCGCGCGCATCGGCCCGCAGTTGTCTGAGCCGCGGCGTCATCCGTAGTCTGCAGTCCGATATTGGTACGTCGCATCGCAACGGTTCCCTAAAGAAAATCCCTCGCTTGGGGAACTGGCCGCCAGCCGACGAGTCACATGGTTGCCATGAGCACAGCGTGGCAACAGCAAAAGTATCCGGTACGCCCGTATCCTCGCGATACGGGCTTTTTTTTGACATCGCCCGCGAGCGGACGGGCGAGGAAGGGAGTGCGCTGCTAGAGGCGGCTTTCGAGGATCGACATGGCGCCCGCATCGCTCAATACGTAGTCGTCCATACGACGATCGACCCAGGAGAGCAATTTCTCGTCGCGCTCGAGGCGCGCACATTCGGCTCGACCGCTGTCGGTGAGTACCGCGATGTCGACCGGGGCGTGAAAGCCGGGTGCAGGAGCGACGGTTTTCTGCCTGACCGTGTCCATCAGCCCCAGCGACCGGAGATACTCGAACACGCCCGGGCGGCGCGCCCACGGTACCTGGCGGTACTGCACTCGTCTCAATGCGTCGAGCACCGCTTCGTTGGAATACGTGGCCATCTCGATTCTTTCTTAAAGTGCAGCGACAATGCGAAGCGGCACGTCGGGCAAAATCACCACCCGCGGATACCGCCACCGGTTCTGGGGGCCGAGATTCGGCGTCGCGTCAAGGCTGGATCGTCACTGATCCATAAAAAGACACCATACCCCAATCAAATTGATTCTGTTCGATTCATTTGCACTTCTCTTCATCTGTTTCATGCTCTGTCGCAAGCAGCGGCGGCACATCGCCATCGCCGGCGCCGCAGTGTTCTGGCTGCTCGCCACCGGATGGCTCGCCGCCCCGCTGATCGCATGGAGCGAAGCTGGCGTCGCACCCGTCGAGCACCCCGACATGCACGGGCGAACGACGTTGATCGTGCTCGGCACCGGGACGCGCCGCAGCGACAACGGCCTGCGACCGCCACCCGATGGCGAAGCGCGAATCCGCAAAACCGCTGCGCTCTATCGCGTCTGTCGCGAACAGACGATCCGCTGCACCGTCGTAATGTCGGGCGGCGACCCGCAGCGTCACGGCGACACCGAGGCTGCCGTCTATGGCCGCCTGTTGCTCGCACAGGGCGTTGCACCGGCTGACCTCATTCTCGAACCCGACAGCCGCACGACCTACGAAAACGCCAAGTTCACTGCGTCTATACTACGCTCACAACATGACGACTCGCGCATTCTCGTCACGTCGTCGTACCAAATGCGGCGCGCGCTACTCGATTTCCGTCACTTCGGCATCGATCCGCAGCCGGTGTACGCGAACCGCCGACTCGCGCAATGCGGCTTGCTGCCCCGTTGGCGCAATCTGGCGGCGGCGAACCAGGCGGTGCACGAACTGATCGGTATCGCCCAGTTCTACGTATATCGGCAACTCGGCTGGTTTTGAAGGCGTTGCGACCCGTGACCGACCGCCACTACACTGCGCCGAACGGCATGCGCATGACGAATTTAGCGAAGTGTTGCGCGACTTCAACGAGGGGTTGCGCCGCGCGGCGATCCGGTTCACATTGATCCGTCACTTTTGTTACACTCGTCACGCACTCGTTTGCGGTCGCCAGAAAACGGCAACATTCGGGTTCATCACCACTTTAGCGGAGGTAAAGCAATGAAGAAGACGTCCCTGGCTATTCTGGTCGCGATGTCGGCGCTGACTGGCGCAGCGTATGCGCAAGAGAGCACGCAAATCCAGACGATCACCGATCCCGCAAAAATCGCCGAAATCGAGCAACGCGCGCAGGCGCTGCAACAGCAGCAAGCGGCCGAAGCGGCTCAGCCGATGATGCACGAAGAGCATCACGGCAAGAAGGCTGCCCACCACAAGGCAGCGAAGAAGGCCGCCAAGAAGGCCGCCCCGGCAGACGCTGCCAGCCAGTAAGTTCGACGGCACCGCACAAGCGAAAAGCCGAATCCGGGCAACCGGGTTCGGCTTTTTTGGTTGTGCCGCCCGCGCGCTGTGCTAAAGTCGCGCACCGAAATTTTCCACTCGTACGCACCGCCGGTGCGGAGGACAGCATGAGCAACATTCAACTCGACATCGAGTGGACCGAAGCAGCCACTCGCCAGATCAAGCAACTGATGCCGCGCGGTTCGGCCGATGCCTTCCTCGCGCTGCCGCCGATCGAATGTCTGCCGATGGAAGGCGACGTGCTTTTCCTCGGTCCGCAAGGCAAGCAGCAACCGTTCATCGTCGCAGAACGCCAGTATCACCACGACGGCGATGCCGACTGGACGATCATCCTGATTCTCGACGTTCCCAGCGCGTCGCACTGATCGCGCGCTGTCGCGGGTGGCACTCGCGCCGCCACGCCATCGCCGCGCAATTGCGCGAAAACGGCGAGCACGGTCCGCTGCCGCTCGAGCCGCAGCGCAGCGGCCTCCACCGTCACTTCTGCTGCCAAAAAAATTGCCCGCGCTTCAGACGAAGCGCGGGCAAAACCGTCGCCCTACGAGGATAGGCGACGGGGCCATCGAGATCCGCGCGCTGCGCAGATCATCATCGAATGCGCCAGCGCTCGTTGCACCGGCATATGCGGACATCGACACCGTTGGTCGGGCGCTCGCGACGCACGCCCGGCATCTGACGCCATCCTCCCTGCCCTAACGATTCCAACTTATAAAGCAGGTTGCATGCCAAGCGCGATTTGTCGCGCACACCATTGATTTTTAACGGAATTCCGGAGCATATGGGAACGATGTGGGCCATCGTGTCGCCGTAACGCGAGGATGTTACGTAACATCCCAACAGGCATCGGTCATGGCACGCATGCAGGCTTGCGGCGCGCGAACATAAAAAAAGCCCGCCGAGCGGCGGGCTTTACGAGACGGGATCTCGCGACGATCAGCGCAGCTGGTTCACGAGCAGCGCCATGATCTGCCGCGCCGGCGACGACGTATCGATCGCACCGGAATCGTCGACCACGGCTACTCGCGTCTGGTCGGGCGTGAGCGCCTTCACGTTCACGCGATACTGCTTCGCCTGCTTTTCCTTCTTGCCGTGGAACAGCTGGCTCCAGAAGCCCTGCTCGGCCGCGCTCAGATCCTTCGGATCGACGTACCGGACGAAATAGAGGCCCTTCGTGCGGTCGCGATCGTCGACCGTGAAGTTCGCGCGATCCAGCGCCAGGCCGACATGCAGCCACGACCGATCGTACGGCTCGCCGAGCGTGACTTCGGACGGCACCGTGCTCGTCTCGACGTCGTTCGCCTGCGATGAAGTGCGCGCGACGTTCTGCGCAGCGATCGCCGCAGCCGCGGCCTTCGCTGCGTCGGTATCGGCCTTCTTGTCCTTCACGACGACCGTGTTGTCCTTGATGTTGGCGATCGGCGGCTCGCCGTTCTTCGCCCGCTGCTCGTTCTGAGCGAGCACCGCCATCAGGCGCTTCAGGTATTCGGCCTCGAGCGCGGGATCGTTCGGCTTCGCTTCCCACTTGCTCGAATCGTTGTTCGCGCCGGTGATCGCCTCGCGCATGCCCTTCTGGCTGATGAACACATAGGTGCCGCCGTTCGGCGCGGTATCGAGGCGCGTGCGGTACTTGTTGCGCTCGGCCGTCACGTAGGAATTGCCCATCGCCTTCGAGATCACGCTGCGGATCAGGCCGTCGTTGATCTGCGGGTGGGTTTCGTTCCAGTCGGTTTCCATCACGCCCTTGTCGCGCTGATCGACGACCAGCAGGAAACCTTGCTCCTGCCAGAAGCGGCGCACCTGCGGCCAGATCTCGGCAGGCTTTCTGCCGTCGATCACGAGCCAGCTCTCGGTGCCGTCGCGCTGGATGTGCATGCCGCTGACGGCCGGTGCGACGGTGTCCGTCGGCGGTGCTGCCTGCTGCACCTGGTTGAGCGCGGACAGGGAAGTCGCGCCGCCCTGGGGCGGCAGCGAACGCTGATCGGCCGTCTCGTCGAGCATGTTGGGCGGCACTGCGAGCGACGCTTCCTTCGATTTCGAATCGCTCTTGTAGTCCACTTTCGTGGGCGACGACGTACCGCAACCGGCGACGAGCGCGCCGGCAGCGAGCACTGCAGCGAACCGCATGGTAAGACGAAGATCAGTCATGTTCGGGGAATCCTCTTCCGCTAAATCACGGCGCTTTCCGTGGATCAACCTTGCATTTTACCGGGGCTGCGCCGGGCTGTGCAAAAAAGCGACCGACAAGAAAAAACCCGCGTCGGCTTGAACTGACGCGGGTTCTTATCTGGCTGGGGCGAGAGGATTTGAACTTCCGACCACCCGGCCCCCATGCAGGCCCCAAGTCATTCCCACCGCATCCCCGCCGATCCACTATTGAACACTTCTTTGATTTTAAACGACTAATTGACCACTCCGAGCTCAATTGGGGCCGCTAGAATGCACAACGGACCTCCGAAATCGTGCGGGCAAATGTGGGGGCAAAAATTTGTTCCTCGCGAAGAAAGCGACGACGGGACTCACGAGGAGAGAACGGCAACACCGACACCAGCCGCCGACCGACGACGTCTTGCCGACGGACAGGGAATCTTCGGCATCGTCCGCGCCGGTTTGAACGGGATCTCCGTGCGGTTTTCACTGCGCGACCGATCGACCGGGGCAATTCGAGAGATCCGGGAAGCGCGCGATAAGGCGCGAGCCCACATCGGTTCAGGCGAAGACCCGCTGAAGCGAAGACGAATCGGTAGACCTAAAAAGGAAGCCCACATTGAGGCCAATGCCGTTGCCTTGGAGCAGAGACTGGCGCTCCGCGCCGCGCCGGACGCGCACTCGAGTCGTACAGCGACCCGGCCGGCTTTGCCATGACCATCCGCCACTGGCGGTTCGAGCACAACGATGCGCGAGGGCAATCTACCCTTTCGGCAAGGGCGCGCTGACGCTTGTCGACACCGCGTTCACCGGTAACTGCGCGATCTATGATGACGCGGCGCTCGCCCTCGGGGGCTTAATGGCAACGCGCGAGCGTTCTTCCCCCGTCCGCAACGAGGCCGCGCGCGACGGCGCTGCAGCTTACCGCGGACTACGGTTCGCTCGTGTCGTTCGACGCGACGCGGTTCCAGTCCAACGGGGCGCGCGACAAGCGGCCCCCGTCTACATGATCAGCCCTGCATCGCAGATGCGAGCGACCAGCGTCACGGTGATGAAGAGCCTGTTCCGGGGCAGCAAGGCTCGCGCCGGCGCGAGCATCTACACCCTCGACGTGGGTACCTCGCGGTCGCGGACAAGGAGTACCCGTCCGGCTCGCTTTACCGGCCGAAAAGCTGAAGCAGGCCGTCGGGCCTTTTCGTATCGCGAGTTGGAATTCGTTTCATTCGATACGGTGCGCGTGGCAATGATAAGCGCCTGATCTATCAGGCGCTCGACCGAGAGCCCGCATGTGGCGACAGCGATGGGCCGATGGCACAACGGGGCGGTCAGGCGGCTTGCGTACGCATCGCCGTCAGGCATTGGACGCTCCGATTTTCATGAAAACACTGAAGGGGGATTCAATGAGACGGAAATATTTTCACCAGAAACTGACGCGCCTGAATTGCAAGATTAAAGGTATTGGACGGGCGGCGTTACCGGTTTTATTGTCGAGCGCGATAACCGGATGTGGTGGTGACGACAATGTCACATCGCAGGTTTTCTCGTGTGCCACCGACGTCTATCCATCGAATACCGGGGCTACCACGCCAGCCCCCATTCTGGCATCCCCTCAAGTCTGGAGCTTTGTTAGCGCGCCAAATCTGCACCCGATGAAAGTGAATGTTAACTACTCCGATCCCGCGCAACTGGCCGAGGGATTGATTTTCAATTCACCTTATACGGGCTCGAATACCGCAATGTATGGGCAGAATGGCGCGTTAATTGCCGACAATGCCGGAAACCCGGTGTGGTTTAACGCATTGAATAGCGTAAGCCTGATGAATTTTGATTTTCGCGTCCAGCAATACTTTGGCATGCCGGTCTTGACTTTCTGGCAAGGCACCGTTGCTACGCCGCCCGCCTACACCAACTTGCCGTCCGGCGCAGCAGAGCCGGGAGCATGTTATTACATCGTCAATAACCGTTACCAGACAATAAAAACCGTTTCCGCACGCAATGGCTTTGTTGCCGATAATCATGAATTTCTGATTACGCCGAGCAATACTGGACTATTCCTGGCAACCAAGGTGGTTCCCATGGATTTGACGCCATATGGCGGACCGAAAAACGGGGCAATCCACGATTTTTCCATTCAGGAAGTAGATCTGACCACAAATGAGTTGGTCTTTTTTTGGGACGCGAAGGACCACATCGCGTTGGAAAGCTCGCATCTCCCGGCCTCGACTGCCACCGCCACCAGTAATGTCTGGGACCCTTACCACCTGAATTCATTGGATCTTGTGGCAAACAATAACAACGATATCGTGTTCTCGGCCCGCAGCACCTGGACGGTTTATCGCCTGCACAAGCCCACGGGTGAATTTGTCTGGAAGCTGGCTGGAGACGGAAGCGGAGATTTCAAGATTCCCGCGGGTAATGCGCAATTTTCATGGCAACATGATGCCCGCTATATCTCCGATAATGTAATCAGCATGTTTGATGATGCTTGCGATGATTGTTATGCATCAATTCCGCCAGGAACCGCACCTTCACATGGCCTGGTGCTGAATCTCGATTTCAACAACATGGTCGCAACGGCACAGACGTCGTACTACCACAATCCAAACCTCTTCTCCTCCGCGCAAGGAAACACGCAATGGCTAGGAAATGGCAATAAATTTATCGGCTGGGGGAACGGGTATTACACTGAATTTGCGCAGCCCGGCAACACTGAATTAATGCCTGCGACCAGCACACTGTATGACGTAAAAATGGCTGGCGACAATATCTCGTACCGGACGTATCGGCAGGCGTGGGTGGCTACGCCATATTATCCGCCAAGCGTAACGGTCGCATCTGGTAACAGCGGCCCGGCCGTATATGCTTCGTGGAACGGTTCAACGGAAACGAGATCTTGGCAAGTATACGCCGGTGCTGCCGCGAATAATTTGAGACTCATAGCCAGCAGCGCGAAAACCGGTTTTGAGACGAAAATTCCCTTGACCGGGAATAGCTATGCTTATGTTCAAGTCAAGGCGATCGACAACGCTGGCGCAATTATCGGGGTCTCTGATATTAAAAATATATTCAAATAAAGCGGTTATTGGAAATCCCGGTCCTCAATAAGTGGATCCCCGGCAGAATCTGGCAACGACGCCGCAAGACGCAGTAAGCGGCGACTCCTGCCGCGGTCGGCATGGACGCGATGTCAGCATCGGTGTGATCGCAGTGAGCACCGCACTGGTGGCCGGCGCGCGGTCAGTGAGGCAGCCGTTCTAGGCTGTGCCGCGGCCCGCTGCGGCACAGCGAACTGAACGACAGCAGATTCGGGACGTCGGTCCACACCTCCGCCAGAGAATCTGCCGGATCGACGAGTCGAGTACGTGTGAGCTGCTCTGTAGCACGACATGACGCTCACCGAACCGCTTGCGTCGACACCGAGCGATGGCCGCAGACCCAGAGAACGAAACGGCACGGATGCTTCGCGCCCGCGGACAATTCCCCGCGGCTCCCCCGAAAGCCATCCGTCTTGCGAAGCAAACCTTGGGGCAAAAAATCCGCCCCAAATGGAAAAGGCCTTACAAGCATTGCTTGTAAGGCCTTGATTCCTGGTCGGGGCGAGAGGATTTGAACCTCCGACCACCTGCACCCCATGCAGGTACGCTACCAGGCTGCGCTACGCCCCGAAAGAATGAAATTATAACAGACAGTTCTTCGGTTTTGAACGGGTCGCATGCATTTTGTGAAGTCCGCACGAAATTTCCTGCCACACGATCCGCCTCACGCGTCGCGCTTGCGCGCGATACACACCACCGTGAGTCCTGCGAGCCGGTTGAATGGAAACATCGGCAACTCCGCCCGGCAGATCAGCTTGAGCAGACCGTTGACGACCGGATGATGGCGGCGTAATTGCGACGCGGGTTCGCGTGCGCGCCGCTGCATGCGCTCGCTCAACCGTAACGCGGCCGCAAGCGGAAATGTCAGGCCGAAATAGTACGCGCTGCGCTCGACGTCGAGCCCGGCGCGACGAGCGACGTCCTCGAGACCCTCGAGCGTATACCGGCGCTTGTGCTCGAGAAAATCGTCATGCGCGCTCCAGAGGAACTGGAACGCGGGAACGGTGATCAGGAAGCGGCTGCCGCCCGGCGCGCCGGCCACGTAGTGCGCCAGCAGCCCGACATCGTCGTCGACGTGCTCGAGGACATCCATCAGCAACACGAGATCGGCGTCGCACCGATCGACGGCTCGCCGGAAGTGAACGGGCTTGCCCGCGGCCTCGCCGTCTGAATCGTCGGCGTAGCTGGTGTCGACGCACCACGCCTCCGTGGCCCGCGTGCGTTCGAGCAAGTGCCTGGAAAAGAATCCGGAGCCCGCGCCGACGTCGAGGATCCGCTTCGCGTCGCGCGTGCCGAGGAAGCGGCGGATCGCCGCTGCCTTCGACGCGTAGTACCAGTGATCGCCAACATCGGCTCCCAATACGTCGAGTTCCTTCAAATCCATGACGCCCCCCGTGTCGGCCACCATGCTTTGATTTCTACGGCTCCTGATCGCGATCTTACCGCGCCGCGCCGGCCGAACGCGCGCCAATGTGACGCGGACCACCGGTCGCCCACAGGTCGGGCCGAAAACCAAACGGCCGTTTGACCGCACCGCCCCACCGGCCCGAATCCATTGCGCCGTCGCGCATCGTGCACTGCGGCATACGCCGTCGCTGTTTGGTTACGCCGCTCTAGCGCGCTATGACACACTGCTCAGCATCGACGGACGCGCGTTGCACTGACGGCGCGCCCTCGTCGATCACGACAAGACATGGAGACAGACGATGCGGAATGCGGTCCGGCGCGGCCATCGCTCGCCTTTGGCAATTTTCGACTGGAGGTCCGGCTCGCGGCACGCGGCCGGTCGCGCGTTGCACGGTGCGTCCCGTGCGCTCGGCGGCGCGATGCTGGCCGTCGCATTGGTCTGTGCCGGATGCGCGGAACCGGCCGCGCAGCGCGACGGCAATGCGTCGGCCGCCTCGACGCGAATCGAGCGCAGCAAGGCCGAGCGCCTCGCCCGCGAGCAGCAGATCGCGCGAACCGTGCCTTCGCTCGCATCGCTCAGCCTCACGCAACCGCGCCCGTTCACGCTGCGCGACTCCGGCCAGAGCGGCGCGATGACGTTCCTGCGCGACGTCGATTTCCGGATCGTCAACGACCTCGGCTTCTTCGTGCACCAGCTGTCCGCCACGCTCGTCCCGACGCAAGCGGGCGCGCCGATCGTGTTCGACGATCCGACCAGCTTCGAGATCGACGTTCACGAAGGCACGGTTACGCTCGACAACGCGAAGCTGACCGCCCTCTTCGACACCTACATCTTCGGTTACCGCAACGCGCCGCTGCGCAAGCTCGCGGTATCGGCCGGCGACGGCGTGATCCATCTGCAAGGCGAGATGCAGCGCGACGGCTGGGTGCCGTTCTCGCTGACCGGCACGCTCTCGATCCGCGACGGCAGCCAGCTCGTGTTCCACCCGACCGGCGTGCGCGTGTCGGGCCTCAACGCGCAGCCGGTGATGCGCGCGGCGAACGTGAAGATGGCCGACCTGCTGAAGATCGAGACACCGATCGCACACCTGGCCGGCGACGATCTCGTGATGTCGGTCGACAAGCTGATGCCGCCGCCGCGGCTGAAAATCACGATCACCGCGCTGCGCGTGACGCCGGCCGGCCTCGATCTGACGCTCGACGACGGCTCGCATGCCGGCTTCGCGCTGCCGCCGAATGCGTCGCAACAGGCGATGTACATCCGCGGCGGCGACGTGAAGTTCATGCGCTCGATGCCGATGAACGCGGACATCCTGATCGGCCCCGTCGATTCGACGACGCGTGATCGCAATTTCGTGTTCGACCTGTATCACTATCGCGATCAGGTGTCGGCCGGTTACTTCAACTTCGACGAAAGCGGTGCAATGACGATCCGGATGCCGTCCTATGCCGGGCCGGCCGGCAGCGCGGCGCTCGGTAGTGCGGCCGCGCGGCTGAACGACCGCTTCCTGGCCGCGCAGCAAAGCGCGCTGCGCGACGCGCGCGAACACTGGGAAGCGTCCGCGCTGGCCGCGAACGCACCGCCGGCCGGCATGCGCAAGGTCGCGATGCGGCGCACCTCGACCACCCCGTTCAACGAACGCCACGTATCGAACCGCAACCCGACGATCCATCTGCACAACGTCGACTTCAACCTGTCCGGGGACATCGGTTTCCACGTCGAGGATCTCGACGTCCAGCTCGTTGCGAAACGGGCCGGCGATCCGGTCGATCTCGACGATCCGAATCAGTACGACATCCGCATTCTCGGCGGAACGGTCGTCGAGTCGTGGAAGGCGATGTCCGCGCTCTTCAACAACTATCTGCTCGACTACTCGCCGCGCTCGCTGAACGACCTGCAACTGAGCGCGCAAGGCCAGGACCTGCGCGTGCGCGGCGGCATCAAGCTGTGGAATCACGTGCCCGGCGTATGGCTGCCCACCGACATGACCGGCTCGCTGGCGGTGCTGGACGACCGGCACCTCACATTCAAGCCGACGCAGGTGTCGGTGGTCGGCATCCCGCAGGCGAAGCTGCTGCGCGCGCTCGGCATCGAGCTGGCGTCGCTGACGCCGCTGCGCCGCCGCGGCGCGGAGCTGCGCGGCGATACGCTCGTGCTGGACCAGTACACCGTGTTCCCGCCGCCGCTGCTCGACGGCAAGCTCGCCAAGGCGACGGTCGAATCCGACGGTCTGCGCCTGACGTTCCGGCGCGTCGCCGACGCGCCGCTGCCGAAGCGGCCGCAGATCGACGCACGCAGCTACATGTGGATGGAAGGCGGCGACATGAAGATGTTCAACGTGCTCGAACTGAACGTGCGCGCGTTGATCCGCAATTCCGCCGCATCCGGCCCGATGCGTTTCGACCTGTACGATTACCGCAGCCAGGTCGCGCAAGGATCGGTGCGGATGCTGCCGGACGGCACGCTGGTGGTCGACATGGGCAAGCCGAATCCGCTCGCCGCGCGCTGACACGCACGGGCGGCGGCCATGAAAAATGCCCGGCGGCGCAGCGCCAACCGGGCATTTCGGGTACCGACCAGTCTGCGGTCAGTCGTGTTTCAGTCCGCCGATCACGTCGAGGAGCGCCTGCCGCAATGCGGCCACGTCGACCGCCGCACCGGGCTCACCCGCAGCCTGTACGTCGGCGACGCGCTCGTCGGCCGCGGGCGCTGCGCCGGCGCCGCGTTCGCCGCCCGGCGAATCGAGGCGATTGCGCGCGCCGTTGATCGTGAACCCCTGTTCGTAGAGCAGCTCGCGAATCCGCCGGATCAGCAGCACTTCGTGATGCTGGTAATACCGGCGGTTGCCACGTCGCTTCACCGGCCGCAACTGCGTGAACTCCTGTTCCCAGTAGCGCAGCACATGCGGCTTGACCCCGCACAGCTCGCTGACTTCGCCGATCGTGAAGTAGCGCTTCGCGGGAATCGGAGGCAGGACGACTTTCTCAACCGTGTTGGTCATCGTCGGTTAACCGTCGGTAAAGGACGCGCGGCGGCCGCGCGGGGACATCGGCGCGCGGGCGTTACTCCGCGCCGTTTTCGACCAGCGCCTTCAGCTTCTGGCTCGCGTGGAACGTGACCACGCGACGGGCCGCGATCGGAATCGCCTCGCCCGTTTTCGGGTTGCGCCCCGGACGCTGCGGCTTGTCGCGCAGCTGGAAATTTCCGAAGCCCGACAGCTTGACGCTTTCGCCGTTCTCCAGCGCGTCGCGAATCACTTCGAAAAACGCCTCGACCATGTCCTTCGCTTCACGCTTGTTCAGCCCGACGCTGTCGAACAGCAGCTCCGCCAGCTCCGCTTTCGTCAGCGTGGGCGTCTCGGCGGACACCGGCGCGGACGCGTCGCGGTTCATGGCGCTGCGTTGCGCCGTCAGGAGGGCTTCGAATTCACTCGAGGTCATGTCGTTCATATCTGCGATACAGCGCGTTAAATCAAAACTTGCGATGGGGAAAAACCACCCGCGAACGGGTGGCCCCTCTCCTTAGCCGCGCAGGCGGGCGCCCACGCGAGCCATCCGCTCGACCAGCGTGTGGATCGCCTGATCGACGACCTCGTCCTGCAGCGTGCCGGCCGCGTCCTGCAGCGTCACGCGGAAGGCCAGGCTTTTCTCATGCGCCGCAAGACCACCGGAAGTGTTTGATTTTGCACGAAATTCGTCGAAGAGTACAACCTTCTGAACGAATCGGCACGCGTCCTCGGCCAGCGCCTTCTTCATTTCGTCGAAAAGCGCCTGAACCTCGACCGCCTGATCGACGACGACGGCGATGTCGCGCCGCACCGGCGGGAACTTCGACACGTCGGTCGGCGCCGGCAACGCACGCGCCATCAGCGCCTCCGTATCGATCTCGAACATCACCGGCGCGTGCGGCAGCTCGTATTTCTGCATCAGGCGCGGATGCAGCTCGCCGATCCAGCCCACCGCGCAACCGTCGATTTCGATGCGTGCGCTGCGTCCCGGATGCAGGGCCGGATGCTCGGCCTTCACGAAGCGCGCGACGGCGGGCGCGAGCAACGCCTCGAGATCGCCCTTCACGTCGAAGAAGTCGACCGCGCGCGTCGCGACGCCCCACTGTTCGTCGAGCGCCGGGCCGTAAGCGAGCGCACCGACGCGCTTCGGCTGCGAATAGCCTTCGACGGTCAGCTCGCCGGCCTTCGCCGACGGGTCGGTCAGGAACACGCGGCCCGCCTCGAACACCCGCACGCGATCGGCGCGACGATTCAGGTTGTGGCGCAGCACCGAGATCAGGCTGCCGAACAGCGTCGTGCGCATCACCGACAGCTGGCTCGCGATCGGATTCAGCAAGCGGATCGGATTGTCGTTGCCGGCGAAATCGTGCTCCCACTCGGCATCGACGAAGCTGAAGTTCACCGTTTCCGCGTAGTCGCGCGCGGCGAGCGCATGACGGATGTCGTGGATCGAGCGCTGCGTCTCGTTGGTCGCGCGCATCTCGCTCGTCGCGACCGGCGGACGCGCCGGGATTTTCTCGAAGCCGTAGATGCGCGCCACTTCCTCGATCAGGTCTTCCTCGATCTCGATGTCGAAGCGGTGCGACGGCGGCGTGACGAGGAACGCATCGTCGTCACGTTCGAACGGCAGGCCGAGGCGCGTGAAGATGTTGGCGATCTCGTCGGCGTCGATCTTCACGCCGATGATCCGGTTCGCGCGCGACACGCGCATCTTCACCGGCGCGCGCTGCGGCAGGTTCACGGCCTGATCGTCGACCGGGCCGGCCTTGCCGCCGCAGATCTCGAGAATCAGCTGCGTGATGCGCTCGACGTGCTCGACGGTCGTCGCGTAGTCGACGCCGCGTTCGAAGCGATGCGCGGCATCGGTCGAGAAGTTGTACTTGCGCGCGCGGCCGCGGATGCTGTCGGGCCACCAGAACGCGGCTTCCAGATAGATGTTGGTCGTATCGAGCGTGACGGCCGTGCTGTCGCCGCCCATGATGCCCGCGAGGCTTTCGACCTGACGGTCGTCGGCGATCACGCCGACCGTTTCGTCGAGCTCGACCGTGTTGCCGTTCAGCAGCTTCAGCGATTCGCCGCGCTTGCCCCAGCGCACTTCGATGCCGCCGTGAATCTTGTCCAGATCGAACACGTGCGACGGGCGGCCGAGTTCGAACATCACGTAGTTCGAGATGTCGACGAGTGCCGACACGCTGCGCTGGCCCGCGCGCTCGAGGCGCTCGACCATCCATTGCGGCGTCTTCGCGCGCGCGTTCACGCCGCGGATCACGCGGCCGGAGAAACGGCCGCACAGATCGGGCGCGGCGATGCGCACCGGCAGCGTTTCGTCGAGTTCGACGTGCGCCGGCTTGATGTCGATCGGCGTCAGCGGCGCGCCGGTGATCGCGGCCGTCTCGCGCGCGATACCGAACACCGACAGGCAATCGGCCTTGTTCGGCGTCAGCTTGATTTCGAAGATCGTGTCGTCGAGGTTCAGCGTGTCGCGGATGTCCTGGCCGACCGGCGTGTCTTCCGGCAGGATCAGCAGGCCGCTGTGGTCCTCGGACAGCTTCAGCTCGCGCGCCGAGCACAGCATCCCCTGGCTCTCGACGCCGCGCAGCTTCGACAGCTTGATCGCGAACGGCTTGCCGCCCTCTTCGGCCGGCGGCAGCTCGGCGCCGACCAGCGCGACCGGCACCTTGATGCCGGGCGCGACGTTGGGCGCGCCGCAGACGATGTTCAGCGTCGCGCCGGTGCCGGCGTCGACCTGGCAGACATTGAGCTTGTCCGCATCCGGATGCTTGACGACTTCGAGCACGCGGCCGACGACGATCTTCGACGTCGGCGGCGCAGCCTTGCTCAGCGACTCGACTTCGAGCCCCGCCATCGTCAGCGCGTGCGACAGCTCGTCGGTCGTCAGCTGCGGGTCGACAAAGGTTCTCAACCAGGATTCAGGGAATTGCATGGATGTCTACGTTCGAAACAGGTTAGATCGACGCCCGGGCCCCGGTGGAACGTCCGGCGGGGCGAGCGCGGGCACATGTCGGCACGGCGCGTGCGTCAGGCGAACTGGCGCAGGAAACGCAGATCGTTCTCGAAGAACAGCCGGAGATCCTGCACGCCGTAGCGCAGCATCGTCAGGCGCTCGAGGCCGCTGCCGAACGCAAAGCCGATATAGCGCTCGGGATCGAGCCCCATGTTGCGGATCACGGTCGGATGCACCTGCCCCGAGCCGGAGATCTCGAGCCATTTGCCGGCGTTCTTGCCGTGCTCGAACATCATGTCGATCTCGGCCGACGGTTCCGTGAACGGGAAATACGACGGGCGGAAGCGCACGAGGATGTCGTCGCGCTCGAAGAATTTCTTCAGGAAATCGGTATAGACGCCCTTGAGGTCGGCGAAGCTGATGTTCTCGTCGATCCACAGCCCCTCGACCTGATTGAACATCGGCGAGTGGGTCGCATCGCTGTCGACGCGATACGTGCGGCCCGGTGCGATCACCTTGATCGGCGGGCGGTTCATGCGCGCATATCGCACCTGCATCGGGCTCGTGTGCGTGCGCAGCAGCAACTGGCGGCCGTCGGCGTCCTTGCCTTCGACGTAGAAGGTGTCCTGCATCGAACGCGCCGGATGGTTCTCCGGGCTGTTCAGCGACGTGAAGTTGTACCAGTCGGTCTCGATCTCGGGACCGTCGGCCACGTCGAAGCCGATCGAGCGGAAAATCTGTTCGACGCGCTCCCACGTGCGCATCACCGGATGCAGGCTGCCTGTACCGGCGCCGCGGCCCGGCAGCGTGACGTCGATCGCCTCGGCGGCGAGTCGCTGGTTCAACAGCGCATCGGCGAGCGCCTGGCGACGCGCGGTCAGCGCGGCTTCAACCTGCTGCTTCGCGACGTTGATGCGGGCGCCTTCGGTCTTGCGTGCTTCGGGATCGAGCTTGCCGAGGCCCTTGAGCAACTCGGTCAGCGCACCCGACTTGCCGAGAAATCGGGCTTTCTCGTTTTCGAGCGTGGTGATGTCGGCAGCCTGTTCGAAGGACTGCTGCGCGTCGGCGACAATCTGGTCCAGATCCATAGATCCCATCATTTCCAACGTCATTCGGTCTCGGCGAGCAAATCTGCCCGCCAAACAAAAAAGGGGCTCGGAAGAGCCCCGTTTTCGCTGCAGCGGCCGAAACTACCGGAACATCGCTGCAACTAACCACGCAGTGCTAATTTCGCAATTAGGCTGCAACGGCGGCTTTCACCTGCTTGACGATCGCAGCAAAAGCAGCCTTGTCGAACACCGCCATGTCGGCCAGCACCTTACGGTCGAGTTCGATCGACGCCTTCTTCAGGCCGTTGATGAACACGCTGTAGGTCATGTCGTGCTGGCGAACTGCCGCGTTGATACGCGTGATCCACAGTGCGCGGAACACACGCTTCTTGTTGCGGCGATCGCGGTACGCGTACTGGCCAGCGCGCATCACCGCCTGCTTGGCGATGCGGTAGACGTTATTGCGACGGCCGCGATAACCCTTGGCCAGGTTGATGATCTTCTTGTGACGGGCCCGTGCGGTTACCCCACGTTTGACTCGAGGCATGTTTCGCTCCTTAGAGTATCAGTTGAGGGGTTACGCGAACGGCAGCATCGCGCGGACGGAGTTCAGATCGGAATCATGAACTGCCGTTGCGCCGCGCAGGTGACGCTTGTTCTTCGTGGTTTTCTTGGTCAGGATGTGGCGCTTGAAGGCTTGACCGCGCTTGACGGTACCGCCCGGACGCACCACGAAGCGCTTTGCAGCACTCTTCTTGGTCTTCATCTTAGGCATGACGAATAACTCCAGTTTATTTGATGGCGATGGGTGTGCGGTTGGCTTGCGCCCTCGACCCGCCCTTCGAAACCCAGTCCACTTGTGTACGGCGAACCGCTCGCGCAGCCGCCGTCATCGTTGGCGCGCCGCCCTGACCGGGCCACGCGCCGAACCACTTGCCGAACCTGCGCGACCAGCGCGCGGGCTCGTTACTTCTTTTTCTTCGGGGAGAGCACCATGATCATCTGGCGCCCTTCCATCTTCGGCATCTGCTCGACCTGACCGACTTCCTCGAGATCCGTGCGCAGACGCTCCAGCATCCGCATACCGATCTCCTGGTGAGCCATTTCACGGCCGCGGAAACGCAACGTGATCTTCGTCTTGTCGCCCTCTTCGAGGAAGCGCAGAAGGTTGCGAAGCTTGACGTTGTAGTCACCGTCATCGGTACCCGGGCGGAATTTGACTTCCTTCACCTGGATGACCTTCTGCTTCAGCTTCGCTTCGTGCTGCTTCTTGGACTCCTGATACTTGAACTTGCCGTAATCCATCAGGCGGCAGACCGGCGGAACCGCTTGCGGCGCGATTTCCACGAGGTCAACGTCCAGCTCTTCCGATTTACGGAAAGCATCAGCGAGTTTCACGATACCGAGCGGTTCGTTCTCGATCCCGACCAGACGCACTTCCGGCGCAGTGATTTCACCGTTGATGCGATGCGACGACTTATCAGTAGCGATGTTACGTTTCCTCTAAAAATTAAAAAAACGAGCCGCGCTGCCAGGGCGGTTACTTGAACGAGCGCAGGTCTTCCTGCAGACGCTCAACGAAGGCTTCGACCGGCATAACGCCAAGATCGACGCCGCCACGGGCACGCACGGCTACCGTTTGCGCATCACGCTCCTTATCGCCCACGACGAGGAGATAAGGCACCTTTTCCAGCGTGTGCTCGCGTATTTTATAGCTAATCTTCTCGTTGCGCAAATCTGCCGCCACCCTAACCCCTTGTTTTTGCAACGTTTGGGCCAGAGATTGCGCATATTCGGCCTGACTTTCGGCGATATTGAGCACAATTGCCTGGAACGGCGCGAGCCAGACCGGCATCGCGCCGGCGTGGTGCTCGATCAGAATGCCCAGGAAACGCTCCATCGAACCGACGATCGCACGGTGCAGCATCACCGGCCGGCGGCGGCTGTTGTCTTCCGCAACGTACTCGGCGCCGAGGCGCTCCGGCAGCACCATGTCGAGCTGCAGCGTGCCGCATTGCCAAGAACGGCCGAGCGCATCCTTGATGTGGTACTCGATCTTCGGGCCGTAGAACGCGCCCTCGCCCGGCAACTCTTGCCACGTCAGGCCGCACGCGGTCAGCGCATCGCGCAGCCCCTGCTCGGCGCGATCCCAGGTTTCATCGGTGCCCGCGCGCTGCCCGGGGCGCAGCGACAGCTTGATGTCGATGTGCTCGAAGCCAAAGTCCTTGTACACGCTCATCGCCAGCGTGTTGAACGCGATCGACTCCGCGATGAACTGATCTTCGGTACAGAAGATGTGCGCATCGTCCTGCACGAAGCCGCGCACGCGCATCAGCCCGTGCAGCGCGCCCGACGCCTCGTTGCGATGGCACGAACCGAATTCGGCATAACGCAGCGGCAGGTCGCGGTACGAGCGCAGCCCATGCTTGAACACCTGCACATGCCCCGGACAGTTCATCGGCTTGATCGCGTAGTCGCGCTTCTCCGACTCCGTCGTGAACATGTTCTCGCGGTAGTTCTGCCAGTGGCCCGACGCTTCCCACAGCGAGCGGTCCATGATCATCGGCGTCTTGATCTCGAGATAGCCGGCATCGTTCACTCGGCGACGCATGTACTGCTCGACCTGCTGCCACAGCGCCCAGCCCTTCGGATGCCAGAACACCATGCCCGGCGACTCTTCCTGCATGTGGAACAGATCCAGCTGCTTGCCGAGCTTGCGGTGGTCGCGCTTTTCCGCCTCCTCGAGCATGTGCAGGTACTGATCCTGGTCTTCCTTCTTCGTCCAGGCCGTGCCGTAGATGCGCTGCAGCTGCTCGTTCTTGGAATCGCCGCGCCAGTACGCGCCGGCGACCTTCATCAGCTTGAAGACCTTCAGCTTCCCGGTCGACGGCACGTGCGGGCCACGACAGAGATCGGTGAAGCCGCCGTGCGAGTAGAGCTTGATTTCGTCGCTTTGCGGGATCGATTCGATGATCTCGGCCTTGTACTTCTCGCCGATGCTGCGGAAATAGCCGGCCGCCTCGTCGCGCGACACCACGCGGCGCGTCACCGGCTCATCCTTCTTCGCGAGCTCCTGCATGCGCTTTTCGATCTTTTCGAGATCTTCGGGCGTAAACGGACGGTTATACGCGAAGTCGTAATAGAAGCCGTTGTCGATGACCGGCCCGATCGTCACCTGCGCTTCCGGATACAGCTCCTTCACCGCGTACGCGAGCAAGTGGGCGGTCGAGTGACGGATGATGTCGAGACCGTCGGCATCCTTGTCGGTGACGATCGCGAGCGATGCATCGCGATCGATGACCGTGGACGTGTCGACGAGCTCGCCGTCGAGCTTGCCACCAAGCGCAGCCTTCGCAAGGCCGGGACCGATCGAGGCCGCAACCTCGGCAACTGTCACCGGATGCTCGTATTGTCGAACTGAGCCGTCAGGCAAGCGTATCGAAACCATGGCAATCTCCGTGATGCCGACAGTGGGCGGCAAACCAGGCACGCAACCTCAAAGTCACGCGCGGAATTTCGCGACAAAAAAAATGCGGCCCCGCTTTCGAGGGGCCGCATTCGATACTTCACTCAGACTGAAAGGGCGAAAACGTTCCTCGACTAGCGTCGCTCCGAAAAGGTTTCGGTCAACGTTCGCGGTGTCATAACCGTATTCGCCTTGTTCGCGTTGAGTTATTTACTGCATCGAACACCCGAAAAACCGGACATTCTCAATTCGTTGGTAGGCTCGATTGGACTCGAACCAACGACCCCCACCATGTCAAGGTGGTGCTCTAACCAGCTGAGCTACGAGCCTAGTGAAGCTAAGATTATATGGGGCGAGCGTTTCCTTGGCAAGCTATTTATGCGGTTGCAGCAAAATGACGGGGCGCGATCATGTGCTGCCGCGTCATGCCTTGCGTCCGGCCCGCACGACGCCCTGCACTTCGCCGAGCAGCGTGCATGCGCGCTGCACCTGCGCGGCATTCGACACCTCGACCGTGAACTGCATGAACGCCGTGTTGCGGCGGCTCTGCGTCTTCACGCCGACCACGTTCATCTTCTCGCGCGCAAAGACTTCCGAAATGTCACGCAGCAGCCCTTGCCGGTCGCTCGCCTCGATCATCAGATCGACCGGATAGACGGACGCGCCGCGCCCGCCCAGCACGTCCGCAGACCACGTCGTCTGCAGCACGCGCTCGGGCGCGCGCTCGGCCATCCGCACGAAGGTCGGGCAGTCGCTGCGGTGAATCGACATCCCCTTGCCGCGCGTCACGAAGCCGCTGATCGGGTCGGGCGGCGCCGGGCGGCAGCAGCGCGCCAGCTGGGTCAGCAGCGCATCGACGCCGACCACCAGCACGCCGGTCGATGCACCGTGCGCGACGCTCGCGCCGCTGCTGCGCTTCTCGAAGTCGGCGGGCGCCTCGGGCGCGTGCTCGGGCGGCGGCGCATCGGACAGCGCCTGCTCGATGTTGCGCAGGCTGAATTCTTCCTTGCCGACGACCGAAAACAGATCGTCGGGCGACTTGAAGCCGAGCTTCGCGGCGAGATTGTCGAGGTTGACCGACGTCTTGCCCTCGCGCTGCAGCGTCTTTTCGACGAGCGCGCGCCCGTGCGCGATGTTTTCTTCCTGCTCGATCGAGTTGAACCACGCGCGCACCTTCTGCCGTGCGCGCGAGCTCTTCAGGTAGCCGAGCTGCGGGTTCAGCCAGTCGCGCGACGGCCCGCCCTCCTTCACCGCGACGATCTCGACCGTCTGGCCGTTCGCGAGCGACGTGTTGAGCGGCACCATCGCGCCGTCGACACGCGCGCCGCGGCAGCGATGGCCCAGCTCGCTGTGCAGGTGATAGGCGAAGTCGACCGGCGTCGCGCCCTGCGGCAGCGCGATCACGCGCGCCTGCGGCGTCAGCACGTAGATGTGGTCGTCGTCGAGCGAGGTCTCGCGCAGCTGCGCCCACGCCTGATCGCCGGACACTTCGCCGCCGTCCTCGACGTCGTCCTTCCACGCGAGCAGCTGGCGCAGCCACGCGATCTTCTCGTCGTACTTGTCGCTCGCCGAGAACTGGCCGCCGTAGCCGCGCACGCCGGCTTCCTTGTAGCGCCAGTGCGCGGCGACGCCGTACTCGGCGAAGCGATGCATTTCCTGCGTGCGGATCTGCACTTCGAACGCACGGCCGTCGTCGCCGATCACGACCGTGTGCAGCGACTTGTAGCCGTTCGGCTTCGGCCGCGAGATGTAGTCGTCGAACTCCTTCGGCACCGGCTGCCACAGGTGATGGACGATGCCGAGCACCGTGTAGCAATCCTTGATGTCGGGCACGATCACGCGGAACGCGCGCACGTCGTACAGCTCGGAGAAATCAAGCTCCTTGCCGCGCATCTTGCGCCAGATGCTGTAGATGTGCTTCGGCCGGCCGCTCACGTCGGCCGGGATATGCGCCTGCGCGAGCTCGTGCTGCAGCCGCTCGATCGCCTGTGCGACGTACGCCTCGCGCTCGATGCGCTTCTCGTCGAGCAGCTTCGCGATGCGCTTGTAGGTGACCGGATCCTCGAAGCGGAACGCGAGATCCTCGAGCTCCCACTTCAGTTGCCAGATGCCGAGACGGTTCGCGAGTGGCGCGTAGATCTCGAGCGTCTCGCGCGCCACGTCGGGCGGCGGATCGGCCTTCGCGGCCGCGTAGTAGCGCAGCGACTGCAGCCGCGACGCCAGGCGAATCAGCACCACGCGGATGTCCTGCGCGAACGCGAGCAGCATCTTGCGCAGCGCCTCGATCTGCGTGCGCCGCTGTTGCGCGGCGTCGCGCCCGGCGTCGGGCATCGCGTTCTGCGCCGCGCGCAGGCTGACGGTGCCGAGCCGCAGCAGCTTGCGCACATCGGCGACGAGCCGCGCGACCTCTTCGCCGAAGCGCTCGGTCAGCTCGCGTTCGGGGTCGCTCAGATGCGGCGTCAGCACGAACAGCGCGGCCGCCTGCATCGCGTGCGGATCGACGTTCAGCGTGCGCATGATCGACGCGGTGCCGGCCGAGTGATCGGCAAGCAGCTCGCCCGTCGACAGGCGCGCGGCGCCGGCCCGCTCGCGCACGAACGCGAGCACGTCGTCGAACGACGGCGCCGCGACGGAAGAAGCGGAAGCGGATTCGGTCATCGCACGGCCCGGGATATTGCGGTCATCGTGATGCTTCGCTCAGCTCCGCTGGGCGGCGACGACGACGATCTCGACGAGCACCGCCGGATCGGCGAGCTTCGCTTCGACGGTCGCGCGCGGCGGCGTATTGCCCGCCGCGACCCACGCGTCCCACTCGGCGTTCATGCCGTCGAAGTTCGCGAGATCGGAGATGTAGATCTGCACCGACAGCAGATGCGCCTTGTCGCTGTTCGCTTCGGCGAGCAGGCGGTCGATGTGGCCGAGCACTTCGCGCGTCTGGCCGCGGATGTCCTGCGTGGTGTCTTCGGCGATCTGGCCGGCCAGGTACACGGTACCGTTGTGGATCGCGGTTTCGGAGAGACGGGCGCCGACGTGGTGACGAATGACTGCCATGAAATGTTCCGGTCGTGTGAATGGGTGAACAAGTGACGACGACGCGGCCCGCGCGCCGCCGAACCGCATATTATGACGCGTTTACGCGGCGCCTTCGACGAAAAACCGGCGGGCAAGCGCGATCTGCTCCGCGCTGACGAACGCCGGCGCATGGCCCGCGCCCGGAATCTCGACCTGCGTCACGTGCCGGCCGCGCCGCACCATCTCGGCTACCGTGTCGCGCGACAGCAGGTCCGACGTTTCGCCCCGCACGACGAGCAGCGACGCATCGGTCGCTTCGATCGCGTGCCACAACGCCGCTTCGCCGGCCGCGGCCAGCTCGGGCGTGGTCGCCTTGAACGGCTCGGCGATGCGCGGGTCGTAGCGCATCGTCCAGCCGCCGTCCGGCAGCTCGCACAGCAGCGGCTCGTTGATCTCGCGCCATTCGTCGGCAGTCAGCGCGCCGAACGGCAGCGACAGCGACGTCAGGTAGTCGACGCCTTCCTGGCACGTGGCGAAGCGCGGCTGCACGCCGAGGTATTCGCCGATGCGCACGAGCGAGTCGGGCTCGATGCGCGGCCCGACGTCGTTGACGATCATGCTGCGCAGCGGCGCACCGGGCAGCCCCGCGAGCGCGATGCCGATCAGCCCGCCCATCGACGTGCCGAACCAGTCGACCGACTCGACGTCGAGCCGCGCGATGAGCGTCACCATGTCCGCCACGTACTGCGGGATCGTGTAGAACCGCGGGTCGGCCAGCCGGTCCGAGCGGCCGCGCCCGACCACGTCGGGGCACACGACGCGATAGGTATCGGACAGCGCGGCCGCGAGGCGATCGAAGTCGCGCCCGGAACGGGTCAGGCCGTGCACGCAGACCAGCACGCGCGCATTGGCGGGATCTCCCCATTCCGTATACGCGACGTGGTGCAGGCCGACCGCGCTCGCACACTGCACGCGACGCTGGCGGGGAACCGGTGGATTCGCTGAAATGATGGGCATCGTGGGCATCCTGTCGAGCGCGGGCGGCGCGTGCCGGCCGGTGCGAACGATTGTAAACCGCTTCGCCGCGGCGGCGCGTCGCGCAAGCCGCGACCCTCGCGCGCATCGCTCGCCTCGGCTCCGCTCACGCGCCGCGCTGCCACGCGTCGCGCAACTGCTCGCGCAGGAACTCGACGAAGGCGCGCACGCGCAACGGCACGTGCCGGCCGCCCGGATAGACCGCATGCAGCGGCGCGGCGGGCGCCGCGAACGCCGGCAGCACACGCACGAGCGTGCCGGCGTCGAGATCGGCGTCGACGTCCCAGATCGACTTCAGCGCGATGCCCGCGCCTTCGAGCGCGAACGACCGGGCCGCCCCGCCGTCGTTGGTGAGCAGCGCGGCCGTGACGTCGACGGCCACGCTGCCGTTGGCGCCGTCGAACCGCCATTCGGTGCGCGGCTGATCGCCGAGCACGATGCATCGGTGTGCCCGCAGGTCGGCCGGATGGGCCGGCAGCCCGTGCGTCGCGACGTAGCTCGGCGCCGCGCACAGCACGCGGTGATTCGGCGCCAGCTCGCGCGCGATCATCGTCGAATCGGCCAGGCTGCCGATCCGGACGGCCACGTCGATGTCCTGCGCGAGCAGGTCGACGATCGTGTCGGTGAGCATCAGCTGCACGGTCAACGCCGGATGCTGCCGCTGGAACGCCGCGACCAGCGGCACGATCCGCACGCGGCCGAGCTCGCCGGGCGCCGTCACGCGCAGCATGCCGTTGACCGTGCCGCGCCGGTCGCTCATCAGCGTTTCCGCCCGCTCGATTTCGGCCAGGATGCGCAGCACCTGGGCGTGAAACTGCGCGCCGTCGTCGGTCAGCGTCTGCTGGCGCGTGGTCCGGTGCAACAGCCGCACACCGAGCCGCGACTCCAGATGCGCGAGCCGCTTGCTGACCACCGACAGCGACAGGTCCAGCTCGCGCGCCGCCGCCGACAGGCTGCCGGCCGACACGATGCGCGCGAAGGTCTCGAGCGCGGGGAGATCGTCGATCAGCATCGGCGCCCTCGTTTCGCCGCAACCTTTCCTTTTTTCAAATAATCCATTCGTGCCACGCCCGTATTTGCATGAAGAACGGAAACCTACCATACCTGTTCCGCGTCGTCGCACGACGCTGCACACAGGACCCAATCACCATGCCAATCCGTCTTTCTTCCGTCGCGCGGCCGCTCGCACGCGCGCTCGCCGCGGCCGCGTGCGTCGCGGCGCTGGCGCCTGCCGCCGCCCATGCGGCGAGCCTCGTCGAGCCGCACGGCCTGATCGTCGCCGCCGATGTGCCGGCCGCGCAGGCACGCGCGCAGATCCTCGCCGCGCGCCGCTACGGCACGTTCTGGGATACCGGCGACGCGGCCCTCGCGCAGGCCGCGCTCGCCGCCGATTTCACCGACCGCACGTTGCCGGCCGGCCGCGAACAGGGCATCGCCGGGCCGCTCGCCGCGTCCAGAACGATGCGCACTGCGATCCCGGACCTGCATTGCGACATCGAACAGATGATCGTGGCCGGCGACCGGGTCGTCGTGCACCTGCACTTTCGCGGCCATTTCTCCGGCACCTTCAACGGAACGGCCGGGAGCGGACAGGCCATCGACTTCATCGCGACCGACATCTACCGGGTCGATCACGGCCGGATCGCGGAGAACTGGCATATCGAGGACAACCTGACGCTGATGCGTCAGCTCGGGCTGGTCGACTAACGGAGCAGGAGCACACGATGACGCACGAACCATCGAATCAGGCGCAACCTTCGCCGCGCCGCACCTTTCTCGCCCAGGCTGGCGCCGGGCTCGTGGCCGGCGTCGCGGCCGCCACGGGCGCGTCCAGCGCGGCCGCGGCCGCAACGCCACAGGGCCCGCGGCCGGCCGCGGCCGATGCGCCGGCCGGCACCTTCTGGCCGGACGGCATCCGGCTCGTGATCTCGATCTCGATGCAGTTCGAGGCCGGTGGACAACCGCCCAAGGGCGCGGACAGCCCGTTCCCGCCGGTCGAGTTCCCGCCGTCGGTGCCGGCCGACCTCGCGTCGGCGACGTGGTTCGCGTACGGCTACCGCGAAGGCATTCCGCGCCTGCTCGACCTGTGGGACCGGCACGGCGTGAAAGTCACGTCGCACATGATCGGTGAAGCCGCACGCCGCCATCCCGAGCTGGCGCGCGAGATCGTGTCGCGCGGCCACGAGGCGGCCGCGCACGGTCCGACCTGGCGCTCGCAGTTCGCGATGAGCCGCGACGAAGAGCGCCGCTTCCTCGTCGAGGCTCGCGACATGGTCGAAGCGGTCACGGGCCAGCGCCCGGTCGGCTACAACTGCAACTGGCTGCGGCGCGGCCCGCATACGCTGCCGCTGCTGCAGGAGCTCGGCTACCTGTATCACATCGACGACGTCAGCCGCGACGAGCCTTTCATCGAGACGGTCGGCGGCCGCGACTTCGCGGTCGTGCCGTACACGCTGCGCAACAACGACATCCTGCTGATCGAAGGCCGCAATTATTCGCCGACGAAGTTCGTCGAGCAGATCAAGCTCGATTTCGACCAGCTGTACGCGGAAGCCGGACAGCGACGGCGCCTGATGTCGATCAGCGCGCACGACCGGATCAGCGGCACGCCGCAGATGGTCCGCGCATGGGACACGTTCCTCGATTACGCGCGCTCGCATCCGGGCGTCGCGTTCATGCGCAAGGACGACATCGCGCGCTTCGCGCTGCGCAGCCCGGCAACGTTGCGCGAAACCGAAACGATCTGACCGGATCGCCCTCTCCCCTCACTTCGGAAGGACCAGCATGAACGATTCACTCAGCGGCAAGAAAGTCCTTGTCGTCGGCGGCAGTTCCGGCATCGGCGCCGCGGCCGCGCATGCATTCGCGCAACGCGGCGCGGTCGTGACGATCGCCTCGCGCCACCCCGAGCGGGCCGGCGCGGCGGCCGCGCCAGGCGCTGCGGTGCGCGGCGAAGCGCTCGACATCACCGATACGGCAGCCGTCGACGCGTTCTGCGCGCGCACCGGGCGCTTCGACCATGTCGTGATCTCGGCCGCGCAAACGGCGACGGGCCCGGTGCGCACGTTGGCGCTCGCCGATGCGCAGGCCGCGATGGACAGCAAGTTCTGGGGCGCCTATCGCGTCGCCCGTTCGATCGACATCGCGCCCGGCGGCTCGCTGACGTTCGTGTCGGGGTTCCTGAGCGTGCGGCCGAGCGCGTCGTCGGTGCTGCAAGGCGCGATCAATGCGGCGCTCGAGGCGCTAGCCCGCGGGCTGGCGCTCGAGCTGGCACCGGTGCGCGTGAACACGGTGTCGCCGGGCCTGATCGCGACGCCGCTGTGGAACAAGCTCGCGCCCGACGCACGCGACGCGATGTACGCAGGCGCCGCGCAACGCCTGCCCGCACGCCGCGTGGGCCAGGCCGAGGACGTCGCGAACGCGATCGTCTACCTCGCGACGACGCCGTTTGCGACCGGCTCGACGGTGCTGGTCGACGGCGGCGGCGCGATCGCGTGATCGGCTGACCGCCCGATCGATGCCTCGATGGCAAGACGCCCCGCGTTCCGTGGCGGAACGCGGGGCGTCGATGGCCGACGGAGTCAGACCTTGCTTATGCGACCGCGCTCACGTCGAGCGGCGCGCCCGTCTTGGCCTGGATTTCGTCGACGCCGACACCGTCGGCGAGCTCGAGCACCTTCAGGCCGTTCGGCGTCACTTCGATCACGCCGAGATCGGTTATGATCAGGTCGACCACGCCGACACCCGTCAGCGGCAGGTTGCATTCCTCGAGGATCTTGTGCTGGTCGCCCTTCGCGACGTGCTCCATCAGCACGACGACGCGCTTCACGCCCGCGACGAGATCCATCGCGCCGCCCATCCCCTTGATCATCTTGCCGGGGATCATCCAGTTCGCGAGATCGCCGTTCTTGCTGACCTGCATCGCGCCGAGGATCGCGAGGTTGATGTGGCCGCCGCGAATCATCGCGAACGAATCGGCCGACGAGAAGATCGACGAGCCGGGCAGCGTCGTGACGGTCTGCTTGCCGGCGTTGATCAGATCGGCATCGACTTCTTCGTCGGTCGGCGACGGGCCGATGCCGAGCAGGCCGTTCTCCGACTGCAGCCACACTTCGACGCCGGCCGGCACGTGGTTCGCGACGAGCGTCGGCAGACCGATGCCGAGGTTCACGTAGAAGCCGTCCTGCAGTTCCTTCGCCGCGCGCGCGGCCATCTGGTCACGATTCCAGGCCATGTCAGTCTCCTTTCGCGCGTACGACGCGTTGTTCGATGCGTTTTTCGGGCGTCGCGTTCAGCACGATCCGCTGCACGAAGATGCCGGGCGTATGGACCTGGTCGGGATCGAGCGCGCCGTTCTCGACGATCTCCTCGACCTCGGCCACGGTGATCTTGCCGGCCATCGCGCACATCGGGTTGAAGTTGCGCGCGGTGCGGCGATAGATCAGGTTGCCCGACTTGTCGGCCTTCCATGCCTTGACGAGCGCGACGTCGGCGGTCAGCGACGGCTCCAGCACATAGTGGCGATCGCCGAACTGGCGCGTTTCCTTGCCCTCGGCGATCACGGTGCCGTAGCCGGTGTTCGTGAAAAATGCCGGAATGCCGGCGCCGCCGGCGCGCAGCTTCTCGGCGAGCGTGCCCTGCGGCGTGAATTCGAGCTCGAGCTCGCCGGCCAGGTACTGGCGCTCGAACTCCTTGTTCTCGCCGACGTACGACGAGATCATCTTCTTGATCTGGCGCGTTTCGAGCAGCAGGCCGAGGCCGAAACCGTCGACGCCCGCGTTGTTGCTGATGCAGGTGATGCCCTTGACGCCGGAGTCGCGCAGCGCCGCGATCAGCGCCTCGGGGATCCCGCACAGGCCGAAGCCGCCGACCGCGAACGTCTGTCCGTCGCGGACGATCCCTTCCAGCGCGGCAGCCGCGCTGGGATAGACTTTGTTCATCTGTATGTCCCTTCCTCTATGGAAACCAGCAAAACCGGTTCACGCGCCGACTGGCCCGCAAGCCCGCCGCACTCATTCTATGCATGCACGGCGTGGCCTGCGCGAGGCGCGCTGTTTTTATGTCGCGACGAAGCGCCACGAGATGCCGGCAAGGGTACGATGCGGCGCGGATGCGGCACAATACGCAAAACTACATAAGCATTTGCCTCCGCTGCCCCGCGCCATGCCCGCACTCGATTACCAGACTGCCTTTCACCTCGCGCCGCTCGGCCTCGTGATGTCGCGCGACCGCGTGATCGAGGACTGCAACGACGCACTCGCGGCGATCTTCCGCTGCGCGCGGACCGATCTGATCGGCAAGTCCTACGAAGTACTGTATCCGTCGCCGGACGAGTTTCAGCGCATCGGCGAGCGCATTTCGCGCGTGATGGTCGCGAACGGCACGTACGGCGACGACAGAATCATGAAGCGCGCGGACGGCGAGCTGTTCTGGTGCCACGTGACTGGCCGCGCGCTCGATCGCACCGCGCCGCTCGCCGTGGGCGTATGGACCTTCGAAGACCTGAGCGCGACGCGCCGCGTGGCGGTCGAGCTGACGCCGCGCGAGCGGGAGATCGCAGCCCAGCTCGCGACCGGCAAGACCAGCAAGCAGATCGGACGCGTGCTCGACATCAGTTCGCGCACCGTCGACATCTACCGTGCGCGGCTGATGCGCAAGTACGGCACCAGCAATACGCCGGAGCTGCTGCAACGCCTGCTCGGCCAGTAGCCGCTGCACGCAAACGCAATCGGCCGCGCGAGGCGGCCGATTCCGGCAGGCACGGGTATGGCTGCACACCCGCATCGGCGCCGCGGCGCCGGCTTCGACGTTCAGTCGACCTTGGCGGCGAGCGCGCGCTCGATCGTGTCGCGCAGCAGCTGCGGCAGCGGCACCGACTTGCCGAGCGCATAGTCGACCCACACGCAGCGCGCGTTGCCGCGCGCATACACATGCTGCGGATCGTCCGCACGCGAGAGCTCGAAGCCGGTGTCGAAGCTGCTGCGGCCCGGTTTGGCGGCCGACATCCGCGCGATCACGTCGCCCGGATAGTGCAGTTGCTTCAGGAATTCCATCGACGCCGTGACGACCACGGGCCCCTGTCCCTCGCCATTGCCGCCCGCGATGCCGAGTTGCTCGAACCACGAGATCCGCGCCTGTTCCATGTAACGGAAGTAGACCGTGTTGTTCACGTGGCCGAACGCGTCCATGTCGCCCCAGCGGATCGGCATCGACATTTCAAATACGCGGGAATATTCGCTCATTGCACTCTTCTTCGTTACTGGATGGCGTCCGCTCACGCGAGGCCGAAGCCGTCGTCGGCGGAGATGATCGAACCGTTGATGAACTGCGACTCGTCGGCCGCCAGCAGCAGCAACAGCCCGTCGAGATCCTGCGGCTTGCCGACGCGCCGGCGCGGCAGCATCGACTGCAGCTTCTGGCCTTGTTCGGTTTCCCACAGGTAGTGATTGATTTCGGTGTCGATATAGCCCGGGCAGATCGCGTTCACGTTGATCCCGTGACGCCCCCATTCGAGCGCCATCGCCCGCGTCATCTGCACGACGGCCGCCTTGCTCATCGCGTACAGCCCGATCTGCGGAAACACGCGCAGCCCGGCCACCGATGCGATGTTGATGATCCGGTACGGCGGCTTGCCGTTGCCGTTCGCGCGCATCATCATGCGCTTCGCGACTTCCTGCGCGACGAAGAATGCACCGCGCGTGTTGGTGTCGAACACGAACTCGAAATCGGCCGGCGTCACGTCGACGAGCTTCTGCATCGTCGATACACCCGAATTGTTCACGAGGATGTCGATCGTGCCGGCTTCCGTCTCGGCGTGCGCAACGGCTGCCTTGATACTCTGCACGTCGGTCACGTCGAGCGACACGACATGCGCGGCGCCGCCCTCCGCCTCGATCTCGGCGCGCAGTTCCTTCAGGCGCTCGACCCGGCGGCTCGCCAGCACGACCTTCGCGCCGGCCTGCGACAGCACCTGCGCGAAGCGTTGCCCGAGGCCGCTCGATGCGCCGGTAACCAGCGCGACCTTGCCTTCCAGATTGATCGATCGACCCATTGCACATCCCCTTTCGATGTCGTTTGCCGCGGCGGATGCCCGCTCGAGCAGCATAACCCTAGCACAGAAAATAGAACGATCGTGCTAATCTAGCGCCGCGCTGTTGCGGCAAGCGTTTCGTTTCGCAGACAATACGCTCCCGAATAAAAGCATTCTAACGGTTAGAGGAACGCCAATGACCCCCGCAAGCCTCATCGAGCAATACGGCCCGCGCGAATCGATGGAATACGACGTCGTGATCGTCGGCGGCGGCCCCGCCGGGCTGTCGGCGGCGATCCGGCTCAAGCAGCTGGCCGCCGAGAAAGGCGCCGAGATCGGCGTGTGCGTGCTCGAGAAGGGTTCCGAGATCGGCGCGCACATCCTGTCGGGCGCGGTGATGGACCCGCGCGCGATCACCGAGCTGTTCCCCGACTGGAAGGAACGCGGCGCACCGCTCACCGTCGAGGTGACCGAGGACCGCTTCCTGTTCCTGTCCGAGCAGAGCGCGGTCACGACGCCGAACTGGGCGTTGCCCGACAACTTCAAGAATCACGGCAACTACGTGATCTCGCTGGGCAACGTCACGCGCTGGCTCGGCACGCAGGCCGAAGCGCTCGGCGTCGAGATCTTCCCCGGCTTCCCGGCCGCGGAGATCCTCTACAACGACGACGGCTCGGTGAAGGGCGTCGCCACCGGCAACATGGGCGTGGGCAAGGACGGCGAGCCGACCGAGAACTTCCAGCTCGGCATGGAACTGCACGCGAAGTACACGCTGTTCGCCGAAGGCTGCCGCGGTCATCTGGGCCGCCAGCTGATCTCGAAGTTCAAGCTCGACGCGAACGCCGATCCGCAGGCGTATGGGATCGGCATCAAGGAGCTGTGGGAAATCGATCCGGCGAAACACAAGCCGGGCCTCGTGATCCACACGGCCGGCTGGCCGCTGAAGTCGGATACCTACGGCGGTTCGTTCCTGTACCACATGGACAACAACCAGGTCGTGGTCGGCTTCGTGGTTGGGCTTGGCTACACGAACCCGTACCTGTCGCCGTTCGAGGAGTTCCAGCGCTACAAGACGCATCCGTCGATCCGCGCATTCCTCGAAGGCGGCAAGCGCGTGTCGTACGGTGCACGCGCGATCACCGCGGGCGGGCTGCTGTCGCTGCCGAAGACGGTGTTCCCGGGCGGCGCGCTGATCGGCGACGATGCGGGCTTCCTGAACGCATCGCGCATCAAGGGCAGCCACGCGGCGATCAAGACCGGCATGCTGGCCGCCGACGCGGCGTTCGATGCGGTGCAGGCCGGCCGCCAGTCGGACGAGCTGCACGCCTACCCGGACGCGTTCCAGCAGTCGTGGCTGTACACCGAGCTGTACCGCGCGCGCAACTTCAAGCAGTGGATGGCGAAGGGGCTGTATCTCGGCACGCTGATGGTCGGGCTCGAGCAGAAGGTGATGGGCGGCAACGTGCCATGGACGCTGCACCACAAGCATGCGGACCACGAGATGCTGAAGCCCGCGTCGCAATGCACGCCGATCGAGTATCCGAAGCCGGACGGCAAGCTGACGTTCGACCGGCTGTCGTCGGTGTTCATCTCGAACACGAACCACGAGGAGAACCAGCCGGCGCACTTGACGCTGAAGGACGCGAGCGTGCCGGTGAACGTGAACCTGCGCACCTACGCAGGGCCGGAGGGACGGTTCTGCCCGGCGGCGGTATACGAGTTCGTGAAGAACGACGACGGCAGCGACCGCCTCGTGATCAACGCGCAGAACTGCGTGCACTGCAAGACCTGCGACATCAAGGACCCGACGCAGAACATCGTGTGGGTCACGCCGGAAGGCGGCGGCGGGCCGAATTATCCGAACATGTAAGCTGCCGGAAGACGCCGCATCGCGCGGCGTTTTTTTTCGTCGGTACGACGTCCGCGGGTCGCGAGCGCGCGCGGGGGCGATGCCTCGCGCGCGCACTGCTGCCCGCCCGTCAGAGCGCTGCGATTCTCCGACGGAAATGCTCGGTCCCCGCGACGATCTTGTCGAGCACCGCGTCGAGCGCCCAGAACCGCTCGCGTACGTCGTAATCGATTACGCGGCAGCGAATCGACTCGAAGGTGCCGATCCGCTGGTGATAGATTTTCGCGAGCGCCGGATAACCCAGCGCTTCGGACACCGCCGACACCACCAGGAACGTCGCCAATTCTTCGGCGAGCGCCGGATCCGAATCGCCCTGCGTGCGCAGCCACTGATACAGATCGGGATGGAAGTTGGTGAACACGCCGTTGAAGCCGGCGGATCCCGCCTTCATCGCATCCCATGCGATTGCGGCGTTCGCGTTCAGCACCTTCAGCGGCGACCCGGCGGCGAGCGCCACGCGCCGCTTCACCGTTTCCAGGTCGCAGCTCACGTCCTTGAGCATCACGAAGCGGCCGGTATCGATGCACGCACGCAGCTCGTCATCGGAGAGCAACCGTCGATAAGGCGCCGGACATTCGTACAGGCCGAGCGGCAGATCCGACGGCAGCCGGGCGAGCAGCGCGTGAAGATGGTCCAGAAACGCGGCGCTGCCCTTGCGCTGCGGATCGAGATGGTTCGTCACGAGCACGACGCCCCGCGCACCCGATTCGGCCGCCGCGCACAGCTCGGCGACCTGCGAATCGAGATCGTCGCTGATATGGCCGGACGCGACGACGGGCACGCGCCCGGCCACGCGATCGACGACGAAACGCGCGAGTTCCGCCCGTTCGGCCAGACTCAGGAATTGCATCTCGCTCGACTGCGCGACCGCGAACAGCGCATCCGAGCCGTGCGCCAGATACCACTCGATGAGTCGCTCGAGCCCGGCATAGTCGATCGCGCCAGCATCGTCGAACGGTGTCAGCATCACCGGCACGATCCCCTCGATGGCCGCAGTCGACTGCTGATGGTGTTGCATCTCTTTCTCCTTGCTTCAGTAAATACGCGGTGTGGCCGCGACGCTCAGGCCGGCAGCGGTCCGGGCGCGGCGCTGGCCGCCTGCTCGGGAATCGGCTTGCGCACCAGCAGCAGGTAAGCCATCGCACCGGCGAACGCGATCGCCGCGGCCGTCAGCAGCGCCGGCACGAACGACCACTTCTGCGCGATGACGCCCGTCAGGATCGGCGCGAGTGCACCGCCGATGAAACCGCCAAAATTCTGGATCGCGCCGAGCGATGCGACGCGGCTCGGCGGCGCGGCGGCCGTCGCGAGCGCCCACGAACACGCGGATGCCGCATTCGCGAGAAAGATCACGACCGAAATGCATGCGAGCGCAACGGTATTGCTCTGCACGAGCGCGGCCGGAATCGTGAACGCGACCATCCCGAGCATCGCGACGACCACCGCATTGCGCCGGCTCACGACCGGCGAGCGGCTGCGGCGCGTGACAAAATCGGACAGCCAGCCGGCGACGAGCGAACCGACGAAGCCGCACAGGAACGGCACCGACGCCGCAAACCCGGTGCGAATGAGGCTCATGTGACGCTCCATCGTCAGGTATCCCGGCAGCCACGTCAGGTATACCCAGTTCAGATACACGGAACCGAAGAATCCGATCAGCATGCCCCACGTCGTGCCGTGCGAGAACAGGCTGCGCCAGTCGGCGAAAGTCAGCTTCGGCGCGGCGGCGGCGGTCTGCGCATCGGCATCGAGATACCCGCGTTCCGCCACGCTCAACTGCGCGCGAGCCGGATCGCGGTACAGCGCGAACCAGACGACGGCAACGACGAGACCGAGCGCACCGGTCGCGACGAACGCCAGGCGCCAGTCGAACGACGCGACGAGCACCGACAGCAGCAACGGTGCGAGCGCGGTGCCAAGCGGCGACGCCGCATTGAAGATGCCGGTCGGCGTACCGCGCGCGCGCAGCGGAAACCAGTTGCTCACGACCCGCGCGGCCGACGGGAACTGCGGCGCCTCGCCGATACCGAGCACGATGCGCGCGACGATGAACCAGCCGAAGGTCGACACCATGCCGCCCGCTGCCTGCGCGATCGACCAGACGATCAGCCCGACGCCGAGCAGCCGGCGCGGACCGATGCGATCGACCAGGCCGCCCACCGGAAACTGGCACAGCGCATAGCTCCACGAGAATGCCGACAGCAGCAAGCCCATCTGCGAAAGCGACAGTCCGAGATCCGCACGGATTGCCGAGCTCGCGACGGCCAGCGTGCCGCGGTCGAGATAATTGACGATCCCGCTCACCATCAGCAGCGCGAGCGCGATACGTTGTCCGCGTCGGATACCGGGCGGCGCGGCCGGAACAGCGTGGTTTTCGTTCATTGCAGTTGTCTCCATGTTTCTGATGGGTGCCGGCTCAGCCGGCTGTTCCGTCGTCGCGGAATCTATGCGGTCGTGTGCTGCACTTCCTCGCGGGTCGGAATCGACGTCTGCGCGCCGTGGCGCGTGACGCTGATCGCGGCAGCCCGCTGGCCGAACGCGATGGCATCGTCCATTGACGCACCGCCCGCCCGGGCGGCCGCGAACCCGCCGACGAACGTGTCGCCGGCCGCCGTCGTATCGACGGCCGTCACTGCCAGCGCCGGGTGGCGGCCGTTGCCCGCGCTGCCGCGCCAGCAGACGCCGCGCGCGCCGAGCGTGACCAGCACATTGCCGGCGCCCTTCGCGTGCAATGCGTCTGCGGCGCGCACTGCCGAGGCGTCGTCGCCGACCGTGATGCCGGTCAGCGACTCCGCTTCCGTTTCGTTGACGACGAGGTACTCGAGCCGCGCCAGCAACGCGTCGGACAGCGGCCGCGCGGGCGCAGGATTGAGCAGCACCGGCGTGCCGCAGGCGCGCGCACGGTCGATCGCGCGCACCACGGTTTCCATCGGCACCTCGAGCTGGCACACCATCAGCGCCGCGCCGGCGATCGCGTCGCGCGCCGCGTCGATCGTTGCGGCATCGAGGCGCGCGTTCGCACCGGGCACGACGACGATACTGTTCGCCCCGCTCGCATCGACCGCGATCGTCGCGACGCCGGTTGCTGCGCCGTCGATCCGGTGTACGTGCGTCAGGTCGATGCGTTCTGCCGCAAGCGCGTCGTGCAGGCGCGCGCCGAACGCATCGTTGCCGACGCAACCGATCATCGCGACCGAGGCGCCCAGGCGCGCGGCCGCCACCGCCTGATTCGCGCCCTTGCCGCCGGAGACCGTCCGAAACGCGGTGCCGAGCAGCGTTTCGCCCGGCACGGGCAGCCGCGGCGCGTGCGTAACGAGGTCGACGTTGAGGCTGCCGACGACCGCGATCCTGGGGAATTCAGCGTGGTCTTTCATGCAATGTAATCGCTTACATTTGAGACGAATAAAATCGCCGAACAGGCCGGCGTCGACGAAAAATTTGCGGTGATGCGAAGCGAAGATGTGTCTGACATAATGCGGGCTGGCATCAAGATAGCGCTTACATTCTCACAGGCAGCACGCGAGATGCAAGCACGACCACGACGAACCGAGGGTAAACGATGGCACTTTGGACCACCTGCGCATGGCGCGCCGCGCCGGCGGCCGCGAGCCGCCGATGAGCACGCCCTCTTCCGGCGGCGGCGCGGCGCGCGCACGCCGCGGCAGCGGCCGCTCGGTGCTCGGGGACGTCGCGAAACTCGCCGGCGTGTCGACCGCGACCGTCTCGCGCGTGTACAACGATCCCGGCAAGGTGTCGGCCGACGTGCAGCAGCGCGTGCGCGACGCGGCGCGCACGCTGAACTGGATCCCCAACGCGGCCGGTCGCGCACTCGCGTCCACGCGCACCCACATTGCGGGCGCGATCATCCCGACGCTCGACGACCAGGTGTTCGCGTCCCAGGTCGCCGGCATGCAGGCGGTCATGGCCGAGCACGGCATCACGCTGTTCCTGGGCTGCTCGAATTACGATCCGGCGCAGGCGCTCGCGCAGGTGCGTGCGATGCTGTCGCGCGGCGTCGAAGCGGTGTCGCTGGTCGGTGAAGCCTATCCGGCGGAAGTCTTCGAACTGCTCGACCTGCATCGGGTGCCCTATGTCGTCACCTACGCCTACCGCGACGACAGCCCGCATTGCTGCATCGGCTTCGACAACCGCGAGGCCTTCGCTCGGCTCACCACGCATCTGCTCGACCTCGGCCATCGCGATTTCGCGATCATCATGCAGCCGTCCGCGGACAACGACCGCGTGCAGGCGCGCCTGCGCGGCATTCACGAGACGCTGGCCGCCCGCGGCCTCGCGGTGCGGCCGGTCCACCAGCACGAGGGGCCGGCGACGATCGCGTTCGGGCGCGCGAGCCTGCGCGCCATTGCGGACAACGGGCCGACGCGCCCGACGGCCGTGATCTGCGGCAACGATGCGCTGGCGCTGGGCGCGCTGCTGGAGGCGCAGGCGATGGGAATCGCGGTGCCGTCGGAACTGTCGATCACCGGTTTCGACGACGTTGCGCTCGCCCGCGAAATCCGGCCGGCCCTGACGACGATGTGGGTCGACACCGATGCGATCGGCCGCAAGGCCGCGCGTGCATTGCTCGACGCACTCGAGCATGGCGCAGTCGGGCCCGGTTGCGCGGTGCTGCCGGAGCTGCGGGTGCGTGAATCGGCCGCGCCGCCGCATTCCGAGGCCCCATGAAAACGGGGCGCCCCAGGCGCCCCGCTTCACCTCGCATCGAGCGCGCCGGCGGCTGCCGGCGCCCCCGTATCAGGTCGCGCTGCCGGCGATCTTCGGCGTCGACGTCTCGACGTCGCCGCACTGCGCGCGATGCCGCAGCGCATGGTCGATCAGCACCAGCGCGAGCATCGACTCGGCGATCGGCGTCGCGCGAATGCCGACGCACGGATCGTGGCGGCCGAAGGTCTCGACGATCGCTTCTTCGCCGGCCTTCGTGATCGAGCGGCGCGGCGTGCGGATGCTCGACGTCGGCTTGATCGCGATCGACACGGTGACGTCCTGCCCGGTCGAAATCCCGCCGAGCACGCCGCCCGCATGGTTGCCGACGAAGCCGGCCGGCGTCAGCTCGTCGCCGTGCACCGACCCGCGCTCGGCGACGCTGGCGAAGCCCGCACCGATCTCGACGCCCTTCACCGCGTTGATGCTCATCATCGCCTTCGCGATGTCGGCGTCGAGCCGGTCGAACACCGGCTCGCCCCAGCCGACCGGCACGCCCGACGCGACCACGTCGATGCGCGCGCCGATCGAGTCGCCGTCCTTGCGCAGTGCGTCCATGTACGCCTCGAGCTCCGGCACGATCGCCGCATTCGGCGCGAAGAACGGGTTCTCGCGCACGTGCGACCAGTCGACGAACGGCACGTCGATTTCGCCGAGCGCGCTCATGCAGCCGCGCACCTCGACGCCGAAGCGCTCGCGCAGCCACTTCTTCGCGACCGCGCCCGCGCCGACGATCGGCGCGGTGAGACGGGCGGACGAGCGGCCGCCGCCGCGGTAGTCGCGGATGCCGTACTTCTGCCAGTAGGTGTAGTCGGCATGACCGGGGCGGAACGTCTCGACGATGTTGCCGTAGTCCTTGCTGCGCTGATCGGTGTTGCGGATCAGCAGCGCGATCGGCGTGCCGGTCGTCACGCCTTCGAACACGCCCGACAGGATCTCGACTTCGTCGGCCTCCTGGCGCTGCGTCACGTGCCGCGACGTGCCGGGCTTGCGGCGGTCGAGCTCGGCCTGAATGTCGGCTTCGGTGAGGCTCATTCCCGGCGGGCAGCCGTCGATCACGCAGCCGATCGCGGGACCGTGCGATTCGCCGAAGGTCGTGACAGTGAAAAGCGTGCCGAGGGTATTGCCGGACATGATGGAACCGCCCAAAGAGAAATGACGCAAACCGATGCGCTGCCGCAACCGCTGGCGCGCCGATCGTTTGCCGGTCGAGAAAATGAGGTAAACCGCTATTATGCCAGCCGTCCCGCGCGCGCGGGACGCCGGGCGGTCCGGCGCGCATGCGCCGGCCGCGGATACGGCGCGGCATGCGCGGGCGCGTGCGGCCGACCGGTAGCGCGCCCGCCGTCACGGCCGCGCGCTCACCGACGGCGCGCCGCCCCTACTTCCGCGCGCCGCGCAGCTCGGTCACCGCGGCCTGCAGCGCCTGCGGCGTGGCGACCGACGCCGCCATCGGCTCGCCGACCGCGAGCGTGAGCCGGCTCATCACGCCGCGCTTGATCGGCCGCGGCATCCGCGCATCGGTATGGCGCGAGAAGTAGCTGCCCCACAGCCCGCGCAGCGCCATCGGAATCACCGGCACCGGCCTGCGCGTGAGGATCTCGGTGATCCCGTGGTGGAACGTGTTGATGTCGCCCGTCTTGGTCAGCTTGCCTTCCGGAAAGACGCACACGAGCTCGCCGTCCTTCAGCGCGGCCTCGCACGCGTCGTACGCGCGCGCGAGCATGTCGGGATCCTCGTGGCGCGGCGCGATCGGAATCGCCTTCGCGTGCCGGAACACCCAGCTCGCGAACCGCGTCTTGAAGATCCGGTGATCCATCACGAAGCGGATCGGCCGCGGGCTCGCGGCGGCCAGCACGAGCGCGTCGACGTAGCTGACGTGATTGCACACCAGCACGGCCGCGCCGTCGTCGGGGATCCGCTCCGCATGCACGAGGCGGATCCGGTAGAACGTATGCACCAGCACCCATGCGACGAAGCGCAGCAGGAACTCGGGCACGAGCAGGTAGATATACGTCGCGACCGCGACGTTGAGCAGCGCGGTCACGAGAAACAGCCCGGGGATGTCGACGCCCGCCTTGGTCAGCCCCATCGCCATCAACGCCGACAAAATCATGAACAGCGCATTGAGGATGTTGTTCGCGGCGATGATGCGCGCGCGATGGGTCGGCGCGCTGCGGCTCTGGATCAGCGCATAGAGCGGCACGCTGTAGAAGCCGCCGAACATCGCGAGCAGGAACAGGTCGGCCAGGATGCGCCAGTGGCGCGCGCCGGCCAGGAATTCGCCGACCGACAGCAGATGACCGGGCGACGGCATGGCATGGCTCGCGAAGTACAGCTCGATCGCGAACACGCTGATGCCGATCGAGCCGAGCGGCACGAGCCCGATCTCGACGCGGCGCTGCGACAGCCGCTCGCACAGCAGCGAACCGAGGCCGATCCCGACCGAGAACGTCGCGAGCAGCACGGTGACGACGTCGGGGCTCGCGGACAGCACGTCCTTCGCGAAATTGAAGAACGACGTGAGGAAGGTCGCGCCGACGAACCACAGCCACGAGATGCCGAGCAGGCTCAGGAATACGGTGCGGTTCTGTCGCGCGAGCGCGAGGTTGCGCCAGGTTTCGCTGAACGGGTTCCAGTTGATCACGAGATCGGGCTGCGGCGCGGGCGTCGGCGGCACGCGCTGCGCGACGAGGCGCCCTGCCAGCGCGATCGCGACGACGCTCACCGCGAGCACGCGCTCGCCGCTGCCTTCGATGCCGGCGGCCGCGCCGCCGATGATCGTGCCGATCAGGATCGCGACGAACGTGCCCATTTCGACGAGGCCGTTGCCGCCGACGAGCTCGTGCTCGCCGAGATGCTGCGGCAGGTACGAATACTTGACCGGGCCGAACAGCGTCGAGTGCATCCCCATCATGAACGTGCACAGATACAGCAGCGCCGCACTGTGCGTGACGAAGCCGGCCGCGCCGACGAGCATCAGCACAATCTCGAAGGTCTTCACGAAACGCGTGAGCGTCGCCTTGTCGTACTTGTCGGCGATCTGGCCGGAGGTGGCCGAGAACAGCACGAACGGCAGGATGAAGATCGCGGAAATGAGGAACGCGGCCGTCTTCGCGTCGACGCCGGAAAAGCGTGCGGTGTGATACGTGACGAGCGACGTGAAGCCGATCTTGAACACGTTGTCGTTCAACGCGCCGAGGAACTGCGTCGTGAAGAACGGCGCGAAACGGCGCTCGCGCAACAGGTCGAACTGCGATGCGTGGGCGCGCCGTTCGCCGCGCGTCGCTGAAGAGACTTGCGTGTGATCGCTCATGCGGAATACGCGCGCGTCGTCTGGGCGAAGCTGCGCGGGCCTCGTGTTGTCGTTGAAAAAACGGCGGCGCAGGCTGAACCTGCGCCGCCGCGCGCCGAATGGCAGCGCCCGCGTGCGAAGCACCGGGCGCGACGTGTCACGGCTTCTGTGCTTCGGCTTCCGATTCCGGCCAGTCGCGGATGTAGGCCTTCAGCATCCGGTTCTCGAAACTCTGCGCCTCGACGACCGTCTTCGCGACGTCGTAGAACGAGATGACGCCCATCAGCACCTTCTTGTCGAGCACCGGCATGTAGCGCGCGTGGCGCTCGAGCATCATCCGGCGCACTTCGTTCACATCGGTTTCCGGCGTGCAGGTGAGCGGCTCGTCCATCACCTTGCGCACCTGTACGTCGCCGATCGCGCCGCCGTTTACGTGCAGGCGCTGGATGATCTCGCGGAACGTGAGCATCCCGACCAGATCGCCGTACTCCATCACGACGAGCGAGCCGATGTCGTGCTCGGCCATCGTATCGACCGCTTCGCGCAGCGGCTTATCGGGCGTCACGGTAAACAACGTGTTGCCCTTCACTTTCAGAATATCGCTGACGCGCATCGTGGTTCCCTCGAGCTTGAATGCAAATCCGCTTTCGATCCTATCGGAAAGCCTGTCAAAAGGAAAGCGCAGGGGTAAGGCGCAGGGCCGCGCGGCTTGCGGCCGCCGGCGGCCCGCCGCACAATGGCGCCATGAACGGCGACCCGAGGAGACGGCCATGGCGCATACGCATTCGGAACAATTCGCCAGCTTCGCTGATTTCTATCCGTATTACCTGAACGAACACCAGAACGCGACGTCGCGGCGGCTGCACTTCATCGGCTCGCTCGGCGTGATCGGCTGTGTCGCGATGGCGGTCGCGACCGGTCGCTGGCCGTGGCTGCCGGCGGCCGTCGTGTGCGGTTACGGCTTCGCATGGATCGGGCACTTCTTCTTCGAGAAGAACCGCCCTGCCACGTTCCGGCATCCGGTCTACAGCCTGATGGGCGACTGGGTGATGTTCAAGGACATCTGCGTCGGCAAGATCCCGCTGTAACGCACGCCTTCCGGCGCGGCGTCACGCCGTTTTCGGCGGACGCGCGTGCGGGTCGGGCACCGCGCCGGCGAGCGAGCCGGACGCCGGCGCGGCCGGCTGCGCGCCATCGGCCGCGCGCGCGGCGATCAGCGACGCGAGCGACACGTCGAAGCGATCGTTCGACAGCACGTCGAGCAGCGCCGCGCCTTCGACGTGGCTGCTACGCCGCTGCAGCTGATAGGTCAGCTCGGTCCGGTCGATCACCAGCACGTCGAACAGCTGCGCGAGCGTCAGACGATCGGGGTTCGCCAGCAGGATGTAGCGCGGCGCCTGGTCGCCGCCCTCCAGCCGCGCGATCCATTCGCGCTCCTCCATCGTCAGCAGCAGCCGCTGCGCAGTTTCCATGTCGCAGCGCAGCATGGTCGCGAGCCGCGGCGCCGTGCAGCCCGGCCTGCCGGCCGCGCGCGCTTCGGCGAGCCGCGCGAGCAATTCGAGCGCGTCGAGCAGATCGCTGCCCGGATAATGGATGCGATGAAACTGGCCGACACGGATCGCCGGCAGCGCGGACGCGACCATCGCGCCGAGCAGCGCGATGAACCAGCTCAGGTACACCCACAGCAGGAACACGGGCAGCGCCGCGAACGCGCCGTAGACGGCCGTATAGGTCGGAATGCGCCGCACGTAATAGCCGAAGCCGCGCTTCGCCAGCTCGAACGCGACGGCCGCGAACAGGCCGCCGATCACCGCGTCGCGCCACGCGACCGTGCAGTTCGGCAGGTACACGTACAGCAGCGTGAACGCGAGCACCGTGAGCGGCAGCGACGCGAGCGCGAGCAGCCACTCGATGATCGACGTCGACGGCGCGGCGCCGGTGAACGCCAGCGACTGCGTGAACAGATACGACGACAGCGACAGACTCACGCCGAACAGCAGCGGCCCGAGCGTGATCAACGCCCAGTACGCCAGCACGCGCTGCGCGAACGGCCGCGGCTTGCGCACGCGCCAGATCAGGTTGAACGCGGACTCGATGGTCATCATCGTCATCACCGACGTGACGACCAGCACGATCAGGCCGGCCGTCGTCAGCCCCTTGGCCTTGGCCGCGAACTGGTTCAGGTACTTGAAGATCTGCACGTTGAACTGCGCGGGCATCAGGTGATCCGCGAGGAAGCCCTGCAGCGAGATCTGGAACGACGCGAACATCGGGAACGCGGTGAACAGCGCGAACGCGACCGTCACGAGCGGCACGAGCGCGAGCATCGTCGTGAACGTGAGGCTACCCGCGACCTGCGGAATGCGGTCCTCGGCGCTGCGCCGCGCGGCGAACTGCGCGAGACGCTTGAGGGTGTCGAGATCGACGGCCAACTTCGGCAAACGTTTTCTCCTTGTCGATGCCGCGCGCCCGGCGGCGCGCGCCGCCGCCGCGCTGCGCGACGACTTCAGCCCCTATAATAGCCGCTCGATCCAGCAGGGGCCGACTGCACCGGGCACGCGCGCGGCCGCACGGGGCTCCGCCGCCCATGAAAGACATCCTCGTCCTCTATTACAGCCGTCACGGCGCCACGCGCGAACTCGCGCTCGCGATCGCGAGCGGCATCGACAGCGTGCCGGGCATGCAGGCGCGCATCCGCACCGTGCCGCCCGTGTCGACGGTGTGCGAAGCCATCGCTCCCGACATCCCCGACGACGGCCCGCCGTATGCCGAACTGCGCGATCTCGAAGAATGCGTGGGCCTCGCCCTCGGCTCGCCCACCCGCTTCGGCAACATGGCCGCCGCGCTCAAATATTTCCTCGACGGCACCACGCCGCAATGGTTGTCCGGTGCGCTGGCCGGCAAGCCGGCCAGCGTGTTCACGTCGACCGGCAGCCTGCACGGCGGCCAGGAGTCGACGCTGCTGTCGATGATGCTGCCGCTGCTGCATCACGGGATGATGATCGTCGGCATTCCGTACACCGAATCCGCCCTCAGCACGACGCGCACCGGCGGCACGCCGTACGGCGCGTCGCACGTGTCGCCGCACGAGCGCAGCGCCGCCGGCGGGCTGTCGGCCGACGAGAAGACGCTCGCGGCGTCGCTCGGCGTGCGGCTGGCCCGCGCGGCCGCGGCCCTGGCCGCCGCCGAGGCCGCATGAGCGGCCCCACGCCCGCGCGCGCCGCAGTCGCGGCCCGGCCGAGCTACGCGCTGGCCGCGGCCGCATGCCTCGCCGCGCTGATCGTGCTCTCGCTCGCATGGGAACTGTGGCTCGCGCCGCTGCGCCCAGGCGGCTCGGCGCTGCTGCTCAAGGCCGTGCCGCTCGCGCTCGCGCTACCCGGCGTGTGGCGGCGTAACATCTATACGCTGCAATGGGCGAGCATGCTGATCCTCGTCTATTTCGCCGAAGGCGTCGTGCGCGGGATGTCCGACCGCGGGCTGTCCGCGACGCTCGGCTGGTGCGAGACCGCGCTCGCCGTCGGCTTCTTCGTGGCGGCGCTCGCCTACGTCGCGCCGTTCAAGCGCGCGGCGAAAAAACAGCGCGCCGCGTCCTGACCCTTACGCGACCGAACGTGATGATTCCTTCCGAAGCTTTCGTATCCGCCTGCCGCGACGCGATCGGCGCCGCGCACGTGCTGACCGACCCGCACGATACCGAGCCGTTCCTGACCGACTGGCGCCGCCGCTACAAGGGCAGCGCCTGCGCGGTGCTGAAGCCGGCGGATACCGCCGAAGTCGCGGCCCTCGTGCGGCTCGCGAACACCCACGGCGTCGCGCTCGTGCCGCAAGGCGGCAACACCGGCCTGGCCGGCGGCGCAACGCCCGATGCGAGTGGCAGCCAGGCCGTGTTGAGCGTCGCACGCCTGAACCGCGTGCGCGCGTTCGATCCGCACAACAACACGATCACCGTCGAAGCCGGCGTGATCCTGGCCGACGTGCAGGCGCGCGCCCGCGAAGGCGGCCGGCTGTTCGCGCTGAGCCTCGCCGCCGAAGGCAGCTGCACGATCGGCGGCAACCTGTCGACCAACGCGGGCGGCACTGCCGTCCTGCGCTACGGCAACGCGCGCGAGCTGTGCCTCGGCCTCGAGGTCGTGACGCCGCAGGGCGAGATCTGGGACGGCCTGCGCGGGCTGCGCAAGGACAACACCGGCTACGATCTGCGCGACCTGTTCATCGGCGCGGAAGGCACGCTCGGGATCATCACGGCCGCGGTGATGAAGCTGCATCCGCTGCCAGCCGCGCAGGTCACCGCGCTCGCCGCGCTCGAATCGCCGCACGCGGCGCTCGACTTCCTCGCGCTTGCGCAGCGTGCGGCCGGCCCGCTGCTGACCGGCTTCGAACTGATGTCGGATTTCTGCATGCAGCTCGTCGGCAAGCACTATCCGCAGTTGCGCTACCCGTTCGAGCGCACGCATGCGCAGACGGTCCTGCTCGAGCTGTCGGACAACGAGAGCGAAGCCCATGCGCGCACGCTGTTCGAAACGCTGATGGAACAGGCGTTCGACGCCGGGCTGGTGGTCGATGCGGTCGTCGCGGAGAATCTCGCACAATCGCGCGCGTTCTGGGATCTGCGCGAACACATCCCGCTCGCGCAGGCCGACGAGGGCCTCAACATCAAGCACGACATCGCCGTGCCGATTTCGTCGATCGCCCGCTTCATCGACGAAACCGACGCCGCGATCCAGCAGGCCGCGCCCGGCGCGCGGATGGTCACGTTCGGCCATCTCGGCGACGGCAATCTGCACTACAACGTGCAGACGCCGGCCGGCGGCGATCCGAAGGCGTTCCTCGCGCAATTCCAGACGCCAATCAACCGTATCGTCTACGACAACGTGCATCGTCACCATGGCACGATCAGCGCGGAACACGGGATCGGCCAACTGAAGATCGACGACGCGCAGCGCTACAAGTCGCCGGTCGAAACGGCGCTCATGCGAACGCTGAAGACCGCGCTCGACCCGCGCGGGCTGATGAATCCCGGCAAGGTGGTGCGCTGAACCCATTCAATCCGGAGCGACGCCCATGAGAGTTCGCGTGCTGTCCGACCTGCATCTCGAGAGCAACCAGCCCGACGCGATCGCGCATGCCGAGGCGGATCTCGTCGTGCTGGCCGGCGACATCCACAACCACGCGGAAGGCCTGCGCTGGGCCGCCGAGACGTTCGACGCGCGCGTGCCGGTGATCTACGTGCCCGGCAACCACGAGTATTACGACGGGGAATTCGGCGCGCTGGAAACCGCGATGCGCGACGCCGCGCGCACGCTCGACAACGTGCATTACCTGAACAACGGGCTCTACGTCGACCCGGCACAGCGCTTTCGCGTGCTCGGCACGACGTTATGGACCGATTTCTCGCTGTTCGGCGCCGACGACGCAAGCATTGCCCGCGCGACCGAAGCCGGCATGCGCGTGATGCTCGATTTCAAGGGATTGATTCAGGTGACGTGGCCGCACGAGGCTTCGACGCGGCCCGGCGACGCCCCGCAGCGCGATTTCACGCCGGCCGACGCGATCGCGCTGCACCGGCACAGCCGCGCGTGGCTCGCGGCCCGGATCGCGACGCCGTTCGCGGGCCGCACGATCGTCGTCACGCATCATGCGCCGCATCTGCGCTCGCTGGCGCAGCGGTACGAGGAGGATCTTGCTTCGGCGGGATTCGTGACGGACCTGGCGGAACTCGTGCGGCCGCCGGTCGACCTGTGGGTCCACGGCCACACGCATACGTCGTTCGATTACGTGACCGACAGCGGCACGCGCGTGGTGTGCAACCCGCGCGGCTATATCCGTCGCCGCACCGGCAAACTCGAGAACCCCGCGTTCGCGTGGGATCGTGTGGTCGAACTCGGCTGAACGCGCGGCGGGCGGGCCGTGGGCCGTGTACGGCCCCGGTCGATAGATTGCCTGAGCGCCGCTCAGCGGTCGGCGCGATGGCGGCCTTGCGACGACGCGCGCACCCGCACCGGCACCAGTTTCGCGCGCGCCTTCATCGCGCGCAGCAGATCGCGCGTCGCCGCAGCGGCGGCGGCCGCGCCGAGCAGAATTCCAAGGCCGATCATCAGGTGCGTATCCATTGCGACTCCGAGGGTGGGCAGATTCATATGTCGATGATTTGAACAGTATCAAACTGTCCGGCGTCCGCGGGTAAAAAAGTGTTGCGCGAACGACAAATCTCGTCAGATTCCGAGCGATCGCGCCATCATGTCGCAGCCGTGATCTGCGCGAGCGCAGCTTCGTCGGCTTCGAGCGTCGCCGGCAGCTCGTCGCGCAGAAAATCGACCCACGTCCGGATTTTCGCGTCGAGGTACTGGCGCGACGGATACAGCGCGTAGATGCTCATCGGCTGCGACCGGTATTCCGGCAGCAGGCGCACGATCTGGCCGCTGCGCAGCCCGCCGATCGCCGAATACAGCGGCAGGCCGCCGATCCCCATCCCTTCCCGCACGGCCACCGCCAGCGCCTCGGCCACATTTACACGGAACGGCGGCGCCGTCACCGGCACGAGCTCGTCGCCGCGCGGGCCCGACAGCATCCATTCGTCGAAGTGGAAGCCCGGCGCGACCATCCCGAGACAGGCGTGCTGCGCGAGATCGGCCGGCGTCTGCGGCTTGCCGTGCGCGCCGACGTAATCGGGCGACGCGCAGATGACGCTGTAGCTGTCGCCGAGCCGCTGCGACACGAGCCCCGAATCGGGCAGCTCGCGGCCCACGACGATCGCGACGTCGTAGCCTTCGTCGAGCAGGTCGGGCATCCGCTGCGCGAGCGTCAGCTCGACGTGCACGTCCGGATAGCGCTGCCGGTAGCGCCCGATGGCCGGCACCAGATAGTGCTGGCCGAGGCTCGTGAAACAATGGACCTTCAGCTTGCCCGACGGGCGCGCGTGCGCATCGCCCGCCTCGGCTTCGGCCTGGTCGACGTACGCGAGGATCTGCTCGCAGCGCTGCAGGTAGCGCTCACCGGCTTCGGTCAGCGCGATCCGGCGCGTGGTCCGGTTCAGCAGGCGCGTGCGCAGGTGCGCTTCGAGATCCGATACGGCGCGCGATGCATAGGCGGTCGTCGAATTCATCTGCTGGGCGGCCGCGGTAAAGCTCCCCGCATCCACCACGCGGACGAATACCCGCATGTTTTGTAACGTATCCATCCCATTACCCGTTTGAATCCGGACGGATTGTTGCACAGCAGCCCACCAATATTGTCTCAGGATTCGTAAAAATGACTTGCACCTTTGTTCGTTTATTCAGGAATTACTGAAAAATATAATCGCCTCCGAATCATCTATATCCGGAAGGGAGAAAATCGTGCAGTTTCCGGCAACAAAAGGGACGCTGGCACTGGCGGTTCTTGCAGTCTCATTAATAATGGCCGGATGCGCTAGCATGGGCGACAACAAGCCGCAGTCGGCTCGCATCGACGCGAACGGGCTCGACGCCGGCGCTGCGATCCGTGCGGCGGACCGCGACGCCGGCTGGCCCGCATCCGACTGGTGGCGCGCCTATCGCGACCCGCAGCTCGACGCGTGGATCGCCGCGGCGCAAGCCGGCAATCCGACCCTCGCGGCGGCCGAGGCGCGCGTGCGCGAAGCGCAGGCGATGGCGCGCGTCGCCCGTTCGGCCGAACTGCCGCAGATCAACGGCAATCTGTCGCTGATGCGCGAGCACTGGCCCGACAACGTGTACTACGGCCCCGGCCCGCTCGCGAACGTCGATACGTGGAACAACACCGGCACGCTCGGCCTGTCGTACCACCTCGATCTGTGGGGCAAGGACAAGAACACCACCGAACGCGCGCTCGATACCGCACACGCGACTGCGGCCGACGCGCGCGCGGCCCGGCTCGAACTCGAAGTGAACGTCGTGCGCGCGTACATCGGCATGTCGATGAACTACGCGCTGCTCGATCTCGCGCACGAAACGTTCGAGCGCCAGCGCGCGCTCGCCGATCTCGCGCGCAAGCGCCTGCAGGCGGGCCTCGGCACGCAGCTCGAGCTCAGCCAGGCGGAGTCCACGCTGCCCGACTACGAACGCCAGATCGACACCTACGAGGAAGCGATCCAGCTCGCGCGCCACCAGCTCGCGGCGCTCGCGGGCAAGGGCCCGGGCGCGGGTGATGCGATCAAGCGGCCGAACCTGTCGCTCGACGCGCCGGCCGGCCTGCCGTCCGCGATGCCGGCCGACCTGCTCGGCCGCCGGCCGGACGTCGTCGCGGCACGCTGGATGGTCGACGCGCAGGCACGCGGGATCGACGTCGCGAAGGCCGCGTTCTACCCGAACATCGACTTGCTCGCGACGGTCGGCGGCTTCGGCGTGACCGCGCCGTTCGTCGACTTCCTGCGCTCGATGAACGGCGGCTGGACGGCCGGCCCCGCGCTGACGCTGCCGATCTTCGAAGGCGGACGCCTGCGCGCGCAACTCGGCGCGGCCAGCGCCGGCTACGACCAGGCGGTCGAGCACTACAACCAGACGGTGCTCGCCGCGCTGAAGGACATCGCCGACCAGGTCGTGCGGATCCGCTCGCTCGACACGCAGAAGAAGGACGCCGCACGTTCGGTGGAAGCCAACGACCGCAGCTACCGGCTGTCGCGCGAAGGCTTCCGCCGTGGCCTGACCGACTACGTGAACGTCCTGATCGCGCAACAGCAGCTGTTACGTGCGCAGGAGACGGCCGCGCGCATCGACGCGGAGCGGCTCGCCGCGCATGCGCAGCTGATGGCCGCGCTCGGCGGCGGCGTCGAAACGGGCCAGGACGTGCCGCACGACGAAGCCGCCGCGGCTGCGCCGGCTGCTGCGTCGGGGGCTTCGTCGGCTGCTTCGTCCGGGGCAACCGCCGCGGCCGCCCCCGCTGCCAGCGCCGCCGCCCGCGCCACGCGGCCCGCGCACGTCGCGACGACCACCGCACCGTAACGCGGAGCGACCGACATGTCAGTCTCCTCCCCTGCTTCCACGCACGCCGGCGGACCGCTGCCGGCCTGGTTCGCCGCGTTCGGCGACTGGGCCCGCAGCGACGGCGCCGGGTGGCTCTATCTGTTCAAGGCGCTGCTCGCCGCGTTCATCGCAACGGGCGTGTCGATGCGGCTCGACCTGCCGGCGCCGAAGACGGCATTGACCACGGTGTTCATCGTGATGCAGCCGCAAAGCGGCGCCGTGCTCGCGAAGAGCTTCTACCGCGTGATCGGCACGATCTTCGGGCTGATCGCGACGCTGGCGTTCGTCGGCCTGTTCCCGCAGCAGCCGGAGCTGTTTCTGCTCGCGGTCGCGCTGTGGGTCGCGCTGTGCACGGCCGGCGCCGCACGCAACCGCAACTTCCGCAGCTATGGCTTCCTGCTCGCCGGCTACACGACCGCGCTGATCGGGCTGCCGGCGTCGCAACATCCGGACGGCGCGTTCATGAGCGCGCTCACGCGGGTCGCCGAGATCATGGTCGGGATCGTGTCGGCCGGCGTGGTCAGCGCGCTGGTGTTTCCGCAGTACACCGGCGAGCAGATGCGCACGACGGTGCGCAAGCGCTTCGTCGGCTTCGTCGACTACGTCGCCGCCGCGCTGTCGGGCAAGCTCGAGCGCGCGCATATCGAATCGATCCATACGCGCTTCGTCGCCGACGTGGTCGGCTTCGAAGCGGCGCGCAGCATGGCCGTGTTCGAAGACCCGGACACGCGCATGCGCAGCGGCCGCCTCGCGCGGCTGAACAGCGAGTTCATGAGCGTATCGAGCCGCTTCCACGCGCTGCACCAGCTGATGAACCGGCTGCGCGGCGCCGGCGCGCAGGCGGCGATCGACGCGATCGAGCCGTACTTCCGCGAGATCGCGCCGCTCCTCACGCGCAACGGCGAGCCGGTGCGCTCGTCGGCCGACGCCGCGCTCGCGGCCGCGCAGCTGCTCGCGTGGCGCGACGCGCTGCCGCGCCGCATCCGCGCGACCCGCGCGACGCTCGAAGCGCAGCCCGGCTTTCCGCTGCTCGACTTCGACACGGCCGCCGAGCTGCTGTATCGCTTCATCACGGACCTGCACGAATACGCGGCGACCTACGCGTCGCTCGCGACCGCGAACCACGAGCGCGAGCGCTGGATCGAGCGCTACGAGCCGCGCACCAACGCGACCGCGATGGTGATCGCGGCAATTCGCACCGCGACGGTCATTCTGGTGCTCGGCTCGGTCTGGATCGCGACCGCCTGGCCGAGCGGCGTGACGCTGACGCTGACCGCCGCAGCCACGTGCGCGCTCGCGTCGTCGACGCCGCGGCCGACCGCGATGTCGGCGCAGATGGGGATGGGCACCGCGCTCGCCGTCTGCACCGGCTTCCTGCTGACGTTCGGCATCTATCCGCACATCGACGGCTTCCCGCTGCTGTGCGTGGCGCTCGCACCGCTGCTCGCGATCGGCATCTTCATGACGATGAAGCCGCGCTACGCAGGCTACGGGATGGGCTATCTGATCTTCTTCAGCTTCCTCGCCGGCCCGGACAACATCACGCACTACGATCCGATGAGCTTCATGAACGACGCGCTCGCGCTGGTGCTGTCGATGCTCGCGTCGGCGATCGCGTTCGCGGTGCTGTTTCCGCCGAGCGCGCCGTGGCTGAAGAAGCGGCTGTTCGCGGACCTGCGCCACCAGGTCGTCGCGGCATGCCATGCGCGGCTGGCCGGCTTGCGCACGCGCTTCGAGAGCGGCGCGCGCGACCTGATGCACCAGGCGCACACGCTGTCGGCCGACCAGCCCGACGTGCAGCGCGACGCGCTGCGCTGGATGTTCGCGGTGCTGGAAACCGGCAACGCGGTGCTCGATCTGCGCGCCGAACTGGCGACGCTGCCGCCCGACCCGCGCTACGCGGCAACCACGCCGTGGCGCCGCGCGATCGAGACGATGCGCGCCGCCCTGTCCGCGCTGTTCGCGCAGCCGGACGCCGGGCGCTTCGACGCGACGCTCGCCGCCGTCGACGCCGCGATCGACGCGACGCGGCACACGCTCGATGCGGTCACGCCGTCGCGCGACGAACGCCACCGCCTGCAGCGCATCCTGAGCCACCTGCATTTCGTCCGTACCGCGCTGCTCGACCCGGAATCGCCGCTCGAGCCGCTGAACCGCAATCGCCCCGTGCGTCCCCAACAAGGAGCCTCGTCATGATGCCGCGTGAAATCGCCATTCTCGATGCCTACATGCCCACGGTGGTGCTGATGTTCGTCCTGGGCGCGCTCGCGACCTGGGCCGTCGACCGCCTGCTCGCCTATACGGGCCTCTACCGTCTCGTCTGGCACCCGTCGCTGTTCCGCGCGTGCCTTCTCGTCTGCATCTGCGGCGGAATGAGTCTCGCCGTTTACCGTTGATCCCGAACCATCATGATTATCAGAAAACTCTTCGGCTTCGTCGCGACCGCCGTCATCCTTCTCGTCGCGATCCTGATCGGGCGCTCGCTGTGGGTGCACTACATGGATGATCCGTGGACGCGCGACGGGCGCGTGCGCGCGGAGATCGTCAACGTCGCGCCGGACGTGTCGGGCGCGATCGTCGAGCTGCCGGTGCACGACAACCAGCTCGTCAAGAAGGGCGATCTGATCATGCAGATCGACCCGTCGCACTATCAGATCGCGGTCGAGCAGGCGCAGGCGGCCGTGGCCGCCCGCCGCGCGGAACTGCAGATGCGCCGCGACGACGCGGCCCGCCGTGCGGACCTCGACGCGCTCGTCGTGTCGAAGGAAAACCGCGAGAACGCGGCGCACAGCGCATCGAGCGCTGATGCGCAGTATCAGCAGGCGATCGCCGCACTCGACGCGGCCAAGCTGAACCTCGAGCGCACGCGCGTGATCGCGCCGGTCGACGGCTACATCACGAACCTGCAGACCTTCAAGGGGAACTATGCGGTGGCCGGCCAGGCGAAGCTCGCGATCGTCGACAGCCACTCGTTCTGGGTGTACGGCTACTTCGAGGAAACCAAGCTGCCGCGCGTGAAGGTCGGTGCGCCGGCCGAGATGCGGCTGATGAGCGGCGGCGTGATGAAGGGCCATGTCGAGAGCATCTCGCGCGGCATCTACGATCGCGACAACCCGCAAAGCCGCGACCTCGTCGCCGACGTGAACCCGACCTTCAACTGGGTGCGCCTCGCGCAACGCGTGCCGGTGCGCATCAAGATCGACGAAGTGCCGGCCGACGTGGTGCTGTCGGCCGGTACGACCTGCACGGTCGTGATCAACCCGGAGCAGCAGAAGAAGAAATCCTGAGCGCCGCCCGGGCGGGCGCTCAGGCCGCGAGCCGGAAGCGCCCGACCAGCGCCTTCAGCGCCTGCGCCTGCTCGTCGAGCGCATTGGCCGCGGCGGCGGCCTGTTCGACCAGCGCCGCATTCTGCTGCGTGCCGGCGTCCATCTGCGTGACCGCGCGGCCGATCTCGTCGATCCCGGCGCTCTGCTCGTCCGACGCCGCCGAGATCTCGGCGATGATGTCGGTCACGCGCTTCACCGCCTTCACCACGTCATCCATCGTGCGGCCCGCATCGTGGGCGAGCGCCGCGCCGTTCGCGACCCGCTCGACCGACGCGCCGATCAGCTCGCGAATCTCCTTCGCCGCGGTCGCCGAGCGCTGCGCGAGCAGCCGCACCTCGCCCGCGACCACCGAGAAGCCGCGCCCCTGTTCGCCCGCGCGCGCCGCCTCGACCGCCGCGTTCAACGCGAGAATGTTGGTCTGGAACGCAATCCCCTCGATCGTGCCGATGATCTCGCGGATGTTCTTCGCGCTGTCGTCGATCTCGCTCATCGTCGCGACCACCCGGCCGACCACGTCCCCGCCCGCCTCCGCCACCGCCGACGCGTTGGCGGCGAGCGCGCTCGCCTGGCGCGCATTCTCGGCGTTCTGACGTACGGTGGAGGTCAGCTCCTCCATGCTCGCCGCGGTGCGTTCGAGCGCGACCGCCTGCTGCTCGGTGCGGCGCGACAGGTCGAGGTTGCCGGTCGAGATCTCGCCGGACGCGGCCGCGATCGCCTCGGCGCTGACGGCGATCTCGCCGACGGTCGCCGCCAGCCCGGTCTGCATGTCGGACAGCGCGCGCACCATGCTGTCGCGGTCGTTGCGGGCCACCGGAATCGGCCGCGTCAGGTCGCCGCGCGCGATGTCGGCGGCGATCGCCTTCGCGTGCGCGGGCTCGCCGCCGAGTTGCGCCGCGAGCCGCCGCACCACGCGCTCGGCGATCACGATCGCCAGCACGATCAGGCCGCCCGTCATCGCGGCGATCATCGCGAACGACGACGAGAAGATCGTTGCGGACGCATCGAGCGTCGCCTTCGACTTCGCGCCGCGCGTCTTCACGAGCATCGCGACGAGCTTCTCGAGCTTGCCGGTCTCGACCAGCAGCGACACGTCCTGCGTGCCGACCTGCCAGTTCATCTGCGACAGGTCGAGCGGCTGCGCCTGCACGAGCGTGACGAAGTCGCGCAGATGGCCGCTCCAGGTGCCGACGGCCGCCGAAAACGCGTGCAGTCGCGCGGAATCGTCGGCATCGGCCGGATCGGCGTAGCGCTGCAGCGTCGCGAGCGCCTGGCCGATCGACGCGAGCCCCGCGCCGACTTCGGCGCCCAGGTCGTCGCGCTCCTTCGCGGTGGTCGCGGTGAGCAGCATCTTCTGCGCACGGCTCGCGCGCAGCACCTCCGCGCGCACTTCCTCGGCCGCCCGGCTCGCGACGTGCCCCTGTTCGTAGACCGACGCGATCGACGCGTTCAGCCGGCTGATCTGCCACAGCGAAAACACGCCGATCGCGAGCGTGCCGGCCAGCAGAATCGCGAATGCCGCGCGCAACGTCGCCTTGACGGTCCAAGGGCGGCTCGGCCGCGCCGCGGTGCCCGCTCGGCGCGCGGCGGATGCGTGGGAGGCGGTGGCGGCCGCACCCGGCCCTGGATGCAATGATGCTGCTTTCATCGATATATCCCCGTATTGGTCACGCCGCCGGAAAGGTCGGTTCCGACGGCCGGCATTGGCTGCCCAATGCCGCGTGTGCTGCACCGGGCCGGTTCGTGGCCGGCGCCGGGCTGGTTGCGCGTGCGATGTCGCTGCGTCGTACTACGGCCCGCAACGCGCGGCCTTGAGTCCGGACAAACACTCATCCGGCCCGGCGCGTCCGCAGCAACGGCCGGACGCGTCCGAGCGTTATAACCGGCCAAAAACGGGCACGATCGCCGAATCGTCACATCAATGTCCGAAATGCGACAAAACTTGGCCTGACATTGTCGATGCGCCACATTACACTCCTTTGACGCAACAACGATTCGAACGCGCCGGTCGTCATCAGAGCGCGTCCCGCCACCTCAACTCGCTCAGCTCACATGGAAACCAGCCTCGATACGGGCGCCGGCGCCGCCGCCGTGCCCCAGCCGTCCGCTCCGCCAGCACCGGGCACCGTCTATTCGGTGCTCGGCGCGATCAGCTTCTCGCACATGCTCAACGACATGATCCAGTCGTTGATCCTCGCGATCTATCCGATGCTCAAGAGCCAGTTCGCGCTGTCGTTCGCGCAGATCGGCCTCATCACGCTGACGTACCAGATCACCGCGTCGCTGCTGCAGCCGCTCGTCGGCCTCTACACCGACAAACGGCCGAAACCGTATTCGCTGCCGGTGGGGATGGGCTTCACGCTGGCCGGGCTGCTGCTGATGTCGGCCGCGAACAGCTTCCCGATGCTGCTGGTCGCGGCGGCACTGGTGGGCTGCGGCTCGTCGGTGTTCCATCCGGAATCGTCGCGCGTGGCGCGGATGGCGTCGGGCGGCCGGCACGGGCTCGCGCAGTCGCTGTTCCAGGTCGGCGGCAACGCCGGCTCCGCGCTCGGGCCGCTGCTCGCCGCGCTGGTGATCATTCCGCACGGCCAGCACAGCATCGCGTGGTTCTCGGCGGCCGCGCTCGTCGCGATGCTGGTGCTCACGCAGATCGGCCACTGGTACAAGAAGCACCCGTCGATGAAGAAGAAAGCGGCGGCCGCCGGCCATCCGACGCTCTCGCGCGGGCGCGTGCTGGCCGCGATCGGCGTGCTGGTGCTGCTGGTGTTCTCGAAGTACTTCTACCTCGCGAGCATCAACAGCTATTTCACGTTCTATCTGATCGACAAGTTCCACCTGTCGGTCCAGGCCGCGCAGATCCACCTGTTCGTGTTCCTCGCGGCGGTCGCGGCCGGCACGCTGATCGGCGGCCCGGTGGGCGACCGGATCGGCCGCAAGTACGTGATCTGGGTGTCGATCCTCGGCGTCGCGCCGTTCACGCTGCTGCTGCCGTACGCGAACCTGTTCTGGACCAGCGTGCTGAGCGTGATCATCGGCGTCGTGCTGGCGTCGGCGTTCGCCGCGATTCTGGTCTATGCGACCGAACTGATGCCCGGCAAGGTCGGCATGGTCGCCGGGCTGTTCTTCGGCTTCGCGTTCGGACTGGGCGGCGTGGGCGCCGCCGTACTCGGCCAGCTCGCCGATGCGACCAGCATCACGTTCGTCTACCGCGTCTGCTCGTTCCTGCCGTTGATCGGCGTGCTGACCGTGTTTCTGCCGAACCTCGAAAGCGCGCGTCGCAAGCGCGCGTGACGACGCAGCCGCGGCATGCGTGCCGCGGCCGGCCGGTCGCTTCGAAGGGGAACGATGACGGCGGCTTCAGGCCGCCGTCGTCGCGTGCAGCGTCAGGAAACGCTTGAGGATGCCGGACGAATAGCTGCTCGCGATCGCCGACAGGAAGTGCGAGAACGACTGCGTCGCGTGATCGTCGGCGGTGTCGGAGATCGTGCGCACGAGGGCGAACGGCACGTCGTGTTCCGCGCACACCTGCGCGATCGCCGCGCCTTCCATCTCGACCGCGAGCGCGTCCGGCAGCGCGTCGCGCAGCGCGACGACTTCCGGCTCGCTCGATACGAAGCGGTCGCCGCTGATGATGAGCCCGCGGTGCAGCGTCGCGCCGGCGAGTCCGAACCGTTCGCCGAAGCGCGCGCCCTCCTCGGCGACGAACAGCGCGCACGCGGCCTTCAGCCGGGCCGTCAGCTCCACGTCGGTGGCGAAGTGCGTGATGCCGAGCAGCGGCACCTCGTAGCGCGGAAACAGCGGCGACGCGTCGAGGTCGTGCTGCAGCAGCGTATCGGCGACGACCACGTCGCCTACGCGCACCGTGCGCGACACGCCGCCCGCGACGCCGGTGAACACCACGCCGGACACGCCGAACACGTGGATCAGCGCGCTGACCGTCGCCGCGGCCGCGACCTTGCCGACCCGCGCGAGCGTGACGACGCAGGCTGCGCCATGCACGGTGCCGACGTGATAATCGCGGCGGCCGAGCGTGACCGTCTTCATTTCGCCGTCGGCGCGCATCGCGGCGATCAGATCGCCGAGTTCCTCGGGCAGCGCGGCCAGGATGCCGAGCGGGCGCGCCGCGAGTGTATCCACCATGTCGATCCCCATCATTCCACCGCCTGCAGTTTCGCGACCGCGAGCGCGAGCCACTTCTCGCCGTGCCGCTTGAACTTCACCTGCGCCTTTGCATCGGCGCCGCTGCCTTCGAGCGCGGTGACCACACCCTCGCCGAATTTCGTATGAAACACCTGCTGGCCGATGCGGAACCCGGTGTCGGCCGCGCGCTGCTTGTCGGCGAACGCCGGCAGCGGCGCGGACACGGCCGCATCGACGATCTGCTCGCGATGGCCGCCGCCCGGCCGCGCGAACCAGTCGCGCCCCCAGCCGGCGTTGTCGGCGCGGCCGCCCCAGCGCGAACCGGCTTCCACTTTCGGCGTGAGCCACTTCAGCACGTGCTCGGGCAGCTCGTCGAAGAAGCGCGAGCGCACGTTGTAGCGCGTCTGGCCGTGCAGCATGCGGCTCTGCGCGAACGACAGATAGAGCCGCTCCTTCGCGCGCGTGATCGCGACGTACATCAGCCGGCGCTCCTCCTCGAGCCCGTCGGACTCGAGCACGCTGTTTTCGTGCGGGAACAACCCTTCCTCGAGCCCGGTGATGAACACGGCCGAGAATTCGAGCCCCTTGGACGCATGCACGGTCATCAGTTGCACGGCGTCCTGGCCGGCCTGCGCCTGGTTGTCGCCGGCCTCCAGCGACGCGTGCGACAGGAAGCCCGCCAGCGGCGTCATCGTGTCGGGGTTCTGCGCGGGGTCGTCGAGCGGCGCCGGATCGAGTACGTCGACCGACGGATCGTCGGCTTCCGCGCGCAGCGCCGGCGCCGCGATCGCGCCGGCGCGCAGCGGAATCGCGCGCGCCGGTGCATCGAGCCCGTAGCCTTCCTCGCTGACGAACGCGGTGGCCGCGTTCACGAGTTCCTGCAAGTTTTCGAGGCGGTCCTGGCCTTCGCGCTCGCCCTGGTAGAAATCGGCGAGGCCGCTCGCGCGCACCACGTACTCGACCGTCTCCGGCAGGCTCATCTGCTCGGTCTCGGCGCGCATCTTCGCGATCAGCGTCGCGAACGCGCCGAGGCTCGTGCCGGCCTTGCCCGTCACGTACGGGATCGCGGCGGCCATCGAGCAGTCGTACAGGCGCGCGGCGTCCGCGAGCTGCTCGATCGAGCGCGCGCCGATCCCGCGCGTCGGGAAGTTGACGACGCGCACGAACGCGGTGTCGTCGTTCGGGTTGTCGATCAGGCGCAGATACGCGAGCGCGTGCTTCACTTCCTGACGCTCGAAGAAGCGCAGGCCGCCGTACACGCGATACGGGATGCCCGACGTCATCAGCGTGTGCTCGATCGCGCGCGACTGCGCGTTGCTCCGGTACAGCACCGCGATCTCGCTGCGCGACATCCCGGTATTGATCAGCGAGCGGATCTCCTCGACGATCCAGCCGGCTTCCTGCGCATCGGTGCTCGCCTCGTACACGCGCACGGGCTCGCCGTGGCCGGCGTCGGTGCGCAGGTTCTTGCCGAGGCGGTGCGCGTTGTTCGAGATCAGCTGGTTGGCCGCGTCGAGGATGTTGCCGTGCGACCGGTAGTTCTGCTCGAGCTTGATCAGGTTGCGCACGCGGAATTCGTCTTCGAAGTCGCGCATGTTGCCGACGTTCGCGCCGCGGAACGCGTAGATCGACTGATCGTCGTCGCCGACCGCGAAGATCGCGTTCCCAGCGCCCGCGAGCATCTTGAGCCACGCGTACTGCAGCTTGTTGGTGTCCTGGAACTCGTCGACGAGAATGTGCCGGAAGCGCGCCTGGTAATGCGCGCGCAGCGGCGCGTTGTACGCGAGCAGCTCGTAGCAGCGCAGCAGCAGCTCGGGGAAGTCGACGACGCCCTCGCGCTGGCATTGCTGATCGTATGCCTGGTACAGCTCGACGAACTTGCGGTTGAAGTTGTCGGTGGCGTCGACCTTGTCGGGACGCAGCCCCTGCTCCTTCGCGTTGTTGATGAAGTACTGGACGTTCTTCGGCGGGTATTTCTCGTCGTCGACGTTCGCGGCCTTCATCAGCCGCTTGATCGCGGACAGCTGGTCGGCCGTGTCGAGGATCTGGAACGTCTGCGGCAGGCCCGCGTCGCGCCAGTGGGTGCGCAGCATCCGGTTGCACAGCCCGTGGAACGTGCCGATCCACATCCCGCGCGTGTCGATCGGCATCATCGCGGACAGCCGCGCCATCATTTCGCGCGCGGCTTTGTTGGTGAACGTGACGGCCAGCACGGTGGCCGGCGACGCGTAGCCCTGCTGGATCAGCCACGCGATCCGCGTGATCAGCACGCGGGTCTTGCCGCTGCCCGCCCCCGCGAGGATCAGCGCCGGTTCGTTCGGCAGCGTGACGGCGGCGTATTGTTCAGGGTTCAGATTGGCGAGCAGATCGGGCATGGAGCGGCAGCGGACGGGCGAGAAAAATGCGGACCCGCCATTATAAGTCGGCCGGGCGATGGCGTTTTCGATCGGCTCGGCACGAGGGCTCGCCACGAGCCGCGCGCGGCGCCGGGCGAGCATGCGCGCGTCCCGCGCGGGCGCTGCGATGGCTGGCCGATGTGCATCCATTTATAATTGTCGGATTCAGCATCCAATTCACGCATTTTTCGGCAAATTTCCAACCATGAGCGACAACACGCTGGCGAAGAGTTTCGAGCCCCATACCATCGAGTCCCAATGGGGGCCGGAGTGGGAAAAACGCGGCTATGCCGCGCCGGCATTCGATCCGGCCCGCCCCGATTTCGCGATCCAGCTGCCGCCGCCGAACGTCACCGGCACGCTGCACATGGGCCACGCGTTCAACCAGACGATCATGGACGGCCTCGCGCGCTATCACCGCATGCTCGGCGAGAACACGCTGTGGGTGCCGGGCACCGACCACGCGGGGATCGCGACCCAGATCGTCGTCGAGCGTCAGCTCGATGCGCAGGGCGTGTCGCGCCATGACCTCGGTCGCGAGAAGTTCGTCGAGCGCGTGTGGGAATGGAAGGAGAAATCCGGCTCGACGATCACGGGCCAGGTGCGCCGCCTCGGCGCGTCGACCGACTGGTCGCGCGAATATTTCACGATGGACGACAAGATGTCGGCCGCGGTGCGCGACGTGTTCGTCACGCTCTACGAACAAGGGCTGATCTACCGCGGCAAGCGCCTGGTGAACTGGGATCCGGTGCTGCTCACCGCGGTATCGGACCTCGAAGTCGCGAGCGAGGAAGAAAACGGCCATCTGTGGCACATCCGCTACCCGCTCGTCGACGGCTCCGGCACGCTGACCGTCGCGACCACGCGCCCCGAAACGATGCTCGGCGACGTCGCCGTGATGGTCCATCCGGAAGACGAGCGCTATGCGCACCTGATCGGCAAGCTCGTCACGCTGCCGCTGACCGGCCGCGAAATCCCGGTGATCGCCGACGACTACGTCGACCGCGAATTCGGCACGGGCGTCGTGAAGGTCACGCCCGCGCACGACTTCAACGACTACCAGGTCGGCCTGCGCCACAACCTCGCGCCGATCGAGATCCTCACGCTCGACGCGAAGATCAACGACAACGCCCCCGAGCAGTATCGCGGCCTCGACCGTTTCGACGCGCGCAAGGCGATCGTCGCCGATCTCGACGCACAGGGCTTCCTCGAGTCGGTGAAGCCGCACAAGCTGATGGTGCCGCGCGGCGACCGCACGGGCGTCGTGATCGAGCCGATGCTGACCGATCAGTGGTTCGTCGCGATGACGAAGCCGGCGCCGGAAGGCACGTTCAATCCGGGCAAGTCGATCACCGAAACGTCGCTCGACGTCGTGCGCAGCGGCCAGATCAAGTTCGTGCCGGAAAACTGGACGACCACCTACTACCAGTGGCTGGAAAACATCCAGGACTGGTGCATCTCGCGCCAGCTGTGGTGGGGCCATCAGATTCCCGCGTGGTACGGCGAGAACGGCGAGGTGTTCGTCGCCCGCAACGAGGACGACGCGCGCGCGCAGGCCGCCGCGCGCGGCTACACCGGCGCGCTCAAGCGCGACGAGGACGTGCTCGACACGTGGTTCTCGTCGGCGCTCGTGCCGTTCTCGTCGCTCGGCTGGCCGAACCAGACGCCGGAGCTGCAGCACTTCCTGCCGTCGTCGGTGCTGGTCACCGGCTTCGACATCATCTTCTTCTGGGTCGCCCGGATGGTGATGATGACGACGCACTTCACCGGCAAGGTGCCGTTCCATACGGTGTACGTGCACGGCCTCGTGCGCGACGCCGAAGGCCAGAAGATGTCGAAGAGCAAGGGCAACACGCTCGACCCGATCGACATCGTCGACGGCATCGACCTCGAAACGCTGGTCGCGAAGCGCACGACGGGCCTGATGAACCCGAAGCAGGCCGCCACCATCGAGAAGAAGACGCGCAAGGAATTCCCGGACGGCATTCCCGCGTTCGGCACCGACGCGCTGCGCTTCACGATGGCGTCGATGGCGACGCTCGGCCGCAACGTGAACTTCGACCTCGCGCGCTGCGAAGGCTATCGCAACTTCTGCAACAAGCTGTGGAACGCGACGCGCTTCGTGCTGATGAACTGCGAAGGCCACGACTGCGGCGCCGACAAGCCCGAAGTGTGCGGCGCGGGCGACTGCGGCCCCGGCGGCTACCTCGACTTCTCGGCGGCCGACCGCTGGATCGTGTCGCTGCTGCAGCGTACCGAGGCCGACATCGCGAAGGGCTTCGCCGATTACCGCTTCGACAACATCGCGACCAGCATCTACAAGTTCGTGTGGGACGAGTACTGCGACTGGTATCTCGAGCTCGCGAAGGTGCAGATCCAGAACGGCACGCCGGAACAGCAGCGCGCGACGCGCCGCACGCTGCTGCGCGTGCTCGAGACGGTGCTGCGCCTCGCCCACCCGATCATCCCGTTCATCACCGAAGCGCTGTGGCAGAAGGTCGCGCCGCTCGCGGGCCGTTATCCGCAAGGCAAGGCCGACGGCGAGGCATCGCTGATGACGCAGGCGTATCCGCTCGCGAACCTGCAGAAGATCGACGAGGCGTCCGAACAATGGGCGGCCGACATGAAGGCGATCGTCGACGCGTGCCGCAACTTGCGCGGCGAGATGAACCTGTCGCCGGCGACCAAGGTGCCGCTGCTCGCGGCCGGCGACGCCGAGCGCCTGCGCTCGTTCGCGCCGTACGTGCAGGCGCTCGCGCGTCTGTCGGAAGTGCAGATCCTCGCCGACGAGGCGACGCTCGACCAGGCCGCGCACGGCGCGCCGATCGCGATCGTCGGCCCCAACAAGCTGGTGCTGAAGGTGGAAATCGACGTCGCGGCAGAACGCGAGCGCCTGTCGAAGGAAATCGCGCGTCTCAGCGGCGAAATCACGAAGTGCAACGCGAAGCTCGGCAACGAGGCGTTCGTCGCGAAGGCGCCGCCGGCCGTCGTCGAACAGGAACAGCGACGCGTCGCGGAGTTCCAGAGCACGCTGGACAAGCTGCGTGCGCAGCTGGATCGGTTGCCTGCGTAACAAAGGGTAAGGTCGTTTGCGTTCACTATAATCGGAACGTGAACATAGACTCTGACAAGTCGATTACAGGAATAAAGGTTCGATCATGTTGAAAGTCACCAAGGCGGTATTCCCCGTTGCCGGTCTCGGCACGCGGTTCCTGCCCGCAACGAAGGCGAGCCCGAAGGAAATGCTGCCCGTCGTCGACAAGCCGCTGATCCAGTACGCCGTGGAGGAAGCGATCGCCGCGGGCATCACCGAGATGATCTTCGTGACGGGGCGCAGCAAGCGCGCGATCGAGGACCACTTCGACAAGTCGTACGAGGTCGAGGCCGAACTCGAGGCGCGCGGCAAGGAAAAGCTGCTGGAGCTCGTGCGCAGCATCAAGCCGAGCCACGTCGACTGCTTCTACGTGCGTCAGCCGGAAGCGCTCGGCCTCGGCCACGCGGTGCTCTGCGCGGAAAAGCTGGTCGCCGACAATCCGTTCGCGGTGATCCTCGCCGACGACCTGCTCGACGGCAACCCGCCGGTGATGAAGCAGATGGTCGACGTGTTCGACCACTATCACAGCTCGGTGATCGGCGTCGAAGAGATCCCGCCGTCGGAGACGAAATCGTATGGGATCGTCGACGGCAAGGAGTGGGAAGAGTCGATCGTCAAGATGTCGGCGATCGTCGAGAAGCCGGCGCCGGAAGACGCGCCGTCGAACCTCGGCGTGGTCGGCCGCTACATCCTGAAGCCGCGGATCTTCCAGCATCTGCGGGCGCTGAAGCCGGGCGCGGGCGGCGAGCTGCAGCTCACCGACGCGATCCAGGCGCTGCTCGCCGACGAGCAGGTGCTGGCCTACAAGTATCAGGGCACGCGCTACGACTGCGGCAGCAAGCTCGGCTACCTGAAGGCGACCGTCGAATTCGCACTGCGCCACCCGGAAGTCGGCGCGGAGTTCGAAGCGTACCTGCGCACGCGCGGCACCGCGCAACCGGCCGCCTGAACGCGGCAACGGGCCGCGCGCGGCCCGCAGTTCCCGAGCCGCCCGCGCGTCAGCGCGCGGCGGCCGGCTTCACCGAGACGACGCCCGGCATTGCGCCCGCGTCGTCTTTTTTCGTCTTCACGAGCCAGCCGCCGCCCTGCCCGAACGGCAGCTTCGCCAGCGCGCTCGTCACGAGCGCAGGCGCGGCGTGCTGCGAACCGGCATCGCGATCGCGCAGCGACGCCGACACGCGGTACACGTCCGCGCCCGATCGCGCGTCGACGAACAGCAGCGTCAGCACGTGGCGATACACCGCGCCCGCGAACGGGATCGCGAGCGGCGCCGGCCCGTCGACGCTCACGCACGCACGGCTGCTCGCGGCGCCGCACCGCTCGGACGTCGCCGCGACCGACGCCGGCTGCGTCGCATAGGCGATCGACAGCCGGTAGCGGGCGTCCTGCCCGGACTGTGCGTCGAAGCCGCGCTGCGCGAGCGCATCGCGCACGAGCGTCTCGATCTGTCGGTACTCCGGATCGTCGGCCTGTGCGCCGGCGCGGATCACCTCGTAGCCGCGCGCCCCGGACGCGAACGCATCCGCTTGCCCCACGGCGCTCACGCCGGTCGTGATCCCGGCGCAACCGGTCAACAGCGCTACCGCCAGCGCGGCCGCTGCCCATTCCTTTCTCATGACTATCCCCAAATGCCAGCCGTCGCGCCCGGCCCTGTCAGGCCGACGGCTCGTCGATCGCGGGCAGCGACACCGTGACCGCGGTGCCGACGCCCACTTCGCTGTCGACCGTCACGCTGCCGCCGTGGCGCGTGACGACCGTCTTCACGAACGCCATGCCGAGCCCGGAGCCCGAGATCTCGGGCCGCTCGCCGGCATGGAATCGTTTGAAACGCTCGAACAGATGCCGCTGATCTTCCGGCGAGATGCCGTAGCCCTGATCGCGAATCGTACAGAACATCCGCTTCGATGCGTGCTCGACCGTCAGCGTACACGTGATCGCCGTGTCGGTCGGACTGTATTTGACCGCGTTGTTGAGCAGGTTGACGAACGCGCGCGTAAGCAGCGACCGGTCCGCGCGCATCCAGTACATGCCGGTGCCGACGTCGGTATCGATGCGGATGCGCTTGGCCTGCGCCTGCGGCCAGACTTCGTCGCACGCGTCGATCAGCACGTCGGCGAGGCTCGTCGGCTCGAGCTGGTAGGCCTGCGACTCGGCGCGCGCGAGCTGCACGAACTCGTCGGCGAGCGACAACGCGCGCTGCGCATAGCGCTCGACCCGCGCGAGCAAGGTGCGCATCGACTCGGATTCGACGCGGTCGCGCTCGATCTCGACCAGCGCGAGGATCGACGACTGCGGCGAGCGCATGTCGTGCGACAGCAGGTGCAGCGCCTCCTCGCGCTGACGCTCGGCCGCATGCAGCTCGGTCACGTCGACGAGACCGGCGATCCAGCCGGTCACACGGCCCTGCGCGTTCGTACACGGCGCGTAGCGCAGCAGATGGTCGAGCCCGGCTCGGTCGCGCACCTCGATGCCGCGCGCCATCAGGTCGTCCTCGGCGCCGAGCGTCGGGTCGAGCGCGGCCGGCCAGCGGGCGCGGATCGCGGCGTCGTGCTCGGCGTTGCCGTCGACCGTCTTCATGAAGGTCAGCTCGCCGAGCGCGGCGCGCAGCGTCAGCCCTTCCGGCATCGGCAGCGACAGGCGCGCCGCGTAGCGCTTCGCCGCGTGGTTCGCGATCAGCACGGTGCCGGCCAGATCGGTGACGAAGATCGGCTCCGGCATGCTGTCCAGGCTGTCCCACACGAAGCGCTTCATGTCCTGCACGCGCTGCGCGGCCTGCGCCATCAGCGCCATCTGCCGTTCGAGCACGTCGCCGCCGACGCTGCGCTTGCGCGGCGCCTCGGGCAGCAGATGCGGCTCGTCGGCGAGCCGCTGCAGTTCGCGGCGCAGATACGACATCGTCATCTCGAGCCGCCGCCAGTTCCAGATCGGGTACACGGCGATCAGGCCGAAGATCGCGGGCGCGGGCGACAGCCACACGCGCGCCTCGAACAGCAGTGCGACGCTCGCGACGACCGCCAGCGCGGCGAGGCTCAGCGTGAGCAGCAGCGCACGCCACGGCGACAGCATCAGGAAGCCGCCCAGCAGCACGGCGAGCGGCAGCAGCGACGCGGCGAACAGCCCCGCGCGCGACGCCGGCAGGATCGCGCTGCCGGTCGCCAGCATGTCGAGCACGTTCGCGTGGATGTACACGCCCGCGAGCGGGCCGAAATCGCCGGACACCGGCGTCGCGAAGCGGTCGTACAGGCCCGACGCGGTCACGCCGACGACGACGATCTTGCCGCGCAGCGCGTCGGCTTTCACGCGGCCGTCGAGCACGTCGGCGAACGACAGCGTCGGATACGCGGGCGTGCTGCGGCTGAACGGAATCAGGTAACGGCCTTCGTCCGCCGCGTCGCGCGCGAGGTCGTGCACGTTCGCGCCGCGTGCGCCGCCGAGCGGCGGCAGGCGGCCGGCCCGGATCGCGCCGTACACCGGCACCATCAATTGCGGCCAACGCACGCGTCCATCGCTTTCGAACAGCGCGACGCTGCGCACGATGCCGTCGGGATCGACTTCGAGATTGATATGGCCGAGGCCCATCGCGTGCGCCGCGAGTTCCGTGACCGGCGGTTCGACGGTGCGCGTGCCGTCCGCGCGCTCGGGGCTCAGCAACACGGGCAGGAAGGTCGGCACGCGGGTCATCGCATCGGAGAACGCGCGATCGTCGGGCGACGGCTCGGTAAACAGCACGTCGTAGACGACCGCGGCCGGCCGCGCGCGCGCCAGCGTGTCGAGCAGCCGCGCGTGCACGCTGCGCGGCCACGGCCAGCGGCCGAGCGCCGACACGCTCGCATTGTCGATGTCGACCACGACGACGTCGGGCGACAGCGGCAGGCTGCGCAACATCAGCAGCCGGTCGTAGATCAGCCCGTCGACATCCGACGACAGCCGGCCGAGCGCGCACCCGAGGACCACCGCGATGCCGAGACAGCCGATCGCGATCCATTCGATCAGGAAGCGGCGGCCGAGATGCCGCAGCGGAGAAACGGAGCCGTGCTTCATGCGCTGCGGATCAGCGCGACAAGGTGAACGCGCTGACCGGACTGGTCTTCTGATAGAACTTGCCGCCGTCGAACGCCTCGACCGTCACCGCCCAGTAGTAGTCGCCGGGCGGCAGGTGCTCGACGTTGATTCGACGCGCCTGCAGGCCCATCTCGTCGACCACGGGTGCGCTCAGATCCTTCGAGCGCGACAGCACGAAGCGATAGCGCGCGTCGTCGCCCGAGCCGTCGGCCGCCCAGCGGAACTCATACCCGCTCGGGCCGGGCGACGCGCTCGCGTCGAGCCCCATCCGGCGCCGCTCGAACGCGTAGATGTGCGGCGTGCCTTCGAGGCCGTTGTCGTCGATCGCGGCGACGCGCACGAAGTACGTGCCGTTCGGCACCTCACGGAACACCGCGCGCGTCGAGACGGTGCGCGTTTCGCTGAACAGGTCGAGCATCCCCGCGTCGCGCCCGAGCTGCAGGTGATACGCGTTCGCATGCTCGAGCGGGACGACGTCGAACGCGATGTCCGGCTCGTCCTGCACCTTGTCCGGATGGGCGAGCGCCGGCGCCGGCAGCAGCGGGATCGGCGCGCCGACCGTGCCTGACGACGTCGCGACGCTGCCGAAGTCGGCATGCACGAGCGTGGCGTCGGCCAGTTGCTGCTTGCCCGCGACGCCGACCGTGCCGTCGAGCACTTCGACGCGCGTGGCCGCATTGCCGTCGGCGTCGTAGTTCACGCGAAAGCGCGTCCCGCGCACGCCGGCCACCACCGACGGCGAACGGATCTGGAAGCGGTCGTCGCGTTTCTTCAGATGCGTGACCTCGCTGTCCACCTCGCCGCGCGTGAGTTCGAACACGCGATCGAGCATGCCCGTCAGCACGGTGCGACGCAGCGTCTTCAACTCGAGCTGGCTGTCGGGCGGCAGGCTCATGTGCGTGCCGTCCGCGAGTTCGAGCGTCACGAAGCCGTTGGCGCCGGTGCGCACGCGCTCGCCCTCGGCGAGTGTCGTGTTGTTCGCCAGCGGCGCATACGCGCCGCCGGACCAGCGCTGCGCGCTGCCCTGCACCGCCACGATGCGCGCGGTCAGCTTTTCCTTGCGCAGCCGCACGACCGGCAGCTTCAACGCGGTGCCCGGCTGCAGATGCTTCGGTGCCGGCACGTGGTTGATCCGTTGCAGCAGTTGCCAGTCGTCCGGCCCTTGCAGGTAACGCGTGGCGACGTCGTAGAGCGTGTCGCCGGCTTGCGTGCGGTAGACGACCGTCTTGCCCGTCGCGGCGCTCGGCTGCGCGGCAGCCTGGTGCGCGGCGACGGCGAACGCGAGCGCACCGGCGACGCGCAATGCGGTCATGCGCCCGCTCGCGGGGCGCTGCGGGATGCGTGCGATCACTCCGGTTCTCCGTGACCGACGCGTTCGAGCCGGTAGCCGTAGCCGTAAATCGGCGCGAGCCGGTAGCCGTTTTCCGGCCGCAGGCCGAGCTTCGTGCGCAGCATCGAGATGTGGGTGTCCATCGTACGCGACGGAATGTCGGTCGCCTGCTTCCAGACGAGATCGAGAATGTGCGCGCGCGACAGCGGCCGGTCGAGGTGCTGGAACAGCAGCAGCGCCAGCTCGAACTCCTTCTGCGTGAGGCTCACGGGCTTGTCGCCCGCGTAGGCCTGCTTCAGGTTCACGTCGAAGCGGAACTGGTCGAATTCGCGTATGGCCGCCTCGGCATTGACCGGATACGCGCGGCGCAGCAGCGAGCCGATGCGCGCGCGCAGGATCGGGCCCGACACGGGCTTGACCACGTAATCGTCGGCGCCCGCGTTGAGAATTTGCGTGATGCCGGCTTCGTCGTCGCGGCTCGTCATGAAGATGATCGGCAGCGTGTGCTCGGTCTGATTCTCGCGCACCCACTTGAGCACTTCCTCACCCGACATGTCCGGCACGTTCCAGTCGAGCACGAGCAGATCGAACGTCTCTCGCTGCAGACGCTTCTTCAGAGCCTTGCCTTCCTTGAACGCGTAGCACGTGTGGCCGGCGGCCGTCAGCGTTTGACTGACAAAATCCGTCTGGGCCGGATCGTCATCCAGTACAGCAATTCTCATAACACCCCGCAAATCCAAATCGGTTCGTCCAGCCCGGCTCTGCACGTTCAGCCCGCCGCGTAGCACACGCGACTTCGGACTCCGGCCGGCGAACCGCCGTTGACCGCCCGCGCAACGCGCGAGACGCGTCGCCTTGCCCGCCATCTCGAAAATGGGGCGCGGACCAATCGGCGATTTCGTCATAGTAGTACGAAATCTGCCGGGAAATTGCGCGGCCCACGGCCCATTATTCGAATAATCGTTCTGCGCGCCCGCTCGCGCAATCAGTCGGTGAACCGGCTAATCGGCGCCCGCCATGTGGGCGGCCGGCGCGGCTGGCGCGCCCGGCGCCGGCTCCTGCAGCATCCGTTGCAGCTGCGCGCGCACGCGCTCCCAAGCCGTCGATGCATAGTCGGGCTGCCCCGCTGCCCACGCGTGCGCGAGCTCGAACACGCGTTCGATCGTCGCGCCGCAATACGTTGCGCCCGTGTGATCGCCGCGTGCGGCGTCGCGTAGTTGTTGGTCGAGCGATTCGGCAAGCCATGGCATCTCGGCTGCGGCCGAATCGGCATACGCCTCCAGCGCGGCACGCGCGTGGCGATCCCGGCGCGGGTCGAGCTCGATCCGGCTCGACTCCGGCGCGCTGCGTTCCGAACCGGATGGACTGCGAATGGCCCCTGGTCTGAAGGACATGTCCTTTCCCCGTTGGTACGACGGTCGCGTCGGGCATGGCCCCCGTGCCTGCCTCGTATGACGTACCGCGGCCGGTGCATCGGTCCGAGACGGACGACCGGCCGCGCCAGTATACGCAGACGGCCGCGGGACGAGGTTTAAGAATTGTCAGAGACGGCGAGATGCGGGCGCATCGCCCGCCCCGGATGCCGTGAGAGGCGCGTGATGTGCGGCCGTCAACGGCGGCGCATCAGGAACACGAAAGTCTTGTCCTGCGTCGTCACTTCGACGATCTCGTTGCCGGTCTGCTTCGCAAACGCGGCGAAATCGCGCTGCGAGCCCGGGTCGGTGGCGAGCACCTTGAGGATCTGCCCGCTTTCCATATCGGCGAGCGCTTTCTTCGCGCGCAGGATCGGCAACGGGCAGTTGAGCCCGCGCGCGTCCACTTCCTTGTGAATCTGCATCGGCTGTCGACCTTCGAATGACGCGCCACACGGGCGCGGGAGGAAGCGGCGATTTTACCGCAGCGCGCGCGTGGGCGCCTGCGGGGGGCGGCAATGGGCGCTCGCGCGGTGTGGGGGTGATGGGGGTTTGGCGGGTGGCTGTCGAGGGTCTTGTCGGTCGGTGGTCGATTGGCCGTCGAATGCACGTCGGTTGGCCGTTGGCTGGTGGTTGGCTGGTGGTCGGCTGGTGGTCGGCTGGTGGTCGGCTGGTCGTCGGCTGGTCGTCGGCTGGTCGTCGGTTGGTCGTCGGTTGGTCGTCGGTTGGTCGTCGGTTGGTCGTCGGTTGGTCGTCGGTTGGTCGTCGGCTGGTCGTCGGCTGGTCGTCGGTTGGTCGTCGGTTGGTCGTCGGTATGCCGCCGAATGCTCACCGGCTGCCCGGCGACGGCCCGACCCGATCGCCCCTCAAGCGCCGCCGAATCCGCCCGCGAGCCGCTCGCGCAGGTGCCGCACCAGCGCGCGCACCGCGCTCGGCACGACCGCGCTGTACGGCCGGATCGCGAAGATGTGGTCGCCGAACGCGCCCGACGGCCGCCAGCCGTCGAGCAGCGCGACGAGCCGGCCGGCGTCGAGGTCGCGCTGCGCGCTGAAATCCGGCAGCAGCGCGATGCCGAGGCCGCCGAGCGCCGCCTCGCGCATCGCCTCGCTGTTGTTCGCCGCGAAACTGCCGCGCACCGGCACGCTCACGCGCTGCCGACGCCGGCCGTGCGGCTCGAAGCTCCACGCGGCCGGCTCGTTGTCGCGCAGGTAGCACAGGCAGCTGTGATCGACCAGTTCGGACGGATGGCGCGGCGCGCCGCGCGCATCGAGGTAGTCGCGGCTCGCGACCAGCAGCGAGCGCGTGTCGCACAGCTTCCACGCCACGTGCGTCTGCGGCGCGGTCGTGGTGTGGCGGATCGCGAGGTCGAAGCCCTCCTGCGTCAGCGAATGCAGCCGGTCGGACAGGTCGAGCTCGATCTGCACGCCCGGATGTTGCCGCAGAAAATCGGGCAGGTGCGGCACGACCTGCTGACGCCCAAGCGCGACCGGCGCGGTCACGCGCAGCAGGCCGCGCGGCTCGCCCGCCAAGTCCTTCACGCGCGCGAAGTGCTGGCCGATCGATTCGAACGCGTCGCGCGTGCTGTCGACCAGCGTCTGCCCGGCGTCGGTGAGCCGCACGCTGCGCGTCGTGCGCCGCACAAGCGGCACGCCGGCCGCCTTCTCGAGATCGGCGATGCGCTGGCTCATCGCGGCCTTGCTGATGCCGAGCCGCTGCGCGGCGGCCGTGAAACTGCCGGCCGCGGCCAGCACCGTCAACGAATGGATATGCGGCCAGAGCGTCTGAACATTTTGCTGATTCATCCGCCGATTATTCAGAATTCTGAACAGTGAATCAAGTTTCGCGGCCTTCTCCCGCCCCGCCGCTTTGCCTAGACTAGCCGTCGTACCCCCATCCCCCAGGAGACACGATGAACCCGGTTCCCGCCTACACGTCCGACGCCGACGTCGGCCACTACCTCGACGGCGCGCCCGTCGCCGGCCGCAGCGGCCGCTTCCAGGACGTCCTCAACCCGGCGCTCGGCCGCGCGGTGCGCCGCGTCGCGCTCGCCGACGGCGACGAAGTGCAGCGCGCCGTCGCTTCGGCCCACGCCGCGTTCCCGGAGTGGGCCGCGACGCCGCCGATCCGCCGCGCGCGCGTGCTGCATCGCTTCCTGCAGCTGATGAACGAGCACCGCGACACGCTCGCGGCAACCATCACGGCCGAGCACGGCAAGGTGTTCTCCGATGCGCAGGGCGAAGTCGCGCGCGGCATCGACATCATCGAATTCGCCTGCGGCGTGCCGCAGTTGCTCAAGGGCGACTTCACCGACCAGGTCAGCACCGGCATCGACAACTGGACGATGCGCCAGCCGCTCGGCGTGGTCGCCGGCATCACGCCGTTCAACTTCCCGTGCATGGTGCCGTGCTGGATGTTCCCGGTCGCGCTCGCGACGGGCAACACGTTCGTGCTGAAGCCGAGCGAACGCGATCCGTCGGCCGCGCTGTTCATGGCCGATCTGCTCACCCAGGCCGGCCTGCCCGCTGGCGTGTTCAACGTTGTGCAGGGCGACAAGGGCGCGGTCGACGCGCTGCTCGATCATCCGGACGTGCAGGCCGTCAGCTTCGTCGGCTCGACGCCGATCGCGGCCTACGTGCAGCAGCGCGCGGTGCAGTCGGGCAAGCGCGTGCAGGCGCTCGGCGGCGCGAAGAACCATCTCGTCGTGATGCCCGATGCGAACCTCGAGCAGGCCGTCGACGCGCTGATCGGCGCCGCCTACGGCTCGGCCGGCGAACGCTGCATGGCGATCAGCATCGCGGTGCTGGTCGGCGACGTGGCCGACCGGATCGTGCCGGCCGTCGCGGAGCGGGCGCGCAAGCTCGTGATCGGCGACGGCATGTCGCCCGAAGTCGAGATGGGCCCGATCGTCACCGGCGAAGCGCTCAAGCGCATCGAAGGCTACATCGAGCAAGGCGTCAGCGAAGGCGCGCAACTGGTGGTCGACGGCCGCGGGCTGCGCGTGCCGGGCCGCGAGCAAGGCTTCTTCACCGGCGGCACGCTGTTTGATCACGTGACGCCCGACATGCGCATCTACAAGGAAGAGATCTTCGGGCCGGTGCTCGGCTGCGTGCGCGTGAAGGACTTCGGCGCGGCGGTCGACCTGATCAACGCGCACGAATTCGGCAACGGCGTCGCATGCTTCACGAGCGACGGCGGCATCGCGCGCGAATTCGCGCGGCGCATCCAGGTCGGCATGGTCGGCATCAACGTGCCGATTCCAGTGCCGATGGCGTGGCACGGCTTCGGCGGCTGGAAGAAGAGCCTGTTCGGCGACATGCATGCTTATGGCGAAGAAGGCGTGCGCTTCTATACGCGCCAGAAGTCGGTGATGCAGCGCTGGGCGTCGAGCATCGGCAAGGGCGCCGAATTCGCGATGCCGACCGCGAAGTAAGCCGGCCGGTGCGCCCTGCGCCGCTGCGTCCGGCGGACGGCGCGCGGCGCACCGGCAGTCGGACTCAACCGGCCTTCGTGCCGTGCGCGCCGTCGGCGGTCGGCCGGTACGACAGCTCGAGCCGGTACGCGAGCGCGACGAACAGGCTCTGGGCGAGGCCCATCGTCGCGGTCAGCGCGCGAAAGCCGAACGTCGCGCTGTCCTGCACCATCAGCGTGACCTCGGCGTCGCGCGCGAGCGGGCTCATCCGGCTGTCGGTGATCGCGATCACGCGCGCGCCGCGCTGGACGGCCTCCTGGGCGACTTGCACCGTCTCCTCCGCATACGGCATGAACGAGATCACGATCATCACGTCGCCTTCGCGCACCGAGCGGATCTGGCCGAGATGCATGCTGCCGAGCGCGCTGAACAGCCCGATGCGCTTGTCGGTGTGCTGCAGCGCGTAGTCGAGATAGACGGCGATCGGAAACGCGCGGCGCGAGCCGGCGATCCAGATCGCCTGCGTGTCGGCGAGCAGCTCGACGGCCTGCGCGAGCGCCTGCGGATCGAGCGTCTGCCGCAGCTGCTGCATCCCGGCAATGCTGCCCTTGATGAACTCGTCGGCGATCTGCTCGGGCTGCAGGCTCGACGAGCCCGATTCGATCACGTCGCGCACGCGCAGGTTGTACGCGCGGCCCGGCGCGATCTGCTGCGCGAGCCCCTCGCGAAACAGCCGCTGCATCTCGGAGAAGCCGGAGAAGCCGAAGTGCTTCGCGAAGCGCACGACGGCCGACGGCTGCACGCCGCACGCCTGCGCAAGCGACTGGATGCCTTCGAGCCCAAGCTGGTCCCGATGCGTTTCCACATGACGCGCGATCGCCTTCAGGCGATTGCTGAGGCCGTCGTATTCCTGCGTCAGATGCTGCATGAACTGCTCGACGGTGGCGGGAGGTTTCTCGGATGAAGTCATCGGATGGCGCGAAGTTGACGGCCCCGATGCGCGCGGCTTGCGCACGCGGCCCGGGGCTTCACTGAATACCTGCATGAAGGGCGAATTTAATCACGTTTGCGGCACGGGCCGCGCCGCACGCCCGCTCCCACGCGCTCGATCGTCTGCTGCCTGCGACCGGCGGCGTCGTTCGAAACGATTGTCCAACGCCAGCGCCAGCGCGTAAAGATCGGGGCGTTTACCGACCTGCCGCCTGCACGGACAGCACAAGCCCCCGCTCAACGATAGTCGACCCACACGCCGCCCGCGTCGGCGGAGCGCACGCAGTTCTCGACCCACCGCACGCCTTCGACGCCCGCATGGACGTCCGGAAAACGAATCTGCCGCAACGTCTGCGCATCGCCGCGATCGGTCGCGTCCATCGCGAGCGCGAAACGCGCATACAGGTTCGACCACGCGTCGAACAGCCCTTCCGGGTGCCCGGCGCCGATGCGGTCTTCGCGTAACGCGTGCGGATGCAGATAGCCCATTGCACGATCGAGCAGCTGCGCTGGCTGCCCCTGGACTTCATGGCGCAACTGGTTCGGATGCTCGTCCCACCATTCGACGCTCGCCTTCGAGCCGATCACGCGCACCTTCTGCCCGTGCATCGAGCCCGCGTTCACCGCGCTCGACCACACGTAGCCGATCGCGCCGGTGTCGTACTCCATGAGTGTGAACGCGTTGTCCTCGAGCGGCGCGCGGCTCTTCACGAAGCTCTGCCGCGAACACATCAGCCGGCGAATCTTCAGCTCAGGCGCCATCACTTCGGACAGGTACAGCGGATGCGTGCCGATGTCGCCGAGCACGTAGCTCGGCCCGGCGAACTTCGGGTCGACGCGCCAGCGCGCGGCCGCGCTCGCCGCTTCGACGCCGTCGCTGTGAAAGCCGTGCGCGAACTGCATCTGCACGATGCGGATCTCGCCGAGATCGCCGCGCGCAATCATCTCGCGCGCCTGCTCGATCATCTGGTAGCCGGCATAGCCGTACGCGACGCCGACGATCCGGTTGCGCTCGACCGACAGCCGCTGCAGCGCCTGCGCCTCGTCGGTCGTGAAGCACAGCGGCTTCTCGCAGACCACGTGCAGCCCCGCGTTCAGTGCGGCCCGGCAGATCTCGAAGTGCGTGTTGTTCGGCGTCGCGATCGACACCGCGCGGATGCCGTCGGCGCGCTGCGCTTCCGCGTCGAACATCGTCCGGTAGTCCGGATAGCAGCGCTCTGCGTCGACGCCGAGCTTCACGCCGAACTGCCGGCCGCGCGCCGCGTCGAGATCGAATGCGCCCGCAACCAGTTGAAAGCTGCCGTCGCGCAGCGCCGCCGACCGATGGCTATAGCCGATCTGGCTGCCGAGCCCGCCGCCGACCATGCCCCAGCGAATCGAATGGCCGAGCACAAGCTGTCCGTCGATCATGATTGTCGTGTTCCTGTTCGTGTTCTTGTGCTGAAGCGCGGTGAGCCGGGCGCGACACTGCGGGCGCGAGTCGCTCGCGTCAACGTCTGCATCGACATCGACGCAGCGGCAGCACGCCGCTCACTCCGTCACGCCCGCGCCGCCCCACCGCTCAGCCGCGATAAAACGCCGGCCGCTCGGCCATCGCGATCGGCTCGACCGCCGCGCTGCGTTGCGCGCGCACGCACGCATCGGCCGCGACCGCGGCCGCGTAGCCGTCCCACGCGGACGGCCCCGTGAGCGCGCCTGCGCGCACGCCGTCGATGAACGCCTGCAGCTCGACGTCGTATGACGCGATGAAGCGCTCCTTCCAGTCGGTCATGATCTCGACCGACTGCCGCGCCGCATGCTTGAGCCCGACGGCCGGCGGATCGGGCAGCTTCGCGATGCCGTTTTCGCCGACCACCTCGCACTGGATGTCGTAGCCGTACTGGCAGTTCACGAAGATCTCGACGTCGATGCGCACGCCGCTCACGGTTTCGAGCAGCACGATCTGCGGATCGGCGAGATGCGCGCTCGCATGACGCGTCTTCTTCGGGTAGACGACCTGCGCGCTCGCGTAGTCCTCGCCGAGCAGCCAGCGCAGCACGTCGAGTTCGTGGATCAGCGTGTCGGTGATCGCCATGTCGGTGGTATAGCGCTCGCCGACCGACTGGTTGCGATGCGCGCAATGCAGCATCAGCGGCGCGCCGATCTCGCCGCTGTCGATCACGCGCTTGAGCGCGCGATAGCCTTCGTCGTAAGGCCGCATGAAGCCGACCTGCACGAGCCGCTTGCCGTGCGCGACTTCGGCTTCGACGATGCGCATGCAGCCGTCGGCCGTCACCGCGAGCGGCTTCTCGCAGAACACCGGCTTGCCGTGCGCGATCGCGTCGAGCACGAACGCCTCGTGCGTCGGCCCCCACGACGTGACGAGCAGCGCCTGCACGTCCGCGGCCGCGACGACGTCGTGACCGTCGCCGTAGATCTCCGCGTCGAGCCCGTACTTCGTCACGGCGTCGCGCGCCTGTTGCGGGTCGATGTCGTTGACGGCCACCACGCGCGCGCCGGACAGCGTGCGCGTGAGCCGGCGGATATGGTCCTGGCCGATCGCGCCGCAGCCGATCACGCCGATTTGCAAGGTCATCCTGTTATCTCCGGTCTATCGTTGTTCAACGGCGCGGCCCGTGCCGCGCCGGTTCGATCGTCGATCTGCGCGCCGCGCCGAAGCCGTTGCGCAGCGCGGCGCACGCATGCGGCCTCGCATGCCGCCGTTCAGCGGCGCGACTTCTTGTTGCGATACTGGTCGGCGATCACGGCCGCGACGATGATCGCCCCCTTCACCATCTCCTGGTAGTACGCGTCGATGCGGATGAACGTGAAGCCCGATGTCATCACGCCGAGGATCAGCACGCCGATCACGGTGCCCGTCACGCGGCCGAGGCCGCCCGACAGCGACGTGCCGCCGATCACGACGGCCGCGATCGCGTCCAGCTCGTACATCACGCCCATGCCCGACTGCCCGGAGATCGCCCGCGCGGCCGTCACCGTACCGGCGATGCCGCTCAGCAGCCCCGCGATCGCATAGACGAACACCAGATGGCGCGTCACGTTGATGCCCGACACGACGGCCGCGTGGCGGTTCGCGCCGATCGCATACGTGTACTTGCCGAAGCGCGTGTAGCGCAGCACGACGTGGAAGATCGCGGCCACCACGACGAAGATGATCACCGGGTTCGCGCCCGCGCCGATCGCCGCGAACTGGTCGGTCAGCATCGACACCGGCATCCCGTTGGTGAACCACTTCGCGAAGCCGCGCGCGGCGACCATCGTGCCGAGCGTCGCGATGAACGGCGGGATGCCGGTCAGCGCGATCAGCGAGCCGTTCAGCAGGCCGACCAGCAGCCCCACGCACACGCCGGCGAGCACCGGCCAGATGATCGGCAGGTCGGTGAGGTGCGGGAACACGGCGCGCGGAAAGTCCGACACCTGCGCGAGGCTCGCCGACACGACGGCCGCCGCGGCGACCACCGAGCCCGACGACAGGTCGATCCCGCTCGTGATGATCACGAGGTTCACGCCGACCGCGATGATGCCGATCACGGCCATCTGCAGCACGATGATCTCGAGCCGCTCGGCGTTGAACAGGAAGCTCTGGCCGACGACGAGCCAGCCGATCACCTCGAAGAACAGGCTGATGCCCACCAGCACCAGGAAGATGCTCAGCTCGGGCGGCCACTTCGCGTGCCGCGTCTTGATCGTCATGGACTGCGCGTCCGCGACCGGATTCAGGTTGCCCATCTGTTTGTCTCCATGCTTGGTTGCAGGTCAGCGCGACGCGAGGTCCATGATGCGGACCTGGTCGGCGTCCTTGCGTTCGACGATGCCGGTCATCCGGCCTTCGTGCATCACCATCACGCGATCGCTCATGCCGAGCACCTCCGGCATTTCCGACGAGATCATCAGCACCGCGACGCCCTTCGCGGCGAGCGCGCTGACGAGCCGGTGAATCTCGGCCTTCGCGCCGACGTCGATGCCGCGCGTCGGCTCGTCGAGGATCAGGATGCGCGGCTGCGTCAACAGCCAGCGGCCGATCAGCACCTTCTGCTGGTTGCCGCCCGACAGGTTCTGGATCTCCTCATGCAGCCCCGGCGCCTTCACGCGCAGCATCCGGCTCATTTCCTCGCAGTCGCGCCGCAGTTGCGCCTGCTGCACGAAATTGAACTTCACGTAGCGGTTGCTGAGCACCGCCGCTTCCATGTTCGCGAGCAGGTCGAGATTGAGGAAGCAGCCGCTGTCCTTGCGATCCTCGGTGAGGAACGCCATGCCGTGCCTCATCGCCTGCGCGGGCGTCGCGATGCGCACCGGCTTGCCGTCGATCAGGATCTCGCCGGAGGTCGCCGGCACGACGCCGAACAGCGCCTCGGCGACGTTCGACCGGCCCGAGCCGACCAGCCCCGCGACGCCGAGAATCTCGCCCGCGCGCAGCTCGAAGCTGACGTCGCCGAACACGCCGTCGACGCCGAGGTTCTTCACCGCGAGCACGACGTCGCCGATCGGCACCGTCTCCTTCGGAAACATCTGCGTGATCTCGCGGCCGACCATCATCCTGATGATGTCGTCGCGCGTGACGTCGCTCGACGCGTGCGTGCCGATGTAGCGGCCGTCGCGGAACACCGAGAACTCGTCGGCGATCTCGAACAGCTCGTTCATCTTGTGCGTGATGTAGACGATGCCCTTGCCCTGCTCGCGCAGCTGCCGAATGATCCGGAACAGGTGTGTGACCTCCTTGTCGGTCAGCGCGGAGGTCGGCTCGTCCATGATCAGCACGTCCGAGTCGAACGATACGGCCTTCGCGATCTCCACCATCTGCCGGCTCGCGACGGTCAGCGTGCGCACGTCGGCTTCCGGGTCGATGTCGATCGACAGCCGCTCGAACAGCGCGGCCGTGCGGCGGCGCAGCTCCGCGTGATCGATCAGGCCGAAGCGGTTCTTCGGTTCACGGCGGATCCAGATGTTCTCCGCGACCGTCATGTACGGCATCAGGTTCAGTTCCTGATGGATCATCGCGATGCCGCGCTCGAGCGCATCGAGCGGCCCGTTCAGCACGACCGGCTCGCCGTCGATCAGGATCTCGCCGCGGTCGGGCGTGTAGACGCCGGCGATGATCTTCATCAGCGTCGACTTGCCCGCGCCGTTCTCGCCCATCAGCGCATGCACGGTGCCGCGCCGCACGCGGAACTGCACGCCGTCGAGCGCGACGACGCCGGGAAAGGACTTGCCGACGCCGCGCACTTCGAGCAGGCAGTCGGACGCGGCCGCAGCAGGCCCGGCCGATGCGGGCGCCGACGCGGCCGGCGCGCTTTCGCTGGCCATCGAGCGCGCCATCCTGGCAGTAAACATGGACGTTCCTCGCAAGTCGCACGCGCGCCCGGACCGGCCGGGCACGCGCAATTCAGCGGAAAAACCGGTCAGTGCTTCGCGTACTGGCTCATGTTCTCGGGGGTGACCAGCTCGAACGGCACGTTCACGAAGCGCTCGACCGGCTGCTTCTTCGCGAGCTTGAGCGCGGCGGCCACCGCCTGCGCGCCCTGCCCGGCCGCGTTCTGGTACACCGACACCTTCAGGTCGCCGCTCTTCATCGCGGCGAGCCCGTCGGGCGTCGCGTCGATGCCCGCGACGACCGTCTTCGGCGTCAGCTTGCGCGCGGCCTTCAGCGCGTTGATCGCGCCGATCGCCATCTCGTCGTTGTTCGACACGATCGCATCGAACTTCGCGCCGGAGCTCAGCCAGTTCATCGTGATGTCCTGGCCCTGCGTGCGGCTCCACTTGCCTTCGCGCTTGTCGACGATCTTCATGCCGGCGCATTCCTTCGTCGCGATCACGTCCTCGATGTCCTTGGTGCGCGCGCGCGCCGACTCGTTCGACAGCTCGCCCATCAGCACCAGGATGTCGCCCTTGCCGCCGAGCAGCTTGCACACCTGGCGCGCCTGCAGCGTGCCCGACTGCTTCTCGTCGGACGCGACCACCGCGACGCCGGCCGGCAGCTTGTCGAAGTCGACCGGCTTGCGGTTCACGTAGACGAGCGGGATCTTCGCGGCCGTCACCATCTTGGTGATCTTCGGCGTCGCGTCGGTGTCGACCGCGTTCACGATGATCGCGTCGACCTTCTGCGCGATCATGTTCTGCACCTGACTCAACTGCTTGCCGACGTCGTTGCCGCCGTCCTCGATCTGCACCGTCGCGCCGTCCTTCTTCGCCGCGTCGCTGATACTGTTGCGCAGGATCGTCAGGAACGTGTCGTCGAACGATGCCATCGTCACGCCGATCTTCTCGGCATGCGCGAGCGGCATCGCCAGGATCGCGGCGGCCGCGGCGGCCATCAGCTTGGTCTTCATGATCACTCTGTCTCCTCATCTCCGGGGGCGGAAGACGGCGCGTTGCGCGCCGCCGGGCCGAGTCCGATCTGGTCCGATCGGGACTGAAGCATCCGGATGAAACTGTAGATCACTTCGTCGCGAATTTGGAAATTTATTTCTACGTGATTTCACCTAGGGAACAGGATTTCCAAAAAGTCTAGACTCCGTTCCGTAGCCCGATTCGTTGCGGCAGGCGCGTTCGCGCCGGGCCGTGCAGGCGGCCGAGCATCGTCGCCCGATCGATCCCCCAACAGCCGGCCGCGTCGCGCGCCGGCCGCGAGCGTGATACGTGATATGAGCCCGTTGAACTTTCCGACTGACCGCCCCATCGATCTCGCCTGCCTCGGCCGCGTGGCCGTGGACCTCTACGCGCAGCAGTACGGCAGCCGCCTCGAGGACGCGCGCAGCTTCCAGATGTACCTCGGCGGCTCGTCGGGCAACGTCGCGTTCGGCGTCGCCCGCCTCGGGCTGAAGACCGCGATGATCTCGCGCGTCGGCGACGAGCAGATGGGCCGCTTCGTGCGCGAGACGCTCGAGCGCGAGGGCTGCGACACGAGCCAGCTGCAGACCGATCCGGAGCGCCTCACCGCGCTGGTGCTGCTCGGCCTGAAGGATCGCGACACGTTCCCGCTGCTGTTCGTGCGCGAGAACTGCGCGGACATGGCCGTGCGCGCCGACGAGATCGACGAGGGCTTCATCGCCCGCTGCCGCGCGCTCGCGATCACCGGCACGCATCTGTCGACGCCGGCGACCCGCGAGGCGTCGCTGACCGCGCTCGGCTACGCGCGCCGCCACGGCGTCGTGCGGATTCTCGACATCGACTATCGGCCGGTGCTGTGGGGGCTGACCGCGCGCGGCGCGGGCGAGAACCGCTACGTGCCCGACGCGCAGGTCACGCGGCAGCTGCAGCAGGTGCTCGGCGAATTCGATCTGCTGGTCGGCACCGAAGAGGAATTCCTGATCGCGGGCGGCGCGCCGGACGACCTGATCGCGTCGCTCGAGGCCGTGCGGCGCGCGAGCGGCGCGGTGCTGGTGGTCAAGCGCGGCGCGCTCGGCTGCTGCGTGATCGACGGCGACGTTCCCGCGCGGATCGACGATGCGCCGACCTTCCACGGCGAGCGCGTCGAGGTGCTGAACGTGCTCGGCGCGGGCGATGCGTTCCTGTCCGGCTTGCTGTCCGGGCTGCTGCGCGGCCGCGACTGGGCGGAAGCCACGCGCATCGCGAACGCGTGCGGCGCGATCGTGGTGTCGCGTCACGCGTGCTCCGCCGCGATGCCGACGCCGGCCGAACTCGCGCACTGGTTCGGCGGCAGCCGCAATCCGCAGGTGGACGCCGATCGCACGCTCGCGCATCTGCATCGCGTGACGGTGCCGCGTCGCGACTGGGACGACCTGTGCGTGATGGCGTTCGACCATCGCAGCCAGTTCTACGAGCTGGCCGTGCAGGCCGGCGCGGACGAGGAGCGGATCAAGACGCTCAAGCGCCTGCTGGTACGCGCGGCCGAGCAGGTCGAGCGCGAGCGCCACATCGAGGGTCACGTCGGCGTGCTGATCGACGGCGGCGCATACGGGCGCGATGCGCTCGCGGCGGCCACCGGCCGCGGCTGGTGGGTCGGCCGCCCGGTCGAGCTACCGGGCTCGCGCCCGCTGTGCTTCGACGACACGCGCTCGGTCGGTTCGACGCTCACGCACTGGCCGACCGAACAGGTCGTCAAGTGCCTCGTCCACTATCACCCCGACGACGACGTCGACCTGCGCGTCGCGCAGGAGCAGCGCGTGCTCGAGCTGTGGGAAGCCACGCGCGCGAGCGGCAACGAGCTGCTGCTCGAGATCATTCCGCCGCGTGCGGTGACGCCGCCCGGCACCGAGGACGACGCCGTGCTGCGCACCGTCGCGCGCTTCTACAACCTCGGCGTGATGCCCGAATGGTGGAAGCTCGCGCCGATGAGCGCCGACGGCTGGGCGCGGCTCGAGTCGCTCGTCGCCGAGCGCGACCGCTATTGCCGCGGCGCGGTGATCCTCGGGCTGAACCAGCCGCTGCAGTATCTGGTCGACAGCTTCCGCTCGGCGACCAACCCGATCGTCAAGGGCTTCATGGTCGGGCGTTCGCTGTGGGTCGACGCGTCGCTGGCGTGGCTCGCCGGCCGCATCGACGACCGCGCGCTGATCGACGAAGTCGCCGCCAATTTCGCGCAGCTCGTCGACGCGTGGCTCGGCCGCCGCGACCCCGCGCGCGCCGCCGCAGCGTGAGCGCACCGGCCGTGCGCGCGATCCCTGCACCGAGTTCAGCGACTTCACCGACTTTGCCGACTTCACCGACTCTTCCGATCGACAGACGATGACCACCACCGTGAGACTGACCGTCAGCCAGGCGCTCGTGCGCTACCTGGCCGCCCTGCAAGCCGAAGTCGTCCAGCCGGACGGCCGCACCGACGTCCTGCCGTACTGCGGCGGCGTGTTCGCGATCTTCGGGCACGGCAACGTGGCCGGGCTCGGCGAAGCGCTGCATGCCGAGAAGGACCGCCTGCCCACGCTGCGCGCGCACAACGAGCAAGGGATGGCGAACGCGGCCGTCGCGTTCGCGAAAGCGAACTTCCGGCAGCGGATGATGGCCGCGACGTCGAGCATCGGCCCCGGCGCGACCAACATGCTGACGTCGGCGGCGCTCGCGCACGTCGGCCGCCTGCCGCTGTTGCTGCTGCCCGGCGACGTGTTCGTGTCGCGGCTGCCCGACCCGGTGCTGCAGCAGGTCGAGGACTTCGAACAGGGCGACGTCAGCGCGAACGACTGCTTCCGGCCGGTCACGCGCTACTTCGACCGCATCACGTCGCCGGAGCAATTGCTCGTCGCGCTGCCGCGCGCGATCCAGGTGATGACCGACCCCGCGCAGTGCGGCCCCGTGTGCCTCGCGTTGCCGCAGGACGTGCAGACCTTCGCATACGACTGGCCCGCAGATTTCTTCGCGCCGCCGCTGATCCGGATGCGCCGGCCGCCGGCCGACGCGCTCGAGCTCGCCGATGCGCTCGACGTGCTGAAGGCTGCGCAAAGGCCGCTGATCGTCGCCGGCGGCGGCGTACTGTACAGCCAGGCATGGGACGCGCTGCGCACGTTCGCCGAGACGCACGGCGTGCCGGTCGCCGAATCGCAGGCCGGCAAGGGCAGCCTCGCGTGGGACCATCCGCTGAATCTCGGCGCGATCGGCGTGACGGGCTCGCCCGCCGCCAATCGCGCGGCCGCGCAGGCCGACGTGGTGTTCGCGGTCGGCACGCGTCTGCAGGACTTCACCACCGGCTCGCATGCGCTGTTCGGCGACGCGACGCTGCTGAGCCTGAACGTGCAGCCGTTCGATGCGGGCAAGAAACGCGGCCGGCAGCTGATCGCCGATGCGCGCACGGGCCTCGGCCAGGTGTCGGCGGCGCTCGCGGGCTGGCGCGCCGACGCGGGCTGGACCGCCACGAACCGCGACCACGCGGCCGCGTGGAACGCGCGCGTGACCGAACTGACCACGCGCGTGCCGCAGGACACGCTGCCGTACGACGCGGAGGTGATCGGCGCGGTGCGCGATTCGGCGGCGGACGCCGGGCGCGACAGCGCGCGCGACGATCTGGTCGTGTGCGCGGCCGGCACGCTGCCGGCCGAGCTGCACAAGCTGTGGCGCAGCGGCGTGCCGGGCAACTATCACATGGACTACGCGTACTCGTGCATGGGCTACGAAATCGCCGGCGGCCTCGGCGCGAAGCTCGCGCGGCCCGAGCGCGAAGTGATCGTGATCGTCGGCGACGGCTCGTACATGATGCTCAACGCGGAACTCGCGACGTCGGTGATGCTCGGCCGCAAGATCATCGTCGTGATCCTCGACAACCGCGGCTACGGCTGCATCGAGCGGCTGCAGCTGAGCTGCGGCGGCGCGAGCTTCAACAACATGCTCGACGACTGCGTGCCGGAAGGCGGCGAACGCTCGACGATCGACTTCGCGATGCATGCGCGTGCGATGGGCGCCGAAGCCGTGCACGTGCGCGACGTGGCCGAGCTGCGCCGCGAACTGACGCGTGCGCGCGCGGCGAGGACGAGCCAGGTGCTGGTGATCGACACGACGCACGCGCGCACGACCGCCGACGGCGGCGCATGGTGGGAAGTCGCGGTGCCGCAGGTGTCCGCCCGCGACGGCGTCGAACGCGCGCACCGTACGTATCTCGACGCGAAAACCCGGCAGCGGCGCTGACGTCGCCTCGCCTGCAACGGTGAAACCCCTGTTCGACCTTCTAACCCAGGAACGCACGTGATGAGCTGGAACGTTCGCATCGGTATCAATCCCCTGTCGTGGATGAACGACGACCTGCCGTCGCTCGGCGGCGAGACGCCGCTCGAGACGGCGCTGAAGGAAGGCGCCGAGATCGGCTATGCGGGCTTCGAGCTCGGCAACAAGTTTCCGAAGACCGGCCCCGAGCTGAAAGCGAAGCTCGCGGAATTCGGCCTCGTGTGCGTGTCGGGCTGGTATTCCGGATTCCTCGCGGAAGTCGCGCCGGGCATGACCGATGCCGATGCGGTCGCCGCCGAGATCGAGCGCTGCCGCGCGCACCTGACGAAGCTGCAGCACAACGACGTGAAGGTGGTCGTCTACGGCGAATGCGCGGGCACGATCCAGGGCAGCATCGACACGCCGGTCGCGAAGCGGCCGCGCTTCGTCGACGACGAAGCGTGGCAGCGCTATGCGGCCCGGCTCGACGCGTTCGGCGCGCACCTGCTCGACACCTACGGCATCAAGCTCGCGTACCACCACCATATGGGCGCGTACGTCGAATCGCCGGCCGACGTCGACCGCCTGATGGCGCTGACCGATCCCGCCAGGGTGTTCCTGCTGTTCGACACCGGCCACGCGTACTTCGGCGGCGCGGCCGACCCCGTCGCGCTGCTGAAGAAGCACGTCGCACGCGTCGTGCACGTGCACTGCAAGGACGTGCGGCCGCAGGTCGTCACGCAGGCGCGCAACGGCGGCTGGAGCTTCCTGAACGGCGTGATCAACGGCACCTTCACGGTGCCGGGCGACGGCGCGCTCGATTACGAAGCGACGCTGCGCACGCTGCGGGACGCCGGCTACGAAGGCTGGCTGGTGGTCGAGGCCGAGCAGGATCCGGCCGTCGCGCCGAGCTATCAGTATGCGAAGAAGGGTTACGACACGCTGCGCGCGATCGTCGAACGGCTGAGCGCCTGAGCGCTCCCGTACAACGCGCACCGTCATCTGAACGAGGACCACTCCATGACGATTTCTCCCCTGCTGGTCAAGGCGTCGCCCGAGCGCGAAATCTGCAACGTGACGCCGGAGTCAGCCGGCTGGCAGCACGTCGGCTTTCGCGCGCTGCGCCTGCGCGCCGGCGACACCGAAACGCTCGACACCGGCGCGCGCGAGCTGTGCGTCGTCGTGCTGACCGGCACGGTGCGCGCCGAGGTCGACGGCCACATGTACGACGCGCTCGGCAAGCGCGACAGCGTGTTCGACGACGTGTCGCCGGACGCGCTGTACGTGCCCGGCGGCAAGACCGTCACGCTGGTCGCGACGCGCGACGCGGAAGTCGCGCTGTGCACCGCGCCGTGCGTGAGCGGCGACAAGCAGGTACAGCGGCTCGACGGCGAACGGATGCGCCGCGCGGTGCGCGGGCAAGGCACCAACACGCGCTACGTGTGCGACATCCTGATGGGCGACAACCCGGCGGCGGACCGCCTGCTCGTCGTCGAGGTGGTCACGCCCGCGAGCCATTCGAGCAGCTACCCGCCGCACAAGCACGATCGCGACGCGGCGCCCGACGAGACCTCGCTCGAGGAAACCTATTACCACCGGATCGATCCGCCGCAAGGCTTCGCGTTCCAGCGCGTGTACACCGACGATCGCAGCCTCGACGAGGCCTGCGTGGTGGAGAACCACGACGTGGTGATGGTGCCGCGCGGCTATCACCCGGTGGTCGCGCCGCACGGCTACAACCTGTACTACCTGAACGTGATGGCCGGCCCGAGCCGCGCATGGGCGTTCAAGAACGATCCCGCGCACGAGTGGATGCTCGATGCGGCGCCGAAGCGCTGACGTGCGGAAACGTCCGAGCAGTGAATGGAACGTGGGCTGGGCGGCCCGTGACGATGGGACGCCCGGCATGCGCATGCGCATGAGCCTGCGCAGCCGGCAATGCTACGGAGCCGTCATGGCGACGCCCCGCTTTCGCCTCGCATCGCACACGTTCGACGACGATGCGTCGAGCCCGGCGCTGCCGCACTTCAATGCGGCCGTCGCGCGTCGAATCGGCGAACTCGCGCGTCGTCGAATGTTTGCGGCGGCACGTCGGCGCGACCGCGCTGGCGATGCGCGCATCACGGTGCGCGTCGACGCATAACGGCGCGAACGGCGCACGCGCACCGTTCGCGCGATCCCGCGCGCCGGTCAGTTCAACCCGCCGCTCACCACGACGTGCTCGCCGGTCATCCAGCGCGCATCGTCCGACGCGAGGAACACGGCGACCGAGGCGATGTCGTTCGGCTCGCCGAGGCGGCCGAGCGGCGTCTGGCTGAGCACCTGTGCTTCCAGATCGGAACCGGTGATGCCCGCGGCATGCGTGCCCTCGGTCACGATCATCCCCGGGTTGATCGCGTTCACGCGGATCTTGCGCGCGCCGAGTTCGAGCGCGAGCACGCCGGTGATCGCGTCGACCGCGCCCTTGGTGCCGCTGTACACGGCGCTCGCCGGCGGCGTGATGCTCGTCACGACCGAGCTGATGTTGATGATGCTCGCGCCTTCGCCGAGATGCTTGACGGCCGCCTGCGTCGTCAGCAGCAGGCCGAACACGTTGGTGTCGAACTGCCGGCGATAGTGCTCTTCGGTGATCGCTTCGATCGGCGCGAATTCGTAGACGCCGGAGTTGTTGACCAGCACGTCGAGACGCCCATAGGTCTCGATCGCGGTGTCGACGATGCGCTGCGCATCCGCGCCCTTCGACACGTCGCCGCCGACGGCGACCGCGCGCCCGCCCGCCTCGACGATCGCGCCGACGACCGCGTCGGCGCCGGCCTTGCTGCTCGCGTAGTTGACGACGACCGACGCGCCTTCGGCGGCCAGCGCCTTGGCGATTGCTGCGCCGATGCCCTTGGATGCGCCCGTGACGATTGCGACCTTGCCTGCCAGCTTGCTCATGATTTCGTTCCTCGATCGGAAGACTTCGATGGATGGGTACCGGTTACGCGCGATGCGCTGCACCGTCCTTGCTGGCAATCTTCGCGGTTTGGGCCGCCGCGATAAAGCGGCTCGACGCGAATTGACTGGCGGGGTTTGACGAACAATCGGCGCAACGCGCGTGCGCTCGGTCGGGGCTCGGTCGGGGCTCGGTCGGGGCTCGGTCGGGGCTCGGTCGGGGCTCGGTGGCCCGGTCGGGCATCAACCGGCGCTCAACCACGCGCTGACGACGTCGCCGCCGAGTTCGGCGAGCGCGCCGTCGTGGACGATCCGTCCGCGCCCCATCACCGCGACGCGCTGCGCGAGCCGCGGCGCGAGCTGGAGCCGCTGCTCGATCAGCAGGATCGCGACGCCGTCGGCCTGCAGCGCGGCGAGGCACGCGCCGACTTCGTCGACCGCGCGCGGCGCGAGCCCTTCGGCCGGCTCGTCGACGATCAGCACGCGCGGCCGGCCGGCGAGCGCGCGCACCAGCGCGAGCACCTGCTGCTCGCCGCCCGACAGCCGGCCGGCCTTCACGTCGGCGCGCGCGCCGAGCAGCGCAAAGCGCTCGAGCAGCGCGTCGAGCGCGGCGCGCCCGGCCGCGCCGCGCATGCCGCGCAAGCCGAGCCGCAGGTTGTCGCGCACGCTGAGCAGCGGAAACACGTCGCGACTTTCGGCCACGTACGCGACGCCGCGCCGCGCGATCTCGAACGTGCGCGCGCCCGCGGATTCGACGCCGTCGATGCGCACCGAGCCCGCGGTGCGCACGAGCCCCATCACGGCCTTCGCGAGCGTCGAGCGGCCCGAGCCGTTGCGGCCGAGCAGCGCGAGCGTCTCGCCCGCGGCGAGCGTGAGATCGACGCCGTCGAGCACGGGCTGCAGCGCATACCATGCGCGCAGGCTGCGGATGTCGAGCAGCGCGCTCATGCGCCGTCACCGAGATACGCGGCGCGCACGGCGGCATCGGCGCGGATCGCATCGGGCGCGCCGGTCGCGACCACCGCGCCGCGCACGAGCACCGTGATGCGCTCGGCGAAGCCGAACACCGCGTCCATGTCGTGCTCGATCATCAGCACCGTGCGGCCTTGCGTGGTCGCACGGATCAGCGCGAGCATCCGCGCCGCCTGGTCGCGGCTCATGCCGGCCGTCGGTTCGTCGAGCAGCAGCGTGCGCGCGCCGCTCGCGAGCGCGATGCCGAGATCGAGCGCGCGCTGCTCCGCGTAGCCGAGCTCGCCCGCACGCGTCGCGTGCCACGCATCGAGGCCGACGTCGTGCAGCACGCGCGCGGCCGCGCGATCGACGGACGGCGACTCGCGCAGCCGGTTCCACCAGCGGCGCCGCTCGGCCGGCGCGTGCAGCGCCGCGCAGCGCAGGTTGTCGAACACGCTGAGTTGCGCGAACGCGCTGGTCTGCTGAAAGCTGCGGCCGATGCCGAGCCGGCTCGCGACGACCGGGCCGCGCCCGCGCAACTCGACGCCGTGCAGCACGACGCGCCCGCGGGTCGGCCGCGTCGCGCCGGCGATCACGCCGAACAGCGTCGACTTGCCGGCGCCGTTCGGCCCGATCAGTGCGTGACGCTCGCCGCTCGGCACGCTCAGGTCGATCCCGTCGAGCACGGTGTGCGCGCCGAAGCGCTGGACGATGCCGTGCAGTGCGATCGCATCGCCGTTCATCGGCCGTCCTCGCGCACATCGGGCGCATCGGGCGCCCGGCCCGCGAGCCGCGCGCGCCAGCCCCACAGCAGCATGCCGATGCCGGCCGCCGAAGCGGCGACGGCCCAGCCGGCCGGCGCGTCGGCGTCGATCCGCCATGCGCCGAACGCGCTGCCGCCGCCGTCGTCCTGCGCGAAGCGCCAGGCGTAACCGAGCTCGGCCGCGCAGACGATCGCGATCGCCCAGAACGCGCCCGCGCCGACGCCGCACAGCATGCGCCAGCGCTCGACGGCCGGCGCGCCGCGGCGCCACGCGTGCGCGCAGGCCTGCGCGACGCCCGCGATCCCGCGCGGCGCGGCGACCACGACCGCGACGAACAGCACGCCGAGATACAGCGCCCACGCGCGCGACACGCCGGCGACGACCACGCTGAGCGCGGTCAGCACCACCGCGCCGAGCGCCGGCCCGAAGAACGTGCCGGTGCCGCCGATCACCGCGGCGATCAGCACGGTCGCGGAGCGCGCCATCGACACGCTGTCGGGCGTCGCGATCTCGACGTCGATCAGCGTCAGCGTGCCGGCGACGCCCGCGAAGAACGAGGCGCAGGTGACCATCGCGAGCCGCACGTGGCGCGGCTCGGTGCCGAGCGCGGCGACGCGCGCCGGGTTGTCGCGCACCGCGTTCGCGAGGCGCGCGAGCGGCGTGCGCGTCAGCGCGTACATCGCCAGCGCCGAGCCGATGCACCATGCGGCGATCAGCGCGTATGCGTGCGTCGGCGCGCCGAATTGCCAGCCGCCCCACGGCGTGCCGCCCGCGCGGTCGATCGGCACGCCGCCGACGCCGCCGAACCATGCGGGCACGCTCCACGCGGCCGCCGCGACGCACTCGCCGATACCGAGCGTGATCATCGCGAACACGGTGCCCGCGCGACGCGTCGCGAGCAGGCCGGCGACGCAGCCGAACGCCGCGCCGGCCACGCCGCCGACGAGCGGCAGCAGCGGCAGCGGAGCGCCCACCCGATTGAACCAGTGCGCGGCGGCGAACGCGCCGACGCCGGCGACGGCCGCATGGCCGAACGACAGCAGCCCGGTCGTGCCGAGCTGCAGGTTGTACGACAGCGCGAGCACGACGAGCGCGGCCGTCTGCGCGAGATAGCCGAGTACCGCGCCCTGCGGCCACAGCCATGCCGGCAGCGCCAGGCACGCGGCGAACAGCGTCCAGCGCAGCGCGCCGTTCGGCATGCGATTAGCCATCGACACGCTCGCCGAACAGCCCGCGCGGCCGCACGGCCAGCACCGCGACGAGCAGCAGGTACGGGACCAGCGGCGCGAGTTGCGCGAGCGACACGGCCGCGACGCCATCGGGCAGCGCGACGCCGGCCCAGTGCGCGAGATCGCGCAGCGACGTGTCGCTGGACGCCGCGCAGGTCTGCGCGAACCCGACCGCGAGCGACGCGACGAACGCGCCGCCGAGCGAGCCGAGCCCGCCGATCACGACGATCGCGAACACCACCGAGCCGACGGTCTCGGCCAGCGCCGGTTCGATCACCGCGAGCGGCGCGCCGATCACGCCCGCGAGCGCGGCGAGCGCGGTGCCCGCGCCGAACAGGCCGGTCATCACGCGCGGCACGTCGTAGCCGAGCGCCTCGACGGCCGCACGATGGGTGAGCGCGGCGCGCACGACGAGGCCGATGCGCGACGCGCGCAGCAGGACGCCGAGCGCGATCAGCATCGCGGCGGACATCGCCATCATGAACAGCCGGTAGCGCGGCAGCGCGACGCCGAACGCGCTCACCGGCGCGCCGTCGAGCAGCGGCGGCACCGGCGCCGGCAGCGGCGCGAGGCCCCACAGCAGCTTCGCGGCCTCGCCGATCAGATACGCGAGGCCGAAGGTCAGCAGCAGCTCGCTCGTGTGGCCGCCGCGCGCCTGCACGCGGCGCAGCAGCCAGCGCTCGCAGCCGGCGCCGAGCAGCCCGACCGCGAGCGGCGCGAGCACGAGCGCCGGCCAGAAGCCCACGCGCGCCGCGATGCTGTAGCCGACGTACGCGCCGAGCATGTAGAAGCTCGCATGCGCGAAATTGAGCACGCCCTGCACGCTGAAGATCAGCGTGAGGCCGGCCGACAGCATGAACAGCAGCAAGCCGTAGCTGAGGCCGTTGAATGCCTCGAGCGCGAACGCGTGCAACGCCGTCACCGCGTGCCGGTCAGCGGGCGAGCGGTTCGAGCGCCGCGCGCAGCGCGTCGGGCAGCGGCACCGGGCGGCGTGTCGCGCGATCGACGTACACGTGCACGAAATGCCCCTGCGCGGCCGGCGCCGCTTCTCCGGCCGCGAACAGCCCGATCTCGTAGCGCACGCTGGACGTGCCGAGCTTCGCGACCCGCAGGCCGGCATCGACCGACTGCGGAAACACGAGCGGCGCGAAGTAGTTGCACTGCGTCTCGACCACGAGGCCGATCGTCTGCCCGTGCTCGACGTCGAGCACGCCGGCGCGGATGAGGTATTCGTTCACGACGGTGTCGAAGTAGCTGTAGTAGACGACGTTGTTCACGTGGCCGTAGACGTCGTTGTCCATCCAGCGGGTCGTGATCGGCAGGAAGTGGCGATAGGCGTCGCGCGAACGCGCTTGCGGCTTGTCGGACATGGCGGTGATGGTCAGAGGGAGGATGACGTGGCGACGCGCGCGTGCGGCACGGCGCGATGCGACGCGGCGGAGCATGGACGGGCGGCGGCGCGGCCCGTCACTGGCCTGCCCGCTCGACGAATTCGAAATCGAGGCCGCGCGCGCGCATCCAGTCGGCCAGCGCGTAGCCGGTGCCGGCGCGCCACGGGCGCAGCAGCGGCGGATCGACCAGCCGGTATTCGAGCAGCTCCGGCGACAGCGCGACGGTGCCCGACGCGCGCACGTGGTACGCGATGATCAGTTCGTTCTTGCGCATGAATTCATAGACGCCGACGAGCGTGACCTGCTCGGCCTTCAGCGCCGTTTCCTCGAACACTTCGCGCGCGATGCCGTCCTCGGGCGTTTCGCCGTTCTCGAGGAAGCCGGTGATCAGCGCGAACATCCCTTCCGGCCAGGCCGCGTTGCGCGCGAGCAGGATCTTGCCGTCGAGCTCGACGATCGCGGCCACGACCGGCAGCGGATTGTTCCAGTGCACGTAGCCGCAGGTGTCGTCGGGGCACGCGCGGCGCACGCGGCCGCCTTCATGGGCGGGATCGGCGCGGTCGGTCAACGGACGCGCGCATTGCGGGCAAAAACGGTAATCGGCGGTGGTCATCGATCGGGAGTTGGGCGGACGCCGGCGCGGCCTGACGGCCGCATCGCGCGCCCGCTCGGCGCGGGAAAGGCTTCATTCTAGCGAGTTTGCCCGCGCCGCAGAGGGTGCGACGGCGAGCGTGCGGCGCTCATGCGCGCGGGCGTGCGCCGCGGGCCGCGAAGCCGGCGGCGCCGGCCAGCAGCGCGCCGGCCGCGACCCACAGCGCCGGCGAAAACGACCCGAACCGCGCGGCGAGCGGCGCCGCGACGAGCGGCCCGAGGATCTGGCCGACGCCGTACGACGCGGTCGCATAGCCCATCAGTCCGGCCGCGCGCTCGCCGTGCAGGCGCCGCGCCTCGCGCATCGCGAACAGCGTGATCGCGGTGAACGGCAGGCCGAGCAGCACGCTGCCGATCGAGAAGCCGGCAGCGTTCGGCCACACGATGCCCGCCGCGATCCCGAGCGCCTGCGTCGCGCAGCCGGCGGCGAGCAGCAGGCGGTTGTCCCAGTGGCCGGGCAGCCGCGCGGCGGCGATCGCGCCGACGATCAGCGCCGCACCGAACATCGGCCAGAACAGGTCGGGCCACGGCGAGCCGGCCGGCAGCGCGGCGCGCGCGATCACCGGCAGGAACGTCGCGGTGATGATGTAGCCGAAGCCCGGCATCCCGTACAGCGCGACGAGCCATGCGGCGTCGGCGCGACGGCGGCGTGCGTCGGGCGGCGCGGTGGGGGCTGGCGCGGTAGGGGCCGGCGCGGCGGTGGCTGGCACTGCGGCAGGCGTCACCGCGGCGGCCGGCGTGTGCGCGGCCGGCACCGCCGACGCGGCTGGGGCTGGGGCTGGGGCTACCGCCGCGGCTGGGGCCACCGGTGCCGGCGCGCGGCCGAACGTGCGCCAGATCGCCGCCGACAGCAGCGCCGACAGCGCCGCGAACCCCAGCCAGCCCGGCGCTGCGCGGTGGCCGGCCAGTGCGCCGCCGATCAGCCCCGTCAGCACGATGCCGACGCCGGGCCCCGCATAGATCACCCCGCTCCATTCGGGCGCGTGCAGTTCGGCGAGCCGCCGCAAGCCCCATTGCGACACGAACACGAAGGTCCAAGCGCTGACCACGCCGGCGACGAAACGCACCGCGAGCCACGCGGGCAGCAGGTGGCCGACGCCCATCGCGGCGGTCAGCAGCACGGTGGCCGCCAGCCCGAACCGGACCATGCGCGCGGGCGCGACGGGCAGCGCCGCGCAGCTGAGCGCGCCGACGAAATACCCGGCGTAGTTCGCCGACGCGAGCCAGCTGCCGGCCCGCAGGCCGATCGAGCCGTCGGCGAGCATCAGCGGCAGCAGCGGCGTGAACGCGAAGCGCCCGACGCCGAGCGCGACCGCGAGCCCGACCATGCAGGCGAGCGCGGCCGTGCGCGCGCGGCGGTCGGCATCGGCTGACGGGCGGGCACGGGCGGCGGTGTGAGCATCGGAACGGGACATGGCGGCGGCGGCCGCGCGCGGCGCGCGCCGGCCGGAACAGGAATCGGAAGAGCTTCATCGTAGCTTGACCGACCCTTCTCGAAAAATGAATAATCGAGAATCCACCTATCTCCCGGAGAGAACCATGGACCTGGCCGCGCTGGCGATTTTCCGCGCCGTCGTGCGCGAGAACGGCGTGACGCGTGCGGCGGCGAAGCTCAATCGCGTGCAGTCGAACGTGACGACGCGCATCAAGCAGCTCGAGGAGGAGCTGGGCGCTGCGCTGTTCGTGCGCGACGGCCGCCGGCTCGTGCTGACGCCGGCCGGCCACACGCTGCTGCCGTACGCGGAGCGACTGCTCGCGCTGGCCGACGAGGCGCGCGACGCGGTGCGCGAAGATACGCCGCGCGGGCGGCTGCGGCTCGGCACGATGGAGAGCACGGCCGCGAGCCGGCTGCCGGCCGTGCTGGCGCGCTACCACCATGCGTGGCCGGCCGTGTCGCTGGAGCTCGTCACCGGCACGAGCGGCTGGCTGATCGACAAGGTGCGCGACTTCGAGATCGACGCCGCGCTGTTCGCGCGGCCACCGGCGCCGGACACGCTGCCAGACACGTTCGAGACGGTGCCGATCTATCGCGAGGACCTCGTGCTGCTGACGCCGCGCGGCCATCCGCCGGTGCGCACGCCGCGCGACGTGATGCTGCCGACGCTGGTCGCGTTCGAGCGCGGCTGCACGTACCGGAAATACGTCGAGCAATGGTATGCGGCGCAGGGAATGAAGCCGGCGCGCGTGCTCGAGCTCGGGTCGTATCATGCGATCGTCGCGTGCGTCGCGGCCGGCGCGGGCGTCGCGGTCGCACCGCGCTCGGTGCTCGAGCTGCAGCCGCATACCGACAACGTCGCGGCCCATACGATCGTCGAATTCGAAGGCATCGACACGCTGCTCGCATGGCGGCACGGGTACGCGTCGGCCGCGCTGGCCGCGCTGCGCGATGCGCTCGCGGAGGGCGCGCGGCGGCCGGTCGATGCGGGGGTCGCGGCGGTGGCTGTGCCGGTCTGAGGCGGGGACGCGGCGGGCGGCCTTCGCAGGCCTAGGCTGGGCTTGGCCGAATCGAATCAAGTCGAGTCGAGCAGAGCCGGCCGGACGGAATCGAATCGAGCCGGCACGAGCCGAACCACCGGACCTGATCGGATTGAGCCGAACCGCGCCGGGGCGAGCCGAACCGAACCGAGCCGAACCGAATCGCGCCGGGCCGAATCGAACCGGGCCTCACCGAGCCCTACCGGGCCTAGCCAAACCCAACCGGCCGCCGCCCAGCCGAACCCCACCTCACCGCCCCCACCCCACCGCAAAAAACAAAGCGACCCGTCCGGCCAACGCCGAACGGGTCGCTTTCCCCAAGACGCGCGACGCGGTCAGCGAGACCGCATCGCGCCGTCGGCAACGATCAAGCGATCAAAGACGCGCTTCGATCCAGCCCTTCACGCCCGCGAGCGCGCCCGGCAGGTTCGCCGGTTCCGTGCCGCCCGCCTGCGCCATGTCGGGGCGGCCGCCGCCCTTGCCGCCGACCTGCTGCGCGACGAAGTTCACGAGCTCGCCGGCCTTGACCTTCTTGCTCGCCTCGGGCGTGACGCCCGCGATCAGGCTGACCTTGCCGCCTTCGACGGCCGCCAGCACGATCGCCGCGCTCTTCAGCTTGCCCTTGAGCTTGTCGACCGTCTCGCGCAGCGTCTTCGCGTCCGCGCCGTCGAGCGTCGCCGCCAGCACGAACACGCCGCCCACTTCGACGGCCTGCTGCGCGAGCTCGTCGCCCTGGCTCGACGCGAGCTTCGACTTCAGCGCGCCGAGCTCCTTCTCGAGCGACTTCACCTGCTCCTGCACCTGCGCGATGCGCTGCGTGAGCTCCGACGGCTGCGCCTTCAGCGCGGCCGCGGCTTCGTTCACGCGCGCGTCGAGTTCCTGCACGTAGCGCACCGCGTTGTCGCCGGTGATCGCCTCGACGCGGCGGATGCCGGCCGCGACGCCGCCTTCGACGACGATCTTGAACAGCCCGATGTCGCCGGTGCGCTGCACGTGCGTGCCGCCGCACAGCTCGCGCGAGAAGCCGAGGTCGAGCACGCGCACTTCGTCGCCGTACTTCTCGCCGAACAGCGCCATCGCGCCGCCCTTCACCGCTTCGTCGTACGGCATTACGCGCACGATGCCCGGCGCGTTGGCCAGGATTTCGTCGTTGACGATCTGCTCGACGCGACGGATTTCGTCGTCGGTCAGCGGCGCGTTGTGCGCGAAGTCGAAGCGGGTCTTGTCCGCATCGACGAGCGAACCCTTCTGCTGCACGTGCGCGCCGAGCACTTCGCGCAGCGCCTTGTGCATCAGGTGGGTCGCCGAGTGGTTGCGCTGCGTGCGGGCGCGGCGCTGCGCGTCGATCTCCGCGCGCAGCACGTCGCCGACCTTCAGCGTGCCCTGCTCGAGCGTGCCGTGGTGGCCGATCACGTCGGCCTGCACCTTCAGCGTGTCGGCCACCGCGAAGCGCGTCGCGGCGTTCGCGAGCACGCCCTGGTCGCCGACCTGGCCGCCCGATTCCGCGTAGAACGGCGTGTGGTCGAGCACGACGACCGCATCCTGGCCGGCCTTCACTTCGCCGACCGACGACCCTTCGACGTACAGCGCGACGACCTTCGCGTCGTCGAACGCGATTTCCTCGTAGCCGTGGAAGGTCGTCTTCGCGCCCGTGTATTCGAGGCCCTGCGTGGCCTTGAACTTGCCGGCCGCGCGCGCCTGCTCGCGCTGACGCGCCATCGCGTCGTCGAACGCCGGCTCGTCGACCGTCATGCCGCGCTCGCGGCACACGTCGGCGGTCAAATCGAGCGGGAAGCCGTAGGTGTCGTGCAGCTTGAACGCGAGTTCGCCGTCGAGCACCTTGCCGCCCTTCGCCTCGACGTCGGCGAGCGCCGCCTCGAGGATCGACATCCCGTGCTCGATCGTTTCGAAGAAGCGCTCCTCTTCCTGGCGCAGCACGTCGGTCACGCGCTGCTCGGCTTCCTTGAGCTCCGGATACGCGGCGCCCATCTCGGCGACCAGATCGGCCACCAGCTTGTGGAAGAACGCGCCCTTGCGGCCGAGCTTGTAGCCGTGGCGGATCGCGCGGCGCACGATCCGGCGCAGCACGTAGCCGCGGCCTTCGTTGCCGGGGATCACGCCGTCGACGATCAGGAACGAGCACGCGCGGATGTGATCGGCGATCACCTTCAGCGAGTTGTTGTTCAGATCGGCGGTCTCGGTCACGCGCGCGGCGGCCTTGATCAGGTTCTGGAACAGGTCGATTTCATAGTTGCTGTGCACGTGCTGCAGCACCGCGGCGAGGCGCTCGAGGCCCATGCCGGTGTCGACCGACTGCTTCGGCAGGCGCGTCATGTTGCCCTGCGCGTCGCGGTTGAACTGCATGAACACGAGGTTCCAGATCTCGATGTAGCGGTCGCCGTCTTCCTCGGGCGATCCCGGCGGGCCGCCCCAGACGTCCGGGCCGTGGTCGTAGAAGATCTCGGTGCACGGGCCGCACGGGCCGGTGTCGCCCATCGTCCAGAAGTTGTCCGACGCGTAACGCGCGCCCTTGTTGTCGCCGATGCGGATGATGCGCTCGGCCGGCACGCCGACTTCCTTCGCCCAGATGTCGTACGCCTCGTCGTCTTCCTGATAGACGGTCACCCACAGCTTGTCCTTCGGCAGCTGGTAGACGGTCGTCAGCAGCTCCCACGCGAAGCGGATCGCGTCGTGCTTGAAGTAGTCGCCGAACGAGAAGTTGCCGAGCATCTCGAAGAACGTGTGGTGGCGCGCCGTGTAGCCGACGTTCTCGAGGTCGTTGTGCTTGCCGCCGGCGCGCACGCTGCGCTGCGCGGTGGTCGCGCGCGTGTACGGGCGCTGATCGGTGCCGAGGAACACGTCCTTGAACTGGACCATGCCCGAGTTGGTGAACATCAGCGTGGGGTCGTTACCGGGCACGAGGCTCGACGAGCGGACGATCGTATGGCCCTTCGATTCGAAGAATTTGAGGAATTTCTCGCGGATTTCGGCAGCTTTCATGGCGTGCGGGGAATGTCTGGCTAAGACGGCTTCAAGCGCCGGCCGTCCTCGCGGACGCACGGCGGGCGAATATCGTAAACGGTCGATTATACGATAGAGACCGGCGGCCGCAGACGGCAGCGGCCCGCCTCGCCGGACGACCGGAATGGGCCACCGGCCGGGACGATTCGCCTTAAGATGCTCGGCATGCCAATCCTTCGCCGGCCGCGGCGAGCCATGACAGGAGACGAATCGACGATGGGTGCCCTGAGCCATATCCGCGTGCTGGACCTCACCCGCGTGCTCGCGGGCCCGTGGTGCGCGCAGACGCTTGCCGACTTCGGTGCGGACGTGATCAAGGTCGAGCGCCCCGGCGCCGGCGACGACACGCGCCACTGGGGGCCGCCGTACCTGAAGGACGCGAACGGCGCCGACACCGCCGAGGCCGCGTACTATCTCGCGGCGAACCGCAACAAGCGCTCGGTGACGGTCGACATCGCGACGCCGGAAGGCCAGCAGATCGTGCGCGAGCTCGCCGCGCAAAGCGACGTCGTGCTGGAGAACTACAAGGTCGGGCAGTTGAAGAAGTACGGGCTCGACTACGAATCGCTGCGCGCGGTGAAGCCCGACCTGGTCTACTGCTCGGTCACCGGCTTCGGCCAGACGGGCCCGTACGCGCATCGCGCGGGCTACGACTTCATCGTGCAGGGGATCGGCGGCTTCATGAGCATCACCGGCGAGCGCGACAGCGAGCCGGGCGGCGGCCCGCAGAAGGCCGGCGTCGCGATCGCCGATCTCGCCACCGGCCTCTATGCGACGATCGCGGTGCTCGCCGCGCTCGCGCACCGCGACCGCACGGGCGAAGGCCAGCACATCGACATGGCGCTGCTCGACGTGCAGGTCGCGCTGCTCGCGAACATGAACACCAACTTCCTCGCGAGCGGCAAGCCGCCGGTGCGCTGGGGCAATGCGCATCCGAACATCGTGCCGTACCAGACGTTCCAGACGAGCGACGGCTGGATCATCGTCGCGGTCGGCAACGACGGGCAGTTCCGCAAGTTCGTCGAGGCCGGCGGCCGGCCGGAGCTCGCGCTCGACGAGCGGTTCGCGACCAACCCGTCGCGCGTGCGCCATCGCGACACGCTGGTGCCGATCCTCGCGGAGATGGTGAAGACGCGCGGCAAGACCGACTGGATCGCCGCGCTCGAAGCGGCCGGCGTGCCGTGCGGGCCGATCAACGAACTCGACGAAGTGTTCGCCAACGAGCAGGTGGTCGCGCGCGGGATGCAGGTGTCGCTGCCGCACCCGTGCGGCGCCGACGTGAAGCTGGTGCGCAATCCGATCCGGATGAGCGCGACGCCGCCCGACGCGCGTACGGCCCCGCCGCTGCTCGGCGCGCAGACCGAAGACGTGCTGCGCGACATGCTCGGCTACGACGACTCGCGCATCGCGGCGTTGCGCGCGAAGCAGGCGATCTGAGTATGTCGCGGACGCGGTGCGGCGCTCGCGGTGTCAGCGGCGTGCGGGAGCCGATCGGTGCGGCGCAACGTGTGCCGCATGGCGAGCGCCAGCTAATCCGTTGCGGCGTGAGCGGCGCGTAGTGCCCCCCAGCCGATGATCCGCAGTTCGCGCCCGGCCGGCGCGACGGCCGGCACTCGGCACTCGGCACGCACGCGTCAGCCGCGTTCCGCCCCACCGCCCAGCGCGTCGAGCCAGCGGCGCCCGTCAGGCCAGTCGCCGAGCCCGCTGTCCGCATTGATATGACCACGCGGGCCGAGATCGTGGAACACACTGCCCCACGCCTGCGCACAACCGCGTGCGAATGAAATCGAGCCGTACGGATCGTCGCTGCTCGCGACCACGCGGGTCGGAAACGGCAGCCGTTCGTGCGGCACCGGCCCGAAGCCGTGCGCGTCGGCCGGAAATGCGGGCCCGGCCGGATCGGGCAACGCGACCAGCAGCGCGCCGCGCACCTTCGCCAACGCGGCTGGCCGCGCATAGCGGGTGGCCCACCAGGCCGTGGTCAACGTGCCGAGGCTGTGCGCGGCAATCGTCACCGGGCCGCGCGCGGCGTCGATCGCGCGGTCGAGCGCGAGACACCAGCCGTTACGGAATGCGTGGTTCCAATCGGGCATCGCCACGCGCACGAAGCGCGCGTCGGCCCGCTCCCAGCGGCTTTGCCAATGCAGCGGGCCGGAGTTGGCGTAGCCCGGCAGCACGAACACGAGTGAATCGCTCATGAAGGTTTCGTCGACGAATGAAATCGTTATGTGAGGCCGACGAAGTGTCGCACATCCGCTCCTCCCTGATTGCTGCCTGTCGAATTGCGGAATGGATACGCGGGAAACCGGTGCGTCGCGTGCCGCGCGCGCCGTCACGAGCGGCCGGCGCTCATGCGCCGGCTTCGCTCAACGCACGCCGGCGCCGACCAGGCCGCCGGCCGCCGCGCCTGCGACCGTGCCGATCGGGCCGCCGGTAATGAGATAACCGAGCGCGCCGCCCGCGGCCGCGCCGATGCCGGCGTTGCGCTGCGTGTGCGTCATCGCGCATGCGCCGAGTTGGGACAGGGCCGCGACGATCACGGCGGTACGAACGAGAAAAGTGGTCTGCTTCATCATGATTGTTGGCTTCCTTTCGCCGGCAAATAATACGAATGGCGGCGTCGAATCGGTAAAGCCATCATAGAAACAGCCGAACACACGCGGCAAACCGATTTACCTCGTGTTACAGCCGACACACTATCGAGATACTGCGTTGCGCGGCGCGCCCCGGCGCGAGCGGCGCCGCAACCCGCGCGGGACGGACCCCGGTCAGGTAGAATTGCAGGATTAAACCGGCGCGACGCGCCGACACAACCTGACGCCAACCGCATGAGCACCGAACGTAACGACGCCCCCGCGGCTTCCAATTTCATCCGCAACATCATCGACGACGACAACCGCACCGGCAAATGGGGCGGCCGCGTCGAGACGCGCTTCCCGCCCGAGCCGAACGGCTATCTGCACATCGGCCATGCGAAGAGCATCTGCCTGAACTTCAGCGTCGCACGCGACTACGGCGGCGTGTGCCACCTGCGCTTCGACGACACGAACCCGGAAAAGGAAAGCGTCGAATACGTCGACTCGATCGTCGACGCGGTGCGCTGGCTCGGCTTCGACTGGCGCAAGGACGCGGTCGATCATCAGTATTTCGCGAGCGACTACTACGACAAGCTCTACGAGTTCGCCGAGCTGCTGATCCAGCGCGGCAAGGCGTACGTCGACAGCCAGAGCGCGGACGAAATGCGCGCGAACCGCGGCTCGCTGACCGAAGGCGGCAAGCCGTCGCCGTATCGCGACCGTTCGCCCGAGGAAAACCTCGACCTGTTCCGCCGGATGAAGGCCGGCGAGTTCAAGGAAGGCGAGCACGTGCTGCGCGCGAAGATCGACATGGCGTCGCCGAACATGAACATGCGCGACCCGGTGATCTACCGGATCCGCTACGCGCACCACTATCGCACCGGCGACGCATGGTGCGTGTATCCGATGTACGACTACACGCACTGCATCTCGGATGCGCTCGAAGGCATCACGCATTCGCTGTGCACGCTCGAATTCGAGGATCACCGTCCGCTGTACGACTGGGTGCTCAACGAGCTCGCCGAAGCCGGCGTGTTCACGCGGCCGCTGCCGCAACAGATCGAATTCTCGCGGCTGAACCTCACGTACGCGATCACCAGCAAGCGCAAGCTGCTGCAACTGGTGACCGAAGGCCACGTCGAAGGCTGGGACGACCCGCGCATGCCGACCATCGTCGGGATTCGCCGGCGCGGCTTCACGCCGGAGAGCATCCAGCTGTTCTGCGAGCGGATCGGCGTGACGAAGGTCGACTCGTGGATCGACATGAGCGTGTTCGAAGGCGCGCTGCGCGACGACCTCGACGACAAGGCGGCGCGTACGGTCGGCGTGCTCGATCCGCTGAAGCTCGTGATCGACAACTATCCGGAAGACCTCGAGGAAGCCTGCACGGCGCCCGTGCATCCGCATCATCCGGATCGCGGCGTGCGCACGTTCCCGATCTCGCGCGAGCTGTGGATCGAGCGTGACGACTTCGCCGAAGCTCCGCCGAAGGGCTATTTCCGGCTGTTCCCGGGCAACAAGGTGCGCCTGCGCTACGGCTACGTGGTCGAATGCACGGGTTTCGACAAGGACGCCGACGGCAACGTGACGGCCGTGCACTGCAACTACTTCCCGGACAGCAAGTCGGGCACCGACGGCGCGAACAACTACAAGGTCAAGGGCAACATCCACTGGGTCAGCGCGAAGCACGCACAGCCGGCCGAAGTGCGGATCTACGACCGGTTGTTCAAGGAGCCGCACCCGGACGCAGGCGGCGCGAACTTCCTCGACGCGCTCAACCCGAATTCGAAGAAGGTCACGCAGGCCTACGTCGAACCGGGCGCCGGCGACGTCGCGCCGGAAACGCGCCTGCAGTTCGAGCGCCACGGCTATTTCGTCGCCGATCGCATCGACTCGAAGCCGGGCAAGCCGGTGTTCAACCGCATCGTCGGGCTGCGCGACAGCTGGGGCAAGCCGGCCTGACGGGCCATTGCGCGCGCGGGCCGGTGGCCTGCGGCGCACATCGCGCGATCGCCGCGACGCATGTCGCACGATCGAAAAAAAAACGGCCTTCGGGCCGTTTTTTCATTGCCTGCACACAAGGCCGCGCCGCCGGGGTCACCCGCCCGCGAGCCGGCGCTGCACATCCGCGAGCGGCAACGCCGTGTGAAACAGCCGCGCGAGGCTACGGCTCGCATACGCGTCGATTTCGTCGGGCGCGGTCCACCGGTACGCGTCCATCTCGGGAATCAGCGAGCCGTCGCGACGGCTCGGGAACAGCGACGTGCACGTGCAGCGCGCGGGATCGATCTCGTCGTCCGCGACCTGCACCGCGAACAGATGCAGATCCTTGTCGTGGCGATAGGCGAAGCGGCCGAGATCGACGAGCCGCGCCGCCGCCAGTTCGACGCCGGTTTCCTCGCGCAGCTCACGCAGCGCCGCATCGGCCGGCGTCTCGCCGGGCTCGCCCTGCCCTTTCGGGATGTCCCAGTGCGTGGTGTCCGTCGCATGCGCAAGGAACACGCGGCCCGCCGTATCGAGGATCACGACGCCGCACGACACCGTGCGCGTCGCGCCGCCGCGCGTCATTGCGCGTGCGCTCAGCGCTTCTGCAACTGCCACGCGCCCGCGGCCGTCTTGCAGTAGAACGGCTTGAGCGTCAGCGTCTGGCCCTTCGCGGCAATCTCCGTCACGACCTCGCGGCACGTGCGGCCGTCGCTGTGGCTCGTCGACGGCGTGAGCTTCGCCACGATCTGCGTGCCGCTGCTGCTGCTCCGCCACGTCGACGTCTGGCCGTCCTTGCTGGTGTCGCGCGCGTGCGCGACGGCGTCGGCCAGCGACTCCTGGTCGGCGTTGCTGAAATAGGTCAGCGGCGTGTCGTTCAGAAAGCCCAGGTTGCTTTGCGCATGGGCGGGCAGCAGCGCGGCTGCGCACGCGACGCCGGCCAGCACGCGCGTGACGACGGAAAGGGATGCACGCATCGACATGTGTTGTTCTCCTTGGATGTTCGATCGAACGGCGCGGCGCGCGGCCGGTGCGCCGGCGGCTGGCCAGCCGGCAAACCGGCGGCCGCCGAACCGGCACGCGCCACTCGCCACGCCTGTCAGCGAGCGAGCATAGCATGCGTGCCGCGTGCGCTGCGCTCAGCGCGCCGCGTGATCGGCCACGGGTTGATATCCGTCGGTCAGCGTGTTCAGGAACGCGATCACATCCTTGATCTCGGCGGCGTTCAGCGCGGGCGCGTCGCCGCGCTTGCGGTCGAACGGCGGCTCGCGATTGATGTTCGGCCAGTAGCGTTTCGGCAGGTCGTCGTAGATCTGCACCTTGCCGTGCACGACCGGATAGAACTTCTCCGGATGGATGTCGCGCTCGGCGTAGAAGCGCAGCACGTCGTCGAGCGAGTGGTACACGCCGTTGTGGAAGAAGGTCTTGCGCAACGCCACGTTGCGCAGCGACGGCGTGCGGAACAGCCCGCAGAATTCGTCGCGGCCCTTCAGGTCGGTGCGCTGCGGCCCGCACGCGCCGAGATCGTGGAAGCGCGCGTCGCGATTGACGGCCAGCGCGCGGTTGCGCGGCACCGCGATCGCGATCAGCCCGAAATCGCTGAATTGCGGCGGGCCGCCTTCGAGCGTGCGCTGGCTCACGTGACAGCTCGCGCAGTTGCCCTTGCGCTCGTCGTTGAACAGCTGCAAGCCGTGCAGTTCGGCCGGCGTGAGCTTCGCACGGCCGGCGAGATACGCGTCGTACTTGCTCGTGTACGGATCGAACAGCGCCGGCTGCTGCTGGAACGCGTCGAGCGCGCGCAGCACCGCGGCGAAGGTCGCCTGATCGTCGGCGAGCACCGGGTCGCCGAACGCGCGGCGGAACGCGTCCGCATACGGCGCCGCGCGCACGGCCTGCGCGACGCGCTTGGGCGAGCTGCTCATCTCGAACGGCGACGTGAGCGGGATGCGCGCCTGCGCGTCGCGCGTATCGACGCGGCCGTCCCACGTCAGGCCGCCCGTGGGCCCCGCGTCGATGCTCTCGTCGCCTTCGTCCGGCGAATCGTGGAAGTGCTCGCTGAACGGCGGGATCCCGCGCAGGTACTTCAGCGACGGCGCCGCGCGAAAACCGGTGCGATGCATGTCGTCGCCGCCGAGCTGCACCGACAGCGCGTTCGGCGGCCCGAACGCATGGTCGGGGCTGTGGCACGACGCGCACGCGAGCTTGCCCGAGCCCGACAGCGACGGATCGAAGAACAGCTGCTTGCCGAGCGCCGTCATCTGCTTCACGCCCTCGAACACCTGCGCGCGGCTCTGCGGCTGATTGGGCGGCGCGACCGCCGGTGCGAGCGTCGGCGCGGCCGGCGCGGCCTGGGCGGCGGAAATGACCGCTGTGGCCGCGGCAGTCGCGGCGGGCCGCGCGTCGCACCCGGCCAGGGCGGCGAGCGCGCCGGCCGCGAGCAGCGCCGCCATGGCCGGCAGCAACGATCGCGCTGACGCGCGGGAGTTCGGAAGGCTGTGCATCGTCGTTCTTCTTGTAGCGGTGGTCGATCGGCCGGAGCTTATGTCAGTTGCATGACGGTCGCATGACGGTAAGCCGACAGCGAATTGAAAGCAGCCCTACACCAGCCTGTCAAATGGGTTCCAGATAATGCGCGCAGCCGGTCGATGCCACGCCGCGTCCGCGCCGGCCGAACACCACCCGGTTCCCACACGTGACAAACGACGAGAGAGAAAAACGCATGAAGAAGCACGCCTGGATTCGCTGTACGCCGATCGCGCTCGCGGCCGCGCTGAGCCTGACCGCCTGCGGCGGCGACGATGTCACGCAACAGGGTCTGTCGGCCGTCAAGAACGTCGTCGTGATCTACGCGGAAAACCGCAGCTTCGACAACCTGTACGGCAACTTCCCGGGCGCGAACGGCCTGCAGAACGCGACGGCCGCGAACTCGGTGCAGAAGGACCGCGACGGCTCGACGCTCGCGACGCTGCCGAAGGTCTGGGGCGGCCTGACCGCGACGGGCATCACGCCGGCGGTCACCGAGGCGATGACGGCGAACCTGCCGAACGCGCCGTTCGCGATCGACGATCCGAAGGGCTTCAACCAGCCGATGAGCATCGCGACGCGCGACATCGTGCACCGCTTCTATCAGGACCAGATGCAGATCGACGGCGGCAAGAACGACATGTACGCCGCCTGGACCGATGCGGGCGGCCTGACGATGGGCCACTACACGCCCGATCCGTCGAAGCTGCCGCTGTGGAAGCTCGCGCAGCAGTACGTGCTGGCCGACAACTTCTTCATGGGCGCGTTCGGCGGTTCGTTCCTGAACCACCAGTACCTGGTCTGCGCGTGCGCACCGTACTACCCGAACGCCGACAAGAGCGTCGCGGCCGGCAAGATCGCGGTGCTCAACGCCGACGGCAAGTCGCTGCAGGTCGCGTCGAACTCGCCGGCCTCCGCGCTGAGCGGCCCGCCGAAGTTCGTCAACGACGGCGCGCTCACGCCCGACTTCTACGGCGTGAACACGATGCAGCCGGCCTACCAGCCGAGCGGCAACAAGGCTGCCACCGGCGGCGATCCGCTGCTCGCCGACCCGGCGAACCCGTCGACGATGCCGCCGCAGACGACGACCAACATCGGCGACCTGATGACCGGCGCGGGCGTGTCGTGGGCATGGTATTCGGGCGCGTGGGGCCAGGCGCTGCAGGCGAGCCAGAACGGCACGTCGAACGTGATCTACGGCGCCGATCTGTCGACGCCGAACTTCCAGCCGCACCATCAGCCGTTCAACTACTACGCGAACCAGGCGCCGGGCACCGCGAACCGTGCGCAGCATCTGCTCGACGGCGGCGCGAACGGCGCGGACTTCATCAAGGCGATCGACGCGGGCACGCTGCCGCAGGTCACGTTCTACAAGCCGCAAGGCAACCTGAACGAGCACCCGGGCTACACGGACGTCACGTCCGGCGACCAGCACATCGCCGACGTGATCGCGCACCTGCAGGCCAGCCCGCAGTGGAAGAACATGGTCGTGATCGTCACCTACGACGAGAACGGCGGCTTCTGGGATCACGCCGCACCGCCGAGCGGCGACCGCTGGGGCCCGGGCACGCGCATTCCGGCGCTGATCGTGTCGCCGTTCGCGAAGAAGGGCTTCGTCGACCATACGCAGTACGACACCGGCTCGATCCTGCGCTTCATCACGCGCCGCTTCTCGCTGCCGCGCCTCGCGGGCCTGCAACAGCGCGACGACGCGCTGAAGGCGAACGGCGCACAGCCGATGGGCGACCTGACGAACGCGCTCGCGCTGTCGCCGAACCTGTAACACGCAGCATCGTCACGACCGGACCGGCCACCACGCCGGCCGGTCGAACCAAGGGCAGCCCGTCGCGGCTGCCCTTTTTTCATCTGCCGCGCCGTGGCGCATGCGTCACCGCGCTTGCTTCGAATCGGCACGAGCGTGGTGAGCATCGTGCCTGCGCGCTAGCGTCGCCGGCCCGGCGTTGCGCGGCCTCGAGCATGTCGGTCAGCGGCGCTGACGGCCGTGCAGTCAGCACGCGGTTGCACATGGATTCCGGCACACGACCGGCCCTTCCCGACCGGACCCGGCACCGCGACGTTCGGCCGCCGATCGTCGCGCGCTACCGCAACGAAACGCGAGCGCGGCCAGCCGCGCTGGCAAACCTGCCAATCACGAAGCGCGCACGCGCGGCCCCGTCACGCACGCTCCTGCGGCGCCGCGCCGAGCGCGAGCACCGCGAGCGCGGCGGCCGGCGCGAGCAGCGCGAGAAAACCGACGTAGCGGAACCCGAGCGCGCCGCACGCCGCGCCGAATGCGAACGCGACGATCGCCGGCAGCATCTTGCCGAAGCGCGCGCGTGCGGTCGCACGCGCGGCGTCGGCCGTGCCGCGCGAGTACAGCTCGACGACGTCGAGGATCGCCTGCGTGACGTTGCCGGTCATCACCGTATTCGGCACGCCGGCGGCGCGCGGGATCACCCGCGCATGCGCGTTCTGCACGCCCATCGCGAACGTGCCGACGATGCCCGCGACGAGCGCCGGCAGCGCGTCGGGCTGCGTGACGGGCGTCGCCCACCAGCCGGCCGCGCAGAAGCCGAGCAGCAGCACGGCCTGCACCGTATGCAGCACGCGCGCGCCCTGCCACGCGGGCCGCGCGGACATCGAGCGCGCGATCAGGCTCGCCGCGATCACGCCGCACACGAACGCCGGAAACACGCTGAGCTTGAGCACGACGCCCTGGCCGAAGCCCGCGATGCCCGCACCGATCAGCACGAAGTTGCCGGTCACGTGCGCGGTGAACAGCCCGAACAGCGCGACGAAGCTCAGCGTGTCGACAAAGCCGGCCACCGCGGCCAGGATCGTGTCCTCGTGCTTCATCGCGTCGCGCTCGCGTGGATTTCGGCGATGTAGCCGCCCGGGAACTTCACGAGCGCCGCGTCGCGGCCGTCCGATGCGAACGGCGGCACGAGCACGGTCACGCCGGCGGCTTGCGCCTTCTGCAGCGTCGCGGCGAGATCGGCGACCGCGTAGCCGGTCATCTCGCGGCCGAACGGATAGGGCAACTGCCCGTCGGTGACGAGCACGGTCATCTTGCCGAAACCCGATTCGATGCGGATGCGCCGATACGTGTCGTTCGGCCGGCCGATTTCGATGCCGGGCGCGTTGGCATCGTCGGACACCACCTTGCCTTTCGAGAACTTCACGAAGTCGTGCACGAACTTGCGCATGCTTTGCGGCGACACGTACACGCGATTCTCCGGCACGCTCTGCAGCGCGTCGTAGTGCGGCGCCTGGTTGTGCCAGTACAGCTGCATGTTCACGCCGCCGGGCCACGAGACGAGCGCATCGCGGCCGATCGGATCGGCGAACGTGTCGACGATCACGTCCGCGCCGTGCTCGCGCGCGACCTTCACCGCCGCGTCCATGTCGGTCACCAGATAGCCGGTGCGCTCGGCGCCGAACGGCCAGGGCACCGGCGTCTTGAAGCCGAACACCGAAAGCGTGCCGACCGGCGTGAACACGAGCTGCGACATCGTCCGGCTCGGCGTCGGTGTGACCTGGAACACGCCCTGCTTCGACTTGCTGCCGCCGAACGTCGCGACGAAGCTGTCGGTGAAGCGCGCGAAGTCCTCGGGCGCGACGTACACGTGCGTGGTGTCGTACTGCGCACCGACGGCAAGCGTCGGCGTGACGGCCGGCGGCACCGGCGGCTTCGCGAACGCGGCCGGCGCGAGCGCGAGGCCGCCCGCGATCAGCGCGGCGACCAGCATGGAGTGAATGGATTGCATCACGAAGTTTCCTGTTGTTGCATCGTCATCGAAACGGGCCGTCGCCGGGCGGTGGGTGTGCAGCGTCGGGCGTCGGGGCGGCTGCAGGCACGCGTGCCGCGGTCGGACCGAGAGGCACGAAAAAATTGTCGAGTGAACCGAAGCGAGCAGCGCCCGCGGTTGCGGACCTCGTTCGTCGCGAAGCTCGCCGTCGCGCTCGACGACGTGCTCGCGCCGGTACGCGGTCCGGTGCCGCGCGGCCACGCCGCGGCATCATGCTGCGCTGCGGTTCGTCGTCCGCCCGGAAAGCGTTTCCGCATGATCGGGGAACCGGTTGAGCCCGTCGAGCGGATTTTGACGATTCACTTTTTCGAATTCGCCCGGCAAACGGCCGGTCGTCTCGTGATATCCGGCATAGCCGTGCGCGGTGCGGCCGGCTCGTGCATCGGGGCGACATCGAACAGCACGTCGGCGTTATCTGCACGAAGTTGCGGACGTCTGAACGACGGCGCTTCCATCACACAGCGTCGGGCGAGAACGTCGGCGTGACCGTGCGTGACCTCATCCGCACCCACACGCGAACGTGATCCTTGCCGCGCTCGCCATCGGTCTCGGCCTCGCCGGACGCGCCGTCCGTCTCGGCAGTCCGCCCTTTTTTTCTTCCCGCAAACCCGATACGCTTTCAAAACTTTGACGAAGCCCTTGCGCCGCCGCCCGGCGATCACGACACCCGCCTCCATGAAACCGTCTGTCTTCTCGCTGCTCGCCGGCGTGCTCTACGGCGCGATCGAATTGAACTCGCCCGCCCCGCCGCGGTTCGCGCTCACCGGCCTGCTGGCCGGCGAACGGCTCCCGTCCGTCGCGCGGCGCATGCCCGCAGGTTGTCGGCCGAGCGCCGCATGGCGCGACGCAACCTGCAGCCAGCGCACCTTGCCGCACCACGAACGCGCGCAAGTCATCGTGATCCACACCGCACCCCGATAGCACGCATGAGCAACGTCGAACTGTTCCATTACCTGCTGCTGTTGATCTGCGGCGCGGGCGCGCTCACGTGGCTCGCCGAGCGCGTGTCGATTCCGCCGGCCGTCGTGCTGCTCGTCGGCGGCTGCGTGGTGGCCGTCGCCGGCAAGCGGGTGCCCGACATGGACCCCGCGCTGCTGCTCGCGGCCGTGCTGCCGCCGCTGCTGATGTCGAGCGGCTTCTATACCGCGTGGAAGGAATTCCGCCACGAGCTCGCGTCGATCGCGTCGCTGGCGCTCGGCGCGGTGGCGTTCACGACCGTGGCCGTCGCGCTCGCCGTGCATGCGGCGAACTCGGCGCTGCCGTGGGCCGCATGCTTCACGCTCGGCGCGATCGTGTCGCCGCCCGACGCGGTCGCCGCGAAGGCGATCCTGCAACGCCATCCGCTGCCCGCGCGGCTCGTCGCGGTGCTCGAAGGCGAAAGCCTCGTCAACGATGCGTCGGGCCTGCTGCTGTACCAGATGGCCGTCTCCGCCGCGCTGGCGGTGACGATCACGACCGCGGGCGCCACCGCGCTGTTCTTCTCGCTCACGCTGATCGGCATCGTGACCGGGCTCGTATGCGGCCACGCGATGTGCTGGGTGCTGCAGCGCGTGCGCGAGCCGATGCTCGGCATCGTCGTCACGTTCGCGATGGCGTGGGGCAGCTACGGAATCGCGGAGGCCGTGCACGGCTCGGGCGTGCTGTCGGTCGTGACCTGCGGCCTCGTGCTCGGCGTGCGCCAGCACCGCGTGTTCGGCGCCGATCTGCGGATCAAGGCGAAGGCCACCTGGGAAGCCGTCGTGTTCGTGCTCGACGCGCTCGTGTTCATCCTGATCGGCCTCGCGCTGCACGCGATTCTCGCGCGCGTGAACCAGGAAGGCGCGGTGCTGATGGCCGGCCTGCGCGTCGCGCTGCCGGCGACGGCCGCTGCGATCGCCGCACGCGTCGTCTGGGTGTTCGTCGCGATGTGGCTGCCCGCGCGGCTGCGCGCGCCGCGCGCCGGCCATCCGCCGTGGTCGTGGCGCGAGGCCGTCGTGCTCGGCTGGTCGGGCATGCGCGGTGTCGTGAGCCTCGCCGCCGCGATCGCGCTGCCGGCCGATTTTCCCGCGCGCGACCTGATCCTGTTCAGCACGTTCCTGCTGATCATCGCGACGCTGGTGGTCCAGGGCGGCACGCTCGCGCCGCTGATCCGCGTGCTGAAGCTGCGCCCCGCCGTGCGCCACACGATGTCCGAGCACGCGGTGCGCGCGCACACGTTCGGCGCGGCGCTCGCCGCGCTCGATGCGCGCGGACCGGACGGCGACGGCCTCGAGCGCGCGTCGCGCGAGCGGCTGCTCACCGAATACCGCAACCGCGTCGCGTTCAACGAGCGCGCCCACCGCGACGGCGCGCAGCCGGCGCAGGTGCGCGCGCGGATGCTGGGCGTCGAGCTCGAGATGGTCGGCGTGTCGCGCGATGCGCTGCTCGCGCTGCATCGCGACGGCCGCGTCGACGACGCCGTGCTGCACCGCATAGAATCCGAGCTGGATTTCGAGGAGCTGCGGCTGCAGCGCCTGCTCGAGCCGTGACGCCCGGCACGCGATCGCCGGCCGCCCCCTACCCCAACCTGGAATTGCAATGAGCGAACTGTCCGTCGAAGCGAGCATCGGCTCGGTCGATTATCTGGTCCATTTCACCGACGGCGTGCATCAATGGCGCGCCGACGAACCGGTGGCGCTCGGCGGCGGCGACACCGCGCCGACGCCGGTCGCGCTGCTGCTGTCGAGCCTCGGCGCATGCACCGCGATCACGCTGAAGATGTACGCGCAACGCAAGGGCTGGCCGCTCGCGGAGGTCCACGTGAAGCTCGCGCACGAGGCCGGCAGCGCCGGCAGCACGATCGTGCGTCGCATCACGCTCGACGGCGACCTGTCGGACGAACAGCGCGCGCGCCTGCTGCAGATCGCGAACGCGTGCCCGGTCCACAAGATCCTGTCGCATCCGATCACGATCGACACGGCCATCGCCTGAGTTCACCCGCGCACGAGATCCCCACCATGTCCGCATCGATCAAGACCCTGCTCACGCCGCGCGAAAGCGACATCGGCAACCTCGTCGTGCGTCGCGTGCTGCCCGCGCGCGCGGCCCGGCTCGTCGGCCCGTTCATCTTCTTCGACGAAATGGGGCCGGCCGTGCTGCCGCCCGGTCGCGGCATCGACGTGCTGCCGCATCCGCACATCGGCCTCGCCACCGTCACGTACCTGTTCGAAGGCTCGCTGATGCATCACGACAGCCTCGGCTTCCGGCAAAAGATCGTGCCCGGCGACGTGAACTGGATGACGGCCGGGCGCGGCATCGTCCACTCGGAGCGCTCGCCCGACGAGGACCGGCCGCACGAACAGCCGGTGCACGGCATCCAGACCTGGGTCGCGCTGCCGATCGAGCACGAGGACGTCGAGCCCGCGTTCGTGCATCACGCGGCCGACACGCTGCCGTCGTTCACGCGCGACGGCGCGAGCGTGCGCGTGATCGCCGGCACCGCGTTCGGGCTCGTGTCGCCGGTCGCCGTGTTCTCGCCGACGCTTTACGCCTATGCGGAATTCGCGGCCGGCGGGACGCTCGCGCTCGACGCCGAGCATGAGGAACGCGGCGTGTATCTGGTCGACGGCGAGCTGACGATCGACGGCACGCCGCTCGCCGCGGCGACGATGGCCGTGCTCGAACCCGGCGCGACGGTCGCGCTCGCGAGCGCGTCGGGCGCGCGCGTGATGCTGCTCGGCGGCGCGCATCTGCCCGGCGAGCGATTCATCGAATGGAACTTCGTGTCGAGCGCGCGCGCGAAGATCGACGCCGCACGCGCCGCGTGGGCCGCGCAGACGTTCGGCAAGGTGCCGGGCGAGGAACACGAATGGACGCGCCAGCCCGAGCGCAACGCACACTGAGCGGCGGCATGCGGCAAGGCCGGCATGCACGCCGGCCTCGGTGCACTCATCGCACTCAGCGCGTCAATCCCATCAGCTTCGCGAGCGTCGGCCAGCGTTCGAGCGACTCGATGAACGCGCGTCGCGCCTGCTCGTCCACGTAGCGCGCGGGGTCGAGCGCGGGCAGATGCCGCGCGAGCCCCAGCACGTCGTTCGGTTGCGACAGGCGGTCGTCGTCGCCTTCGCCGATGTTGATCACTGTTCGTCGATCCATACGCCATCCGGAGTCTTGACCGCGTAGCCGCCGGCAGTCTGCAGCGTCACCGTCCCTTCGTTCTCGCCCACCATCCGCGTGCGCGGCAGGTCGGCCGCATATTGCGCGAGCGTCACGCCCGGCTTGAACGGGCTGTTCGACACGAGGTTCGACAGCAGCTGCGCGAGCGCGAGGAAGCTGGTGGGCTGATCGATCACGGTCGTGGTGCCGTGATTGCCCGCGAAGCCGACGAGCCGCACGCCGACCGGCCCGTGAATGATGCGCGGCGTCGGAATCTCGCGCAGGCCGGCGACCTGGTTGTGGTCGCCGCGCAGCGCGGCGCCATGCTCGGGCACGAACACGATCACCGCGCGCCGCCCGGACTGCGCGATCAGGTCGGCCAAGTGGTCGAAGTCGTTCATCAGCTTGGTCGCGCGCTGCGGGTACGAATCGATGCTGGTCAGCGCGCTGCCGACCACGCGGTTGCCGTCGTGCAGGCTGATCGTGTTGTAGTACAGCGCGACCGGCCCCGGCACCGACGCGCGCTGCGCGTACCAGTTCGCGAGCGTGCTGTAGTCGTCCTTGATCGCCGAGCCGTCGAACGCGTGCATCGCGACCGGCGCGGCCGCGTTCGACACCATCGGCGCATCGGGCACGCCGATGTTGTCGTGGACGATCTGCAGGAAGTTGTCGAAATGGCCGTCGTGGTTGAGCAGCGTCTGCACCGTGTAGCCGGCCGACGCGAGCTGCGAGAACAGATGGCACTGCTGCGGCGCGCTCTTGTACAGGTCCGCATGCGCTTCCTGGCCGCAGCTCGCGCGCAGCACGCGGATCGCCGCCGGCCCGCTGTAGCTCGCCGCCGTGCTGAAGTTCGAGAACAGGTAGTCGAAGTGGCTCAGCATCGGATGATTGCGCACCTTCGCGGCGTCGAGATCGTCCCACGACAGCGAGCACACGTGCAGCACGATCACGTCGAACTGCGTGGCCGGATCGTTGGCGGGATGGCCGAACGCGACCTGGCGCTGCGACTCCTGCGCGCGGAACGCCGCGAGCGCCGCGTTGTAATCCTCCGGCTGGTCGGCGCGCGCGACGGCCGCATTCGCCTGCTGCGGCAGCGGCGCGATGCCGCGCGCGACGAGCCCGCTGCCGGCCTCCCACAGCGGCAGCACGATCAGCGCCGCGAGCACGAAGGTGGCGACGCGCACCCAGCGGTTCACGATGAAATAGACGATCAGCACGCCGGCCACGGTCAACGCCAGCAACGGCGGCAGCAGGCGCGGCAGCAGCTCCATCCAGTAATCGGCGCGGAACGTGCTCATTTCGCGCGCGGCTTCGGCGAGCCGCGCGAGCGGCGGCGCATGCATCTCGTGCGCGAGCAGCGGCACCGCGATCGCGATCGCGACGAGTTGCCGGACGATCCGCGACACGCGCCGCCGGACCCGCGCGCTCGCGGCGAGCGCCAGCGCGAACGCGAGGTTGGCCAGCCACAGCGGCTGCAGATGGCCGGTCGCGAACAGCACGAACTTCAGGATGAAATACAGATTCCAGAACGTCATCTAAACCACTCCGTGTGAGCGCCGCGTCAGTCGCGCGCCCGGTCGAGTTTCGGCGCGAGCAGCGCCTGCATGCTGCGCACCGCACCCTTGTACATCCGCACATAGCCGTCGAGGCCGATGCGCAGCACGGCTTTCAGGCCGCGCAGCGGCGTGTCGGCCTGCGTCGACGTATGCCAGTCAAGCCACGCGTCGGCGCGGCCGAAAGTGCACTGCACGAGCTGACGCTCCTGCTCGAGCGTCAGCGCGTCGAAGCTCACGCCGACGTGCGTCGGCGTCACGCGGCTCACGCGCACCGGGAACGGGAACGGGCGATCGCCGCGCGTCACGCAGACGGTCAGCATGTCGCCCACCGCGAGCGACAGCCCGGGCACCGCCTCGAGGCCGAGACCGCCGGTCGAGTAGTCGCTCGTGAAGCAGGCGGCGGTCGTGCCGTCGGCGAGCAGCAGCGTGGCCGGCACGCGCATCGCGATGCGGTGCGTGACGCGCACCTGCTTCGTCTCGCGCGCGACGGCCAGCGCGGCGCCGAGCATCGCGAGGTTGTATACGGTCCAGCCGAGCGTGATGAGGATCGTCGTGGCCTCGTCGCCCTGGTCGGCCACGAGCCGCCACAGCCCGGCCGCGATCGCCAGCACGTTGAGCGCGAACAGCACGAGATACGGCTTCGAGGTCGACCAGTCGACGTAGCCTTCGTCGATCTTGCCGCCCTTGTCGGTCACGTTGAACTTGCCGTGCTTCGGGCTGAAGAACGCGACGGTGGTCGGCAGCGCGATGTACCACGCGAGCACCGACTCGTAGACTTCGGCCCAGAACGAATGGCGGAAGCGCCCCTGCATCCGCGAGTTCGCGACGTTCGCCAGCACGAGGTACGGGACCACGTAGCTCGCGAGCGCAACCGACGACGCGTTTATGAAGTACAGATGGAAGAACAGGTACGCGAGCGGGATCGTCAGGAACACCAGCCGCGGAATCCCGTAGAAGAAGTGCAGCATCGCGTTGCCGTAGCAGATGCGCTGGATCAGGCCGAGCCCGCGCCCGACGAACGGGTTGTCGATGCGGAAGATCTGCGCCATCCCGCGCGCCCAGCGCGTGCGCTGCTTCACGTGGCCCGCGAGGCTCTCGGTCGCGAGGCCCGCGGCCTGCACGGTCGGCAGGTACGCGGACGTGTAGCCGCGCCGATGCAGCTTGAGCGCGGTGTGCGCGTCCTCGGTGACGGTCTCGACCGCGACGCCGCCGACCTCCTCCAGCGCGCTGCGCTTGAGCACCGCGCACGAGCCGCAGAAGAACGTCGCGTTCCACAGGTCGTTGCCCGACTGCACGAGCCCGTAGAACAGATTGCCTTCGTTCGGCACCTCGCGGAACGTGCCGAGGTTGCGCTCGAACGGATCGGGCGAGAAGAAGTGATGCGGCGTCTGCACCAGCGCGCATTTCGGGTCGCGCAGGAACACGCCCATCGTGGTCTGCAGGAACGAGCGCGTCGGTACGTGATCGCAATCGAAGATCGCGATGTATTCGCCGTGCGTTCTCGGCAGCGCGCGGTTGATGTTGCCCGCCTTCGCATGCAGGTTGTCGTCGCGCGTGAGGTAGCCGATGCCGGCCTCGCGCGCGAACGCCGCGAACTCGGGGCGCCGGCCGTCGTCGAGCAGGTACACGCGCAGCTTCGCCGTCGGCCAGTCGATGCTCTGCGCCGCGAACACGGTCGGCTTCACGACCGACAGCGGCTCGTTGTAGGTCGGGATGTAGATGTCGACGCTCGGCCAGGTGTCGGGATCGTCCGGCAGCGGCACGATCGGCCGGTCGAGCGGCCACGCGGTCTGGATGAAGCCGAGCAGCAGGATCATCCACGTATAGGCTTCGGCGCCGTACAGCAGGTAGCCGGCGACGGCCTCGACGGGGCTGCGGAAATCGAGTGTCTGCGTCGTGCGCCACCACACGTAGCGCAGCGTGGCGAGCAGCGCGAGCGACGCCAGCGCGAGCGTCGGCAGGTGTCCCGGCAGACGGCGCAGCGCGAGCGCGAGCACCGCGACGATCGCGAAGAAGGCGAACTGCGCGCCGGGCATCAGTGGCGACATCCCGGCCGCCGCCCACATCAGCGCGCCCGCGATCAACAGCAGCGGCGCCATCCAGCGATGCCGGCCGACGCCGTTGGCGCGCGCGTCGAGCCAGCCGCCCCAGCGCGTCCACGGGAGCCGTTCGAACAACGCGTCGATGCGCGCGGCGACCGCACGCAGCGCGACGTAGACCGGCACGACGGTCGCATCGAACCATGCGAGCGGATCGCGCGCGGGCCCCTCGTCGGCTGCGCGCGGCGCGCGCACGACGGCGCGCCACAGCCATTCGCGCAGGCTCAGCGGCTGCAGCACGCCCCAGTCGCGCGCGAGCCGCAGGAACGCGGCGCGCGCCCAGCGGCGCACCGGGTCGGGCCGGCCGGGCGGCGGCGCATGGAAGAACAGCCGCACGAGCCAGTCGAGCAGCGTGCGCTGGGCCGGCAGGCCGAGGCCATGCGCGCACCAGTCGGCCGCGCGCCGCGTCGCGGCGCGCCAGCGCGAGGCGAGCGCGGCCTTCATCGCGACGCTCCGGCGCGACCGGCCGCCGAGGTCGTGGCGGTCGCGGCGGTCGCGAGCCACGCGTCGACCCAGTTCGCGACGCCGTTCAGGTCGTGCGACGCCTGCGAATGCGGCGCGTCGTCGAAGATCCAGCTGCCGCGCGCGAACGCTTCGGGCACGGCCGCATCGATATGGATGCGTTGTTCGAGCACCGCTGACTGCCCGACCACGGCGCGCAGCATCGCGATCGCATCGCGCTGCATGTCACGCGCCGGGTTCAGCCGGTTCACGACGATGTGCAGCTCGCCGCCGCCCGCGCGCAACGCGTCGATGCGTGCGGCGACGCTCGCGCAGGCGGCCGGTTCGGGCGGCACGACGACGAGCGTGAGATCGGCGCGGCGGATCGCCTGCTCGGCCTGCGGCGACGGATAGCGCGCGGTGTCGACGAGCACGACGCCATGCGCGGGCAGCGCGATCTCGTCGAGCGCGCGCGACAGCCACGCGGGATCGGCGGCGAGCCGCGCATCGCACGCGGCCGCGTCGGCGGCGTCGATCTGCCCGTACGGCACGAACAGCACGCCGTCGGCATTGCGGTAGGTCTGCGCGTGCCACGGCGCGGCAGCGTCGGCGCGCGCCAGCAGCCCGTGCGCAAGGCCGTGCGCGGCCGGCGTGTCGAGCCCGAGCGTCGCGCCCATCAGGTTCTGCACGTCGAACTCGACCGCGACGACCGGCCGCCCGCGCCGCGCGAGCAGCACGGCCAGCGCGCCGGTGAGCGTCGTGCGGCCCGCGCCGCCGGTGGTCGAGGTAATGGCGATCGTCTTCATTGCTCTGCCCCGGCCGCACGCTCGAATTCAGGCAGCAGGCGCCCGCGCAACGCGACCGGCACGAGTTCGCATGCAACCGCGTCGCGTCGAGCGAGCCCGCCCGGCGCCTGGAAGCGGCGACCGACGCCCAGGTGCTGCGCGACGATCCACACCGGTATCGCGATCGCGATGCCGACGACGAATCCGATGACGAGTTCGGCGATCATGCGCCCTCCTGCTGGCGCAGCGGCATCGCGCTGCGGATGGCGCCGCGCCGGGGCGCGGCGGAAATGACGGGGGGCCGCGCCGCTGCATCGTCGGGCGCGGGCGTGGCGGCCAGCGCTTCGAGCGCGACGATCGTATCGATCGCGTCGATCGAGCGACTGATTTCACCGGCTTCGGCGGTGTCGGCCGCTGCGGCCGACGCTGCCGATGCCGCGGTGCGCTCGGCCGCCGGCTGCGCGGCGCCGGCCGGCTGCTCGGCGGCGAACAGGTCGCTGTAGTCGGCGATCGGCGCACGGCGGTTCTCGGCCTTCAGCGCATCGAGCTCGGTGTCGATGCTGCCCTGCCCGAGACACACGACGCGGTCGGACACCGTATCGAGCGGCACGTCGACGATGCGTGCGAGCGCATCCTCCGCATCGGCCGGCTCGCAGGCGAACAGGAACACGTACAGGTGCGCGGCATCGGCGGTCACGACGTCGCCCGCGCGGCGCGGCCGGCAATGCCGCAGCGCATCGACATGCGACACGCCGGGCAGCAGCGCGAGCTTCGCGAGCGTATGCGGCAGCGCCAGCACGGCGCCGCGCTCGAGCACCGCGCGGATGCGCTCGCAGAACGCGCCGACCGGCAGGTAGCCGAGCACCGAATCGCCGAGCGCGGCGGCGAGCGCCGCCCGATAGTCGGACGCGACCGGGCGCGCGTAGAGCTGGCCGCGCAGCGCATGCACGGCGGCCTGCATCCGCGACACCGGCAAATCGCGCGCGACGACACAGTTCGCGCCGACGCTCAGCACCAGCATCTCGAACTGCTGGCGCAGCACCACGTCGCGCTCGACGACGGCGATCTTCAGCGCGCCGCCGCACTGCCGCCGCAACGCGTGCACCGCTGCGCACACGCCTTCGAGCTGCGCGTGCGCGCGGAACGCCAGCACCGCGGTGGCGGCCTGCGCGTGCGCACAGGCGGCGACCACCGCCGCGTTGTCGTCGACGACTTCCCAGCCCGCAGGCACGCGCCCGCCTGCGTCGAGCACCGCGCGGCTGACGACGACGCGATCCTCGTCGCTCGCGAGCTTCATCGCGCGCGCGGTTTCGGTCGGCACGCCATCGGCGATGGCCGCGAGACGGCCGTCGGGCGCGAAGCGCAGCGGCCGCACCTCACCGGCCGCGAGCGTGTCGCCCGCGCGCCAGAAGTCGACCACCCACAGCAGCTCGCCGTGAGTGCGCTGCAACTGCGCGACGCCCGAGCAGATGCCGTGGAAGCCGCTGCGCGTCGCGCGATTCGCGTCGCGCACGAGCGGCGGATCGTCGGTGCGCGGCGCGCTGCCCGCGCGCGCCAGCTCGGGATCGAGCAGCAGCACCAGCGCGATGCGGTGGATGCGGCACCAGTCGGCGAGCGCGTAGGCCTCCTCGGCGAGCGCGTCCGGCGCGTCCCAGCTGAGCCAGCGCTGCGCGCCTTCGACGAAGTACACCGAACGCGCACGAAAGCCGTAGCGCTTCAACGCATCGAGGCCGCCGGTGAGGCGCGCGAACGGGCCGGGCGCCGCACTGGCTGCAGGTTCGCCGTCGGCGGCCGCCTGCGCTTCGGGCGGCATCGCGAGCACGTTCAGATTGCGCGGCCAGCCGGCCGGCAAGGCGCCGCCCGCAAAGCCGCGCGCCTGCATCTGCGCGGCGACGCGCGCCGCGTCGCGCGACAGCACGACGGTCACGTCGCGCGTGCGCGACTGCCGCGCGCTTTCCCATACGAGCGCGTCGCACGCCGGCGTGTCGGCGGCCGCGTACACGGCGTACAGGCCGCCTGCTTCGAGCTGCGTCCAGGTGTCGGGCAGCCCGTCGATCGCGAGCCCGCCCAACGGGCCGGCGCGACCGCCGGCCGGCCCCGTGCGCAACAGCGCGCGCAGCGGGCCGAGCAGACCGGCCGCGCCGCGCGCGGGACGAGTGGCTTCGGTTTCGGTATTCAACGCGCTTCCCCTAGTAATCCGAATAAAGCCGCACCGGCGTCGGCGTGACGAGCCAGCTGCGCGGCGCGCGCGCATCGAACGCATAGCGCACGTAGACCAGCGCCGAGCTCGGCGCATACGCGTGCGAGCGGTCGATATGCAGTTGTGCGCCGGCGCTCAGGTGCGGGTTCACGCGATATTCGACGATGCCGTTCACGCCGTACGAGAACGCCACGCCTTGCGTCGAACTGCCGGTATAGACGAAGCCGGCCCGCTGCTGCGCGGCGCGCTGGTCGGTCAGCGTCGGGTAGAACAGCGAATCCTTCTCGTAGCTGTTCGAGATCCCGGCCGTGACGGTCAGGTCCCACGACAGCGCGTCGCGCCGCCCCGCCCATTCGATCGGCACGCCGAGCGACAGGTAGCGCTGCGGGCTGTAGTAACCGCCCTGCCCGTACGTGTAGTAACGCAGGTTCTGCGCGTAGTGCCAGGCGTTGCCGACGAGGCCGGTGCTGATGCGCATCGTCGCGCGCTCGTAGACGGGCACCGTGAAGCCGGTGCGCAGCGTCGCTTCGGCGTTGCGCTCGACGTTGCGGCCCGACAGCACGCCCGCGCCGAATTCCGCGAACAGATTCACGCGGCCGACGTCGACCGAGCCGCGCAGGTTCACGCCGTCGCGGCGCACGCCGCCCCAGACCGCGCCGGTCCACGGGTCGCGCATCCCCGCATAGGACAGCACGCTGCTGGTTTCGGGCCGGCGCGACGCGTTCACGCTGAAGCTCGCCGGGCCCGCGTCGAACCGATAGCGCACGCCGCCGACGACGTAGTGCACCGGAAAGCCGAGCGGCGACGTGCCGAGGTCGACGCGCAACGCTTCGGTGCGGTAGCCGGCGCCGAGCGCGACGCCCGTCATCGACTGATGCAGGTCGCCCGGCTGCGCGAGCAGCGCGGCCGCCGCCGGATTCTGCGCGAACGGCGCCGGCAGCCCGATCGGCGACCTGAGCGCCGCGTAGGTGCCGAAGGTCTTCAGCGTGTACGTGTCCGGCACGCTCGTGTCGAGCGTGCCGGCGTCCAGATGCACGGTGTCGAGCTGCAGGAACGCATGACCGTCGTAGCGGATCGGCAGCTGCATGTAGATCGGCACCTGCTGCGCACGGTACGCGGACACGCCTTCGTCCCCGGACTTGTACGCGGGCAGCCAGCCGGCCTCGATCTCGGGATCGCGCCGCTGCTCGAGCTCCGCGAACGCGGCTTGCGCCGGCGTGCGGCCGTCGCGGCCGGGGCTCACGCCGGTCGCACGCTCCTGCGACTGCGACAGCCGGTACAGCGACGCGGCATCGTCGTAGCGCCCCTGCGCCTCGGCCACGCGGCCGGCCGCGACCGTCACGTCGGCGCGCGCCGGATAGGCGGCCTGCAACGGCTCGACCACCTGCGCGGCTTCGTCGGCGCGGCGCAGCGCGTTCAGGCGCCGCACCACCGACAGCCGCGTGTCGACGTCGTCGTCCGGCGTGCGCGCGAGCACTGCCTGCACGCGTGCGAGCGCAGCCTTGCGCTGGCCGCTGTCCTCGTCGATGCGCGCGAGTGCGAGTTGCACGTCGGCATCGTCCGGCGTGCGCGCGACGACCGGCGCGAGCGCGGCGCGCGCCGCATCATAATGGCCCTGCGCGCGTTCGAGATCGGCGAGCTCGAGCGCGTAGCGCGGGTCGGCCCGGCCGGCCGGGCTCGCGCGCTCGAGCAGCCGGCGCGCGCGCGCATAGTCCTGCTGCGCGATCGCGTCGTCGGTCTGGCGCAGCACGAGCCGCAACGACTGGTCTTCGAGACGCGCGGTCTGCGCCGGCGTCAGCCCGCGTTCGCCGCGCAGCGCGGCGAGCCATGCGGCGAGCGCGTCGTCGCGCGCCGCGCTGCCGAGCAGATCGCCGTAGCGCAGCCGCACGTCGGGATCGGCCTCGTTCGGATGCGCGGCGATCCAGTCGCGCAGCGGCGCGAGCCCGCGCTCGGGCTCGCCCGCGTCGATCCATTGCGCGCCGATCGCGGCCAGCATGTCGGGATCGTCGGGCGCGCTCGCCTGCGCGTGCGCGAGCGACGCGGCGAAGGCCGTCCGGTCGCCACCGCCCAGCGCGACGCGCGCGTCGGCCAGCGCCGCTTCGGCGTCGAGCTTGCGTGCGAGCGCGCGCATGCCGTCCGAGCGCTGCGCGTCGGCGATGCCGGCGAGCGCCGTCCGGGCGCCCGCGACGTCGTCGATCGAGTTGCGGTACAGCGCGCACGCATAGCGCATTTCGGGCGTATCGGCCTGCGCGAGGCCGTCGTCCATCACCGTGCGGCCGAGCTGCGGCAAGCCCATGTCGCGATACAGCCGCGCCAGCGCGAAACGCGTCCACGGCTCATCGGGCGCCGCGCGCACCGCGGCCTCGTAGCGCTGCGCGGCCGGGCCGCGCTCGCCCTTGTCGGCGAGCGCGCGCGCCTCGGTCGCGAGCAGGTCGGCACGCAACCCGTCGAGCGCGCGACGATCGTCGCTGCCGGTCACGCGGCTTTGCAGCGCGTCGAGCAACGGCCCGATGCGCTCGGCGCGCCCGGTGTTCTGATAAAGCAGCGCAGTGTCGCGCACGACCGACACGCTCGGCGAACGCACGGCGAGCAACTCGCGCAACAGCGGCTCCGCACGCGTCCAGTCGCGCTGCGCGAGCAGCGCATCGGCCAGCTGCAGCTTCGCGTCGGGGCTGTCGGGCTGCATCGCGAGCGCGGCGCGCGCCGAGCGCTCCGCGTCCTGCGGCCGGCCGGCCGAGGCCGCCGCGCGGCCCTGGGCGAGCAGGCCCCAGAACTGCGCGGTACGCGCGAGGCCCTGCCACTTGCCGCGCTGATCGGTTGTGGCCAGCGCCGCGGCACGCGCGAACAGCGCACGCGCTTCGTCATGCCGGCCTTCGCGCAGCCGCAGCAGCCCGAGGCCGCCGAGCGCATCGGCGTCGTCGGGCCGGGCGCGCGCGGCGCGCGCGAGCAGCGGATCGGCGCCGGCCAGATCGCCGCGGGCGAGCGCCTGCAGGCCGCGCTGCTGCGCGATGTAGTCGGGATCGCGTTCGAGCTTGCGCTGCGCGTCGCGCTGCTGGTCGAGCTGGGCCGCGCGGTCGTGGAATTCCGTGTCGTCCGGCACCAGTTCGAGATAAGCGTGCAGCGCGTCCAGATACGCGAGATCGGCGCCCGCGGACTGCAGCACGTGCCGCCAGATGTTCATCGCTTCCGTATGGTCGGCGTCCGGGCGCTTCGCGAGCGCCCATGCGATTCGGTTCGCCTCCGCGCGCGTCTCGGCGCGCTGGTTCAGCAGCCGCGCGAGCGCCATCGACGCGTTGACGTCCTGCGGATCGGCCGCGATCCGCCGACGCAACGCGGCGAGCGCCGCTTCGCGGCCGCCCGGCGCATTCGCGAGGATCTCGTAATACTCGGCGCCGAGCGCGCCCGACGGCGCGCCGTTCGGAAACAGCGCGACGATGCGGCGCGCGGCTTCGTCCGTGCGGCCGCTGCGGGCGAGCAGGCGAATCTGCGCCATCTCGCCGCGGCCGCTCGTCGCGACGCGGTATTCGTCGGCCGCGCGGCGCGTGTCCGGCGCCGCCGGTGCGCGCGCCTGCAGGCGCGCGAGCGCGGCCTGGGCGCCTTTCGAATCGCCGAGCCGCAGCAGCACGCGCATCTGCTCGGCGAGCAGGCCCGGATCGTCCGGTGCGATCAGCAGCCCCTTGCGCAGCGCATCGCGCGCAAGATCGTCGCGATGTTTGTCGCCCCACATGCGCGCGGTCGACAGCAGGCGCTGCGCGTCCGAGCGATCGGCCGCGCTCAGCGTCGCGGCCGGCTGGGACGTCACGACGTCCTGCGCCGGAGCCACGGTGACAGCGGCGGCGGCGGCCGGCACGGCCGCACCGATCGACGACGCGAGCCACGCGAACCGGGCGACGCGCGGCGCCGCGCGTTTCATCGTGCCGCGCATGGACGGCCCTCCCAGCGCGCGTCGAGCGTCCCGTCGGCGCCGAACCGGTAGCGACCGTCGCGCCAGCCGAGGCCGAACAGCGTCAGCACGCTCGTGTAATAGCCGGGCGGCGACTGGCGCGCGAGCGCATCGACCCGCGCGGCCTGCGCATCGGCGAGCGCCTGCTGGCCGCGCGCGGCGAGGAACGGCACGGCCGCCGCGGAGAAGCCGCCGTTGCCGTCGTTCGGCGCGGCGACGCCGGTGGTCGTGTCGACCCGCTCCGGCGGCGCGCCATGCGCGGCGATGTGGTCGGCGAACGGCGCGAAACGCGCGAGCAGCGGCGCGGCGAGCGGATCGCTGCGATCCAGCATGCCGGCCCACAGGTACACGCGAATCGCGTTGTACGCGCTTTCCGCGTGGGTCTGCGGATCGGGGCCGAAGCCGGCGCCCGCGCGATACAGCGCCCAGTCCGGCGCGAAGCCCTTCGGTGCGGTGTCGAGCAGCACGCGGCCTGTGCTCGTCATCAGCGCGGCCCAGCGGCGCTCGTCGGGCAAGCGGGCGGCAAGCCCGCGGATCACCTGCGGCGGCGAATAGCTCGGGTTCACGCGCCATTGCCCGTTCGCCAGCTTGAAGCCGGTCGGGCCGGGCAGCAGCGTGAGGCCGAGGCCCGGCACGCTGGCCGTCTCGGTGTCGAGCACGCGCTTGGCGAGCAGCGCACCGCGCGCGGTGTAGCTGCGCTCGTGCCACAGCCTGCCCGCTTCGACGAGCGTGTACGCGATCCACAGGTCGGCGTCCGACGCCGCGTTCGCGTCCAGCACGCGCCACGCGCCGTCCGGCGCGCGGCCCCACAGCCACGCGGGCAGATGCGCGCTCAGGTCGCCCTGCGCGAGATTGTTCTCGGTCCATGCGAGGATCGTGTCGAACGTGCGCCGGTCGTTCGCGACGAGCGCGAAGAACAGTCCATACGCCTGCCCCTCCGATACCGTGCGCGAATCGTCGGAGCCGACGTCGATCACCCGGCCGTCGGCCGACACGAAATCGCGCTTGAACGCGTCCCAGCGCGGCCACGCCGCGCCGCCGCATTGCGCCCCGGCCGACCCCGCCGCTGCGCCCGCGCCGTCCTGCGCCGCGTGCAGCGGGCCGGCTGCCGCGGCGGCCAGCGCGAGCGCCGCGCCGGCGCGCCGCGCCGCCCGCCGTGTTGCGTATGCCCACACCATCCGTTACATCCCCCGTCGGCGCGCGGCGATTCTCTGCAGCACGCTGAACACGCCGAGCGCGAGCAGCAGCCCGGCAACGACGCCGACCACGCCCAGCACGACCGGATGACGCGCCGCGTGCGTCCAGACGCGCGCATACCAGGGCACGAAGCCCACCACGTAGCGATCGCCGACGCGCAGGCTGTCGACCTGCCCCGGCCGCACCAGCGCGAGGTCGCCCTGCAGCTGCGACACGAGGCCCGGCTTCTCGAACACGTCGAGCAGGTCGCCCAGGCGCGGCTGGTCGGTCGCGGTCAGTGCGACGACGCTGCGGCCGTGACTGCCCGGCAACTCGAAACCGGCGAGCGCGGCCAGCGGGCCCGTCTGTTCAATGTGCGCGCCGCCGTCGGGCTGGCCGACGCCGTTGCGCCAGCGCTCCTTCACCGCGAACGCGACGCGCGTCGCGCCGGCGCCCGCCTGCGGGTCGATCGACAGCGGCGCGGCCGCGCGCCACTGCGACAGCAGCGGCGACGCAGGCGAGCCGTCGATCACCAGCAGATCCTTGCGGCCCGCGAGCGCGGCGACTTCGCCCGGCCGCGCGAGCTGCACGCGCAGCGCCGGGAAGCCGGTCCACTGGCCCATGTGGCCGAGCATCGTCAGATACGCTTCGAGCTCCTGCGGCGACGGCCGGTCGGGCACCACGACGGCGGTCTGCGATAGGTCGGCGAAGCGCGTGAACGGGAACCCGCTGTTCGCGAAGTACGCCAGATTCGGCAGTTGCGCGTAGTGGACGAAGTGCGAGAAGTCGATCGTCGAATCGGGGTCGACCGCCGCGCGCTGCGGCTCGAGCGCCGTGCTCGAGCACAGCGCCGTCTTCTGCGAATCGAGCGTGAAGCGCAACTGCAGCTGGTTGCCGCTGCCGACCCGGAACGCCGGAATGTCGACGTCGCTCGTCACGCGCCCTTCCGGCACCGACAGCAGCGGCAGCTGCATGCGGCCGCGCGCGTCTTCCGAATGGGCCGGCGCGAGCCGGTACGACTTCACGAGCTGGTCGTTGATCTCGACGGACAGCGTCGAGTCGTCCTGCACGCTCGGCGCCGTGTAGCGATAGCGCAGCGTGATCGGCACGCCGGAGCCGTTCCACGAATGCAGATCGGCCGGCACGTGCAGGTTCAGACGGATCGCGTCCGGCGACGTGCCGCGCACTTCCAGCTGGCGCGGGTCCGACACGAGCTCGCGGAACGCGATCGGCCGGTCGACCGGCAACCAGCGCGGCGCGTCGTACGGCTTGCGCGGCGCGCCGAGATCGACGTGCGCGACGGTCGCGGCCGGGCCCGACAGCGCCGCGCGGCCGAGCACGAGCGTCCCGACCGCGTCGTCGACCTCGGCCGCCGTGCGGCCGGTCACGATCAGCAGCTTGCGCCCGGGAGCGGCCGGGTTGTCGGCGACGGCGAGCAGCGGGCCGTTGACCGCCGGCAGCGCGAGGCCGGCCGGCAGCGTCGCGACCGTGCCGATCACGACGGCCTGGTCGTCGGCCGGCAGCGTCGTCGCGACCGGGAAGCGCGCCTGCCGGTAATCGGCCAGCGCGCCGAACCATGACGCGAGCACGCCGGCACTGCGCAGCGTCGCCGAGTCGGGCGACGCCGGCAGCACGAACGACAGCCGCAGGCGGCCGTTGTCGCGCCGGTCGAAGAACGGCGCGGGCAGCAGCGCCAGATCGTTCGGCAGGCGCACCGGCGCTTCGTCGAGGATCAGCTCGCTGGTCGGGCTCACGTCGGCCCACAGCGCCGAGTTCGACGGGTCTTCGCAATGATCGAGCGTGTAATGCGCGATCAGGCGCAGGCCGATCTGGTTGAAATCGGAGAAGTAGCGCGGATCGATCGGGATGTCCTGCGTGACCATGCGGCCCGCGCGCGGCGCGTCGAACGGCACGGTCGAGACGACCTCGCCGTTCACCAGCACCTTCAGATGCGACATCGGAAACACCAGCGACGGCGAATACGCGTAGGTCAGGCGCAGCCGCGCGCCGGTCACCACGCGATCGAGCCGCACGCCCGCGTTGATCGTGCGCGCATCGTCGGCGCCGCGCAGATGCAGCGGGTCGAACGCGCCGAGCGACGCGAACGGCAGACGCACGGTGATGGCCGGTCCGCCGGCTGCAGCCGTGGTGGCCGCGCCCGATGCGGCGGCAACCTGTGGCGCGCGCGCAACATCGGCGGGTGCGGACGCGGCGCCGGCAACCGCAGGCACGGCCGACCCGGCCGACGCGACCGGCATCGGCGCGGCGGACGGCGCGGCGGTATGCAATGCGCCGAACAGCGCAGCGGACAGCATGAACAACGACGCGGCCGGCCTCATGCTCGGCCCCGCATCGTTTCGAACGTCCGGTGATCCAGCGCGCCGCGACCGGCGCGCGCAAAGCAGCTATGCCCGTAAGTGCACATCCCCACTGCTTCCCCTCAATAATCTATCTGGCCTGAATTCATTTATCTGAACGGCGACGCGGCTTCTTTGTCCGGTCGCGCGTCTACGCGAGCGCCTGGCACCGGCGCTACCCCATTCGTCACACTATCTTAAAAATAGGACGAAAGCCGCACGATTCAGCAACGCCGAAGCGAAAAAAACTCAATTCGGTCGGAAATGCTGCGTGCAGCGATTGAATGGCAAAACTTGCACGAGGGCTGGCGATCGGCCTGCCAGCATCGAGTCGGTGCGGCAGGTGTGCGTGGAGACGGATTGCGGCTCCTTGCGGGCCGCCCGAAATGTGCGCTGCCGCGTGGGCGGCGCGTATGCTACCGCAAGCGTGCGCCGCACGTCGGGATTTCTTCGCGCAAAGCTGATTTATATCAAATCGATTCCGCGGTTCGGTCACGCGGTTCGGGCCATTGCTGCGCTGCGTCGCGGGCGGCGCCGCGATCGTGTGGCGCGGCCGGGCGCTAATGGGTCGCTAACGGGCCGCTAATGCGCCGAGATGGCCGTCAATGGCCCACCGGCACCGCGATCGCGACCGCCACCACGACCCATTGCACGATCGCGACGAGCATGCCGGCCCGGCATAACCGGACCGCGCCGCGCACGCGCGCGTCGAGCCCGCGCGCGGCGCTGCGTGGATCGATCCAGCCGAGGTCGGCCAGTGCGCGATCGAGCGCGGTGAGCGCGTGGCCGAGCTCGTCGTCGCCGTCGTCCGACGTCGCGTGCGCGAGCGCGGCGAACAAGCGGCGATCGATCTCGATGCGCACCGCGTACCACAGCGCGGCGATCGCCGAGCCGGCGCTGATGACGGCCAGCACCGCGCGCGCGATGCTCGCCGGCGGCCAGCCCGATGCGATCCATCCGCCCGCGCCGGCCGCCGCCAGCGCGGCCGCGATCGCCCACGCGCCCGCGTCGAGCACGCCGCGTGCGGCGGCGATCCGGAACGGCGCCGAGGAAGCGCCGCTCATGCGCGCCCCGCCGCGCGGCGATCGAGCCAGTCCTGCAGCACGGCGACCGCGTCGTCGGACCAGACCGCCCGCGCTCGCACCTCGCGCACCGCGGCGAGTGCGTCGCGCGCGTCGCTCAGCCCGCGCCGTGCCGCGAGCCATGCAGCCGCGCACAGCACGCTGCGCCCGTAGCCGAGCGCGCAATGAACCAGCACGTCGCGGCCTTGCGCATGCAGGCGCTCGATGGCCTCGACCGCCGCCGCGAGTTGCGCGCAGCTCGGCACCACCAGATCGAGCTGCGGCACCGCCGCATACGCGAGCGACGCGTCGGCCGCGGCCCAGCGCGGCATCTCGGCCGTCAGGTCGACGAGCGCGGTGAAGCCGTGGCGTCGCACGTCGCGCGTCGTCGGCGTGCGGCCGATCCACACGCGCTCGGCGACGCGCACCGGCGCCGCGTGCCGCAACGTCCACAGCCGCGAATTGACGAACGCGCCGACGATCGTCGGCGCGAGCAGCCAGCGCGCGAACACCGGCATGCGGCCGGCGTCGTCCTTCTGGAACGCGGCGGGCGCGCCGCGCCAGTAAGCCCACGCGACGCACGCGAGCGTCAGCGCGACCCACCCGGCGAGCAACGCCGCGGCCGGCGCGCGCGGCACGCACCAGAGCGCGACCAGCACGAACGTCGCCGCGCCGAGCGCATAGCGGCGCGCGAGCGCGCGGCTCGCCGCGCACGGCGCAGCGTCGCCGCTGCGCGAGCGGCCCGCCGCATCGCGCAACGGAAACAGGAACAGTGCGATGCAGCCGACGGCCGCGCCGGTCGGCACGTCGATCACGTGGTGCTGGTAGGTCGTCAGCACCGATACGCCGATCGCCGCGAACCACAGATGCAGCAGCGCCCGCGCGAGCGTGCCGCGCAGCTGCTGCGCGTAGACGGCCCACAGCACGACGAGCAGCCCGATGTGCAGCGACGGCGCCTGGTTGTACGGCTTGTCGAACCCCATCAGCAGCGTGAACAACGCGCCGGCCACGCCGCTCGCGTCGGGACGCGCGAAGCCGAAGCGCAGCGGCCATGCGATGAAGCAGGCGACCGACACGAGCTGCACGGTCAGCAGCCGCTTCACGTGGTCGAGCAGATCGTCGCGACGGGTCCAGAACAGGAACGACAGCGCGTACAGCAGATCGATCGACCAATACGGCACGATCGTCCACGGCACGAACGGGATCGCGTGCTCCCAGCCGAACGCGAAGGTCGGCACCGCGGCGCGGCGCGCGGCGAGCCAGTTCGCGAGACCGTAGGTGGAGAAGAACAGCGCGCCCATCGCCGCGAGCGCGCCGATGCGCAACGCCCAGGACGCGTCGCCTGCGCCGGCCGCCGCCTGCGTGGCACGGCCCGCGCGAACGCCGGGCGCGCTCATTGCGCGTCGACCCGCTGGGCCAGGCTGACCGTGAAGATGCCCATCGCGTCGATGCGCTGGTCGAGCTTGCGAAAGCCCGCGCGCGCGACGAGCTCGTCCATCTCGGCCTGCGAGCGGCGGCGCATCACCCACGTCGCCTCGCCGCGGTGATTGTTCAGCACGCGCGCGATGAATTCGAGCTGCGGATGCCAGGGCTGCCCCGTATAGACCAGATACCCGCCGGGCGGCACGGCCTGCGCGAGCCCGCGCAGCGAGCGCTCGACGAGCGCGTTGTCCCCGAACAGCTCGTACAGCCCCGACACGATCGCGAGCGTCGGACGCGGCTCGAGCGTCGCGAGCGACGCGTCGTCGAACGCATCGCCGCGCTCGAAGCGCGCGATCGGCTCGAGGCCGCGCTGCGCGATCAGCACGCGCCCGGCATCGACGTTCGGCGCGCTGTAGTCGCGCAGCAGGATGTCGTCGGGCGCCCCGCCGTCGCGCTCGGCGGCCGTCGCGATCGCGTCGAGCACGTAGCGCCCGTGGCCGGCCGCGATGTCGACGATGCGCACCGGTTCGCCGCGGCTGCGCAGCCGGCCGATCGCCGCACCGATCAACTCCTGCAGGTGCAGCTTGCGCTGGCGAATGCCGGCCCAGCCCGGCGAGTCGAGATAGGTGCGATCGATCCGCGCGCCGATGCCGAAGCGCCCCTGCGCGCGATTGCGGTACACGTAGTCGAGCGTCGAGCCCGAATCGAAGCCGAGCCGCAGCCCGAGCGCGATGCCGTCCGACAGCGCGCCGCCCGCCTTCAGGCCGGCCCGCACCAACGCCCAGTACGCGCGCGCGAACGGGCTCCCCGGCGCAGCGCGGAGCGCCACGTATTCGTCATGGAACGCGCCGCGCCGGTCGGCGTCGGCGAGCGACACGCGCGGGCCCGGCGTGTCGAATTCGCGCAGCACGAACGCGCGCAGCGGCGCGAGCGCCTGCGTGCGGTCGCGCTCGCCGAGCGTATCGTGATAGAAGCCCGGCAGCACGATGCGCTCCTTGCGCGCGGCGCCGAGCCGCTCGAAGAAGCGATCCTGCGGAGCGCGATGCACGACCCAGTCGGCGCCCGAGATCAGCAGCTGGGTCGGCACCGTGATCGCGGCCGCATCGGCGACGATCCGCTGCGCGGTGTCGTGCAGATCGAGCAGCATGTTGACCGCGATCGGCCGCGTGACCAGCGGATCGGCCGCATAGCTCGCGATCCGCTGCGGGTCGTGCGTGAGGAATTTCGGCTTCACGTAGCTGTTCACGTAGAACAGGCCGCGCAGCTTGTGCATCAGCCGCAAGCCCGGCCGCGCGAACGGTACGTACAGCTTGATGTGGAACGCGGGCGACGCGAGCACGAGGCAGCGGATCGGCGGCGCATAGTCGTGCGCCCACGCGGCTGCGAGCACCGCGCCGACGCTCTGTCCGACGACGGCGATGTCCTCGATCGCGACGCCGTGCGTGTCGCGAATGTGCTCGACGAAGCTCTGCAGATCGCGCACCGACGCGGCCGCGCCCGGACTGTAGCCGCGCGCGCCGGGCGAGCGGCCGTGGCCGCGCGCGTCCCATGCGAAGAACGCGAAGTCGGGCAGGTCGAGCTCGTCGACGAGGTGCGCGACACGCGCCGAATGCTCGTGACCGCGATGCAGCAGCACGATCGCGCCGCGGCAGCGCGGCGCGGTGGCGGGCCAGTGACGATAGAACAGCGCGGTGCCGTCGTGCGCGATGAAGTCGGCCTCGCGGGCCGTGCGTGCGCTCATGCGATCTCTCTCGTTTCGTTATTCGAATCATGCGGCGCCGCCCCCGGCGCCGGTCTCACGCGCGTGCCGTCAATCGTCAGCCATCAGTCATCAGCCGCCGGCTTCCGCGACGCCGGCCCGCACGCGCCGCACGGCCGTCACGATCGACAGCACGATCAGCACGCGCCACAGCCACGCGCCGACGCCGCCGATCGGCAGGCCGACGCCGAACCACAGCGCGAACGCACCGAGCGCGAGCGCACGGTCGCTCTTGCCGAACGGGCCGTCGTAGCGGCGCGTCGCGCCCGCGAGCGGGCCGATCAGCCCCGCGCATTCGACGATGACGGCGGCGAGCGCGAACAACCAGACGTCGGCCGGCGCGAACGCGGGAATCGCGAGAAACGGCAATACGAGCGCGAGATCGGACACGACGTCGCCGAGCTCGTTCAGGTACGCGCCGAGCGTGCTTTTCTGCCCGTGTTCGCGCGCGAGCATGCCGTCGATCGCGTTGAGCGCCATCCGCGCGAACAGCCAGACCGGAATCAGCAGGAACAGCGCGCGGGCGAACCCGCCGAGCCCCGCGAGCGCACCGACGACGATCGAGCCGCCCGCCGCGAACAACGTGACCTGGTTGGCGGTGACACCGCGCTCGGCGAGGGAATCCGCGAACGGACGCAGGCAGTTCTGGAATTTTGGTTTGAGTGCGTAGAGGCTCATGATTTTTCTGGTTCGGCACGCTCGGACACGTTCGCCGCCGCCCTACCCCCGGCGGCTCGACCGCCGCGATCGGCGGTCGTCAGGTGGGCGTAATCGTCGCCGAGCGGCTGCGACGCGTCAAGCCGTGCGCCGCGTTCGTTGCGCGCGCAATCTGGCATTTTCGACCGAAACTCGCGATAATCCGCAAGCCCGTCAGCACACCAATCCATTCGAATTGCAGCGGGCGCTCGTGCAATAGCCGATTATTACGCCGCCGATCGGCGCATTCGCCGCACTCCGATACAAGCGGCAACGCGTCCGGCCGTCGCGGCCCTGCGACAGGCAGCCACGAATTTGACAAAAATTGAACCATGGCCGTCCGGTGCGCATCCTGCCGCGCCGGCATTTCGGGATCCACGCGGTCGCCGCGCATCGGTGGCGGCACGCTCACGCATGCGGGAGGCGCGGCGCCGATGAACATCGTCAACGTCTGGCAACGCGATTTCCTGCTGTCAATCGTGCGGCTCGTGGCCGGCGCGTATCCGGTATGGCATCAGGGCCGCCCCGCGCCGACGCAGAAGATCTACTTCTCCAACCACACGAGCCATATCGACACGCTCGCGATTCTCGCGGCGCTGCCGCGCGACGTGCGCGCGGTCGTGCGGCCCGTCGCCGCGCGCGACTACTGGGACAGCGGCAATCTGAAGCGGCACATCGCGCAGAAGCTGCTGAACGTCGTGCTGATCGATCGCCACCGCGAGTCGGGCGGCGACCCGCTCGACCCCGTGCGCGACGCGCTGCGGCAAGGCCACTCGATCATCATCTTTCCGGAAGGCACGCGCGGTGCGGACGTGCTGCCGCAGCCGTTCAAGAGCGGGCTGTACCACCTCGCGACCGAATTCCCGGACGTCGCGCTCGCGCCCGTCTACCTCGAGAACCTGCAGCGGATCATGCCGAAGGGCACGATCTGGCCCGTGCCGCTGATCTGCAACGTGCATTTCGGCGCGAACGATGCGCTTCGCGCCGGCGAGGACAAGCCGACCTTCCTCGCGCGCATGCGCGACGCGCTCGTCGCGCTCGCGCCGCCGCAGCGGCCGGCCGGCTGAACGCGGCGCCTACTCTTCCTATTCCGGACTTCTTCATGCGAACTCTCTTCTGGGAACTGGTCGCGGGCGTCACCGGCGTGCTGGTGATCGCGACCGTGATCGGCGCGATCCTCGGCGCGCGCAGCGGCGGCGCGAACGCGACCATCGTCAACCTGAACCAGCGCATCCGCGCGTGGTGGGCGATGATCGCGATCATGGTGGTCGCGATCAGCCTCGGCAACAACGTCACGTATTTCGTGTTCGCGCTGCTGTCGTACCTGACGCTGCGCGAATTCATCACGCTCACGCCGACGACGCCGAGCGACCACACCACGCTGTTCATCGCGTTCTTCGTCGCGATTCCGGTGCAGTACCTGCTGCTCGCGATCAACTGGTACGGGATGTATTCGATCTTCGTGCCGGTGCACCTGTTCTTCGCGATGTCGCTGGTGTCGGCGCTCACGCAGGACACGCGCGAATTCCTGAGCCGCAACGCGAAGATCAACTGGGCGCTGATGGTGTGCGTGTACGGGCTCAGCCATGCGCCCGCCGTGCTGATCCTCGACATTCCGCACTACGCGGGGCAGAACGCGCTGCTGCTGTTCTTCTTCCTGTTCGTCGTGCAGATCAGCGACGTGCTGCAGTACGTGGTCGGCAAGCTGTTCGGCCGCCGCAAGATCGCACCGCAGCTGTCGCCGTCGAAGACGGTCGAGGGCTTCGTCGGCGGCGGCTTGCTCGCGACGCTGTGCGGCGCGTCGCTGTATCGCGTGACGCCGTTCAGCTTCGGCGCGGCGTTCGGCATTTCGCTCGCGGTCGTGATCGCGGGCTTCGTCGGCGGGCTCGTGCTGTCGGCCGTGAAGCGCTCGCTCGGCACGAAGGACTGGGGCTCGATGATCGCCGGTCACGGCGGGATGCTCGATCGCGTCGATTCGATCTGCTTCGCCGCGCCGGTGTTCTTCCATCTCGTGCGGTATCTGTACGTCTGACGCGCGGGCGCGCGGCGTGCCGAGGGGTGCTTGCCGGGTGCCGCGCAGCGCCGCTCAATAGCCTTCGCGCAACGGCTTCGGCACGACGTAGCGGCCGCGTGCCGCGTCGAACTTCACCGTGTAGCGCGCGTGGATCTCGTGGCTGCCGCGCCGGCCCGTCTCGATGACCGTCAACGGATAGACGTCGTCCGTGGCCGTCGTGTCGGGCGCGATCGCGAACGTGGGGTGCTCGCAATGCGGCTTCGCGTTGGCGCAATCGAGCGAGCCACCGTTGTCGAGCGCTTCGTCGATGCGCGGCGCGGCTTCGACGAGCGCGTTGCGGTACGGCAGCCGGATCGACCGGCTCGTCTGCGTATAGCCCTGCAACGTGGTGCCGTCGCCGATCACGAAACCGAACAGATGCGGGCCGAGCCGCTCGATGCGCACCGTGCCCGGCGTGCCGTCCGAGCCCATGCCCTGCATCCCGTTGGCGACGGCCGCGTCGGTCTCGCCGCACATCGCGAGCAGCATGCGTGGACCGTCGGCCGTCGCGACCCGCAACGTTCCGCGTGCCGAATAGATCGAGTCGCCGGCAGCCGGCTGCCAGCCTTTGCGGTCGGCGCGCCACGCGCCGTAGGTGTCGCGGATGAACGCGTGCAGCCCGCGCTCGAGCGCAGCCGGCGCGCCGCGTATGCGTATGCGGGTGCAACCGCGCAGAGGGCAGACAGGAGTGCCAAGGCTGCTGCGAACAGCTGCAGGCGCGACTTTGGAGACGGGACGGTCATGATGGTGTTCTCGGAGCGGGTTGCGAGCTGTTGCGGGCGATCGGTGCCGATGCGGCGCGCACCGGCCGGCGCGAATGCGGCGCGCAAATAACACATCCCACATGCTTTCCGGCATTCGATTCATTCAATAATTAATTGACGAATCGGCGACAAACGCGTTTCGGTGTGAAATTCGCGTGGAATTATCGCAAATCCGGCAACGCAAATCTTATATGCGCGCGTATTTCACCGATATTGATTCGCGTTTATCAATAATCTGAATCTCTCAATGCACCTTGCTGCAGAATGCACATGTCGGCTTTAGGTCACATCGGAGTATTTCGTTTTTGCCGATGCGCGATGCGCTCGGTAGTCTCCTGCCATTCCGCTTTTCGTGAAAAAACCAATACGCAAGGAGATGAGATGAAACGCACGGCCCTTTCGCTGATGTCGCTCGCGTCGTTCGCGGCGATTCCCGCCGCGCACGCGCAATCGAGCGTGACGCTGTACGGCGTGATCGATACATCGGTCACCTACGTGAATCACGCGCAGGGCAAGGACAACGCGTGGATGCTCGGCAACAGCAGCGCGGGCAATCTCGCCGGCAGCCGCTGGGGCGTGAAGGGCATCGAGGATCTCGGCGGCGGCCTCAAGGCGTTGTTCCAGCTCGAGAACGGCTTCGATCCGAGCAACGGCCGGCTCGGCCAGGGCAACCGGCTGTTCGGCCGCCAGGCGTTCGTCGGGCTGACCAGCGACCAATACGGCACGCTCACGTTCGGCCGCCAGTACGATCCGCTCATCGATCTCGTGCAGGGCATCACCGCCGACAACTATTTCGGCAGCGTGTTCGCGACGCCGGGCGACGTCGACAACTACGACAACAGCTTCCGCGTCGACAACGCGGTGAAATACACGTCGGCCGTCTATTCGGGCCTGCAGTTCGCGGCGATGTACTCGTTCGGCGGGATCGCCGGCAGCACCGGCGCGCAACAGTCGTACTCGGCGGCCGTCACGTACGGCAACGGGCCGTTCAGCGTCGCGGGCGGCTACTTCCATGCGACCAACAGCGCGGCGTCGAACGGGCTGCGCAACGGCTGGACCAGCTCGTCCGACGGCACCTTCGACGGCCCGGTCAACAGCGGCTACGCGAGCGCGCATTCGATCGGCATCGCACGCATCGCGGGCCAGTACGTCGCGGGCCCGTTCACCTTCGGCGTCGGCTACAGCAACGCGCAATACCGCCGCGATGCGAGCTCGGTGTTCGGCTCGAACGAGCACTACAACACCGGTCAGAGCTTCGTGAACTATCAGGCGACCAATGCGCTGCTCGTCGGCCTCGGCTACAGCTATACGCGTTCGGGCGGCGATACGTCGGCCACCTATCACCAGGTGTCGGTCGGCGCGGATTACAACCTGTCGAAACGCACCGACGTCTACCTGACCGCCGCCTACCAGCACGCGAGCGGCCAGACCGGCGACGGCAACGGCGAATCGATGGCCGCGCAGGCATCGATCGGTTCGTACGGCTACGCAGGCACCAGTTCGCAGACGATCGTCAACCTCGGGCTGCGCCATCGCTTCTGAGGGGCACGACGGGCCGCGCGTTGCCGCCATTTACCAAGGCCCATTGGCCGCAGCCTTGGGCTGCCGTCTTTCATGGCCGCATTTTGTGGTGAATTGACGCGCCGCGTCATCTCCGTGCGCGGCAGCAACGGCTCGTCGGCATAGATGCGCCAGATCGTCTTTTTTACCGATTTCAGCGGGGTGGAATTCACGAAAACGCGGGGAAATTCGGGCCAAAATGCCCGCACAATTGCAAAGGAAAGTTTGACGCGAACCATTTGACCGAATGCTATGGCACACTTCGCGTCTGCGTAATTTCCTTGCACCGGGCGGACGGATTCCGCCCCATCCTGTCATGCCGCGTCAGACCAACCGTTCGATCAGCCACGCCATGCCGACGCTCGCCGCGGCGCTCGCCCTGTCGTGCGCGCTGCCCACGCTTGCGCACGCGGACTGCCTCGACGACGCCGCCACGTTCCAGAAGGTGAGCGTGAGCCTGCTGCGCGGCATCGCGCAGGTGGAGTCCGGGATGAATCCGAACGCGGTGAACACGAACACGAACGGCACGGTCGACATCGGCCTGATGCAGATCAACAGCACGTGGCTGCCGACGCTCGCGCGCGAAGGGATCACGCGCGAAAGCCTGTTCGACGCCTGCACCAACGCGTACGTCGGCGCGTGGATCCTGTCGCAGAACATCCGTCAGCTCGGCGCGAACTGGAACGCGATCGGCGCGTACAACTCCGCGTCGCCCGACAAGCGCCTCGCGTATGCCCGCAAGGTCTATGATGCAATCCGGACCCTGCCGGATTCGCCCGATACTCCCATGCCCATCCTGCCCCCTTCCTTTACGCCGCCGCAACAGGTGCAGCCGTACAACCCGTTCGCGAGCCTGAGCGTGTCGGCGCCGCCGGTCGCGCGCACGCGCACGCTCGCGCCGGCCGCTCCGCCTGCTTCGCAGGGCGGCCCCGCCGGGCCGGCCGGCACGTACAACTTCGGCTGGACCGTCACGGGCGCCGACCAGGCCAAGCCGACCCAGGTGTTCGACGACGGCGCGCGCATCTACGTGCAGTTCAGCGACATGAAGCACGTGCCGGCGATCTTCACGGAGACTTCGTCGGGGCGCGTCCTGATGTCGTGGGAACTGCAGTTTCCGTATGCCGTCGTAACGCGCTCCGCGCAAACGTTGATCTTCCAGCTCGGGCCGTTCGAGGCGCGCGCGCAACGTGGCGGCGGCGCGACGACTGCGCAGGCAAGCGCGGCAACGACGCGCCCGGGCGCGGCGCCGGCAACGAAACAGCCGGCAAAGGCGCCGACCGCGCGGACGGCTTCCACCGACGCGCTGTGGTATCTGAACACGCCGGGCACGTCGGGTTCGGCATCGACCGGCAGCAGCGCGAACAATCCCGCGGTGTCGACCGCGTCGAACACACCCGCGACGTGGCCGACCGCCGTCACGTCGAACACGCCGCCGGCCGCCGCGCCGCAAGCCCCGGCTGCGGCCACGCAGGATTCGCGCGCGAGCGCCGACGCGCTCTGGTACATCTCGAAGTAGCGCAGCGGGCCGGCGCGCTACGGCCGCGCTGCGCGCGCGCCGTCCGTCATCCGCGCCGGACCCAGATCACCTTCCCGTCGCGCACGCCAAGATCGCGCCGCTCCGCGCGGTAATCCACCGTGCCCGGCAGAGAGCGGCCGTCGCGTTCGAGCACGCGCCACAGGCAGCCGTCGAGCAGCGCGGCCGCATCGGCTTCGGTCTTGCCGATCAGCGCGTCGTCGGGCATCGCGTCAGCCTGGCACGCGTTCGCGGCGCCCGATGGCACGGCGATCGGCACCGCGCCGCCGGCGGTGGCGTTGCGATGCTGTGTGGCCGTATCCGCGCAGCCGGCAATGGTTGCACTCGCAACGAGCGCGGCCAGCATCGTGATCGTCTTGTTCATCCGCTTCTCCTTGTTGCGGCCGGACAGTGTGCCGGCTTCGCGCCGATGTTACCGCAGGCAAATCGCGCAGTGCAGGCGTCGCTTGCGGTTTGGTCAGAACCGGTAGGTCGCACCTGCCATCCCGTAGTAGTTGCTGCGCGTCTGCACGATGGGGCTGTCGCCGTAGCGGCCCAGCAGGCGCGTGAAGCCGCCCGTCGTGCGCACTGCCCAATGCCGCGACAGGTCCCAGTTCCACGTGAGCGACAGCGTCGCGCTGTCCACGCCGCCGCTCGTGGAATACGGGCCGAACGCGCTCGCCCGCGACTGCGCATCGGTCACACCGTAGAAGGTCTGCATATAGCGCCCCGTGCCGGCATGCACGCTGGCCGTCGCGACCAGCGCGTACCGTCCGCGCTCGAACACGGGCACCGCGAGATCGACATGGCCGGACAAGCCGCGCGACCCATGCGTGACCGGCGCATCGATCGCAAGGCTCAGCTCGCCGCCGTCCGGCAGCTTCACGCCTGCGCGCATCGCGAACAGCACCGAGCCCGGTACCCTGCCCATTCCCTTCAGATGATCGGAGCCCGCGCGACCGAAGCGGTCGTCGTCGGTGCGACCCGCGTCGTAGCCCAGCGCGGCCGACACGAACGCGCCGTTCGGCAGCGCGAGGCGATAGCCGGCGCCGGCGCTGCTGTCGACGAAGAAGCCGTTGCCGAACATCGCGGAAAAGGACGGCGCGACGATGGCGCGGTACTGATTGCTGCCCTGATAGCGCGGCGCGAAGCCACCGCCGAGCGATATCGCGTACTGGTTTTCGGCGTGGACGGCGGAGGCGAGCGTGAGGCCGGCAAGCGGCATGCAATAGCGCAACGAACGAATGGATGGACGCACGATATCGGAACGAGAGTGACGGAGCCCGAAGTCTAGGAGCGCCCGCGCGGCACGACTGTCCGCAATCTGCGGAAAATGTGTGCTCAATTGTGTTCGAGTGTTCCCGATTGTCGTGAGGCCTCGCGGGCCGCTACAACGCCGGATAGAATTCGCGTGCCGCGCCACGCCCGCATTGGCGTGAAAGAGAAGGCGCGCATTTCGAGGAGACCATGAACGACCATCCGCTCAAATACCGCGTACTGCTGATCGAGGACGACGACCGCCTCGCCGAGCTCGTGCGCGAATATCTCGACGGCTACGAATTCTCGGTGACGGTCGTGCGCCGCGGCGATCTCGCGATCGCCGCCGTGCGCGAACACCGGCCGGCGCTCGTGATACTCGACCTGATGCTGCCGAATCTCGACGGGATGGAAGTGTGCCGGCGCATTCGTGCGTTCAGCAACGTGCCCGTGCTGATTCTAACGGCGCGTGCGGATGTCTACGATCAGGTCGCGGGCCTCGAAACCGGCGCCGACGACTACGTGACGAAACCGATCGAGCCGCGCGTGCTGGTGGCCCGCGCTCGCGCGCTGCTGCGCCGTGCGCAGCCTGCGGAACCGCGGACCGATGACGCTGCGCCCGTGCAGGCGCTGCAGTTCGGCGAGCTGACGATTTCGCCGCCGAACCGCACGGTCGCGTGGCGCGGCGAGCTCGTCGACCTGAAGACCACCGAGTTCAACCTGCTGCTGATCCTTGCGCGCGCAGCCGGTACCGTACTGAGTCGCGACGCGATCCTGAAGCAATTGCGCGGCATCGAGTTCGATGGCATCGACCGGTCGGTCGACGCGGGCATCTCGAAGCTGCGCCGACGCTTCGAGGACGATTCGTCCGAACCGCAACGGATCAAGACGATCTGGGGCCGCGGCTATCTGTTCAGCCCTTCCGCATGGGACGAGTGAATGCTGCGCCCGTTGATCAAGCTGTACCTGATCGTGATCGTCAGCTGTGCCGCGGCGGTCGTATTCGTTCAATGGTCATTCGACAAGATTTTCTACGAGCGCGTTGCGCAGGCGCAGCGCGATACGCTGACCACGTATGCGTTCGTGCTCAACGATTACCTCGAACGCCATCCGGGTGCGAAGCGTACGCTCGCGCTCAGCGAACTCGGCCAGCACGGCAACGAGCGATTCGGTTTCCTGACGATGGCCGACGCACGCGCGCAATTGTCCGACGCGCCGCTGCGCGATCTGGACGCCGGCCGGATTGCGATCAGCTACGACCGCAGGAACTACTACATGCCGCTCGCCGATGGTTCGGTGCTGCATGCTCGTCCGATTCAGCCGGCCATGCTCGACGTCAAGATCTATGCAAACGGGATGATCGCGCTCGCCGCACTGTTCGCCGTTGCGCTGTGGACGTCACATCACTGGCGCGACCTGCGCAAGCTGCAGACTGCCGCACACGCGTTCGGCGCGGGCGAGCTGTCGACGCGCGTGCGATTGTCCGCACGGTCGAACATCTATGAGCTGTCGGTGCAGTTCAACGACATGGCGGAACGGATCGAAGCGTCGATCAAGCAGCAGCGCGAAATGATGCATGCGATTTCGCACGAGCTGAAGACGCCGCTCGCTCGCCTGGAATTCGGACTCGCGCTGCTCGCGGACGCCGACGACAGCAGCCGGATGCAGACACGTTGCGACGCGCTGCGACGCGACGTGCGCGAACTCGACGAACTCGTGACCGAGTTGCTGACGATCGGACGGCTCGAACAGGGCGCGAGCGAACTGGAGCCGATGGAGGTGGCCGTCAATGCGCTGATCGACAGCGTCGCCGGCAGCGTCGCGAACGATGTCGCCGATCGCGGCATCATGCTCGACGTGTCGACCACGGGGGCGCCCGCCTCGCACGTATGCGATCCGAAACTCGTCGCGCGTGCGCTGTTGAACTTGATCCGCAACGGCGCGCGCTACGCGTCGCGTACGGTGCTGCTGTCGGCGGCGAGCGATGCGTCGGGCGCGTTGGTGCTGAGCGTCGACGACGACGGGCCGGGCATTCCAGTGGCCGATCGCGCGCGCGTGTTCGAACCGTTTCAGCGGCTCGATTCGAGCCGCGACCGACAGACCGGCGGCTTCGGACTCGGGCTCGCGATCGTGCGGCGCGTGGCGCGCGTGCATGGGGGTGAGGTGTGGCTCGAGGATTCGCCGTTGGGCGGCGCGCGGTTCGTGATTTCGTTGCCGGGGTGAGGTGGATGAGGTTTCTAAGCGGACGTTGGCGCACGGAATTTCCGAAGGGTCCGGGTGACGGGCCGTCAGCGAACCCATGCCGCCTCTCGCCGACAGCCCCATGTCCAACCGAACGGAAAGCGATTGCGTGATTCGCGACAGGGTATGTCTCAAGCACGTTGCACACTGTCCATCAGAATCAGGAACAGGAACAGGAACAGGAGATGCACACGTGAATACCCGCATGACGAAACCGGCGAGCCACGAGCGCGCCTACCTGGCACGATCATCTCGTTGCCTCCGCAACGATTCCGCAACGCTGCGTATCGCATTGCGCCCGTGGGGATTCGATGCCTGCGTCGTCCAGTCGTGGATCAACGCACTGCCTACACTGGATCGGGCTATCGCGTGGGAGCTCGCGACCGATCGACGGGCGCCCGGCGCGGATATCGTGGTCCACGTCGTCAGGCCGGCGCCGGCAGCGCGCGGGCAGTTCTGCTGGAACGGCATCGGTGCAAACTATGCGCTCAGGCAATCGCTTGCGGCCTGCGGCACGGAGCTCGCTCTTCTGATCGGCGCTTCGGAGCAGATGCCGGCCGAGCGCGTCGGTCACTGGGTCGCCGCCGGGGCATTGCCGCCGGCCGCGGCACTTGCAAGGCTCGGCCGGTTGATCGCGGCCTGTGCCGCGCCGCAGCGGCAGACGCAGCCGCCGGTGCGACGCGCGCTGATGCGCCTGATCTCGCATGATCTCGACATGGCATGAACGGCCTCGCGCGGCGGTCGCGGACGGAACGCCGCACCGCCGCCCGATTGCTTTTACTCCTGCGGCGAATGCCTGCGCACGTCAGGCGGTCATTCCGGCCGCCCCGCTTCATCGGCGCGGCTTGCACCCGCCGGCTTGCCGTACATGCGTGCAAGCTCATTCGCCTCTCGCACGAACTCGGCACGCAAGCCGGCGGGCGCAAGCACCTCGACGTTCGGCCCGAACGAGCGCAACCACCACCGCAAGCGCTGACTCAATAGCACGGTGCCCTTGACGAAAAGTGCGTCGCCGTCGCGGGTATGTGCCTGATCCTTCGACATCGGCGCTTCGAGCAGATGCTCGCCGGCACCGTTGAGGAACTTGAGCTTGAGCATCACCTCCTTCTCGACCATGAAGTCGAAGCGACGCTGTTGCTTCACATAGGCATCGAGCGAAAAGGTCGGCGGATAGTCAAACGTTTCGAGCAGCGCGCTGGCACGCGTGAAACGGTCCATGCGGTACATCGTCGGTTCGGTCTTGCCCGGCGTACCGCCGACCAGGTAGACGAGCCCGCCAACCTCCACGAACCCGAGCGGCAGAATGATCCTGGCCCGGTCGTTGTCGGTGTTGTGACGCGGGCGATAGACGATTTCGAGCTTGCGCTCTTCAAAGAGTGCGCGTGACACGATGCCGAACAGTTCCCGGTCGATTACCGGGTAATGCAGCGAGAAGCCGCCGCTTTCGACCGCGACCTTGCTCGCCCAGCGCGAATAGCGCCGCTCGGTTTCATTGCTCGTCCGCTGCAGCCGTGCCTCCGCGACGTCGAACATCGACGACAGTGATTCGGCCACCAGTTCCGGAATCTGGCGCGACGAAAAGCGCCGCAACGTCTGCAGCGCGAGCGCCTCGTCGAACGTCATCATCGAGCCAGCCTTGGCGGCCATGCCGCTCGCACCCGCCTTCTTGCGCCACACCAGCGCGGTGCCTCGTTCGAGCACCTCGACGAGCCCGTCGCGCTCAAGCTTCGCGAGGCGCCGGTTGATCGTCCTGACGGTTGGCGTGTCGAGCGCGGTCCGCGACAGCCAGCGGTGGATATCGGGGGTGCTGATGTAGTCGTCGTGCGTTGCCGCGTCGGGAAGCGCGCGCATGATTTCGCGATCGAGATCGGACATGATGGGTAAGCGTTGCTCGCAAAGAGTCGATCACGGTATATCGACCGGCGATGGCCATTCTTGAGCGCCTCGCCTCAACGCTTCGCGCGAAGCACGCCCCTCAGGTGACACAGCACGTGCTCGAGCGGACCTATCGGGCGCAGACTCAGGCCGCTGCCAGCGCATGCGGAATCGGATATTCACGCAGACGAACTCGCACCGGAAGCGAGTGTGCCGTGCGGTTCGGACAATTGGTGTCCCGATGACGGATTCAATTCTGCGGCGGCGTGAACTTCGATGTGCATGCAACGATCGTCACTACCGTGCCGGGGATGCATGACCTCATGCGACATCAAGACACCGTATGTCCGAACGGGCGTCGACAATACCCGTTCGACAACCACAGGACGATATTCTCGATGCCATTCTCTTCGGACATGCGGCGCTCGACGTTTCAGGCCGAGAACCGCCTCGCGAAAGACGATTCCGATAACAAAGTACAGGTTCGCGTCGATGCAGCGCGCGGCCAGCCGCTGATTGACGACCTCGACTTCAATGACGGTTCAATCAACCGCGCCGCCATGAAAATTCCGCTGAACGAGCGGCCCATGTCCGAGAAAATGCAGCGTGTGGCCAAGTGGATCGCGTGCAACTTCGACAAGCCCGTCAAGGTTCGACAGGCCGCCGATCTCGTCGCGATGAGCGAGCGCACCCTGCTGCGTCACTTTACAAGCGAGATCGGCATGGCACCCAGCGCCTATTTGATGCGTGTCAGGCTGGCACGCGCGTGTGCGATGCTCGCCTTCACCGCGCTCCCGGCAGACTCGATCGCTCGGCGTTGCGGGCTCGGCAGCGGCGAGCATCTCGCGCGCCTGTTTCGCCAGCACTTCGACAAGACCCCGATCGAATATCGGCGAGCACATGCGCATGCGCGTCCGGACATGCGTGCAGTGGAGCGCGATGGCGCGGGGGACGCGCCGAGCTCTTTTCGGTCCGTGCCGTGACCGTCAAGTCGTGCCATGTACCCAGCCGGTACAGCGCATCGGGAGAGATGCTCGAGCGATCTGGTGGCAGCGGCCTTCGCGCGTTCAAACTGGCCCGGCCGGAGCTTCATCGACAATCGCAAGCCGTTTAGCGCATGGCGTCGCTCAAACTCAATCGGCGACAGGCCGAACCATCTCACGTTTCGTGGAGGTCCCAACTCTTTCGAGAAATGGTATGGACACCTCCCTCCCGTATCGTGAGGCGCAGGCAAAAGCGGTCGCCTGGGTGATTCTTGGCTTTGCTTCGCCGAAGTAGCAACGCGGCTATCTCACATTGACCAAATCCGGTTACACCATGGTTACATGGTCTACGGCTCGACGGCATTGACTCAAGGGGGATTTTCGCAAGTGCTTGATTTGACTGGCCCGCCCTACACGATTCGAACGTGTGACCTACGGCTTAGAAGGCCGTTGCTCTATCCAACTGAGCTAAGGGCGGTCGAGAGAAAAGACACGGCGACACAAACACAACCCAGGCCGCATGCAACGCACAGGCGCTTCGAGCCATACCAGAACCACCCACTCGAAGCCCCGAAACGAAACGGGCCCGGCATGAAGCCGAGCCCGAAATTATACCCGATCATCGCGACACATCACGCCAGACCGGTGCAGCAACCATCAAACCGGTTGCGGATGCAGCATGAACCACCCGAGACAGAACGCCCCGGCGATCACACAGTAAAGCCCGAACGACGCCAACCGCCCGCGCCCTTCGAAATAACGCATCAGGAACCGCACGCTCAGATACGCGGCAATCGCCGTCAACACGCCGCCGAGCAGTGCATCGGCGAGTTGGTCGCGAGCATGGAACAGCTTCGGCAACTCGAGCACGCCCGCGGCAAAAATGATCGGCGTACCGAGCAGGAACGAAAACTCCGCGGCCTTCTCCGCAGTCAACCCGGCCACATTGCCGGCGATCATCGTCAGCCCGCTGCGCGAGAAGCCCGGGATCAGCGCGCCGATCTGCGCGAGGCCCACGAGGAACGCCTGCTTGAACGTCATCTTCTCCGGCGGCTGATGCGCGCGGCTGCGCTGAATCCGATCGCCGATCCACAGCAGCACGCCGTTGACGATCAGTGCGATCGCAACGATCCGCAGGTCGTGGAACACGCGCTCGATGCGCTTCTCGAGCAGCAACCCGACGATGCCGGTCGGGATCGTGCCGATGATCAGCGCCCACATCATGTGCCCGTCATCGTTCTTGCGGCCGCCGAGCTGCGCGAAGAAACCGCCGATCAGCGCAATCCAGCGCTCACGGAAGTACCACAGCAGCGCGAGCGCCGTACCCAGATGCAGCGCGACGAGAAATGGCAGCAACTGCGGCGCGTGCTTGTCGATATGCATGCCGAACAGCGCCGGCACGAGCAGCGTGTGGCCGAGGCTGCTGACGGGGAACAGTTCGGTGACGCCCTGCAGGACGCTCAGGAATACCAGAAACCAGAGACTCACGCGTCGGTCCTTTTAAAGGTGAACAATCGGTAGGAAGACGGACGACGCACCGCGTCATCCGAAAAACGCGCCCCGATTATGCCGAGCCATGATTACTGCGCCAAGGGCATTTGACCGCTAATTGCGGCGATGCACACAAACGCTTGCAACATGTAAGCGCACAGAAAGCAAAAGGCCCGCCATTTGCATGGCGGGCCTTTCGAATCGGACAGAATCCTGTCGTCAGCGGCCGAGCTGATAAAAGAACAATACCGTGCTGCCGGTGAACATGCCGAACAGTGCGATTCCCATTGCCATTGCCAGATCCATGGCGCCTCCTCGAAGTGTCATGACCCGGCAACATCACCGGTTTAGATGCATTATCCCGACCGCCGACGGTGTTAAAAAGTCGCGATTTCCCGAGAAGGGTTTTCCCCGACCGCGTCGCTGCCCGATAATGGATCGCGCTCGCGCATCCCCTCACCCGTTCATCCCGACTTGCCATGCCGATCTTCCAGCAGCACGACATCCATGAACTTCACACCGGCCCGTCGCTCGTTCGGGTCGCTCCGCAATTCGGCGGCCGCCTGCTGTCGTGGCACGTCGACGGCGAGCCGATCATCTTCTGGCCGGAAACCGCCGACTGGACCAACCTCGCGCGCGTGCGCGGCGGCAATCCGCTGTTGTTCCCGTTCCTCGGCCGGCATCGCGTCGACGGCGAACTCGGCCGCTGGCGCGACGCCGCCGGCGTGGTCCGCGACCTGCCGATGCACGGTTTCGCGCGCGACCTGCCGTTCGCGGCACACGCGTCGCCGGACGGCGCCGCGCTCGCGATGTCGCTCGATGCAACCGACGCGCTGGACGACAGCTACCCGTTCGATTTCCGCTTCGAAGCGACCTACCGTCTCGTCGATGCCCACACGCTCGACGTCGCGCTGACCACGACGAACCGCGGCGCCACGCCGCTGCCGTACTACGCAGGCCACCACTTCTATTTCGCGCTGCCGCACGGAGAACGCGCCCAGACCACGCTCGAACTGCCTCCGACGCAGCGCCGCATGCAACTGGCCGACGGCTCGATCAGCGCGGCCGAGCCGGGCCAATCGTCCTACAGCCTCGGAGATCCGGAGATCCTCGACCGCTTCCACTGTCTCGACGATGGCGCGCCGTCCGCGCCGGTACGGATCGTGATGCCGGGGCGCGGCCGCACGATCGAGATCGCGCTCGACATCCCGGGCTCGATCCCGTGGTATGCGGTCACGACGTGGACCGAGAAGCCGGAATCCGACTTCTACTGCGTCGAGCCGTGGCTCGGCCTGCCGGACGCAATTCACAACGGTCTCGGGCTGCGCATGCTCGCGCCGGGCGCGACCGAAACGGCCACGCTGCGCATTCGCGTGCTGCCGCACGCCGGCTGACATCGCCGGCGCCGGGCCGGCCATGCCGGCCGACTACGGCCAGAAACTGCGGCGGGCCGATCGAACCCGTTAAAATCGGACGTTTTGGATTGCCTGCCGCGCCGCGCGCGGCAGCGTTTTGCGAGGTTCAATGTTCGGAACAACAACGAAGCGGCTCTTCGCTGCCGCCTGTGCGGCGCTGCTCGTCGCGTGCGGCTCCGCGCCCGTCGGCCCCGGCTACTACCGCGTCGAGCGCGGCGACACGCTCTACAAGATCGCCCGCGACAACCGCACGTCGCTGGCAAACATCGTGCGCTGGAACCAGATCACGAACCCCGATGCGATCGAAGTCGGGCAGGTACTGCGCGTCGCGCCGCCGCCCGGCACGACGACCGCGTCCACCTCCGGCACCAGCACCGGCAGCGCGCCGCGCAGCCGCCCCGCGCCATCCGCGCCGGTCGAATCGAACGTCAAACCGGCTTCCAGCATCGCACTGATCTGGCCGGCAGCCGGCAATGTGGTGCGCACGTTCGACGGATCGAAATCCAAGGGGATCGACATCGCGAATTCGGCCGGTACGCCGGTGCAGGCGGCCGCCACCGGCACGGTCGTCTATGCGGGCAACGGCTTGCGCGGCTACGGCAATCTGATCATCCTGAAGCACAACGCCGATTACCTGACGGCCTACGCGCACAACCGCGCGCTGCTCGTGAGGGAAGGCCAGTCGGTCACACAGGGGCAGACGATCGCCGAGATGGGCAGCAGCGACAGCGATCGCGTCGCGCTGCATTTCGAGCTGCGTTACGGCGGCCGCTCGATCGACCCCGCACGCTACCTGCCCGCGCGCTGAACGCGCGGGCCGCCGACGGACGACATGAGATGCCGGCATGCATCGCATGTCGTCGCGAGGGCAATCCGAAAGGTTGTGTCAGCGCTTGCGCAGACGACCGATGAAACGGCCGGACAACGGATCGACACGGCTCGCAAACATCACCAGCGCGCCGATTCCGAACAGGCTGAACCCCGTAGCAATCAGAAGCAAATCCATGGTCACATCACTGTTTTGTCGTGATCTTATGCGTCATTGAGAAATCGTGCACTGAACTGCCCCGTCGCACGAGTCCGAACATTCCCTATCCACAGTCGCCATTGTGGTTTCGGTCGCGTGAATCAATGATGTAAGCGCGCCGACGGTTGCTTCGGCAGACCTCGACGCGACCCGCGATACCGCGTGCAGCCGACCGCCCAAAAAGGCCGCTCAGCCACTTCAGCACGAGGGTTCCAGCCGCGCCGCGATTGCCGCGTGAGCGACGGCGGACGGCTCGCGCCGACTCAACAAACATCCCACGGCAACGTGACACGCACCGCGCTCGGCGAACTGAGGAAGGTTTCTAACCGTCGCGCGAACGGCTCCGTGCGCGCCGTGCACTTCGTCGGCCGCGACGACGAAGCAATCGCGACCGGCGGTTACCGCATCGGCCCGCGGTCATGGTCGGCGTGCCCCAGGGCGGGACAGCTACCGACATCGTGAAGGCGTTCATCGCGCCGCCGAACCCCGGCGATGTTGGCGACGACACGCTCGCGCATCCCTCGCCATGCAACGCACGCCAGCAGCACGGCCGTGCCGCGACGGCCAGCCGGTCGCCCGATAGCCCGGATGGTTTATAGTGGCGCCACGCAGCCTTTCTCCCGAACACCGATGTCCTCCCAACACGAAACCGCCGCGGGCGCGTCGCATAGCCCGCTCTACGCCAAACTCCTGGGTGAAACCGCCAAGATCGACTGGTGCGATCTCGAGCGCTTCTTCGCACAAGGCAAGCTGCTGTCGGTCGCGCGCGATCTCGATCTCGTCAGCGTCGCGGAAGCGATCGCCAGCGACGACGCCGAGCAAGTCACGCGCTGGCTGTCGGCCGGCCTCGTCGCGCGCATGCCGGCACCAACCGCTTCCGACTACGCGGCACGCGATCCGGAGCTGTGGGCGGTAGTCGTGTCGCCGTGGGTGTGCGTGCAGGAACGCGCCTGACGCGTTCGCGATGTCCGAATCCGCCTTACCGCACGCGGCCGACACCGCATCGGCCGCCGTCTCGCACCGGCGCGTCCTCGCGCTCGCGTTCCCGATCGTCCTCGCCAACCTGACCCAGCCGCTGCTCGGCGCGGTCGACACGGCCGTGGCCGGCCATCTCGACGGCGCGCAGTATCTCGGCGGCGTCGCGCTCGGCGGCCTCGTCTTCAACTTCGTGTTCTGGGGCTTCGGCTTCCTGCGGATGGGCACGACCGGCCTCGTCGCGCAGGCGCACGGCGCCCGCGACGCAGCCGGCATCCGCCTGAGCGTGCTGCGCGCGCTCATCGTCGCGTTCGTGCTCGGCGCCGCCGTGCTCGCCTTGCAGGTGCCGCTGCTGTCGTTCGCACTGACCGCGCTCGGCGGCAGCGACGCGGTGCGTGCGACGGCACTCGCCTACAGCCGCGCACGCATCTGGAGTGCTCCGTTCGCGCTGGCGAACTACGTCGTGCTCGGCTACCTGCTCGGCGTGCAGCGCGTGCGGCTCGCCCTCGTCGCGCAGGTGTTCATCAACGCGGTGAACATCGGCGCCGTGCTGCTCTACGTGTACGGCTTCGGCTGGGGCATCGCCGGAATCGGCGCCGCAACGGCCACCGCGGACGCGTGCGGCTTCGCGCTCGGCGCGTGGATGCTGTGGCGGCTGCGGCCGCGCGGCCTCGGGCCGCTCGCGGCGCATGCGCTGGTGGATCGCATAGCGCTCACGCGGCTGATCGCGCTCAATCGCGACATCTTCCTGCGCACGCTGTGCCTGCTGGGCGCGTTCGGCTGGTTCGCGCATCTCGGCGCCCAACAGGGCGACGCGACGCTCGCCGCAAACGCGCTGCTGCTGAATTTCCAAACCTTCATGGCATATGGGCTCGACGGCTTCGCTCACGCGGCCGAAGCGCTCGTCGGCGCCGCAGCCGGCGCACGCGATCGCGCGACGTTCCGGCAGGCCGTGCGCGTCACGCTGCTGTGGTCGGCGCTGGGTGCGCTGCTGTTCGCGCTCGTCTATTGGGCAGCCGGCGGCTGGATCGTCGCGCGGCTGACCGACCAAGCAGACATCCGCGCCGTCGCGCTGCGTTATTTGCCCTGGGCAGCCGTCTCGCCGATCGTTTCCGTGTGGGGCTTTCTGCTCGACGGCGTGTTCATCGGCGCAACCCAGACGCAGTCGCTGATGCGCGCGATGGTGGCATCGCTCGCGGTCTTCATCGCTGCGACGCTCGTCGCCGTCGGCCCGTTCGGCAACCACGGACTGTGGTTCGCACTGCTGCTGTTCATGGCCGCGCGTGGCGCGACACTCGCACGCCATCTGCCGGCGCTCGTGCGGCGCATCGGCGCCGACGGGCCGGCGGCCGGCGCCTGAGCGCCTCGGGCAACGGCTATTGCGCCGCAGCGCCCGCGGGCGCCGGCGACGCATCGAGCATCGACGGCGGCGTCATGTCGGTCGGCACGCCGTGGTAGTCGGCTGGATCCTGCGGCGGGTGGCCGCGGCGTGCCTCGCGAGGATCGCCGGCACAACCGGCAAGAATCGACACGGCCAGCACGAACAGCATCAAACGGGTCATCGGGAAGGCTCCGAAAAACGGCGCGCCCATCGCGCGCCGGAACCGGGCCGAGTCTAGCCGAATTCCGGTTTGGGAGTCGTCGCGCACATGTCCTACCATGCAAACATGGCGCTGTGCCGTTGAAAGGAGGCTGCCATGATGTCTGAAGAGATCGCCGGCCTGATCGGCCTGTTCATCGGTGTGATGGTGCTCATCGCGCTGTCCTACTTCGAGTCGCGCGAATACAAGCGCACCCACGGTGGCGAAGGGATGATCCATCACTGGATGGCGGAACACCATCTGCTCGACTGGCGGCGCAAGCATTAGCGCACGCCGCTGCATCGTCGGGTCCGCCGCGTGAGCGGCGCGTCCAACGTGCGGACATGCGCACGCTGGAGCGGCCGGTGTGTGCCGCGAAAAGCGAACGCCATCACGCGGCGCATTGGCGCGTGATGGCGTTCGTGCGCGTCGGGCGCGACGCGCACGCAAGCGGCAGTGCTCAGCCCAGGAAGTGCCGGGCGTAGCGCGCGTTGATGTCCGACAGGCGGAACAGCGTCAGGAAGTCGGCGCAGTTGAAGTCGGGATCCCAGGCCGGTGCGCCGCAGATCTTCGCGCCGAGGCGCAGATAACCCTTGATGAGCGGCGGCGGCGCGACGACGGTGCCCGTCTGCAGCTCGTCGACCGGCAGCGCGGTGTGCGGGAAGGCACGGTACTCGGGCGCGGTCAGCGAGTGGGCGGGCAGCGACTGATACAGGTTCGCCGCATAGTGGCCGCCGTCGGCCATCGACACGCTCGCGCAGCCCAGCATCGTCTCATAGCCGTTCTGCATCATGTAGGCGCCGAGACCGCCCCACAACGCCATGATCACCGCGCCGCTACGGTAGTCGCTGTGCACGCACGAGCGGCCGACCTCGACCATCTTGCCGCGCAGGTGCGTCAGGCGCGACAGGTCGAATTCGCCCTCGGCGTACAACCGGCCAACGCGGGCCGCCTGGTGCGGCGGCAGCACGCGATACGTGCCGACGACTTTCAGCGTATCGAGATCGCGGACCAGCAGGTGGTCGCAGTAGGCGTCGAAAGGATCGACGTCGAGACCGGACGGGCCACTGACCTGCGCGCCCATCTCTTCGGCGAATACGGTGTAGCGCAGGCGCTGCGCCTCGCGCAGTTCGTCTTCCGTGCGCGCCCAGGCGGCCCGCAGACGGTACTCGGATGTGACGGTTTCAGCGGCGCGCGGCAGGTGGCGCCGCGCTGTATCGAGGGGCAGCGAGGCGAAGGGGAGCGTAGGCGTCGGCAGTTCTCGCATTAGGCTTTCCTGGTCGTAAGGAATAGGACGACATGCCAGCCAATGTAGTAACCGGTCGTTACCGTTCTGTGGCACGACCGTGTCCTTTCAATGACGTGTCGCCGAATTGACTTTAGCAGAAAGCTTACGCAACCGTATGATCAATGGCACGAAAACCGCTTCAGACAAGCTCCGGCGTCAGTACGGCGCGCAGCACGGCCTGATGGTTGCCGTCGCGGGTGCGGCTCGCGAGCCACACGATGCCGCCCTTCTTGACGCTCCAGCTGTCGCCGTTGCGCGCGATCAGTTCGGCGGCGACGCAGCCGAGCGTCGGCTGGTGGCCGACGATCACGACCGTCGGTGCGATGCCGTCGGGCCAGCCTGCGGCGGCCAGCACGTCGTCCACGCTGCCGCCCGGGGCGAGCGCATCGACGGTCCGGTACTGGTCGGTGAGCGCCTCGACCGTCTGCACCGTGCGCGCCGCCGGGCTCGCGAGGATCACGCTGCTCGATTCGAGCCGGCCGCGCAGCCATTTGGCCATCGCCTGCGCTTCCTTGCGGCCGCGGGTGGTCAGTTGTCTCGCCAGATCGTTGGCCGCGTAGTCCTCGGCCTCGGCGTGACGCCACAGGATCAGATTCATCATCGTGTCTCTCCATGTGTCGGCGAACCGTCCGGCCGTACGTGTGCGCGGCGGACGGTCATCGTTGGTATTGTCGCCAATCGGTGGGCGTTCGTGGTCGAACGCGGCATGTGGATAACGGGATTGACCCAGCGACCCATTAGACGCTAGAATCTTTGGCTCGTCGGAGCGTAGCGCAGCCTGGTAGCGCATCTGATTTGGGATCAGAGGGTCGTAGGTTCGAATCCTATCGCTCCGACCAAAGGAATCAAGGGGTTACATGCCAAAAGCGTGTAACCCCTTTTTCTTTTTACGCAGTAGCGACCGGTTTTCCCCGGCGCCCGCCCACGCACGAATCTTGCGACACCACGCGATAATATCCGTGATCAAACTCGCAACCGCGCATGAACGACCCAATTTTCAAAACCGCCCTCTTCGGCGCGCTGCTCGCGTTCGCCGCATCGTGCAACGCCGCACCCGGCAAATCGATCGACGCCGCGCTCGACTGTCATTCGAACGGCCACAAGTTCGTCGCGCCGCTGCTCGCCGCGGGCGACATCGAGTCGCAGCCGATGCACGTCGAACCGAATTCGGTGAACGCGTTCCGGACGAGCCATCCGTTGACCGCCTATGGCTTCGGCGTCTACGTCGTGCTCGGCTACCAGGCGAACGACCCGATCTTCCGCTCGGGCACCGGCACGCCGATCGGCGAATGGGCCTATGGCGTCGTCGTGCACGGCACGAAGAGCGCCGTCGAGACGGCCGTGCGCAATGCAGGCAGCGACGCCACCGTCAAGCAGGCGTTTCCGTTCCTGACCGCGATCGTGTGCTCTGACTGAGCGAGTCGCGCAGAATCCGGGCGCGCGCAAACGCGCCGCCCGCCCACGCGCGAACGCCGAACGCCGAACGCATCAAGCGCCGGTATAGACGACGCGATACGGAATACCGACCTTCTCCCACTCGGCCGCTTCCTGGCTGAGGCTGTAGTCGGTCAGCGGGTTTTGCTCGACCCATGCGCCCGGCAGGCGCACTTCATACCCGCCCTTCTTCATCTGCGACACGGAAATGTCCGGCAGCCCGGCGTCCGTGCGGCGTCGGCACAGCAGCGCGGCGAGCCGCAGGCAGAACAGCAGCGGCCACTCGACATCGCGCGCCTGCGACAGCTTGCCGAGCTTGCCCGCATGCCCGAGCACGAGCGCGGCGAGGCGCGCCTGATCGGTACGCGAAAAGCCCGGCATGTCCGCATTGCTCGCGATATAGGCCGAATGCTTGTGATACGAACTGTGCGAGATCGACAGCCCGATCTCGTGCAGCGCAGCGGCCCAGCCCAGAAACGTCCGGCCTTCCTCGCGCGCCTCGTCGTCGCCTTCCTCGAGTTCGTCGTAGAACCGCACAGCCAGCGCGGCAATCCGCCCGGCCTGCGCACGATCGACGCCATAGCGGCGCGTGAAGCCCTCGACGGTCACCGCGCGCATGTCCTCGTGCTGCGTGCGGCCGAGCAGGTCGTACAGCACGCCGAGACGCAGCGCGCCGTCGGTCGTATCGACATAGTCGACGCCCAGCTCCTCGAACACGGCCAGCATGATCGCGAGGCCGCCGGCGAGCACCGGCACGCGATCGGGCTTCAGCGCGATCAGCTTCAACCGGTTCACGTTCTCCGACTTGATCAGCGCGCGCTTCAGGCGCTCGAGCCCGCCGCGCGAAATGCCGTGCGTGATGCCCGCATCGTTGAAGCCGTTCGCCTCGACGAGCTCGGCGAGCGCACGCGCGGTACCGGACGACCCGATCGCCTGGTCCCATCCGGCCTTCTTGTACTCGCTGGAAATGATCTGGATCTCGCGCTTGGCGGCGAGCTCGGCCTGTCGCATCGTGTATTCGTCGACGTTGCCGGCCGGAAAGAACGTGCGGCTGTGGCTCACGCAGCCGATATAAAGGCTCTCCATCACGAGCGGCGTGTAGTGCGAGCCGATGATGAACTCGGTCGAGCCGCCGCCGATGTCGACCACGAGCCGCTTGCCCGCGCTCGCCGGCACCGAATGCGCAGCGCCTGCGTAGATCAGCCGCGCCTCTTCGCGACCGGCGATCACTTCGATCGGAAATCCGAGCGCCGCCTCGGCCTCGCCGAGGAATTCGCCCGCGTTCTTCGCGACCCGCAACGTATTGGTCGCCACCGCGCGCACATGATCGGGATGGAAATCGCGCAGGCGCTCGCCGAACCGTTTGAGCGCGTCCCAGCCACGCTCCTGCGACGCACGGTCGAGCATCTTGTCGCTCGACAGCCCCGCGGCCAGTCGAACGGGCTCGCGCAACGCATCGACAGGATAGATCTGGCTGCCCGCCGACGTTTCCTCGACGCGCCCGACGATGAGCCGGAAGCTGTTCGAGCCGAGATCGACGGCCGCCAGCAAGTGGGGGGATGTAACCATCAGAAGGGGCTCCGTGCGCGTACGCCCGCGGCAACCGCAACCGGTCAGGCCCGCTGGACGACTGTCAAAGGCGTCATTTTAAGCGTGGAACCCTTGCCATTGCCACGCTTCACGGGCATGTAAACAGGTAGATTCCATATATCCGAAACATTTATGAGACGAAACGGGTTCCGGCGTAGAATTTCCCGATACCAATAAACCAACGTCATCAGCACGTCATCCTACCGTGAGAGTTTCCGAGCGTCCTTTCGAATCATCGCCCGAATCATCCGTTACTCTGCCGATGTCCGCTCGCTACCCGCTACTCAATCGTGAACTCGGCATCCTCGGTTTCAACGAGCGTGTGCTGGCCCAGGCCGCCGACCCGCAAGTGCCGCTGCTCGAGCGCCTGCGCTTCATCTGCATCACCAGCAGCAACCTCGACGAATTCTTCGAGGTGCGGATGGCGGGCCTGCAGGAACAGATCCGCGACAATCCCGGTGCGCTGACGCCCGACGGCATGTCGCTGCAACACGCTTACGATCTCGTCGTCGAGCGCGCGCAGCGGCTCGTCCATCGCCAGTACACGATGCTGCACGAAACCGTGCTGCCCGCGCTCGAACAGGAAGGCATCTACTTCCACGCGAGCGACACCTGGAACGACGCGCAGCTCGAATGGGCGCGCGGCTACTTTCTCGACGAACTGCTGCCGGTGCTCACGCCGATCGGCCTCGATCCCGCGCATCCGTTCCCGCGCGTGCTGAACAAGAGCCTGAACTTCGTGGTCGAGCTCGAAGGCCGCGACGCGTTCGGCCGGCAGGCGGTGATGGGCATCGTGCAGGCGCCGCGCGCGCTGCCGCGCGTGGTGCGCATGCCGCAATCGCTGTCGGGCTTCGAGCACGGCTTCGTGCTGCTCAGCTCGTTCATGCAACGCTTCGTCGGCGAACTGTTCCCGCAGCTCGTCGTGAAGAGCTGCAACCAGTTCCGCATCACCCGCAACAGCGAGCTGTTCGTCGACGAAGACGAAATCACCAACCTGCGCGTCGCGCTGCAAGGCGAACTGCCCGCGCGCCACCTCGGCAACGCGGTGCGCCTCGAAGTCTCGGCCGACACGCCGGCGCACATCGTGCGCCGCCTGCTCGACGAAAGCAGCCTCGGCGACAAGGACTGCTACCGCGTGGCAGGCTCGGTGAACCTCGTGCGGCTGATGCAGATCCCCGATCTCGTCGACCGCCCCGACCTGAAATTCGCGCCGTTCGTCGCGTCGATCCCGCCCGCGATCGCGAATGCGCCGACGATGTTCGACGCGATCGACGCCGGCGACATCCTGCTGCACCATCCGTACGAGAGCTTCCAGCCGGTGCTCGAGCTGCTGCAGCAGGCCGCGAAGGATCCGAGCGTGGTCGCGATCAAGCAGACGATCTATCGCACCGGCACCGATTCGCCGCTGATGGACGCACTGATGGAAGCCGCGCGCAACGGCAAGGAAGTGACGGTCGTCGTCGAGCTGCTCGCGCGCTTCGACGAGGAGACCAACATCAACTGGGCGTCGCAGCTCGAAGCGGTCGGCGCGCACGTCGTGTACGGGGTGGTCGGCCACAAGTGCCACGCGAAGATGATGCTGATCGTGCGGCGCGTGGTCGAAGGCGGCAAGGCGACGCTGCGCCGCTACGTCCACCTCGGCACCGGCAACTATCATCCACGCACCGCGCGCCTCTACACCGACTTCGGGCTGATGACGGCCGACCAGAAGATCTGCGAGGACGTGCACCACGTGTTCCAGCAGCTGACCGGCATCGGCGGCGAGCTGACGCTGCACGAGCTGTGGCAGTCGCCGTTCACGCTGCATCCGCGCATCATCGATTCGATCCGCGCCGAGATCGACAACGCGCGCGCCGGCAAGCGCGCCCGCATCGTCGCGAAGATGAACGCGCTGCTCGAGCCGTCGGTGATCGCCGCGCTGTACGAAGCGTCGCAGGCCGGCGTCAAGGTCGACCTGATCGTGCGCGGCGTGTGCGCACTGAAGCCGGGCGTGCCGGGGCTGTCGGAGAACATCACGGTGCGCTCGATCGTCGGCCGCTTCCTCGAACATCACCGCATCTACTATTTCCATGCGGGCGGCGCCGAGGAAGTCTATCTGTCGAGCGCCGACTGGATGGACCGCAACCTGTTCCGCCGCGTCGAAGTCGCGTTCCCGATCCGCGCGCGCAAGCTCAAGCGCCGCGTGATCGCCGAAGGGCTGTCGGTCTGCCTCGGCGACAACCAGTCGGCCTGGCTGATGCAGAGCGACGGCCACTACCGCCGCCGGCGCGCGGGCAAGACGGTCCGCAACGCGCAGCTCGGGCTGCTCGCGAAGTTCTGTTCGTAGCGACGCCGTGCGCGCGCTCGCGCGCCGTGCAGCAAACGAAAAAGCACAACCCGCGGGTTGTGCTTTTTTCATTCCGGGCCGCGCGCCGATGCAACGCCCGGCGCGCGCGTTACGCGCTCACGCCTCGAACGCCGCGGGCCGGATCGCGATCACGCGCGACGCCGGGAACCGCGCGGTGAACGTGCTGCCGCGCCCTTCCTCGCTCTGCACGTACAGGTGCGAGTCGTGCCGCTGCAGCACGTGCTTGACGATCGCGAGGCCGAGCCCCGTGCCGCCCGTGTCGCGCGAGCGGCTGCGATCGACGCGGTAGAAGCGCTCGGTCAGTCGCGGCAGGTCGGCCGCCGGAATGCCGAAGCCGCTGTCGGTGACCGAAAACACGCCTTGCGCGCCCTCGCGCCGCCACGACACGGCGATCTTGCCGCCGTCCGGCGTATAGCGGATCGCATTGGTGACGAGATTCGCGAACGCGCTGAACACTTCGGTCTGCGCGCCGGTCACGCCGAGCGTCTCGTCGATCGAGAACGTGATGTCGTGGTGCCCGTTCGACAGCGTCTGCGCGTCCTCCTTCAGATGATCGAACAGCGCGCGCATGTCGACCGCGTGATCCGTCGGCGGCCGGCTTTCGCCCTCGAGCTTCGCGAGCACCAGCAGATCGGTCACGATATGTCGCATCCGCGACGCCTGCTGCTCCATCAAGTCGAGATAGCGCGCGCGATCGTCTTCGTTCAGCGGCAGCTCGCGCATCGTCTCGAGGAAGCCCGACAGCACCGTCAGCGGCGTCTTCAGCTCATGCGACACGTTGGCGACGAAGTCGCGCCGCATCGCATCGGTGCGCTCGAGCTCGGTGATGTCCTGCGTGAGCAGCAGCTTGCGGTTCTCGCCGTACGGAAACACCTGCACTTCGAGCACGTTCTGCCGCGATTCGCCCATGCCGCGCATCACGAGCGTCTCGTCGTAATGCTGCCCGTTCAGGTAGCGGACGAACTCGGGATGGCGCACGAGGTTCGTGATGTGCTGGCGCAGGTCGCGTTTCGCATCGACGCCGAAGTGCACCTCGGCGATCGCGTTGCACCATTCGATCTGGTCGTGATCGTCGAGCATCGCGACGCCATTCGGCGACGCCTGGATCGCCTGGATGAAGCGCGAATGCTGCTGCTCGACCTGGCGCACCTGCGCATGCCACTGCTTCGCGAGCTTGTGCAGCCGGTAATAGATTTCGCCCCAGATGCCCGGCGCGCTCGGCACCTCGCCATAGACGGGGGCATCGAGCAGACGCCACAGGCGTTGCGTGTGGAACGTACTGAAGAAGCCCTGCGCAACCAGCATCACGACCGCGAACGCGAGGCCCGCAATCGGGCCGGCGAACACGCCGACCAATACGCTGATCAGCACGAGCAGCATGAGCGACACGAGAAAGCGCGCCCAGATGATGTTCATGTTTCAGCGCCCGAATGAATGAACGGCATGCCGTGGCACACGGCACGTGCGGATACGTTACGCGTGCTTCGCGAGCCGGTAGCCGCTGCCGCGAACGGTCTCGATCATCGCATCGCAGCCGGCCGGTTTCAAGGCCGCGCGCAAGCGCTTGATGTGCACGTCGACGGTGCGCTCCTCGACGAACACGTGATCGCCCCACACCTGGTCGAGCAGTTGCGTGCGGCTGTGCACGCGCTCCGGATGCGTCATGAAGAAATGCAGCAGGCGGAATTCGGTCGGGCCGAGGTCGAGCTTGATCTCGCTGCCGTCGCCGTGCGCGGCGACCCGGTGCGTGGCCGGATCGAGCCGCAGCCCGTTGATCGACACGACGTCCTCGGTCAGCTGCGGCGCACGGCGGCGCAGCACGGCCTTGATGCGCGCCATCAGCTCCTTCGGCGAGAACGGCTTCGTCACGTAGTCGTCCGCGCCGATCTCGAGGCCGAGCACCTTGTCCTGCTCGTCGCCGCGCGCGGTCAGCATGATGATCGGGATGTGCTTGGTCCGCTCGTTGTTGCGCAGGTCGCGCGCGAACGCGATGCCCGATTTGCCCGGCAGCATCCAGTCGAGCAGCACGAGGTCGGGCAGCACGTCGCTGATCAGGTTCTGCGCCTGCTCCGCGTTGTAGGCGCGGATCGGGCAGTGACCGGCATGCTGGAGATTCACCGAGATCAGTTCGGAAATCGCGGGCTCATCTTCGACGACGAGAATGTTGCTGGGCATCGGCACCTCTGTTCTTCCTATACGGAGTCGATTAACTGTTGGCTTCGCGATCGAGCGTGTCGCGCGGCTGATGCCGCACGTCGGTGCCCTTCACGATGTAGATGATGAACTCGGCGATGTTCTTCGCGTGATCGCCGATGCGCTCGATGGCCTTCGCGATGAACAGGTACTCGAGGCCGACCGAGATCGTGCGCGGATCTTCCTGCATGTACGACACGAGCTTGCGCACGAACGCACGGAATTCCAGGTCGATCTCCTTGTCGTCCTTGACGATCTGCGCGGCGGCCACCGTGTCGAGGCGCGCGAACGCGTCGAGCGCCCGGCGCAGGATCGTCACGGCCATCTCGCCCGACACCTTGATCTCGGCGATGTTGACCGCGCGCGCGGCCGGCTCGTCGATCAGGCGGCGCACGCGCTTCGCGATCTTCTCGGCTTCGTCGCCGGCGCGCTCGAGGTTCGTAATCGTTTTCGAAATCGACATCAGAAGACGCAGATCGCGCGCGGCAGGCTGCCTCCGCGCGATGATGTTGCCGCACTCCTGGTCGATCTCGACTTCCATCGCGTTCAGCGTTTCCTCGGCCGTGACGACCTTCTCCGCCGCCTCGCGGTCGAATTCGTTCAGCGCGTACATCGCGCCGACGATCTGCGACTCGACGAGTCCGCCCATTTCCAGCACCTTCGACGACACGGCGTTCAGGTCCGCGTCGAACTGGCTCGACAGATGTTTATCCGACATGGCTGTTGTTCTCCGTCATCAGCCGAAACGGCCGGTGATGTAGTCTTCCGTTTCCTTGCGTACCGGCTTGATGAAGATCTTCTCGGTCTCGCCGAATTCGATCAGCTCGCCCAGGTACATGTACGCGGTGAAGTCCGAGCAGCGTGCGGCCTGCTGCATGTTGTGCGTGACGATCACGACCGTGTAGTCGCTCTTGAGCTCGGCGATCAGCTCCTCGATGCGGCCCGTCGAGATCGGGTCGAGCGCGGAGCACGGCTCGTCGAGCAGCAGCACTTCCGGACGGATCGCGATGCCGCGCGCGATGCACAGCCGCTGCTGCTGGCCGCCGGACAGCCCGTAGCCGCTCTGGTTCAGCTTGTCCTTCACCTCGCTCCACAGCGCGGCTTTGGTCAGCGCCCATTCGACGCGGTCGTCCATCTCCGAGCGCGTGAGCTTCTCGAACATCTTCACGCCGAACGCGATGTTGTCGTAGATCGACATCGGGAACGGCGTCGGCTTCTGGAACACCATGCCGATGCGCGCACGCAGCAGCGAAATGTCGCGCTTGGTGGTCAGCAGGTTCTCGCCGTCCATCAGGATCTCGCCTTCGGCGCGCTGCTCCGGATAGAGCGCGAACATCTTGTTGAAGGTGCGCAGCAGCGTCGACTTGCCGCAGCCCGACGGGCCGATGAACGCCGTCACCTTCCCTTCGGGAATGCGCAGGTTGATGTTCTTCAGCGCGTGGAACTTGTTGTAGAAGAAATTGAGGTTGTTGACCTCGATCTTCGCGTTCAACGGCTCGAGCGGGCGGTCGTTTGCCGTGTCTTGCGTGCCGGCGGGCGCAACCGTGCGCTCGACGGGATTCAGGTGGCTTTCTGCCATATTCATCGGATTGCTCCGCCGTTACTTTTTCGAGAAGATCGAGCGCGCCAGGATGTTGAGTCCGAGCACACCGAGCGTAATCAGGAACACGCCCGCCCACGCGAGCGATTGCCATTCCGCGAACGGGCTCATCGCGAACTTGTAGATCGTGACGGGCAGGTTGGCCATCGGCTGGCTCATGTCCCACGAGAAGAACTGGTTCGACAGCGCGGTGAACAGCAGCGGCGCGGTTTCGCCGGCGATCCGCGCGACCGCGAGCAGCACGCCGGTCACGATCCCGCCCACCGAGGCGCGCAGCGTGATCTTCATCACCATGCGCCACTTCGGCGTGCCGAGCGCGACCGCTGCTTCGCGCAGCGCGTTCGGCACCAGCTTCAGCATGTTCTCGGTCGTGCGGATCACGATCGGAATCTGCAGCAGCGCGAGCGCGATCACGCCGGCCCAGCCCGAGAAGCGCCCGGACTTCGCGACGACGATCGCATACACGAACAGGCCGATCACGATCGACGGCGCCGACAGCAGGATGTCGTTGATGAAGCGGATCGTGCTCGCGAGCAGGTTCTTCTGGCCGTATTCGGCGAGATAGACGCCCGCGAGGATGCCGATCGGCGTGCCGACCAGCGTGCCGAAGCCGCACAGCAGCAGGCTGCCGACGATCGCGTTGGCGAGACCGCCGCCGGTCGTGTTCGGCGCCGGCGTCGATTCGGTGAACAGTTGCAGCGACAGGCCGCCGATACCGAGGTGCACCGTCGTGTACAGAATCCACACGAGCCACAGCAGGCCGAACGCCATCGCGCCGAGCGACGCGGTCAGCGCGATCGCGTTGATCGCCTTGCGCTTGCGCTGCAGGCGGCTGCGCATCGCTTCGAGCACGGCGCCGTCCGGGCCGGGGAAATTCATGATGGGCTGACTCATTTCTTGCCCTCTCCCTTCTCGAGACGAAGCAGCAGCAGTTTGGAGATGGACAGCACGATGAACGTGATCACGAACAGGATCAGCCCGAGTTCCATCAGCGCGGACGTATGCAGGCCCGGTTGCGCTTCCGCGAATTCGTTCGCGAGCGCCGACGTGATGCTGTTGCCCGGCGCGAACAGCGACACGCTGTCGAGCAGGTTCGTGTTGCCGATCACGAAGGTCACGGCCATCGTTTCGCCGAGCGCGCGGCCGAGGCCCAGCATCACGCCGCCGATCACGCCGGTCTTCGTATAGGGCAGCACGACCTTCCACATCACTTCCCAGGTCGTGCAGCCGATCCCGTAGGCCGATTCCTTCAGCAGCACGGGCGTGACTTCGAACACGTCGCGCATCACCGACGCGATGTACGGGATGATCATGATCGCGAGGATCACGCCGGCCGCGAGGATGCCGATCCCGATCGGCGGGCCGGACGTCAGCGGGCCGAGTACCCACACGTCCTTGAACAGGCGGCCGATCGGCTTCTGGAAGTATTCCGCGAAGATCGGCGCGAATATGAGCAGGCCCCACATCCCGTAGACGATCGACGGGATCGCGGCGAGCAGCTCGATCGCGATGCCGAGCGGGCGGCGCAGCCACACGGGCGACAGCTCGGTGAGGAACAGCGCGATGCCGAAGCTGACCGGCACCGCGATGACGAGGGCGATGATCGACGTCACGATCGTGCCGTAGATGGGCACGAGGGCGCCGAACACATCCGAGTTCGGATCCCACTCAGATTGCCACAAAAAGCCGAAGCCGAACTTCTCGATGGTCGGCAGCGACGCAAAGATCAGGGAAACGATGATCCCGCCCAGCAGCAGCAGGGTCACGATCGCGGCAAGCCATGCGAGGCCGCCGAACAGAACGTCTCCGAGGCGGCCGGGCGCGCGTTGCTGCGCGGCATCGGGGGACCGGAAGGACGTGTAGGAAGTGTCAGACATTGGGTGCCTGTTGTGGATCGCCGGGCGCCGTGACGCCCGGCCTTACCGCACGCACTGCCCGGCCGGCACGGCCGGGCAGCGAACCGCTCTGCTGCTTACTCGGTGGCGACCGGCTTGCCCGCTGCGTCCGTCACCTTGGTCTTCCACTGCTTGCGGATTTCCGCTTCGACTGCCGGCGGCAGCGAGATGTAGTCGAGGCTGTCCGCTGCCTTCTCGCCGTTCTTGAACGCCCAGCTGAAGAACTTCAGCGTTTCGGCGCCCTGCTCCGGCTTGTCCTGCTTCGCGTGCAGCAGCACGAACGTCGCGCCGACGACCGGCCATGCTTCCTTGCCCGGCTGGTTCGTCAGGATCTGGTAGAACGACTTCGACCAGTTCGCGCCGGCTGCAGCGGCCTTGAACGTTTCCGTCTTCGGCTCGACCACCGTGCCCGTCGAGTTCTTCAGGGCGGTGTAGATCATGTTGTTCTTCTTCGCGTACGCCCATTCGACGTAGCCGATCGCGCCCGGCAGGCGCTGCACGAACGCCGCGACGCCGTCGTTACCCTTGCCGCCCGTGCCCGTCGGCCAGTTGACCGTCGTGCCTTCGCCGATCTTCGACTTCCACTCGTCGTTGACCTTCGACAGGTAGTTCGTCCAGATGAAGCTCGTGCCCGAGCCGTCGGCGCGGCGCACGACCGCGATGTCCGTATCCGGCAGCTTGACCTTCGGGTTCAGCGCGGCGATCGCCGGGTCGTTCCACTTCTTGATCTTGCCGAGGTAGATGTCGCCGAGCACCGGGCCCGACAGCGTCAGTTCGCCGGCCTTCACGCCCGGCACGTTGACGACCGGCACCACGCCGCCGACCACCGTCGGGAACTGGAACAGGCCGTCCTTCGCGAGGTCTTCATCCTTCAGCGGAGCGTCCGAGCCGGCAAAATCGACCGTCTTCGCGATGATCTGCTTCAGGCCGCCCGACGAGCCGATACCTTGGTAGTTCACCTTCGCGCCGCCCGACTGCTGGTAGTCGGCAGCCCATTTCGTATAGATCGGCATAGCGAACGTGCTGCCTGCGCCCGTGATGTCGGCAGCGTGCGCAGCAACTGCGAAAAGTGCGCCAGCCAGGCCAGCAATCGCGGTTTGCATCAATTTCATGAGACCTCCAGTGTGTGAGCGGATGACTACGGCACCGCGAAGGTTAGGGGCTCCTCATGACGGTAATGTGACAATGAATGAAACTGGCGTGACAGTAACATGACTGCTTGAAAGGTGATATTCGGTGAAGCGCGAGCCCGTGTACGCGCGCGGCGCGCTGGGAAAAGCGGCAAGAATTGCCCGTTGCGCGGAGTGGCCGCGCCCCGTTTCGGGCAGTGTGCGGCGCAGGGCGCGCCGCTTCCCGCATCGCGCACCGCCCGGTGCGCGCTCGTCTTCCGGTTGGGCGCAGAAGACTTCATCGAGTACGAAGGACGCCATCGAGAGCGTCCTCTATTTATTAGCGCAAACCTTTGCGTCTGACGAATTGACGACGCTCACGGTAGCTCGGCCATCGTTCAGCCGGCATGCGCGATCGAATCGTCACGCGTGCCGGCCGCCCGCCTCGCTCAGCTCGTCGCTTCGCGCACGGCGTCCGCGATCGCTTCCGCGTGGCGCGTCGCGTCGGCCGCCTGCTGCGCCTCGACCATCACGCGCAGCACCGGCTCGGTACCCGAGGCGCGGATCAGCACGCGGCCATGGCCCGCCAGTGCGCTCTCGGCCGCGTCGATCGCGGCGCGGATCGATGCGCTGCCCTTCCAGTCGGCGCCCGGCTTCATCCGCACGTTGATCAGCTTCTGCGGGAACAGCGTGACGCCGTCGAGCATCTGCGCGAGCGTGCGGCCGCTGCGCTTGAGCGCGGCCAGCACCAGCAGCGCCGACACGATGCCGTCGCCGGTCGAATGACGGTCGAGCGACAGGATGTGGCCCGAGCCTTCAGCGCCGAGCTGCCAGCCGCGCTCGCGCAGCTGTTCGAGCACATAGCGGTCGCCGACCGCCGCCCGCACGAATTCGACGCCTTCGCGCTGCAGCGCGACCTCGACCGCGAGGTTCGTCATCAGCGTGCCGACCGCGCCCTCGACCTTGCCGGCCGTCGCGATGCGGTCCTTAACGAGCACGTAGAGCAGCTCGTCGCCGTTGAACAGCCGGCCGCTCGAATCGACGACCTGCAGGCGGTCCGCATCGCCGTCGAGCGCGATGCCGAGATCGGCATGGTTCGCGCGCACCGCGCGCACCAGCGCGTCGGGCGCCGTCGCGCCGACGCCGTCGTTGATGTTGAAGCCGTTCGGCGCGACGCCGATCGGGATCACGTCCGCGCCGAGTTCGTGGAACACGTGCGGCGCGATCTGGTAGGCGGCGCCGTGCGCGCAGTCGATCACGAGCTTCAGCCCGCGCAGATCGTAGGCGGCCGGGAACGTGCTCTTGCAGAACTCGATGTAGCGGCCGGCCGCGTCGTCGAGCCGGCGCGCCTTGCCGAGCCGGTCCGACGATGCGCATTCGAGCGGCTTGTCGAGCCAGGCTTCGATCTCGGCCTCGGTTTCGTCGGGCAGCTTGTTGCCGTCGGCCGAGAAGAACTTGATGCCGTTGTCCTGATACGGGTTGTGCGAAGCGCTGATCACGACGCCGGCCGACAGCCGCAGCGCGCGCGTCAGATATGCGACACCCGGCGTCGGCATCGGGCCGGCCAGCATCACGTCGACGCCCGCCGCCGAGAAGCCGGCCTCGAGCGCCGCCTCGAGCATGTAGCCCGACACGCGCGTGTCCTTGCCGATCAGCACCGTCGGTCGCGCGCCCGTCGCGCCGTCCGCGGCACCGGCCAGCACCTTGCCCGCGGCATAGCCGAGACGCAACACGAAATCGGGCGTGATCGGCGTATCGCCGACCGTCCCGCGAATGCCGTCCGTGCCGAAATATCGACGTCCCATGCGAACCTTCCTCCTTCGTCTTTCCTGAACACTGACTTATCGTTGCCGCGCGGCTTCGCGCACGGCGTTCCAAACTTTCAATGCATCGACCGTCGCGGCCACGTCGTGCACGCGCACGATCGCGGCGCCGCGTGCGACCGCGCACACGGCCGCCGCCACGCTCGCCGCGACGCGCTCGAGCGGCGGCTTGCCGCCGATCACCGCGCCGAGCATCGACTTGCGCGACATGCCCGCGAGGATCGGATAGGCGCGCCCGTCGGGCCGCAGCGGCGCCGTGTCGGGCAACGCGGCCAGCAGCGCGTAGTTGTCGTCGATCACCGCCTTGCCGAAGCCGAAGCCCGGGTCGACGCAGATCCGCTGCGGCGCGATGCCCGCATCGCGCAGCGCCTGCGCGCGCGCGGCGAGAAAGTCGTGCACGTCGACGACGACGTCGTCGTAGTCCGGCTCGCCCACCTGCATGGTCTGCGGCTCGCCGAGCATGTGCATCGCGCACAACCCGCAGTTGCCGTCGCGCACCGCATCGATCGCGCCCGGCTGTCGGAACCCCCAGATGTCGTTGATCAGGTCGGCGCCGGCCGCGAGCGCCGCGCGCATCACCGCCGGTTTGTACGTGTCGATCGACAGCGGCACGTCGAGCGGGCGCAACGCTTCGACGAGCGGGATCACGCGCGCGAGCTCCTCGTCGAGCGGCACGGGCGGCGCGCCGGGGCGCGTCGATTCGCCGCCGATGTCGATCAGATCGACACCGTCGGCGACCATCCGCTCGGCCTGGCGCAACGCATCGTCGCGCGCGAGGAAGCGGCCGCCGTCGGAGAACGAATCGGGTGTGGCGTTGAGGATGCCCATCACGAGCGGGCGCTCGAAGGTGAGCGAGAAGCGGCCGCACTGGAGCGGCGCGGGAGCGGATACGCTGACTGCGGATTCGGACACGGGAGCGATGCGTTGATGAATGCAAAACGGGCCGGTGTGAAGCCACACCAGCCCGTGAACGGAGCGACTACGAAGGTCAGGCCGGGGAAGCCGGCGCCGGCGCGTTGCCGGTCTTCACCTCGGCGGTCGTGCCGCCGCCCGACGAGTCACCGCCGACCGCCGGCGAACTCTTCGGCGAGCGCGGCGGGCGCCCTTCCATGATGTCGTTGATCTGATCGGCGTCGATCGTTTCCCACTCCATCAGCGCGGCCGTCATTGCCTCGACCTTGTCGCGGTTCTCTTCGAGCAGGCGCCGCGCGAGGTTGTACTGCTCGTCGAGCACGCGGCGGATTTCGCCGTCGACCTTCTGTTGCGTCGCTTCCGAGATCGTGCGCGTGAAGCCGCGCCCGAACGGGCCGTTGTCGCTCTCGTCGTCGACGTAGACCATCGGCCCGAGCGCATCGGTCATCCCGAACCGGGCGACCATCGCGCGCGCCGTCTGCGTCGCCTTGTTGAAGTCGTCCGACGCGCCGGTGCTGATCAGGTTCAGGAACAGCTCCTCGGCCACGCGGCCGCCGAACAGGATCGCCAGACGGTCGAGCAGATAATCCTTCGAGTACGTTTCGTTGTCATGCTCCGGCAGCTGCCACGTGACGCCCAGCGCGCGACCGCGCGGGATGATCGTGACCTTGTGCACCGGGTCGGCCTTCGGCAGCAGCTTGGCGATGACCGCATGGCCCGACTCGTGATAAGCCGTCGCCCGCTTCGCTTCCTCGCGAATGACGGCCGACTTGCGCTCCGGACCCATGAAAATCTTGTCCTTCGCGTCCTCGAAATCCTGCATCTCGACGATCCGCTTGCCGCGGCGTGCGGCGAACAGCGCCGCTTCGTTGACGAGGTTCGCGAGGTCGGCGCCCGAGAAGCCCGGCGTGCCGCGTGCGATGACGGCTGCGTCGACGTCGTTGGCGATCGGCACCTTGCGCAGGTGCACGCGCATGATCTGCTCGCGGCCGCGGATGTCCGGCAGCCCGACATAGACCTGACGGTCGAAACGGCCCGGGCGCAGCAGCGCCTTGTCGAGCACGTCGGAGCGGTTCGTCGCGGCGATCACGATCACGCCCGAGTTCGCCTCGAAGCCGTCCATCTCGACCAGCATCTGGTTCAACGTCTGCTCGCGTTCGTCGTTGCCGCCGCCCATGCCGGCGCCGCGATGGCGACCGACCGCGTCGATTTCGTCGATGAACACGATGCACGGTGCGTGCTTCTTCGCCTGCTCGAACATGTCGCGCACGCGGGCCGCGCCCACGCCGACGAACATTTCGACGAAGTCGGAACCCGAGATGCTGAAGAACGGCACCTTCGCTTCACCGGCGATCGCGCGAGCGAGCAGCGTCTTGCCGGTACCCGGAGGGCCGACCAGCAGCACGCCGCGCGGAATGCGGCCGCCCAGCTTCTGGAATTTCTGCGGGTCGCGCAGGAAGTCGACGAGCTCGGACACCTCTTCCTTCGCTTCGTCGCAGCCCGCGACGTCGGAGAAGTTGACTGCGTTGTTGTTCTCGTCGATCAGACGCGCGCGCGATTTGCCGAACGAGAATGCGCCGCCTTTGCCGCCTCCCTGCATCTGTCTCATCATGTAGAACCAGAACACGATGATGAGGATCGTCGGCCCGAGGTAATACAGCGCGGACATCAGCGCATTGGGCTCGTCGTCGGCCTTGCCGCTGACCTGCACGCCGTACTTCATCAGATCGCCGACCATCCAGATGTCGCCGGGCGACACGATCTGGTATTTCTGGCCATCAGCCGGAGTGACGGTGAGGTTGCGCCCCTGCACGACGACGTTCTTGACCTTGCCGTTCTTGGCGTCGTCCATGAACTGCGAATAGGACACACCTTCCTGGACGCGGGGCTTGTCGAACTGCTTGAACACTGTAAACAGCACCAGTGCAATCACCAGCCACACTGCTGCCTTCGAAAACATATTGTTGTTCAAAGCACCACTCCTTCACTCGTAGACGAGCGCCTACATTTTCCTTGCGGCGCTCCTCGGTCATTCTAATCCAGTCCGACCACCCCTGCCATAAGCATTGACAAACGCCACGATAGCGCTGCGCTTGTCTGGCAAGGGCCGGAGCCCGTTTGCGGCATCCCGCTCCGCGTCACCGCGGATGCTTGAGCTGCCGACCCAAAATGAACGTTTCGGACGACTTGTCGCGAGACGCCTTGGGTTTGCGTGGTGCGACGACCTTAAACTGCTGTTTGAACTTTTCGACGATCTGGCTGTAGCCGCTGCCGTGGAAACACTTCACGAGCAGCGCGCCCTCCGGCTTCAGGTGATTCTGCGCGAACTCGAGCGCCAGATCGCAGATGTGCTCGATGCGCGCGGCGTCTGCCGACGCCACTCCGGACAGGTTGGGGGCCATGTCGGAAATAACAAGATCCACCGGCCGACCTTCGAGCACGCCTTCGAGCTGATGCAGCACGTCGTCCTCGCGGAAGTCGCCCTGCAGGAAGTGCACGTCGGCGATGGGCTCCATCGGCAGGAGGTCGAGCGCGATGATCGTGCCGTCGATGCCGCCTTCGCGCTGCGCGTCGCGCTGCTTGCCCTGCGCGAGCTTGTTGCGCGCGTACTGGCTCCAGCTGCCGGGCGCGGCGCCGAGATCGACGATCACCTGACCCGGACGGATCAGCTTGTCCTGCTCGTCGATTTCCTTGAGCTTGTACGCCGCGCGCGCGCGATAGCCCTCCCGCTGCGCCATTTTGACGTACGGGTCGTTGATGTGATCGTGCAGCCAGTGCTGGTTAAAGCGGTTTTTTGCCATTCGAGAGAGTGATTGCTGCTATTTGCTTCGTGAAGCCGGGCTTTTGGCGGATAATACGCGTCTTATTCGCGCGGCTGCGGCCCCTTTCGGGGCCCAAGCCGCGATTTTACGTGGTTTCGGCGCGCGGCTGACGCGGTAACTTACCGCGTTCGCATCTGATGCAGCGCGCCCTTATTTAGATTTCGACATTTCCATGCCCGCCCTTTCGCTTTCCCCCGCCGAGCGCTCCGCGCTGCGCTCCCAGGCCCATGCGCTCAAGCCCGTCGTGCTGATCGGCGCCGAGGGGCTCACCGACGCCGTGCTGAAGGAAATCAAGGTCCACCTTGCCGCCCACCAGCTGATCAAGATCCGCGTGTTCGGCGACGAGCGCGACGAGCGCGTCGCGATTTACGACGAGATCTGCGATCGCCTGAACGCGGCGCCGATCCAGCACATCGGCAAGCTGCTGGTGATCTGGAAGCCCGAGGCGCCCGTGGCCGCCCCGTCCCGCCGCCGCGCCGGCGCGCTGCCGAGCGCAGCCGAAGCCGCCGAGGATCGCAAAGGCCGTGCGCCGCGCACCGTGAAGGTCGTCAAGGTGTCGCCGAACGCGAGCCCCGTGCGTCGCCCGAAGCCGGTCAAGGTCCTCGTGCGCGGCAACGAGCGCGTGACCGCGGGCGGCACCGTGAAGCGTGCGAAAAAGCGTCAGGCCAGCACGAAGCGGCCGCACCAGGGCAAGTAACACCGGCGCGCGGCACGGGGTGTCCCGTGTCGTGCCGGCCGTTTGGTCATTGGTCGCTTACGCGTCGCGCGCCGGCAAACGCCAGATCAGCATCAGCCCCAGCACGCTCTCGACCAGATAGAACAGGCTCGAGACGCCGTGCAGCATCCCGAAGCGGCTCGCGTACGGCGAGTTCGCGATATCGGTGCCCGCATCCATCGCGGCCACCCGCAGCGCATTCATGAACGGCTGCAGCGCAAAATAGCCGATCAGCACGCACGCGATCATCGCGGCGACGATCCAGCGCACGCGCCGATAATCGCCGCTGCCGCGCCGCACCTGCTGGTTCGACAGCGTGAGCAGCAACACGCCGCACACGACACCGAGAATCGCCTCGATACGAAACAGCTGGGCGGCGACCGAACCGGCCGTCATCCGCTCCAGCGTCCTGAACAGCACGGGTGCGACCGCATACCCGATCGTCAGCAGGCTGCCGACCCATACGGCCGACAGCAAACGGAACACGCGATGCGGCATCACGTTGCCCCGCTTCAGATGTAACTGACCGAGATGATCTCGTATTCGCGCACGCCGCCCGGCGCCTGCACGGCCGCGACGTCGCCTTCGCTCTTGCCGATCAGCGCACGTGCGATCGGCGAGCTGACCGAAATCAGGCCGTGATCGATGTCGGCTTCGTCGTCGCCGACGATCTGGTACTTGACGGTGTCGCCCGACTCGAGATCCTCGAGTTCGACGGTCGACGCAAACACCACGCGGCCTTCGGCGTCGAGCACGGTGGGATCGATGACCTGCGCGGCGGACAGCTTCGATTCGATTTCCGCGATGCGGCCCTCGATGAAGCCCTGCTTTTCCTTCGCGGCGTCGTATTCGGCGTTTTCGGACAGATCGCCCTGTGCGCGGGCCTCGGCGATCGCATTGATCACGGCCGGCCGCTCGACGGACTTGAGGCGCTGCAATTCATCGCGCAGTTGCTCTGCGCCACGCTTTGTCAACGGAATGGTGCTCATAAACGGGTCAATCGCTAAAAACGGCTATAAAAAAAATCACCGCGATTAAGCGCGTTTCCGGCGAACCGGAAACACCGCTTAACCGCGGCACGTGTTGCTTCGACAGGTAACTGAACGCTTAGTTTAGGCGAGCGTGAAGACCTTGTAAATCATAGACTTCCAGATCCTTCAGGTAGCGCAGGCCTTCCACCGCCGCGCGCGCGCCCGACATCGTCGTGTAGTACGTGACCTTGTGCGCCTGCGCGCTCATGCGGATCGAGCGCGAATCGGCGATCGCCTGACGCGTCTCGTCGACCGTCGTGAAGACGAGTGCGATCTCGCCGTTCTTGATCATGTCGACGATGTGCGGACGACCGTCCTTCACCTTGTTCACGACCTTCACCGGCACGCCGGCCGCTTCGATCGCGGCGGCCGTGCCCTTGGTCGCGACGATCGGATAGCCGAGGTCGTGCAGCATGCGCGCGACTTCGACGGCCTTCGGCTTGTCCGCATCCATCACGGTCAGCAGCACCGTGCCCGACTCCGGCAGGCGCGAGCCGGCCGCGAGCTGCGACTTGAACAGCGCCTCGCCGAACGTGCGGCCGACGCCCATCACTTCGCCGGTCGAACGCATTTCCGGCCCGAGGACCGGGTCGACGGTCGGGAACTTGACGAACGGGAACACCGCTTCCTTCACGCTGAAGTACGGCGGCTCGACTTCCTTCGTCACGCCCTGCTGCGCGAGCTTCTGGCCGACCATCGCGCGCGCCGCGATCTTCGCGAGCGGCAGGCTGGTCGCCTTCGACACGTACGGCACCGTGCGCGACGCGCGCGGGTTCACTTCGAGCACGTAGATGACGTCCTGCTTCGAACCGTCCGCCTGCGGCACCTGCTGGATCGCGAACTGCACGTTCATCAGGCCGACCACGTTCAGCGCCTTGGCCATCGCGCCGGTCTGGCGCTTCAGCTCGGCCACGGTTTCCTTCGACAGCGAGTACGGCGGCAGCGAGCATGCCGAGTCGCCCGAGTGGACGCCCGCCTGCTCGATGTGCTCCATCACGCCGCCGATGAACACCGCTTCGCCGTCGCAGATGCAGTCGACGTCGCATTCGATCGCGTCGTTCAGGAAGCGGTCGAGCAGCACCGGCGAATCGTTCGACACCTTCACGGCCTCGCGCATGTAGCGCTCGAGGTCGCGCGGCTCGTGCACGATTTCCATCGCGCGGCCGCCCAGCACGTACGACGGGCGCACGACCAGCGGATAGCCGATTTCGGCCGCCAGCGCGAGCGCCTCTTCTTCGGCGCGGGCCGTGCGGTTCGGCGGCTGGCGCAGGCCGAGGTCCTGCAGCAGCTTCTGGAAGCGCTCGCGGTCTTCGGCCGCGTCGATCATGTCCGGCGACGTGCCGACGATCGGCACGCCGTGCGCCTCGAGGTCGAGCGCGAGCTTCAGCGGCGTCTGGCCGCCGTACTGCACGATCACGCCGACCGGCTTTTCCTTGTCGACGATCTCGAGCACGTCTTCGAGCGTCAGCGGCTCGAAGTACAGGCGGTCGGACGTGTCGTAGTCGGTCGACACCGTTTCCGGGTTGCAGTTGACCATGATCGTTTCGTAACCGTCCTCGCGCATCGCGAGCGCCGCGTGCACGCAGCAGTAGTCGAACTCGATGCCCTGGCCGATCCGGTTCGGGCCGCCGCCCAGCACCATGATCTTCTTGTTGGTGGTCGGCTGCGCCTCGCACTCTTCCTCGTAGGTCGAGTACATGTAGGCCGTCTTGGTCGCGAACTCGGCCGCGCAGGTGTCGACGCGCTTGTAGACCGGGCGCACGTTCAGCTCCACGCGGCGGCGGCGCACGTCTTCCGGCGTCGCGCCGAGCAGCTTCGCGAGGCGCCGGTCCGAGAAGCCGCTCTGCTTCAGGAAGCGCAGCTCGTCGAACGTCAGCGACGCGAGCGTGCGGCCCGACAGCGCCTTCTCCTTCAGGATGATCTGCTCGATCTGCGCGAGGAACCACGGATCGATCGACGTTTCAGCGAAGATCTCTTCGGCCGTCATGCCGATGCGGAACGCGTCGCCGACGTACCAGATCCGGTCCGGGCCCGGCTCGTGGATCTGGATTGCGATCTCGTCGCGGTCGGTCGACTTCTCGTCGAGCCCGTCGACGCCGACTTCGAGGCCGCGCAGCGCCTTCTGGAACGACTCCTGGAAGGTGCGGCCGATCGCCATCACTTCGCCGACCGACTTCATCTGCGTGGTCAGGCGCGAATCGGCCTCACGGAACTTCTCGAACGCGAAACGCGGGATCTTCGTGACGACGTAGTCGATCGTCGGCTCGAACGACGCCGGCGTCTGGCCGCCGGTGATTTCGTTCTTCAGCTCGTCGAGCGTGTAGCCGACCGCCAGCTTCGCCGCGACCTTCGCGATCGGGAAGCCGGTTGCCTTCGACGCGAGCGCCGACGAACGCGACACGCGCGGGTTCATCTCGATGACGACCATGCGGCCGTCCTTCGGGTTGATCGAGAACTGCACGTTCGAGCCGCCCGTATCGACGCCGATCTCGCGCAGCACCGCGAGCGATGCGTTACGCAGGATCTGGTATTCCTTGTCGGTCAGCGTCTGCGCCGGCGCGACCGTGATCGAGTCGCCGGTATGCACGCCCATCGGGTCGAGGTTTTCGATCGAGCACACGATGATGCAGTTGTCGGCGCGGTCGCGCACGACTTCCATCTCGTATTCCTTCCAGCCGAGCAGCGACTCTTCGATCAGCAGCTCGCGCGTCGGCGACAGGTCGAGGCCGCGCTTGCAGATTTCCTCGAATTCCTCGCGGTTGTACGCGATGCCGCCGCCGGAGCCGCCGAGCGTGAACGACGGACGGATCACGACCGGGTAGCCGCTGCCGCCCGTCTCCGCCATGATCTCGGCGTGCACCTTCGTCGCTTCTTCCATCGAGTGCGCGATGCCCGACTTCGCGGAGCCGAGCCCGATCTTGGTCATCGCTTCCTTGAACTTCTGGCGGTCTTCGGCCTTGTCGATCGCCTCCGGCGACGCGCCGATCAGCTCGACGCCGAACTTCTCGAGCACGCCGTGGTGATGCAGGTCCAGCGCGCAGTTCAGCGCGGTCTGGCCGCCCATCGTCGGCAGGATCGCGTCGGGGCGCTCCTTCTCGATGATGCGGGCGACGACTTCCCACGTGATCGGCTCGATGTACGTGACGTCGGCCGTGTTCGGGTCGGTCATGATCGTCGCCGGGTTGCTGTTGACGAGAACGACCTTGTAGCCCTCCTCACGCAGCGCCTTGCATGCCTGTGCGCCCGAGTAGTCGAACTCGCACGCCTGGCCGATGATGATCGGGCCGGCGCCGATGATGAGGATGCTTTTGATGTCTGTGCGTTTTGGCATGGCTTGTGAATTCAGTAAGTAATCTTTGTCGTGGGTCGGCGGGCCGCGCTCAGCTCATGGTGGCAAGCGCGAGCTTGACCGAGAAACCGATGAACAGGCCGCCCACGCTGCTCGCCGCGCCGGCCGCGAGCTTGCGGCGACGACGGAAATGCTCGGCGAGCCGTGCGCCCGCGAAGATCAGCGTGCTCAGGTACAGGAAGCTCGCGCTTTGCGCGATCGCCCCGAGCACGACGAACGACAGCGCGGGATGCGGGAATGCCGGGTCGACGAACTGGATGAAGAACGAGATGAAGAACAGGATCGCCTTCGGGTTCAGCAGGCTCACGACCAGCGCCTTGCGAAACGGCGTGTCGAACGAGCGCTCGCCGGCGGGCGGCTGCGGCGCGTCGGTCGTGTCGGCCGCGGCGTCCGCGCCCGCGCGCAGCTTACGCCACGCGCTGCGCAGCATCCCGGCGCCGATGTACAGCAGATACGCGGCGCCGCCGTACTTGACGACCGAGAACAGCAGCGGGTTCGCCTTCAGCAGCGACGCGACGCCGGCGGCCGACAGCACCATCAGGACCGTGTCGCCGACGAACACGCCGCAGGCCGCGCGATAGCCGGCCTTCACGCCGCGCTGCGCGGCGAGCGACAGCACGTACATCGAGTTCGGCCCCGGCAGCAGGATGATGAACACCACGCCGAACACGTAGGTCCAGATATCGGTGATGCCGAGTGCGTGGCCGAACATGATGCGACTCTCCCGTTCTTCGTTTGCTTCGGTTGCTTCTATCGCGTCAGGCGCTGCGCTGCTTCGCCGCGTCCATCAGTGCGGTGAAACGGTCGAACAGGTACGCGATGTCGTGCGGGCCGGGCGACGCTTCCGGGTGGCCCTGGAAGCAGAACGCCGGCTTGTCGGTCAGCTCGAAGCCCTGCAGCGTGCCGTCGAACAGCGACACGTGGGTCACGCGCGCGTTCGCGGGCAGCGAATCCGCATCGACCGCGAAGCCGTGGTTCTGCGACGTGATCACCACGCGACCGTCGCCGAGATCCTTCACCGGGTGGTTCGCGCCGTGGTGGCCCGTCTTCATCTTCAGCGTCTTCGCGCCGACCGCGAGGCCCATGATCTGATGGCCGAGGCAGATGCCGAAGGTCGGCACGCCGCGCTCGATGAATTCCCTGGCCGCCGCGATCGCGTAGTCGCACGGCTCCGGATCGCCGGGGCCGTTCGACAGGAAGATGCCGTCCGGATTCAGCGCGAGTGCGTCGGCGGCGCTCGCCTGGGCCGGCAGCACCGTCACGTGGCAGCCGCGCTCGGCGAGCATGCGCAGGATGTTGTACTTGACGCCGAAGTCATAGGCGACCACGCGGTACTTCGGCGCCTGCTGCATGCCGTAGCCGCTGCCGAGACGCCATTCGGTCTGCTTCCATTCGAACGGCTTGGCGGTCGACACGACCTTCGCGAGGTCCATGCCGGCCAGGCCGGGGAACGAGCGCGCGAGTTCGACGGCCTTTGCTTCGTCGTCCGAGCCGGCGAGGATGCAGCCGTTCTGCGCGCCCTTGTCGCGCAGGATGCGCGTCAGCTTGCGCGTATCGATGCCGGCGATTGCGACGACGCCTTCGTCGCGCAGGTAATCGCCGAGCGTGCGCTCCTTGCGGAAGTTCGAGGCGAGCGTCGGCAGATCGCGGATGATCAGTCCGGCGGCATGGACTTTCGTGGCTTCGACGTCTTCGGCGTTGACACCGACGTTGCCGATATGCGGGTAGGTGAGCGTGACGATCTGGCGCGCGTAACTCGGATCAGTCAGGATTTCCTGATAGCCGGTAATCGCGGTGTTGAACACGACTTCACCGATCGTATGGCCTTCGGCCCCGATCGAATAACCACGAAAGACCGTGCCGTCGGCGAGTGCAAGCAAGGCGGGGGAAAAAGACGGCAACACGGGAGGCTCCTTGGGGAACACCCTGCTGCCGACCTGTCTACCCGGCCGCGCGAGCGCCGCGCTGCGTGGACGCGCGTCGGTCGCTGGCTTGACGCCCCTGGGTGGTCGACACGCGAAGCCGGCGCAGCGCGCACGAGGCTTCGCGGCATCGCCCGACAGGCGGCGTGCGGCGGATGAACGGGGTGAATGAGGTAGGCGCTAGGGTGCGAGGTTGATCAGCACAAACTTTCAAATTATAGTCCGAAAATGGCCTAATTTTCAATCGGCATGGGCGCCCGATCGTGCGCGCCGCGTGCCGCATCCATCGCCGGCCCGTGGCCTCCGCTGCTGCGGCCCCGTTTGCGCCGCCGCATCACCCTTCAGCGTACTGCCGGATCGGCCCGCTTGCCAGCACTGCGCGCGGGCCATGCGGACCACGCCGCGCTCGCGAACTGCAGCACGAGCAGCACGCCCCACGCCGTCGCATGCGCGCTCGCCGGATAATGGCCGTCGGTTGCCGGCCAGCGCGACAGCACGACACCGATCCCGATCTGGAACGTAAAGATCAGCACGAAGATGGCGAGCGTGAGCGTCGTATTCGCGCGGCCGATCAGATGCGCGGGGAAATGGGCGGCGAGCACCGCATAGGTCAGGATGCCGACGCCGCCGAACATCCCGTAGGCGGCCCACAACAGCGCGGGCGGCAGCGGTGCACGCGCGACGATCGCGACCTGCGTCGCCACGAACAGCGCCATCCCGACACTGCAGAACGCATGGACCGACACGCCGCGTCGCTCGAGCGCGCGCGCCGCCGCGCCGAAGCCGACACACCCCGCCATCATCGCGAAGCCCAGCACCGACACCAGCCGCGCCGCGTGCTGCGCGTCGAATCCCCCGACATCGCGCAGATACGGGCCGACCCACAGCGACTGCATCGCGTAGAACACGCCCTGCGTGACGATCGAGAACGACGAGATCTTCCAGAACGCTCGACTGGCGAGGATGTGCCACGTGCCCTTGAACTGGCTGACGAGCCCGCCCTGGTGGCGCGGCTGCGCGGTCTCGGGTGCGCCGCAGCCGATCGCGGCCGCGACGACGATCGTCAGCGCCGCGAGCCCGCCGCAGATCGCGCGCCAGCTCGTCAGACCGAGCAGCCAGGTGAGCGGCGAACCCACCGCGACGCCGCCGAGGCCGCCGACGGCCATCACGAGCCCGTTGACGAGCGGCAGCCGGCTGACCGGGAAATGCTGCGCGAGCGCCTTGAAGGCCGCACCGAGACACACCGACACGCCGACGCCGATCAGCAGCCGGCCGACCATCATCGTACCCAGACCATGCGCTGTGCCGAACACGGCCGCGCCGGCGGCCGCGAACAGCAACATCCCGGCCGCCACGCGGCGCGGGCCGAAATGGTCGAGCAGCACGCCGGCCGGAACCTGCGCGCCGGCGAAGCCGAGAAAATAGAGACTGGTGAGCAGCCCGAGATCGGCCGCCGACAGCCCGAGCTCGTGCGTGACGAACGGCGCGAAGCCGAGATTGACGCCGCGAAACACGTACGACACGAAATAGCCGAGCGCAAACAGCGCGAGCACCCTGATCTGCACCGCCGACATCGCCCTCTCCTCGCAACCGGTTGCCGCGGGTTGCCGCGCGAAGCGTTCGCCCGCCGCCGCGCACAAACGAAAACGCCGTCACCTCGGTGACGGCGTCGCTTCGTGTCGGATCGTCGCGCAATCGCGCCGCCCGACCGGGCCAGCGCGCTGCGCGCGCGGCCGCGTGGGTTACTTCTTCTTGCCCTTGTGCGCGGCGGCCTTCGGCGCTGCCTTCGCGGGCGCCGCCTTCGCCGCATGCGCAGCCGGCTTCGCCGCGGCATGCTTGCCGCCGCGCGACTTGCCGCCCACCGACAGGCTCGCGCGCTCGATGTGCGCGCCCGCCGCCGACGTCGCGATCCGCTCCGGGCCCGGCTCGGCCGGCACCGCGCGGCCGACCGGCACGTGCAGCACCAGCGCCTGACCCGGCATCGCGATGTCGCGATGCGTGCGATTCCACGCCTTCAGCTGGCCGACCGACACGCCGTAGCGGCCGGCGAGCGCGGCCATCGACTGCTTGCGGCGCACGCGGATCAGCATCTTGCGCGTGTCGGGCACGTCGGGTTCCATCGCCAGCACGCCGTTCTCGGCGACGTCGGCGCTGATGTCCTCGTCATCGTCGTCGCCGCGCGGCACGACGATCGTCGAGCCCGGCTTCAGGCGCATGCCGGCCGGAATCTTGTTGACCGACATCAGCGTATCGGGGTCGACGCCGATCTTCTCGGCGATCGCAGCCGGCCGCGCGCGTTCGCTGACCGTGTAGGTGGTCCACGACGACAGCTGACCGTTGTACGCCTTCAGGCTCTTCTCGAACGCCGCCGCGTTGTCGAACGGCAGCAGGATCTGCGGCTCGGTCGCGCCGAGAATGACCGGCTTCGAGAACGACGGGTTCAGCGAGCGGAATTCGTCGAGCGACAGATTGGCGAGCTTGGCGGCCACCGCCACGTCGATGTCGCGCGACGTGGTGACGGTCACGAAGTACGGGTGGTTCGGAATGTCCGGCAGCGCGAGACCGAATTGCTGCGGATTGGCGATGATGTTCTTCACCGCCTGCAGCTTCGGCACGTAGTTGCGCGTCTCGTTCGGCATCCGCAGGTTCTGGTAGTCGGTCGGCAGGCCGGCCGCCTGGTTGCGCGCGATCGCGCGCTGCACGTTGCCCTCGCCCCAGTTGTATGCGGCCAGCGCCAGATACCAGTCGCCGAACATGTCGTGCAGGCGCGACAGGTAATCGAGCGCGGCGCTCGTCGACGCCAGCACGTCGCGGCGCTCGTCCTGCCACATGTTGCGCTTCAGGTTGTACGTGCGGCCCGTGCCCGGCATGAACTGCCACATGCCGGCCGCCTTCGCGACCGACAGCGCCTGCGGGTTGTAGGCGGATTCGATGAACGGCAGCAGCGCGAGCTCGGTCGGCATGTGGCGCGCCTCGAGCTCCTCGACGATGTGATACAGATATTTCTGCGAGCGCTCGGTCATGCGCTGCACGTAATCGGGACGCTGCGTGTACCAGGTCGTCTGCATGTCGACGAGGTCGCTCTGCAGGTCCGGCATCTGGAAGCCGCGGCGAATGCGCGCCCACAGGTCGGAATCCGCACTGGTCAGATCGCCGACGGACTGCTTGTCGACGTCGACGGTTTCTTTCGCGGTGGCTGATTTACGGAGGTAGTTGGACGCCGCCTGCGAATCGGCGGCGTTGTTGGCGACAGGACCCTGGCTCGCGCATGCGGCGAGCAGCAGGACCACCATCGCACTCAATATAAGTCGCATGAAAATCTCGGCTTCCGACGGCTGGAAATTGCAGGCGATACTACGGAAGTGCGTGCTTCACGTCAATAAAAACACCGAAAACTCAGCGAAATCCTACGTTTGGGGCAATTTTTACAGGTAGCGCCTGAGGTATGGAGTCCTCCCGATTGCGTCATCGGAAGCGGTTTTTCCATTCGCGCATCAGCGTGAATGCCGCCAACCGGTCGGGCACCGTTTCGTGCAACTCGGCCTCGAGCGTCGCGTGGATCGCCGCGCTGTCCGCGCGCAGGAACGGGTTCACCGCGCGCTCGTGCGCGATCGTGGTCGGCAGCGTCGGCATCCCGCGCGCGCGCAGCGCCTGCGCGTCGTCGCGCCACGCGGCGAGCGCCGCATTGCCCGGCTCGCACGCGAGCGCGAAGCGGATGTTCGACAGCGTGTATTCGTGTGCACAATGCACGCGCGTGTCGCCGGGCAGCGCCGCGAGCGCATCCAGCGACGCGAGCATCTGCGCGGGCGTGCCTTCGAACAGGCGGCCGCAGCCGCACGAGAACAGCGTGTCGCCGCAAAACACGTGAGGGATGGCGGCGCCGTGGCCGGCCGCCTGGAAATACGCGATGTGGCCGCGCGTGTGACCCGGCACGTCGAGCACGTCGAACGCGAGCGCCGGCGCGTCGAGCGTCACGCGAGCGCCGCCGGCCAGCGGCCGCGTCACGACGCCGATCGCCTCGGCGGCCGGGCCGTATACGACGAGCGGCGCATCGTCCGGCTGGCTATCGCGCAGGGCGGCGACACCGCCGACATGGTCGGCGTGATGGTGGGTGAGTAGAATAGCGGTCAACCGCCAGCCGCGTTCCGCCAGAACGCGGCGTACCGGCGCGGCTTCACCCGGATCGACGGCGATCGCATCGCGGCCGTCCGACACGAGCCAGATGTAGTTGTCTTCGAATGCCGGCACCGGCACGTATTCCAGCTCGTTCATGGGCGCGCAATCATCGTTATGTCCGATCCTCAAATTATAGACTGGCCCGCCTGGACCGACTCGCCGCCCGGCCGCTACGTGCTGGGCTGGGAGCAGGCGCAGCTCGACCGGATCGTGTCCGACGTGTTCGGGTTTCACGCGCTGCAGCTCGGGCTGCCGCAGCTCGATGCCTTGCGCGAGAACCGCATGCCGTATCGCGGTCTCGTGCTCGATCCCGCCAGCGGCGCGAGCGCGCCCTACCAGTATCCGTGGGCGCGCGAGGCATCCGCCCCCGAGCATGCGCCGGCCGAGCGCAGCACCACGTGGTGCGACCTGCTCGACCTGCCGTTCGAGTCGCAGAGCGTCGACCTGATCGTGATGCCGCACACGCTCGAGTTCACGTCCGACCCGCACCGGCTGCTGCGCGAGGCCGAACGCGTGCTGATGCCCGAAGGGCAGCTGGTGATCACCGGCTTCAACTCACTGAGCCTGTGGGGCATGCGGCAATCGTTCGGGCGCATGGCGAACCGCCCGTTCGTGCCGGCCGCGCGCGACCAGATCGCGTTCATTCGGCTCAAGGACTGGATCAAGCTGCTCGGCTTCGATCTCGAGCGCGGCCGCTTCGGCTGCTACCGGCCGCCGCTCGTCACCGACAAGTGGCTGGCCCGCTACGGCTTCATGGAAGCCGCCGGCGACCGCTGGTGGCCGATCTTCGGCGCCGTCTACATGGTCACGGCCGTCAAGCGCGTGCGCGGCATGCGCCTGATCGGCCCGATCAAGATGAAAAAGCCGGTGCTCGCGCCGGGCCTCACGCCGGCGGCCACCCCGACCACCCATCAAGAACATTCATGACCATCGACACCATCGACATCTATACCGACGGCGCCTGCAAGGGCAACCCCGGCCCCGGCGGCTGGGGCGCACTGCTGCGCTACGGCGACCGCGAAAAGGAGCTGTTCGGCGGCGAGCCGAACACGACCAACAACCGGATGGAGCTGATGGGCGTGATCGCCGCGCTCGAGGCGCTGAAGCGCCCGTGCCGCGTGATCGTCCATACCGACTCGCAGTACGTGCAGAAAGGCATCAGCGAGTGGATCCACGGCTGGAAGAAAAAAGGTTGGGTCACCGCGGCCAAGACCCCGGTGAAGAACGCCGATCTCTGGAAGCGGCTCGACGCGCTCGTCGCGCAGCACGAGATCGAGTGGCGCTGGGTGAAAGGCCACGCGGGCCATCCCGAAAACGAACGCGCTGACGCGCTCGCGAATCGCGGCGTCGAATCCCTCGCGGCCTGAACGCCGGCCGCCCTACCGTCTTTCCCGATTTATCCGACATGCGCCAGATCATTCTCGATACCGAAACCACCGGCCTCAATCCCCGCTCGGGCGATCGCCTGATCGAAATCGGCTGCGTGGAGCTGCTGAACCGGCGGCTCACCGGCAACAACCTGCACATCTACGTGAACCCCGAGCGCGACAGCGATCCGGGCGCGCTGGCCGTGCACGGGCTGACCACCGAGTTTCTGAGCGACAAGCCGAAGTTCGCGGAAGTCGCCGACCAGATCCGCGACTTCGTGAAGGGCGCGGAGCTGATCATCCACAACGCACCGTTCGACCTCGGGTTCCTCGATGCCGAATTCGCGCGGCTCGGCCTGCCGCCGTTCATCGAGCATTGCGACGGCGTGATCGACACGCTGGCCGAGGCCAAGCAGATGTTCCCCGGCAAGCGCAACTCGCTCGACGCACTGTGCGACCGGTTCGGCATCAGCAACGCGCACCGCACGCTGCACGGCGCACTGCTCGACTCGGAGCTGCTCGCCGAGGTCTATCTCGCGATGACGCGCGGCCAGGACAGCCTCGTGATCGACATGCTCGACGACGCAGGCGCCGATGGCGGCGCGGCGAACGGCCAGCGCATCTCGCTCGCGTCGCTCGACCTGCCGGTCGTCGCGGCCGGCGACGACGAGCTCGCCGCGCACCAGGCGCAGCTCGACGAGTTGGACAAGTCGGTCAAGGGCACCTGCGTCTGGCGCACGTCCGCCGAAGTGGACGCCGTCGAAGCGGCCTGACGCATCCGACCGCTCCGCTGCACTGCACCCGCGCCTACGTGCGCGGCTGCAGCGCGATCATCGCCATCCCGCCGAGCGCGAGCGCCGCGCCGGCCGCGTCCCAGCGGGTCAGCGCGACGCCGTCGACGACCCGCAGCCACAGCAGCGCCACGCCGATGTACACGCCGCCATACGCCGCGTAGGTGCGCCCCGCCGCGCTCGGATGCAGCGTCAAGAGCCACGCGAACAGCGCCAGCGACAGCGCTGCCGGCACCAGCAGCCACACGGGCCGCCCGCCTTTCAGCACGAGCCACGGCAGGTAGCAGCCCACGATTTCGGCCACTGCGGTAACGGCGAACAATGCCGCGATCCTGATCAGTTCGGTCATCCGGTTCCTCTTGGAATGAGCGTCCGTCGCGCAGGGTCCGCGAGGGCCCCGCGACGGCATGCCCGGCGCGGCCCATCATACCCGCGCGAGCCGCGCCGGAACCGCCGCGGGACGGGCGATTCCGAGCAATTTGCACGATCGTCTGTCATCGTGCTATCATGTCGCCTGTTTCAACCTCGAATCTCTTTCTTTTTTGATCTCGATCGAATGCCGCCCGCGCCTGCAGGCCGGCGCTTCGATCGACATTGCATCCACAGGAAAGCCCGCCCGACAGGCCCGCTTTTCTCGTTTCGTTGCCCTTCCGGGGCACTTGCCGGAGCGCCGGACTTTCGTCCGCACCGGTATCCGCCGCCTGCATCACGCGGCCCATTCTTCATGAGCGCACCGTCGCGGCGGCCCATCGGGCCCGCGTCGAAGCAGTCCCTTGCGGCTCTTTACCGCCATTCGCGCAGTAAGTGCTTAAAGGCCTGCCCCGACGCGCTACACACGACCTCGCGCTTGCCGGCAAACCGTGTCGGACGGCCATCCGTTCCGGCGCAGTCAAAGGAGTGCATGACCTTGACCGCAACACACGTCAGCCCGATCGCTGCTTCCCCTTCCCCGTCGTCCGGCGAGGCCCCGCTCGCCGCGGACGACATCACCGTCGTCGACCAGAGCCTGCTCAAGCGCGCCGTCAGCGCAATGGCCATCGGCAATGCGATGGAATGGTTCGACTTCGGCGTCTACAGCTACATCGCCGTCACGCTCGGCAAGGTGTTCTTCCCGTCGAGCAGCCCGTCCGCGCAGCTGCTCGCCACCTTCGGCACGTTCGCGGCCGCGTTCGTCGTGCGCCCGCTCGGCGGCATGGTGTTCGGCCCGCTCGGCGACCGCATCGGCCGCCAGCGCGTGCTCGCCGCCACCATGATCATGATGGCCGTCGGCACCTTCGCGATCGGCCTGATCCCCAGCTACGCGTCGATCGGCATCATGGCGCCCGTGCTGCTGCTCGTCGCCCGCCTCGTGCAGGGCTTCTCGACCGGCGGCGAATACGGCGGCGCCGCCACCTTCATCGCCGAGTTCTCGACCGACAAGCGCCGCGGCTTCATGGGCAGCTTCCTCGAGTTCGGCACGCTGATCGGCTATGTGATGGGCGCCGGCGTCGTCGCGCTGCTGACCGCGTCGCTGTCGGAGGACGCGCTGCTGTCGTGGGGCTGGCGCGTGCCGTTCCTGATCGCAGGGCCGCTCGGCCTGATCGGGCTGTACATCCGGATGAAGCTCGAGGAGACGCCGGCGTTCAAGCGTCAGGCCGAAGCGCGCGAAGCGCAGGACAAGGCCGTGCCGAAGACGCGCTTTCGCGAAACGCTGTTCGCCAACTGGCGCGCGCTCCTGCTCTGCGTCGGCCTCGTGCTGATCTTCAACGTGACCGATTACATGGTGCTGTCGTACCTGCCGAGCTTCATGTCGTCCACGCTGCACTTCGACGAGTCGCACAGCCTCGTGCTGGTGCTGATCGTGATGGTGCTGATGATGCCGCTCACGCTCGCGGCCGGCCGCCTGTCGGACCGCATCGGCCGCAAGCCGGTCATGCTGGCCGGCTGCGTGGGCCTGCTCGCGCTGTCGATCCCGTCGATGATGCTGATCCATGCGGGCACCACCGCGTCGGTGTTCGGCGGCCTGCTGATCCTCGGCGTGCTGCTGTCGTGCTTCACCGGCGTGATGCCGTCGGCGCTGCCCGCGCTGTTCCCGACGGAGATCCGCTACGGCGCGCTCGCGATCGGCTTCAACGTGTCGGTGTCGCTGTTCGGCGGCACGACGCCGCTGGTGACGGCCTGGCTCGTCGACGTGACGCAAAACCTGATGATGCCCGCCTATTACATGATGGGCGCCGCCGTGATCGGCATCGTGTCGGTCGTCGCGCTCGCCGAGACCGCGCGTCAGCCGCTCAAGGGCTCGCCGCCGGCCGTCGCGACGCACCGCGAAGCACACCAGCTGGTGCGCCAGCTGCGCGACGAGGACGAAGCCGAAATCTACGGCGTCGTGTCGGCCGCACGCGCCTGAGTGCTCAACAAGCGCCCAATGAGCGCCCAATAAAAACCCCGGCAATAGCCGGGGCCAGATCTACTCCGATTCGCCCGACCGGCGCCTGCCGGCCGGGCGTTCCTTTATTCGTTCGCCGAAGCGGCGTTCAGGCGTGCGCTTCGCATTCGCGGCAGAAGATCAGCGCACGCGAGCGCGACACGGCAGCCTGGGCACCGCGCGCCGCGACGATCAGGCCGACCTGGCCGAGATTGAAATCGCGCTCGACCATCAGCTGCGTCAGCGCGGCGAGCGGCAACACGACGGACGGGTGGTACAGGCTCGATTCGATCAGGGCTCTCATCTTCGGCTCCATCAGACAACGCATATTCGATGGAGTGAATTCTAGGGATCACCCTGATCCCGATAAACGGCACATTTGCGAAGTCACTTGTTGCCGCCGGTGAACAATCGGCCACGCCCTTGGCTGGTGCGGCTGACGGCGTCGTCCGGGGGCCTGTGGGGGCGGCTGTGTCGGGGTTGCGCGAACGCGCCGGGTAGCCGCGCCGTGGGTCGGATCAACGTGCGTGGGGCTATCGCACGGCCGTCGGCGAACCGCGCGGTCGGGCCGTGCGGGACGCCCGCACCGCACCGCACCGCACCGCACCGCGCGAAGCGGTGCGGCGCAAGCGGATCGCGGAGCCTCCCCGCGCTCGCTCGCGTACCGGCGCGATGCGCCGCCGCGCTCAATCGAGCGGCGTTTCGACGAAGGCGGGAAGCTGCTCGGCCCGCGCCGAATGCGCGGCGAGCGCCGGATAACGGGCCGGCTCGATCCGCGCGAGCGGCGCATATTCGGCGGTCATGAACTGCGTGAAGCGCCACGCGACGGCCACCGTCACGTCGGACTGCAGCAGCCGCGCGCCGCCGAGCCAGCCGTTGGCGGCCGCCACCAGCGGCTCGAGTTCGCCGTACGCGGCCTCGAGCTGGCCCAGCACGCGCTCGAGCCACGGCGCGTGCTGCTTGTCGGCCGGCCGCAGCGCCTGTTCGTAGATGACCTGCACCGTCTTCTCGGCCGCGGCCAGCGCGAAGCCGACCGGCACGAGCGCGCGCAACCGCGCGTCAACGGCCTCGGGCAACAGGCGCCGCTCCGGCGCGACGAGATGGTCGAGGTAGTCGACGATCAGCGAGGAATCGATCAGCGTGACTCCATCGTCGGTCACGAGCGTCGGCGCCTTCACGACCGGATTGATCTCGCGGAACCGGTCGAAATGGCGAAACACCGAAACCGACTCGTGCTCGAACGGCAGGTCCAGCAGCTTCGCCGAAATGGCGACACGGCGCACGAACGGGGAATCCAGCATACCGATCAGCTTCATTGCAAACGCTCCGAGTGACAAACCAGGGCCATCGACTGTAGCAGCGACGCAGGCGGCCGCCTAGCGACGCGCGGCCCCCCGCGCGATTGATGCGCATCACCCGGTCACGCATCGGACACCCGCGGCGCGTCCGGAATGACCATAATGCAGATTCACGCCCCTTCCGCGTCAAGGTCTCCCATGTGGTACGCCGTCGTCGAACAGCAGCGGGAATGGATGCGCGCCTGGCGCGCGGCGACGCGTCACGCGTTCGACGTGTGGCCGGCCGCGACGCTGCCGCACAGCGCGTCCACGTGTTACGACGACCTGTTCGAGCCGCTGCTCGGCCCGGCCGCCGGCCCGCCGCGCTTCGAGCTGCGCGAGCCGGGCATCGACGAGCGGATCGTCGCGCACACGCCGTTCTGCCAGTTGCGACGCTTCGCGCAAGCCGGCACGCGCCGCACCGTGCTGTTGTGCGCGCCGCTCGCCGGGCACGCGGCCGTGATGATGCGCGAAACCGTCGAGGCGCTGCTCGCGGACGGCGACGTCTGCGTGACCGACTGGGTCAATGCGCGCGACGTCCCGCTCGCCGCGGGCCGCTTCGGGCTCGACGAGTACGTGGCGACGCTCGACGGCTTCGTCGACGCGCTCGCGAGCGACGCCCGGCCGCTGCACGTCGTCGCCGTATGCCAGGCGACGGTGCCCGCGCTCGGCGCGCTCGCGCTGCGCGCCGCGCGCGGCCTGCCGCCGCCCGCGAGCATCACGCTGATCGGCGGCCCAATCGACGCGCGCGTCAATCCCAGCGCGCTCGGCACGACGGCCGCGTCGCATTCGCTCGCGTGGTGCCGCCGTCATCTGATCGATATCGTGCCGCCATGCTTCCCCGGCCACGGCCGTCACGTGTTCCCGACCTATCTTCAGCAGGGCGAAATCGCGCTGCTGTATCCGCAGCGTTTCATGTCGTTGATCGAAAACTACGCGCGCGCCGCATCGCGCGTCGACATGGCGGCGCTGGCCGACGCACGGCGCGCCCTGCGCGAGTACACGGCGCTGCTCGACATGCCGGCCGAGTATTTTCTGGATACCGTCGACATCGTGTTCCAGCGGATGTGCCTCGCCAACGGCACGTGGGACGTGGGCGGCCGGCGCGTCGAGCCGGCCGCGCTGCGCGGCGTCATGCTGCTGACCGTCGAAGGCCGCTGCGACGCGGTCACCGGCGCCGGGCAGACCCATGCGGCGCTCGACATGTGCGGCGGGCTGACGGCCGGCGAGCGTCATCGCGTCGATGTCGACGAGTGCGATCACTACGGCCTCTTCACTGGCGACCATTGGCACGCCGACGTCCACCCGGCGCTGCAGCGGATGTTCGCGCAGGCCGAAGCCGAACGCCCGCGGCCGCGCCGGCGCCGCATCAGGCGGGGCTGATCCCGTCGTGCCGGACGCGTGCCGCGTCGAGCAGCGCGCGCACCTCGTCGTCGCCGACCTGGTCGAAATCCGCATAGAACTGGCCGATGCCGAAGAACCGCGCGGGCTGCAACACCGTGACGAACGCGTCGGCCACGTCGTCGAACATATGCGCGGCACCGGCCGGCGCGACGGGCACGGCAGCCACGATGCGCGCGGGACGGCGCGCGCGCAGTGCCTGCAGCGCGACGCGCATCGAGGCGCCGGTCGCGACGCCGTCGTCGACGACGATCACGACGCGCCCTTCGACCGGCAGCGGCGGCCGCGCGCCGCGATACAGCGCGTCGCGGCGCTGCAGCTCGGCGGCTTCACGCGCGATCACGTCGGCCAGTTGGTCGCGCGTCACGCCCATCGCGCGAATCGCCGCATGCCGCAGATGAATCGCGCCGCCCGTCGCGAGCGCGCCGATCGCGAGCTCCGGATCGGACGGCATGCCGAGCTTGCGCACGATCAGCAGGTCGAGCGGCGCGCGCAGCGCCTGCGCGACGGGGAACGCAACCGGCACACCGCCGCGCGGCAGCGCGAGGACGACGACGTCGCGACGGTCCGCATAGCCGTGGAGCGCATGCGCGAGCCGGCGCCCGGCGTCGGCGCGATCGGTGAAACATTCGGGCAGGTTCGGGGCCATGCTGTCGCGATGCGGTTGTGGGGCTTCGGGGCTTCGGGGCGGGATGCGTGATGAAAGATGCGGGACATGCGGTACGCGCTACCGCGATCGATGCCGAGCCGCACCTGCGCCCGTTCAACGAGCATGGTTCATCGCTGACGCCGATGCAAGCGGGGTCATACCGGCGTATCGGGCACCGCCCGCAGGGAACGCGACGAAGAGCGTCGCGCGAAAGTTGGGCGGTAGACCAACGCGGCCCAGAACCCGAGCCGGCCCGCTGCGCGCGGAGCTCGCAACGCGGAGCGCGCCGACACGCGGCTCATAAGCCGCGCAGCCCGCCCCGCCCGCTCACCGCCCGGCGGCCTGCCGGTACAGACGCCAGAACGACTGCGCGTAAGACTGCGCGAGCTCCGGCGCGCGCTGGAATACGTTGACCGTCTCCGCGTGCGCGGCAGCGCCTTCGGACAGCGTCGGCAGCGCGACGTTGTCGTCGACGATCGCGAAACGCGGCGCGGGATCGTCGTGCCGCGAGTCGATCGCGACGTCGATGCCGGCCGCTTTCAGGTAACCGGCGCCGCTATACCTGCCTGCACGCGCCGAGCGCACCAGCACGACGCGCACGTCGACGCCGCGCGCGCGCGCCGCCCGCAGCGCGGCCGCGACCGCGGGCGGCACATGCGCATAGCCGGCCAGCAGCACGCGCCGCTGCGCGTTGTCGATCAGGTCGACGGTCGCGTCGGCGGCCAAATTGTCATAGGAGAAGTATGTGCCGACCGACGCGGCGTCGGACGGAATGGGGCTGGCGTGGGCGCTCGCCGCGCAGCCGAGCGCGGCGAGAAGAATGGCGGCTGGTCTCATGGCGCGCGCCATTTTAGCGATGCCAATTCGCGTGGCAAGCGCTAGCCGACACGGTGCTGCGCCGGCGCAACACCCGTTGCGCCACGGCGATCGCGCGGGCCGTGTCGCGTGCCGGATTGCGCGCCGAGTAACGTGCCGAGCTACACGCCGAATTGCATCCGATCGCGCCGCGCCACGCGCTACCGTTCAGTCGCCCGCGACCCGCGCGAGCCAGCTCTCGACGCCGTCGACCGAGCGAAAATCGGCGACGCTGCGCGCCGGCAGCGCCGGATACGCGGCCGCCGCCATCTCGGCGAGCGCGCGGCCCGGCCCGAGTTCGAGGAACGCGCTTGCGCCGGCCTCGACACAGGCGGCCAGACACGCCGCCCATTCGACCGGCTCCGCGATCTGCCGCGCCAGCTTGTCGCGCCCCACGTCGACATCGAGCACCGACCCGCCATCGATCCCGGCAAACACGCGCGTGCCGGGTAGCGGCCGGCGCACGTTCGCCGCGGCGAGCGACGCGCGAAACGGCGGCACCGCTGCCGCCAGCCGGCGCGTGTGCGATGCGATCCGCACGCACACGGGCGCGACGCGCAATGCGCCCGCGCCCGCCGCAGCGTCGGCCACCGCGGCGACGTCGGGCTGGGCGCCGGCCACCACGAACGCATCGTCCGGATTCGCGATCGCGATCGCCGCGTCGCGGCCGTCACACAGGCCCGCGAGCTGCGCGCGCGCAAGCCCGCGCACGAACACCATCCGTTCATCGCCGCCGCTGGCCGCATCCATCGCACGCGCGCGCGCATCGGCGAGCTCCAGCGCGTCGTGCGGATCGATCATCCCGGCCACGCTCCACGACGCGACTTCGCCGACGCTGTAACCGGCCACGCAGCGGCGGCGCGGCCACGCGGCCGCGAGCAGTGCGGTCGCGGCGAGCGCCTGCAACGTGCAGAGGATCTGCGCTGCGCGGTTCTCGCCGAGCGCGTCCGGCCCGGCGCGCCGCACCCAGTCGCGCGGATCGTCGCCGAGCAGCCGGCCCGCGTGTGCGAACAGCGGTTCGGCCTGCGGCGCCGCACCGGTCAGCTCGAACATGTCGGCGCGCTGCGCGCCCTGCCCTGAACACAGGATCGCGAGCGTCATCGTTGCGCCTCGTCGGCGTCGAGCGCGTCGACGAATACGCTCATCGCGAGCAGGTCGGCCGCGCCGCCGGGGCTGAGGCGGCGCGCGACGAATGCGCGGTGCGCGGCAGCGGCGCGCAGCCGCCAGTCGCGCGCGCGGATGCCGCCGCGTGCGACGAATGCGCGTGCACTCGCGCGGGCGAAGTCGAGCCCGTCGCGCCCGCCGCGATGCAGCAGGTTCGTATCGTCGAGCGCGGCGATCAGCGCGAAGCAGGCTTCGACGCGCGCGGCTTCCGCGTCGCCCGGCATCCAGCGCGCGGCGCGCCGCAACGCCGGCAAGCCGACGCGATATACCGTCGCGAAGCCGCCGGCCGCCTCGCCGCGCGCGCCGCCGACGCCGTAGCGACGGCTCGCGCGCTCGCCGTGGCTGTCCGGCAGCCGCGGGCCGCCGAGGATCTCAGCGCCCCACCGCCGTGCGACGAATGCGCCGAGCGTCATCGTGCGGGCGGCCGCACCGGCTGCATCGGCCGTGGCGCGCCGGCCGGCCGCCGCGCACAGCAACCCGAGCCCGAAGATCGCGCCGCGATGCGTGTTCACGCCGCCGGTCGCGGCCAGCATCGCGTGTTCCGCGCGCAGCCCGATCTTGCGCAGCGTGCCCATGTCCGCGTCGCGCGCGCCGGCCTCGGCGAGTTCCGCGAAGTACGGCCGCAGCACGGCCGCGCTGCGTGCGAACGTCGCCGCGTCCATGTCCGCATGGCTGCCGGTGTCGACGTGGCTGACGAGCCCCGGTTTCGGATAAGTCCGGATTTCGAGCACGAGGCTGCGCTCGGCGAGTTCGGCGATGCGCTCGGCGCCGGACGGCGCGAGCGTGCGGCACGCAGCCCACGCATTCATCGCACACCTCGCGCGAAGGCTTCCACCGACATCAATTCGACGGCGAGCGCCGTCTTCACCGCGACTTCCGGCAGCCGCGCGTACAGTTCGCGCCAGTTCACGCCGGCGCCGTCGTCGCGCAGCAATTCGCCGTCGATGCGCATCGGCGCGCGCGCGTCGAGCGCCGCGAGGCCGTCGAGCAGCGCGTCGCGCAGCGCCGCGGCCGGCAGCGGAAACACGACGTCGAGATCGGATCCGTCGCTCAGATAGCGTTCGCCGGTCAGCGTCTGCCATGCGAGGCTGCCGAACACGCGCCCCTCGACGCCGCAGCGCGCACCCAGCGCAGCCAGTTCGCGCAGCGTTGGCTGCCATGCGGCGGGCGCGGCGGCGAGCACGTCGGCCAGCGCCGGCAACGCGCGACGCGCTGCGACGGCATCGGCCGCGGCGTTCAGCGCGACGCGCCGCTTGCCGGCGGCAGGCGGCAACGGGATGCCGAGCGGCACGCGCGCCGCGTCGGCTTCGTCGGGCGTGGCGCGGCGCACGATCAGCGGCCGGCCGTCGGCAGCCCACGCATGCACGACCGGATCGGCCGCGAGCGCGGGATCGCGCGCGAACGCGGCGGACCACCCGGCCGCCGTCAGCGTGACGAGCGTGTGGCGGCGCAGCGGTGCGTCAGCGCGCGGCACGCGCGAGCGCCTCGACGCGACGCGCGACGTCGGCCGCGACCGGGCGGCCGCGCGCGGCGCGCGTGTCGCCGCGATCGACTGGCCTGGCGAGCCACTCGCCGACCTGCGCGTCGAGCGCGCAGGCCGGATCGAGCACCGCGTCGACCGCGCCCATCTTCACGAGATTGTCGAGCCCCGGCGCGAACACCGGCGTCGAGCGCGCCATCGCCTCGAGCACGTCGATCGGCAGCTTCGTCACGCGCGACATCGACGGCAGGTCCATCACCTCCGGCTCAGCGCCCGGCAGCGCGAGCAGCGTGCGCGTCGCGAGCGCGGTCGCGATGAACGCGCCGGCGGCCGTATGGCCGTACAGCAAGCCGATCGTCCGGTGCCCGGCGAGCTCCGCATGCATCAGGCATTTGGCGAGATGCGACAGCCCTTCGTTCAGGCCGAGCAGTTCGTCGCGCTTGCTCATCCGCTGGCTGTCGCTGTCGACGAGCACGAGGATCGGCGTGGCGCCGCCGCGCTCGATCGTGGCGAGCACCTGCGACGCGAGCGCCAGCGCTTCGTCGATGCCGAACGGCAGACGCTCGGCGACGCCGATCACGTCGACGCGCGTGCCGCCCAGTTGCGCCGAGCCCGTCAGCAGGCCGCCATCGCGCGCAATCGAATGGCCCGTGGGAAACAGCGAGGTCAGTACTTCATCGAGCGTCATGCTGCGGCTCCTGTAACTGGTCGGCGAGCTTGGCGAATGCGTCGTCGGGCATACCGGGAATCGCTTCCGGCCGATCCGCGCCGAGCGCGCGCCACACGTCGAGCGCATCCGCACATCGGCCGAAGCGGGCGACGCGCGCTTCGAGACGCGCCTGCTCCGCGCGCAGCATCGCCGCATCGAACGCCGGCGCGCAGCCGAGCAGTTCGAGCGCCGCCGCGCGGAACGCTGCCGGCGTATCGGCGACGTAGCGGTCCGCGCCGCCGATCAGCCGCCGGTGCTTGCCGCCCATCGTGCGCCAGATCAGCGCGCGATCCTTCGCGTCGAATTCCTCCACGCCGCGATTGGTCTCGATCACCTCGGGCCCCGACACGCTGATGCGTCCCTGCTCGGACACTGCCAACGCCGAACAGCAGGCCGCGAGCAGACCGCCGCCGCCGTAGCAGCCGGCGCGCCCGCCGATCAGCCCGAGCACCGCCACGCCGGCCGCGCGCGCGTCGACCAGCGCCCGCATGATCTCGGCGATCGCGAGCTCGCCCGCGTTCGCTTCCTGCAGCCGCACGCCGCCGGTATCGAACAGGATCAACACCGGCTTGCCGAGCTCGCGCGCCGCGCGCAGCAGCCCCGTGAGCTTCGCGCCGTGCACTTCGCCGAAGGCGCCGCCCATGAAGCGGCCTTCCTGCGCGGCGATCAGCACGGGCCTGCCGTCGAGCCAGCCGTGGCCGACCACCATCCCGTCGTCGAACTGCTGCGGCAGCCCGAACAGCGGCAGATGCGGGCTCGCCACGCGTTCGGCCGGCCCGAGGAATTCGTCGAAGCTGCCCGCATCGAGCAGCGCGTCGATGCGCTGCCGCGCGGACGCCTCGTACCAACTCGCGTCGTTCGCGACGAACGCGGGCGCGTCGTGGTCGTGAATCGCCGGGTTCGTCATGCGTCCCCCTCGATCGCGCGCACGGCCTGCGCGAGCCGCAGCGACACCATGTCGGGCCGCGCGCCGCCGTCGTTGATCGACAGCTTCAGCCCGCCCGGCGCGCGCCGGTCGACGAAATCCGCCACGACGGCCCGCCACACCGCGCCGAAACCGACCGCCGCGGTGCGGATGTCGATCTCGCATTGATCGTCGGGCAGGACGCGCTCGACGAGCACCTCCAGGTTGCCCGACGCGACCACGCCGACGAGCGCCGCGGCCAGCCGGCCCTTCGCACGCGCGCGCGCGGCGAACCGATAGTTCAACTGTTCCATCCCGTCTTCCTCACCAGTTGCGGAACCGGGCCGGCGGCGCATAGAGGCCGCCCGACCAGTGCACGAGGTCCTTGATCGAGCGCGCGGCGAGCCAGCGGCGGTCGGCGTCGAGCGGATCGATGCCGAGATCCTCCGGGCGGCGGATCACGCCGCGCTCGCGCAGGCGCTCGACCATCCGGCGGTCGCGGCCGCGGCCGACCTCCGTGTAGCCGGCCACGCCGCGGATCGCCTGCTCGCGCTCGTCGAGGTCGCGGCACATCAGCAGGTTCGCGATCCCTTCCTCGGTGACGATGTGCGTGACGTCGTCGCCGTAGACCATGATCGGCGCGAGATCGAGCTGCAGCTTGTCGGCGAGCTTCAGCGCGTCGAGCTTCTCGACGAACATCGGCACGTTCTTGTCGCCGAACGTCTCGCCGATCTGCACCACCAGCTTGCGGCCGCGCCTGAGCGCCGCGGGCGTGTCGGGGTCGGCCTGCGCGCCGGCCTTCAGCCACGGCTCGCTCGGATGGCGCCGGCCGCGCGCGTCGCTGCCCATGTTCGGCGCGCCGCCGAAACCGGCGATGCGCTCGGCCGTGACCGTCGACGAATGGCCGGCCAGGTCGATCTGCAGCGTCGAGCCGATGAACATGTCGCACGCGTAGAGGCCCGCCGTCTGGCAAAACGCGCGGTTCGAGCGTAGCGAGCCGTCGGGGCCGGTGAACCAGACGTCGGAGCGCGCGCGGATGTAGTCGTCCATCCCGACTTCGGAGCCGAAGCAGTGAATCTGTTCGACCCAGCCCGATTCGATCGCGGGGATCAGCGTCGGGTGCGGATTGAGCGCCCAGTGCGTGCAGACCTTGCCCTTCAGCCCGAGCTTCGCGCCGTAGGTCGGCAGCAGCAGCTCGATCGCGGCCGTGTTGAAGCCGATGCCGTGGTTCAGCCGCTTGATCCCGTACGGCTCGTAGATGCCCTTGATCGCGAGCATCGCGGTCAGGATCTGCGTTTCGGTGATCGCGGCCGGGTCGCGCGTGAACAGCGGCTCGACGTAGAACGGCCGCCCCGCCTCGACGACGAAATGCACGCGGTCGCCCGGAATGTCGACGCGCGGCACCTTGTCGACGATGCGGTCGACCTGCGCGATCACGATGCCGTCCTTGAACGCGGTGGCTTCGACGACGGTCGGCGTGTCCTCGGTGTTCGGGCCGGTGTACAGGTTGCCGTCGGCGTCGGCGCTGACGGCGGCGATCAGCGCGACCTGCGGCGTCAGATCGATGAAGTAGCGCGCGAACAGCTCGAGATACGTGTGCACCGCGCCGAGCGCGATCTTGCCGCCGAACAGCAGCTTCGCGATGCGCTGCGACTGCGGGCCCGAATAGGCGAAGTCGAGCCGCTTCGCGATGCCGCGCTCGAACACGTCGAGATGCTCGGGCAGCACGACGCCCGACTGCACCATGTGCAGGTCGTGGATCTTCGTGTTGTCGACGTCGGCGAGCGCGACGGCGAGCAGGTCGGCCTGCTTCTGGTTGTCGCCTTCGAGGCACACGCGATCGCCCGGCTGCAGCACCGCTTCGAGCAGCGCGACGGCGTCGCGTGCCTCGACGCGCTTGCCGCGCGCGAACGCCGCGCCGGCCGCGATGCGTGCGTCGCGCGCCTGCCGCGCGTGATTCCATCCGGTCATGAAGAGTTCTCCCGCTTCGATGGTTCAGCGGCATTCTAAGCCGCGGGCTGCCGCCGATTGATGATGATGACGAATGCGACTCAGAGGGCGCCGCGATGGATGCGGCCGGTCGCCGCACGCGCGTGCCGCCGGCGCACGCTACGCGCCGACCAGCGCGCGCGTCGCGAAGAACAGCAGCGACGGCCCGAGCAGGCAGCCGACGCCGGTGTGGAACGTGGCGATCAGCGCGCCGTACGGCACGAGCCGGCGATCGGTCGCGGCGAGCCCCGCGCTCACGCCGCTCACCGTGCCGGCCAGCCCGCCGAAGATCATCGCGGAGCGCGGCGTCTTCAGCCCCATGAAGTTGGCGGCAACCGGCGTGCCGACCATCACGATGATCGCCTTCACGAGGCCGGTCGCGATGCTCAGCGCGATCACGTCGGAGCTCGCGCCGATCGCCGCGCCGGTGACCGGCCCGACGATGTAGGTGACGGCGCCCGCGCCGATCGTCGTCATGCTGACCGCATCGGTGTAGCCGAATGCGCGCGCGATGCTCGCGCCGACGATGAACGGCAGCACGGTGCCGAGCAACAGCGACACGACGCCGACGAGGCCGGCCTTGCGCGCCTCGGCCGGCTGCACTTCGAACGCGGTCGCGACGATCGCGAAATCGCGCAGCATCGCACCGCCCATCAGGCCGATGCCGGCGAACAGCCGCACGTCGGCGAGGCCCTTGTCGCCGCCGGTGAACGCGCCGCCGACGTACGCGAGCGCAAGACCGATGACGATCGCGATCGCGGAGCCGTGCACGCGGCCGAACGTGAGCCGGCGCGACGCGATCGACGACAGCCACATGATCAGGCCGACCAGCGCGAACGACGCGACGAGCCCGTTGTGGGCGACGGTTTTTTCGAGCATCTGCAGCATGGCGGCCTCCGTCACTGTTCTTCGAATTGCGGCACGCCGGCGAAGGCCGTGTCGTCGCGTCCGGTGCGCACCAGCACCGCGATGCAGCATGCGCAGATCGCGACCGCGCCGAGCGCGGCCAGCAGCGCGACCGGGCCGCCCTTCAGCGCGGCGACGACGTTCTGGTTCGCCGCCATCGCGACGACGACCGGGATGTACATCGCGCCCCAGAACCCGACGCCCGCTTCCGTCTCCTTCGGCAGCCAGCCGCGCCGGTGCAGCCACAGCCGCAGGCAGATCAGCAGCAGCATCGCGATGCCGACGCCGCCGACGTTGGTCTTCACGCCGATCGCGGCGCCCAGCAGGTCGCCGAGGAACAGCCCGGCCAGATGGCAGAACGCCAGCAGCGCGGTTCCGTAGATGATCATGAGTCGTCTCCAGTCTCTTGGTGCGGCGCCTGACGCGTGCAGGAGGGAGGGCCGGCCGCCGATACCCGGCCGGACTGTCCGTCTCCTGCGGCGCGGCGCCGCGGCCCGGCGGCTCGTCGTGCGAGCGCGTTCTCGGGGTCGATGGGATGATGCGGGTTCGGGCCGAACGCCGAATGGCTTAGACTGACCGAAGCAGCCGCCGGCACGACACGGGCTACGCCGCCGGTGCGGCCGGCCTTGAAGGGCCGCACTGGCGCGTGATCCGATACTAGCGCCGCAAAATCCGGCGATTTATGAAGTTGTCGAAACCGATTCAGTGGATTTAGCAATGCGTCCGTTACCGCCCGAACTGCTGCGCAGCTTCGTCGCCGTCGCGCAGTCCGGCAGCTTCACCGCCGCGTCCGAGCGCGTGAGCCTGTCGCAGTCGACCGTCAGCCAGCACATCCGCCGCCTCGAGGAGCTGCTCGACCGGCCGCTGTTCGAGCGCGACACGCGCAACGTGCGCCTGTCGCAGCACGGCGACGCGCTGTTGCGCTACGCGGTGCGCATTCTCGAGCTGATGGACGAAGCCGTCACGTCGGTGTGCGGGCCGCCGCTGTCCGGCAAGGTGCGGCTCGCGATGTCGGAGGATTTCGCGTCCGCGCATCTGACGGCCGCGCTCGCGAGCTTCGTGCAGCGCAATCCGGACGTCGAGCTGGCGATCTCGACCGGGCTGTCGGGCGATCTGTTCGACGCGCTCGACGAAGGCCGCCACGATCTGGTGTTCGCCAAGCGCGTCGCCGGCAGCCGGCGCGGCCGCGTGATCCGCAGCGAGCCGCTGTACTGGTGCACCGGCCCCGATTCGGCGATCACCGGCCACGAGGCCGTGCTGCCGCTCGCGATGCATCCGGAGCCGAGCGTGTCGCGGCGCCGCGTGCTCGAATCGCTCGAAGCGGTCGGCCGCCCTTACCGGATCGCCGTCGTGAGCAGCAGCATCGCGGTGCTGCGGGCGGCCGCGAGCGCCGGGCTCGGCGTGAGCGCGTTCGCCGGCTACGTGATCCCGGCCGGACTCGCGCGGCTCGACGCCGGGCTGCCGGAACTCGGCGAGCTCGAATACGTGATCGACCGGCCGGCCGCGGCGTCACGCTCGACGCTTGCGCTCGAGGCGACGCTGATCGCGGCGGCGGCGGGGTTGTAGCGGGATGCGTCGCGGTCGCGACGGTGGCGGCGGTCGAGGGTGGCGTCGAACGTGAGCCGCTGCGACGCGTCGCGACACGCCGCCGCCACCGCCGCAATCCACCCTCTTGAAATGCCGCTCGCCGGCCACTAACTAAGCGTCATCAGGCAATGCCCACCACGCGCACCGTGCGCGTCGACGGGGCTGCGTCGGCGCGTATCCCGCGCTTCACGTTCAGGAGGACCATCATGAGCGGTATGTATTTCGGCAACGATCTGTTCGACGAATTCACGCGCCTGCAGCGGCAGATGGCGAGCCTGTTCGGCGAGCTGCCGACCGGCATCCGCGCGGTGCGGCCCACCGCGTTCCCGGCGCTGAACATCGGCGCGACCGACGACGCGATCGAAATCGTCGCGTTCGCCCCCGGCATGGCCGCCGCCGACTTCGACGTGTCGATCGACAAGGACCTGCTGACCATCAGCGGCGAGCGCAAGCCGGTGCCGCAGGACGGCGGCGACGACGTGCGCACCTATGCGCAGGAGCGCTTTCACGGCGCCTTCCGGCGCGTGGTCGAGTTGCCGCAGAACGCCGATCCCGACAAGGTCAGCGCGCGCTACGAAAACGGCTGCCTGCTGATCCGCGTCGGCCGCCGCGAGGAATCGAAGCCGCGTGCCATCACCGTTCAGTGAACTTCAGGAGACCGACATGAACACGAGCCAGACCCTGACCGAACGTCCAACCGACGCCGCACAGCCGGCCGCCGCCGCTGCCGAAGGCGCGCGCCGGCCCGCGATCACGCCGGCCGTCGACATCGTCGAGGACGCACAGCGCGTCACGCTGCGCGCCGACCTGCCCGGCGTGCCGCGCGAGAACCTCGACGTCAAGGTGCACGACAACACGCTCACGATCGACGCGCAAGCGCGCATCGACACGCCGGCCGACCTGCGCGTGCGGCATGCGGAAGTGCGCGTGCCGCGCTTCGTGCGCTCGTTCGTGCTGAGCGCCGATCTCGACACGACGCGCATCGACGCGAACCTGCGCGACGGCGTGCTGACCTTGACGATCCCGCGCCGCGAAGAAGCGCGTCCGCGCCGTATCGACGTGACGGTCGGCGGCGCGTAAGCGCGCGAGAACCGGCCGACGACGACATGCGATGAAATCCCCGCCGGGCATGGTCCCGGACGGGGATTTTTCACATGCGGCGGCCCACGCCCGCGCAGCCGCGTTCAATCGAAATCGAACAGGTCGAACACCGACCGCTTGCGCCGCTGGCCGCCGTGCCGATGGCGGTCGTCGTCGGCGCGCGCGTCGCGCGGCCAGCCCCCGTCTCGGCCGCGCGGCGCGTGGCGATCGGGCCGCCCGTCAGCCGGTGCGTTAGCCCGTGCGTCGTGCCGTACATCGGGCCGTACCTCGCCGGTTTCGCGCGCGATCAGCTTGTCGAGTTCGCCGCGATCGAGCCACACGCCGCGGCACGTCGGGCAATAGTCGATCTCGATCGACTGGCGCTCGGCCATCAGCAGGTCCGGCGTCTTGCAGACAGGGCATTTCATCAGGCGGCTCCTTCGGGACTGGATTGCGCATCGGCGGCGGGCGTCGCCCGCCCGCCGGCTCGTTCGGTGACGCGCAGCTACGCTCAGTGACGCTCGGCCCGCGCCGCGCGCTTCGCCTTCGCGCGCCGCGCCAGCATGTTCATGCCTTCGACGAACGCCGAGAACGCCATGGCCGCGTAGATATAGCCCTTCGGCACATGCGAGCCGAAGCCTTCGGCGATCAGCGTCATGCCGATCACGACCAGGAACGACAGCGCCAGCATCACGATGGTCGGGTTGCGGTCGATGAAGCGCGCGAGCGGCTGTGCCGCGAACAGCATCACGCTCACCGCGACGATCACCGCGACGAACATGATCGGCACGTGCTCGGTCATCCCGATCGCGGTCACGATGCTGTCGATCGAGAACACGATGTCGAGCATCACGATCTGGCCGACCGCGGCCCACATCGTCAGGCCGGCCGCGCCGCTGCGCGCGCCGTCGTCGTCGCCGTCGTGCGACACGTGGTGATGGATCTCCGTGGTCGCCTTCCAGACGAGGAACAGGCCGCCCGACAGCAGGATGACGTCGCGCCACGAGAACGCGTGGCCGAACAGCGTGAACACCGGTTCGGTGAGGCTGGCGATCCACGCGACGCTGGCCAGCAACGCGAGGCGCATCACGAGCGCGAGCGCGATGCCGATGCGCTGCGTACGCGCGCGCTGCGCTTCGGGCAGCTTGTTGCTGAGGATCGAGATGAAGATCAGGTTGTCGATGCCGAGCACGACCTCCATCACCACGAGGGTCAGGAGCGCGGCCCAGACGGCAGGGTCGGCGGCAAGCGTCAGCAGGTAGTCCATGGAAGGCCCGGTTCGCGAGAGGAAAACCTGATGATAGGCAATCCACGACTTCGGAAAAATCAGCGAGAATCTGAGCTTTGGTGCGGTTTTTTCGATATATCGTCGCGATGCTGAATTTTCGCCATCTGTACTACTTCTGGGTCGTCGTGAAGGAAGGCGGTTTCGCGCGCGCCGCGCAGCGGCTCGACATGGCCGTGCAGACGATCAGCGCGCAGGTCCGGGAGCTGGAAAAGTCGCTCGGTCATCAGTTGCTGCGTCCGGCCGGCCGGGGCGTCGCGCTGACCGACGCCGGCCGCGCCGCGTATGCGCGCGCCGAGGTGATCTTCGAGATGGGCCGGCTGATCCCCGACGACGTGCGCGCGGCCGCCGGCCGGCCGACCGTGCGGCTCGCGGTGGGCCTCGCGGACGGCATCTCGAAGCTCGCCGCGCATGCGATCCTCGCGCCGGTGCTCGAGACGCCCGCGCTGCGGCTGCTGTGCCACGAGGGCGAGCACGATGCGCTGCTGGCCGAGCTCGCGCTGCATAATCTCGACCTCGTGCTGGCCGGCCAGGGCGCGCCGGCCGGCTCGAACCTGCGCGTGACGAGCGAGCGGCTCGTCGCATCGCCGGTCGACTGGTACGGCCCCGCGGCGCTCGTCACACCGGCCGCGCGGCAGCGTTTTCCGCAGTGTCTCGCCGAGTTGCCGGTGCTGCTGCCGACCGCGCATTCGGCGCTGCGCGCGCGCCTGGACCTGTGGCTCGAACGGGAACGGATCGTGCCGCGCGTGACCGGCGAATTCGAGGACAGCGCGCTGATGGCCGTGTTCGGCGCGCGCGGCCTCGGCGTGTTTCCGCTCAGCGAGCTCGGCGCGAACGATGCGGCGCTGCTGCGCGGCCTGCGCCGGCTCGGGCGGGCGGGCGACGTGACCGAGGAAATCCACGCGATCCGCTCGCGCCGCGGCGAGCACCATCCGCTGGCGTCGCAACTGCTCGCGGCGGCACGCGCGACGCCGGCCGACTGAAGCGAGCGCGACATCAAACGAAACTATAATGACGCCCCGGCCATACGAGATTGCCGCGCGCGCCGTGCGCGCACCGACGTCGCGCGACCTCGCGCTCGCCCGCCGTCGCGGCAACTCGCCGAGCCCTCTGAAAGACGCCATGCACAACCGATTTCGCCTGTCCTCCGTTTCGTGCGCGCTCGCGGCCGCCACCGTGCTGGCCGCGTGCTCGTCGCCGCCCAAGCCGATCTATCAGCAGGAACAGTTCGACGCGACGAGCAGCCCGTATGCGCATACGTTCCATGCGAAGTCCGAGGCGGCCTGCGAGGCCGCGCGGCGCTCGCTGCTGAGCCAGGGTTACGTGGTGTCGTCGTCGCGCAACGATGCGGTCGACGGCAGCAAGAACTTCCAGCCGAACAACGACATGCACGTCGTGATCGAGTTTCACGTCGTGTGCGCGGACGCGAACGCCGACGGCTCGTCGAGCATCGCGTACGTGAATGCGGTGCAGGACCGCTATACGCTGAAGAAGTCGAATACGTCGGCGAGCGTCGGCCTGAGCGTGTTCGGCTCGCTGTCGCTGCCGATCGGCTCGAGCGACGACGCGCTCGTGAAAACGGCGAGCGAGACGATTCCGGCGGGCGTCTTCTATGAACGCTTTTTCAATCTGGTCGACCATTTCCTGAAGATCGATCCGGCCCGCCGCGATCGCGCGACCGTGAAAGCGGCGGAAAAGGAGCATGTCGCGCCGCTGCCCGAGCCGGCGCCGACGCCGCAAGGCGAACCGATGAAGATGACGACGCCGGTCGTACCGACGCCGCCGGCCGCGCCGGTGCCGCTTTCGGGGACGGGGGTCGCGCCGGGTTCGGGGGGGCCGGTGGGGGCGGCGGCTGGGTCGGCCGTGGTCGCGCCGAGTGCGATGCGCGGGGCGACGCCGGGTGGAGGAGCGGGTTCGGCGACTGGTCCGGCTGCGGCTCGGGCTTCGGCCGCTGGTGCCGCTTCGGCGCCTGCCCCGGCCTCCGGACCTGCTTCGGCTCCGGCACCCGCTTCGGCACCCGCAGCGGCCTCCGCGCCAGCAGCCTCTTCGACATCCGCTCCGGTTTCGGCCCACGGTCCAGTTTCGACACACGCTCCGGCCTCGGCACCTGCTTCGCCTTCACCTGCTTCGGGGTCGACAGCTGTTCCTGCTTCGGCACCCGCACCGGCTTCGGCGTCCGGTCCTGTTTCAGCCCTCGGCCCGGCTTCAGCTACTGCGTCGCTGCCAGCCGCTGTTTCGACCGCTGCACCTGCTTCGGCTTCGGCGTCCGCTCCGGCCGCGACGCTCTCTCCGGCTTCACCGCAAGCACTCGAGACTGCTTCGATTTCGGCAGCCGGTTCAGCTGCTTCGGCTGCGGCCCATGCTGCGGCTTCTGCATCGGCTACGGCCGCAGCACTCGCTTCGGCTCCCGTCCTCGCTTCCACGGCTTCGTCTGCGCCGCCTCATGCCGCTGCGTCGGAAGCGGTTTCCGCGTCGGCACCCACCGGCACGCGCGGCACGCCGGTCGCTTCGAGCGCAGCTTTGGCAATGTCCGGTCCCACGGCAACGGCAACCACGCACGCCGCTGCGGCCTCCGCAAGCAATACGTCGGCGTCCGCACCCACCGCCGATCCCATAGCATCGTTCGCGCCGACCGCGGTCAGCGCAGCGCCGGCCAACTGACCACGCGCCCCTCGTCCACGCGTGCCATGCGCACGTAGCGACGGAACGGTGGACGTTTCGCGCGACACAGTGCTTCGATGCGTCGGCGCTTCGCCCGCCGTGTGCGGAACCGATCGCGAGCGCGCCGCTCGTGCATGCGGCCGACGGCGGGTACGACACGCCCTCGTCCTCGTCGTCGCATAGCGATCTGCGCCGCTGCGGCCGACCACCTCACGCGCCGCGCTCGCATCCGCTCACGGCAACGCGAATCGCGAGCCAGCCCCGCCGAGCACCGCGCGACAGACACCGCGAAGTCACACCGACAAGCCATCGCCGTCCGTTCGCACCGCCGTCACGCATCCGGCTCGATCGCCGCCAGTCACCGGCCGAGCGTCACGGACGGCCACACCTCACCGCAACGTAGCGCTCCACGACTGCAGTTGCTCGATGGTCGCCGTCACGCCGCCGCAGACGATCACCGCGATGTTCGACGCCGCGGCCAGCACCGGCACCGGCCGTTCGAGCGCAGCCAGCGCGGCGCCGCACGCGGGCTCGACGACGAGCCGGTGCTCGTCCACCAGCCGCAACGAGGCGGCCACCGCCTGCGCATCCGATACGACGACCGGATGAATCGGATGCCGGCTCGCCCACTCGAGCGCCGCGTCGCACGGCCGCTTCGCGCCGAGCGACGTCGCGATGCTCTCGATCGCCGGCAGTTCCACCGGACGCCGCTGCGCGACCGAGCGCGCATAGCAGTCGGCGCCCGCCGTCTCCACCGCGACGACCGGCACGTCGTGCCAGCCGTTGCGCGCGAGCCCCTCCAGCACGCCGCACAGCAGCCCGCCGCCACCGACCGCGAGCACGATCGCGTCGGGTTTCGGGCCGACGGCCGCGATCTCGTCGACGATCGTCGCGTGGCCGCCCCACAACACCGGATCGTCGAACGGGTGCACGAACGCGTCGTGCTCGCCGACGGCCGCCAGCGCGAACGCGTTGGCCTCGACCCAGCTCGCGCCATGCACGACGACCTCGGCCCCTTCGCCGCGAATCAGTTCGCGTGCGCGCACGGACGCGGTTTCAGGCACCACCACCAGCACCGGCACGCCGAGTTCGCGCCCGCAATACGCGACCGCGATGCCCGCATTGCCGCCCGACGACGACACGAAGCGACGCGCGCCGGCCGCCTGTCGCGCCGCGCACACCGCGCCGATCCCGCGCAATTTGAACGAACCGGATGGCTGAAGCGCATCGAGCTTCAACCAGACGTCGGCGCCGAGCCGGCGGGAGGCGGTGTGCGAGCGGAGGTACGGCGTCTGAATATGGAGCGGCATGGTGCGGATCACGATGGAACACGAGGGACGGGCGCAGCCGTCGATCAAGCAACGGCAACGGCAACGGCAACGGCAACGGCAACGGCAACGGCAACGGCAACGGCAACGGCAACCATCGTACGGCACGCGGGCCATGCTTTTCCAATACCATCGAAGCGTATTCGCCATGCTTGCCAGGCATATCATTCTCACCAACCGAAACCGGAAACCGGAGTCCCCACCCGCATGCGCCAGATCGAACTGCGTCACCTGCGTTATTTCGTGGCCGTCGCGCAAGCCGGCAGCGTGATGGGCGGCGCCCGCGCGGCAGGCATCGTGCAGCCGGCGCTGTCGCGGCAGATCCGCGAGCTGGAGGGCGCGATCGGCACGCCGCTGCTGATCCGCCGCGCGACGGGCGTCACGCTGACGGCGGCCGGCGCGAGCTTCCTGCGCGATGCGACCGCCGTGCTCGCCACGGTGCGGGACAGCCGCGAACGCGCATTGCGCAGCGCGGCCGGCCAGCTCGGCGAACTGCGGCTCGGCGCGCTGCCGAACTGCCTGCCGCTGCCGGTGTTCGCCAACGTGCTGAAGACGTTTCGCGCCGCATGCCCGGACGTGAAGCTGTCGATCGCGCCGATGCTGTCGGCCGAACAGGCCGACGCGCTGGTGCGCGGCCAGCTCGACGGCGGGATCATGGCGTGGCGTCGCGACGAGGCGCCGCACCTGTCCGGCGTGCGGCTGCTGAGCGACCGCTTCGTGCTCGCGATGCCCGCGCCGCCCGGCGAACCCTTCGATGCGCCGCGCTCGCTCGCGGACGTCGCGGACCAGCCGTTCGTGTGGTTCGACGCGCAGCGCTCGGCCGCGCACCACCGCTTCCTGATCGCGCAATGCGAGCGCGCGGGCTTCACGCCGCGCATCGCGCAGGTCGGCAGCGACATCCCGACGCTGATCGGCCTCGTCGCGGCCGGCATGGGCTGCGCGTTCGTGCCGCACAGCGCGGCGCCGACGTGTCCGCACACGGTCCGGCTCGTCGCGCTCGACGAGCTGGCGAGCCGCTTCGACATCGAGTTCGTGTTCGACGGCGCGGCCGTGCCGGCGTCTCCCGTCGTCGCGCGGTTTCTCGAAGCCGTGCACGCAGTGGTCGACCAGGCGGACTGAGCGCAAGCGCGCACGGCAGCCGCGCTCGTCGGCGCTCGTTCGGCCGGCAGGCCGCCAGCCCGCCGCCACGACCGGCTTCGCGGCCATCGCGCACTAAACACTTCAGCACCCCGACGAAAATCCTTTCAAATATATAACGCACAACATTACCGTGTCGGTATTTTTAAATTGACGCCAAAAACAGCCGTTTAACGTCATTTCGAATCGCAATGCCGCGAAATATACTTCGCGCGCATCCATTCCTCGTGCCAAAGAGAGGATGCCTTTTCGCCCCGGTCACGGCCCCCCTGTGACCGGGGCTTTTTTTGCTCGAGGCCCGCCGACGCGGCCGTCGCAGCGCGCGGGCACGCCGCCCGCATCACGCATTCTTGACATCGAATCAAGATTATTTCGTGCGCACGCGGCTTTTTTCATCAGAACAATGTGGGCACACTGCAGGCTGTCCGCGACGGCCCGCTGCCGTTGCGCAACGCTGACAGGAAGGCATCGCGTGAACCCCAACTCCACTTCTCCCTCCCGCGCGGCCCACGGCACCGCGCTGCCGCTGCTGGCGCTCGCCGCCGGCGCGTTCGGCATCGGCACGACCGAATTCGCGCCGATGGGCCTGCTGCCGGTGATCGCCGACGGCGTGCACGTGTCGATTCCGCAGGCCGGCATGCTGATCAGCGCGTATGCGATCGGCGTGATGGCCGGCGCACCGCTGATGACGCTGCTGCTCGCGCGCTGGTCGCGCCGCTCGGCGCTGATCGCGCTGATGTCGATCTTCACCGTCGGCAACCTGCTGTCGGCCGTCGCCCCGGGCTACACGACACTGCTGCTCGCGCGGCTCGTCACGAGCCTGAACCACGGCGCGTTCTTCGGGCTCGGCTCGGTGGTCGCGGCCAGCCTGGTGCCGCGCGAGCGGCAGGCCAGCGCGGTCGCGACGATGTTCATGGGTCTGACGATCGCCAACGTCGGCGGCGTGCCGGCCGCGACCTGGCTCGGGCAGATGATCGGCTGGCGGATGTCGTTCGCGGCCACCGCGGCGCTCGGCGTGATCGCGATCGCCGGTCTGTTCGCGGCGCTGCCGAAGGGCGACGCCGGCAAGATGCCGGACCTGCGTGCGGAGCTGGCGGTGCTCACGCGTCCCGTCGTGCTCGGTGCGCTCGCGACGACGGTGCTCGGCGCCGGCGCGATGTTCACGCTCTACACGTACGTCGCGCCGACGCTCGCGCACGTGAGCGGCGCAACGCCCGCCTTCGTGACGGCGATGCTGGTACTGATCGGCGTCGGCTTCTCGATCGGCAACATCGCCGGCGGCCGGCTCGCCGACCGCTCGCTCGACGGCACGTTGATCGGCTTCCTCGTGCTGCTGATCGCGACGATGGCCGCCTTTCCGCTGCTCGCCCGCACGCACGTCGGCGCCGCGCTCACGCTGCTGGTGTGGGGCATCGCGACGTTCGCGGTGGTGCCGCCGCTGCAGATGCGCGTGATGCGCGCGGCCCACGAAGCGCCGGGCCTCGCGTCGGCCGTCAACATCGGCGCGTTCAACCTCGGCAACGCGCTCGGCGCGGCAGCCGGCGGCGCCGCGCTGTCGGCCGGCTTCGGCTACCCGGCCGTGCCGCTCGTCGGCGCGCTGATCGCCGCGGCCGGCCTCGCGCTGGTCGCGCTGCAGCGGGCGCAACGCCGGCGCGCACCGGTTGCCGCGAATTCGTAAACGCCGCGCGATCCGCATTACGCCGGCACGCGGCGCGACAACCGGTTACCGGCGACCGGCAACGGGCGACCGGCCCGCACCGGGATGCCGATGCGCTCTTCATCGTCAGCGGCATGCGCGCGGCCGCCGCGCCCGCGACGCTCAGCGTGCGGCGGCGAACCCGCTGAAGAACGCGCGCGCGTTGGCGTCGAGGCTCTCGAGGTGATAGCCGCCTTCCTGCACGATCACCGTCGGTAATGCGAGCGCACCGAGCGCGCCGCCGAGCCGCCCGAACCCGTCGGTCGTGACGGCCACCTGCGACTGCGGGTCGTCCTTGTAGATGTCGAAGCCGAGCGCGAGCACGAGCGCATCGGGCTCGAAACGCGCGAGCGCGCGCAACGCATCGTCGAGCCGCTCGAAGAACGCCGACTCCGGCGCGCCGTGCGGCATCGGCAGGTTCAGGTTGTAGCCGTCGCCGGCCGCCGCGCCCGTCTCGTCCTCGTAACCGGCGACGACCGGGTAGAAGTTGGTCGGGTCGCCGTGGATCGACACGTACAGCACGTCGTCGCGATCGTAGAAGATCTCCTGCACGCCCTGCCCGTGATGCATGTCGGTATCGAGCACCGCCACGCGGCGATGGCGGCCGAGCAGCGCCTGCGCGGCGATCGCCGCGTTGTTCAGATAGCAGAAGCCGCCGGCCGCGTCGCGCCGTGCATGATGACCGGGCGGACGGCACAGCGCGTACGCGTCGCGCGCGCCGTCGTTGACGTGCGCGGCCGCCGCGAGCGCACTCTGCGCCGACCAGTACGCCGCGCGCCACGTGTGCGCGCCGATCGGGCAACTGCCGTCGGCCAGATAGCGCGCCGCTTTCGCCAGTATCCCGCGCAGCGGGTTCGGGTCGCGCACGAATACGTTCGACATCACTTCGTCGCCCCAGTCGTCGGGCATCCGCTTCCAGTCGCCGTGCGCTTCCTCGAGAAAGCGCAGGTAGTTCATGTCGTGCACGGCCGCGATCGGCGCGGTGCCGCGGTCGGCCGGCTCGCACACGTCGAAGTCGAGCGCGCGCACCGCCGCGACGAGGCGCGCCGCACGCTCGGGCACCTCCTGCGGCTCGCGCATCCTGCCGCGCGACAGGTAGGTGCGCGGATGGTGCAGCAACTGTTCGGGATGGAAGTAGGTTTTCATCGTTGTCCTCGTGGGTTCGTCTCGTCACGCGTCGAGCGCGGCGGCCGCCGCGTGCGTCGCGACACCGGCGCGCGCGAGCACCGCGTTGAGCAGCACGTTCGCGCCGCGCGTCACGTCGTCGGGCAGCGCGTCCTCGGCCTCGTTGTGCGACAGCCCGCCGACGCACGGAATGAACACCATCGCGGTCGGCACGCGGCGCGCGAGCACGATCGCGTCATGGCCAGCGCCGCTGACGATGCGCTCGCTCGCATAGCCGAACGCGTGCGCCGCCCGCGCGACGAGATCGACGCACGCCGCATCGAACGGCGTCGCCGGGCTGCGCCAGCACGTGTCGAGCGCCACCTGCACGTCGCGCGCCGCGGCCACGCGCGCGCACGCTTCGCGCAACGCCTGCTCGATCGCGTCGACGCACGCATCGTCGTGATGGCGCAGGTCGACGGTGAACGTCACGTCACCGGCGATCGTGTTGCGCGACGCGTGGCGGATGCCGATCTGCCCGATCGTCGCGAGCGCGCGCGGCGCGTAGCCGGCGACGATCCGCTCCAGCTCCAGCGCGATCTGCGCGCACGCGAAATACGCGTCCTGGCGATACGCCATCGGCGTCGTGCCCGCGTGCGCGGCCACGCCCGTCACGCGCACGTCGAGCCAGCGGATCGCCTGGCCGCCGGTGACGATGCCGATCGTCGTGCCGTTCGCCTCGAGCACCGGGCCTTGTTCGATATGCGCTTCGAAGTACGCATCGACCGCGCCGCCGGGCGCGTGCGTGCCGCGATAGCCGCAGGCGTCGAGCGCGGCGCCGAGCGCGATGCCGTCGGCATCCTGCCGCGCGAGCGCGTCGTCGAGCGGCAGCGCGCCGGTGAACACGGCGGAGCCGAGCATCGCCGGCGCGAAACGCGCACCTTCCTCGTTGGTCCACGACACGATCTCGAGCGGCTTGTCGGTCGCGATGCGCGCGTCGTTCAGCGCACGTACGACTTCGAGCGCCGCGAGCACGCCGTACACGCCGTCGAAGCGCCCGCCCTCGGGCTGCGTGTCGAGATGGCTGCCGATCAGCACCGGCGCGGCCTGCGCATCGGCGCCGTCGCGCCGCGCGAACAGGTTGCCGATCGCATCGACCCGCACCGTCATCCCCGCATCGCGGCACCATTGCGCGAACAGGTCGCGCGCGCGGCGGTCGTCGTCCGTCAGCGCGAGGCGGCGCACGCCGCCGCGCGGCGTCGCGCCGATGCGCGCCATGTCGGCGAGGCTTTGCCACAGGCGATGGCCGTCGACTTCCAGCAAGTCGTTCATGTGCACTCCAATGAATTCGTTCGTCGGGGGTATCGATTTCCGCACGCTGCCGATCCCGCCGCGCACGCCCTGCGACGGTCGCGTACCGGCAGCGTTCGCCCACACGCGGCGCGGCTGATCGAAGCGTCGGGATTCAGTGCGAGCCGAGCGCCTCGGCGGCAGCCGGCCGGGACGCGCGCCGTGCGTCGAGCGCGACGATGCAGAGCAGCGAGATGCCGGCGAGGCCCGTGTAGAACACCGCGAGCGGCCACCACTGGCCGGTGAAGCGATGCGCCAGCCAGGTGCCGACGAGCGGCGTCAGGCCGCCGGCGAGCGCGCCGCACACCTGGTACGCGAGCGAGATCGCCGAATAGCGCACGTGGGCCGGAAACACGTCGCTCACGAAGCCGGCGATCACCGAATAGAAGCCGGCCATGCAGACGACCGCGAGCGCGATGCCGGCGATCAGCGACGCGGACGTGCCGCCCTGCACCAGCATGAACATCGGGTACGGCGACAGCATCGCGAGCAGCGCGGCGATCTTCAGGAACCGCGCGCTGCCGATGCGCTCGGCAAGCCACGCGGCAGCCGGCTGCGCGACGAACTGGATGATCGCGACCGCGAACAGGCTGTCGAGGATCAGCGAGCGCGACACGCCGACGTACTGCGTCGTGTACGCGATCATGAACGTGTTGGTGAAGTAGACGCCCGCGATCCCGATCGTGTTCGCGCCGATGCAGAACAGCACGAGCCCGGACGCGGAGCGGAACACTTCGGCGACCGGCAGCTTCACCGTGCGGTTCGCCTCTTTCACGCGCGCGAATTCCGGCGACTCGTTCACGCCCAGCCGGATCAGGATGCCGACCACCAGCAGCACCGCGCTCGCCAGAAACGGCACGCGCCAGCCCCACGCGAGGAAGTCGGCCTTGTCCATCGACGTGACCGCGCGAAACGCGACCAGCGACAGGATCAGCCCGGCCGGGCTGCCGAGCTGCGCGAACGACGCGAAGAACGTGCGGCGGCCCTGCGGCGCATGCTCGCCGGCCATCAGCACCGCGCCGCCCCACTCGCCGCCGACCGCGATCCCCTGCACGACGCGCAGCGCCACCAGCAGCACCGGCGCGAGCACGCCGACCTTCGAATAGTCGGGCAGCAGCCCGACGCACACCGTCGCGACGCCCATCATCATCAACGTCGTCATCAGCGCCTTCTTGCGGCCGATGCGGTCGCCGAGATGGCCGAACACGATGCCGCCGAGCGGCCGCGCGAAGAAGCCCACGGCAAACGTCGCGAACGACGCCATCGTGCTGACGAACGGGTCGTGCGACGGGAAATAGAGCTGACCGAACACGAGCGCGGCGGCGGTCGCGTAGATGTAGAAGTCGTACCACTCGATCATCGTGCCGATGAACGCCGCGGTCGCGGCACGCGCCGGCTGACGCGCGCTAGGAAGGGACTGGCTCATGCGGGGCTCCTGACGCGCGCCGCGGCACGCGCAATATCGTGATGGCCGGCCGTCTGTCGCGGCCCCGTGCCGCCGGGTGCGGCACGCCTCCTTTATCGGCGGCCACATATCATTAGTCCAATTTCAAATTATTATTTCGCGTATAAATCTGGCTAATACCCCTTTCAACGTTCCGACGTTCCGACGTTCAGCCTGGAGCCCCGATGCGCGCCGACCTCGCCCGCTTCGTCAACGACCGCCTCGACTGGAACCTGTTGCGCACTTACCTGGTGATCATGCAGGAGCGCAGCGTGAGCCGCGCGGCCGCGCGCCTGCATGTCACGCAGCCGGCCGTCAGCCAGGCGCTGCGGCGGCTCGAGGACGCGCTCGGCCGCAAGCTGATCGAGCGGCGCGGCGCGCACTTCGCGCCGACCGCGGCAGGCGAAGCCGTGTACCGGATCGCGAGCGACATCTACGGCGGCGTGTCGCGCCTCGACACGGAGCTCGACGACAGCACCGCAGACCTCACCGGGTCGATCCGGCTATTGACGGTGAGCCGCATCGAGTCGCCCGTCTACGACGAATTCCTCGCCGAATTCCATCGCGCGTATCCGCGCATCGACCTGCAGATCGACGTGATGCGTTCGTCGGACATCCTGTCGTCGCTGCTGCAGAAGACGGCCACCGCCGGGCTCGGCCTGTGCCGCACGCCGCACGACAAGCTGCAGATGCGCTGCTTCCTGCGCCAGCGCTATGCGATCTATTGCGGCCGCCATCACCGGCTGTTCGGGCAGACGCAGTTGCGGATGGAAGACCTGCTCGCGGAGAACTTCGTGTCGTTCACCAGCGACCAGATCGGCGACAGCCTGTCGCCGCTCACCGTGTTCCGCGATCAGAAAGGCTTCACCGGACGCATCGTCGCGTCGTCGCCGAGCCTCGATGAAGTGCGGCGGCTGATCTTCGCCGGCTACGGGATCGGCTGCCTGCCCGAGCACATCGTGCGCGACGACGTCGCGCAGCAGCGCCTGTGGCGCCTGCCGCCCGACGACGGGCTGATCGACGTCGACGTATTCCTGCTGTGGCATCGCGAGCGCAGGATGAACGCGGCCGAGCAGGCGTTTCTCGATGCGATGGAGCGCTGCATGCAGCGCCATTCGCTCGCGGAGCGGCTCGGCGCGTAGGCACGCGCGCACCGGGCCGTGGGTGCGGCGCCGCGCGATGCGGCGGCGCGAACGCTGCGCGGGGCGCGTGACGTCAGTGCGGAATTCCGCCGTGTTCGAGCGGCAGGATCAGATGCTCCGGGATGCTGCGCCGCGACGCGCGCGCGCCGACGTAATACAGCGCGGCCGGCACGACGAGGCCGAGGATCCACGAGATGTCGGTGCCGCCGAGCGCGTCGACGAGCGGGCCGGTGTAGATGTGCGTCGACATGAACGGCAGCTGCACCAGGATGCCGACCACGTAGATCGTGATCGCCATCGCGTTCCACCGGCCGTAGCGACCGTCGGGATCGGACAGCGCCGGCACGTCGTAGCGCGAACGCGTGAAGCAGTAATAGTCGACGAGGTTGATCGCGCTCCACGGCGTGAAGAACGCGAGCAGGAACAGGATGAACGCGGTGAATTCCTTCAGGAACGAATGGCGGCCCGCGAGCGCGATCAAGGTCGACACGCAGATCATCCCGAAGATGTACGCGGCGCGGCTGCGCGACGACACCGCGCGCTTGCCGCGAAAGCCGCTGACGATGGTGGCCATCGACATGAAGCTGCCGTATGCGTTGAGCGTCGTGACCGTCACCTTGCCGAACGCGATGCTGAAGTACAGCAACGCGGCGACCGCGCCCGTCGAGCCGAGGCCGACGATGTACGACACCTCGTGATGCGCGAAGCCGCTGCCTGCCAGCGCGGCCGCGAATACGCCGAACACCATCGCGGCCTGTGCGCCGATCACCGAGCCGAGGCCGACCGCGGCGAACGTGGCCGCCGACGACGTCGAGCGCGGCAGATAGCGCGAATAGTCGGCGACGTACGGGCCGAACGCGATCTGCCACGATGCCGACAGCGACATCGACAGCAGGAAGCTCGCGAGCGAAAAGTGCTTGTTGGCGAGCAGCGCGCCGACGTCGTGGCGCGCAAACAACTGCGCGAACATGTAGACGAACGCGACGACGCCCACCACGCTCGCGATCCGGCCGACGAAGTGGATCGCGCGATAGCCGAACACCGTCAGCGCGACGATCACCGCGGCGAACAGCAGGATGCCGGCCGCGTCGTCGACGTGCAGCAGCTGCGCGACGGCCTGCCCCGCCAGCACCGAGCCGCTCGCGGAGAAACCGATGTACATCAGGCACACGAGCACGATCGGGATCATCGCGCCGTAGACGCCGAACTGCACGCGGCTCGAGATCATCTGCGGCAGCCCGAGTTGCGGCCCTTGCGCGCCGTGCAGCGCCATCACCGCGCCGCCGACGAGCTGGCCGAGCAGCAGCGCGATCAGCGACCAGAACACGTCGCCGCCGAGCACGACCGCGAGCGCGCCGGTGACGATCGCCGTGATCTGCAGGTTCGCCGACAGCCACAGCGTGAACTGGCTCAGCAGGCCGCCGTGGCGTTCGGCATCGGGAATGAAATCGATCGAGCGCACCTCGATCAGACCGCCGGCTCTTTCGCTGGAATTCGTCGACACGGAAAATCTCCAGAATGCTGAGGATCACGGAGGGTGTCGCCGACACGATCGCCGGGTCGGGCCGCCCTGTTTCAATTTCTCGAAGTGCTTCTGCTTCTCCGGCTTCCGTCCGCCGTTCGAACGACGGGCGCCGACATTGGTCAGCGGATATTGTTGTATATACAACTAGGACGATATAGGTGATTACCCGAGGCGCTCGGTGCGGTCGGGATGGTGCGCGCACGCCGCGCGTATCAGCCTTTCCGGACCGTCAGCGATCCGTATGAAAGATGAAAGATCAAGCGCCGGCGGGCGGCGGCAGAGGCGGTTCCGGCGCGGCGTCCATCTCGTCGGCGGGTAGCAGCGCCAGCATGAGCCGCACGGCTTCGACGTCGCGCGCATGCAGCCATTCGTCGTAGTCGTCGCGGCGCAGGATCACGACGCCGCGCGTGTCGTCGCCGGGCCGATGCATGCGCGCGAACAGCGGATGGCCGTCGGCGTCGACCGTGAGCATCGCCATGCCGATGCGCTCGCGGCCGTCGGCGCTTACGTAGCGTCGCCAGATGCCGGCGACACAGTACGCCTGCCAGCCGGCCAGGCCGATCCGGTGCCACACGTTGCGGCCCGTCTCGTAGCAGGGTTCGTAGATCCAGCGCACCGGGATCAGACAGCGCTGCCCGTCGCGCCAGGCGTTGCCGTAGAGCCGCGACGAGCCGACCGTCTCCGCACGCGCGTTGACCGTGTCGAGCTTGCGCTTCCTGCGGCCGTTGTCGTCGACGCGTTCGGGCTGCATGAACTTCGGCCAGAAGCCGAACACCGCGCTGACGACCGCGAGCCCGTCGCCGTCGGCGCGCGCGATCGGCGCCGCGTAATCGGGGTAGACGTCGGGTGCCCACGGCTCGCGGTCGAACAGATCGCCGATGCCGATTCGCAGCTCGCTGATGCCCGGGTCTTCGCCGGGAGCACGGTAGTGGGTGCACATGGTTCGACGGACGACGGATGCGATGCTCCATCGTAGGTCAGCCTGCATCCCGCGGCTGTGCGATTTCGGCCGGAGCGAGGCGGGCCGTGCGGCTCGAAGCGCGTCGCTCGCTGCACCGGCCGGATGAACGGCGCGTCAGGATGTCGATCCGCGAATCCGCGCACGCGGCCGTGCCGGCACGCATCGAACGAAACGCCCCGCGCGAACGTCGATTCAGGCGGGGCGTTGCGGGTGCGGGCGGCCGCGCGCCGGACGGCTCAGGCCGCCTTGGTCACGCGTCCGGACGCGCGAGGTCGAAACGGCTGTCCGGCGTGACGTGGACGTAGGCGGTCGGCCCGCCCGCGCGCAGGATGATGCCCGCGCCGAACGTGTCGAAGATGCCGTCCTTCAGCAGATCGTCGCGAATGTGGACGGCGACGACTTCACCGAGCACCAGCGTGGCCGACGTCTCGCCGCCGCGGTGATCGCGCAGCGGGACCACGTCGGTGACCTTGCATTCGAAGTTGACGCCGCTTTCCGCGACGCGCGGCACGTCGACGAGACGCGACGCAATCGCGGTCAGCCCGCCGAGTTCGAATTCGTTCACGCCGTACGGCACCGCGGCGCAGGTCCGGTTCATCCGCTCGGCGAGATCGCGCGTCGCGAGGTTCCAGACGAACTCGCCGGTTTCCCGCACGTTGCGCAGGCTGTCCTTCGCCGTGGTGCTCGAAAAGCCGATGATCGGCGGATGATAGTTGAACGCGTTGAAGAAGCTGTACGGTGCGAGATTGACCGTGCCGTCGCTGCCGCGAGAGGAAATCCAGCCGATCGGGCGCGGGCCCACGATTGCGTTCAGCGGATCGTGCGGCAGGCCGTGGCCTTGCGAGGGTTCGTAATAGTGGTAGGTCGGGTGCGTCATGACGGAGCTCGGGCAGCGGACAAGGTGCGTGGAAGGCGATCGCCCGCTGCGCATGGCCGCGTGAAGCACATGCGAGCGGCGCGGCGGGCGGCGCCCAGTATCACACGAGCCTGCATTCGCTGCACCGGTTGCGGCGCCGGAGCCTGGCCGATGCAGCCGCCGGCTGCACGCCGCCCGGCTGTTTGCCGGGCGGTGTCCGCGGGTGAGCGGTCGGTCAGAAGTGATGCAGCAGCGCGACGCGCACGACGTACTGGTTCGGGCCCGACGAGATGTCGGCTGCGCCCGGAACGTACGCGTAGTCGAAGTCGGTGCCGGTGTGGGCGTTCATCGCATGCTGGTAGACGCCTTCGACGAACACCGACGTGCGCTTCGACATGTCGTAGTTGAGCTTCGTGCTCAGCTGGTGCCACTTCGGATTGAACGAGCCGACCGTCGACGACACGCGCGCCTGCGTGTACGTGTAGGCCGCGCCGAGGTACAGCGCGGGCGTGAAGTGATAGAGGCCGTTCACTTCGAAGTTGTCGAATTTCCACGCGTTCCAGCTGCCGCCGGCCGGCTGCGTCGTGCCGGTGAAGTATGCGTTGGCGGTCGGGTCGTAGACGTCGACGTGCGAGTACGTGAAGCCGATCAGCGCGTTCGCGAACGCATAGTTCACGCCGATGCCGATGTTCTGTTGCGACGACGCGTCGAACGTGTTGTCGCCGGTGATCGCGCCGTTCGAATCGCCGTTGTGTGCGTTGTTGATCTTCAGGTATGACGCGCCGACCGTCAGCCCGCCCTGCTGGTATTGCAGCGCGGCGCCGTACAGACGGTTGTTCGCAAAGCCGGACTGGTTGCTGAACCCGTACATCGCTTCCGCGGTGATGCCGTGCCACACCGGCGACACGTACTTGACGGCGTTATTGACGCGGAACGAGTAGTCGGTGTTGTCGTTGTCGTACGGGTGCGCGAACAGATAGCCGGTCCAGTTGCCGTTGGCCGTGAGCGGCGAGAAGATGTCGACGCTCGGGTCATACTGGCGGCCGAACGTCAAGGTGCCGTAACGGTCCGACGCGATGCCGACGAACGCCTGGCGGCCGAATTCGCGGCCGCCCTGGCTCATCTTGCCGGTGTTGACGTCGAAGCCGCTCTCGAGCTGGAAGATGGCCTGATAGCCGCCGCCGAGGTCTTCGGTGCCCTTGATGCCCCAGCGGCTGCCGTAGTCGTAGCCGCTTTGCAACTGCACGGTCCCGTGGCCGCGTGCGTTGCTCGTGTAGTTGATGCCGTCCTCGATCTTGCCGTACAGCGTAACGCTGCTTTGCGCATGCGCGGCCGTGGCAAGCAATGCGGCGGGCACGATGATCCCCCAACGCTTGTTCATGATGATTTACCCCCCAAGTCATTCGTTTTCCGGTCGCTTTGCTTACGCGCTGCGAATTCGCGTCGCATCGATGCTTCCCCGCGATGCGACGGGCGCAGTGTAATGAGCCGTTTTTCCGCTGTTAGTGACCGGCGTTGCAAAGGTGCTGTGCAGAATCGAGGGTGTTTTGGGGGGAGGGAAATGGGTTAGCGGGGGGGGTTGGCGGTGCGAATGGGGGATAGCGGGTGGCGAAGTGCGTGTGCGACGATGCCAAACGATGTGCGTGGTGGGCGGGCGATGCGAGCGGCAGGAAGCGCGAAGGGCGTGCAATGGTCGCCACGGACGTGTTTTATAAGCCCGATCGTCAACACGGTCTCGCGGACGACCTGTTACCCGTCGAGTTTGAACGGCGCTACGCGCTGAGCGGCCCATCTATGAAACTCTGGCCCGTTCAGCTCGCCATCTTGCGTTCGGGCAAATTGAATCCGCCATCTGCGCGGGCTGCCCCATGCGGGCCGTGGCGTCAATCTGCGCGCGTTCCGCAATCGAGTGCCCGCTGACGAATCAGGTTGCGCGGACTGATACGGGTTACGTGACCATATTCGCACGAGCCGGTGTTTTTTCTTCAACCCTCGGCAGGTCGAATCCAGACAAACCAGCCCATGCTTTTACGCTGCATTTCGCAAGACTCGACCGGGACCCGGCATTGGGCGCGATTCGTCTCGTTGAACGGGTATATGCGACAAAAATGCGTTGTCTGCAGTACAAATGTTCGGGGCGCGCTGATCGCCGTGTCCAGCAAGGCTCCGAGTGTTGATTTTCACCGAATCTTGACCCACCGTTTTCATCTAAATCTGACCCACCCCGAGACAGCGTAGTACATCTATTCCGGTGTGGATAACTCCTCACTGCCTGCTGCTTTTGCTGCTCTCTTTCTGGTTGCCTTCGCCTTGGCAGAACTGGACTTGAAGCGCCAGGATTCATTGCCCGTTTCGACGATGTGGCAGTGATGGGTGACGCGGTCCAGCAGCGCCGTCGTCATCTTTGCGTCCCCGAACACGGTCGCCCACTCGCCGAAGCTGAGGTTGGTGGTGATCACGACACTCGTGTGTTCATACAGCTTCGAGAGCAAGTGGAACAGCAATGCGCCACCGGTCTGGCTGAACGGCAGGTAGCCCAGTTCGTCGAGGATTACCAGGTCGACGTACATCAGCTTATGGGCGATCTGGCCTTGTTTGCCGATGGACTTCTCCTGCTCCAGTGCGTTGGTCAGCTCGACGGTCGAGAAGTAGCGCACGCGCTTGCCGTGGCGCTGCACGGCCTCAATTCCGATCGCTGAGGCGAGGTGCGTTTTGCCGGTGCCGGGGCCACCGATGAACACGACGTTGTGTGCGCTTGCGAGGAACGACAGGTCACTGAGTTCTCGAACCAGCGCTTCGTCGACGTGCGCCTGCGCGAAGTCGAAGCCCTTCAGGTCGCGGTGAGCCGGGAAGCGAGCGGCGGTCATCTGATAGGCGATCGAGCGCACCTGTCGCTCCGCCGTCTCAGCCATCAGCAGCTGCTTCATGAAGCGCTCCGGGTCGAACTCCGTGTGACGCGACTGCGCCAGCAGCTCTGGCCAGGTGCTCGCCATGCCATGCAGTTTGAGCCCCTTGAGTTGGGCGGCGATGTCGTTAGACATGACGGTCCTCCGGTGGGTTGGCGCGCAGGGTTTCGTAGCGGCTCACGTCGGCAGCCGGCTCTTCGGTAAGCTGGAGTTTCGTCGTCGCGAGGTTGGTACTCGTGGTGGGCGCCTTCAACCGGCTCAGCACGTTCAGAACGTGCTCCCCACTGGGGCGTCCCGAGTCCAGCGCTGCCTGCACGGCAAGCAGCACGGCATCGAGTCCGTGTTCGCGCACCGCGGCGAGCACCTGCGTCATGATGCGATCGCCTCCCTGGTGCTTCAGTAGGTGTCGCTGCAACTGCTGCAGCGGCTGTGGCATCGTGACGAACGGAGCGCCGTTGCGCAACGCGCCGGGTTTGCGCTCAACCAGCGTGATGTAATGGCGCCAGTCGTAGAAGGTCATGTGCCGCTCGAAGCTGCGTTCGTGGCGTGCGATCTCCTGGGCGTCGGCGACGACGCTGAGATATGCCGGATAGCAGCGCACGCTCACCAGCTGGTTCGTATACTCGGTGGGCACGCTGTAGCGGTTGCGCTGAAAGTGGATGAGGCTGGTCGACGACACCCGCAGGGTCTGCTCGACATAGCCGTCGAACGGGCGTGGATTGGGCATCAGCCTGGTGCGCTCGTCCTGCAGCACGTCCTCGACCGTCAGCTCGGGCCACTGCGGGTGCCGCATCTGCCAGGCCTGACGACACTGGCCCGCGACCCATTCGTTCAGAAGCTCCAGCGTTTCCCAGCGTCGTAGCGCAGCCTCGTGCCAGATCTGGCGGCGCCGGTCCTGCACGTTCTTCTCAACTATGCCCTTCTCCCAGCCGGCGGCACGGTTGCAGAATTCCGGCTCGAACAGGTAATGGCCGCACATTGCCTCGAAGCGGGCGTTGACCGCGCGCTCCTTGCCGCGGCCGACCTTGTCCACGGCGGTCTTCATGTTGTCGTAGATGCCGCGGCGCGGCACGCCGCCGAACGCGGCGAATGCGCGGGCGTGCGCATCGAACAGCATCTCGTGACTCTGGGTCGGATAGGCGACCAGCCAGAACGCCCGGCTGGCATTGAGCTTGACGTGGGCGACCTCCAGGCGTCGCCGCAACCCGCCGATGAAGGCATATTCGCAGCTCCAGTCAAACTGGAATGCTTCGCCGGGTTCGAAGGCCAGCGGTACATAGGCCTTCCTGCGCGGGGCTTCAGCCTGCTCCTCGTGCCAGCGTCTCACGAAGGCGCTGACGCGGCCGTAGCTGCCGGCGTAGCCCTCGCCGCGGATGGCCTCGAACATGAACCGGGCCGTGCGCCGGTCACGCTTCGGGCGATGACTGTCTGCCCGCAGCCAGCCCGTCAGTTGCGCGGCCCACTCGTCGACGACGCTCGGGCTGACGCGCTTCGGGTACTTCGGCTCAACGGCATCCGTCTGCCGAAGCCAGCTGCGCACCGTGTTCCGGGACAGGCCCGTGCGCCTGGCAATCTCGCGCAGCGGGACCTTCTCGCGGAAATACATCCGCCTGATCTTGGCCAATATGCCCACCGTGATCACCTCTGTATCCCCTGCTCAAAGATTGAGCAGGGCATTCAATCACGTGGGTCAAAATTCGATGAAAACTACAGCCTCAGGTGGGTCAGTTCTGCGTGGACATCAACAGGCAGGACGAAGCTTCCAGGGCATCTACCAGCGGCAAGCCTGCAGTGATCGACAGAAAACTGGTCACTACACTGCTGCCGGAAAGCAACTCGGGAGCGGTCTTCAGCGCACGAATGTCAGTCATGGCTAACCTCCGCAGAGTCGCGCGCGCGCTTGGCCAGTTGCAGGCCTTCCACCATTCGATCCGCAACTTCGGTCAGGTACTGGCCGATGAGCTCGGCCGCGTTCAGCAGGCCCAAGTGAGCAGCTTGCCCGAGAGGTTCAGCGTTCGACATTCCTGGCTCGCAGCTGCTGTTATGAACCAGCCTGGCGATTGTCGTGATCGCGTCAGATGCGCGGTACACGTCCGCGATCAGGTTCGTCGGAACCATGGCGAATTCGCTGTCGTTGCCGGTGACCCAATGGTCATCCATCAGCGCGCTGCAAAATGCCGGATCGGTATAGTCAGGTGTGGAGGGAGGAACAGACGAAGGCTTGACGGTAGACATAGCGGGTCCTTTGTGAGTAAAGAACCTGCGCCCTCATCGCCAAATGAGGGTGGGCAGGCAGATAGCGAGGTTGGCGAACCGGACACAAAGGAACCCGGCATACCCGAAGGTATCCCCACCACTGCCCGCCCGTTGAACTGGACGCACGCGTAGTGTACAGACGAAAAAATACCGCCATGTGGCGGTCGTCGTCCGCCTTTGTGAAATCAGGTCGCCAAACCCGGCGCTTGTTGTCTCAAGCGCGATTCAAGATTATGTCCGACACGTTACGTCGTCAAGCGGAATTTTGTAAACCCGCGCTGCGGATGCGACGTATGTCACTTCTTCTTTCGGGATCGCCCATCCGCCGTTCCATTACTTTGTCGGCTGCTCTCCTCGAGCCTACCCATCAGAAATTCGCGGAGGCTGCTTTGCTTCTTCTCGCCCGGCAGCGTAACGGTACGCGTCGGATACGGCTTCCGACCACGGACGACTGGATCGACCGTCGGCGCTTGCACCGGTCGCACCTCCTTCGCCAACAGGAACTGCTCAAGTGACTCGACGTCGTAGACGACTGTCTTGTGGCCAAGCCTGTATCGACGGATGATTTCACCTCGTCGATCGATTCGACTGATCGTTTCCTTGGGGACGCCTAAAATGGTGGCTGCTTCGGCAGCACTAACACGTTTCTTTTGCAAGATGCTCACGACGTTCTCCGAAGGTCAGATGGCACCATTCTATGGCCACGACGAAACCACGGACGAGGCATGTCCGATCCGATATGTTGCCGCCAAGCCCGCAACCGTTCATCGCCCTTCTCAGTGAAATGAACACGTTATTCGTACTCATGGCGCAGTACGGCGCCCGCGCGATCATCCCGATAGAAGATGTCTGCCGCGACGTCTTCGCTCCGTTGACTTTGCCGACTCTGATGCGCAAGGTCTCTGCCGGTGAGATCGCGCTGCCGGTGATCAGGATGGAGCGATCGCAGAAATGCGCGAAAGGAGTCCACATCTCTGACTTGGCTGCGTTCATAGACAAGCAGCGCGCCGCCGCAATTAAGGAGTACGAGTCATTTCACGGAAGGAAGTGGATTGCCGGGTGACCAGCACCGCCAGTCATGATGTGAGCAGAGCGTCGAGCCACAACAGTGGCTCGAGTTCTAGTTGCACTTAGTTCCCTGTCGCCGACTTGGGCGCCCCGTTCGACGCAACGGCAGGCGATTGTGGCTTATCAGGCTGCTTGCCAGGCTGCACCTGCCCCTCGGTTAGCCGGTGGCTGTCGGCTTGTGCCTGCGCTTGCTTCGTGCCAAGCTTCACAGCGTTGTCGATCGAGTATTTGATCAATTCGATCAAGTCTTCGCGCTTCAGTACCGTCCCGTCAACCTTGTGGTTCAGTTGATTCATCGCGATGATGCAGATGTTGGATAGTGCCGTGTCCAAGAACGTCACCGCATTGTCCTTATCACTGAGCAGTTTGACGTTTTCCAGTACGCGATTTACCGCATTGATGTCTCCGCTCTCGCCGAGCAGCTTTGGGAGCGTTGCTGACAACCCTGTCTCGCGATCTTGACTCTTGAATGCTGCGGCAGCTTCAAAGCATCCTTGCCCGTGCCCATCGAACAGCGCAACGTTGTTGTTCGCGTTCCAGGCAACAATTGTCGTGTTGCGATCACCAGTGTCTTTCCCACCTCCGTCAGTAGTAACAAAACCTCTGTCCGTAACCATAAGACCAGAAACTAGCGGACGATCCGATGTACATGCTGTTAGTGCCAGCACTACCCCCAATGTAGCGATTGCGGTGCGGTTCATCACTTGTCCTTTTTCGTTTTTGACTCATCGATCCCCATACAGCACGGTCTCCCAGCAGTTCTTCCTGGGCCTATCAAGCATATACATGGATCAGGTCATCGCAACCGTGGAGGCCTAGTGCTTTCCCGACAACACCTAGTGCGGAAGACGATCGTGGGTGCGCACGCTTTGTCTGCAAACCCACGCGTGCTTGCGGACGCGATATTCCACCGAGTGCACAAATAGAACACAAGCCGCGCGCCGCTCACGAATCCGTCTTGTCGGCCAAAGTTCCTTGATATGGTCCGACCACCATATCGTCAGCGGGCAAACCTGCAGCATCGCCCGCATCACCTCGACGCGCGACGTCGTCAACCATTCTGTCCCACCGATCGATGACGACTGGTCTAGAATCGCGATCATTTACCGACAGCACGCAAACACCACCTCATGCAGCCCATCAGTCACCGAGAACGATACACCGCCCTGGACGGCCTTCGAGGAATGTTCGCGATACTCGTCATGGCTTTGCACTTCTTCGGGTCCGGGGCCGGATGGAGCAACTTCCCGTTCGCCAACGCGAACCTCGCCGTCGACTTCTTCTTCATGCTGTCTGGCTTTGTGCTGTGTCACGTGTACGAGCACGGGATGAAAACCAGGACGATCTCGACGGCCAAATTCATCAGCCATCGATTCGTGCGCATGTACCCCTTGCACATCGCAAGCATGATCGCGATGGGCGTGGTGGATCATCTCTACTGGGGCAAACTGCCCTACGTTGACGGCCCGGTATGGACCGGGGTTTTGAACGTCCTGTTGTTGCAAAGCATGGGCTTCACATCGCAGTGGAGTTGGAACGCCGCGAGCTGGTCCATCTCCAATGAGTTCTGGATCGGCGCGCTCATCCTGCCCATCGTGTTCCAGAAGGTACGGACGGAAGCCATCGTACTGGCCGCCTACGCGGGCTACTTCTTCCTGTACAACTCGGCACACACGATTCATGCTGCGTACCAGGCCCTCCCTGCCGGGCTGTCGACTGGCATGGTGCGCTCGTTCAGTGGCATCCTGCTCGGCGTCGCCATTTATCGCATTGCTGCCGCTACCGCGCAAACGCCGGTCAACCCCTCGCGATGGAAGAACCTTTCTGCCTTGGTGGAAGTGCTGCTGCTCGGCGGGATCGTCTACGTCGTCTATGGCGACGCACGCGGCAACATCGAATTTGAGGCACTCGCCGCCATGCCCTTCCTCATCTTCAGCGTGTCGCAGTCTGGGAGCGTGGTCGCTCGCATCCTCTCATTCCGCCCGATGAAATGGCTCGGCGAGATCAGTTACTCGGTCTACCTCGTTCATTTTCCGATGATCACGCTGGGCGTCTACCTCGGGATGATGAAAATCGCCAATCCGTACATCCGCTTTGCGGCCTTTGCCGCGGTCGTGTTGACCTTGTCGACGCTTGTATATCGCTACTTTGAACGCCCGATCTACAAACGCTATCGCGACTTGTTTGTGCCCGTAGGTTATCGGGAGGAAGTCTCAGAGCGCGTCAAAGTCTAGCGCTCGCGGACTGCGTGTGAGCGGCGCGGCGCCTCGACGTTCGACACCGTCAGCCTCCCCATCATCCAGACGCAGGATCACGACCGACCTCGTGGGTCGGCCGATCGGTCATTTCGCTGGCAGGATAATCTTGCGAATCTGTTCATTGTAGGAATCCGCGACATACACGTTCCCATCATTGTCCATCGCAACACCTCGCGGAGTATTGAATTTGGCGGACGCAGCAGGACCATTGTCATCGCCTCGCGTAGAAGACCCCGCCAGGGTTGTGACCACAGCCTGCTGGGTGACCATTCGGATCTGGTTATTATTTGAATCCGCAACGTAGATATTGCCACTCTTGTCCACCGCAACATCCATTGGCCCGCTGAACGACGCCCCCGTTCCGGTGCCATTGACGGAGCCCGGCGAGTTCGAGCCAGCGAGAGTTGTGACTACGCCGGTCGGGGTGACCTTGCGAATATCATTGTTTCCCCAGTCCGCTACATAGATATTCCCGCTTTGGTCCACAGCGATGCCAATGGGACGCTTGAATGACGCTGCAGCCCCCGTCCCATCGCCATACGCAGGTACTCCTGAGCCGGCCAGAGTCGAAACTACTCCAGCTGGAGAGATCTTGCGGATACGGCCGCCTGTAGCATCGGCTACGTAAACATTGCCCGTGCCATCGAGAGCAATGCCTGCTGGGTCATTAAATGATGCGACGGTAGCACTGCCGTCTGCCCCTCCCAGTTGCCCGGAACCGGCGAGTGTTGTCACGACACCCGCTGGAGTGATCTTGCGAATCTTTTGGGCGGTCGAGTCAGCAACGTACACATTCCCATTAGCGTCAACTGCGACACCGATCGGATAGCCGAACGACGCTGCAACGCCTGTACCGTCATTCCATGCCTGCTCCCCCGATCCAGCCAATGTCGTGACAACACCATCCGGGGTAATTTTTCGGATTTTGCGATTCGCGGAATCAGCAACATAGACGTTTCCGCCGGCGTCCACCGCAAGATCGCCGGGGGATGCGAACGATGCATCGAGGCCCTGCCCATCCGTCGCCCCTGGCGCTCCAGAGCCAGCAAGAGTAGTGACCAGCGTCTCCGTTGCAATGCAAGCCGCACTCACGCTTGTTACGTTGCCGGTGAGCGTACCGCTGGCGTTACTGAGCGTGCACGATTGGCCCGGGGGAGAGTTGGCCACGGTAACGGCATACGACGATCCACTGGCGAGGGGTGTTGCGAACACAAACGAGCCATTTGAAGACACAGCAAGTGCATCGGTCCCGTTGTTCAGCAAGGTAAGCGCACCGCTGATCAAACCAGTGACTGTGCCGCCAACTGAAAAATGCGCGGAGGAAGAAGGAGGGGGAGAAGAACTCGATTCGCCACCGCAAGCAGCCAAGACCGAGGACATGACAGCAATAGCGATTAGATGGGTCTTGATCATAGTTCTCGTCATAGTTAGCGAATCGACAATGCGATCCGTCTTAGCGGCCCGCCTCTCGGTCCAACACTACCGCATCATCACGCGTTTCGTCGGATGTGAAAAGCCCCGCTCGGGGCGGGGCTTGCGAAACATTATTCACGGGTTCTTGTCTATCCAATCATGCTCACCACAGACCCGCATGAATGCAGTACCTTCCTCGAAAGTGAAACTCGCCTTGAACTTGTCGTCCGAAGTTAGATGAACCGTATAAACGGCACACTTTTTCTTCGGGTCTAACGCGCTTTTCACCTCCTTATCCTTCAGAGTATGCAGGTGAAGTTTGGCCGGCGGCTTACTTATGTCGAGCAGTAGCATTTCTGAAATAGCCTTGCGCGCTTCTTTTTTTACTCGCTCATCAAGCTTGGAGAAGGTTTTTTGGAAGGTGTCTGAGCCGCAGTCAATTTTTTCTACTATGAAGCCTGCCAACACGCCTCCCGTCAAAAGCGGCTCAGCATTTGCATCACCTCGTCTGCGCTCGATGCAACAAAATCCTCATGGCGAACGCTATTGTCAGCATCATGTTCAGCTACGTCCCACTGCAGCCCATTGGCAATTTCGAACGCCTCGCAGCAGAGTGCAATCGACCGAGCAACCTCTGCTCCGACAGCCTCATCAAACCGAGCTCTCAACCGAAACTTGTCGTTGGGGCTAAGCATCCCTTGGATGTGCACCAATCGTCTGCGGATATTCAGTACATCCGACTTGATGCTCTCCAGTTTGTCTCTAAGTTGAAAATCTGGGTCTATAACCTTTTCGTCGACGAACGGCACCGCCCGCCGCAGATCCATGAGCCGGGTATTGGAACTCGCCAAGCTATCGTTGAACTTTCGCGCATTGACTATGACGCGACGCGCCATCCAAGGCAGCATAATCGCGCTGCGCCAGTAGACCCCCCCCAGCTTTGAGACCAGGTCGGACAGGGACGCTTCAACGCCTCGCGCGGTCGTTTGCATCGTCACCGAGTACATGATTTCTCCAGATTGCGTCACTCCACTTGACAAACCATCAAGTTTGTTTTCGGCATTGTACCCAAGAACCTTAGGTTAGTACCGGATGCTACACAAAAAACTACGCATCCGGCCCCCACATTTCCCCGAAAATGTCAAGATATGGGCTGCCTCAAAGAAATCAAGTCGATGGAAACGCACTTGATGGCGCCCTATTTCTTAACTTGCACAACGACCCGGCATCGCTGCAAATAGTCGCCCCACCACTGCATCATCTTCCGGCGCTCCGGCAGGTACTCCGCGTGGTTGTACGCTGCCCGGACGCCGTCCCGCTCGCTATGCGCGAGCTGACGCTCGATCCAGTCGCGGTTGAAGCTATGTTCATTGAGAATGGTCGACGCAAGGCCGCGGAAGCCGTGCCCCGTCATTCGTGAGTGGTAGCCCATCCGGTACAGGGCGTACAGGATCGTGTTCTCGCTCATCGGTTTCTTGGAGCTCGACCGACTCGGGAACAGGAACTGGCTGTGTCCGTTCAGTTCGCGGAGTTTCGCGATCACCTCGACGGCCTGCTTCGACAGGGGCACGATGTGCGGCGTGCGCATCTTCATCTTCTCGCCCGGGATGCGCCACTCTTTCTTCTTCTCGTCGATCTCGGTCCATTCCGCGAACCGCAGTTCACTCGTCCGGACGAACGTCAGCGCCATGAACTGCAGTGCCAGGCGCGTCTGCAAGTCGCCGTCGTACGCGCTGATCTTCTGCATGAGCTCCGGCAGCTCGGCCTCGCTCACGCGCTTCATGTGCACGACGGTGCGGGTCTTCAGCGCGCCGCGGAGATCGGGAGCGGGGTCGCGCTCTGCCCGGCCGGTGGCAATGGCGTATCGGAAGATCTGGCTCGTTGCCTGAATAGTCTTGTGTGCGAGCTCGATCGCACCGCGCGACTCTATCTTTCGGATCACTGCAAGCAGCTCCGGCGCCGAGACATCGGCGATCGGTCGTGCACCAAGTCCCGGAAACAACTCGCGCTCGAGTAGCTTCATGATTCGTACAGCGTGGCCCTCACTCCACGACTGCTTTCGCTGTTCATGCCACTCCCTAGCGATGGGCTCGAACGAATTCACGCGGTCCAGGCTGCGCTGTGCCTTCACACGCTTCTTTTCGTGCGATGGATCCAGACCGCCGCGCAACTGCTCCTTGATCTCGTCTCGGGCCTTACGCGCAGCCAGCAAGGTCACGGCCGGATAGACCCCGAGGGCCATCCGTTTCTCCTTACCGTCGATGCGATACTTCAACCGCCAGTACTTCGAGCCGTTGGGCATGACCTCGAGGTACATGCCTTGGCCGTCGGCCAGCTTGTAGGACTTTTCTAGAGGCTTGGCCGCACGGACGGCGACATCGGTAAGGGGCATTTGGGCATGGGGGCATTGCGATGCCCCGGATCAGGATAACTGCCCCCTACGATGCCCCCGGATTATGTGGGTGTCAATGGGAAACGATGGGCAACGCTGGTAACAAAAAGCCCCGTAAGTGCTTGACTGACGGGGATTTTTGGCAAACCATGGAAACACTTGGGAGTATGTGTGGTGCCGGGGACCGGACTCGAACCGGCAAGCCAATTAAGGCGGCGGATTTTCGTCACACTGCTTCTTTCAAAGCCGGCGCCGCCAAGACGACGCCGTTCGTGCGCTGGACTATGCCTTCGCCATCGCGCGCGGGCGTTTTATCGCTGCCCGTGCGCCTTAGGCGCCCCCCGTCTAGTCTCTACACCTTCCTCGCGGGCGCTGCGCCGCGAGGCTTGGCTCGGTGTTGCCTCGATGCGCGTCGCGCATCAGGGGTTTCGCCGAATTTGAAGGGTTCTGCACCGGCCGTTTCCGGCCGGGCACTCAATCGTTTAAGTCCGCTATGTTTACCAATTTCATCACCCCGGCAAAAGGGCGGACGCGATTCTACCATTGCTTCGCGCATCCGTTCCCCGATTCGGGTGCGGCGCATCGCGCCGCGCCGCGCGCATGAGCGCCGCCGCCATGGCCGCCGCTCGTTTCCCGCGCCGCAGCCTCCCGCCGCTACAATCGGAGCGGCCACGCTCGTGCGCAACCGAACGCCCGCATCCCCCGCCACGCGTTCTTGCGAAACCGCCTCGCCGCGCGTCATCGCGAAGTCACAAACGTTTTCGATAATCCACTCGCCGAAAACGTTTACATCGCGTCACGCCATGCCCCAGACCATCAAGGACGTCGCCGCCCTCGCCGGCTTCTCCATCGCCACCGTATCGCGTGCGATCAACGCGCCGCACACCGTCAGCCCCGCGACGCTGGCGGCGATCCGCACCGCGATCGACACGCTGCAGTTCCGCCCGAGCCCGCTCGGCCGTCAATTGCGCGGCGAGCGCACGCGCCTCGTCGGCGTCGTCGTGCCGACGGTCGCGAACCCGGTGTTCGCCGACTGCCTGCAAGGCATCGACGAACTGGCGACCGCGGCCGGCTTCAAGCTGATCCTGATGACGACCGAATACGACGCGGCCCGCGAGCGTCACGCGATCGAAACGCTGCGCGAACAACGCGTCGAAGGCCTGATCCTGACCGTCGCCGACGCCGACACGCATCCGCTGCTCGACATGCTCGATCGCGACGGCCCGCACTACGTGCTGATGCACAACGACACGCAGCGCCGCCCGTCGGTGTCGGTCGACAACCGCCGCGCCGCCTACGACGGCGTCCGTCTGCTGACCGCGCGCGGCCATCGCCGCGTGCTGATGCTGGCCGGCTCGCTCGCCGCATCCGACCGCGCGCGCCAGCGTCATCTCGGCTACGCGCAGGCACTCGCCGAAGCCGATGTCGCGACGCTGCCGCCCGTCGAAGTCGACTTCAACGCCGCCGAGCTGCCCGACGCGGTGCTCGCGCATCTCACCGCGCGCGCGACGCGCCCGACCGCGCTGTTCTGCAGCAACGACCTGCTCGCGATGGTCGTGATGCGCGGCCTGCGCCGCGCGGGCTTCTCGGTTCCCGACGACCTGTCGGTGCTCGGCTTCGACGGCATCGCAATCGGCGAGCTGCTCACGCCGCCGCTCGCGAGCGTCGCGACGCCGAACCAGGATATCGGCCGCCATGCGTGGCGCCGCCTCGTCGATTGCATCGGCGGCGCGTCGATCGAACGCACGTCGCTGATCCTGCCGCACACGGTGCGCGACGGCGCGACCGTCGCGCCGCCGGCCGCCGACCTGCAAACCCGCAACGCCTGAACCCCCGAATGCACCCGCCGCGCGCTCGCGCGCGGCACGCGAAGCTACCCCACCCTGCCCGGAGATCCACCGTGTCCTTTCGCCTGACCTCGCTGCTGCGCCTCGTCGCAGCGCCCCTTGCGTGCGCCGCGCTCGTCGCGCTCGCGCCCGCCGCCCACGCCGACGAAACCGCCATCTGCTACAACTGCCCGCCCGAATGGGCCGACTGGGCCGCGCAGATCGCGGCGATCAAGCAGAAGACGGGCATCCGCGTGCCGTTCGACAACAAGAACTCGGGCCAGGCGATCGCGCAACTGATCGCCGAGCAGAAAAGCCCGGTCGCCGACGTCGTCTATCTCGGCGTGTCGTCGGCGTTCCAGGCGAAGGACAAGGGCGTGATCGCGCCGTACCGCCCGGCGCACTGGAACGACATCCCCGCGAACCTCAAGGACCCGCAAGGCTACTGGTTCGCGATCCACTCGGGCACGCTCGGCTTCTTCGTGAACAAGGATGCGCTGGACGGCAAGCCGGTGCCGCGCTCGTGGGCCGATCTGCTGAAGCCGGAATACAAGGGGATGGTCGGCTACCTCGATCCGTCGAGCGCGTTCGTCGGCTACGCGGGCGCGGTCGCCGTGAATCAGGCGCTCGGCGGCAGCCTCGACGACTTCAAGCCGGGCCTCGACTGGTTCCGCAAGCTCAAGGCGAACGCGCCGATCGTGCCGAAGCAGACCGCGTATGCGCGCGTGCTGTCCGGCGAGATTCCGATCCTGCTCGACTACGACTTCGACGCGTATCGCGCGAAGTACAAGGATCACGCGAACGTGGAATTCGTGATTCCGAAGGAAGGCACGATCGCGGTACCGTACGTGATGAGCCTCGTGAAGGGCGCGCCGCACGACGCGAACGCGAAGAAGGTGCTCGACTTCGTGCTGTCCGACGAAGGCCAGAAGCTGTGGGCGAACGCCTACCTGCGGCCGGTGCGCGCACAGACGCTCGGCGCCGATCTCGCCGCGAAGTTCCTGCCGGCGAGCGAATACGCACGGGCCAAGCCGGTCGACTTCGGCAAGATGGCGACCGGCCAGCAGGCGTTCGGCCAGCAGTATCTGCAGATCATGCAGTGAGCGGCAGGAACGACGCGATGCTCGACCTCACTTTTCCGCTGCGCTGGCGCGTCGCGCTCGTCGCGCCGGCGCTCGCGGTCTTCGCCGCCTTCTGGCTGCTGCCGATGGGCGCGCTCGTGCGGGTGTCCGCCGACGGCGCGTTCTTCGCGCGCTACGCGGCGCTGCTCGGCAACGCGCGCTACATGACGAGCCTCGGCGAAACGGTCGCGCTGTCGGCCGGCGTCACGCTCGCGACGCTCGCGCTGTCGACGATCTCCGGCCTGCTGCTCGCACGCCGCGACTTCGCGGGCAAGCGCGTGCTGCTCGCGCTGCTGACCTTCCCGCTCGCGTTCCCCGGCGTCGTGGTCGGCTTCATGGTGATCATGCTCGCCGGCAGACAAGGGCTGATCGGGATGCTCTCCTCGAAGCTGACCGGAGACAAGTGGGTGTTCGCGTATTCGGTCGCCGGGCTGTTCGTCGGCTACCTGTACTTCTCGATTCCGCGCGTGATCGTCACCGTGATCGCGGCCGCGTCGAAGCTCGACGCGTCGCTCGAGGAAGCGGCGCGCTCGCTGGGCGCGTCGCCGTGGCGCATCTTCGTCGACATCGTGCTACCGGCGCTCGCGCCGGGCCTGATCGCCGCCGGCGCGATCTGCTTCGCGACCGCGATGGGCGCGTTCGGCACCGCCTTCACCCTCGCGACCGACCTGAACGTGTTGCCGATGACGATCTACACCGAGTTCACGCTGAACGCGAACATCGCGACGGCGGCCGGCCTGTCGATCGTGCTCGGCATCGTCACGTGGGCCGTGCTCGCGCTCGCCCGCCGGTTCGCCGGCCACACCGCCGCCGGCGCGGCCTGAGGACGCAGTCATGCAATCGCTTTCCGGTTCATCCGCGCCGTCGCCGGCGCCAGCCCCGTCCGACGCGCGCGGCGCCACGCTGCGCGCGCCGCGCGTGAGCGGCGCATGCGCGATCGCCGCGCTGCAATGGAGCGTCACGCTGCTGCTGTGCGCGTTCCTGATCGTGCCCGTCGTGATGTCGGTGCTCGCCGGCGTCACCGTCAACTATTTCCGCGGCCTGTCGAGCGGCCTCACGCTGCGCTGGCTCGAGCAGGTGTGGCAGCAGTATCAAGGCTCGGTCGCGCTGTCGCTCGGCGTCGCGTTCGCGACGCTCGCGATCGTGCTCGTCACCGGCGTGCCGGCCGGCTATGCGCTCGCGCGCAGCAACAGCCGCGTGGCGCGCGCCATCGAAGAAGCGCTCGTGCTGCCCGTCGCGCTGCCGGGCCTCGCCTCTGCCCTCGCGCTGCTGGTCGTGTACGGCGGCTTCACCGCGTTCCGGATGAGCCTGTGGTTCATCGTCGTCGGCCACGTCGTGTTCACGCTGCCGTTCATGGTGCGCGCGGTCGCTGCCGTGGCGGCCGGCGCCGAGCTGCGCACGCTCGAAGAAGGCGCGGCGAGCCTCGGCGCGTCGTTCGTCACGCGCTTCGTGACCATCGTGCTGCCGAACCTGCGCCCCGGCATCGTCGCGGGCGCGCTCGCGGTGCTCACGCTGTCGATCGGCGAATTCAACCTGACGTGGATGCTGCACACGCCCGACACGAAAACGCTGCCGGTCGGGCTCGCCGATACGTATGCGTCGCTGCGCCTCGAAGTCGGCAGCGCATACACGATCGTGTTCCTGCTGATGACGCTGCCGCTGCTCGTCGCGATGCAATGGCTCGGCGTCGATCCGTCCGGCACGCGCGCCGCGCGACGCCGCGCGCGCTGATGTCGCGCCACCCCTTACCCTGCCCCATGAAACTCGACTCCACTCCCATCACCCTGACCGGCTGCGCGAAGACCTTCCGCGGCACGCGCGTGCTCGAACCGCTCGACCTGTCGATCGGCGCCGGCGAGACGCTCGTGCTGCTCGGCCCGTCCGGCTGCGGCAAGACGACGACGCTGCGCCTGATCGCCGGCCTCGACACGCCGGACGCCGGCGGCCGCATCCTGTTCGGCGGCGACGACGTGACGCGCCTGCCGATCGAGCGCCGCCAGGTCGGCATGGTGTTCCAGAACTACGCGCTGTTCCCGAACCTGACGGTGCGCGGCAACGTCGGCTACGGGCTGAAGATCCGCAAGACCGCGCCGCGCGCCCTGCGCGAACGCGTCGACGAATTGCTCGCGATGATGCGGCTCGACGCGCATGCGGACAAACCGGTCGATCAGCTGTCCGGCGGCCAGCGCCAGCGCGTCGCGCTGGCGCGCGCGCTCGCGGTGCGGCCGCGCGTGCTGCTGCTCGACGAGCCGCTGACCGCGCTCGACGCGAAGCTGCGCGACGTGCTGCGCCGCGACATGAATGCGCTGCTGCGCGAGCTCGGCGTGACGACCGTCTACGTGACGCACGATCAGGCCGAGGCGATGGAGCTCGGCGACCGGATCGTCGTGATGGGCGCGGGCCGCATCGAGCAGATCGGCACGCCGCGCGACATCTACTACCGGCCGGCGAACCGCACGGTCGCGCAGTTCATCGGCACGCTGAACCGTCTCGCGGGACAATGGCGCGACGGCGCGCTCGCGACGACGGGCGGCTCGATCGTCACGCCGCATGCCGCCGACGAGTGGTTCTTCCGCCCGGAGGACGCGCAGCTGGCCGATCCCGCGAAGGCGCCGCTGCGCGGCGCGATCGGCGCGTGCGCGTTCCTCGGCGAGCGGACGCGGCTCACGATCGAGCACGCGGCGCCCGATGCGCTCGTGATCGACGTGCCGGGCCGCATCGAGCTCGCGCGCGGCACGGCGGTCGGCCTGACGATCGCGGCCGAAGGGCTGATCGCGCTCGCCGCGTGACGCCGCCCCACGATCAACCGACATTCCGGGACCCCACGATGCTGCTTGCTCAAATCAGCGACCTCCACATCAAGCGCCCGGGCCAGCTCGCGTACCGGCGCGTCGACACCGCCGCCGCGCTCGCGCGCTGCATCGCGAAGCTGAACGCGCTGACGCCGCGCCCCGACGCGGTGCTCGTCACCGGCGATCTGACCGACTTCGGCCACGGCGACGAATACCGGCATCTGCGTGCGCTGCTCGCGCCGCTCGAGATACCGTACTACCTGATGGTCGGCAATCACGACGACCGCGCGGCGCTGCGTCGCGCGTTCCCCGAGCGCGCCGAGCTGCACGACGGCGCGTTCGTGCAGTACGCGCTCGACATCGGCGCGGTGCGCGTGCTCGCGCTGGATTCGCAGGTGCCGGGCGCGAGCCACGGCGACCTGTGCGATGCACGGCTCGCATGGCTCGCCGCGCAGCTCGACGCCGCACGCGAGCGGCCGGTGATCGTCGCGCTGCATCATCCGCCGTTCGCGTCCGGCATCGGCCACATGGATGCGCTGCGGCTCGCGCCGGCCGCGGCCGCGAAACTCGATGCGCTGCTGCGCGGCCATCCGAACGTCGAGCGCGTGCTGTGCGGCCACGTGCACCGGACGATGTTCACGCGCTTCGGCGGCACGCTCGCGGCGGCCGTGCCGGCGCCCGCGCACCAGGTCGCGTTCGACCTGCGCGCCGATGCGCCGTCCGCGTTCCGGCTCGAACCGCCCGCATTCGCGGTGCACGCGCATGCGCCCGACACGGGCGTCGTGTCGCATCACGTGTATGTCGACGAAGGCGACGGGCCGTATCCGTTCTATGAACCGAGCGGCGAGCTGGTCGACTGACGGGCGGCATCGGCACGGGGGATGACGAGGGGCGGCGCCGGGAAGGGGCGCCGGCGTGTGCGTCCGTGTGCGAGGTAAGCGCGTGTGCGTCGGCATACGTGGGCGCACGTCGGTATGGGCGCTGCGCGGCGGTACGCGCCGGCGCGGCTCGGTGCGCGGCTCCCGCTCGATCGGAACACGAACCGGCACGACCCGAGCATGACCGGAGCGCCACCTGAGCCCGATCCGAGCCGCACCTAAGCCCTCCCCGCGCACAACGTCATCGCGGCCCTCGCGCGGCCCGTCTCCCGTCTTCCGCACGGCGCGGCCGCACGCCGGCAGGATTCGCGACGCTCCGGTATGATCGGCACCCTCGACAAGCGTGCGCCGCGCCGCGCGCGCCGCCGTTCCACTCCGTCCCGTCGCGACCATGTCCTCCGCCGCCCCCGACCGCTCGACCGACGCCGCCTCGCCGCACTATTCGCGCAGCCTGCTGTTGCTGCTCGCGACGATCGCCGGCGTGTCGGTCGCGAACATCTACTACAACCAGCCGCTGCTCGACGCGTTCCGTTCGGCGTTTCCGGACCGCGCGTCGTGGATCGGCGTGGTGCCGACCGCGACCCAGCTCGGCTATGCGGCCGGCATGTTCGTGCTCGCGCCGCTCGGCGACCGCTTCGACCGCCGCGGGCTGATCCTGATGCAGATTGCGGGCCTGTCGATCGCGCTGATCGTCGCCGCGGCCGCACCGTCGCTGGCGGTGCTGGCAGCCGCGAGCCTCGCGATCGGCGTGCTCGCGACGATCGCGCAGCAGGCCGTGCCGTTCGCGGCGGAAATCTCGCCGCCGGCCGAGCGCGGCCAGGCGGTCGGCACGGTGATGAGCGGGCTGCTGCTCGGCATCCTGCTCGCGCGCACGGCGGCCGGCTTCGTCGCCGAATATTTCGGATGGCGGGCGGTGTTCGGCGCGTCGGTCGCCGCGCTCGTCGTGCTCGCCGCGGTGATCGTGCTGCGCCTGCCGCGCAGCACGCCGACGTCGACGCTGTCGTACGGCAAGCTGCTCGGCTCGATGTGGCATCTGGCGGTCGAACTGCGCGGGCTGCGCGATGCGTCGCTGACGGGCGGCGCGCTGTTCGCCGCGTTCAGCGCGTTCTGGCCGGTGCTCACGCTGTTGCTCGCCGGCGCTCCGTTCCATCTCGGCCCGCAGGTCGCCGGGCTGTTCGGGATCGTCGGCGCGGCCGGCGCGCTGGCCGCGCCGTATGCGGGCCGCTTCGCCGACAAGCGCGGCCCGCGCACGATCATCTCGCTCGCGATTGCGCTGATCGCGGTGTCGTTCGCAATCTTCGCGGTGTCGGGCACGAGCCTCGTCGGCCTCGTGATCGGCGTGATCGTGCTGGATGTCGGCGTGCAGGCTGCGCAGATCTCGAACCAGTCGCGCATCTACGCGCTCAAGCCCGACGCGCGCAGCCGCGTGAACACCGTCTACATGGTGTGCTACTTCATCGGCGGCGCGCTCGGCTCGTCGATCGGCGTCGCCGCATGGCACGCGTTCGGCTGGATCGGGATGTGCACGGCCGGCTTGCTGTTTACCGCGCTCGCCGGCTGGTGCCACCACCGCGGCGCACGCCGAAGCTGAGCGTCACCGCGCGGCGGCGTCACGCGTCGGCACGCGAGGCGGCCGGCTGGTCGGCGGGCGGCACGGCGAACACCGACGCGGGCTCGACCACCGCGGCCGGATCGACGACGGCGCCCGGCGCCGGCACCCCCAGCGGCACGGCCGACGGCGCGAGGATCGGCGCGGGCTCGGGCATCGCCGGCTGATCCGGCGCGGCGGCAGCGCCGGCTTGCAGCTCGACGGCGGCCGGCGACGTGGCCGACGACATGGCCGACGACATGGCCGGCGCAGCATCGGCCGCCGGCCGGCGCGCCGGATCGAACACGAACGACAGCCCGACGCTGCCGAGAATCGCGACCGTCGCGACGACGGTCGCCGTGGTGACCGGTTCGCCGAGCATCAGCGCGCCCAGCGCGACCGCGACGATCGGATTCACGTACATGCAGCTGCTCGCGATGATCGGGCTCGTATGGCGAATCAGATAGCCGTACGCGACATACGCGGCCATCGTGCAGAACACCATCAGGTAGACGAACGCGAACACCGGCCCGGCCGACAGCTGCTCGATGCGCTCGCCCATCAGCCAGGCGGCGAGCGTCGACATCAGGCCGCCGAGGCCGATCTGCAGCGACGTCGACAGGAACAGGTCGGACGGCAGCTTCAGCCGTGTCGCGAGATGCGCGCCGCCTGCCCAGAACAGCGCGCCGGCCAGCACGCAGATGGTGCCGAGCGCCGAGTTGGCGGCGCCGCCGCCGCCCGAGTTCAGCACGACGATGCCGACCATCCCGAGCGCGACGGCCGCCCACTCGCCTCGCGCGACCGGGCGCCCGGCGACCGCCGCGATCACGGTGGCGAACAGCGGCACCGTCGCGACCATCACCGCGGCCGAGCCGCTGCTGACGGTGCGCATCCCCAGCGCGATCGTGCCGGACGACAGCGCGACCAGCATGGTGCCGACGATCGCCGAGTTGCGGACTTCGACGAGCGTCGGCCGCGCGGGCTTGCGGCGCAGCGCGAACACGAACAGCCCGATGCCGCCGAGCAGGTTGCGCAGGCCCGACAGCAGCAGCGGCGGAAACGACTGCAGCGCGAAATGCAGGCCGCTGTAGGTCGAGCCCCAGACGAAGTAGATGAAAACCAGCGCCAGTGCGACGCGGCCGCCGCGGCTTTGCGGCAGGCGGATGCGCAATGGCAGTCGGGGCAGCCCGGCGAGGAAATCCAGCAGACGGTCGAGTGGCGTCATCGTTCAGCCCGCCCGCACAGCAGGTGGCGCGCTCCGCTGCAAGACGCCGGAGCAACCGGCAAGCGGCCCAGACGGGACCGGGGAAGCGGGGACGAGCGTGCGGAACGACATGACAGTGCGAACGGCGACGAATAGGAACCGGCAAGCGGCGGCAGAGGGTCGGACAAGATGTGCGCGCACGGCATCGTGCGCGCATGCCCGGCATTATGGCATCAAGGATTCGAAAGGATCGCCCGGCCCGGTCGAAAGGATGTCGACTGACGTTTCGGCGCGACATTTGCGGGCCGCGGCGCAGGTAGGGTGCGACGGTGCCGGTAGGTCGGGCGTGTGTCGACGGTTGGCTGGGGCGGCCGCTGCGCGACGCCGCCCACCATCACGCACCATCGCCCACCATCGCGCGCGGTGCGCCGCCGTGACACACCGCCCCGCCCCGCACCGCCCCGCCGCTCACGATCCGCCGAACCAGTTGTAGCCCTGGTCGACCCAGTAGCCGCCCGGATAGGTGTCGGTCACGAAGATCTCCATGATGTGCTTCGGATTCTTGTAGCCGAGCTTGGTCGGCATCCGCAGCTTCATCGGGAAACCGAATTCCGGCGGCAGGCGGCGGCCGTCGTAGTCGAACGCGAGCAGCGTCTGCGGGTGCAGCGCGGTCGGCATGTCGATGCTCTCGTAGTAGTCGTCCGCACATTTGAAGCCGACGTACTTCGCGTGCGTATCGGCGCCCGCGCGCGCGAGGAACGCGCCGAACGGCGTGCCGCCCCAGCGGCCGATCGCGCTCCATCCTTCGACGCAGATGTGCCGCGTGATCTGCTCCGCATGCGGCAGCGCGCGCAGCTCGTCGAGCGTCCATATGCGCTTGCCGGTCACGCGGCCGGACAGCACGAGCCGGTAGGTCGACGCATCGACGTGCGGCACCTCGTCGATGCCGTAGTACGCATTGAACGGGAACGGCCGCGTGATGTCGGCCTCGGTATAGGTCGGCGCGAGCCGCTCGCCGCTGAACAGCCACGCCTGCACGCGATCGTTGATGCGCGACACCTGCTCGAGAAACGTGTTCACCGACGCGTCGTCGTGCAGCGTGCAGCCGCTCAGCATCGTCAGGCCGCCGAGCGTCAGGATGCGCCGGTTGAACAGGCGCCGGGAGGGCATTTCGAGCTCGCGCCGCACGTCGAGCGCGAGCGACTGGCGGTCGAGCGTCCACGGCCGGCGCTCGCCGGGGGATTCGGATTCGGACATGATGAGTTCCTCGATCGTGAGCAGACGAATCAGCGTCCGCGCAGCATCGCGAGCAGCGAGCGCGGCACGCGCAACGCCATCGCGACGTGCACGACGACGAACGCGACGAGCAGCGTCATCGCCCAGAAATGCACGATGCGTGCGTTGTCGTAGCCGCCGAACGATGCGCGCAGCAGCGGAAACTGCACCGACTTCCAGATCGTCAGCCCGGACAGCACGAGCAAAATCAGATCGGCGATCGCGAACAGGTAGGCCGCACGCTGCACCGCGTTGTAGACGCTCGGGTCGTCGTGCGCGAGCCGGCCGCGCAACGCGGCGCCCAGGTCGCGCCACACCGCGCGCGGCGTGACGGGCAGCATCTTGCGCGCGACGCGTCCGGTCGAGATCGACATCGTCAGGTAGAACAGCCCGTTGCCGACGAGCAGCCACATCGCCGCGAAATGCCATTGCAGCGCGCCGCCGAGCCAGCCACCCAGCGTGATGCCGTGCGCGAACACGAACGGCGGATAGATCGGCGACGCATCGTAGATGCGCCAGCCGGACAGCACCATCAGGATCGCCGCGAGCGCATTGAGCCAGTGGCTCACGCGCACCCACAGCGGATGAATCGGGCGCGCGGGGCGCGGGGCCGCCGCGTGGCCGATGGCGGGAAGGGTTGGCATGATGAACACTCCGGATAGCGTCCGCGTCGATGCGGACGGGCACGACGCGGCACGATGCGCCACGCCACGACACGCGCAGCGCAGCGCGACGCGCAACCGGCCGGCGTGCTGCGCACGCGGCGGCCACGCGCCCGTACGGCTGCGTCAGTTCGACGGCGCCATCTTGTCGCCCGACGCCTTGCCCATCGCATCGTGCGACATCGCATCCGGCTTCATCGCGTCGTGCTTTTTCATCGCGTCCTTCTTCATGCCGTCCTTCTTCATCGCATCGTGGCCCATTGCGTCCTTCGACATCGACGACGCGCCCTGCGACATCGCGTCGTTCTGCGCGTAAGCGCTCGTTGCAAGCGCGGCGAAAGCGGCGACACAGGCGGCGATCAGTACGTTTTTCATCAGATTTCTCCACAACATGGGTTCGAGGAGCCGAATAGACGAACGACGCCGCCGGAAATGACAGCCGCCGCGAAATTTTTTTGGGGCCGCGCAAACGCGCGCGATGTTGCACCGCTTCGCACCCGTGCGCGACGCGCGAACGCGCTGCGGCGGCGCGGTGTGCTGCCGGCCGCGCGGGCGCTCGCGGCGGCGGCCATGCTGCGGCGCACCGCGGCGGCGTCCGGCTGCCGGTTGAAACCGCCGCGAAGCCGGTGTATCTTGTGCGCTGCTAACGCGGGGGTCCTGCAATGCGCCCGGTCAAACAACCGGCATTGCGGGTGAGAAATACCCTTTGAACCTGATCTGGATAATGCCAGCGCAGGGAAGCGTACGGATTTCGCCGCCATCCTCCTGACGAAATCCGCCGCCTCACCAAGCGTCGTCTCCTGCTTAGCTCGAGCCCCACATTCGTCAAGGGCTCCGGGCCTGCGCAGAAGCGCCTGCCCGGCGCTCACACAGGAGATTGCATGAACGCCAATCCGAAGTTTCTGTCCGCCGACGCCCACGTCGACGCCGCTGCCGTCGCCCCGCTGCCGAATTCGCGCAAGGTTTACGTAACCGGTTCGCAGCCCGACATCCGCGTGCCGATGCGTGAAATCACTCAGGCCGACACCCCGACCGGCTTCGGCGGCGAAAAGAATCCGCCGATCTACGTGTACGACACGTCGGGCCCGTACACCGACCCCGACGCGAAGATCGACATCCGCGCGGGCCTGCCCGCGCTGCGCCAGCGCTGGATCGAAGCGCGCGGCGACACCGAAGTGCTCGACGGCCTGTCGAGCGGCTACGGCCGCGAGCGCGCGGCCGACCCGGCCACCGCCGACCTGCGCTTCCCCGGCCTGCACCGCAATCCGCGCCGCGCGCAGGCGGGCAAGAACGTCACGCAGATGCACTACGCGCGTCAGGGCATCATCACGCCGGAAATGGAATACATCGCGATCCGCGAGAACCAGCGCCGCGCCGAGTATCTCGAGAATCTGAAGGCGAGCGGCCCGAACGGCGCGAAGCTCGCCGCGATGATGGGCCGCCAGCACCCGGGCCAGGCGTTCGGCGCCGCGGCCTTCGGCGCGAACGCGCTCGCCGAGATCACGCCCGAGTTCGTGCGCGACGAAGTCGCACGCGGCCGCGCGATCATTCCGGCGAACATCAACCACCCGGAATCGGAGCCGATGATCATCGGCCGCAACTTCCTCGTGAAGATCAACGCGAACATCGGCAACTCGGCCGTCACGTCGTCGATCGGCGAGGAAGTCGACAAGATGACGTGGGCGATCCGCTGGGGCGGCGACACGGTGATGGACCTGTCGACCGGCAAGCACATCCATGAAACGCGCGAGTGGATCATCCGCAACAGCCCGGTGCCGATCGGCACGGTGCCGATCTACCAGGCGCTGGAGAAGGTCAACGGCAAGGCCGAGGACCTCACGTGGGAAATCTTCCGCGACACGCTGATCGAGCAGGCCGAGCAAGGCGTCGACTACTTCACGATCCATGCGGGCGTGCGGCTGCAGTACGTGCCGCTCACCGCGAACCGGATGACGGGCATCGTGTCGCGCGGCGGCTCGATCATGGCGAAGTGGTGCCTCGCGCACCACAAGGAAAGCTTCCTGTACGAACACTTCGAAGAGATCTGCGAGATCATGAAGGCGTACGACGTGAGCTTCTCGCTCGGCGACGGCCTGCGCCCCGGCTCGATCTACGACGCGAACGACGAAGCGCAGCTCGGCGAGCTGAAGACGCTCGGCGAGCTCACGCAGATCGCGTGGAAGCACGACGTGCAGGTGATGATCGAAGGCCCCGGCCACGTGCCGATGCAGCTGATCAAGGAGAACATGGACCTGCAGCTCGACTGGTGCAAGGAAGCGCCGTTCTACACGCTCGGGCCGCTGACCACCGACATCGCGCCGGGCTACGACCACATCACGTCGGGCATCGGCGCCGCGATGATCGGCTGGTTCGGCACCGCGATGCTGTGCTACGTGACGCCGAAGGAGCACCTCGGGCTGCCGAACAAGGACGACGTGAAGGAAGGAATCATCACGTACAAGCTCGCCGCGCACGCCGCCGACCTCGCCAAGGGTCACCCGGGCGCGCAGGTGCGCGACAACGCGCTGTCGAAGGCGCGCTTCGAGTTCCGCTGGGAAGACCAGTTCAACATCGGCCTCGATCCGGACAAGGCGCGCGAATTCCACGACGAAACGCTGCCGAAGGATTCGGCGAAGGTCGCGCATTTCTGCTCGATGTGCGGGCCGCACTTCTGCTCGATGAAGATCACGCAGGACGTGCGCGAGTTCGCCGCGCAACAGGGCGTGTCGGAAACCGAGGCGCTGCAGAAGGGCATGGAAGTCAAGGCAGTCGAGTTCGTGAAGACCGGCGCGGAGATCTATCACCGCCAGTAAGCGGACATGCGGAGGCCGCGGCTCGCACGGGCCGCGGCCCCGCACACGTCTGCCGACGCCTGCACGAGCCCGCTTTCGAGCGGGCTTTGTTTTGCGCGTTCGTCGCATCGCGCATGCCTGCCCGCGGGCGAGAAACAATTCATTACGAAAGCGCCCGAGCCTTAACAAGTCCTTACAGCAGCATGACGGGACGGCGGGTAGATTGGCCATATGCACAGCCTCGATACGGTCGTGCGACCTCCCTCCACTACCACAAGGACAACGATCATGCGTAACTCGATTCGGCGTTTTGGGGTATGCGCGCTCCTCGTCGCGACGGTGGCGAGCCTGTCGGCCTGCGATTCGATGACGCGCCGTCAGCGCGATACGGCGATTGGCGCAGGCGTCGGCGGTGTGGCCGGCGCGGCGATCGGCGGCAACGCGCTGTCGACGCTCGGCGGCGCGGCAGCTGGCGGCCTGATCGGCAACCAGGTCGGCAAGTAAGCGTACGCTCAGGCTCATTCCAGGTCGCCGCCGCGCGCGGCGGCTTGGGCGAAACGGCGTTTCCGCGATGCGGAAACGCCGTTTCGCATTGGCGGGCACGCATTGGCACATTGCGCGGCGATGCCCCCGGAAACGCGCCGTTACCCTTTTGCTCGCCGATGCGTCGCCGTGCGGGCTAAGCTGAAGCATCGGCTCCCGCCGGAGAAACATCATGACCAGGACCCTCGTCGCCACGGCGCTCGCATGCGCAGCCCTCGCCGGTTGCTACTACCCTTACGGCTACTATTCGTCCGGTTATTACGCGGCCGCGCCGGTGCAGCCGGCGCCCGTGTATGTCGCGCCCAACCCCGCGTACTACTATCCGGCGCCCGTCTACGGGCCGGCGTGGGGCGGTTACTGGGGGCCGGCCGTGTCGCTGAACTTCGGCTTCGGCGGCCGCGGCGGCTGGCGCCACCATTGATGCACCGCGGCGCGGCCGGGCGGGCGCGCGCGCCGAGGTCCCGTTTCTTGTCGTTTCATCCGATCGTGAAACGAACGCGCGATCCTGCGGTGTAACATCCACCGCATTCCTCCTCTCGCCGGCCGCCCGATGTCGCCCAAGAACGCCCTTCTGCTGACCGTCCTCGCTGCCCTGTGGGGTGCGTCGTTCCTCTTCATCCGGATCGGCGTCGCCGAATTCGGCGTCGCGCCGCTGATGGCGTTGCGCGTGGGCATCGGAGCGCTGTTCCTCACGGGACTCGCGCTGACGCGCTTCAAGCCCGCCGATCTCGGCGCGCGGTTGCGCCGGCATGCGTGGCCGTTGTTCGTCGTCGGCGTGCTGAACTCGGGCGCGCCGTTCTGCCTGTTCGCGTTTGCGGAATTGACACTGTCGGCCGGCGTGACGTCGGTGATCAACGCGACGACGCCGCTGTGGGGCGCGCTCGTCGCGTACCTGTGGCTGAAGGACAAACTGTCGTTGCCGCGCGCGCTCGGCCTCGTGATCGGTTTTGCCGGCGTGCTGACGCTCGTGTGGGATCAGGTCGCCAGCGCGCGCGGCGCGACCGGCGCCACCGCCACCGTGCTGGCCGCGGCAGCCGCGCTCGGCGCGACGCTGCTGTACGGCATCGCGGCCAACTACACGAAGCGCAAGCTCAGCGGCGTCGATCCGCTCGTCAACGCGACCGGCAGCATGATCGGCTCGACGGTGCTGCTGGTGCCGTTCGCGATCGCGACGTGGCCTGCCGCGGCGATCGGCGTCCATGCGTGGGGCGCGGTACTCGCGCTCGGCATCGCCTGCACCGGCGTCGCGTATTTCATCTTCTTTTACCTGATCGCGCACATCGGTCCGGCCCGTGCGATCACGGTGACGTTCGTGATTCCCGTCTTCGGCCTGCTGTGGGGTGCGCTGTTCCTCGGCGAACGCGTGTCGATCGTGATGATCGAGGGCTGCGCGATCGTGCTCGTCGGCACCGCGCTCGCGACCGGCGTGATCAGACGGATTCCGGGCTTCGGCCCGCGCGGCGGCGAGGCGGCCTGAGCGGCGTGCGGCTGACGCCTGCGCCGCGCGCCGGTGTAGCGTTTGCGTCTGGAGTTTCCCTGATACGCACGTCGCGCGCTTGCCGTTACACTCGCAGCACTCATCCGCACAAGGCGGTTACGATGCACCGCGTTCTTTTGCGTCCACCCGCGCGTGCGACGGTTTCGGCGCGGCGCGCACGAGACCGTCTCGCCGATCGCCGCAGGGCGTCTTCGCCATGAAGCCCGCCCGCGACCTCCCCCGCGAACTCTCGCTCGACTCCCTGCTCGAACGCCTGACGCCGACGCCCGGCGGCTGGGTGGCAACCTACCGCGACACGACGCTGCGCAGCGTGTTCCAGCCGGTGCTGTCGATCACGCACAAGCGCGTGGTCGGCTACGAAGCGCTGCTGCGCGTCGTCGACGAAAATGGCGCGCTGAGGTCGCCGGCGGCGCTCTTCGACCGCACGCGCGCGGCGGCCGACGTGCTGCTGCTCGACCGGCTCGCGCGCTGCCTGCATACGGCCAACTTCGTCGCGCAACGCATCGGCGACGGCTGGCTGTTTCTGAACGTGACGCCGCGCGTGCTCGATTCGGGCCTCGTGCAGCGCGGTTTCGTCGATGCGCTGTGCCGGCATTTCGGATTGCCACCGAACCGCATCGTGCTCGAAGTCGTCGAGCAGGCGGCGCGCGACGAAGATGCGCTCGCCCGCACGATCGACATGATCCAGCACCGCGACTTCCTGATCGCGATCGACGATTTCGGCACTGGGTTCTCGAATTTCGACCGCGTGTGGCGCGCGCGGCCCGATATCGTGAAGCTCGACCGCTCGCTGGTCGAGCGCGCGAATTCGTCGGCCGACGACCGGCGCATCATGTATCACCTGGTGTCGATGCTGCATCAGGCCGGCGCGATGGTGCTCGCCGAAGGCGTCGAAAGCGACGACGCGCTGCAGACGCTGATGGAAGCCGACATCGATTTCGTGCAGGGCTTCTGGTTCGGCCAGCCGGATGCGTCGATCGCGCAAGCGAGCGCGGCGGCGCCCGCGCTGCTCGACGCCGCATGGCGGCGTTTCATCGCGCAGCGGCATCGGCCCGCCAGCGACGGGCAGCCCGGCTTCGATGCGATCGAGCGGCTGGTGCTCACCGGGGCGGCGACGTTCGCGGCGAGCGGCAGCCTGGAGGAAGCCGCGCAGCGCGTGTTCACGGTGCCGGCGGCGCGGCGCGTGTTCGTCACGGACGAGATCGGCGAACAGTTTGTGCCGTCGATCGGCGCGCGCGTCGACGCCGGTCAGGCTGTCGGCACGCGGCTGTCGCCGCTGTTCCCGGAAACGCACAGCAACTGGTCGCGGCGCCCGTACTTCCAGCGCGCGATCGCCGCGCCGGGCCGCGTTGCGCTGATGGGCCCGCATTTCTCGCTGACCGAAGGCCGCGACTGCTATACGGCAGCCGTCGCGATTCGCGCGGAAGGCCGTCTCGTGGTGTTCTGCGTCGATTTCGTGCTCGACCGCGCGGGCACGGTGATGCGGTAGGGGGAGCTGGGGCGCTGCATTTCATCAGTCGATCACCTTCCCTCTTCCCGATTTCACGACGCTGCGGCGCGACTTGTGTTCGAGGCGCCGCTCCTTCGATGCGCGCGTCGGCCGCGTCGCGACCCGCGCGCGCGGCGTGAACGCGACGCTGCCGATCAGCGCGTCGAGCCGCGCGAGCGCCGCCTCGCGGTTTTTCTCCTGGGTGCGGTACTCCTGCGACTTGATCACGACGATGCCGTCGCGCGTGATGCGCTGGTCGGACAGCGCGAGCAGCCGCTCCTTGAGCACCGGCGGCAGCGACGACGCGCGGATATCGAAACGCAGGTGTATCGCGCTCGACACCTTGTTCACGTTCTGGCCGCCTGCGCCCTGCGCGCGCACGGCCGTCCATTCGACGTCGGCCGGATCGAGCGTGTAGCGGATCATCATCGTGACGTCTCCGTGCGGCGGCGCGCGAGCGCCTCGTCGACGCGGGCCGCCAGCCCCGAGTCGCGCTGCGTGCGCGTCGCAACCGCCTGCGCCAGCACGCGCCGCGGGCCGATCACCTGCACGCGCGTCCGTGCGCGCGTGACGGCCGTATAGACGAGCTCGCGCGTCAGCACGCGGCCGAACGACGCCGGCAGCACCAGTGCGGCCTCGTCGAATTCCGACCCCTGCGACTTGTGGACCGTCAGCGCGAATGCCGTTTCGTGCGGCGGCAACGCGGCCGGCGACACCGCGCGCGCGGTGCCGTCCGCGCGCCGGAACCATACGCGCAGCACGCCCTGCGCGTCAGGCAACGCGATGCCGATGTCGCCGTTGAACAGCCCGAGCGCGTAATCGTTGCGCGTCACCATGATCGGCCGCCCGGTGAACCAGTGCGCGCCGACCGCGAGCGGCACGCGCGCCGCCTGCCGCACATGCGCGGCCACCAGCGCGTTGACGTGCTCGGCGCCGCGCGAGCCCGTGCGCGTCGCGCACAGGATCCGGAAACGGTTGAGCGCATCGAACAGCGGCAGCGGATCGGGTACCGTCTCGGACAACGCGGTGCGCAACGCAGCGAGGTACGCGCCGAACCGACGTGCAAGCCGCTCGACGGTGGACGGCGCGAGCGTGTCGCCGGCGTCGTCATGGAACGACGCGGCGGCCGTATCGTCGACGGGCAACGCATCGAGCGCGGCCTGAACGTCGCCGCGACGGATTGCGAGCGACAGCCGTCCGATCGGCGAATCGAGGCCGAAGCGGTAGTTGCGTTCGAGCCACACGACGCAGTCGGCCAGCGGCGCGGGGGCGAGCGCGGGCGGCACGGCGTCGGCACCGGCCGCGAGCGATGCGGCGGCCGATGCGAGCGCCGCCGTTTCAGCGCCGCCCGGTTCGAATGGCGCAAGCTCCACCGCGTCGAGCCACGCGAGTTCGTCGGCCTCGATCCATGCGGGATCGCCGATCGGGCGTTCGGTGGCAGTTGGCCCGCCAGACGGTGCGGACGCCGCAGACGGGACGGCCGGATCAGGCACATCCGCTTCGGCCTGCGGCGCGTCGTCGAACAACGACGCCTGTCGCGGATCCGCACTTCGCCGCGTCGACGGCTTGCGTGCGGTACTCGCGGCAGCATGCGGAACGGTTCGGTCTGGAGCGGGAGCGGGAGCGGGAGCTGAAGTCGAAACCGGAGCCACAGCAGCAACCGCATTCGCCGCATCGCCGTCCGGCACCGGCAACGCCGCAGCAAACGCGGCTTCGTCGATGCCGAGCGCCGCCGCGATGCGCGTGCGCGCAGCGGCACTGAAGGTCGGCCGCGCGCTGAGCTCCGCGAATACGGCGCCGGCCTCGACGGCCGCGAGCTGGTCCTTGTCGCCGAGCAGCACGAGCCGCGCGCCCGGTGCGAGCGCGTCGAGCAGATGCGCGGCGAGCGCGACGTCGATCATCGACGCCTCGTCGACCACGATCAGGTCGTACGGCAACGGATTGTCGCGATGATGCCGGAAGCCCGTCGACCCGCCGCCGCCCAGCAGGCGATGCAGCGTATACGACGTCTCGGGCAGGCGCGCCGCCAGCTCCGGCGGGAGATCGCCCGAGCGCGCGTGCAGCGCTTCCTGCATCCGCTGCGCGGCCTTGCCGGTAGGCGCGGCCAGCGCGATGCGAAGCCCCGGCTGCGCATCGAGCAGACAAGCGAGCACGCCGACCACGGTCGTCGTCTTGCCGGTGCCCGGCCCGCCGCTGACGATCGTCACGCGTCCGGTGAGCGCGACGATCGCCGCGACGCGCTGCCAGTCGACCTCGCCGGTCGCCGGTCCGAAGTAACGCGCGAGGCTCGCACGCAAGCGCTCGGAAGACAGCGCGTCGTCCGGTGCGGCCGCGTCGGCCTGGGCCACCAGCGCCTCGGCGAGACGCCGCTCGTAATCGAAATAGCGCGACAGATACAGCCGGTCGTGCCGGTCGACGATCAGCGGCCGCTCGTCACCGCGCGCGAGCGTGCCATAGGCAACCAGCCCGCTCGCTGCCAGCGCCGCGCGCACGTCGTCGACGGGCTCATCGTAGCGATGCGCGAGCGCGCCGAGCGCGACGCACACATGGCCGCCCGCCGTCGCGCGGCTCGCCGCGAACGCGGCGCGCGCGGCCCAGCGCGCAGCCGCGGCCGGCGCGCCCGCGCGACGCGACAACTCGCCGATGCGGCGCGCGAAACCCTCGGCCAGCGCTATGCCGAAATCCGCCGGCTCGGGCAGGCGCGCAACCAGGCCACCGGTGAATTCGAGCGTGTCGTCGGACGCGTTCATGCGCGGCCCCCTTCCATCATCCGGTCGAGCGCGTCGACGAGTTCGCGGGTCGGCCGCCCCGCATGGACGCCGGCCGGCATGCCGGCGCTGCGCCAGCCGGGCCGCACGCCGCGCACGAACAGATACAGGTAGCCGGCCATATGCGTGTCGTAGTCGTAATCGGGCAAGCGCGCGCGCAGGTAACGATGCAGCGCGACCGTATAGAGCAGCGCCTGCAGGTGATATGCGTGATCGGCCATCGCAGCGTCGAGCGCGCGCGGGCCGTACGCGTCCGGCGTATTGCCGAGGTGGTTCGACTTCCAGTCGACGATCCAGAAGCGCCCGTCGTGTTCGACGATCATGTCGATGAAACCCTTGATGAAGCCCGCGAGCGCACCGGCCTCCAGCGCGACGTCCGGATAGCCGTGCGCGACCAGCAGCCGGCGCAAGGCGCCAAGCTCGAGCGACGGCGCCGGAAACAGGAAGCCCATTTCGTCGAGCCGCCTGGCCGGATCGAGATCCGCGAGCCGCATGCCCGGCACGAGTTCCGTGTGCACGACGTCGTCGACGAGCCGCACCATCATCGCCGGCAGCCGCACCGCGAGGTCGGGCTCGGCCTCGACCGGCCGGTCGTGCAACGCGCCGAGCGCGGCCTGGAGCCACGAATCGGGCTCGATGAAGCGACTCAGTTCGAACAAGCGGTGCAGGCACTCGCCCGCCGCAGCGCCGCGCGGAAACGTCAGGATGTCGTCGTCGGGCGGCGCCGACACGGCCGTGTCGGCACCGACGAGCGCGAGGTCCACACTCACCGCGGCAAGTGCATCGTGATCGGGGCGCAACTCGTCGTCCGGCACGCTCGCGACGCCCGCTTCCTCGCGCGCCATCGACGCGGTCAGCGAACTGAAACTCGCGATGCGCCACGCGTCGCGCAACATGCGCGTCGCGCGGCGCGCCGCCAGCGCTTGCGAGTCGTCATGGCCGGCCGCCACGCGTTCGCGGCGCGCGGGCACCGGCAACGGCGCCACGCTGAGCGGCCCACCCGCGAGCGCCTGCCATGCTGCGCCGAGTTCCGCCTCGTCGGGCGGCTCGTCGAGCCACGCGTCGAACGAGCGGCCCGCGCCGGCCACGAGCCAGTTGAGCACGCCGCGGCGCGCCTCGCGCGTCGAGCGCGACGACAGATACGGCCCGGCGACCAGATAGCAGCGATAGACGGCGCGCGTGAGCGCCACGTAGACGAGCCGCGCGCGCTCCGCCGCCTGCTCGCGCAAAACCTGCCGCGCCGCGTGCGCGGCGGCTTCGTCGTCGCATCCGTAATGCAGCACCGCATCGCCTGCGTCGTCGTGATACTCGCGTGCGTCGGGCAGCGCCGACGTCGGCGGCTCGCGTAGCCCGCCGTCGTTCAGGAACGGACAGAACACGACCGCGTATTCGAGGCCCTTCGATTTGTGGACGGTGACGATCTGCACGAGGTTGCGGTCGGATTCGAGACGCAGCTGCGCCTCCTCGCCGCCGCCGTCGAGCCGCTGCGCGGCGAGCCAGCGCAGCGTCGGAGCGATGCCCGGCTGCGCGGACGCGCGCGCCTGCGTCAGTTCGGCAAGATGGTTGATGTCGGTCACGCGGCGCTCGCCGTCCGCGCCGGCCATCAGCCGCTCGGCGATCCGCAGCTCGCGCGTGAACGTGCGCCACATCACCGCGAAGCCGCGCTCGCGCCACAGCAGCCGGTAACGCGAGAAGCGCTCGACCCAGCTCATCGCATCCGCGCCGTCCGCCGCATCGCGCGATGCGTCGCCATCGCCCTGCTCCATGCGCCACAGCGCATCGGCATCGAGGCCGAACCAGTCGGCGGCGAGCGCGGCACGCAAGCGCCGCAGGTCGCCCGGCGCGTCGATCGCCGCGAGCACGCGCTCGAGCTGCTCCGCGTCACCCGTCGAGAATACCGATGCCTGCGCAAGCTCGACGCTGCCGATGCCCCAGGTGGCGAGCACGCGCTTCACGAGGCTGCCCTGTCGGTGCGTCTGCACCAGCACCGCGATGTCGCCCGGCGACAGCGGCGTATCGCCGAGCCGCGCGTGCCCGTCGCGCGCGCCGCGCATCAGCCGCGCAATCTCGGCCGCGCACGCCTGCGCGGCCTGTGCCTGCGCCTCGCGCTTGTGCAGTGTGCCGTCGCCGCCCGGCAACGCCCAGATCCGGAAATCGCCGGCCGGACCCGGATCTGTCTCGTCGATGAACGGCGCCCGCACGCGCGTGCCGGCACGCACCGCGTAATAGTCGAGCCCGTTGAGCACGAACGCGCGCGGATTCGACATGAAGAAGCGGTTGCACGCGTCGACGATCGCCGGCGTCGAACGCTGGTTGACCGCGAGCGTGTAGCACGCGCTCGCGCGTGCGCGCGCGGCGAGATAAGTGTGCAGATCGGCCGCGCGGAAGCTGTAGATCGCCTGCTTCGGATCGCCGACGAGAAACAGCGGACCGCGCGGCGCGAAGATCCGGTCGAAGATCGCGAACTGCAGCGGGTCGGTATCCTGGAATTCGTCGATCAGCGCGGCCGGATAGCGCGCACGCAGCGTCTCGCCGAGCCACGGGTGCGCCTGCAGCGCCTGATACAGGTTCGCGAGCAGATCGTCGAACGACACGACCCGGCGCGTGCGCTTGCGTTCGGCCAGCTCTGCCGGTGCGGTGTCGAGCCAGTCGGCGACCAGCGCGAGCCAGCGGGCGCGCTGCGCGGCGTCGGCTGCCGCGACCGCTGCCTCGAGCGCATCGGCCACGTCGAAGAACGCATGTTCGGGCGTCGCGCCGCCTTTTTTGGTCGCCTTCACGAGCGCGGTGCGCGTGAGCCTGAGCGCGGCCTTCGGCAGCGCGGCCGCGGCATTACGCTGCGCAAAGTGCGCGGACCACGCACCGAACGCATCGGCGATCGCCTCGGGCTTGTGCGAGCGCTGGTTGAGCGCCGGCTGCGCGGCGCGCAGCAGCGCATCGATCGCATCGCGCTCGTCGGCCCACATTTGTGCGGCCTGCTCGAAGCAGGCGGCGGCCGCGGCCTCCGCCGACTCGTCGGGCTCGGCGACGCCGTCCCAGCGCAGCGCGGCCAGCGGCTTCTTCAGCCGACGCGCCAGTTGCGCGTCGAGCGCGGCCGGGCCCGCGCCCGAATCGACGAGCCACGTCGCGAAGCGCGGCCAGCGGGCGGCCATCGGTTCGACGCGCGTGCGCCAGAAGTCGGCGGCCAGTTCGAAGCGCAGCGCCGCATCGTCGGCCTGCATGTCGAATGCGAACGGCATCGCGGCGGCGAACGGCGCCTCCTGGAGCGCGCGCTGGCAGAACGCGTGGATCGTGTGGATGGCCGCCTGATCGAACGCGCGAAGCGCGCGCCGGATCCGCTTCGCCGCCGTGTCGGGATCGAGCGCGCCGCCTTCGCCGAGCGTCGTCTCCAGCAGTCGTGCGACGAACGGGTCGCCGCCGTCGTCGCCCGTATCGAGCGCATGCGCGAGTTGCGCCAGCCGGCCGCGAATGCGCTCGTGGAGTTCGGCGGTCGCGGCCTTCGTGAACGTCACCACGAGGATTTCGTCCGCGCCGAGATCCTTTTCGAGCAGCAGCCGCACGTAGAGCGCGCAGATGTTCCACGTCTTGCCGGTACCGGCCGAGGCCTCGATCTGGTTGACGCCGTCGAGCGGGCATGCGAACACGTCGAGTTCGAGCGCCGCCGGCGATCTGGATGCGGCGTTCATTCGAGCTCCTTCAGATGTTCGAGCATCGGCTCGAATACGAGCCGCGCGAGCGTGCCGAACGGCTCGTCGAGAGACGGGTGCGCACCGCGCCACGCGATCGCGATGGCCGGATCGTCCGCCTCGCTCGCCACACGTTCGTTGATCCACACGCTCGCGGCCTTCGCGTCGCCGTCGGACACGCACGCCCATGCGCTGCGCGGAAAGAAGCGCAGCGGCATGCGCCGGCCCGCGCGAAACAGCGCGGCGAGCGGCGCGAGCCGCTCGAGCGGCGCCGCGACCGGCGTGAGCTCGAATGCCCCGCCGCTGCCGAACCACAGCGAGCGGCGCGGCCCGTCGGGCTCCACCGCGCAGTAGACGAGGTGCGCCAGCCACGCCGACAAGTAATCCCGCGCGCTCGGGCGTGCGTAGCGATAGATCACCTGACCGGCCGGCGTGAGCCGGTTCAGCGTGCCGTGCAACTCGAGCGGCGCGCTCACCGCATCGGCCGACAGCATCGCGTCGTGCACGCCGAACAGTTCATCGGCGGTTTCGGGCCATGCAGGCGCGATCGTGAGCGTGAACGGCCGCCGCGCGACGCCTTCGGCGAGCGCACGACGCACGTTCGACGCGAGCTGCGTCATCGAGCCGAGCGCCTGGTCGCGCCACACGGCGCCCGTCGCGCCGCCCGGCAGTTCGGGGCTCGCGTCGGCGATGCGCAACGCGTGATCGTGCACGTCGCGCTCGTCGGATTCGATCAGCAGCGGCAGCAGGCGCTCGGCGAGCGCGTCGCTGCCGGCGAAGTCGAGCGCGAACGGCTCGGTGTCGAGCAATTCCGCCTGCGCGTCGGACAACACGATGCCGAGCCGCGCGCGCAACAACGCGCGAGCCGGATGACGCCAGAACCGTTCGAATTCGCCGAATGCGACCGGCTCGACCGGCTCGGCCGCCAGCGGCTGCGCGAAGAACGGCTGCTCCCGCGACGCATCGCGTGCGGCTTCGGCCGCGAGCAGCGACGCCAGCGTCGCGCGCTCGGCGTCGTAAGATGCGAGTTCGCTGCCGGGCCGGAAATACTCGGCCGCGAACGGCTGCAGCGGATGTTCGACGACGAACGCACGGCGCGCAGCGTCGACCGCATCCGGCGCGGCGTCCGCGCCGGCCGTGACGAGCGCGAGGTGATCGAGCAGTTCGTCGACGAGCGCCGCGGGCGGCAACGGCGCGTTGTCGCGGATGCTGCGGCCGGTGTACGCGATCAGCAGCCGGTCGCGCGCAGCGAGCAGCAGGTCGAGGAACAGATTGCGCTCGTCGTCGCGGCGCTGCCGGTCGCCCAGCTTCGGCAGCACGGCCATCAGGTCGAACTCGTCGGCGCGCGCGAGGCTCGGCAGCACGCCGTCGTCCATCCCGAGCAGACATATCACGCGGTACGGCAGCCCACGCAAGCTCGTCAGCGACGAGAACGTCACACCGCCCCACGGCACCCCGCCACGCGCCGGATCGTCGAGCGCGGCGGCCAGCCCGGCCCGCACGACCGCAGCGGGCAGCGCCTCGTCCGGCGCACCTTCGGTCATCGCGGCCAGCATCGCGTCGAGCGCGTCGCGCACGCCGGCAAGCGCATCGGCATATGCGGCGCCCGAATCGAAGAAGCGCGCCAGCGTATCGGCGAACAGCTCGCTCCATGCGCGCGGCGTGAGCGCACCGGCAAGCCGCTGCGCGAACCCGTCGAGATCGTCGGTGAAGCGGGCCAGCCGGCCGAGCAGCTCGGCCTCGCTGCCCGTGGCCGCCTCGATCGGCAGCCATGCGCCGATCGGCGCGGCGCCTTCGGGCATCGCATAGCCGAGGAACAGGCGCGCGAGCGCATCGGCGAACGTATGGCGCGGTGCGGGCACCGCCGCATCGTCGCTGACCGCCGGCGACAGCCCGCGTCGCGCGCCCGCGGCCGCGAGCCAGGTCTGCACCGTCTCCAGCGCGGCCGCGTCGATGCCGTAACGGGCTGCGACTGCGTCGACGCGCAACCATTCGACCAGCTCGGGCGCGCCGACCTGCCGGTCCGGCAACGCGAGCCATTCGAGCAGCACGCGCGCGACCGGGTTCGCCTGCGACGGCGGCAGCCCGGTGATCCGGTACGGCACGCGTGCCGCCCCGGCGCCCGCCGTGCCGAACACGGCGTCGATCAGCGGCCCGGCCGCCGCGAGATCGGCAACCGCCACCAGCACGTCGGACGGCTGCAGTGTCGCGTCGGCGTCGAACCATGCCAGCAGGCGATCGTGCAACACCTCGAGCTGGCGCGCGAGGCTGTGGCACACGTGCACCTCGATCCCGCGCTCGGCCGGCGCGTCGCCGAGCTCGGCCTCGGGCTGCAGCCCGAGAATCGCGTTCTGCACGCGCGCGAGCCAGCTGGGCGCCGCGTTCTCGACGAAGCGCGACGCATCGCCCGACGCGGCGCTTTCGGTCAGCTCGTGCAGCATGTGCAGCTGCGCCTGCGTCTGACGGCCCCACTCCGCAAGCAGCGGATGGCCGACCTCCTGATAGTCGAGCCGCCCGGCCGCATCGAGCGCCTCCGCATGCGCGGCCGTGACGATGTCGAACCAGAATTCTCGACAAGGATTGAGCGCGTAAATGCGCACGTCGATCCAGCGCGACAGCTCGCGCAGCAGCGCGACGTGCAGCGGCGGCATCGTGGGCAGCGCGAACACGCAGACCGATTCCGGCCACTCGGCGCGTTCGACCGTCTCGGCATCGAGATTGCGCGCCTCCACGAGAAAGCGATGCGCCGGCGGCGTGCCGCTGTCGCTCAACTCGGCGAGCAGCGCGCGCCACAGCGCCGCCTGCCAGCGCTCGTCGTCGCGCGCCGCGTCGCTGATGCCGCGCGGTGCGGCATCGCCCGCGAGCACCGATTCGCCGGCCTGCCACGCCGCCAGCCATTCCGGCCGATAGGTCAGGTAGTGGTCGAGCACGGTCGCGACACGCTGCGCCAGCTCATAGCGCATCGCGTCGTCCGACGCGCTCAGGTACGCCGCGAGCCGCGGCGACGCGAACCACGGCGCACCGTCCGCAGCCTGCGCAAACAGCCGGTAGCAGCGCCACACGAGCCGATCGGGCGCGAACGGCGAGCGCGCGGGCACGGTCAACACGCGACCGATCTGCGCCCACAGCCATTGCGCGAGATACGTGAACTCGACGTTCGCGCAGACGCCGTGGCGCGCGGCGATGTCGAGCTCGAGACGGCGGCGCAACGCCGCGCTCGGCACGATCACTTGTTGCGACGCCCACGGGCCGTTGTGGGCCGGGAACGCGGCCAGATCCTCGAGCAGCGCATCGGCCAGCGTTTCGTGACGGTTCGAGTAGAAAAGATGGAGCATGAAGCGGGTGTCGGAGCGTCGCGTCGGCCACGCCGTGCGAACAGGAGCGACAAGGATAGCAAAAGGGGCGGCGCGGCGAAGTTCGGCCGAACGGCCAGGTTTTGCGGGCCGCGAAATACGATAGACTCGTCGCCAGTCAATACGCTGTCCCGGGCGTCTTCGTCTGCCATTACGTTCATCGATGCGCTATTCGGTCGAAATCAGAAAGTTTCTCTACAGCCAGTACTTCTTCGGTGGGCTGAGAATCGCGTTCGGCGTGTCGCTGCCCGCGGTGCTGTGCCTGATCGTGTTTCACAACCGGGAGCTCGGCTTCACGATCTCGACCGGTGCGCTCGGCGCGTGCGTCGTCGACATGCCGGGCCCGCTGAAGTACAAGCACAACGAAATGCTTGCGTGCAGCGTGATCGGCTTTCTGGCCGCGCTCGCGACGGGCCTCGCCACGCCGCACATCTTCGCGCTTTGGCTGACGATCGTCCCGCTCACGTTCGTGCTGTCGCTGATCGTCGTGTACGGCAACCGCTGGCCGCAAATCAGCTTCGCGACGCTGTTCATGATGGTGATGACGCTGGAGGAGAACTTCACGCCGCTGCAGGCGTTCGTCAATGCCGGCTGGATTCTGGCGGGCGGCCTCTGGTACACGTACTGGGCGACCATCGTGTCGCAATGGCAGGCGCGCCGGATCGAGCAGCAGGCGCTCGCGGAGAGCCTGTTCGCGTGCGCGGACTACCTGCAGGCGCGCGCGCAGTTCTACGACCTCGACGCGGATCTCGACGAGTGCTACCGCAATCTCGTCGCCAAGCAGATCACGGCGGTCGAAACGCAGGAAACCGCCCGCGACATCGTGCTGCGCAACCTGCCGAAGCTGCGCCGCGGCAAGCTCGATCCCGGCCGCACGACGATGTACAACCTGTTCATCAACAGCGTCGACCTGCACGAGCTATTCGTCGGCGCGCATACCGACTATCCGCTCGTGCGCAACACGTTCGGCGGCTCGGACCTGATCATTTTCTATCGCGACCTGATCGGCAAGGCGGCGGCCGATCTCGAGGAAATCGGCCTCGCGGTGCTCGAGAACCGCGCGCCGCATTCGCGCATCAGCGTGAAGGCCGAACTGCGCGCGATCGAGTACGAGATCGAGCTGATGCGCAAGAAGAACTTCGCGGCGGCCAATGCCGAGGCGTACGCGGCCGTGCTCGCGACGTTCCGGCGGATCTGGAGCGCGACGCGGCTGATCGACCGGATGCGCCGCAACCTGTCGGGCCGCGCCGATCCGCAGCAGACCGAACTGAAGATCGACAAGGCGCTCGTGCGGTTCCTGCAGCGGCGCCGGATGTCGCCGCTGCTGATCTTCTCGAACCTGAACATGCGCTCGCCGAGCTTTCGCCACGCGCTGCGCGTGACGATCGCCGTCGCGGTCGGCTTCTGGCTCGGCAGGCTGCTGCCGCTCACGAATGCCTACTGGATCGTGATGACGACCATCATCATCCTGAAGCCGGGCTACTCGTTGACCAAGCAGCGCAACGCGCAACGTATCGTCGGAACGCTGATCGGCTGCGCGGCGAGCATCGCGCTGATCTATTCGGTGAAGGAGCCGCACGTGCTCATCGCGATCATGTTCGGATCGATGGTGATGAGCTACAGCCTGCTTCTGTTCAACTATGCGGCGAGCGTCGTGTTCACTTCGTCGTACGTGCTGCTGATGTTCCACCTGCTCGCGCCGGGCAGCATGCGCATCATCGGCGAGCGCGCGATCGACACCGTGGTCGGCTGCATGATCGCGATCGCCGCGAGCCGGCTCTTCCCGTACTGGGAATACCGGCTGATGGGCAAGCTCGTGACCGACATGCTGAGCTCGACCCGCAAGTATTTCGAGGCGGCGTGGCGCGCCGGGCGCGGCGCCTCGGCGCCTGCCGTGCCGGTCGCGGACGGCGCGGCTGCCGTGCCGGTCGTTGCCGCGGCGATCGAAGCGCCGTCCACCGCGCTCGACGACGACTATCGCTACCGCCTCGCGCGCAAGGACGTGCACATCGCATTCGCGAACCTCGGGCAGGCGTTCCAGCGCATGATGATCGAGCCGAAGGCGCACCAGCGCTTCGTCGCCGAACTCAACGACCTGCTGGTGCAGGCCCACGTGCTCGGCGCGCAGATCACCGCCGCCGCGCCGCTGATTCGCAGCACATGCGCGGCAGACGGGCAGCGCGTTCACGATGACGCGCTGCATCGCGGCCTGTCCGCCGTGCTCGACAACCTCGAAAAGGCGGAAGCCGGCGAGCCGCCGCAGGCCGACCATCTCGATACGACCAGACAGATCACGCGCGCGCTCGACGAAATGGTCGTGTCGGCGGAAAAATCGGACGCCGTGGGCGCCGACCTCACGCACGACCTGAAGGTTCTCGCGCACCAGTGCAAGCAGATGCTGGCGTCATCGCTGCTGATCCGCAAGGACGCGAGCGTCATCCGGCTGCCGGCGTGACTAAGCGGGTGCGCAATGGTTCGACCGGCCGATCTTCCCGGCCGCGCGTGCCTCGTGACGCGTGATTCCGCGCGCGATTAACACGGTGCGTGAGCGCATTCTGCTGTTCCACGTGTTGCCGATGCCGTGCTGATGTCGATCGGCCGGTGGACCGGCGTGGGCAGCGACGGCAGCCTTCGGAGGCGAGCGCAGGCTTCGGCGGCCGCGTCGGTCCCGACGCAACAGAGCGCGTCGTCACGCCTCACGCCTCTTAGGCGCACATCGCTCCCGCCCCGTAGAGCACGCGCCTGCGGCTGCGCGCCCGCGCCGACGTCAGTGCGACGCGGCGCTCGCGGCCTCGGCCGGGTGGGCTTCGTCGTACGCGTGCTTCTGCGAGATCGCGTTGTACATGATCGTCCCGATCACCAGGAGTACGGCCACGACGATCAGGATGCTCACGTTGCGGACTGGGTTCTTCTTGCGCTGATCGTTCATGGCCGGTGCGGCTCCGTCGAATTCGTCGAAGCGGGCATTCTACGCGCTTGCGCCCGTTACGACGCGCCGGGTTGCGCCGTCGCACTGCGCCCCTGGTTTTCCGTCGAACATCGTTTCCGTGCGCGGGCGCGCGCCGCTGACGGGCAGGCAACACGCCGCACAGCGCCGACCGATGTGCGCGCGCACCGCGTTACGCCAGCTCGGACACGTCGCGCACCGGCAACGCGGTCGAATACTTGATCTGCTCCATGGCGAACGACGAGCTCACGTCGAACAGCGGCACCATGCGGATCAGCTGCTTGTACACGCGGTCGTAATCGTCGATGCCCGCCACCACGACACGCAGCAGATAGTCGGTTTCGCCGCTCATCCGATAGACCTCGACGACTTCCGGCATGTCGCGCACGACTTGCGTAAAGCGCTGGGCCCACTCCTCGGTGTGCTGGTTCGTGCGGATCGCGACGAACACGGTGGTGCCGACGCCGAGCTTGCGCGGGTCGCACAGCGCGACCTGCGCACGGATCGCGCCGGTTTCCTTCAGTCGCTGCACGCGCTTCCAGCACGGCGTCTGCGACAGGTTCACGCGCTGCGCGAGTTCGGCGATCGGCAATGTGGCGTCCGCCTGCAACAGCTCCAGCAGCTTGCGATCGATGGCATCCATTTATCTGGTCCCTCGTAGATAGAAATTTTTTCTATGCATCCAGCATAACGGGGAACAATATGGAAAGCACTCGCTGCCGTCGACCGGGATAAATACCAATCCGCGCGCATCCGACACCGCCTCACCCCCGGTTCGGGCGCGGGCGGCGCCGAGTTACGCCGCCCGTCAAACGAAACAGGCGACTTCACCCGTTCGGGTGAAATCGCCTGAAGTCACGACAACGGCGGCCGCCGCGCATGGACGGCGCGGCGGCGCGGCAGCGGTCAATACGCGACGGTCGCGATCTCGCGCACGAAGCTGTGCTGCTCGAGCGCATCGACGAACGCGACGGCGTAATCCTCCGCCGAGATCCGGCTGTCGCCGTGCGCGTCGGCGATCAGCGTGCCCGCGCCGGTGCGGAACGTGCCGGTGCGCTCGCCGGGCGCGATCAGTGCGGCGGGCGCGAAGAACGTCCAGTCGAGATCGCCGACCGTTTTCAGATAGTCGAGCGCTTCGCGATGCGCCAGCGCGACCGCCTTGTACGCCTGCGGGAAGCCGTCGGTGTCGACCAGTTGCCGGCCGGGCGCGACTTCGAGCGAACCCGCGCCGCCGACCACGACGAGCCGCTTCAGCCCGGCCTGCCGTGCGCCCGCCACGAGCGCCCGCGCGGCCGCGACGACCTTCGCGGCATCGTCCTGCTGCGGGCCGTATGCGCTCGCGACCACGTCGTGACCCGGCAGCACGGCCGCAATGCTGGCCGGCTCGAACAGGTCGGCCGCCTGCGCGACGATGCCGTCGCCGGCCGCGCCCGGTCGGCGCGACAACGCGGTCACGCGATGGCCGCGGCGGGCCGCTTCAGCGGCGATGCGCGAGCCGATCATCCCGGTGGCGCCGAACAGCGCGATGTTCAACGGATGGTGCGTCATGTCGATTCTCCAGAAATAAAAGTAACTACAGCGATTACATATAAGGCCAAAAAAAACGGAGCGAACTCCGTTGCGCGAACCACCGCGCGGTCCACCAGGCGCCGCCCCAGCGCCTTCACCAGCCGGCGCCCTACCCCGCGCCGCTGCGTTGCTCCGATGCGAGCACGTCCGCCGTGACGTCGGCGAGCGTGCGCGTGGCGAGCGATGCTTCCATCGCGCGCTGCGCATCGCCGATATAGTCGATCAGCACGCCCTGGATGTGCCGCCCGACCATGCACGCCGGATTCGGCGCCTCGCGATGGAGCGCGAACAATTGCGCATCGTCGACCGCGCGATACACGTCGAGCAGCGAGATGTCGCCCGGCTCGCGCGCGAGCAGCGCCCCGCCGCCCGCGCCGAGCTGCGACGTGGTCAGCCCGGCCGCCGCCAGCATCGACAGCAGCCGCCGGATCAGCGCCGGGTTCGTGTTCACGCTGCCCGCGATGATCTCGGACGACAACGGCACGCCGTCCTGCATCGACAGCAAGGCAAGCACGTGCACGGCAAACGCGAACCGGCTGCTGGTATTCATTCGTCACTCGCTCAACGACGCCGGCCCGAACCGCGACCGGCGACAATGTGTAACAACTATAATTACATTTAACGACTTGCGCAAGCGCGCCGTCACTGGCCGCTGGCAGGCTTTGCGCCGGCCGCGTTCTGCTGGCTCCACTGCTGGAGCTTCTTGCCGGCCTCGGCCATCTTCGCGCCGGCTTCGGACGCCGCATGCGCGACGACCGCCGACGCGGCCGCATCGAACTGCGCCTGCGCGGCCGATGCCAGCCCGCTCGCGGAAAGCGGCGGCACCGCAGACGCAGCCGACGCGATGCCGGCCTTCGCGGCATTGAGCTGCTGGCTCACGGTGCTCGCTACCTGGTCGAGCGCCTGGGCCGCATGGTTCGCGGCATCGGCGGCCGCGCTCGCGGCCGTATCGGGTTGGTTCGCCGGTGCGCCGGACTTCTCGCAGCCCGCGAGCAACAGCACCGTAGCGGCGGCCGCAGCCGCCAGCATTGCGCCGGGCGCGCGTCGCGCCGGCCAAGTCTTCATCTTCATCAGCAATCTCCGGCCATGCACGTACGGCCTGGTTGGTTGGACCGGTGTCGATGATACCGCCTGTGTCACCGCAGCCATGAAGCGTCGCGATCGAACATGCCGTGCAATTTCGAATTCGTCTGATTCAAGCGCCTGCGCAACGCCACTAAAGTCGGCAGGCCTACAACCGTTTCGTTCGCCTCCCGCTCCTTATGGCTTTTCTCATCGACTGGTTCATCGCGCTGGCCGCGGCACTCGCCACCAGCCTGTTCGTGTGTCTTCGCGCGCCAGCCGCGCGGCGCTTTCGCGACGACGGCCGCCCGCGCCGCGTCGCATCCGCGCGCCTGCTCGCCCAGGCAGTGATCGGCTTCTGGACGGCGGCGCTGATCGTCGTGCAGGGCATTCTCGGCCCCGACGGCCACGGACAATCGGTCACCGGCTTCGCCTCGCTGGCAATCGCCGCGCTCGGGCTCGCCGCCGTCGCCACCTATTGGACCGCCCGCGCGCTGCGGCTGCGCCGCCCGCGCCACATGTTCACGCGCCACTGACGCACCAGACCGGCGCATCGCACCGCACCACCACGCGCCACACGCGCCAGCACGCGCACCAGTTGCGCACACCCCGCACCGCACGCGTGCGTTTTCTGCCGAAATGACGCCGTCGGCAGCTCGCCCCGTTTTCGTGCAACCCTCACCGGAAAGCCGCGCCGCACGGCACTTCGCACCAACTACACGCACTCACTCACCAACTTGGCTCGAAATTTGCATTCCTTGCCCATTTTTTGCGCAAGGATGTAACGGCATGGATGGTCTGAAATCCGGCGTCGACACACTGTTCCTGTTGATCGGCGCCGTCATGGTGCTCGCGATGCACGCGGGCTTCGCTTTCCTCGAACTTGGCACGGTCCGCAAGAAGAACCAGGTCAACGCGCTGGTGAAGATCCTGGTCGACTTCTCGGTGTCGACGCTCGCGTACTTCTTCATCGGCTACACGATCGCGTACGGCGTCGAATTCTTCGACGACATCGGCTCGCTGTCGCAGCACAACGGCTACGCGCTGGTGCGCTTCTTCTTCCTGCTGACGTTCGCCGCGGCCATCCCGGCAATCGTGTCCGGCGGCATCGCGGAACGCGCGAAATTCAATCCGCAGCTCGTCGCCACGATGATCATCGTCGGCTTCATCTATCCGTTCTTCGAAGGGATCGCGTGGAACGAGCGCTTCGGCGTGCAGGCGTGGCTCACGCACGCCTTCGGCGCGCCGTTCCACGACTTCGCGGGCTCGGTCGTCGTCCATGCCTTTGGCGGCTGGGTCGCGCTGCCGGCCGTGCTGCTGCTCGGCGCACGCCACGGCCGCTATGCGAAGGACGGCCGCATCGCCGCGCATCCGCCGTCGAACATTCCGTTCCTCGCGCTCGGCGCGTGGGTGCTGGCGGTCGGCTGGTTCGGCTTCAACGTGATGAGCGCGCAGACGCTCGACAAGATCAGCGGCCTCGTCGCCGTGAACTCGCTGATGGCGATGGTCGGCGGCACGCTCGCCGCGTGGATGGCCGGCCGCAACGACCCGGGCTTCACGTACAACGGTCCGCTCGCCGGCCTCGTCGCGGTGTGCGCGGGCTCCGACGTGATGCACCCGATCGGGGCGCTCGTCACCGGCGCCGCGGCCGGCGCGCTGTTCGTCGCGATGTTCACCTGCGTGCAGAACAAGTGGCGCATCGACGACGTGCTCGGCGTGTGGCCGCTGCACGGTATGTGCGGCGCGCTCGGCGGCCTCGCGGCCGGCGTGTTCGGGATGCCCGCGCTCGGCGGCCTCGGCGGCGTGTCGTTCATGTCGCAGCTGATCGGCACGCTGGGCGGCATCGCGATCGCCACCGCGGGCGGCACGCTGGTGTACGGCGCGCTGAAGGCGACCGTCGGCCTGCGGCTCGATCGCGAAGCCGAGTTCGACGGCGCGGATCTGTCGATCCACCGCATCTCGGCGACGCCGGAGCGCGACTGAGCGTCGTCGGCGCGTGAGGCGGGCGTCGGGCCGCCCGCCTCACGCAGACCCGCCTCACGCAGACCCGCCTCATCATTACGTTTTCAATTCAAAAAACTTTCATCTAGCGTCCCTACACTTCCGTCCAGTTTTCAACTTGCCTTCGTCTTGCTTGCCGCTCGCCTGCACGACGAAAGCCATTCTTCCAACATCTGAAACTGGACTCCACATGCCCGCGTTGCCCAATGCTTCCCGTCGTCAGGCCCTGAAGATCCTCGCCGGGGCGCCGATGCTGCCCCTTTCCGGCCTCGCGCTGCCGGCCCTGTTGACCGGCTGCGGCGGCGGCGACAATCCGACGGCCACGCCGGCCGCCGCCTATGCGTCGGCCGCGTTCGCCGCGATGGCCGCGCCGACGCTCGACAATCCGGGCGCGATGGCCGCCACGACGGTGGGCTCGACGCTGGCGGTGTCGTTCTCGGACGGCTCGTCGCGCAACTTCAAGCTCGCGTACCGGCCGTTCTTCGTGACGGGCGACATGGTGCCGGACGGCAAAGGCGGCACGATCCTCGCGGGCGGCTACTACGACATCAACAACCAGCCGATCATCGACCGCTCGGTGGCCGGCAAGGAGCGCCAGTTCTATTCGGACTGCCCGGACGGCAGCTCGCTGCTGACGCTGAAGAACGCGAACGTGGCGGGCGTGAAGGGCAACACGGTGTTCGCCGTCGTGCAGTTCGAATACACGACGCGCGACCAGGCGAGCGCGTCGCAGTACGGCCAGCTGCCGTCGCCGATCGCGGTCATCACGCTCGACCAGGATCCGGCCACCGGCGCGCTGAAGGTCGTCAAGTATCACAACGTCGACACGTCGAAGGCGCACGGGCTGTGGATCACCTGCGGCGCGAGCCTGTCGCCGTGGGGCACGCACCTGTCGAGCGAGGAATACGAGCCGGACGCGACGAAGGCCGCGACCGACGCGCAGTTCAAGGCGTTCAGCCGCAACACGTTCGGCGACGAGACGAAGGCGAACCCCTACCACTACGGCCATCTGCCCGAGATCACGGTGAATCCGGACGGCACCGGCACGGTGAAGAAGCACTACTGTCTCGGCCGCATCTCGCACGAGCTGATCCAGGTGATGCCGGACCAGCGCACCGTGATGATGGGCGACGACGCGACCAACGGCGGCCTGTTCATGTTCGTCGCCGACAAGGCGGCCGACCTGTCGGCCGGCACGCTGTACGTCGCGAAATGGACGCAGACGACCTCGGCCGGCGCCGGCAGCGCGACGCTCACGTGGATCAGGATCGGCCATGCGACGAGCAGCGAGATCGAGACGCTCGCGAACACGCTGAAGGCGTCGGACATCATGGACGTCGCGACGGTCGATCCGGCCGACGCGAGCTATACGAAGATCCACTTCGGCGGCAAGTTCAACTGGATTCGCGTGAAGCCGGGGATGGAAAAGGCCGCCGCGTTCCTGGAGACGCACCGCTACGCGGCGCTGATCGGCGGCAGCATGGCGTTCACGAAGCTCGAGGGCACGACGGTCAACGCGCGCGACAAGATCGTCTACTCGGCGATGTCGCGGATCGAGACGTCGATGATCAAGGGCAACGCGGTGTCGCGCGACGTCGCGCTCGACAAGAAGATCGCCGCGGGCGCCGTCTACGCGCTGAACCTGAAGGGCAGCCAGCGCGACACGACGGGCGCCTCGATCGACAGCGACTGGGTGCCGGTCGACATGAGCGCGCCGGCCGCGCTGGTCGGTGAGGACCTGGCCGCCGCCGACGCGCTCGGCAACCTTGCGAACCCGGACAAGATCGCGAACCCCGACAACCTGAAGTTCTCGGAGAAGCTGCGCACGCTCTTCATCGGCGAAGACTCGGGCATGCACGTGAACAACTTCCTGTGGGCGTACAACGTCGACACGAAAGCCCTCACGCGCGTGCTGTCGTGCCCGGCGGGCGCCGAATCGACGGGCCTGCACGCGGTGGACGAGATCAACGGCTGGACCTACATCATGAGCAACTTCCAGCACGCGGGCGACTGGGAGACGCCGCTGCACGACAAGGTCAAGCCGACGCTCGATCCGCTCGTGCGCGCGAACTTCAAGGACCGCTTCGGCGCAAGCGTCGGCTATCTGACGGCCGAGCCGACCAGCATCAAGCTCGCGAAGGCCTGAGCGTCAACCGGGGCGCGCGGCGCCCCGCTTCATCGTCACGTTTCATTCGTCGGCGCTCCACGCCGTCTTCTGCGCGATGCCCATTGCGGGCGTCGCGCTTTTTTTTGCACGGCGATGAAGGCGGTGCGAACGACGACGCGGCCGGGCGATAGACTCGCGGTTGACGCGGTAGACTGCGCTGTCGGGGAAACTGCGGCGTTCGGCCGCAGGTGTCGGCGTTGCGTCGGCGGCGGGCAAAAAAAAGCGCCACGGAGACCGTGGCGCTAAAAAAGTTCTAGCCATTCCGAGGGCCGTGCTAGAACCTGAGAGACTGCGCGAAACACCGTAGCGGGTTAAACTCCTGAAACGATGTTTCGAAAACGTGAGACATTCTTTCCGTTTCCGGCCGCCAAGTCAAGCGGTATTTGCACCGGCCTCTTCACTTTCCGGCAATAGTGAGTTGGCGGTTTCCCCAGTAAACCCAAGGGTGAACCCGTAAAATGTCATACGATGAACGATTCACCCATGGAACATGCATGTTTTGACAATCATCGTACAATTCTAACAAAATTGAAATCGAGTTTCGGAAATAGAGAGAACCGCACGTGTCGACATCTGTAACGCCTCCTGCGCCCCGAGATCGCGAATCGTCGCCGGACGAGATCACCGCCCTCGCGCGCGGTCTCGCCGTGCTGCGCCGCATCGCTGCGGCCGACGCCCCGGTCAGCAATCGCGAGCTGACCGAATTGACCGGTATCCCGAAGCCGACGGTATCGCGTATCACCGCGACGCTCGTCAGCGCCGGCTTCCTGTTCCAGTTGCCCGACAGCGAACGCTTCGTGCTGACGGCGTCCGTCCTCGAGCTGAGCCACGGCTTCCTGCGCAACTTCGACATTCGCGCACGCTCGCGGCCGTTCATGATCGAACTGGCCGAACGCACGTCGCTGTCGGTGCACCTCGCGGTGCGCGACCGGCTCGACATGGTCGCGATCGACGTGATCCGGCCGCGCTCGGCGGTGCTGGTCACGCGTCTGGAAATCGGCTCGCGGATGGACATCGCGCGCACGGCGGTCGGCCGCGCGTATCTCGCGGCGCTCGAGGACGACGAGCGCGACACGCTGCTCGACGCGCTGCGCGCGACGGCCGGCGACGACTGGCCGCTCGTGTCGGCGCGCCTGAAATCCGGCCTCGACGAAGCGCTCCGCGACGGCCATGCGCTCGCGGTCGGCGAGTGGCGCGAAGGGCTGAACGCCGTTGCGGCCGGGTTCGTCGGGCCGTCGGGCCAGCGCTATTCGGTGAACTGCGGCGGCGCGTCGAGCCAGTGCTCGCCCGAATGGCTGCAGGAACACGTGGTGCCCGCGCTGCACGAATGCATCGCGAAGATCACGCGCGAGATCGGCGGCTCGCCGGCGCGGCGCAGCGTCGTGTAATCGATTCGTCATCGTCGCGTCGCGTTCTTCGTGTGCTGTAACGGCCGTAACCCGTTGAAAGATGGGCCACTGGACTGTAGCGGGGACGGCACGTAGGATCATGCCCATCGTCGCGCCGCAGCCGCGGCGCACAATGCGCTCTTTCCCGCGCGGATCCGACGGGCCGGACCGAGCCGGCCCCGCCGGCGCTGCGTGCGCACGCGCGATCGGCGCGATCGGCGCATTTGCCGCGTTTACCGCGTGTACGGCGCCTACCGGCACGCCGCGCCGCCTTCCCGACAGAACACGATGGACAACCAACCCAAGCCCACGCCCCCTTCGAAGGACCCTGCCCCAACTGCCGCGCGGCGCCCGCGCCGCACGCTCGCGATCGGCACGCTCGCGGTCGTCATCGTCGGCGGCCTGCTGTGGTGGCATCCGTGGCGGCGCACGCCCGCCGACGCCCCCGGCGCCGCCGGCCCGGCGTCCGGCGCGATGGCCGGCGGCGGCCATCGCGGCCGCGGCGGCCCCGCTGCGATGGCGAACGTGCCGCAGCCCGTGTCGGTCGCAACCGCGACGCAAGGCGAGATGCCGATCGTGCTGTCCGCACTCGGCACCGTGACGCCGCTCGCGAACGTCACCGTCAAGAGCCAGCTGTCGGGCTACCTGCAGTCGGTCGCGTTCCAGGAAGGCCAGATCGTGAAGAAAGGCGACCTGCTCGCGCAGATCGATCCGCGCCCGTACCAGGTCTCGCTCGAGAACGCCGAAGGCACGCATGCGCGCGACGCGGCGCTGCTCGCGACCGCGCGTCTCGATCTGAAACGCTATCAGACGCTGCTGTCGCAGGACTCGATCGCATCGCAGACGGTCGACACGCAGGCGTCGCTCGTCAAGCAATATGAAGGCACGGTGAAAACCGACCAGGCCGCGATCGACTCCGCGAAGCTCAATCTCACGTACGCGCGCATCACCGCGCCGGTCGCGGGCCGCGTCGGCCTGCGTCAGGTCGACGCCGGCAACTACGTGACGCCGGGCGACACGAACGGGATCGTCGTGATCACGCAGCTGCAGCCGATCAGCGTGATCTTCACGACCTCGGAAGACAACCTGCCGGCGATCCTCGAGCAGGTGAACGCGGGCCGCAAGCTGTCGGTCACCGCCTACAACCGCAACAACACCGTGCCGCTCGAGACGGGCTCGCTCGAGACGCTCGACAACCAGATCGACACGAGCACCGGCACGGTGAAGCTGCGTGCCACGTTCGCGAACACCACGGGGCGGCTGTTCCCGAATCAGTTCGTCAACACGCGGCTGCTCATCGACGTGATCCGCAATGCGACGATCGTGCCGACCTCGGCGGTGCTGACCGGCTCGATCGGCCAGTTCGTGTACGTCGTCAAGCCCGACAACACGGTGACGGTGCGCAAGGTCAAGACCGGCCCGGTCGACGGCGAGCGCACGAGCATCGTCAGCGGCGTCGCGGTCGGAGAGCGCGTGGTCACCGACGGCTCCGATCGCCTGCGCGAAGGCTCGAAGATCTCGATCCCCGCCGACAAGCCGAACGGCGCGTCGGGGGCTTCAGGCACAACCAGTGCATCGGACGCATCGCGCACGGGCGCCCATCGCGGCGGCCACCGCACCGGCGCGTCGCACGCAGCGGCCGCGTCGGCCCCGTAACGCGCGGGCCGCTCGATGAATCCATCCCGCCTGTTCATTCTCCGGCCGGTCGGCACTGCGCTGCTGATGGCCGCGATCATGCTGGCCGGCCTCGTCGCGCTGCGCTTCCTGCCGCTCGCCGCGCTGCCCGAAGTCGACTATCCGACGATCCAGGTCCAGACCTTCTATCCGGGCGCGAGCCCGGAGGTGATGACGTCGTCGGTCACCGCGCCGCTCGAGCGGCAGTTCGGGCAGATGCCGTCGCTGAACCAGATGTCGTCGCAGAGCTCGGCCGGCGCATCGGTGATCACGCTACAGTTCTCGCTCGACCTGCCGCTCGACATCGCCGAGCAGGAAGTGCAGGCCGCGATCAACGCGGCCGGCAACCTGCTGCCGTCCGATCTCCCTGCCCCGCCGATCTATGCGAAGGTGAACCCGGCCGACGCGCCGGTGATCACGCTCGCGATCACGTCGAAGACGCTGCCGCTCACGCAGGTGCAGGACCTGACCGACACGCGCCTCGCGATGAAGATCTCGCAGATCGCGGGCGTCGGCCTGGTGAGCCTGTCGGGCGGCAACCGGCCGGCCGTGCGGATCCAGGCGAACCCGACCGCGCTCGCGAAGTACGGGATGAACCTCGACGATCTGCGCACGACGATCTCGAACCTGAACGTCAACACGCCGAAGGGCAATTTCGACGGCCCGACGCGCGCCTACACGATCAACGCGAACGACCAGCTCACGAGCGCCGACCAGTACAACGACGCGGTGGTCGCATACAAGAACGGCCGCCCGGTGATGCTCACCGACGTCGCGCAGATCGTCGCCGGCTCGGAGAACACCAAGCTCGGCGCCTGGGTGAATGCGGAGCCGGCGATCATCCTGAACGTGCAGCGCCAGCCGGGCGCGAACGTGATCGCGACCGTCGACGCGATCAAGGCGCAGTTGCCGAAGCTCCAGGAGACGCTGCCCGCCGCACTCGACGTGCAGATCGTCACTGACCGCACGACGATGATCCGCGCCGCCGTGCGCGACGTGCAGTTCGAGCTGCTGCTCGCGGTCGCGCTGGTCGTGCTGGTGATGTACCTGTTCCTCGCGAACGTGTACGCGACGCTCATCCCGAGCCTGTCGGTGCCGCTGTCGCTGATCGGTACGCTGGCGGTGATGTACATGGCCGGCTTCTCGCTGAACAACCTGTCGCTGATGGCGCTCACCATCGCGACCGGCTTCGTCGTCGACGATGCGATCGTGATGATCGAGAACATCGCGCGCTACGTCGAGGAAGGCGACTCCGGGCTCGAGGCCGCGCTAAAGGGTTCGAAGCAGATCGGCTTCACGATCATCTCGCTGACGGTGTCGCTGATCGCCGTGCTGATCCCGCTGCTGTTCATGGGCGACGTGGTCGGACGCCTGTTCCACGAATTCGCGATCACGCTCGCGGTGACGATCGTGATCTCGGCGATCGTGTCGCTCACGCTCGTGCCGATGATGTGCGCGACGCTGCTGCGCCATTCGCCGCCGCATGAAAGCCATCGCTTCGAAGCGCGCGTGCACCGCGCGATCGACTGGGTGATCGCCCGCTACGCGGTCGCGCTCGAATGGGTGCTGAACCGCCAGCGCTCGACGCTGGTGGTCGCGCTGCTCACGCTCGCGCTGACCGCGCTGCTCTACGTGTACGTGCCGAAGGGCTTCTTTCCCGCGCAGGACACCGGCGTGATCCAGGCGATCACGCAGGCGCCGCAGTCGATCTCGTACGGCGCGATGGCCGAGCGCCAGCAGGCGCTCGCCGCCGAGATCCTGAAGGATCCGAACGTCGAGAGCCTCACGTCGTTCATCGGCGTCGACGGCACCAACATCACGCTTAACAGCGGCCGCATGCTGATCAACCTGAAGGCGCGCGACGCGCGCAGCGAGTCGGCCGCGCAGATCATTCGCGACCTGCAGCGGCGCGTCGCGAACGTGACCGGCATCTCGCTGTTCATGCAGGCCGTGCAGGATCTGACGATCGACTCGACCGTGAGCCCGACGCAATACCAGTTCATGCTGACGAGCCCGAACCCCGAAGAGTTCGCGACCTGGGTGCCGAAGCTCGTCGCGCGGCTGCAGCAGGAAGCGTCGCTCGCCGACGTCGCGACCGATCTGCAGAGCAACGGGCAGTCGGTCTACGTCGAGATCGACCGCGCGAGCGCCGCGCGTTTCGGCATCACGCCGGCGACCGTCGACAACGCGCTGTACGACGCGTTCGGCCAGCGCATCGTGTCGACCATCTTCACGCAGTCGAACCAGTACCGCGTGATTCTCGAATCGGAGCCCCGCGAGCAGCATTACGCGCAGTCGCTGAACGACATCTATCTGCCGTCGGCCGGCGGCGGCCAGGTGCCGCTCGCGTCGATCGCGACGTTCCACGAACGGCCGTCGCCGCTGCTGGTCGCGCACCTGTCGCAGTTCCCGTCGACCACGATCTCGTTCAACCTCGCGCCGGGCGCGTCGCTCGGCGAGGCCGTGAAGGCGATCGGCGCGGCCGAGCACGACATCGGCCTGCCCGGCTCGTTCCAGACGCGCTTCCAGGGCGCGGCGCTCGCGTTCCAGGCGTCGCTGTCGAACCAGCTGTTCCTGATCCTGGCGGCGATCGTCACGATGTACATCGTGCTCGGCGTGCTGTACGAGAGCTACATCCATCCGATCACGATCCTGTCGACGCTGCCGTCGGCCGGCGTCGGCGCGCTGCTCGCGCTGATGATCACCGGCCACGACCTCGACATCATCGGCATCATCGGCATCGTGCTGCTGATCGGCATCGTCAAGAAGAACGCGATCATGATGATCGACTTCGCGCTCGAAGCCGAGCGCGTCGAAGGCAAGCCGCCGCGCGAGGCGATCTACCAGGCGTGCCTGCTGCGCTTCCGGCCGATCCTGATGACGACGCTCGCCGCGCTGCTCGGCGCGGTGCCGCTGATCGTCGGCGCCGGCGCGGGCTCCGAGCTGCGCCAGCCGCTCGGCATCGCGATCGCGGGCGGCCTGATCGTGTCGCAGGTGCTGACGCTGTTCACGACGCCGGTGATCTATCTCGGCTTCGACAGCCTCGCGCGCCGGACGCGCGGCTGGTTCGAGCGGCACGGCCCCGGCGCCGGCAAGCGGACCGGTGCGTAAGCGATGAACCTGTCGCGCCCGTTCATCACCCGCCCCGTCGCGACGACGCTGCTCGCGCTCGGCGTCGCGCTCGCGGGGCTGTTCGCGTTCATCCGGCTGCCGGTGTCGCCGCTGCCGCAGGTCGACTTCCCGACCATCCTGGTGCAGGCGTCGCTGCCGGGCGCGAGCCCCGAAACCGTCGCGACCAGCGTGACGAGCCCGCTCGAGCGGCATCTCGGCTCGATCGCCGACGTCAGCGAGATGACCTCGACCAGCACCGTCGGCAACGCGCGGATCGTGCTGCAGTTCGGGCTGAACCGCGACATCGACGGCGCCGCGCGCGACGTGCAGGCCGCGATCAACGCGGCGCGCGCCGATCTGCCCACGTCGCTCAAGAGCAATCCGACCTACCGCAAGGTCAACCCGGCCGACTCGCCGATCATGGTCGTGGCGCTGACGTCGGAGACGTCGTCGCCGGCGAAGCTGTACGACGCCGCCTCGACGGTGCTGCAGCAGTCGCTGTCGCAGATCGACGGGGTCGGCCAGGTGGCGATCAGCGGCTCCGCGAATCCGGCCGTGCGCGTCGAGCTCGAGCCGCAGGCGCTGTTCCACTACGGGATCGGCCTCGAGGACGTGCGGGCCGCGCTGGCGTCCGCGAACGCGAACAGCCCGAAGGGCGCGATCGAGTTCGGCCCGACGCACTACCAGCTCTATACCAACGACCAGGCGTCGCGCGCGTCGCAGTACAGCGACCTGGTGGTCGCGTACCGCAACGGCGCGGCCGTGCGGCTGTCCGACCTGTCCGACGTCGTCGATTCGGTCGAGGATTTGCGCAACCTCGGGCTGTCGAACGGCAAGCGCGCGGTGCTCGTGATTCTGTACCGCTCGCCCGGCGCGAACATCATCGAGACGATCGACCGCGTGAACGCGGCGTTGCCGCAGCTCACCGCCTCGCTGCCGGCCGACATCACGGTCACGCCGGTGCTCGACCGTTCGACCACGATCCGCGCGTCGCTGAAGGACACCGAGCGCACGCTGCTGATCGCGATCAGCCTGGTCGTGATGGTCGTGTTCCTGTTCCTGCGCAACTGGCGCGCGACGCTGATTCCGAGCGTCGCGGTGCCGATCTCGATCGTCGGCACGTTCGGCGCGATGTACCTGCTCGGCTTCTCGATCGACAACCTGTCGCTGATGGCGCTGATCGTCGCGACCGGCTTCGTCGTCGACGACGCGATCGTCGTGCTCGAGAACATCACGCGCCACATCGAGAACGGCAAGCCGCGCTTGCAGGCGGCGTTCGACGGCGCGCGCGAGGTCGGCTTCACGGTGCTGTCGATGAGCCTGTCGCTGGTCGCGGTGTTCCTGCCGATCCTGCTGATGGGCGGCATCGTCGGGCGGCTGTTCCGCGAATTCGCGCTGACGCTGTCGCTCGCGATCGGCGTGTCGCTCGCGGTGTCGCTCACCGTCACGCCGATGATGTGCGCGCGGCTGCTGCGCGAAGCGCACGACGTGCACGAGGAAGGCCGCATCGGCCGGTTCCTCGAGCGCTGCTTTGCGCGGATGCAGCGCGGCTACGAGCGCACGCTGTCGTGGGCGCTGCGCCGCCCGCTGCTGGTGCTGCTGATCCTGTTCGCGACGGTCGGGCTGAACGTGTATCTGTACATCGTCGTGCCGAAGGGCTTCTTCCCGCAGCAGGACACCGGGCTGATGATCGGCGGCATCCAGGCCGACCAGTCGACGTCGTTCCAGGCGATGAAGCTGAAATTCTCGGAGATGATGCGCATCGTGCAGGGCAACCCGAACGTGAAGAGCGTCGCGGGCTTCACCGGCGGCTCGCAGACCAATTCGGGCTTCATGTTCGTCACGCTGAAGGACCGCACCGAGCGCAAGCTGTCGGCCGATCAGGTGATCCAGCAACTGCGTCAGCCGCTGTCGCAGGTCGCGGGCGCGCGCACGTTCCTGCAGGCCGCGCAGGACATTCGCGTGGGCGGCCGGCAGAGCAACGCGCAGTACCAGTTCACGCTGCTCGGCGATTCGAGCGCCGAGCTGTACAAATGGGGGCCGCTGCTGACCGAAGCGCTGCAAAAGCGCCCCGAGCTCACCGACGTGAACTCCGATCAGCAGCAAGGCGGCCTCGAGGCGATGGTGACGATCGACCGGGCGACGGCCGCGCGGCTCGGCATCAAGCCCTCGCAGATCGACAACACGCTGTACGACGCCTTCGGCCAGCGCCAGGTGTCGACGATCTACAACCCGCTGAACCAGTACCACGTCGTGATGGAAGTCGCGCCGAAGTACTGGCAGAGCCCGGAGATGCTCGAGCAGGTGTGGATCAGCACGTCGGGCGGCAGCGCCAACGGTTCGCAGACGACCAACGCGACGGCCGGCACCTTCGTCGCGACGGCGGCCGGCACGTCGAGCGCCGGCACGGCCGCGACCAGCGCCGCGGCGATCGCGGCCGATTCGGCGCGCAACCAGGCGCTGAACGCGATCGCGTCGAGCGGCAAGTCGAGCGCGTCGTCGGGCGCCGCGGTGTCGACGTCCAAGTCGACGATGATCCCGCTGTCGGCGATCGCGACGTTCGGCCCGAGCACGACGCCGCTGTCGGTCAACCATCAGGGCCTGTTCGTCGCGACGACGATTTCGTTCAACCTGCCGCCCGGCGTGTCGCTGTCGCAGGCGACCCAGGCGATCTACGAGACGATGGCGCGGATCGGCGTGCCGCCGACGATCGTCGGCAGCTTCCAGGGCACCGCGCAGGCGTTCCAGCAATCGACGAACAACCAGCCGATCCTGATCCTCGCCGCGCTGCTGGCCGTCTACATCGTGCTCGGCGTGCTGTACGAGAGCTACATCCACCCGATCACGATCCTGTCGACGCTGCCGTCGGCCGGCGTCGGCGCGCTGCTCGCGTTGCTGCTGTGCAAGACCGAGTTCAGCATCATCGCGCTGATCGGCGTGATCCTGCTGATCGGCATCGTGAAGAAGAACGCGATCATGATGGTCGACTTCGCGATCGACCAGACCCGCCACGCCCACAAGTCGTCGTTCGACGCGATCCACGAGGCGTGCCTGCTGCGCTTCCGGCCGATCATGATGACGACGATGGCGGCGCTGCTCGGCGCGCTGCCGCTCGCGTTCGGTCACGGCGACGGCGCCGAGCTGCGCGCGCCGCTCGGGATCGCGATCGCCGGCGGGCTGATCATGTCGCAGGTGCTGACGCTCTATACGACGCCGGTCGTGTATCTGTACATGGACCGGCTGCGCGTGTGGAGCGAGAAGCGGCGCGGACGGCGCGGCGATACGGGTGGGCCGGCGGTGGCTGGGGAGTGAGGGGTGTGGGTGGTTGGCTCAGGTGATCGCCGTAAGCCGTCCGCGAAAGGCGTCGTGATCGACGGGGCGATGCAGGTGGGCTGACCGTGGTCGGCGAATGAGCCGTGCAAGCGGTCGGTGCTTGTGATTGCTGCAAGCTCTCCACGAAAGGCGTCGTGATCGACGTGGCGATGCAGGTGGGCTGACCGTGGTCGGTGAGTGAGCCGTGCAAGCGGTCGGCTCCTGTGATCGCCGTAGGCCATCCACGAAAGGCGTCGTGATCGACGTGGCGATGCAGGCGCGCTGACCGTGGCCGGCGAGTGAGCGGCGCAAGCGACCTGCGCAGACCATCGGCGTAGGTGCTCCGCGCGGGGCAACGGTGCGGGAAAACGGCGGCACCGGCACCGACGTTCCCCCGTCGAACTGCCGACCCGCCGCTATTCTCCGTTATTCGCTCGCAGCTGCCGTCTTGCGCGGGCGACGTGCGCGCGGCGCCGTCTTGCGGGCCGGTTTCTTCGGCTTCGCTTCGCTCGATGCTTCACCCGTCGCCTCGGCAGCCGCTTCGGCAACCGGTGCGGCCGCTGACGGTTCACGCGGCGTCGCGCCGCTCGCCGGCGCAACGGGCTCACCCGATGCCTGCGCTACGCGCCGGTCGTCGTCGTGCGCGGCGCGCGCGTGCTGGCGGTCGGCATGCCTGGTATCCGCATGCTCGGGGTTCGCGTGCTGGTCTCGGCCATGCCTGTCGCCGTCGTGCGTCGCGTCGTCGGGCTTCGCTTCGCCATGGCGGGCAGCGCCCTTCGCATCGCCGCCCTTCGCATCACCGCCCTTCTTCGCGCCGGCCTTCTTCGCGGCGCTCTTGCGTGTGCGCTTGCGACCGTCCTTCGCGTCGCCATGCGTATCCACCGCCTCCACCGCTTCGCCGGACGCCGTGCTTTCGGCCGCATCAGCCGCCTGCGCCGCGACGATCGCCGCTTCGTCGACGAACTCGACGGCGGCTGCATCGTCCGCATCCGCGTGCGTGCTCTCCGGCACCCCCGCATGAGCGCCGTGCCCGCGACGGCGCGGCTCGCGCGCGGGCTGTACAGCGTCGCGCCCGCCGTGACCATGGTGCCCGCCCGCCTCGCGCGTGGCCGCCGGCTCCGCCGCAACGGGATGCCGCGGCCGCGACACGAACGCGCCCGACTTGTCGTCGCGCCCCACTTCGAGCAGACCGCGCGCCTGCGCTTCGTCGAGCAGGTTGCCGAACGCGCGGAAGCCGTAGTACGACTCGTTGAAGTCGGGCTTGCGGCGCTTGATCGCGCTCTTGAGCACCGACGCCCAGATCTTGCCGACGTCGTCGCGCTCCGACGCGAGCGCATCGAACGTCTCGACCGCGAGCGCGATCGCCTCGCTGCGCCGCGCTTCCAGCTCCGGCTTGCGCGACGGCTCGTCCGCGCGCTTCGCGCCGCCGTTGCCGGTACGCTGCTGCTCGCGCTTGGCGAGCGCACGCTGCTGCTCGCGCACCAGGTCGTCGTAGAAAATGAATTCGTCGCAGTTCGCGACGAGCAGGTCCGACGTCGACTTCTTCACGCCGACGCCGATCACCTTCTTCGCGTTCTCGCGCAGCTTCGACACGAGCGGCGAAAAATCCGAGTCGCCGCTGATGATGACGAACGTATCGACGTGCGACTTGGTGTAGCAGAGGTCGAGCGCATCGACGACGAGCCGGATGTCGGCCGAATTCTTGCCCGACTGGCGCACGTGCGGGATCTCGATCAGCTCGAAGCTCGCCTCGTGCATCGACGCCTTGAAGCCCTTGTAGCGCTCCCAGTCGCAATAAGCCTTCTTCACGACGATGCTGCCCTTGAGCAGCAAGCGCTCGAGCACGGGCTTGATGTCGAATTTCTCGTACTTCGCGTCGCGCACGCCCAGTGCGACGTTCTCGAAGTCGCAGAACACGGCCATGCTGATGTTGTCCAGGGGTAATGCCATGTGTACTCCAACCGGTTGGCCGCCGCGTTGTACTGCATGGCGGCGAAAAATGCATCGCGCACATGATAGCCGGTCGGCGGCCCGATTCCGCCATTCGCGCGTGCAGCCGCATCGAGCGGCGCGCTGCCGCGGCGGCTCGCCGGCGCGCGGCCAGCGGTACAGCCCCAATTACACGCGCGCCGCCTGCGCAATTCGACATACACTTGAGTAACGGTCGTCCGTCCCTATCTGGAAGGATGACGCATCGAGCAAGGAGCGGTTTCATGACGACGAAGGTACTGCTGATTGGCGCCACCGGCCGCACGGGCCAGGCCTGCGCGGATCTGCTGCTCAAGCAGCCGGAATTCGAGGTGACGGCGCTGGTGCGCCGGCACGGCTATGCGCTGCCGGGCGCGAAGGTCGTCGAGGCCGACCTGACGGGCGATTTCTCGCACGCGTTCCAGGGCATCACGCACGTGATCTACGCGGCCGGCTCGGCCGAAGCGGAAGGCCCGGCCGAAGAGGAGCAGGTCGATCGCGACGCGGTCGCGCGCGCCGCCGACTATGCGCTCGCCTGCAACGTGCAGAAGCTGGTGGTGATCAGCTCGCTGACCGCGTACTGGCCCGAGCGCAGCAGCGACGCCCTGCGCCATTACTCGCAGATGAAGCACGAGGGCGACGAGCGCGTGATCGCGTCGGGCATCGACTACGTGATCCTGCGCCCCGGCCCGCTCGCCGACGGCCCGGGCGTCGGCAAGATCGCGCTGGCCGAGGAGCCGCTCGACTCGCCGCCGCCCGTGTCGCGCCAGGACGTCGCCTGGGCCGCGATCGAAGCGATCAAGCTCGGCATTTCCCGCAAGGTGATCGGTTTCGTCGGCGGCAGCGTGCCGATCGAGCAGGCGCTGCGCGCGTAAAGCGCGCCGTGGCCGTGACCGGGTGCAGGCGGGCGCGCAGCCCGTCGCACCGGCGCCATGCGTCGTGGCCGGGTTTCGCATTGCATCGCGCGTTTCGCGCCGCCCGGACACGCGATTTCCTTCAACAGGCGCTCGCGCTCGCGTGCGGCCGCGACGTCGATTACCGCCGGCCCGCCGCGCCGCCGCACACCTTCGGCGCGATGCCTACTGCTTCGGATGAGCGTCGGCCCACGCCTTCACCGCCGCGAGCGTATTCTCGACGTGCTTGTCCGGCGACAGGCTCGTGTACTCGTAGAGCACCTTCCCTTCCGGCGAAATCACGTACGACACGCGGTTGGCGCGATCGAGCGCGGGCAGCTTCGCGTCGTATTCGCGGATGATCTTCGCGTCCGGATCGGCCGCGACCGGGAATTTGCTGCGGCACTCGCTCACCGAAAACTTCGTCAGCGTGTCGATGCTGTCCGCCGACACGCCGATCACCGTCGCGCCGTAAGCCTTGTAACGATCGACCGCGTCCGCGAACGCGTGCGCCTCGATCGTGCAGCCCTTCGTGAACGCGGCCGGGTAGAAATACAGCACCACCGGCCCGCGCTTGAGCGCATCGGCCAGCGTGTACGTGTACGTCTTGCCGCCCAGCGACGCCTGCGTCGTGAAATCCGGCGCCCGTTGGCCCGGTTTCAATTGTGCGTGCGCAACCAGCGCATGGCCGGCCACCAACGCCGCTGCCGCGGCGCCCACCAATAGTTTTCGCTTCATCTGCGTCCTCATTTCTTATAAAGTCGGCCTCGATGCAGGCCATGCCGGCGTTCGCCTGCCGAACACCGGAGGTACGACCCGGCGCGGCACGTAGTCTCAGCCCCGGCCGGCCGGTTAAAGATTTCGCGCAGGCTGCCGTTATTCCTTCCGGACAACCGGTTCCAGCCCTTCACGTCAGCGAGACACATGGAAGCCAACAGGAAACAGACGCCACTCAAGGGCTCCTGGCGCAACGCCTTGCATACGCTGCGCCGCTTTGCCTGGTCGGGCGGCGCGCTGATGCCTGCGCGCGCCGGCACGCCGCGGCGCGACGATACCGTGCGCGACTGGCTGGAACAGACGGTGGGCACGGTCGATTTCCTGGCGCACGTCGATCGCGAATTGCGCTTCCTGTACGTGTCCGACGCCAGCCTGCGCTTCATCGGCTATCACCGCGACTACCTGCACACGCTGACGCTGCGCGACCTGATCGCCGAACAGGATACCCCGGCGCTCGAAGCGCTGCTCGCCCGCGCCGCGCGCTCGGGCCAGGTCGAGAAGACGACGCTGTGCATCGTCAAGTCGCTCACCTACCCGCTCGACGTCGAGATCCGGGCGTTCAAGAGCCGCCACCACGGCGTCGACGGCTTCGCGATCGCCGCGTTCGACGTATCGGCGTGGCGCGCGCTGGAGGCGCGTCTCACCTACGAGATGCACCACGACCCGATGACGGGGCTCGACAACCTGTCCTCGCTCGTGCCGGCGCTGATGCGCGCGCAGCAGGCCGCCGACGAGTCGGGCACCTGCGCGGCGCTGCTGCTGCTCGACCTCGACGACTACCAGCGCATCAACCGCGCGCTCGGCTACGACGCCGGCGACGTGCTGCTGCGCGAGACGGCGAAGCGGCTGCAGGCGCTGATGTCGCCGGACGAACAGCTCGCACGCGTGGCGAGCGACAAGTTCGCGGTGGTGCTGACCGCCCCCGACCGCGCCCGCGCGAGCAGCGCCGCCGACGCGCTCGCGCGCCGGCTGCAGGCCGCGGTGCGCGAGCCCTACGTGCATCAGGGGCAGACGGTCCACCTGTCCGCGAGCATCGGCATCGCGCTGTACCCGGACGAACGCACGGCATCGCACCGCGCGCAGCATCACAGCCCGCTGCTGCGCCGTGCCGATCACGCGCTGTCGCTGGCGAAGGCGTCGGGCGGCAATGCGCTGTCGTTCCACGCGCCGGTCGACGATCCGGCCGACGCCGAGCGGCTCAAGCTCGAAGCCGACCTGTACGACGGCGTGCGCAACGGCGAATTCTCGCTGCACTTCCAGCCGATCACGCGCAGCCAGTCGGGCGCGGTGGTCGGCGTCGAGGCGCTGATCCGCTGGCGCCATCCGCTGCACGGTCTCGTGCCGCCGGTGACCTTCATTCCGCTCGCCGAATCCATCGGCCTGATCAACTATCTCGGCAACTGGGTGCTCAAGGCCGCGTGCATGCAGCTCGTCGCATGGGACCGCCAGGGGCTCCCGCTGCAGTACGTGGCGGTCAACGTGTCGCCGCAGCAGTTCCGCGACCCGCGCTTCACGCAGAGCGTGCGCGAGGCGATCGCGCTGACGGGCATCGACCCGCGGCGCATCGTGCTCGAGATCACCGAGAGCCTGCTGATGCACGACCCCGCGCAGGCCAAGGGCCTGCTCGAGGAGCTGACCGAACTGGGCATCCGCTTCGCGATCGACGATTTCGGCACCGGCTACTCGAGCCTCGCGTACCTGCAACGCTTCCCGCTCGCGAAGCTGAAGATCGACCGCAGCTTCGTCGAGAACCTGCTGACCTCGCGCAACGACCGCGCGATCGTATCGGCCGTGGTCGGCCTCGCGCAGACGCTCGATCTGGAGCTCGTCGCCGAAGGCGTCGAGACCGAGGCGCAGCGCGAGCTGCTGACCGAGATGGGCTGCAACCATATCCAGGGCTGGCTCGTGTGCCAGGCGCTGCCGTCCGAGGAACTCGCACGGCGCTTCGAGGCGCAGCAACTGCGCCTTCACGCCGCCTGACGCGCACGCCGAACTGGACAGATTCCCGTATGTCACTCACCGCACACCTGCCCCGCACAGCGCTGCTCGACAAGCTGTGGGCCCGGATGAACGAACGCGGCGACTTCCCGCTGCTGTCGGAATCGCTGCGCACGACGATGGCCGCGATGAAGAACGACGAGCTCGACTTCACCGCGCTCGTGCGCGTCGTGCTGTCCGATTTCGCGCTCACGCAGAAAGTGCTGCGGCTCGCGAATTCCGCCATGTACATGGCCTTCGGCGGCAACATCACGACCGTCACCCGAGCGCTGATGGTGCTCGGCATGGACACCGTCGGCCATCTGGTCGTCGGGCTGAAGCTGGTCGACCATTTCCACCAGAGCACGCCGCGTCGCATCGACGCGAAGCTCGAGCTGAACCGCGCGCTGCTGTCCGGCTGCGTCGCGCGCAAGCTGACCGAGCATGCGGAACTGCGCGGCGGCGAGGAAGCCGTCGTCTGCACGCTGATGCGCCAGGTCGGCAAGCTGCTGGTGGTCTGCTATCTCGACAGCGAATGGGACCGGATTCGGCGCCGCGCGGCCGAGCTGGACGGCGACGACGAACGCGCATGCGTCGACGTGCTGGGCGTCAGCTTCGAAGCGATCGGCCTCGAGGCGGCGGCCAGCTGGCGGCTGCCCGACGTGATCCGCGCCGGGATGGCCAATGGCGACGACGACGTCGAGCCCGACGAGATGGACGACGACGCCGACGACCTCGACGACGACCGCCGGTTCGCGCCGGACACGCGCGCCGACGAAGGCGAGGAGCGCGTGCGCTGGCTGCGCGCGGTGAGCCGCTGCTCGACCGACGTCGCCAGCGCGCTCACCACGCCCGCCGGCCCGCAGCGCGACGCGCACATCGCCGCGCTCGCGCAGCGCTACGGCGCGGCGCTCGACATCGAAGCCGACGCGCTGGTCGAAATCGCCGACCGGCTCGCACGCGAGGAAGCGAGCGACACCGTGATGCGCGAGATCGTCGAGCTGCGCGCGAATGCCGACGCGATCGCACGCGCGCAAGGCCAGCCCAAGGCGTGCATCGAAGCCGGCCTCGCGGACCTGCGCGCGCTGCCGTCCGAACACGTGCTCACGCCGGTGCTCGCGCTCGCTTCGGAAAGCCTGCTCGCGGGCCTCGCGTTCACGCGCACGGTGATGTTCGTACGCCGCGACGACGGCATCTTCGCCGCGCGCCTCGGCTTCGGCCCGGGCGTCGACGCGGCGCTCGACCGGCTGCAGTTCACCGAGCGCTTCGAGCCCGACGTCTTCCATCTGGCGATCACGAACTCGGTCGGCATCTTCATCGAACAGGCGCAGGACCCGAAGATGGCGAAGCGCCTGCCCGCGTGGTACGTCGACGCGCTGCCCGATGCGCGCGCCTTCGTGCTGCTGCCGGTGCGCGTCGGCACGACGAGCGTCGCGCTGCTGTACGGCGACTGGGCCGGCGCGCAGACCGCGCGCAAGATCACGCAGCAGGAGATGAGCGTGCTCAACGAACTCGCGCGCGAGCTCGCGCGGTTCTTTCCCACGCAGCCCACACCGGCGACGTGACGCGGGCACGGCGCCCGCAACGCGCCGCGCCCAAAAGCAAACCGGCCGCGAACGCGGCCGGCTGCATCGTGCGACGGATCGAAACGCTTACTTGAGCGTCACCGGCACGCTGAAGTATTTCTTCGCGAGCGTGTCGATCGTGCCGTCGGCCTTCAGCTCCTTGAGCGCCTGATCGAGCGCGGTCTTCAGCGCCGCGTCGTTCTTGCGCAGGCCGAAGCCGACGCCCGAGCCGAGAATCTCGGCATCGCTGACGGTGCCGCCCGCGAATGCGAAGCCCTGGCCTTGCGGCTTCGACAGGAAGCCCTTCGCGCCCGCTTCCGAATCCTGGAACGTCGCGTCGAGACGGCCCGACTTCAGGTCGGCGTATGCGAGGTCCTGGGTCTGGTACGGCACGACTTCGACGCCGGCCGGCGCCCACTTCTTCTTCGCGTAGGCTTCCTGGATCGTGCCCTGCAGCACGCCGACGCGCTTGCCCTTCAGCGCTTGCGGCGTCGGCAGCAGGCCGCTGCCCTGCTTCGCGATCAGCTGGTTCGGGATCGTGTAGATCGGATCGGTGAACGCGACCGCGTGCTTGCGCTGCTCGGTGATCGTCATGTCCGAGTTGATCGCGTCGAACTTGCGCGCCTGCAGCGCCGGAATCAGCCCGTCGAAGTCGTTCTCGACCCACACGCACTTGGTTTTCAGCTTCGCGCACACCGCGTTGCCGATGTCGATGTCGAAGCCGGTCAGCTTGCCGTCGGGCGTCTTGTATTCGAACGGCGCATACGAGGCCTCGACGCCGAACCGGATCTCCTTCAGATCCGCGGCCATCGCGCTGCCTGCCGCCACGACCGATGCTGCCACGACCGCGTGCGCGGCCAACTTACGCCAAACCAACTTCATCAGGTGTTCTCCTCGATACTCGAATGTTCCGGAACCACGGCGCATGCATCATGGCAGCGCCGGACCACTACCACCATCCCGATGCCGCGCGTTGATGCGGCGCAACAGCCGCAAGGCCGCGATTGTACCAATCCGCGCCGCCCGCGACGGCAAAGCGGCGGCGGCCGCGCGGTGCCGGCGAACGCGCAAGACGATGTCGCTGTCGCGCAAGCGCGACACGCGGACGCCGCCGTCGGTCACACGAGCGCGGCGAGCGTGTCGCGCGTCGTGTCGACGACCAGCAGCCCCGCGCGCAAGCCCGGCTTCACCGACGGATTCGGAAACACGATGCGCTCCTCGTCGTGCCTGACCGTGTAGCGGTAATCGCCGTCCTGCGCGAGCACGGTGCCGCGCGCGAACGCGGTGAAGTTCGCGACGTCGGGCGCGACGAACAGCTCGAGCGCGTCGCTGCGCTTCGTGATCTGGTCGATCACGGTGAACACGCGCGGCAGCGGCGCGTCGCCGCGGGCAGCGCCGGCGTCACCCTCGTCACCCACATCGCCGGCCGCGCGCGACACGAGCTGGCGTACCGCGCGGTCGGCCGCCGCGAAGCGCGACAGGTCGTTCTGCCCGAACGGGCGCACCTTGCCGAGCTCGAGCGTGCATGCGAGCGCGCCGCATTGCTCGGCCGTGAAATGCGAATACGTATTGCCCTTCGCGGTATGCAGCAGCACGGCCGCGATGCGCGCGTCGCCGAGCCATTCGATCATCGCGCGGGTCGGCGGCATGCCGGTGTGCGGCAGCAGCGCGAACTGCTCGAACACCGATGCGCGGATCGCCGTATGCATGTCGATGTGCCAGCGCGTGCCGCCGGCCGGCGCGGCCGCGAAGAACGCGGCGGCCGCCGCTTCGAGCTGCTGCGCACGCGGCGCCTCGCGGCTCGCCGGCAGTTGTGCGTGACGGCCGCCGAACAGGCGGTTCAGGTCGTCGTCGAGATAGCGCTTGCCCGCGCGCATCGCCGGCACGTTGCCGAGCACGACCAGCAGCCGGCAGCCGAGCGCGGCCCTGCCCGCCGCGAGATCGCGCACGAGCAGCGACAACAGCTCGATCGGCGCGGTCTCGTCGCCGTGCACACCGGCCGACACGAGCACGCTCGCGCGGGCCGCCGCGCCGGCCGCGGCCGGCTCGAGCGCGAGCAGGCCGTCGCCGAGCCAGCGCCAGCGCAGCGCGCCGCCCGCACACACGCCGTCGCGCTCGGCCGGCGTGCGGCCCGCGAGCGTGAACGCGAGGAAATCGTCGAGCAGCCCGGCAGCCGCCACGCGCGACTCAGCGCTGGAAGTCATACAGCGAGCCCACCCGCAGGATCTGCGTGAGTTCGTCGAGCGCCGTGCGCGATTCGTCGAGCAGCGCCGGATCGGCGAGGTCTTCCGGGGCGATACGGTCGCGATAGTGCGTGTCGATCCACGCGTCGAGCGACGCGAACAGCGTGTCGTTCATCCACACGTTCGACGTGACGGCCGCGCGCTCGGCCTCGGTCAGCACGACGCGCAGGCGCAGGCACGCCGGGCCGCCGCCGTTCTTCATGCTTTCGCGCAGGTCGAACACCAGCACGTCGCCAATCGGCCCGTTGGCCGCCGCGAGACGATCGAGATAGGCGGCCACGTTCGCGTTCTCGCGGCATTCCTGCGGCACGACGAGCACTTGCGAGCCGTCCGCGCGCGACAGCAGCTGGCTGTTGAACAGATACGACGTCACCGCGTCGTTCACGCTCACGGCCGCGTCGGGCACCTCGATCACGTTCAGCCGCGCGCCGCGCGCGTCGAGCGCGGCCGTCAGCGTGTCGTACACCGCCTGCTTGTTGACGAATGCACGCTCGTGCGTGAACAGCGTGTCGCGGTTGCCGACCGAAATCACGTCGTTGTGGAACACGCCCGCATCGATCACGTCCGGGTCCTGCTGCGCATAGACGGTCGCCGTTTCGTCGAGACCGTGGCGCTGCGCGACCGCGCGGCTCGCCTCGAACGTCTGCCGCGCCGGAAAGCGCTTCGGCTCCGGCCCGCGGCGATATTCGGCGCGGCCGTACACGAAGAACTCGACGCCCGGCTTGCCGTATGCCGCGCAAAAACGCGTATGGTTCGCCGCGCCTTCGTCGCCGAGCGCCGGCGTGCCCGTCAGCGCGTCGTGCACCACGAAGCGCGCGGGATCGGCGAACAGCGTCGACAGCGTGCGGCGCGTCGCCTCGTGTTCGATCGCGCGATGCAGCTTGCTGCACAGGTTGGCCGGCGTGAAGTGGACGCGGCCGTCGGCGGTGTCGGCCGACGGGCTGACGGTCGCCGCGTTCGCGGTCCACATCGCCGACGCCGAGCTCGCCGCGGCGAGCAGCTCGGGCGCCTGCTTCGCGGCCTTCGCGATCACGTCGGCGTCCTTGCCGGAGAAGCCGAGCTCGCGCAACAGGCGCAACGACGGCCGCTCCTGCGGCGGCAGCACGCCTTGCGCGAAGCCGAGATCGGCGAGCTGCTTCATCTTGCGCAGCCCCTGCTTCGCGGCTGCCTTCGGGTTCGCGGCCGACTTTTCGTTGTTGAGCGACGCCACGTTGCCGAACGACAGCCCGGCGTAGTTGTGGGTCGGGCCGACGAGTCCGTCGAAATTGGCTTCTTGTGCGTTCATCGTCGTTCCCTCGTTCAGAAGTGCAGGCCCGGCGACAGGCTCGCGGGCAAGCTCAGTTGCGTGCTTTCGACCGATGCCATCGGATAGGCGCAATAGTCGGCCGCGTAATACGCGCTCGGCCGGTGGTTGCCCGAGCGGCCGGTGCCGCCGAACGGCGCGGCCGACGATGCGCCGTTGGTCGGCCGGTTCCAGTTGACGATCCCAGCGCGGATCGTGCGGCGGAACTGCTCCCATGCGTGCGCGTCGTCGCTGAGCAGCCCGGCCGACAGGCCGAACGCCGTGTCGTTCGCGCGCTCGATCGCTTCGTCGAAGCGCGCGTAGCGCACGATTTGCGCGAGCGGGCCGAAGTGCTCCTCGTCGGGCAGGCGGGCGACGTCGGTCACGTCGATGATCGACGCGTTCACGAAGCCCAGGCGCGCATCGCGCTGCGTCATCTCGATGATCGGGCGGGCGCCCTGCTCGATCAGCCGCGCCTGCGCGTCGACCAGCTTCGCGGCCGCGCGCGCCGAGATCACCGCGCCCATGAACGGCTGCGGATCGGCGTCGAACACGTCGGCGGTGATTTTCGACGTGACGTCGACCAGGCGCGCGAGAAAGCGCTCGCCGTGCGCGCCCTGCGGCACGAAGATCCGCCGCGCGCAGGTGCAGCGCTGGCCGGCCGACAGGAACGCCGACTGGATCGTATGGTGCACGGCCGCGTCGATGTCCTCGACTGCGCCGATCACGAGCGGGTTGTTGCCGCCCATCTCGAGCGCCAGCACGATTTCCGGACGGCCGCCGAACTGCTTGTGCAGCAGCGTGCCGGTGTCCGAGCTGCCGGTGAAGAACAGGCCGTCGATCTGTCGATGGTTCGCAAGCGCGATGCCGGTGTCCTTCTCGCCTTGCACGAGGTTCAGCACGCCGGCCGGCAGCCCGGCTTCATGCCACACCTCGACCGTCGCGCGCGCCACGCCCGGCGCCAGCTCGGACGGCTTGAACACGACCGTGTTGCCCGCGATCAGCGCCGGCACGATGTGCCCGTTCGGCAAATGGCCGGGGAAGTTGTACGGGCCGAACACCGCGACGACGCCGTGCGGGCGATGGCGCAGCACCGCGACGCCGTCGGCCATGTCCTGGCGCTTCTCGCCGGTGCGTTCGTGGTAGGCCTGGATCGAGATGGCGACCTTCGCGGCCATCGCCGCGACCTCGGTGCGCGCTTCCCACAGCGGCTTGCCGGTCTCGCGGCCGATCGCGGCTGCGAGCGCTTCCTTGCGTTCGGTGAGCAGCGCCGCGAAGCGCTTGACGATCTCGCAGCGCGCGTCGAAGTCGAGCGCCGACCATCCGGCGAAGGCGCGGCGCGCGCTCGCGACCGCACGCTCGACGTCGGCCGCCGACGCACTGGCGCCTTGCCAGGCGATCGCGTCGGTGCCGGGGTTGCGCGAGGCGAACACGGGGCCCGAGCCTGCGACCCAGGCGCCGTCGATGAAGAGTTCCGTCATGATTCGTTTATCCCTGTTTGGCTTTGAGCGGCAGCACGCGGACCGGATCGCCGGCCTTCACGTCGAGCGCGGCGGCATCGTCGGCCGACAGCACGAACGATCCGTTCGCGACCACGCCCGGCGCGACGCCGACGCGGAAGTCGTGCAGCGACGTGTTCGACACCAGCGAGCGGCTCGCGTCGCCCAGCGCATCGGGCACGCCGATCGCAGCCGGCACGACCATGCTCTCGCGCACGGTGCGCAGGTCGTTGATGTGGCATTCGAGCACCGGGCCGGCATCGAAGATGTCCACGTGGTTCTGATAGCGCAGCCCTTCTGCTTCGAGCATCTTGCGGGCCGGCAGCGTGTCGCGGTGCGTGAGGCCGACCGCGTCCTGCGCGTCCTGCGGCAGCAGGTCGACGTACACGGGGTAGCGCGGCATCAGTTCCGCGAGGAACGACTTGCGGCCGTGCGAGCTCAGGTAATCGGCCGCGTTGAAGTCGATCTGGTAGAAGTGCGAGCCGACGGCGCGCCAGAACGGCGACGTGCCGTCCTCGTCGAAGTGCCCGCGCAGCTCCGCGCAGATGCGTTCCGGAAAGCGCTCGCGGAACTGCGCGATGAACATGAAGCGCGAGCGCGACAGCAGGCCGCCGACGCCGCCCGTGCGATAGCGCGGGCTCAGGAACAGCGAGCACACTTCCGCGTAGCCGGTCAGGTCGTGCGAGATGTTCAGCGCGTGCATGCGCGTCCACACGCCGAGCTCCTGGCTCGCATGCACGACGGTGCTCACGCGATAGTTGTAGAACGGCTGCTCGAGGCCGACCTGCGACTCGATCCCGCAGACGCCCGCGATGTCGCCCGTCGTCGAATCTTCCATCACGAAGAAGTAGCCGGCTTCGCCCGGTGCGGCGCGGCCGTCGAGCGTGCGGCGCGAGCGTTCGATGCGCGCGGCGAGCGCGTCGCGGTCGGGCTTGAACGTGGTCAGGCCCGGCCCGGTTTCCTGCGCGAGCGACACGAGCGCGTCGACGTCGCCCGTTTGTACGACCCGAACGACGATCATGCTGCGTCTCCCTTCATGTCTTCATCGTCGCGGCGATGCAGCGGCACGCAGCGCACGACATCGCCATCCTTCACACCGAGCGCCGCGCGCACGTCGGCGGCGAGCGGCGCGTCCGCGCCATGTGCGCCGGCCGCATCGGCCGCTTCGGCGGGCAGATCGGCCAGCACGCAGCGGAACGCTTCGCCGCTGCCGCTCGACACCATGTACGCGACGTCGCCCCGCTGATGCGCGGCTTCGCGCACGGTGCGCTCGGCGGCGAACTTCACGCAGGCGGTGCGGTCGACCTGCGCGGTGAGCACGGGGCCCGCGTCGAAGATGTCGACGAAGCGGTCGGGTTCGAAGCCTTCCTCGAGGTGGATGTCGTACGCGAGCAGCGCCGATTCGTTCGGCTCGCCGAGTACGCGCTGCGCGGCTTCGGGCAGCAGCGGCACGTACAGCGGATAGGCCGGCATCACTTCAGCGATGAAGGTTCGGCTGCGGCCGCCCGATGCGATGTCGACGTCGGTGAAGTCGCGGCCGAAGAACTTGCGGCCCACCGCTTCCCAGAACGGCGATGCGCCCGTCGCGTCGCTCACGCCGAGCAGCAGCGTGAACACTTCGGGCGTGAAGCGGCGGCGGTTCGCGGCGATGTACATCATTCGCGCTCGCGAGATCAGGTGCGCGGCAGCGTCGCCGCGCAGCGACGGATCGACGTAGAAGCCGGCGAGCCGGCTCTTGCCGGTGAGCTCGTGCGACATCGTGAGCGCATGGATCTTGCGGTTCACGTGCAGCTCGCGCGACGCATGGATCAACGCGTCGTTGCGGAACGCGTAGAACGGTTCCGAGTAGCCGGCCGCGGCGACGATGCTCGCCGTGCCGAGCAGCTTGCCGGTCGATGAATCCTCGAGCACGAACAGGTAGAACTCTTCGCCGGCGAAGTCGACGTCGGCGCGAAACGAGTCTTCGGAGAGCGCCACGCGCGCTTCGAGCGCTGCGCGGTCGTGCGGCAGCGAGTGCAGGACCGGCTGCGCGGTGCGCGCCATCTGCGCGAGCGCATCGAGATCCGTGAGTTTGCCGGGGCGGACAAATAGCATCGTCGTTCCTGTCTGCGGTGGGTGCGCCGCTCAGCGCGCGGTGGCTTCGTGGGCCGCGAGCACCTGCTCGACCGCCTTTTCGAAGCGCTTCACGCCTTCGTCGAGCAGGTCGAACGGGATCACCAGCGACGGCACGAAGCGCAGCACGTTCGGGCCGGCGATCAGCATGATGAGGCCGTTGTCGGCGGCCGCGTTGACGAAGTCCTTCGCGCGGCCGTCGAACGCCGCGGTCAGTTCCGCGCCGACCAGCAGGCCCTTGCCGCGGATGTCCTTGAAGATGCCGAAGCGTGCGTTGATGCGTTCCAGCGCGCCTTTCAGGCGCACGCTGCGTTCGCGCACGCCTTCGAGCAGCGCGGGCTCGGCGATCAGTTCGACGACCTTGTCGGCGATGGCCGACGCGAGCGGGTTGCCGCCGTAGGTGGTGCCGTGGACGCCGACCTTGAAGTGCGCGGCGAGTTCGTTGGTCGTCAGCATCGCGCCGATCGGGAAGCCGTTGCCGAGTGCTTTGGCGGTGGTGAGGATGTCGGGTGTGACGCCCGTATCCATGTACGCGTAGAAGTGGCCGGTGCGGCCGACGCCCGTTTGCACTTCGTCGAAGATCAGCAGTGCGTCGTTCGCATCGCATGCGTCGCGCAGGGCTTTCAGGAAGGCCGGATCGGCCGGGATCACGCCGCCTTCGCCCTGCACCGGCTCGACGATCACCGCGCAGGTTTGCGGGCCGATCGCGGCCTTGGCGGCTTCGATGTCGTTGAACGGCAGGTGTTTGATGCCGGCCGGGACGGGGCCGAAGCCTTCGGAGTATTTCGGCTGGCCGCCGACGCTGACCGTGAATAGCGTGCGGCCGTGGAACGACTGGACGAACGAGACGATTTCATATTTGTCGGCGCCGTGGCGATCGAATGCGACGCGGCGGGCGAGCTTGAGGGCGGCTTCGTTCGCTTCGGCGCCCGAGTTCGCGAAGAATGCGCGGTCGGCGAAGGTCAGCGATTCGAGGCGTTTCGCGAGACGCAGGACCGGTTCGTTCGTGTAGCCGTTGCCGATGTGCCAGAGCTTGCGGCCCTGTTCGTCGAGCACCTTCAGCAGTTCCGGATGGCCGTGGCCCAGCGACGTGACCGCGATGCCGCATGCGAAATCCACGTACTCGCGGCCGGCCGTGTCCCACACGCGCGAGCCCTCTGCACGGTCCGGCACGAACGGCGCGGGGGAGAATACCGGCACCATCACTTCGTCGAATGTCTGGCGGGTCACGGTCGAGGTCGTCATGGTCGTTCCTTTCGGGTTCGTAAGAGGGTTCAACAGGTTCAAGTTTAGGTAAGGGCTGCGCAAGCGTCTTGCGGAATTGCGACGGGTTCTATCGGAAGCGGTTTTGTCGGGCTGACTTGCTGGTGGCGTTGGCGTTGGCGTTGGCGTGAAATACCTGTGATCGTGTCGGTCTATTAGCGTCGCCCCTGCGCGGGGCGGCGGTTACTTTTCTTTGTCTTGCCAAAGAAAAGTAACCAAAAGAAAGGCGCTCAGATAACGCATGACCTCCCGGTGCCATGGCACCCGGAGTGGCCACCGCCTAAGTGTCCGCGCCAGACAGGAACCCGGAGTGGTTCGAGAAATAGTTCTGACATCACTCACCACACCACAGAGCGGTATACCGCCCGCCAGCTCCATCCTCGCTGCGCTCGGCTGAAGGTACTTCAACCGCAAAATCTGCGCCACGTGCGCGAGCTGGCCATGAAATAAGTGCTCCGGATCAATTAGCCCTTCACGATTACAACCGGACGATTTTCTCCGTGCTGGCGCGATGGGGAACCATTGCGGATACACGGATCGCTCACCTTGAAACCGGGGAGTTGCCCGTCGTCCGAGCGAAGCGAGGACGGAGCTAGCGGGCGGTATACCGCTCTGTGGTGTGGTGAGTGATGTCAGAACTATTCTCGAACCACTCCGGCTTCGTTACTGGCGCGGACACTTAGGCGGTGGCCACTCCGGTGACCATGGCACCGGGAGGTCACGCGTTATCTGAGCGCCTTTCTTTTGGTTACTTTTCTTTGGCAAGACAAAGAAAAGTAACCGCCGCCCCGCGCAGGGGCGACGCTAATAGACCGACACGATCACAGGTATTTCACGCCAACGCCAAGTCGCACGACAAAACCGCGCTAGCTAATCCCCATGACGCTCGACCAACGCCCCAGCCCGCGGCTCACTCCCACCCCCGGTCTGCTTCTCGAGCCACGCCCGCCGATCCTCCCGCGGCGTCACCCCAAACCGTTCGCGATAAGCATTGGAAAAATGCGCAGCAGAAGAAAACCCACAGGCGAGACTGACCTGCACGACCGACTTGCTGGTCCGCTGCAACTGCGTACGCGCCTTGAGCAACCGAAGATTGAGGTAATACTTCGACGGCATCGCCCCAAGATACTGCCGAAACAACCGCTCGAGCTGCCGCCGCGACACGCCCACCAACCCGGCAATCTCGTCGGTCGTGAGCGGATCCTCGATATTGGCCTCCATCAGCAACAACGCATCGTTGAGCCGCGGATGCCGCTCGCCGGGCGCAGTAACGAACGGAATCCGCTGCCGCTCCTCGCCGCTGCGCAGCGTGCCGGCGCCCAGCGCATCGGCAATCCGCTCCGCCAGATCGGCCCCATGCTCACGGCCGATCATCGCCAGCATGAAATCGACCGTCGCCTGCCCGCCCGCACAGGTCGCCCGATCACGATCGATCTCGAAGATCTGCTGCGTGACGATCGAACGCTCGAACTGCTCGGCAAACTGCTGATACGTCTCCCAGTTCACGCTCACGCGATACCCGGACAACTGCCCCGCCATCGCCAGCCACCACACGCCGTGGTGAATCCCGCTGACAACCGGCGTACGCTGCCCGACCCGCGCCAGGCTCGCGAGAAACAACCGATAGTCGGCGAACTGCTGAAACCGCTCCGATACGACGATCAGCCAGTCACACGCGATCGCATCGTTGAACGCCGCATCGGCATGCCAGTGCGCACCGCCGGCGAGCGGCACCGGCCGCCCGTCCCACGAACACACCTGCCACCGATACAACAGCCGCCCGTCGATCTCGTTCGCGAGATTCAACGCATCGACGATCGGCCCCACACCCGACATCGACACGGGCGGCAACGCAACGATCGCCACCTGCGTCGTGCGGGTGGCGCCTGCGGGACGAGACACCGGGACCACGATGAAAACCGCCCGTCGCGTTACTTGAGACTGCCCGACAGGAACTGCTTCAGACGCTCGCTCTGCGGACGCACCAGCACTTCCTTCGGATCGCCCTGCTCCTCGGTCCGCCCCTGATGCAGGAACATCACGTGGTTCGACACGTTGCGCGCAAAACCCATCTCGTGCGTGACGACGATCATCGTGCGCCCCTCCTCGGCGAGCTTCTGCATCACCTTCAGCACCTCGCCGACGAGCTCCGGATCGAGCGCCGAAGTCGGCTCGTCGAACAGCATCACGTCCGGATGCATCGCGAGCGCCCGCGCGATCGCGACGCGCTGCTGCTGGCCGCCCGACAGATGCGACGGATACTGCTTCTCGACGCGCGGCGGCAGACCAACCTTCTCCAGATACTCGCGCGCACGCTCCTCGGCCTCTTTCTTCGTGATGCCGAGCACATGCACCGGCGCTTCCATCACGTTCTCGAGCACGTTCATGTGCGCCCACAGATTGAAGTGCTGGAACACCATCGCCAGCTTCGTGCGGATGCGCTGCAACTGCTTGTGATCGGCAACTTCCAGCGCGCCGGCACGGTCGGTCTTGGTACGCACGGTCTCGCCGTCGACGACGATCTGCCCCGCGTTCGGCCGCTCGAGAAAATTGATGCAGCGCAGGAACGTGCTCTTGCCCGAACCGCTCGCGCCGATGATGCTGATGACGTCGCCGGCCTTCGCGTTCAGCGACACGCCCTTGAGCACCTCGTTATCGCCATAGCGCTTGTGAATGTCGACCGCGGCAAGCTTGACGGAAGCGGACGCGCTCGTTTGAGTGATCTCGGCCAACTGGCTCTCCTCGAAGTGAAATCAATGACGTCCGGCCGCGAGATACGCGAGCCAGTGGCGCTCCGCCCGGCGAAATGCCGCGACGAGTGCGAACGATACCGCAAGATAGATCAGCGCGGCGAGGCCGAACGACTGGAACGCCATGTAGGTCGCGGAATTGGCGTCGCGCGCGACTTTCAGAATGTCCGGCACGGTCGCGGTGAACGCGACGGTGGTCGCGTGCAGCATCAGGATCACCTCGTTGCTGTACAGCGGCAGCGCACGCCGCAGCGCCGACGGCACGATCACGCGCCGGTACATCGTGAACGGCGACATCCCGTATGCGCGCGCAGCCTCGACCTCGCCGTGCGGAATCGCACGGATCGCGCCGGCGAAGATCTCCGTCGTGTACGCACACGTGTTCAGCGCGAACGCAAGAATCGCGCAGTTGAAGCCGCTGCGGAAAAACGCGTCGAGCAGCGAATGCGAACGCACGAACTCGAGGCTGTACATGCCCGTGTACATCAGCAGCAACTGCACGTAGAGCGGCGTGCCGCGAAACACGTACGTGTAGAGGCGCACCGGCGTCGACACCCAGCGCTTCTTCGACACGCGCGCAACGGCGAGCGGCACCGCGCACACGAAGCCGAGCGAAATCGACGCGACCAGCAACCACAACGTCACCGCGAGGCCGGACAGCCGCTGGCCATCCCAGTAAAGAAACGCCTGGCCGAATTCCTGGAGAATCTCGATCATAGTTCTGCGTGCCGCACGCCCATGGAATAACGCTTCTCGAGCTGGATCAGCACGAGATTGGAAACGGTCGTGATCGCAAGATAGATCAGCGCCGCAACGAGAATGAAGAAGAACATGTTGAACGTGCTCTTGCCGGCGTCCTGCGCGGCCTTCACGACGTCCGCGAGGCCGATGATCGACACCAGTGCGGTCGCCTTCACGAGCACCTGCCAGTTGTTGCCGATGCCCGGCAGTGCGAAGCGCATCATCTGCGGAAACATGATCCGCGCGAACACGCGCGCGCCGCTCATCCCGTAGGCCGCGCCCGCTTCGAGCTGACCGCGCGGCACCGACAGGAACGCGCCGCGGAACGTCTCGGTGAAGTACGCACCGTAGATGAAGCCGAGCGTCAGCACGCCGGCGACGAACGGATCGATGTCGATCTGGTCCCAGCCCAGCAGGTCGGTGAACTGGTTCAGCCAGATCTGAATGCTGTAGAACAGCAGCAGCATCAGGACGAGATCGGGCACCGAGCGGATCAGCGTCGTATAGCCGGTCGCGATCGCTCGCAGCACCCGGTTGTGCGACAGCTTCGCCACCGCGCCGATCAGCCCCAGCGCCACCGCGGTGGCGAGCGACAGAACCGACAGCTCGATGGTCTGCACGGTGCCGGCCCACAGGACGGGACCAAAGCCGTAAAGGAACACGCGCGTCTCCAGTGTTGACAGGGTTACCGGCGCGCATACCTGTCCCACGCCGGGCTGACGCGGATAGTCGCAAGCGAAAATATTTGTCTCAAATCACCTCGTCCGCCATTGCTGCGTCGCAGCAAACGATGCGGCGATTTGAACGCGCGGGCTACGGCGCTGTTTCAAAAGGAAAAAAGCCGCTCCCTGACAGTCGTACAACACGCAGGGAAGCGGCTTTTTTGCAATTTTCCGGTCGCTTTTTCGATATCGCGACGCGCCGGGAGTCAGCGCCCCTTCAGGATGTCGGAGCGCGAAGTCGTGTAGACGAGCCCGTCCGGGCCGAAATGGACGTTGAAGAACGCGTCGGTGTTCACGCCGTCCTCGAGCCAGCGCCAGCTCCATACCGTCTCGGGCTTGAGCGGATACTGCGCGACGTCGCCCGGCTTGCCGAGCAGGCGCCGCACCTCGTCCTCGTTCATGCCGGGGCGCACCTTCGCGAAATTCTCGGCGGTGAGCACCTGGGTCGCGCCGACGTAATGGCCGCTCGCGTCGAGATCGACGAACCAGGTCTGGTTGCCCATCGGCCCGCGCGGATATTCGAGGCGTTTCGAGCCGTCGGTGAACATGCGCTCGGTGTCGGGCTTGCCCATCGTCTCGCGCACGTCGGCCTCGGTCGACACGCCGACCTTCAGCCCCTTGAGCAGCAGCGGCGCCGGCTTGATCGCGGTGAAGAAATCCCTGATGCGTTGCACGTCGAGATCGCCCTTGTCGTTGCAGCCGGACAGCGCGAGTGCGGCAGCCAGCAGCGTCACGGGAAACAGCCGGAAACGAAAGATCATCGGAAGAATTGCGCGTCGAGAAAACACGCGGCAAGCATACCCGCGCCGCGCCAAAAGCGCGAGACGGGCCGCGCGGCCCGTCACCCGTTCAATGGGTCGATTCGGTCCGACGCTCGCGCTCGCCGCGCAGCGGCTGCGCGACGCGCGCGGCGGCCGGGATCGCGGCGATCCGGCCGCGCGTGCGCACGAGCTCGGCCAGCTGCCACGAGCCGAGCGCGAGACAGCCGAACAGCACCTCACGGCCGCGCTTGACCAGCGCGAGCGATAGCGCGCTCTCGCGATCGACGCCGAACATCTGCGCGAGCAGCACGACGGTGGCCTCCTGCACGCCGAGGCCGCCCGGCACCATGAACGCCGCATGGCGCACGGCCTGCGTCATCGCCTCGATCGCGACCGCGCCGCCGATCGACACCGGATGACCGAGCAGCGCGAGCGCCCAGTAGATTTCGAGCGCACCGAGCACGTAGCCGGCCAGCTGCCAGAAGAACGCGCTGAACAGCAGCGCGGTGCGCGACATCAGCGCATCGATGTCGCGATCGAGCCGCCGGCCGTCGACGCCCTGCAGCAAGCGGTGCGAATCGCCGAGCAAACGCCCGGCGAAGCGCTCGATCGCGTGGAAGACGCCGCCGCGGCGCATCAGCACGACGCCGAGCACCGGCAACGGCAGCGTCAGCACCAGCGCGAGGCCGATCGTGCCGCCGCCCATGTCGTGCGTGGTCGCCAGCAGCAGCACGAGGCCGAGCGCCGCGAACGCATACTGGACGACGATCGTCACCAGCACCTCGACGATCACCGATGCGGTCACGCGGCTCGCGTCGGCCACCTGCCAGCGCGCGAGCCGGATGCCGACCAGCTCGCCGCCGATGCCGACGACCGGCAGCAGGCGGTTCACCGCCTCGCGCACGGTCGCGATCCACCACAGGAACGGCAGCGTCGCGCGACGGTCGAGCAGCTGATGCCACGCGTACGCGTCGAGCAGCAGCGGCAGCGCGTGAAACGGCACGAGCCACAGCAGCGCGAAGCCGGCGCGCTCGATCATCCGCGACACGTCGCCGATCCCCTCGTGCAGGCCCAGCGCGAGCAGGATCCCGATGCCGATCGGCCAGCCGAGCCATTTGATCCACTTGGTCACGACGGCTGCGCTCCCGCTTCGCGCGCGTGCTGCGCGCCACGCCGCGCCGCGCGCTGACCGAACACGTCGGCGAACCCGCCGGTCGCGACGCCGGCCGCCTTCAGCGCAGCCGCGACGCGCGGCGACAGCAGCGCGTCGAGCTCGTCGGCCGGACGGTAATCGGCCATCGTCGGCGTGATCGGGCCGTCGCCGGCTTCGGCCGGATGGCAGTAGATCTCGCCGACACCGGGCGACAGCGCGGCGAGCGCGTCGAGCAGCACGCGCTCGTCCATGGCGCCCGTATGCTCGATGCCGACCACGTAATCATTGTGCGCGAGCCCCGCGCGGTCGAGCCGCGCGCGCACCAGCGCGATCCACGGCTTGAGCAGCGCGCTCGCGCTCGCTTCGTACGGCAGCCGCACGGCGCGCAGCCCGTAGTCGCGACCGATGTCGATGATCATCGACAGCACGGTCGGATGCAGATGGAAATGCTTGTGCGCGTTCACGTGGTCGAGCGGCAGGCCGCTCGCCGCGAACGCCTCGAACTGAGCGCGGATCTCGCGGCGCAGCTGCGCGCGCACGTGCGGCAGGAAGAAGAAGCGGCAGCCGTCCTTCGCCATCGCGTCGCCGAAGCGCCCGTCGCGGCCGACGAGCGCCGGTATCTCATGCGCGGGCAGCGTGGCCGGCCCGTCCGCGAGCACCAGATGCAGACCGACCGCGAGCGACGGCAGCCGCCGCGCGCGCTCGATCGCATCCTGCGCGGCGCTCGCGCCGACCATCAGGCTCGCGGCGTTGAGCACGCCGTCGCGATGCGCGCGCTCGACCGCCGCGTTCACGCGCGGATGCAGCCCGAAGTCGTCCGCGGTGAAGATCAGCGCCCGCGCCGCCCGCTGCGTCGTCACGAATCAGGCCTCGTGCGCGCGCAGGAAGCGGAAGAACTCCACGCCTTCGCGCAGACGGCGCTTCATCATGTCCCAGCTCGTCAGCATCTCGCGGACGATTTCCCAGATCTTCGACGGACGGAAATAGAACTCGCGATAGAACTGCTCGAGATGGTGATAGATCTCGTCGCGCGACAGGTGCGGATAGCCGATCGCGGCCAGCTGCACGCCTTCCTTGCTGACCAGGTTGATCGTCTTGTTCTCTTCCATCCAGCCGTTCTCGACGGCCTGCTTGTACAGCGTCGTGCCCGGATACGGCGCGGCGAGCGACACCTGGATCGTGTGCGGGTTGATTTCCTTCGCGTACTCGATCGTCTTCTTGATGGTTTCCGGCGTCTCGCCCGGCAGGCCGAGGATGAAGGTGCCGTGGATCTTGATGCCGAGCTTCTTGCAGTCCGCGCTGAAGCGGCGCGCGAAATCGGTGCGCACGCCCTTCTTGATGTTCACGAGGATCTGGTCGTCGCCGGATTCGAAGCCGACCAGCAGCAGGCGCAGGCCGTTTTCCTTCATGATCTTCAGCGACTTGTACGGCACGTTCGCCTTCGCGTTGCACGACCACGTCATGCCGAGCTTGCCCAGGCCGATCGCGATCGCTTCGGCGCGCGGCAGGTCGTCGGTGAAGGTATCGTCGTCGAACATCAGTTCCTTCACTTCCGGCATGTTGTCGCGGATCCACTTCGCTTCGGCGAGCACGTTCTCGACCGAGCGCGTGCGATAGCGATGGCCGCTGACCGTCTGCGGCCACAGGCAGAACGTGCAGCGCGACTTGCAGCCGCGACCCGTGTAGATCGACACGTACGGATAGTTCAGGTAGCCGATGAAGTAGTTGTCGATCTTCAGGTCGCGCTTGTAGATGGGCGCGACGAACGGCAGCTCGTCCATGTTCTCGAGGATCGGACGCGCTTCGTTGTGCTCGATCGAGCCGTCCTTCGCGCGCCAGCTCAAGCCCTTGATCTCCGGGAACGGCTTGCCTTCGGCGATTTCCTTGCAGGTGTAGTCGAATTCCTCGCGGCACACGAAGTCGATCGCGTCGCTCGCCGTCAGCGAATTGTGCGGATCGACCATCACCTTCGCGCCGACCATGCCGACCAGCAGCGACGGCTTCATCTTCTTCAGGTCCTGCGCGAACATCGCGTCGGTCGGGAACGACGGCGTGCTCGTGTGGATGATCACGAGATCGTAGTCGTTGGCGATCTTCAGCGTCTCCTCGACCGACAGGCCGTCGGCCGGCGCGTCGACGACGCGGCTGCCCGGCACGAGCGCGGCCGGCTGCGCGAGCCAGGTCGGGTACCAGAAGGAACGGATTTCGCGCTTCGCCTGATAGCGCGAGCCGGCTCCGCCGTCGAAGCCATCGTACGAAGGGGCCTGCAAGAACAGCGTTTTCATGAATGCTCCGGTAGCCTGCATAATTCGATTCGTTTCAACGATTCAGTTTCAATCAACCGCGGGCCGCGCTGTGGGCGCCCGCCTCTGTCATGTCGCGTCGCGCGGCGTGGCCGCGCGGCGCGTCTCGGCCCTCGGGCCGGATTCGCTCGGGAGCGGGCGCGCGGCCGGCTCCCCCAACATGCTCGTCAGCAGCCGTCGCCGCCTTCCACCGCCGGCGCGCGCTCGCCGCCGACCACCGTCATCCGCGCGCCGCGCCACACGACCTGCGAGCCGTACGCGGCCGCCAGCCATTCGAGCGCGAGCAGCGTGTCGCGTACCGCCACGAGTGGAAGGTCGCGCCAGAACGCACTCCAGCCGTCCTCGCCGCGCGCATGCAGCACGAGCCGCCCGAACGCACCGACGATGGCCGCGCCGCCCGCGAGCGTGCCCGCGACGGTGCCGTCCAGCCGCAGCGCGAGCGCCGCGCCGATCGCGAGCCACGGCACGGTGAACGTGATGAACAGGAACGCGAAGCCCATCGGGTTCAGCGACCGGATCGTGCGCAGCCAGCGCGTCTCGCGATGCCACAGCGGGCCGAACGACGGCTCGATCACGTCGGTCGCGACGTCGACCTCGGACAACACGGTGCGCCGCCCGAGGCGGCGCGGCAGCTCGGCGAGCCAGAAGTCGTCGGCGAGCTCGTCCTTCAGCGCGAGAAAACCGCCGATCCGATCGAGCGTATCGCGCGTGACGGCGAGCGTCGCGCCGAACCCGAAGCGGCTCGAGCGGCCCAGGTGCGTGATCCGCACCGACGGCGCGAACCACGCGTCGACGAACTGCGCGCCGATCCGCGTCCAGAAGCCGCCGACGCTGCGCGCATGATACAGGCACGTGACGACGCCGACCGACGGATCGGCGAGCGGCGCCGTCACGCGCTCCAGATAATCGGGCTGCACCGCGATGTCGCTGTCCGCGATCACGATGCGGCCGTACTTCGCCCGCTCGGCCAGGTTGATCAGGTTGCTGACCTTCAGATTCTTGCCGTGCACGCGCGCGTCGATCACGAGCGTGATGTCGCATTCCGGGTAGTCGGCACGCAGCCGCTCGACCACCGCGATCGCCGGATCGGACGCCGACGCGACGCCGAACAGCACTTCATGGCGCGGGTGGCGCTGTTCGCAGAAGGTCGCGAGGTTCTCGTACAGATGCGGCTCCGCGCCGCACAGCGGCTTGAGCACGCTGACCGGCTCGAAGCCGTCGCGCGCGGCGGTGCGCGGCGTGCGCGGCGCCGGCGCGAAGGCCGCGACGAGCGCATAGCCGGCCGCGGCGAGCGTGAAGGCGACCAGCAGCCAGTCGAGCAGCGTGACGGTCGGCATCATGCGGCATGCCTCCCGGCACCGCGGGCGGCACGTCGATCGTTCGAACCGGGTTGAACGTGATGGGGTATTACGACAGCGACGAACGCGGGCACGACCCGACTCCTTGTTCCAGCAGCGTCTGTATGAGGGGCGGCACGGCTCGCCCCGAAAGCGGCCATGCCCGGCTTCGCGCGGCCGCCCCCTCACGCGAAACCCGGAACGGGATGCGGGAAGACTCGAATGGCTGGCATCGGCAAAACATGGACAGGCGCAGGATTTTAGCAGCCCGCGCACCGTCACGCGCGGAGCAACATGAAACGGACTGGTGCAATTTCGGCAAAGCTGCGCGGCCGGCAAACCATTTCGGCGCCGGCCTGCCGACATTAGCGTAAGCGCTTTGCAGGCGTATTGCCGTCTGCAAAATCAAACATTTCGTTGAGAATTGTGCGTCGGTGCGAAGACACGTGGAATCACCGTAAAGTTTGGTAATTATTCGTGGATTGGATCGATTTTCGCAACAATGAAACGGGCGTGGCTTGCAGCCCTGTAAGGCGTGTGGGTATCCGTGCGTCGCCAGCGCGCGGCGCGGCCCTTTGGCAGAATCGTCGTCATCTGTTGCGCATGCGCATCACCGCGCCCCTCCTTTCGAAGGCCATCCGATGATTCCGTTTTCCGTACTCGACCTCGCCCCCATCCCCGAAGGCGCCGACGCCGCGCAGGCATTCCGCAACACCGTCGATCTGGCGCAGCATGCGGAACGCCTCGGCTACCGCCGCTACTGGCTCGCCGAGCACCACAACATGCCGGGTATCGCGAGCGCGGCGACCGCCGTCGTGATCGGCCACGTGGCGGGCGCGACGCAGACGATCCGCGTCGGCTCGGGCGGGATCATGCTGCCGAACCACGCGCCGCTCGTGATCGCCGAGCAGTTCGGCACGCTGGCGTCGCTGTACCCCGGCCGCATCGACCTCGGGCTCGGCCGCGCGCCCGGCACCGACCAGACCACGTCGCGCGCGCTGCGGCGCGACCTGATCGGCAGCGCCGATTCCTTTCCGGACGACGTCGCCGAGCTGCAGCGCTATTTCGCGGCGCCGGTGCCCGGCCAGCGCGTGCGGGCGGTGCCCGGCGCGGGGCTCGACGTGCCGATCTGGCTGCTCGGCTCGAGCCTGTTCAGCGCGCAGCTCGCCGCGATGCTCGGCTTGCCGTTCGCATTCGCATCGCACTTTGCGCCGGACTATCTGATGCGCGCGCTCGAACTCTATCGCGCGCAATACCGCCCGTCGGCCGCGTGGCCGAAGCCGTATGCGATGGTCGGCGTGAACGTGTTCGCCGCCGATACCGACGAAGAAGCACGGCGCCTCTTCACGTCGCTGCAGCAGCAGTTCATCAACCTGCGCCGCGGCACGCCGGGCAAGCTGCCGCCGCCGGTCGACGCGCTCGAGGCCAGCGAATTCGAACTCGCGAACGTCGCGCATGCGCTGTCGTTCGCGGCCGTCGGCTCGCGCGACACGGTGCGCGACCAGTTACGCGACCGGATCGCGCAGACGGGTGCGGACGAGCTGATCGTCACCGCCCAGATCTACGATCACGCGGCGCGGCTGCGCTCGTTCGAGCTGGCCGCGCAGATCCGCGACGAGCTGGCGAGCGAAACGCGCTGACGGTGCGGCCGCGCCGCCGCTCGCGGCGCGCGCCCGCCCGTCGCTTCGTCACTTCGTCACTGCGGATGGACCGCAGCCATCCCGTCGAGCAGCGCCTTGTGGAACGCGTCCGGATCCTGGATCTGCGGCGCGTGCCCGAGCGCCGGGAATTCGATCAGTTGCGCACCGGGAATCGCCGCCTGCGTGCGCTTCGCAAGCTCCGGATAACGGCCGAGCTTCGCGTGCACGTCCGGCGGCGCGGCGTCCTTGCCGATCGCGGTCGTGTCCTTGTCGCCGATCAGCAGCAGCGTCGGCACGCGAATCGCGCCCAGCTCGTAGACCACCGGCTGCGTGAAGATCATGTCGTAGACGAGCGCCGAATTCCACGCGACCGCGTCGCGGCCCGCGCCGCGATACATGCCGGCGAGCATCTGCACCCAGCGCTCGTACGACGGCGCCCACTTGCCCGCGTAGTAGGTCGCCTGCTCGTAGCGGCGGATGCCGTCGGCCGTCGTCTTCAGCTCGCGTGCGTACCAGTAATCGACCGACAGCGGCGGCACGCCGAGCGCCTTCCAGTCCTCGAGGCCGATCGGGTTCACCAGCACCAGCTGGTCGGTCGCCTTCGGATACATCAGCGCGTAGCGTATCGCCAGCATGCCGCCGGTCGAATGGCCGACGAGCGTCGCCGACTTCACGCCGATCGACTCGAGCAGCGCGTGCGTGTTGCGCGCGAGCTGCTGGAAGCTGTACTGATAGCGCTCCGGCTTCGACGACTTGCAGAAGCCGATCTGGTCCGGCGCGACCACGCGATAGCCAGCGTGGCTCAGCACGTCGATCGTGTCCTCCCAGGTCGCCGCGCAGAAGTTCTTGCCGTGCAGCAGGACGACGGTGCGGCCGTTCGGGTGCGCCGGCTGCACGTCCATGTAGTCCATTTCGAGCGTTTCGCGCTGCGACACGAACGCATGGCGATGCACCGGCGCCGGATAGGCGAACCCTTCCAGCCGCGGGCCGTACGCGGGCCCGTCGTTGCCGGCCGGCGTCGGGGCGGCGGCCGTGGCGACGCTCGCAGCGGCGGCGATGCCGGCGGCCAGCCACGCGGCGCGCGCGACGGACAAGATCGGGGAAGTCGAAAACATGGCGCTCACGGTAATGGGACGGGCACGCGCGGCGGCCGGGCAGCCACACGCCCCGCGATTCTACGCGGTCGGGCTGACGGCGGCGCGCAACACTCGAAGGCCGCGCGACTTCCGCGCGCGCGACGAACTCGGGTATCTTGTGACGTGACCCTGAAACGCCTGCAGGCGAGCGCCCATGAAAAACGTCCTCAGCATTCAGTCGCACGTGATCTACGGACATGCCGGCAACAGCGCGGCCGTGTTTCCGATGCAACGGCTCGGCGTCAACGTCTGGCCGCTCAACACCGTCCAGCTGTCCAACCACATGCAGTACGGGCACTGGGCCGGCAGCGCGATCGACGCCGCGAAGATGGAGCAGCTGGTCGACGGTGTCGCCGCGATCGGCGGCCTGAAGCGCTGCGACGCGGTGCTGTCCGGCTTCGTCGGCTCGCCGGCGCAGGCGCGCGCCACGGTCGAGATCGTGCGCACGGTGAAGGCGATGAACCCGAACGCGTGGTACTTCTGCGATCCGGCGTTGGGCCAGACCGGCGGAATCCGGCCCGAGCCCGGCGTCGAGGAATACATCGTCGACGAGATGCCGGCGCTCGCCGACGGCATGTCGCCGAACCACACCGAGCTGCAGAAGCTCGCGGGGCGGCGCATCGAGACGGTCGCCGAAGCCGTGGACGCGTGCCGCGCCCTGATCCGCCGCGGCCCGAAGCTCATTCTCGTCAAGCACCTGCACGACCGTAACAGCCCGGCCGACCGCTTCAACATGCTGGCCGTCACCGAAACCGAAGCATGGATCGGCCAGCGTCCGCTCTATGCGTTTCCGCGCCATCCGGTCGGCGTGGGCGACCTCACCAGCGCGATCTTCGTCGCGCGCCGGCTGCGCGGCGATTCCGTGCGCGGCGCGTTCGAGCACACGCTCGCGGCCGTGCACGCGGTGGTCAAGGCGACCTACGACGCACGCCGCTACGAGCTCGAGCTCGTCGCCGCCCAGGATGAAATCGCGCGGCCGAGCGAGTGGTTCGGCGCGTGGGTGACCGACGCCTGACGCAGCCGTAGCGCGGCGTGCGGCGCCGCGTGTCGAAGCCTGCGCGGCGCGCCGCGCGCCGCCCTTCTCCCGCCGTCCACGCGGGCCATCGCTGCCCCAACCGAACCCGCGCCGTACCTGCAAACCGTGCAAACGTTTCCGACTTCACATGAATGACACCGTTTGCTCGCTATGCTCGCGTCCGCACGACCGACGCAGCCGCATCCTGCGTCCGGGCGCGCCAGCCTGTTCCGTTGTTCCGCATGTCCCGCCAACCGGCTCCCCTTTACCCCACGATAACGACCATGACCCGATCGACCCGTCGTGACTTCCTCCGCGTCGCCGCCGGCACCGCCGGCGCCGCCGCGCTGAACCTGTTCCCGCCCGTGATCCGCGATGCGCTCGCCATTCCCGCGAACCGCCGTACCGGCACGATCCGCGACATCGAACACATCGTGATCCTGATGCAGGAGAATCGCTCGTTCGACCATTACTTCGGCACGATGCGCGGCGTGCGCGGCTTCGGCGACCCGCGGCCGCTGCGCCTCGCGAGCGGCAAGTCCGTGTTCCACCAGCCGGCCGGCCCGGCCGAGGTGCTGCCGTTCCATCCGGGCGCCGACAACCTCGGCCTGCAGTTCCTGCAGGATCTGCCGCACGGCTGGCAGGACATGCATGCCGCGTGGAACAAAGGCCGCTACGATCAGTGGGTGCCGAACAAGGGCACCACGACGATGGCGTACCTGAAGCGCGACGACATCCCGTTCCACTATCAGCTCGCCGACGCGTTCACGATCTGCGACGCGTACCACTGCGCGATCCCGAGCTCGACCGACCCGAACCGCTACTACATGTGGACCGGCTACGTCGGCAACGACGGCACGGGCGGCGGCCCGGTGCTCGGCAACGAGGAACAGGGCTATGGCTGGACGACCTATCCGGAAGTGCTCGAGCAGGCCGGCGTGTCGTGGAAGATCTACCAGGACGTCGGCACCGGGCTCGACGCGAAGGGCTCGTGGGGCTGGACGCAGAACCCGTACATCGGCAACTACGGCGACAACGCGCTGCTGTACTTCAACCAGTACCGCAACGCGCTGCCCGGCACGCCGCTGTACGAGAAGGCGCGCACCGGCACCAACATCAGCGCCGGCGGCACGCTGTTCGACGTGCTGGAGCAGGACGTGAAGAACGGCACGCTGCCGCAGGTGTCGTGGATCTGCGCGCCGGAAGCGTACTCCGAGCATCCGAACTGGCCGGCGAACTACGGCGCGTGGTACATCGAGCAAGTGCTGAAGGTGCTGGTGTCGAATCCGGACGTGTGGAGCAAGACCGCGCTCTTCATCACCTACGACGAGAACGACGGCTTCTTCGACCACGTGCCGCCGCCGTTCGCGCCGCAGTCGCGCGATAACGGGCTGTCGACCGTCGCGACGACCAACGAGGTGTTCGCCGGCGACGCGTCGCACATGGCGGGCGCGTACGGGCTCGGGCCGCGCGTGCCGATGCTCGTGGTGTCGCCGTGGACCAAGGGCGGCTGGGTCTGCTCGCAGACCTTCGATCACACGTCGCTGCTGCAATTCATCGAAGCGCGCTTCGGTGCGCAATATCCGATCACGGCCGCGAACGTATCGCCGTGGCGCCGCGCGGTGTGCGGCAACCTGACGTCGGCGTTCGACTTCTCGAACGCCGACGCCGCCTGGCCGACGCTGCCGGACACGAGCGGCTACGCGCCGGCCGACCGCGTGCGCCATCCCGACTACGTCCCCGTGCCGCCGGTGCTGCAGACGGTGCCGAAACAGGAAGCCGGGCTGCGTCCGGCGCGCGCGCTGCCGTACGAGCTGTTCGTGCACGGCCGCGTCGAGCCCGCGAGCGGCCAGTTCCGGCTGACCTTCGCGAACACGGGCCGCGCCGGTGCGGCGTTCCAGGTGCAGTCGCGCAACCGCGTCGACGGCCCGTGGACGTACACGGTCGAAGCCGGCAAGCGGATCGCCGATACGTGGAGCGCCGCCGCGTCGCTCGGCCTGTACGACCTCGACGTGTACGGCCCGAACGGCTTCTACTGCCATTTCCGCGGCTCGTTCGCGAGCGGCGTCGGCGGCACGAGCGGGAACCCCGAGGTGGTCTACGGCTACGACGTCGCGAACGGCAACATCACGCTGCGTCTGATGAACCGCGGCCACAAGGCGGTGCGGCTCAAGGTGAGCAACGCGTACGGCCACCGCGGCGCACGCACGTTCGAGCTCGCGCCGGGCGCCCACGTCGACGACTACTGGGACCTGCGCGGCAGCCACGGCTGGTATGACCTGACCGTCAGCGACGAGCGACCGCTCGGCTTCGTGCGCCGCTTCGCGGGCCACGTCGAGACCGGCCGGCCGAGCACCAGCGACCCGGCGATCCGCACGAGCGCGACGCAGGACGTCGTAGAAAGCGCGTCGGACGCGCTGTCCGACTGACGACGGCAATCGCGACGCAGCCCCGCCGCGGGGCTGCGTCGCCGTCCGCATCCTCCTGCCCTACCCGCCTTCCGCCCTGCCTCCATTCGCCCGTCCGCTCGTGACGGGAAACTCCCGATACCGGCCGCTGCCGCACGCGCGGAAGCTATGCGCAAATCCGCATCGAATGCGCGGCAAATTGCCAAGACCCGCACATATCGGCGACCTATAAATCGAAGCGATCGGGGCTCCTCGCCGAGCCTGCCGGGAGCGTCTTCCCTGGAATGGCAGCACGCCGGACCTACCCGCCCGATCAGAGAAGCGGTTGAACCGCCCGCCCGTCGCGCGCATCCGGCTGCCGGATGCGTGCGGAATCCACCCGCTGGTGTAGAACAAGAGGAACGAACATGAAATTTCGTCATTCCCTGCTGTCGGTATCGGTCGTATCCGCATTGGCACTCCTCTCGCAACAGGCCGCCCGCGCCGCCGACGCAACCGACGTGAAGGTCGGTTTCGCCGCACCGCTCACGGGCGTGAACGCCGGCTACGGCAAGGATCTACAGAACGGCGTGCAGCTCGCGCTCGACGATGCGGTCGCGCAGAAGGTGCAGATCGCCGGCAAGCCCGCGCATTTCGACCTCGTCGTGCAGGACGATCAGGCCGACCCGCGCATCGGCGTGCAGGCCGCGCAGGCGCTGGTCGACCAGAACGTGTCGGTGGTGATCGGCCACTTCAACTCGGGCACGACGATTCCGGCGTCGGTCGTCTACGACAAGGCCGGCATCCCGGTGATCGACCCGGCCGCCACCAACCCGACGCTCACGTCGCGCGGGCTCGCGAACATGTTCATGGTGATCGCGACCGACGGCCAGAACGCGGGCAACGCGGGCAAGTACGCCGTCGACGTGACGAAGGCGAAACGCATCGCGATCATCGACGACCGCACCGCGTTCGGCCAGGGCGAGGCGGACGAGTTCGAGAAGGCCGTGAAGGCGGCCGGCGGCAACATCATCGGCCGCGAGTTCACCAACAACCAGGCCGTCGACTTCCGCGCGCAGATCACCAGCCTGAAGGGCAAGAATCCCGACCTGATCTTCTTCGGCGGCCTCGATTCGCTGGCCGCGAACTTCATCAAGCAGATGCGCCAGCTCGGGCTGACCGCGCAGTTCGTCGGCGGCGGCGGCGTGAAGGACAACGAGTTCGTGAAGATCGCCGGCCCGGCCGCCGAAGGCGCGATGGCGTGGGAATACGGCCGGCCGCTCGATGAACTGCCGCAAGGCAAGGATTTCGAGAAGCGCTTCAAGAAGCGCTTCGGCGTCGACGTGCTGTCGTACGCGCAGTTCGGCTACGACGCCGCATGGGCCGCGATCAAGGCGATGCAGGCGGCCAATTCGACGGATCCGAAGGTCTATCGCCCGGCGCTGAAGAAAGTGGACTTCGAAGGCGTGACCGGACGCATCTCGTTCGCCAACGACGGCTCGCTGAAGAGCGGGATGTCGACGCTGTACCAGGTGAAGAACGGCACGTGGAAGACCATCGTGACGAAGGGAGGCTGATCGACCGGCAGCACCGCGCCCGGACGGCTGTACCGGGCGCCCGGCGCGGGCCACGACGACGATGCGCGTCGCGACCGCTCCTGCCCCGGCGTGCGTGGCGAGCGGTCGCGACGCGCGCCGGCGGCCACTGCGCCGACAAGGTCGCCACCATCTCATACGACGACCGATCTCAATACACTCTGCATGCGGCGCACGTCACCGCGTGGCCATGCGTCTCAGCCGGCTTGCGTATCACGCTCCGCTTCGGCCGCCTCGTGCGCGCGGCGCAGCCGCTCGCGGCTATTGGTGAGGTGCGTGCGCATCGCGGCGCGCGCGGCCTCCGGGTCGTGGCGTGCGATGGCCTCGTAGATGTCCTCGTGCTCGTGATTGAGCCGGCCCACGTAGCGCTCCAGGTCGTCGCCCGCGAAGCGGGCGGAATTCACCCGCGTGCGCGGAATGATCGACGCGCCCAGCTGCGTCATGATGTCGACGAAATAGCGGTTGCCGGTCGACTGCGCGATCTGCAGATGGAACTGGAAGTCGAGCTGCGCGGTGTCGTGACCGCCGCCCGCCCCCGAGGCGATCGCGTCGAGCGCGCGGCGCAGCGCGGCGAGATCCGCGTCGCTCGCGCGTTGCGCGGCAAGGCTCGCGCACTCGCTCTCGAGGCTGATCCGCAGCTCGAGCACCGCGAGCACGTCGCGCAGCGTCGTGATGGTCGCGGGATCGATCCCGAGCGCCCGACGACGCGACGGCTCCAGCACGAAGCTGCCGATCCCGTGGCGCGTTTCGATCAGGCCGCTCGCCTGCATCCGCGAGATCGCTTCGCGCACGACCGTGCGGCTGACGCCCTGCGCCGCCATGACTTCGGTTTCGGTCGGCAGCTTGTCGCCGGGACGCAGCGTGCCGTTTTCGATCTGCGCGGTCAGCGCGTCGACGACATCTTGTGCGAGGCTGCGGGCGCGACGGCGCGGCGCTGCGGGAAGCGTGGGCACGGACATGAGGCCGGTTCCTTTTTGAGTGATCGTAATGTGAGCCGAGGGTTTACGCGGGGTTTGAGCGAACGCCGTGGATTCATTATACTGCGTCACAAGTCATCCGACGACTGATGATGACCACACGGATCTCCTGTCGACCACGGCAGGCGCAGTGCCTGCCCGGTCCCGTGATAGGTCTTCATCGACGTTCGCACCTGCGTGCAGATGCCGGCGTGCGGTTCGGCAGTGGATCGAGGCGCACATGCGCGCCTGGCTTCCGTCCGATGCGGCACCGGCATCGGGCGCGCGTCGCTCGCCCCTCGCGGGTTGCTGTCGACGGGCGCGGTTCGTGCGCCGCGCACGTCGGTTGTCGAATGATCGCATCTCGCGCCGCGCGCGGCAAAGCATTTGCCGCACGGCATCGCCTACTCTCTCGTCATCGCCGCCATGAACGCCGTCACCGCCTCGCCTTCCCACGACACGCCGCGCATCGTCGATCTGCAAGCCATTCCGGTCGCCGGCCACGACAGCATGCTGCTGAACCTGAGCGGCGCGCACGGCCCGTTCTTCACGCGCAACCTCGTGATCCTGAAAGACAGCGCGGGCCGCATCGGCGTCGGCGAAGTGCCGGGCGGCGAAAGCATTCGCCGCACGCTCGACGATGCGCGCGCGTGCGTCGTCGGCCAGCCGGTCGGCAATTACCACGCGGTGCTCAACGACGTTCGGCGCACGTTCGCCGATCGCGACGCGGGCGGCCGCGGGCTGCAGACCTTCGACCTGCGCACGACGATCCACGCGGTCACCGCGCTCGAAGCCGCGCTGCTCGACCTGCTCGGCCAGCATCTCGGCGTGCCCGTGGCCGCGCTGCTCGGCGAAGGCCAGCAGCGCGAGCAAGTGGAAATGCTCGGTTACCTGTTCTACGTCGGCGACCGCACCAGGACCGCACTGCCCTACCGCGACGGCCGCGACGCGACCGACGACTGGACGCGCGTGCGCGACGAAGCCGCATTGACGCCCGACGCGGTCGTGTGCCTCGCCGAAGCCGCGCATGCCCGCTACGGCTTCAACGACTTCAAGCTGAAGGGCGGCGTGTTCGAAGGCGCGCGCGAAATCGAGGCCGTGACGGCGCTCGCCGAGCGCTTTCCCGACGCGCGCGTGACGCTCGACCCGAACGGCGCGTGGTCGCTGGACGAAGCCGTGCGGCTGTGCCGCGACCAGCATCACGTGCTGGCCTATGCGGAAGACCCCTGCGGCGCAGAGAACGGCTATTCGGGCCGCGAGGTGATGGCCGAGTTCCGCCGCGCGACCGGGCTGCCGACGGCGACCAACATGATCGCGACCGACTGGCGCCAGATGGGCCACGCGATCCAGCTGCAGGCCGTCGACATCCCGCTGGCCGATCCACATTTCTGGACGATGCAGGGCTCGGTGCGCGTCGCGCAGATGTGCCGCGACTGGGGCCTCACGTGGGGCTCGCATTCGAACAACCATTTCGACGTGTCGCTCGCGATGTTCACGCACGTCGCGGCGGCGGCGCCCGGCCAGGTGACCGCGATCGATACGCACTGGATCTGGCAGGACGGCGAGCGGCTGACGCGCGAGCCGCTGAAGATCGCCAACGGGCTCGTGGAAGTGCCGAAGCGGCCGGGCCTCGGCATCGACATCGACATGGACGCGGTCGCGCGCGCGCACGAGCTGTACAAGCAGCACGGGCTCGGCGCCCGCGACGATGCGGCCGCCATGCAATATCTGATTCCCGGATGGACGTTCGACAACAAGCGTCCGAGCCTGGTGCGCTAAAAGGTAAGGCGAAGCCGGGCCGCGCAACGGCCCGGTAGAGACGATGCGCGGCTCGCCGGCCGCGCCCGCGCTTCGACGCCGCGCTACGCTAGCCGGCGAGCCCGATGCCGCGCGCCATGCCCGCCGCGGCGAACACGATCACCATCACGAGCACCGCCTGCCAGTGGCCGATCCGCACATAGGTGCGGGCGCGCCGCAGATCGGGCGTCTGCTGCCGCCGCACGGTGCCGCGCCAGCGCAGCAGCCCGAGCATCGGCACGATTTCGAGCAGCAGGATCAGCACGAGCGCGGTCATCTTGAGGTGGAAGAGCGGCTCGTGAAGGTAGTACGCGGTGCCCTTCTCGAAACCGCCGAAGGCGCGCGCGAGCCCCGTCGCGATCAACACCAGCGCCGACGCGCCCCACACCGCGTCGGCCTTGAACACACCGGGCAGGTCGGCAGCCTGTGCCGACGCGATCACGCGCCGCAGCGCGCGATTGCGTGCCGCGATCCCGGCGAACGCGACGCCGAATGCCATCAGGTGAACCGCTGCGAGCAACCATCGGACGATCATTGAGGCTCCTTGTCGCCCGCGCGCCGCGCGAGCGCGATTAGACGATCTGTTTGAGCGCCGCGTCGAGCGCGAGGACCGCGACGCGGTCCCCTTCGGTCGCGAGCGGCGCGCGCAACACGGTCTGCCGGTTATGGCCGACGGCCGCCGGCGAATCCCACAGCAGCTCCACTTTGGGCCGCCGGAACAGGCTGCCGCGCGGCGGCGCGGCGACGGCCGATGCAGCGAGCCCGTCCGCCGCGGCCGCGGCCGGCCGGCCGGGCCAGCGCACCGACAGCTCGCGCGCGTCGTACTGGCCGACCTTGCGGCTCTCCATCCAGACGATCGCGGTGCGGGTGAGCGTGTCGAGCGAAATCGCATAGCGGCCGATCGCGAAACGGCGCGCGGCGACGTTGGTGCGCCACAGCGGCCGCGGACGGCACATCCACACGATCGCCGCATACAACGCGGGCGCGGCGACGAGCCAGCCGTTGGTTGCCGTCACCGCATGCAGCGCGCGGCGCCAGCCGGCCGCCCACGCGAAGGCGCCGATCGACCAGACGGCGAACAGGAAACCGATCAGCGCGAACACGCGCAGCGCCTGGCGCAGCCATTGCGGCAGCGGATGAAACGGACGCTCGGCGCGCGCGGCGGCGCCGGGCAGCGCGAGCAACAGGAAGATCAGCACCAGATAGACGAACGCCCAGGGCGACGACACCATCGCCGACAGCGAGGCGCGATAGCCCATCTGCGACATCGAGAACAGCCAGCGCGCGAGCAGCACGAGACCGATCGCGCGCAATGCGAAGATCACGCCGGCGCCGGGGGCCGGCGCTGCGCGCGTGGTTTTCGTTCTCGCCAAGACTGCTCTCCTATCGATGTTCGTGCGGGGCCGGATTTCGCGGCACGGCCATTATAGGGACATTACCGTCTGGACAGACGGCTCGATCGCGTGCCCGATCGGTTCCCGCGCCGTTCGCGGCGTCGGGCGCGGCGAGAATACAACAGATCGCAACGGATCGGCACGGCAGATGTGACGACGCCCCGCCGGAAACCCGGACGGGGCGTCGGTGCCGACACCGGCCGCAGCGCGGCCGGCGACTCGGCGTCAGCCTGCGTTGACTTCGCGCAGCACCGTGCGGCGCTTCTGGCGCAGCAGTTCCTCGTACGCCTTCACGTAGTTCTGCGCCATCACCTTCGACGAGAAGCGGGCTTCGAATGCGGCGCGCACCTTCTCGCGCGGCAGCGTATCGAGGCGCTTGAGCGCGGCGACGGCCGACAGCTCGTCTTCGACGACGAAGCCCGACACGCCGTTGTCGATCACTTCCGGCACCGAGCCGCGCTTGAACGCGATCACCGGCGTGCCGCAGGCCATCGCCTCGATCATCACCAGGCCGAAGGGCTCCGGCCAGTCGATCGGGAACAGCAGCGCGTGCGCATTGCCGAGGAATTCGGTCTTTTCGGCTTCGCTGATCTCGCCGATGTACTCGACGTGCGGCAGCGCGAACAGCGGCTTGATCTTCTCTTCGTAATATGCGCGGTCGGCCTTGTCGAGCTTCGCGGCGATCTTGATCGGCAGGCCGGCCTGCTCGGCGATGCGGATCGCGGTGTCGACGCGCTTTTCCGGCGAGATGCGGCCCAGGAACGCGAGATAGCTCGGCTTCACGTTCGGGATCGGCGTCAGCAGGTTTTCCGGCAGGCCGTGGTACACGGTCGACAGCCAGTTCGCCTGCGGCAGCGGGATGCGCTGGTTGTCGGAGATCGACACGACCGGCACGTCGCTGAACGCGTTGAAGATCGGCTGCAGTTCGGGCAGGTCGAGACGGCCGTGCATCGTCGTCAGATGCGGGACCGGCTGACGCGAGAACAGCGAGAACGGGTAGTAGTCGATGTGGCAGTGCAGGACGTCGAACTCTTCCGCGCGGCGGCGCACTTGCTCGAGCAGCAGCATGTGCGGGGCCATCACGTCGCGGATCGTCGGATCGAGGCGCAGCGCCTGCGGCCAGCACGCTTCGAGCTTCGCCGACGTTTGCGAATCGCCGCTCGCGAACAGCGTGACGTCATGCCCCATCTCGACGAGTGCTTCGGTCAGATAGGACACCACTCGCTCGGTCCCGCCATAAAGCTTCGGGGGAACCGCTTCGTGCAACGGAGCGATTTGGGCGATTCGCATGCGTAACTCCTAAAAATTCGGCTAAAAACCAGGTATGGGTCGGCAACCTGCCGGCGGTCCGGGCTGGATGCATTTCGTCCGATCATCGGACGAATCAGCCTGCCGGGGGCGTCGAGCCCGCGCTGCCCGCGCTGCACAAGGAGCGTCGGCGACGCGACAGGCTTAGAACGTTTGAAACGAAGACCCGTTGACAGGGGTTCGTAAAAACCTGGGACCGAACCCGGAGCCGATTATCTAGGGTTAATCCCGATACGGCGCCCGCCATTTCAAACTCTTTACTTTGTTACAAAGGCGCAACACTTTGCAACCCGCGGACTCGGATGTCCGTTCTAGAGTGGAAGGCCCGTTCGGCACTCCATGTCCGTCATCGCTGCCGGCATTGCCTTTGCGACACCTAAGGCTCTTTGCGGCGAACGGGATGCCGGATTTTATCTCAAAACTGGTCGTGCGCCCCCAGGCTCGCGCAAGATTCGCACAGCGCAACGCACGGCCTTGTTTACAATGCCGGATTATTCAGTCCGGGCGACCGCCGGCTGGGCTCCAGCCGCCCCGCTCAATCACCGAATCACCGCACGCATATTTTGGAATATCTCACCCCTGCCCAGCGCAACGCCCACAACGCGAAGCTGTCGAGCTACGCGCATCGGCCGATCGCGTTCCTGTTCCGCTACATCCGCCTGCACCCTGTCGCGCACCTGATCGTGCTCTGCAGCGTGCTGGCCGCCGTCGGCTGCGCGCTCGGCTCGCAATACGCGATCAAGCATCTGATCGACGTGCTCGCGGCCGGACGCCATCATCCGGGCCCGCTGTGGAGCGCGTTCGCACTGCTCGTCGGGCTGATCGCGGCCGACAACCTGCTGTGGCGGGTCGGCGGCTGGACCGCCGCGCACACGTTCGTCGCGGTGACCGGCGACCTGCGGCGCGACCTGTTCCAGTATCTGATCGGCCATTCGCCGACGTATTACGCGGAGAAGCAGCCGGGCACGCTCGCGAGCCGCATCACGGCCACGTCGAACGCCGTCTATACGTCGGAGAACACGATGGCGTGGAACGTGCTGCCGCCGTGCATCGCGGTGATCGGCGCGATTCTGATGATCATCGTCGTGAATCCGCTGATGGCCGCCGGCCTGCTCGGCTGTTCGGCGCTGCTCGCGATCGTGCTGTTCAAGCTCGCCGGGCGCGGCTCCGCCCGCCATCACACGTTCGCGGCGAAGGCCGCCGCGGTGGACGGCGAGCTCGTCGACGTGATCGGCAACATGGGGCTCGTGCGCGCATTCGGGATGACGCTGCGCGAACAGAAGCGCTTCAGCGCGACCGTGAAAGCCGAGATGGACGCCCGTCAGCAAAGCCTGCTCTATCTCGAGAAGCTGCGGCTGCTGCACGCGGTGATCACCGCGATGCTGTCGGCCGGGCTGCTCGGCTGGGCGCTGTGGCTGTGGGATCAGGGCCGCGCGACCTCCGGCGACATCGTGCTCGTCAGCTCGCTCGGCTTCACGATCCTGCACGGCACGCGCGATCTGGCCGTCGCGCTGGTCGACGTCACGCAGCACGTCGCACGCCTGTCCGAAGCCGTGAAGACGCTGCTCGAACCGCACGGCATGCCCGATCGCTCCGACGCGCAGCCGCTGTCGGCCAAGGGCGGGCGCGTCGACTTCGAGCGCGTGACGTTCGCGTATCCGCACCGCCGCGCGATCCTCGACCACTTCGACCTGCATATCGAGGCCGGCCAGCGCGTCGGACTGATCGGCAAATCGGGCGCCGGCAAGTCGACCGTGCTCGCGCTGCTGCAGCGCTTCTACGACACGCAGGACGGCGCGGTGATGGTCGACGGCCAGGACGTCAAGACGATCACGCAGGACAGCCTGCGCCAGGCGATCGCGCTCGTGCCGCAGGACATCTCGCTGCTGCACCGGACCATCTACGACAACATCGCGTACGGCCGCCCCGACGCGACCCGCGAGCAGGTGCTCGCAGCCGCGCGCGACGCACGCTGCGCGGAGTTCATCGAGGCGATGCCGGAAGGCTATGACACGATCGTCGGCGACCGCGGCGTCAAGCTGTCGGGTGGCCAGCGCCAGCGCATCGCGATCGCGCGCGCGATCCTGAAGGACGCGCCCATCCTGCTGCTCGACGAAGCGACCTCGGCGCTCGACAGCGCATCGGAAGAAGCGATCCAGAGCGCGCTCGACCGCCTGATGGTCGGCCGTACGGTGATCGCGATCGCACACCGGCTGTCGACGCTGCGCAACTTCGACCGGATCATCGTGATGAGCAACGGCAAGGTGATCGACGATGGCAGCCCCGACGTGCTGCGCAGCCGCCCCGGGCTGTATCGCGACCTGCTCGCGAAGCAGCACGGCCGGCTGCACGCGCCCGACGGCGCCGCGCCGACCACCGGCGAACGCGTCGCGTGACGCCGCGGCATCGCGCCGCCCGCCGATAGACGATAAAAAGGCCGCCGTGCTCGTAGCACGGCGGCCTTTTTTCAGCGCGGCGCGCGACCAGCGCTCGATGTGCAACCGCCCCAGGCTACGCGCGCTGCAAATCGCGCAGGAAGTTGTCGCGCCACACCGACACGTTGTTCTCGCGCAGCTGCGCGATCATGTCCGCATAACGCGCGCGCCGCTCGGCGAGCGGCATCGTCAGCGCCTGTGACAACGCATCGGCCATGCCGTCGATGTCGATCGGATTGACGATCAGCGCGCCGGTCAGCTCGCGCGCCGCGCCTGCGAAACGCGACAGCACCAGCACGCCCGGATCGTCCGGATTCTGCGCGGACACGTATTCCTTCGCGACGAGGTTCATCCCGTCGCGCAGCGGCGTCACGAAGCCCACGCGCGCGAGGCGATACAGCGCGGCCAGCACCTGCCGGTCGTACTGGCGATGAATGTACAGAATCGGCGCCCAGTCGAGCTCCGCGTAGCGTCCGTTGATGCGCCCCGATTCCGCTTCGAGCTGCAGCCGGATGTCCTGATACGCGCGCAGGTCGGCGCGCGTCGACGGCGCGATCTGCAGGAACGACACGCGATTGCGGATCGACGCCTGGTGCTCCAGCAGCTTCTCGAACGCGCGGAACCGCTCGACGAGGCCCTTCGAATAATCGAGCCGGTCGACGCTCATGATCAGCTGGCGCCCGCGCAGCGACGTGGCCATGCGCGCGGCCTTGCCGTGCTCGCCCGCCTGCGCGAGCGACGCGATCTCGTCCGGATACACGCCGATCGGATAAGCCGCCGCGCGCAGCGTGCTGCCGAACGCGCTCACGCGTACCGTGCGGCCGTCGCGCGTCACTTCGCCGCCGGCTTCGAACTCGACGTAATCGCAGAACGCGCGCAGGTCGGGCTCGGTCTGGAAGCCGAGCAGATCGAACGCGCACAGCGACTCGACCAGCTCGCGATGCGGCGGCACGTTCACGAGCACCTGCGCGGCGGGAAACGGGATGTGCAGGAAGAAGCCGATCCGGTTCTTCACGCCCGACGCGCGCAGCGCGCGCGCGAACGGGATCAGGTGATAGTCGTGGACCCAGATCACGTCGTCGTCCTGCAGCAGCGGCACGAGCTGCTGCGCGAGCCACACGTTCACGCGGCCGTAGCCTTCGAACTCGTGACGGTCGTACTGGATCAGGTCCGCGCGGTAGTGGAACGCCGGCCACAGCGTCGCGTTCGAGAAGCCGCGGTAGTACTGGTCGTAATCGCGGCGCGACAGCCCGACGGTCGCAAACGTCACGGGGCCGCGCTCCTCGATGCGGATCTGCGGCGCACCGGACGCGACCACTTCGCCGCTCCAGCCGAACCACATGCCGCCCGTCTCCTTCAGCGCGTCGTACACGCCGATCGCGAGACCGCCAGCCGCCGGCTCGCCTTCCGAAATCGGCGCGACGCGGTTTGAAACGATGATCAGTCGGCTCATGCGCCCGGCAGCTCCAGATCGAGCCAGCGGGCGATCTGCGCGTGCAGCGCGGCGACCGAATCGAGCCGCATGCGCGCCGACGTCTCGCCGGCGCCGACCTTGATCGACAGGCCGCCACGCGCGTTCACCACCGCGAAGCCCTTCTCGTCGGTCAGATCGTCGCCCGCGAACAGCGGCACGCGGCCCGCGAACGGCGGCTCGTCGAGGAACGCGGCCAGCGCGCGCCCCTTGTCGACGCCCTTCGGCTTGATTTCGAACACCATCTTGCCGGGCTGCAGTACGTACGCGTCCGCATATTCGGCGACGAGGCGCTCGGCCGCTTCGCGCGCGACCGGCTCACGGTCGGCCGCGTTGCGGTAGTGCAGCGCGACGGCCGCGCCCTTGATCTCCAGCAGCATGCCCGGATGACGGTCGACCACGGCCGCCAGCTCGCGCTCGATGCGCAGCAGGCGTTCGTCGTTGAAGCCGATGCGCTGCGTGTCGCCGTTCGAATCGCGACGCTCGGCACCGTGCAGGCCGGCGATCGGTAGATCCGGCATGCTCAGGAACGTGTCGAGATTGTCGATGCCGCGCCCCGACACCACCGCGACCGCGCCATGCGAGCGCTGCCTGAGCGTATCGAGCAGCGTCAGCAGCGACGGCGGCACGTGAATGCTGTCGGGCGTGGGGGCGAGCTCGACGAGCGTGCCGTCGAAGTCGAAAAAGAACGCGGTATCGGTCAGGGACAGGGAAGCCGGAACGGATTGCATCGATTCGAGAGTCCGAGCGGCGGCCGGCAAACGCCGGGCCGCCGCGACGAGAATGGAATTGTGCGCATCTTACCGCGCCTGCGTACCGAGATGGGCGAAACCGGCCGCCGCGCGCCGCCCGCGCCGCCGCTGCGACATATTGCCCCGCCCCGCGCGACCGCAGGGATTTCGAAAGCGCGCAGGCGCGGGAATTGCGTTACAGTCGGCAACCGCCGGTCGCGCGCCCCAGTGCGGCGCGACCGACGTCATTCCGTCCGATTCGAGTCCCAGGATGTCGCTTGCCCGTCCCGCGCCGCGCCGGCGCCGCCCCAGCTTCAACCGTTTCGCGCGCATGGCCGCGGCGATGGCCGTTGCCGTCGCGCTCGCCGCGTGCACGCGCGACGAGCCGGGCTGGCACCTGACCAACGTCACCGGCCATCTGCCCGACCTGTCGTTCACGCTGACCGGCGGCGACGGCCGGCCCGTCGACGCGAGCGCGTTTCGCGGCCGCGTCGCGCTCGTCTACTTCGGCTACACGCACTGTCCGGACGTCTGTCCCGAGACGATGGCGCGGCTGATGGAAGTGCTCGCGAAGCTCGGCCCGCGCGCGAACGACGTGCGCATCCTGTTCGTGTCGGTCGATCCCGCGCGCGACACGCCGCAGGCGCTGCAGTCGTACGTCGCCGCGTTCGACGCCGCGCACGCGCGCGGCCTGACCGGCAGCGACGGCCAGATCGAATCGCTCGCGAAGCGCTACCGCGTCGCGTACCAGATGGAACAACGCGATCCGTCCGGCGGCTACGAGGTCACGCACAGCTCGGCCGTCTACATCTTCGACGCCCACGGCCGCGCGCGCCTGCTCGCGACCGACGGCGACTCGCCGGACGCCATCGCCGCCGACGTGCGGCGGATCATCGACACTGCCCCCACCACGTGAACCAGACATGAAGCCGAAAACGATCCTCAAGACGTTCGCCGCCCTCGCCGCGCTGTGCGCCGGCGCACACGCCTATGCGGCCGGTGCGATCACCGCGCAGAACGCATGGGTACGCTGGCTGCCGAACCAGCTGCCCGCCGGCGGCTACGTGACGCTCGTGAACACCGGCGACAAGCCGGTCGATCTCGTCGACGTCGACAGCCCCGACTACGGGATGGCGATGCTGCACCAGACGGTGTCGAACGGCTCGACGCAGAAGATGGAAATGGTCGACAAGCTGACGATCCCCGCGCGCGGCAAGGTCGACATCGCACCGGGCGGCTACCACTTCATGCTCGAGGAGCCGAAGCACGCGATCAAGCCGGGCGACACGGTGCGCCTGCGCCTGAAATTCTCCGACGGCGAAACCGTCGACGCGCCGTTTGCGGTGAAGTCGCCGGCCCAGGCGAAGTGATGCGCGTGCGATGAACGTCCTGTACTGGCTCGATCCGTGGGAACCGTCGCCGACCGTGGTGATCGCGGTGCTGACGGCCGCCGTGCTGTTCGCGCGCGGCGTGAAGAAGGCGAAGGTGTCGCCGCTGCGACAGTTCTCGTTCTGGCTCGGGCTGACGGCGCTCTACATCGCACTGCATACGCGGCTCGACTATTTCTTCGAGCACGAGTTCTTCATGCACCGCGCGCAGCATCTGGTGCTGCATCACCTCGGGCCGTTCTTCATCGCGCTCGCCTATCCGGGCGCGGCGATCCGCGCCGGCATTCCGTTTCGCTGGCGGCAACGCTTCGTGCGCCCCGCGCTCGCATGGGCGCCCGTGCGCGCGGCGCTCGACCTGGTGTTCCATCCGGTCGTGGCCGTCGTGCTGTTCGTCGGGCTGATCTATTTCTGGCTGCTGTCGCCGATCCACTTCGTCGCGATGCTCGACTGGCGTCTGTATCGCGTGATGAACTGGAGCATGGTGATCGACGGGCTGCTGTTCTGGTGGCTCGTCGTCGATCCGCGTCCCGCGCCGCCCGCGCGGCTGTCGCCGGGCCGCCGGATTCTGATCGTCGTCGCCGCCATCCCGCCGCAGATCGCGCTCGGCGCGCTGATCTTCTTCACGCCGCACGAGCTGTATCCGATCTACTCGATCTGCGGGCGCGCCTTCACGTGGCTCAGCCCGTTGCGCGACCAGCAGATCGGCGGCCTGCTGCTGTGGATTCCCGGCTCGATGATGAGCGTGATCGGCGCGCTGATCGCACTGCGGCACTGGATGCGGCTGTCCGCTCGCGGCCGGCTGATCGACGAGCGCGCCGCTGCGCGCAGCGCCGCGCGGCCGGCGGCCACGCGCAACGCCCACTGATCCCGGCACGCCGCGCCGCGCGTCAGCCGCGCGCGCGGGTCATCCACACGTGCGGGATGCCGTCTTCGTCGTGCACGTCGGAGCTCGGCTCAAAGCCGAACGCACCGTAAAAGCGCTGCAGGTGCGCCTGCGCATGCAGGCTCATCTGCGTATCGGGCCACTGCGCGGCGATGTGTTCGAGCGCGCGGGCGAGCAGCGTATTGCCGAGGCCGGCCCCGCGGAACGCGGCGGTCGTCAGTACGCGGCCGATGCGCACGTCGGCATGCTGCGCATCGGGCAGCAGCACGCGCAGATAGCCGGCGACGCGGCCCGCCGCGTCGTACGCGGCCAGGTGCCACGCGGCCTGATCGGCATCGTCGATGTCGCGGTACACGCAGTTCTGCTCGACGACGAACACGGCGCTGCGCGCTTCGAGGATCGAATAGACCTCGCGTGCGCTCAGGGCGTCGAAGGATTTCCAGCGCCAGTCCAGGTCGGCGGCACGCGGGGAGATGGCGGATGCGGAAGCGTTCATGGGCGGTCCTCGGTGCTGTTTCGGGCGCGCCGGTGGGCGCGCGGCAACCGACGATTATGCCGCGAAGCGCGGCCGCTGCGCCCGCGCCGCCGCGCACATGCAAAAAGCCCCGCATTGCGCGGGGCCGTACGTCATGCGGGCATCCGTCCGAAGCGGCCGCCGTTGAAATCGTCGATCGCGGCGCGGATTTCCTCTTGCGAGTTCATCACGAACGGGCCGTAGCCGACCACCGGCTCGTCGATCGGCTCGCCGCTGAGGATCAGCAACTTGACGTCGCCGTTCGCCTCGATGTCGACGTCGCTGCCTTCGCGGCCCAATTGCACGAACTGCGCTTCGCGGGCGACCGTCTCGCCGTTCACGAGCACCGTGCCGCTCAGCACGACCACGGCGAGCGTGCGGCCTTCGGCGATCGGGAACCGCGCATGACCGCCTGCGGCGAGCCGCACGTCCCACACGTCGATCGGCGTGTGCGTGCGGGCCGGGCCGCGCCGCCCGTCGAGCTCGCCGGCGATGATCCGCGCGCGACCCGCCCCGTCCGGCAACTCGACGACCGGGATGTCCGCGTTCAGCAGCGTTTGATAGCCCGGCCCGCCCATCTTGTCGGCGGCGGGCAGGTTCACCCACAGCTGCACCATCTCGAGCGGGCCGCCGCGCTTCGTGAACGCTTCCGAGTGGAATTCCTCGTGCAGGATCCCGCTCGCGGCCGTCATCCATTGCACGTCGCCGGGGCCGATCACGCCGCCCGCGCCGGTCGAGTCGCGGTGCGCGACTTCGCCGTCGTAGACGATCGTCACCGTTTCGAAGCCGCGGTGCGGATGCTGGCCGACCCCGCGCGGCGCCGACGCCGGCTCGAAATTCGCGGGGCCCGCATAGTCGAGCAGCAGGAACGGGCTCAGATGGGCGCCGTGCGACTGATAGCTGAACATCGAACGCACCGGGAAACCGTCGCCGACCCAATGGCCGCGCGGCGCGCTGTAGACACCACGGATCTTCTTCATTTGCCTTCTCCGAATTGCGGCGAAACACGTGTTTCGCATCCTGACGATCAATATAGAGATGGAACGATCGATTCGGTAGACTCGCAAAATCGCACTCAGCGTTCCATTTGATGAACGATCAACAGCGAGATCTCAACGATCTCTATTACTTCGTGCAGGTGGTCGAGCACGGCGGGTTCGCGCCGGCCGGGCGCGCGCTGAACATGCCGAAGTCGAAGCTGAGCCGGCGCGTCGCGCTGCTCGAGGCGCGCCTCGGGATGCGGCTGATTCAGCGCTCGACGCGCCGCTTCACCGTCACCGACGTCGGCCAGACGTACTACGCGCATTGCCGCGCGATGCTCGTCGAGGCCGACGCCGCCGACGAGGCGATCGCATTGCTGCACGAGGAGCCGCGCGGCATCGTGCGGGTCAGCTGCCCCGTCGCGCTGCTCGACTCGCTGGCGGGCGCGATGATCGCCGCGTTCATGGTCGCGTGCCCGCACGTCGAGATTCATCTCGAAGCGACGAACCGGCGCGTCGACGTGGTCGGAGAAGGGATCGACGTCGCGATTCGCGTGCGTCCGCCGCCGCTCGAGGACAGCGATCTCGCGCTGCGCGTGCTGGCCGAGCGCGGGCAATGCCTGGTCGCGAGCCCCGCGTTGTTGCGCGAACACGGCGCGCCGGCCGTTCCGGCCGACCTGACCCGCATGCCGAGCCTCGACCACGGCCTGCCGCAGGCCGCGCACGTGTGGCGGCTGCGCGGCCCGGACCAGGCGCATGCGGAGATCCACCATCAGCCGCGGCTCGTGACGGGCGGCATGCTGGCGTTGCGGGCCGCGGCGGTCGCGGGCGTCGGCGTCGTGCAGTTGCCGACGATGATGGTGCGCGACGAACTCGCGCGCGGCGAACTGGTGAACGTGCTGCCCGACTGGGCGCCGCGCCGCGAGATCGTGCACGCGGTGTTCGCGTCGCGGCGCGGGCTGCTGCCGGGCGTGCGCGCGCTGCTCGACTTCCTGGCTGCGCGGTTCGCGGAGCTAGAACCCGATTGAGCGGGGTTGCCGGTGCACGCGCCGGTTCGACGCGATGGCCGAGAGCGACAGTGACGGCGGCGAATCACGCGCTGCAAATGCGCGGCGCGTGCCGTAGACTGCGGGGCCGGCATCGCGCATCGCGCGTACCCCCTTACTCTTTTCTCTGCACTTCAGCCATGTTCACGCTGTCCACCGACCCTCACGCCTCCAAGGCCGAACTGTATGCGACGCTCGCCGAGCAGGCCCGCTCGCTCGTCGAATCGGAGCCGGACCTGATCGCAAACGCCGCGAATTTCTCCGCGCTCGTCTATCACTCGCTCGATCGTCTGAACTGGGCCGGCTTCTATTTCTTCGACGGGACGGAGCTGGTGGTCGGCCCGTTCCAGGGCAAGCCGGCCTGCGTGCGCATCGCGCTCGGCAAGGGCGTGTGCGGCACGGCGGCGCAGACGCGCCAAACGCAGGTCGTGCGCGACGTGCATGCGTTCCCCGGCCATATCGCGTGCGATGCCGCGTCGGAGTCGGAAATCGTCGTGCCGCTGGTAGCGGCAGACGGCACGCTGATCGGCGTGTGGGACGTCGACAGCCCGGTCGCCGCACGTTTCGACGACGAAGACCGCAGCGGGATGGAAGCGCTGTGCCGCGTGTTCGTCGAACACGCGTGGCAAAAGGCGCGCGACCGAGCAGCGTGATGCTGCGGGTAGCAACCACGCCGGTGGCGTGAGCAGCGCAAGCGCTAGGCGCTAGCGCAAAAGAAACGAGCCCCGGACCGGGGCTCGTCGTCGTTGGCGGCGTGCGCGTCAGGCCGCCTGCGTGCCGGTCAGCGCGGCGAACGCGTGCGGCTTCACGTCGTCGGTCAGCACGTCGACGCCCTGCTCCGTCACCACGACCATGTGCTCCCACTGCGCGGACAGCGAATGGTCCTTCGTGACGACCGTCCAGCCGTCGGCCAGCACGCGCGTGTCGCGCTTGCCCGCGTTGAGCATCGGCTCGATCGTGAAGATCATCCCGGGGCGCAGCGGCACGCCGGTGCCGGGGCGGCCGTAGTGCAGCACCTGCGGCTCGTCGTGATACACGTCGCCGATCCCGTGCCCGCAGTATTCGCGCACGACGCTGAAGCCTTCGCGGTGCGCGACCTGCTGGATCGCATAGCCGACGTCGCCGAGCGTCGCGCCCGGACGCACCGCGCGAATGCCCGCGTGCATCGCCTCGTAGGTGGCCGCCACCAGACGCCGCGCGAGTTCGCCGGGCTCGCCGACGAAGTACATGCGGCTCGTGTCGCCGAACCAGCCGTCCTTGATCACCGCGATGTCGAGGTTCACGATGTCGCCGTCGCGCATCGGCCGCGACGACGGGATGCCGTGACAGACCACGTGGTTGACCGACGTGCACAGCGTTTTCGGATAGCCGTGATAGCCGATGTTGGCTGGAATCGCGTGCAGTTCGTCGATGATGTATTCGCGGCAGCGCGCGTCGAGCTCGTCGGTCGTGACGCCCGGCTTCACGTAGTCGGTGATCATCGTCAGCACTTGCGACGCGAGCTTCGCGGCTTCGCGCGACTTCGCGATGTCGGCGGCGCCGCGGATGGGAATGTCGCGCTTCGCCATTACGCCACCTGCTCGATGTCGCGAGCGACCGGCTGCGCCGTGCCGGCGTCGCCGCCGCGCGCCTCGGATTCGATCAGCATCCGGCAGATATCGCCATAGGACAGCGACGGATTGAGTTCCGCGAGCATGCCCACGCGCAGCCAGTGCTCGGCCTGCGCGTTGATCGACCGGCTCAGCGCGGTGCTGGTCGAGCGCAGCCGTTCGTGCATGTGCTCGGAAATCTTGATGATGCCCATATGGCTCCAATTAAACGAAATGTAGTCGTTTCGTATATTACGCTGGCGCTGCGCGCGGAGCAAGTATTCGGGCGGACTGCGAATCGGGAGTCTGGCAGCCCGTGATTTCGTTGACACCATATTCCATCTTGATGGAGAATCCGTCCATCATGCAAGAAGCGACTACCCTTCCCGCGCCTGATGCAGGCATCAACGAGCGGATCGCCCGCCGCGTGCGCGACTTGCGCACGTTACGAGGCTACACGCTCGATACGCTTGCCGCGCGCTCCGGCGTGAGCCGTTCGATGATCTCGCTCATCGAGCGCGCGTCGGCCAGCCCGACGGCCGTCGTCCTCGACAAGCTCGCGGCCGGCTTGGGCGTGTCGCTGGCGGCGCTGTTCGGCGGCGAGCGCGACGACGCGCCCGCGCAGCCGCTGGTCAAGCGCGCACAGCAAGCGGAATGGCGCGATCCGGCGTCGGGCTATCTGCGGCGCAATCTGTCGCCGCCCGGCTGGCCGTCGCCGCTCCAGCTCGTCGAAGTCGATTTCCCGCCCGGCGCGCGCGTCGCGTACGACACGGGCGGCCGCGACAGCGCGCTGCATCAGCAGGTATGGGTGCTCGGCGGACGCGTCGACGTCACGTTGGGCGACGCGCTCCACGAGCTTCACGAAGGCGACTGTCTCGCGATGCGCGTCGATCAGCCGCTGATTTTCAGCAACCCGACGGCGCAAGGCGCGCGCTATGTCGTCGCGATCTGCGATGCCACCGCCGCGGTCGGCATGCGCGGCGCGGCATCCGTTCAAGTCCGGAGCCGACCGGTGCAGGAGTCCACATGAATTTGCCGAAAACGCACGACGACGTGCGCCTGATCGATTGCAACGAGGCCGAGCATGCGGCGGCCATCCTCGAAATCCTGAACGACGCGATCGTCAATTCGACCGCGCTGTACGACTATCGGCCGCGGCCGCCGGAGGCGATGGTCACGTGGTTCGCAACGAAGCGCGCGGGCGGTTTTCCGGTGGTCGGCGCGGTCGACGGTTCCGGCACGCTGCTCGGCTTCGCGAGCTGGGGCACGTTCCGCGCGTTTCCGGCGTTCAAGTACACGGTCGAACACAGCGTGTACGTGCATCGCGATCATCGCGGGCGCGGGCTCGGCGAGTTGTTGCTGCGCGAGTTGATCAAGCGTGCGCGCGATGCCGAGGTACACGTGCTGGTCGGCTGCATCGATGCAACCAACGCGGGCAGCGTCGCGCTGCATACGCGTGTCGGCTTCGTGCATTCGGGGACGATCGCCGAAGCGGGATTCAAGTTCGGGCGCTGGCTCGACGCGGCGTTTTATCAGCTGAAGCTGGACACGCCGATGCAGCCGGTGGATGGGTGAGCGAGGACGCGGATGGTCGCTGAAGATAACGCCGCGCGAGCGGCGGAAAAGAAAAAGCCCTGATTTCTCAGGGCTTTTTCTCTTCCTACTTGGAGGCGCGAGCCGGAGTCGAACCGGCCTAAACGGCTTTGCAGGCCGCTGCATAACCGCTTTGCTATCGCGCCAAAAGCGGACTGTCCGAATACCTGGAAGGCATGCGACAGATTTTTATCCGAGGACCATCGGTCCATCAAATAAAAGGGGAAGCCTTGCTTCCCCGATACCTGGAGCGGGAGACGAGTCTCGAACTCGCGACCTCAACCTTGGCAAGGTTGCGCTCTACCAACTGAGCTACTCCCGCATTGTCCTGCACCAGCAGCGCTTTGCCATTCAACACGCTGCCAGAAAAATCTGGAGCGGGAGACGAGTCTCGAACTCGCGACCTCAACCTTGGCAAGGTTGCGCTCTACCAACTGAGCTACTCCCGCGTTGTCCTGCACCAGCAGCGCTTCGCCATTCAACACGCTGCCGAAAAAATCTGGAGCGGGAGACGAGTCTCGAACTCGCGACCTCAACCTTGGCAAGGTTGCGCTCTACCAACTGAGCTACTCCCGCGTATTGCTGCGCTACTGCTTTCCGTCACACGCTTACTTCGTCGTGCAGCGGAGAAGCGAGATTATGTCGAAGGCACTTTCATGTGTCAAGGGCTTTTCGCGCCCTTTTTCCAAAAACCTTCGGCACCGACACCGCAAGCAGCCGCTACCAAGCCCTTACGCGCCGCCGCGCTCGCGAATCTGCGGCCACGCGAGCTTCATGTAGTACAGCATCGACCAGATCGTCAGCACCGCCGCCAGATACATCAGCCATTCGCCCCACACGCGCGTGTCGATCGTCGCGACGCCGAGCGGCAGCGGCCCGTAATACAGCAGCATCGGGATCGCGACCATCTGGCATGCGGTCTTGAACTTGCCGAGCTGGTTCACCGCGACGCTCTTCGACGCACCGATCTGCGCCATCCATTCGCGCAGCGCCGAAATCGCGATCTCGCGGCCGACGATCACCAGCGCGATCGCCGCGTCGACCCGCGCGATCTGCACGAGGATCAGCAGCGCGGCGGTGACCATCAGCTTGTCCGCGACCGGGTCGAGGAACGCGCCGAACGACGACGTCTGGTTCCACTTGCGCGCGAGAAAGCCGTCGAACCAGTCGGTCAGCGCCGCCAGGATGAATATCGCCGCCGCCGCGAGGTTGCGGTGCGCGCCGCCCATCACCGTGTCCGGCAGATAGAACACGCCGACGACGAGCGGAATCAGCACGATCCGGACCCACGTCAGGAAAATCGGGAAGTTGAACGGCATGGCATGCGGGTCAGTAAAGGATTCGCAATTGTGCCGTGTCGACCGGCCTGCCACAAGAACGCGCGATCGCAACGCGGGATCGCAGGCCCGAGCGGCCGGTCGCACGGCCCGTCAATGAAGCTGCTTGTAGATCTGTTCGGCGAGTGCGTGCGAGATCCCGTCGACGCTCGCCAGCTCCTCGACGCTGGCGGCGACCACGCCGCGCAGTCCGCCGAACCGCGCGAGCAGCCGCTGGCGCCGCTTCGCGCCGACGCCGTCGAGCTCCTCGAGCCGCGACGTCTGGCGCGCCTTCGCGCGCTTCGCGCGCATCCCGGTGATGGCGAAGCGGTGCGCCTCGTCGCGGATCTGCGCGACCAGCATCAGCGCCGCGCTCTCCTTGCCGAGCTCGAGCGGCGTGCGGCCGTCCGCGAACACGAGCGTCTCGAGGCCGACCTTGCGCCCTTCCCCTTTCGCGACGCCGACCAGCATCGACGTATCGAGCCCCAGTTCGGTGAACACCTGCCGCGCGATCTCGACCTGCCCCTTGCCGCCGTCGATCAGCACGATGTTCGGCAACAGGCTCGACGCCTCGGCCTGCCGCGTCGATTCGCCGTCGATGCCGGTCGCGGCGTCGGCGGCGGCCGCCTGCGCGGCCAGCTCGACCATCTTCTCGTAGCGGCGCGTCAATACCTGCCGCATGGCCGCATAGTCGTCGCCCGGCGTGATGCCGGCGATGTTGTAGCGACGGTACTCGCCCGACTGCATCTTGTGATGGTGATAGACGACGCACGACGCCTGCGTCGCCTCGCCCATCGTATGGCTGATGTCGAAGCACTCGATGCGCAGCGTCGCGAGATCGTCGCATTCGAGGCCGAGCGTCTCGGCGAGTGCGCGGGTACGCGCCTGCTGCGAGCCCTGCTCGGACAGCAGTCGCGCGAGCGCGATCCGGGCGTTCTGCTCGGCCATCGTCAGCCACGCGCGCCGCTGCCCCTGCGGCTGCCGCACCAGCGATACCTTGTGGCCGGCCTGCTCGGACAGCAGCTCGAGCAGGTCGCGGCTCGCGGGCGCATGGCTGACGACCAGCACCGGCGGCACGCGGTTGCCCAGATAGTGCTGCGAGATGAATGCATCGAGCACCTCCGCCTCGACGGACGCGCCGGCACCGGCGCCGGCGACGCGGGCAGCCGCCCCCCCGTCGCCGTCGCCCTCGCCTTCCACCGGCTGGTCCGGCATCGCGGCGGCGGCATCGTCGACGCCATCGGCCTCGTCGCCTAGCCCGCCTTCCGCGAGCGTCAGCGCGCTTTCGACGTGCGTCGGGAAATACGCCTTGTCGCCAAGATGGCGGCCGCCGCGCACCATCGCGAGGTTCACGCACACGCGCCCGCCCTGCGCGACGACGGCCAGGATGTCGACGTCGCTGTCGCCGCCGACCTCGATCGCCTGCTGGTGCAGCACCGTCGCGAGCGAGCTCATCTGGTTGCGCACGGCCGCCGCCTGCTCGAACTTCAGCTCGGCCGCGAACGCGTGCATCTTCTGCTCGAGTTCGTTCATCACCTCGGACTGCCGCCCGAGCAGGAAGCGCGCGGCGTTCGACACGTCGATCGCGTAGTCGTCCTCGGTGATCGCGCCGACGCACGGCGCCGTGCAACGCCCGATCTGATGCAGCAGACACGGCCGCGTACGGTTGTTGAACACCGAATCCTCGCAGGTGCGCAACTGGAACACGCGCTGCAGGATCTGGATGCTCTCGCGCACCGCCCACGCACTCGGGAACGGCCCGAAATACTGGTTCTGCTTGTCGACCGAGCCGCGGTAATACGCCATGCGCGGAAAGCGGTGCGCGGTGAGCTTCAGGTACGGATACGACTTGTCGTCGCGAAACAGGATGTTGTAGCGCGGCGCGAGCGCCTTGATCAGGTTGTTCTCGAGCAGCAGCGCCTCGGCCTCCGAGCGCGTGACGGTCGTCTCGATGCGCGCGATGCGCGTGACCATCATCGCGATGCGCGGCGACAGCTGCGTTTTCGTGAAGTAGCTCGACACGCGCTTCTTCAGGTCGCGCGCCTTGCCGACGTAAAGCACGGCGCCCGTTGCGTCGTAATAGCGATAGACGCCCGGCATGTGCGGCAATTGCGCGAGGATCTTCTTCGGTTCGAACGGAGTATCGGCGGCTTCTGGGGATGTCATGCGTGATCGGGTGCCCGCTGGCGCGGAACGGGTCCATTAGAATTGCCAGTTTAGAGCATTCACCGGCCCGCTTCGATGTCCCGCACCACGCCCGCCTCCGGCTCCGACTCCGTCCCCGCCATCGCTTCGCCGCGCTCGACCGGCGAACCGATCGCATGCGACCTCTTCTGCACCGTGATCGACAACTTCGGCGACATCGGCGTGTGCTGGCGCCTCGCGCGCCAGCTCGCGCACGAGCACGGCTGGCAGATGCGCATCTTCGTCGACGATCTGCGCACCTTCGCGCGACTGCTGCCGCAGATCGACCCGCACGCCAACCGGCAAACGCTCGACGGCATCGCGATCGAACACTGGCACGCGGACGTCGGCGACGCGCTGCAGATCGCCGACGTCGTGATCGAAGCGTTCGCGTGCGAACTGCCGGGCGCATATCTCGCCGCGATGGCGCGACGCGCGCCCCGCCCGGTGTGGATCAATCTCGAATACCTGAGCGCCGAGGACTGGGTCGCCGATTTTCACCTGCGTCCGTCGCCGCATCCGCGCTACCCGCTGCTGAAGACGTTCTTCTTCCCCGGGCTGTCGGCCGGCACCGGCGGCGTGCTGAAGGAGCGCGACCTCGACGCGCGCCGCACCGCATTCGAAACCGACGCGGCCGCGCGCACGGCCTGGTGGCGGCACGCGACCGGCGATGCGCCGCCGCCGTCCGGCACGACGGTCGTGAGCCTGTTCGCATACGAAAATCCGGCCGTCGACGCGTTGCTCGCGCAGTGGCGCGACAGCGCGACGCCGATCGTCGCGCTCGTGCCGGCCGGCCGCATCTCGCCGGCCGTCGCGCGCTTCTTCGGCACCGCCTCGTTCGACGCCGGCGCGCGCGCCACGCTCGGCAATCTGACCGCCTACGGGCTCGCCTTCGTGCCGCAGGCCGACTACGACGCGCTGCTGTGGGCCGCGGACGTCAACTTCGTGCGCGGCGAGGATTCGTTCGTGCGCGCGCAATGGGCGCGCAAGCCGTTCGTCTGGCAGATCTACCCGCAGGCCGACGATGCGCATCTGCCAAAACTCGACGCCGCGCTCGCGCACTTGGCAGCCGGCCTCGCCGACTCGCCGCGCGCGGCGCTCGAGCGCTTCTGGCATGCGTGGAACGGCGTGGGCACGCCCGATTGGGACGATATCCGGCAGCACCGCGCGGCGCTGGACGCCAACGCGACGCGCTGGGCCGACACGCTGGCGGGCGTCGGCGATCTTGCCGGAAAGCTGGCGGAATACGCAAAATCTCAGTTAAAATAAGCGGTTATCCGACGGCTGACCACGCAAGCGCGCACGCTTGGGGCTCTTGGCACCTACCGGAACGCACCGCTTGCGCCGTCAGCCGTTGCGCAACGCTCAGGCACCCATTTATTTGATTGGATCAGGACAGTTTTTTTATGAAGACCGCACAGGAACTCCGCGTAGGCAACGTCGTGCAAATCGGCAGCGACGCATGGGTCATCGCAAAGACGGAATACAACAAGTCGGGCCGTAACGCCGCCGTCGTCAAGATGAAGATGAAGAACCTGCTGACGAACGCAGGCCAGGAAGCGGTCTACAAGGCCGACGACAAGTTCGACGTCGTCGTGCTCGACCGCAAGGAAGTGACGTACTCGTACTTCGCCGACCCGATGTACGTGTTCATGGACGCCGACTACAACCAGTACGAAGTCGAAGCGGAAATGATGGGCGAAGCGCTGAACTACCTCGAAGACGGCATGGCTTGCGAAGTCGTGTTCTACAACGAGAAGGCCATTTCGGTCGAACTGCCGACGATCCTGGTTCGCGAGATCACCTACACGGAACCGGCCGTCAAGGGCGACACGTCGTCGGGCAAGGTGCTGAAGAACGCGAAGCTCGCAACGGGCTTCGAGCTTCAAGTGCCGCTGTTCTGCAACACCGGCGACAAGATCGAAATCGACACGCGTACGAACGAATACCGCAGCCGCGCGTAAGCGCCTGCGAACTTCGCATCGAACAAAGCGCCCTGCGGGGCGCTTTTTGTTTGCCTGCGCGCAACAGCGCGCACATGTCGGCACGATCGGCAACACAAAATCCAGCACTAAAGGTATTCAATTTGTATCATCGGTAACTGTTTTATAGCGGCCGAGAAATAATGCACGTCGGGCGTTCCGGGGGGCATAAAATCAGTTTTTAATCCGACACGCGGCTGCGGCTGGCTCGATGGCCGACAGCCCGCCTCTCTTGACTCGACTCGCGTTCACCATGCCACACGCCCTGATTGTCGAAGACGATCCCAACAGTCTGTCCGGCCTGACCGCGCTGCTTGCCGCAGACGGCTTCTCGGTCGACACGGCCACGTCGCTCGCGGAGGCGCGCACGGCGCTCGGCCGCGCGATCCCCGACGTCGTCCTGGTCGACTTGAACCTGCCGGACGGCAGCGGCTTCGACCTGCTCCAGCACCTGCCGCAGCAGCAGCCGAACGGCTCGCTGCCGGTGATCGTGCTGACCGGCAATGCGACGGTCGAGAGCGCGATCGAAGGCTTGCGTCACGGCATTTGGGACTACCTGCTGAAGCCGATCAACATTCCGCGGCTGCGCAGCCTGCTCGCGCGGATTCCCCGCCCCTACGAACTGATCGACGAAGTGCAGGCGCTGCGCGCGTCGCTGCGTCGCCTCGGCCGCTTCGGCGCACTGGTCGGCCGCAGCGACGCGATGCAGCACGTGTACGACATGATCGAGCACAACGCGCGCACCGAAACGGCCGTGCTGTTCGCGGGCGAAGCCGGCACCGGCAAGAAGCTCGCGGCGCGCACGCTGCACGATCTGAGCCGCCGCCGCAAGGGGCCGTTCCTGTCGTTCGACTGCCGGATGATCGCGCAGGCGAACCGGCATGGCGCGTCGCTCGACAGCGTGCTGTTCGGCCATGAGCGCGGCGCGTTCGACGGCGCCGAGCGGCGCGAAACCGGCCTGTTCGAACAGGCCGGCGGCGGCACGCTGTTCCTCGACGAAATCACCGCGCTGCCGCTCGTGCTGCAGGAAGCGCTGCTGCATGCGCTCGATTCGCAGAACTTCATGCGGATCGGCGGCACGAGCTCCATCGCGAGCGACTTCCGGCTGATCGCGGCCACGCGCCGGCCGGCGCGCGAGGCCGTTGCCAACGGCACGCTGCGCGAAGATCTGTGGCTGCGCCTCGATGCGGCGTCGATCACGATGCCGCCGCTGCGCGAGCGCGACGGCGACGCGCTCGCGATTGCCGATGCGCTGATCGACGAACTGAACCGCGAGGCCCGCGCGACCGGCCGCAGCACGACCGACAAGCGCGCGGCGCCGGGCTTCGTACGCGAATGCCTGTCCTATGAGTGGCCCGGCAACGTGCGCGAGCTGCACGAGCGTGTGCGCTTCGCATACGACGCGTCGGGCGACTTCATCGAAACGCTGCGCGCCGGCGAAGCGAGCTTCGCGGCCGGCGCCGCGCTGAACGGCAGCAGCGTGCAGATCAAGGTCGGCACACCGCTGTCCGACGTCGAAGACCTGCTGATCCGCGCGACGCTCGACGCGGTCGGCGGCACGCGGCATCGTGCGGCCACGCTGCTCGGCATCAGCCCGAAGACGCTCTACAACAAACTGCAGCGCATGAAGGTCAATTGAGCGGGCGGCAATCGTCGTCGGCGCGGACCGGCACCGACGATTAGTTCGTCGAACAAGTGTTGCCCTCCGCTTCGCGCACCAACGAAAAAGCCACGCAACTTCGCGTGGCTTTTTCGTTTCGGCGACGGCAGCGCGCCGACTGCGTCGCCGCTTATGCGAGCACGCTGGTCAACAGCCCGCGCGCCTGCAGATACTCGGGCTGCGCGATCAGCTTGTCCCACTTGAGCGCCTTGCCGCGCGCACGCATCCGCTTGATGCGCCGCACCGACTCCGGCGACGGCCGCGCGCTCAGTTCGTTCAGCACGACTTCGGCGGCCTCCGGCTGGTTGCAGACGAGCACCATGTCGCAGCCGGCCGCGAGCGCCGCGTCGGCGGCCTGCGTGAGCGTGCCGCCTTCGCGGGCGGCCTCCATCGACAGGTCGTCGCTGAAGATCGCGCCCGTGAAACCGAGCCGCCCGCGCAGGATGTCCTGCAGCCACACGCGCGAGAAGCCGGCCGGCCGCGGGTCGACCTGCGTATAGATCACGTGCGCGGGAATCACCGCCGACAGCGACAGGCCGAGCCAGTCGTACGGCGCGACGTCGTCCTCGAAGATCGCGTCGAGCGGCCGGTCGTCGGTCGGCAGCGCGACGTGCGAATCGGCTTCCGCGAAACCATGCCCGGGGAAATGCTTGCCGCAGTTGGCCATGCCCGCGAGCGACAGCCCGTGGTTCAGGCTCTTCGCGAGCAACGTGACGACGCGCGGGTCGCGATGGAACGCGCGATCGCCGATCACCTTCGAATGTCCGTAGTCGAGATCGAGCACGGGCGTGAAGCTCATGTCGATCCCGCAGGCGCGCAGCTCGGCGGCGAGGATGTAGCCGACCGCGGTGGCGACCTTGGTCGCGAGCAGCACGTCGCGATCCCACAGCTCGCCGAGCCGGCGCATCGCCGGCAGCACCGTGAAGCCGTCGGTGCGGAACCGCTGGACGCGGCCGCCTTCGTGATCGACCGCGATCAGGATGTCCTCGCGCACCGCGCGGATCGAGTCGGTCAACGCGCTCAGCTGCGCGCGGTTCTCGAAATGCCGCGCGAACAGGATCACGCCGCCGGTGTTCGGATGCGCAAGGCGCCGCGCATCGTCGCGCGACAGGGCCGTGCCGACGACGTCGAGCATGACCGGGGCGGGAGTCGTTTTCATCGAATCAGAAAATCCGTCAGGAAAGGGTTCGGGGAACGGGTGCAGGCGGCGGCGCATCGGTTTCGGCGACGACGAACGACACGGCGTAGTCGCGCTCGTCGCTGACCGTCACGCGCGCGGTGATGCCGCGCGCGGCGAGCCAGTCGGCGAGCTCTCCCGACGCGACGACGTACGGCTCGCCGCTGCGCTGGTTGAGGGTCTGCAGCGCGCGCCACGTCATCGGCCAGTGCATGCCGAGCCCGATCGCCTTCGAGAACGCTTCCTTCGCGGAAAAGCGCGTCGCGAGAAACGCGATGCCGCGCGCCTCGGAGCGCGCGCGCCGCGCGTGGAACACGCGCAACTCGTCGGGGCCCAGCACCTTCTCGGCAAACCTGCCATCGGTGCGCTCGAGCACGGCCGCGATGCGGCTCAACTGGACGATGTCGGTGCCGATGCCGTAGATCGCCATGTCAGCGCGCGCCGCGATGCACGAACGATGCCGGGTGGCAAGCCGAGCCGGCGCGCACGGAACGCATCGTCAGCGCGCGCCGCCGTGAAGCGCGGCAACGCGTGCGGCGACCATGATGGCCTTCATCTCGCGCACGGCATTGTCCCAGCCCGCGAAGATCGAATGCGCGACGATCGCATGGCCGATGTTCAGCTCGACGATCCCGTCGATGGCGGCGATCTGTTGCACGTTCGTGTAGTGAAGACCGTGACCGGCGTTGACCTTCAGCCCCAGCTGCGCGCCGGCCTGGACGCCCGCGACGATGCGCTCGTATTCGCGCTGCTGCTCGGCTGCGTCGTGCGCATCGGCGTAACGGCCGGTATGCAGCTCGATCACCGGCGCGCCGGCCTCGTGCGCGGCACGGATCTGGGTCTCGTCCGGATCGATGAACAGCGATACGCGCACGCCGGCGTCCGCAAGTTGCTTGCAGGCCGCGCGCACGGCCTCGAAGCGGCCGGCGACGTCGAGGCCGCCTTCGGTCGTCAGCTCCTCGCGCTTCTCCGGCACGAGACACGCGTCATGCGGACGCACTTCGCACGCGATGTCGAGCATCTCGGCCGTCACCGCGCATTCGAGGTTCATCCGCGTCTTCAGCAGCGGGCGCAGCGTGCGCACGTCGGCGTCGACGATGTGGCGGCGATCCTCGCGCAGGTGCAGCGTGATCGCGTCGGCGCCGGCTTCTTCGGCGGCGAGCGCCGCGCGGATCGGATCGGGATAGGCGGTGCCGCGCGCGTTGCGCAGCGTGGCGACGTGGTCGATGTTCACGCCGAGGTCGATGACGGTGGGCGTTGTCAGGAAAAAGCTCATAGGTTTTGCAGGTCGATCAGGATCTGGCGCGTGGCGAGCGGCGTACCGCCGAGATAGGTGTTCAGCAGGAAGCGCATCAGCGTCTTGCTCTGCGCGACCGTCTGGGCTCGATGGTAATCGTCCTGCTCCATGTCGAGCAACGTCTGTCCGGTGACGACCGGCCAGTGCGACGGTACGTCGTCGTCCGCGTTGCGCACGCCGCGCTCGGGATCGAACACGTAGCGGCGCTCGGGCTCGACCGCGCGGCGCGCCACCGTGCGGTTCAGCGCCATCGCGTAGCCGGTCTCGCGCAGCAGCACGCGCTCGAACGAGCGCAGCACCTGCACGGCCGGTTCGCCGTGCGCGAGGCGCGTGAGCGTCAGCACGTAATGGTTGAACAGCGACGGCTGCGGATCTTCGCGCGCGCAGAATTTCACGAGCAGCTCGTTGACGTAGAAGCCGCACAGCAGCCCGTCGCCGCCGAGCGGCAGCATCCCGCCGACCCACTCGGCGCCGGTGAGCGTGCGCACTTCGGATTTGCCGGACCACGACAACAGCAGCGGCTGGAACGTCTGCAGCACGCCGCGCAGCGCGGAATGGGGGCGCTTCGCGCCCTTCGCGACGAGCGCGAGCCGGCCATGGTCGCGCGTGAGCACGTCGATGATCAGGCTCGTTTCGCGGTACGGATAGCTGTGCAGCACGAACGCCGGCTGCTCGGCGATGCGGAAATCGGACGTGCGAGACGTCGCGCGCCGCGCCTTGCGGCGCGGCGGTTCAGGCGGGGCCGGCAGCGGCGCGTCGTTCGCGCCGGCGGCCACCGCGTCTTCGGTCGACGTCAGCGCGTCATTCGTACCCATAGGCACGCAGCCCCGCCTCGTTGTCGGCCCAGCCGCTCTTCACCTTCACGAAGGTCTCGAGGTACACGGGGCCGTCGAACAGCTTCTCCATGTCGAGCCGCGCCTCGGTGCTGATCTGCTTGAGCTTCTCGCCCTTCTTGCCGATCACCATCGCCTTGTGCATATCGCGTTCGACGAGGATCGTCGCGAAGATGCGCTTCAGCCGCCCTTCCTCCTCGAACTTGTCGATCAGCACGGTGCTCGTGTACGGCAATTCGTCGCCGGTCCAGCGGAACACCTTCTCGCGCAGGATTTCGGCCGCGAGAAAGCGCGAGCTGCGGTCGGTCAGCTCGTCCTCGCCGTAGATCGGCTGACCTTCCGGCAGGTGCGGCTTGATCGTGTCGAGCAGGTGCTTGATGTCTTCCGGCCGCTGCGCGGACAGCGGCACGAGCTCGGCGAACTCGCGCAGCGCGCTCATCTTCTGCATGAACGGGAACAGCGTCGCCTTGTCGCCCACGCGGTCGATCTTGTTCGCGATCAGGAGCGTCGGCGCGCCGGGCGGAATCAGGTCGAGCACCTTCTGGTCGTCGGGCCCGAAGCGGCCGGCCTCGATCACGAACAGGATCAGGTCGACCGACGTGAGCGTCGACGTGACCGCGCGGTTCAGCGAGCGGTTCAGCGCGGTGCTGTGGCGGGTCTGGAAGCCCGGCGTGTCGACGAAGATGAACTGCGCATCGTCGAACGTGTTGATGCCGGTGATGCGATGGCGGGTCGTTTGCGCCTTGCGCGACGTGATGCTGATCTTCTGGCCGACGAGTGCGTTCATCAACGTCGACTTGCCGACGTTCGGGCGGCCCACGATCGCGATCATGCCGCAGCGGAAACCGGTAGGAGCGGGAGTGTTCATATCGTTTGGGAGACAGGTTCGCAACCGGCCGCGCGGCGCGCGGCACGATCGATGGGCAATTCAGTGGCCGGCATCGGCCGCGCGCGCCTGGGCGGCCGCGAGGCTCGCGCCGCCCGGCGGCGTCTCGGTGTCGGGCGCTGCGCCGTCGCGCGGGCGCGGCGTCGTGCGGGAGGCGGGGTCGGACGCGGCGGCTGATTTGTCGGCGCTCGCCGAGGCCGGATCGGCCGGCTGGACGGCTGCTTGACCGGCCGCTTGGCCGGTCGGCTTGTCAGCGGCGCGCGGTGCGCCTTCCGCGGGCTTGTCGGCCGCACGCAGGGCAGCTTCGCCGCGCTCCGGCGACTTCTCGGCCGGCTTGTCGCCCGACGGCTTCGCCGCGCGGTCGGTCTTGTCCGCCACGGTTTCGACATGCGCGGCGCGGATCGCGGCCATCGGCGCCTGAGCCGGCCGCTCGGCCGGCTCGGAAGCGCCGCCGGACGCCTTCACGTCGCGTGCCGCCGCACGTTCCTTCCGTTCCGGCGAGCGCAGGTCCAGCGCTTCCTGAACGCCCTTCACGCCCGGCACGATTTCGGGCTCCGCATGCTTCGATCCACGGGCATTCTTCGAGCGCTTCGGCTTCGAGGCCAGCATCGGCGCGGCGGCCAGCACCTCGTCGAGCGCCTTCTTCGCGGCGGCCTGCTCGGCCGCCCGCCGGCTCGCGCCGGAGCCCGACACCTTCACGTCGAGCTTCGGCACCGTGCATTCGACCTCGAACTGCTGATTGTGCGCCGCACCATGAGTCGCGACGACGGTGTAGGTGGGCAACGCGATCTTGTGCCCCTGCAGATACTCCTGCAGCAGCGTTTTCGCGTCCTTGCCGAGCGTGCGCGGATCGATGTGGTCGAGGATCGGTACGTACAGCCGCTTGATGACCCCTTGGGCGGCTTCGAAGCCGCCATCGAGAAACACGGCCCCGATGATGGCTTCGAATGCGTCCGCGAGAATCGACGGGCGGCGGAACCCGCCGCTGCGCAACTCGCCCTCGCCCAGTCGCAGCCCGTCCGAGATATTCAGGGCCTGAGCGATTTCATACAGCGACTGCTGCTTGACGAGATTGGCGCGCACGCGCGACAGATCGCCTTCGTCCAGCTTGCCGAAGCGCTGGAACAAAAGGGCCGCCACCGCGCAATTCAGAACGGAGTCGCCGAGAAACTCGAGCCGTTCGTTATGCGTGGCGCTGTGACTGCGATGGGTCAAAGCCTGGCGCAACAATTCCGCATTGCGAAATTCGTAGCGCAGCCGGCTTTCCAACTGGGATAGGGGCATGTGCAGGAGTATAACGCGGGCGCCGGTCGGGCCGAAGCGGCACGGCCGGACGCGAAAAGGCGTGACGAGGCGGTGTTACCGCCGGTTCTTAAAGTAGTTCGGCAATACGCGACGCGGCCCGTGCGTCGCGCATTGCGTGCGAGTCGACTGCGATCAGTTGAAGGAACCGATGCGCTTCAGGTCGCTGAAGTTCATCCAGATGAAGAACGCGCGACCGACGATGTTGTTGTCCGGCACGAACCCCCAGTAGCGGCTGTCCGCGCTGTTGTCGCGGTTGTCGCCCATCATGAAGTAGTGGCCGGGTGGCACCTTGCAGATCACGCCGCGGCTGTTGTACGTGCAGTTGTCGCGATACGGATAGTCGTATGCGCCCATCACGAACGGCGGCACCGCGGGATTGTTCAGGATCGCGTTCTTCTTCGTGCCGAGCGTTTCCTCGAACTGCTTCGCGTAGTTCTGGCGCTCGTCGTCGAAGTAGTCGGGCAGCGGCGTTTCGGGCACCGGCTGGCCGTTGATCGTCAGCTGCTTGTCCTGATAGGCGACCGTGTCGCCCGGCAGGCCGACGACGCGCTTGATGTAGTCGACCGACTCGTCCTTCGGATAACGGAACACGACGACGTCGCCGCGCGACAGCGGCTTGCCCTGCGTGATCTTGGTGTTCGTGACCGGCAGACGCAGCCCGTATTCGAACTTGTTGACGAGGATGAAATCGCCGACGACCAGCGTCGGCACCATCGAGCCCGACGGAATCTTGAACGGCTCGACGACGAACGAACGCACGACGAACACCGCGAGGATCACCGGGAAGAAGCTCGCCGTGTATTCGAGCCACCACGGCTGGCGCAGCTTCTCGTCGCGCAGCTTCGCACGCGTCTGCACCGCATTTTCGTCCGCGAAACGCTTGTCGATGCGCGACTGCTGGCGATCGAACTCGTCGATCGCCACGTCGGCCGCCTTGCGTCGCCGCGGCAGGAACACCAGCTTGTCCAACACCCACGCCACGCCCGTCACGACGACGAGCACAAAAAGAATCAGCGCAAAATTCATAAAAGGATCAGTCCTGTTATTTGTCTTCGACGCGCAAGATCGCGAGGAACGCTTCCTGCGGGATCTCGACCGAACCCACCTGCTTCATGCGTTTCTTACCTTCTTTCTGCTTCTCGAGCAGTTTCTTCTTTCGCGTGATGTCGCCGCCGTAGCACTTCGCCAGCACGTTCTTGCGCAGCGCCTTGATGTTCTCGCGCGCGACGATGTGCGCGCCGATCGCGGCCTGGATCGCCACGTCGTACATCTGGCGCGGAATGATTTCGCGCATCTTCGCGGCCACTTCGCGGCCGCGGTACTGCGACTGCGAGCGGTGCACGATGATCGACAGCGCATCGACCTTGTCGCCGTTGATCAGCATGTCGACCTTCACGACGTCCGACGAACGGTATTCCTTGAACTCGTAGTCCATCGACGCATAGCCGCGCGACACCGACTTCAGGCGATCGAAGAAGTCGAGCACGATCTCGGCCATCGGAATTTCGTACGTGAGCTGCACCTGGCGGCCGTGATACTGCATGTTGATCTGCGAGCCGCGCTTCTGCTCGCACAGCGTGATCACCGAGCCGACGTAGTCCTGCGGCATGTACAGGTTCACGGTGACGATCGGCTCGCGAACCTCGGCGATGCGGCCGGGTTCCGGCATCTTCGCCGGGTTCTCGACCATGATCGTCGAGCCGTCGCTCTGCACCACTTCATAGACGACCGTCGGTGCGGTCGTGATGAGGTCCATGTCGAACTCGCGCTCGAGCCGCTCCTGCACGATTTCCATGTGCAGCAGCCCGAGGAAGCCGCAGCGGAAGCCGAAGCCGAGCGCCTGCGACACTTCCGGCTCGTACTGCAGCGACGCGTCGTTGAGCTTCAGCTTCTCGAGCGATTCGCGCAGCGCGTCGTACTGGTTCGCCTCGACCGGATAGAGGCCCGCGAACACCTGCGGCTTCACTTCCTTGAAGCCCGGCAGCGGCTCGGTGGCAGGCTTCGCCACGTGCGTGACGGTATCGCCGACCTTCGCGGCCGTCAGTTCCTTGATGCCGGCGATGATGAAGCCCACCTGCCCGGCCGACAGCGATTCGAGATTGCGCGACTTCGGCGTGAACACGCCGACGTGCTCGACCGGATACTGCGCGCCGGTCGCCATCATCTTGATCTTGTCCTTCGGACGCAGCGTGCCGTTGACGATGCGCACGAGCATCACGACGCCGACGTAGTTGTCGAACCACGAGTCGATGATCAGCGCCTGCAGCGGCGCGGCCGGATCGCCCTTGGGCGGCGGCACCTTCGCGATCAGCGCTTCGAGCACGTCCTCGACGCCGAGCCCCGTCTTCGCGCTGCAGCGCGTCGCGTCGGTGGCGTCGATGCCGATCACGTCCTCGATTTCCTCGATGGCGTTCTCGGGGTTCGCGGCCGGCAGGTCGATCTTGTTCAGCACCGGCACGACTTCGACGCCGAGCTCGATCGCCGTGTAGCAGTTCGCGACCGTCTGCGCCTCGACGCCCTGGCTCGCGTCGACCACGAGCAGCGCGCCCTCGCAGGCGGACAGCGAACGGCTGACTTCGTAGGAGAAATCGACGTGCCCCGGCGTATCGATCAGGTTCAGGTTGTAGACCTTGCCGTCGCGCGCGCGATAGGACAGCGCCGCAGTCTGCGCCTTGATGGTGATGCCGCGCTCGCGCTCGATGTCCATCGAGTCGAGCACCTGCGCTTCCATTTCGCGGGCGGCGAGGCCGCCGCATACCTGGATGATGCGATCCGCGAGCGTCGACTTGCCATGGTCGATGTGGGCGATGATCGAGAAATTACGAATATGATCCATTCAGTGCCGATCAAGCGAAAAAGGCGCGCTCGACGACTGCGGAGCACGCCTTGTAAGTCGGTGAAAAAACGGCTTATTTTAGCCGAAAAGGCCTTTGCCGGGCGGTAATTTGGGGCGGCCGGCGAGCGCGTGCCGACCGCGAGCGTCCGGAGCCGCCGGCCGCCTGCACGCGCCGGGGCCGGGTCAGCGCCGCGCCGCGAACGCGCCGCGCACCGCCGCCTCGTCGAACCGGTGGCGGCACACCTCCACGCCGTCGAGCAACAGCACCGGCACGTCTTCGTCATAGCGGGCGACGAGTGCCGGATCGGCGTCGATGTCGACGTAGTCGAGCGCGACGCCGAATTCGGCCGCCAGCGGCGCCAGCGCGTCGCGCATGTCGTCGCACAGGTGACACCAGCCGCGGCCGTAAAGCGTGAACATCGGCGCGCGACTTACTTCTGGCTCGGGCGCGGACGCACCGGCACGAACTGCGTGTTGTCGCCGCGCCGCACGAGCACCGCGACCGCCTTCTGCGGATCGAGCTGCGCGGTCACGTCGGCGAACTGCTTCGCGCTCGTGATGTCGGTGTCGCCGACGCGCAGCACGATGTCGCCGCGCTGCAGCCCGGCGCGCGCGGCCGGGCCGTCGACGCCGTCGATCTGCACGCCGTTCTTCAGCTTCAGCGATTTCATCTGCTCGGCCGGAATGTCGCTGACCGTCAAGCCGAGCGAATTCGCCTGACGCGGCTTCTGCGGCGCGCTCTTGCGCTGCTCGGCCTTCGCCGTCGTCTCCGCCGGCGTCTCGGCGATCGTGATCGGCAGCTCGCGCGCCTGGCCCTTGCGCCACACGGTGACGGTCGCCTTCGCGCCGGGCTTCGTGTCGCCGACCATGCGCGGCAGGTCCGACGCCGCGTCGACCGAACGGCCGTTGAACTTCAGGATGATGTCGCCCGGCTGGATGCCCGCCTTGTCGGCCGGGCCGCCCGGCTCGACGCTGCTCACCAGCGCGCCTTCCGCCTTCGGCAGCCCGATCGAATCGGCCACGTCCTTCGTGACCTCGCCGATCGCCACCGCGATGCGGCCGCGCGTGACCTTGCCGGTCGCCTTCAGCTGATCGGCCACGCGCATCGCTTCGTCGATCGGAATCGCGAACGAGATGCCCATGAAGCCGCCGGTGCGGCTGTAGATCTGCGAGTTGATGCCGATCACCTCGCCCTGCATGTTGATCAGCGGGCCGCCCGAGTTGCCGGGGTTCACCGCGACGTCGGTCTGGATGAACGGCAGATAGTCGCCCGTGTTGCGGCTCTTCGAACTGACGATGCCGGCCGTCACGGTGTTGTCGAGGCCGAACGGCGAACCGATCGCGACCACCCACTCGCCGACGCGCACCTTGGTCGAATCGCCGATCGCGACGACCGGCAGGTTCGCTGCCTGGATCTTGACCACCGCGACGTCGGTCCGATCGTCGACGCCGATCAGCTTCGCCTTGAATTCGCGCTTGTCGGTGAGCGTGACGTAGATGGTGTCCGCATCGTCGACGACGTGCGCGTTCGTCATCACGTAGCCGTCTGCCGACACGATGAAGCCCGAGCCGACCCCGCGATTCTGCTCGGTGTCCGGCGGATTGTCGGGCGTCGGCGCGCCCTTCGGGCTGCCGCCGCCGTTGCCGGGCGCCTGCGGCAACGGAATGCCGAAGAAGCGCCGGAAGAATTCCGACATGTCGCCGTTGTCGAAGCCCGGCGGCAGGCTGCCGCGCGGCCCCGGCACCGGCACGTTCGCGGTCGTCCGGATGTTCACGACGGCCGGCCCGACCTTTTCGACCAGATCGGCGAAGTCGGGCAGGCTGCCCGGGGGAGGCGTGACAGCGGACGCGGTTTGCGGGACGAACGGCAGGCAGGCACACAGCGCCGCCGCCGCGAGCACTTTGCGCAGCGTGATTTTCGTCATGTCGGGAGCCGTAGCGTTACTTGGAAGCCTTGTATTCTATGGCAGACGCGAACTGCTGCAACGTGGCCGGGGGCACTTCGCCGAGCACGGTGATCCAGTAGTCGCCGCGGCGCTTCACGAGCACGTGCGTCGCGCCGGTGCTGCCCGCGCCTTCCTTGCGCGTATTCTTTTCGGCCGGCTCGATGAAGACCGAGATCGTCGCCAGCCCGTCGGTGAAGACGGCCTGGTCGACCGGAATCGGCGGATCGCCTGCGTCGCGCGCGGCCATCGGCCGGCGCACCTCGCGAATCTTGCGGAAGCCGGCGATCGTCGGCGCGATCTGCCAGCCCTGCGCTTCCATGTCGACCGTCGCAACCGGCGGGCGGACCACCGTCCAGCCGCTCAGATTGCGCATGCCGGCCGCGATCGCGGACTTGTCGCCGGCGGCGCCGCCCGTCTGCAACTGCGAGAACGCGACCTGCTCGAGCACGTGATCGCTCGCGTCGAGCGTCTGCGAACGCAGCAGCAACCCGGTGCGCGCATCGGCCCACAGCTTGTACGTGAAGCGGTACGCATCCTTCGGCACGAGCTCGACGACCTGCGCATCGACGCCGGCGACGCGGTCGCGGCCGAGCAGCTTCGCGTCATAAACGGACATCACGTGCTCGCCCGGCGCACCGAGCAGCGCGGGGAACGAATCGCGCGTCTGGCGGCGCTCGACCACGCACAGCTTGCGCTCGGGGACGAACGTATACAACTCGTCGTTGTGCCGCAGCACCTTGCGCGGCTTGCCGTCGAGCGACTCGATGCGCTCGAATTCGCCGTCACGCGACGCGACGTGCGCAATGCGCGACGATTGCACGTAGCCGCCGCGCTGGTAGACGAACGTGCCTTCGTAGCTCTGCTGCTGCGCCGCCTGCTGGATGCGGTCGAGCCAGTCGGCCGCGCCCTTGCGGGTGGCGACGGGATCGTCCGGTTGCTGGGCGCTGGCGGGAAGGGATTGAACGGACAACAGGGCGGCTGCGCAAAGCAGGAGGGCCGGCAGCCGCTTCCATCCGGAGATGGCGTGATTCAACTGCAATGTCCGCATCGGGTTTATTGGCCTGGCGTGGTGGACACCGCGGCGCGGATCAGCGGCATCGAGCCCGTAACGACGGGCTGCTGCGCAAATTGCTGATGCGCTTCGAGGTATTGATCGAGACTGGCGTCGCGGATGATGTTGACGTCCTGCAGCGCCGGCTGCGTAGACGCCTGAGCGACCGTCACGCGCTGCAGGCCGCCGCTTTGCGGCGCGCCGACCGATGCGACCTGGACTGCGCCCGGCACGCCGGCCGTCTGCATCTGCGGCACGACGATCCACGTCAGCGTGGCGGCCGCGGCGGCCACCGCGAACGCCGGCACGACCCTGCGGCGCAGCGACAGCAGCTTGCGCGCAGCCGGCGCGGCGGCCGGCGCCAGCAGGTGCGGCTCGCTGTCGAGCGCAGCCGCCATGCGCGCGGTGAACGCGACGCTGCGAGCCGGCGACAGCGTGAGCTCGTCCGAGCGCAGCGCATCGCCGATCAGATGGTACTGGGCCCACGTCGCGCGATCCGCGCCGTTCAGCTCAGCCAGAAACTGCCCGTGATCCGGACCGTCGAACAGTTCCCCGTCGACCAGAGCGGAAAGGCGCTCGCCGCGCGAGCACGCTTGCGACTGCGTATTGACCGACCCCATGATGCTCCCCATCTTGCACACACCCCGTCGTGATTTCACGACCCTATCCGTAACTAGACCCCGACCCGCGTCGTTGCACCCATCGCACTCACCAGCGCTTGCCTTCGGGCGTATCGAGCAGCGGACGCAATTTTGCAGCGATTGCCTCGCGAGCCCGGAAGATCCGCGATCGAACCGTCCCGATCGGGCAGTTCATCATTTCTGCGATTTCTTCGTAGCTCAGGCCCTCGATCTCGCGCAGCGTAATCGCCTGACGCAATTCTTCGGGCAGGACGGCCATTGCAGCGTTGACCGTCTCGGCAATCTGCTTGCTCATCAACATCGACTCTGGCGTGTTGATATCCCTTAGTTGGTCTGCGTCGGAGAAAGTTTCCGCCTCCTCGGCATCGGCCTCGGTGGAGGTCGGCGCCCGACGGCCTTGCGTCGCAAGGTAGTTCTTCGCCGTGTTGACGGCAATCCGGTACAACCACGTGTAGAACGCGGACTCACCGCGAAATTGCGGCAACGCACGATACGCCTTGATGAACGCGTCCTGGGCCACGTCCTCGACCTCGGCGGGATCCCGCACGAGGCGCGAGATCAGCCGAATGATCTTGCGGTGGTATTTGGAGACCAGGAGTTCGAACGCCGCCTTGTCGCCTTTCTGTACGCGCTCGACCAGAGCCTGATCGATTTCTTTTTCACTCACCTGACAAATCCGTTAACTAGGGATGCAACGCGGAGCGTTATTGTAGCGTTCCGCCGCCGGCCGCTGGTTACGGTACGTAACGAGCCGCGATCATGCCCGCCCCGTCGTGCGCGCGGTACGCGCGAGCACGGACAGCGCGCTGAACGACGCGGCGTCGAGCGCGTCGGCCGGGATCAGCAACGGCCGCGCGCGGCGGGCGCCTTGCCCGACCGACAGCACGAGCAGCAGGCTGCTCCAGTGTGCATGGCCGGTCACCCGGCCGCGGGCCAGCAAGCGCCCGCCGCGGCTGAACGCCGCGATCTCCCCGAATGCATCGATGCGCAGCTCCGCCGGCAGGCGGTGCGCAAAGGCCCGCACCGCGCACGACGTCAGCAGCGCAGCCGTGGCCGCGGCCATGCCTGCGCCGGCGACAGCACCCGCACGCGGGGCCCAGAACAGGTACACGGACGCGGCGCACGCCGCGACGAACGTTGCCAGCACGACATACGACACGGCCGAGGCCCGCAACGCAAAGCGCTGCGGACGCCCGGCCGGAGCATCGAATGGACTCGTCAAGCGATTCGACGTCAGACGCGCTTGAATACCAGCGTGCCGTTGGTGCCGCCGAAGCCGAAGTTGTTCTTCACGGCCACGTCGATCTTCAGGTCACGCGCGGTGTTCGCGCAGTAATCGAGATCGCACTCCGGGTCCTGGTTGAAGATGTTGATGGTCGGCGGCGACACGTTGTTGTGCAACGCCAGCACCGTGAACACCGACTCGAGGCCGCCCGCGCCACCGAGCAGGTGACCCGTCATCGACTTCGTCGAGTTCACGACGAGCTTGTACGCGTGCTCGCCGAACGCCGCCTTCACCGCGTCCGACTCGTTCTTGTCGCCCAGCTGCGTCGACGTGCCGTGCGCGTTCAGGTACTGCACCTGGTCCGGATTCACACCGGCATCGCGCAGCGCCGCGACCATGCAGCGGCGCGGACCGTCCATGTTCGGCGCGGTCATGTGGTACGCATCGCCGGTCATGCCGAAGCCGGAGACTTCCGCATAGATCTTCGCGCCGCGCGCCTTCGCCGCCTCGTACTCTTCCAGCACCATCACGCCCGAACCCTCGCCCAGCACGAAGCCGTCGCGGTCCTTGTCCCACGGGCGCGACGCGGTTGCCGGGTCGTCGTTGCGGGTCGACAGCGCGCGCGCGGCCGCGAAACCGCCGATGCCGAGCGGCGACACCGTCGATTCGGCGCCACCCGCGACCATCACGTCGGCGTCGCCGGCCTGGATCAGGCGCGCCGCGAGGCCGATGCTGTGCAGACCGGTCGTGCAGGCCGTGACGGCCGCGAGGTTCGGGCCCTTCAGGCCGAACATGATGCTCAGGTGGCCCGAGATCATGTTGATGATCGAACCCGGCACGAAGAACGGCGAAATCCGGCGCGGGCCGCGATCGACGTAGGTCTGGTGCGTGTCTTCGATCATCGGCAGGCCGCCGATGCCGGAGCCGACCAGCACGCCGATGCGCTCCGCATTGGCTTCGTTCACTTCGAGGCCGCTGTCCCGGATAGCCTGGACACCGGCTGCGATGCCGTAATGGATGAACGTATCCATGCCGCGGGCTTCCTTCGCCGGGATGTACTCCTCGACGTTGAAACCCTTCACTTCGCCCGCGAAATGGCAAGCGAGGTTCGACGCATCGAACTTCGTGACGGTGGCGATACCGGACTTGCCGGCGACGAGATTGGCCCAGCCGTCGGCAACATTATTGCCAACAGGCGAAATCAGCCCCAGGCCTGTAACAACAACACGACGGCGGCTCACGGTAACCTCTTTTCCATTATTGGATGACAAAAACAAAAGCCACAGTGGCCACAGGAACCAGCCCTGCGAGCCCTGTGGCTGTTAGTCCGTCCGGCGCGAAGCCGGCAGGATGGCGCGTCAATCGCGAAGATCGCGGCGACGTGGCGGACGAGCGCGAAAGGCGCTTACGCCTTGACGTTTGCGCGAGCGTAGTCGATCGCTTGCTGAACCGTCGTGATCTTCTCTGCTTCTTCGTCCGGGATTTCCATGCCGAACTCGTCTTCCAGAGCCATCACCAGTTCGACCGTGTCGAGCGAGTCTGCACCCAGATCGTTCACGAACGATGCTTCGTTCTTGATCTCGGCTTCCGCGACGCCCAGTTGCTCAGCGACGATCTTCTTGACACGTTGTTCGATGTTATCCATTACCCCTCCGAGGGAAAGTTCAGATTTACAAGTGCGCGCATTTTATCAGGTTTGCTGACGCCAAAACGCGCGTTGGCTTGATGGTCGATCAAGCGCCGATCCGCCTGAAAAACGGGATACGGCGCGGATGGTAAACGAAAACCGTTACGACATGTACATGCCGCCGTTCACGTGCAGCGTCGTGCCGGTGATGTAACCGGCCTGCGGCGACGCGAGAAACGCGACGGCATGGGCGATGTCCTCCGGGCTGCCGAGGCGGCCGAGCGGAATCTGGGTCTTGAGCGCGGCCTGCTGTTCTTCCGGCAGCGTCTTGGTCATGTCGGTGTCGATGAAGCCCGGCGCCACGCAGTTGACCGTGATGCCGCGGCTGCCGATTTCGCGGGCCAGCGCGCGCGTCATGCCTGCCACGCCGGCCTTCGCGGCCGCGTAGTTGGCCTGCCCCGGATTGCCGGCCGAGCCGACCACCGACGTGATGTTGATGATGCGCCCGCCGCGGGCCTTCATCATCGGGCGCAGCACCGCGCGCGACAGCCGGAACACCGACTTCAGGTTGGTGTCGATCACCGCGTCCCAGTCCTCGTCCTTCATCCGCATCGCGAGCTGGTCCTGCGTGATCCCGGCGTTGTTGACGAGCACGTTCAGCGCGCCGAATTCCTTCACGGTCGCGTCGATCAACGCTTCGGCCGCAGCCGCGTCGTTGACGTTCAGCACCGCGCCGCGACCCGTCACGCCCGCTTCCGCGAACCCGGCGCTAATCGCGGCCGCGCCCGATTCGCTCGTCGCCGTGCCGATCACCGTCGCGCCCAGGCGCGCGAGTTCGAGCGCGATCGCACGGCCGATGCCGCGCGATGCGCCGGTCACGATCGCGACCTGTTTGTCGAGAGTCTTTTCCATGAATCGAATATCCGTCTCTTGAGGAAAGGCGCCGCGTCAGGCGGTCGCCAGCTTCAGCGCTTCGTCGAGCGACGCCGGATCGAACACCGACGCGCCGACCAGGTTGCCGTCGATGCGCTTCGTCAGCCCCGCCAACACCTTGCCCGGCCCGCACTCGATCACGTGCGTGACGCCCGTGGCGGCGATGTGCTGCACGCATTCGACCCAGCGCACCGGGCCGGCGGCCTGGCGCACCAGCGCATCCTTGATCGCGGCCGGATCGCTGACCACCGCGACGTCGATGTTGTTGACCACCGGAATCTGCGGCGCCTTCACGTCGATGTTCGCCAGATAGTCGCGCAGCTGGTCCGACGCCGGCTTGAGCAGCGACGAATGGAACGGCGCCGACACCGGCAGCGGCAGCGCGCGCTTCGCACCCTTCGCCTTCGCGATCTCGCACGCCTTTTCGACGGCCGCCTTCGCGCCCGCGATCACGACCTGCGCCGGCGCGTTGAAGTTCACGGCTTCGACGACGCCCGCTTGCGCCGCTTCCGCGCACACCGCGCGCACCGTGTCGTCGTCGAGGCCGAGGATCGCGGCCATGCCGCCCTGGCCGACCGGCACCGCGGTCTGCATCGCCTGCGCACGGAAGCGCACGAGCGGCACCGCGTCCTTGAACGCGAGCGCGCCTGCGGCGACGAGCGCCGTGTATTCGCCCAGGCTGTGGCCCGCGACGATCGACGGCGCCGGGCCGCCGGCCTGCTGCCATGCGCGATAGCACGCGTATGCGGCCGTCAGCATCACCGGCTGCGTGTTGGTCGTGAGATTCAGTTCTTCAGCCGGGCCTTCGGCGATCAGCTTGCCGAGATCCTGGCCGAGTGCATCGGATGCTTCCGCGAGCGTCTCGCGCACGACGGCCAGATCGGCGAATGCGTTCAGCATGCCGACCGACTGCGAGCCCTGCCCCGGAAAAACGAATGCAAATTTCATATCGTCCCCAATTGAATCGATTCGGACGGCGCGCGCGAACGGCGCGCCGGTTCGGGATCCGCGCGCAGCAGTCGCGCGCTGCGGATCAGAAGCGGAAGACCGACGCGCCCCAGGTGAAGCCGCCGCCGACGCCTTCGATCAGCACGTGCTGACCGCGCTGGATGCGGCCGTCGCGGACCGCGACGTCGAGCGCCATCGGGATCGACGCAGCCGACGTGTTGCCGTGCTGGTCGACCGTCACGACCATGCGCTCCTGCGGCAGGCCGAGCTTGCGGCAGGTGCTGGTCATGATGCGGATGTTGGCCTGGTGCGGAATCAGCCAGTCGATCTGCTCGGGCGCGAGATTCGCCTTCGCGAGCGCTTCGACCGCGACCTTCTCCAGCACGTTGACCGCGAGCTTGAACACCGCCTGCCCGTCCATGTGCAGGAACGCGCTGCCTTCGATCACGCCGCGATTGACGTTGCCCGGCGTGCACAGGATGTTCGAATAGCTGCCGTCCGCGTGCAGCGCGCTGCCGAGCACGCCCGGCTCTTCCGATGCGGACAGGATCACCGCGCCCGCGCCGTCGCCGAACAGCACGCAGGTCGTGCGGTCCTTGAAATCGAGAATCCGCGAGAACGTCTCCGCGCCGACGACGAGCGCCGTGCGGTGCTGGCCGCCGCGGATGAAGCTGTCGGCCATCGCCATCGCGTATGCGAAGCCGGAACAGACGGCCTGCACGTCGAATGCCGCGCCGCCGCTCTTGATGCCGAGCTTGTTCTGCAGCAGGCAGGCCGTACTCGGGAACACGAAATCGGGAGTCGACGTCGCGACGATGATCAGGTCGATCGATTGCGGGTCGATGTCGGCCGCCTCGATCGCACGGCGCGCGGCTTGGTACGCGAGATCGCTGGTCGTGACGTCGGGTGCGGCGAAATGGCGCGCGTGGATGCCCGTGCGCGCCACGATCCATTCATCGCTCGTCTCGATGCCTTCCTTCGCGAGACGATCGGCAAGCTGCTGGTTCGTGACGCGGTCGGGCGGCAAATAGCTGCCCGTGCCGAGCACGCGGGAATAGAGAGTCGATTGGGCCATTTATGCTTTAGAGGATTGCGCAGCGGGAGGTTCGGCGTGTTGGCCTGCGGCCGGGCCCGTGTGGCCTGCGCCGCCTGCGTCGTGTTCGCCGTCGCCGAGCGACACCGAATTATCCGCCATCGCGCGCGTAAGGCGCTCCAGCACGCCGTTTTTGACGGCATCATACCCGCGTTTGATCGCCCACTCAAACGCGTAGGCATCGGCCGAACCGTGGCTTTTGATCACGAGACTCTTCAGCCCCAGCAACGCCGCGCCGTTGTATTGGCGATGGTCGACGCGCTTCTTGAAACGCATCAGCACGGGCAGCGCGAGCAGCGCCATCAGCTTCGACATCAGCGAACGGCCGAACTCCTCGCGGATGATGTCGGACAGCATCTGCGCGAGCCCTTCGGACGTCTTCAGCGCGACGTTGCCGACGAAGCCGTCGCAGACGATCACGTCGACCGTGCCCTTGTAGATGTCGTTGCCTTCGACGTTGCCGCGGAAATTGAGCGTGCTGGCGCGCAGCAGTTCGCCGGCGCGCTTGATCGTCTCGTTGCCCTTGATGACTTCTTCGCCGATGTTCAACAGGCCGATCGTCGGGCGCTCCTTGCCTTCGAGCGCCGCGACGAGCGCATGGCCCATCTCCGCGAACTGCAGCAGGTGCTGCGGCTCGCAGTCGACGTTCGCGCCGAGGTCGAGCATCATCGTGTAGCCGGTCGGGTTCGGCAGCGCGAACGCGATCGCGGGCCGCTCGATGCCGGGCAGCGTCTTCAGCACGTAACGGGAAACGGCCATCAGCGCGCCGGTGTTGCCGGCGGAAATACAGGCCTGGGCCGCGCCTTCCTTCACGTGATTCAGCGCGACGCGCATCGAAGAATCTTTCTTCTTGCGCAGCGCGACTTCGACAGGATCGTCCATCGCCACGACTTCGGTGGCAGGCACGATGGTCAGCGCGGGATCGTCGAGGGCTTTCAGCTTTTTCAGCTGCGCGCGAATCGCGCTTTCGATGCCGACGAGCATCAGGTGCGCATCGGGATGCGCGCGGACGAACTTGACTGCGGCGGGAACGGTCACGGACGGGCCGTGGTCGCCTCCCATGCAATCGATTGTGAGCTTTACGGTCATGGAATGCGACGAATTTCAGGCACAAAAAAGCGGCAGTTGAATGCCGCCTTTTTGTTGAGCCAGGAAAGTGTCAAGCGAACCAGTTGTCACGCGAACGGCGAACGTAGCGCGCAACGCGTGACTTGACGCTTAGTCGTTCTTCGTCTTGACGACTTTCTTGCCGCGATAGTAGCCGTTCGGGCTGACGTGGTGACGCAGATGCACTTCACCCGTGCTCGGCTCGACTGCCAGCGGCGCTGCCGTCAGGAAATCGTGCGAACGATGCATGCCGCGCTTCGACGGCGACTTCTTGTTTTGCTGGACTGCCATGACTAACTCCTAATTGATTTTCCGGATTCTAACACAGCCCGATCCGGCGCTTAACTACCCTGGCCCAAAGCCCTTACGCCTTCCCGCGCCACAACTGCTTAGTGTTTGTTGCCGCCGTCCCCGTCCTTCTTCAGCGCTTGCAGCGCTGCGAACGGATTCGGCCGTTTGCCTTCGTCCTCGTCTTCCGCGGACGCTTCATCCGCATCTTCCGAAGGACCGCTCACACCCGACACGAGGCTTTCGTGAACTGCCGGGCAAACCTCGTGCTTGGGCACGAGCGGCAGCGAAAGCAGCAACTCCTCTTCGATCAAGTCGACGAGATCGAACTGGCGCGAGCCCACGATCACATCGGCTTCATCGTCGTCGAGCGGAAATTCTTCAGCTTCTTCTTCGGTCGCCACGACGCGGTACGTCATGTCGACGTCGAACGTCTGGTCGTACGGCGCCATGCAGCGCTGGCACGTGAGCCACGCATGGCCATGCACCGCGAGACGCAGGTACGGCTGCTGGCCGTCGCTGCCGTCGTCCTGCAGCTCCTTCTGGGTGAACCCTTCGGCCTGCCACGTGAACACCGTGTCGCGATCGGACGCGTCCGCCGGCACTTCGTTCAGCATGCGCGCCAGCTGGGACAGCCGCGTCGCACCTGCCGCCTGCCGCCCGCTGCGGGCGAATTCGAACAGGTCGACTGCGTGCGGATCCAGCGCTGCCGCCGGCTTGCCAGAAGAAGTGTTCATGTTGCGCTCCTGTCCACGGGCTGACTTGCGGGATCCGGCTCGGCCGACGTCACACGTTGGGCGCCGCTCTCTTTCATGCGCGACACGAGCCGCACACGGTTGACGTACTGTATTCCGAAGACCCAACAGGCGCCACCACAGCGCAAGCCTGTCGACGAAAAGCGGGAAAGCATACCTGTTTTACCTTTTTCGGTCAATCACTTATGCTTGCGTCCGCGCAACGCCGCATCACACCTGACGATTCACCGACCCAACCGACCATGCCGGATACCGTTTGCCGCCCGCCGCGGCTGATTCTCGCCTCCAGTTCCCGCTATCGCCGCGCGCTCCTCGAGCGCCTCGGCATACCGTTCGACACCGTGTCGCCCGACCTCGACGAAACCCCGCTCGCGGGCGAAACGCCGGCCGCGACGGCGCTGCGGCTCGCCGCCGCGAAGGCGCGCGCGGTCGCCGCGACGATCGACGCGCCCGACGGCGTGCTCGTGATCGGCTCCGATCAGGTCGCGACGTTCGACGGCCTCCAGATCGGCAAGCCGGGCACGCACGAGCGCGCGCTCGCGCAGCTTCTGTCGATGCAGGGCCGCGACGTCGAATTCCACAGCGCGCTGAGCCTGTACGACAGCCGTACCGGCAACACGCAGAGCGAGGACGTGGTGACGCGCGTGCGCTTCCGCTCGCTGCCCGAAGCCGAGCTCGACGCATATCTGCGCGCCGAGACGCCGTATGACGTGGCCGGCAGCGCGAAATCCGAAGGGCTCGGCATCGCGCTGCTCGATGCAATCGATTCCGACGACCCGACCGCGCTCGTCGGCCTGCCGCTGATCGCGCTCACGCGGATGCTGCGCGTCGCCGGCTACCCGCTGTTCGCCCACCACGGAGACCGCGCATGACGGCCGGCACGCTCTATCTCGTCCCCAACACGCTCGGCGAAGGCGACGCCGCGATGCTCGCCGCGGTGCTGCCGGCTGCCGTGCAGGCGCGCGCCGGCACGCTCGGCTATTACATCGGCGAGAACGCGAAAACGACGCGCGCGTTCCTGAAGAAGATCGGCACGACGCGGCCGATCCAGGAGATCGTCATTCAGGAACTGAACGTCAATACGCCGGCCGGCGCAATCGACCGGCTGCTCGCGCCGGTGCTGGCGGGCGCCGATGCCGGGCTCGTGTCCGAGGCCGGCTGCCCCGCGGTGGCCGACCCCGGCGCGCTGCTGGTGCGCCGCGCGCACGAGCGCGGCGTGAAGGTCGTGCCGCTGGTCGGGCCGAGCTCGATCCTGCTCGCGCTGATGGCATCGGGCCTGAACGGCCAAAGCTTCGCGTTCAACGGCTATCTGCCGGTCGACGCGGCCACGCGCGCGAAGCGCCTGCGCGAGCTCGAGCAACTGTCGCGCAAGGCCCGGCAGACGCAGATCTTCATCGAGACGCCCTACCGCAACCAGGCGATGCTCGACACACTCGTGGCGACCTGTGCGCCGTCGACCCAGATCTGCGTCGCGGCCGATCTGACGCTCGAAACCGAGACGATCGCGAGCCGCACCGCGGCGGACTGGAAAAAGGCGGCCGCGCCGAATCTGCACAAGCGCCCGGCGATCTTCCTGCTGCTCGCGAACTGACGGCGCACGTGGCGCGCGCCGCCGCTCGGCGGGCGGCGCGGGCGGCTCGGGCGCCGGGCCGCGCTTGCAGCGCGCCGCGTACCGCCGTTCAGCGCAGGCTGAACGACGTGCCGGCCGCGCCGAGCGCCTTCATCGCCGCCCCGCCGGCCGCCGCGCCGAACTTGCGGGCGACGCGGTTCGTGATGCTTTCCTTCACCGTGTAGTCGACCAGATCCGGCGCCTTCAGCACGTCGCGCGCGACCGTGTCGGTCGTGCCGTAGCCGTCGGCGAGGCCGAGTTCGACGCTCTTCTCGCCGGTCCAGAACAGGCCCGAGAACATGTCGGGCGTCTCGTGCAGCCGCTTGCCGCGGCCGTCCTTCACGGCCTTGATGAACTGCGCATGGACCTGATCGAGCAGCGCCTGCGCATGGGCGTCCATCTTCGGCGTCTCGGGCGAGAACGGATCGTAGAAGCCCTTGTTTTCGCCCGACGTATGCAGGCGGCGCTCGACGCCGAGCTTGCTCATCAGCCCGGTGAAGCCGAAACCGTCCATCAGCACGCCGATCGAGCCGACGATGCTCGCCTTGTCGACGAAGATCTTGTCGGCGGCGGACGCAATGTAATAGCCGCCCGATGCGCAGATGTCGGTCACGACCACGTACAGCGGCTTGTCCGGATACGTCTTGCGCAGCCGGCGGATCTCGTCGTAAACCATCCCGGCCTGCACCGGGCTGCCGCCCGGGCTGTTGATCCGCAGCACGACGCCGGCCGTGCCGTCGTCGTCGAACGCGGCATCCAGCGCGGTGTTGATGTCTTCGGCGTTCGCATTGGTGCCGGCCGCGATTTCACCGTCGATCGTCACCAGCGCCGTGTGGCGCCCGCTGGAGAACTTCGAGTCGCCCGAGAAATCGATCAGCGCGAACGCGAGCAGCGCGAACACGCCGAGGAACGCGAACCGGAAGAAGATCTTCCAGCGCCGCGCCGCGCGCTGTTCCTTGACGGCCGCCAGCGCGATCCGCTCGAGCGCCGCGCGCTCCCAGTTGGGCTCGCGGGGGTCGGGACGGGACGAGGAATCGGGAGTAGTCGGTTGGTCGGCCATGAAGTGGTGTCTGAAGTGGTGTCGTCAGTCGGTCGTGGCGGAAGGCGGCGCAGCGGGCACCAGGTCGGCATCCGGCACCCAGAAAACCGCGCGCCCGTCGGGCGTGTCGCGCTCGTCGACCTCGACCGGCCGCAGCCGAGCGCCGCGGCACGGGCCGCCCACGCACTTTCCCGTATCGGGCGCATAAATGGCGCCGTGCGTCGCGCACATCAGATAGAGCCCGGACGATTCGAAGAACTGCCCTTCGGCCCAGTCGAGCTCCATCGGCACGTGCGCGCAGCGGTTCAGGTAACCGTAGGCACGGCCCTCGTAGCGGACGAAGAACACGACCGCCTGCTCGCCGCGCAGCGTCGCGTCGACGCGCACGCCGGTGCCGCCGTCGGCGAGCGCGTCCGATGCGCAGACGCGCACGGCGGCCGGCGCCGCACTCATGCGTGCTCCCGCAGCCACGCCGCGAGCGCGACGACGTCCGGCGCGACGAAGCGCGGCGCCAGCGCGGCCAGCGCGTCGGCCGTATGCGCACCGTACGACACGCCAACGCCGGCCGCCCCGGCACTTGCCGCCATCTGCAGGTCGTGCGTCGTGTCGCCGATCATCACGGTGCGCGCCAGATCCTGCCCCAGTTCGCGGGACAGTTCGTGCAGCATCGCCGGGTGCGGCTTCGAGAACGTTTCGTCCGCGCAGCGGGTCGCGTCGAACAGGCTCGTCAGCTTCGACTGGTCGAGCACGCGGTTCAGGCCCACGCGCCCCTTGCCGGTCGCGACCGCGAGCAGGTAGCCCACGTCGCGCAATTCCGCGAGCAGTTCGCGCACGCCGGCAAACAGCTCGATGCGCTGGTCGTCCAGCAGGTAGTGGTAGCGGTAGCGTTCGGCGAGCCGCGGATAGTCGGACGGATCGAGGCTCGGCGCGGCGATCTGCAGCGCATCGCGCAGGCCGAGGCCGATCACGTAGCGGGACGCTTCGTCGGACGGCGCGGGCAGGCCGAGATCGCGGCACGCGGCCTGGATGCTGTACGCGATGTGCGCAGTCGAATCCATCAGCGTGCCGTCCCAGTCGAAGACGATCAGATCAAATTGCTGTCGGGCCATGCGAGTCACGCGGTATCGCGCAGAGCGCTGAGTTGATCGAGAAAGCGCCGGCATTCGTCCGGCAGCGGCGCATCGAACTGCAGCGGCTCGCCGCTCAGCGGATGTGCGAGCTTCAGGCGGTACGCGTGCAGGAACATCCGTTTGAGCGACGGCTGCGCGTTCGCGCGCGCCAGCGCCTTGTTCAGGGCGAAATCGCCATACTTGGCGTCGCCCGCGATGGGCAAGCCGAGATGCGCGAGATGCACACGGATCTGATGGGTCCGACCCGTTTTGAGTTCCGCTTCGACGAGCGCGTAGTCGGGCCAGCGCTCGATCAGGTTGAACACCGTGTGCGACGGCAGGCCGTCGTCCTGCACGCGCACGCGCCGCTCGCCTTCCGCGGTCGAATACTTGAAGAGCGGCGCCTTCACCACCCGGCGACGCCCCCAATCGGGCTGCCACTGGCCGTGTCCGCAGGCGAAATAGCGCTTGTCCATCCGGTTTTCACGGATCTGCTCGTGCAGCCCCACCAGCGCCGTGCGCTTCTTCGCGAGCATCAGGATCCCGGACGTCTCGCGATCGAGCCGGTGCACCAGTTCGAGGAACTTCGCGCGCGGGCGCGCCTGCCGCATCTGTTCGATCACGCCGAACGCGACGCCGCTGCCGCCGTGCACGGCGACGCCGGCCGGCTTGTTGATGACGAGCATCGCGTCGTCCTCGTACAGCACGTCGAACTGCGCGGGCGGGACGATCGGCGTTTCGGCGCGGGCCAGATCGGCCGCCGCCACCCGCACGGGCGGCACGCGCACGAGGTCGCCGAGCGCGAGACGGTACTGGGCGTCGACCCGGCCCTTGTTCACGCGCACTTCGCCGCTGCGCAGGATCCGGTAGACATGGCTCTTGGGCACGCCCTTACAGACGCGCAACAGGAAGTTGTCGATCCGCTGACCGGCCGAGTTTTCGTCGATCTCGATCATCGATACCTGACCGCTTGCGACCGAATTCTGGGATATTTTGCCTAACTCATTCATACTGAATATAATTTTGCCCAGCCTGACGTTGAGGGTGGCCTGACAGGCCGGCCCCGGCTGAATCGGGCAAGGCGCAAGCGCAAACCGCTATTTTACTTGCGCCGGGGGTCTGCTGCTCGCCCTTAACCAAAGAGATGCAGCAAGTTGCACGCACGGCGCCGCTCGTCGGCAAGGATCGCGCCCACAGGCGAATTCGGTCGGCAAGGCGCCGCGGTAACGGAAAGTTGGTTGAAAAGAATTTGATCGGCAGCCCGACGGCGCGAAGTGCGTCCGCAGGCTGCCGGTTGCGAAAATTACGGCGTTGCGCCCGATTTGGCCCCGCGAAGCGTGCGGGGCTTGGCGACGTCAAACCAGGGAAGTACACCCCAGGCGGGAAAGTCGGGCTGGATTCGATACTCCCCGCTGCGGCCCAAGCCGCAGCATCTGCCGCCCGTCGGCGCGCGCGACGCATTGCGCGCGCCCCGTGGCAGTGCCCCGGCCTCAGGCTTAGCGCGCTTGTGCAGCGTGCGGTGTGTGGACGCCTGCTTTGAAGCCGTGTTCGCAGGTGCCCTATGGCCGCCGGCCCCATGTTTCGGGCCCAAGCGCCTCTTCAGGCAATTCTCCCCGCCATCCTTCCCGCTCCAGCGTGCTCGTGACAACACAACAAGGTGCGGCCTGCCGTCGTCCCCGCTCTCGCGACTGACAAAACCGCGAGGCGCCGGCAGTAGAGCCGCCTGGAGTCGTTCATGAAACGCATGCTGTTCAATGCGACGCAGCAGGAGGAGCTGCGCGTCGCCATCGTCGATGGGCAAAAGCTCATCGACATCGACATCGAGACAGCCGGGCGCGAACAGCGCAAAGGCAATATCTACAAAGGTGTCGTCACCCGTATCGAGCCGTCGCTCGAAGCGTGCTTCGTCAACTACGGCGAAGACCGCCACGGCTTCCTGCCGTTCAAGGAAGTCGCCCGCCAGTACTTCAAGGAAGGCATCGACATGCGCTCCGCGCGCATCCAGGATGCGCTGCGCGAGGGCCAGGAGCTGATCGTCCAGGTCGAGAAGGAGGAGCGCGGCAACAAGGGCGCGGCGCTCACGACCTTCATCTCGCTCGCCGGCCGCTACCTGGTGCTGATGCCGAACAACCCGCGCGGCGGCGGCGTGTCGCGCCGGATCGAAGGCGACGAGCGTCAGGAACTGCGCGAAACCATGGCGCAGCTGCAGATTCCGGACGGCATGAGCATGATCGCCCGTACCGCGGGCATCGGCCGCAGCGCCGAGGAACTGCAGTGGGACCTGAACTACCTGCTGCAGCTGTGGCGCGCGATCGAAGCGGCGTCGCAAAGCGGTAACTCGGGTCAGCCGATGCTGATCTATCTGGAATCGAGCCTCGTGATCCGCGCGATCCGCGACTATTTCCAGCCCGATATCGGCGAAATCCTGATCGACACGACCGAGATCTACGATCAGGCCCGTGCGTTCATGGACATCGTGATGCCGGACAACGTGTCGAAGGTGAAGCGCTACCACGACGACGTGCCGCTGTTCTCGCGCTTCCAGATCGAGCACCAGATCGAAACGGCCTACTCGCGCACGGTGCCGCTGCCGTCGGGCGGCGCGATCGTGATCGACCACACCGAGGCGCTCGTCGCGATCGACGTGAACTCGGCGCGCGCGACCAAGGGCGCCGACATCGAGGAAACGGCGACGCGCACGAACCTGGAAGCCGCCGACGAAGTGGCCCGCCAGCTGCGCCTGCGCGACCTCGGTGGCCTGATCGTGATCGACTTCATCGACATGGAGTCGGCCAAGAGCCAGCGCGAAGTCGAGCAGCGCCTGAAAGACGCGCTCAAGCACGACCGTGCACGCGTGCAGATGGGCAAGATCTCCCGCTTCGGCCTGATGGAGCTGTCGCGTCAGCGCCTGCGTCCGGCGCTGTCGGAAGGCAGCCACGTGACGTGCCCGCGTTGCAACGGCACGGGCCACATCCGCGACACCGAATCGTCCGCGCTGCAGGTGCTGCGGATCATTCAGGAAGAAGCGATGAAGGAAAACACCGCGGCGATCCACTGCCAGGTGCCGGTCGAAGTGACCGCCTTCCTGCTCAACGAAAAGCGCCAGGAAATCAACAAGATCGAGTCGCGCTTCAAGGTCGGCATCGTGCTGATCCCGAACAAGCACCTCGATACGCCGCACTACAAGCTCGAACGCCTGCGTCACGACGACGCGCGCCTCGACGACCCGCGTGCGTCGTGGAAGATGGCCGAGGAAGCGGCGCGCGAGCTGGAGTCGGAAACCGGCTACAGCAAGCGCACGGCCGACGTGAAGCCGAAGCAGGAAGCGGCGGTCAAGGGCATCACGCCCGAACGTCCGGCGCCGAGCCCGGCAGCGCCGCGCCCGGCCGAGCCGGTCGCGGCCGCACCGGCGCCCGCCCCGGCTCCGGTCGCGCCGGCGAGCGGCGGCTTCATCGGCTGGCTGAAGGGCCTGTTCGGCATGGCGCCGGCGGCGGCACCGGCGCCCGCGCCGGTCGCACCGGCCCCGGTCAGCGAACCGGCTGCTCGTCCGGCCCGCGAGCGCACCGAGAAGTTGGAGCAGCGCGGCGGCGATCGCAACCGTAACCGTCGTGGCGGCCCGCAGGCTCAGGGCGGACGCGACCAGGCAGCGGCAGGCCGCGGCCCGCGCCTCGAGCGCGAAGGCAAGGAAGCGCGCGAGCCGCGTGAACCGCGCGAAGGTCGTGAACCGCGCGAGGCTCGCGAGCCGCGTGAAGGCCGCGAACCGCGCGAGAACCGCGAAGGTCGTGAGGGCCGCGAAGGTCGCGAAGGCCGAGGCCCGCGCGAAGGTCGCGAGCCGCGTGAACCGCGTGAAAACCGCGAGCCACGCGAGCCCCGTGAACCGCGCGAGCGCGCCGAGCAGCTGGAAGCCGGCGACGCAGCCGGGCGCGGCGAGCGCCAGGAACGCGGCGAACGTCGCGAGCGTGGTGAACGCGGCGAGCGCGGTGAGCGCCGTAAGCCGACCCAACACGCGGCGACGCTCGAGACGGTCAACCGTGGCGAGAACCATCCGGACGAGGAAGCCGACCAGGCCGCCGCAGTTGCGCTGCCCGGCGCAGATGCCGCAGCCGACGCGGAAGCCAGTGGCGAGGAACGTCGTCGCCGCCGCCGCGGCCGCCGTGGCGGTCGTCGCGAGCGCGAGGAAGAAGGCGCAGTCGCCGAGCACGGCGTCGGCGATGAAGCCGCCGTGCAGGAAGTAGCGACCGAGTCGAGCGCAGCAGCACCGGCTCATACGGCCGCAGCGACTGCACCGGCCGCCGTGGCTGCCGTCGCGGCAGCAGGCGCCGTCGTGGCCGAAACCGCGGTCGAGCAGCACGCCGAAGCCGCCGCACCGGCCGCAGTCGAGCCGCAACCGGCACCGGTACGCGTCGAAGCGACGCCGGTCGCGCCGCTGGAGCCGGCCATCGCCGCTCCGGCAGCCGCAACGGCATCGGTCGCCCCGGCCGCCGCTGTGGAAGCAGGCCCGGCGCCGGTCGCGGTTTCGCCGACCGACGCATTCGAAGTGCCGGCCGAGCCGGCTGCCGTCGAAGCGCCGCAGTCCGCGCCCGTCGAGCACGCCGCGCCGGCACCGGTCGTCGCAGTCGAAGCCGCACCGGCCCCGGCCGAACCGGCTCGCGTCGAAGCGGCACCGGTCGAAGCTGCTCGTGTCGAAGCTGCCCCGGTCGAAGCCGTTGCAGCGCCGGCACCCGCGACGCCGGCTCCTGCGGCTGCTGCGCCCGTTTCGGCCGGCCTCGAGGTCGTACTGGAACAGGCCGGTCTGGTGTGGGTGAACACCGACGCCGACAAGTTCCGCGCCGCCCAGGAAGCCGCATCGCGCCTGCCGCGCCCGGCCCGCGTGCCGCGGGAACGCAAGCCGCTGCCGCCGGCCGATTCGACCCCGATGCAGCAGGTCGAGACGTCGCAGCGTTAAGCGCGTCGCAGCCCGAGAAAGCCCGCTTCGGCGGGCTTTTTCTTTTTCGTACCGCGGGTTTGCGCTCACCAGCCCGAAACACCGCTTGCGGCTAGAATACAAGCCCGGCTCGCACTTCTTTAGATATGTCCCGACGCATCATTCCCCTCGCCGACGTCAGCGCGATGCCCGATATCTCCGGCGTCGCGCACACGCCCGACGGCGCGCTGACCGACAGGTTCGCCAGGCCGCTGCGCGACCTGCGCATCTCGGTGACGGACCGCTGCAACTTCCGGTGCGTCTACTGCATGCCGCGCGACGTGTTCGACAAGGACTACCCGTTCCTGCCGCACAGCGCGCTGCTCACGCACGAAGAGATCGAGCGCGTGGCGCGGCTGTTCGTCGCACACGGCGTCGAGAAGATCCGGATCACCGGCGGCGAGCCGCTGCTGCGCAAGAACCTCGAATTCCTGATCGAACGCCTCGCGCGCCTCACCACGCACGACGGCCGCCCGCTCGACGTCACGCTGACCACCAACGGCTCGCTGCTCGCGCGCAAGGCGCGCGCGCTGAAGGATGCCGGCCTCACGCGCGTGACGGTCAGCCTCGACGCGCTCGACGACGCGCTGTTCAAGCGCATGAACGACGCCGACTTCGCCAGCGCCGACGTGCTCGACGGCATCTTCGCCGCCCAGGCCGTGGGCCTCGCGCCGGTCAAGGTCAACATGGTCGTGAAGCGCGGCACCAACGACACGGAGATCGTGCCGATGGCCGAGCGTTTTCGCGGCACCGGCGTGATCCTGCGCTTCATCGAATACATGGACGTCGGCACGTCGAACGGCTGGAACATGACCGAAGTGCTGCCGTCGGCGGAGGTGGTCGCGCGCATCGCCGAGCACTTCCCGCTCGTGCCGCTCGAGCCACACACGGCCGCCGAGACGGCGCAGCGCTGGGGCTATGCGGACAGCCGCGGCGAGATCGGCGTGATCTCCAGCGTCACGCAGGCCTTCTGCGGCGACTGCACGCGCGCGCGGCTGTCGACCGAAGGCAAGCTGTACCTGTGCCTGTTCGCATCGAGCGGCCACGACCTGCGCGCCCTGGTGCGCGGCGGCGCGAGCGACGCGGAGATCGCGACTGCGATCGCCCGCATCTGGCAGGCCCGCACCGACCGCTATTCGCAGCTGCGCGGCAGCGCCGCCGGCAGCGCCGCGCCCGACAGCGCGGGCAAGCGCGTCGAAATGTCGTACATCGGCGGCTGACGCGCCGCGCCCCGCCTCCCCCGTCACGATGCCCGCTTCCGTCACGCCTTCGATCACCGGCCTGCTGCTCGCCGGCGGACGCGCGACGCGCATGGACGGGGCCGACAAGGGCCTCCAGCTGCTCGACGGCACGCCGCTCGCCTTGCACGTGCTGCGCCGGCTCGCCGGCCAGGTCGACGAGATGGTGATCAGCGCGAATCGCAACGCCGATCGCTACGCCGAACTCGGCGCGCCGTTCGGAGCGCGCGTCGTGCCGGACGAAACCCTGGACTTCGCGGGCCCGCTCGCCGGGCTGCTCGCCGGCATGCGCGCGGCCCGCGCGCCGCTCGTGGTCTGTGCGCCGTGCGATACGCCCCACCTGCCGACCGACCTCGTCGCGCGACTGCACGCGGCCTTCGACGCGCATCGGGCCGACATCGCGATGGCCGTGACCGTCGACGCCCAGCACGCACGCTCGCCGCAGCCGACCTTCGCGCTGCTGCGCACGTCGCTCGCCGACGACCTCGCCGCCGCGCTCGCAGCCGGCGAGCGCAAGGTGCGTGCGTGGTACGCACGCCACAAGACGGTCGAAGTCGAGTTTCGCGACGAGCGTGCGTTTTACAATGCCAACTCCTGGCAGGAACTCGCCGCGCTGGCCCGCCGCTGACGGCATCGGCCGCGTTTTCCGCCCGCCGCATGCGCGTCCGCGCTCAGGCGCTCCTTTCGCGCCACCGGCCACGAACCCGATACGCCTTGCGGCGCAGTCCGACCGATGATCACGCAACCTTCGTCCGCCTCCCCACCCGCACCCGCTTCCGCTGCTCCGCTGTCGCTCGCCGATGCGCAGGCGCTCGCGTGCCGCTTCGCGGTGCCGGTCGACGCGTGCGACATCGTGTCGCTGCACGATGCGCTCGACCGCGTGCTCGCGGCCGACGTGAACGCGCCGTTCGACATTCCCGCTTACGACAATTCCGCGATGGACGGCTATGCGTTCGACGGCGACGCGAGCATGGCCGCCGCGTCGGCCGCATCGGCCGAGATCGCGCTGACGGTCGCCGGCACGGCGCTCGCCGGCCATCCGTTCGACGGCGTCGTCGCACCCGGCGCCTGCATCCGCATCATGACCGGCGCGCCGATGCCGGCCGGCTGCGACACCGTCATTCCGCAGGAACGCGTGCGCGTGGCGGGCGACGTCGTCCGCTTCGCCGCGCACGACGTCGCGCGCGGCGCGAATTGCCGCAAGGCCGGCGAGGATCTCGCGCGCGGCGCATGCGCGCTGGCCGCCGGCCGCATCCTGCGTCCGTCCGATCTCGGCCTGCTCGCGTCGTTCGGGCTGCGCGAGGTCACGGTGCGCCGCCGCGTGCGGGTCGCCGTGTTCTCGACCGGCGACGAGCTGCGCGAACCGGGCCAGCCGCGCGCGGACGGCACGCTGTACGACAGCAACCGCGCCATGCTGGTCGCGATGCTCGAACGGCTGCACCTCGACGCGCTCGATCTCGGCATCGTTCGCGACGATCCGGCGGCGCTCGAACGCGCGCTGCGCGATGCGGTCGCCGCAGGCGCCGACGCGGTGATCACGTCGGGCGGCGTATCGGTCGGCGAAGCGGACTTCACGCGGGACGTGATGACGCGGCTCGGCGACGTGACGTTCGCGAGCCTCGCACTGCGGCCCGGCCGGCCGCTCGCGTGCGGCACGCTCGCACGCGCCGCCGGCGATGCCGGCCATACGCTGTTCTTCGGGCTGCCCGGCAACCCGGTCGCGTCCGCCGTGACGTTCTACGCGATCGTGCGCCCGGCGCTGCTCGCGCTGGCCGGCGCGCAGACACCGCCGCCGGCGATGTACGCCGCATTCAGCACGCAGCGGCTGAACAAGCGGCCGGGCCGCACCGAATACCTGCGCGCCATCGCGACGCGTGCGGCCGACGGCCGCTGGCACGTCGCACCGGCCGGCTCGCAAAGCTCCGCATCGCTGAGCGGCCTCGCGGCCGCGAACTGTTTCATCGTCCTGGGCCACGACTGCGCGGCGGTCGACGCGGGCGCCCCGGTCGACATCCTGCCGCTCGACGGCCTGATCTGAATTCCAATCGGTATATCTCTACGGGGGCAATCCACACATGAAGAAACAAATCTCGTCGATCGCCGCGGGGCAGACCGCGAAGGCGCTGATCCTCGTCTACCTGACGTTCAGCGTGCCGATCGTGCTGCTCGGCATCCTGGTCGCATACATCCGCTACGGGATGGTCGAGCTCAGCACGATCCTCAGCGCGCTGCTGCTGAACGCGATCCTCGGCTTCGTGCTGCTGTGGATCGCATGCCACGCGTACAACTGGGTCGCGTCGCGTTTCGGCGGCATCGAGATCGTGCTGTCCGACCCGCCGGAGGAAGCGTGAGCGGCGCAGCGGCGATCCGCCCGGCAGAAGCGCGCGATGTCGGCGCGATCGTCGCGCTGATGCGCGAGCTCGCCGAGTTCGAGAAGCTCACGCACCTGTTCGTCGCGACCGAGGCCGATCTGGCCGACGCGCTGTTCGGCGAACGGCCGGCCGCCGAGGCGCTGGTCGCCGAACTGGACGGCGCGATCGTCGCGTATGCGCTGTTCTTCCACAACTATTCGACGTTCGTCGGCCGTCGCGGCCTGTATCTCGAGGATCTGTACGTGCAGCCGGCGCAACGCGGCACGGGGCTCGGCACCGCGCTGTTGCGGCACCTCGCCGCGCTCGCCGTCGAGCGCCGCTGCGCGCGCTTCGAATGGTCGGTACTCGACTGGAACCGCCCCGCGATCGACTTCTACGAGAAGATGGGCGCGACCGTGCTGCCCGACTGGCGCATCGTGCGCATGACCGGCGACGCGCTTCACGCGCTCGCCGCACGCTGAACGCGCAGCGATAGCCGCCACGCAGCCACGCGCGCCATCGCTGCCGCAAAAAGAAGACGGGCGCCACGGCGCCCGTCGTTCGTTTCAGCCCGCTTCAACCCGCTTCAGCCGCGCGCGTGGGGCTTCGCTCTACGCATCGTCGGCATCGGCGCCGTCGGCGGCCTGCGCGCCGAGCAGGCCAGCGGCCGTCTCATCGGGCAACGCCTCGACCTGCTTCAGCTTGCGGCCCATCACGCGCGTGCGCTGCTCGGCCGCCTCGATCGAGCGCGTGACCGTTTCGAGCTGCGCCTTCGTGCGCGCGAGCACATCGCCGAACTTGCCGAACTCGCTCTTCACCGCGCCGAGCACCTGCCACACCTCGCTCGAACGCTGCTCGATCGCGAGCGTGCGGAACCCCATCTGCAGGCTGTTGAGCAGCGCCGTCAACGTCGTCGGCCCGGCCACCGTCACGCGGTAGTCGCGCTGCAGCAGGTCGGTCAGCCCCGGCCGGCGCAGGATCTCCGCATAGAGCCCCTCGGTCGGCAGGAACAGCAGCGCGAAATCGGTGGTGTGCGGCGGTGCGACGTATTTCTCGGCAATCGTGCGCGCTTCCATCCGCACCCGCGCTTCGAGCGCACGCCCCGCTTCTTCGACGGCCGCCGCATCGGCGCGCTCCTGCGCGTCGATCAGCCGCTCGTAGTCCTCGCGCGGGAATTTCGCGTCGATCGGCAGCCATACCGGCGCCGCATCGCGCGTGCCGGCGTCGCGGCCGGGCAGCCGGATCGCGAATTCGACGCGTTCGCTGCTCTTCGGCACGGTCGCGACGTTCTTCGCGTACTGGTCGGGCGTGAGCATCTGCTCGAGCAACGCCTCGAGCTGCACCTCGCCCCACGTGCCGCGCGTCTTCACGTTGGTCAGCACCTTCTTCAGGTCGCCGACGCCGGCCGCCAGCGTCTGCATTTCGCCGAGCCCGCGGTGCACCTGCTCGAGACGGTCCGAGACGAGCTTGAACGATTCGCCGAGCCGCTGTTCGAGCGTCGCATGCAACTTCTCGTCGACGGTGCGGCGCATCTCCTCGAGCTTCGCCGCGTTGTTCGTCTCGATTTCCTTCAGCCGCTGCTCGAGCGTCGCGCGCACTTCGCCGATCCGGCGGTCGTTGGCCTCGGTCAGTTGCGTGAGCTGCCGGTTCAGCGTGTCGCCGAACAGCCGCAGCGCGACCGTCTGCTCCTCGCGCGCCTGCTGCGCCTGGCGCTGCACGCTTTCGCGCATCGCGTCGAACTGCTGCGCGTTGCCGGCGACGAGCTTAGCGAGCTGTTGCGCGAAGCCGTCGATCTGGTTGTTCTGCACGGTCGCGATGCTCGTGAGCTGCGTCGCGAGCGTCTGCTGCAGCTGCGAGAAACTGCCGGCCAGCTCGGTGCGCGAGCCGCGCGCGTTGTCGACGATCTCGCCGCGCAGCTCGCGTTCGAGCCGCTCGATTGCGAGCGCCTGCGCATGCGCGGCGTCCTCGATCTGATCGCCGAGCACGACCGCATCGTCGCGGCCGCCGCCGCGCAGCATCGCGAACACCGCCACCGACAGCGCGACGGCCAGCACGACGATCGCCGCCAACAACAACGTCGTGGTCATGCGCGCGGCTTCCCGATCACGTCAGGGTTGATCGGATTCGGCGGCTGGCCGGCGCGCGGCCCTTCGCCGAGCGCGGCGATCAGGTTGTCGGCGGCGAGGTTCGCCATCGCGCGGCGCGTCTTTTCGGTGGCGCTCGCGATGTGCGGCGTCAGCACGACGTTCGGCACTTCCAGCAACGCCGGGTGCACGCTCGGCTCGCCTTCGAACACGTCGAGGCCGGCCGCGGCGATGGTGCCGTCGCGCAGCGCGACGGCCAGCGCCGCGTCGTCGACGATGCCGCCGCGCGCGATGTTGGTGAGCGTCGCGGTGCGCTTCATCTTCGCCAGCTCGGCCGCGCCGATCGTGTGGTGGTTCTCCTTCGTGTACGGCAGCACCAGCACGACGTGATCGGCGCGCGCCAGCAGCTCGTCCTTCGATGCGTACTGCGCGGCGAGCTCCGCCTCGATTTCCGGCGCGACGCGCGAACGGTTGTGATAGATCACCTGCATCCCGAAGCCGCGCGCGCGGCGCGCGAGCGCCTGGCCGATGCGCCCCATCCCGATCACGCCGAGCGTCGACCCGTAGATGTCGCTGCCGAGAAAGCCGTCGTACGCCCATTTGCGCCAATGCCCGGCGCGCAGCCAGTGTTCGGATTCGGCGATCCGGCGCGCGGCGGCCATCATCAGCGCCCAGCCGAAATCGGCGGTGGACTCGTTCAACACGTCCGGCGTGTTGGTGCCGAGCACGTTCGCCGCGTTGAACGCGGCCATGTCGAAGTTGTTGTAGCCGACCGCCATGTTCGACACGACGCGCAGCCGCGGCGCCGCCGCGAGCGCGGCCGCGCCGATCGGGTCGCCGGCCGTCAGCGCGCCGTCCTTGTCGGCGAGCCGGGCGGCGAGCGCATCGGGCGCGAGCGCGTCGCCGTTGTTCCAGTCGACTTCAAAATACTGTTCGAGCCGTTCGATCACGTCCGTAAAAATCGGGCGTGCGACCAGGATCTTCTGCATCGCCATCTCCGCATGCCGCGGCCGGCACGCGGCGCGTCGCGCGCCGCCGTGCCGTGCACGCTGGGTTGAAATTTGCCCGCCTACGCCGTGAAGAAGATCCACGACGTCAGCAGGAACACGGGCACCAGTACCGCGAACGCCCAGCCGAGATACGCGAAGAAGCTCGGCATCCTCACGCCGCGCGACTCCGCGATCGCCTTCACCATGAAGTTCGGCGCATTGCCGATGTAGCTGTTCGCGCCCATGAACACCGCGCCCGCCGAAATCGCGGCGAGCGTCGTCGCGCCGGTCGTCATCAGCGCCTGCGCGTCGCCGCCGGCGAGGTTGAAGAACACGAGGTAGGTCGGCGCGTTGTCGAGGAACGACGACAGCAAGCCCGTTGCCCAGAAGTACATCACGTCGATCGGCTTGCCGTCGGCGCCCGTGACGAGATGGACGATCTGCGCGAACGCGCCGTCGGCGCCGGCGCGCAGGATCACGATCACCGGCGCGATCGTTACGAAGATCCCCGCGAACAGCTTCGCGACTTCCTCGATCGGCGCCCAGTTGAACGCATTGCCCTCGCGTGCCGAGCGCGGCGTCAGCGCGAGCGACGCGAGCGCCACGACGATCAGCGCGACGTCGCGCACGAGGTTCTGCAGCGCGACGTGCGTGCCCCACACGTCGAACGCGACGTCGGGCTTCCAGATGCCGCTCATCAGCACGAGGCCGATCACCGCCGCGAGCAGCACGAAGTTGATCTTGCCGTCGATCGACAGCGCGACGTCGTCGGGCGTCGGATCGAGCGCGGCCGGCCGCTCTTCGCAGCCCTTCCGGTAGAAGTACGTGTCGAGCACGAAGAACAGCGTCAGCAGCAGCGCGCAGATGAACAGCATCGGCAGCGCCAGATGGGTGGTCGTCCAGAAGAAGCTCACGCCGTTCAGAAAGCCGAGGAACAGCGGCGGATCGCCGAGCGGCGACAGCGAGCCGCCCGCATTCGCGACCAGGAAGATGAAGAAGATCACGACGTGCACGACGTGCTTGCGGTTGTCGTTCGCGCGCAGCAGCGGGCGGATCAGCAGCATCGCCGCGCCGGTCGTGCCCATCACGCTCGCGAGCAGCGTGCCGAGCGCGAGGATCGCGGTGTTCAGCTTCGGCGTGCCGTGCAGGTTGCCGTTCACGCAGATGCCGCCGGCCACCGTGTACAGCGCGGTCAGCAGCACGATGAACGGGATGTACTCCTCGAGCAGCGCGTGCACGAGCGTACCGAACGCGGTGCCGGCGCCGAACACAACGGCGAACGGCGCCAGGAACGCAACCGCCCACGCGGCGGCGATCTTGCCGAAATGGTGATGCCAGAACACGGGCGCGATCAGCGGGAACACCGCGATCGACAGCAGAATCCCGGCGAACGGGATGCCCCACAGCGCGGACAGCGTGGCACCGTCGAGCGTGGCGGCCGATGCGAGCGCCGGAACCGCGCCAAGCGCGGCGCCCGACGCCATGCCCGCCCAGGCGGCATGTCGTTTCATGCAGAACGTCCTTCTACGAGTGAGGTGAGATGCGGCCGGCGCGTCATGCGCCGCGCACGATGATCGCGTGCACGCGGTACGGGCCGTGTGCGCCGAGCACGATGGTCTGCTCGATGTCGCCGGTGCGCGACGGCCCCGAGATGAAGTTGACCGCGCGAGGCAACTCGCCGCGCTCCGCACGGATCAGCGCGAACGCATCTTCGTGACCGGCGACGATGCGCGAAGCCGGCACGATCGCGATGTGCGTCTCCGGCAGCAGGCCGGCCGATGCATAGGTGTCGGGGCCGGACAGCAGCACCAGCGAGCCCGTTTCGGCGGTCGCGCAGAAGCAGCCGGTCAGGCCGACCAGATCGCCGTCGCGCGGCTTGCGGCATTCGACCGACAGGCCGGCGCCGGCCCAGTCGAGTTCGGCGAGCGTGCGCCAGGCGACGGCCTGCAGCGGCAGCCCGTGCGCGCCGAGATAGCGTGCGGCGGCGGCCGGTGCGTCGGCGAGCGTCGCGACTTCGTCGACGGTGGTGGACAGGCGCGCCGCTTCGGCGACGAACGCGGCGACGAGGTCGGCCGGCGGCGCCGGGCGCGGGCCTTCGGGATGACGGGCGAGATAGTCGGCGACGCCGTCGCGCTCCGCTGCATCGGGTTCGGGCGCGCGTCCTTGCGCCGCGCGGATGCGTGCGAGGATCTGGCGACGGGCAGCGGAAGTGTCCATGAACGGTCCTCGTGACGTTGGCGTGCGATACCGTCGGATTATACCGGCCGCCCCCGCCGCGCCGCACGTCGCCGTGCGGCGAACGCCTACTGCGAAGCGTCGTCGCCGACCGGCTGCGCGATCCCGAATACCTGACGCAGGTACGCGAGATACGCCTTGTCGTCGCACATGCTCTTGCCCGGCGAATCGGACAGCTTGGCGACCGGCTGGCCGTTGCAGCGGACCATCTTGATCACGATCTGCAGCGGCACGTAGCCGAGATCGTTCGTCAGGTTGGTGCCGACGCCGAACGCGAGCTTGCAGCGGCCGCGGAACCGTTCGTACAGCTGCATGACCTTCGGGATGTCGAGCGCGTCCGAGAACACGAGCACCTTGGTGCGCGGGTCGCAGCGGTTCGCCTCGTAGTGGCGCAGCATGCGCTCGCCCCAGTCGAACGGATCGCCCGAATCGTGGCGCGCGCCGTCGAACAGCTTGCAGAAGTACATGTCGAAGTCGTTCAGGAACGCGTCCATCCCGTAGACGTCCGACAGCGCGATCCCGAGGTCGCCGCGATACTCCTTCGCCCACATCTCGAAACCGTAGGTCTGCGAATCGCGCAGCCGCGGCCCGAGCGCCTGACACGCCTGCAGGTATTCGTGCGCCATCGTGCCGAGCGGCGTGAGGTCGTGCTTCATCGCGTAGAACACGTTGCTCGTGCCGGCGAATTGCGGGCCGAGCCCGTCGCGCAGCGTCAGCGCGACTTCCTCGTGCCACACCTTCGAGAAGCGGCGGCGCGTGCCGTAGTCGGCGATCTTGCAGTCGGCGAACTCGGGCTTCGCGCCGAGCAGCTTGATCTTGTCGCGCAGCCGCTCGCGGCCTTCGCGGTAGTCGGGCTCGCGCTGCGTGTTGCGGAAATAGACTTCGTTGACGATCGCGAGCACCGGGATCTCGAACAGGATCGTATGCAGCCACGGCCCTTCGATCACGATGTCGATCTCGCCGTTGCCCTTCGGCGAAGGCGTGATCGAAATGTACTTTTCGTTCAGGTGGAACAGCGCGAGGAAATCGACGAAGTCGCTCTTGATGAAGCGCATGCGCCGCAGGTAGTCGAGCTCGACGTCGGTGAAGCGCAGCGCGCAGAGGCCGCGCACCTCGTCGCGGATCTCGTCGATGTACGGCACGAGATCGACGCCGCGCGTGCGACACCGGAAGCGGTACTCGACCGTTGCGGCAGGAAAGTGATGCAGGACGACCTGCATCATCGTGAACTTGTAGAGATCCGTGTCGAGCAGCGAAGTAATGATCATGTTTGCGGCACCGCCAATATCGTGACAAGGCCCCGGCGCACGGCGCGCCGCCCGGTCTGCCGGCCATGTTACCCGAATGCGGGACGGACCATCGTGAAGCCGTCCGGCGCGCGCGTGCGGCGGCGCCGTCGCCGCGCAGGTCCGCCATCGCCCCATAAACTAATCACGAAACGATATAAGCCGGAAAGTCGAGCACGCGATGCGGGTTTTGCGCTTCAGTTACAATGCCGCTTTTGGCGCAAACGCCACCCCATATATACCGCCAAGCAGGAGCGTTTTAATGACTCACGTTGTGACCGAAGGCTGCATCAAGTGCAAATACACGGATTGCGTGGATGTATGCCCGGTGGATTGCTTCCGTGAAGGTCCCAACTTTCTCGCCATCGATCCGGACGAGTGCATCGACTGCGCAGTGTGCGTCGCCGAATGCCCGACCAACGCGATCTATGCCGAAGAAGACGTTCCGGGCGACCAGCAGCAGTTCACCGCGCTGAACGCCGAACTGGCGAAGAACTGGCCGTCGATCACCAAGACCAAGCCGGCACCGGCCGACGCGGACGAGTGGAAGGACGTGCAGGACAAGCTGCACCTGCTCGAGCGCTGATCCAGCAGCGGCGCCGCAAAAAATTTTGCATGTCGCCGCCCAAAGGTATTGACAGGTCAGAAGCCACTCCATAAAATCTCGTTTCTCTGCTGTTGATGTTTGTTCCCCGATAGCTCAGTCGGTAGAGCGCCGGACTGTTAATCCGTAGGTCCCTGGTTCGAGCCCAGGTCGGGGAGCCAAAAAGCAAAGGCCCGTTGAAAGTGGACGGGTTTTTTGTTGGTCACCGAACACACATGCAGATGTACCGATTTATTCCCCGATAGCTCAGTCGGTAGAGCGCCGGACTGTTAATCCGTAGGTCCCTGGTTCGAGCCCAGGTCGGGGAGCCAGACAATGAAAGGCCCGTCATTCGACGGGCCTTTTGTCTTTCCGGCGCCCGTTCGCCGCGGCGGCGCATGCTAGAGTCTCTGTCTCCCATTTGCATCCGGCCACGTCGATGAAGCATCGCCTCCTTTACGCCGCTCGTTCCGCCCTGCTGCTATCCGCCGTTGCCGCCGCGCCGCTCGCGCACGCGGAGGAAGTCGGCAGCGTCAACACCCACTTTCGCGTGACGGGCTCCGATCGCGTGGTCGTCGAAGCGTACGACGATCCGCTCGTGACCGGCGTCACCTGCTACGTGTCGCGCGCGCGCACCGGCGGGATCAAGGGCACGCTGGGCGTCGCCGAAGATCCGACCGAAGCGTCGATCGCGTGCCGGCAAGTCGGGCCGCTCAGCTTCAAGGAACCGCTCAAGCAGCAGACCGACGTGTTCAGCGAGCGCATGTCGTTCATCTTCAAGACGCTGCACGTCGTGCGCGTCGTCGATACGAAGCGCAACACGCTCGTCTACCTGACCTACAGCGATCGCGTCGTCAGCGGCAGCCCGAAGAACGCCGTCACCGCGGTGCCGATGCCGGCCGGCACGACGATTCCGGTCAAGTAGGCGCACGCGGGCCGCGCGCACGAACGATACACTGTCGGATCGACCGCTTCGCGCCCCACCATGCCCGCTGCCCGCCTTCCCGATTCCGCCCGCTACTGGCGCACGCCGCTGCTGCCGGACGCGGACCTGCTCACGGCCACCTATCGCAACCACACGTTCGCGCCGCACTGGCACGACGCGTACACGATTCCCGTGATCCTGGAAGGCGCCGAGCGCTACATGTGCCGCGGCAGCGGCCATGTCGCCGAAACCGGCACGGTGCCGGTGATCAATCCCGGCGAAGTCCACACGGGCTCGCGCGCGACCGACGAAGGGTGGTGCTATCGCGTCAGCTACGTGCCGGTTGCTTACCTGCGCACGCTGGCCAGCACGATCGTCGGCCGGCCGCAGGACGCGCCGTGGTTCCCGAACGGCGTGATCCGCGACACCGATCTCGCGGCACGACTCGCGCGCGCGCACCGAATGATGGAGGCCGGGAGCGAGTGCGTGGCGGGTGAACGCGTGGATTCGGCGGATGCCCTGCATTCCGCGCACGCCGGCGCGCTCCCGGTCTACGATCCGCTCGCCGCCGAAACGGCGCTGCTCGATGCGCTGTCGACGCTGATCGCGCGTCATGCCGACGCGCGGCTGCAACCGCACGCGCTCGCGGCCGACGAGCCGCGCGTCGACGCCATGCGCGAACGGCTCGCCGCCGATCTCACGTGCAGCGTCACGCTCGACGACGTCGCGCAGGCCGTCGGCCTGTCGCCGTTTCACGCGGCGCGCTTGTTCACGCGCACGATCGGGATGCCGCCGCACGCATGGCGCAACCAGTTGCGGCTGCAGCGCGCGCTTGCGCCGTTGCGCGCGGGCGCATCGGTCGCCGACGTCGCCGCGGCCACCGGCTTCGTCGATCAAAGCCACTTCACACGGCACTTCAAGCGGATGTTCGGCGTCCCGCCGGGGCGCTGGCAGGCGCGCTGAGGCATACGCCTCGTTCGCCTACGGCGCCGGTTTCGCCTCGGATTCCGGTTTCGCTTCGGGTTCCGCTTCCAGTTCCAGTTCCAGTTCCAGTTCCAGTTCCAGTTCCAGTTCCAGTTCCAGTTCAGGTTCGCTTCGGCGTCCACCACTACCGCCGACTGCGCCTCCACCGCAACCGAACCAAGCACAACCAAACCCCCATCCTACTCGGCACGCGTCTTGCGCCGCCCACCGGCGCCCGCGCCAGCGCCCCGCGCCGCCGCAAGAACGTACAAGCCGCGACGCGCCTCGCCCCGCTATCCTCCGTCGTCATGGAGACGCGCACTTTGAACCCGACACCCACTTCCTCCGCACCGCCGCGCCGTGCGTTGACCGAATCGCTCGACGGCGCGCGCGACACGATCCCGATGATGATCGGCGCCGCCCCGTTCGGCGTGATCTTCGGCACGCTGGTCGCCGGCGGCCCGCTCGCCGCGTGGCACGGCGCGCTGATGTCGCTCACGGTGTTCGCGGGCTCCGCGCAATTCATCGCGCTCGGCCTGATCGCCGGCAGCGCGAGCTTCGTCGTCGTGCTCGCGACCACGCTGATCGTGAACCTGCGCCACCTGCTGTACAGCGCGACGCTCGCGCCCTATGTCGCCCACCTGCCGCTGCGCTGGCGCGCGACGCTCGGCGCGCTGATGACCGACGAAGTGTTCGCGGTCGCGTACGCCCACTACCGGCACTTCAAGCCCGGCACGATCGGCCCCCACTACTTCTTCGGCTCGGGCCTCGCGATGTACCTGAACTGGCAGGTCTGGACGCTCGCGGGCATCGGCTTCGGCGCGGCGTTCCCCGGCCTGCAGTCGCTCGGCCTCGACTTCGCGATGGCGGCCACCTTCATCTCGATCGTCGTCCCGCAGCTGCGCACGCTGCGCTACTTCGCGGCCGCCGCGACGGCCGGCACGCTCGCGTACTTCTGGCAGGGCTGGCCGTACAAGCTCGGGCTGCTGGGCGCGGTTGCCGCCGGCGTCGCGGTCGGCGTCGCGCTCACGCTCGCGCGCGAGCGCGCGCGGCCCGATTCGCGCACGGAGGCCGCATCGTGAGCTACGCGCTGCTGATCCTCGGCATGGCCGCCATCACCTATGCGATCCGCACGACGCTGTTCCTGTTCGGCGAGCGGCTGACCTTCCCGCCGCTGGTGCGGACCGCGCTCGGCTTCGTCCCCGTCACCGTGCTGACCGCGATCATCGTGCCGATGACCGTCGCCCCGCACGGCGGCACGGCCGAGCTCACCTGGCGCAACCCGCAGCTCGTCGGCGCGCTCGCGGCCGTGCTCGTGTCCGCGACGACCCGCCGGCCGCTCGTGACGATCGCGGTCGGGCTCGCGGTGTTCTTCTTCTGGCAAGGGGTCGTGATCCCCCACTGGCTGCCGGCCTGACGAGCGTCGCCGGCGGTGCTCAAGTTTTCGTCGTACGGGCCGATATAGCGGATGAAGACCCGCCATCGGCCTCGGCGTGAACCGGTCCGCCGACGCCGCACCCGTACCGGCGGACAGTGGCGGCCACCGGTCCGCACGGGCCGCCATCGAGACCATTCATGGGCCAGATCACTCTTTCCCTCAAGGACGACACGCTTGCGTCCCTGCGCAAGGACTACGACGCATTCGTGCGCGTGTCGCTGAAACTCGACCCGCAATTCGCGACGCCGTCGTTCGAGGACTTCCTGCGCGCCAAGCTGCTCGACAACATGGTGCCGCTGACCGAGCACGCGGTGCAGCGGATGCTCGAAGGCGGTCAGTACGCGTGGGCGAAACGCACGCTCGACAAGGAATTCCCGGACGTCGTCGCGATCCTGATGCGGCAGGCCGGCGAGTTCGGCTTCGGCTTCGCGTCGCGCGCCGAATGGACGCCCGACGAACTCGCGAAGGCGTGCCGCGACTGGGCCAAGGCGATCGTCGCCGAGGCGCAGGGCGATGCGTCGCTGGTCGATCCGATGGCCGCGCAGATCAAGAGCGCGGTGCAGGACATCCAGGCGCTCGAGGAAATGATGCAGACGCCCGCGTGGCGACTCGCCGAATCGCTGCGGCAGCGCATCTACGAGGCCAAGCTCGCGTGCGAGATGAGCGTCGGCAGCGCGGCGCGCGACAAGCTCGGCGAACTGCGCGGGCTGCTGCGGCTCGCGCTGTCGCACGGATCGTTCCAGAAACAGGAAGCGCAGCAGCTGATGGAATATCTGCGGCTCCTGAAGCCGGAGATCTTCGTCGAAGAGCCGTACGACGTGTTCGCGCGGCTCGCCGCGTGGCTGCGCAGCGTCTTCGCGCCGGTCGCCGCGCGCCCGGCACCGGGGCCGGGGCCGGAACAGCGGCGGCCCTGAGCGCCGGTCTGCCCGAATGAAGCGCGGCCCGGCTCGCATCAAGCGAACCGGGCCGCGCGAGTGTCGCCGCCACGTCGTCACATCGTCACGCCGCGCCGTCCGGGGCGAGCGGCGAGCGGCGGCCCGACACCGCTTACTGCGTCCCGCCGGCAGCCGAAGCGCCGCCTTCCACGGCTTCGTCGCCGACCTTCGACTTGGTCGTGCCGGCACGATGCTTGGCCGACTTCGTCGTGTGCTTCATGTGCTTCTTGGTCGAATGGACCGACGAAGCCGCCGTATCGGTCGCGCCGTCGCCGACCGCGTTGCCCGACGCGTTCGCGCCGGCACCGCCCTGCATGCCCGCACCGGCGCCCTCGCCCGCGCCCGGCGCCTGGGTCTGCACGCCGGCACCGGCCGTGCCCTGCGCGGCCGTTCCCGTCTGGGCAAACGCGGCCGAAGTGGCAAACACCGTCAGCGCGGCACCGATCAGCATCGTACGAATCTTGGACATGACTATCCTCCTCGAGAAGTTGCGGGCGCGGAACGCATCGATACGCTCCGTCGCGTGACCTGCCGCAACACGCAGCAGGCACGATGAAAGACCCGCGCCCGGCGGCACCGGTTCTCGAATCTCTCAGACTGTTACCCACCGTTTCATTTGCTGACGTCTCGCTCACAGACGCTAACAACAGGCCGGCGCACTCGCGCGGCCCGCGTTGCTGCCGTATGATGCGGGGCGATTCCTCCCGCGCAGCCCGCGCCACCTTCGTCATGCCCAATCTGGATTTCACGCTGACCGGCGAATACGTCGAGTTGCACAACCTGCTCAAGATCACCGGCCTCGCGGACAGCGGCGGAACGGCGAAGATGTTCGTCGCGTCCGGCGCGGTGAAGGTCGACGGCGTGGTCGAACTGCGCAAGACCTGCAAGATTCGCGCGGGCCAGGTCGTGCTGTTCGGCGACACGCGCATCGCGGTCCACGACGCGTAGCGGTGCCCCTGAGCCCGACATGGCCATCGGCGCGCGCGTTCGACACCATTCGAAGAAAGCCGTAAGCTAGGCGTCTCTCAAAATAAATACGGACAGCGCCGGCCTGTCGCCGCGCGAGCGCCCATCCCATGTCGCATTCCGGTCTCACGCGGACGGCCGCCGCGCCGCCGTCGCTCTCCCGCCATGCCGTCGATACCGCGCGCCTCGCCGCACCGCTGGCGATCGCGCAGCTCTCGCAGATGGCGATGAGCGTCACCGACACCGTGCTGCTCGGCTCGCTCGGCCCCGATTCGCTGGCGGCCGGCGGCCTCGGCGCAAACTTCTTCTTCGTCATCGTGACCGTGCTGCAGGGCGTGCTGTCGTCCGTCAGCGTGAGCGTCGCGCATGCGCGCGGCGCGCAGGCCGAACATCGCGTGCCGCACATCTACTGGACCGGCTTCGTGCTGTCGGTGCTGCTCGCGATTCCGGCGGTCGTCGCGCTGTCGCTGTCGGAACCGCTCCTGCTGATGTTCCACGAGCCGCCGACGCTCGCGCAACACGTCGGCGAATACACCGGCATCCTGCGCTTCGCGGCGCTCGGCAGCCTGATCGGCGTCGGGCTGATGCGGGCCTTCCTGCCGGCGATCGGCGCCGCGCGGCGGCTGCTGTGGGTGTCGATCGGCGGCATCGGCGTCAATGCCGTGCTGAACTACGGCCTGATCCACGGCGCATACGGCCTGCCGAGGCTCGGCTTCCTCGGCTCCGCGGTCGCGACCACCATCACGATCTGGCTCACCGCGTTCGCGCTGATCTGGCTGCTGCACGGCCGCGCGCGGTTCCGCCACTTCGTGAGCGCCGCGCGCCCGAAGCTGCCGATGATGGGCGAGCTGATCGGCATCGGCTGGCCGGTCGCGATCACGTACGGCGTCGAATCGACGCTCTTTCTCGCGACCGGGCTGACCGTCGGCGTGCTCGGCGCGACGGCGCTTGCGGCGCACCAGATCGCGCTGAACGTCGCGTCGGTGGCGTTCATGGTGCCGCTCGCGATCGGCCAGGCGGCCAACGTGCGGGTCGGCTACTGGATCGGCGCCGGCGACCCGGTCGCCGCGCGGCATGCGGGCTTCGTCGCGCTCGGCCTCGGCGTCGCGTTCATGTCGCTGTCGGGGCTCGTGCTGATCCTCGCGCCGCACGCGATCGTCGGCCTGTATCTGCACCTCGACGACCCGGCCAACGCGGCGACCGTGTCGCTCGCCGCGTCGCTGCTCGGCATCGCCGCGGTGTTCCAGATCGTCGACGGGATGCAGACGGTGGGCTCCGGCGCGCTGCGAGGGCTGCGCGATACGCGCATCCCGATGCTCGCGGCGACCTTCGGCTACTGGGGCATCGGCTTTCCGACCGGGTACTGGCTCGCCTTTCACGCGGGGCTCGGCGCACGCGGCCTGTGGTGGGGCCTCGCGGCCGGCCTAGCGAGCGTCGCCGTGCTGATGGCGTGGCGCTTCCATCTGAAGACGTCGTCGCTGATCGCCGCGCCGCGGTAAAGCGCGACACGACGCGAAATCGCGGCCGGCGCTATGCTTGTCCGCTGGCGCATCCGCGACGCCGCGCCGGCGGCGCGGCTGCCTGATGCCATGCCGCACCACGCCATGCCCGACGCCGCGCGACGCGCGGCCCTTCCCTTTCCGACAGGAGTGCATCATGAACGAAGCAGTTCGGATGGAACGCGACACGTTCGGCGAGATCGCCGTGCCCGCCGACCGGCTCTGGGGCGCGCAGACCGAGCGCTCGCTGCAGAATTTCCGGATCTCGACGGAGAAGCAGTCGCCCGAGCTGATCCACGCGCTCGCGATCGTGAAGCGCGCCGCGGCCGCCGTGAACCAGGCGCTCGGCGTGCTCGCCGACGACAAGGCGCGCGCGATCATCGATGCGGCCGACGAGATCATCGCGGGCAAGCATCCGCGTGAATTCCCGCTCGCCGTGTGGCAGACGGGCTCCGGCACGCAGACCAACATGAACCTGAACGAAGTGATCGCGAACCGCGCGAGCGAGCTGCTCGGCGGCGAGCGCGGCGAAGCGCGCAAGGTTCATCCGAACGACGACGTGAACCGCGGCCAGTCGTCGAACGACGTGTTCCCGACCGCGATGCACGTCGCGGCCGCCTACGCGATCGTCAACCACCTGCTGCCCGCGCTGCGCACGCTGCGCACGACGCTCGACGCGAAGTCGAAGGCGTTCGCCGATATCGTGAAGATCGGCCGCACGCACCTGCAGGACGCGACGCCGCTCACGCTCGGCCAGGAGTTCTCCGGTTACGTCGCGCAGCTCGACCAGGGCATCCGGCACGTCGAATCGGCGCTGCCGCACCTGTACGAGCTCGCGCTCGGCGGCACCGCGGTCGGCACCGGGCTGAACGCGCATCCGGAATTCGCGGTGCGCGTGGCCGACGAGATCGGGCGCCTGACCAAGCTGCCGTTCGTCACCGCGCCGAGCAAGTTCGAGGTGATGGCGGCCGCCGACGCGCTGGTGTTCGCACACGGCGCGCTCAAGACGGTCGCGGCCGGGCTGATGAAGATCGCGAACGACGTCCGCTGGCTCGCGAGCGGGCCGCGCTGCGGGCTCGGCGAGCTGTCGATTCCGGAAAACGAGCCGGGCAGTTCGATCATGCCGGGCAAGGTGAACCCGACGCAGTCGGAAGCCGTGACGATGCTGTGCTGCCAGGTGTTCGGCAACGACGTCGCGGTGAACGTCGGCGGCGCGAGCGGCAACTTCGAGCTGAACGTGTTCCGGCCGATGATCGCGCACAACGTGCTGCAGTCGGTGCGCCTGCTCGCCGACGGCGCGCAGAGCTTCAACGACCACTGCGCGGTCGGCATCGAGCCGAACCGGGCGCGCATCGACCTGCTGTTGAACGAATCGCTGATGCTCGTGACCGCGCTCAATCCGCACATCGGCTACGACAAGTCCGCGCAGATCGCGAAGAAGGCGCACAAGGAAGGCACGACGCTGAAGGCGGCCGCGCTCGCGCTCGGCTACCTCACCGAAGCGGAATTCGACGAATGGGTGCGGCCCGAGCAGATGATCGGTTCGCGCTGATCGCGGGTTTCGCGCGATGTGGCGACGGGCGCGGCGCGACGGCTGCGCCCGCAGCCGTCAGACCGTGCCGTTCGCCACTTCCTCGGGCTTCATCTCGATGATCTTGTCGAGCGCGGCGCGCACGTCGCTCGCATACTTCGCGAGCACCTTCTGCTCGGCGGTCTCGGGGACGAACGGCGGCACCGGCACCGGGTTGCCGTTTTCGTCGACGGCGACGAACACGACGAGGCAGTCCGTCGTCTGACGCAGCACGCCGCCCTTCGGATCGCCGGCGTGCACGGACACGTGAATGTGCATGCTGGTGCGGCCCGTCGCGACGACGCGCGCCTTCAGCTCGACCAGATTGCCGACCAGAATCGGCCGCTGGAACCGGATGTTGCCGACGCTCACCGTCACGCAATAGCGGCTCGACCACACGGCCGCGCACGCATACGCGACCTCGTCGATCCACTTCATCAGCGCGCCGCCGTGCACCTTGCCGCCGAAGTTCACGGACGACGGCTCGGCCAGGAAGCGGAACACGGTTTCGGTGCGGTCGAGGGCGGCGGGTACGGGGGAAGATTGCGACATCGTGGGGGCTCCAGGCTACGGGGTGCTGCGGTCGGCGCATTATACGTTGCACTGCGGCAATGCGTCGCGGGCGGGCTGGGGGCGTCGGCATCGTGGCAGTGTGCGCTGTGCAGGTGCGCATCGGGTGCGCATCAGGGGACACGTTGGGTCTCACATCAGCCCCTCGCATCTGGCCTCGTGTCGGGCTTCCCATCAAACCTCCCACCCAGCCGCGCACCGGCCCGAAAGCGGCTTCGCGAGCGGCATCGACAGCCTCCGCATCAGTGGCGCAGCGTGACTCCCTGATCGATCGTCCCGTACATCTCGATGCTGCCGCCCCGCCCGCCTGCGGCATCGCTGCCGCCCTGCGCACAGGCGGCGCAGAGGAGCGCGGCCGCCACCAGGCAAAAAATCGTCTTCATCGTCAGATCGCATCCCATGCGGCGGCCCACTGCCGCCGCGTGCGGCCATTCTACGCGGGCGCGGCCGGCGGCCGCCGCGGTACACGGCGGTACGTCAGCCGTCGCATCCGACATTTCAGCCGAGCCCGAAACATCGAATCGATGCTGCCACTACACTGCAGTGACTCCACCCGCTCCGACGAGGCACGACGATGACCGATCAGGACGATCACCACTTTCCCGGCCTGAGCCGGATCGGCGCATTGCTCGCCGATCCCGGGCGCGCGGCGATGCTGTGGGTGCTGATGGACGGCAGCGCGCGGCCGGCCGGAGAACTGACGATGATCGCGGGGCTGTCGCCGTCCGCGGCAAGCGCGCATCTGGCGCGCCTGACCGACAGCGGGCTGCTCGCGCTCGACATCCGTGGCCGGCATCGTTATTACCGGCTCGCGTCGTCCGACGTCGCGGCGTCGCTCGAGGCGCTCGCGAACGTCGCGCGCGCCGCCGCGCCGAACCGTCCGGTGCCGCCGCCGTCGCGCACGGTGCCGGCCGAGCTGCGCTACGCGCGCACCTGCTACGACCACATGGCCGGCGAGCTCGCGGTCCGCATCTTCGACGGCCTGACTGCCCGCGGCTGGCTGCACGCGAACGGCGACGCGATCGAGACCACCGACGCCGGCGCGCACGCGCTCGCGCGCTGGGGCATCGACGTTGCGCAGCAGCGCGCGCGCCGGCGCCGCTTCGCGTGCGGCTGCCTCGACTGGAGCGAGCGCCGCGCGCATCTTGGCGGCGCGCTCGGCGCGGCACTGCTCGACAGCTTCTGCACACACGGCTGGATCGAGCGCACCGCTCGGCCGCGCGTGCTGCGCGTCACCGTGTCCGGCCAGCGCGTTTTCGACGACTGGCTTACGTCCGCTTGACGCGCACATTGCGCGCAGACGACAACCGCGGCCGCTGGACAGGTTTTGTTACATCGGATGCGCTCGGACTTACAAAACACCGAGCACTGAAACAGCCCGAGCGGATATCGTGAGCTGGACGGCACGAATCGACGCGCCGAGACAACGACGATGACGCTCATGATGGACTCCCTGTTCACGCTCAGGCGTACCGCCCGCTGCGCCCTGCTCGCGTTCGCCGCACTGGCGAGCCTGCCCGCCGCATTTGCGCAATCCACCGCCGCGCCGCCGTATGCGGCCGCCGCGCGGCAAGCGGGCGGCGATCCGCCCGGCCGCGTCGCGCGGCTCGATTATTTGTCCGGCGCCGTGACGACCGAGCCGGCCGGCACCGATACGTGGTCGTATGCGGCCGTGAATCGACCGCTGACGACGGGCGACCAGCTGTGGAACGACGCCGGCGCGCGCTCGGAGCTGCATATCGGCTCGACGGCGGTGCGTCTCGGCGAATCGACGAGCCTGTCGGTACTGAACCTCGACGACACGACCACGCAGCTGAAAGTCGGGCTCGGCACGGTGTCGACGCACGTGCGCAATCTGCCGCCCGGCGGATCGTACGAAATCGACACGCCGAACCTCGCATTGGGCATCGCCGGCCCCGGCGACTATCGCGTCGACGTCGCGCCGGACGGTGCGAGCACGACGGTCACCGTGCGCAGCGGCAACGCAACCGTCTACGGCAGCAACGGCCAGTACCCGCTGTCGCCCGGACAGCAGGTCGTGTTCACCGGCACCGACCTGCAGGTCGCCCAGCAAGCGGCCGCGCCGGCGCCGGACCCGCTCGACCAGTGGGCCGCGAGCCGCGACGCGGCCGAGCAACGCTCGGTGTCGGCCCGCTACGTGTCGCGCGACATTCCGGGCTACCAGGATCTCGACGCGAACGGCACGTGGCGCGAAACGCCGAACTACGGTGCGGTATGGGTGCCGAACGACACGCCGGCCGACTGGGCGCCGTATCACGACGGGCACTGGATCTGGCAGGCGCCGTGGGGCTGGACCTGGGTCGACGATGCGCCGTGGGGCTTCGCGCCGTACCACTACGGCCGCTGGGCCTACGTCGACGACAGCTGGGCCTGGGTGCCCGGCCCGATGGTCGTCAGCCAGCCGCCCGCCTATGCGCCGGCGCTGGTCGCGTTCGTGGGCGGCGGCGGCGGACCCGACTGGAGCGTCGCGTTGACGGTCGGCGGCATCGCGGCGGCCGGCTGCGCGTGGTTCGCGCTGGGGCCGGGCGAACCGTGGCATCCCGGCTGGGGCGGCTGGAGCCCGCATTACTACGAGCGCGTGAACCGCAACATCGTCGTAAACAACGTGACGGTCAACAAGACGGTGAACATCACGAACATCAACAAGACCTACGTGAACTTCCGCGCGCCGCATGCGATCACCGCCGTGCCGGCCGCCGCGTTCGTCCACGGTCAGCCGGTCGCGCGCGTCGCACAGCACGTCGACCCGCGGCAATGGCGCAACGCACACGTGATGCCGGGTACGCCGGGCATTGCGCCGGTGCGGCAGAGCTTCACCGGCGGTCTGCGCACGGCCGCCTACCGGCCGCCGGCGGCGCTCGGACAACACCCGTTCGTCGCGACGCGCAATCCGGCCGTGCCGCCCGCCTATCGCGACCAGGCGGCCGCGCAGCTCGCGCGCCAGGGAGCGCGCGTGCCCGGTGCGGGTGCGCCGGTCGTGAAGACCAGCGTGCCGGCCGACTACACGCCGCGGCCGGTCCACGTGCCGGGCAACCCGGCCGGCGGCGCGTGGGCGATGCGCAACGTGCAGCTCGTGAATCCGCACGGGCCGGTCGTGCAGCCCGCGCATGGGGCGACTGCCGGCCAGCCGGCTGCGGGGATGGCACAAGCGGCCCGGCCCGGCGTGCCGACGCCGAACGCACGTATGCCGGGCGCGCCTGAACCGGGCGCACGGAGCGAACCTGCGCCGGGCATGCCCAACGGCGAGCGGACGCCGAACGCAGCAGCGCCGAACGCCGCGCACTTCGCGAACGGCGCCGCGGCCCAAGCGCCCGGCCCCGCTCAGCATCAGGCCGTGGGCGCCGGCAATGGCGTCCCGCATCCGCCGACGGCCGGCAACAGCCCGGCCGCGCACGACGGCGCGCATGCCGCAGCTGCGCCTGCGCCCGTCTGGATGCAGCCGCATACTCCGATGGACCGGCAGCGCCCGAACCCGCCGACGGCGCTGCACGCTGCCGGACAGAACGCGCTGCCGCCGGTCCGCGCTGCAGCGCCGACGCCGCGTCCGCAAACCCCGGCCGGCGCGCAACCGGGCGAGCGGCAGCCCACGCCGCACGAAGCACCGCAGCCCCGCTTCGACACGTCCGCGCAGATGCAGCAGCCGCGTCCGCACGCCGATTTCGCGGCGCCGGCCCAGCATGGGCAACCGCGCGCCGAACGCCCGGCGCCCGCGCCGCAGCCGCGCGCCGACTTCGCGCAGCCCGCGCCGCACCGCGAAGTCGCGCCGCCGCATGTGAGCGAGTACCGGCCGCCGGCGCCCGTCGTGCATGAGATGCCGCGGCCGCAACCGGCGCCGCGCATGGAGCCGCGACCGTCGATGCCCGCGCCGCACGTGGAGCCTCGCCCGCAGCCGGCGCCGCACGTCGAAGCGCCGCATCCGAGCAACCCACCGCCCGCCGCCCACGAGGAGCGACACCGCCAGTAACCGGCGGCGCAGCAAACGAAAAGGCCCGACCGTTCCCGGTCGGGCCTTCGTCATTCCGTCGTGCGCGCCGCGCTACGCGGCGTACGGCCTTGCGTCGCCGCTCAGACCGCCATCGGCGCGCTCAGCGGCTCATGATGCCGATAGCCGACGAGCGAGAAGTCCGACGGCTCGATCAGCTCGAGCCACTCCGGCGCATAGACGCCCGTCTTCGCGTAGTCGGGCACGCGCTCGGCGATCTCGAGCCGCGGGCTGTCGTACGGCTCGCGCGTGAGCTGCTGCTGCAGCATGTCGAGCTGGTTCTCGTAGATGTGCGCGTCGCCGATGAAGTACGTGAACCAGCGCGGCGTATAGCCGGTCAGCCGCCCCACCAGCGACAGCAGCGCGGCGCCTTCGGTCAGGTTGAACGGCGTGCCGAGCCCGACGTCGTTGCTACGGATGTACAGGCACAGCGAAATCTCGCGCTTCGCGGCGTTCGGCAGGAACTGATACAGCAGATGGCAAGCGGGCAATGCGATCTGGTCGAGCACGGCCGGGTTCCACGCATGAAACAGGATGCGACGGTCGGACGGGTTCTCGATGATCGTGTCGAGGCACTGGCGCAGCTGGTCGATCGCCTTGTAGAGCAGCACCTTCGGCGCACCGTCTTCGTCGAACTGCGTGACGATCCGGAAGCCGCGGCGCGTCGCGTCGGCGATCTGCGCGTCGGCGCTCGCGTCCAGCACCTTGTAGCCGGGCCATTGCCGCCATTGCACGCCGTACACGTCGCCGAGATCGTCGACGCCGCGACGGTAAGGATTCGCGAGCCACTGCGCGTTGTCGTTCGCGTTCGCGTCCCACACCTTGCAGCCGAGCGCACGGAAATCGGCCGCGCTGCGCGATGCACGCAGGAACCCGACCAGCTCGCCGATCGCCGACTTGAACGCGAGCTTCTTCGTCGTCACGGCCGGAAAGCCTTGCTGCAGGTCGAAGCGCAGCATCGCGCCGGGCATGCTGATGGTACGGATTCCCGTGCGGTTCTCCTGCCAGGTGCCGGTGTCGAGGATGGTGCGAACGAGGTCGAGGTACTGTTTCATGCGGATTCCTTCGGCCGCGAGGGCGGCCGTACCCGCCAATTTTAGCAAGCGTGGCGAGAAACCTCCGGCAGCGGCGGCGTGAAGCCGCCGAGCGGGTCGCCGCGGTCGCGCATCCCGTGCGCGCACATCAGCCGGTACAGCGTGACGCGCGACACGCCGAGCTCGCGCGCCGCGTCCGCAAAACGGCCGCGGTGACGCAGCAGCGCCTGCTCGATCGCCTGCCGCTCGGCGGCCTCCCGCGCCTCGTTCAGCGACACGGGCGCGAGCACCGCGAACTCGTTCAGCTCGAGATCGGCCGCGGTGATCATCCGCCCCTCCGACATCACGATCGCCCTGCGCACGCGATTGATCAGCTCGCGCACGTTGCCCGGCCACGCGTAGCCGTACAGCGCGGCGATCGCATCCGGCGAGAAGCCGCGCAGCCGGCGGTGCGCATCGCCCTTGAAACGTTCGAGCATGTGACGCGCGAGCAACTCGATGTCCTTGCCGCGCGCGCGCAGCGGCGGCTCCTCGATCTTCAGCACGCACAGCCGATGGTAGAGGTCCTCGCGAAAGCGCCCTTCGCGCAACGCCGCTTCCATGTCCACGTGAGTCGCGCAAATCACGCGCACGTCGACCGGCACCGACACGTGCGCGCCGAGCCGCTCGATCTTGCCCTCCTGCAGAAACCGCAACAGGCTCGCCTGACTCTCGAACGGCAGGTCGCCGATCTCGTCGAGGAACAGGGTGCCGCCGTTCGCGGCCTCCACGCGGCCGACCTTGCGCTGGGTCGCACCGGTGAACGCGCCGCGCTCGTAGCCGAACAGTTCGGCCTGCAGCAGCGTCGACGGAATCGCGCCGCAGTTGATCGCGACGAACGGCCCCGGCGCGCGCGTCGAGCGCTCGTGAATTGCCGCGGCAGTCAGCTCCTTGCCGGTGCCCGATTCGCCGGAGATGAACACGGGCGCATCGGTGGTGGCCACACGGCGGATCGTCCTGAACAACCCGAGCATCGCGTCGCAGGTGCCGACCATTTCGCCTTCGGAACGCCCGGCGCCCACCGGCGCCGCCGCCGTTGCCGCCGCGTCCGCCAGCGCGATCATCCCGTGCGCATGGCCGACGGTCTCGACGATACGCGCCGTCTCGTACGGCATCGTCACGTAGTCGAAGCAATAGTCGCGGATCAGATGTCGCAGCGTGGCGTCCTGCAACTGGCCGCGCCGGGTCGCCGCGATCCAGCCGATGTGCTGGATGCTCAGGCACGCCTCGAGCTCGCGCAGCTCGGCGGGCTTGAAGCCCGGCGAGAAATCGAGCAGGCCGGCCGTCGCAACGCCGTGCTGCACGACCCGGCGGACGTCGCGCACCGATTCCGCGAGATCGACGCGCCAGCCGCGTTCGTCGAAATAGCCGCGCAATGCATCGTCCGGCTCGCGCGAGAAATAGATTACGTGCCGCTGCTCGGCTTCCATGTGCTCACCCCGTTCATCAACCGTCTAACGATTGCCGCACACGTCAAGCGACGTGCGAAAAGGATCGAATCGGGGCAGCCGAAGCAGCTCGATTCGCCATGCCGATACGCGACCACGTCGGGCCGCGCATGATGGCGCTTATCTCGCGTCCACTATTTTTCTGATCAACACAGCTTGTTATAGGCGCTGAATACGACAGGTCGGTTGCAGCGCGAAGCGGCGAACGGCCAAATCGCTCGATGGTCGATGCAAGTCAATCCTCTGCATAAAACCGCTACGCGGCGGCCATCCAATGCATCGACACACGCACTGATTTTCATCCGTGAAGCGAGTCGATTGAATCCGCAGTATTCCCGAGCCCCGCCGTTTCACGACTGAAACATTTCCCGGCATTTTCGCGCGCCATTCACGATGCATATCGCTCAATCGCAGGCGCGACAACCGATCGCGTTCGATGGCATGCATTTCGCTGAATCATCACGAAGCGGAGAAGGTGGCCATGCGAACACGTTTTTCATTGCCTTGCGTGCGGCTCGTGATTGCGTTCGCGCTCGCGTGCCCGTTCACATCGGTGTGCGCGCAACAACGCGCGATGCACGAGCGCGCGGTGCCGGCCGGCGACGGCCTGCGGCACGACGGCGCGGGTGGCTTCGAGCTGGTCGCCGCCGTCGAAGCGCGGTCGACCGACGCGCTGTCGGTGACGTTGTGGGACGAACTCGCGCGGCCGACGCCACCGCCCGCTCCGTTGCCGCTGCCCGTCGATACGCAGCACGCGATGGCCGGCGGCACGACGCATCGCACGCATCAATAGCCGGTACACGACCTCGCATGCCGGCCACTCGATGAGCATCCCGTATCGAACGCCCGCTGCAGGCCGTGCGACCCGCGTCGCCGTCGCGACGCGCAGCTTTTCTGTGTCCGTCCCCCGGCGGGCACTCTTTTTATTCGACGCGCGGCGGCGCCGATGCGCGTGCATCGGCACGGCGCTGACGGCGCCGCCGTTCCGGTAGAATCGGCGCCATTCCGCTTCACTTCTCCCCGACCTTCATGACGACGTTGACCCTGATCGTCGCGCGTGCCCGCAACGGCATCATCGGCCGCGACAACCAGTTGCCCTGGAAACTTCCCGAAGACCTCGCGTTCTTCAAGCGCACGACGATGGGCGCGCCGATCGTGATGGGCCGCAAGACCCACGAGTCGATCGGCCGCCCGCTGCCGGGCCGTCGCAACATCGTCGTGACGCGCGATCCCGCGCGCCGCTTCGACGGCTGCGACACCGTCACGTCGCTCGCCGACGCGCTCGCGCTCGCGTCGCGCGACGGCGCCGCCGAAGCGTTCCTGATCGGCGGTGCGCAGCTTTATGCGGAAGGCCTGATGCTCGCGGACAAGCTGATCGTCACCGAAATCGATGCGGACTTCGACGGCGACGCGGCGTTCCCCGCGCCCGACCCCGCGCACTGGCGCGAAGTCTCGCGCGACCCGCATCAGGCCGCCGCGCCGAACACGTTCGGCTACGCGTTCGTCGTCTACGCGCGCAAGCGCGACTGACGCGCGGCACACGACAAAAAGCCCGACCGGTGCATGCGCGCCGGTCGGGCTTTTCATTTGGTCGCGGCCGACGCCGCGCCGCTTACTGCCCTGCGATCGTCATCTGCTCGATCAGCACCGAGCCGGTTTCCTTCGTGCCGCGCACGAGCGAATCCGCACCGATCGCGACGATGTGGCGGAACATCTCCTGCAGCGTGCTCGCGACCGTGATTTCCTCGACCGGATACTGGATCACGCCGTTCTCGACCCAGAAGCCGGCCGCGCCGCGCGAATAATCGCCGGTGACGTAGTTCACGCCCTGCCCCATCAGTTCGGTCAGCAGCAGACCGGTGCCGAGCTTGTTGAGCATCGCGTCGAAATCGTCGCCCGGCTGCGTGTTCGAGCTGCGCAGCGCGAGGTTGTGCGAGCCGCCTGCGTTGCCGGTCGTCTGCGTGCCGAGCTTGCGCGCCGAATAGGTCGACAGGAAATACCCCTCGACGACGCCGTCCTTGACGACGCTGCGCGCGCGCGTGCGCACGCCTTCCTCGTCGAACGGCGCGCTGCCCATCGCGCGCGGCACGTGCGGATCCTCGACGACCTGCACGTGCGGCGCGAACACCGGCTTGCCGAGGCTGTCGACCAGGAACGACGTCTTGCGGTACAGCGCGCCGCCGCTCACCGCCTGCACGAAGGCGCCGAGCAGGCCGGCCGCGAGCGGCGCCTCGAACAGCACCGGAACCTTGCGCGTGTCGAGACGGCGCGCGCCCATCCGCGCGAGCGCACGCTCGGCCGCGTAGCGCCCGACGGCTTCGGGCGCCGCGAGATCGACGGCGCTGCGCTTCGACGTGTACCAGTCGTCGCGCTGCATGTGCCGGCCGCTGCCGGCGATCGGCGCGCAGGCGATGTAGTGGCGCGAGTACGGATAGCCGGCGAGGAAGCCGCGCGACGTCGCGAGCACGAACTGCGAATGCTGCGCCGACACGCTCGCGCCTTCCGAGTTGCGGATCTGCGGGCTGACCGCGAACGCGGCGTCTTCCGCGCGGCGCGCGAGCTCGACGGCTTCGTCGGCCGTCAGCGCCCACGGGTGATAGAGATCGAGGTCGCGCGGGTCGGTCTCGAGCAGCTCGGCTTCGGCGAGGCCGGCCGCATCGTCCTCGGCCGTGAAGCGCGCGATGTTGTACGCGGCGGCGACCGTGTCCTTGATCGCGGCCGGCGAGAAGTCCGACGTGCTCGCGTTGCCGCGCTTCTTGCCGATGAACACCGTCACGCCGACCATCTTGTCGCGGTTGTGCTCGATCGTCTCGACCTCGCCGCGGCGCACCGACACCGACAGGCCGTCGCCTTCGGAGATTTCGGTCGCGGCGTCGGTCGCGCCGAGAGCCTTCGCATGGCGAAGGATGTCCGAGGCAATTTCTTTGAGCTGGTCCTGCGTGTGCGGGAAATAGCGCGCTTGTACGTCGAGATTGGCTGCCATCGTCGTGATATCCGGTGGCGGGCGACACGCCCGCATGATCAAAATGTTGCGTATCCCGCGATCATAGCAAGGTCCGCGGCCGCGCACCGACAAGCTTGGGGCATGCGCGCCGCGATACAATGCCGCCCATGACACGCAAAACCCGAATCCAGCCGATCGAGCATGCCGACGACGACGTCGACAACGGCTACGATCGCCCCAGCAAATCCCAGTTGAAACGCGAGATGCACGCGCTGCAGGAGCTCGGCCAGGCGCTGGTCGACCTGCCGAAGGACGCGCTCAAGCGGATGCCGATGCCGGAAGCCCTCGCGGACGCCGTGCGCGAGGCGCGCCGGATCACCGATCACGAAGGCAAGCGCCGCCAGCTTCAGTACGTCGGCCGCGTGATGCGCTCGCTGACCGACGACGAAACGGCGGCGCTGCGCACCGCGCTCGACGCGCAGCGCGGCGTCAACAAGGCCGCCACCGCGCGCCTGCACTGGATCGAGCGAACGCGCGAGCAGCTGCTCGCCAACGACGACGCGCTCACCGAATTCCTGCGCCAGCACCCGGAAGCCGACATCCAGGAAGGCCGCACGCTGATCCGCAATGCCCGCAAGGAAGCGCAGCAAGGCAAGCCGCCGCGCTATTTCCGCGAGTTGTTCCAGTGGATCAAGACCGCGAGCGGGTCGGACGACGCCGACGCCGATGCGGACGAAGCCGCCGGCGAAGCCGGAGACGACCATGACGACGAAGCGTAATCACCCGGACGAGCTCGTGGTCGGCCTCGTGTCGATCAGCGACCGCGCGAGCGCGGGCGTCTACGAGGACAAGGGGATTCCGGCGCTGCAGGAATGGCTCGCGGCCGCGCTGCGCTCGCCGTGGCGCGCCGAGACGCGGCTGATCCAGGACGACGCGCCGACGATCTCCGCGACGCTCGCCGAGCTGGTCGACGTCGCCGGCTGCGATCTGGTGCTGACGACCGGCGGCACCGGCCCCGCGCGCCGCGACGTGACGCCGGAAGCCACGCTGGCCGTCGCGACGAAGGAAATGCCGGGGTTCGGCGAACAGATGCGGCAGATCAGCCTGAACTTCGTGCCGACGGCGATTCTGTCGCGGCAGGTCGCGGTGATCCGCGAGACCGCCGGCCACGCCGCGCTGATCATCAATCTGCCCGGTCAGCCGAAGTCGATCCGGGAAACGCTCGAAGGGCTGCGCGATGCCGACGGCAAGTCGACCGTGCCCGGCATCTTTGCGGCGGTGCCCTATTGCATCGACCTGATCGGCGGCCCGTACGTCGAGACCGACGACGCGGTGGTCGCCGCGTTCCGGCCGAAAAGCGCGCGGCGCTGAACGCGCGCCGCGTGCGCGGCGCCGTTCAGGCGGCCGATGCCGGCGCGGCCGGAATCAGGAAGTGCTCGCGGTAGTACTTCAGCTCGTCGATCGACTCGTGGATGTCGGCGAGCGCCGTGTGCATCGCGCGCTTCTGGAAGCCCTTGTAGATCGCGGGCTGCCAGCGGCGGCACAGCTCCTTGAGCGTGCTGACGTCGAGGTTGCGGTAGTGGAAGAAGCGCTCGAATTCCGGCATCCAGCGCGCCATGAAGCGGCGGTCCTGGCAGATCGAGTTGCCGCACATCGGCGATTTGCCGGGCGACACGTAGTCGGCCAGAAACGCCTGCAGTTGCGCGGCGGCCTGCGCTTCGGTCACGGTCGACGCGCGCACGCGATCGATCAGCCCCGAACGGCCGTGCGTGGACTTGTTCCAGTCGTCCATCTTCGCGAGCGTTTCGTCGCTCTGGTGGATCGCGAACACGGGCCCTTCCACCGCGATGTCGAGCGTGGAATTGGTCACGACGACGGCGATCTCGATGATGCGGTCGTTATCCGGATCGAGGCCGGTCATCTCCATGTCGAGCCAGACGAGGTTCAGTTCGTTGCGCACGAGCGCGGGCTGGCTGGCGGAAGCGGCGATATCGGTCATGAGTCATCCTGGCAAATGGCGGACGGCGCATGGCGCCGCCCGGGCGGCCGGCATCGCGTGAGCGGCCCCGGTCCGCAAGAACATATAATTCTCGCATAGAACCCTTTGGCGCCTTCGATGTCACCCTTTTCGTTCACCCTGCTGTTCGCGATCGCCGTGCTCGCGATGGTCGTCACCAAGCTGTGGCTCGCGTCGCGGCAGATCCGCTTCGTCGCCGCGCACCGCAACGGCGTACCCGTGCAATTCAGCGCGACCATCGCGCTGAGCGCCCACCAGCGTGCGGCCGATTACACGGTCGAGCGCACGCGGCTCGCGATGGCCGAGATCGTCGTCAGCGCGGCCGTGCTGGTCGGGCTGACGCTGCTCGGCGGCGTCGGCGCGCTCGACACGCTGCTGACCGGCTGGTTCGGTCGCGGCTACGGCCAGCAGGTCGCGCTCGTCGCCGCGGTGCTCGCGATCACGAGCGTCATCGACGTGCCGTTCGAGTACTACCGCCAGTTCGGCATCGAGCAGCGCTTCGGCTTCAACCGGATGACGCGGCGCCTGTTCTTCACCGACATGCTGAAAAACACGCTGCTCGGCGCCGTGCTCGGCCTGCCGCTGCTGTTCGTCGTGCTGTGGCTGATGAACCAGGCCGGCAGCCTGTGGTGGCTGTGGACCTGGGTCGTCTGGGTCGCGTTCCAGATGCTCGTGCTGCTGATCTACCCGACCTTCATCGCGCCGCTCTTCAACAAGTTCGAACCGCTGAAGGACGACGCGCTGCGCACCCGCATCGAAGCGCTGATGAAGCGTTGCGGCTTCGCGGCCAAGGGGCTGTTCGTGATGGACGGCAGCCGCCGCTCGGCGCACGGCAATGCGTACTTCACCGGCTTCGGCGCCTCGAAGCGGATCGTGTTCTTCGACACGCTGCTCGCGCGGCTGTCCGGACAGGAAATCGAAGCGGTGCTGGCGCACGAGCTCGGCCACTTCAAGCGTCGCCACGTGATGAAGCGCATGCTCGTGTCGTTCGTGCTGAGCCTCGTGCTGCTCGCCCTGCTCGGCTGGCTCGCGCAGCGCGCGTGGTTCTATACGGGGCTCGGCGTCACGCCGTCGCTCGACTCGAGCAACGCAGGCGCCGCGCTCGTGCTGTTCTTCCTCGCGATTCCGGTGTTCCTGTTCTTCGCGACGCCGTTCAGCAGCCTCACGTCGCGCAAGCACGAGTTCGAAGCCGACGCGTTCGCGGCGAGCCAGACCGACGCGCAGGATCTCGTCAGCGCGCTCGTGAAGCTCTACGAGGACAATGCGTCGACGCTGACGCCCGACCCCGTCTACACGGCCTTCTATTATTCGCATCCGCCGGCTTCGCAGCGGATCGATCGCCTGATGCGACACGCATGAGCCGACCGACTTCCCGCAAGCCCGCCGCGCGCGCGTCCGGCGCAGCGCGCGTCGAAGGCCGCGTGATCGCCGCACACGGGCGCCATTACATCGTCGCCCCCGACGACGGCGGCCCGATGCTCCAGTGTTTCCCGCGCGGCAAGAAGAGCGAGATCGCGGTCGGCGACCGCGTCGTGTACGAGCATGCGTCGGCCGATCAGGGCGTGATCGTCGAGATCGGCGAGCGGCGCAACCTGCTGTACCGCTCCGACCAGTTCAAGTCGAAGCTGTTCGCCGCGAACCTCGACCAGCTGCTGATCGTGCTCGCGACAGAACCGTACTTCAGCGAGGACTTGCTCGGCCGCGCGCTGATCGCGGCCGAAGCGAACGAACTGAAGCCGCTCGTCGTGCTGAACAAGATCGACGTCGAGGCGGCGCTGCCGGTCGCGCGTGAGCGCCTCGCGCCCTATCGTGCGCTCGGCTACGACGTGCTCGAGCTGTCGGTCAAGGGCGCGCCCGACGAGGCGCGCGCGCAGCTGATGCCGCACCTGGCCGGACATTCGACGATCCTGCTCGGCCAGTCGGGGATGGGCAAGTCGACGCTCGTGAACCTGCTCGTGCCGGATGCCGAGGCCGCGACGCGCGAGATCTCGGCGGCGCTGAACAGCGGTCGCCACACGACGACGTTCACGCGCCTCTATCCGCTCGACGGCGGCGGCGCGCTGATCGACTCGCCCGGTTTCCAGGAATTCGGCCTGTACCATCTGACCGAAGGGCGCCTCGAGCGCGCGTTCCCGGAATTCCGGCCGTTGCTCGGCGATTGCCGTTTCTATAATTGTCATCATCTGCACGAGCCCGGATGCGCGATTCTCGCCGCGGTGTCCGACGGCCGCATTGCTCCGTCGCGCCATGCGCTGTACGCGCAGCTGGTGCACGAGGCAAGCCAGATCGTCCGCTGACGTCGCGGCGGACGGGAAGACGTCCGGCCCGGAAAGGCCGGCCTTTACCGACAGGAGCCGCGATGCGTTTCAAGGCCCCCGATCTCGCGACCGCGCAGCACTGGGCCAACGTGCTGCAGGCAGCCGGCATCGGCTGCGAACTGCACAACCGCTATGCGACCGGCGCGCTGGGCGGCTTGCCCGCCGACGCGTGCGCGCCCGAGCTGTGGCTCGACGACGAACGCGACGACGCGCTCGCGCGGCGGCTGCTCGACGCGGCCGCCGATGGCCCGCCCGCCGACGCCGCGCCGTGGCGCTGCCGCCAATGCGGCGAAACGCTCGGCGCGCAGTTCACCGCGTGCTGGCAATGCGGCGCCGCCCGCGATCCGCTCGCCGACTGAACGCACCGCACCGCGCCACAGCGAAAAGGCCAGCATCGAGCCGGCCTTGGTTCATCGCGCAGCGGGGATTACTGTCACGAAACCCACACGGCCAGCGTCAGCATCAGCAGCAGGATCATCCACAGGATCACCGCGCGCCACACGAGGCCGACCGCCGATTGCAACGTGCGCGGCGTGCAGTCGTCGCCGACCGTCACCGGACCGCTGTCGCCGACCGCGAGCGCGTCGAGGCTCGACGGCTCCGCGAGCGGCCCGGCCAGACGCGCGCCCAGTGCGCCGCTGCCGGCGGCGAGCAGGACGCCGTCGTTCGCATCGGGCCACTGGCGCGTGTGATTGCGCCACGCGTAGATCGCATCCTCGAAGTTGCCGACGATCGCAAAGCCGAGCGCGGTCAGCCGCGACGGAATCCAGTCGATCACGAAGAACGCGCGTTGCGCGAAGGTCGAGAACGCAGCCGTGCGTTCGTCGCCCGGCGTCGACCAGCTGCGCGCGAGATATTCGGAGATCCGGTACAGCACGGCGCCTGCGGGACCGAGCGGCAGCACGTACCAGAAGAACACGCCGAACACGTGCCGATGCGATGCAACGACCGCATGGATCAGCGTGTGCCGGACGATTTCGCTGACCGGCATGTCGACCGTATCGAGGCCCGTCCACTCGTGCAGGATCTCACGCGCGCGCGGCACGTCATCGTTGTTGAGCGCGAGATGGATGTCGGTGAAGTAATGGCTGAACTGGCGAAAGCCGAGCGTGAAATAGACGACGGCGACGTTCCAGATGAATGCGAGCACGAAGCTCACCTTGTACAACAGGAAGTAGACCAGCGCGACGATCAGCACCCACGGCAGCACGACTGCGAGCCATGCGAGCACGCCATGTTTCTGCTTGCCGGCGTCGAGGCCATGCGCGACGGTTTCCGCATGAAACTGGAACAGCGCGAACACCGGATTGCTCGGCGACAACGCGCGTACCTGTTCGATGATGAGAGCGAGGAGAACCGAAAAGAAAGTCATGCGTGCGCCGTCTTCGGAGTTATGTCATTTTTTGCATAACGATAGCACAGCGTAAGCTGCAGCATGCTGTCGGCGCGGGCTCGCGACGGCGGTGCACGGGCGCGCGGCGAGGCGCGACGCTAGCCGGCCGCCAAGAAGCGGTACAGATTGCGCAACATGCCGGCAGTTGCGCCCCAGATGAAGTAATGCCCGGCCGCTTCGACGCTCGGATAAGGCATCGCAAAAAAACGACGCTCGCCGCCTTCCCATCGGAACACGCGCACCTGGTGGTTCGCGGGGCTCATCAGGAACGCCAGCGGCACCTCGAAGATCTCGGCGACTTCGAGCGTGTCGGCCTGCACGGTAAACGGCGGATGCACGAGCCCGACGATGGGCGTCACGCAGAAGCCGGTGCCGGTCAGGTAGTCGGGCAGCGCACCGAGGATCTCGACCGGCTCGGCGGCCAGCCCGATTTCTTCGTTGGCCTCGCGCAATGCAGTGGCGACCGCATCGCGGTCGTACGGCTCGCGACGCCCGCCGGGAAAGCTGATCTGTCCGGCATGATCGTTCAGGTGATCGGCACGCTGGGTCAGCAGCACCGTGAGGCCGGTTTCGCGCACCACGAGCGGCACGAGGACGGCGGCGCTTCGCGGATCGACACCCTCCTGCAGCCTCGCCTCGCCCGGCTCGACGCTCCATTCGAGCGTACGCGCGAATCGTTCGCGCAGGCCGGACGGCGTCAGCAACCGTGAATCGATGGACGGCAAGCCGGCGCCGGTGCCTTCGACCGGCAGCACTTCGGGATCAATGATGGGGCGGCGATTCAATGGGACTCTCGGGTTCGCGTGTCATATCGAGCATATTGTCGCGCCAGAATGAAAAAAGCACCCGGTCGGGTGCTTTTTCCTTACAGCTCTTACTCTTGGGAAGCGGCTGCCGTGCGATCCTTCGACACCAGCTTTTCCTTGATTCGAGCCGACTTGCCCGAACGCTCGCGCAGGTAGTACAGCTTCGCACGACGCACATCACCGCGACGCTTCACGACGATGCTCGCCAGCAGCGGCGAGTAGGTCTGGAACGTACGCTCGACGCCTTCGCCCGACGAGATCTTGCGGACGATGAAGTTCGAGTTCAGGCCGCGGTTGCGAATCGCGATCACGACGCCTTCGTAAGCCTGAACGCGCTTGCGGTTACCTTCAACCACGTTCACGTTCACGATCACCGTATCGCCCGGGGCGAATTCGGGGATCGTCTTGCCGGCGAGCGCGCGCTCGATCTCTTCCTGCTCAAGTTTTGCAATCAGATTCATCACTGACTCCTAAAGCCATCTTGTCGGCGTTTGCGCCCGCCTGCTTCCAGGCCTGGCCCCGATAGAGGATGGATTCACATCTGGCGCCGCGCACGCATGCCCGGCACCGCCATTTCCCGCCCGCGAAACCGCCTCAGGAGGCGTTTTTCGCTTCGCGTGCGAGGTTCGCAAGCCACGCCTCGTCGGCGCGGCTCAGCAACTTCTCGCGGCGCGCCCGGACGATCAGGTCCGGCCGCTTCCGCAACGTGTTTCTCAATGCTTCCTGGCGCCGCCACTTCTCGATCTCGGCATGATGCCCGCCGAGCAGCACGTCCGGCACGCGCATCCCCTCGTATTCCTCGGGGCGCGTGTAATGCGGACAATCGAGCAAGCCGTCGACGAAGCTGTCCTGCACGGCCGACTGCGCATCGTTCAGCACGCCGGGCAGCAGACGCACGACCGCATCCATCATCGCCATCGCCGGCAACTCGCCGCCGGACAGCACGAAATCGCCGAGACTGATCTCCTCGTCCACACATCGGTCGAGCAGACGCTGATCGATCGCCTCGTAACGGCCGCACAGCACGACGACGCCCGGCTCCTGCGCCATGCGCACCGCACGTTCGTGCGTGAAAGGCGCGCCCTGCGGCGACATCATCACCACGCGCGTGCTCGCGATGCCCTGCTCCGCCTGCGCCGCCTTCGCGGCGCCGATCGCAGCCTCGAGCGGCTTTGCGAGCATCACCATGCCCGGACCGCCGCCGTACGGACGATCGTCGATCGTGCGGTAGTTGTCCGTCGTGAAATCACGCGGATTCCAGGTGCGCAGCCCGAAGCGCTCCTGCTTCACGGCCCGGCTGGTGATACCCCAGTCGGTCAGCGCACGGAACATCTCGGGAAAGAGCGTGACGACATCGAACTGCACCGCGCGCTCCGTAGCCTGGTTCATTTAGTAATCGGCTTCCCAGTCGACGACGATGCGACGGGCCGCCTGATCCACCGTTTTGACATATACGCCGACGAACGGAATCAGCCGCTCGTCGGTGGCCGGCGCACCATCCTTGCCGACCGTCGGATACTCGACACGCAGGATCGAATGCACGCCGTTGTCGATCATCCCGCTGACCTTCCCGAGTGACACCGATTGCTCGTTGACCACCTCGAGGCCGATCAGGTCGACCCAATAGAATTCGTCCGCGGCCAACGCCGGGAAATCTTCCCGGCGCACGAACACGCGAAAGCCGCGCATAGCCAGCGCGGCATCGCGGTCGTCGACACCCGCGGGTTGCGCGACGACCGTGTCGCCGTGCGTCTTCGACTGCAGAATGCGGACGGACAACCGCTCTGCGCCGCGTTCGAGCCACCAGCGACGCGCGCTGAGCAGCGCATCGCCGCCGCGACCGGCGTCGGCATGCGCCGCCACCTTGATCCAGCCTTTCAGGCCGTACGCGTCGACCACGGCGCCGACCTCGACTGCATCGTCGGGCCAGTCCTGCGCCGCTTCGAGGCTACCTTGCTCGGCAGCCGCACCGGTGCTCGCGGCAGCGCCGCGCTCGACCGGCTTGCGGACGAATGCGCCAAACGACGCTCGCCCGCGCCTTGCATTACCGGAATCGTGACCGGACATCAATGCTCCTTGCAGCCGGTACGACCGGTACGCCGCGCCATGTTAGGCAGCCGGCTGCGCCTTTTGCGCTTCCTTCACGAGACGCTGGACGGTCGGCGACAGTTGCGCGCCAACACCTTGCCAGTACGTCAGACGATCCTGAGCGATACGCAGCGATTCGCCCTTCGTGGCGACCGGGTTGTAGAAGCCGACGCGCTCGATGAAGCGACCGTCACGACGGTTGCGCGAATCGGTAGCGACGATGTTGTAGAACGGGCGCTTCTTCGAGCCGCCACGAGCCAGACGGATGATAACCATATGAAATCCTTCGGGAAAACCGGGTTCGAAACTACTGAAACGTGCGATTATAGCCGGAAACCAACGCCACAACAAACACTTACGCGCAAAAATTCGACGGACGCGTTGTGGGGCCGGCATACAATCGTCGTGTCCGTGACGCCGCCCGATGCCATGCCGCCCCTTCGCGCCATCCCGACACACCGCACGCAGCCCCATCTCGCCGGCTTGCTGGCCGGTCTCGTGCTGTGCGTCGCGTCTGCGACGGCCTGCGCCGCGCCGCCGGTGCGCGAACTGGTCGCGCCGCCCGGTTTTCGCGTCGAGCTGCTGACCGACGCGGTCCCGGCCGCCCGCGAAATGGCGTGGTCGCCGCGCGGCATTCTATATGTCGGTACGCGGGAAGGCCGCGTGCATGCATTCGTGATGCGCGACGGCCGGATCGTCGCCCGCCACGTGGTCGCCACCGGCCTCGACATGCCGGTGGGTGTCGCCTATCGGGACGGCACGCTGTTCATCTCCGCTGTGTCGCGCATCCTGCGCATCGAACACATCGACGACCGCCTCGCCGCGCCACCCGCGCCGGCGGTCGTGACCGACGCACTGCCGACCGATCACCATCACGGCTGGAAATTCATCGCGTTCGGGCCCGACGGCAAGCTCTACGTGCCGGTCGGCGCGCCGTGCAACGTGTGCGCCGCCGATCGCAATCGATACGCGCTGATCGCCCGCATGAACGCCGACGGCAGCGGCCGCGAGGTATTTGCGCGCGGCGTGCGCAATACGGTCGGCTTCGCGTGGCATCCCGATTCGGGCGACCTGTGGTTCACCGACAACGGCCGCGACCTGATGGGCGACGACCTGCCGGACGATGAACTGAATCGTGCGCCCCGCGCAGGCCTCGACTTCGGTTTTCCATACTGCCACGGCGGCGACACCCCCGACCCCGAATTCGGCGGCCCCGACGTGTGCCGCCGCTACGTGCCGCCGGTGCTGAAACTTGGCGCGCATGTCGCGGCGCTCGGGATGCGCTTCTACACGGGGCCGATGTTTCCCGCGTCGTACCGCAACAACATCTTCATTGCCGAACACGGTTCGTGGAATCGCAGCACGAAGGCCGGCTACCGCGTGATGCGCGTGGTGGTGTCGGCCGACGGCAGCCACGCGCGTCAGACTCCGTTCGTCACCGGCTGGCTGCGCGCGGACGGCTCCGTATGGGGACGCCCGACCGATGTGCTGCCGCTGCCCGACGGCTCGCTGCTCATCAGCGACGATTACGCGGGCGCCATCTACCGCGTCACCTATGCGGCACCTTGACGCAGGCAACCAGTGACCGCACCCGATCGCGCATCGTAGAATGCGTGCCGGGCCGCGCGCCCAGGCCGGTACGCCGACCACCGATCCCCACGATAATTCCGCCGCCGCCCATGTCCAGCAGCACCGCCCCGTCCCGCCGCTTTCGCTCGAAGACGCTCACCGCCGCCCTCGCGTTCCTGTTCGGCTCGCTCGGCGCGCACCGCTTCTATCTGTACGGCTTTCGCGACGTGTACGGCTGGGCGCATCTGCTCGCGACGATCATCGGAATCCCGGGGTTCATGCTGCTCGCCGCGACTCAGCGCAGCGCGGGCCTCGGCTGGTGGCTCGCCGTGCCCGGCGCGATCTCGCTGCTGGCCGCGTTCCTCGCCGCGCTCGTCTACGGCTTGCGCCCCGACGAAAAGTGGGACGCGCAATTCAATGCCGATACGGGCAAGCACAGCCGCTCCGGCTGGACGGTGATCTTCGTCGTGATCTTCTCGCTTCTGATCGGCGCGTTCCTGCTGATGACCGCACTCGCCCTGTCGTTCCAGACGTACTTCGAGTCGCAAGTCGAAGCCGCCAAGCAGATTTCGCAATAAGCGCCGCCGCGCGCGTTCAGAACAGACTCAGCTGCGTATCGTCGCGCGGCTTCGCGCGGCTCGCCGCCGCCAGCTGTGCGCTCACGCGCGCAGGCGCCGCAGCGCGAAACCGCGACATGTCGAGAATGCCGTTCCCGCGCTCGTTCAGCCCGAGCCGCTTGACGGCCTGGCGGAAGCGCTGACGCAACAGATCGGCCCAGATGCCCTCGCCCTTCATCCGCTTCGAAAAATCCGAGTCGTACTCCTTCCCGCCGCGCATGTCGCGCACGCGATTCATCACGCGCTCGGCGCGGTCCGGGAAATGCGCGGCCAGCCAGTTCTTGAACAACGGCGCGACTTCCCACGGCAGCCGCAGCACGATGTAGCTCGCATGTGTCGCGCCGGCATCCGCACAGGCCTCGAGGACGCGTTCCATGTCGGGCTCGGTGACGAACGGAATCATCGGTGCAATGCTGACGCCCACCGGCACCCCGGCGTCGCGCAACGCGCGAATCGTGCGCAGGCGGCGCGCCGGCGTCGCCGCCCGCGGCTCGAGCGTGCGCGCGAGATCGGCGTCGAGCGTCGTGATGGTGACTGCGGCCATGACCTGACCGCGCTCGGCCATTGGCCCGAGCAGATCGAGATCGCGCTCGATCAGCGACGACTTCGTGATCGCGGCAAACGGCAGCCCGTGATCGTGCATCACCTCGATCACGCTGCGCGTGATGCGCAGATCGCGTTCGACCGGCTGATACGCATCGGTGTTGACGCCGAGCGCGATCGGCTCGGGCACAAAACGCTTGCGCGCGATCTCGCGCTCGAGCAATTCGGCGGCATTGACCTTCGCGTAGATGCGGCTCTCGAAATCGAGACCGGGCGACAGGCCGAGATAGCTATGCGTGGGCCGCGCGAAGCAGTAGATGCAGCCGTGCTCGCAGCCGCGATACGGATTGAGCGACACGCTGAACGGAATGTCCGGCGACTGATTGCGCGTGAGGATGCTCTTGGCCCGCTCCTCGAACACCTGCGTGCGCAACGGCGCGGGGAGATCGGCATCGTCCGCTTCGTGCGTCCAGCCATCGTCCACCGCCTCGCGCAGCGCCGTCTCGTACCGCCCTTGCAGGTTGTCGACCGCGCCGCGCCCCTTGCGGGGCACGGGCGGCGCGATCGGAAATTCGTTGTCGGATCGACCGTCCATGCGCTCACCCATTCGCCTTCACCAAATACTGTACATTTATACAGTATTGGGTGAAGCATGCCAAGGAGGCGCCGAACGGAACCGACTACGCCGGCGCGGCCGCGGTCATTCGCCGACCGGAATCGTCATCGTCTCCTTGATCTCCTCCATCACGACATAGCTCTTCGACTGCACGGCGCCGGGCAGTTGCAGCAGGATGTCGCCGAGCAGCTTGCGGTAGTCGGCCATCTCGCCGATGCGCGCCTTGATCAGGTAATCGAAGTCGCCCGACACGAGATGGCACTCGAGCACCTCGTCGATCTTCATCACTTCGCGGCGGAACTGCTCGAACATGTTCCCGCCCTTGTGGCCGAGCGTGATCTCGACGAACACCAGCAGCGCCGCGCCGAGCTGGCTCGGATCGACGCGCGCGTGATAACCGGTGATGACGCCGTCGCGCTCCATGCGCCGCACGCGCTCGATGCACGGCGTCACGGTCAGTCCGACCTGCTCCGCGAGGTCCTTCATCGCCATCCGGCCGTCGTTCTGGAGCAGTTTGAGGATGCGCCGGTCGAGCTTGTCGAGCGTGCGTACCGGCTGACGTTGCGTTCTCATGTGTTTGTGCTGAAAATCTGAAAAATACAATAACAAAACCTACATATTCGACAATACCATAGCGCAAACAACTAGATCAGCTAGAGGTTACACGGAGCCGCAGGTGCGCCCGGCCTCGACCTGATTCCTTCCATCTGGAGCAGCTATGCGAGTCGTCATTCTGGGCAGCGGTGTGGTGGGCGTGGCGAGCGCGTATTACCTTGCGCGCGCCGGTCATGAAGTCACGGTGATCGACCGGGAGGCCGGCCCGGCGCTCGATACGAGCTTCGCAAACGCGGGCCAGATCTCGCCCGGCTATGCGGCGCCGTGGGCCGCGCCCGGCGTGCCGCTGAAGGCGGTCAAGTGGATGTTCGAAAAGCATGCGCCGCTCGCGATCCGCCTCGACGGCACGCGCTTCCAGCTGCAATGGATGTGGCAGATGCTGCGCAACTGCACGCCCGAGCGCTATGCAGTCAACAAGGGCCGCATGGTGCGTCTCGCCGAATACAGCCGCGATTGCCTGCAGGCGCTGCGCGCCGATACGGGCATCGAGTACGAAGGCCGCACCGGCGGCACGCTGCAGTTGTTCCGCTCGCAGCAGCAACTCGACGGCGCGGCGAAGGACATCGCGGTGCTGCGCGAAGCGAACGTGCCGTTCGAACTGCTGTCGCCGGCCGAGCTGAAGAATGCCGAACCGGCCCTCGCCGCCGTGTCGCACAAGCTCACCGGGGGCCTGCGCCTGCCGGGTGACGAAACGGGCGATTGCCAGTTGTTCACGACGCGCCTCGCGGCGCTCGCGGAATCGCTCGGCGTGAAGTTCCGCTACAACACGCCGATCGACGCGCTCGCGATCGCAGGCGGCAAGATCGCCGGCGTGCAATGCGGCAGCGAGACGGTGCGCGCCGACGCATACGTCGTCGCGCTGGGTTCGTACTCGACCAACTTCGTGTCGAAGCTGATGAAGATCCCGGTCTATCCGCTGAAGGGTTATTCGATCACCGCGCCGATCGTCAACGAGGCGGCCGCGCCGGTGTCGACGGTGCTCGACGAGACCTACAAGATCGCGATCACGCGCTTCGACCAGCGCATTCGCGTCGGCGGGATGGCCGAGATCGTCGGCTTCGACAAGAAGCTGCGCGCCGCGCGCCGCGAAACGCTCGAAATGTGCGTGAACGACCTGTTCCCCGGCGGCGGCGACACGTCGAAGGCGACGTTCTGGACGGGCCTGCGCCCGATGACGCCGGACGGCACGCCGATCGTCGGCCGCACGCCGGTGTCGAACCTGTTCATGAATACCGGCCACGGCACGCTCGGCTGGACGATGTCGTGCGGTTCGGGCCAGCTGCTCGCCGACCTGATCTCGGGCAAGAAGCCGGCGATCCAGGCCGACGACCTGTCGGTGCATCGCTACCTGAACGAAGTGGCCGGCCAGACGCGTCCCGCATACGCGTAAGCCGGAACGGCCCGTGGCGATACGGGTCCGCTGCATCGGCAAGAAAGGCGCCCTCGGGCGCCTTTCTCGTTTCGGCGAGCGAAAATGGCGGTGCGAGCGGCGACCCGCCACGAGGCTACAGCCAACCGGCGCATGCGCTCGTCGCCCGTCGAGCGCGTCGCCGCCGCCAATCGCGCGTGCGCGACGATCCGTTCCACACGGCACCGTACGATCGCGACCATGCCCGGCCAACGACAGCCGCTCGTCTCGAGCGACACCACAACAAAAAAGGGGCGCTCATCGCGCCCCCTCTTCGAACATGCACACCGCCGCAGCGGCGCGCAGCATCAGCCCAGCGCGCTCACGAGCTCCGGCACGAGCGTGAACAGATCGCCGACGAGGCCGTAGTCGGCCACGCTGAAGATCGGCGCTTCCGGATCCTTGTTGATCGCGACGATCACCTTCGAATCCTTCATGCCGGCCAAGTGCTGGATCGCACCCGAGATGCCGACCGCGATGTACAGCTGCGGCGCGACGATCTTGCCGGTCTGGCCGACCTGATAGTCGTTCGGCACGTAGCCGGCGTCGACCGCCGCGCGCGAAGCGCCGAGTGCTGCCGACAGCTTGTCCGCCAGCGGCTCCAGCACCTTCGTGTAGTTCTCGCCGCTGCCCAGACCGCGGCCGCCCGACACGATGATCTTCGCGCTGGTGAGCTCCGGACGGTCCAGCTTCGTCACTTCACGGCTCACGAACTGTGACTTGCCGGCGTCTGCCGCCGCTTCGATCTTCTCGACCGCTGCGCTGCCGCCAACCGCCGCCACCGGATCGAAACCCGTCGCGCGCACCGTGATGACCTTGATCGGATCGCTCGACTGCACCGTCGCGATCGCATTGCCCGCGTAGATCGGACGCTCGAACGTATCGGCCGAAGCGACGGCCGTGATGTCCGAGATCTGCGCGACGTCCAGCTTCGCGGCGATGCGCGGCGCGACGTTCTTGCCGTACGCGGTCGCCGGCGCCAGGATGTGCGAGTAATCCTTCGCGATGTTCAGCGCGGTGGCTTCGACGTTTTCCGCCAGGCCAGCTTCCAGCTGCGGCGCGTCGGCCAGCAGCACCTTCGACACGCCCGCGATCTTCGCTGCCGCGTCCGCCGCGCCCTGCGCGTTGTGGCCCGCGACCAGCACGTGGATGTCACCGCCGATCTTCGCTGCCGCTGCGACCGTGTTCAGCGTCGCGGCCTTGATCGACGCGTTGTCGTGTTCTGCAATCACCAGAATCGTCATTTCTTTCCGCTCCCTCTTACAGCACCTTGGCTTCGGTCTTCAGCTTCTCGACCAGCGTCTTCACGTCCGGCACCTTCACGCCGGCCGCGCGCTTCGGCGGCTCGGCCACCTTCAGCGTCTTCAGACGCGGCGTCACGTCCACGCCGAGGTCTGCCGGCTTGACCGTTTCCAGCGGCTTCTTCTTCGCCTTCATGATGTTCGGCAGCGTCACGTAACGCGGCTCGTTCAGACGCAGGTCGGTCGTGACGACCGCCGGCAGCGTCAGCGACAGCGTTTCCGCACCGCCGTCGACTTCACGTGCGACCGTGGCCTTGCCATCGGCGACCGTGACCTTCGAGGCGAACGTCGCCTGCGGCAGACCTGCCAGCGCGGCCAGCATCTGGCCCGTCTGGTTCGAATCGTCGTCGATCGCCTGCTTGCCGAGGATCACCAGTTGCGGCTGCTCCTTGTCGACCAGCGCCTTCAGGATCTTCGCGACGGCCAGCGGCTCGACGCCGTCGGTCGACTCGACCAGGATCGCGCGGTCCGCGCCGATCGCCAGCGCCGTGCGCAGCGTTTCCTGCGCCTGCGTCACGCCCACCGACACCGCGACCACTTCGGTCGCCACGCCCGCTTCCTTCAGGCGCACCGCCTCTTCAACGGCGATTTCGTCGAACGGGTTCATCGACATCTTCACGTTCGCGATGTCGACGCCCGTGTTGTCCGACTTCACGCGGACCTTCACGTTGTAATCGACCACTCTTTTCACTGGCACCAGGATTTTCATGCACACGCTCCAAAGTTACGAATACGACCAGAGGCCATTCTATAGCGAGGCCCCGTGATTGCGCGGCCAAGCGGGCCCATCATGGCCGCCGAGGATAGCGCTTCTCGACGGCGCGCCGGTAATAGCGAACGATCGTTCTATTTTAAAAGAGAAAAAACCCGGGCGCAAAGCCCGGGATTTGGATCATCGACTCTAATCGGCACCGGGCGCGCCCTGCATCTCGCGCTGACTGCTTACCAGGCGGCGATTACCGCGCCGCCGAACTTCTGTTCGATGAATTGCTTCACTTCCGGGCTCCGATAGGCCGCGACGAGCTTCGCCACCCACGGTCGCGCGCGGTCGGCTTCGCGAATCGCGAGGACGTTCGCGTACGGACCGTTCGGGCCCTCGATCGCGATCGCGTCCTGCTTCGGCTTCAACCCGGCTTCCATCGCGTAGTTGGTGTTGATCGCGGCCGCGTCGACGTCGCCGAGCGAGCGCGGGATCTGCGCCGCGTCGAGCTCGACGATCTTCAGCTTGCGCGGATTGTCGACGATGTCGAGCGGCGTCGCCTTCAGCCCCGCATCCGCGCGCAGCTTCAGCAGCCCCTGCTTCTGCAGCAGCAGCAGCGCGCGGCCGCCGTTGGTCGGATCGTTCGGCACCGCGACGCGCGCACCGGGCGCCAGCTCGGCCAGCGACTTCACGCGCTTCGAGTAGATGCCCATCGGGAACGTGACGGTATCCGCGACCTTGATCAGCTTGTAGCCGCGGTCCTTCACCTGCGCCTGCAGATACGGGTCGTGCTGATAGCTGTTCGCGTCGAGGTCGCCCGCGGCGAGCGCCGCGTTCGGCTGCACGTAGTCGGAGAATTCGACGATGCGGATGTCGAGGCCGCTTCGCGCCGCGACCTTCTTCACGTATTCCATGATCTGCGCGTGCGGCCCGCCCGTCACGCCGACCTTGATCGTTTCGGCCTGCGCATGCGCGCTCGCGAACAGTGCAGCCGCGCTAATGGCGGCCGCGAACTTGAGCATGAAGCGTCGTTGCATCGTCTCCCCCGAAGGATGAAGGTCTTTTTACTTGTGGCTCAGCCGGCGTACGAGCCAGTCGCCGAACGATTGCACGATCTGCACGAACACGATGAGGATCGCGACCACCGTCCACATCACTTCCGGCAGATAGCGCTGGTAGCCGTAGCGGATCCCGAGATCGCCGAGCCCGCCGCCGCCGATCGCGCCGGCCATCGCCGAATAGCCGACCAGCGACACGAACGTGATCGTCAGACCAGCGACGATGCCCGGCAGCGACTCGGGCAGCAGCACCTTGAAGACGATCTGCGACGTCGTCGCGCCCATCGACTGCGCGGCCTCGATCAGCCCGCGATCGACTTCGCGCAACGCCGTCTCGACGAGCCGCGCAATGAACGGCGCCGCCGCGAGCGTCAGCGGGACGACGGCCGCGGCCGTGCCGATCGACGAGCCGGTGACGAGCCGCGTAAATGGAATGACCGCGACCAGCAGAATGATGAACGGCGTCGAGCGCACCGCGTTGACGAGGCCGCCGAGCACGCGATTCACGCCGAGGTTCTGCAGCACGCCCTGGCGGTCGGTCAGATAGAGCAGCACGCCGAGCGGCAGCCCGACGAGCGCACCGACCGCCCCGGAGATGCCGACCATGATCAGCGTCTCCCAGAACGACTGCACGAACATATCGAACATCTCACTCAACATACGAAAGCTCCTCTACCACGACACCTTGCTCGCGCAGGAACGCGAGCGCCTGCCCGACCTTGCCCGGCTCGCCGCCAGCGAGCACGGCGAGCGACCCGAACGCCTGACCCTGGATCTCGTCGATCTGGCCGTGCAGGATGTTGAAATCGAGCTCGTAGCGGCGGATCGTTTCCGACAGGATCGGCTGGTCGACGCCCGTGCCGGTGAACGCGAGCCGCAACAGATGCCCGCTGCCGGTCTTCATCCGCTCGGCCACGCGCGCCTTCAGCGCCGGCGGCAGCTCCTGCGCGATCACGTCGCCGATCAGCGCGCGCGTCACTTCGTGATGCGGTTGCAGGAACACGTCGATCACGCGCCCCTGCTCGACCACGCGGCCCGCGTCGAGCACCGCGACGCGATCGCATACCTGCTTGATCACTTCCATCTGGTGCGTGATCAGCACGATCGTGAGGCCCAGCTCGCGGTTGATGCGCTTGAGCAGATCGAGGATCGAACGCGTGGTTTCGGGATCGAGCGCCGACGTCGCTTCGTCCGACAGCAGCACCTTCGGCTTGCTCGCGAGCGCGCGCGCGATGCCGACACGCTGCTTCTGGCCGCCGCTGATCTGGGCCGGATAGCGGTCTTTCTGCGCGGACAGCCCGACGAGCTCGAGCAGCGGCAGCACGGCGGCTTCGATCTCGGCACGGCTCGCGCCGGCCAGTTCGAGCGGCAGCGCGACGTTGTCGAACACCGTGCGCGACGACAGCAGGTTGAAGTGCTGGAAGATCATGCCGATTTCGCGGCGCGCCTCGCGCAGTGCGCCGGCCGGCAGCACCGTGAGATCGCGCCCGCCGACGACGACGTTGCCTTCGGTGGGCCGCGTGAGCAGGTTGATGGTGCGCACGAGCGTGCTCTTGCCGGCGCCGCTGCGGCCGATGATGCCGAACACCTCGCCCTGCGGAATCGACAGGTTGACGTTGTGCAATGCGTCCACCCAGCCGGACGGCCCGGGAAAACGCTGCGACAGATTGCGTAATTCGATCATGTAAACAAAACGGCGGCCGGCAGGCGAGGGTCGCCGGTCAGCCGCCAGATGCATCTGGAATAGCCGGCGATTTTACCGCAAACACCTCATTCCCCTTAATAATCAATTTCGCTCTTTTCATAACCCAGTGAAATTAGAGGCGCGCCGCGGCTCCCGCGCGCGAAGGCCGCGACTATGATCCGGAACACCAATATCAATCGACAAGGAGACCGCCAGATGAGCGCCATCACGCCGCCCGACGCTGCAGCCGCCGCAGCCGCCATCGCAGCCGGGGATCCGGCCGCGTGTCCCCCGGCGCGAATGGGCCGGCTGCGCACCGCGGACGGGCTCGAACTGGCGTCGTACCGCTGGCCGGCCGCGGACGGCAGCGCGCCGCCGCGCGCGACGGTCGCGCTCGTACACGGCCTCGCCGAACATGCGGGGCGCTACGAGCGGCTGGCAGCACGGCTGAACGCGGCGGGCATCTCGGTGCTGGCGATCGACCTGCGCGGGCACGGCCGGTCGCCGGGCAAGCGCGCGTGGGTCGAGCGCTTCGACGATTACCTGAACGACGCGGATGCGCTGGTTGCCGAAGCCGCGCGCGGCAATACGCCGCTCTTCCTGATGGGGCACAGCATGGGCGGCGCCATTGCGGCGCTGTATGCGATCGAACGCCTGCCGGCCAGTGGCCACACGCTCGCTGGCCTCGTGCTGTCGAGCCCGGCGCTCGCGCCAGGGCGCGACGTGCCGCGCTGGATGCTGGCGATGAGCCGCTTCATCAGCCGCGTGTGGCCGAGCTTCCCCGCGATCAGGATCGATGCGGCGCTGCTGTCGCGCGATCCGGCGATCGTCGCGGCCAATCGGGCCGACCCGCTCGTGCACCACGACGCGGTGCCCGCGCGCACCGGCGCCGAACTCCTCGACGCGATGGCGCGCATCGAACGCGGCCGCGGCTCGCTGCGCGTGCCGGTGCTCATCTATCACGGCACCAGTGACAAGCTGACGGAACCCGACGGCAGCCGCGCGTTCGGCGCGCACGTCGGCTCGCCCGATCGCACGCTGACGCTCTACGAAGGCGGATTCCACGAAACGATGAATGATCTCGAGCGCGAGCGCGTGATCGATGCGCTGATCGCGTGGATTCACGCGCACGCGCCGGCCGGCTGAGGTCGCGCGGGCTGCGTGGACGCGCTGCGCCCGCCGGTAGCCGCGCAGGTCGCGCGGCGCGGTCGCGGCCGGCAAGCTGCGCAGCCGCGACCGCTTGCCGATGCGCGGCAGCTCGCCGCGCGCGTCAGACGCCGGCGAGCGCGCGCAGATGCGCGACGACGCTGCGCCCGAGCGCCGACAGGTTGTAGCCGCCCTCGAGGCAGCTGACGATGCGGCCCTGCGCGTGCCGGCGCGCGACCTCGACGATCTGCGCGGTCAGCCATTCGAAGTCGGCCTCGACGAGCCCGAGATTGCCGATGTCGTCCTCGCGATGCGCGTCGAAGCCGGCCGACACGAACACCATCTGCGGCTTGAACGCATCGAGCCGCGGCAACCAGAACATGTCGACCGCTTCGCGCACCGCCATCCCGTTGCTGCGCGCGGGCATCGGCAGGTTGACCATGTTCGGCGCCTGATGGTCGGCGCCCGAGAACGGGTACAACGGATGCTGGAAGAAGCTGCACATCAGCACGCGCTCGTCGTTCGCGAACGCCGCTTCGGTGCCGTTGCCATGATGCACGTCGAAATCGATGATCGCGACGCGTTCGAGGCCGTGGACGTCGAGCGCGTGCCGCGCGGCGATCGCCACGTTGTTGAAGAAGCAAAAGCCCATCGCGCGCGCAGGCTCCGCGTGATGACCGGGCGGCCGCACGCTGCAGAACGCATTCGCGTAGCGGCCCTCGATCACCGCATCGGTCGCCGCGATCGCGGCGCCGGCCGCGCGCAACGCGGCGCGCCAGGTGTCGCGATTCATCAGCGTGTCGGGATCGATTTCGACGTAGCCGTCGACCGGCGTCATGCTGCGGATGTAGTCGATATGAGCCTGCGTATGCACGCGACCCAACGCGACCTCGCTCGCGAACGGCGCGGATTCGTGCACGATCAGGTCGTCGATGCGGCTCGCGATCAGCTGATCCTGGATCGCCGACAATCGGGCCGGGCATTCCGGATGCCACTCTCCCATCTCGTGCAGCATGCAGTCGGGGTGCGTATAGAAGGCGGTTGCCATAAGCTGTCATCCGCGGCGTCGGGTGCGCCGCAGGTCTCCATCAATGATGTCCATCGTCTTGCCGCGAATTCGCCGCTAACTTACCACAACGCTGCGCCGCCACGTCCCGGCGCGCGGGATGCGTCGGGTATACTGCACCGTACCCCACCGCCCTGTCCGCCCGCTTCGACATGAATTCCAGCAAGCCCGCCGCCCTTCTCTCCACGCTGTTGCACGTTCGCGCTCCACTCGTCGCCGCTGCGCTCGCCGCCACGGCCGCGGTCTCGCCCGCGCACGCGCAGACGCAGCCGACGAAGCCCGCCGGCATGCTCGTCGCGCAGGCCCAACCGCAGCAGCCGGCGCCGCAAGGCCAGACCTTCGAAGAAGAAATCGTTCCGCAGCGCTACACGAACAACGCGAAGGTCGATGCATTCATCGACGAGATGGTGAGCCGCAACGGCTTCGACGCCGCGAGCCTGCATGCGCTGTTCTCGCGCGTCAGCTATTCGGCGACCGCCGTGAAGCTCGTGAAGCCCGCGCCCACGCCGTCGGTGAAGAATTGGCGCGTTTATCGTTCGCGCTTCATCGAGCCGATCCGCATCAATGCCGGCGTGAAATTCTGGAAGGCGAACCGTGCGACGCTGCAGCGCGCGTCGCAAGAGTTCGGCGTGCCGCCCGAAGTGATCGTCGGCATCATCGGCGTCGAAACGATCTACGGGCGCTACATGGGCAACTTCCGCGTGCTCGATGCGCTGACGACGCTCACGTTCGATTATCCCGACACGCCGAATCGCGACAGCCGCCAGGCGACGTTCCGCAAGAACCTCGAGGACTTCCTCGTCTGGACGCGCGACAGCCAGCTCGACCCGACCACCGTGCTCGGCTCGTACACGGGCGCGATCGGCATTCCGCAGTTCCTGCCGAGCAGCATCCGCGAATACGCGGTCGACTACGACGGCGGCGGCCACGTCGATCTGCGCAGTAGTCCTGCCGACGCGATCGGCAGCGTCGCGAACTACCTGAAGCAGCACGGCTGGGAAACCGATCGCCCGGTGGTCTGGCGGATCACGCCGGACACCGGCAGCCTCGGCATCGCGCAAGCCGCCGCCGACGGTCAGCCCGAACCGCACTGGGCGCTGTCGCAGTTGCTGCGGGCCGGCATGACGCTCAACGAGCCGACCGTCAACATCACGACCGAAGCCGGTACGCCGGTCACCGTGGTCGACCTGCCGTCGCCGGGACACGCGACCGAGTACATGCTCGGGCTGAAGAACTTCTATGTGCTGACGCGCTACAACCGCAGCTTCTTCTACGCGCTCAGCGTGTATCAGCTCGGCGAAGCGGTGAAGGCGCAAATGGAAGCGAGCGGCGCACTGCCGCTGCCGCCCGCCGACACGGACCCGTCTGCGCAATAAGCAGCGTTCGCACAAACAGCAGCGTTCGCACAAACGAAAAGCGCCGCTCGATGCGGCGCTTTTTTCATCGGCTCGACGGCGTGCGGCCGTGGGCCGCGATCACGCAGGAAACACGCCGGTCGACAGGTAACGGTCGCCGCGGTCGCAGACGATGAACACGATCGTCGCGTTCTCGACCTGCCGCGCGATGCGCATCGCGACTTCGCAGGCGCCGCCCGACGAGACCCCGGCAAAAATGCCTTCGACGGCCGCGAGCCGGCGCGCCATCGTTTCGGACGCGGCCTGGCTCACGTTCTCGACGCGATCGACGCGGCTGCGATCGAAGATCGTCGGCATGTAGGCTTCCGGCCACTTGCGAATGCCCGGAATGCGCGAGCCGTCTTCCGGCTGCGCGCCGATGATCTCGATCGCCGGATTCTGCTCCTTCAGATAGCGCGACGTGCCCATGATCGTGCCCGTCGTGCCCATCGCGGACACGAAGTGCGTGACGCGTCCTTCGGTGTCGCGCCAGATCTCCGGACCGGTCGACTCGTAATGCGCGACGGGGTTGTCCGGGTTGCCGAACTGGTCGAGGATCACGCCCTTGCCTTCGCGCTGCATCTGCTCAGCGAGGTCGCGCGCCAGTTCCATGCCGCCCTTCACCGGCGTCAGGATGATTTCCGCGCCGTACGCGGCCATGCTCTGGCGGCGCTCGACCGACAGATCCTCCGGCATGACCAGCACCATCTTGTAGCCGCGGATCGCAGCGGCCATCGCGAGCGCGATGCCCGTGTTGCCGCTCGTCGCCTCGATCAGCGTGTCGCCCGGCTTGATACGGCCGCGCGCTTCCGCCTTGCTGATCATCGACAGCGCCGGACGATCCTTCACGGAGCCGGCCGGGTTGTTGCCTTCGAGCTTCGCGAGCACGACGTTGTTGCGCGCGCGAATCTCGTCGTCCGGCAGGCGGACCAGTTGCACGAGCGGGGTGTTGCCGATCGTGTCTTCAATCGTTTTGTAAGCCATGGGATACCGTGAGTGCGAGGCCGATCAATCGATCGATTGTAAACCAGCACCGACGCTCGCGCGGGCAACCCCTTCGCGGCGATGGAATACCGGTGCGATGCGATGCGCGATCGCGCACGCGCGACGGGCCACGCAAAAAACCCGCGGCATGCCGCGGGAAGCCGTCCAACGACGGCGCCTGAAGGATCTTGTGGTGGCGCGTGCGCTACTTCTGTGGGGTGCGGGCGGCCGCGGCGGCCGGCTTCGGTGCTGCCGGCTTGCCGGCAGCAGCCGCGCCCGCACCGGCCGCGCCTGCCGCGCCGATGGTCAAGCCCTCCTGTTGAAGACGCTCGACCGTATGGCCGCCCATTCCCTTCACGCGCGATGCGAGGTCGTCCGCGCTCTTGAACGGGCCATGTGCGCTGCGTTCATCCAGAATCGCCTTGGCCCGCGCCGGGCCGATTCCCCTGATGCCGACGAGCGCGTTTTCGTTCGCGGTGTTGACGTCGACGGCCGCCCAGGCCGACGCGATTACGCCGGACAGCGCCGCGGCGGCCAACCATTTCCTGATCATGTGCTGGATCTCCGATGAAAGCGGCCGGCGGCTGCCGACCGTGAGACCCAGTCTAGCGATGCGACGCGCGCGCTTAAACCTGGCCGGACAGCCAACGCACGTAGCGATCGACACCTTCCTGCACCGTCAGGAACGGCGCGTCGTAGCCGGCCGCGCGCAGCTTCGTCTGGTCGGCCTGCGTGAAGCACTGGTACTTGCCGCGCAGCGCATCGGGGAACGCCACGTATTCGATCAAGCCCTGCTCGACCTGCTGCGCGAGCGTGAGCGGCGGCAGGTTGTCGAGCGCACGCAGCGTATTGACGACGGTCGACGCGATGTCGTTGAACGGCTGCGCGCGGCCCGTGCCGAGATTGAAGATGCCCGACTTCTCCGGATGATCGAAGAAGAACAGGTTGACCTTCGCGACGTCTTCCACCGACACGAAGTCGCGCGTCTGCTCGCCCGGCGCGTAACCGTTGTACTCGCCGAACAGCTTGACCTTGCCTTCCGCGCGGAACTGGTTGAAGTTGTGGAACGCCACCGACGCCATGCGCCCCTTGTGCGTCTCGCGCGGACCGTACACGTTGAAGTAGCGGAACCCGGCGATCTGGCTCCTGGCGCTCGGCAGCACGCGGCGGATCACCTGGTCGAACAGGAACTTCGAGTAGCCGTACACGTTCAGCGGCGCCTCGACCTCGCGCTCTTCGACGAAGCGCGTCGAGCCGCCGTAGATCGCCGCCGACGACGCGTACAGGAACTGCGCGCCCTGCGCGAGGCACGCATCGAGCACCGCGCGGCTGTAGCGGAAGTTGTTGTCCATCATGTAGCGGCCGTCGGTTTCCATCGTGTCCGAACAGGCGCCTTCGTGGAACACCGCGCGCACCTTGCCGAAATCGCCGCGCGCGAAGCGTTCGACGAATTCGGTCTTGTCGAGATAGTCGTCGATCTCGCAATCGACGAGGTTACGGAACTTGTCCGCGCGCGTCAGATTGTCGACCGCGATGATGCGCGACTCGCCGCGCTCGTTGAGCGCCTTGACGATGTTCGCGCCGATGAAACCGGCTGCACCGGTGACGATGAGGGTCATGGTCATCCTGCCTGAAAAATGACGAGACGATCGCGCGGCGCTCGGTCGGGCCGCGGCGATCGCTCAATGAAACAGTTCGTCGTAGTCGACGGTGGCCGTGCCGAGCTTGCCGACCACGATCCCCGCCGCGCGGTTCGCGAGCACCACGGCGTCGACGAGCGGCACGCCGGCGCCGAGCATCGTCGCGACCGTCGCGATCACGGTGTCGCCCGCACCCGATACGTCGTACACCTCGCGCGCGAGCGCCGGCGCATGCAGCTCGCCCGCCGCCGAGAAGAGCGTCATCCCCTCCTCGGAACGCGTGAGCAGCAGCGCGTCGATGTCGAGCTCCGCGCGCAGCTTCGCGACCCGCTCGCGCAGATCGTCCTCCGACTTCCAGTGCCCGATCACTTCGCGCAGCTCCGCGCGATTCGGCGTGATCAGCGATGCACCGCGATAGCGCGCCCAGTCGTCGCCCTTCGGATCGACGAGCACCGGTTTGCCGCCCGCGCGCGCGCGCTCGATCATCGTCGTCACGTGAGTGAGACCGCCCTTCGCGTAGTCCGACATCAGCACGACGTTGTGCTGCGGCAGCAACGTGTCAAAATGGGCGAGGCCCGCGAGCAGCACTTCGTGCGTCGGCGTCGCCTCGAAGTCGACGCGCAGCAGCTGCTGCTGGCGTGCCAGCACGCGCAGCTTGATGGTCGTCGGCAGCGCCGCGTCGCGTTCGAGATGCGGCGTGACGCCGCTGCTGGCCAGCAGTTCGACGATCCGCTCGCCCGGTTCGTCGCAGCCGACCACGCACAGCAGCCCCGCCTGCGCGCCGAGCGTCACGACGTTGCGCGCGACGTTGGCCGCGCCGCCGAGCCGCTCTTCCTGACGCTGCACGTGCACGACGGGCACCGGCGCTTCCGGCGAAATGCGGTCGACGTTGCCGAACCAGTAGCGGTCGAGCATCACGTCGCCGACGACGAGCACGCGCGACTTCGCCAGCTGCGCGCGCGGGACCGGCACCACTTCGCGAAGAGAACTCATCGTGCGCTCACCCACGGGAAACGGTTTGGGGGTCGACATACGGGCGTCCGATCGCGTAGTAGTCGATGCCGATCTCGGCCATCGCATCCGGCTCGTACAGATTGCGCCCGTCGAAGATCACCGGCGCCTTCAGCTCCGCTTTCAGGCGCGTGAAATCCGGACTGCGGAATTCCTTCCACTCGGTGACGATCACGAGCGCATCCGCGCCGGCGACCGCCGCATCCTGCGTATCGACGAAGTGCAGACGCGCGAGCGCGTCGGCGCCTGCTTCGAAATCGAGCGCGAACACGCGGCGCGCCTCGTCGATCGCGACCGGGTCATACGCGCGCACGGTCGCGCCGCGCGCGAGCAGCGCGGCGATGAGCCGGCGGCTCGGCGCCTCGCGCATGTCGTCGGTATTCGGCTTGAACGCGAGGCCCCACACCGCGAACGTGCGGCCGCTCAGATCCGCGCCGAAGCGCTGTTCGATCTTGCCGATCAGCACGTCCTTCTGCGCCGAGTTGGCCGCCTCGACGGCCTCCAGGATGCGCAGCGGCTGGCCGTTCTCGCCGGCCGTGCGGATCAGCGCCTGCACGTCCTTCGGGAAGCACGAGCCGCCATAGCCGACGCCTGCATACAGGAAGTGATAGCCGATCCGCGGATCGGAGCCGATCCCGCGCCGCACCGCTTCGATGTCGGCGCCGACCTTGTCGGCCAGATTCGACATCTCGTTCATGAACGAGATGCGCGTCGCGAGCATCGCGTTCGCCGCGTACTTCGCGAATTCGGCCGAGCGCACGTCCATGTAGATCGTGCGCTCGTGATTGCGGTTGAACGGCGCGTAGAGCTTCTTCATCTTCTCGCGCGCCACGCTTCCCGTCTCGTCGTGGTCGACGCCGATGATGATCCGGTCCGGCCGCATGAAATCTTCGACGGCCGCGCCTTCCTTCAGGAATTCCGGATTGGAGACGACCGAGAAGCGATGCGCGACGCTGCCGCCGAGCCCGCGGGCCGCGAGCGCGTCGTCGACCACCGCGCGCACGCGCTGCGCGGTGCCGACCGGCACCGTCGACTTGTCGACGATCACCTTGAAGCCCGTCATGTGGCGGCCGATGTTGCGCGCGGCCTCGAGCACGTATTGCAGGTCGGCCGAGCCGTCCTCGTCGGGCGGCGTGCCGACCGCGATGAACTGGATCTCGCCGTGGGCGACACTCGCCTCGATGTCGGTCGAGAAACGCAGCCGCCCTGCCGCGCGATTGCGCGCGATGATGTCGAGCAGGCCCGGTTCGTGAATCGGCATCCCGCCGTTGTTCAGGATCTCGATCTTGCGCGGATCGACATCGAGACAGAAGACGTCGTGGCCGATCTCCGCGAGACAGGAACCCGTGACAAGACCGACATAGCCGGTGCCGATGATGGTGATTTTCATAGATGTTCCGGTACGTCCCGGTAATTGACTAACTTGGCCGCCCGGCCGAAGCCGGCGGCAACCGCCACGCGTCGCGCCGCTCGCCGGGATCAGCCCGGCATCGCAGGTTCGACGCGCCGCGGCGCATAGGTTTCCCAGCCGCTGCAACCGGGGCACTGCCAGTAGAAGAGCCGTGCCCGGAAACCGCAATTCTGGCACGTATAGCGCGGCAGATTCTTGGTGCGCTGCCGGATCAGCGCGCGCATCATTTCAAGCTCCTTACGGCGCGGCTCGTCGGCCGCGGCGATCTGCGCATCCAGCAGGTGCAGCATGCCCGACAGGTTCGGCGACTTCTCCATCTGCGCGCGCGCGAGTGCGTGCGCAGCGTCCTGGCCGCGCATGCCCGCGATGTGCTGATACGCGATGTCGAGCAGATCGTTCGACGGATAGCGATCGACATAGCCCATCAGCAGCTCCGCGCCGTCGACCGGCTTGCCGAGCGCGATGTACGCCTTCATCAGTTTGTCGGCGACGAGCGGCAGGTAGGCGGGGTTCTGCGTTTCGACGCGCTTCCAGTGACCGATCGCGGCGGCGGGATCGCCGGCCGCTTCGGCCGCGTCGCCCGACAGGATCGTCGCGCGCACGTTCTGCGGGTTCGCCGCGAGCGCGAGCTTCAACTGCTCGGCCGCCGCCGCGGTGTTCTTGCGCTGCAGCGCATCCTGCGCGATTTCGCAGTGGAACTGCGCGATTTCGATGCCGAGCGGCTTGTCGCTCATCGACTCGATGCGTCGCGCGGTGTCGATCGACTTGTTCCAGTCCTTTTCGATCTCGTAGATCGTCAGCAACGCCCGCTGCGCACCGAGCGCGTAGTCGCCGTCGGCGAGGCGGTGGAACGCCTCCTCCGCCCGGTCGAGCAGGCCGGCCTTCAGGAAGTCCTGGCCGAGCTCGTACAGCGCGTGGTCGCGCTCGTTCACCGGCAGGTCCGTGCGGCTCAGCAGGTTCTGGTGGACGCGGATCGCGCGGTCCGTCTCGCCGCGGCGGCGAAACAGGTTGCCGAGCGCGAAGTGCAGCTCGACCGTCTCGGGGTCGAGCTTGGCGACCTCGATGAACGCGTCGATCGCCTTGTCCGGTTGTTCGTTCAACAGAAAATTCAGGCCGCGAAAATACGAGCGCGGCAGGTTGGCGCTCTCCGACAGGAGATTCTTCAGGTCATAGCGTGACGCCGCCCATCCGAGCGCGAACGCGACAGGAATCGCGAGCAACCACCAGAAATCCAGATCCATGCGAGATATCGAAGCAGAGACGAAAACCGCGCAAAATTCGCGCGGCGTCGGTGTTAAATGACGGGCGGCATCGGCGGCTGGTCGACGACCGCCGGGGTTTCACGCGCGGCGCGCAGATCCCGCTTGAGACGTCCGTTCTCCAGACGCAGCCGGAAGATCGACGGCAGCGCAGACAGCAGACCGGCCAGCAGACCGACGACGAAGAACGCGAGACCGATCAGGATCAGCGGCGCCTGCCACGCGTAGCCGGCAACGAAATTCAGCGTCGCGGTTTGCGTATTGGCCAGCGCGAGCACCAGCAGCAGCACGAACACCAATACCCGGATCAGCCAGACGATAAACTTCATGTAGCCCTCTCTTTGTTGAGGTTTGCCGCGGCGCGCGACTCCCCTTCGCGTCGCCGAATCGACCCGTATTGTAAAGGATGCGTTTCGGCGTCAGCGCAGATCGTTCGGAGTGCGTCGTCCTGCCGCCGCCGGAAATGAAAAAAGCGCCCGCTAGGGGCGCTTTCTTTTCAGCCTTCGCCGAACAGGTTCCGGGCAAACCGCACGACGCTCAACGCTCGTCGTCCGGATCGTCAGCTTTCAGCGGCTCACCGGCGCGACCGTCGACGCGCTCACGCAATTCCTTGCCGGGCTTGAAGTGCGGCACGAACTTCTCGGGCACCTGCACTTTCTCCCCCGACTTCGGGTTGCGTCCGACGCGCGCCGGGCGACGGTTGAGGCCGAAGCTGCCGAAACCGCGAATTTCGATGCGATGCCCTTTCGACAGAGCGTCGGACATCGCATCGAGCATCGTTTTCACCGCGAAATCCGCATCCTTGAGGACAAGTTGCGGAAATCGCAGTGCCAGCTGTGCGACCAACTCGGATTTGGTCATACTTCAGCAGACCTCGCGAGGCTTACTGGTTCTGGCCGTCGAGCTTCGCCTTCAGCAGCGCGCCGAGGTTGGTCGTACCGGTCGCAGCAGCGCTCGAGTCCGACTGCAGGCCGCGGATCGCTTCCTGTTGTTCAGCCGAGTCCTTCGCCTTGATCGACAGGTTGATGCCGCGCGACTTGCGATCGATGTTGATCACCATCGCGTTGACCTTGTCGCCTTCCTTCAGCACGTTGCGTGCGTCTTCGACGCGATCCTGCGAGATTTCCGAAGCGCGCAGGTAGCCTTCGATGTCGCCCGTCAGCGTGATCACGGCGCCCTTCGCATCGACCGACTTCACCACGCCGTCGACGATCGAACCCTTGTCGTTCATTGCAACGTAGTTGCTGAACGGGTCGCCTTCGAGCTGCTTGATGCCGAGCGAAATACGCTCCTTCTCGACGTCGATACCGAGCACGATCGCTTCGACTTCGTCGCCCTTCTTGTACTTGCGAACGGCTTCTTCGCCGGCTTCGCTCCACGACAGGTCCGACAGGTGGACCAGGCCGTCGATGCCGCCCGGCAGACCGATGAACACGCCGAAGTCGGTGATCGACTTGATTGCGCCCGTGATCTTGTCGCCCTTCTTGAAGTTGCGGCTGAAGTCATCCCACGGATTCGGCTTGCACTGCTTCATGCCGAGGCTGATACGACGACGGTCTTCGTCGATCTCGAGGACCATGACTTCGACTTCGTCGCCCAGCTGGACAACCTTCGACGGTGCGACGTTCTTGTTGGTCCAGTCCATTTCCGACACGTGGACCAGGCCTTCGATGCCCGATTCCACTTCGACGAATGCGCCGTAGTCGGTGATGTTCGTGACCTTGCCGAACAGGCGCGTGCCCGACGGGTAACGGCGCGAGATGCCTTCCCACGGATCGTCGCCCAGTTGCTTGATGCCCAGCGAGACGCGGTTCTTCTCTTGGTCGAACTTGAGGATCTTCGCGGTGACTTCCTGGCCAACCGACAGGACTTCGCTCGGGTGACGCACGCGACGCCATGCGATGTCGGTGATGTGCAGCAGGCCGTCGATGCCGCCGAGGTCGACGAACGCGCCGTAGTCGGTGATGTTCTTGACCACGCCGTTGACGATCGCGCCTTCCTTCAGCGTCTCGAGCAGCTTCGCGCGCTCTTCGCCTTGCGTTGCCTCGATCACGGCACGACGCGACAGCACGACGTTGTTACGCTTGCGATCGAGCTTGATCACGCGGAACTCGAGCGTCTTGCCTTCGTACGGGGTCGTGTCCTTGACCGGACGCGTATCGACCAGCGAACCCGGCAGGAACGCGCGGATGCCGTTGACCATCACGGTCATGCCGCCCTTCACCTTGCCGGTGATGGTGCCGGTGACGAGTTCGTTGTTGTCGAGGGCCTTTTCCAGCGACAGCCACGATGCAAGGCGCTTCGCCTTGTCGCGCGACAGGATCGTGTCGCCGTAGCCGTTTTCGAGTGCGTCGATCGCGACGGACACGAAATCGCCCGACTGCACCTCAACCTCGCCCTGATCGTTCAGGAATTCCTCGATCGGAATGTAAGCCTCGGACTTCAGGCCTGCATTGACGACCACGAAGTTGTGGTCGACGCGCACGACTTCGGCGGAAATCACTTCGCCGGCGCGCATGTCTTGGCGGGTCAGCGACTCTTCGAACAGAGCCGCAAAGGATTCGGTATTCGGGGTGGAGGTTTGCAGGTCGGACATAAAAATCGGATTGTGCATGGATCGCTGTGCCACGCCGGCCGGAATGGCAGGCTGAAAGAGCCAGATCGAAACCATACGGGGTTAAGGGTTTGAAACACGCTGAGCGCTCGCGCGCCCAGCACCTACTGCTGCCCGCCTTTTCAGGCCGGCTGGCCGAGCGCCCGGTACCACTGCAGCACCTGATCGACCGCTTGATCGACCGAAAGCGCCGACGTATCGAGCAGCTTGGCATCTGCCGCGGGCTTCAGCGGCGCGGCCGCGCGATTGCTGTCACGCGCGTCACGCTCACGCAAATCCCGGAGCAAGTCATCTATATTAGCAGAAAATCCTTTTTGCATCAATTGCTTATGCCGCCTCGCCGCGCGAGCCTCGGCGCTGGCCGTCAGAAACACCTTGAGCACGGCGTCCGGGAAGATCACGGTGCCCATGTCGCGGCCGTCCGCGACGAGGCCCGGCGTCTTGCGGAAGGCCCGCTGGCGCGCCACCAGCGCCACGCGCACCGGGCCGTGCACGGCGATCGCCGACGCGCGGTTGCCGACCGCCTCCGCGCGGATGTCGTTCGACACGTCGACGCCGTCGAGCTGCGCGCAGCCCTCGCGAAACGTGATGTGGAGGTCGTCGATCAGCTTCACGAGCGCGTCGATGTCCTGCGCGTCGATCCCGTAGCGCACGCTCGCGAGCGCAGCGAGCCGGTACAGCGCGCCGCTGTCGAGCAGGTGAAAGCCGAGGTGCGCGGCGACGAGCGCCGCGACGGTGCCCTTGCCGGAAGCGGTCGGGCCGTCGATCGTGATGACGGGGGTCGGGTGAAAGGGTCGGGTCGATTTCATCGGGTACGGTCGGTCAGGCCTTGGCGAGCGCGGCGAAGCGGTCGAAATAGTCGGGGAACGTCTTGCCGACGCACTTCGGGTCGTTGATCCGCACGGGCACGCCGCCCAGGCTGACGAGCGAGAAGCACATCGCCATCCGGTGATCGTCGTAGGTGTCGATCGTCGCGTTCGGCGTGAGCCGCTGAGGCGGCGTGACGACCAGATAGTCGGGCCCCTCCTCGACCACCGCGCCGAGCTTGCGCAATTCGGTCGCCATCGCCGCGATGCGGTCGGTTTCCTTCACGCGCCAGCTCGCGATGTTGCGCAGCGTGCTCGTGCCGCTCGCAAAGAGCGCCGCGACCGCGATCGTCATCGCGGCGTCCGGAATCAGGTTGAAATCCATGTCGATCGGATCGAGCTTGCCGTGATCGTGGCCGATGCCGCGCACCTCGATCCAGTCGTCGCCCATCGAAACGTTCGCGCCCATCTGCATCAGCGCGTTCGCGAAGCCGACGTCGCCCTGGATGCTCGCCCGGCCGACGCCCTCGACGCGCAGCGGGCCGCCGCCGAGCGCGCCGGCCGCGAGGAAATACGACGCCGACGACGCGTCGCCCTCGACCATGATGCGCCCCGGCGAGCGGTAACGGACCCCGGCCGGCACGACGAAGCGCTGCCAGCCGTCGCGCTCGACGGTCACGCCGAAGCGTTCCATCAGTCGAATGGTGATGTCGATGTACGGCTTCGAGATCAGTTCGCCGTCGACTTCGACGACGATCTTGCCGTCCTTCGCCTTCACGAGCGGCAAGGTCATCAGTAGCGCGGTCAGGAACTGGCTCGACACGTCGCCGCGCACGCGGATCGGCGCGTCGACCGTGATCGCCGCCGGCTTGATCCGCAGCGGCGGAAAGCCTTCGTTCTGTTCGTAATCGATCTGCGCGCCGATTTGCCGCAGGCCGTCGACGAGATCGCCGATCGGCCGCTCGTGCATGCGCGGCACGCCGTGCACGCGGTAGTCGCCGCCGTTGACCGCAAGCGCCGCCGTCAGCGGGCGCACCGCGGTGCCGGCGTTGCCGAGGAACAGATCGGCCGTCCTCGCGGTGAACGCGCCGCGCGTGCCGGCGACGACGCAGGTGTCGGCGTCGCGCGTGAGACGCACGCCCAGCTTGCCGAGCGCGTCGAGCATCACGCGCGTGTCGTCGGAATCGAGCAGGTTCGTGATCGTCGTTTCGCCTTCGGCGAGCGCCGCGAGCAACAGCACGCGGTTCGAAATGCTCTTGGAGCCGGGAAGTCGCACGGTGCCGGAGGCACTGGAGTACGGGCCGAGATCGAGATAGTCCATGTGAATCGTCCTGTTATTTCTTGACCGGTTCTGCAGCGGGCTGCGCGCCGCGCTCCTGCCACGCCTTGCGCGCGGCGCGCGAGCGCGTGAATACGGCTTCGAGCGCGGCGCCGTCGCCGGCGTCGATCGCCGCGCGCAGCCGTGCGAGCACGCGCGTGTAGCCGTCGAGTTCGTCGAGCAGCGCCGCGCGGTTGGCGACGCACACGTCGCGCCACATTTCGGGGCTCGACGCCGCGATCCGCGTGAAGTCGCGGAAGCCGCCGGCCGCATATGAGAATTTCAGCTCCGCATCGGCCTCGCCGAGGATCTGCTCGACGAGCGCGAACGACAGCACGTGCGGCAAATGGCTGATCGAGGCGAATACGCGATCGTGCTGGGCCGCGCTCATCGTGCGCACGTCGGCGCCGGTCGCCTGCCACATCGCGTCGATCCGCGCGACCGTCTCGGGTGCGTTCTCCGCGAGCGGGCACAACACGACGTTGCGGCCGACGTACAGGTCCGGCAACGCGGCTTCGACACCGCTCGACTCGCGGCCGGCGATCGGATGGCCCGGCACGAACTGGGCGATCCGCTCACCGAGCGCCGCGCGCGCGGCCGCGACGACGTCGGACTTGGTGCTGCCCGCATCGGTGACGATCGTCGCGGCGTCCAGCCACGGCGCGATGCGCGCGAGCAACGGCTCCGTCTGCGCGACCGGCGCGGCGAGCAGCACCAGATCGGCGCCGGCCAGCGCGTCGCGCAGTTGCGCGTCGTCGTCGAGCGCCGCCGCGCGGTCGATCACGCCGAGCGCCAGCGCGCGCTCGACCGACGCACGCGACCGGCCCACGCCGACGATCTCGCCCGCCCCGCCCGAGGCGCGCTCGCGCAACGCGCGCGCCAGCGATCCGCCGATCAGGCCGACGCCGAAAATGACCAGTTTGTTGAATGCAAAGCCTGACACGACATGAGCCAAGTGACGCGCACGGAACGATGCCCGCGCACGGAAGTCCAGATCCCGGGCACCGGGCGCACACCCGGCGCGACCTGCGCCGGATACCGCCCGAACCCGCCGTCGGCAGCGCGGCCCGGCCGGCGCTGCCCCTTCGCCGCCTCGCCGCGTCGCCCGCGCAGGGCAGGCGACGGGCCGCCGCGCATCAGCGCGCGCGCGGATACGAACCGAGTATCTTCAGGAACGCTGCTTTCTGGCCGAGCTCCGCGAGCGCGGCGGCCACCGCCGCGTCGTCCCGGTGCCCTTCGATGTCGATGTAGAAGTAGTACTCCCACGTGCCGACCCGCGCCGGCCGCGATTCGAAGCGCGTCATCGACACGCCGTGCCGCGCGAGCGGCTCGAGCAGCTTGAACACCGCGCCCGGCTCGTTCTTCACCGAGACGATCAGCGATGTCTGGTCGTGACCGCTCTGGCCGGCCGGCTGCTTGCCGACGATCACGAAGCGCGTGCGGTTGTGCGGATCGTCCTGGATCAACGAGAACGCGACCTGGAGCCCGTAGTGCGCGGCCGCACGATCGCCGGCGATCGCCGCGACGCTCGGGTCGGCCGCCGCGAGACGGGCTGCCTCGGCATTGCTCGACACCGCTTGCCGCTCGAGCTGCGGCGCGTTCGCCGCGAGCCACTGCTGGCATTGCGCGAGCGCCTGAGCGTGCGCGCAGACGCGCGTCACGCCGGCGAGCGTGCCGCTTTGCGTGAGCAGGTTGTGATGGATCGGCAGCGCGAGTTCGCCGCTGATCAGCAACTGCGTCTGCAGCAGCAGGTCGAGCGTGCGCGACACCGCGCCCTCGGTCGAATTCTCGACCGGCGCGATCCCGAAGGCGGCCGCGCCCGCCTCGACCGAGCGGAATACTTCGTCGATCGACGGGCACGGCAGTCCTTCGATCGACTGGCCGAAATACTCGAACATCGCCTGTTCGCTGTACGTGCCCACCGGCCCGAGGAATGCGACGTGGATCGTCTGCTCGAGCGCGCGGCTCGCGGCCATGATCTCGCGCCAGATCGCGCTGATGTGCTCGCCCGCGAGCGGCCCGGCGCTCATGTCCTGCAGGCGCGCGATGACCTGCAGCTCGCGCTCCGGCCGGAACACCGGCGCGTTGAAGTGCTTCTTGACCTCGCCCACCTCGAGCGCCACCGCGGCGCGCTGGTTGAGGAGCGCGATCAGCTGCGCGTCGATCGCATCGATGCGGTCGCGCAGCGGTTTCAGGCGGGAATTCAGTTCGTCGTCCATGCGTTTTGCCGTGCTGTTTGAACAGCGCGCCGTCAGGCGTCGCGCCGTTCGAAGTCCTTCATGTACTCGACGAGCGCCTTCACGCCCTCGAGCGGCACCGCGTTGTAGATCGACGCCCGCATGCCGCCGACGGACTTGTGGCCCTTCAGCTGCAGCAGCCCGCGCGCCTTTGCGCCGGCGAGGAAGTCTTCATTGCGCGTTTCGTCGGCCAGGAAAAACGGCACGTTCATCCGCGAACGCACCGCCGGCTCGACCTTGTTCAGATAGAAGCCGCTCGCGTCGATCGTGTCGTAGAGCAGCTTCGCCTTCTCGATGTTGCGGGCCTCGATTGCCGCGAGGCCGCCCTGCCGCTTCAGCCACTGGAACACGAGGCCCGCGATGTAGATCGCGTAGGTGGGCGGCGTGTTGTACAGCGAGTTGTTCTCGGCGACGGTCTTCCATTCGAATGCCGACGGGCAGATCGACAGCGCGCGGTCGAGCAGATCCTCGCGAACGATCACGACGGTCACGCCGGCCATCCCGATGTTCTTCTGCGCGCCGCCGAACAGCACGCCGTACTTCGCGACGTCCATCGGACGCGACAGGATGTGCGACGACACGTCGGCCACGAGCGGCACGTCGCCGAGGTCGGGAATCTCGAACGTCTCGACGCCGTCGATCGTTTCGTTGGTGCACAGATGCACATAGGCCGGATCGTCCGACAGCTGCCATTCGGCGCGCGCGGGGGCGCGCGTGAAACCGTCGGCCGTCTTGCCCGAGGCCGCCAGATGCGGCGTGCAGTACTTCTTGGCTTCGTTGAACGACTTCTGCGACCACGAACCGGTGACGACGAAGTCGGCGCTCTTGCGCGAACCGAGCAGGTTCATCGGCACGATCGCGTTCTCGGCGATGCCGCCGCCCTGCAGGAACAGGATCCGGTGGCTGGCCGGCACGTCGAGCAGATCGCGCAGGTCGGCCAGCGCGGTTTCGTGGATCGACATGAATTCCTTGCCGCGATGGCTCATCTCCATCACGCTCATGCCGCTGCCGTGCCAGTCGAGCATTTCGTCGGCGGCTTGCCGCAGCACTTCCTCGGGGAGCGCCGCTGGGCCGGCGGAGAAATTAAAGACGCGCATCGTGAATAACCTCGGGACGGACGCGGACCGGCTTGCGGCCGGCTCGCTGCCGGCAGAAAGACCGCGCCACAAAAAGGAATGGCCGCTTGCGCTCGCGCGCAAACGGCCATTATCGCACTGTCATCAGGCTCCCGCCAAACCCGACCGGACGGCCGGGCGGCGCGCCCGGACCGCTTACTTGCCCGGCTTGACCGCGGCGACTTCCTTGTCAGCCTGCGTGCGCGTTGCCTGGATCGCTTGCGGCATGTACTTCTGCATCAGGCCGTTGACGACGTCGCGGCCAACCTGATCCTGAACCTGGATGAACTTGCGGCCCGTCGGGCTCTTGTAGAACGTCGTCAGATCCTTGATCTCCGACGTGCTGTAGTACTTCGCGTACGCGTCGTACTGAGCCGACATCGCATCGTTCTGGAACTGCTGCGTGCCGAACACCTTGCCCGCGCCGTCGACCAGCTTCGGCACTGCGTTCTTTTGCAGCGTCGGCACGGCGGCCTGCTTCTGCTTGTCGTTCAGCGTCTTGTTTTCCGACAGCGCGTCCGACAGGATCGCCGGAACGAGTTGCTTCGCTTGCATCTCGGCGCTGTTGCCGATTGCCGACACGAGCTTCGGCGCGTCGATCGCGTCGAGCAGATCCTTGATCGCCGCCTTCTTGTCGGCGTCGATCGGCGCAGCTGCCGCGGTCGCAGCCGGTGCGGAATTCGACAGCGCTTGCGCCATCGCGAACGTCGGCACCAGTGCAGCCAGCAGAACCAGTTGCTTGAATTGCTTTTGCATCATCACTCCCTTGTGGAAATATGAATGGTTGCTCGCCGACCGCGGCGCTTCACGCCCGCGGCGGCTCGAGTCTCATCCCGTTGTTCAGGCTTCGCCGTCCGACGCCTCGTCGACTTCGCCCTCACCCTCTTCGGCTTCAGCGATCTGCTGCAGGCCGGAGAGCTTCGTGCCCTCATCAAGACTGATGAGTGTAACACCTTGCGTAGCCCGTCCCATCTCGCGGATCTCGGACACACGGGTGCGGATCAATACGCCGGCAGTCGTGATCAGCATGATCTGATCTTCGGCGTCGACGAGCGTCGCGGCGACCACCTTGCCGTTGCGCTCGGACGTCTGGATCGCGATCATCCCCTTCGTGCCGCGGCCGTGACGCGTGTACTCGGTGATCGGGGTGCGCTTGCCGTAGCCGTTCTCGGTCGCGGTGAGCACCGTCTGCTCCTCGCTGCCCGCGACCAGCATCGCGATGACCTGCTGACCGTCCTCGAGCTGCATGCCGCGCACGCCGCGCGCTTCGCGGCCCATCGGACGCACGTCGTTCTCGTCGAAGCGCACGGCCTTGCCGGCATCGGAGAACAGCATCACGTCGTGGGCGCCGTCGGTGATCGACGCGCCGATCAGGAAATCGCCGTCATCGAGACCGACCGCGATGATGCCCTTCTTCATCGGGCGGCTGAATGCTTCCAGCGGTGTCTTCTTCACGGTGCCGAGCGACGTCGCCATGAACACGAACTTGTCGGCCGAGAATTCCTTGACCGGCAGCACCACGTTGATCTTCTCGCCTTCCTGCAGCGGGAACATGTTGACGATCGGGCGGCCGCGCGAGTTGCGCGAGCCCTGCGGCACTTCATACACCTTGACCCAGTACACGCGGCCGCGGTTCGAGAAGCACAGGATGTAATCGTGCGTGTTCGCGATGAACAGCGTCTCGATCCAGTCGTCTTCCTTCATCTGCGTCGCCTGCTTGCCGCGGCCGCCGCGCTTCTGCGCGCGGTACTCGGACAGCGGCTGCGACTTCACGTAGCCCGCATGCGACATCGTGACGACCATGTCCTGCGGCGTGATCAGGTCTTCGGTGTTCAGTTCGGTCGCGTTCAGCTCGATCTTCGAGCGGCGCGCGTCGCCGAACTCGGCCTTCACCGACGTCAGCTCCTCGCCGATCATCGTCGTGATCCGCTCCGGGCGCGCGAGGATGTCCAGCAGGTCGGCGATCTGCGCCATCACTTCGCGGTACTCGCCGATGATCTTGTCCTGCTCGAGACCGGTCAGGCGTTGCAGGCGCATCTGCAGGATTTCCTGCGCCTGCGTGTCGGACAGGCGGTACAGCCCGTCGCCCTGCATCCCGAACGCCGGGTTCAGCCCTTCCGGACGATACGCGGCGCGACCGCCGGCCGCGGCGTTCTCCGTCTCGGCGCGCGCGAGCATCTCGCGCACGAGCGACGAATCCCACGACCGCTCCATCAGCCCCTGCTTCGCGATCGGCGGCGTCGGCGCGGCCTTGATGATCTCGATGAATTCGTCGATGTTGGCGAGCGCGACTGCGAGACCTTCGAGCACGTGGCCGCGTTCGCGAGCCTTGCGCAGTTCGTAGATCGTGCGGCGCGTCAGCACTTCGCGTCGGTGCGACAGGAAGCACTGCAGGATTTCCTTCAGGTTCAGCAGCTTCGGCTGGCCGTCGACGAGCGCGACCATGTTCATGCCGAACGTGTCCTGCAGCTGCGTCGCCTTGTACAGGTTGTTCAGCACGACCTCGGGCACTTCGCCGCGCTTCAGTTCGATCACGACACGCATGCCGCTCTTGTCGGACTCGTCGCGGATGTCCGAGATGCCTTCGAGCTTCTTCTCGTTGACGAGCTCGGCGATACGCTCGAGCAGCGAGCGCTTGTTCACCTGGTACGGGAGCTCGTCGACGATGATCGCCATCCGCTGGCCACGGTCGATCTCCTCGAAGTGCGTGGCCGCGCGCATCACGACGCGGCCGCGCCCGGTGCGATAGCCGTCGCGTACGCCGGCCACGCCGTAGATGATGCCGGCCGTCGGGAAGTCCGGCGCCGGGATGATCTCGATCAGCTCGTCGATCGTCGCTCCCGGGTTGTTCAGCAGATGCTGGCACGCGTCAACGACTTCGTTCAGGTTGTGCGGCGGAATGTTGGTCGCCATGCCGACCGCGATGCCCGACGAGCCGTTGATCAGCAGGTTCGGAATGCGCGACGGCAGGACCGACGGCTGCGTTTCGTTGCCGTCGTAGTTCGGCTCGAAGTCGACCGTTTCCTTGTCGATGTCGGCCAGCAGCTCATGCCCGATCTTCGCCATACGAATTTCGGTGTAACGCATCGCCGCGGCGTTGTCGCCGTCGATCGAGCCGAAGTTGCCCTGCCCGTCGATCAGCATGTAGCGCAGCGAGAAGTCCTGCGCCATCCGCACGATCGTGTCGTACACCGCGGTATCGCCGTGCGGATGGTACTTACCGATCACGTCACCGACGATACGCGCCGACTTCTTGTACGCGCGGTTCCAGTCGTTGTTCAGTTCGTGCATCGCGAACAGTACGCGCCGGTGCACGGGCTTCAGGCCATCGCGGACATCCGGGAGGGCACGTCCGACGATCACGCTCATCGCGTAATCGAGATACGAACGGCGCATTTCCTCCTCTAGGGAGGTGGGCAGGGTCTCTTTGGCGAATTGATCCATGTATCCGTATCGTTTCGGAGCGAAGACGGCGAACGCCTTTCGCGTGGGCGCTGCATGCGCAACGCAACGCGAGATTCTAACATGCGCCCATCCGCAGCCAATTCGCGACCCCCAACTATATGTAAACAGCAAAAATCGGAGCTGCGGTGCGATGCCCGCCCCGGCCGCGATCGCGCCCTCCTTTGGTGCGCGGGCGAGTCCTGCGACGTGGCGTCGCGGCAGCGGGTAAACATAGGCGTCGTTTCCCGCAATTTCCCCGCTCCACTCTTGACAATTTCTTAAAGTTGCGGCAGGCGAGTGTTGCGCATGCACCACAAAGTGGGGGTGATCTTGGGGTGGGGAGGATTTTTTTTCGTAGGAAGGGAACGATATGGCAAAATGCCAACGCACTGAAAGTTAGACGCTGCTCGAAGTCTACACAGAGCGGTGCCGCGTTTTTTGTGCCGCACCAATGTTATACTTCGAGCAATGTATGACTTGTCACCGTCAACAGGCTCGCAGTAAACCTGCGGTAATCTCAATTTCGAGAGGAGAAATATGAATAAACTTTCAAAGCTCGCGTTCATTGCAGCTACCGCAGTTATGGCTGCATCCGCTTCGGCACAGTCGGTGCCGGCGTCGCGTCAAGCCGTCAACGACAACTGGGTGAACGGTACGGGCGAATGGGTGTGGATGAACGGCACGAACGAGCTCTGCTGGCGTGACGCGTTCTGGACGCCGGCCACCGCCAACGCAAAGTGCGATGGCGCACTGGTCGCCCAGGCACCGCAACCGCCGGTCGCTCCGGCTGCTGCACCGGCAATTTCGAGCCAGAAGATCACGTACCAAGCCGACGCGCTGTTCGACTTCGACAAGGCAACGCTCAAGCCGCTGGGCAAGCAGAAGCTGGACGAACTGGCATCGAAGATCGAGGGCATGAACACGGAAGTGGTCGTCGCCACCGGCTACACGGACCGCATCGGTTCGGACAAGTACAACGACCGTCTGTCGCTGCGCCGTGCGCAAGCAGTCAAGTCGTACCTGGTCAGCAAGGGCATCCCGGCCAACAAGATCTACACGGAAGGCAAGGGCAAGCGCAATCCGGTTACGACGGGCTGCAACCAGAAGAACCGCAAGCAACTGATCGCCTGCCTCGCACCGGACCGCCGCGTGGAAGTCGAAGTGGTCGGTACGCAGCAAGTGCAGAAGACGACCGTTCCGGCGCAGTAAGCCACGGTTTCGACTGCTCCAAAGCCCCGCTCCGGCGGGGCTTTTTCATTGATGCCCGTCCAGGCGCTTGCTGGCCTCGTTGTCCGCCCGCTTATATACTTGCGGCTGACGTACCGACGCACCGCCCTCCTTCCGTACCCGTTTGCCGACATGACCAACGCCGATCCGCACGAACTCCAGAAATTCAGCGACCTCGCCCATCGGTGGTGGGATCCGAACGCCGAATTCAAGCCCTTGCACGACCTGAACCCGGTCCGGCTCGGCTGGATCGACTCGCATGCGCATCTGGCCGGCAAGCGCGCGCTCGATATCGGTTGCGGCGGCGGCATCCTGTCCGAATCGATGGCCGGGCTCGGCGCGCAGGTCAAAGGCATCGACCTGTCGAACGAAGCGCTCGGCGTCGCCGATCTGCACAGCCTCGAAAGCGGCATCACCGTCGATTACGAGGCGATCGCCGCCGAAGCGATCGCCGAGCGCGAGCCCGGCAGCTACGACGTCGTCACCTGCATGGAAATGCTCGAGCACGTGCCGTCGCCGGCCGGCGTCGTCTCTGCCTGCGCGAAGCTCGTGAAGCCCGGCGGCTGGGTGTTCTTCTCGACGCTGAACCGCAACCTCAAGTCGTACCTGTTCGCGGTGATCGGCGCCGAGTACATCGCGCAGATGCTGCCGAAGGGCACGCACGACTACGCGCGCTTCATCCGCCCGTCGGAACTGGCCGGTTTCGTGCGCGCGACCGATCTGCACATCGTCGAGCTCAAGGGCATCACCTATCACCCGATCGGCAAGCGCTTTGCGCTGTCGAACGACACCGACATCAACTATCTCGTCGCGTGCCGCCGCGGCGCGTAATCCTCGACCCGGCATGACGACCTCCCTTTCGACCGAGCGCACGACGCTCGACGCACCGCGGCTGACGCAGTGCGACGCCGTGCTGTTCGATCTCGACGGCACGCTCGCCGATACGGCGCCCGATCTCGCCGCCGCCGTCCACAAGATGCAGCGCGTGCGCGGCCTGCCCGAGACGCCGCTCGACGTGCTGCGGCCGCTCGCGTCGGCCGGCGCCCGCGGCCTGCTCGGCGGCGCGTTCGGCATCGATCCGCAGACGCCCGGCTACGACGCGATGCGCGACGAGTTCCTCGCCAACTATGCGACGGACATCTGCGTGCACACCGCGCTGTTTCCGGGGATCGGCGACGTGCTGGACGAACTGGACGCGCGCCGCGTGCGCTGGGGCATCGTCACCAACAAGGTGATGCGCCTCACCGCACCGCTCGCCGACCTGCTCGGCCTCGCGGCACGCGCGGCCTGCATCGTCGGAGGCGACACGACGCCGCACTCGAAGCCCCATCCGGCCCCGCTGCTGCACGCAGCCGCACAACTGACGCTCGCGCCCGAGCGGATCGTCTATGTCGGCGACGACCTGCGCGACATCCAGGCCGGCACCGCGGCCGGCATGGCGACGGTCGCAGCCGCGTATGGCTACTGCGGCGACGGCGCTGCGCCGGCCGACTGGCAGGCGCAGCATCTCGTCGACACGACGCTGCAACTGCGCGAACTGCTGCGCGATGTTGGGCTATAATGGTCGATCTTATCCGCGGGGGCGACCTGGTTTCGACAGGGGTTGTGAAGCGGCTAGGGCATGTCGAGGACCCGTCACCTCGTTAATCAATGGGAAAAACGTAACTGCAAACGACGATACGTTCGCACTGGCAGCCTAACGGCCGCCGTCCTCTGCCTAGTTCACTGACGGGCTAGTGTCGCAAGACCGGTAGCAATACCGACAGAGGTCATATACGTCAGTTAAGCCTTGGCGGCGTCGCGACGTCCGGGTCGAAAACTTAGCGAATCGCCGTAGTGCAGCGTGTTCGTCCGCGTCGCTGCGGTTAAATCAAATGACTGAACTAAACATGTAGAACTAGTCGTGGAGCGCTTCTGGACGCGGGTTCGATTCCCGCCGCCTCCACCAAATACACGGCAACGCAGTTCGGCGCGTTGCCAGGAAAAACCCGCGACAGCGTCACGCTTCGCGGGTTTTTTATTGCCGTTCGGCTGGTCCGAGCGCCCACAATCACACGTGCGGAGCGAAATTTCGCCGCGCGGCGATTTCCGTGTCGTGCCCCTGTCCTGCCGGATGTGTCTCGAACTCTTCCAATGCGGGAAGGCGCTCTGCCCGATCGCGGCCCGCGTTGAAACACAGCTGCCCTAGTACAGCCAGCCCGCAGCGCCCCGCAAACTTCCCGTCCAGACGAACAAAACCCCGCACGACACGCGTCTGCGGGGTTGCTTGTTGCCAACGAACGATACGTCACGCGCCATTTGAAAAAGCGCCCAGCCCCGGACGGGCCGGGCAGAATACCGCCGGTACGCCGGCGGCAGGAGGTGACGGACGTCCGCAGCCGCTCGCGCGGCGATCGACCGCGCCGAACGGCGTCTGCCCGACGGCGCGGGCCGGGAGCACGACACCTCGTCGCTCCCGGCCCGCGCTTTCGTCGGGCAGTGCGCAGCTTAGCTGCCGCGATACAGCGACTTCATTTCTTCAACGCTGGCCGGACGCACGCCGATCGCGCGCGAACCCGATGCCGACGCACCCTGCACTTGCGCACCGTAGCCGCTCGCATCGGCGCCTTGCGCCTGCGCGACTGCGCGCTGCTGCTCGGCGACGCGGGCGGTCGCAGCCTGGATCGCTTCCGGATAATGCGGATCTTCGCCGCGGGCGGTGTTGTAACCGGCCTGCTGCAGTTGCACCAGTTCCGCACGAACCTGGGCGCGGGTGAGTGCCGAGCCGGACTGAGCGAACGACACGACCGGGGCGACGAGAGCGGCAGCAACGACAACAGCTTGAACGAGCGACTTCATGATGACCTACCTCCGTATTTGTCTGATCTTGCGATGAACACCCGTTCATCGCCGACAAATGGAAGTGTATGTAGGCAACTGCTTAAGAATAAGGCACGTTTCTGGAAGACATTCTTTCAGGATTACGGGTTAACCCTATAGTCCATTAGTGCGCCGGCACCCGCCCGGCAGCGCCGCATAAACGCGAGCCCCGCGAAGCGGCAGGCTTCGCGGGGCTCGGCAGACCGGCGCGCTGCGCGGCCATTGTGGCTACGCGCGCTGCGATCGGGAAGCGGTGGTTACTGCGTATCCATCGGGCACTTCAGGTTGCAGCCGTTCGGATCGCCGATGTCGCCCTTGCGACGCAGCGCAGACTTCTTGCCGCTCTGATATTTCTGCGACGGCGCCGACGCCGCGAACGGCATCTGCGGATGCTCGTTCAGGCGGAACTGATCGCTCAGAATCCCGCCGGGCACGCCCGGGGAGTTCTGCGCGAACGCAAACGGCGTGGCGGCGATCAGAAGCCCCGCGGTCAACGCTGCCGCGGAGAGAGGAACGGAAAGTTTCATGGCGGGATGACGCCTGAACGGCGTGCTTGTTGGAACGTTGATCAAGCGGCAAGCGTAGCGCAAATCCCCTGCTGCTGCAGCGCGCGCCGCACGCGCGTGCATTACCTTCCGTTGCCGCCCGGCACGGTGGCAGCCTCCCCGTCGAGCCCCGCCGCAACGCCGATCAGCGTGCCGCATGCTGCTGGATCGTAGCCGTCGAGATGCGCGACGCGCTCGACGAACGCCGGATCGCGCAGCAACGCGAGCACGTCGGCGAGCGGCCGCGACGCCAGCCGCGCGCGCTCGCATGCGAAGTAGTAATCCTCGTCGACGACCGGAATGAAATCGAGCCCGAAGTGATGGGCGGCCGGCTCGACGCCGAAGCCGAGATCCGCCATCCCGCTCGCGACGAACGCCGCGATCGCCGAGTGCGTGAGCTCGGCCGACGCATAGCCGTCGATACGCTCCGGATCGACGCCGATCGAGCGCAGCGCGAGATCGAGCAGCATTCGCGTGCCGGACCCCGGCTGCCGATTGACGAAGCGGATATCGTTGCGCGCCAGATCGGCGAGCCCGCGCACCTGCTTCGGGTTGCCGCGCGGCACGAACAATCCTTGCTGACGGCGCGTCAGATGGATCAGCACATGGCGCGTGTCGTCGAGCCACGGCCGGTAGATCTGCGCGCATTGTTCGCGAAACGCGCCACGCGGCAGATGAAAGCCGGCCAGCTCGCATTCGCCGCGTGCAAGCGCGCGGACGGCCTCGACGCTCTCGCGGTACTTGATGTCGACGGCCGCGTGCGCATCGACCAGCGCGGCCACCAGCGCCGCGACCGCATAGCCGTGCGACGCGTGGATGCGCACCGCACCGTCGCGCTGCGCGAGCCGGCGGTTCAGGTCGCTCGCCACCTCGGCGGCGAGCGACCGCAGATTCCCGTCGAGGCGCGTGTGCGCGAGGCGCTGCGCGTCGACGACGGCCCGCCCCAGTTCCGACAACGTCGAGCCCTTGCCGCGCGCCGTCTCGATCAGCTCGCCGCCGATGCACGCCTCGAGCGCGCGCAGCATGCCCCACGCGTGCCGGTAGGACAGCCCTTTCGCCTGCGCCGCCTGCGCGATGCTGCCCGTCTCGGCCACCAGCTCGAGCAATGGCGCGACGTCCGACAGGCTCGCCGAACGGCCCGCCGTGTCGCGCACGGTCAAATACGCGTCGCATTCGATTCGAATCATTTATGTACTCCGATTTCCTATTGCGGCCACGAAATCTTCCGCTTATCGTTGTTGGAAATCAATCAGAACGAAGTCACGGTGTGCGTTATATGAATTACCGGCACATATGAGACTTTGGAGGAGCACAAGCGATGTCCCCGAATTCCCCTGCGCCCGACGCGCTGGTCGAGCGTCACGCGCGCGCCGGCCGCTCGCTCGTCGCGATCCTGCATGCGATCCAGGACGATGCGGGCTACGTGCCGGCCGGCTGCGTCGCGCCGCTGGCAAAGGCGCTCAACCTGTCGCGCGCCGAAGTGCATGGCGTGCTCACCTACTATCACCACTTCCGCACCGCGCCGCCCGCCCGCGTGACGATCCAGATGTGCCGCGCCGAAGCGTGCCGCAGCATGGGTTGCGAAGCGCTGGCCGAGCATGCGCAGGCGCGCACCGGTTGCCGGTTCGACGCGGCGCACGGCGATGCTGCCGACGCACACGCGCCGCCCGACGTCGCCCTCGAATCGGTGTACTGCCTGGGGCTGTGCGCGCAATCGCCGTCGATGACGATCAACGGCGTGCTGCACGCGAAGGTCACGCCGGAGAAATTCGACGCGCTGCTCGCGCAGGCCGCCGCCCACACGCCGGAGGCCGCATGACGACCCGCATCTACGTGCCGCGCGATTCGTCCGCGCTCGCACTCGGCGCCGACGCACTCGCCGCCGCGATCGTCGCGCACGCGCAGCAGCGCGGCATCGACATCGAGCTGATTCGCAACGGCTCGCGCGGCTTGCTGTGGCTCGAGCCGCTGGTCGAAGTCGGCACGCCTGCCGGACGCGTCGGCTACGCGAACCTGTCGGCGACCGACGTGCCCGCGCTGTTCGATGCGAACTGGCTCGACGGCGGCGCGCATCCGAGCGGCGTCGGCCTCGTCGACGCACTGCCGTATCTCGCGCGCCAGCAGCGCCTCACGTTCGCCCGCATCGGCCTGACCGATCCGCTGTCGATCGACGACTACCTCGCGCACGACGGCCTCGCCGGCTTGAAGAACGCGCTCGCGATGGACGGCGATGCCGCGTGCGACACGCTGATCGAATCGGGGCTGCGCGGCCGCGGCGGCGCGGCCTTTCCGGCCGGCATCAAGTGGCGCACCGTCCGGCAGGCGGCCGCGACGCAAAAGTACATCGTCTGCAACGCGGACGAAGGCGACTCGGGCACGTTCTCCGATCGTCTGATCATGGAAAGCGACCCGTATTGCCTGATCGAAGGGATGATCATCGCCGGCATCGCGACGGGCGCGACGCTCGGCTACATCTACGTGCGCAGCGAGTATCCGCACGCGATCAAGACGCTCGAAACCGCGCTCGAGCGCGCCCGCGAAGCCGGCTGGCTCGGTGCGCACGTGCTCGGCTCCGCGCACGCGTTCGACCTGCACGTCGCGAAAGGCGCCGGCTCGTACGTGTGCGGCGAGGAAACGGCGCTGCTCGAATCGCTCGAAGGCAAGCGCGGCGTGGTGCGCGCGAAGCCGCCGCTGCCCGCGCTCGCCGGTCTGTACGGCAAGCCGACCGTGATCAACAACGTCATCACGCTCGCCACCGCGCCGGTGATCTTCGCGCGCGGCGCGGCGTTCTATCGCGACTACGGAATGGGCCGCTCGCGCGGCACGCTGCCGTTCCAGCTCGCGGGCAACATCCGTCACGGCGGCCTCGTCGAGCTGGCGTTCGGCGTCACGCTGCGCGAGCTGCTGTTCGATTACGGCGGCGGCACGGCGAGCGGCCGGCCCGCGCGCGCCGCGCAGGTCGGCGGCCCGCTCGGCACCTACCTGCCCGAGCATCAGTGGGACGTGCCGCTCGACTACGAGGCGTACGCGGCGATCGGCGCGGTCGTCGGTCACGGCGGCATCGTGCTGCACGACGACACGTCGAATCTCGCGGAACTCGCCGAGTACGCGATGAAGTTCTGCGCGATCGAATCGTGCGGCAAGTGCACGCCGTGCCGGATCGGCTCGACGCGCGGCGTGGAGACGATCGCGCGGATCCGCGACGGCGATACGTCCGAACGGCAGATCACGCTGCTGCGCGACCTCTGCGACACGATGCTCGCAGGCTCGCTGTGCGCGATGGGCGGGATGACGCCGTATCCGGTGCTGTCCGCGCTCGACCATTTCCCCGAAGATTTCGGGCTCGCCGCCGGCCAGCCGGCCGCGTCGGGTCCGGTCAAGGCTGCGGCCTGACCCAGAAGGAGCCCTGCATGTCCCTCGACACTCAGAACGTCCGCCAAGGCGGCTGCGGCTCGGGCCAATGCGCGTGCAAGAGCGCCGCAGCGGCGCGCGCGCGCGATCCGTTCGACGAAACCGACTATGGCACGCCGCAACGCCATGCCGACACCGACGTCACGCTCGAAATCGACGGTCAGGCGGTCACGGTGCCGGCCGGCACGTCGGTGATGCGCGCCGCGATCGAAGCCGGCGTCAACGTACCGAAGCTGTGCGCGACCGATTCGCTCGAGCCGTTCGGCTCGTGCCGGCTGTGCCTGGTGGAGATCGAAGGCCGGCGCGGCTATCCGGCGTCGTGCACGACGCCCGCCGAGGCCAGGATGAAGGTACGCACGCAATCGGACCGGCTGCAGAAGCTGCGCCGCAACGTGATGGAGCTGTACATCTCCGACCATCCGCTCGACTGCCTCACCTGCCCGGCCAACGGCGACTGCGAACTGCAGGACATGGCGGGCGTCGTCGGGCTGCGCGAAGTGCGTTACGGCTTCGACGGCGCGAATCACCTGCGCGACCAGAAGGACGAGTCGAATCCGTACTTCACGTACGACCCGTCGAAGTGCATCGTCTGCAACCGCTGCGTGCGCGCATGCGAGGAGACGCAGGGCACGTTCGCGCTGACGATCGCCGCACGCGGCTTCGAGTCGCGCGTCGCCGCCGGCGCAAGCGAATCGTTCATGGCGTCGGAATGCGTGTCGTGCGGCGCGTGCGTCGCAGCGTGCCCGACCGCTACGCTGCAGGAGAAAAGCGTCGTGCAGCTCGGCCAGGCCGAACACTCGGTGGTCACCACCTGCGCATACTGCGGCGTCGGCTGCTCGTTCAAGGCGGAGATGAAGGGCACGCAGGTCGTGCGGATGACGCCGCACAAGAACGGCCTCGCGAACGAAGGCCATGCATGCGTGAAGGGCCGCTTCGCGTGGGGCTATGCGACGCACAAGGACCGCATCACGAAGCCGATGATCCGCGAGAAGATCACCGACCCGTGGCGCGAAGTCAGCTGGGAAGAGGCGCTCACCTACGCGGCGACGCAATTCCGCAAGCTGCAGCAGAAGTACGGCCGCGATTCGATCGGCGGCATCACGTCGTCGCGCTGCACGAACGAGGAAACCTACCTCGTGCAGAAGCTGGTGCGCGCGGCGTTCGGCAACAACAACGTCGACACCTGCGCGCGCGTGTGCCATTCGCCGACCGGCTATGGCCTGAAGACGACGCTCGGCGAATCGGCCGGCACGCAGACCTTCGCATCGATCGGCCAAGCCGACGTGATCGTCGTGATGGGCGCCAACCCGACCGACGGCCATCCGGTGTTCGGCTCGCGGCTGAAGCGGCGCGTGCGCGAAGGCGCAAAGCTGATCGTGATCGACCCGCGCCGCATCGACGTGGTCGACGGCCCGCACGTGAAGGCGACGCACCACCTGCAGCTGCGCCCCGGCACGAACGTCGCGATGATCAATGCGCTCGCGCACGTGATCGTCACCGAAGGGCTGGTCGCGGACGCGTTCGTCGCCGAGCGCTGCGACACGCGCGCGTTCGAGCAATGGCGCGACTTCGTGTCGCGCGCGGAGAACTCGCCGGAGGCGACCGCCGAAGTGACCGGCGTGCCGGCCGAACAGGTGCGCGAAGCCGCGCGCCTTTATGCCACCGGCGGCAACGCGGCGATCTACTACGGTCTCGGCGTGACCGAACATGCGCAAGGCTCGACGACGGTGATGGGCATTGCGAACCTCGCGATGGCGACCGGCAACATCGGCCGCGAAGGCGTGGGCGTCAATCCGCTGCGCGGCCAGAACAACGTGCAGGGCTCGTGCGACATGGGCTCGTTTCCGCACGAGCTGCCCGGTTACCGCCACATCGGCGACGCGAGCGTGCGCAGCCAGTTCGAACACGCATGGTCGGCCACGCTGCAGCCGGAACCGGGGCTGCGCATTCCGAACATGTTCGACGCGGCGCTCGACGGCAGCTTCAAGGGGCTCTATTGCCAGGGTGAGGACATCGTCCAGTCGGACCCGAACACGCAGCACGTCGCGGCCGCGCTGTCGGCGATGGAATGCATCGTCGTGCAGGACATCTTCCTGAACGAGACGGCCAAATACGCGCACGTGCTGCTGCCGGGCTCGACGTTCCTCGAGAAGGACGGCACGTTCACGAACGCGGAGCGGCGCATCTCGCGCGTGCGCAAGGTGATGCCGCCGCTCGCCGGCTACGCGGACTGGGAAGTGACGCTGATGCTGTCGCAGGCGCTCGGCTACGACATGCACTACACGCATCCGTCGGAAATCATGGACGAGATCGCGCGGCTCACGCCGACTTTCTCCGGCGTGTCGTACGAGAAGCTCGACGCGCTCGGCAGCATCCAGTGGCCTTGCAACGACGAGGCGCCGGAAGGCACGCCGACGATGCACATCGACGCCTTCGTGCGCGGCAAGGGCCGCTTCGTGATCACGCAGTTCATCCCGACGCCGGAGAAGGTCACGCAGCGCTATCCGCTGATCCTGACTACCGGGCGCATCCTGTCGCAATACAACGTCGGCGCGCAGACGCGCCGGACCGAGAACGTGCAGTGGCACGAAGAGGACCGCCTCGAGATCCATCCGCACGACGCGGAGGACCGCGGGATCCACAGCGGCGACTGGGTCGGCATCGAGTCGCGCGCGGGCCAGACGGTGCTGCGTGCGCTCGTGTCCGATCGCATGCAGCCGGGTGTGGTCTACACGACGTTCCACTTCCCCGAATCGGGCGCGAACGTGATCACGACCGACAGCTCCGACTGGGCGACGAACTGCCCGGAATACAAGGTCACGGCCGTGCAGGTGATGCCGGTTGCGCAGCCGTCCGACTGGCAACGCTCGTACGCACGCTTCAACTCGGAGCAGCTCGAGCTGCTCGAGCGCCGCGCCAGCGCGCCGGGCGTTGCGACGACGGGCAAGTGAGAACGCCATGGACCACGCACACCTGATCGAGATGGCGAACCAGATCGGCGCGTTTTTCGAGTCGATGCCCGATCGCGACGAAGCGCTGACCGGGATCGCCGACCATATCCGGCGCTTCTGGGAACCGCGGATGCGCCGCGCGCTACTCGCCGCGCTCGACGATCCGTCGAGCGAAGCCGGACGCCGCGCCGCGCCGATCGTGCGCGACGCGATCGCCGCGCATCGCGCGTCGCTCGTGCCGGCAGACGTTCACGCGTGACGGACGTGCTACGCGCCCGTTACGCAACCATGACGCGCGTTTGACGCAGGTCTGACGCGCGTCGCTACGCGGGCTGCGGCATGCCCGCGAACCAGCTTTCGCAATGGCGCAGCAGCGCGTTCGCGTCGGTGGCGGTGCGCCCGCGCGCCGCGATGTAGCCGTCGGGGCGCAACAGATAGAACGACGGCCGCGAGCGACCGTACGCTTGCGCGAGCGCGTCCGCGCCGTCGGCTTCGGCATCGGCGATGCGCCACGCACGCACGGCGCCCGGCATGATCCGCTCCAATCCCTGCGCGAGCGCCTGTGCATCCGCCGACGGCGGCCGCACTGCGCCGGCGTCGACGTCGACATCTGCCATGTCCATACCGGGCGGCTCCTCGAGCAACAGCAGCGTAAAGCTAGCCGGATCGTGCAGGTCGTAGAGCCGCGCGGTCCCCGGCGCGCGGCCGAGCGGCCCGTCGATCACATGCACGAGCGCATCGGGCGCACGCTCGCCTGCCCGCGGCCCGCCGTCGAGCACGCGTTCGAGCGTGAGCGGGCTTTTCCGGTACTGGACGCCCAGCTCGCTGAACGAGCGGCGCACCGCGTCGCGCACCGGCCCGAACGACGCGAGCAGCGGCACGACGTGATCGCGCAGCAGCTTGACCGCGCCGTGGTCGGCTTCGACCATCTGCGTGATGAAACCGGTCTGCCGCAACACGTCGCGCTCGATCGGATGGCGCTCCGCGTGATAGGTGTCGAGCAGCCGCTCGGGCGTGCCGGCGGCGAGCACGCGCGCGAGCTTCCAGCCGAGATTGAACGCTTCCTGCATCCCCGTATTCATCCCCTGCGCACCGGCCGGGCTGTGAATGTGCGCGGCATCGCCCGCGAAAAACACGCGGCCGTGGCGTAGCCGCTCGACCATCCTGCTGTGCAGATGAAAGTACGACGACCACGTGAGGTCGCTCGGCGCGATCGATATACCCATCCGCGCGCGCACGATCGCATCGCACTCGTCGAGCGACGGTGCCGGTGCGTCGGGCGACGGGTCGCCGCCGGGCGGGCGATCGGCCACGAGCCGGTAGCGGCCGCCGCCCATCGGGAACAGGCCGGCAATGCCGTCGGGCGTCGTAAACAGGTGGATCTCTTCGTCGGACCAGTCGGGAATCGCGGCGAAATCGGCGAGCAGGAACGTCTGCTCGAACGCACGCCCCGCGAAACCCACGCGCAGCAGACGCCGCACCGTGCTGTGGGCGCCGTCGGCGGCGATCAGGTAGGACGGCGCGCAGCGCGCTTCGCGGCCGTCGGCGCCGCGCAGCGTCACGTCGAGCGACGTGCCGTCGGCCTCGCATGCGACGAGCGTGACGCCGCGCTCGACCGTCACGCCGAAGCCGGCGAGATGCTCGGTGAGCAAGCGCTCGGTGACGCTCTGGTCGAGCAGCAGCAGGTACGGATAGCTCGTGTGCAGCGGGTCGAAATCGAGCCGTGCGATCACGCGGCCATCGGCATGCAGCGCGGCCGCATGCACCCGGTGGCCGAGCGCGAGGAACGGTTCGACCGCGCGATGCTGCTCGAGCAGCTCGAGCGTGCGCGCCTGGATGCCGATCGCGCGGGAATGCGCGGCGGGCACCGCGAGGCGGTCGATGATGCGCACCGGCACGCGGGCACGCGCGAGGCTCATCGCCGCGGCGAGGCCGGTGGGACCCGCGCCGACGATCAGCACGGGTGGAATATCGAGCAGTGTGTCAGCCATGAGACCCTCGATGACACGCGACCCTGCCAGTCTACGCCGCTCCGCGTGACGGGGCCATATGCCGATCGGCCGATCTGGGGCCGCCATGCGCAGTGTGGGAAAATACGCGCTTTCCGTCAGTTCTAGCGTCATGGATTCCGCATTCGACCGAGCGTATGCCGCGCACCGCGCGGGCCGCCTCGCCGAGGCCGAGCACGGCTATCGCGCCGCGCTCGCCACCAATCCCGCCGATGCCGACGCGCTCCATCTGTTTGGCGTGCTGCGGCATCAGCAGGGGCAGCATGCCGAAGCGGCCGACCTCGTCGGCCGCGCCGTCGAGTTGCGCCCGGGCGACGCCGCGCTGCAGCTCAACCTGGGCAACGCGCTGAAGGCGCTCGGCCGGCTCGACGAGGCGATCGACCGCTTTCGCAACGCGCTGACGCTCGCGCCCGAATTTCCGCTCGCGCACTACAACCTCGGCAATGCGTATGCGGCGCTGCAGCGCCACGAGGATGCGGTCGACGCGTTCGGCCGCGCGCTGCGGCTCACGCCCGACGACGCCTCGATCCACAACAATCTCGGCAACGCGCTGAATGCGCTCGGCCGGCACGACGACGCGCTCGCCGCATTCCATCGCGCACTCGAGCTGCGCCCCGGACACGCCGGCGCGCACAACAATCTCGCGATGGCGCTGAACGCGATGGGGCGCGCAAACGACGCGATCGCGCACTTCCAGGCCGCGCTCGCCGCCGAGCCGCGCTTCGTGGCCGCGCATTTCAACCTCGGCAACACGTTCGAAGCGCTCGGCCGCCATGCCGAGGCCGCCGCCGCATTCGAAGCGGCCCTCGCGCTGCACCCGCCGTTTCCGCTCGCCCTGTTCGGGCTCGCGAACGCACTGAGCGCGCAGGGCCGCCACCGCGACGCGCTGCCCTGTTACGAGCGCGCGGTCGGCCTCGATCCGTCGTTCAGCCTCGCGTGGCTGAACCTCGGCAACGCGCATCACGCGCTCGGCGCGCACGAGATGGCGCTGCGCGCGTTCGACCAGGCGCTGCGCGTCGCGCCTGACCTCACGCTCGCACGGCTGCACCGCGCCGTCACGCTGCTTACGCTCGGCGACTTCACGCGCGGGCTGCCCGCCTACGAAGCGCGTCACGACACGCCCGGCGCAACGCCGCTCGGCACGCTGCCGCGCTGGCAAGGCGAGCCGATCGCGTCGCGTACGCTGCTGATTCGCGCCGAGCAGGGTTTCGGCGACACGCTGCAGTTCGTCCGCTTCGTACCGCTCGCCCGCGCGCGCTGCGCGCGCGTCGTGCTCGAAGTGCAGCGCGAGCTCGTCGCGCTGCTCGCCCCTGCCGCCGCGCGCTGGCGCGTCACGCTGGTCGCGCAGGACGCCGCGAAAACGCCCGCTGCGGACCTCGGATGCACGCTGATGAGCTTGCCGTTCCTGCTCGGCCTGCAACCGGGCGACATCGCCGCGGGCGCGCGCTATCTCGACGCGCCGGACAGCGCGCGCCGGCGCTTTCGCGGCTCGCTCGGCGGGCAGTCGAGGCGCAAGTTCGGGCTCGCATGGTCCGGGCGCCGGCAGGCGCAGGAAAACCGCTCGATGCCGTTCGATGCGCTCGCGCCGCTGCTCGCGCTGCCCGACATCGACTGGATCGTGCTGCAGCCCGCCCTGGACGCCGACGAGCGCGCGCGCGTCGACGCGCATCCGCGCGTGCATCACCTCGACGGCCGGCTGAACGACTTCGGCGATACGGCCGCGTTGATCGAGCGGCTCGACGGCGTCGTCACGATCGACACGGCCGTCGCCCATCTCGCGGGCGCGCTCGGCAAGCCGCTGTGGGTGATGCTGCCTTTCGCGGCCGACTGGCGCTGGTTCACCGGCGACGACTGTCCGTGGTACGCGCATGCACGGCTCGTCCGCCAGCCTGCGCCGGGGCAATGGCTCGACGTCGCGGCGAAAGTCGCCGACGCGCTACGCGCGGCCTGACGGCCGAGCTCACAGTAAAAACGGAGCGGCAAGGCGCTCCGTTGTTCGTTCGGCGTGGTCACACGCGATGCATCAGGCCGCCTTGTACTGGTTGCGCGCCTCCGGCGTGCGGTACAGCACGAGCGTCGCGATCAATCCGCAAATCGCCGCGACGCTCAACCACAGGCCCGGCGCTGCCTTGTTGCCCGTCTCGTGGATCAGCAGCGTCGAGATCGCCGGCGTGAAGCCGCCGATCGTCGTCGCGAGGCTGTATGCGAGCGAGAAGCCGGCGGTACGCACGTCGGCCGGCATCACTTCGGTGAGCGCGACGACCATCGCGCCGTTGTACGAGCCGTACAGGAACGACAGCCACAGCTCGACCGCGAGCAGCCGCAGGAACGACGGTTCCCCCACGAGCCACTGCACGGCCGGATAGGCCGACAGCAGCGTGAGCACCGTGAACGCGATCAGCACCGGGCGGCGGCCGATGCGGTCCGACAGCGCGCCCGACAACGGCAGCCACACGAGATTGGACAGGCCGACGCACACGGTCACGACGAGCGCATCGAGCGACGACAGGTGCAGCACTTCCTTGCCGAAGGTCGGCGTGTACGCGGTGATCATGTAGAACGACACCGTCGTCATGATCACCATCCCCATCCCGGCGATCACGACGCCCCAGTTCTCGAGCATCGAGCGCATGATCTCCCCCATCGTCGGACGATGATGCTTGGCGAGGAATTCGTCGGTTTCCTTCAGCGAGCGCCGGATCAGGAACAGGAACGGCACGATCAGGCAGCCGATCAGAAACGGAATACGCCAGCCCCATGCCGTCATCTGGTCGGCGGGCAGCATACGGTTCAGCAGCACGCCGACGAACGCGGCGAACACGACCGCCACCTGCTGGCTACCCGATTGCCACGACGTATAGAAGCCCTTGTGCCCCTTCGTCGCGATCTCCGACAGATAGACCGACACGCCGCCGAGCTCGACGCCCGCCGAAAAGCCCTGCAGCAACCGGCCGAGCAGCACGAGCGCCGGCGCGAGCACGCCGATCGTCGCGTAGCCGGGGACCGCGGCCACCGTCAGCGTGCCGAGCGCCATCAGCCCCAGCGTCAGGATCAGCCCCTTGCGGCGGCCGTGATGGTCGATATATGCGCCGAGCACGATCGCGCCGACGGGCCGCATCAGAAAGCCCGCGCCGAACACCGACAGCGACAGCATCAGCGATGCGAACGCGTTGCCGCTCGGGAAGTACGTTTTGGCGATGGCCGACGCGTAATAGCCGTAGACCATGAAGTCGTACATTTCGAGGAAGTTGCCGCTGACGACGCGGAATACGGTGCGGACCTTCGATTCCGTCGCGACGGCAGGCGTGGTGGTGGACATGTTTTTCTCTCGACTCGAATGGGGCGGCGTTCGCGCCGTGGCGATGCAGCGATGTGGCAAGGCCGCGATGGGCGACGCACCGGCCCGGCGCGCACGGACGTCGCCGGCGTGGTCTGAAAATAATGCCATGCGAAGCCGACAATTGCCTTGTGCCCGCAGTGCCCGCGGTGCCGGCCGTGCGGCGTGCGTCGCTGCGTACGGGTCGTACCAGACGGGGCGGTCGGCACGCCAAAATCAGATCGGTCTGATCGACCGATCGCGATCGGCTCACCACAATGTCAGGATTTGCGCGGCGATCCGCGCCCGGTCCGGCGCGGTGGTCGCTTCGCACTGCGTATCCGTCCATGATCCAGCCGCCCGCCGTTCCCGTCGAAGGCAAACTCGCCCTCCCCCGCGTCGCGCCGCTCGGCGGCGTGCCGTCGTTCGGCCGCGAATGGACGTTCCGTCCCGCGTCCGGCGCCGGACGCCGCACGCGCTGCGTCGCCACGCTGACGACCTCATGCGTCGACATCGACGCGCCGCATCGCGCGTGCCGCTGGCTACCGCTGACCGTTGAGCCGCCGTCTGTCGCTCCCACCGCCGATCGGTCCATCGTTCGTACTGCCGGACGCCCGCGCGATCGGCGGGCGTTACACGCCGCGTGCTGGAGCATCGGCGCGCTCGGCATCATCGGCGCGTTGATCGCCACGCATGAACCGTTCCCGCGTTTCGCGCCGGAGCCCGCACGTGAGCACGCCGCCGTCATGCAGCCCCACGCCGCGCCAGCGGCGGCTGCCGTGCGCGTCGCGACGACCGAGCCGATCGCGCCGAATGCCTCGGTCGTCGTCCCGGCTCATCCGCGCGCCGCAGCGCAGCCCGTGCCGACATCATCGGAAGCAGCGCGCCGCGCGCGCGCCGCGGCCACCGCGCCCGCACCATCGCCGCTCGCGTCGGTCGCGGCAGCGGACACGCCGCCGCATCGATCGAACATCGTGCGCACGCTATCTGCGCGACGCTACGCGTCGGCCACTACGCGACCTGCGGCCGCATGGCCGATCACAGGCCGCACGTCGCAGACGGCATCGCTCGACCACCCGCACCGCTTGCCCCATCCCGACGCATCGCACGATGCAGCCGACGATCTGCTCACGCTGATCGCGCTGGCCGATGCGTTGCAGGCGGAACTCCCCGCGCGTCGGGCCACGATGCCCACCACCGGTTTCGACTGGACCGCCCGGTTGTCGCACCGCCGCCTGACCGACGCACCCGACCGGTACACCCGCTGACTGACCCGCAAACAAAAAACCCGGCGAAGCATGCTTCGCCGGGTTTCGTTCGTACGTCGATCCACGGACCGGCGCGTCGTCACTTGTGCGCGGGCAACCCCGTCTCGGCCTGACGCTCGAGTTGCCGCACCTCCTCCTGCAGATCGCGCAACTGCAACTGCGCCGCGCGCTTCTCCACCTGCAGCGCCTGCGCCTGTTCGCGTGCCGAGCGTTGCCGCTGCGCGACCTCTGCCTGCTGGCTGCGCGCGATGCTCAGATCGGCCTGCAGTTGCTGCGCGCGATTCGCCTGCAGTGCGATCACGCGTTCGAGGAACACCTTCTGCGCCTGCAGTTCGGTGCGGCGCAGTTCGACGTCCGCGAGCTGCACCGTCTGCTGGACGAAGTTCTCGTACACCATCTGCGCGCGGCTCTTGTCCTGCGACTTGATCACGCGCCACAGCTGCTTGTCCTGAAACAGCGCGACGTAGTAGGTCATCTCGCGCGAATCGAACATCAGGCTCGCGCCATAGCTGCCGTTGTAGGTCGTGCGCATCTCGACCATTCGCCCGTCGTGCAGCAATTGCGTGAGTTCGGCGACGTTGCCTTGCGCGGTCGCATCGGCCGCCGCCGTGGGCGACGTGGCCGGTCCGGCGGAGGCCGCGTCGCCGCTCAGGCTCGTCACCGCCGGGCGCGTGCCGGCGACGGGCGCGCTCGCATCGTCGGACCACGCCGCACCGGCGTACGCGCAAGCGGCGATTGCAACGACCCACGTGGCGCAACGCGCAGGGGAAAAATCTCGAGAGGCCAACGTCAGACTCCGGCGAACGAATCGGGACTCGCGATTATCGTGCAAAACCGGACGGCCGCATCTCGAATTGGTCGTCCCGCGGCCGGCTTGCTGCCGGCCATCCCGACGCGGGCTTACAGGCGGGTATCGCGTGCGGCGCGCAGGAACGCGTCGAGCAGCGGCGTGCAGTCGAGCAGCTCGGCGCCGCCCGCGCGATGAAACTCCGGATGCCACTGCACGCCGACGACGAACGGCGCGCGGCGATAGCGGATGCCCTCGATGATGCCGTCGCCGGCCGACACGGCCTCGATGCTCAGGTCGCGGCCGAGATCGCGGATCGCCTGATGGTGGATCGAATTGACGATCGCCTCGCTGCGCCCGGGAAACATGCTCGCGAGCGTCGACGAATCGGGAAAGCGGATCGCGTGCCGATGCTGGTCGTAATGCTCGCTCACGTGCGCGTTCGCGGTCGGCACGTCGCTGGCGATGTCCTGATACAGCGACCCGCCGAACGCGACGTTGATCAGCTGGCAGCCGCGGCATACGCCGAGCACCGGCTTGCCGGACTCGACGAACTCGTGGAACAGCTCGAGCTCGTACATGTCGCGCACGCGGTCGCCCGGCCATTCGGGGCGCGCATCGGACGCCGCGTAGGTTTGCGGCGACACGTCGGCGCCGCCTTGCAGCAGCAGGCCGTCGAGATGCTTCGCGTAGTCGCGCAGGCGGATGTTGCTCGGGTGCAGCATGCCCTGATGCCCGACGGTCGGAATCATGAACACCAGCACGTCGCGCGACATCACCCAATGCGCGATCGATTCCTCGAGATACTGCAGCGTCTTGCCGCGCAGCCCCTTGGCGCCCGGCTCGGGATGGAAGATCCGCGCCGACACGCCGATGCGCAGCGTGCGCTGCGTGATGCGCTGGCCGGCGCGGTCGAACAGCCGGCGCGCGCGCGCCGCGATGATCCGGCCGACCACCGACCACGGCGTGTCGCTTTGTTTCAGGTACGCGGGCGGCGCGTTCTGCGCGCTCGCGGGCGGCGGCCGCGGCGTGTCGAAATCCGGTTGCGCGCCGAAACCGGGCGGCGCCGCGCCGGGCTTCGGCGGCGCCGCTTCGCCGGCGGCGCCCGGCGTGCCGGCGGCACCCGGCTCGGACGCAGCCGTCACGGGCGAGGCGCCGTCGTCGGCAACGTCGTGGGCGGCAGCGGCCTGGGCAGCGGGAGCGGCGGGAACATCGGCTGCTCGCGGCGGCTCGGAACGGCGGGAATCGGGGGAAGCGGAAAAGGTGCCGGGCAGACCGGCCGGGGAAGGCGTGGTTTCGCTCATGACGATGGTCTGGTACGTCGCTCGCGCGTATTGGATTGACGAGGATTCATTATGCGTCAGCGCACGATCGCGCGGTAAACCAGCAACATCCTGTCGATACTGTTGCAAGTCGTCGCATTCCGCGCAGAACCCGCGAAGCGCCCGCCTTCGCCACCGTCCCGGCACGGTGGACAGCAGTGATATATCACAATACCATCCACCGATCGTCCACGCCGTCGGCGGCCCACGCGATGACCGCGTCCGGCCGGCCGATCAACGCCGCTCTCGCATGAACACCGTACCCGATGCCGGCCGCGGCAGATCCGCGCCACCGGCTGCCAGCCTCGCCGAGCGCGCATATGCGCTGATCCAGCGGGACATCGTCACGATGCGCCTGCCGCCCGGTGCCGCGCTGAACGAAGCCGAACTCGTCGCCCGCACCGGCATCGGCCGCACGCCCGTCCATCAGGCCGTGCACCGGCTGGTGCTCGAGGGACTGCTGTCGGTGAGGCCGCGCAAGGGGCTGCTGGTGCAGCCGCTGTCGCTCGACGAAATCGTCGCGGTGGTCGACGTGCGGCGCATCAACGAAGCGCATTGCGTCGAACTCGCCGCCCGCCATGCGACGCCCGACGATCTCGCCTGCCTCGCCGCGCTGCTCGCCGACGGACAGGCGTGCGTCGACACGCACGATGTCGAACGGATGATGGAGCTCGACCGCGCGTTCCATCAGACGATCGCCGCCGCCGCGCGCAACAGCGTGCTCGCGGAAATCCTGCGCGCGCTGCACGAGCGCTCGCTGCGCTTCTGGTTCGTCACGCTGTCGCAGCCGCAGCATCTGTCGGCCGTCCAGCGCGAACACCGCGAACTGTTCGAGCGCCTGTCCGCGCGCGATGCCGCGGGCGCGCGTGCGGCCGTCGAGCACCACATCGATTCGTTTCGCGCCACGCTTGTCCAACATCTTCGTCCCTGAGCCGCCCATGACCACCTTCACGCCGTTTCCCCCGCTCGCCCAGCTTGCCGACGATCTCGCCGCCGGCAGGACCACCAGCCGCGCGCTCGTCGACATCGCGCTCGAGCGGATCGCCGACCCGTCGGGCCAGGGCGCCGTCGTGTTCACCGAAGTCGATGCCGACCACGCGCGCACGGCCGCCGACGCGCACGACCGGCTGCGCGCCGCGGGCACCGTGCTGTCGCCGCTCGCCGGCATCCCGGTGTCGGTGAAGGATCTGTTCGACGTCGCGGGCCAGGTGACCCGCGCCGGCTCGCGCGTGCTCGACGGCGCGCCGCCCGCGCAGGCCGATGCGGCCGCCGTCGCGCGGCTCAGGCGGGCCGGCGCGGTGCTGGTGGGCCGCACCAACATGAGCGAATTCGCGTTTTCCGGCCTCGGCCTGAACCCGCATTTCGGCACGCCGCGCTCGCCGTACCGCCGCGACGTGCCGGGCGACGCGCGGATCGCCGGCGGCTCGTCGTCCGGCGCGGCGGCCTCCGTGGCCGACGGGATGGCGGCCGTCGCGCTCGGCACCGACACCGGCGGGTCGATCCGCATCCCGGCCGCGCTGTGCGGGCTCACGGGCTTCAAGCCGACCGCGAGCCGGATCCCGACCGGCGGCGCCGTACCGCTGTCGACCACGCTCGACTCGTTCGGCCCGATCGGGCTCACGGTGGCCTGCTGCGCGCTCGTCGACCGGGTGCTGGCCGGCCTCGAGCCGCATGTGCCGGCCGCGCGTCCGCTCGAAGGCGTGCGGCTCGGCGTGCTGACGAACTATGTGACCGACGGCGTCGACGCCGACGTCGCCGCGGCGCTCGACGCGTCGCTCAAGCATCTCGAAGCGGCCGGCGCGATCGTCTCGGACGTGCGCTTTCCGGCGCTGGACACGCTGCCCGACGTCAACCGGTTCGGCTTCTCGCCGATCGAGGCATACGCGTGGCACCGCCCGCTGCTCGCGCAGCACCGCGACCGGTACGACCCGCGCGTGCTCGCGCGCATCCTGAAGGGCGAGCCGGCGAGCGCGGCCGACTATCTCGACCTGCTCGCCGCGCGCGCCGCGATGCTCGACGAAGCGGCGCGCACCGTGTGGTCGCGCTTCGACGCGCTCGTCGCGCCGACGGTGCCGATCGTGCCGCCGCGCATCGCCGACCTCGAGGCCGACGACGCCGCGTTCGCGCACACCAACGCACTGGTCCTGCGCAACCCCGCCGCGTTCAACTTCCTCGATGCATGCGCGCTGTCGCTGCCGTGCCAGCCGCGCGGCGCGGCGCCGGTCGGGCTGATGCTCGCGGCCGCGCCGCATCGCGACGATGCGCTGCTCGCGATCGGCCAGGCCGTCGAGGCCGTGCTGAACACGATCCGGTGAGCGCGCAACGGTCGTGACGGCGCACGCCGTGCCGGACCCAACGTCGGCGACGAGCCGCCGCGAACGATCTGTCAGTTTCGTGCCAGATCGTTCGCGCTAAAATCGCGCGATTGTTTATCGGACCGACCAACGACAGGAATCCCGCCGACATGAACGATTACACGCTCGCACTCCGCCGTGAACGCCGCCTGCTGATGCTGCTCGGCTGGGTGTGCATCGCGCTGCTGGCCGGCGCGCTCTATCTGCAGTACGTGAAGAACGAAGACCCGTGCCCGCTCTGCATCATCCAGCGCTACTTCTTCGCGGCGATCGGGATCTTCGCATTCCTTGCCGCAGGGATGCGCCACTGGCGCGGCATCTGGGTGCTCGAGCTGCTGATCGCGATCGCCGCGGCCGGCGGCGTCGGCACCGCGGCCCGGCATCTGTCGATCCAGCTGAATCCGGGCTTCAGCTGCGGCTTCGACACGCTGCAGCCGATCGTCGACAGCCTGCCGCCCGCGCAATGGTTCCCCGGCATGTTCAAGGTCGCGGGCCTGTGCGAGACGGTCTACCCGCCGATCTTCGGCATCCTGCTGCCGGGCTGGGCGCTGATCGCGTTCGCGGTGATGCTGATTGCCGCCGTGTCGAGCCTCTGGCGCCATCGCCGCAAACTCGCACGCTGAAGCGACGCGGCCGAGCCGCACCGGCCGCGTCCATCGGGCGCGAGACAGCCGGCGCGGCGCCGCTCCACCTGCGCGCTCGAACCCTCAACGCCTCCCGCGCCGATTCCCCGGCTCGCTCGCGCAACCCCTCTGCACGCGCGTTTCCGCCCGCGCCGCGCACCTCGGCGCCCCGCCCGTGCGCAGCCGGCCTATGATCGACATGATCGCCGTCTGATAGCCCGGATCACCGCGCCGCCATGTTGCCGGCGCGTCGCGGTGTTATCTTCCCGACTGGATGGCGATCTACGTGCGCGAGGCCAAGCGGTCACACCCCTGCGTAACGCGCGCCCGATCCGCAATGTCGACTGGATTCATCATGACAACGCACACCATCCGCATCCGTCACCCTCATCGCGCCCGCACCTCGTGCGGCGTCGTTTCCACGCGCATTCGATGCTGCGCCGTCGACCGGAACCGGCCGTGCGACAGGCGCGCCCCGCTCTCGTCCGCACCGCTTGCCGCGCCGGTCGACACGCGCCGCGCGTCACGCCGTGTCGTCCCGAACGGAGCGTGCTGATGGAAGCCTGGCTCGGCGATCTGCAGCAACTGCTCGCGCACGGCGAAGCAGTCGTGCTCGTGACGGTCGCGCACACCGACGGCTCCGCGCCGCGCGAAGCCGGCACCAAGATGCTCGTCACGCGCGACGGCGCGCGCCACACGATCGGCGGCGGACACCTCGAATGGAAAGCGATCGAACTCGCAAGGCAGTTGCTGAAGGACGGCGCGCACACCGCGCATGCGCGCCGGCTCGAGCGGCTCGCGCTCGGCCCGAGCCTCGGGCAGTGCTGCGGCGGTGCGGTCGTGCTCGCGTTCGAGCGGCTCGACGTCGGCGATCTCGGCTGGATCATGTCGCTCGCGAAGCGCGTCACGGCCGGCGCGGCGACCGTGCGTAGCGTATCATTCGGCCCCTCGCCAGGTGCGCCGCTGCTGAGCGAGCCCGAGGCGGCCGGCGCCCGCGCCGATTGCCTGCTGTGGGAAACCGGCGGCGTGTCGCTGATGACCGAAACGATCGCGCCGCATGCGTTCCCCGTCGTGCTGTTCGGCGCCGGCCCGATCGGCGCCGCGCTCGTCAAGGTGCTCGCGACGCTGCCGTGTCAGGTGCGCTGGATCGACGGGCCCGATGCGGCATTTCCGCCGGCCGCGACACTGGCCGGCATCGGCAATCTCGCGATCGACGCGCTGGCCAGCCCGGCCGACGCCGTCGACGCCGCGCCGCCGCACGCGTACTTCATCGTCACGACGCACGACCACGCGCTCGATTTCGTGCTGGCCGAGCGCATCCTGCGACGCGCCGACTATGCGTACTTCGGGATGACCGGCTCGCGCACCAAGCGCGCGCAGTTCGATCATCGACTCGCGGCGATCGGCATCGATCCGGCCCAGCTCGCCCGGATGCACTGCCCGATCGGCGTCGAAGGCATCGTCGACAAGGCGCCCGAAGTGATCGCGATCGCGGTGGCCGCGCAGTTGCTGCAGGCCGTCGACGCGAACGCGGCCGCGCACGCTTCCCCAACATTCTGACCGACCAAGAACGACGCCATGACCCCGACATTCAAGGACAAGATCGCACGCGCTCCGAAAGCGGAGCTGCACATCCATATCGAAGGCTCGCTCGAGCCCGAGCTGATCTTCGCGCTCGCGCAGCGCAACGGCGTGAAGCTCGCCTACGAGTCGATCGACGCGCTGCGGGCCGCGTACGCGTTCACCGACCTTCAGTCGTTCCTCGACATCTACTATGCGGGCGCGAGCGTGCTGCTCACCGAGCAGGACTTCTACGACATGACGGCCGCGTACTGCGAACGCGCGCGCGCCGACAACGTCGTGCACACCGAGCTGTTCTTCGATCCGCAGACGCATACCGAACGCGGCGTGCCGATCGAGACGGTCGTCGCCGGCATCGACCGCGCGCTCGCCGACGCCGAGCAGCGCGGGCTGTCGAGCAAGCTGATCCTGTGCTTCCTGCGCCATCTGTCCGAGGACGATGCGCTCGCGACGTTCGAAGCGGCGCTGCCGCTGTTCGAGTGCTATCGTCATCGGCTGATCGGCGTCGGCCTCGACTCGTCCGAACTCGGCCATCCGCCGACGAAGTTCGCGCGCGTGTTCGACAAGGCGCGCGCGCTCGGCCTCAAGCTCGTCGCGCATGCGGGCGAGGAAGGCCCGCCCGCTTACATCTACGAAGCGCTCGACGTGCTCAAGGTCGACCGCATCGACCACGGCGTGCGCAGCATCGAAGATGCGGCGCTCGTCGAACGGCTCGCGCGCACGCACGTCGCGCTGACCGTGTGCCCGCTGTCGAACCTGAAGCTGTGCGTGTTCGACGACATGGCCAAGCACACGCTGAAGGCGCTGCTCGATCGCGGCGTCGCGGTGACCATCAATTCCGACGATCCGGCCTACTTCGGCGGTTACGTCAACGACAACTACTTCGCGACGGTCGACGGTCTGCAGCTGACGGACGCCGAGGTCTACGCGGTGATCCGCAACGGCTTCGAAGCGTCGTTCGTCGATGCCGCGCAGCGCGACGCGCTGATCGCGCGGCTCGACGCGTACTGGCACGCCGGATGACGGCCCGCATCGAGGTTCGCTAGACAGATGAAACGCCGCAACGACATCCGCTTCGCGATGCACGGCTCGGCGCTCAGTCGGGCGGACGCGTCGCGCGGAGCGCAAGAAGCGCACGCGACGCGCCCGGCGAGCATGAGCCCGGACCTCGCCGCATGCGTCGGCCGGACGGAAACGGCCCTGCGCGCCGATGCGCACCGAAGGTCGCCGGCGCGGTGCGTCGGGCGGCCGGCTGCGGCAGCGCGAGCAACAGCGGGCACGCCGCCGGCTGCGGGCAGCCCGGCGCTATCGGCCGCGCCCTTCCCGCGCGTACGCGTCATCGCGGCCCGCGTGCATGCTCGTCGTCGCGACACGCATGCGCATGCAGGCGCGGCCGACCGATGCCGTCGGCCGCACCGACCGTTTTCTTCTGTTCGCCTTACCTTGATGCAGGACCATTCGTGATGACGCAAACCGCTTTCCGTTCCCAGCTGCTGACCTTCAACGGCGACCCGGCGCAGTCGAGCCAGGCCGCCCGTTACGAGACCGACGGCCTACTGATCGTCGACGACGGCAAGGTCGTCGCGCATGGCGCACATGCGCAACTCGCGCCGACGCTCGCGCGCGACGCGATCGTCCATGACCTGCGCGACAAGCTGATCGTGCCCGGCTTCATCGACACGCACATCCACTACCCGCAGACGGACATGATCGCGTCGCCGGCGCCCGGCCTGCTGCCGTGGCTCGACACGTACACGTTCCCGACCGAGCGCCGCTTCGCCGATCCGGACCATGCGCGCGAGGTCGCCGAGTTCTTCCTCGACGAGCTGCTCGCATGCGGCACGACGAGCGCGCTCGTCTACTGCACGGTGCACAAGCAGTCGGCTGACGCGCTGTTCGCGGCGAGCGACGCGCGCGACTTGCGGATGATCGCCGGCAAGGTGCTGATGGATCGCAACTGCCCAGAGTTCCTGCGCGACACCGCGCAGTCTGGCTACGACGACAGCGCCGAGCTGATCGGCCGCTGGCACGGCAACGGGCGGCAAATGTATGCGCTCACGCCGCGCTTCGCGCCGACCTCGACCGAAGCGCAGCTCGAAGCCTGCGGCGAACTCGCGCGCCGCCATCCGGACGTGTTCGTGCAAAGCCACGTCGCCGAGAACGTCGATGAAGTGAAATGGGCGGCCGAGCTGTTCCCCGGCCATCGCAGCTATCTGGACATCTACGACCATTACGGCTTGCTGCGCCCGCGCGCGGTGTACGGCCACTGCATCCACCTCGACGACGAGGACCGCCGGCGGATGGCCGACACGCGCACGGTGGTCGCGCACTGCCCCACGTCGAACTTCTTCCTCGGCAGCGGGCTGTTCGATTTCGACAAGGCAGGCGAATTCGACGTGCCCGTCACGCTCGCCACCGACGTCGGCGGCGGCACGTCGTTCTCGATGCTGCAGACGATGAACGAGGCGCACAAGGTCGCGCGTCTGTCCGGCCATCACTTGACCGCGACGCGCATGTTCTGGCTCGCGACGGCCGGCGCCGCGCAGGCGCTCGATCTCGCCGACACGGTCGGCACGCTCGCGCCGCGCAGCGAAGCCGATTTCATCATGCTCGACCCACAGGCCACGCCGCTGCTCGCGCGCCGCACGCAGCGCGCCGAGTCGCTCGAGGAGCTGCTGTTCGCGTTCGCGCTGCTCGGCGACGATCGCGCGGTGTACCGCACCTACGCGGCCGGCCGGCTCGTGCACGAGCGCGGCGCCGCACGCCGGGCCGCCGCCTGACACATAGGCTGCCGGCACCGACGCGGCCCACGCGGCAGCCGGCGCCGGCGCAGCCGCAGGCGCGCCGCACGCGCGCGTTGCCGTGCTAGAATTCGCCGCTCATTGGGGAGTAGCCGCTCCGCTCGATGTCCCGCGCCACCGGCGCGCATCGTGACGGAGGCGTCCGTCAACAGACTTGGCCGTTCGGCCATGGCGGACGCAGCCACCGTGGCCTGGCGAGACCGATGGTTCACTGCGCGCCGCATCAGGGCCCGGCGCGCGGCGAATCGTCGCTCGCACGCACAACCTCGGCCCGTGGAACCCCATACGTGTCTCAAGCCTTCCTGATCTCCACCGGCGCCGTCGCTCTCGCTGAAATCGGCGACAAGACCCAACTGCTGTCGCTCGTCCTGGCCGCGCGCTATCGCAAGCCCGTGCCGATCATTCTCGGCGTGCTGGCCGCGACGCTCGTGAACCACGGCCTCGCCGGCGCGCTCGGCGAATGGCTCGGCGCGCTCGTCACGCCGTCGATCATGCGCTGGGCGCTCGCGTTCTCGTTCATCGCGATGGGCTTGTGGATTCTCGTACCGGACAAGCTCGACGAGGACGAAGCGAGCGCAACGCGCTCGCGGCTCGGCGTGTTCGGCGCGACGCTCGTTGCATTCTTTCTCGCAGAGATGGGCGACAAGACGCAGATCGCGACCGTCGCACTCGCCGCGCGCTTCCACGATTACATCGGCGTGGTGGCCGGCACGACGTTCGGGATGATGCTCGCCAACGTGCCGGCGATCCTGCTGGGCGACCGCTTCGCGCACCGGCTGCCGACCAAGCTGGTACACGGCATCGCGGCCGTGCTGTTCGTCGTGCTCGGCGCGCTGGCGTTGCTGGGCGTCGGCTCCTGAAGCAAGCGGGCCGCGGCGCGGCGCCTCGGCCGCGCTCGTGTGGGCCGTGCGGCGCGCGCGTTACTTCGCGACCGCCGCAGCCGAGGCCGGCACCGCCGGCACCGCGCGCTCGTTGGCAGCCGGCGCGGCCGGCCCGCCATGCTTGTCGACCGGCAGCCGCACCGTGCGGATCGCGCCGTTCGACAGCGGGAAATCGGCGAGCGCGCTGCGCGCGAGGAACGGCATCGCGTACAGCAGCGCACCGTTGTCGCCGGTGGTGCGTGCGGTCACGTTATAGACTTCCTTGCCGGTCGCACGCTCGGTGATGCGGATGCCGAGCGTGTAGTCGTAGACCTGATAGGTCTGCGCGACGTAGCCGGCCGGCATCGGTCCCCACGGGCCCCATGGCCCCCAGGGCCCGCCGCGCCAGTACGGCCCGGGGCCGATGAACCACGGATCGTAATAGACGGGTTGCGGCACCGTCACCAGATCGCTGCCGACGCCATAGCTGAGCCCCACCAGGTAGCGCGCCTGCGCGGCCGGCACCTGCCGGAACGCATAGGCGGACAGTTCGTTCGCGACGATCGGCTCGTACGTCGACTGCTCGATGCTCTGCTTCTGCGCGTCGGTGCGCGTGAACGCATAGGTGCGTGTCGCGTCGCTGCCGCTCCAGTCGGAGAAGGCCGTGACCTGCGTCGTCACGTAGCTGGTGCAGCCGGTCAGCAGCGCCACGGCCAGCGCAGCCGCCCAGCCCGCACCGCGTCGTATCCATTCGCGTTTCATGTCGATCCTCGTCGATCCGTCACCCGCACGTCGCACCGCGCGAAGCGCACGGGATGCCGATGATACGCGGACTCCCCGAGCCGGCAAAAAGTTCGCGCGGCACGCGGGCGCAAGCCTTTGTACAATGACCCGACTCGCCCGGCCCGCGCCGCGGGCCCGATCCCCATTCCACCCACCTCGACGACCATGTCCGACAACGCTTCCTCCACCGTGATCCGCCGCGCCGACTACACGCCGCCGGCCTTCCTCATCGACTCCGTCGCACTCGAATTCGATCTCGCACCGGCTCGCACGGTCGTCAGGAATACGATGCGCGTGCGCCGCAACCCGGACGCCGCGCCCGCACCGCATCTCGAGCTGATGGGCGAAGCGCTCGACTTCCTCGGCGCACGGCTCGACGGCGCGCCGTACGGCGCGGTGCGCGCGCACGAACACGGGCTGACGGTCGAAAACGTGCCCGACGCGTTCGAGCTCACGCTCGACAGCGCATGTGCGCCGGACCAGAACACCACGCTGTCGGGCCTGTACGTCTCGAGCGGCAACTTCTTCACGCAGTGCGAAGCCGAAGGCTTTCGCCGCATCACCTACTTCGTCGACCGGCCGGACGTGATGGCGTCGTACGTCGTCACGCTGCGCGCCGACAAGGCCGCGTACCCGGTGCTGCTGTCGAACGGCAACCTCGTCGACTCGGGCGAGCTGCCGGACGGCCGCCACTTCGCGAAATGGGAAGACCCGTTCCGCAAGCCGAGCTATCTGTTCGCGCTCGTCGCGGGCAAGCTCGTCGCGATCGAGGAGAAGATCACGACCGGCTCGGGCAAGGAAAAACTGCTGCAGGTGTGGGTCGAACCGGCCGATCTCGACAAGACGCGCCATGCGATGGATTCGCTGATCCATTCGATCCGCTGGGACGAGCGGCGCTTCGGCCTCGAGCTCGATCTGGACCGCTTCATGATCGTCGCGGTCGGCGACTTCAACATGGGCGCGATGGAGAACAAGGGGCTCAACATCTTCAACACGAAGTACGTGCTGGCGAACCCCGAGACCGCGACCGACACCGACTTCGCGAACATCGAATCGGTGGTCGGCCACGAGTACTTCCACAACTGGACCGGCAATCGCGTGACCTGCCGCGACTGGTTCCAGCTGAGCCTGAAGGAAGGCCTGACCGTGTTCCGCGATCAGGAATTCTCGGCCGACATGGCCGCGGGCGACGACGTCGAATCGGCGGCCCGCGCGGTCAAGCGCATCGAGGACGTCCGCGTGCTGCGCCAGCTGCAGTTCGCCGAGGACGCCGGCCCGATGGCGCATCCGGTACGCCCGGAAAGCTATGTCGAGATCAACAACTTCTACACGATGACCGTCTACGAGAAAGGCTCGGAAGTCGTGCGGATGTACCAGACGCTGTTCGGCCGCGACGGCTTCCGCAAGGGGATGGACCTGTACTTCAAGCGCCACGACGGTCACGCGGTCACCTGCGACGACTTCCGGCATGCGATGGCCGACGCGAACGGGCGCGACCTCGCGCAATTCGAGCGCTGGTACAGCCAGGCCGGCACGCCGCGCGTGTCGGTGCGCACCGCCTACGACGCGGCCGCGCGACGCTATACGATCACGCTCGCGCAGGGCTACGGCGACGCGTCGCCGGCCGCGCGCGCGACCCAGCAAGGGCCGCTGCTGATTCCGTTCGCGCTCGGCCTGATCGGCCGCGACGGCCGCGATCTGCCGTTGCGCCTCGACGGCGAAGCCGCTGCGTCGGGCACGACGCGCGTGCTCGAATTCACGGCCGCCGAGCAGACCTTCACGTTCGTCGACGTGGCGGAAGAGCCGCTGCCGTCGCTGCTGCGCAACTTCTCGGCGCCGGTCATCGTCGAGTACGACTACAGCGACGACGATCTCGCGTTCCTGCTCGCGCACGACAGCGACCCGTTCAACCGCTGGGAAGCCGGCCAGCGTCTCGCGACGCGCGCGCTGCTCACGCTCGCCGCGCGCGCCGCGGCGAACGAGCCGCTCGCGCTCGGCGAGAACTTCGTCGCCGCGTTCCGCCGCGTGCTGACCGACGACAGCCTGTCGCCCGCGTTCCGCGAGCTCGCGCTGACGCTGCCGTCGGAAACCTATCTGGCCGACCAGATGGCCGAAGCCGACCCGGCCGCCGTGCACCGCGCGCGCCAGTTCGTGCGCCGCCAGCTCGCGACCGCGCTGCGCGCCGAGTGGCTGGCCGCATACGAGCAGCACCAGACGCCCGGCGCGTACGAACCGACGCCCGACGCGGCCGGCCGCCGCGCGCTGAAGAACCTCGCGCTCGCGTATCTCGCCGAACTCGAGGATCCGGCCGAGGCCGTGCGCATCGCCACCGCGCAGTACGACGCGGCCAACAACATGACCGATCGCGCCGCCGCGCTCGGCGCGCTGCTGGCGGGCGCTGCGGCCGGTGCGACGGACGCGGCCGAGCGCGCGCTCGGCGACTTCTACCGCCGCTTCGAGAACGAGGCGCTCGTGATCGACAAGTGGTTCGCGATGCAGGCCGCGCAGCGCGGCACGCCGGCGCGGCCGACGCTCGCGCAGGTCCGCAACCTGATGGCGCATCCCGCGTTCAATCTGAAGAATCCGAACCGCGCACGCTCGCTGATCTTCAGCTTCTGCGCGGCGAACCCGGCGCAGTTCCACGCGGCGGACGGCTCGGGTTATGCGTTCTGGGCCGAGCAGGTGCTCGCGCTCGACGCGATCAATCCGCAGGTCGCCGCGCGCCTCGCCCGCTCGCTCGAGCTGTGGCGCCGCTTCACGCCGACGCTGCGCGACCGGATGCGCGAAGCGTTGGAGCAGGTCGCGGCCGGCGCGAAATCGCGCGACGTGCGCGAGATCGTCGAGAAGGCGCTCGCATAACGCGCGCGACGCATCGCCTGCCGCTGCGACCAAGCCGGCGCCGCCTCGTTGCGGCGCCGGCTTTTTTATCGGCTCCACACCGGCCAGGCTCGGGCGGGGCCGCCGCACGGGCGCGTCGCGTCCATGTAACCGGACGAAAAAAGGCGGCGGCGCGACGGGCGTGCCGGGTAAAATTGCGGCAATTCAAGGATTCTTTGGCCTTTCGGAGTCTGTCATGTCCATTGCCCGCCGCACCACGCTGTCCAAGTTCCTGATCGAGCAGCAGCGTGAGACCAACAACCTGCCCGCCGACCTGCGGCTGCTGATCGAAGTCGTCGCCCGCGCGTGCAAGGCGATCAGCTACAACGTGTCGAAGGGCGCGCTCGGCGACGCACTCGGCACCGCCGGCAGCGAGAACGTCCAGGGCGAAGTGCAGAAGAAGCTCGACATCCTGTCGAACGAGATCCTGCTCGACGCGAACGAATGGGGCGGCAACCTCGCCGCGATGGCGTCGGAGGAAATGGAAACGTTCTTCCCGATCCCCGCGAACTACCCGCGCGGCGAATACCTGCTCGTGTTCGATCCGCTCGACGGCTCGTCGAACATCGACGTGAACGTGTCGATCGGCACGATCTTCTCGGTGCTGCGCTGCCCGCACGGCAAGCAGGCCACCGAGGAATCGTTCCTGCAACCGGGCACCGAACAGGTCGCGGCCGGCTACGCGGTGTACGGCCCGCAGTCGGTGTTCGTGCTGACGACCGGCAACGGCGTGAACTGCTTCACGCTCGACCGCGAAGTCGGATCGTGGGTGCTCACGCAAAGCAACATGCAGATCCCGGCCGACACGCGCGAGTACGCGATCAACGCATCGAACGCGCGCCACTGGTACGAGCCGGTGCAGCGCTACGTCTCCGAACTGAACGCCGGCAAGGAAGGCCCGCGCGGCGACAACTTCAACATGCGCTGGATCGCGTCGATGGTGGCCGACGTGCACCGCATCCTGAACCGCGGCGGCATCTTCATGTACCCGGCCGACAAGCGCACGCCCGATCGTCCGGGCAAGCTGCGCCTGATGTACGAAGCGAACCCGATGTCGTTCATCGTCGAGCAGGCAGGCGGCGCGGCGACCACGGGCACGCAGCGCATCATGGAAGTGCAGCCGACCGGCCTGCACCAGCGCGTGCCGGTGTTCCTCGGCTCGAAGAACGAAGTCGAGCGCGTGACCGCCTATCACAACGAAGGCAAATAAATTTGCATCGAAGCACTGGACGAAGGCGCGCGACCTCAGTAGAATCGCGCCTTCGCGATGCGGCCCTCACAAGCCGCATCGTAGTGAAGTGAAAGCGGCAAGCCCGCCGGATCGACGGTTTCGCGAAGTAAAAGCAGCAGCAAGCTGAAAAAATTTCGCAAAACCTATTGCCAAGATCTCGGACTTGACCATATAATTTCATTTCTCTGCTGCCGGTGTAGCTCAGTTGGTAGAGCAGCGCATTCGTAATGCGAAGGTCGTAGGTTCGACTCCTATCTCCGGCACCAAGACATAAAGGCCTGACGAGTAATGCTCGTCAGGCCTTTTCTCTTTTCCGGCCCACGTTCGTGCAACACCGCGTGCGCCCGTTCTCCCTCTCATTCAGCCTGCGCTACGCAGCCGCGTGATTGCCGCTGCGACACCTTGCCGTGCGCCACGTTGCGGCAGCCGCCGCTCAGCCAGCATCGCTCCCGACACCGCTCTCCTCTCCCACGCACCACGCCCGGTGAGCCGGCGAATCTGCTGGAAAAAGCGTTTAAGCGTGCATAACATTACTTAACGATTCCGACCCGTCTATCGCGTTACATTGCGAAGGCGGCGCGGCGGGTCGCACTGTCGCCTTCAAGCAGCATGCGGCAGAACAGCCGGCGTCCGGTCATTTCGACTCAAACACAAGGAGAGGATCACCATGACTCATGGCTTGATTATGTGGCTCATCATCGGCGCGATCGCCGGCTGGCTCGCCGGCCTGCTGGTCAAGGGCGGCGGGTTCGGGCTGATCGTCGACATCATCGTCGGCATCGTCGGCGCGGTGATCGGCGGCTGGCTTGCCGGGCTGCTCGGCATCAGCATCGGCAGCGGCTTCATCGGCTCGGTGATCGTCGCGGTGATCGGCGCCGTGATCCTGCTGTTCGTGATCCGGCTATTCAGGCGCGCGGCCTGACGATCTTCTCGCGCGCCTTCGGGCGCGTTTTCGTTTCTGGCCCACCGAGACGCGGCGCGCAGCCCTTCGCGCGCCGCCGTCCTCGTCAGCGGCCGTTGCCGTGCCGCAGCCAGCCGTCCAGCACGTCGGACGTCAGCAAGCCGCTGCGCGCGTCGCGCACACCGTCGCGGCCGATCCACACGGTACGCGGCATTTCTCCTCGCCATCCCGCATCGAGCGCCGCGCGCAGCCGCTCGGGCATCGGCTCCGCGTTCGCGTATTGCGCCACTTGCGGCGGCAAGTTCATTTGCGCGAGCGCGTGGGCGAGCGCGGCAGCGCTGTCGTCGTAAGCGTCGAGCGCGACCATCGCGAGCCGCACGTCCGGATGCCGGCGCTGCCACGCCACCAGATGCGCGGCATTCTCGCGACAATAGCCGCAGTCCAGCGACCAGATCTCGACCGCGAGCGGCCGCTCATGCGCGCTCGCGTACAGCGTCGCGACCTCGGCCGCACGCAGCGGCTGCAGCTCGCCGGCCCATGCCGGCACGCTCGCGAGCAGCGCGCCGAGCGCCACGATCCACCCTCGCTTCATTGCGCGCCCTCCACCGGAATCAGCCGATAGCCGTCGTTACGCGTGCGCCACGACACGTAGATGCGGCCCGCATCGTCGAGCAGCTGCGGGTTGTCGCTCGCGCCGGACGTCGACGCGATGTCGCGCGGCGCCGACCAGTGCTCGCCGCGATCGTCCGAGCGGCGCAGCCTGATGTGCATCGTGTCGCCGTCGAACGCCTTCCACGCGAGCCACACGATGTCGCCGCGCGCGACGAGCGCCGCATGCGACGCCTGTTCGTCCGGCGCCGCCGGATTCGCGCCGAACGCCCACGGCGCGCCGCGCGGCCGCCCGTCTGCGTCGATGCGCGAATAGAACACGTCGGCGCGGCCGTCGACCACGCCGAACCACGCGATGTGGCGCGTGCCGTCCGGCGTGATCGCGAGCGCGGGCCCGTGCTCGGGGCACGCGTCGACCCGCCAGTTCGAGAAGGTCGCGCGCAACGGCACGACCGGCTCCGATGCCGCGATCGGCAGCACCGCGAGCGCGTGATCGCGAATCTGCCCGGGAAACACGTTGCGCCATACGGCCTCGATGCGGCCGGCCGGATCGACGGCCATCGCGATCCGGCAGCATTCGCAGGTGTGGTCGGTCACCTTGCGCTCCGCTTCGAACGACGCGCCGCCGTCGCGCGACACCGCGTAGTAGACGGCCGCGCCGTCGTACGACTGCCCCGCCGCCTTCGCCGCGACGAGATCGCGCTTGTCGATCCACGCGATCGCGATGTTGCCGGCCGGGTCGACGGCCATCATGTCGAAGCGGTGCGTGATCGCCTGACGGTCGCGATGCACGGTGATCGGCACGCTCCACGTCGCGCCGCCGTCGAGCGAACGCGAGAAGCGCACCATCCCCGTGTAGGGCGCGTCGAGCGGCATCGACCACGACACGTACACCGCGCGGCCGTCCGGGCTCGTCGCGAGCTTCGGCCGATTTTCCGCGCTGGTGTAGATCGGCTCGGGCATCGCGTTGACGGTGACCGGCGCGGACAGCGTGCGGCCCGCGTCATCCGAGTGCGCGACGACGACGTGCGCGCCTTCTACCCATGCGACCCACAGCCGGTGCCGCGCATCGAACGCCGCGCCGGTGGCGAGCGGCGGCTTCTGCTGCGCCGGCGCCGGCTGCATGCTCATGTGCGCGGCATGCGGATCGGCCGCCTGCGGTGCGGCGTGCGTATCCCGCAGATCGTGCGCGGCGGCGCACGACAGCGTTGCGAGCCACAACGCGCAAGCTGCCGCGAACGATTTCACAGCGACCATTTCAATTCTCCAAAGAAGGTACGGCCCGGGTACGGATGGAACACGTAGTAGCGGCGGTCGGTCACGTTGTCGATGCCGACCGAGGCGCTCCAGTGACGGTCGAAGCTGTAACGGGCCTTCAGATCGACGATCGTGAAGTTGCTGGTGCCGCCGTACACGTCGGGATTCACGTCGCTGTTGTCGAGCGTGTTGAACTGGCGGCCCGAGTAGCGCACGCCGACGCTTCCCAGCCAGTGTTCGTCGAAGCGGTACGACGCGAGCAGGTTCACGCGCACGCGCGGGATGCGCGGAAAGCGCGACCCCACGTACGCCGGATTGACGGCATCGGCCAGGATCTGCGCGTTGCTGGCGGAGACGTTCGCGTCGATGTCGAGCCCGCGCAGCCCGACGTTGCGGCCGCTGAATGCGAGCTCGACGCCGCGCACGCGCACGCGGTCGACGTTCGAGATATTGGTGACCGTCGTTGCGCCCGACACCGTCGTCTGGCTGTAGATCGAATCGCGCAGGTCGCTCTGGAACACGCTCGCCCGCACCACGCCGACGCCGACGTCGCGCTCGGCCGTGAAATCCCAGTCGATCGCCTTTTCCGGCCGCAGGCCCGGGTTGTTGTTGACGATCGCGTTGTTCGAGATCGTTCCCTGGAACAGCTCGCCGACCGTCGGAAAACGCGTGCCCGTCGCGAACGACAGCCGGAAGCGCCACACGTCGGTCGCGTCCCATTGCAGCGCGACCTTCGGCGACAGCGCATTCGCGCCGCGGTCGGCGTAGCCGAGCGTGGCGCTCCCGTTGCCGAGCGCGCCGCCGTAGGCGTCCCAGCGCTCGTAGCGCAGGCCGAGCGTTGCGAGCCAGCCGGGCGCGAACCGCCACGCGTCCTGCGCGAACAGCGCCTGCGTGCGCGTATCGCCGCGGTAGACGCTCGCGACCGACGCGCTCGGCCCGGCCAGCCAGTCGGCCGTGTTGTACGTGACGTTGCGCAGGAAATAGTTGTCGTAGTGATAGCCGAACGTGAACGTATGACCGTGCACGTCCGGCGCCTCGGCCTTCAGGTCGAGCGTGCGCCAGCCCGTGCCGTTGCCGTCGAACAGCGTCCCCGCACCGCCTTGTGCAGTCGACGCGGCGCGCAGCACGTCGCGCGACACGTCGTAGGCCGACACCACGCCCGACAGCCTCCAGCCGGAATCGAGCCGGCCGTTCAGCCCGAGCGCGTACAGCCAGTTCTCCTGGTCGCCGCGCTGCGGCGCGAATGCGCTCGGCGCGACGGTCATGTTGCGGCCGCCGATCGACACGTTGCCGCCGTACACCGGATTGCCGGCCGCGTCGCGCAGGAAGGTGGCGCCGTGCTGCCGGTAGTGGTTTTCCCAGTGACCGAGCGTGAGGGTCGCATCGACGTGGTCGGTGAACGCATAGCCCATCCGCACCGTGCCGTTGAGCTGCTCGGTCCGCTCGATGTTCTGCACGCCGACGATCGTGCGCGGCTTGCCGTTGGGCCCGATGTCGGTGGCCGCGCCGGTCACGGGCACCGTCGCGCCGAGCCGCGGGTTGTACGCGGCATTGGGACTCGCATACTGCATCGGCTGGCCATCGTTCTCCAGCCGGTCGAGCGACAGCGAAAACCAGAACCTGCCGATGCGGTTCGCGATTCTCGCCGTCTGATGGTTGCCGCCGAAGCTGTCCGCGAACCCGTAGCCGTCGCGATAGCGCTGCGTGAAGAACTGCGTCGACACCGACGCCTCGAGCCGGTCGGGCTTGCGCGTCGTCAGCAGCACGGTCGAGCCGATCGCGTTGCCCGGATAGAGCGCGGAAAACGGGCCGTACAGCACGTCGACGCGCGCGATGTCGTCGGGGGCGATCAGCGACCAGCGCGGCGGATACGCGTAGCTCGAGCCGAGCAGGTTCGACAGCAGCAGGCCGTCGGCATAGACGAGCCCGCGCGCACTCTGCAGCTCGTTGAAGTCGCGCCCGGCGAATACGCTGTTGCGGTCGCCGATGTAGCGCTTGCGCACCATCAGGTTGGGCGCGTACTTCAGAGCGTCCTCGGTGCTGGTGTTGGTGTGCGAGTCGATCTGCTCGCGCGTGATCGACTCGACGACGGCCGGCGTGTCGGGATCGACGCTTTGGCGCTGGGCGGTGATGCTGACGGCGCTGAGCGTGTCGCCGGTCGGCGTGGGTGCGGGCGTGGGTGCGGGCGTGGGTACGGCAGCGGACGGCACGCCGTCGGCGGACACGCGCGTCGCGCCGGAGGTCGGATCGGCGGACGCGCCGTCGATCGGGGCCGCTTGCGCGAGCGGCCATACGAAAGCGGTCGCGCACGCGAGCGCGAGCCGTCCGCGCGGCGGGCGCGCGGCGAAGGTGAACGACATGGATCAATTCCTGAAAACGTGACCGAATGCCGCAGCACGCGAGCGCACGCAGCGCGCGCGTGAGGCGTGGCGCGCGGAACGCGCCCGCGGGCGGCACGCGCGCCGTCGAGGCGCGCGGACGATATCAATCAGATCGGGACGTTTTCAGGCGGGCCGCGCGGCTGCGCGAGTCGGATAGGCTGCCCGGGACGATCGGGCACGACAGGTGCGACGGCCCGGTAGGCGAACGCGCGCACGAAGCCGGGCAAGACAGGCACGCTGGTGGCGAGCGCGACGTTCGACGCGAAGCCCGGGCAGTACACGCAGTGCGGTACGGCGGCATGGTCGAACGACGCCGTGCCCTGCTCGTCGGCGGACGGTGCGAACACGACGCGGTGGGCGCCGGCCGCACTGCACAGCTCGAGCGGAAGCGCGCCGGAACCGCTCGCCGCGACGCGCGCATAGCCGATGACTGGCGACAGTACGTTCAGTACCAGCGCCAGCCAGACGAGGCCGATCCATCGCGTCTTTCGTGTCATCGCGGTCGAGGAAAAAGTGCGCGCGAAGTATAACAAGCGGACCGATCGTTGCCGATCCTGCGCGGCGCAATAGTCGGCATCGGACAGCGCGCGCCAATGCATGTGCCGTTAATACAACAGAGACAAAAACTAACGATTCGCCTCTGGCATAAATCCGAGCGCGAGGTTGATAATTATTGAACCCGCTGGAGAAACGATCATGGATGAAAGACCAACCCGCATGCCGCCGCCCGAGCAAGTAATGAGCCCGGATCCGGAGCCCGTCGGCGTCGAGTTCCTCGCCGAGTTGCCCGAGCACGTCCGGGCATTCTTCGACGAGCAGCACAAGCTCTACGCGCCGAAGTGATCGCGCGTTCCGTTCCGTAACCGTCGCGTGTCGATCGAGATCGTGCGGTTTCTCGCTGCGTTTCGTGCGCAGATCGCTTTGCACCCGGGCTGCAACGGCCTGACGGTGCCGGTTCGGCGCGTCCGCTGAATATCCGCTGTCACGTCGCTCCGCCGCGCGGCCGTCTTCGTCTATCCTTCTGGTTTTCCCGCCACGGCCCCTGCGGCCACTTCCGAACGTCCCGATGAAACAAGCCATTCGTGCCAGCCTCGCTGTCGCCACGCTGGGTGTCGCATTCCTTTCGGCGCCGCCCGCAGCGCGCGCAGACGGCGACGACACCGCGCTCACCAATCTCGTCGCCCTTGCGTCGCAGCGGCTCGCGCTTGCCGAGCCGGTCGCGCGCTGGAAATGGGCCAACCACCAGGCGATCGAAGACAAGCCGCGCGAAGCCGCGCTGCTCGCGTCGGTGGAAAAGCGCGCGGTCCAAGCCGGCGTCGACGCGGCGGTCGCCCGCACCTTCTTCGAGGACCAGATCGCCGCCAGCAAGGACGTGCAAAACGCGCTGTTCGCCAACTGGCGCGCGACGCGACCTCCGGAAGGAACGCCACCCGACCTCGCGACCAGCACGCGCCCGGCGCTCGACCAGCTCACGCAGAAGATGCTGGCCGCGCTCGCGCAAGCCGCGCCGGTGCGCGACGCCCCGGATTGCCAGGCACGGCTCGCGCGCAGCATCGCGAACTGGAAGACGCTTACCCGCTACGATTCGACGCGTACGCAGGCGCTCGGCACCGCGCTGTCCCATGTTTGCTCGGCGGGCGGCGCCAGCGCGATCGGCTGACCGGCCGCCACGATCGCAGGCAGCCGCGCGCGATTCTCAGTCGGCGGCCGCGAACGCCGCCAGCGGGATCAATTGGAGGCCGCGCGCGAGATAGGTCTGCAACAGACGCTGCGTATGGGGCTCGAACGCGCCGTCCGTGCCGTCCGCCGCGAGCCGCGCGGCGGCGTCGAGCGACTCGGCCACGCCGAGGTAGCGCCACGCATCGATCACATGAAACAGGCTGCGCTCGCCGTGCGCCTCGAACGCGACCGCGCCGTCGAACGGCCAGGGCGCATCACCGGCACGTACGGCCGCAGCCGTGGGTCGCCGGTTGTATGCCGGGCGCAGGCGCGCGATCCACTGCGCTTCGGCGAGCATCGCGCCCAGCTCGTTGCCGGTCTCCCGCCACTCGACGCGCCGCACCTGCTGCGCGATCCGCATTTCCTTCGACGAGCGCCGCTCGCCGGTCAGCAGCGCACGCAAGCGCTGCCGGACACGCACGCTGCGGCCGACGTACAGCGCTTCGTCGCCCTCGCCGAACAGCGCATAGGCGCCGCATCCGGCCGGCGCGGTATCGAGCCATGCTTCGGTCAAGTCGCCGCCCAGACGGAAGTGGCGCGTCGTGCGTGCGATCTGGTCGCGCAAGCGCTCGAGCGGCACGAGCGTGTGTAATTGCCGCCAGAACTGCCAAATCAGGTCCGCATCCGCGAGCGCGCGGTGGCGCGCGGCGGGGACCAGCCCATACCGCTCGATCAGCGCATCGAGGCCATGCCGCGACTCGCGCGGAAACAGCGCGCGCGACAGCTTCACCGTGCATAGCACGTCGGGGTTGAATGCGAGGCCGGCGCGCTCGAATTCTGCGCGCAGAAAACCACGGTCGAAGCTCGCGTTGTGCGCGACGAACAGCTTGCCGTCCAAACGCTCGAACAGCGCCGGCGCGAGCGACGCAAACGACGGCGCGTCGCGCACCATGTCGTCCGAAATACCGGTCAGCTGTTGGATGAACGGCGGGATCGGCTGCCCGGGATTGACCAGCGTCGTCCATGTGGACATGTGGCCCGGACCGATTTCGACTACCCCGATTTCGGTAATGCGATGTTCGGCGGGCGATCCACCAGTGGTTTCGAGGTCGACGAAGACGAGCGGCTGTTCGCTGGCAGGATCGGACGGATAAAGGTCGGACATGAAGAGACGGGAGAAACGATGCTTCCGCGAGTATGCACCGGCGCGGGTGTCGCGGGCCAGTGCAACCGAAATCGATCCGCCCGTCGACCGTTTTCGCGGCCGGAAAAGCAAAAAGCCCCCGCTATGCGGGGGCCGGACGTGATCGGTACTACGCGGCGCGTCAGGCTGCCTGGATATTCGCTGCCTGCTTGCCCTTCGGGCCGACCTTCACCTCGAACGAAACGCGCTGGTTTTCCTTCAACGTCTTGAAGCCTTCCATCCGGATTTCGGAGAAGTGCGCAAACAAATCTTCGCCGCCATTGTCGGATGTAATAAAGCCAAAACCTTTAGCATCGTTAAACCATTTTACGATACCGGTATCCATACCTTCGTTCCCCACTCGTTTAGATCAAAAAAGCTACCATTTATAGCCGCTTCCCGAACACCCGTAACAGCGTGCCGATTCCCAATGGGCGCTGCGTCCGGGGACGGAGTGCTCACTTTATAAATTGGACGATCGAGGCGCGTCAAGCAAATTTTTAACGCCCTCTTTATCAAAATCACATCAATGCCATTGGAATGGGCACACACTCGTCTTCTATTAACTAATTCGCGCCAAAACCCTGTCAATATTACCGGGCATGGAGCACCGTTAATCGAAATGATGAAAAACATACCGGGGTCGAATCATGCCGGTAAAATCCTCGGGGTTTTTTCCGGTTGCGCAAGCCGCGCCACGTTGCGATGCTGGAGTCACGCAATTGGAGGAGAAGGTCATGTGGCTGGACGGAATCAAGCGCTTCGCGAGCCGACTCGCACGCGCACGCCGCAAGTCCCGCGCGCTGGCCGAGTCCCGTGAAGCGCCGTGTGACACCGAGTTCGATCCGACCTGGCACGGCGACCATTGGCAAAACCTGTTGGCGTCGCCGCTGGATGCCCGTCACTACGTGATGGAAGACTGGACCTATACGCCGCCGCAGGCGCAAACCAACGACGCGGAACCGGCTGCGAGACGCAAGCGACGCTCGTACTCGTAGCGGCGCGGGAGAAGCCGCGGGGAAGGACAGGAACGACGGGCAAAAAAAAGCGCGACTGGGAAGTCGCGCCGACAAAGGTTTGGAGATCTTTTCCGTCAACGAAAAAGTCTGCTTCGGAAAGCAGAGACTGCAGTATAGCGAGATTACATCCTTTCATTATCCATGCTCCGCACAAACCTCTATTGCCGATGTGTCAATAATCGGATTGTTTGCGCGGAGGCGTCGGCGTTAGCAGTGTCGCGACGGCGCAACGTCAGTACGCACTGCTGACGACTGCAATCGTATGTTGCGCCGCCGCAATGCCCGGATAATCGGGGCACTCCGCCCGCGCGACCATTCTTGCGCCATCCTAAATACAGTATTGCGGCACGCGCTTCTCTACCGGAGCCACGGCGCTTCATACACTACAAAACGGATTGGTGACTGAGCGGCCGCTGCCCCACATGTCACGCGCGTACCGCTCGATGGCGATGCGCGCGACAGCCCGCTGCGGCTTCGATCGACAACAATCGTTTGGAGACAGATCATGAAAAAGACGCTGATCGTTGCCGCATTGGCCGGCATTCCGGCGATCGCCGCCCATGCGCAAAGCAGTGTCACGCTATACGGGCTGATCGACGCCGGCATCACCTACACGAACAACCAGGGCGGCCACAGCGCGTGGCAGGAAACGAGCGGCTCGATCAACGGCAGCCGCTGGGGGCTGCGCGGTACCGAGGATCTCGGCGGCGGCCTGAAAGCAATCTTCACGCTGGAGAACGGCTTCGGCATCAACAATGGCACGCTGAAGCAGAACGGCCGCGAGTTCGGCCGGCAGGCATTCGTCGGGCTCGCGCATGACGGCTTCGGCTCGCTCACGCTCGGCCGCCAATACGACAGCGTCGTCGATTACCTGGGGCCGCTGTCGCTCACGGGCACGCAGTACGGCGGCACCGAGTTCGCGCACCCGTTCGACAACGACAACCTGAACAACTCGTTCCGGATCAACAACGCCATCAAATACCAGAGCGTGAACTACGGCGGCCTGAAATTCGGCGCGCTGTACGGCTTCTCGAACGCCACGAATTTCGCGAACAATCGCGCATACAGCGTCGGCGCGTCATACAGCTACCTCGGCTTCAACGTCGCGGCCGCTTACATGCAGCTGAACAACAACGTCAACGCGCCGGCGCTCGCAGCGAGCGACCCGGGCGCCGTGGCCGGCGACTGGACCTTCGCGGCCGGCCGCCAGCGTACCTGGGGCGCCGGCCTGAACTACGGCTTCGGCCCGGCGACCGCCGGCTTCGTGTTCACGCAGACCCGCCTCACCGATTCGGCCGGCATCAGCGCCGGACAGTCGGGCGTGTCGCGCGGCATCGCGCTCACGGGCGGCACGCGCTTCAACAACTATGAGGTGAACGGCCGCTATGCGCTGACGCCGGCATTCTCGCTGGCCGGCTCGTACACCTACACCGATGCCCGCCTCGACGGCCAGTCGCCCAGCTGGCACCAGTTCAACCTGCAAGCCGACTATGCGCTGTCGAAGCGCACCGACCTGTATCTGCAAGGGGAATACCAGCGCGTCAACGCGGACGGCTTGGCGATCGGCGCGAACATCAACGGGCTCGGCAGCGCGTCGTCGACGAACAAGCAAATCGCCGTCACCGCGGGTATGCGCCACCGCTTCTGAACCATTGCTGCGGCGATCGCGCCGCCGTCATGGGGGCTGGCCGTGCGGGCGCCGCGGACGTCGATACGCACCGCTGCGACGCCGCACGCCGCTACGCGCTCATGCGTCGTCCCGCGCCGGATAGCGCACGTCGAGCACGTCGATCGGTTGCGGGCCGGCCGGCGTCATCAACGTGACGGTATCGCCGATCTTCGCCTTGATCAGCGCCCGTGCAATCGGCGAGATCCAGCTGACGCAGCCGCGGTCGAGGTCCACCTCGTCGATCCCGACGATCGTCACGGTGTGGTCCTCGCCGTCCGGCGTCGCGTAATCGACGGTCGCGCCGAAGAACACCTGGTCGACGTTCTCCTGCCGGCTCGCGTCGACGACTTCGGCGAGATCGAGCCGCTTCGTCAGGAAGCGGATCCGGCGGTCGATTTCGCGCAGCCGCCGCTTGCCGTAGATGTAATCGCCGTTCTCGGACCGGTCGCCGTTCGACGCGGCCCACGACACGAGGCGCACGACCTCCGGACGCTCGACGTCGATCAGGTTCAGCAACTCGTCCCTGAGCCGCTTGTGGCCGGCCGGCGTGATGTAGTTCTTGGTGCCCGCCGGGATCGCCGGCTGACCGGGGTCGAGATCGTCGTCGTCGCCTTCCGATTCTTTGACAAACGCCTTGTTCATGATGCTGATTCGATACGTGAATGACTGATGCCCCAAGGGTACACGAACGCGGGCACGCAAGATCAGGCGACATTTTTTGCGGATAAGGCTTCCCTTTTTATACAACCCTGCTATACTTCCGCTTCTGCGTGCGGCTGTAGCTCAGTTGGATAGAGTACTTGGCTACGAACCAAGGGGTCGTGGGTTCGAATCCTGCCAGCCGCGCCACCTTTTCGAGGGCCTTCCAAACCGAAGGCCCTTTCAGTTCGAAGCAGTAGTGTTTGTTGTTGCGTGCGGCTGTAGCTCAGTTGGATAGAGTACTTGGCTACGAACCAAGGGGTCGTGGGTTCGAATCCTGCCAGCCGCGCCACTTTTTTGGGGGCCTTCCCATCGCAGAAGGTTCCGACAGTTGAAGCAGTACCGTCTTGCGTGCGGCTGTAGCTCAGTTGGATAGAGTACTTGGCTACGAACCAAGGGGTCGTGGGTTCGAATCCTGCCAGCCGCGCCACCTCAGAAGGGCCTTCCTCCGGGAAGGCCCTTTTTTCTTTTCCGCTCCCCTCTTCCGCTCCCTTCTTCGGCTTCCCTTCCGTCGCCCCAAAGAAAACGGCGGCCCGTGGCCGCCGTCTCGACTCGCCGCAACCGTGCAGCGTCAGTAATCCTGGCGCTCGCGCTCGATCCGCATGCCGCCGTCGTGACGCGCATGCGCGCCGTCCTCGGTCGAGCGTTCGCGCATGATCCGCATCACGTCGGGATTGGTGCGCACGCGGCGCATCACGTTCGCGAGATGCAGGCGGTCGCTGACCTGGATGACGAAGCGCAGCACCGTCGACTCGTGCGTCAGATCTTCGTCCATCGCGATATGCACGATGTTCGCGTCGGCCGACGTGATGTCCGCCGCAACGCGCGCGAAGATGCCCTTCGTGTTCTTGACCAGCGCCTTCACCGCGACGTCGAACAGCCTGCCCGGCTGCGGCGCCCATTCGACGTCGATCCAGCGCCCCGGATCGCGCCGGTGGATGCGCTGCGCGACACGGCAATCGGTCGTATGAATCGCCATCCCGAGGCCGATGCCGATATAGCCCATGATCGCATCGCCCGGAATCGGCCGGCAGCATGCCGACAACTGCACCGACATGCCTTCGGTGCCGGTGATCACGACCGGCGGCGCATGGTGCGCGGGATGGCGCTCGGACTTCGGCAGATCGTCGTCCGCGTCGCGGCCGCTCATCAGCACTTCGATGCGCTTGGCCATCACGGCCGCCACCCGCCGGCCGAGGCCGATGTCCGCGAAGATTTCCTGGCGACTCTTGTTGCCGGTCCACTGGACGAGCTTGTCCCACACCTCCGGCGTCACGTCGGCGAGCGCGAACCCATAACCCTTCAGGCTCTGGTCGACGAGCCGCTCGCCGAGTTGCACCGACTCGTTCAGGCGCATCGTCTTCAGATAGTGACGAATCGCCGAACGTGCCTTGCCGGTGCGCACGAAGCCGAGCCACGCGGGGTTCGGCTTCGAATACGGCGCCGTGATCACCTCGACGATATCGCCGCTCTTGAGCTCGGTGCGCAGCGGCAGCAATTCGTTGTTGATCTTCACGGCCACGCACTGGTTGCCGAGATCGCTGTGGATCGAATACGCGAAGTCGAGCGCCGTCGCGCCGCGCGGCAGCGCCATGATCTTCGACTTCGGCGTGAACACGTAGACGGCGTCCGGGAACAGGTCGATCTTCACGTGCTCGAGGAACTCGCTCGAATCGCCCGCTTCGCTCTGGATGTCGAGCAGCGACTTCAGCCACTGGTGCGCGCGCTTCTGCACGTCGTTCAGATCGGCGCCGCCGTTCTTGTACAGCCAGTGGGCGGCCACGCCGGCCTCGGCGATCTCGTGCATCTTGCGCGTGCGCACCTGGAACTCGATCGGCGCGCCGAACGGGCCGACGAGCGTCGTGTGCAGCGACTGATAGCCGTTGATCTTCGGGATCGCGATGTAGTCCTTGAACTTGCCGGGCACCGGCTTGTACAGCGCATGCAGTGCGCCGATGCACGTGTAGCAGTCGAGCGGGTTGTCGACGACGACGCGAAAGCCGTACACGTCGAGCACCTGCGAGAACGACAGCTGCTTGTCGCGCATCTTGCGGTAGATGCTGTAGATGGTCTTTTCGCGGCCGGTGATTTCCGCGTCGATCTTCGCGTCGGTCATCGCACGCTGCGCGGCCTCGAGGATCTTGCTGATCACCTCGCGACGATTGCCGCGCGCGGCCTTCACGGCCTTCTCGAGCGTCGCGTAGCGATGCGGGTTGAAGTTCGCGAAGCTCATGTCCTGCAGCTCGCGATACGTGTTGTTCAACCCGAGGCGGTGCGCGATCGGTGCGTAGATGTCGAGCGTCTCGCGCGCGACGCGGCGGCGCTTTTCCATCGGCACCGCGCCGAGCGTGCGCATGTTGTGCAGCCGATCGGCGAGCTTGACGAGGATGACGCGCACGTCGCGCGCCATCGCGAGCAGCATCTTGCGGAAGTTTTCCGCCTGCGCTTCCTCGCGGCTGCGGAATTCCATCTTGTCGAGCTTCGACAAGCCATCGACCAGTTCCGCGACCTTCGGGCCGAACCGTTCGGCCAGCTCGCTCTTGGTCACGCCCTGGTCTTCCATCACGTCGTGCAGCAGCGCGGCCATCACGGCTTGCGCGTCGAGCTTCCAGCCGGCGCAGATTTCCGCGACGGCGACCGGATGAGTGATGTAGGGTTCGCCGCTCTGGCGATATTGACCGAGGTGGGCTTCGTCGCTGAAGTGGAACGCCGCCTTGACCTCTTTGATTTCGTCCGGACCGAGATACTCGGCAAGCGCGGTCGTCAGATTCGCGATCGAAACGACGCCGTGCTTGCGAGGCTGCTCCGGTGTGGCGGTCGGCCCGAACAGATGCCGGAAGGATTGTTCGAGGACCGCGTCGATGTACTGGCGCGCAGGCGACTGGGCCGTGACTTCGGTGGTCGAATCCGCGGAGGCGGACGATGGGGTGGTGCTCATATTCGCCTCCAGGTCGAGTCGTTGCGCGCGTGCACTACATGGCTGGAACGGGCCGGATGCGCGTTACACCGGCACCTTCTTCAGCATCTCGACGCCGACCTGACCCGCAGCGATTTCGCGCAGCGCGACGACCGTCGGCTTGTCGCGGCTTTCGATCTTCGGCGTATGGCCTTGCGCGAGCTGCCGCGCGCGGTAGGTGGCGGCGAGCGCCAGTTCGAAGCGGTTGGGGATTTGCTTCAGGCAGTCTTCGACGGTAATGCGAGCCATGTTGGAAATTCCTTCTGAATATAGTCGTTATTCTACCTTATGTCCCTCTACCCTCGCGTCATTCCGCGTGGGGCAGATGGATGCCGAGTTCGATGAACAGCTCCGCATGTCGCGCGTACTGCGAACCAAAACGCAGGCGCGTCGCCGCGACGATGCACTCCAGTTCCGCGAGCGCACGATCGAAATTCTCGTTGATCACCACGTATTCCGCTTCGGACGCGTGCGCCATCTCGCTGCCTGCCGCGAGCAGGCGTCGCGTGATGACGTTCGGCTCGTCCTGGCCGCGCTTCTTCAGACGCTCCTCGAGCGCATCGAGCGATGGCGGCAGGATGAAGATGCCGACCGCGTTGTGAAACTGCCGCTTCACCTGCTGCGCGCCCTGCCAGTCGATCTCGAGCAGCACGTCGTGGCCGCTCGCCATCTGCTCCTCGATCCACACGCGCGACGTGCCGTAGTAGTTGCCGTGCACTTCCGCGCTTTCGAGGAATTCGTGCGCGGCGTGACGCGCGCGGAAATCCTCGACGGTGGTGAAGTGATAGTGCTGGCCGTCCTGCTCGCCCGGGCGCGGCTTGCGCGTCGTGTACGAAATCGACAGGCAGATGTCGCTGTCCTTCGACAGCAGCGCGTTCACGAGCGTCGACTTGCCGGCGCCCGACGGCGCGATGACCATGAACAGGTTGCCGGGATAGACGCCGCCGTGCAGCGCATGCGACGCGTGGCCGTCGCGATGGGAATCGGTCATGACAGCCTCCGCCGGGCCGCCCCCTCGGGGGGCAGCGAACGTAGTGAGCATGGGGATCGTTTCATCTCTGTTACTCCAGGTTTTGCACTTGCTCGCGCATCTGCTCGATCAACAGCTTGAGCGCCATCGATGCGTCGGCGAGCTCCTTCGCCGCCGCCTTCGAGCCGAGCGTGTTCGCTTCGCGATTCAGTTCCTGCATCATGAAGTCGAGACGCTTGCCGACGCGGCCGCCCTTCTCGATCACATGACGCGTTTCGTTCAGGTGCGCGGTGAGGCGCGACAGCTCTTCCGCGATGTCGATGCGGATGCCGTACATCGTCACTTCCTGACGAATGCGCTCCGCCGCTTCCTCGCGCGTGACGATCGTCGCGCTGCCTTCCGGCGCCGCGAGGCCAAGCGCTTCCTGCAGCCGCTCGACGATCTTCTGCTGATGTTTCGCGATCAGCTCCGGCACGAGCGGCGTGATGCGCGCGACGATCGCCTCCATTTCGGTGACGTTCGACAGCAGCATCGTCGCAAGTTGCGCGCCTTCGCGCGAGCGCACCACGACCAGCTCGCCGATCGCTTCCTTGCCGCACGCGAGCACCGCGTCGCGGATCGCGTCCGCCGACACGCCGCTCTCGGCCAGCACGCCGGGCCAGCGCAGGACTTCACCGGCGCGCAGGCGGCCGACGCCCGGGAACGCATCGAGCACGGAGCGCTCGAGCTCGGCGAGCTGGCCGAGCGCCGTCTGGTTCAGCGCGCCCGCGCCGATGCTCTGCTCGCCGCGCTGCAGGTTGATACGGACGTCGACCTTGCCGCGCGACAGCTTGTTCATCAGCATTTCACGCAGCGCCGGCTCGCACGCGCGCACGTCGTCGGGCATCCGGAAATTGAGGTCGAGGAAACGCGAGTTCACGGTGCGCAGTTCGACCGACACGCTCGCGCCGCCGTTGCCGGCAGCCGTCGCGAGTTCGCGCGTCGCGCTCGCATAGCCCGTCATGCTGTAGATCATGGTTCGTCTCGCCGTGGGTGTGCCCGGATCGGGCGGGAATAAGTCGAGGCGCCCGGCGCATTGCAAGGCGCGGGGCGGGAAGCGCGCATTATCCCATTTTTGCGCGCGACCCCGCCGGGCAAGGCCGCCGTTCGGCGCTAAAATCGGGGTTTCCTCTTCCGTGCCCGATTCCCGATGACGTCATCCCTGTCCCGCCCGAGCGGCCGTCGCGCCGACGAACTGCGCAAGGTCGCCCTCACGCGCCACTACACGAAACACGCCGAAGGCTCGGTGCTCGTCGAATTCGGCGATACCAAGGTGATCTGCACGGCGAGCGTCGTGGAACGCGTGCCCGAATTCCTGCGCGAGCGCGGCCAGGGCTGGCTGACCGCCGAATACGGGATGCTGCCGCGCGCGACGCACACACGCAGCGATCGCGAAGCGGCGCGCGGCAAGCAGACGGGCCGCACGCAGGAGATTCAGCGCCTGATCGGCCGCGCGCTGCGCGCGGTGTTCGATCTGGAAGCGCTCGGCCCGCGCACCATCAACATCGACTGCGACGTGATCCAGGCCGACGGCGGCACGCGCACGGCGAGCATCACCGGCGCGTTCGTCGCCGCGCACGACGCCGTGTCGAAGCTGATCGCGGCCGGCAAGCTCGCGCGCTCGCCGATCACCGATCACGTCGCGGCGATCTCGGTCGGCGTGTACGAAGGCGCGCCCGTGCTCGACCTCGACTACGCGGAAGACTCGCGCTGCGACACCGACATGAACGTCGTGATGACGGGCGCCGGCGGCTTCGTCGAAGTCCAGGGCACCGCCGAAGGCGTGCCGTTCTCGCGCGCCGAAATGAACGCGCTGCTCGACCTCGCGCAAGCCGGCATCGGCCGGCTCGTGCAGCTGCAGAAGGACGTTCTGGGCGCCGACCATGTCTGACGATCGCACTGCCGCGCCGCTGTCGCGCATCGTGCTCGCGTCGAACAACGCCGGCAAGCTGCGCGAATTCGCGGCGCTGTTCTCGACGGTCGGCATCGAGATCGTCCCGCAGGGCGAGCTGGCCGTGCCCGAGGCCGACGAGCCGTTCGGCACGTTCATCGAGAATGCGCTGACCAAGGCGCGTCATGCGGCGCGCCTCACCGGCCTGCCGGCGATCGCCGACGATTCCGGCCTGTGCGTGCGCGCGCTGCGCGGCGCGCCGGGCGTCTATTCGGCGCGCTATGCGCAGCGTGCCGGCGGCGCTCGCGGCGACGCGGCGAACAACGCGCATCTGGTCGAGCAGCTGCGCGGCGTCGACGACCGCCGCGCCTACTATTGCTGCGTGCTCGCGCTGGTGCGTCATCCGGACGATCCCGAGCCGCTATTCGCCGAAGGGCGCTGGATCGGCGAGATCGTCGACACCCCGCGCGGCGAGCACGGCTTCGGCTACGACCCGTATTTCTACGTGCCGGCGCTCGGCGCGACGGCCGCCGAGCTCGAGCCGGCCGTGAAGAACACGCACAGCCATCGAGCGCTTGCGCTCGACGCGCTGCTCGCGCGGCTCGCAGAGGAAACCGCATGATCGTCTACGTCACGCCTTCGCAACCGGAGGCCGCATGAGCCAGGCGGCGCAAACCGGCGCGCGCGTCGTCGCGACGTTCACGTCGCCCGGGCAGGTGCGGCTCACGTCGCTGCCGCCGCTCGCGCTGTACGTGCATTTTCCGTGGTGCGTGCGCAAGTGTCCGTACTGCGATTTCAATTCGCACGAATGGAAAGGCGAGCGCTTCCCGGAAACCGAGTATCTCGACGCGCTGCGCGCCGATCTCGAGCAGGCGCTGCCGCTCGTGTGGGGCCGCCAGGTGCATACGGTGTTCATCGGCGGCGGCACGCCGAGCCTGCTGTCGGCGGCCGGCCTCGACCGGCTGCTGTCCGACGTGCGCGCGCTGCTGCCGCTCGACGCGGACGCCGAGATCACGCTCGAGGCGAACCCCGGCACGTTCGAAGCGGCGAAGTTCGCGCAGTTTCGCGCGAGCGGCGTGAACCGCCTGTCGGTCGGCATCCAGAGCTTCAACGAAGGTCATCTGAAGGCGCTCGGCCGCATTCACGACGCGGCGCAGGCGCGCGCGGCCGTCGAGATCGCCGCGCAGACCTTCGACAACTTCAACCTCGACCTGATGTTCGCGCTGCCGAACCAGACGCTCGCCGAATGCCGCGCCGACATCGAGACGGCGCTGTCGTATGCGCCGCCGCATCTGTCGCTCTATCACCTGACGCTCGAACCGAACACGCTGTTCGCGAAGTTTCCGCCGGTCGTGCCGGACGACGACGCGTCGGCCGACATGCAGGAATGGATCCACGAGCGCACGGCCGAGGCCGGCTACGGCCGCTACGAGGTGTCCGCGTATGCGAAGCCGAATCATCAGTGCAAGCACAACCTGAATTACTGGCGCTTCGGCGACTATCTCGGAATCGGCGCGGGCGCCCACACGAAGCTGTCGTTCCCGAACCGGATCCTGCGCCAGGCGCGCTACAAGCATCCGGCCACCTTCATCGAACAGGCGATGGCCGGCACGCCGGTGCAGGAAGAACGTGAAGTGGGCGCGCGCGACCTGCCGTTCGAGTTCATGCTGAACACGCTGCGGCTCGTGGAGGGCTTTCCGGTCCACAGCTTCGCCGAACGCACCGGCCTGCCGATGGGCACGATCGAGCCGGCGCTGAACGAAGCGGAACGCCGCGGGCTCATCACGCGCGACTTCACGCAGATCGCGCCGACGCCGCTCGGCCAGCGCTTTCTCAACGACCTGCAGGAATTGTTCCTGCGCGACGATTGACGCGGAACGACGCGGCATTTCGGTTACAATGCACGCCTCGCGTGGAAGCGTGGCCGAGCGGTTTAAGGCACCGGTCTTGAAAACCGGCGACGGGAAACTGTCCGTGAGTTCGAATCTCACCGCTTCCGCCAGGAAATTCGCCAAACCCCGTCCATTCATCGAATGACGGGGTTTTTGTTTGTCCGCGGCGTTTGCACGCGCAGCGCCGCAACGCGCCGACGCGCGCCGCCGGATGCCGTTACAATCCGGCGCTCCGAACCGCGAAACGGGACACCCACGTCATGAAACCCTTCATCGCCTCCTCGCTCGTCGCGCTGCTGGCCACGGTCGGCACGCATGCGGCGGCTGCCGATTCCGCCTCCGACGCCGACGCGCAAACGCCGTCGTGCGCGATCGCGTACGTGAAAGGCGTCGGCGGCTCGCCGCGCAGCCTGCGCGAATATCTGGCGAGCCCGACGCCGTACAACTACCTGAAGGAAAACGAGCTGCAGTGCAAGGTGTCGGACGACGGGCGCGCATCGAACTGCACCGGCGTGACCTACATCCGCAACGAGCAGGTCAGCGTGTACGACGATTCCGACCCGGCGACGCTGACCGTCGTCGCCCCGGTGGAGCTCGATCACGGCCAGAAATATCCGGTGATCCTCGTCATTCAGCGCAAGGACGCGCGCTGCGCCCGTTGAGCGGCGCTGCCGCGGGATCGTAGCGGGTGTGAGAACGACTGCGGGCCGCTTCGTGCAGCGAAGGCCCACTACACGCAACACTGACGACCCGCGCCGCCATCGCCTAGAATTCGATCAGCACGGCGACACGACCGCCGCCGCGACTCGCTGCCGCCCGCACCATCCCCGCGCGCGGCACACGGAGACCGCCATGACCGAACTGTCGACCGCGACCGATCACGTCGATTACGAAGGCTTCGAAATTCATGTCGTGCCCGGCCTCGCGCCCGGCAGCGACGCGCGTTATACCTACACCGGCTATGTGTGCCATCCGGGCGTGAATCCCGCCCTGCCCGATCATGCGGTGGCGTTCCATGCCGACGGCGAAGAGAGCTTCGCGAGCCTCGACGAAGCGGTGCGCGAAGCCGTGCACATCGGTAAAAGCATCGTCGACGGCACACATCCGGATCTGTCCGTTCTGGCGCTCGTGACGCACGGCTACTGAACGCGTTCGGCCGTGGCTGCATCCGCCGCGTCGAATCGCGACGTGGCCCCGGCGCCGCACCGGTTGCCGTTATCCGCGCATCGCGACGGCGCGTTTCGCGCGCTATGCGTTTCCCCGGATAACACGCCGCGCGCGGACGCCTATCATTTTTGTATCGTCACCCTCCGGCACTTCCCCATGCGCTCCGTTCTCCGCCCGTGCGCCAGCCGGCGGCGTATTGCCGTGCTCGTCGCCATCCCGCTGCTCGCCGCCTGCACGATCACGCCGCCGCCGTCGCTGCACTCGGTGCTGACGATCCCGTCGGTCGTGCGCAGCGCGAACCTCGACCAGTATCGCGTCGAAGTCGCGCGGTGCGTGGCCGACCACAACCCGTCGGGCGTGTCGCGCGGCACGCCGCAGGCGATGCTGCGCTCGCTCGTCGTCGTCGCGTTCACCGTCGATCGCGGCGGCCGCGTCGTCAATGCTTCCGTCTATCGCAGCAACGGCGACAGCGAGGCCGAAGCCCTTGCGCTGGCGTCGCTGCGCCGCTCGGCGCCGCTGCCTCCTCCGCCGCCGAAACTGCTCGACGGCAACGGCCGGCTGGAGATACTGGAAGGCTGGCTCTTCAACGACGACGGCCGCTTCGCGCTGCAGAGCACCGCGTCCGCGCAGGCGCAATCGCTCGATTGAACCGTCGGCACTCCGCACTTACCGCTCCGCGGCCGCGCTCGCTATAATTTTTCGCCATTGCGCGGCCATCCCGCCGCGCACGCGTTCGCACGCCGCATCCGGCACGCGAGCCGATCACGCCGGCATCCGGCGGCGGCGGCCTATCCGTCTCCATCGTCGAACGGCGGGCGATGCCCGCGCCACGACACGCGGCGCGCAACGCCACCGCGTCATCCGCTCGGCCGCGCCCGGCTGCGCCAGTCCGCGCTCGCCGCGGCCGAACACCCCAACGATAAAACGGAGACATCCATGTCCGCATTCCCCCCGGCCGTTGCACGCGCAACCGGCTCGGCCGGCGCCGTCAGCCATCGGCGCATCGTGTTCGCGAGCTTCATCGGCACCGCGATCGAGTTCTACGATTTCTACGTGTATGCGACGGCCGCGGCGCTCGTGATCGGGCCCGTGTTCTTCCCGCACGGCTCCGCGACCGCGCAGGCGCTGTCGGCATTCGTGACGTTCGGCATCGCGTTCATCGCCCGGCCGATCGGCTCGTTCCTGTTCGGTCACTTCGGCGACCGCATCGGCCGCAAGTCGACGCTGGTCGCGTCGCTGCTCGTGATGGGCATTTCGACCACCGCGATCGGCTTCGTGCCGGGCTACGACACGATCGGCACGCTCGCGCCGGTGCTGCTGTGCGTGCTGCGCTTCGGCCAGGGCATCGGCCTCGGCGGCGAATGGGGCGGCGCGGCGCTGCTCGCGACCGAACACGCGCCGCCCGGCAAGCGCGGCTGGTTCGGGATGTTTCCGCAACTGGGTCCGTCGGTCGGCTTCCTGATGTCGAACGGGCTGTTCTTCGCGCTCGCGCTGTCGCTGTCGGACGAACAGTTCCGCAGCTGGGGCTGGCGGATTCCGTTCCTGGTCAGTGCGGTGCTCGTCGCGGTGGGCCTGTACGTACGACTGAAGATCGCCGAGACGCCGGCCTTCCAGGCCGCGCTCGAGCGCGACGAACGCGTGCGCGTACCGGTCGCGACGCTGATCTCCCAACACTGGCAGCCGACGCTGCTCGGCGCGCTCGCGATGGTGGTCTGCTACACGCTGTTCTATATCTCGACGGTGTTCTCGCTGTCGTACGGCGTGTCGGCGCTGCATATTCCGCGCCAGAGCTTCCTCGGCCTGCTGTGCTTCGCCGTGGTGTTCATGGGGCTCGCGACGCCGCTGTCGGCGTGGGCGGCCGACCGCTTCGGGCGCAAGCCGGTGCTGGCCGCGGGCGCGATCGCCGCGCTGCTGTCCGGCTTCGCGATGGAGCCGCTGCTCGGCAGCGGCTCGATGCCGCTCGTCGCGCTGTTCCTGACGCTCGAGTTGTTCCTGATGGGCGTGACGTTCGCGCCGATGGGCGCGCTGCTGCCCGAGTTGTTCCCGACCAACGTCCGCTACACAGGCGCCGGCGTCGCGTACAACCTCGGCGGGATCCTCGGCGCGTCGATCGCGCCGTACATCGCGCAGCTGCTCGCCGCGCGCGGCGGCCTGTCGTGGGTCGGCGGCTATGTGTCGGTCGCGGCGGCACTGAGCCTGATCGGCGTGCTGCTGATGCGCGAAACCCGCGACGCATCGCTCGTCTGAACTCCGGGACAGCCCCCGTTGTACGGCGCGCGGCGCTGCCTATACTCGGAGCCGGGCGCACCGCGCCCGGAACTTCTCCATCTCAAGGAGGCGCCGCGATGAACGTCCATCTGAACAACGCCGACCTCGTGCTGATCCTCGCGCTCGCGCTCGGCAGCGCGCTGCTGCTCGCCGCGCGCTTTCGGCCGCAAAGCTGGCGCGGGCTGCTCGTCGAAGCCTTGCTGGCGAATCTGGCCGCGATCGCGGCGGTGGTGACGGTCGAAGCGTTGCTCGCGTGAAGCGCTCGCGCGCACAGCGGCGTCGATAGCCCCGTCAGGCCGTCAAGCGCACACGCCGCGCGCCATGCGCCGGGCCGACCGCATCGATCGCGTCGAGCACCTGCGCAACCGACGGCGGCGCACCGGGCTCGCCGATCGACAGCGCGTGCGGCGCGCCGCCGATGCCGCAATGGTGCCGCGACGTCGCGACGAAGATCATCACGGTCGGGCGCTTCAATGCGTGCGCCATATGCACGAAGCCGGTGTCGACACCGACCACGAGCGTCGCCAGACCGATCGCCGCGCCCAGTTCGCGCACGGACATCGCGGGCAGCACGATCGCGCCGGGCGCCCGCGCGGCGATCTGCTGCGCGTCGTCGTGTTCGGCCGGCGATCCCCACGGCAGCAAGACGCGCACGCCGCGCGCGATCATCTGCGTGGCCAGCGCGGCCCAGTGATCGGCAGGCCATTGCTTGTCCGGATTGGACGTCGCATGAAACAGCAGCACGAACGGCGCGCCGTCGGTCAGTGCGGCCGGCAGGCGCGCGTCCTGCGGCGCGACGATCCCGTGATCGGCGACGCCTTCGGGGACATAGCCCAGCGCCTCGCCGGCGCTCACGCGCATGCCGTGCCACGCGTCGCAGTCCGGCCGCGGGCCGAAACGATGCGAGTACGCGAAACGCGCACCCGTCTCGCCGAGATCCTGGGTCTGGTAGCCGACGCGGCGCCCCGCGCGCGCCAGCGCCGAGATGATCGCGCTCTTGTAGACGCCGTGCAGATCGATGACCGCATCGTAGCGATGCGCGCGCAACGCGCCGATCGACGCGGAGATCGCCTTGAAGTCACCGCCGTTGCGCAGCTTCTTGAAACGCCGCAGCGGCGCGCACAGCACGTTGCTGACGCCGGGGTGCCAGCGCACGACTTCGGCGCAGGATTCGTCCACGGCCCAGTCGACCGCCACACCGGGGAACGCACGATGGAGGTCCGCGACGACAGGCAACGTCTGGACGACGTCGCCGAGCGAGGTCACTTTTACGATGAGGATGCGTTTCACTTTTCTTGTGGGGAATGGCCTGCCATTTCGCCATGCTAACGACGCTTGGCGACCCCACACATTACACCAAGATTACATTTGCAACAAAATGCGTCGTTTTCGTAAAGTTTTGTCATGCGCCCATGGCATCCGAATCTTCCTATAATGCGCCTTTGCCCTGCCGGCCGACGCCGATGCAACGCTCAGAGCTTCCCGCCCCGCTTTCCCGTCTGTTTCCGCTCCTCACCCGACGCTCGCTGCGAATCTGGCGCCAGTTCGGCGTCTTCTGGCTCGGCGCCATCGCCGTCGGTCTCGCGGCCGTGCTGTACGCGCGGCTGATCGACTGGGGTTACGACACGTTCCGCACGATGCGCGAGCACGCCGCCTGGCTGCCGCTGCTACTGACGCCGTCGATCGCCGCGGCGTCCGCGTGGATCACCCGCCGCTTCTTCCGCGGCGCCGAGGGCAGCGGGATTCCGCAAGTCATCGCGACGCTGCATGCGAGCCCGCGCGCATTCGGCTCGCGGCTGCTGACGCTGCGCATCCTGTTCGGCAAGGTGCTGGTTTCGTTCCTGGGGATCCTGGGCGGCTTCACGATCGGCCGCGAGGGCCCGACCGTGCAGGTCGGCGCCGCGCTGATGTTCAACCTGCGGCGCCTCTATCCGCGCTCGAACGCACAAATCGAACGGCAGCTGGTGCTCGCCGGCGCGGCGGCCGGCCTGTCCGCGGCGTTCAACACGCCGCTCGCCGGTATCGTGTTCGCGATCGAGGAACTCACGCGCAGCTTCTCCGCGCGCGCAAGCGGCGTGCTGATCACCGCGATCATCCTCGCCGGCGTCGTCGCGTTGGGCGTGAACGGCAACTACACGTACTTCGGCACGATCAACGCCGGCCAGCATTTCCCGAAGATGCTGGCGGTCGCCGTGCTCGTCACCGCGATCGTGACGGGCATCGCCGGCGGCCTGTTCAGCTGGCTGCTGCTCAACACCGGACGCTGGCTGCCCGCGCGCCTGCTCGTGCTGTATCGCGAGCGCCCGATCGCGTTCGCCGCGCTGTGCGGGTTCGTGATCGCCGTCGTGGGCATCGTGTCGGGCGGCACGACGTTCGGCAGCGGCTATGCCGAGGCACGCGGGCTGCTCGACGGCCACGAGCAGCTGTCGGTGTTCTATCCGTTTCTGAAGATGGTGTCGATGGTCGGGTCGTACCTGCCCGGCATCCCGGGCGGGATCTTCGCGCCGTCGCTGTCGATCGGCGCGGGGTTCGGCAACCTGCTGCACCTCGCGTTCGGCAACATGAGCCTGCCGATGCTGATCGCGCTCGCGATGGTCGGCTACCTCGCGGCGGTCACGCAATCGCCGATCACGTCGTTCGTGATCGTGATGGAGATGATCAACGGCCACGCGCTCGTGATTTCGCTGATGGCGACCGCGCTGGTGTCGAGCCGCATCGCGCGCTTCTTCGCCCCGCCGCTCTATGAAACGCTCGCGGAGCGCTATCTCGCGCCGCCGGCCGCCGCACCGTCCGCTACGGCACCAGCGGCGGCTGCCGCTGCCGCGGCGGCTACGGCCGCGAGCGGCGTCACGGAGCCGCAGGATGCGCCAGCCGATCCGCTCGACACGCTGCGCGAAGAAGACGGCGACGCAGAGGTCGCGACGCAGGCGCAATCGCCGTCATCCGGATCGGCACCCGCAGCCGGCCACGACGCAGCGCACGCCTCTGCGGCACGGCCCGATGCCGACTCGCCGGCGTCGACGGCAGCCGACCCGCGCGACCCTCAGTAGATCACCACCGGCGCGGGCCGATAGTAAATCGGCCGGGCCGGCACGACGATACAGCCCGCGAGCGTGATGGCGACGAGCGCAATCGCGATGGCGGTCCGTTTCATCGCAGCCCCCGGTCAGGCCCAGTGGCCGCGGGTCCAGAACCAGTTCGGCCCGCGCTGATCCCAGTGGCCGGGCACCCAGTGCATGCCGATACGCTCGGCTTCCCAGTGGCCGCCGATCCAGACGTAACGGCCATGCTCCCAGCGCCAGTGACCGCGCTCCCACACGTAGCCGACGCGCGCGTCCGGCACGACCTCGTAGCGAACCGGCGGCGGCGCGTTCGGCGCGACGACGACGATCTGCTCGGCCGGCATCGCGACCGGCTCCGCGACGACCATCCGGCCCGACGGCACCATCAGCGGCGCGCCGACGAGAATCTCGTCCGCGCGCGCGGCGAGCGGCGCGACGACGGCCGACAGGCCCGCGACGCACAAGGCCAGCGAAACGATACGGCGTTGAACAGTAGAGACAGCCATCACAACCTCCTGATTGACGAATGACGCGAGCGTATTCGTTCAATGCGGGAGGCCGGCGAGCGGCCGACAGGCGCCGTGTTACGGCGTGCCCGAAAGTGCAACAGGGCGTAAGACGCGCACGGCGGCGTGGCGCCGCCGTGCGGAGAGGGAGCGAACAGCTCAGGCCTGCGGAATCTCGATCTTCACTTCGAGCACTTCGAGATCGTCCTGGCGCTCGAGGCTCACGCGGATGTCGTCGTTCGAAATCTGCACGTACTTCGAAATGACCGCGACGAGTTCCTTCTGCAGCGCCGGCAGGTAATCGGCCGGCGGACGACCGCCGACCCGCTCGTGCGCGATGATGAGCTGCAGGCGCTCCTTCGCGACCGACGCGGACTTCTTCTTCTCACCGAGGAGAAACGAAAGAATGGACATGGGCGGCCTCCGTTACTTGCTGCCGAAGAGGCGCTGCAGCAGGCCCGGCTTCTGGTAATCGGTGAAGCGCAGCGGCTTGTCCTCGCCGAGGAAGCGCGCGACGACGTCCTTGTACGCTTCGGCGACGTCGGTGCCGTCGATATGGACGGCCGGCAAGCCCTGGTTCGATGCGTGCAGCACGGCTTCCGACTCCGGCACCACGCCGATCAGCTTGATGCGCAGGATCTCGCTGATGTCCTCGAGCGACAGCATTTCGCCTTCGCTCACGCGCTTCGGGCTGTAGCGGGTGATCAGCAGATGCTCCTTGATCGGCTCCTTGCCTTCGGTCGCGCGCTTGGTCTTCGACGACAGGATGCCGAGGATGCGGTCCGAGTCGCGCACCGACGACACTTCCGGGTTCGTGACGATCAGCGCTTCGTCGGCGAAGTACATCGCGTGCAGTGCACCGGCCTCGATACCGGCCGGCGAGTCACAGACGATGAATTCGAAGTCCATCGCGGCCAAGTCGTTCAGCACCTTCTCGACGCCGTCGCGCGTGAGCGCATCCTTGTCGCGCGTCTGCGACGCCGGCAGGATGAACAGGTTCTCGCACTTCTTGTCCTTGATCAGCGCCTGGTTCAGGTTCGCTTCGCCCTGGATCACGTTCACGAGGTCGTACACGACGCGACGCTCGCAGCCCATGATGAGATCGAGGTTGCGCAGGCCGACGTCGAAGTCGATCACGGCCGTCTTGTGGCCGCGCAGCGCAAGGCCGGACGCGAAGCTGGCGCTCGTCGTCGTCTTGCCTACGCCGCCCTTGCCCGAAGTCACCACGATGATTTTTGCCATTTACCCAATACCCTGTGTTCGTCAATGAGAGCCGATCGATCCGGAGCGCAGCGCGTGAATCACGTCAGGCGCAGCGGTTCGATCATCAGTTTTTCCTCTTCGAGCCGGATCTGCACCGCTTTACCCAGTATGTCGGCGGGCAACGGGTTCTCGGTGGTTCGATAGATACCCGCGATCGAAATCAGTTCCGGCTCCAGACACGTGCAGAAAATGCGCGCATCGTGGTTGCCGTGCACGCCCGCGAGTGCGCGGCCGCGCAACGGCGCGTAGATGTGGATGTTGCCTTCCGCGATGATCTCGGCGCCGTGGCTGACCGGCGCGAGCACCACGAGGTCCCCTTTCGCGTAAATCTGCTGCCCCGAACGCAGCGGCCGGTCGATCACCAGCGTCTGCGCACCCGTCGTGGGCGCGCTCGGTGCGAGCTCTGGCGCCGGTTCCGGCACCGCTTCCGCTGCCGCCGCAGCGACAGGCGGCTCGGCCTCGTCGGCCGGCTCCGGCTTCGCCGTGGCCCCGCGGCGATCGCGCGCCTCGAGCAACGGCAGGCCGGCTTCGGCCGCCCACGCCTGCGACGCCTGCGCGACGACACCCACCGGACGCATCCGCACGTCGTTCAGCATCTGGCGGATGTCCGAGAGCGCGACGCGTTCGCCCTCCGCCAGGCGGCGGACGTCGATCGCGACGACGTCGTCGGCGAAAAATTCGGGAGTCGCTTCGAAGCGCTTGACCAGTTCGGCACGCAACGCATCGAGATCGGTCGTCTTCACGGTGAACAGCAACGTATCGACCGATCCGCTGCGCAGCTCGAAGAATGGCGATTTTTTAAGCGACATGGACACTCTGCAAAAATTTTTTGCGTATTTTACAGGCGTCCAAGCGGCCGGCCATTATTTTTGGGCGACCTGGCAAGCGGTGTCGCAAGACGCGCGCGACCGGCGCGCGGACAGCGGGACGCGTACACGGGCCTTCGTCGCTCGGCGCGGGCCCGCACCGGCGCGCGTCACGGTGTATCGATGTGGGATACGAACAACGACTTCATCGCGCCGGGCATCCGCGCGACCGGCGCGTGCTCGCCCGTGTTGCCGAAGCCGGCGCGCTCGTAGAAACGGATCGCGTCGCGGTTCGCATCGGCAATCCATGCGTAGATGTCCCGCGCGCCGCGCTCGGCCAGCCAGCCGGTGGCCGTTTCGAGCAGCAGCACGCCGCCGCGCAGGTGGCGCACCGCGTGAGCGACCCACAGTTCGCTGACGAACGCGCGCCGCTCGGGCGTATTGTCGAAATACGCGCCGATCATGCCGGCCGGATGGCCTTCGGTGTACAGCAGGAAAGTCGTCGACTCGTCGGACGCGGCGCGCAACGCGGCAATGGCCGCCGCCGCGTCGGCGTCGACGCTCAGCAATTCGGCCTCCGGCGCTTCGCCCGGCGCGTAGGGCTCACGAAGCGACGCGGCGCGGAGTTCGCGATACACGCTGCCCTGGTCGGCAGCGATACGACGAACGGTCAAGGTCGAACTCATGCAGGCACAGCCCCCTTCGGACAGCAAGCTACTAGCTTCAACCGAAAGCGGGGCATGAGTCAAATCGTTATTTTCAAACGGCCGCGCCGATCGAGAGTCGGCGCGCAACGCAAGCGCGTGCGGGCCGCCGCCGCTGTGCAGGTGCAGCATGCTGCCGTCGGTCGGCGAACCGTCACGACGATCGCGTCCGGCCTTCGGACCGTGCGCCTCGCTCGGCTTGTCACTCGGGCATTCCAGCAATCGACGTCCGATGCGGAGGCGTCGAAACCGTCAGCGCCCGGCATCCGCACATGCGAAAACGCGGCGCGCGCCGTCCTCGTCGCGCGATCGATATTGCGACGCAACATTCGTTGCAGCGTCGGCCGTCGTCTGTCGCACAGGCCTCGGCATGCATTCATCTGATCAGAACGCAGGCCTTGCGGGAGGATCGCGCTGCGCGACGCCCGTTTCAATCGTCCGGCGTCGCCGCCCGCCCGCGAGCCCAACATGCGGTCCGCCGTTTGGAGTTTCGCGCCTAGCGCCTGAGTTTGGAAAGCGGCCGCGGCCGTCGTATAACTGGCACAGCCGGACGATCGATCCGGTGCCGCGCATGCCTCACGCTGCATCGCGGACCAACCACGACGAAATGACACGAGCGGCCGTCGCGCTTGCAGGCGCAGCCGGCCCCCAATGGAGGGAGACGATGGCAACGACCGACGGACCGGCCTCGGGCTGGTCGGATGGCAAACGTTATCTGTGGCTGCTCGGCGCGGTGACGATCACGTTGCCGATCCTCGCGGCGCAACTCGCGCTGTCGACCGGCGTGCACCTGTTCTGGTGGTTCGGCCCGCTGTTCGCCTTCGGCGTGATCCCGATCCTCGACACGCTGATCGGCGACGACCGCGACAATCCGCCCGAAGCCGTGGTGCCGCAGCTCGAACGGTCGCGCTACTACCGCTGGATCGTCTATCTGGCGACGCTGGTCGAATACGTCGCCTTCTTCATGTGCGTGCGGATCGTCGGCACGCATGCGCTCGCGTGGTACGACTACGTCGGCTTCGCGCTGTCGCTCGGTGCCGCCACCGGCATCTCGATCAACACCGCGCACGAGCTCGGGCACAAGACCAACCGGTTCGAGCGCTGGCTCGCCAAAATCACGCTCGCGCCGGTCGCGTACGGACACTTCTTCGTCGAACACAACCGCGGCCATCACGTGCGCGTCGCGACGGCCGAGGATCCCGCCAGCGCCCGCTTCGGCGAGTCGTTCTGGGCGTTCCTGCCGCGCACGGTTGCCGGCAGCATCCGTTCGGCGTGGCGGCTCGAGAAGGCACGCCTCGAACGGCTCGGCCGCTCGCCGTGGACCTGGCGCAACGAGGTGCTGCACGCGTGGGCGATGACCGTCGTCGTGTGGGGCATCGCGATCGCGATGGCCGGCCCGGTCGTGATCCCGTTCCTCGTGATCCAGGCGGCGTACGGCGCGTCGCTGCTCGAAGTCGTCAACTACGTCGAGCACTACGGGCTCGGCCGCCGCAAGCTGCCGAGCGGCCGCTACGAGCGCTGCACGCCGCAGCATTCGTGGAACAGCAATCACGTCGTCACGAACCTGTTCCTGTACCAGCTGCAGCGCCACGCCGACCATCACGCGAATCCGACGCGCTCCTATCAGGCGCTGCGCCATTTCGACGACTCGCCGCAGCTGCCGGCCGGCTACGCGACGATGATCCTGTTCGCCTATGTGCCGCCGCTCTGGTATCGCGTGATGAACCCGCGCGTGGTCGCACATTACGGCGGCGACATGGCGCAGTCGAACATCAAGCCGTCGATCCGCGAACGCGTGCTCGCGCAGTATCCGGCCGCGACCTGACGCGGGCCTAGGCGGTCGCGGCCGCGCCGCTCAAGCGGCCTGCGGCAGCCTGAATACGGCTACCGCGCGCCGCAGCGCGTTCGCCTGCTCGGCGAGCGCCTGGGTCGCGGCCGAGGCCTGCTCGACCAGCGCCGCGTTGCGCTGCGTCGCTTCGTCCATCTGCGCGACGGCGACGTTCACCTGCTGGATGCCGGCGCTCTGCTCCTGCGATGCCGACGAGATCTCGCCGACGATCGTGGTCACGCGCTCGACCGCGCCGACGATCTCGCGGATCGAGTCGCCCGCGCGGCCGATCAGCACCGCGCCCTGATCGACGCGCTGCGTCGATTGCTCGATGAGCCCCTTGATCTCCTTCGCGGCGGACGCGCTGCGCTGCGCGAGCGAGCGCACCTCCGACGCGACGACCGCGAACCCGCGCCCCTGCTCGCCGGCCCGCGCCGCCTCGACGGCCGCATTCAGCGCGAGGATGTTGGTCTGGAACGCGATGCCGTCGATCACGGCGATGATCTCGCCGACCTTCGCCGAACTCGCGGCGATGCCGTCCATCGTCTGGACGGCGTCGGTCATCACCCCGCCGCCCGCCGACGCGACCTCGGACGCGTCGCGCGCCAGTTGCGCCGCATACTGCGCGTGCTCAGCCGATTTACCGACGATGCCGGTCAGCTCGGTCATGCTGGCCGCGGTTTCCTCGAGCGACGCGGCCTGCGACTCGGTACGCGACGACAGGTCGTGATTGCCCGAGGCGATCTCCGCGCTCGCGGTCGCGACCGCTTCGGCGTGCGTGCGCACTTCGTGCACGACCTCCGACAGGCTCGCCTGCATCGTCTGCAACGCGCGCAGCAGATCGGCGATCTCGTCGCGGCCGGCCGCGTCGACCGTACGCGTGAGGTCGCCGCCGGCCACCGCCTGCGCACAGGCGACCGCGCGATCGAGCGGCCGCAAGATCGCGCGACTGAACAGGAAGGCGCCGATCATCGCGATGCCGAGCACGATCAGCATCAGCACGACGCTCGTCACGCTCGCGTAGCTCGCATCGCGGCTCGCCTGCGCGGACACCGCCGCGCTCTGCTCGGCGATCACCTTCGCCGCGCGTTCGAGCAACGCGGCGGGCGTCCGGTCGACGCCGGCGACCGCCGCGTCGCCGGCGGAAGGCTCGAAGCCCGCGGCCTTGAATGCGTCGAAGCCGCGGCGATAACCGTCGCCCATCGCCGCATGCGCGCGCGTGAACTGCTCGACGAGCGCTCTGCTGTCGCCGGGCGGCAGCTGCTTGACGAGCTGCGCGGCGAGCGTATCGACGGTGCGCTCGCGCGTCTCGAACGCGTGCCAGTATTTGTCGAGCATCTCCGGCTGCTTGCCACGCAGCAGCGTGTCCTTCCATTCCTGGACCTGCAGCTTGAATTCAATGAGCGTCGCCGACACGAGCCGCTCGTTGGCGACCTGCGTCTGGACGTCGTTGGCGAACGTGTCGATCGAGCGATTGAGAATGCGGATGCCGTACAGCGCGCCGCCGAACATCAGCAACAGCGCAACGGCGAATGCGAGAGGAATCTTGTAACTGAGCTTCATGGGGCCTTGAATCGGAAGACGGCGACGACGCGGAAAACGCGCGTTGCTGACTTCTGTTAACGGCGTAAGGGGCCGGGGCTGAAGCGGCGAAGCCGCGGGGATGGGCGGTGCTGGCGACGTTGCGGAGCGGAATGCCTGCCGGCGCGCATGCGGGGCATCGAAGGCATCGACACCGCTTCCGTTCGCGATCGCACGGACAAAACGAAAAACCCCGTGATCCTTTCGAATCACGGGGCTTCGTATTTTGGCGGAGAGGGTGGGATTCGAACCCACGGTACGGGGAAACCGTACGCCTGATTTCGAGTCAGGTACATTCGACCACTCTGCCACCTCTCCTTCCTTGCTGCATTTCGCGGTTGGTCGTTTCCGCGAGAAAAAGATTATAAGACGATCGCTTCGCGGCTGACAAGCCCTTTCTGAAAATTTTTTACGAGGGCTTCGCAAGACCCGCGTTACGACGCCTGCACCGGTGCGTCGATCCGCTCCATGCCACCCATGTACGGACGCAGCACTTCCGGCACCGTGACCGAGCCGTCCGCGTTCTGGTAGTTCTCCAGCACCGCGACGAGCGTGCGACCGACCGCCAGACCCGAACCGTTCAGCGTATGCACGAGTTCCGGCTTGCCCTGCGCGTTGCGGAACCGCGCCTGCATCCGGCGCGCCTGGAACGCCTCGGTGTTCGAGCAGCTCGAGATCTCGCGATAGGTGTTCTGCGCGGGCAGCCATACCTCGAGGTCGAACGTCTTCGCCGCCGAGAAGCCCATGTCGCCCGTGCACAGCGTGATCACGCGGTACGGCAGGCCGAGCTTCTGCAGGATCGCTTCCGCATGGCCGACCATCTCGTCGAGCGCAGCGTACGACGTGTCGGGCGCGACGACCTGCACCATCTCGACCTTGTCGAACTGGTGCTGGCGAATCATGCCGCGCGTGTCGCGGCCATACGAGCCGGCTTCCGAGCGGAAGCACGGCGAATGCGCGGTCAGCTTGATCGGCAACGCCGACGCATCAACGATCGACTCGCGCACGGTGTTCGTCAGCGAGATCTCGGACGTGGAGATCAGGTACTGCGTGATCGTGTTTTCGGCGCCGCCCTTCTCGACGCGGAACATGTCGTCCGCGAATTTCGGCAACTGGCCGGTGCCGTACAGGATCTCGGGATTCACGATGTACGGCGTGTACGTCTCGCTGTAGCCGTGCTGCTGCGTGTGCGTGTCGAGCATGAACTGCGCGAGCGCGCGGTGCAGGCGCGCGATCGGCCCGCGCAGCATCGTGAAGCGCGCGCCGGCGAGCTTCGCACCGGTTTCGAAATCGAGGCCGAGCGGCGTGCCGACGTCGACGTGATCCTTCACGTCGAAATCGAACTGGCGCGGCGTGCCCCAGCGACGCAGCTCGACGTTGTCGGCCTCATCCTTGCCGACCGGCACGCTTTCGTGCGCGATGTTCGGCATGCCCAGCATCAGGTCGGACAGGCGCGACTGGATCTCGCCGAGCTTCACCTCCGACGCCTTCATCTCGTCGCCGATGCCGCCGACTTCGGCCATCACGGCCGACGTGTCCTCGCCCTTCCCCTTCATCGCGCCGATCTGCTTCGACAGGCTGTTGCGGCGCGCCTGGAGCTCTTCGGTACGGGTCTGGATCGCACGGCGTTCCGCTTCGAGGGCGGAGAACGCGGCGACGTCGAGGGTGTAGCCGCGATCGGCGAGGCGCTTCGCGACGCCGTCGAGGTCTTTGCGCAGCAACTGGATGTCGAGCATGGGAGGACTTGGAAAATCGTTGTGTAAGACGCGAATTCTAACGCACCGCGGCGGCGCCACGGCATCGGCCGGACGGACAGTACCGCAAATAGCCGGCCGCGTGGCAGTATCGGATCCGGCGGCGCACCCGCGTCTGTGCCGCGCCGGCCGCACGCGACGTCGCCGGCAACGCGTGCACCCGCACCACCCTCAACGGAGCAACCCGATGGCCATCGATCTGGACAAGGACGTACGCGAGCGCGCGATCGCATCGCTGCAACGCTATTTCACCGAAAACATGGACGAGCCGATCGGCAACATCCAGGCCGGTGCGCTGCTGCACTTCTTCGTCGAGGAGATCGCGCCGGCGATCTACAACCTCGCGATCGCGGACGCGCAGGAGCGGCTGCACGCACGCGTCGCCGAACTCGACATCGAATGCCACGCGGAGCCGTTCGAATACTGGAACAAGCAGCCGGGCCGCAGGCGCTGATGTGCCGAGGCCCGTCGCGGCCGGCCGCTCAATCCTTCTTGCCGGCGTCGCGATCGAGCTCGCGCAGCCATGCGAGCTTCTCGGCGATCTTCGATTCGAGCCCGCGCGGCACCGGCTTGTACCAGTGCGGTTCGCGCATGCCGTCCGGCAGATAGGTCTCGCCGGCCGCATACGCGTTCGGCTCGTCGTGCGCGTAGCGATACGCATGGCCGTAGCCGAGCTCCTTCATCAGCTTGGTCGGCGCATTGCGCAAGTGCACGGGCACCTCGCGCGACTTGTCCTGCTTGACGAACGCCATCGCCTGGTTGAACGCGTTGTAGCCCGCATTGCTCTTCGCCGCGCACGCGAGATAGATCACCGCCTGCCCGAGCGCCAGTTCGCCTTCCGGCGAGCCGAGCCGTTCGTAGGTTTCGGCCGCATCGTTCGCGATCTGCAGCGCGCGCGGGTCGGCCAGGCCGATGTCTTCCCATGCCATCCGCACGATGCGCCGCGCGAGATATTTGGGATCGGCGCCGCCGTCGATCATCCGGCAGAACCAGTACAGCGCACCGTCCGGGCTCGAACCGCGCACCGACTTGTGCAACGCCGAGATCTGGTCGTAGAAATTGTCGCCGCCCTTGTCGAAGCGGCGCGCGTTCAGCGTCATCGCGCTGCTGACGAAATCGGCGTCGATCGTCGTCACGCGCGCGGACGACGCGGCCGTCTGCGCCTGCTCGAGCAGGTTCAGGAAGCGCCGCGCGTCGCCATCCGCATAGCCGATCAGCGTATCGACCGCCTTGTCGTCGAACGCGAGGCCGTCGAGCGCAATTTGCTGCGCGCGCTCGAGCAGCTGACGCATCTCGTCGTCGTCGAGCGACTTCAGCACGTACACCTGAGCGCGCGACAGCAGCGCCGAGTTGACCTCGAAGCTCGGATTCTCGGTGGTCGCGCCGATGAAGGTCACGAGCCCCGACTCGACGAACGGCAGCAATGCATCCTGCTGCCCCTTGTTGAAGCGGTGGATTTCGTCGACGAACAGGATCGTGTGGCGGCCGGTGCGATTCAGCGTGTCCTTCGCCTGCTCCATCGCCTCGCGGATATCCTTCACGCCGCCGAGCACCGCGGACAGCGCGATGAACTCGCAGTCGAACGCGAGCGCGGTGAGGCGCGCGAGCGTCGTCTTGCCGACGCCCGGCGGCCCCCACAGGATCATCGAATGCGGCTTGCCGGATTCGAAGGCGAGGCGCAGCGGCTTGCCTTCGCCCAAGAGATGCGTCTGGCCGATCACTTCGGCGAGCGTCTTCGGCCGCAGCGCCTCGGCGAGCGGTCGGCGCGGCTCGACTTGAAACAGGTCGGACATGAACCCTCGCTCCAGATCAAACGGTGGCGGCCGCGACGGCCGCCGGACCCGCCATTATGACAGCCGCACGACCCGGCGGCGGTGCGCGCGGCCGCAAGCGCGGCGCGCCAAAACAGCACGGGCCCGCCGTCGCCGGCAGGCCCGTGCAGCGAAACGGCGCGATGCCGGTCAGCCGTTGATCACGTCCGCGCCCTTCGGCACGACGAACTTGAACGTATCGTTCTTCAGCGGCGGGTTCGTCTGGATGTTGGTGAACGTGAGCAGCGTCACGTTGCCGAACACGTCGTGCAGCTCCATCGCGGCGAGCGTGCCGTTGCGAAAGCCGATGCCGATCCGCTGGAACTGCGTGTCCTGCGCCTTCGGCAGCATTTCGAGCCAGTCGATGCCGCCCTTCTCGCCCGCGTCGCGCAGCGTGTAGTTCTTGTCGAGATCGTTGCTGCCGAACAGGATCGCGGCCGGGCTCGCGCCCAGTGCGCCGTTCAGCTTGCGCTCGGTCACCTGGTTCAGGTCGCGGTCGTACACGTAGAGCTTGTCGCCGTCGGCCTGCAGCACCTGCTGATACGGCTTCTGATAAGTCCAGATGAATTTGCCGGGGCGCGCGAACACGAACGTGCCGCTCGAGTTGTCGTTCGGCTTCGGCGCGACCTGTGCGGCGCTCGCGCCCTTGGCCGGCGCCTTGACGATCTGCTGCGTGAAATCGCCCCTCGCCGAGCGCACCTGCGACACGAAGGCCTTCAGTTGTTCGGTGCCGCCCGCGAACGCGTGCGTCGCCGCGAGCATCAGCGATGCGCCGGCGAGCGCCGCGCCGAGCCAGCGCCGCGTCGAACGAAGGGAAGGAACGAACGAATGTTGCTGCATGATCCGGTTTTCTCCGTGGGTGGCCGGCGCCTCGGGCGCCGCGGACTCATTCCGCGTCGCGCGCCGGCACAAGAATTTCGCGGTTGCCGCTCGACGACATCGCCGACACGAGCCCCGACTGTTCCATTTGTTCGAGCAGCCGCGCCGCGCGGTTATAGCCGATCCGCAGATGACGCTGCACGAGCGAGATCGAAGCGCGGCGGTTCTTGATGACGATCTCGACCGCCTGGTCGTACAGCGGATCAGACTCGCCGCCGCCTTCGCCGGTTCCCGCGCCGGCCGAACCTTCGTCGCCGTCGACGGTGCCGCCTTCGAGCAGACCTTCGACGTAGTTCGGCTCGCCGTGCTCCTTGAGCTTCTCGACGACGCGATGCACCTCGTCATCGGCGACGAACGCACCGTGCACGCGCACCGGCAGCCCGCTGCCGGGCGGCAGGTACAGCATGTCGCCCATCCCGAGCAGCGATTCGGCGCCCATCTGGTCGAGAATCGTGCGCGAGTCGATCTTCGACGACACCTGGAACGCGATGCGCGTCGGTACGTTCGCCTTGATCAGCCCGGTGATCACGTCGACCGACGGACGCTGCGTCGCGAGGATCAGATGAATGCCGGCCGCGCGCGCCTTCTGCGCGATCCGCGCGATCAGCTCCTCGACCTTCTTGCCGACGACCATCATCAGGTCAGCCAACTCGTCGATCACGACGACGATGTTCGGCAGCCGGCCGAGCGGTTCCGGTTCGTCCGGCGTCAGGCTGAACGGGTTCGGAATCTTCTCCTCGCGCTTGGCCGCCTCGTCGATCTTGTTGTTGTAGCCGGCCAGGTTGCGCACGCCGAGCTTGCTCATCAGCTTGTAGCGGCGCTCCATCTCCGCGACCGTCCAGTTCAGCGCGTGGCCGGCCTGGCGCATGTCGGTCACGACCGGACACAGCAGATGCGGAATGCCTTCGTAGACGCTCATTTCGAGCATCTTCGGATCGATCAGGATCAGGCGCACCTGCTCGGCCGTCGCCTTGTACAGCAGCGACAGGATCATCGCGTTGATCCCCACCGACTTGCCGGAGCCCGTCGTGCCGGCGACCAGCAGGTGCGGCATCTTCGCGAGATCGGCGCACACCGGCTTGCCGCCGATGTCCTTGCCGAGGCTCAGCGTCAGCGCCGACGACGCGGCCGCATAGACCTCGGAGCCGATGATCTCCGACAGATGGACCGTCTGACGGCGCTGGTTCGGCAGCTCGAGCGCCATGTAGTTCTTGCCGGGGATCGTCTCGACCACGCGGATCGACACGAGCGACAGCGAGCGCGCGAGGTCCTTCGCGAGATTCACGATCTGGCTGCCCTTCACGCCGGTGGCCGGCTCGATCTCGTAGCGCGTGACGACCGGGCCCGGATAGGCGGCGACGACGCTCGCCTCCACGCCGAAGTCCTTCAGCTTCTTCTCGATCAGGCGCGACGTGAATTCGAGCGTGTCGGCGGAAATGGCTTCCTGCGCCTTCGGCGCGGGATCGAGCAGCGACACCGGCGGCAGCGTCGAATCGCCGGGCAGGTCGGTGAACAGCGGCACCTGGCGCTCGCGCTCGACGCGCTCGGACTTCGCCGGCGTGACGACCGGCGGCACGATCGTCACGGGCTCGTGATCCTCGATCCGCACGCGCTCCTCCTCGACCTTGCCTTCGCGGCGCACGGCCGCGGCCTCGCCGAGCCGGCGGTCGCGCTCGGCCTCGCGGCGCAGCTTCGCGACGTTGACGGCGGACAGGATCGCCCCGCCGACGCGCTCGGCGACCGACAGCCACGAGAAGCGGAAATACAGCGACAGCCCGATCGCCAGCAGGACCAGCAGCAGCAGCGTGCCGCCGGTGAAGCCGAACGCATGCGACATCGCGCCGGCCACCGCCTCGCCGATCACGCCGCCCGGCGCGCGCGGCAACTGCACCTTCAGCGACCACATCCGCAACGCCTCGATGCCGTCGCACGCGAGCACGACGAGCACGAACGCGAAGATCTCGGTAAGCCAGCCGATCGGCCGCTCCGGCTCGTCGACGACGGCCTCGTGACGCGTGATGCGCCGGTAGTTGACCGCGATGCGCCGCCCGAGCGGCACGATCAGCCAGTAGGCCGACAGGCCGAACAGCAGCAGGATGATGTCGGCCGTCCACGCGCCGACGCGCCCGGCCCAGTTCGAGATGTGATCGACCTGCGCAGCATGCGTCCAGCTCGGATCGCGCCGGCTGTAGCTCAGCAGGGCCATCACCAGAAAAGCGCAGAGCGCGACCTGGAGAATCCAGCGGATCTCCGTGAGGAGCTTCGACATCCGGTGCGGCAACGCCTGTGCCTGGGCGGAATAAGGAGCTTTTGCCATGAATCCGTATAAAGATGGCGGGCCGCGCGCCCGCCTGTCGTTCGTTCCCGCTTATTGTAAACGCTGCACTGCGCCGCCAAGTGTAAATGACGGTTACATCGCGCGAAGACGAACGCGCACTGAGGCGCCGCCTGCGCGCACGCCGAACGCCACGCGTGCATCACATTCGCGCATGCGGCAACGCGCCGCGACAGGCGGCCGGGCAGCCGCCTGCGCCGCGCTCCCCCGCTCCTGCCGGCCGCCGCGTGCTTGGCCCGGTACGTGCCGCCGCCACACGCTATCGCCGCGATTGAAACTCTCGTTCGGCAGTGCCGCAACGGGGCCTTTATAATGCGCGTCTGATACCCATCTATGACGGCATACCGGTCAACCCAGACCGTCCGGCGAGCCTTGTCCCGCACGCCGCGGCCGCCTTTTACGGATTCGCACATGTCCACGCCCAAACACGCCAAAGTCCTGATTCTCGGTTCCGGCCCTGCCGGCTACACGGCTGCCGTCTACGCGGCACGCGCCAACCTGTCTCCGGTGCTGATCACCGGCATCGCGCAGGGCGGCCAGCTGATGACGACGACCGACGTCGAAAACTGGCCGGCGGACGCGAAGGGCGTGCAAGGTCCGGAACTGATGGCGCGCTTCCAGGAGCACGCCGAGCGCTTCAACACCGAGATCGTGTTCGATCACATCCACACCGCGAAGCTGCACGAGAAGCCGATCCGGCTGGTCGGCGACGCGGGCGAATACACATGCGACGCGCTGATCATCGCGACCGGCGCATCGGCGCAGTATCTCGGCCTGCCGTCCGAGGAAGCGTTCATGGGCAAGGGCGTGTCGGCCTGCGCGACCTGCGACGGCTTCTTCTATCGCAACCAGGAGGTCGCGGTGATCGGTGGCGGCAACACGGCCGTCGAAGAAGCGCTGTACCTGACGGGCATCGCGAAGAAGGTCACGGTGATCCACCGCCGCGACAAGTTCCGCGCGGAGCCGATCCTGATCGACCGGCTGCTGGAGAAGGAAAAGGAAGGCGTCGTCGACATCAAGTGGGATCACGTGCTCGACGAGGTGACCGGCGAGGAGTCGGGCGTCACGGGCCTGCGCATCAAGAACGTGAAGACCGGCGCGACGCAGGACCTGACCGTGCAGGGCGTGTTCGTCGCGATCGGCCACAAGCCGAACACCGACCTGTTCCAGGGCCAGCTCGAGATGAAGGACGGCTACATCCTGACGAAGAGCGGCCTGCAGGGCAACGCGACGTCGACCAGCGTGCCGGGCGTGTTCGCCGCGGGCGACGTGCAGGACAACGTCTACCGCCAGGCGATCACCAGCGCCGGCACCGGCTGCATGGCCGCGCTCGACGCGCAGCGCTACCTCGAAACCCTGCACGACAAGAAGTAAGCGCGAAAAACGAGCCGCGGGCCCCGCGGCAGCACGGCGCTACAATGGCGTTCGCTGCCGCCGAGCGGGCTCGACCGAACAACCGCTGCCGTCGCGCAGCGGTTTTTTTGTGCCCGCGCGCCCGAACGCGCCTGCCCCGTTATCGAATCATGGCGAAGAACCAGCCCCACCCGAGCGATCCCGCGAAGCGGCAGATCGCCGCCCGCCCCGTGACCCCCGCGCCCGCCGCGCCGCCACCCGCGCTCGACGCCGCCGCCTTGCGCGGCCAGGGCCTCGCCGGCCTCGGCGCCTTGCGCAAGTCGCTGCAAGGCGAAGCCGAACGGCGCGAACGCACGCGCGTCGAAGCCGCGAAGGCCACGCGCCAGGCGGAGGCCGACGCAAACCTGTTCCGCAATGAAATCGGCGCGATCCGGCCGCTGAACGCGCCGCCGCGCGCGAGCGCCGGCCGCACGCCGCCCGACCCGGTGCCGAAGCAGACGCAGCGCGACGAGGAAGCGGTGCTGAACGCGACGCTGTCGGACGAATTCGATCCCGAAACGCTGCTCGACAGCGACGAATCGCTGTACTACCACCGCCCCGGCATCAGCCGTGACGTGGTGCGCAAGCTGCGCAGCGGCGCATGGATCGTGCAGGCGCAGCTCGACCTGCACGGGATGCGGCGCGACGAGGCGCGCGACGCGCTCGCGGAATTCATCCGCGAAGCCGGCAAGAAGGGCTTGCGCTGCCTGCGCGTGATCCACGGCAAGGGGCTCGGCTCGATCGGCAAGGAGCCGGTGCTGAAGGGCAAGGTGCGCGCGTGGCTCGTGCAGAAGGAAGAAGTGATCGCGTTCTGCGAGGCGCGCGGCCACGACGGCGGCGCCGGCGCGGTGCTCGTGCTGCTGCAGCCGCCCGCGTCGCCGGCCGATCGGGGGCCGCGTGCCGCATCCTAGGCTCACGCTCGCGATCTCGATCCTCGAGGCGATCGCGACGCTGGCGTTTGCGATCTCCGGCTTCATCGAGGCGCGCAAGAACCGCCTCGACTCGGTCGGCACGTTCGTCGTCGCGCTCGCCACCGCGTTCGGCGGCGGCACGCTGCGCGACATCCTGCTCGAACGCCGGCCGTTCTACTGGGTCGTGCACGACGACTACGTGATCGCGATCTTCGTGCTCGCGCTGTTCGCGCCGTTCGTGCTGCGGATGCTGTCGCGGCTGTCGGCCGAGCGCCTGCTGCTCGTCGCCGACGCGATCGGGCTCGGCATCTTCAGCATCTCCGGCACCGCGATCGCGCTCGACGCCGAGATGCCGCGCTTCATCGCGGTGATGATGGGCGTGATCACCGGCGTGGTCGGCGGCATCGTGCGCGACGTGCTGTGCAACGACATCCCGCTGATCCTGCGCGATTCGCGCCCCTATGCGACCTGCGCGTTCGCCGGCTGCTGGTTCTATCTGCTGCTCGCATGGCTGCAGTACGACTCGGTGTACAGCGTGCTGCTCGCGACCGGCTTCATTCTCGTCGCGCGGCTGGCGACGTTCAAATTCGACGTGCGGCTGCCGCACTGACATCGTCGCGCCCCACCCTATGCCGTGCCGCGCCGGCGCCCGAAAACGAACGGGGCCGTCCATCGACGGCCCCGTTCCGTTTCATTCAGCGCATCAGCGCACGCGCTGCGTCACGCGATCCGCTCTTCCGACGCCGGATCGAACAGCACCGCCTTCGACACGTCGAACAGCAGCGACTGCGTCTGCCCCGGCTGCGGGTTCGCGGCCGGATGCACGCGGCTCACGATCCGCTTGCCGTTCACCTGCGCGAACACGTGCGTGTCCGGGCCCGTCGGCTCGGTCACGTCGACGCGCACGTCGATCGGCTGCAGTTTCGACGCCTCGCCGTGATGGGCGTTGCGCGCGTCGGTGATGCGCTCCGGACGCAGCCCGAGGATCACCTCGCGGCCGACGTGGCCGTTCATGCGCTGCGCGTCGAACGGCAGGTGCAGCGCGCTGCGCGCGAGGCCCGTGTCGATCTCGAGCGCGACGCCGCTGCCCTGCTCGACGAGCTTGCCGTTGATGAAGTTCATCGGCGGCGCGCCGATGAAGCCCGCGACGAACAGGTTCGACGGCGAATCGTAGATGTCCTGCGGCGCGCCGAATTGCTGGACCACGCCGTCCTTCATCACCGCGATGCGGTCGCCGAGCGTCATCGCCTCGATCTGGTCGTGCGTCACGTAGACGATCGTCGTGCCGAGACGCTGGTGCAGCAGCTTGATTTCGGCGCGCATTTCGATGCGCAGCTTCGCGTCGAGGTTCGACAGCGGCTCGTCGAACAGGAACAGCGACGGATCGCGCGCGAGCGCGCGGCCCATCGCGACGCGCTGCCGCTGGCCGCCGGACAGCTGGCCCGGCTTGCGATCGAGCAGATGCTGGATCTGCAGCATCGCCGACACGCGCTCGACGATCTGCTGCTGCTCGCTCTTCGGCACCTTGCGGATGTTCAGGCCGAACGAGATGTTCTCGCGCACCGTCATCGACGGATACAGCGCGTACGACTGGAACACCATCGCGATGTCGCGATCCTTCGGCGACAGGTCGTTGACGACCTTGCCGTCGATGCAGATCTCGCCGCTCGTCACCGTCTCGAGGCCGGCGATCATGTTGAGCAGCGTCGACTTCCCGCAGCCCGACCCGCCGACCAGGATCAGGAACTGTCCGTCCTCGATCTCGATGTCGACACCCTTCAGGACCGGCACCCCGTTCGGGTAGGTCTTGTACACGTCACGGATGGAAAGGCTTGCCATGCTGTGAATCCTCTGTCTCGTCTCGCGCGGCGCACACGGGCGCCGCTTCGGGTTCGTTTCGATGCGCCGCGCGCGCGGCGCGGCCGGTTCGTCGTATCGGATGGAGCCGCTTACCCCTTCACCGCGCCCGCCGTCAGCCCGCGCACGAAGTAGCGGCCGGCGACCACGTAGACGAGCAGCGTCGGCAGCGCGGCGATGATCGCGCCGGCCATGTCGACGTTGTATTCCTTCACGCCCGTCGACGTGTTGACGAGGTTGTTCAGCGCAACCGTGATCGGCATCGAGTCGACGCCGGAGAACACGATCCCGAACAGGAAGTCGTTCCAGATCTGCGTGAACTGCCAGATCAGGCAGACCATGAAGATCGGCAGCGACACGGGCATCAGGATCTTCGTGAAGATCGTGAAGAAGCCCGCGCCGTCGATGCGCGCGGCCTTCACGAGCTCGGCCGGCACGCTCACGTAGAAGTTGCGGAAGAACATCGTGGTGAATGCGATCCCGTACACGACGTGCACGAACACCAGGCCCGGAATCGTGTTCGCGAGGCCGAGCATCCCCTGCAGGCGCGCCATCGGCAGCAGGATCACCTGGAACGGAATGAAGCAGCCGACCAGCATCATCGTGAACAGCGCGTCGGCGCCGCGAAAGCGCCAGTGCGTGAGCACGTAGCCGTTGAACGCGCCGATCAGCGACGAGATCAGCACGGCCGGGATCACCATCTGCAGCGAGTTCAGGAAGAACGGCTTCATGCCGTCGCAGCGCACGCCGGTGCACGCGCCGCTCCACGCCTTCACCCACGGATCGAAGGTCCAGTGCGACGGCGGCGTCAGCAGGTTGCCGGTGCGCAGCTGGTCGAGATCCTTGAACGAGGTCGACAGCATCACGTAGATCGGGAACAGGAAATACAGCGCGAACAGGATCAGCGCCGCATAGATCACTGCCCGGCTGATCGTCATCTTAGGCTGCATTGCGGGTGCTCCTCGATTCCATATACATCAGCGGCACCAGCACCGCGACCACGGTCGCGAGCATCATCACCGACGACGCCGCGCCGAGCCCGAGCTGGCCGCGGTTGAACGAAAACGTGTACATGAACATGGCCGGCAGCGACGACGACGTGCCGGGGCCGCCCGCCGTCAGTGCGACGACCAGGTCGAAGGTCTTGATCGTGATGTGGCAGAGGATCAGCAGCACCGAGAAGAACACCGGGCGCATGCTCGGGATCACGATCTTGCGGTAGATGGTCGGCAGCGTCGCGCCGTCGACCTGCGCGGCCTTGAAGATCTCCGCGTCGACGCCGCGCAGCCCCGCGAGGAACAGCGCCATCACGAAGCCGGTCGACTGCCAGACGGCCGCGATCACGATACAGAAGATGGCCTTGTCCGGATCGTCGAGCCAGCCGAACGAGAAGCTCGTCCAGCCCCAGTCGTGCATCACCTTCTCGAGGCCGAGGCCGGGGTTCAGGATCCACTGCCATGCGGTGCCGGTGACGATGAACGACAGCGCCATCGGATACAGGAAGATCGCGCGCAGCGCGCCTTCGTTGCGGATCCGCTGGTCAAGCAGGATCGCGAGGAACAGCCCGAGCCCGACGCAGATCGCGATGAACGGAATCCCGAACCAGCCGAGGTTCGCGGCGGAGGTCCACCACACGTCGTTCTGGAACAGGTCCGTATAGCGGCCGAAGCCGTCGAATTCGTAGTTCGGCAACAGCCGCGAGTTGGTCAGCGACAGATAGCCGGTAATCAGAATGAAGCCGTAGATGAACACCACGGCGATCGCGAGGCTCGGCGCGAGCACGAGCTTCGGGATCCAGCGATCGGCGAAGGCCGACATCGGCGACGTGCGCCGTGCGACGGCAGCGCCGGATCCGTTTCCGCTAAGAGGGGCAGCCACTTGATTCGACTCCTGGAACGAGGGCGGCGCAGGCCGGGCCGGCGCCGGGTACGGCACGGGCTCGCGGGCGAGCCCGTTTGCTGCACATGCAAAAACGCCCGGCCGACGATGCGTGTGCGGCCGGGCGCCCGTCGCGCGTTACTTGACCTTCGCGGCCTTCGCGAGCGCGGCGACCGCGCTCTTCGAATCCTGCTGCGAGTTCATGAACTTCGTCACGACGTCGGTGATCGCGCCGGCGGTCGCGTCGCCCTGGGCCATCCCGTGCGCGAGCGACGGCACGAACCCGCCCGACTTGATCGCGGTCTGCTCGTCGGCATACGACTTCTTCGCGCAGTCGTCGAACTTGTCCATCTTCACGCCGAGACGCACCGGCACCGAACCCTTCAGCAGGCTGAACTGCTCCTGGAACGCCGGCGTCATGATCGTCTTCGCGAGCGCGAGCTGGCCCGGCGTCGCGTTCTTCTCGCCCTTCTGCTGGAAGAACACGAACGAGTCGACGTTGAACGTGTAAGCGTTCGCGGTGCCCGGCACCGGCGCGCAGATGTAGTCCTTGCCCGCCTTCTTGCCGGCGTTCTCGAACTCGCCCTTCGCCCAGTCGCCCATGAACTGCATGCCGGCCTTGCCGTTGATCACCATCGCGGTCGCGAGGTTCCAGTCGCGGCCGTTGCGGCCGGTGTCGAAGTAGCCCTGGATCTTGCGCACCGTGTCGAACACCGACAGCATCTGCGGCGACGTCAGCGTGGCCTGGTCGAGATCGACCAGCGCCTTCTTGTAGAACGCCGGGCCCTGCGACAGCACGACGTCTTCCCACAGCGTCAGGTCCTGCCACGGCTGGCCGCCCATCGCGACCGGCTGGATGCCCGCGGCCTTCAGCTTGTCGGCGACCGCGAAGAATTCAGGCCAGGTGGTCGGGACTTTCGCGCCGATCTTGTCGAGCGCGGCCTTGTTCACGTAGAGCCAGTTGACGCGGTGCACCGAGAACGGCGCGGCGACCGTGTGGCCCTTGTACTTGATGATCTTGTCGATTTCCGGCGGCAGGTTCTGCTTCCAGTCGGTGGCGGCGGAATCGATGTTGACGAGCACGCCCTGGTCGGCCCAGTCCTGGATCAGCGGGCCCTTGATCTGCGCGGCCGACGGTGCGTCGCCGCTGATCACCTTGGTCTTCAGCGCCGTCATGGCCGCCGCCCCCGCGCCGCCTGCGACCGCGAAGTCCTTCCACACGTAGCCCTGCTTCTGCAGGTCGTCCTTCAGCACGCCGACGGCCTTCGACTCGCCGCCCGAAGTCCACCAGTGCAGCACCGTAACGTTCTCGGCCGCCTGCGCCGCCACGGCGCCAGCCATCAGACCCGCGGCGCAGAGCGCGCCCATGATCGAGCGAACTTTCATTACTTATCTCCTCCAGACTGAATCAACTCTTGAAGTTCCCCGCGGGGAACCGGCTTCTTGATAAACGACGGGGAAATCGAGCCGCGGGACGCATGCAGCGTACGGGGCCGATGACCGGCCGGGCTCTTACAGAAAGCGTGAATCGAGATTCAACGGCGTGTCTCCTCTTTGTGTTTCTGGCCCGCCGCAATGCCGCGACGCGAGCCCGGGGCGACGGCGCGCGAACCATGCGCACCGCCAATGTCCGATAACATTCGGCACAAGGCGCTCCACCGGCGAAGCTCGTGCAGTTCGTCGACCGCACATGTTTTTTTCTTCACCCAGGTGCTACCCCTTGCGGCGGATTGTAGTTAAACTACAATTCAGTGTCAAAAATATTTTTATCGCACTACGGATCGCTTCCCAGCACCCCAACCGGCGGAGACACATGCATACCGATTCCAGCTTTACTTTCGTCCTTTTCGGCGGCACCGGCGACCTGTCGATGCGCAAGATCCTGCCCGCGCTGTTCGAAGCGCACCGCGGCAACATGCTCGCGGAAGGCGGCCGGATCGTCGCCGTCGCGCGACACGAATCGGATCAGGCCGGCTATCTCGAATGGGTCGACACGCACGTGAAACCGCACGCGGTGAAGGCGGCCGGCAAGGCGTTCGACGAAAGCGCGTGGAAGTCCTTCCTCGCGCGCATCGAATACGTGAAGCTCGATCTCGGCCGCGCGGAAGACTACGTCGTGCTGCGCGACGCGGTGGCGCCGCACGCGGGCATCCGCGTGTTCTATCTGGCGACCGGCCCGTCGCTGTTCGTGCCGATCTGCAACGCGCTCGCGTCGGTTGGGCTGAACGAAGGCGCGCGCATCGTGCTGGAGAAGCCGCTCGGCTACGACCTGCGCTCGTCGAACGCGATCAACGACGCGGTCGGCGAGATCTTCGCGGAAGATCAGATCTACCGGATCGACCACTACCTCGGCAAGGAGCCGGTGCAGAACCTGCTCGCGCTGCGCTTCGGCAACGCGCTGTTCGAGCCGCTGTGGCGCCGCGAATGGGTCGAGAGCATCCAGATCACGATCGCCGAGGAACTCGGCGTCGAGGCGCGCGGCGATTTCTACGACAATACGGGCGCGCTGCGCGACATGGTGCAGAACCACCTGCTGCAGCTGCTGTCGATCGTCGCGATGGAGCCGCCGCATTCGATGGATTCCGACTCGGTGCGCGACGAGAAGCTGCGCGTGCTGCGCGCGCTGAAGCCCATCGATCCGCGCGACATCGGCAAGGTCGCGGTGCGCGGCCAGTACCATGCGGGCGTGATCAAGGGCGCGCAGGTGCCGGCCTATGCGACCGAGCCAGGCGTGAAGCCCGACAGCCCGACCGAAACCTTCGTCGCGCTGAAGGTCGAGATCGAGAACTGGCGTTGGGCCGGCGTGCCGTTCTTCCTGCGCACGGGCAAGCGTCTGGCCGATCGCGTCGCCGAGATCGTCGTCAACTTCCGGCCGGTGCCGCACTCGGCGCTCGGCGCGCCCGCGCTGCGCCCCGGCTCGAACCGCCTGGTGATCCGGCTGCAGCCGAACGAGACGATTCGCCTGTATTGCCTCGCGAAGCAGCCGGGCGAAGGCATGAACCTCGCGAGCGTGCACCTCGATCTGGCGTTCGACCGGTTCTTCAAGGAAGGGCAGATGGAGGCGTATCAGCGCCTGCTGCTCGACGTGATCAACGGCCGCCTCGCGTTGTTCGTGCGCCGCGACGAGCAGGAAGCCGCATGGCGCTGGGTCGAGCCGATCCTGAATGAATGGGCACGCACGCTGAAGCCGCCGAAGCCGTACGCGGCGGGCACGTGGGGGCCGGCTGCGTCGAGCGCGATGCTCGCGCAGCACGGCACCTGCTGGCTCGAAGAGGAAAACTGATGCAGACCGGTGGCGCGCGCCACCGTGTCAGATGGTTCACATGAATTGAACAGACAAAGCAGTCCGGAGGAGATGTGATTGAGATCCACGCTTTCGACACCCAGGAAGCGCAAAGTGAAGCGCTCGCACGCGCCGTCGGCGACGCGCTGCGCGCGGCCCTCGCCGGCCCCGCGCGCCCGACGCTCGCGGTGTCGGGCGGCACCAGCCCGCGCCCGTTTCTGCACACGCTGTCGCACACGGCCCTCGACTGGGCCGGTGTCGACGTGACGCTGGTCGACGACCGCTGGGTACCCGAGGACGACCCGGCCAGCAACGCGCAACTCGTGCGCGACACGCTGCTGCAGGACGCGGCGCGCGCCGCGCGCTTCCTGCCGCTCGTCGACACGCGCGTGCCGCTCGACGCGCACGTCGCCGCGCTCAATGCGAACGCCGACCATCGCGTGCCGAACGTCGCGGTGCTGGGCATGGGCGAGGACGGCCACACCGCGTCGATCTTCGCCGACGCGCCCGAATGGCAGCACGCGATCACGACCCGCGAGCGTTTCGTCGCGGTTCATCCCGGCGCCGCGCCGCATGCGCGCGTGAGCTTGTCGCTCGATGCGCTCAAGCGCGTCGACCGGCTGTTCCTGCTGATCGCAGGCGCCCGCAAACGCGACGTGCTCGAAGCCGCGGCCGCAACGCTGCAGCACAACGCGATTTCCCAACTGGCCAACGACAAGGGGACCCAGCTCGATGTCTACTGGTGCGCAAAGTAAGGCCGTCGTCGCGGGTCAGCATGCCGACGGCCCGCGCCTGCTCGCGGATGTCGGCGGCACCAACGCGCGTTTCGCGCTGGAAACCGGCCCGGGTGAGATCACGCAGATCCGCGTCTATCCGGGCGCCGATTATCCGACGCTCACCGACGCGATCCGCAAGTATCTGAAGGACGTGAAGATCGCCCGCGTGAACCACGCGGCGATCGCGATCGCGAACCCGGTCGACGGCGACCAGGTCACGATGACCAACCACGACTGGAGCTTCTCGATCGAGGCGACGCGCCGCGCGCTCGGCTTCGACACGCTGCTCGTCGTCAACGACTTCACCGCGCTCGCGATGGCGCTGCCCGGCCTCACCGATGCGCAGCGCGTGCAGATCGGCGGCGGCACGCGGCGCCAGAACAGCGTGATCGGGCTGCTCGGCCCGGGCACCGGGCTCGGCGTGTCGGGCCTGATCCCGGCGGACGACCGCTGGATCGCGCTCGGCAGCGAAGGCGGCCACGCTTCGTTCGCGCCGCAGGACGAGCGCGAGGACCTCGTGCTGCAGTACGCGCGCAAGAAGTTTCCGCACGTGTCGTTCGAGCGGGTGTGCGCAGGCCCCGGCATCGAGATCATCTATCGCGCGCTCGCCGCGCGCGACAAGAAGCGCGTCGCCGCGAGCGTCGACACGGCCGACATCGTCGAGCGCGCGCACGCGGGCGAAGCACTCGCGCTCGAGACGGTCGAATGCTTCTGCGGCATTCTCGGCTCGTTCGCGGGCAGCGTCGCGCTCACGCTCGGCGCGCTCGGCGGCGTCTACATCGGCGGCGGCGTCGCGCTCAAGCTCGGCGAGCTGTTCACGCGCTCGTCGTTCCGCGCGCGCTTCGAGGCGAAGGGCCGCTTCGCGCACTATCTGCAGAACATCCCGACCTACCTGATCACCGCCGAATATCCGGCGTTCCTCGGCGTGTCGGCGATCCTCGCGGAGCAGTTGTCGAACCGCTCGGGCGGTGCGTCGTCGGCGGTGTTCGAGCGGATTCGCCAGATGCGCGACGCGCTGACGCCGGCCGAGCGCCGCGTCGCCGATCTCGCGCTGAACCATCCGCGCTCGATCATCAACGACCCGATCGTCGATATCGCGCGCAAGGCCGACGTGAGCCAGCCGACGGTGATCCGCTTCTGCCGCTCGCTCGGCTGCCAAGGGCTGTCGGACTTCAAGCTGAAGCTCGCGACCGGCCTCACCGGCACGATTCCGATGAGCCACAGCCAGGTGCATCTCGGCGACACGGCCACCGACTTCGGCGCGAAGGTGCTCGACAACACGGTGTCGGCGATCCTGCAGCTGCGCGAACACCTGAACTTCGAGCACGTCGAGAACGCGATCGAGATCCTGAACGGCGCGCGCCGCATCGAGTTCTACGGGCTCGGCAACTCGAACATCGTCGCGCAGGACGCGCACTACAAGTTCTTCCGCTTCGGGATTCCGACGATCGCCTACGGCGACCTGTACATGCAGGCCGCGTCGGCCGCGCTGCTCGGCAAGGGGGACGTGATCGTCGCGGTGTCGAAATCGGGGCGCGCGCCCGAGCTGCTGCGCGTGCTCGACGTCGCGATGCAGGCGGGCGCGAAGGTGATCGCGATTACGTCGAGCAACACGCCGCTCGCGAAGCGCGCAACCGTGGCGCTCGAAACCGACCACATCGAGATGCGCGAGTCGCAGTTGTCGATGATCTCGCGGATCCTGCATCTGGTGATGATCGACATCCTCGCGGTCGGCGTCGCGATCCGCCGCGCGTCGACCGCCGGCGAACTGCCGGAAGCTGTCGCGCAGGCGCGTGCGCGCGCGAGCGACGACGAAACGGCCGACGTGCTCGACTGGCTGAGCCACGGCGCGTCGCCGGCGGCGAAGGACGTCGCGCGCGACTGAGGTGCTCGGCAGCGGTCGGCGGCGCTCGCCGCCGTGCGCGCGCCGCAAAACGAAACGCCACCGCGCGCGCTGCGCCGGTGGCGTTTTTCATGGCGGGCCGCAGCCGCGGCGCGTCGGGCGTCAGGCGTCGGCCTTCACCGGCCGGCCATGCCAGCGCAGCACGAACCAGCGGCCGACGAAACACAGCACGCCGCACACGCCGATCGTCACGCCCATCGCGAACGGCGTGCCGTCCGCAAGCGCGCCGATCGCGACGCTCGCGAGCGCGCCGAGCGCGAGCTGCATCGCGCCGAACACGGCCGCCGATGCGCCCGCGTTGTGCGGATAGCGATGCATCAGGTCGGTCGTGCAGTTGGCCGACAGGATGCCGACTACGCCGACCACGAAGAACAGGCACGCGACGATCGACCACAGCCCGCCCCACCCCGTCAGCGCGACGAGCGCGACCGCGAGCGACGCGATGCAGCTCACGAGCGACGCGGCCGCGATGATGCGCAGCGAGCCGACGCTGCCCACCAGCCGCGTGTTCGCGAAGTTGCCGATCATGATGCCGACGACGTTCAGCCCGAACAGCAGCCCGTAGTGCTGCGGCGAGACGTGGAAGTACTCGATGTAGACGAACGGCGTCGCGGTGATGTACGAGAACATCGACGCGAACGCCATCCCGCCGCACAGCATGTGCCCCCACGCGACCGGGTCGGACAGGATGCGCCCGTACGACGCGAACGATGCGAGCACGGCCGCGCTCTTGCGCCGTTCCTTCGGCCAGGTTTCGGGCACGCGCAGGTAGGCGGTCGCCGCGCACAGCGCGCCGAATGACGCCAGCACGACGAACACGCCGCGCCAGCCGGCGAAACGCAGGATCTGGCCGCCGATCAGCGGCGCGAGCAGCGGCCCGACCGCGGTGACGATCGCGACCATCGACAGCACCTTCGCCGCATCGGTCGGCTCGTGCGCGTCGCGCGCGATCGCGCGGGCCAGCACGGACGCAGCGCCCGCGCCGAGCGCCTGCAGGAAGCGCACGAAGATCAGCATGTCGATGGAGCCCGCGACGAAGCAGCCGATGCTCGCGAGCGTGAATAGCGCGATGCCGCCGAGCAGCACGGGCCGGCGGCCCCAGGTGTCGGACAGCGGGCCGTACAGCAGCATGCCGATCGAGAAGCCGGCCATGAAGCTCGTGAGCGTGCGCTGGGCGGCGCCGGCGCTCACGGAGAAGCCGTCGGCGATCGACGGCAGGCTCGGCAGGTACATGTCGGTGGCAATCGGCCCGCAGGCGGCGAGCGCACCGAGCAACAGGATCAGCCGGGCATCGGGCCGGCGCCGGACGACGTGGGACATGGGTATCCGCAATGGGAGCCCGCGCGCAGCGACGCGCGTGGCGGTGAAGACGACGGAGCGCGCCGCGGGCGGCGCATCGGCCCTTGATTGTACGCGCAACTTTTCGCGCCGCCGGCCGTCGGCCGGTGTCGGCGTAGGGCCGCGAACGCACGCGCTGTGGCTTCGCGCGCGTACGGGCGGTTGCGCGCTTCGCCCGCGCGCCCGAGCCGAGTCGTCTCAATCGTATTAAGCTTGCCGCTCGCCGCTGCCCCCATCCGACCCAATCGACGCACGACCGAACCGATGACCGCCTTCCTGCTGATCTGGAGCCCCAAGAAATGGCCGTGGCCCGAACTGCCCGACGTCGCCGCGCGCGTGAAGGCCGGCGACGCCGTGCACGACGTATGGGGCTGCGGCTTCGCACGCGGCATCGTGCCGGGCGACCGCGTGTTCCTGCACCGCGTCGCGCAGGCGCCGAAAGGCGTGTTCGGCTCCGGCTACGTGACGCGCGCGCCGTACGAGGTGCCCGACGCGACGACCAAGCGCGGCTACCGGCTGTGCATCGACTTCGTCTACGACTGGCTCGTCGACGCGCATCAGGACGTCATGATCCCGCGCGACGCGCTGCGCGTGCATCCGTACTCGGTGCAGACCTGGGATGCACAGAGCTCCGGCACGTCGATCAAGCCGATGGTCGAAGGTCCGCTGGAAAAGCGCTGGGCGGAGCTGACCGGCAAGCGCAAGCCGCGCCGGTAAACGGGTCCATAAGCTGGCCGAGATTCGAGCCGAGAAGCTGGCCGAAAAGCGTGCCGCATCGCCCCGGCCGGCCCCGTGCGCGCCGGCCCGCATCGCGCGCGCAAAGGCCGCAGCGCGCGCGCCGGGCCCGCCGCGTGCGTCTCCGGTACAATCAGACGATCGTTCCGCCCAGGCGCCGCGGCCCGTGCACGAGGCCCCCGCGCCCTTCTCTCAGGTTTCGCTCATGTCCAACAACCAGATCCTCTTCGAACGCGCCCAGAAGACCATCCCGGGCGGCGTCAACTCGCCCGTCCGCGCGTTCCGTTCCGTCGGCGGCACGCCGCGCTTCGTGGCGCGCGCGCAGGGCCCGCACTTCTGGGACGCCGATGGCAAGCAGTACATCGACTACATCGGCTCGTGGGGCCCGATGATCGTCGGTCACGTCCATCCGGAAGTGCTGGCGGCCGTGCAGCGCGTGCTCGCCGACGGCTTCTCGTTCGGCGCGCCGACCGAGGCCGAGATCGAGATCGCCGAAGAAATCTGCAAGCTGGTGCCGTCGATCGAGCAGGTGCGGATGGTGTCGAGCGGCACGGAGGCGACGATGAGCGCGCTGCGGCTCGCGCGCGGCTTCACGGGCCGCAGCCGCATCGTCAAGTTCGAGGGCTGCTACCACGGCCACGCGGACAGCCTCTTGGTCAAGGCCGGCTCGGGCCTGCTGACGTTCGGCAATCCGACCTCGGCCGGCGTGCCCGCCGACATCGCGAAGCACACGACCGTCCTCGAATACAACAACGTCGCCGCGCTGGAGGAAGCGTTCGGCGCGTTCGGCGACGAAATCGCCGCGGTGATCGTCGAGCCCGTCGCGGGCAACATGAACCTCGTGCGCGGCACGCCGGAATTCCTGAACGCGCTGCGCGCGCTGTGCACGAAGCACGGCGCGGTGCTGATCTTCGACGAGGTGATGTGCGGCTTCCGCGTCGCGCTCGGCGGCGCCCAGCAGCACTACGGCATCGCGGCCGACCTCACCTGCCTCGGCAAGGTGATCGGCGGCGGGATGCCGGCCGCCGCGTTCGGCGGCCGCCGCGACATCATGGCCCATCTCGCGCCGCTCGGCGGCGTGTACCAGGCCGGCACGCTGTCGGGCAATCCGATCGCGGTCGCCGCGGGCCTGAAGACGCTGCAGCTGATCCAGGCGCCCGGCTTCTACGACGCGCTCACCGCGCAGACGAAGCGCCTCGCCGACGGCCTCGCGGCGGAAGCGCGCGCGGCCGGCGTGCCGTTCGCGGCCGACTCGATCGGCGCGATGTTCGGCCTGTACTTCGCCGAGCGCGTGCCGGCGAGCTTCGCGGAAGTCACGAAGAGCGACGTCGAACGCTTCAATCGCTTCTTCCATCTGATGCTCGACGAAGGCGTGTACTTCGCGCCGTCCGCGTACGAGGCCGGCTTCGTGTCGAGCACGCACGACGACGCGGTGATCGACGCGACGCTCGCCGCCGCGCGCCGCGCGTTCGCGGCGCTCGCCGCCTGACCGGGCCCGCGCGCATGTTCTCCGATACCGACTTCGCGCACATGCAACGCGCGCTCGCGCTCGCGGCGCGCGGCATGTATACGACGGCGCCGAATCCGCGCGTCGGCTGCGTGATCGTCAAGGACGGCGACGTGATCGGCGAAGGGTTCACGCAGCCGGCCGGCCAGGATCACGCGGAAGTGCAAGCGCTGAAGGACGCGCGCGCGCGCGGCTGCGACGTGGCCGGCGCGACCGTCTACGTGACGCTCGAGCCGTGCAGCCACTTCGGCCGCACGCCGCCGTGCGCGAACGCGCTGATCGACGCGCGCGTCGCGAAGGTCGTGGCGGCGATGGAAGACCCGAACCCGCAGGTGTCCGGGCGCGGCCTCGGGATGCTGCGCGACGCGGGCATCGACGTACGCTGCGGGCTGCTCGCGTACGAAGCCGGCGAACTGAACATCGGCTTCGTGTCGCGGATGACGCGCGGACGTCCGTGGGTGCGGATGAAGACCGCCGCCTCGCTCGATGCGCGCACCGCGCTGCCGTCCGGCGAAAGCCAATGGATCACCGGCGAGGCCGCGCGTCTCGACGGCCATGCGTGGCGTGCGCGCGCGTGCGCGATCCTCACCGGCATCGGCACCGTGCGCGAGGACAATCCGCTCCTGACCGTCCGCGGCATCGACACGCCGCGTCAGCCGCAGCGCGTGCTGGTGGACAGCCGGCTCGACCTGCCGCTCGACGCCCGGCTGCTCGAAGGCGCGCCGCTGCTGATCTTCTGCGGCCGGCTCGACGCCGCCGGCGAGATCCGCGCGAACGTGCTGCAGTCGCGCGGCGCCGAAGTCGTGTCGCTGGCGAACCTGCAAGGCAAGGTCGATCTGCCCGGAATGCTTGCGGCGCTCGGCGCGCGCGGCGTCAACGAGCTGCACGTGGAGGCCGGCCACAAGCTGAACGGTTCGCTGCTGCGCGAGCAGTGCGTCGACGAGCTGCTCGTCTATCTGGCGCCGAGCCTGCTCGGCAGCGACGCGGCCGCGATGTTCGATCTCGCCGCGCCGACGAGCCTCGACGGCCGCACGCGGCTGGCGTTCCACAGCGTCGAGCGGGTCGGCGACGATCTGCGGATCGTCGCGCGCGTCGCGCCGCCCGCGGGCGCCCACTGAACGGCGCCTTCGCCGTCGCGATGCTCACCGGCATCGTCGCGGCCGTCGGCCGCATCGAATCGCGCCGGCCGCTCGGCGCGCCGGACGACGCCGACGCCTGCGTGCGGCTGACCGTGCACGCAGGCGGCCTCCACCTCCCCGATGGCGCACTCGGCCACAGCATCGCGATCGAGCGGATGATCTGCGCGTCGCAGAGCCTGCACCGGGACTGATGCGACGGGCGCGGGCCCGCGGTCGTCCGATGGCCGTCGGCGGCGCGTGCCGACACCTGGCCGGACGGCCAACGGCGCGCACGCGCCGGCGCGTCGCGCTAAGATGCAACGGCAGCGGATTCGGCGCCACGCCGCGTACCGGCTGCTCCCTTTTCCACCAGGAGTCGTTTCCATGTCCATCTCGATGTATCAGGCTTCGCTGCCCGTCCTGATCCGCGGCCTCACCAACCTGCAGCACATCCTCGGCAAGGCGCAGGCGCATGCGGCCGAGAAGCAGATCGATCCGTCGGTGTTCATCGGCGCACGCCTCTATCCGGACATGCTGCCGCTCGTGCGCCAGGTATACATCGCGACCGACACGGCCAAGGGCTGCGCCGCGCGGCTTGCCGGCGTCGATATCCCGAGCTATCCGGACGTCGAACAGTCGTTCGACGAGTTGCATGCGCGCGTCCAGAAGACGATCGACTATCTGAAGAGCTTCGACGCAGCCCAGATCGACGGCAGCGAAGCGCGCCAGATCGTGCTGAAGATGCGCGTCGGCCCGATCGAGTACACCGGCCAGTCTTACCTGCTGAACTTCGTGCTGCCCAATTTCTTCTTCCACGTGACGACCGCGTACGGCATCCTGCGCCACAACGGCGTCGAACTCGGCAAGCTCGATTACCTCGGCGGCCGCAACGACCACGCTTGATGCCCTGCGTGACGAACACGTGACACCGGGCGCGACGGCCGGCGCAACACCCGGCGCGGCGGCCCGGCCGGCCGTCCTGCCGTCGCGCATTGCAGGTTCGCGTCACGGCCCGGTCGCGCGGCTTTTCGGCGCGCTTGCCGGGCGCGCGGCCCGTGCCAGCCGAAACGCGGTCCGGCTGGCGTAAAATACGCACTTTCCTTTTTCTCGCCCCTTTATGACGCTCGCCTCCACGCTCGACATCATCGCGGAGTTGAAAGCCGGCCGGATGGTGATCCTGGTCGACGAAGAAGACCGCGAAAACGAAGGCGATCTCGTGATCGCCGCCGAGTTCGTCACGCCGGAAGCGATCAACTTCATGGCCCGGTACGGCCGCGGGCTGATTTGTCTGACGTTGACACAGGAACGCTGCAAGCAGCTGCACCTGCCGCTGATGACCTACCGCAACGGCACCCAGTACGGCACCGCATTCACGGTCAGCATCGAAGCGGCCGAAGGCGTGACGACCGGCATCTCGGCCGCCGACCGCGCACATACGATCGCCACGGCGGTCGCGCACGACGTGCGCCCCGAGCACATCGTGCAGCCGGGCCACGTGTTCCCGATCATGGCGCAGCCGGGCGGCGTGCTGGTGCGCGCCGGCCATACCGAGGCCGGCTGCGACTTCACCGCGCTCGCGGGGCTCACGCCGGCCGCGGTGATCTGCGAGATCATCAAGGACGACGGCACGATGGCGCGCCTGCCCGATCTGCTCGAGTTCGCGAAGGAACACGATCTGAAGATCGGCACGATCGCCGACCTGATCCAGTACCGCAGCCGCACCGAGTCGATCATCGAGCGGATCGCCGAGCGCACGATGCAGACCGCGCACGGCACGTTCCGCGCGGTGCTGTACCGCGACCAGCCGAGCGGCTCGCCGCACATCGCGCTGGTGCGCGGCGCGCCGGCGCCCGACGTCGATACGCCGGTGCGCGTGCACGAGCCGCTGTCGGTGCTCGACCTGCTCGAGACGGGCATCTCGACGCACTCGTGGACGCTCGACGCAGCGATGCGCGAGATTGCGGAGCGCGACCTCGGCGTGATCGTGCTGCTCAACTGCGGCGACACGAAAGAACATCTGATCGACGTCTTCAAGGCGTTCGACGAGGAACAGAAGGCCGCTGCGCTGAAGCGCCGGCCGGTCGATTTCAAGACGTTCGGCATCGGCGCGCAGATCCTGCGTGATGTCGGCGTCGGCAAGATGCAGGTGCTGTCGAATCCGCGCAAGCTGGGCAGCATGTCCGGCTACGGCCTCGAAGTCACGGGCTTCATTCCGATGCCCGGCGACGAAGCCAAGTCCTGCCCGGCGTCCAACGCGTAACCCGCCGCGGCGCTTTCGCCCTATAACCGTTCATCCACACCACGGACCAGATCATGGAAATCGGACAATACCAACCGAATCTCGAAGGCGACGGCCTGCGTATCGGCATCGTGCAATCCCGCTTCAACGAACCCGTCTGCAACGGCCTCGCCGATGCATGCGTCGAAGAACTCGAGCGCCTCGGCGTGTCGGGTGAAGACGTGCTGCTCGTATCGGTGCCGGGCGCGCTGGAAATCCCGCTCGCGCTTCAAAAGCTCGCGGAAAGCGGCCAGTTCGACGCGCTGATCGCGCTCGGCGCGGTGATCCGCGGCGAGACGTACCACTTCGAACTCGTGTCGAACGAAAGCGGTGCGGGCATCACGCGCATCGGCCTCGACTTCAACCTGCCGATCGCGAACGCGGTGCTGACGACCGAAAACGACGAGCAAGCCGTCGCGCGCATGACCGAAAAGGGTCGTGACGCCGCTCGCGTCGCGGTCGAGATGGCGAACCTGACGATGGCGCTCGACCAGCTCGGCGACGACGAAGAAGAAGACGAAGACGACGAAGAGGAGCGCGCATGAAAAAGAGCGCCCGCCGACAATCGCGCGAGCTGGCGACGCAGGGCTTGTATCAGTGGCTGCTGTCGAACGCGTCCTCCGGCGAGATCGACGCGCAACTGCGCGGCGCGCTCGGTTACGACAAGGCCGACAAGGAACTGCTCGAGGCCATCCTGCACGGTGTGATTCGCGAGCACGCGACGCTGGTCGAAGCGATCACGCCGTCGCTGGATCGTCCGATCGACCAGTTGTCGCCGGTTGAACGCGCCGTGCTGCTGATCGCGACGTTCGAGCTCACGCACCATGTCGAAACGCCGTACCGCGTCATCATCAACGAAGCGGTCGAACTCACGAAGACGTTCGGCGGCTCCGACGGCTACAAGTACGTGAACGGCGTGCTCGACAAGCTCGCCGCGAAGCTGCGCCCCGCCGAAACGCAGGCGCGTCGCAACAGCTGATCCGTGTATCGACGGGCGCATACGCGCCCGTTTTTCGTTTCCCCTTCCCCTGCCCGCTCCGCCCGACCGATGAATACCACCGCCGATTCGCTCGTCACGCTCGCCGCACGCGTCGACGCGATCCAGCCGTTCTATGTGATGGAACTGATGAAGGAGGCACAGCGGCTCGAGTCCTCCGGGCGCGATGTTATCCACATGGGGATCGGCGAGCCGGATTTCACCGCGCCGGAGCCCGTCGTCGAGGCGGCCGCGGCTGCGTTGCGCCGCGGGGTCACGCAGTACACGAGCGCGCTCGGCATTGCGCCGCTGCGCGAAGCGATCGCGGCGCACTATGCGCGCGCGTACGGCCTCACGATCAGCCCCGAGCGGATCGTCGTGACGGCCGGCGCATCGGCCGCACTGCTGCTCGCGTGCCTCGCGCTCGTCGGCCGCGACGACGAGGTGCTGATGCCCGATCCGTCGTATCCGTGCAACCGGCACTTCGTCGCGGCGGCCGAAGGCCGGCCGGTGCTCGTGCCGAGCGGCCCGGAAGCGCGCTTTCAGCTCACCGCCGACGACGTCCGCACGCGCTGGGGCAACCGCACGCGCGGCGTGCTGCTCGCGTCGCCGTCGAACCCGACCGGCACGTCGCTCGAGCCGGACGAGCTCAAAAGGATCGTCGAGGCGGTGCGCGCACGCGGCGGCTTCACGATCGTCGACGAGATCTATCAGGGCCTCAGTTACGATGCGGCGCCCGTGTCGGCGCTGTCGTACGGCGACGACGTCGTCACGGTGAACAGCTTCTCGAAGTACTTCAGCATGACCGGCTGGCGGCTGGGCTGGCTCGTCGTGCCGCCGGCGCTGGTCGGCACGTTCGAAAAGCTGTCGCAGAATCTGTTCATCTGTCCGTCCGCGCTCGCGCAGCATGCGGCGCTCGCCTGCTTCGAACCGGCGACGCTCGACATCTACGAAGCGCGCCGCCTCGAATTCAAGCGTCGCCGCGACTTCATCGCGCCGGCGCTCGAACGGCTCGGCTTCAAGGTCCCGGTAATGCCCGACGGGGCGTTCTACGTCTACGCACATTGCGGCGGCGTTGCCCACCCGGCAGCCGGCGACAGCGCCGCGCTCACGCATGCGATGCTGCACGACGCCGGCGTCGTGCTGGTGCCGGGCATGGATTTCGGCGTCCATGCGCCGCGCGACTATATCCGGCTGTCGTATGCGACGGCCTATTCACGGCTCGAGGAAGCGGTCGAGCGGCTGGCCAGGCTGTTCGGCCACCACTGAGCCACGGAACCCGTGGCGCCGCGCCGGCCGGCGGTCCAGCTGCGTCGATACAAATGAAAAAAGCACCCGACCGGGTGCTTTTTCTATTCGTGCGGGTGAAACCTGCGGTCGTTACGCGCCCAGTTCCGAATGCTCGCCGTGCGATTGCTTCGCGGTGTCGACGCTCGCGTCGTCCTGCTGCGCGCCCTTCGGTGCCGCGGTCTTCGCGGCGAGCGGCTGCGCGGCGTCGAGCGTCGCATGCACGCGCTTGGCGCCGCCTGCGGCTGCCGTGACGGCCGCGGTGACGATCGGCTTCGACGCCTGGACCGGCGCCTGCGGTGCATTGACCGGCACGTTGCGGCCGTGCGCCACGTCGCGCAGGCGGCCGCGCTCGGCCATGACCTTCGCGCCGTACGCGTTGTCGTCCGGGTTCGTCGAGCCGTTGTACAGGCGCAGGCCGTTCGCGAGCGAGCCGCCGCGCGCGATGCAGTCCTTCAGCACCAGCGCACCGACCTGCAGGTTCGCGAGCGGCTGCAGCGCGGTATCGGTGCCGCCGAAGTATTCGAACTTGTCGGAATGGACCTTCGACATGACCTGCATCAGCCCCTGCGCGCCGACGCCGCTTTCCGCGTACGGGTTGAAGCCGGATTCGATCGCCATCACCGACAGCAGCAGCAGCGGATCGAGGCCGACGTCGCGGCCGGTCTGGAACGCCGCCTTGACGAGCTGGCCGAGCGGCTCCTGCGCGACCCGGTAGCGGCGCGACAGGTAGGTGGCGACGAGCGCCTGTTCACGGTTCGACGCGAGCGTGCGATCGTCACGGGCGTCGGCCGGAACCCGCTGGGTCGGAATCAGTTTCGCGAGCGCGACCGGCGACGGGCCGTTGCGGGCCGCATCGGCCGCATCGTTCTGCGCGGAGGTTTCAGGCGCGACGTCGAGACCGACGGCGAGCGCGTCCGTTTCGGTCGCGTCTTCCTGCTGCGGCTGCGCGCCGGCGGGCGCGAAGTTCGGCAGCGGATGGCCGGACAGCAGACGGGCCGGACCGGCTTGCATGGCCGCGGATACGATCGGCATCAGCTTTGCGGCGAGGTTCCCGCGCACGGTCGGCACGAGCCAGAGGGCGAGCGCAACTGCGACAGCGAGACAGCCGACAACGCTGAATAAGTGGTGACTGACACGCGTCCCCCGGCGCAGCATGTCGCGCACGAACTGCGCATGCTGCTCTGTGGGACGCCACGATAACCAAGCGTTCATTCAGATCATCTCCCATGAACATGACTCGTGCGGCTCGCTCGGCTCGATGGCGAGACAGAATACGCGCCGCGGAATCACGACGCCGCACGCCTTGGTCGGACGCACAAGCATCGGGGAAACGGTATAAGTACCGTTCGAGGCCACGGTGTAAGAAGGCCAGCACCTTTGCATCTTGTGCAAGGTGGGCACACGCGGTGGCACTCACGCAAAAAACCAGCGTCAGGTGGCGCTGGCCGAGACTACAACTAAAGACCGTCGAAAGACGCCGTGCAGGATTCGGCGGACGGTGACGCGCTGCGTCGAAGATCGGTGATTGGCGGCTCGAAGCCTTTTACCCTGCAACCAATGTGAGCGGATTCTAGCAGGGTTTTATAGATCGTCAACACTATAAAACCTCGAAATTATAACAAAAAGTAATGTTGAAGCGGCCTTCAGATCGCGAGGCCTCTGCCGAAGGGGCTTCCAGCGCGGTCTACTTTTTTCACTCGCGGGCGAGCGCGCGGCGGCGCGGGTAAAATCGGCGATCGATTCGGGGCCGCACCGGCAGTTGCGCCCGCTCACCGTTGCCCGCGTCGCGGGCAATCCGGACCATCTTCATGAAATACAAAGACTTACGAGATTTCATTCAGCGCCTCGAGGCGCTCGGCGAACTGCGGCGCGTCACGCAGCCCGTGTCGCCCGTGCTCGAAATGACTGAGCTGTGCGACCGCGTGCTGCGCGCCGGCGGCCCTGCGCTGCTGTTCAACGCGCCGCCGGGCAATGCGTTTCCGGTGCTCGGCAACCTGTTCGGCACGCCGCGCCGCGTCGCGCTCGGGATGGGCGTCGATGCGGGCGACGACGCCGCGCTCGGCTCGCTGCGCGACCTCGGGCGGCTGCTGTCCGCGTTGAAGGAGCCGGATCCGCCGAAGAGCCTGAAGGACGCCGGCAAGCTGCTGTCGCTCGCCAAGGCCGTGTGGGACATGGCGCCGAAATCGGTGTCGTCGCCGGCATGCCAGGAGATCGTCTGGGAAGGCGCCGACGTCGACCTGCACAAGCTGCCGATCCAGACCTGCTGGCCCGGCGACGCCGGGCCGCTCGTCACGTGGGGCCTCACGGTCACGCGCGGGCCGAACAAGTCGCGCCAGAACCTCGGCATCTACCGCCAGCAGCTGATCGGCCGCAACAAACTGATCATGCGCTGGCTCGCCCATCGCGGCGGCGCGCTGGATTTCCGCGAATTCGCCTTGAGGAATCCGGGCCAACCGTATCCGGTCGCGGTCGTGCTCGGCGCCGACCCGGCCACGACGCTCGGCGCCGTGACGCCGGTGCCCGACACGCTGTCCGAGTATCAGTTCGCCGGCCTGCTGCGCGGCAGCCGCACCGAGCTCGCGAAGTGCCTGACGCCCGGCGTCGACACGCTGCAGGTGCCCGCGCGCGCGGAAATCGTGCTCGAAGGCTTCATTTATCCGCAGCAAGGCACGCCCGCGCCGGCCCCGGCCGGCGCGCCGCCGCGGCCGGCCGGCAATGCGGCGGCCGCGTACGAGCACGCGCTCGAAGGCCCGTACGGCGACCACACCGGCTACTACAACGAGCAGGAGTGGTTTCCGGTGTTCACGGTCGAGCGCATCACGATGCGCCGCGACGCGATCTATCACTCGACCTATACGGGCAAGCCGCCCGACGAGCCGGCCGTGCTCGGCGTCGCGCTCAACGAGGTGTTCGTGCCGCTGCTGCAGAAGCAGTTCACCGAGATCACGGACTTCTACCTGCCGCCGGAAGGCTGCAGCTACCGGATGGCCATCGTGCAGATGAAGAAGAGCTACGCGGGCCATGCGAAGCGCGTGATGTTCGGCGTATGGAGCTTCCTGCGGCAGTTCATGTACACGAAGTTCATCGTGGTCGTGGACGAGGACGTGAACATCCGCGACTGGAACGAGGTGATCTGGGCCATCACGACGCGCGTCGATCCGGTGCGCGATACCGTGATGGTCGACAGCACGCCGATCGACTATCTCGACTTTGCGTCGCCGGTCGCCGGGCTCGGTTCGAAGATGGGGCTCGACGCGACCAACAAGTGGCCGGGCGAGACCAACCGCGAATGGGGCCGGCCGATCGAGATGGACGCGGCCGTCAAGGCGCGCGTGGACCGGCTCTGGCAGGAGATCGGACTTTGATCGGCCCGTGCGCCGGCACGCGTCGGCACGCACCATCGACTCCACCCGAGCAATGACGATGAGCTTTCCACCCGCCTCGATGCTGTCCGACGGCTTCTTCCTGTCGCTGTCGCTGTGTCTCGACATCGGCCTCGTCAACGTCGCGATGCTGTCGCTAACGCTGTCGCACGGCTTTCGGCCGGGCTTCTGGCTCGGCCTCGGCTCGTGCGTCGGCGATCTCGTCTACGCCGCGCTCGCGCTGGCCGGCATGGCCGTGCTGCTGCAGTTCGAGGCCGTGCGCTGGATCGTCTGGATCGGCGGCGGCGCGGTGCTGCTGTTCCTCACGTGGAAGATGGCGCGCGAAGCGATCGCGCCGCCCGCCGATGCCGACGACCGCGCCGGCGACGCACCCGCGCCGCGTGCGAGCGCGCGCCGCAGCTTCGTACGCGGGCTGCTGCTGGCGATGTCGTCGCCGAGCGCGATCCTGTGGTTCGCGGCGGTCGGCGGCGCACTGATCGCGAAAGCCGGCGCGACCACGCCGGCTACGGCTTCGGTGTTCCTGTCCGGCTTCTTCCTCGGCGGCCTCGCGTGGACGCTGTTCATCTGCACGCTCGCGAGCCACGGCCGCAAGCGTGCGGGCGCGGGGCTGATGCGCGCGTGCCATGTCGCGTCGGCGCTGCTGTTCGCGTATTTCTCTTATAGCGTGATCGTCGGCGGCTACCGCGATCTAATCGTTCACGCCGCGTGAGCGCAACGTGCCGCCCACGCGGCATCGGGCGCCTGAAATGAAGAACGGCGCAACGTCCGTCACCGGGCGTTGCGCCGTTCTGCTTCACGCGGCCGTCGCCGCGCGCGACGCGTCAGCGGCGCCAGTAGCCGTGGTGGCCCCAGCCGCCATAACCGTGATGCCAGTACGGACGGCCGTAATAGCCGCCGACCACCACCGGCGGCGGCGCATAGTACGCCGGCGCAGGCGCGTAATACACGGGCGGAGGCGGCGGTGCGTAGTAGACGGGCGGCGGCGGCGCGTACACGGGGTATGCCGGCGCAACCGGGATACCGATGCCGACCCCGATCGACACGTGGGCCTGCGCGGCGCTCGCGGCACCCAGGCCGAGCGCGGCGGCGGCGATGAACGGAATGAGCTTTTTCACTTCGATTCTCCTGCTGGAGCGGTAATTTGTGCGCTCCGGTCGGCGACGGCAGGCGCGCACGTCGCATGCAAGCAATGTAGCGAAAACCCGCTCCGGGCGGGTCGCGCATTTGTTGCAAATTGCAATTCCGGGCCGCGAGGGCCACCACGATGCCCCGCTCGCGCGGCCATCGCGTGCCGCACCGACACGCAGGATTTCGTCCGACCGGCCCACGCGGGGCACACCACTCGGTCGTTCTTACCGGACCACGCCCCCACGGCTCGCAGCGTGCCGTAATGAACGATTACAAATTCGAGACAAGACGCCGACCGTTCCGATGGGCAAGCGGCCCACTCAGTTTGAGGGTCGTAACCGTCCTCCCTCGAAGCTCCGCGCTCACGACATACATTCTTGCAACGACCCGCCACGGCGAGCACCAACGCGCTCGACGAGCTCCACGCGTGCCCGCGCCGTCGCGACGCCGTCGTCATTCCTGCGATACTGGCGGCTGCCCCGTTCTTGTCCCCGCCCCGCCCATGTCCGTACCCGATACTCCCCGCCTCGGCTTCATCGGCGCCGGCCGTCTCGCGCGCTGCGTCGCGATGCGTTTCGCGGCGGCCGGCTTTCCGGTCACCGCAGTCGCGAGCCGCACGGCCGCTTCCGCCGCAGAACTCGCAGCCCGCATCGACGGCTGCCGGGCAGTCGACACGCCGCAGCAGGTCGTCGATGCGGCCGACCTGATCTTCCTGACCGTCCCCGACGACCAGCTCGCGCCCGCCGCCGCCGCACTGCGGTTCGATGCGGCCCGCGCGAGCGGCCAGGCGCTCGTGCACTGCAGCGGCGCCTCGGCGGTGGAACTGCTCGATCCGGCCCGGCTGCAAGGCGCAGCCACCGGCGGCTTTCATCCGCTCTACCTGTTCGGCGGCACCGACGCCGACCTCACGCGCATCGACGGTTGCTCGGTCACGATCGAGGCCGACGGCGCATTGCATGCGACGCTGATGCGGCTCGTGGCCGCACTCGGCTGCCACCCGCTGTCGATTCCCGCCGGCGGCCGGATGCTGTATCACGGGGCCGCGCATTACGCGGCGAGCTTCGCGCTGTGCGGGCTGGCGGAAGCGGTCGAGCTGTGGCGCGGCCTCGGCTTCGACGAAGCCGCCGCGCTGCGCGCGCTGCTGCCGATGCTCGCCGGCACGATCGAGACCGCCCGCGACAAGGGGCTCGCGAACGCGCTCGCCGGCCCGGTGTCGCGCGGCGACACCGGCATCGTCGAGCGCCAGCTCGCGCTGCTCGAGGCGCACGGCGGCGATCACGCGACGCTGTACGCGCTGATGACGCGCCGCGCGGTCGCGCTCGCGGCGCAACGCACGGCGCCGCCGGCCACGCTGCCGGCGCTCGCCCAGGCCGTCGAAGCGTCGCTCGCGCGCACCACCGGACACCCCTCCCCGCCGCGAGACGAGGCGTGATAAGGTGTCGGCCGATGCGCCGCCATCCGGCGTTGGCGGCCGCACGCTACTCGACTGCATAAAAAGGATGCCAACGATGTTCGGCGAGATCGCCCGTTTTCTGCTCAATACCGTCTTCACGCTGTTCGGCGCCGCGCTGATATTGCGCGTCTGGATGCAGGCCGTGCGCGTGCCGCCGTACAACCCCGTCACGCAGGCCGTCCTGCAGGCCACCAATTGGCTCGTGCTGCCGCTGCGCCGCGTGATCGCGGGCGTGCGCGGGATCGACTGGGCAAGCGTCGTCGCCGCGCTGCTCACCGCGCTCGTCTATGTGGTGCTGATGGTCGTGATGGCCGGCTTCGATCCGGCTTCGGTGATCGCGACGCTCGTCGTAGTCGCGCTGCTGACCGTCGTGAAGTGGGCGCTCAATCTGGTGATCTGGATGACGATCCTGATGGCGCTGCTGTCGTGGCTCAATCCGCGCTCGCCGGCGATGCCGATCCTCTACCAACTCACCGCGCCGTTCCTGAACCCGCTGCGCCGCGTGATCCCGAACCTCGGCGGCATCGATCTGTCGCCGATCCTGCTGTTCGTGATCGTGCAGGTGCTGCTGATGATCGTCACGCGCGCAGCCGTGTCGCTGACGCTGTTCGGCATCTGAAGCGTTGCGCTACACCGCCGGCCCCACGGCCGGCGGCGCCGACAGCGTGTCGATCACGCCGAAGCTCGCCGGGATCATCGCGTAGCACACGCGCACTTTCTCGCGCGACAGCCGTTCGAGCAGTTGCCGCGCCTCGGCCTCGGTGACGATGAATTCGACCTCGATCGTGAGCGAGCCCTGCAGCTCGAAGAAGCGGTCCTCATGCAGCACGCGATGCCGGCCGAAGCCGGCCATCGCGCGGAACGCGGAACCGCCCGCGACGCCCATCCGGTTAGCTTCCTCCAGCAGCCATTCCCATAGCGGCTTCCAGTGCAGCCGCTGCTGCTCATGCACATAGAAACGCAGGAACACGGTGTCCATCGCGTTCTCCGGATGCCGGCGCGCTCAGGCCGGCGCGAACCACGCGCTGGCGGTCCACATGCCGAGCGCCGTCAGCGTGAACGAACCAGTCAAGTGTAGGACAGCCACCGCGAACGCCCATCCGAATTCGCCCTGCAGCGCGTGCGTCATCACTTCGACCGAGTAGGTGGAGAACGTCGTGAGGCCGCCGAGGAAGCCGGTGATCACGAACAGCCGCCACTCGGGCGGCAGGCCGACGCGGCTCGTGAACACGACGGCCGCGATGCCGATCGCGTAGCCGCCGAGCAGGTTCGCGGCCAGCGTGCCGAGCGGCATGGCCGGCACGAACGCGTTGAGCGCGAGGCCCAGGAACCAGCGCAACACGGCGCCGAGCCCGGCGCCGACGAAGATCGCGACGATCGAAGGGAACACGAAAACTCCTTGCTGACGGCGCCGGATGGCCGGCGCGGCGTACGCCGAACTGTATGCGCAATCGTGCGGCGGCCGCAATGCCGGCGCGTCGTATCGTTCGCACACGGCCGCCGGATTCGCCATTTTCCGATGAATTACGCCGAACATTACAAATCCACAAAATAAATCGATTAATGAGTCAGCGGCCGTTCGGAAGTCGGAGAAACCTGCGCCAGGCGGTCCGTTCCGGTCATGACAAGCCCCATGCGCCGGGCATTCCGCGTATTTACCCTCATCCAGACATTCCCGCATCCTGCCGATATTCGATGTAATTCATTCCGGCTATTTCATAGAATCAATTCGCCGTCGATCCGTCGGCACGGGGAGATTCTCAAAATGAACAATATTCGCCTGTCGTCCATGTTGATTCCGGCGCTGTGCGCATCGCTGCTCGGGTCGAGCATCGCGCTCGCCGACGACGGCGCCCAGCAGTCGTACATCGAAGGCCACCGCGCGCCGAAAGGATTCGCCCGCCCGCCATTCCACACCAAGCCGCGTGCAAGCACGGCCACCGTCGCCGGCCTCACGCCCGCGCTCGTGCGGCACGCGTACGGATTCGATGCGCTCGCGAACCAGGGCGACGGGATGGTCGTCGCGATCGTCGACGCGTACGACGACCCGAAGATCGAGGCCGATCTCGGCGTCTTCAGCAACGCGTTCGTGCTGCCTGCCTGCACGTCGTCGAACGGGTGTTTCACCAAGGTGTATGCGCGCGGCACCCGGCCCAAGACGGACGCCGGCTGGTCGCTCGAGATGTCGCTCGACGTCGAATGGGTGCACGCCATCGCGCCGAAAGCGAAGATCGTGCTGGTCGAGGCCGCATCGGCGAGCTTTACCGATCTGATGGCTGCGGTCGACGTTGCGGTAAAACGCGGCGCGTCGGTCGTGTCGATGAGCTTCGGCGGCAACGAGTTCAGCGGCGAAACCGGCTACGACGGCCACTTCAACGTGCCGGGCGTCACCTTCGTCGCGTCGTCCGGCGACAGCGGCACCGGGACCGAGTACCCGGCCGCATCGCCGTATGTGGTGGCGGTGGGCGGCACGACGCTGTCGGTCGACGCAGCGGGCAACTACGTCGGCGAAGCGGCGTGGAGCGGCAGCGGCGGCGGCGTGAGCACCGCCGAGGGCGAGCCGGCCGGTCAGGCCGGCTGGCCGATTCCGGTGGCCGGCAAGCGTGGCGTGCCCGACGTCGGCTACGACGCGAATCCGTCCAGCGGCTTCGCCGTGTACGACTCGGTGACGTACCAGGGGCAGGCCGGCTGGTTCCAGGTCGGCGGCACGAGCGCCGGCGCACCGCAATGGTCGGCGCTCGTCGCGATCGCGAATTCGCTGCGCGCGGCGGCCGGCAAGAGCCGTCTGAGCGGCACCTACGACACGCTGTATGCGATCGGAAAGAGCGCGTACGGCAGCGACTATCACGACGTCACGATCGGGTCGAACGGCAGTTGCGGCAGCATCTGCAACGCGGCCGGCGGCTACGACTACGTGACGGGCCTCGGTTCGCCGGTCGCGCCGTCGCTCGTTCAGGCGCTCGTCGCGCAGCCGTAACCGCGCAACCGGCGGCGGCCGCGCGCCGCCGCCGCGTTCAAGCGCCGTGCCACGCGCGCTCGAGTTCGACGAGCGTCGCGAGCGCGCCGCCCTGCAGCCCGATCACGTCCGCGCGGCGCGCATGCGCTTCGCGTGCGTTGATGCGGATCACATCGGCGCCGAGCCGCTCGCTCGTCAGCCGGACGGTCGGGATCGCGGTGCCTGCGCCGAGCTCGACCACCACCACCCGCCCCGCCTGCGCGATCCATTCGTCGAGCGCGCGCTGCTGCGCGTCGTAGCGCTCGCCGAGCCAGCCGTGATCGCCGAACATCAGGATGTTCGGCCGCGCCAGGCCGCCGCAGCGCGGGCAGCGCGGCGGCTCGCCGATCAGCCGGCACGCGACGGCGTCGACGTCGGGGACGAACGATGCCGCATCCCACGTGTCGTCCGAGCACGGACGCAGACACTGCAGCGCGTGAATCGAACCGTGGATCTCGACGATGCGCGCCGGATCGAAGCCGGCTTTCTGAAACTGACCGTCGACGTTGCTCGTCAGCACGAAACCGCCGTTCGGCATCGCGTCGATCCAGCGTCGCAGGATCGCGAAGCCCTGATGCGGCAGCGTCTGTCGATACAGCGCAAGACGGTGCCCGTAGAAGCCCCACGCCAGCCGCGGTTGCGCGCGAAACGCCTGCGGCGACGCGATCTCGTGAAATTCGAAGCGCTCCTGGCGCAGCGCCGGATAGGCGCGCCAGAAGCCGTCCGTGCCGCGGAAATCGGGCAGCCCCGAATCGACGCCGATGCCGGCGCCGGCCGTCACGAGGAGCGCATCGGCGCGCGCGAGCGCCTCGACGGCGGCGCCGACGCGATCAGTGGGCAGTGGGAGTGGTGCGGCGGACGCATCGAAGGAACGGGAAAGCGGCATGGCGAAGCTGGGCAAAGAATCGAACGGTAGGCGGCGGATGTCGCGCGATCATACGCCGGTTCGAGCGCGATGCTGCGGCGGCGTGGCTGCACGGCGGCGCAGCGCAGTGCCGCGCCGAGCGTCGAGCGCACCGCGAACCGGTCGTTGTCGCCGCACGCACGGTCGGGCACGCCGCACGGCATTGCGTTCAGGCTTGCGGATTCTCCTGCGCGACCGGAATCGCCTCGACCGACGAGTAGACCGGCTTGCCGAACTGCTGTGCGAGCGTCACGTCCGCGTCCGCGCCGCGCGATGCGCCGTCGATCCGCAGCACCGCATCGCAGCGCCGCAACAGCCGGTGCGCCGCCGGATACAGGAACGATTCGCTGATCGCGTCGCCGATCGCCGTGGCGCCGGCCGCCGCGGCGAGCGGCAACGACAGCCACTCGCCGATCATCGGCACGTGCCCGCGGCGATACACCGCGAGCGCGGCCTGCTCGAGCCGACGCAGGTTGGCGGCGATGCGCGCGGGGTCGCCGTCGGTGCCGCTGCGCCACGGCCCGGCGACGAGCACCAGCAGCGGCGTCATGCCGGGCGCACGCCGGCGGTTTCCCGCAGCGCGACGTACTGCAGCAGCATGATGGTCTTCGCATCGACGATCTCGCCGCGCTCGATCGCGTCGAGCGCCGCGTGCAGCGGCATCTCGACGACTTCGAGATCCTCGCCCTCCTCCGCGACGCCGCCGCCGTCGCCGATGCGCAGCGACGCGTCGTATTCGCCGATGAAGAAGTGCAGCTTCTCCGTCACCGAGCCGGGGCTCATGAACGCCTCGAACACCTTGCGCACGCCGCGCACGCGGTAGCCGGTTTCCTCTTCCGCTTCCGCGCGGATACGCGCATCGGGCGTCGCATCGTCGAGCAGGCCGGCCGCCGCTTCGAGCAGCATCCCGTCGTGGCCGTTCACGAACGCCGGCATCCGGAACTGCCGCGTGAGCAGCACGTCGCCCGTCGCCGCATTGCGCAGCAGGATGGTCGCGCCGTTGCCGCGGTCGTACGTCTCGCGGCTCAGCCGCTGCCAGGTGCCGTCGCGGCGCAGGAAATCGAACGTCACCTTCTTCAGCACGTACCAGTCATCGGACAGCACCGTCGTATCGACGATACGGACGCGCTCATGCGTTGCGGCCATCGCGGCCTCCCCATTCGACATAGGACGGCGCCCATGGTAACGTGCAGTTTCGTGCAATTTCAAGATATTTCGTGCAATGCGATGCTGACGACCCAACGCAAGAAAGCGATCCTCGACGCGCTCGCCCGTGACGGCCAGGTGCTGGCCGTCGAACTGAGCGCGCAATTCGGCGTATCCGAAGACACCGTGCGGCGCGACCTGCGCGAGCTGGCCGCCGAAGGGCTGTTGCAGCGCGTGCACGGCGGCGCGCTGCCGGCGTCGCCGGCCGTCGCGCCGTTCGCGCAGCGCGAGACGCTGGAAACCGCGGAAAAGCGGCGCATCGCGCGGCGCGCCGCGCAGATGATCGCGCCGGGACAAGTCGCGATCGTCGATGGCGGCACGACGTCGGCGCTGCTCGTCAGCCAGTTGCCGGCCGACCTGCGCGCGACGATCGTCACGCACAGCCCGAGCGTGGCCGTCGCGCTGGCGGCGCATCCGTCGATCGACGTCATCCTGATCGGCGGGCGGCTGTACAAGCATTCGATCGTCGCGGTCGGCGCAGCGGCGATCGAAGGTATCTCGCGCATCCATGCCGACCTGTATTTCATGGGCGTCACCGGCGTGCATCCGGTCGCCGGCCTGAGCACCGGCGACTTCGAGGAAGCCGCGATCAAGCGCGCGCTCGCGGCACGCGCCGCGGAGACGGTCGTGCTCGCGTCGCAATCCAAATTGCGCGCGGCGTCGCAATTCGTGATCGGCGAGCTGGCGCTCGCGCAGGCCGTGGTCGTCGAGCAGGAAACCGACGTCGCCCTGACCGAGCCGATCGAGGCTGCCGGCGTGACGGTCGTGCGGGCGTAGCGCGGTGGAAAGCGGGATGAGCGCCGACGGCCCCACGTCAGCGTGCCGACAGGCAGGCCTTGCTACCATGGGCGACTGCCCAACCGACACGTCAGCGCCCGCCCGATGCCGACCGCCCCGAACTCCGTTCCAGACGCTATCGCCCCGCCTCCGGGCATCCTCGCCTTGTTCGCCGCGTTCGCGCAGATCGGCCTGACCAGCTTTGGCGGCGGATTGAGCGGGCGCATGATGCGCGCATTCGTGCACGAGCGGCGCTGGCTCGACGAGGAGGCGTTCCTGAACGGACTCGCGTTGTCGCAGGCGTTGCCGGGCGTCAATGTGAAGAACCTCGCGATCTGGATCGGCTACCGGCTCGCCGGATGGCGCGGCGCGGTGGCCGGCTTCACCGGCGTCATCGCGCCGCCCGCCGTGCTGATCGTGCTGTTCGGCGTCGCGCTCTCTGCACTCACGCGCTTCACGCTCGCCCACGTCGCGCTCGCCGGCGCCGCGGCCGCGGCGATCGGGCTGTCGATCTCGATGGCGATCACCGCGGTGCGCCGACTGCCGCGCCGTGCGCTGCCGCTGACGGTGATGACGCTCACGTTCGTGTCGGTGACCGTGCTGCACTGGCCGCTCGTGTGGACCGTGGTGATCGGCGGCACGCTGAGCGTCGCACTCGAATACCGTCGTGCGGCGCGCGCGACGGCCGGGGGGAGCGGCCGATGATCACGCCGTCCCGCTATGTCGCGCTGGCCGGCGTGTTCGCGCCGCTGTCGATCGCCACCATCGGCGGCGGCCAGGCGATCGTCGCCGATATCCAGCGGCAGGTCGTCGATGTTCATCACTGGATGACGGCCGCACAGTTCGTGAACGACTTCGCGATTGCGCGGATGGCGCCGGGCCCCGGCTCTCTGCTTGCAACGCTGATCGGGTGGCAGGTGGCCGGCTTCTGGGGCGCGGTGATCGCGACGCTCGCGCTGTTCGGGCCGACCGCGTTCCTCATTTACGGCGTCGCGCATCTATGGCGGCGGCACCAGGGCGCACGTTGGCAAGTCGCCCTCGAGGCCGGCCTGCGGCCGGTTGCAGCGGGGATGATTCTGGCGTCGGCCTGGGTGCTCCTGCAGGCGCTCGACGGCGGCTGGCCGGCCCGCGCGATCGCGCTTGCGTCGACTGCATGCGTGATGCTCACGCGCGTTCATGCGGTGCTGCTGATCGTCGTCGGGGCGTTGTTGCTGGTCGTCATGCATGCGATCGGCTGACGTCGGCGACCGCGCCGCGAGCCGTCGGCGCACCGCGCGATATTGGATGACGAACGGGGATTTGCGACTTGGCGAGACGCGCGTCGCTAGGGGTCGAAGCCTTGCAGCGCCCCCGTCGAGAATAAGATGGACATCGGCCACGAAGCGCGTATGATCAATTTATCCGAGCGCGCGTCACGTCCCAGATCGCTCGTCCCGCCCTCTGCCCTCTTGCTGCGTTGCGCCGTCATCCGCACGCATCGTTTTCTTTTCACCCCCACCCGTCGCGCCGCGTAGCGGTGATACCGGTCGGTTGCGTTCGTCCGTGCGATTTGTCGCGACGAACAGAGGAGTTCCTCATGAGCATGCATCTGTATCGTGGCTTCGAAATTTACCCGCTGATCTACCCGCACGTTCCGTCGCGGAACGGCAGTGCGCACAACTACGACGGCGGCTTCGACGCGGCCGTGAAGATCTGCCTGCGCGGCACCATCGACACGCTGACCCGCAGCGAGACGTTCCGGTTGGCCAGCAAGACGCCGTTCGAATCGGCGGGCGATGCGCGGCGGGCGTCGGTGCTGTACGCAGAGCAGGTCATCGATGGCAATCGCGGCGAGCAGCCGCTGTTCGCGTAGTTCCACCGATTCCACCGATGCATGTCGACGCGGCCGGCGACAGTCGGCTGGCGATTCGGAGCGCGAAATGATCATCGACGAATTGCTCGGCCTGATCGAGCGACACGAGATTTCCCCGACCGACGCTGTCCCGCAATACCGGCTTGCCGGATCCGCGTTGCGCCATCAACCCGAGTTGCAAATGTTCGCTGCCGTGCGCGCACTGTCGATCGGCGCCGGATATTCCGAGTTCGAGTCCGACGGGATAGCGAGCGCCGTCATGACGCGACTCGGCTAGCTTCCCACCACACGCTTTTAGAACAGGATCTGCATGACGACCATCATCCTCAAGCCCGACGAACCAGTCGAGGTCGCGCTGCGCCGCTTCCGGCGAAACATCGAGAAAACCGGACTCATCCGCGAGTTGCGCAGCCGCACCGGGTATGAGAAACCGACCACCGAGCGCAAACGCAAGAAAGCGAGCGCCGTGTCGAGACAGCGACTCCGCGCGAAGCGCATGCTGCCGCCGCGGAAGCTGTACTAGGGCGCGAGTCGTGTACGAGCCGCCCGTCGAAGTGCGTCCGTTCTTTCCATTGACGAAATGCGAAGTCGACTTCGATCGACAGAACGATGCGATCACGCTGTTGCCGAGCTTCTACGCGTTCGGCTGCGAGTACACCAGCCGCGGCCTGCGGATCGGTCGCGACGACGCGTTCAAATTGATCGCCGCGATCGAAAAGGCGCTGAGCGTCGATTAGCGGAGCGCGCGGTTGGACGCATCGGTCTCCGACCGGCGCTTTCGCACCGGACGGACCGAACGGTTCGTTCACGCGAATACGAAATACTTGCGCACCGTCTCCACGACTTCCCACGTTCCCTTCATGCCCGGCTCGATCACGAACACGTCGCCGGCCTTCAGGTGCACCGGTTCCTCGCCTTCCGGCGTGATGATGCAATAGCCGTCGAGGAAGTGGCAGTACTCCCATTTCTCGTAGTTCACTTCGAACTTGCCGGGCGTGCAGATCCACGTGCCCATGATCTTGCTGCCGTCGCGGGACACGTAAGCGTTGAGGTTCACGGTGTGCGGATCGCCGCCGATGCGCTTCCACTTGGTCGCATCGACGACGGGCATCGGGCAGGTCTTGCGCAGCACGGTGATGAAATCGGACATGTCGGCTCCTGAAGAACGAACGGATGAGAGGACTGTCACGTTAGTTCGAATGGTCGCGCACGGCTTGTGTCGTTCCGACATCGAGTCGTTCATTTTCGACATGGGCGGGCGGAGGGGTGGCGAGTGCGTTTTGGGAGCCGCGTCGCTTCGAGGCACGCGTCAGGCTCGTCGTCGATGATCATTCCGGTGCTGTTCGACCTGTGCGCGAGCGGCGCTAGCAGGCTGTTGAAATTGGATACGGTGTAAACGGGCGTTGCGAGCGGTGCGTTAGAGATATCGTGTTCATGATCTTGGGCAGACGAGAGCGATGCGCGGAATGGACGAGATGCAAGAACCGCTGTTCACGACGGTGAAGCTGGAAGACTTCGTGCCGGCCGATCACCCGTTGCGGCCGCTTCGGCTGCTGGTCAATCAAGCGCTGAAGCGGCTCAATGGGCTGTTTGGCACGATCTACGCGGATAGCGGCCGTGCGTCGATTGCGCCGGAGAAACTGCTGCGTGCATTGCTGCTGCAGGTGCTGTACTCGGTGCGCAGCGAGCGCATGTTGATGGAACAGATGCGCTACAACCTGCTGTTCCGTTGGTTCGTCGGACTGGCGATCGAAGACGCCGTCTGGGACCACTCGGTGTTCTCCAAGAACCGTGATCGTCTGCTCGAGCACGAAGTGGTCGAAGCGTTCTTTACCGAAGTCATGAGCTTGGCCGACAAGCAAGGGCTGCTGTCCAGAGAACACTTCTCGGTCGATGGCACGCTGATCCAGGCTTGGGCCAGCCACAAGAGCTTCCGGCCCAAGGACGGCTCGGACGATCCACCAGCCGGCGGTGGTCGCAATGTCGACACCGACTGGAAGGGCAAGCGGCGCAGCAACGATACGCATGAATCGAGCACCGATCCGGACGCGCGCCTGTTCCGCAAGGGGCGGCAAAGCGGAGCCATCCTTTGTTATCAGGGGCACATCCTGATGGAGAACCGCTCGGGCTTGGTGGTCGGCGCGGTGGTCAGCCACGCTGACGGTTTCGGCGAACGCGCAAGTGCGTTGCGCTTGCTCGATTGCGTGCCGGGCCGTCACGCCAAGACGCTCGGCGCCGACAAGGGTTACGACATGCGCGACTTTGTGCGGGACTGTCGTGCGCGCAAGGTGACGCCGCATGTCGCGCGCAACGACGCGCATCAAGGCGGCAGCGCGATCGATGGCCGCACCTCGCGGCACGCCGGTTATGGCATCAGCCAGGTGATTCGCAAGCGCATCGAAGAGCACTTCGGCTGGGGCAAGACCGTCGGCAGGATCCGACAGACCGCGTATCGCGGCATCAAGCGAGTCGACCAGCACTTCAAGCTGACGATGCTGGCGAGCAACCTGACTCGAATGGCTCGAATACTGGCAGCGGTGCCGCAGGGAGCAGCGCGATGAGCCGCCCAACCGTAGCTGTTGCGCGGCAACGCGCCGGCCGGCCCGCTCGCAAGCGGGGCATCCGGCACGATTCGTCAGCAACTCAGCGGCCAATCGCATACGAAACCCTTTTAAACAGTGCCCCGATCGTCGGAACGAGGCGCTTTTCAACAGCCTGCTAGGTCATAGACGGCGGCGGCAACGAGCATCACACTCGATCGCGCCGATTGTCTTGCACACCGGACTGGGCCCATCGTCGCCCCGATGGGCAGCAAACCTGTCGCTCAACTCGCGTGATGGGGCTGCGGGTCCGCGTAATGCCAGATGACCATTCCCCACGTCGTGCGCTGCGGCCCCGGCATCGGCGCTCCGGCTTCGACGTGAACCGAATCCTTGACAGCCGGACTTTGCCAGTAACCTCTGCGCGGACAAGGCTCCCCGGGCAGGGCCCGGAGCCTCGGTTGCACGACAGGCGTCGGGAAATAAGTCGCCTCTTCCGCCGGAATGCTGCCGTCCCGGTAACGCTTGTCTTCCCACAGCAGCCGCCAGGCCACCGCATGTTCGTCGTTGGTGCCTTCCAGCAAGTAGGTGTGGGCGATACTGCCTTTCAGGAAGTAACTCGGGCAACCGACCTTGCCGGCCGGAAACGATGGCTCCGAGATACCCTCGACTGGAATCTCCTCGCCGCTGTGAATCTCCCCGGCCGCGGATTCGTTCTTCGGCGGGCACGGAGGAAGGTCGGCGGGATAGCTGCGACCGGGCGGCCAATATCGCCATGCCGGGAGCGGCGCACTTTCGAACATCGATTCGTAAGTCCAGTGCTCAAAGACACGGGTCCCTCCATCGGCGCGTGTTCCGTATGCAAGCATCCCGGTAAAACCGAATCCGACCGTGCATTTAAGCGCATAGCAAATCAACCTCTCGATCCAGACGCCCTCCGCGAATCCGGTGGCATACACCGGGTCCGAAAAGTTGGTGTCCTTCAGTCCCAGCGCATGGAAAAACGGATCGTATTTACGGCCGATTTCGAGCGCACTCCGCCCAAACAACAGGTCACCACCTTGCTGGCTTCCTACGATCAACGCGTCGTACGCCGCTCTCTTGTCGAGACCTCGGCGCAATGCATCGATGCCGAGGTCCATTTGCACTAGCGCTCCGAGGAAGTCGCGAATATAGGCTTCTTCAAGCTCAACCTGATTTGGGCACGGCGTATCCAGTTGTTTCGCATACGCGGCCAGAAAGTCCCTGTACAGTCCAACGGCGTAGTCCAAGAACGTGAAACTGGTCCATTTCTTGAGCAGATGAAACGCCTTCGCCCGCGCATCGCGTTCCTGCTCGGCGGTCATGTTCGAAATATTCAACATCAGGGAGCCTGTTCCTCAGTCGATTGTTTTCCGACAACGGCAGTGGTTCGCCGCGCATAGCCTTCGTGTCTGATCTTGGCCGATCATTTCCGCTCTGCCGGGAAGGGTACTCGCCACGTCCGTCGAATCGTTGATATTGGGGCACCCATGCTGCGCAGCGCCACGAGAATGTGCAGTTCGCGTGAACGGCACATTCCGCAAACCGCTCGGAGACTCGCCCCACCGCCCCCTTGCCATCCCCACCCAACCCCCTGTACAATTGCGCGTTCTGCGGGCGTCGTATAATGGCCATTACCTCAGCTTCCCAAGCTGATGACGTGGGTTCGATTCCCATCGCCCGCTCCACCTTCGGCTGCCCGGCAGCCAGCGCAAGAGCCGCCTCGTCGAAGGCGGCTTTTTTGTACCATGTGCCCGTTCATCCGGCGCACCGCTACGCGTAACGGCCTCGCGCCCGAACCGAGTCTTACTCAGTCACCGATGATGCACGACGATCCGAACGAAGCCGGCCTGCCGCCGGACGACGCCGCCCTTCCCGACGAAGCCGCCGACGGCGCCGACGAAGTCAATCCGCTGCACCACCGCCGCATCCGCAGCTTCGTGACGCGCGCCGGCCGCGTGTCGACCGGCCAGCGCCGCGCGATCGACGAACTCGGCCCGCGCTTCGTCGTCCCGTACGCACCGACGCTGCCCGACTGGGACGCCGTGTTCGGCCGCAGCGCACCGCGCATCCTCGAGATCGGCTTCGGGATGGGCGCATCGACCGCCGAAATCGCCGCGCACCGCCCCGGCGACGATTTCCTCGGCGTCGAAGTGCACGAGCCGGGCGTCGGCGCGCTGCTGAAGCTGATCGGCGAGCAAGGCCTGACGAACATCCGCATCATCCAGCACGACGCGGTCGAAGTGCTCGAGCACATGCTCGCCCCGGAAAGCCTCGACGGCGTGCACATCTTCTTCCCCGACCCGTGGCACAAGGCGCGCCACCACAAGCGCCGGCTGATCCAGCCGCCGCTCGTCGCACAGCTCGCGGCGCGCCTGAAACCCGGCGCGTACCTGCATTGCGCGACCGACTGGCAAAACTACGCCGAACAGATGCTGGAAGTGCTCAGCGCCGAGCCGACGCTCGAAAACACCGCGGCCGACTACGCGCCGCGCCCCGACTACCGCCCGGTCACGAAGTTCGAACGCCGCGGCCTGCGGCTCGGCCACGGCGTCTGGGATCTGGTGTTTCGCAAGCGCGCCGCCTGAACCCGACGCACCCCGCGCAACGCAAAACGGCCCGACCGGCATCTGCCGATCGGGCCGTTCGTCATTGACCACTGCCTTCAACGCCGGGCGTCACGCCCAGTTGAGCCATCCGCTGTAACCGACGAGCAGCACGAACAGCCCAAACGCGATCCGGTACCACGCGAACACGGTGAAATCGTGCGTCGCGACGAAGCGCAGCAGCCAGCGCACGCACACGAACGCACTGACGAACGCGGCAACCAGCCCGAGCGCGAACAGGCCGAGCGAGTCGACCGTGAACGCCTGCCAATCCTTGACGGTTTCATACAGCGTCGCGCCGAAGATGATCGGAATCGCGAGGAAGAACGAGAACTCGGTCGCGACACGCCGGTCGAGCCCGAACAGCATCCCGCCGATGATCGTCGAGCCCGAGCGCGACATGCCCGGCACGAGCGCGAAGCATTGCGCGATGCCGACCTTCAGCGCATCCAGCGGAGTCAACGCGTCGACCGACTGCACGCGCGGCGGCTCGCTACGCTCGCGCTGCCGCGCCTCGGCCCACAGGATGATCGCGCCGCCGACGACCAGCGCAAACGCGACCGGCACCGGCGAAAACAGCACGGCCTTGATCTTCTTCTCCAGCAGCAGGCCGAGCGCGATCGCCGGAATCGTGGCGATCACGACGTTCAGCGTGAAGCGCCGCGCGTCGGGCCGGCTCGGCAGCCCGCACACGACCGACACGATCCGTTCGCGGTATTCCCAGCACACCGCCAGGATCGCGCCGAACTGGATCACGACGTCGAACGTCTTCGCGTGCGCATCGTTGAAATTGAGGAAGCTGCCCGCAACGATCAGGTGGCCGGTGCTCGACACCGGAAGGAATTCCGTCAGCCCCTCGACGACGCCGAGGATCAATGCCTTGCAGATCAGGATCCAGTCCATCCGTGGCCCAACTCCGAAGTAGTCGAAAGAAACGGCCACGTCAGCGCCGCGGCCCGCCCGGCCGCGCGCGCTGCGCCGTCATTTCTCGACGATCGCCACGCGTATGCCGTTTGTAAGAATCGTAATTGTACCGGGTTCGTAGTTCACGCCGGCAAATTGAAGTTGCTCGGGCTTGAACGTGTAGATCGGGTAGTTGGTCAGCACCTGCGTCGCGAGCAGCCCGGCCGCCGCGCCGACCTGTTGCGCGTACATTTGCGCGTCGCCGTCGAGCACGAGATTGTCGACGGCCGGCGCCTTCAGCACGACCGAGCGGCTCGGCGCGTCGTAAGCCAGCTGGCCCGACACGGTGAACTTGCCGCTCACCGGTTCGCGCAGGAACGGACTCGTGAAATGCGCATCCAGCTGCACCGCAACGCGGTTCTGGTCAGGCAGCAGGTTGACGGCCGGATTCGCGAGCGCGACGTCGACGACCTGCGCGACGGTCCGCTCGTACGGGAACTTGCGCGCGACGGCTTTCTGCACGTCGCCGCGCGAAAACGTGTAGTGATCCGGAATGAACGGGAACGTCGACGCGCAGGCGGCAAGCGATATCGACACGCCGAGTGCGCCGGCACAGGCGGCGACGAAACGGCGCCGGCCGGGCGTGCAAGGTGCGGTCATGCTGGACAATCTCCTGTATCGGGCGCGGCCGCGGTCGGACGACCGGCCGTGCGATGAAGTGCGATGCACCGACGTTAGTGCGGCGTCGCGCGCGGCGGGTTCCACGGGCGCACCGCCCGCGCGCCGCGGCGCGACGGCGCGACGGCTGGCTAACGGCCGGCGCCCGCGTCTGGCGAAGGCTGCGTGGCGATCTCGAGGTGCGCGAGCCATGCAAGCGCGTCGTCGCGCGACACGCCGCACATCTCGTCGGACGGCTGCAACCCCGAGCAGCACGCGGGCCGCTCCGGTCGGCCGAAAATCCGGCACTGCAGATCGTCGCCGAGCTGCGCGCAGCGCACGCCTGCGGGCTTGCCGTTCGGCATGCCGGGAAGCGGCGAGGAAATCGACGGCGCGATGCAGCACGCGCCGCAGCCGGGGCGGCATGCATGCGGCGACACGGCATCGGCGGACGCCGGGCGGACAGGTATTTCGACGGACACTCGGCTCTCTCGAACGGACAACAAAAACGGTGCGGCAACCGGACGCGGCGTGCGGCGGCCCACCGCACATTGTGCCACCGCCGGCTGCGACGTTATTACACAATGCGGCCGGAGCGCGCGTTTATATACTCGGACGCATTCGAATAGCGCGAGACCATCATGAGCTCCGGTTCTGCCGACACCCTGTTCCGCCCCGATTTGCTCGCGAAATACGGCGCGAACGGCCCGCGCTATACGTCCTACCCCACCGCCCTGCAGTTCCGCGACGATTTCGATCCGGCCGACTACGCGCGCGCCGCGCGCGATCCCGGTGCGTCGTCGAGCGAGCTGTCGCTGTACTTCCACATCCCGTTCTGCAACACGGCCTGCTTCTACTGCGGCTGCAACAAGATCGCGACCAACAACCACCGGCGCGCGCGCCCGTACCTTGAACAGCTGAAGCGCGAGCTCGCGCTGCAGGCCGCGCTGTTCGACCCCGCGCGCCCGGTCACGCAGCTGCACTGGGGCGGCGGCACGCCGACCTTCCTGTCCGATGCCGAGACGGCCGAGCTGATGGCCGCCACGCGCGAGCATTTCACGCTCGCGCCGGACATGGACGCCGAATTCTCGATCGAGATCGACCCGCGCACCGTCACGCCGGCGACGCTCGTGCATCTGCGCAATATCGGCTTCAACCGGCTGAGCCTCGGCGTGCAGGATTTCGACCCGGTCGTGCAGCAGGCGATCAACCGCGTGCAGCCACGCGCGATGACGGCCGACCTGATCTCGGCCGCACGCACGACGGGCTTCCATTCGGTCAGCGTCGACCTGATCTACGGGCTGCCGCACCAGACGGTCGCCGTGTTCGCACGCACGCTGGAGACGATCATCGAGCTCGCGCCGGACCGCCTGTCGGTGTTCGGCTACGCGCACATGCCGCACCTGTTCAAGATGCAGCGGCAGATCGACGACGCCACGCTGCCGTCGCCCGAAACGCGCATCGCGCTGCTCGGCCTCGCGATCGACATGCTGACGTCGGCCGGCTACGTCTACATCGGGATGGATCACTTCGCGAAGCCGACCGACGAACTCGTGCGCGCGCAGCAAAACGGCACGCTGCAGCGCAATTTCCAGGGCTACAGCACGCGGGCCGATACCGATCTGATCGGGATCGGCGTGTCGTCGATCGGCAAGGTCGGCGACGTCTACGCGCAGAACGCGAAGGACCTGCCCGGCTACGGTGCCGCCCTCGACGCGGGCCGGCTGCCGATCGCGCGCGGCGTGCGTCTGACGGCCGAAGACCGCCTGCGCCGCGACGTGATCACGCAGCTGATGTGCAACCTCGAGCTGCCGTTCTCGCACATCGAAGCGGCGCACGGCGTGCACTTCGCCGAGCACTTCGCGCGCGAGCTGGAAGCGCTGCGCCCGTTCGAGCGCGACGGGCTGCTCAGCATCGCCGGCGACCGCCTGACGATCCATCCGGCCGGCCGGATGGTGGTGCGCAACATCGCGATGGCCTTCGACGCGTATCTGGCGCAAACACCACGCCAGCGCTATTCACGCACCGTCTAGCGCGGCGCGGCACATGCGGGCGGCTGGTTTGATAAAGTAAGGGGCTCGACGCCTCTGCAACCATCCGCACCATGCGCACCACCAAAGCGACCAACGCGGTCGAACGCCTGAAGGCCCGCTCCGGCAACCCGCAGTTCGCGGCCGTTGCGATGGCCGGCGGCCTGTTCTATCTGGTCGACCGCTCGGGCGGCACCGCCGAAAAACGCAGCGAACCGCTTCCGCTCGACGAATTCGTCCGCTTCGTCGACGAATTCGGCCCCAAAAAGCCGCGCAAGGCCAGCAAGCTGGACCTCGCGTTCGAGGCGCAGATCAAGAAGAGCAATGCGTAAAGGTCTGTTGCAGGCTGCCTGAAGGCTTTGCCGACGCCCCGTTTGGTACAATCACGAAGTTTTTCTATCCCCGCTGACGGCCGATTTGGCTGCGTGACCACACCATGAATATCGAAAACGCGCGTTTCAACATGATCGAACAACAGATCCGGCCGTGGGACGTGCTGGACCTGGACGTCCTGGGCCTGCTGTCGATCGTCAAGCGAGAAAACTACGTTCTGCCCGAACACCGCGATCTGGCGTTCGCCGATCTCGAACTGCCGCTGCCGGGCGGCACCAGCAAGATGCTGTTCCCGCGCGTCGAAGCGCGCGTGCTGCAGGATCTGGCGGTCAAGAAGCACGAGAACGTCCTCGTGATCGGTGCGGGCTCCGGCTACCTGGCCGCCCTGTTCGCACATCGCGCGCAGCACGTGACGGCGGTCGACATCGATCCGACGATCGCGAAGTTCGCAGCCGACAACCTGCGCAACGACGGCGTGACGAACGCCGAAGTCGTGCTCGGCGACGGCTCGCTCGGCTGGCCCGCCAAGGCGCCGTACGACGTGATCTGCGTCGCGGGCGGCCTGCCGGTCGTGCCGCAGCAGATGCTCGAACAGCTGAAGGTCGGCGGCCGCCTGTCGGCATTCGTCGGCGGCCGTCCGGTGATGAAGGCGCAGATCATCACGCGCATCGACGACAAGCAGTACCGCGTCGCCGACGTGTTCGAAACCTACGTGAACCACCTCGTGAACGCGATCGAGCCGTCGCGCTTCAAGTTCTGAGCGGCGGCGCAGCCATGCAGATCCTGACGCCCGCGATGCTCGCCGACTGGCTGCGCGATCCGGCACGCCCGGCGCCGGTCGTGCTCGACGTGCGCGAACCGTGGGAAATCTCGACCGCCCAGATCGCCGGCAGCGTGTCGATCCCGATGCAGCAGATTCCCGCACGCAGCGAGGAGCTCGACGACGAAGCCGAGATCGTCTGCGTGTGCCATCACGGGATGCGCAGCGCGCAGGTCGCGATGTTCCTCGAATCGCGCGGCTTCACGAAGCTGTACAACCTGCAAGGCGGAATCGACGCGTGGTCGCGCGACGTCGATCCGTCCGTGCCGCGCTACTGACTTCCGCGCGGCGCGTCATGCGCCACCACGCCGACCGCTCGCCGCGGTCGCGCCGATTCGCCGAACGGGCGCGCATTGCGCGCCCGTTTCATTTCCGCCGACGGTTGCCACGCTGTCGTCGCCTGTCGCGCCCTCTCCTGCCCCGTCCCGCCCCGTCCGAGCGCACGTGATGCGTGCGCCCGCACGCGGATGCACCATTTCCGCCCGCCCGAGCGCACCGCGACGGATCGCCGATGCCGCACGACGCGCCACGCGCACCGCACCGACGCCCCGCATCGCGCCGTAACGGCACGCCGGGCGTGCATCGACACGACTGGCACATGCCTTGCGTTACACCGATGCCGGCGCCGCCCACGGCGCACGCACAACCAACACGTCAAGGGGATATCGATGAAACGTCGCAGTCTGCTGAAGTTCGGTTCGATGGCCGGTGCGCTCGCGCTGGCGGGCAAGAGTCCGTTCGCGCATGCGGCCGATGCAGGCACCGGCCCGATCAAGGTCGGCATCCTGCACTCGCTGTCGGGCACGATGGCGATCTCCGAGACGTCGCTGAAGGACACCGCGCTGATGACGATCGCCGACATCAACAAGAACGGTGGCGTGATGGGTCGCAAGCTGGAGCCGGTGGTCGTCGATCCTGCCTCGAACTGGCCGCTGTTCGCCGAGAAGGCGCGCCAGCTGCTCACGCAGGACAAGGTCGCGTGCGTGTTCGGCTGCTGGACGTCGGTGTCGCGCAAGTCGGTGCTGCCGGTGTTCGAGGAACTCAACGGTCTGCTCTACTACCCGGTGCAGTATGAAGGCGAGGAAATGTCGCGCAACGTGTTCTACACGGGCGCGGCGCCGAACCAGCAGGCGATCCCGGCCGTCGAGTACCTGATGAGCGCCGAAGGCGGCGGCGCCAAGCGCTTCTTCCTGCTCGGCACCGACTACGTGTATCCGCGCACGACCAACAAGATCCTGCGCGCGTTCCTGAAATCGAAGGGCGTGAAGGACGCCGACATTCAGGAGGTCTACACGCCGTTCGGCCACAGCGATTACCAGACCATCGTCGCGAACATCAAGAACTTCGCGCAAGGCGGCAAGACGACCGTGATCTCGACCATCAACGGCGATTCGAACGTGCCGTTCTACAAGGAGCTCGGCAACCAGGGGATCAAGGCGACCGACGTGCCGGTGGTCGCGTTCTCGGTCGGCGAGGAGGAACTGCGCGGGATCGACACGAAGCCGCTCGTCGGCCACCTTGCCGCATGGAACTACTTCATGTCGGTGAAGAACCCGACCAACACGAAGTTCAAGGACCAGTTCGCCGCGTGGGTGAAGGCGAACAACCTGCCGGGCGGCGCGAAGCGCGTGACCAACGATCCGATGGAGGCCACCTTCGTAGGCATCCATATGTGGAAGCAGGCCGTCGAGAAGGCGAAGAGCACCGACGTCGACAAGGTGCGCGTCGCGATGATCGGCCAGACCGTCGCCGCGCCGTCGGGCTTCACACTCACGATGGACGGCAACCACCACCTGCACAAGCCGGTGATGATCGGCGAGATCCGCGGCGACGGGCAATTCAACGTCGTGTGGAAGACCAAGACGGCCGTGCGCGCACAGCCGTGGAGCCCGTTCATCGCGGGTAACCAGGGCAAGCCGGACGTCGTCAGCTCGATCCCGGCGTTCCTGCGCCGGCAGCGCGCGGCGCTCGCCTGATGCCGGCCGGAGCGCACGCGCTGCATACGTCGCACACGTCGCGCACGTTGCACGCGGCGCTCCGGTCGCATCCGCGCGCGGTGCGCCGCTTCACGCGTGCGGCGCCGCGCCGCACGCAGCCGCGCGGCGGCCCCCGCGTGCGCTTTCCCCAGCCCGACAGGAATCCCCGATGCCTACACGCTTTCGCCGCGCGGCCGTCGCGCTCGTCGCTGGCGCGATGCTCGCGCTCGCACTGCCGCGCGCCGCATTCGCCCTGACGGCCGCCGATACCGCCGCGCTCGCCGGCGACGACTTCGACGCGAAGACGGCCGCAGTCGAGCGCCTTGCCACCGACGCCGATCCGCGCGCCGCCGCGCTGCTCGATGCGCTGTCGACCGGCGACGCGCTCGCGACCGCCGACGGCCGCCTGCTGATCCAGACCGGCGACACCGCGCACGATGCGCTCACGCAGGCCGCGACGCCGGCCGGCGACGCACAGCCGGTGATGCTGAACAATCTGCTGCGCACGAAGATCGCCGGCGCGCGCTCGGGCCTCGCACTCGCGTCGCCCGATGTCGCGACGCGTCGCGACGCGATCGACGCGCTGCTGAAGTCGCCCGACCCTGCGCTCAAGCCGATGATAGACCGCGCACGCGCAAAGGAAACCGATCCGGTGCTGAAGCGCCGCCTCGACGCGCTGTGGGCGATCGCCGCGCTGCACGACGCCGATCCGGCCAAGCGTCTCGAAGCCGTGCAGGTGGTGGCCGCGCGCCAGGATCTCGACATGATCGAGCAGCTGCGCCCGCTCGTCGCGAAGAACGCGGACGGCAGCTACGCCGAGCCCGATGCACGCGTGCGCGAAGCCGCGCAACAAGGGCTCGACGCCCTGCACGCGCTGCAGCGTCGCGGCGAAATCGTGGGCACGGTGTTCGCGGGCCTGTCGCTCGGCAGCGTGCTGCTGCTCGCCGCGCTCGGCCTCGCGATCACGTACGGGCTGATCGGCGTGATCAACATGGCGCACGGCGAATTCCTGATGATCGGTGCGTACGCAACCTATGTCGTGCAGACGCTGATCCAGCGCTACGCGCCGGCCGCATTCGACTGGTATCCGCTCGTCGCGGTGCCGGTATCGTTCGCGGCGGCCGCGCTCGTGGGCATCGTGCTCGAACGGCTCGTGCTGCGGCATCTGTACGGCCGCCCGCTCGAGACGCTGCTCGCGACCTTCGGCGTGAGCCTGATCCTGATCCAGGCGACCCGCATGCTGTTCGGCGCACAGAACGTGCAGGTGGTGAACCCGTCGTGGATGAGCGGCGGCGTGTCGGTGATGCAGAACCTGATCCTGCCTTACAACCGGCTCGTGATCCTCGCGTTCGCGCTCGCGGTCGTGTTCGTCGCGTGGGCCGTGCTGACGAAGACGCGGCTCGGGCTGTTCGTGCGCGCCGTCACGCAGAACCGGCGGATGGCCGCGTGCGTCGGCGTGAAGACCGCGCGCGTCGATGCGTATGCGTTCGCGTTCGGCGCGGGCATCGCGGGCCTCGGCGGCTGCGCGCTGTCGCAGATCGGCAACGTGGGCCCCGACCTCGGGCAGAACTACATCATCGATTCGTTCATGGCGGTCGTGCTCGGCGGCGTGGGCCAGATCGCCGGCACCGTGCTCGGCGGCTTCGGGCTCGGCCTCGTCAGCAAGGCGATCGAGCCGTTCTGGGGCGCCGTGCTCGCGAAGATCGCGGTGCTCGTGATGATCGTGCTGTTCATCCAGAAACGCCCGCAGGGGATGTTCGCCCCGAAGGGACGCAGCGCGGAGGCCTGACATGACTTCAATCACCGATTCCCTGTCGAACCCGGTCGCGGGCGCGCCGCAGCCCGCAGCGGCCGCCGCGCGCGGCGACGCCGGCTTCGCGCTCGGCCTGCCGCCGCGTCCGGCGCTGCTGTCGCGCCGCGCGTGGCTCGCGCTGATCGCGCTGTGCGTCGCGATCGGCATCGGCGTGCCGCTCGCCGCGCTGGTCGCGCCCGAGGCGAGCGCGTTCCATCTGTCCGCATACACAATGACGCTCGCCGGCAAGCTGATGTGCTACGCGATCGCCGCGCTCGCGCTCGATCTGGTGTGGGGCTACTGCGGCATCCTGAGCCTCGGCCACGGGCTGTTCTTCGCGCTCGGCGGCTACGCGATCGGCATGTACCTGATGCGCGAGATCGGCCGCGACGGCAAGTACGGCAGCGACCTGCCCGACTTCATGGTGTTCCTCGACTGGCACCAGTTGCCGTGGTACTGGAGCGGCACGCAGCATCTCGCATGGGCGCTCGCGCTGGTCGTGCTCGTGCCCGCCGTGCTGGCCTGGGTGTTCGGCTTCTTCACGTTCCGTTCGCGCGTGAAGGGCGTGTACCTGTCGATCATCACGCAGGCGCTGACGTTCGCCGCGATGCTGCTGTTCTTTCGCAACGAGACGGGCTTCGGCGGCAACAACGGCTTCACCGACTTCAAGCGCATCGCCGGCTTCCCGATCACGTCGCCCGGCACCCGCACCGTGTTGCTGCTGCTCAGCTTCGCGACGCTCGTGCTCGCGTTCATCGCGGCGCGCGCGATCGTGTCGAGCAAGCTCGGGCGCGTGGTCACCGCGGTGCGCGACGGCGAGACGCGGCTGATGTTCCTCGGCTACAGCCCGCTCGCGTACAAGCTGTTCGTGTGGACGCTGTCGGCCGTGCTGTGCGCGATCGCCGGCGCGTTGTACGTGCCGCAGGTCGGCATCATCAACCCCGGCGAGATGTCGCCCGGCAACTCGATCGAAATGGCGATCTGGGTCGCCGTCGGCGGCCGCGGCACGCTGATCGGGCCGATCGTCGGCGCGTTCGCGGTCAACGGTGCGAAGAGCTTCTTCACCGCGTACTTCGCCGAATACTGGCTGTTCTTTCTCGGCCTGATCTTCGTGCTGGTGCCGCTGTTGCTGCCGCGCGGAATCATGGGCCTCGTCGACACGCTGCTCGCCAAGGGGAAGCGCGGATGAACGGCACAGCGCTCTACCAGTTCACGCCGCCAGCCGAAGACGAGCTGCTCGCGGTCAGCGGCACCGCGTCGATGGGCCGCGTGATGCCCGCCGGCATCGACACGTCGCACGGCACGATCCTGTATCTCGAGGACATCGAGGTGAGCTTCGACGGCTTTCGCGCGCTGAACAAGCTGTCGCTCGCGATCGACGCGGGCGAGCTGCGCTGCGTGATCGGCCCGAACGGCGCGGGCAAGACGACGATGATGGACGTCATCACCGGCAAGACGCGCCCCGATGCGGGCAAGGTGTTTCTCGGCCAGACCATCGACCTCGCGCGGATGAGCGAACCCGAGATCGCGCGCGCCGGGATCGGCCGCAAGTTTCAGAAGCCGACCGTGTTCGAGCAGCATCCGGTGTGGGAAAACCTCGAACTCGCGATGCAGACCGACAAGGGCTGGCTCGCGTCGCTGCGCGCGCGGCTCGACCGCGCGGCGCAGGCGAAGATCGAGGACACGCTCACGCTGATCGGCCTCGAAAGCGATGCGTATCGCGCGGCCGGCGAACTGTCGCACGGCCAGAAGCAGCGGCTCGAGATCGGCATGCTGCTGATGCAGCGCCCCGCGCTGCTGCTGCTCGACGAGCCCGCGGCCGGGATGACCGACCACGAGACGATGGAGCTCGCGAAGCTGCTGAACACGCTGCGCGGCACCTGCTCGATGATGGTCGTCGAGCACGACATGGAGTTCGTCGCCGCGCTCGCGGGCGACACGGGCCGCGTGACGGTGATGGCCGAAGGCGCGGTGCTCGCGGAAGGCACGCTCGACCAGGTCAAGCGCGACGACGCGGTGATCGAGTCATACCTCGGACGATAATGCGATGCTCAAGATCGATGCACTGAACCAGTATTACGGCGGCAGCCATATCCTGCGCAACGTGAACCTGAGCGCCGACGACGGCAAGCTGACCGTGCTGCTCGGCCGCAACGGCGTGGGCAAGAGCACGCTGCTGCGCTGCCTGATGGGGGTCGTCGCGGCGAAGAGCGGCAGCGTGTCGTGGCGCGGCACCGCGCTCGGTACGCTGCCGCCGTATGCGCGCGTCGCGGCCGGGCTCGCGTACGTGCCGCAGGGCCGCGACATCTTTCCGCGGCTGACCGTCGAGGAAAACCTGCTGGTCGGCGCGGCGAGCCGCAAGGCGCCGTCGAAGGTGCCCGACCGGATCTACGAACTGTTCCCGGTGCTGAAGGACATGCGCGCGCGACGCGGCGGCGACCTTTCCGGCGGCCAGCAGCAGCAGCTGGCGATCGGCCGCGCGCTGATGAGCGAACCGCAGTTGCTGATCCTCGACGAGCCGACCGAAGGGATCCAGCCGTCGATCATCCAGGACATCGGGCGCACGCTGCGTCAGCTCGTCGACGAATCGAAGATGACCGTGCTGCTGGTCGAGCAGTATTACGATTTCGCGCGCTCGATCGCCGATCGCTACTGGGTGATGAGCCGCGGCGAGATCGTCGCGGGCGGCGAGGCACGGGATATGGAGGCGAACGGCGTGCGCGAGTTGATCGCGGTGTAATGGCAACGGCAGGCGACGGCGGGCGGCAACCGACAACCCGCGCCGCCCAAGCGCATATTGTTGCGTTAGCATCGTCGTTTCGTCCGCCTGTCCCAGCTTCCCGCCGATGTCCGCCGCCGATTCCCACGCTTCCCTGTCCCGCCCCGCCGCCGCCAAGTCATGGCGCGGCCGCCTCGAACTCGGCTTCGAGCGGCACGGCATGCGCACGACGCTCGTGCACCGGCTGCATGAAGGGCCGCTGCGCGTGCAGCGGCCGCTGTACCCGGAAGGCGACGGCGTCTGCCATGCGGTGATCGTTCACCCGCCGGGCGGGGTCGCGGGCGGCGACCGCCTCGACCTCGACATCGCGCTCGGCGACGGCACCCATGCGGTGCTGACGACGCCCGGCGCAACCAAGTGGTACAAGTCGAACGGGCTCGACGCGACGCAGCGCATCGACATCAAGGTCGGCGCGCACGCGAAGCTCGACTGGCTGCCGCAGAACAACCTGTTCTTCGATGCCGCGCATGCCGCGCTCGACTTCACGCTGTCGCTGGGCGCGCACGCGAGCGCGATCGGCTGGGACGCGACGCAGCTCGGCCGGCAGGCGGCCGGCGAAACGTGGTCGGCCGGCCGCATCGCGTCGCACGCGACGCTCGTCGATGCCGACGGCCGGCCGCTCTGGACCGAACGCGCGCTGCTCGACGCGCACGATCCGCTGCGCGGCGCGTTGCAGGGCCTCGCCGGCTTCCCCGTGTACGGCACGCTGTGGGCGGCCGGCGCCGCATGCGACGCCGCGCTGGCCGAGTCGCTCGCCGCACGCATGCCGTTCGACGACACGCTGCGCGCCGGCGCGACCTGCGTGACGCCGGGCGTCGTGCTGGTGCGCACGCTCGCCACGTCGATGGAGGCGTTGCAACGCCATTTCACTGACTGCTGGCTCGCGCTGCGCCCGATCGTGCATCGCGTCGACGCACGTCCGCTGCGCCTCTGGCAAACCTGAGCGCACGCACCAATCCGACGCAACGCCCCATCTGACGCGCCCCCGTTTCATGCATCGCGCACCACGAGCGCGCATCGATGCATCGCCGGCGGGCTCGCGGCATGGCACGCACCTTGCTGATTACATAAGCAATACATGCCACCCGGAAAACGGCGCGGTGCTACGATGAGCCGCGAGCATGCCGGCCTCCCGTGCATCGACAACAATTACGTTTTCCTGAACGACTGCCTTCATGAAACTGACTCCCCGAGAGAAGGACAAGCTGCTGATCTTCACGGCAGCGCTGTTGGCCGAGCGCCGCCGCGCGCGCGGGCTGAAGCTGAACTATCCGGAAGCGGTCGCGTTCATCACCGCCGCGCTGATGGAAGCCGCGCGCGACGGCAAGACCGTCGCCGAGGTGATGCACTACGGCACGACGCTGCTCACGCGCGACGACGTGATGGACGGCGTTCCCGAGATGATCCCCGACATCCAGGTCGAAGCGACCTTCCCCGACGGCACCAAGCTCGTCACCGTCCACCATCCGATTCCGTGATCGAGGTAGCACGCATGATCCCCGGCGAAATCCTCACCGACGACGGCGAGCACGAACTGAACGCCGGCCGCGCGACGCGCTCGCTCGTCGTCGCGAATACCGGCGACCGGCCGGTGCAGGTCGGCTCGCATTACCACTTCTTCGAAGTCAACGACGCGCTGTCGTTCGATCGCGCGGCCGCGCGCGGTTTCCGGCTGAACATCGCGGCCGGCACGGCCGTGCGCTTCGAGCCGGGCCAGACGCGCACCGTCGAGCTCGTCGAGCTGGCCGGCGACCGCGCCGTCTACGGTTTTCAGGGCAAGGTGATGGGGCCGCTGTAAGCCGCGCCCCGCTCTTCAGGAACAGCACATGACACTACGCTTGAGCCGCCGCGCGTACGCGGAAATGTTCGGGCCGACGACGGGCGACCGCGTGCGGCTCGCCGACACCGAACTGCTGATCGAGATCGAGCGCGACTACACGATCTACGGCGAGGAAGTGAAATTCGGCGGCGGGAAGGTGATCCGCGACGGGATGGGCCAGTCGCAGCGCGTGGCCGCCGACGTACCCGACACCATCATCACCAACGCGGTGATCCTCGACCACTGGGGCATCGTGAAGGCCGACATCGCGATCAAGCACGGCCGCATCGCCGCGATCGGCAAGGCCGGCAACCCGGACATCCAGCCCGGCGTGACGATCGCGATCGGCGCGGCCACCGAGGTGATCGCCGGCGAAGGACTGATCGTCACCGCGGGCGGCATCGATACGCACATCCACTTCATCAGCCCGCAGCAGATCGACGAGGCGCTCGCATCGGGCGTCACGACGATGCTCGGCGGCGGCACGGGGCCGGCCACCGGCACCAACGCGACCACCTGCACGCCGGGCCCGTGGCACATGGAGCGGATGCTGCAGGCGGCCGACGGCTGGCCGATCAACCTCGGCTTCCTCGGCAAGGGCAACGTGAGCGTGCCGCAGCCGCTCGTCGAGCAGATCGCGGCCGGCGCGATCGGCCTGAAGCTGCACGAGGACTGGGGCACGACGCCCGCCGCGATCGACAACTGCCTGTCGGTCGCCGACGACACCGACACGCAGGTCGCGATCCACACCGACACGCTGAACGAAGGCGGCTTCGTCGAATCGACGGTCGCCGCGTTCAAGGGCCGCACGATCCACACGTACCACACCGAAGGCGCGGGCGGCGGCCATGCGCCGGACATCCTGAAGGTGTGCGGCGAATCGAACGTGCTGCCGTCGTCGACGAATCCGACGCGCCCGTACACGATCAACACGCTCGACGAGCATCTCGACATGCTGATGGTGTGCCACCACCTCGACCCGTCGATCGCGGAAGACCTCGCGTTCGCCGAATCGCGGATCCGCCGCGAGACGATCGCGGCCGAGGACATCCTGCACGACCTCGGCGCGCTGTCGATGCTGTCGTCCGATTCGCAGGCGATGGGCCGCGTCGGCGAGGTGATCATCCGCACCTGGCAGACCGCGCACAAGATGAAGGTGCAGCGCGGTGCGCTGCCCGAGGACAACGCGCGCAACGACAACTTCCGCGCGAAGCGCTACGTCGCGAAGTACACGATCAACCCGGCCATCACGCACGGGATCGCGCACGAAGTCGGCTCGATCGAGCCCGGCAAGTGGGCCGACCTCGTGCTGTGGGAGCCGGCGTTCTTCGGCATCAAGCCGTCGATGATCCTGAAGGGCGGGATGATCGCGATGGCGCAGATGGGCGATCCGAACGCGTCGATCCCGACGCCGCAGCCGGTCCATTACCGCGAGATGTTCGCCACGCGCGGCGGTGCGCTCGCGCGCACGTCGCTGACCTTCGTGTCGCAGATGGCCGCCGACGCGGGCATCGCCGAGCGCTACGGGCTCGCGAAGCGGATCGTGCCGGTGCGCAACTGCCGCAACGTGACGAAGGCCGACATGATCCACAACGCGTGGCGGCCGTCGATCAGCGTCGATCCCGAAACCTACGACGTGATCGCCGACGGCCAGCTGCTCACCTGCGAGCCCGCGACGGTGCTGCCGATGGCGCAGCGCTATTTCCTGTTCTGATTGCCGGTCTTCGTTTCATGCGCACGCTCGACAAACGCATCGCCCCCAACGTGAAGCTCGCCGCGTCGCTCGTCGCGCGTGCGCCGACCCTCACGCTCGCCTATGACACCCGCTGCAAGAGCCGCGTCGCGGCCACGCTCGATACCGGCGAGGACGTCGCCGTCTTGCTGCCGCGCGGCACCGTGCTGCGCGACGGCGACGTGCTGGTCGCCGACGACGGCGCGCTGGTGCGCATCGTCGCGGCGTCCGAAACGGTGCTGCTCGTGCGTGCGCACGATCCGCTCACGCTGATGCGCGCCGCGTATCACCTCGGCAACCGGCACACGCCGGTCGAGATCGGCGACGGCTACCTGAAGCTCGAAGCCGATCCGGTGCTCGCGGACATGCTGCGCCGGCTCGGCACGCAGGTCGACGAAACGCAGGCGCCGTTCCAGCCGGAAGCCGGCGCCTACGGCGGCGGCCACAAGCATGGCCACGATGCGACGTTCGCCGAGGATTACGCGCTCGCGCAGCAGGTGTTCGGCGAACACCACGGGCACGCGCATCCGCATCCGCACGATCACGACCACGATCACCGACACGGCCCGGGCTGCGCGCACGGCCACCACGGCCATGACCACCACTGAGCTGGTCGCGCTGCTGCATCTCGCGTCGCCGGCGCTGCCGATCGGCGCGTTCAGCTATTCGCAGGGCTTCGAGGCCGCGCTCGACGCGAATTTGATCCGCGACGCCGACACCGCGCGCGACTGGATCGCGAGCGGGCTGACCGACGTGCTCGCGCACGGCGAACTGCCGTTCCTCGCGCACCAGCTCGCGCGCTGGCACGCGCACGACGCCGACGCACTGGCGCGCGAGAACGCGTGGTTCGTCGCGAGCCGCGAGTCGGCGGAATTGCGCCGCGAAACCGAGCAGATGGGCTGGTCGCTCGCGCAGCTTTGCGCCTCGCTCGAATGGGGCGATGCCGCGCGCCGCGCGACGCTCGCCGCGCTGAAGCCCATCGCGCTGCCCACCGCGTTCGCCTACGCGGCCGCCGCGCACGACGCCGGCGCCGACGCGACGCTCGCCGCATACGCGTTCGGCTGGGTCGAGAACCAGACCTCGGCCGCGCTGAAAGCGGTGCCGCTCGGCCAGCTCGCCGGCCAGCGCATCATCGTCGCGCTGCGCGGCGCGATCGACGCGGCCGTGAAGCGCGCGCTCGCGACGCCGCCCGACGCCGTCAACACGTTCGCGCCGCAACTGGGCATCCTGTCCGCGCGGCACGAAACCCAGTATTCGCGGTTGTTCCGCTCCTGAACCTGCTCCACACACCATGAACGCACCTGCTTCCTCGCCCGCCCGCCGCACCAAGAAACTGCCGCCGCTGCGCGTCGGCATCGGCGGCCCGGTCGGCTCCGGCAAGACCACGCTGCTCGAAATGCTGTGCAAGGCGATGCGCGACACCTACGACCTCGTCGCGATCACCAACGACATCTACACGAAGGAAGACCAGCGCCTGCTGACGGTCGCGGGCGCCCTGCCCGAGGAACGCATCATGGGCGTCGAGACGGGCGGCTGCCCGCACACGGCGATCCGCGAGGATGCGTCGATCAACCTCGAAGCGGTCGATCGCATGCTGTCGCGCTTCCCCGATGCCGACGTCGTGTTCATCGAGTCGGGCGGCGACAATCTCGCGGCGACGTTCAGCCCCGAGCTGTCGGACCTGACGATCTACGTGATCGACGTCGCCGGCGGCGAGAAGATTCCGCGCAAAGGCGGCCCGGGCATCACGAAGTCCGACCTGCTGGTGATCAACAAGACCGACCTCGCGCCGCTCGTCGGCGCGAACCTCGACGTGATGGCGTCCGACACGAAGAAGATGCGCGGCGAGCGCCCTTACGTGATGACGAACCTGAAGGCGCTCGACGGCGTCGCCGACGTCATCGCGTTCATCGAAAAGAAGGGATTGCTGACGGTCTGAGCCGCCGCGCGGCAGCGGCCCGCTGCCGCCACGCCGGCCCGCGGTCAGTCGTCGTCGGAGACTTGCTGCGCCGTGCGCGCGCCGCGCTCGACGGCCGGCAGCAGCGCCGCGAGCACGTCGACCGAGCGCGCGGTCGCGCCGCGATGGCGCGCCGCGAACGCCGAGCCGGCCGCGCCCATCGCGATGCGCCGCGCATGATCCGCGAACAGCGCGTCGAGCACGTGCGCGAGATCGAGCGGATCGGCGACCTGCAGCGCGGCGCCGGCCGCGACCGCATCGGCGGTCGCCTGCGTGAAGTTGAACACGTGCGGGCCGATCAGCACCGGCACGCCGACCGCACACGCCTCGATCAGATTCTGCCCGCCGAGCGGCAGCAGGCTGCCGCCGATGAACGCGATGTCGGCGGCCGCGTAGTACGCGCCCAGCTCGCCCATCGAATCGCCGAGCAGGACCGTCACGTCGGACGGCAACGGCTCCGCCGCGGCAGGCCGGCCCGCTGCGAGCGCCGCGGCATTCGCACCCCACACCGAACGCCGCACGCACTTCAGGCCCTGACGCGCGACCAGCGCCTCGACCTCGGCGAAGCGCTGCGGATGGCGCGGCACCAGAATCAGCAGCGCGCCGGGCGTACGCATCGCGGCGAACGCCTGCAGCACCAGCGCCTCCTCGTTCTCGCGCGTGCTCGCAGCGACCCACACGGGCCGCGTGCCGATCGCATCGCGCCATGCATGGCCGCGCGCGGCCAGCTCCGGCGGCGTCGTCATGTCGAACTTCAGGTTGCCGAGCACGGCCACGTTGCGCGCACCGAGCGACGTCAGCCGCTCCGCGTCGGCCGGGCTCTGCGCGAGCACGCGCGAGAAGCCGCCGAACACGTCGCGCGTCGCGTTGCCGAATTTCGCCGCGCGCCGGTGCGACCGCGCGGACATCCGCGCATTGGTCAGCACGAGCGGCACGTCGGCGCGGCGGCATTCGTCGATCAGCGTCGGCCACACCTCGGTTTCCATCACGAGGCCCAGCGTCGGCCGCCATGCATGCAGAAAGCGGCGCACCGCGCCCGGCATGTCGTACGGCAGATAGCAGCGCAGCACGCGCTCGCCGAACAGCTGCTCGCCGGTCGCGCGGCCGCTCGGCGTCATGTGCGTGAGCAGGATGCGCGCGTCGGGGCGCGCACGCATCAGCGCATCGATCAGCGGCTGCGCCGCGCGCGTCTCGCCCACCGACACCGCATGCACCCAGATCAGCGGCGCACGGTCGTCGGGCGAGCGGCCGGCGACGTAGCCGAAGCGCTCGCCGATATGCTCGCGATAGCCGCGCTCCTTGCGCGAGCGCACATAGAGGCGGATCACCGCGACCGGCGCGACGAGCCACCACAGCGCGCGATAGATCGCCTTCAGCATGAACGGGCTCCGTCGCCGGCGGCGATGCGGCGCGCGCTCAAACCAGCGTCCTGCCGGTCAGGCGCTCGAGAATGCCGAGCGGTGCGCATTCGCGGCGCACCATCGCGTCGACCGGCAGGAAGAACGTCTGCTCGAGCATGAACTGGCCGGACATCACAGCGTGAGAAGCCTGATCGGAGAAACATATCCACACGCTGCCCGGCGGAAACGGGATCGTCTGCTGCGAGCAGGTTTTCTGGTAGTCGAGATCGGCCTTCATGCTGTCGTGCAGGTTCAGCATCAGGTGGTCGTAGGCGCTGCGCGGCGACTTCGTCACGTGCAGCAGGTTCAGCAGCCACGCGGAGCCCGGCAGCTGCGGGCGGATCTTCGGCAGGAAGCGCTTCGCAACGGTCTCGAACGGCTCGCCGACGCGCCACACGCGCGGCTGCCCGGCCGGGTTCACGTTGGTGAACACGCGCAGGATGCGCTCGCCGTAGTTGGGCCGCGACGGGAACGCGTCGACGTGCAGCCGGCTGTCGTCCTTGCGCCACGACGTCTGGCGCGTCTCGACCTGCATCAGCCGCAGGCTCGTCGGCGCGACGCGCAACTTGCCGCGATATTCGGGAAAGAGCCCGTCGACCAGCGTGCCGGCCTGCTTCTGGAAGCGCGCGACCAGCGCGCGCACGGCCGACTGCGTGACGCTGTCGCCGAGCACGCCGGCGAGCGCGCCGCCGTTCGGCGCGAGGCTGATGTTCTTGCGCTTCGGATCGGCCAGCGCCGGATCGAGCAGCGCTTCCTCGCCGCCTTCGATCGCGAAGCGCAGATGCGGGAAATACAGCACCTTGCCCTCCTCGACCGCGGCCAGCAGCTGCTCGCGCGGCGTCGACAGGTTGTGTCCGCTCCAGTCGGCGGACGGGACTTCGATGATCTGGGATTCGCTCATGATCGGTTCGCGTGCGTGACAGGCAGGCAAGGCGGGGCAGGTATGGCGGGCATCACAGCAGACCGAAGCCCGCGAGCGCCGCCTTCACCTGTGAGATCGACGGCGGCTGCCCCGCCGTGCCGAGATTGACGACGTTCGGCGACCAGTAACCGCCGGTGCGCCACGCCGTCGCGAAATTGTACAGTTCGACCGTCGGGCGCTTCAGCGCTGCCGCGATGTGAACCAGACCTGTGTCAACCCCGACGGTCGCGGCCGCGCCGTCGATCAGCCCGACCACGGCCGGCAGCGACAGCCGCGGCGGCACGATCGCGGCCGCGCCGAACTCCTTCGCGAGCCGCTCGCTGGTCGCGCGCTCCGCGTCGTTGCCCCACGGCAGCACGAGCGACGCGCCGCGCCGCACCAGCGCCTGGCCGAGCTCGATCCACGCGGCGTCGGGCCATTGCTTGTCGGCGCGCGAGGTGGCGTGCACGAACACCACGTAGGGTACCGGCAGGTTCAGGCCGAGCGCGCCGACCGCAAGCGCCGCCGCGCGCGTATCGAGGCCGAAGTCGATCGGATCGGCAGGCGTCGGCGCCGGGTCGCCCAGCGCGGCCGCGACGAGCTGGCGCGAGCGCTCGACCACATGCGTGCGCGGCGCGATCGGCACGCGCTTGCGATAGAAGAAGCGCACCGGCCATTCGTAGCCGGCGCCGTCGGTGCGGTTACCGAGGCCGACGAGCGGGCCGCGCGCCCAGCTCGCGACCCACGCGGTCTTGATGAGCCCCTGGCAATCGATCACGAGATCGTACTGTTCGGCCGCGACGCGCTTGCGGAATGCGCCGATCTCGCGCCACGTCGCGCCCGAGAACGGCTTCCGGCGCCAGCGGCGCAGCGAGAACGGCAGCACGTTGCGCACGCCGTCGACGAGCCGCACGAGGTCGACGAAGCTCTCCTCGACGAGCCAGTCGATCTGCGCATCGGGATGGCGACGCCGGATATCGGCGATCACCGGCATGTTGTGCACGACGTCGCCCAGCGACGACACGCGCACGATCAGGATCTTTTGCACGCTGAAAAAACGCCGGCGGATGGCCGGCGACAGGCATAAAGACGCGATTTTATCGCGCCGCGGCGCTCGCACAGACAAAAAGCGGCCGCATGCCGCTGGCATGCGCCGCTTTTGGGGGAAACGCGCGACGGCTCGTGCGACCGTCGCGCCGGTTGGCGGCCGTCAGGCCGCGCGCTCAGAACGGCAGATCGACGTCCGGCTTCGCGGCCGTCAGCACGCGGCGGAAATCCGCCTGGATACGCTCGAGCCCTTCCTGCGTCTCCGCCTCGAAGCGCAGCACGACCACCGGCGTCGTGTTCGACGAGCGCGCGAGGCCGAAGCCGTCCGGATACTCGACGCGCAGCCCGTCGATCGTCACGATCTCGTCCGCGCCGTCGAACTTCGCTTCGCTCTGCAGCTTCTCAATCAGACGGAAGTTCTCGCCTTCTTCCAGCTTGAGTTGCAGTTCCGGCGTGCTCATCGCGTCCGGCAGCGCATTGAGCACCGCGCTCGGATCGGCCGTCTTCGCGAGGATCTCAAGCAGCCGCGCGCCCGTGTACAGCCCGTCGTCGAAGCCGTACCAGCGATCCTTGAAGAACACGTGGCCGCTCATCTCGCCCGCGAGCGGCGCGCCGGTCTCGCGCAGCTTCGCCTTCACCAGCGAGTGGCCCGTCTTCCACATCAGCGGCTCGCCGCCCTTCTCCTTCACCCACTGCGCGAGATGGCGCGTGCACTTCACGTCGTAGATGATCTGCGCGCCCGGATTGCGCGACAGCACTTCCTCCGCGAACAGCATCAGCTGGCGGTCCGGGTAGATGATCTGGCCGTCCTTCGTGACGACGCCCAGGCGGTCGCCGTCGCCGTCGAACGCGAAGCCGAGTTCCGCGTCGGTGTCCTTCAGCGCCTGGATCACGTCCTGCAGGTTTTCCGGGTGGGCGGGATCGGGGTGATGGTTCGGGAACGTGCCGTCGATGTCGGTGAAGCGCTCCACGAGCTTGCAGCCGAGCGCCTTGAACAGGCGCGTGGCAAGCGGGCCGGCAACGCCGTTGCCTGCATCGACGACGAGCTTCAGCGGACGCGCGAGCTTCACGTCGCCGACGATGCGCGCGATGTACTGATCGGCCACGTCGAATGCTTCGTACGAGCCGCTGCCGGTGTCGTAGCGCTCGTCGACGATGCGGCGGTACAGCGCCTGGATCTGCTCGCCGTAGATCGCCGCGCCGCGCAGCACCATCTTGAAGCCGTTGTAGTCGGGCGGGTTGTGGCTGCCGGTGACGACGATGCACGAATCGACGCGGCGCTCGCCGCCCTTCAGCGCGAGCGGCACGCTCGCAGCGAAATAGCCGACCGGCGTAGGCACCATGCCGACGTCGACGACGTCGACGCCCGCCGCACGCAGGCCATCGGCCAGCGCGCCGACGAGTTCCGGCCCGGACAGGCGGCCGTCGCGCGCGACCACGACGGCGTCGCCGCCTTGCGCGCGCACTTCGCTGCCGAACGCGCGGCCGATGGCGCGCGCCGTGTCGGCGTCGAGCGTCTTGCCGACCACGCCGCGAATGTCATATGCCTTGAAGATGGATTGGGAGATCATCAGTTCTCTCTCTGTTGCCTGCATGGAAAATTGTCTGGCCGCCTGTCGCGTGCGCCCGGCATCATACTGCGGGCCCCTCGGCGCAACGGACGGGACGGCTGGAGCGGCCCCGATCCCACTTATAATCGCGGGTTTTGATGACGCGCATCGTAGCCATTTTAATGCCTAGCCGTTCCGCCGCCGCCCACCTGCCGCCTCCGGGCGCTTTCCCGGCCGCCGCCAGCGCGTGCGGCCGCCGCGCATGCTGAAGCGATTCGGCAACCCGGACGTCGCGAAGGCCGTCGCGAACCTCGTCTGGCTCGGGCTCGAACGGCTCACGCAGATCGGCGTCGCGATCGCGATCAGCGGCCTTCTGGCCCGGTATTTCGGGCCGGACGTGTTCGGCAAATGGCAGTATGCGAATACGCTCCTCCTCGTACTGGCGCCGCTCACCTGGGTGTGCGGCGCCGAAATCCTGGTTCCGACCATCGTCCAGCGCGCCGGCGCGCAACCCGGCACGCAACCCGGCGCGGTGCTCGGCAGCGCGTTCGTGCTGCGCATCGGCGTGTCGGCCGCCGCGCTCGCCGCGACCTGGATCGCGATCGGCGCCGGCGCGTTCGACCCGCTCGTCGGCGCGATGCTCGCGGGCCTCGCGGTCACGATGGTGTTCCGCGAGCCGTTCGTCGGCGTGATCAACGCGTGGCTGCAGAGCATGACGTACAGCAAGCCGCAGCTCGTCACCAGCATGGTGACGGCGCTGGTCAAGGCGCTGCTCGTCTGGCTGCTCGTGCGCGCGGCCGCCGGCCCGGCCCGCTTCGCGTGGCTGTGGGCGCTCGAGGCCGCGGCGATCGGCTTCGCGCTGCTGCTCTACTACCGCCACCGTAACGGCGGCACGCTCGGCTGGACGTTCGACAAGCCGCTGTTCAAGCACTTCGCGACGGCCGGCACCGTGTTCTGGCTCGGCCTGATCTGCATGTACCTGTTCCTGAAGCTCGACCGCCTGATGCTCGAGCGTCACGTGTCGTTCGCCGACCTCGGCCGCTATGCGGCCGCCCAGCAGCTCAACGAGAACTGGATCACGCTCGCGCTGATGCTCGCGCAGACCATCGCGCCCGCGTTCGTGTACAGCGTGCAGGACGTCGCGCGGCTGCGCCGCAACATCGTCCGGCTGATCGCGATGACCGCCGCGCTGATGACGGCCGGCGCGCTGGTGCTGGACGCCGCCGCGCCGCTCGTCGTGGGCAAGGTGTTCGGCCGCGGCTACGAGGCGTCGGTCGACATCTTCCGCTGGGCCGTCTGGCTGTCCGTGCCGGCCGGCATCGAGGCGATAGGCAATCTTATCGTTCTCAAATATCAAGCAAAATTCGTGTTGCTGGCGAAATGGGTGCTCGCGCTCGCGATCGCCGCGCTCGTCAACGTGCTCGCGATCCCGCGGCTCGGCCTGTACGGCGCGCTCGTCGGGCTGGCCGCGGGCTACGTCGCGGCCGCCGCCGTCAACTTTTATTACATCCGTATCAAGCTGCGCCCATGACGCCTTCCGATTGCCCGCCCCTGCTCGACGACGTGGCCGTGCTGATGCCGGCCTACAACGGGCACGACGACGTCGTGCGCACCCTCGCGTCGTTTCGCGAGGATGCGCGCGTGCACGTGCTGATCGTCGACGACGGCAGCACGCCGCCAATCGTCGCGCCTGCGCTGCCGGGCCTCGCGATCGAGGTGCTGCGCATGCCGCGCAACGGCGGCATCGAGCGCGCGCTCGAGGCCGGCATCGACGCGCTCGCCGCGCGCGGCTTCCGCTATGCGGCGCGCATCGACGCCGGCGACCTCGCCGCACCGCAGCGGCTCGCGAAACAGCGTGCGTATCTCGATGCGCATCCGCGCGTGGCCTGTGTCGGCATGTGGACACAGGTGGTGTCGCGCGCCGGCGAAGCGCGTTTCATGCTGACGCCGCCGGCCGACCCGCGCACGCTGCGCCGCACGCGCTTTCTGCGCTCGCCGCTCGTGCATCCGTCGGTGATGCTGCGCATCGACGCCGTGCGCGAAGTCGGCAACTATCGCGCGAAGTACCGCGCGGCCGAGGATCTCGATCTTTATTTACGGTTAATGCAACGTTACGATTGCGCGAACCTGCCCGAGCTCGGCCTCTATTACGAGCTCAACGAGGGCGGGATCAGCGCGACCAAGCGCCGCCGCCAGCTGATCTCGACGCTGTCGCTGCTGCTGCGTCACTTCAACGTGCTGAACCCGTACGACTGGGCCGGCCTCGCCAAGAACCTGCTGCATTTCGTGACGCCGTATCGCACGCTGCAGCGGATCAAGCAGACGCTGTTCGCCGCGCGGCCGTCCGCGTAGTCCGCACCGGCTTTTTCGACGCTTTATTTTTTCTTTTTTTCATGTCCGCCACCTCCCCGCTGCGCATCGCGCTCGTCTGCAACACGGCCTGGGCGATCTACACGTACCGACACGGGCTGATCCGTGCGCTCGTCGCGCGCGGCGCCGAGGTCGTCGTGATCGCGCCGCACGACCGCACGGTGCCGCTGCTCGAACAGATGGGCTGCCGCTACGTCGCGCTCGCCGTCGCATCGAAAGGCACGAGCCCGCGCGAGGATCTCGGCACGCTGGCCGCGCTGGTGCGTCACTACCGCGCGCTGAAGCCCGATCTCGTGTTTCATTACACGATCAAGCCGAACATCTACGGGTCGATCGCCGCGTGGCTCGCGCGCGTGCCGTCGATCGCCGTCACCACGGGCCTCGGCTACGTGTTCATCCAGAAGAGCCGCGCGGCCAGCGTTGCCAAGCGCCTGTACCGCTTCGCGTTCCGCTTCCCGCGTGAAGTCTGGTTCCTGAACCGCGACGATCTCGCGACCTTCACCGACGAGCAGTTGCTCGCGCATCCCGAGCGCGCACGGCTGCTGCACGGCGAAGGCGTCGATCTCGAGCAGTTCGCGCCGGCGCCGTTGCCGGCCGGCCGCGGCCCCGTGTTCATCCTGATCGGCCGGCTGCTGTGGGACAAGGGCGTGCGCGAATACGTCGAGGCCGCGCGCGCGGTGCGTGCGCGCTATCCGGACGCGCGCTTCCAGCTGCTCGGCCCGCTCGGCGTCGACAATCCGAGCGCGATCGGCCGTGCGGACGTCGACGCGTGGGTTGGCGAAGGCGTCGTCGAGTACCTCGGCGAGGCGCACGACGTGCGGCCGCACATCGCGGCGGCCGACTGCGTCGTGCTGCCGTCGTATCGCGAGGGCGTGCCGCGCACGCTGATGGAAGCGTCCGCGATGGGCCGCCCGATCGTCGCGACCGACGTGCCGGGCTGCCGCGACGTCGTCGCCGACGGCGACACGGGTTTCCTGTGCCGCGTGCGCGACGGCGCGAGTCTCGCCGAACAGATGATCCGCATGATCGAGCTCGGCGCGCCGGGACGTGAAGCGATGGGCGCGCGCGGGCGCCGCAAGGTGGCCGCGGAATTCGACGAGCAGCAGGTCGTCGAACGCTACCGGCAGACCATTCATACATTGACCGGCATCACACTCTGAAGGAGCGCATCAGCATGACCGCTAAAGGCACCATCCTCGTGACCGGCGGTGCGGGCTACATCGGCTCGCACACCGCCGTCGAGCTGCTCGACAACGGCTACGATGTCGTGATCGTCGACAACCTCGTCAACAGCAAGGTCGAAGCCGTGCGCCGGATCGAGCGCATCACCGGCAAGACGCCGGCGTTTCACCAGGTCGACGTGTGCGACGAAGCCGCGCTCGCCAAGGTGTTCGACGCGCACCCGATCACCGGCACGATCCACTTCGCGGCGCTCAAGGCGGTCGGCGAATCGGTCGCGAAGCCGCTCGAGTACTACCAGAACAACCTCGGCGGGCTGCTTGCCGTGCTGAAGGTGATGCGCGAGCGCAATGTGCGGCAGTTCGTGTTCAGCTCGTCGGCGACCGTATACGGCGTGCCCGAGCGCTCGCCGATCGACGAGTCGTTCCCGTTGTCCGCGACCAATCCGTACGGCCAGTCGAAGCTGATCGCCGAGCAGATCCTGCGCGACCTCGAGGTGTCCGACCCGTCGTGGCGCATCGCGACGCTGCGCTACTTCAATCCGGTCGGGGCGCATTCGAGCGGGCTGATCGGCGAGGATCCGGCCGGCATTCCGAACAACCTGATGCCGTATGTCGCGCAGGTCGCGGTGGGCAAGCTCGAGAAGCTGCGCGTGTTCGGCTCCGACTATCCGACGCCGGACGGCACCGGCGTACGCGACTACATCCACGTCGTCGATCTCGCGAAGGGGCACATCGCCGCGCTCGATGCGCTCGCGACGCGCGACGCGAGCTTCGTCGTGAACCTCGGCACCGGCCAGGGCTACAGCGTGCTCGAAGTCGTGCGCGCGTTCGAGAAGGCGTCGGGCCGGCCGGTGCCGTACGAACTCGTCGCGCGCCGCCCGGGCGACATCGCAGAGTGCTACGCGAACCCGCAGGCCGCCGCCGACATCATCGGCTGGCGCGCGACGCTCGGCATCGAAGAGATGTGCGTCGACCACTGGAAATGGCAGGAGGGGAACCCGCGCGGTTTTGTATAATCCGCTGTCCATTTTTCGAGCGATCCCATGCTCAGCTTCGCGTCCGGCTTCATCGCCTCCCTGCTCGTCACGTTGTTCATCGTCCGCTACGCGCATCTGCACGAGAAATTCTCGGTCGACAGCGATCTGGCCGGCGTGCAGAAATTCCACGTGCGGCCGGTGCCGCGGGTGGGCGGCATCGGGATCCTGGCCGGGGTCGTCATCGCCGCGCTGATCCTGTCGCGGCGCTATCCGACGATCGCCGGCAGCATCCTCGGGATCGCCGCATGCGGGATGCCGGCGTTCCTGTCGGGGCTCGTCGAGGATCTGACCAAGCGCGTGTCGCCGCGCGCGCGGCTGCTGTGCACGATGGGCGCGGCCGCGCTCGCGTTCTGGCTGCTGGGTATCGCGGTCAAGCGCATCAGCGTGCCGCCGCTCGACTTTCTGCTGGGCTACGTGGCCATCTCGGCGTTCATCACGGTGCTCGCGGTCGCGGCGCTCGCGAACGCGATCAACATCATCGACGGGTTCAACGGGCTTGCTTCGATGGTGAGCTTCATGATGTTCGCGTCGCTCGCGTATGTCGCGTTCCACGTCAACGACCCGGTCGTGATGTCGGCGTCGATCATCATGATGGGCGCCGTGCTCGGGTTCTTTCTGTGGAATTTCCCGGCCGGGTTGATCTTTCTCGGCGACGGCGGCGCTTATTTCATCGGGTTCATGCTGGCGGAGCTCGCGATCATGCTCGTGATGCGCAATCGCGAGGTGTCGGCGTGGTATCCGGTGCTGCTGTTCATGTATCCGATCTTCGAGACGTGCTTCTCGATCTACCGGAAGAAGTTCATCCGCGGGATGTCGCCGGGGATTCCGGACGGCGTGCATCTGCACATGCTCGTGTACAAGCGGCTGATGCGGTGGGCGGTGGGGACCAAGCATGCGCATGATCTGACGCGGCGCAATTCGCTTACCTCACCTTATCTGTGGCTGCTGTGCCTCGTCGCGGTGATTCCGGCGACGCTGTTCTGGCGGCATACGGTGCATCTGTTCGTGTTTGTCGTGCTGTTTGCGCTCACTTACGTTTGGCTTTATCTCAGCATCGTCAGGTTCAGGGCGCCGAAGTGGATGGTGGTGAGGAAGGAGAGGCGGGGGCATTAAGTCACGCTGCCAAAACGAAAAAGCGTCCCGCGGGACGCTTTTTTCATGGTCGGCACTAACGCAGCCGAAGCGGCAGCCGAAGCGCGTGCGCGCTCATTCGTTCGATACCGCTCGCACCGGCACACTCTGCAGCACCGGCGCGACGGTCGGCTGATACTCCGGCACCCATCGCCGCAAGTCGCGCCGCACCTCGTCGTCGTTGAGCACCCGGTGCTGCATCAGCCACGGCAGCAACTCGTCGAGCAGGTGGTCCGGCACTTCCCGCGCACGGGCGATCCGCAGCTTCGGATGCGGCGTGCGCGTGGTCGTTTCGTCGTCGGCGAGTAGTTCCTCGTACAGCTTCTCGCCCGGACGCAGCCCCGTGAATTCGATCCGGATCTGCCCTTCCGAAAAACCGTAGAGACGAATCAGGTCGCGCGCGAGGTCGACGATCTTGACCGGCTCGCCCATGTCCAGAATGAAGATCTCGCCGCCATGGCCCATGCTCGATGCCTGCAGCACGAGCTGCGACGCCTCGGGAATCGTCATGAAGAAACGCGTGATCTCGGGATGCGTGACCGTCACCGGGCCGCCCTTCGCGATCTGCTGCTGGAACTTCGGGATCACGCTGCCGGCACTGCCGAGCACGTTGCCGAAGCGCACCGTCTCGAACTGCGTGCCCTCGCTCGTCTGTTGAAGCGCCTGGCACGCCATTTCGGCGAGCCGCTTGCTCGCGCCCATCACGTTGGTCGGGTTGACGGCCTTGTCGGTCGAGATCAGCACGAAATGGCGCACGTCGTGACGGATCGCCGAGCGTGCGACGCGGTACGTACCGAGCACATTGTTGCGCAGCGCCTGCCACGCGTTGAGCTCTTCCATCAGCGGCACGTGCTTGTAAGCGGCCGCGTGGAAGACGATATGCGGCGCATAGCGCGACATCACCTGATCGAGCAGCAGCGAATCCTTCGCGTCGCCGATGATGGGCACCACGTGCTGGTCGGGGAAGCGCTCGCGCAACTCCTCGGTGAGCCGATACATCGCATATTCGGACAGGTCGAACGCGACCAATTGCGCCGGCTTGAAGCGGAGAATCTGCCGGCACAGCTCGGAGCCGATCGACCCGCCCGCGCCGGTCACCATCACCACGCGGCCGCGCAGCAGCGCTTCGACGTGCGGTGTATCGATCGTCACCGCGTCGCGGCCGAGCAAATCCTCGAGGTCGATGTTGCGCACCTGCGACAGGAAGCCCTGCCCCGGCATCAGGGCGGTCAGCGACGGCAGCACCATCGCCTTGATGCCGGCGCGCACGCACAGCGTCGCGACGCGGCGCTGTGTTTCGACCGACGCCGACGGAATCGCGATGATCGCGTATTCCACTTTCAGCGCGTCGGTCCAGTGCTTCAGGTCGTTGAATGAACCGAGCACTTTATAGCCATAGATTTCGCGCCCGCGCTTGGTCGGATCGTCGTCGAGCAGGCCGACCAGACGCCATTCACCCGATCGCGACAGTTCGCGGGCGAGGCTCGCGCCGGCCGTGCCGGCACCGAGCACGAGTATCGGCTTGCCTTGCCCGACCAGCCCACCATACAGGTAGAACTCCTTCGTCGCGCGGTACAGCGCGCGGGCGCCGCCCATCGCCAGGAACAACATCAGCGGCGACACGAGCAGCACGGAGCGCGGGATGATGGGGGACGGCTGGAACATCACCGCGCCGATCATCACGATCACTCCGCCGCCGACGACCGCCTTCGAGATCCGGACCAGATCGGGGAGGCTTGCGAACACCCACAGGCCGCGATACAGGCCGAACACGTGAAACATCAGCGCGTAGACGGGCAGCACCCAGACGAGCGCCGTCAGCGCGCCGCTCATGAAGTCGGACGGCACGCTGCCGTTGAAACGGACGAGATAGGCGAACAACCACGCGGTGGTGACCGCCGTCAGGTCAAACAGGAAAGCGCTCAGCGAAAGCCATGATGCCTTGGTTCGCAACATTGGCAGGAAACCTCAAGAGTTATTTTCGGCAGCCGACTGAAATCGGCGCCAACGCATGTCGATCAAGAGTCCGAGACATGCCAGGACGCCGTACCATCCGAAGAACGCCAGCCACTGCTGCGGTTCCGGGCGGCCCTTCGCCCACAGAGCAACGATTATGCCTGCGAGCATGATGAGGTACCAATAAAGAGCGGTCCGGCGATGACCTACGCCCGCGCGGACCATCCTCTGATAATAGTGCTCCCGATGGGCCTGCCAGAACTTTTCTCCGCGTAACAATCGTCTCGAAAGTGTTACAGATGCATCCGCAATAAAGGGAGCGAAGACGAGCGCGGGAAACCAGATCGGCCACACGTTCCCTCGCCAGCCCCAATAGCCGACGGCACCGGCGAGGAATCCGAGCGGAATCGAGCCCGCATCGCCGAGAAACAGCCGGGCCGGATGGAAATTCAGCAGAAGAAAGCCGAGCGCGGCGCCCGAGATGGCGGCGCCGGCGACGACCAGATCCGGCGACGGTCCTGGGCCGCCGAGGGCCGCCATCGCATATGCGCCGAAGCCGAACAGCGCCATGCCGCCCGCGAGGCCGTCCGCGCCATCCATGAAGTTGTACAGGTTCGTCAACCAGACCATCACGAAGCCGATGCCGGCCAGCAACCACCACGGTGCGTCGGCCGGATACACCGCGAGCAGCGCGACGACCGCTGCGAGGTGCGCCGAGAACCGCACGCGTGCCGGCAGCCCGCGCCGGTCGTCGATCTGCGACATCGCGGCCAGGCCAGCGGCGGCGGCCGCGATCAGCCACAGGTGCGGCGCCAGCGCGAGCAACGCAACGACGCAGACCGGGACGATGCCCCACCCGCCGACGCGCGGCGTCGGCAGCGTATGGAGCGAACGGTCGTTCGGAATATCGGTGGCGAGGCGCCACGCAAGGCCGGTGGCGAGCAGGACGCGCAGGATGGCCGTCGACGCGATGGCAGCGGCCAGCGCCACCGCGGCCGCCTGCGGCCACGTGGAGAGGGTGAAATGCATGTCGGCTATTGTTGTGTATCGCGCAAACGATACCATGCAGCCGTCGCTTCGAGGCCCTGTCGTGTCGTGTAGGGCGGATGCCAACCGAGCACACGGGTGATTCGGCCCGTGTCGAGCTGGAGACTGCCCGTCAGGCGGTCGATTGCCGCCCGGCGGCCGGTCAGCGCGCCAACGACACGCAGCACGGCAGACGGGACCGGAATCAGGCGGGCCGGCTTGCCCAGCGCTTCACCGACCAGCCGCAGCAGGCCGGTGACCGACGGTGCGTCGTCGTCGGCGACGTGGAAGCATTCGCCCGCCGCACGCGGATCGATTGCGCATCGCAGTAGCGCGTCGGCGAGGTTGTCGACGTAGACGATGCTGCGGCGTGCCGGGATTGAGCCGAGCGGTAGCGGCATCCCGCGCGCGACGGCGTCCATCATCTTCAGGAAGTTCGCTCGGACGGCAGGACCGTAGACGAGCGGCGGACGAACGATCACGACGTCGAGCCCGTTCGACGCACCGAACTGCGCGAGTTCGCGCTCCGCGCGCAGCTTCGAGCGACCGTAGGCGTCCTGAGGAGCGGGGGGCACCGCTTCCGACAATGGCGCGCCGCCATCGCTCTCGCCGACCGCCTTGATGCTGCTGGCGTACACGATGCGGCGAACGCCGTGCCGGCGCGCGGCTTGGGCGAGCCGCATGGTGCCGGCGACGTTGGTCGCGTCGAACGCGGCGTCGGGATCCGGCGACTCGTCGCGCATCACGTGTACGCGAGCGGCCAGATGTATCACGCAGTCGGCGGCCAGATCGGCGGGCCATGCTTGGTCGACACCGTCGAAATCGGCGGCGTCGTGCACCCATTCGCGCACGCCGGCGACAGACCCGCCCTGGCGCCTGACCAAGGCGGTGACGGTGTGCCCGGCCTCCAGCGCGCGCCGGCAGACCGCGCGCCCGACAAAGCCGTTTGCGCCGGTGACGATGAGGTGGCTCACCACAGCCTCCAGCCGAAACGGTTGTAGAACTTGAAGGCCGACGCGGCGAACATGCGGATGTGCGCGAAGCCCTTGCGCGACGCGCCGCCGCCATGGTGGATCACCCGCACCGACGGGACATAGGCGACGCGCGCGACGTCGTGCGTGCGCAGGCTGAGGTCATAGTCCTCGAAGTAGAGGAAATAGCGCGGATCGAAGCCGCCGAGTTTCTTCAGCACTTCGGTGCGGAACAGCATGAAGCAGCCGCTGACGATGGGCGGGTCCCAGACGATGTCGTGGTCGTTGATGACGTCGCGCATTTCGTAGTGGGCGAGGCGGCGATGGAACCGCTTGCGCCACCCTGCCGGCAGGAATCCACGCACGGCAAGATCCATCACGGTGGGAAAGCGCCGGCAAAGGTGCTGCAATGTTCCATCCTCATTACTGATACGCGGCGCAAGCAGTCCCACCTGATCGTTCTCGTCGAGAAAGGCTATCGCCTCAACTAGTGCAGATGGGTCGATGTCGACATCTGGATTCAGGACGAGGTGGTATCGGCTACCCAGGCTCTGCAAAACACTGTTATGGCCGCGACCGTATCCGATATTGCCATGCCCTGCGGCAATCACGACGTCTGCGCAGACTGCATGTAGCGACTGGATAGGACTCGCCAGGTCCGGTAGCCCGCCGTTGTCGATCAGGTAGATCGACGTCCTGCTCGGTACCCTTCCCTCGCCAAGAATTGATATCGCGCCCCGTAGCGTGTCGAGAGTCCTCACCAAGGCCGGGACATCCGGCCGGAACACAACCACCGAAACTGAAAGTTGCGTGCCCTCGCTCCGCGTGCTTGCGGTCACCGCGCACACCATCGAATTTGGTTCCTGACCATCCCGTACCGTTCCCTAAAAGCCGTAAGTTTGGGCATAAGACGCCCCCTTGGCAAGCGACGCCCGTGACCACGGTTACCGATACTTACATGAGCATTCGCTCCACTTGCTAGACTTCCGCAATGACTGGAGCAGGCGTCGGAACCGGTGTTGTGCGTTAACATTGCCTGCTCGCACAAGAACACCCATGGAGCACGTCTCTTCAATCTCAGCATGCGCCAGTCCCGGACGCCACCGCGCCACCATGGAGCGGCCACAGTTGCTACCGGAAGCGTAAGCGAGTACTCGGGGCGGCCGCGACAAAGACTGCTCCCCGTGGCGTCCTCATGACCTTGAGCATTTCCCCGTCGGCAAAGAAGATCTATGACTCACCCAAAATTCCGCGTATTGCTGCTTGACACGAAATATCGCAACCCGAACCACTACATTTGCCTCGCGATTTTTCATGCCTTGCAGCGACACCCGGACGTCGCATTCGTCGCGAAAGTAGATCCCATCGATGCCGCTCCCACGGCGATGCATCAGAATTGCAATCTGTTCATCGCCTTCGATGGCGAGGAACTCCGCAAGGATCTGTGCGCGACACTTGCAGCGATTTGTGGCCGCTCCGTGCTTTGGGTGACCGAAGATCCCTACGAGCTTCCAATTAATCAGAAAAATGCCGAACTGTTCGACGTCGTGTTCACGAACGATTCGTCCAGTGTTTCAGCATACGGAAATCGGGGTAGACATTTGCCGCTCGCAGGCGCAGTGGAGTTTCATTCACTTCCGGTCCTGCCACCGGAGCAAGAACTGCGTTATCACATGTTTTTCGCCGGCACCGCCTGGCCGAACCGCAGCGAGTTCTTGCGCTCGGTTCTCAAGCAATTACCCGAGAATTGGAAATACAAGCTAGCGCTTCCGACCAATCCGTTCCTCCCTCCGCACGGAATCGATCTGCCGACTAGCGCCCTCTCCTGGCGCACATCGCCGTCTGACTTCGCACGTTTTGCAAATCGAAGTGCCATGACCCTGATGCTGCCCCGCGTTTTCACCGCGTCTGGAGGCCGCGAATTCGCGGAGACGCCTCCCCCTCGATTGTTCGAGGCCGCGCTCTCGGGGTCCGTTCAGATCGTTCACGAGTCGCTGACAGAGGTTAAGGACTTCTTTGTACCGGATAGGGAGCTTGTCCTCTTCTCGGACGAACGTGATTTCATCCAGAAAGCGACACGGATAATCGACGATCGCGCCTATCGTAACGAGATTGCAGAGGCAGCTCGTACGAAGGCAACTCAGTTACATACGTACGATCGACGCGTCGATACCATCCTGGCCGCCGCGTCGAATATTCCATCCCCCGCAGCGCAACCGGTGACCTCGGATCGGCGAACAATCATATTCGTGACACACAATGTCATAGGCGGCGCTAATTTCGGCGGAGTTGAGGTATATCTCGACCTTCTACGTCCCGAATTGCGAAATGATTTCAACGTACTGTTCTATGTTCCCGACAATGGAACCGGGCGGTCCGCTCGCCTTTTGTCAGAGACTTACGAAACGCTCGAAACCTTTCAGTTCGCACGTCGATACGAAACAGATATGCTTCGATGCGAAGAAAGGGAAAACACATTCCGAAATATCCTGAGCAAGTATAAGGTCGATCTCGTCCATTTCCATCACACCATCGGCCACCCGCCGTCGCTCATCTTCGCGCCACCACTGCTTGGAATTTCGAGCGCATTCACCGCACATGATTTTTACGGTGTCTGTCACGAGTTTAATTTGCTGTCGTTCAAGGACACATACTGCGGCGCACCAGATATTCCACTGTCCCAATGCGATGTATGTTTATGGCAGAAGCACCATATTGCGCCGGGATCGCAGGCAATAAGACGGAGTTTTTGGAACGACGTGCTGAGCCGCGTCGATATGCTCGTCTTCAATACGAAACAGAGCAAACGCATCTACGAGCGGATCTATCCCTCAGTGAGGAGTCACGCCAACGTACAGGTGATTCCGGTACCTATCCCTGACCGTACGGCCGCGACGACATGCCACACCAAACCCACACCACTCAAAGTGGCGTGGCTCGGCAATGTCACTCATCAGAAAGGGGGCGATATTCTTGCGCGCGCCCTTCCCCTACTCGCACACGCACCGGTCGAATTCCATCTATTTGGCCGAATCGACCCGCAGTACGCCGATTTTTCGAATCGCGCCCGCTATCCTAACGTCGTCACCCACGGAAGTTACCGGTACGATGACATGCCGGCCGCGTTGAAGGATTGTGACGTCTCCCTCCATTTATCGATTTGGCCCGAGACTTACTGCTTAACCCTGTCTGAAGCGCTTCAGATGGGCCTCGTGCCCATCGTTACAGATATCGGTGCCCTTGGAGAACGCATCCAGCATGGTGTCAACGGGCTGAAAATCGCCCCCGGCAGTGAGGGAGATCTGATTGACGCCGTCCATGCACTTATCGACTCGCCATCAGCACTGGCAAAGTATCGATCAAATATCTCTCCGGCGCTCTACTCGCGCACTTCCGATCACGTGACCGCTCTGAGATCTGCGTATTCGCGGTTGCTGCCCCATCTGTCTCGAAGCAGTGCACCATCTGTGGGTGAATTGAATCTCGCAGACACAGGAATCGCGCCCCTTCCATCGAGTTGGCACCATGGAACGCAGCACTTGCCACTCGGCGGACAAGTGTTTTCGGGCGCAGTACGGAAGGCGCACAAGCTGGCAGCATTCTACAAGATCCACGGTTTTCGTCCGACGCTGCGCATCATTGCAAACCGAATTCGCGTCTCGAGGTAAAGCATGAAAGTTTTAATCGCGGGTGCGTCGCCCGACGCAATCAACAACAATGCAGTACTTCGGGGATATGTGGCAAATGGTTTTCGTGGCCTCGATAAAGTAGCGGACGTGACCGTTTGTTCACTCGAGAGCGCCACGATGATCGCAAAAGCCGCAGTGCCGGATCTGATTCTGGTGTTTGGATCCTGCATGCCCTTGGAGGCACACTATCTTCCTTTAAAGCAAGTTGCCATGGACCTTGGCGCCACGATGGCCTTTTGGCTTCATGACGACCCATATGAATTTGATCACGCAGCGAAGATCGTACCGCTTGCGGACATAATTTTTTCAAATGACAAGTGGACCTCCACGCATTACCCACATCCACATGTCGTTCATCTTCCGCTCGCAGCGGATCCAAACGCACATTTCCGGAATTTCAAAACAGAAAAAGCACGCGACCTGTTCTTCTGTGGAGTCGGATTCAATAATCGCGTTCAACTTCTACGGGATTGTGCCGCTCATCTGCGCGACATCAATGTTGAGGTACTTGGTGACGGTTGGCCGGAAGATCTGGGTTTTGCGGCGAATCGACGGATCCGTAACGACGCGCTTCCGGATATGTACGCTTCATCGCTAATTACGTTGAACGTTGGGAGACGGCACAACCTGGCGAACGAGCGATTCAATCTCGATGCATCGACACCGGGGCCACGAACATTTGAAGCGGCCGCAGCCGGCACCGTGCAGTGCATGTTCGTCGAAGGCCTCGAGATCAGTGACTATTACGATGAATCGAGCGGAGAAATCTTGTTATTCGATTCACCCGCGGAGTTACGACAGCATTGTGAAATGCTGAAAGACGATCCCGCAATGGCAAAAAGAATCGCACTCGCCGCTCAGGCCCGCACTCTGCGAGATCACACATACCAAAATCGCGCAGAAAAAATCCTTCATTCGGTACAGCGACTTCGCTCTATATAAGCCCCTTTTTGCCAAATACCTATTTGGCAAAAAGGGCAGAATCTCCTCAGATCAAAGAGGCGACACAACGAATGCAGGCATCCGTGCCTGCGTCCCACGCGCTTTCAAGAAAGAGTCGGCAACGTCGAGCGCTTCGGCAATAGTAACGTCCATGTCGAGGTAGCGATATGTGCCCAGTCTCCCCACGAACGTGACGTTTCGCTGAGCTTCGGCCAAATCGACGTAGTCCCGAAGCATTGCCTTATCTTCGACCAAGCGAATCGGATAGTAAGGCGTATCACCTGGCCGGCATTGGCTACTAAACTCCTTGAACACGATGGTTTCCTCGTGCTCTTCCCAAGGAGTAAAGTGTTTATGCTCGGTAATTCGCGTATACGGAACGTCTTCATCCGGGTAGCTCATCACAGCACAACCTTGAAAATCTCCTTTGTCGTAGAAAGGCTCAAACGTTAGCGTTCGATATGCGAGGCGTCCCAATTTGTGCTCAAACCAGCTATCCAACGGCCCACTAAAAAACACGTGATCGTATTTCGACACCGATGTCGAGTCGAATTCTGTTCTCAAGTGAACGTCAATATTTTCGTGATCGAGCATACGCTGCACCATGACGGTGTAACCTTCGACTGGCATCCCTTGAAAACGATGACTGAAGTAGTTGTCATCGTAGTTAAATCGAATTGGCAACCTCTTCAAGACGGAAGCCGGCAGCTCACTTGGTGGCAGGCCCCATTGCTTGATCGGATAACCGCGAAAAAAAGCATGGTACAGATCTTTCCCGAGAAAACGCAATGCCTGATCCTCAAAGCTTCGAACCTCGGAAATCGATTTTTCTGCTAGTTGCTCGATAAATTCTTTCGCTTGCTTTGGATTAAAAGTTTTTCCAAAAAACTGATTGATCGTATGCAAATTTATCGGAAGCCCGTACACGTTACCGCCGGTTGTCGCCTTCACCCGACAAATATACGGAGCAAACTGCGCGAAACTGTTTACATACTTCCAGACACGCTCGTTGTCCGTATGGAAAATATGCGGACCATGCACGTGAACCATCACGCCAGTTCTTGTGTCCCGCTCCGTGTGGCAGTTACCGGCTACGTGATCTCGCGACTCCACCACTGTGACCTTGACTCCTTGCTCGGCCAGTTCACGCGCGATGACCGCACCAGACAAGCCCGCGCCAACAACGAGTATCTTTTCCATATCAATCCTTCCACCGTTGATCCAATGCCGTGGCTAGAGGAAAAATCGCGCGCCTAAGGAATCCCGGCAGTCGTCGCCACACTGCCGATGCAATCCGTCGTTTCGTGGTATTGCGCCGCAACGACAACGGAGTGGACGATGGATTCAGTCTCAGAAGGCGATCTTCGTACCAAAGCGTCATTCTCAGATAAAACCAATAATATTGCGCAAACTCAGAACTCGGATCGTTCCATGGCTTGACCGCGCCTGCGTAATGCAACATCGAGGGATTCTTTCGTGATTCGAGGTAGGCATTGTATATATCAACCGGCAATGCGCTGCCGTGCCCGGGCGGCAAACTGACACTATTCCAAGTCAAATCAAGAAACTTGACGTCACCGACAAGATACTTGTTCAAAATATCTTGATCGAGGAACCAATATCGATTGCGCTTCAAATCAGAAATCATTTTCTGACACAAGCGATTTTCCCGAAGCCGCTCAAGATTGAATAAAATCAGCCCCGCTTGAAAATAGTCGCGATATTGATCCTTCATCCCGACCACATCGGATAAGTATTTCGCGGTCGGATAACCACCTGTCTCGGCCATTGAGCGAACTCCCATGGCAACGAAGGACGCCATGATCACATCCTTCACGGCCGCGGCCGACTTTCCATCCAGCTCCGTATCGAATATCTTGGCGACGTCGTCGATCACAACCGCGTCGGTATCGAGAAATAAGATCTTACTGCGGTTGTAAACAATTTCCGGTAACGCGAGGCGATAGAACGTGGCGCGCGTGAAGTACATGTGCGCATCGATGTCGAGAAACTGCATCGACATATCGATGAATGAAATCTTTGCATGTGGATGCAACCGTTCCAGCGCCTGGAGACCGCGCCGTTCGAGTTCGGTCATTCCGCCATCAAGAACCAGAAAATCAATGAATCGATCCTGAGCGGCGTTCGAAAAAACCGACGCGATAAGCGCGGCCATGTGAGCAACGTAATGCGAGTCCGTGGCGGCGACAACTGATACGGGCCTGAGATCGGTTACTGGCAACGGCGGGCATTGCGCAGTGGGGGAAGTATCCTTTACGAATACGCGGCGCAGGTATTTGACACGTAAGTTTTTGTCGTCCGCCAATTTTTTTGAGACAAATACTCCAACCATGCGCTCTGCGATATATCCGATGACACGGCGCTCCGCAGGGCCATAATCCGAAACATCAATGCGCTTCTCCAGTTCGGCGAGCAACGGGAAAAGCCAAGCCGAGTATTCTTCGAATATCTCACGCTTAAAGACAAACATGTTCGTGAACAAACCCGCTTCCGAGTCCATCACTTTTTTGAAATGTCCATAGTACTCCGGACATGTTTCATAGATTATTTCACCGGCCAGATCCAAATCTTTTATGTGATGAAATGTAGCGTCACGGTATTGACTGTAAATCGTTGTGGCCCCGCAGCCGGCGACGTTCCACGGCTCAGGCAAAATCATGTCCGCATCGACGACACAGCGTTCGATATCGTGATCCGTCAGGCCATACTTAGCCAGCACTTCTGCAGACAGCCGATCTTCAATGACGAGGCCACTCGAATCAACAACGCGATCGCCTCTCTCGGGAAAAAAGTCAAAGAAGCGGCGATAGTGAACAAAACCGACATAATCCGAATCTTTGTCGTTTTTCCAAACCCAATATTGCCCCGTCAGCTCACAGTACGAGGCATTTTTTCCGGAAATATTGTCCCCGACGTTGTCTTTGAGAGTCGGCAAATCGTGCTTCGATAATGCACACCCCGTCTGAATCGGCTTCATCACCCCACTTTTCACCATGTACGCGGGGTTAAAATAGTTAATATAGAGAGAGATTTTCATTGGAATAACTTTCGACTCAGCGTGGCCGGTAGCTTTCGAGATTTCCGCGCGCGACATTAGGCCTCATTGGCCGCGGGCCCATGTCAAGGTGGCCTCGATACCACTCTTGACGTCAACCTCGGGTCGCCAGTTTAGTTTGGCAAGTGCCTTCGTGATGTCTAGAATGTTGACAGGGACATCCACATTTCTTGATGCCTGATATTTCACCTCGAATGGCAACTGGAAATCGTCTCGGAGAATTTTTACTATTTGATTCAACGAAAGCCCCACGCCGGAGCCAACATTGAAGATTTCGTTTTCAGCATCGCTCTCCGCTGCCGCGACGATCGCCCGCACCACATCGTCTATATAAATATAATCTCGAATTACAGACCCATCCCCCCAGATCTCGAGTGGGACGTTGTTAATAATTTTTCCGATAAAATTGGCAATCGCACCTTGATTGTAATTCAGTCGCTGGCCGACCCCGTACGGGTTGGCGAGGCGAATCACGTTGTAGCGCATCCCATAAATTTTGCTGTACAGGTGCAAATAATACTCGACCGCCTTTTTTACGATACCGTACGAACACGTAGGGAAACCATGTTGGTCTTCCGAAATCGGTACACTTGGCACTGTTCCATAAACAGTGCCGCCCGACGAAATATAGACAAATCGCCGAATTTGCTTTGGAGAGAGCGCATCAAGCAACGATACCGTTCCGATCAAGTTGGTTTCGATATCGAATACGATCTTCTCGTTCGACAGTGCGGGGCCCACGCTCGATGCAAGGTGAAAGCACACGTCGATCTCTCCGCTGCATTGCGCAATGACCTCCGGCGCGTAGTAGGGCCCGTTGATGACGGTCAATTTTTCCATCGGCAACGCTACGCACGGCGCAGCCCCCTCCAGATCGACAACGGTAACGCCCCAACCCTTGTCAAGAAGGTGGCGAGTCAAATGGGAACCGATGAAACCGAATCCCCCAGTGATTAATGCTCTCATCTCTCTAAATCCGCCAGATCTTTGATATTGCGTTGCATCGCCGCATGGCCATGAGCGAAGCCGTGTACTACTTACTTTTCGGACGAACCAAACACGGAGTCGATCAGCGCGTAATCTTGCGCAAACCTTGCACGGACACGCTCAACGAGATCCAAATCTCGGAACTGTGACGATGCCGGGAACTGTCCGCAGATTTCCTTGAATCCAAGGAACGCTTCACCGCTTACGTCAAGTACGTTGATGCCAACGTTGAGGTTTGACTTAGTCGCGTGCGGCGCATATGTCTTGAGTTCAATTTCCCTCAACAACGGGTGACTGATCCACTGATCCCGCAGTGCTTCCATGCGGAGGAAGATTGTCGGTTTCTCGGTCAGGAACGCCGACTGGCTGCGCCAATGAGGATCGAGCTGCTCATCAGGAAAGGCGCACAGATGTGTTACGAACTCCCGGAACGTAATTGACGACGTAGATGACGGACGGGGTTTCCCTCTTTGAGCTCGCCACATGTACTCGACAAGCTCGTGCACGAATAGTTCGTCGGGCAGAATTTCCGTGAACTTGTTCAGGTATGCAGATACAACCCGCTCGAAGGGATCTCGCAGTACCACGAGGCACGGCCAGTCGACGGCGTCCGCCGGAGCATCAGCGAACGGTTCCCCAACGTGATGCGGATTTCGTCCTTGGGTTCTTGAGAAACCCAGGGTATTGATAACCGTCGAGCACGCATTCTTCGGGATACGAATGAACCGAAGCTTGTGGTCATTGAAGTACATCATCGTCATAGTTGCGGTACCGACTGAACTCCTGCTGGTTCTTTGAGAGAGACGTGTCGCGTTCGACGGCTCCCTTCCACGATGGACGACACCGATACGAAGTGACTCACACCTGGGCCTCGTATTCCTGGAGCACTTCTTCGACGTCGCCAAATCGATGGACGCGGCCTCTTTCCATCCATAACACCTTATTGCACACCCGACGAATTTCGGCGTTGGAGTGCATGGCGAGGACGACAATCTCGGCGCGACCGTGCAAGTCCTGCAGTCGCGTCTTAGCCTTTTGCATGAAGGACGCATCGCCCACCCCCATGACTTCGTCCAGCAACAGGATCTCCGCGTCCACAGCTGTCGACACTGCGAATGCAAGACGGACCCTCATGCCACTTGAGTACGTCCGAATCGGTAAGTCTAGGTAGTCGCCAAGCTCACAAAATTCGGCAATTTCTTCTTGCTTTGCCCTGATTTCTGTATCGGACATACCGAGCAACAGGCCCCGCAGGCGAATGTTCTGCAGGCCTGTAGAATTCTCGTCCATTCCGAGGCTGATATCCAGCAGTGGCACGACCTTTCCGCTTCGCTGCACTTCTCCGGACGTTGGCGTATAGATCCCAGCCATCGTTCGGAGCAAAGTCGATTTCCCTGCACCGTTGTGCCCGATCAGCCCCACTCGATCGCCGCTCTGGAATCGCATCGAGACACTATCAAGGGCGCGAACAACAATTACTCCATCGTTGTCCTCAGCGATGGTATTTCGCCGCCCCATTCGCATCACCTTTTTCTTCAGGGATCGCCCCTGAAGGTCGTAGATGGGCAAATCTAGTGTCGCGTTTTTGAGTTCTATGTAAGCCACTTTCGGTCCCTCAAATCCAGTACGGGATACGCTTGAGATAGCGCCCGGTCAACATCAATGCGACGGGCCAGCCGACCAGAGCCATTCCCCCAACAACGATCCACGTAGTAGCGCCCGGGATCTCGCCGATCAACGGAGCACGAACGATATCGATCATGTAGGCCAGGGGATTCCACTCAACGATGAATGAGAATCGATTTAATGAATTCGGCTTGAAGATGATCGGCGTCACGTAGAACGCAACTTGGAGAAACGCCCCGATGATCTGAGGGAGGTCCCGAAACCGGGCCGACAAGAGGCCGGCCAACATCGCGATCCACACGGCGTTCAGGACGTAGAGACAGAATGCCGGCACGAAGAAGACCAACGATATCCAGTCCTTTACGCCGAAGACGACGAGCAGTATGAGGATGATGGCAAAATTGTGGCTCAACACCACCAGATTCCGCCACACGACCTGCAAAACGAAGAGAATTTTTGCGGTTGGTGTCTGGCGGATGTAGGAGCCACTATTGATGTATGACAGGCTGCCCTCTTGGACCACCTGGGAAAAGAAGCCCCACATGACGATGCTCGTCGCAAGGAAGGGCAGATAATCGCTCATTTTCTGACCGAAGAGCGTGCCATAAACGACGCCCAATGAGCCAACCATCACGCCCATGCTGATGGTGAGCCAGAACGGCCCTACCCGCGAGCGAGCATATCGTTGGCGGATTTCGAGCCACCCCAGCAACGTCCAGAGCCGCCAAGATGCCAAACTCTGCCGCAGGTCAATTAGTGCACTATTGAACATAAGAACCATCAATCGATATCAGAATCTCTGTGTCAAACTTCATTGCAGATCCAGCCTTCCACTACGCCCGCTCAGCCCGTGCCACAACCCCAGCAGAGACAGGCGAATGTGCTGCATCCTCGGAGTCATGAACGCGCCATAGATGGCAAGCCTGAACGGGAACTTGATCAGCTCGGTACTCTTCCAACTCAGCGGAACATAGTCCCGCTTGATTAGAAGTACAGCATTTCGAAACAAGTAGTAATGCCGTAGCGCGCTGTGGCTCGGATAGAGCCGACCAAACACTCTGACCGGCTCACCTCCCAATTCGTGTACTAGCGTGATGTCCGGTATACCGAGAATAAGACAACCACGCGCACGAGCGCGAACGCACCACTCGAGGTCGACGAAATCGATAAATAACGAATCGTCCATCGGACCAATTTCATGCCATAACGACAAATTGAGGCACGATCCCGATGTGATCAGAAAATCTACCGACACCGGCTCAGTCGATGTTGGTCGAATGCGTTTGAGTGAAAAATGGCGGAATTGAATGAACGGCGCAACGCCCCCCAACCTCGCATCTGCATACGCTGGACCGGCAAGCGCAACACGGGGATTGCGTCTGACTGCGACATCGATCCGCTTTGGCAAACCGGTCAGGAGCTCAGATGTCGGCTGGCTGTCTTGATCAAATAGCAAAGCCCAGCGACAACCGCGCTCCAGCAAACGCTCGACACCCTGATTCAATGCTGTTGCAATCCCCAGATTTCGTCCGTTCGCGATGTACTCGATCTCCGGATCAAGTCCGAGAAGGCCCGCATTGTGGTTGCCCTCCGTATTGTCCACAACGATGCAATCGCCAAAACCAACGAGGCGATTCGCATTACGTATGCAATCAGCATTGGGACGATAAAAGACGACGACAATGCCGGTCTTTTGGGAGGAAACGGAACACTCGGTCATTCGATCAATCACCGAGACAAAGGCCCAGCGCCTCGTCCCATGCAGGCATGTGCAGACCAAATACCGTGGATATCTTCGCCGCGCTCATTCTGGAATTAGATGGTCGCGCAGCGGGTGTCGGGTATTCGCGCGAGGAGATCGGCACCACCACCGTATCGGCATGATTGCCATCACGCTGAAGAATTGCCTTCGCAAAGCCACACCACGACGTCTCACCTGCTGCAGTAAGGTGGTAAACACCCGAGCGCTCCCGCCACCATTGGGAGCTGTTTGCAGCGATGCCTTGCGAAATAATCTGCCCAGTTGCCTCTGCAATTGTCCGAGACCAGGTCGGCGCACCGATCTGATCATCCACCACCTTCAACTCTGGACGTTCAGCGGCAAGTCGCTGCATCGTCAGCAGGAAGTTCTTACCCCGCCGCCCGTAAACCCAGCTCGTACGCAAGATCAGGTGAGCACAAGCTGCCGCGGCAATACCGAGCTCGCCGGCGAGTTTGCTCTTCCCGTAGACATTTTGTGGGTTCGGCTGATCGTCTTCGACATAGGGTCCGGCTTTCTGCCCGTCGAAAACATAGTCGGTCGAATAATGGACAAGCACCGCACCCAGCGACGCCGCCTCTTGAGCAAGGGTCGCAGGTAGCTCCGCATTGATGCGCATTGCCATCACTTCATCAGTCTCGGCCCGATCCACTGCGGTATAGGCAGCTGGATTGACGATGATTGAGGGCGCGGTTCTCCGGATGAATTCACGCACGCGCGCGAGGTCGGACAGGTCGAGAGTAGCGCGATCGCAAGGCACAACATGCCCTAGGCACTGAAGAGTGCGCTGGAGTTCGAAGCCAACCTGTCCGCTCACGCCCGTGACAACAATTGTCGGCTTATTCACAATACCTCTCACGCGAAAACGTCCGCTTCGCTCAAAGGCCGGCCCGCCAGATCTTTCGCTGCCAGCTTGGGCTGAAAGTCGATTGGCCACTCGATACCAATTTCCGGGTCATTCCACGCTATGCTGCGCTCATGCTCCGGGTACCAGTAATCGGTGGTCTTGTACTGGAAATCCGCCGTTTCCGATAACACAACGAATCCATGCGCGAAGCCCGGCGGAATCCAAAGCTGGTGAAAATTCGACGCGCTGAGGACAGCGCCGACCCATTTCCCGAAGGTAGGCGAACTTTTCCTAATGTCTACAGCGACATCAAATACCTCGCCATCCACCACGCGGACGAGCTTGCCCTGCGAATGCTCAATTTGATAGTGCAGACCGCGAAGCACACCTTTCGTCGAGCGCGAATGATTGTCCTGAACGAACGGCGCATCGACGCCGAGCTTCTCGGAAAATTCGCGCGCATTAAAGCTCTCGAGAAAAAAGCCGCGCGCGTCCCCGAACACACGGGGAACGATCAATTTGACGTCTGGAATCGCTGTCGCTTTTACTTCGATGCCCATGCAACCTGATCCGTAAGAATGTTCTTGAGGTACTGACCGTAGCCATTCTTGGCGAGCGGCTGCGCGAGTCTGGACAGTTGCTCCCCGTCGATCCAGTGCTTCCGGAATGCAATTTCCTCCGGACATGCCACGACCAAACCTTGTCGCTTCTGCAGCGTCGCAATAAAGCTCGCGGCCTCGATCAACGAGTCGTGAGTTCCCGTATCTAGCCACGCGTAACCGCGCCCCATGATCTCGACGTTGAGCACCCCATCCAGCAGATAGCGTGAATTGACATCGGTGATCTCCAGTTCGCCGCGCGCGGATGGTTTGATCTCCGCCGCGATGTCGCAGACCCGATTGTCGTAGAAGTACAATCCCGTCACTGCGTAGTTTGAGCGGGGCTGCGGCGGCTTCTCTTCGATAGAAATCGCACGGAACGACTTGTCGAACTCAACGACACCATATCGCTCCGGGTCGTGGACATGGTAGGCGAATACAGTCGCCCCGGACTCACGTGCATCCGCCCGCTCGAGCTGTCCCGCGAGATCGTGCCCGTAGAAAATGTTGTCGCCGAGAATGAGCGCCGACGGATCGTTTCCGACAAATTCCTTGCCGATGATGAACGCCTGCGCCAGCCCGTCAGGCGACGGCTGCACCGCGTACTGGATGTTCATCCCCCACTGGCTGCCGTCGCCGAGCATCGCCTCGAAGCGCGGTGTGTCCTGCGGCGTCGAGATGATCAGTACGTCGCGAATGCCGGCGACCATCAGCGTCGACAGCGGGTAGTAAATCATCGGCTTGTCGTACACCGGCAGCAGCTGCTTCGACACGACGTGCGTGATCGGATACAGCCGCGTGCCCGAACCGCCCGCGAGGATGATGCCTTTACGTGCCATCGCGTGTCTCCTCAGCTGCGTTGCGCGTAGTTGGTCTCGACCCATTTGCGGTATTCGCCCGACGCCACTTCGTCGGCCCACGCCTGGTTGTCGAGATACCAGTCGACCGTCTTGGCCAGGCCGGTTTCGAATGTTTCCGCCGGCTTCCAGCCGAGTTCGCGCTCGAGCTTGCGCGCATCGATCGCGTAGCGTCGATCGTGTCCCGGACGGTCCGTCACGTAGGTGATCTGGTCGCGATACGACCCGGCAGCCTTCGGCCGCGCCTTGTCGAGCAGGTCGCACAGCGTGTGCACGACTTCGAGGTTCTTCTTCTCGTTCCAGCCGCCGACGTTGTACGTCTCACCCGGCACGCCGCGCGCCAGCACCTCGCGAATCGCACTGCAGTGGTCACCGACATACAACCAGTCGCGCACGTTCTGGCCGTCGCCGTACACCGGCAGCGGCTTGCCGGCGAGCGCGTTCGCGATCATCAGCGGGATCAGCTTCTCGGGGAACTGGTACGGACCGTAGTTGTTCGAACAGTTCGTGGTCAGCGTCGGGAGGCCGTACGTATGATGGTATGCACGCACGAGATGGTCGGAACCGGCCTTCGTCGCCGAATAGGGGCTATTCGGTGCATACGGCGTCGTTTCGGAGAACTGCGGGTCCGTCGCCGACAGCGAGCCGAACACTTCGTCGGTCGACACGTGCAGGAAACGGAACGCCGCCTTGTCGGCATCGTTCAGGCCATTCCAGTATTGGCGGGCGGCTTCCAGCAGCGTGAACGTGCCGACGACGTTGGTCTGAACAAAGTCGGCCGGGCCGTGGATCGAGCGGTCGACGTGGCTTTCGGCGGCGAAGTGCAGCACGGCGCGCGGCTTGTGCTCGGCGAACAGCGCGTCGAGCGCGGTACGATCGCAGATGTCGACGCGTGCGAACACGTGCTTCGGATTGCCGTCGAGGGACTGCAGCGTACGGAGATTGCCCGCATACGTGAGCTTGTCGACATTGAGCACGGCTTCGGCAGATTCGCGCAGCCAGTCGAGAACAAAGTTGGCACCAATAAAACCCGCGCCGCCCGTAACCAGGATCATGAGGCTCCCTCTAGTAAAGCGCGGCAAGCACCAATCGGCGCTTGCCGCTGAGAATGGCAGGTGACAATGACAGTCACATCAGGCCGAGGATTTTACCCGGTCGCCCCGGCCGTCAAAGTCACGAAGTGCTAATTTTGTTGGGAAAAGAAGCAATTATAGGGACCCGCGCCGCGCAAAAGCCATGCCGCTAACAACTTGAAACAGCGCTCCGCCCCTTGCCTATCGGATAAATTTTCATTCCCATTGTCCGCTTCAGGAGAACAAAATTTGCGTATCCGGCACATTTTGGTGATCATGTTTCGCGAACGTCACAAATTGTAACAGTCACCTGTCATGACTCACACCCCCATCGCCATCGGCGACATCCAAGGCTGTCATTCAGCTTTCAATGCGCTGCTGCAAAAGCTGTCGCCGCCCTCCGACACCCCCCTCTGGATCGCCGGCGACCTCGTCAACCGCGGCCCCGGCTCACTCGCCGCTCTCCGCGCCGTGGTCGACCTCGGCTCCCGCGCGACCGTCGTCCTCGGCAACCACGACCTCCACCTGCTCGCAGTCTCAGCCGGCATCCGCACCGAGCGTCCCGGCGACACCATCGGCGAGATCCTCGCCGCCCCCGACGCCGCCGCCTTGCTCGACTGGGTGCGCCACCGCCCGTTCGCACATTTCGACGACGGCAAGCTCCTCGTCCACGCGGGCGTGCTGCCTCAATGGGACGTCACGCTCACGCTCGAACTCGCCGACGAACTCCAGCGCGCGCTGCGCGCCCCCGACTGGCGGGAAACGCTGCAGGCGCTATACGGCAACGAGCCGAACCAATGGAACCCGAACCTGAAAAAACGCGACCGGATGCGCGTCGCGTTCAACGCGTTCACGCGTCTGCGCTTCTGCACGCCCGACGGCGCGATGGAGTTCAAGGCGAACGGCGGCCCCGACAGCGCGCCGCCCGGCTACCTGCCGTGGTTCGACGCGCCGGCACGCCGCACGGAGAACGTGACGGTCGTATTCGGCCACTGGGCCGCGCTCGGGTTGATGCTGCGCGACAACCTCGTCGCGCTCGATTCGGGATGTGTATGGGGAAACCAGTTGTCGGCCGTCCGGCTCACGGCCGACCCGGCGCAGCGCGCGGTCACGCAGGTCCAATGCGACGCGTGCCGCACGCCCGGCGGCGAATGACCCGCACGCATAACGCGCGGGCCGAATGACGCATCAGCCTTCGCGCCCCGGCACCGGCTCATCGGCCGCCGCATCGCCGGCCGCCGCCGCGCCGACTTCGCTCACCGGATATGCGTGCCGCTCGAGCTCCGCCAGCGCTTCGGGCGACGGCTTGCCGACCTGCGCCTGCATCGCTTCGAGCGCCGCCGCGATCGCGTCGCGCGCCGCCGCCGACGTCGTGCGACGATCGCCGCCCGGCGCGATCGGCTCGCACACGTACAGATGCGCGACGAGCGGGCCGCCGCGCAACACCATGTCGAGCGACTTGCCGAGCGCCAGCTCGCCCGTATAGGCCGGCGTGACCGACTGCCGCCCCTGCGCATCCTCGTACATTAGGCAGATCGGCTGCACCGCACAGCCCGCCGACACCGCAGCCTGGAACAGGTTCGCGTGAAACGGCAGCAACCCCTGCCCGTCCGACGTGGTGCCCTCCGGGAACACGCACATCACGCCGCCGTTGCGCAGCCGCTCGGCCATTTCGTGCATGACGCGCATCGCCTCGGTGCGCTTCTCGCGCTGCAGGAACACGGTATCGAGCTTCTCGGCGAGCCAGCCGACCACCGGCCACTGCCGCACCTCGGCCTTCGACACGAACGGCGTCGGCCGCCATGCGTTGACCGTATAGATATCGAGCCACGACACGTGATTGCCGACGACGAGCGCTCCCGCATCGACGCGCGCGCCGTCGTTGTGGACGACGACGCGCATCCCGCAGATCCGCAGCATCTTGATCGACCAGCGGCGCGTCATCTCAGCACGGCGCGCGGGCGATACGTGCGAAAAGCGCAGCGCGACGATCGCCATCCCGCGCAACAGATGAAAAACGAGACGCAGCTTGCGAAGTGCGATCATGACGAAGATCCGGCGTGGTTCAGTGGCGCTCGAACGCGATGTGCCCGCCCACGAGCGTCGCGCGCACGCAAGCCGGCAATTCGTAGCCGAGGAACGGCGAGTTGTGGCCCTGGCTCTTGAGCGCACGCGGCTCGACGCGCCAGTGCGCACGCGGATCGAACACGCACAGATCGGCGGCGCCGCCTTCGGTGAGGCGCCCCGCCGGCAGCTGCAGCACATCGGCCGGCGCGGCGGTGATGCGGCGCAGCGCCTGCGCGAGCGGCGTGCCGGTTTCGTCGGCCCATTTCACCGTCAGCGACAGCAGCAGCTCGAGCCCCGTCGCGCCCGGCGTGGCTTCGGCGAACGGCAGCAGCTTCTCGTCGTCGTCGACCGGCGTGTGGTCGGAGCAGATCGCATCGATCGTGCCGTCCGTGAGCGCCGCGCGGATCGCTTTGCGATCGCGCTCGCCGCGCAGCGGCGGATCGAGCCGGAACTGCGAATCGAAGTAGCCGATGTCGACGTCGATCAGGTGCAGATGATTCACGCCCACATCGCAGGTGACGGGCAGCCCCTCGGCCTTCGCCTCGCGCACGAGCGCGAGGCCGGCGGCCGACGACAGACGCGCAAGGTGCACGCGCGCGCCGGTCACGCGCATCAGTTCGAAGATCGTGTGCAGCGCGATGGTTTCCGCGGCCACCGGCACGCCGGACAAGCCGAGCCGCGACGCGAGCGCCCCGCTCGCCGCCACGCCGCCGCGGCCGATGAACGCGTCCTGCGGACGCAGCCACGTCGTGTAGCCATAGGTGCTCGCGTATTGCAGCGCGCGCAGCAGCACCTGCGTGTCGCGCACCGGCACGTTCGCATGCGTGAAGCCGACGCAGCCCGATTCGGTCAGCGCGACCATCTCGGTGATCACTTCGCCCTTCAGGCCGACGGTGAGTGCGCCGAGCGGATGCACGTTCGCCTGCCGCAGATTGCGCGCGCGGAACTTGAGCATCTCGACGAGGCCCGGCTCGTCGAGCACGGGGTCGGTGTCGGGCGGGCACACGAGCGTCGTGACGCCGCCGGCAACCGCCGCGGCCATCTCAGAGGCGAGCGTCGCCTTGTGCTCGTAGCCGGGCTCGCGCAGCCGCGCGCACAGGTCAACGAGGCCGGGCGCGACGATCAGGCCGGTCGCGTCGATGGTCCGGTCTGCGTTGAAACCGGCCGGAGCCGTGCCGAGCGCGGCGATCTTGCCGTCCGCGACGAATACGTCGGCCTGCCGTTCGGCGCCGGCGACCGGATCGATCAGCGTGCCGCCTTGGATATGAATCTTCATGCGCTGTCTGTGAATGCGTTGATTGCTTGAATGGGGCGCGCGAACGCGGGCTCAGTCGTTGTTGCCGGCGACGATGCCCATCACCGCCATCCGCACGGCGATGCCGAACGTGACCTGGTTGAGAATGACCGACTGCGGGCCGTCCGCGACCTGCGAGTCGATCTCGACGCCGCGGTTCATCGGCCCCGGATGCATGACGATCGCGTCGGGCGCGGCGAGCGCGAGGCGCTCGGGCGTCAGGCCCCAGGTCTTGAAGTATTCCTGCGCGGACGGCAGCAGCGCGCCGCTCATCCGCTCGTTCTGCAGGCGCAGCATGATGATCACGTCGACGCCCTTCAGCCCTTCGTCGAGGTTGTGGAACACCTTGACGCCCATCTGCTCGAGACCGCCCGGCAGCAGCGTGCGCGGGCCGATCGCGCGCACTTCGGGCACGCCGAGCGTGGTCAGCGCGTGGATGTCCGAGCGCGCAACGCGCGAGTGCAGGATGTCGCCGACGATCGCCACACGCAGCTTCGTGAAGTCGCGCTTGTAATGGCGGATCGTGTACATGTCGAGCAGGCCCTGCGTCGGGTGCGCATGACGGCCGTCGCCGGCGTTGATCACGTGCACGTGCGGCGCGCAGTGCTCGGCAATCAGGTACGGCGCGCCGCTCGACGCGTGGCGCACGACGAACAGGTCGGCATGCATCGCCGACAGGTTGTTGATGGTGTCGAGCAGCGACTCGCCCTTGCTCGTCGACGACGCATTGATGTTCAGGTTCAGCACGTCGGCCGACAGGCGCGTCGCGGCGATTTCGAAAGTGGTGCGCGTGCGCGTCGAGTTCTCGAAGAACAGGTTGAACACCGACTTGCCGCGCAACAGCGGCACCTTCTTCACCTCGCGGTCCGTCACGCTGACGAACTGCTCGGCCGTATCGAGGATGTGGTTCACGATCGAGCGCGGCAGGCCCTCGATCGACAGCAGATGTTTCAGCTCGCCGTTTTTCGTGAGCTGCGGGTTGCCCTTCAGGAACCCGTAGCGGAACCGCTCGGGGCTCGCGGCCGCGGCGGGATTGCCGGTGCGGCCAGTGGTGTCGGTGGTCATGGTGTGCGTGATTCCAACTATGCAAACGGGCCGCGGTACGAACCGGCGGCCCGGGATACGGTTGCGCGGTTCGATCAGGCGCCGCGCGCCTCGACGCGCAGCGTGAACTGCGCGGCGTCGTCCCGCGCCAGCACGAGCGTCGCGTCGGCCGGCACGTCGAGCGAGCCGCCCGAGAAGCGCGCGGCGACGGGCAGCTCGCGGCCGCCGCGATCGGCGAGCACCGCGAGCTCGACCGCAGCCGGACGGCCGTAGTCGAACAGCTCGTTGAGCGCGGCCCGCACGGTGCGGCCGGTGTACAGCACGTCGTCGACCAGCACGATGCGCGCGCCGTCGACGTCGAACGGCAGCGACGTCGGGCTCGCCTGGCTGTGCAGCCCCTTCTTCGCGTAGTCGTCGCGATGCAGCGCGACGTTCACGACGCCGAAGGCCGGCGCGCCGAGATCGCGCGCGAGACGCTCGGCGAGCCATGCGCCGCCGCTGTGAATGCCGGCGAGCCGCGGGCCGCCCGGCTCGGCGAACGCGGTGCCGTACGCGCCGCGGATCTGGTCGAGCAGGACGCGATAGAGCGCGTCGGCGTCAATGGTGCTCATGGTCGGACAATTCATCGAAATACTGTTGAAGGATCACGCGCGCGGCCTCGGCGTCCAGCATGTCGGTGCGCGCGCGGCCGCGGACGTTGCGCTCGCGCAGCCCGGCTTCGGCCTCGACCGACGAATAGCGTTCGTCGACCCACGTGACGGGCAGCCCGAAGCGGCCGTTCAGCTGATTGCCGAAGCGCTTCGCCTGCTGCGTCATGTCGTGCGGCGTGCCGTCGGGATGCATCGGCAGGCCGACCACCAGCGCGTCGGGCCGCCATTCGGCCAGCAGCTCGCCGACCGCCTTGAAGCGGTGCTCGCGGTTCAGGTTGGGAATCACGACGAGCGCGCGGGCCGAGCGCGTCAGCGCATTGCCGAGCGCGACGCCGATCCGCTTCTCGCCGTAATCGAACGCCAGGAACGTCGCATCGCGCGCGCTCGCGCCGCTCATGCGTGCCCTGCTTCGCCGGACAGCATCGACGAGCTGACGCCAAGCAGGCCGAGCGCGGCTTCGAAGCGCTCCTCGGCCGGCGTGTCGAACACGATGCGCGGATCGGCCGGCACGGTCAGCCAGCCGTTGCGGGAAATTTCTTCCTCGAGCTGGCCGGCGCCCCAGCCGGCGTGGCCGAGCGTCAACAGGAAGCGCTTCGGGCCGGTGCCCGTCGCGACCGCCTCGAGCACGTCCTTCGACGTCGTCATCTCGAGCCCGCCCTCGATCGACATCGACGAGTTGTAGTTCGCGCCTTCGACCGGCTCGTGCAGCACGAAGCCGCGCTCGGTCTGCACCGGGCCGCCGAAGTACACGGGAATGTGCAGCAGCGGCTCGATGTCGAGCTTCAGGTCGATGCGATTGAACAGCGATTCGAGATCGATGTCGGTGGGACGGTTGATGACGAGGCCGAGCGCGCCGCGCTCGCTGTGATCGCAAAGATAGACCACCGTTCCCGAAAACGTCGGATCCGCCATGTTCGGCATGGCGATCAGGAACTGGTTGGTGAGATTGATGCGATCGGAAGGCTTTGACATGGTTTGAATTTTAGCAAAGACGCCGCGGCCTGACCGGGCCGCGATCAACAAGCAACGCCGCGCCACGCTGGCAACGGCGCGCGCGGATCACACGGCACTCTAACATGCGCGCGCGTGCTGTCGGCAGCGTGTTGCCGCCCCGCCAACGACGGCTGCCGCCCGTCCTGCGGTCGGTCTCGCTTCATGCCCGCGCAAGCGCCGCGCCGAGCGCCTCGGACGCCGCCGTCAGGTCGGGCGGCGCCACGCCGGCCGCGATCTTCAGCAGCGCGGCGCGCAGCATGTCGGACGCGCGAGCGTGCGCGGCGCGGGCGCCGTCGGCGAGCGGCACGCCGTGCGCGGCACGGCGCCACGCAAGGCCGAGCGTGTCGGCCAGCAGCGCCGTGTGGCCGAGCCCGAGCGCACACGCGGCCGTGCCGACACGATAGGCGGCCGCCGACGCGCGCCATGCGTCACCCGCATCGGCCGCGGCCGGATCGACGGCCAGGTCGGCCATCGACGCGTCGGCCGTCTGCAGGAAATCTTCATAAGCGTGCGCGTTGACGGTCACGACGCCGAGCAGCCGCGTGGGCGCCGCCGCGATCGCGTCGTGCTCGGCACGTGCGGCGCCGGCCTCCCACAGCGCTTCGGACGCGGGCGTGCCGGCGACGTGCCAGTCGACCGTCAGACCGTAGTCGTGCAGCACGTCGACGAGTGCGACGTCCTCGGCCGCCGCGCCGTACAACGCTAAATCGCGCCATAGCAACGCAACGGTCTCGCGCACGAGTTCGGGCGGCGCCTCGCGACGGCCCTGCGCCTGCTCGCGCAGCAGCAGGTTGGTCCGGGCGAGAAACCGCTTCAGCTCCGGCGCCGCGCTCGCGCGCAGCGCGCGCAGGCATGCGGCGCCGAGTCGCCAGAAGTCGTAGGGCGACCCGTCGGCGAGCGCAGTGAGCGTCGTGTCGAGTTCGTCGAGCGCCGTGTCCGGCGTGCCGGCCGTCGCGCGCAGCACGCCGAGCAAAGCCTGCTCGTAACGAGCCCGCGCGCGGCTTGCGAACGCATCGGGCAGCGCGCGCAGCGTCGCCCGCGGCAGCGCGCGTCCGACGAGCGCCAGCACGTCGTGCGGCACGCTCGCGTGCAGGTCCGCGGCGCTTTGCGCGCGCAGCGTCCGGAAATGATCGAAGAGGAGCGGCGAGCAGGCCAGCTCGCGCAGATTGTGCCGCCCGACCGCCGCGCGGAAATCGGCGAGCGCCGCGCGCCACGCCGCGGAAGTCGGTTCCGTCGCCACCAGCGGCGCGGCGGCGGCCAGTTGCCCGGCAAAGCGCGCGGCCGGCAGCCAGCCGGCTTCCGCCAGCACGGCGGCGGCGGCCGACAGCGGCCCGGCGGCATCGTCGTGGCCGACGGCCGCGTCGGCGGCGGCCGCGAGCCACGCATCGGCCGCCCGCACGGCGCCGCCGCGCGGGTTGGGCAATGCGTCAGGGAGGGGAATGTTCGCCGGATCGGACGTCATGGACACGCGCGCCTGTCATCGTCGAGTCGCTCGCGACGGCCGGCCCGTGCAAGCGCCGGGAAGCCGCGAGGCCGGAGCGGAGTGTCCGTGGGCCGGGGTCCCGATCAGATCTGGACCATCTCGAAGTCTTCCTTGCGGGCGCCGCATTCCGGGCACGTCCAGTTGATCGGGACGTCTTCCCAGCGCGTGCCCGGTGCGATGCCCTCTTCGGGCAGCCCGGCTTCTTCGTCATAAATCCAGCCACAAATCAGGCACATCCAGCTCTTGTATTCCATCTTAAGCCGCGTCGGGAAAGTCGGTAAATTCGGGAGCCATGATGGTACCGTGTCGGGGCCGGGCTGCCTAGCAATCGCGGTCGAGTAGCGCGACTATGTCGCGCCGCGCTAAAAAATCCATCGTGCGGGCCGGTTTCCGCCGCATAATGGCTGCAACGTGCGGCCTGCCGGGCAACACAGGGCCCCAAACGGCCCATCTCGCCTCGCGGTCCGCATCTCAGTCGCTTTCCCGTTTTTTTCTTGCCCCATTTCTACATGCCCAGCAACGCCCCTCCGATCGTCCTTACCTTCGGCCTGTCCGATCCCACCGGCGGCTCCGGCCTCCAAGCCGATCTGATGACCCTGGCGAGCATGGGCTGTCACGGCGTGTCCGTCCTGACCGGCTATACCGTGCGCGACTCGGCCGCCTGCGAAGAAGTGACCGGCCTCGACCCAGACGTCGTCGCCGCCCAGGCGCGCATGCTGCTCGAGGACATGCCGGTCGCCGCGTTCAAGATCGGCGCGGCGACGCGCGCGGAAGTCGTCAGCGCAATCGCGGAAGTGGTCGCCGACTACGACGGCGTGCCGCTCGTGCTCGCGCCGGACTTCACGCTCGACGACGAGCACGTGCTCGCCGCGGACGATCTGCGCGAGTCGATCGCCGATCTGCTCGCGCCGCAGACGACGCTGCTGGTCGCCGATCACGCGACGCTGATCGCGCTCGCGCAGCCCGACGGCGACGCCGAGGCGCCGAATCTCGACGCGGCCGTGTCGCACCTGCTATCGCAGGGCTGCGAATACATCCTGTCGTCGGAGACGGGCTCGCACCGGCTCGTCAACACGCTGTACGGCGAGGAAGGCCAACTGCGCGAGGACATGTGGGATCGTTCGCCGCACCGGCTGATGGGCATCACCGACACGCTCGGCGCGGCGATCGCCGCGCTGCTCGCCAACGGCCAGGAGCCGCCCGAAGCGGTGCGCGAAGCGCAGGAATACCTGTACCAGTCGGTGCGGGATGCATTCCGGCCCGGCATGGGCGCGTACCTGCCCGACCGGTTCTTCTGGGCGCGCAGCAACGAGGAAACCGACACGCCGCGCGCGACGAAGGTCGAGCCGGTGCCGAGGACGTCGCATCGGCATTGACGGACGCTTTCGCGGCAGCCCGCTGCCGCGAAGATGCGAAGGCGCGAAGGCGCGAAGGCCTGACGCAAATAAAAAAAGACCCGCATCGCTGCGGGTCTTTTCTTTTGGCTGGAACGCGCATCGCTGCGCGTTCCGGACACCATCGACCGAAGTCGATTACATGTCCATGCCCATGCCGCCCATGCCGCCCGGCATGCCGCCCGGCATCGGAGCGTCTTCCTTCGGCAGTTCTGCGACAGCTGCGTCCGTCGTCAGCAGCAGGCCTGCAACCGAAGCTGCGTTCTGCAGTGCGGTGCGCGTGACCTTGGTCGGGTCGACGACGCCGGCTTCAACCATGTCGACGTACTCGCCCGTCGCTGCGTTGTAGCCGTAGTTGCCCTTGCCTGCAGCAACTGCCGCGACCACGACGCTCGCTTCTTCGCCACCGTTCGTGACGATCTGGCGCAGCGGCTCTTCCATTGCGCGCAGCACGATCTTGATGCCGGCGTTCTGGTCGGCGTTCGCGCCGGTCAGGCCTGCGATCGCGGTGCGAGCGCGGATCAGCGCAACGCCGCCGCCTGCCACGATACCTTCTTCGACAGCTGCGCGCGTTGCGTGCAGTGCGTCTTCGACACGTGCCTTCTTTTCCTTCATTTCGACTTCGGTCGCAGCACCGACCTTGATCACTGCCACGCCGCCGGCCAGCTTGGCCACGCGCTCTTGCAGCTTTTCACGGTCGTAGTCCGACGTCGCTTCTTCGATTTGCGTGCGAACTTGCTTCACGCGCGCTTCGATGCTTGCAGCTTCGCCTGCGCCGTCGATGATCGTCGTGTTTTCCTTGCCCACTTCGATGCGCTTCGCCTGGCCCAGTTCTGCCAGCGTTGCCTTCTCGAGCGTCAGGCCGGTTTCTTCCGCGATGACTTGACCGCCGGTCAGGATCGCGATGTCTTCCAGCATGGCCTTGCGGCGATCGCCGAAGCCCGGCGCCTTGACCGCAACGGTCTTCAGGATGCCGCGGATGTTGTTGACGACCAGCGTTGCGAGCGCTTCGCCTTCGACGTCTTCAGCGATGATCAGCAGCGGACGGCCAGCCTTCGCGACTTGCTCGAGCACCGGCAGCAGATCACGGATGTTCGACACCTTCTTGTCGTGCAGCAGCACGAACGGGTTGTCGAGGACGGCGACTTGCTTGTCCGGGTTGTTGATGAAGTACGGCGACAGGTAGCCGCGGTCGAATTGCATGCCTTCGACGACGTCCAGCTCGTCGGCCAGCGACTTGCCGTCTTCGACGGTGATCACGCCTTCCTTGCCGACCTTGTCCATCGCTTCAGCGATGCGATCGCCGATCGACGAGTCGCTGTTCGCCGAGATCGAGCCGACCTGTGCGATTTCCTTGTTCGTCGTGCACGGCTTGCTGATCTTCTTCAGCTCTTCGACAGCCGCTGCGACTGCCTTGTCGATGCCGCGCTTCAGGTCCATCGGGTTCATGCCCGATGCGACGTACTTCATGCCTTCGCGAACGATCGATTGCGCGAGGACGGTTGCCGTCGTCGTGCCGTCGCCTGCGTTGTCGCTGGTCTTGGAAGCCACTTCCTTGACCATTTGCGCGCCCATGTTCTGGAGCTTGTCCTTCAGCTCGATTTCCTTCGCGACCGACACACCGTCCTTGGTGACCGTCGGGCCGCCGAAGCTGCGCTCGAGCACGACGTTGCGGCCCTTCGGACCCAGCGTGACCTTGACCGCGTTGGCCAGAATGTTCACGCCTTCGACCATCTTCGAACGGGCGGAATCGCCGAATACGACGTCTTTAGCTGCCATCTTCTAACTCCTTGAATTCTTGGGAATATGTACCGTCAGTGGACGCTTACTTAGCGTTGACCACGGCCATGATGTCTTCTTCGCGCATGACGAGCAGCTCCTGGCCGTCGACCTTGACGGTCTGGCCAGCGTACTTGCCGAACAGCACGCGGTCGCCGACCTTCACGTCGAGCGCGATCGGCGCGCCCTTGTCGTCGCGCTTGCCCGGGCCGATGGCCAGGACTTCACCTTGATCCGGCTTTTCGGCCGCTGCGTCGGGAATCACGATACCCGAGGCGGTCTTGGTTTCCTGATCCAGGCGCTTGACGATCACGCGATCGTGCAACGGACGAAGGTTCATATTCACTCCTCTCTTGAATGAGATTGAAGAACGCTTAGGGAATCTGCCCGGCTGGTCGCCCGGCAGAGAATTGTTAGCACTCTCGTGCAGCGAGTGCTAATTATATGGACGGGTTTTGACAAATTCAAGAAGGGGAGCAGGAGGATTTTTCAGCGGCACGAATGCGGTGGAATTGCGCTCGAAGAAGGCATCAAATCGTTTAAAAACAATGAGATAGGTGTCGATTCGCGGCATCGAAGCGCCGCTGCCCTACGGGAATTCCCGATCGTTGCCCCAATTTGACACGTGGCCGGCAGCAAGTTCCGCGAACATCGCACGGCGCCGAAAAACCGGCCGGCACGCCGGGCGGCGACCGGGCCACCGGTGCGGCGCCGTTACATATCCGGACAGCCGGCGACCGGCCGGAACGTCCGGCCGTCGGTCTCGACGGTGGTGCCGAGCAGCCGCGCGAGCCCGCGCGCGCCTTCGCGCATCACGACGTCGTGATTCCACGTGAACAGTGGACGCGCGACCGGCGCGAGCCAGTTCATCCAGGGTTCGCGCGTGCGGATGTGCCAGTCGTAGCGCACGACGGTGCGCGCGCCGTCGCCGCGGAACGACCAGCGGCCGTCGCCTTCGATCGCGCCGCTCGCGCGGCCCGCCAGCACGCGCGGCCGCTCGACGCGCAGCACGCGCATGTCGAAGGTCAGACGGTACGGCAACGCGCCCTTCCACGTATAGCGCTGCAGCGCGCCGACGCCGCGCGCGTCGCCCGGCTCGAGCTCGACGGTCCGCACCGCGCCCTTCCACCATTCGGGCCAGCGATCGACCTGGTAGATCGCGTCCCAGACGGCCGCGAGCGGCGCGTCCACGCGCCAGGTCGTCGAAAACCGGTATTCCGCCATGCAGCCTCCGGCGCGAAGCGGAATCAGGGCGCGAAAAAGCGGGCGGGAAACGCGACGTCGATCTCGACGTCGTCGAGCGTCACCGTCTCGAGCGGCTCGCCGTCGCCGTCCGCGAAGCTGACGACCTTCAGCGGAAAACCGTCGGCGGCGTCGAGCCACAGCCGGTAGCGATGCACGCCGTCCACCGCATGCGCGGGCGCGCCGGTCACCGTCACACGCAGCGCGGCCCGGCCGCCGATCGTTTCCTCGCCTTCGGTCACCGTCGCGCCGCCCTGCTGCAGCGCCTGCACGTTGCGCAGCAACTCGCCGACGTCCGACCGGTCGACCCGGTGGCCGCTGTGGTCGCGTACCAGCGGATTGGCCGGCGACAGCGTCAGCGCCGGCGGCACGTGCTCGCCGAACGGACGCAGCCGGACCTTGCCGTCGCCCGGATCGTATGCGAGCACGGCGCCGTGATGCGGCGACACGAAGTCCATCCGGACGAAACCGGGTTTGAGGTACGCGTAATGGATTTCGGCATGCTCGCCGCTGCGCGCCGACGAGCGGATCGTCGCCCGATACGAGTGAACCTGCTCGAAATGGGCGTGCGCCACGGTTACGGGATCGGCTGTCATGCTTGCTCCTATCAGGCTCGCGGCCAGCAGCGCGGCGATCACGGCGCCGCCTCGACGACCAGCACGCCCGCCATGCCGCGCTCGCGATGGCTGCGCAGGAACAGCAGCCGGTGCGTGCAATAGTAGGCGAAGCGACCGGGCTGCGTCGGCGTGAAGCGCAGCGTGCGCGGCGTCGTGGTCAATTCGGTGTGCACCGCGATGCCGGCCTGCGGCGCGTCGATTTCGAAACTGTGCGGCACGACGCCCGGCTCGGCCGATACGGTCAGCTCGACCGGTACGTCGGCGCGCACGATCACCAGCGCCGGGCGGAAGAAGTAACTGCCGCCGACGATGGTCACGCGCTGCACGCCGTCCGCGTCGACCGGCACGCGCGTCGGCACCGTTGCATCAGCGAGAGCAAGCGCGGTGCCTGCCGCGAGCGCGGCCGCCGTCAACAGCTTCAGGATCTTCGGATTCATCGTCTGCTCCATGCCGCCGCACGGTGGGCGGTCATCCTTTCCACGCGTCGGTCGGGCCGCCGAGTGCGCCGCACGCATCGATCGCGAGCTCGCGCAGCCGGCGTTCGTCGCCATCGCCGGACAGCGCGTAACCGATGCCGCGATCCGACCAGAAATACGTATGGCGACCTTGCGACGACAGCGCGCGCGGCGCGAGACGCCGCGCGTCGTACGCGGTCATGTAAAGCGTCACGCGCGCGCCGTCGGCACGCTGATACATCAGCTGCGCGGCCGGGCCGGTGTCGCCCGGCAGCAGCCGGCCGCCGAGCAGCGCATAGCCGTATTCGTCGAGCGCCGGCGCGCGCACCGGCCGCCCGAGCCGCGCGGACAGCCAGCCGGTCAGGCGCGCCGCAGCGCCGGCATCGTGCGCGCCGACTTCGACCGGATGGTCGCGGTCGAGCGCGTACACCGCGTATGCGGCGTCCGCGCGCGCGGCGAACGCGGGAGCTGCGCCGAACGCCGTCCAGCCGGCATGCAGCGCGACGCTGAGCAGCAGCCCGGCCGCAAGCCCGGCGAATGCGTACGCGGCCGCGTGCCGGCGCGACGCGCGCCGCTGCACGAACAGCGCCGGCGCGGCGGCCGGCAGCGGAAACAGCGCGTGCAATGCGTCGCGCTGCGCGCCGTAATGCGCGAACCGGTCGGCCGACTGCGGATCGGACCGCAGCCGCTCGAGCACCTCGCGGCGCTCCGGCCCGGACAGTTCGCCATCGAGCAATGCCGACAGCAGCTGGGCCGATGCGGTGTCGTCCGCATCGTGCGAAGGTGTGCGCGGTTCGTCGTCCATCATGTCTTCCCGATAACCCGTAGTGCGGCGGTGCCGTGCGTCGGCGGCACGCCGGACAGCAGCGCGCGCATCTGTTCGCGCGCCCGCGACAGCCGCGACATCACCGTCCCGACCGGCACGCCCAGCACCTGAGCGGCATCGCGGTAGCTCAGTTCCTCCAGCGCCACCAGCAGCAGCACCTCGCGTTGCTCGACCGGCAGCCGGTACAGCGCGCGCTGCACGTCGCGCAACACCAGCCCGCCGATCTCGCCGCCCGGCGCGGCCATCGTCTGCCAGGGCGCGGTCGCGTCGTCCACCGCGATCTCGTGCCGCGCGCGCAACTGGTCGATGAAACGGTGCCGCAGCAACGTCAGCAGCCACGCGCGCAGATTCGCGGTGTCGCGCGGCGGCCGGTTCAGCGCGCGCTCGAGCGTGTCCTGCACGAGATCGTCGGCCCACGCGCGCTCGCCCGTCAGCGCGCGCGCATACCGCGTCAGATGCGGCAGCCATACCAGCAGATCCGATTCGTAGCTCATCCGGATGCCTCGCGCATCGCGCGTCGCGCGCCGTCAGGCCGTCGCTCGCTCAGGGACGCGCGACGTGCCACATGCCGCCGACCCCGTCGCCGCTCGCGTCGCCGGCCTTGCGGTCCATCTTCCAGCGATACAGCGGACGGCCGCGATATGCCCATTGCTTGCTGCCGTCGTCGCGCGCGACGAGGGTGAGCGGGCCTGCTGCGTGGTCGTAGCCGTCGGCGAGCGCGGGCGGCCAGTTCGCCACGCAGGCGCCCGTGCACGTGCTCTTGCCGGGCGCGTCGTGGTCGAACACGTACAGCGTCATCCGGTGTTCGTCGACCAGTTTTCCGTCGCCGACCTGCGGCGGCTCGGCGGCGGCCGGGCGTGCAACCGCGGCGGTCAGCGCGATCGCAACCATCATCGTCTTCATTGCCGTTCTCCTTTGCGTGGCATCGCGGCACGGTGCTGCCCGACGGGACGTTCGGCATGGTGCCGATCATTATCCTGCCGTGCGTGTGCGCTGCGACTCGGTATGTAAACGAATGAGCGTGGGTGGTTATTCCGGGCGGCCGCTGCGCCGGGGCGGGCGCACGTCGGCTATTGGTGGGGTGGGGACGAGCGCGATGCAAAATAAAACGCGGCATGACGTTGAAGTCATGCCGCGTCGTGTGACGCATTGCGCGCGGCGAGCGATGCACCGCCGCCGCGCGCTGTGCGGTGGTTACCTCGGCAAGGCGGCCGTTACTGCCTGGAGGAGCGTCGACACCGGCGCGAGCGGGTTGTTCGCCGAACCGTTGCCCGAGTGCGGCGTGACCGACAGGCCCGGCGTGGAGCCCAGCGCGGTGCCCACCGTCGTGCCGGCCGCGTTGACGACCGTCGCCGTCGCATTGCCCGTGGTCGACACCAGCGAGCCGACCGCGCCTGCCGTGCTGCCCCCGGCGCTGGCGCCTGAGCCGAGCAAGCCGCCGCCGGCCGCGGCGGCAGAACCGGCCGCACCGGTCAACGCACCCGCGGCCTGCCCGAGTGCCGCCGGGCCGTTCGCGAGCGCGCCCGTCACCGAGCCGAGTGCGCCGGTCAGCGCGCCGGCCGGGTTGTTGCCGCCGGTCAGACCGCCGACGAGGTTCGTGATCGGCGCGATCGGGTTGCCGCCGCCAGCGCCCGCGAGCGTGCCGACGACCTGATTCACGACGCCCTGCACCGGCGCCAACGGGTTCGTGCCGCCGAGGTTGCCCAAGGCGCCGGTGACCGTGCCGAGTGCGTTGGTCAGCGCACCGGCCGGGTTGCTGCCGCCGAGCGTGCCGACGACCTGGTTCACGACGCCTTGCACCGGCGCCAGCGGGTTCGTGCTGCCGAGGTTACCCAAGGCGCCGGTGACCGTGCCCAGTGCGTTGGTCAACGCGCCCGCGGCGTTGCCGCCGGTCGGCAGCGCGTTCTGCAAGCCGTTGACGAGGTTCGTGATCGGCGCGATCGGGTTGCTGCCGCCAGCGCCGGACAGCGTGCCGACGACCTGATTGACGACGCCCTGCACCGGCGCCAGCGGGCTCGTGCTGCCGAGGTTGCCGAGCGCGCCGGTCACCGAGTTCACCGCATTCGTCAGCGCTTCGGCCGGATTGCCGTTGCCGAGCGTGCCCGCCACCTGCGTGACGGCGCCCTGCACCGGCGCGAGCGGGTTCGAGGCGCCACCCAGGTTGCCCAGCGCACCCGTGATCGTGTTGACGCCGTTGCCCAGCGCGCCGGCCGGATTGCCGCTGCCGAGCGTGCCGGTGACCTGATCGATGACGTTCTGGACAGGGGCAAGGGGATTCGCGCCGCCGACGTTGCCGAGTGCGCCGGTCAATGCACCGGCCGGGTTACCGCCGCCAGCGTTACCTAATGCGCCGATCACCGTGCCGAGCGCTCCGGTCAATGCACTGGCCGGGTTACCGCCGCCAGCGTTAGCCAACGCGCCGGTCACCGTGCCGAGTGCACCGGTCAACGCGCCGGCCGGGTTACCGCCGCCAGCGTTACCCAGCGCACCGGTCACCGTGCCAAGTGCTCCCGTCAACGCACCCGTCACTTGACCGACCGCGCCCTGCACCACCGCCAACGGATTCGCGCCGCCCCCGACACTCCCCAACGCGCCCGTCACCTGATTCACCACGCCCTGCGCCGGCGCGAGCGGCGTCACCGTGCCGCCGCTGCCCCCCAGCGCGCCCGGCAACCCATTCACCACCCCCGACAACGCCTGCGCCGGATTGCCGAGCGACGTCTGAAGCGCGCCGGCCCCGCCCGTCGTCACGGTCACCGAGCCCAGCGGCGACGTGCCGGTCGCGGCCAGCCCGACCGACACGTTGTTCGTCGGCGGGTTCACGATCACTTGCGGGATCGGCAGCGCATCGAGCGCCGCCGCCATCGCCGAACCGGAAGTCAGCACCCCGAACACCGTCGCGACCGACAGCGCCACACCCGTCAAATTAATGTTTTGTCCCATCTTTATTTACCCCATCTCGGTTGGCACTACGTTGATAAAGCATGGGGACGGATCGCACGAAGCATGCCACCCTAATAAAATGGTCCGACTCGGCTATTTATTGCGACGCAATAACGGATTTATATGGATCTACAGGGAAAAGGACGGCGCATTTCCACCGACTCGTCAGACGAAAGAGCATCGTGGACTACGGATGTAACGTAACGTTTTCGAGGCCGCAGGTAACGTGTTCCGGTACATTCGCGCACATTGCAGCCATTCGTCGCCACGCCCTCGACGCCCGTATGGACCGCCCATGCCTTTTGCATTTCATTTCGATGAAATGCATTTAAAAATCGTCTGGATTTATTATTTTTCTTATCGGTGATTTCTTTCCGATCAATTACGCAGACCATTGCGATCGACATAGTTTTCGCCACTACGTATAGTCGAATGAAAAACTGTGAAAACCGCCCGCACAGCGGCCGTCACATCGTGCCCGGCCGCAGTCAACCGAAGCCCACAGGCCGATACGAATGCGGGTCGATATACGTCGGCGCGCCGGTCATCATCTCGGCGAGCCACCGGCCGCTCTCGCGCGAACAGCCGCGCGGATGAGCCGCCCGTCTGCGCAGGCTAGATACAATGGCGCAACCGCCGCGGCGCCGGTGCCAGCGCGCGCGAACGCGCCGCCCGCCCCCCGCTCACCCGAGATCGCGATCCCGATGCGCAAGAAGCCGTCCCCCGTCAAAGACCTGCTGCTCTCCCGTTACGCACCGATCGCCGACGGCATCGCGGCGCTGTTCTTCCCCTATGCGGAAGTCGTGATCCACGACCTGCACGACCAGACCGTCCTGTACCTGGCCAACAACCTGTCGAAGCGCGAGGTCGGCGACGATTCTGCGCTCGAAGAAATCGATCACTCGGCGCGCGAACGCGTGATCGGCCCGTACGAAAAGCTGAACTGGGACGGGCGGCGCATGCGTTGCGTGAGCAACGTGCTGTTCGACGACGAAGGCCGCCCGGCCGGGATGATGTGCATCAACTTCAACATCGCGGTGTTCGACGACGTGCGCGCGACGCTCGACGTGTTCATCAAGGGCGCGGGGATCGTCGCGCAACCGGACGAGCTGTTCCGCGACGACTGGCAGGAGCGCATCAACACGTTCCTGCACGGCTGGCTGCGCGACCGGCAGGTCGGCCTGAACGGTCTCACGCGCGAGCACCGGCGCGAGCTGGTCGAAGCGCTGTACGCGGAAGGCGCGTTCCGCGGCAAGAGCGCGGCCAACTACGTCGCGAACGTGCTCGGGATGGGCCGCGCGACCGTCTACAAACACCTCAAGCATCTGAAGGAAACGCAAGGCGACGCGTAAGCGCGACTGCACCCCGCCGGCCCGCCGCGCGTGCGCCGGCGAGGCAAGCCGGCATGCACGATGCGTCTGCGAGCGCAGCCGCCCGACGAAACGCCGGCGCATCAAATGCTATAGTCGCAGTTACACTTTTTCCCGCCGAACAGCCGATGACGCCCCTGCCCGCCCCGCCTGCCCGCCCGATGCTCACCGTCGAGATCTGGTCCGACCTGATCTGCCCGTGGTGCTGGATCGGCAAGCGCCGCTTCGACGACGCGCTCGCCGCATTCCCGCATGCGCAGCACGTCGACGTCGTGCTGCGCGCGTTCCGGCTCATGCCGGGCCAGCCGGTCGAACCGGTCGAGGCGATGCTCGCGGGCAAATACCGGATGTCGGCAGCGCAGGTCGACCAGATGCTGCGCCAGGTGACCGACGCGGCCGCGAGCGTCGGGCTGCGCTACGACCTGCCCGGCACGCTCGTCGGCGACACGCTCGACGCACACCGCGTCGTGAAGCTCGGGCAGGCGACCGGTCATGCGCACGCGCTGACCGAGCGACTCTACCGCGCGTATTTCTGCGAGCACGGCGCGTTGTTCGACCACGCGGCGCTGACCGACTTCGCGGTCGAAGCGGGACTCGAACGCGCGGCCGTCGAAGCGACGCTGCGCAGCGATGCGTACCGCGACGAGGTCGAAGCCGACGTCGCGCGCGCCGCGCAGATCGGCGGACGCGGCGTGCCGCTGTTCGTGTTCGGCGGCCGTTACGCGGTGTCCGGCGCGCAGCCGGTCGACGTGTTCGCGCAGGCGCTCGAGCGCGCGTGGCACGACGGCGCGAGCGTCGCATTCCACGACGACGCGGCCGCGTGCGGCCCCGACGGCTGCGAACTGCCGCCGCGCGCATGACGCACGGGCCGCGCGACTACGCGCCGCTCCTGCCACAAACCGACAGGAACACGGCGCGAACGGCGTCTACAATTCAGCCTTTCAAATAACTATCAGAGCGAGGCTGCAGACGATGACCCATGGAATCCACGGCCAGCAGCGCTGGTATGCGCTGATCGTCCTGTGCCTCGGCGTGCTGATGATCGTGCTCGACAGCACGATCGTGAACGTCGCGCTGCCGTCGATCGGCGCCGATCTCCATTTCACCGGGACGGCGCTCGTCTGGGTCGTCAACGCGTACCTCTTGACGTTCGGCGGCTGCCTGCTGCTCGGCGGCCGGCTCGGCGACCTGTACGGCCAGCGCCGCATGTTCCTCGCGGGCCTCGTGGTGTTCACGCTCGCGTCGCTCGCATGCGGCGTCGCGCCCTCGCAGACGCTGCTGATCGCCGCGCGCGCGGTGCAGGGCTTCGGCGGCGCGGTGGTGTCGGCCGTGTCGCTGTCGCTGATCATGAACCTGTTCACCGAGCCCGGCGAACGGGCGCGCGCGATGGGCGTCTACGGCTTCGTCTGCGCGGGCGGCGGCAGCCTCGGCGTGCTGCTCGGCGGGCTGCTGACCGGCACGCTGTCGTGGCACTGGATCTTCCTCGTCAATCTGCCGATCGGCATCGCCGTCTATGCGATGTGCGTCGCGCTGCTGCCGCGCGTGCGCGTGCCGGCCGACGCCGCGCGGCTCGACGTCGCGGGCGCGCTCACCGTGACGGCGTCGCTGATGCTGGCCGTCTACGGGATCGTCGGCGGCAACGAGGCCGGCTGGCTGTCGCCGCAGACCGTCGGGCTGATCGGCGCGGCGCTCGCGCTGCTCGCGGCGTTCATCGCGATCGAGGCGCGCGTCGCGCATCCGCTGATGCCGCTGACGCTGTTCGCCGCGCGCAACGTCGCGCTCGCCAACGTCATCGGCGTGCTGTGGGCGGCGGCGATGTTCGCCTGGTTCTTCCTGTCCGCGCTGTACATGCAGCGCGTGCTCGGCTACGGGCCGCTGCAGGTCGGCCTCGCGTTCCTGCCGGCCAATCTGATCATGGCCGCGTTCTCGCTCGGGCTGTCGGCGCGCATCGTGATGCGCTGCGGGATCCGCGGCCCGATCGCGGCCGGCCTGCTGATCGCCGCGTGCGGGCTGGCGCTGTTCTCGCGCGCGCCCGTGGACGGCGGCTTCGTATGGCACGTGCTGCCCGGCATGACGCTGCTCGGCATCGGCGCGGGCGTCGCATTCAACCCGGTGCTGCTCGCCGCGATGAGCGACGTCGAGCCGGCCGATTCCGGGCTCGCATCGGGCATCGTCAACACCGCCTTCATGATGGGCGGCGCACTCGGCCTCGCGGTGCTCGCGAGCCTCGCCGCGGCCCGCACCGAGACGCTCGCGGCCGCACGAGCCGCATCGCTCGACGCGCTGAACGGCGGCTACCACGCCGCGTTCGCGGTCGGCGCGGCGTTCGCGGCCGCCGCCGGGCTGCTCGGCCTCGCGCTGCGCATTCGCCGGCAGGATGCTATGCCGGGCGTCGGTCCCGCGGTCCACTGACTGCCCTGAGGCGCGGCGGCCGGCCGCGCCGGCCTTCGTTGCGGCGCCGTGTTCCGCCACGGTCCCAAAGGCATGCGCATGCACCGCGGGCCGCCCGCGCCACGGCCGCGCGATCCATTCAAACGGCCGTTTCAGGTGCCGGCACCGGCTGCCCGGCCGACTTTGCGCATCGATTTTTAACGTAGTCGTACACCGGCACGCCACATTTGCGACAATGGCGGACTTTGACCTGCGCGCCGCCGCCGAACGCCGCATAACCGCCTGCTTCCGATGTCGCTTCCCCATATCGATCCGCTGTACTCCCTGTCCGGCCTGTTCGTCGGCATCCTCGTCGGTCTGACGGGCGTCGGCGGCGGTTCGCTGATGACGCCGATCCTGGTGCTGCTGTTCGGCGTCCACCCCGCGACGGCGGTCGGCACCGACCTGCTGTACGCGGCCGCGACCAAGGCCACCGGCACGCTCGTGCACGGGCTGAAAGGATCGGTCGACTGGCGCATCACCGGCCGGCTCGCGGCCGGCAGCGTGCCGGCCGCCGCCGTCACGCTGTGGGTGCTCCACACGCACGGGATGAATTCGCCCAGCACCGCACGCACGATCCAGCTGGTGCTCGGCGTCGCGCTGCTGCTCACGTCGCTCGCGCTGATCTTCCGCCCGCAGCTCACCGCGCTCGCCGCGCGCAATCCGCTCGCGCCGAGCCCCGCGCGCACGCTGTGGTCGACCGTGCTGACCGGCGCCGTGCTCGGCGTGCTGGTGTCGATGACGTCGGTCGGCGCCGGCGCGATCGGCGTCACCGTGCTGCTGTTGCTGTATCCGGCGCTCGCGACCAGCCGCATCGTCGGCTCCGACATCGCGCACGCGGTGCCGCTCACGCTCGTCGCCGGCATGGGCCACTGGCTGCTCGGCTCGGTCGACTGGTCGATGCTGCTGTCGCTGCTGCTCGGCTCGCTGCCGGGCATCGTGATCGGCAGCCTGCTGTCGGCGCGCGCGCCCGAGCGGCTGCTGCGCAACCTGCTCGCCGCGACGCTGATCGCAGTCGGCGTGCGGCTCGTGCTCGCGTAAGCACGGCTGCGCGGTTCCCCGCCGCACCCGCCCGCGCGTCGCGCGCCGGCGATTCGTCCGAAAAAACAGCCCGACCGGCTCGCGCCGATCGGGCTGTCGTCCATCCGGAAGCGCACCGCGAGCCCGCAGCGCCCGGCCCGAGGCCGGGCCGCGCGAGCCGCGGCGCGACGCTTACTGCCCCTGCTGCTGCAGTTGCTGCTGCTTCATCTGCAGCGTGCGCGCCTGCAGCTTCAGCACGCGCTGCAACGCGCCGCGGTTCGCGAGGATCCCGTCGTAGAAGCTGCCGAGATCGCCCTTCAGCGCGGTTCGCGACGCATCGTTCAGATAGATCATGTGCCCCGACGGGTAGTTCTTGATCGTCAGGTTCTGCGCCTTGAGCGTCGGATCGAGCGGCATCTGCGCGAGCGTCAGCTCGGTCTGGTGGAACGGCGTGACCGCGTCGAAATAGCCGTTCGCCGACAGCACCTTCAGGTCCGGGTTGACGCTCATCGTCGCCGCCAGGTCGCCGGCCGTGTACAGCGTATTGCCGCCGCCCTTGTTCGCGCCGGTCGGGTCGGTGTGGCTGAAGTCCCAGTTGTTGAACACCTGGTCGTTCAGATCCACGAACGACGACGTCGACGTGTACTTGAGATCGGTGTTGATGTAGCTGTTCCACAGCACCGTGTACGCGCCGCCGACGTTCGTGATCGACGGATCGTTGCTGCCCGAGTTCGGCAGGATGTACGGCGCGATGCCCTTGCCCGTGAAGTTCGCGCGGCCGTCGTACTGGCCGATCTGGGTGCCGGGCACGAGCGTCAGGAAGAACGTGTACGGCGGGTTGTCGTCCGACGACGGCACGTTGCCGAGCGCGGCCGGGTTGCCGAAGGTCTGGATCAGCGTCGTCGCGTCGGTGCCAATGTACGCGCCCATCTGCTGCGCGGTCCGCTGATTCAGGTTCAGCCGCACGTTCACGAAGCCGCCGTCCTGCGGGTTCGGCTTCTGCGCGAGCGGCGCGAGCGTGTCGTCCGCGTAGTGGCGGGCCTGCGCCATGTACGCGTCGAGATCGGTCGGCGCCGGATTGAGCGTCGTCTTCTTCCAGTAGAACGCGTCGGCCGCGAGCGTCGGGAACGTGCCGGGCGCGGACAGCGCATTCGCATAGTCGAGGATCGACGACTGCAGCGTGATCCCGTTCAGGTCGATGCCGTCCTCGTGCAACACCCACGACACGACCGCGCTGCGCGCCGTGCCGTACGACTCGCCGAACAGGAACTTCGGCGAATTCCAGCGCGAATACTTGGTCAGGTAGCGCTGGATGAAGCGGTCGATCGAGCGCGCGTCCTGGTCGGTACCCCAGAAGTCCTTGTTCTTCGCCGGCGCGATCGCCGTCGAGTAGCCGGTGCCGACCGGGTTGATGAACACCAGATCGGTGCGATCGAGCAGGCTGTCGGGGTTGTCGAGCAGCTTGTACGGCGCGGGCGGCGTGAAGTTCGGAAACGACGACTGCAGGCGCTTCGGCCCGAACGAGCCGAGCAGCAGGTAGACCGACGACGAGCCCGGCCCGCCGTTGTAGAAGAACGTGACCGGGCGCGGCTTCGACGGGTCGGGATTGTCCTGCGTGTAGGCGACGTAGAACATCTTCGCGTTCGGTGCGGACGTGACCGGATCGATCGTCGTCAGGTGGCCGGTCGTGGCCGTGTACTGGATCGTCTTGCCGCCGATCGCGACCTGGCGATGCACGACCGCGGCGCCTTCGGCCGAGTCGGTGACCGCATCGTCCGGGCCGGTGCCGTAGACGTCGTCGTCGACGTACGGCTGGTCCGCGGGCACGGCGGCCGTGGCATTCGTCGTGGCGGACGTGCTGCCGTTGGCCGCCGTCGCGGCCGCCGCGGTGGCGGCGCTCGGGCCGGAGCCGTCGTCGCCGCAGCCGGTGACGAGCAGCGCCGCGGCCGCCGCCGCCGCGAGCGGCACGCTCAGTGTCGTTCCAAATAGCGCGAAACCGTCTTTCAAGGACTTCCGTGTCGTCATTATTGCCTCTCGAATAGAACGATAAATACCGTCGGCGCAAAGGATCATTTGCGCCGACGCTCCGCACCGGGAGCGCATTCGTTTTGCGACGCACTCCGAGTTTTTTACCGCCCCGGCCATTGCCGGCCGGCACGATTTACCCCACCCGTATTTCGAATGCACGATGGAATCAATTCCATCGGGAACGACGATTCAATAATCGACGGCCGCGCGCGCATGCTGCGCCAATGCGTCGCGCCGAAATGCAACGGCAAATACTTGCCCGGCCTGACCCGCACGGCCATGCACGCGTCGCCCGGAATGGACGAGCAATCCCCTTCGGCGACACGCCGATTAACCGCAACAAGCGGTCAATCGAGATGCGAGCCGATTTAATAAAACCGAAAGGATCGAATAACTATCTGGAAAGAAATATCGCCGATAAGGTAATTTATTAAATTAAGTGAAAATCTCGGCGAATAATAGAAGCGGGGTTTTGGGCCGTAAAGTAATAATTTGTTACAGCGCGGATCGGTGCGATGAGGAGTGAACGCCGAAGCGATTTCAGGCGCCAAAAAAGAAAAAGCCGGACGACCGTCCGGCTGCGGGGAATGCGGCGCGGCGCGCCGTCAGAGCGGCACGTCGATCGCGCCGGCGCCGGCCGCGATCGCGTTCGCACCCGGCGCCGTCGAGATCGGCGGCAGGTTCGCGCTGGTCAGCGCCGGCGCGGCGCCCGGCGTGCCGCCGCGCGGCACCGTGCGGATCACCTGCGACGGCGGCAGCGGCGCGCCGCTCTTCAGATGCCGCCACATCAGGTTCAGCGCCTGCACGTTGTAGTAGTGGACCGGCACGAAGCGCGTGTCGAAGCCCGCGACCGGCAGGAACGCATCGAAGTGCTGCCCGTTGGTCACCTCGTAGAACACCAGTTGGCTGCGCCCGCCTTCGCTGATGCTGTTCTGCGCGACGTACGCGCGCGACGCGTGGTTCACCGGCACGAGCGCGTCGCTGCGGCCCTGCACGATGATCGCGGGCTTGCCCTGCAGGTTCGCGTTCACGCGCACGGCCTCGACGTTCGCCGGCATGTCGAGCATCCCGTTGGTCCACAGCTGACGCAGGCATAGCGCGCCCGCGAAGCTCGCGTCGGGCGTCGCGAGCCGGTGGTCGACGCCCGCGCCGGTGTTGAACACAAGGTTGATGCCGGCCGTCGGCGGCACGCCGTTGCCGAGGCCGAACACGGCCGGCATCGGCGACGCGGCAGGCGCCGCCACCGCGCCGGTCGCCGCATTGGTCGTCGCGAAGCTGAAATTGCACAGGTTGTCGGCGACGCTCGAGCGCGTGTACGCGTTCGCATAGGTGACCGCGATCGCCGGAATCGCCTGCGAATCCCACATCGATGCCTGCAGCAGGTCCGAATCGGCGAGGTAGCCGGCCGCATGCAGTTGCGCGAGCGCGTCGGCGGCCTGGCTCTGCGTATCGGCGCCCGATACGAGCCCGGCTGCGGCGAGCGTCGCGCAGCGCTGCGTGCGGATCGACTGCGTGGTCGCGAGCGGCAGCGCGCTCAGATAGGGCTCGCCCGCGAGCGACGCCGACGCGGCCGCGCACGGCTCCAGCAGGTTCGCGAGCGTCGCGTAGTCGGCCAGCGGCCGGCCGAACGACGGCACCGGCCGGCCGCTTTCGCGCACGACGGCGTTCGGCGCCATCCGCACGTTGATCTGCGGCTCGCCGACCACCACCGCGGTGATCCAGCGGCGCGTGTCCTGTTCGGCCGCCGCGAGCGCCGCGCCGCCGCCGTTGCTCACCGACGCGGCGATCGTCGTGATGTCGCCCGCGCGGTAGCGCACGCCGCGATGCGAGCCGTCGACGAGCGGCGCGAACTGTTGGTTGAGCGCCCAGTATGCGAATTCGACCGACTGCAGCGTCGCGCGGCCCCAGTCGTGCTCGGGGTTCTGCTGCGAATGGGCGTGCTTGAACGCGTAGCGGTTCGGGAAGCGGCTGTTGAACGCGGCGAGGTCGCCGCTCGTCAGGTTGGCGGTAAACAGGCTCGCGCTGCCGGCCAGCACCGCGTTGGCGAGCGTGCCGTCGATCAGCGTGACGGTGTTGGAGCCGAGCTCCTGCGCGCCGTTGCCGCCGCCCTTGTCGTTGTATGCGACCGCGCAGCCGCGCTTGAGGCCCCATTCGCCGGCCGCGGAAATGGCGCCGTACACGCCGCGCGAGCCCGACGACGTCGCGGTGACGATGCACGGCTGCGCGGGATCGAAGCTCGCCGGCACCTGCACGAGCAGCGTCACGTTCTTGCGGCCGCTGCCGTCGTCGGCATACGCGAGATATTCGGTGCCGGCGATCTTGCCTTCGCCGAGCGTGTCGTTGCCGTCGAGGTCGACGTTCGGCCCCCAGAAGCGGCCGTATCCGCCGTTCGCGCTCATGTCGACGAGCGCGCGGTAATTCGACCAGATCGCGACGCGGCGCAGCTCGGCGGCGGTCGGCCGCGACGGGTCCGCGAACGCGGGCGCGGCGGCGGACGCGAGGCCCGTCTTGCCGAGGCCGGCCGTCAGCAGGTCGTCGCTCGCGCCGTCGTACGCGGTCGTGCGCACCGGGCCCGACACGAACACGGGCAGCTGGTTGCGCTCGGCCGTCTCGTCGCCGTTGCAGGCGCCCAGCATCGTGAGTGCGGCGAGCGCCGCGCCGACAAGAATTCGACTACCCCACCCGTGCGTGTCCATTGCCGCCCTCTCAGTGTCGATATCGATATCGTTATCGGCCGGCCGCCGCGTCGTGCGCGGCGCACGGCCCTGAAGCGCAAACGGGCCCCGGCACGCCGGGGCCCGCCGGAAAGCAGGCGCTTGCGGCGCGCTCGCGCGCCGCCGCCCCGCATTATTGCTGCTGGACCGTCAGCTTGTTCGTGACCGACGTCACGCCGTGCACGCTTTTCGCTGCCTCTTCCGCCTTGTCGATCTGTGCCTGGTCGGGCACGGTGCCCTCCAGCGTGATCGCGCCGCCCTTCGAGCGGACGACCAGGTTCGCCACGTCGACGCCGCCTGCCTTCGTAATGGCCTTGCGCACCGCGTAGCCGAGCTTGCGGTTCGCCTTCTTCGCGGTCTTGGCCGCGGCCTTCGGCGAGCTCGCCGCCGCCTCGGTGGCCGCCGCATCGCTCGACTGCGCGTACACGCTGCCCGTCAGACAGGCCGCCACGGCCGCAACACCCAACGCTCTCAACACGATCGACTTCATGCTATCTCCTTGTGACTTCGGAACGGCCGTGCACAGTACGGCCGGATACCCCCAAAGGCAGCCGGCCCGCGCGCGAAGGGGCGGGACGGCCGATGATTTCCACGGCGATGCGAGAGAGGCGACACGGGCCGGCGGCCGGCGCACGCAAATGCGGGCCGGCCGGGCCGGACAGCCGCCGGCCGGACGCGCCCGGTCTCGTTGGGTGCCGGGTCGCGCGCGAATCGGTCGCGGCTGCGACGCACAATGTAATCCAGCGCCCGCGGAAGCGCAAAGACTTTGACGCGCGAGCGCGCGAAGCCGGCCCAGCGACGCCGGCGGGCAAAATCTCCGGCCCCCGCACGGCGCACAACCGGCGCACAACCCCCACTCGCGCCAACGACGCGAAACCAGGTACCATCGCCGGCTGAACCCGCATCGTTGGCGCCGCTCGTCATCGATGCGTCACGGCCGTGTCATCTGTCGATTTCCATGAAGCCTGCCAGCCCGCGTCCACCCCGCCGCATCCTCGCCCGCTTCGTCGCGGTGTCGTGGCGCGACCTCGCGCTGTCGATCGGCCCCACCGTGCTGCTCGCGGCGGCGGCCGTGTGGCTCGCGGTCAAGCTGATCCAGCCCGCGCCGCCGTCCACGCTCGTGATTTCGGCCGGGCCGCCCGGCAGCACGTACTGGAACGCCGCGCAGAAATACAAGGCGATCCTCGCGAAGAACGGCATCACGCTCGACGTCGAAGCGTCCGAGGGCTCCGCGCAGAACCTCGCGCGGCTGTCCGACCCGAACGCACCGGTCGACGTCGGCTTCGTGCAGAGCGGCATCGGTTCGAAGGAACGCGACGAGCAACTGGTATCGCTCGGCAGCATCGGCTACGTGCCGCTCGCGATCATGTATCGCGGCGCGGTGGTCGCGCGCCTGTCCGATTTCAAGGGCAAGCGGCTCGCGCTCGGCCCGCAGGGCAGCGGTGCACGCGAGCTGAGCCTCGCGCTGCTGAAGATGAACGGCATCGTGCCGGGCGGCCCGACCGAGCTGCTGCCGATCGCCGGCGAGGACGCCGCGACCGCGCTGCTCGACGGCAAGATCGACGCCGCGTTCCTGTCCGGCGATTCGACGCAGATCCCGGTGATGTCGAAGCTGTTCCGTGCGCCGGGCGTACACGTGTACTCGTTCACGCAGGCCGAAGCGTACGCGCGCCGCTTCCCGTACCTGACAGCGATCACGCTGCCGATGGGCGTCTACGATCTCGGCCGCAACCTGCCGGCCAGCGACATCCACACGGTCGCGCCGACGATCGAGCTGGTCGCGCGCGACACGCTGCATCCGGCGCTGTCGGACCTGCTGATCGAGGCCGCGCGCGAAGTGCACGGCCACGCGACGATCCTGCAGCACGCCGGCGAATTCCCGTCCGCGATCACGCGCGGCTTCCCGCTGTCCGACGACGCGGCGCGCTACTACAAGTCGGGCAAGAGCTTCCTGTACCGGCGGCTGCCGTTCTGGGTCGCGAGCCTCGTCGACCGGCTGCTGGTGGTCGTGGTGCCGCTGATCGTCGTGCTGATCCCCGGCCTGCGGCTCGTGCCGTCGCTGTACGGCTGGCGCGTGCGCTCGCGGATCTATCGCTGGTACGGCGCGCTGATCGCGCTCGAGCGCCGCGCGCTCGGCGAGCACACGGCCGACGAACGCGTGCACCTGCTCGAGGAGCTCGACGATATCGAGGAAGCCGTGAACCGGATGAAGATGCCGCTCGCGTACGCGGGGCAGTTCTACGTGCTGCGCGAGCACATCGGCTTCGTGCGCGAACGGCTGAGTGCGCACGAGCCCGACGCGCCCGCGCGCATGTCGGACGCGTCGCAGCCGCCCGCGGCCGCCGCGCCGCCGACTGCCGAAACCCCTCGGGCGACTCCGGGTTCCGCGTGAGCGGCCGATCCGCGATCATTACCGCATCCGCGCGCCACCGCGTAACATGAAGGCCGCCGCCAGGCGCGCACGCCCCACCCCTCTGGAGATCGTCATGACAACCGGCCTTGACACCGCCCAACCCGCCTGGTTCTACGACTTCGTGTCGCCGTTCTCCTACCTGCTGCTCGAACAGCACGACAAGTGGCCCGACGTGCCGTTCGAGCCCGTCGCCGTGGCGCTGCCCGACCTGCAGCGCCATTGGGGACAGCGGCCGAGCGCCGACGTGCCGGCCAAGCGCGTGTTCACGTACCGCCACGCGCTGTTTCGCGCCGAGCAGCTCGGCATCCGCTTCAAGATGCCGCCCGCGCATCCGTTCGACACCGACAAGGCGCTGCGCCTCGCGATCGCGATGCGCGCCGACATCGGCACCGTGCTCGAGATGTTCCGTTTCATCTGGCACGACGGCAACGATCCGTCGACGCCCGCGGGATTCGCCGCGCTGTGCGAGCGCGTCGGCGTCGGGCACGGCGACGAGTTGATCGAATTCGAGGAAACGAGCGCGCAGCTGCGCCGCAACACCGACGACGCGATCGCGCTCGGCGTGTTCGGCGTGCCGACCTTCTGGATGAACCAGCAGCTGTTCTGGGGCGAGGATGCACTGCCGATGGTGCTGTACTGCGCACGCACGCCGAACTGGCTCGAGTCGGGCGAGGTCAAGCGGATCAGCACGCTGCCGAAGGGCCGCGCGTGATGCCCGGTATCACGCCCGCGCGCGGGCGGCTGCGGTAAGGTTACGCTTCGCCCGCACAACCCTGCATCGATGGAAGACGACCGCACCGCCTCGCTCGACATCTGGCTCGTGCGCGTATTGCGTACGCTGCTGCTCGAGCGCAGCGTCACGCAGGCCGCGCTGCGGCTGAACCAGACCCAGCCCGCGATCAGCACCGCGCTGCGCAAGCTGCGCGAAACGCTGAACGATCCGATTCTCGTGCGCGGCAAGTCGGGCATGGTGCCGACCGAGTACGGCGCGTCGCTGCTCGGCGCGGCGTCGCGCGCGCTGCGCGAGGTCGACTTCATCGCGACGCCGCACGGCGACTTCGATCCGTCGTCGGCGCGCCGCACGTTCCGCGTCGCCGCGCCCGACTATCTGAACGATTTCTTCATGCCGACGCTGATCGCGCGCTTTCGCGACGCGGCGCCGCATGCACATCTGGAAATCGACTCGCTGAACCCCGCGCTCGATCATGCGGGCGCGCTCGAAACGGGCGCGCTCGATCTCGTGATCGGCAACTGGCCGAAGCCCGACCCGCGCTTCGCGCGCCAGGACCTCTTCTCCGACACGATCGTGTGCCTGATGCGCGCGGCCCATCCGCTCGCACATGAGCCGCTCACGCGCGATGCGTATGCCGCGGCCGCGCACGTCGCGCCGACGCCCTACACCGGCGACAAGCGCAATGCGATCGAGATCGGTCTCGCGCGTGCGCAGCTCACGCGCCGCGTCGTGACGACGCTGCCGTACTTCGGCATCGTGCCGCAGGTGCTGCTGCAGGCGGACCTGATCTTCACGACGACGCGCCGCTTCGCGACGCACTACGCGCAGTTGCTGCCGCTCGTCGTGGTCGAACCGCCCGTGCCGTTTCCGCGTATCAGGAGCTATCTGCTCACGCATCCGCAGCCCGATCGCCCGACCGACATCGCGTGGCTGTGCGCGCTGATGCAAAGCGTGTCCGACGAGCTGACCGCGGCGCGCGTGCGCAAGCGCTGAATCAGCTCACTCGCGTTCCGGTTCGGGGCCGCGCCGGCGTTCAGGCCGTGCAGAAGGTTTCCTGCAGATGCGTCCAGCGCACCGCGCCCGTGGCGTCGCGCCGGAACACGGCGGTCGCGCGCCGTGCGGGCAACGCACCCGACGCCGCGTGCTGCGATTCCAGATAGGTGAGCACCGCATGCGATGCGTCGGCCGCGAGCACGCGAACGTCCGACAGCGCGATGCGCAGCCCCGGCTTCGCGCCGCCCAGCTTCGCGAACAGCGCGTGCGTGCCCGCGTGGTCGAACACGCGGCCGTCGGTCATGATCATCGTGAAATCGGCGGCGAAATCGGCGAGCAGCGCATCGACGGCCGCGGGCTCGGAATCGGCGCCGGACAGCCAGCGCTCGATGGCGACGACGCTCGCGGAAAGTGCATCGAGATAGATCTGCGGATCGGACATGCGGTGTGCAGGGAAAAACGCGCGGCCCGGTGCCGCACGATCTGCGGAGTGTAGACGAATGCGTGCGCGGCTGGCGTCGTTACCGCATGCAACAACCGCTCAGCGCTCCGCTTTCTCCGGCGTTGGGTATCAGCTTTCGAATGGGTTCAGAACGCGTGCGCCCGTTCCGGCGAAATCATCGACGTTCCGCGTCACGACGATCAGGTCGTGGATCAACGCCGTTGCCGCGATCAACTTGTCGAGCGAGTGCTCGGGATGCGGGACGCGCAGGCGTCCCCACAACTGCCCGATCTCTTCGTCCACCGCCAGAATGTTCGACGCAAACTCCCGAAGTACGCCATCGAGCCAGTTTTCAAGGCGCGTCGCCTGGGACTTGTCGCCACGGTGACGGATGATTTCCACACCGCGCCGCAGTTCGCCAACCGTCACCACGGAAAGGTACAGATCGGCATCGTCCTGCGCGGCCTTGCGGAAAAACGCCATCACACCTTTATCTGCTCGCTCCCGCTTCCGTACTTCGCTGATGACGTTGGTATCAACCAAAAACATTCGCTGCCTCGCCGTCATCCACGCGCGCAAAATCGGCATCGGTTCCGACGTTCGGGATACTCATCAACACCTGCGCGAACGTCTTGCGCTGCGGCGCGCGCAGCGCCTTTGCCAGGATCTCTCGATGCTCGGCCTCCGCACTACGCCCGTTGGCTGCGGCCCGCTCGCGCAGGCTTTGGACGAGTTCCTCGTCCACATTTCTCACCAGAAGAGTTGCCATGCTTCACCTCCACATCCGAGTTGATATCAATGCTAGCACTCTTCGCGGAAGCTGCAAGCACTGATCGCCTTTCAGGGTGGCATTCGTCGAATGCCTCAGCACGTGACCGTCACGGCCGCCTTGGAAATAACGGCTCCAACACGGACGGTTTCGGCCGAAGCCGCGGTCAAGCAACGATGACGCTTCCGGAGTGACGGCCTCGGGTGATCCATCCGAACGGATGCGCCCGCATAAATCCAACAGATTGGCCGATCGTGCAAGGCGGCAAAGTCTTCGCACGACGCCAGCACGGCATCGCATGCTCGGCCGTTCAGAGCCGCCGCCGCTTACTCCACACTACCGGCGCTTTCACGATGGTTCGGCGAACGGCGCGCGGGTACCTTCGAGCGCACCTGCAACAACTCCGCGCACACGGCCACCGCGATCGCGCCCGGCGCCTTGTCGACGATGCCGGCCACGCCGATCGGACACACCATCTCCGCGAGCCGCACCGCATCGACGCCGCGCGCGACGAGCCGGCGCTCGAACTTCACGCGCTTGGTACGCGAGCCGATCATGCCGAAATACGCGAAGTCGCGCCGCCGCATGATCTGCGCGGCGAGCGCGAAGTCGAGCGCGTGGTTGTGCGTCATCACGAGGAAGTACGCGCCCGCGGGCGCCGCATCGACCACCGCTTCCGGCGTGTCGGTCGGCTCCGGCTGCACGTTCGGCGGACATTCGTCGGGAAACAGCTCGTCGCGCGTGTCGACCCACTGCACGACGCACGGCAGCGCGCCGAGCAGCGTGACGAGCGCGTGCCCCACGTGCCCCGCGCCGAACAACACGATGTGCATCGGCGGCGGCGCCGCGGTTGCGCGATTGCGCTGGCCGGTGCCGCGCGCGAACGGCGGCAGCGACGGCGCGCTGCCGCACGCGCCGTCGTCGCATTGGACGGCCGGCACCTGCGCCGCGCCGCGCGGCGAACGAGCGCGGCCGTTCATGCCGGCCTCCGCCGGGCCGTCCCGACGACGCCGAGCGCCGGGCGGAAGCCGGCGCAAGAAGCGAGCGTGAAGAGGCGATGCATCATCTCACCCTGCCCGCGCGGCGCTCGCCGCACGCACCGCGTGCACCGCGCGCAGGATCGCCTCGCCGGTCGCCGGCGCGTCGAGCGGCGGGTTCACGCGGTAGTCGCCGACCGCGGCGATCGCGTCGCGCACCGCGAAGAACACCGAGAACGGCAGCAGCAGCGGCGGCTCGCCGACGGCCTTCGAGCGGTGAATGCTGTCCTCGACGTTGCGGTTGCGGAACAGCCGCACGTTGAACTCGGGCGGCGTGTCGTTGACGGTCGGGATCTTGTACGTGGACGGCGCGTGCGTCATCAGCTTGCCGCCCGCGTTCCACCACAGCTCCTCGGTCGTGAGCCAGCCCATCCCCTGGATGAACGCGCCTTCGACCTGGCCGATGTCGAGCGCGGGATTGAGCGACGCGCCGACGTCGTGCAGCGCGTCCACGCGCAGCGTGCGCATTTCGCCCGTCAGCGTGTCGATCACGACCTCCGACACGGCCGCGCCGTACGAGTAGTAGTAGAACGGCCGGCCCTGCAGCTTCGACTGGTCCCAGTACAGCTTCGGCGTCGCGTAGAAGCCGTCGGACCACAGCTGCACGCGCGCCAGATACGCGCTCGCGACCACGTCGGCGAACGGCACGCTGGTCGCGCCGACCCACACCACGTCGTTGCCGAACTTCACGTCGGCCGCCGCGACGCTGCCGTCGCCGAACCGCTTCGCCGCGAACGCCGCGAGCCGCTCGCGCAGCTGGCGCGCGGCATCCTGCGCGGCCTTGCCGTTCAGGTCGGAGCCCGTCGACGCGGCGGTAGCCGACGTGTTCGCCACCTTGCTCGTGTCGGTCGCGGTCACGCGAATCCGGTCGAAGCGGATGCCGAGCTCGTGCGCGACCACCTGCGCGACCTTCGTGTTGAGCCCCTGCCCCATCTCCGTGCCGCCGTGGTTCACGAGCACCGAGCCGTCGGTGTAGATGTGCACCAGCGCGCCGGCCTGGTTGAAATGCGTGACGTTGAACGCGATGCCGAACTTCACCGGCGTGAGCGCGATGCCCTTCTTCAGCACCGCGTTGCGCGCGTTGAATTCCCTGACGGCCGCGCGGCGCGCGCGATAGCCGCTCGTCGTCTCGAGCTCGCCGAGCAGTTCGTGCAGCACGTTGTCCTCGACGGTCTGCCCGTACGGCGTCACGTTGCGCTCGGTCTTGCCGTACAGGTTCGCGTAGCGCACGTCGAGCGGATCGCGGCCGAGCGCGCGCGCGATGTCGTCGAGGATGTACTCGATCGCGAACGCGCCCTGCGGGCCGCCGAAGCCGCGGAACGCGGTGTTCGACTGCGTGTTGGTCTTGCCGCAGTAGCCGGCGATGGCCACGTCGCCGAGCCAGTACGCGTTGTCGAAGTGGCACACCGCGCGCGTCATCACCGGGCCCGACAGGTCGGCCGAGAAGCCGCAGCGCGACGTCATGTCGAGCGCGACGCCGTCGATGCGGCCGTCGTCGTCGTAGCCGACGTCGAAGCGGTAATGAAAGTCGTGCCGCTTGCCGGTGATCATCATGTCGTCGTCGCGATCGGGACGCAGCTTCACCGGGCACAGCAGCTTCCATGCGGCGAGCGCGGCGCAGCACGCGAACAGGCCCGACTGCGATTCCTTGCCGCCGAACCCGCCGCCCATCCGGCGGCATTCGACCAGCACGTCGTGCGACGCGACGCCGAGCACGTGCGCGACCAGGTGCTGCATCTCGCTCGGATGCTGCGTCGAGCAGTACACGTGCATGCCGTCGTCGTCCTTCGGCACCGCGTAGGCGATCTGCCCTTCCAGATAGAACTGCTCCTGCCCGCCGAGATACATCTCGCCGGACTCGCGATGCGCGGCCGCCGCGAGCCGCGCGGGCGCGTCGCCGCGCGCGAGCTTCAGCGGCGGGATGACGTACGACTCGGCGTTGCGCGCGTCCTGCGCGGTGAGGATCGCGGGCAGCTCTTCGTAGTCGACCTGCGCGCGGCGCGCGGCGAGCCGCGCGATGTCGTGCGACGTGGCGACGACGATGAACATCGGCTGGCCGACGAACTGCACGACGCCGTCGGCGAGCACCGGGTCGTCGTGGACGATCGGCCCGCAGTCGTTGACGCCCGGAATGTCGGCGGCCGTGAACACGGCGACGACGCCGGGCGTCGCGCGCACCGCGTCGAAGTTCATCGACACGATCTTCGCGTGCGGCTTCGCGGACAGGCCGAGCGCCGCGTGCAGCGTGCCGGCGACGAGCGGGATGTCGTCGGTGTAAGTGGCGCGGCCGCTCACGTGCAGGTGCGCGGATTCGTGCACGCGCGACACGTGGACCTGCGCGCCGTCGGTCTGCGCATCGAGCGCGGTCAGGAACGGTTCTGCTTGCTGGTTCATGTTCGGGGTTCTCCGTCTTCAGACGCGCGCCGCGCCATCGGCCGCTTCGGCGCCGGTTTCGGCGGCCACTTCGCGCACGTTCAACGCGTGCGCCGGCAGCGGGTCGTGCATCCGCGTCTCGAGCCAGAACCGGTACAGCAGGTTCTTCGCGGCATCGACGCGATAGGCGCTGGTCGCGCGCATATCGGTGAGCGGCTGGTAGTCGCGCTCCAGCGCCTGCATCGCGGCCTGCGCGGTGGCTTCGTGCCACGGCGCGCCGTCGAGCACCGCCTCCGTGTGCGGCGCGCGCTTCGGCGTCGCGGCCATCCCGCCGAATGCGATGCGCGGCTCGCGGATCGTGTCGCTGTCCGCGATGAACGCGAACGCCGCGCACACCGCCGAAATGTCGGAGTCGAACCGCTTCGACAGCTTGTAGGTGCGGAACTGCAGCGCCGCGCGCGCGCCGCTGCGGGTCGGCACCTTCAGCGCGACGACGAATTCGTGCGGCGCCATGTCCTTCTGCTGATAGCCGGTGTACAGCGCGTCGAGCGGCAGCTCGCGCACGGTGTCGCCGCCGCGCAGCACGACGCGCGCGCCGAGCGCGATCAGCCCCGGCATCGAGTCGCCGATCGGCGAGCCGTTCGCGACGTTGCCGCCGAGCGTGCCCGCGTTGCGGATCGGCAGCGACGCGAAGCGCTTCCACATTTCGGTCAGCTCCGGATACGTGCCGGCGAGCGCCGCGTACGCGCGCTCGACCGTCACGCCCGCGCCGATCTCGATCCAGTCGTCGCCGTGCACGATCCGCTGCAGCTCGGCGACCTGGCCGACGTAGATCAGGTCGTCGAGGCGACGCATCTGCTTGGTCACCCACAGGCCGATGTCGGTGCTGCCGGCCAACAGCCGCGCGTCGGGGCGCTCGGCCTTCAGCGCGGCCAGCGCGTCGAGCGTGCGCGGCGCGGCGAAGCGCGCGCCGTCGGCGGCCGCGTATTCGAACGTGCGCTCGCGCCGCAGCGACGCCAGCGTGCGCGCGAGCGCGGCCGCGTCGACCGGCGAGTCCTGCGCCGGCGTGCGTTCGCCGCTCGCGTCGAACATCCGCACCGCCGCGTCGATGATCGGCCGGTAGCCGGTGCAGCGGCACAGGTTGCCGGTCAGCGCATCGGCGATCTCGGTGCGGGACGGCACGCTCGGCACGCCGGCGACGCTCTGCACGCACGATGCGTTCGAAGCTGCGCTGCCGCAGCGCTCATGGCCGTGCTGCTCGTACAGCGCCCACATCGACATCACGAAGCCCGGCGTGCAGAAACCGCATTGCGACCCGTGGCAATCGACCATCGCCTGCTGCACCGGATGCAGCGAGCCGTCCGGCCGGCGCAGGTCCTCGACCGTGAGCAGCGCCTTGCCGTCGAGCGTCGGCAGGAACTGGATGCACGCGTTGACGGCCTTGAACGCCACCGCGCCTGCGTCGGTCAGCTCGCCGACGACGACCGTGCACGCGCCGCAGTCGCCTTCCGCGCAGCCTTCCTTGGTGCCGGTGCAGCGCGCATCCTCGCGCAGATACTGCAGCACGGTGCGGGTGACGTCCGCGCCGCTGACTTCGCGGACCGCGTGACGATGGTAGAAGCGGATCGGCTCACTCATGTCTCAATCGTTGTTCAAGTGGGGGCAAGGCGGCCGGCGCGGCGCGCACGACCGACGTTTCTCTGACAGTTTGCACGCTATCACCGTCAAATTTCGCAACCCATAGCCGAACGCGCATGCGGCTCATATCACGGCCGCGATATGCGGGCGGCGGGCCGCCAGCTGTGCAGCATGCGCGTGGCGCTGGCTGTTTTCGCCGGGCCCATTGCAGCGCTAAAACGGGTCACGATTAACTAAGTAGTACCTGCGGGAAAACCGGTTCCATGGGAAAATCCGGATTCCCTTGTTTGGCTGCATCTGCCTCGATCGTCGTCGCGCTTCGTTCATCTAATCCGACCCCATGTCCACCGATTCCGCCACACCGCCGCGCAGCGGGCTCGCCGTCACGCTGCAAATCGTATCCGTCGTCTGCTTCACGTTCGTCTGCTATCTGACCATCGGGCTGCCGCTCGCGGTGCTGCCGGGCTTCGTCCACGACGATCTCGGCTATTCCGCGATCGTCGCGGGCGCCGCGATCAGCGTCCAGTATTTCGCGACGCTCGCGTCGCGTCCGCTCGCCGGGCGCTTCGCGGATACGCTGGGGCCGAAGCAGACGGTGCTGCGCGGGCTGATCGGCTGCGGCGTGTCGGGCGTGCTGCTGCTGGTGGCGCTGCTGCTCGCGCGCTGGCCGGCCGCGAGCCTCGTGCTGCTGATCGGCAGCCGGCTCGTGCTCGGCGTCGGCGAAAGCCTGTGCGGCACCGGCGCGATCCTGTGGGGCATCGGCCGGGTCGGCATCGCGCACAACGCGAAGGTGATCTCGTGGAACGGCATCGCGACCTACGGCGCGCTCGCGCTCGGCGCGCCGGTCGGCGTCGCGATCGCGCACGCGCTCAATCCGGCGTTGATCGGCGTGCTCGTGATCGCCCTCGCGGCGGCCGGCTTCTATCTGGCCCGCCTGATCGACGCCGTGCCGCTCGTGCACGGCGAACGGATGTCGTACGCGAGCGTGTTCACGCGCGTGCTGCCGCACGGCCTCGGTCTCGCGCTCGGTTCGGCCGGCTTCGGCTCGATCGCGACCTTCGTCACGCTCTACTACGCGGCGCGCCATTGGCCCAACGCGGCGCTGTCGTTGACCGTGTTCGGCACGCTGTTCATCGGCGCGCGCCTGCTGTTCGCGAACATGATCAAGACTTACGGCGGCTTCCGCGTCGCGATCGTGTCGTTCGCGTTCGAATCCTCGGGCCTCCTGCTGCTGTGGCTCGCGCCGGTGCCGCACGTCGCGCTCGTCGGTGCCGCGCTCACCGGGTTCGGCTTCGCGCTGATCTTCCCGGCGCTCGGCGTGGAGGCCGTCGCGCTGGTGCCGCCGGCGAGCCGCGGCGCGGCGCTGTCCGCGTATTCGGTGTTCCTCGACCTGTCGCTCGGGATCACCGGCCCGCTCGCCGGCTACATTGCCGGCGCATTCGGTTATCCGCAGGTGTTCCTGTTCGCTGCGGCGGCCGCGGCAGCGGGCGTCGCGCTGTCGATGGTGCTGTATCAGCGGCAGGCGCGCGTGGCGGGGAGCGGCGCGGCGGCTTGAGGGGTGGTACGGCGGGCGGCTGTCGAGCTAGCTGGTGGGCAGTTGGCCCGGCGTCCGGCGACTAGCCGCCGGGGCTGGGCCAACGGCGGCAGTCGGGTCGTGGGGCTTTTGGGCTTTTGGGCTTTTGGGCTTTTGGGCTTTTGGGCTTTTGGGCTTTTGGGCTTTTGGGCTCTCGGGCTCTCGGGCTCTCGGGCTCTCGGGCTCTCGGGCTCTCGGGCTCTCGGGCTCTCGGGCCATCAGGCTGTACGGCTTTCGGGCTAACGGCCCATCAGGCCGTCATCGGGCTGGCGGCCCGACAGGCCAACAGGCCGACCCCATCTGCATGCCGAGCAACCATCTTCCGCCCACGGCGCGAACCAGTCCTCAACCCGCTTCGCGCGGGGCGCCTTTCATTCAGCGCAGCCGTCACGCGGTGCGCAGGAACAGCCGGCGCGTCAGATCGAACGCGACCAAATTGCCGGCCACCACGAGCAGCAGCCCCACCACGGCGAGCGGCGACCACTGATAACCCTCGAATACCGTCGACACGGCCAGCGCGACGATCGGGAACAGCACCGTGCAGTACGCGGCGCGCTCCGGCCCGATCCGGCCGACCAGCGTCAGGTACGCGGTGAAGCCGATCACCGAGCCCGGCACGGCCAGGTAGACGAGCGCGCCGAGATAGCGCGGGCTCGGATCGAGCGCGAACGGCAATCCGGCCGCGGCGCTGCCGACCGTCAGGATCGCCGCGCCGATCAGCATCGCCCAGCCGTTGGTCGCGAGCGGGTGCAGCCCCATCGCCTGCATCCGGCTCGACAGCAGGTTGCCGGCCGAGAAGCACATCGTGCCCGCGAACGCGATCGCCAGACCGATCCACGTCGCGTGGTCGTCCAGATGCCCGGCCATCTGCTGCCAAAACAGGCATGCGATGCCGGTCAGCCCGAGCAGCGCGCCGGCGATCGCGGACGGCCGCAACGGCCGCCCCATGAAGAGGCGCCCGTTGATCGAATTCAGCAGCGGCGCGGTCGAGAAGATCACCGCGACGAGTCCGCTCGGCACGACCTGCTCCGAATAGTAGAAGCACAGGAAATTCAGGCAGAACAACGCGACGCCCTGCGCGACGAGATAACGCCACGCTTCGCGCGGCGGACGCACCGGCCGGCGCATCAGGCGCAGCAGCGCGAACAGCACGGCGGCGGCGAGCCAGAAGCGCCATGCGATCGACACGGGCGGCGGCACGGCACCCAGCTGCCATTTGATCGCGATCCAGGTGGTGCCCCAGATCAGCACGGTGATGAAGTAAAGCGACAGATTCATGGCGGCAACGCAGCGGAACGAGTGGAACGGATTCCGACTATGCGGCCGCGCCGCGCGCATGCATTGTCCGGATTTGCGGTCTTTTTCGCTCCGGCGCACGGCACGCGGTGCGCGCGCTTATACTCGTCGCACCATGAGTTCGCCCCTGTACGCTCCGCCCGTCGACCACGCCGCCGCCCTCGCGGGCGACACGATGCCGTTCGGGCTGCAGTCGGTGTGCCGCACGCTCGCCGATGCGAACGCGACGCTCGAGCGCTTCACGTGGCTCGGCGACCACCTCGCGATCGCCGAATGGACGCGCATCACCGACGAAAGCGAGACGGTCTACGAACAGCCCGGCCACCACACGCTGTCGTGCTATCTCGACGGCGGCTACCGGACCGAGCGCGAGCGCGTGCCGCGCTACGGCGCACCGAGCCTGCTGTGCACGCTGCCGGGCGACCATGAATCGCGCTGGTGGGTGCGCGGCGAGATGCACTTCATCCACCTGTACTTTCTGCCCGAGCACTTCACGCAGCGCGCGATCCGCGAGCTCGACCGCGAACCGCGCGAACTGAAACTCGCCGACCGCACCTATTTCGAGGATGCGCGCGTCGCCGCGCAGTTCCGTTCGCTCGCCCTGGAGCGCTGGGACGATGCGGACGGGCGACTGCGCGTGAACGAGGCCGCGCACGACGTGCTGAGCCTGCTGTTGCGCGGCCAGGGCGCCGCGCGCGCCGACGCGCCGTTGCGCGGCGGCCTGGCGCCCGCCGTGCGCCGGCGCGTGCGCGACTATATCGACAGCTACCTGTCGCAGCCGCTCACGCTCGGCGAACTCGCGAACGTCGCCGCGCTGTCCGAATATCACTTTTCGCGGATGTTCCGGCTGTCGTTCGGCCGCGCGCCGCACGCCTGGGTGGCCGAGCAGCGGCTGGCCCGCGCGCGCCTGCTGCTGCGCACGACGGCGCTGCCGCTCGCGCAGGTCGCCGCCGAGTGCGGCTACGCGAACGCCGCCCATTTCAGCCACCGCTTTCGCGACGCGCACGGGACGACGCCGAACGCGTACCGGCGCGCGATGCGGGGCGGCTGAGCGCCGCGCTCGGCGCCGCGCCGCCGGCCGCGCTTACGTGCCGCGCCGCGACAGTTCCTGCTCGAGCGCGGCAACGCCTGCGGGCAGGTCGACCGGCACCTTCAGATCGACCATCGTCCGGCCGAACGCATGCAGCGTGCGGAACAGGTTGTGTTCGCGGCACTGCTCGCCCATCTGGCCGATCCGCACGATCGGCAAGCCGAACGAGCCGGAGATCTCGACCTGATATTGCTTCGAGATGTGGCCGCAGACCATTCCGGGCGTGAGCCCGGCCGGCGTCTCGATGCCGACCACCGAATTGAGACGGCATTCCTTCGGCGTGTAGAGTTCGAGGCCCATCGCCTCGATGCCGGCCTGCAGCGCCAGCGTGCAGCGCAGATGGCGCGCGAAACGGCTTTCGAGCGTTTCCGCGCACACGAGGCGCAGCGCCTCGTGCAGCGCGAGCACGCCCGACACCGGCGCGGTGTAGTGGTAGCCCGCGTTGTGCCAGAAGTTTTCCGCGAGCGCCATGTCGAGGCACCAGTGCGCGTTCGGTTCCGGACGCTGCTTCATCCGGTCCCACGCGGCGTCGGAGAACGCGATCAGCGACACGCCGGGAATCGACGACAGCCCCTTCTGGCCGCCCGTGATGACCGCGTCGATGCCCCATGCGTCCATCTCGAGCGGCATCGTCGACAGCGTGCACACCGCGTCGACGACCACCAGCGCGCCGGCCGCCTTCGCGAGCGCCGCGATCTCGCGCAGGTCGCGGTTCCACACGGTGTTCGACGTCTCGCCCTGCACGATCGTGACGATCTCGGGGCGTTCGCGCGCGATCGCGTCGGCGATCTCGTCGAGGCTCGCGACCGAGCGGTCGGCCACTTCGAGCGTCGCGACGTCGGCGCCGACGCGCGTGGCCATCTCGGCCATGCGCGCGCTGAAGAAGCCGTTGCGGATCGACAGCACGCGCGTGCCGCGCCAGGCGAGGTTGGAAATCGCCATTTCCATCGCGGCGGAGCCGGGGCCGGCGACGCCGAGCACCCACTTCGTGCGGGTCTGGAACACGTAGCGCGCCATCTCCTTCACCTGCTCGATGATCTTCGCCATCGTCGCGCCGAGGTGATTGATCACGATCGTGTTCGCCTTCGCGACCGCGGCCGGGATCGGCACCGGGCCGGCGCCCATCATCAGCAGCGGTTCTTCGGGCAGGATCGCGTCGAGCGGCACGACGACGGGACAGGGAATCGGCGAATGGTCGAGGGACATGGCTGGCAAAAAAGATGAAGAAAGACGCTCGAGCGTCGCCCGCCACAGGGCATGGCGGATCGATCGATGATTCCGTGTTCCGCGCCCGCGCGCAAGAGGCGCGCGCGGCCGGACGGCGCGACGCTGGCCCGGTCGGACGACCGGGCCAGCCGGCCGCGCATCGCGAGCGAGCACGCCGGCAGCCCCGCCGCGGCCGGTACAGGCGATTTTCCCGGCCATATTGCGGCGCGTGCGGATGCGCCCGCTTCAGTAATAGACGACCCAATTAGTCGGAAATACGCCGCATCAGGATAAAAACCGCGCGGACCGAATGGATCCACCAAATGCCGATACGCCGAAAAAACATCGATTATCGCAGCATCTATTAGTGACAGAGTTCGAAAATTACCGCTGCGAAGCATCGAACAAAACACATAACGCGTTGATTTTACTGAGCAACATTCAGATACCGAACTACCGGTTTCAATACTGCCGGGAAACCAACGAGACCGCCGCATAAATCCGATAGCCGCGATTTCGATTTTCCGCAACCCGCCCATTTTCTCAGGTTGACGGATATCGCCTCCGTAATGAACAATCGTCTGCGGAATCGAGAGCCGCTTTTTCGATACGAACGAAAATCGGACGACGCACACCGGCAATCCCGGTCGCGCGACGAAAAATTCCAAGCAAAATCAATCCACCGGGCCAGAAATACGCGAGACATGAACCAGATTCAGACCATGCGAGTGTTCGTCTGCGTTGCCGAGCAGCAGAGTTTCCGGCGCGCGGCGCACCATCTAGGCGTGTCCAATGCACTCGTCACGCGTTCGATCGCGATGCTCGAGTCCCATCTGAACACGCGGTTGATCCACCGCACCACGCGCAACCTGTCGTTGACCGAAGCCGGGCTGCGCTACCTCGACGGCTGCCGTGCGCTGCTCGAGGAGTTCGATCATCTCGAGGCGTCCGTCGCGCACGCGGTGCGCGAGCCGGCCGGCACGCTGCGCGTCGTCGCGTCGGGTCTGCTGTCGCCGCTCACGCTGACGCCGCTCGTCAGCGGTTTCCGGCACCGCTATCCCGAACTGCGCGTGCAGCTGACCGTCGCCGACGGGCCGCTCGACGTGCTCGATTCGGGCTACGACGTCGGCATCGTCACCGGCGACCGGCTCGACGGCAATCCGACGCTGATCGGTCACACCCTCGCGCCGAACCCGTTCGTCGCGTGCGCGGCGCCCGCGTATCTGGAACGGCGCGGCGAGCCGCGCGCGCCCGACGACCTGCCCGGTCACGACTGGGTCGCGCTCGCGCCGCATCAGCATGCGCCCGCGTGGCGGCTGGTCGGCCACGACGGCGCCGCGCATTCGGTCACGGTGCGCCCGGCGTGCACCGTCAACCAGCTCGCGCTCGTGCACGCGGCGGCCCTCGCCGGCTCGGGCATCGCGGTGCTGCCCGAGTCGTGCGTCGCCGACGCGCTCGCCGCCGGCACGCTGGTGCGGCTGCTGCCCGGCTATCGGATCGACGATCCGGATGCGCAGCTGTCGCTCGTCTATCCGAATCGCCAGTACGTGCCGGCCCGCACGCGCAGCTTCGTCGAACATGCGCTCGAGCATTTCGGGCAGCAGGCGGCGCAGGAGCGCTCCGAATACGGCTTCCTGCGCACCCCCGAGCGCGCCGATCTCGTCGCTGGGCGGCCGGCTGGCCTGCAGTAAACTGCACGCGTCAGCCATCGGAGGTGCAGCGTGCGTGTGATCCTGTTCAGCAGCCGGCAGTACGACGAAGAGTCGTTTACCGCCGCAAACCGCCAGTTCGGCTATCGGCTGCACTTTCAGCCGTCACACCTCGATGCGGAGACCGCGATCCTCGCGCACGGTTACGACGTCGTCTGTCCGTTCGTCAACGACACCGTCGATGCGGCGGTGCTGCAGCGGCTCGCTGACGGCGGCACGCGCCTGATCGCGCTGCGCTCGGCCGGCTTCAACCACGTCGACCTCGCGGCTGCCGAGCGGCTCGGCATCGCGGTCGTGCGCGTGCCCGCATATTCGCCGCACGCGGTCGCCGAGCACGCGGTCGCGCTGATCCTCGCGCTCAACCGCCGGCTGCCGCGCGCCGTTGCGCGCACGCGCGAGGGGGACTTCTCGCTGAACGGGCTGCTCGGCTTCGACCTGCACGGCAAGACCGTCGGCGTGGTCGGCACGGGGCTGATCGGCAGCGTGTTCGCCAAGATCATGATGGGCTTCGGGATGCGCGTGCTCGCGCATTCGCTGCCGCCTCACGACGACGAGCTGATCGCGTTCGGCGCGCGCTACGTCGAACTCGACGAGCTGCTGCATCAATCGGACATCGTGAGCCTGCATTGCCCGCTGCTGCCGTCGACGCATCATCTGATCAACGCGCAGACGCTCGCGCGCATGAAGCACGGCGCGATGCTGATCAATACCGGGCGCGGCGGGCTGGTCGATGCGCAGGCGCTGGTCGAGGCGCTCAAGAGCGGCCAGCTCGGTCATCTCGGGCTCGACGTGTACGAGGAGGAAAGCGGCCTGTTCTTCGAGGATCACTCGGACCTGCCGCTGCAGGACGACGTGCTCGCGCGGCTGCTGACCTTCCCGAACGTGATCGTCACGTCGCATCAGGCGTTCTTCACGCGCGAGGCGCTCGCCGAGATCGCACATACGACGCTGCTGAACATCGACGCATGGCGCGCGGGCGCGCCGACCAACGTCGTCACTGGCGGGCGCTGAAGCGCGGGGTTGGCTTTCGGCTTGCGGCGTTCCGCGTGCCTCCGCTCCACACCCACCGCACCGGCATCGCGCCGACCCATTCATTCGCCTGATGTAACGCGCGGCGCCCGCGCTCTGCTATCGTTGCGCCGACTTCCCTTTGCTTCCGCTCCCCCATGCGTTTCGACGACTCCGCCATCGCTGCGGTCTACCGGGCCATTTTCGAACGGCGCGACATGCGTCACTTCACGTCGGCGCCCGTCGATCCGGCCACGCTCGCGCGACTGCTGCGCGCGGCCCATCACGCGCCGAGCGTCGGCTTCATGCAGCCGTGGCGCTTCATCCGCATCACCGACGCCGCGCTGCGCACCGCGATTCACGGGCTGGTCGAGGCCGAGCGCCGCGCGACCGCCGACGCGCTCGGCGAGCGCCAGGACGAGTTCATGCGGCTGAAAGTCGAAGGCGTGCGCGAATGCGGCGAATTGCTGGTCGTCGCGCTCACCGACGATCGCGAGCGCCACGTGTTCGGCCGCCGCACGCTGCCGGAGATGGATCTCGCGTCCGCCGCCTGCGCGATCCAGAACATGTGGCTCGCCGCCCGTGCGGAGGGGCTGGGCATGGGCTGGGTGTCGCTGTTCGAGGTCGACGCGCTGCGCACGCTCCTCGGCATGCCGGCCGGCGCGCAGCCGATCGCGGTGCTGTGCATCGGGCACGTCGACGCGTTCTACGCGCAGCCGATGCTCGAGCAGCAACGCTGGGCCGCGCGGATGCCGATCGAAGCGTGCCTGTTCGAAAACACTTGGGACGCACCGGCGCAGGCGAACCCCAGCGCCGAATCGACGCCGACCCGCGACGGCGCGGCAACGCTGGAGCACGCCGCCGACGCGCCGCCGGACATGCTGCGCGGGCAATGACCACCGCTCCGGCGTGGGCGCCGAGCGCGGCGGCGCCGGGCATCGCTACATCGCTACATCGGGCTGCGCCGCTGCGATCGCACCCGTCGAAGTCCCGCCACCGTGGCGGTGCGTCAGCTCCGCCGGACATGTCGCGCGAGCAATGATCGCCCTACCGGCGTGGGCACCGAGCGCAGCGGCGTCGGGCATTGCGGAAGTGCGACGTCTTCCGGCGCCGCCGCAATCGCGCCCATCGAAATCCCCACCGTAGCGTGACGTCGGCCGCCCCAGCATGGCCCGCGAAACAATACGTTCCGGCCCCGAGCGTCCGGGTTTTCTCTCACGTAGAATCGCGGCTGACGTCCCCGCCCAGCCATCGTGCGCATCCCGCGCCGAATCCCGGCCGCGGCTCTTTCCCTGACCCATCGCGATGCCCTTGCCCCTTTTCGCCCTCGCCGTCGCCGCATTTGGAATCGGTACCACCGAATTCGTGATCATGGGGCTGCTGCCGAACGTCGCGCGCGACCTCGGCGTGTCGATCCCGGCTGCCGGGATGCTCGTGTCGGGCTACGCGCTCGGCGTGACGATCGGCGCGCCGATCCTCGCGGTCGTCACCGCGAAGATGCCGCGCAAGCGCGCGCTGATGGGCCTGATCGGACTGTTCATCGCCGGCAACCTGCTGTGCGCGCTCGCGCCCGGCTATGCGGTGTTGATGGCCGCGCGCGTGGTCACTGCGTTCTGTCACGGCGCGTTCTTCGGGATCGGCTCGGTGGTCGCGAGCAGCCTCGTCGCGCCGAACCGGCGCGCGCAGGCGATCGCGCTGATGTTCACCGGCCTCACGCTCGCGAACGTGCTCGGCGTGCCGCTCGGCACCGCGCTCGGTCAGGCCTACGGCTGGCGCGCGACGTTCTGGGCCGTCACCGGCATCGGCATCGCGGCGGCGGCCGCGCTCGCCGTGTGCCTGCCGAAGCATCTCGCGATGCCCGACACCAGCATCACGCGCGAGTTCGGCGTGCTGCGGCACCCGCAGGTGCTGATGGTGCTCGGCATCAGCGTGCTGGCGTCCGCGAGCCTGTTCAGCGTGTTCACGTACATCACGCCGATCCTCGAGGGCGTGACGCGCTTCTCGCCACACCAGGTCACCTACGTGCTGCTGCTGTTCGGGCTCGGCCTGACCGTCGGCGGCACGCTCGGCGGCCGGCTCGCGGACTGGCGCCGGATGCCGTCGCTGATCGCGACGCTCGCGCTGATCGGCATCGTGCTCGCGCTGTTTGCCGGCACGATGCACGTGCCGTTCGCGGCGCTGGCGACGATCTTCGTATGGGGCGTGCTCGCGTTCGCGATCGTGCCGCCGCTGCAGATCCTGATCGTCGACCGCGCGAGCGATGCGCCGAACCTCGCATCGACGCTCAATCAGGGCGCGTTCAACCTCGGCAACGCGACCGGCGCATGGCTCGGCGGCGCGGCGATCGGCGCCGGCGTGCCGCTCGTGAGCCTGCCGTGGGTCGGCGTCGCGATGGCGGTCGCGGCGCTCGCGCTCACGCTGTGGTCGGCGTCGCTCGAACGCCGTCCGGCCCGCGCGCCCGCCGGGTACGTGTGACGCCATGACGCGCGACGCGGCGCCCGCACGGCGCCGCCGCATTGCGTTTCGCGCGCAACCATGCGCGCATGACGGCCTTCATGGACCTTTCAAGGTCCGCGGTGTAGCATCCGGCCCGATGAAAAACGTTCTCTCCCGCGATTTCGTCGCGCTGATCCTGAGCGTCGCGGTGGTCGGGCTCGGCACCGGCGCGACGCTGCCGCTCACCGCCCTCGCATTGACCGAAGCCGGCCACGGCACCAACGTGGTCGGCATGCTGACCGCCGCGCAGGCGCTCGGCGGCCTCGCGATCGTCCCGTTCGTCACCGCGCTCGCGCGGCGCCTGGGCGCGCGCCGCGCGATCGTCGTGTCGGTCGTGCTGCTCGCCGCGGCCACCACGCTGATGCAGTTCACGTCGAACCTGATCGTATGGGGCGTGTTGCGCGTGCTGTGCGGCGCGGCGCTGATGCTGCTGTTCACGATCGGCGAAGCGTGGGTCAACCAGCTCGCCGACGATTCGACGCGCGGCCGCGTGGTCGCGATCTATGCGACCAATTTCACGCTGTTCCAGATGGCCGGGCCCGTGCTGGTCAGCCAGATCGCGGGCGCCACCAGCATCCGCTTCGCGCTGTGCGGCGCGCTGTTCCTGCTTGCATTGCCGACGCTCGCGACGATCCGGCGCGCGCCGCTGGCCGGCGACGACGCGCGCCAGGCCGCCCACGACAGCTGGCTCGCGGTGCTGCCGCGCATGCCCGCGCTGATCATCGGCACCGGTTTCTTCGCGCTGTTCGACACGCTCGCGCTGTCGCTGCTGCCGCTCTACGCGATGGACCACGGCGTCGCGAGCGCGACCGCGGTGCTGCTCGCGTCGATCATGCTGTGCGGCGACACCGCGATGCAGTTCCCGATCGGCTGGCTCGCCGACAAGCTCGGTCGCGAGCGCGTGCATCTCGGCGCCGGCTGCATCGTGCTCGCGGGCCTGCCGCTGCTGCCGTTGGTGATTGCGAACCCGTGGCTGTGCTGGCCGTTGCTGTTCGTGCTCGGCGCGGCGGCCGGCAGCATCTACACGCTGTCGCTGGTCGCATGCGGCGAGCGCTTCCGCGGCGCGGCGCTCGTCACCGCGAGCTCGCTCGTCTCGGCATCGTGGAGCGCCGCGAGCTTCGGCGGACCGCTGGTGGCCGGCGCGTTGATGGAACAACTCGGCAGCAACGCGCTGATCGGCGTGCTGGTCGGCTGCGTCGCGGCGTTCGTCGCGGCCGCGTTGTGGGAACGACGCTCGGCGTTGCGGCGCGCGATCTGACGCGGAGGCCGGCAGACGGCGTCGATGTTCACACGCGGCGGCGCGGGCGCAACGTCGAACACGCACGGTTCGCGGTTCGTGACCGGCGATCCGTGATCCGTGCCGCGTTGCCCTTGGCCCGCACTCCGTGACCGGTGATCCGTGACCCTTGGCCAGCGACACATACTCAGCGCCCTATCCCCTCCCGCCCCCGCCAATAAAAACGAAACCGGCCCGCATCAAGCGGGCCGCCGTGCCGTTCCGGACTGCGCGCGACCCGTCGCGCGGCAATCCGCTACGCGCTACGCGCCGGCAGGATCTTCCCCGTACACGTCCCGAAGCCGATGCGATAGCCATCGCCCTCGCACCAGCCCGCGAGCGTCAGCTCGTCGCCGTCCTCGATGAACGTGCGGCTGCCGCCGCCCTTCAGCACGAGCGGCTCCTTGCCGTTCCACGTCAGCTCGAGCAGGCTGCCGAACGAGTCGCGCGTCGGCCCGCTGATCGTGCCCGAACCCATCAGGTCCCCCACGCTCGTATTGCAGCCCGCGACCGTGTGATGCGCGAGTTGCTGCGCCATCGTCCAGTACATGTGCCGGAAGTTGGTGCGGCAGATCGACGTCGGCTCGGCGGCGCCGTCCGCCCGCAGCGTGACTTCGAGCGCGATGTCGAACGCATGCTTGCCCGCGTGCCGCAGATACGGCAGCGGCTGCGGCGCCTGCTCGGGCTGCGCGACGCGGAACGGTTCGAGCGCGTCGAGCGTGACGATCCACGGCGAGATCGTCGTCGCGAAGGTCTTCGCGTTGAACGGGCCGAGCGGCACGTATTCCCACTGCTGGATGTCGCGCGCGCTCCAGTCGTTCAACAGCACCATCCCGAAGATGTGCGCTTCGGCATCCTCGCAGGCGATCGGCTCGCCGAGCGCATTGCCCCGCCCGACGATGAAGCCCGTCTCGAGTTCGATGTCGAGCTTGCGGCACGCGCCGAACACCGGGCGCTCCTGATCGGGCAGCTTCAGCTGCCCGTTCGGCCGCCGCACCGGCGTGCCGCTCACGACCACCGATGACGCGCGGCCGTTGTAGCCGATCGGCATCTCCGACCAGTTCGGCAGCAGCGCATTCTTCGGATCGCGGAACATCGAGCCGACGTTGGTCGCGTGCTCCTTCGACGAATAGAAATCGGTGTAGCCGGGAATGTCGACCGGCAGATGCAGCGTCGCGTCGCGCTGCGCGACGAGCACGCGCGCACGCAACGCCGCGTCGTCGCGGAGCCGCGCAGCGTCGCGCGCGAACAGCTCGGACAGCTGAACGCGCACGCTGCGCCACGCATCGCGGCCGAGCGCGATGAACGCGTTGAGCGTCGGCTCGGCGAACACGTCGGCGCCGGCCGGCACCGTCACGAGGCCCGCGCGCGCGAGCGCGGCGAGGTCGACGATCCGGTCGCCGAGCGCCACGCCCGCGCGGCGCGCCGGCTGCGCCGCGTCGCTGAAGATGCCGAACGGCAGGTTCTGGATCGGGAAATCGCAGGCGGGATCGTTCGCCGTGTCGACCCAGCTCTTGCGAGCCGGGTCGAGCGTCGCACGCCAGTCTCGGGTGTCGCTCATCGTTGCTCCGGGTTGAAGTGTTTCTCGATGCGTTGCCAGCATTCGAAGTAGTCGGCCTGCAGCTGCGCGGTGTCGAGCGCGTAGCGCGTCGGCCGGATCAGCGTGCGGGTTTCGAACATGAACGCCATCGTCGCGTCGACCTTGTGCGGGCGGGTCGTGTCGATCGCCGACGCCTTCTCGAACGTATCGGCGTCCGGCCCGTGACCGGACATGCAGTTGTGCAGGCTCGCGCCGCCCGGCACGAAGCCTTCGGCCTTCGCGTCGTACGCGCCGTGCACGAGGCCCATGAACTCGCTCGCGACGTTGCGGTGGAACCACGGCGGGCGGAACGTATCTTCGGCCGCGAGCCAGCGCGGCGGGAAGATCACGAAATCGATCGCGTCGACGCCCGGCGAGTCGCTCTGCGACTGCAGCACGAGAAAGATCGACGGATCGGGATGGTCGTAGCTGATCGAGCCGATCGTGTTGAACAGCCGCAGGTCGTACTTGTACGGCGCGTAGTTGCCGTGCCATGCGACGACGTCGAACGGCGAGTGGCCGATGTCCGCGCGCCACAGGCGCCCGTTCAGCTTCGCGATCAGCTCGAACGCGCCTTCGCGGTCTTCGTACGCGGCCTGCGGCGTCAGGAAATCGCGCGGATTGGCGAGCCCGTTCGATCCGATCGGGCCGAGGTCGGGCAGGCGCAGCAGCGCGCCGAAGTTCTCGCAGATGTAGCCGCGCGCGTCGCCGTCGGGCAGCGCGACCGCGAAGCGCACGCCGCGCGGAATCACCGCGATCTCGGCCGGCTCGACGTCGAGCCGGCCGAACTCCGTCGCGATGAAGAGCCGCCCCTGCTGCGGCACGATCAGCAATTCGCCGTCGGCGCTGTAGAAGAAGCGGTCCTGCATCGAGCGGTTCGCCGCATACAGGTGGATCGCGCAACCGTTCATCGCGGCCGCCGAGCCGTTGCCGGCCATCGTCACGAGCCCTTCGACGAAATCGGTCGGCTCGACCGGCATCGGCAGCGGGTCCCAGCGCAGCTGGTTCGGCGGCGTCGGCGGCACGTCGGCCGAGTCGCCGAACTCCGCGACGAGCCGCTGCCGCCCCGTGAACGGCTCGAACGGCCGGTGCACGGCGGCCGGCCGGATCCGGTACAGCCACGAGCGGCGGTTGTGGCCGCGCGGCGCGGTAAACGCGGTGCCCGACAGCTGCTCCGCATACAGCCCGTACGGCGCGCGCTGCGGCGAGTTGCGGCCGTGCGGCAGCGCGCCGGGCAGCGCCTCGGTCGCGAATTCGTTCCCGAAACCGCTCAGGTAGCCGGCGGTCGCCGGTTTCGACAGGTCAAGCGTCATCGTTTCCTTTCTCCATCAATTCATCGCGGCATTCGCCGCGTGCGCGCCGCCGCGCCGCGCGACGCCGGCCAGCCCGAGCACGAACAGCGCCGAGCACAGCACGGGCAGCGCGGCCGCATGGAACAGCGCGCCGTTGCTCCAGTTCAGCGCAATCAACTGGCCGCCGACGAGCGGCCCGAGCACCGAGCCGATCCGGCCGATGCCGAGGCTCCAGCCGATGCCGGTCGAGCGCAGCGACGTCGGGTAATACTGGCCGGCCAGCGCATTGACGGCCGGCTGCCCGCCGACCACGCAGAAGCCGCCCGCGAACACGACGACCAGCAGCCACGGCAGCGCATGCGCGACCGAGCCGATCAGCCCCACCGACACGGCCGCGCACGCGAAGCACGCGAACAGCACGCGCACGAAGCCGTAGCGCTCGATGAACCAGCCGAGCGACAGCGTGCCGATCACGCCGCCCGTCTGCAGCACCGTGCCGACGATCACCGCCGTGCCCGGCGCATAGCCTGCGTCGCGCATCACGGTCGGCAGCCAGTTCGACAGGAAGTACAGGTCGATCAGGTTCATGAAGCTGATCGACCACAGCAGCAGCGTGACCGGCAGGCGGCCGGCGCGGAACAGTTCGGCGACCGGTGCGCCGCTCGTCGCACGCTCGCGCACGACGAGCCGCGTGTCGGCATCGATGCCGGCGTGCGGCGCGAACCGCGCGAGCCAGTCGCGGGCCTGCGCGACGCGTCCTTTCAGGACCAGGAACTGCAGCGACTCGGGCAGCCGCGCGAGCATCGCGATCGCCAGCACGAGCGGCACCGCGCCCCCGACGAAGAACACCGCGCGCCAGCCGAGCGCCGGAATCAGCGCCGCGCTGATGAAGCCGCCGAGCGCGGCGCCCAGCGTGAAGCCGCACGACACGATCATCATCCGCTTCACGCGGTGCGCGGCCGGGCTGAACTCGCCGACCAGCGCCATCGCGTTCGGCATGATGCAGCCGAGGCCCAGGCCCGTGACGAAGCGCAGCGCGATCAGCACCGGGATCGAGCTCGCGAACGGGGTCGCGAGCATCGTCACCGCGAAGAACAGCGTCGAGCCGATCAGCACCGGCCGCCGGCCGATGCGGTCGGCCAGCACCGACAGCCCGAGCGCGCCGAGCAGCATGCCGAACAGGCTCGCGCTGAACACCGGCCCGAGCGCCTGCTTCGGCACATGCCACTCGGCGATCACGCTCGGCGCGACGTAGCCCATCGCCTGCGCGTCGAAGCCGTCGACCACCAGGCACAGGCCGCACAGCACCAGCAGCATCCAGTGAAAGCCCGGACGATGGGTGTCGTCGATCACGCGCTCGACTTCGAGCACGCGCGCGTTGGCCGGCGCCGCGCTCATTGCGCCACCTCGGCGTTCGGATGCACGGGCGGATTCACGCCCTGGCGCGCGAGCGCCATCGCTTCGCGCAGCACGTCGGCGTCGCCGATCTGGTTCGCGAGCAGCAGGATCAGCTTCGCGTTGACGAGCTGGCTGTCGGCGTCCGACAAATCGCGATGCATGTCGATCAGCGCTTCGTAGAACGCGTCCGGGTCGGCCAGGCGCGGGCGGGTGTCGAGGGGGGGCATGTCGGGTGTCTCCGGTGTCGTTGTCGTGTTCGAGGCGGGTTCAGCATGCGCCGCTCGCGCGGGCGAGTGCGTCGGCGATCGCGTGCCGGTCGAGCGTGCGCATGCGGGCGCACACGTGCTGGTCCGGGCGCAGCAGGTAGAACGTGCCGGGCTGCGCGTCGTAGCGCTGCGCGGCGAGACCGTCGACGTCTTCGAGGACGTCGACGCCGGGCACCGCCTGCGCATGGCCGGCCGGCACGATCAGCACGGGCCGCACCGGCAGCGCGAGACCGTCGAGCGCCTGCGCGAGCGCGCCCGCATCCCCGGGCAGGCCGAACAGCACGCCCGCGAAGCCGTCGCCGAGATGACGCAGCAGCCAGCCGGACGCCTGCTGCGCGCGCACCGGCGCGTCGGCCGCGACCGCGCCGGGACGCATCGCGCACGCGAACGCGTCGCCGGCGCGATCGGGCGTATTCAGCGGCGAATCGGTCAGCACGGCCGGCACCGACAAACGGCCGCTGTTCACGAGCCGGCGCGCGAATTCGCAGTCGCGCGCGAGCTTCAGCGTCGCGTCGCGGAACACGCGCGACACCGCGCTCTTCGGCGTGATGAAGTCGGTCGAGCGCGTCGAGTTGCGGATGTTCTCGTCCGCGGCGAACTCGCGCTCGCTCGCATACGTGTCGAGCAGGCGCTCGGGCGCGCGGCCGTCGAGCACGAGCTGCAGCTTCCACGCGAGATTGTCGGCGTCCTGCACGCCGCTGTTCGCGCCGCGCGCGCCGAACGGCGACACGCCGTGCGCCGCGTCGCCCGCGAACAGCACGCGGCCGTGACGGAACGTATCCATCCGCTGGCAGCGGAACGTATAGACGCTGACCCATTCGAGCTCGAATTCGGCGTCCGGCCCGAGCAGCGCGCGCACGCGCGGGATCACGCGCTCCGGCTGCTTCTCGGCGACCGGGTCGGCGTCCCAGCCGAGCTGGAAATCGATGCGCCACACGTTGTCCGGCTGACGGTGCAGCAGCACCGACTGGTTACGGTGGAACGGCGGATCGAACCAGAACCAGCGCTCGGTCGGGAATTCCGCCTTCATCTTCACGTCGGCGATCAGGAAGCGGTCCTTGAACGTGCGGCCGCGGCTTTCGAGCCCCATCGCCGCGCGCAGCGGGCTGCGCGAGCCGTCGGCCGCGATCACGTACTGCGCGCGCAGCGTCTCGATGCCTTCCGGCGTCTCGACGGTCAGCGCCGCGTGCTCGGCCGACTGCGCGACGCCCGTCACCTTGTGCTTCCAGCGGATCTCGAGGTTCGGCAGTTCGAACGCGCGCTCGGCCAGATAGCCTTCGACGTAGTACTGCTGCAGGTTGACGAACGCCGGGCGTGCGTGGCCCTGCTCGGGCAGCAGGTCGAACGCGTAAAGCTGCTCGTCCTGCAGGAACACCTTGCCGACGTGCCAGCTCACGCCCTTGTCCACGAAGCGCTCGCCGCAGCCGAGCCGGTCGAAGATCTCGAGCGTGCGCTTCGCGAAGCAGATCGCGCGCGAGCCGGTGGACAGCGTGTCGTCGTCGTCGAGCAGCACGACCGGCACGTCGCGCTGCGCCAGATCGATCGCGGCGGCCAGGCCCACCGGGCCCGCGCCCACCACGATCACCGGGTGAACGGCCGCATCGGCCTGCGCGGCCCGCGCCGCGCGCGGCCGGTAATCGAACTTCAGCGTCTGGTAATCGATGCTCATGGTCGCCATCCGCTCCTCAGCCGCGCCGCACGTGCGCCGGCACGCGCGGCGCCGCCGCGCTTGTGCCGCCGTTCATGGCCGCCTTCGTGCCCGCCTTCAACCGCTCGCGCGGCCTGCCCTGCTCCATCCGCCTGCTGTCCACCGCCACGTCTCGCTCCTTGCTTCCTGGTTGATTCGGTTCGGGAAACGACGCCGCTGCCGGCGCCCGAACGCCGCTTTTCTTGATCGGCAACAAATCTTTGGATTTACGAATAGTAAAACCAATTACGTATAGTGAAATCAACGTTAACCCTAGCGATGGGTTCGGCAACGGGATAACCATATGAGAGAAACGCCGAGCCGAGCCCGACGGGCGCTGCTAATATCGAGATACGAGGCGGCCCTTTCGGCCGCCGTTTTCTTCCTACGCCGATGATCCCGCCCAACATTCCCGAGCTGGTCGCCCGTGCCGGGCAACTGCCTTATCTGCGGGAACACCTCGCGCTTGCCGAAGGCGGCACCGCATGCGCGAATCTGCCGGAGCGCACGCTCGCGAGCGCCTACGAGCCGATCTACGACGTGACGATGCCCGGCGCGCCGCAGTCGACGTCGTTCGCGGATGCCATCGAGCGCTACGGCGACGAGCTCGGCTTCCAGGCCATCACGCTGGTCAGCGGCGCCGCGCACGACCCGGTCGACTCGGCCGTCGACGACCAGACGCTCGTCGCGATCGACCGGCTGTCGCGGGCGCTGCACGCGATCAACTTCTTCGGTGCGCAGCGCCACGGGCTGCTGTTCCTGCGCGTGCACGAACGGCTGCTCAAGAGCGTGAAGTACGATCACGGCAAGCATTTCTCGTCGGTGCTGCAGCGGTTCGGCCTGCCGGCCGAGCGGATCGTGATCGAGTTGCCGGCGGCCGCGGTCGCGCACAAGACCTTCCTCGGCTACCTGACGCGCAGTTATCAGCATCACGGTTTCAAGGTCGCGGACAAGCTGCCCGACCCCGGCCGGATCCTCGCGGTCGAATCGGAGATGGCGCGGCCCGATTACATCAAGATGGATGCGGGCATCGCGCTGCGCGACGGGATGGTGAAGGCGCTGGTCGCGTATGCGCAGCGCGTGCGGATTCCGCTGATATTCGATGGCGTGGTCGACGAGACGCAGTGCGAGTTGCTGCGTCAGCACGACGTGCGCTTCATGCAGGGGCCGGTGTTCGCGAAGGTCGTGACGGCCTGAGGGGCGCTGCGCGTGTGGGTGCGGTGAGTGCTGTGCTGGGGGCTGGGGGTCTTCGGGCGGGTGGGTCGTGCTTGCCGTCGTGCGCGTCCGTCGTCAAACGGCGGGCGGCAGGCGGTCGGTCGATGCAGGCCTAGCGGCTTGCGGCATCGCGCCGTGCTTATGCAGCCCCAGTCGAACCCGCTTGCTAGTTTGCTGCAGCACCCGTCGCCGGCATCTCGACGCCTACTCCGGTCCGCCGTCGTCGTATTTCGGCAGATCGTCGGCACAGTCGATTTCCGAGAAACGATCCGCGCACCGCACGCGCCATGTCGGCCAGCTCGCGCCGCGCTCATGCAGCCGAGTCGAACGCGCGTGCTGGCTCGCTGACGCACTCGTCGCCGGCATCGCGACGCCCATCCCGGTCCGCCGTCGCCGTATTTCGGCAGATCGTCGACGCACCAGTTGCCTGCGCAACGATCCACGTGTCGCGACGGCCGACTCTTGCCGCGTTCACGCCGCCTGATCGAACACGCGTGCTGGCGCGCTCGTCGCCGTCACCCCTACGCCTAGTCCGACCGCCGTCATCGTATTTCGGTAGTTGCCTGCGCAACGATCCACGTGCCGCGCCGGCCGACTCTTGCCGCGTTCGCGCCACCCGATCGAACACGCGTGCTGGCGCGCTCGTCGCCGCCACCTCGACGCCTACTGCGGTCCGTCGTCGTCGTATTTCGGCAGATCCTCGGCACAGTCGATCCCCGGAAAACGATCCGCATACCACACGTGCCACACCGGACGCAGCCGCGCCGGCTCGTCGAGCGTCGCGTAGTTGATTTCGACGGTGGTCGGCGCGTCGCGCAGCCGATATTCGAGCTGCGCGCCGCAACGGCCGCAAAAGCGCCGCTCACCCCACGCGCTCGACGCATAGACCGTCGGCTCGCCCTGCAGATACTCGAACGCGCCGATCGGCACCGATGCCGCTGCCACGACCGCCGCACCGGTCGTGCGCTGACAGAGCCGGCAATGGCAAAAGCCCGCGTCGGTCGGAATGCCGGCGATCCGGTAACGGATCGCTCCGCATGCGCAACCGCCTTCCATCGTCTCGGGGACAGACATCGCGAACCTCGTCATCGTCGGAAAGTCAGGGAACGATGATGAGCGTGGCGCCCGCGCGTTGCAACAGGCACGGCATCCGCGGCCGCGCGCGGCAATGCCGGCGACGCGCCCACGCGCGCCCCGTTTCAGACCGTCTGACCGAGCCGCTGCGCGAGCGCCTTCAGTTTCGGCCCGACGTCGGTACGGAACGCCTGTTCGTCCATCGACGATGCCGGCCCGCTGCAGCTGAGGATCAGCCAGCGTCCGTCGCGCGGCTCGCGAAACGGCACGGCGGCCGCATTCACGTCCGTGTGCCACGCGCGGAACGAATAACAGCAGCCGCCCGTCGAGAATTCGGCGACCGCCTGCTGCGCGGCCGCGACGAGCGCATCGGCATCGGCGCCGCCGCCGGCCGCACGATGCAAGTCGGCATAGAGCGCGCGGCGCACGTCCTCCGGCTGCACGGCCAGATACGCACGCCCCATCGAACTCGTCAGCATCGACAGGCGCGAGCCGGGAGCGAGCCCGAGCGTCAGCGCCGTTTCGCTGCGGATCGTCTCCAGATAAATCATATCGAGCCCGTCGCGGCAGCCGAGCGACACGGCCGCGCCGATCTCGCGCGCGAGCGCCTGCATGTGCGGCCGCGCAAGATCGAGCGTCCCCGACCCGGACAGCAGCGCGTAGCCGAGCGACAGCACCGCGGCATCCAGCGCGTATTTCCCGAGCGTCTCGTCGTAGCGCAGGTAGCCGAGCACGGTCAGCGTGTAAGCGAGCCGGTTCACGGTCGCCTTCGGCAGCCCGGTGCGCTCCGCGAAATCGCGATTGCCGAGCATCGTTTCGCCGGGCCGGAACGCGCGCAGCAGGTCGAGCCCGCGCGCAAGCGCAACGACGAACTTGCGTTCGTCGATCGCGGTTTCGTCGATGGTTGAAAGTGTCATCTGGTGCTACACTGGGTTCGTTTTGCAAAACATTGTTCCGCACAGCGGAACGCAAGTCAAGCAGACCATAGATATCGGAACAGGTAGCGAAGCGCCGCCGACGACCGACAGGAGATGACACGATGAGCGTTGCAACTTTTCATTGGGACGATCCGCTGTTGCTCGACCAGCAACTGACCGAAGAGGAGCGGATGGTGCGCGATGCCGCGCGCGCGTATGCGCAGGACAAGCTGGCGCCGCGCGTCACGGAGGCGTTCCGCCACGAGCGCACCGACGCGGCGATATTCCGCGAAATGGGCGAACTGGGCCTGCTCGGCCCGACGATCCCTGACGAATACGGCGGCCCCGGCCTCAACTACGTCAGCTACGGCCTGATCGCGCGCGAAGTCGAGCGCGTCGACTCCGGCTACCGGTCGATGATGTCCGTGCAGTCGTCGCTCGTGATGGTGCCGATCTTCGAATTCGGCTCGGACGCGCAGAAGCAGAAATATCTGCCGAAGCTCGCGACCGGCGAATGGATCGGCTGCTTCGGGCTGACCGAACCGAACCACGGCTCGGACCCGGGCAGCATGGTCACGCGCGCGAAGAAAGTGCCGGGCGGCTATTCGCTGTCCGGCTCGAAGATGTGGATCACCAACTCGCCGATCGCCGACGTGTTCGTCGTGTGGGCGAAGCTCGAAGAAAACGGCGCGGACGCGATCCGCGGCTTCATCCTCGAGAAGGGCTGGAAGGGGCTGTCGGCGCCGGCCATCCACGGCAAGGTCGGGCTGCGCGCGTCGATCACCGGCGAGATCGTGCTCGACGAGGTGTTCGTGCCCGACGAAAACCTGATGCCGAACGTGAGCGGCCTGCGCGGCCCGTTCACGTGCCTGAACTCGGCCCGCTACGGGATCGCGTGGGGCGCGCTGGGCGCGGCCGAATCGTGCTGGCACACCGCGCGCCAGTACGTGCTCGACCGCAAGCAGTTCGGCCGGCCGCTCGCCGCGAACCAGCTGATCCAGAAAAAGCTCGCCGACATGCAGACCGAAATCACGCTCGGCCTGCAAGGCGTGCTGCGGCTGGGCCGGATGAAGGACGAAGGCACGGCGGCCGTCGAGATCACGTCGATCATGAAGCGCAACTCGTGCGGCAAGGCGCTCGACATCGCGCGGCTCGCGCGCGACATGCTGGGCGGCAACGGCATCTCGGACGAGTTCGGCGTCGCGCGCCACCTCGTGAACCTCGAAGTGGTCAATACGTACGAAGGAACCCACGACATCCATGCGCTGATCCTCGGCCGCGCACAGACGGGCATCCAGGCATTCTTCTGACCGTTTGCGCAGGCGACGCGGCGCCGGTCGCACCGCATCGTGCGCGCTGAAACGACACGGCCCGCCCGGCATCGCTGCCGGGCGGGCCGTTTTCATGGGCGCGCGGCGATCGCGCGCAGCCGCTGCTTACTTGTTCGGCTGCGGCGTCAGACGCAGATACGGACGCACCGCGTTGAAGCCCTTCGGGAAGCGCTTCTTCAACTCATCGGGATCCTGCAGCGACGGTACGATCACGACGTCGTCGCCGTCCTTCCAGTTCCCCGGCGTCGCGACTTTGTAATTATCGGTCAGTTGCAGCGAATCGATCACGCGCAGCACTTCGTCGAAATTGCGGCCGGTGCTGGCCGGATAGGTGATGATGAGACGCACCTTCTTGTTCGGATCGATCACGAACAGCGAGCGCACCGTCAGCGTTTCGTTCGCGTTCGGGTGGATCATGTCGTACAGCTGCGAGACCTTGCGATCGGCGTCGGCGATGATCGGGAAGCCGACGACCGTCGACTGCGTTTCGTTGATGTCGTTGATCCAGCCCTTGTGCGATTCGACGCCATCGACCGACAGCGCGATCACCTTCACGTTGCGTTTGTCGAATTCGCCCTTCAGCTTCGCGGTGAGCCCGAGCTCCGTCGTGCATACCGGCGTGTAGTCGGCCGGATGGGAGAACAGGATGCCCCAGCTGTTGCCAAGCCACTCATGAAACTTGATCGTGCCCAGGCTCGATTCCTGCTCGAAATCCGGTGCGATGTCACCAAGACGCAGACCCATGATGTTCCCTCCTCGAACGATGCTGGTTGAAACCGCGCGCTGTCGGCGCGGGATAGTCACTCAGCTTACGGGAAGCAATGGGCCATGCGAACGATTATTACGTTTGATATTCATACTTTTTTGTCATTTTTGCCCAGGCGCAGAGCGCGGTGGACAGCGGCGAAAGGCACTTTTCACGCCGTCGGCGGCTCTGTTTTTGTTTACGTTTCGTTTACCATGCGGTCTTGCAATGTCGCCGTGCGTCTTCCCGGCTCGCCAGCAGGCAGGCGTTTCGCTACGATGTGAACCTGCAGCATGACAGCATGAAGGGAGTTGCAATGTCGGAAATCAACAAGGAGAAACTGATGTCGGATATCAAAACCGTTCTGGCGGACGCCGAGGACCTGCTGAAGCAGGCTGCGAGCAGCACGGGCGACCGGGCTACCGAGCTGCGCGAAAAGGCCATGTCGCGCCTGAAGCAGGCCAAGGAAAAGGCAACCGACGTCCAGGTCGTGGTGGTCGAGAAAGGCAAGAAGGCGGCGCGCGCAACCGACGACTACGTGCACGAGCATCCGTGGACGTCGATCGGCGTCGCTGCCGGCGTCGGCGTGCTGATCGGCCTGCTGATCAACCGCAAGTAACGCGCGCTGCGCCGTTTCGCCCCGCGCGCCGCTCGCTGCGGCACGCGGGAGTCGCGGCAGGCCGGCGGCTCGCCGCCGGCCTGGCTTGACCTTGCTGCTCACTGCGCGTGCAAGCGCCTCATCCATGACGACAGACACCCACCCGCAGCCATCCGGCCCGGGGCCGCTGCGCCGCCTCGTCGGTTCCGCGATCGGCCTACTGCAAACGCGTCTCGAACTCGTTGGCATCGAACTGGCCGAGGAGAAGGAACGCCTGATGGGCGTGCTGTTTCTCGGCCTCGCCGCGATGATGCTCGCGACGATGGCGCTCATCAGTCTGACCGTCCTGATCGCGATCGCGTTCTGGGACACCTATCGCTGGCAGTCGCTCGCGGTGGTCACCGCGTTGTACGCGGTCGCCGGCATCGTGTGCGTGCTGAAGGCGCGCGCGGGCCTGCGCAACGCGCCGACCGTGTTCGAGGCGACGCTCGCCGAGCTCGAAAAGGACCGCGAGATGTTCCGCGGCAAGCCGTGAACGCCGTCGCGTTCACCCGTTCCACCCATTTCGCCGACGCGCCATGAGCCAGAACGTCACGGGCCATTCGCCCAGCCACCATTCGTCGCGCTCGAACTGGAGCGCGTCGCAGCATCGCGCACTCCGCAAGGAGTTGCTGATCCTGCGATCCGAAGTCGAGCGGCTCGAGCTCGCCGAAGCCGCCGCCGACATGCGTCACGCCGTCACGCGCTTCAGCTGGCTGAAGGTGTTCATCCCCGGCCTGTCGACCTCGAAATTCGGTCAATCCGCGAAAAGCCTGAACGCGAGCATCGGCCAGATCGTGAACCAGTATCCGATGCTGAGCTCGCTTGCGTCGCTCGTGCTCGCGAAACCCGTTCGCTCGCTGTTGCGCGCAACCGGCGGGCCGGCGCTGAAGTGGGGAACGCTGGGCTTCGCCGCATGGGAGATCTACCAGATCTGGAAGCAATCGCGCGACGAGCGCGACAGCACCGCGAGCAACGACTGACGCTCCACGGGGCGCGCGCGATGCGGTTGAGCCGCGCGCGTCACGCGCGGGCTCAATGCACGCCCCAGCACGCGCGAGACGGTTCGTCCATCTGGCCGGTATCCGCCATTGCATTGCCCTTCGTTCCGTCCGAACGCAGCGTGAATGCACCGCATGGGTCGTCACGCATCGGCCCGGCGTCGAGCGGGCTGGCGACGAGTTCGTATGCCACCGGCGCATCGCCGTCGGCCGGTCGCCGCAGCGTAAGCCGATAGACCGGTTGCCCGTCCGGCGGTGCCTGTGTGTACGCATCCGGCAACGTCTGCGGCGGCGGGCCATCGAGCGTTTCGAGATACTGGGCGGCCCGGTACAGCGCACTTACCGCAGCGGTGCGATGCATGCGCGCGACGTGCGCGCGATATGACGGGACACCCCAGCTCGCCAACGCAGCGACGATTGCGAGCACGATCATCAATTCGATCAACGTGAAGGCCGCCAGCCGGCGCATCGCAGCAGCGGCTCGCATCATTGCACCGTCACGACACGACGCCAGCGCTGCGCCACGATGTGCCCGTCGCGCAACGCGAGCTGGCTTTGCAGCCAGACCACGCTCGAGGCATCGCCGCCGACGCCGCGAGCGGTGACGAGGTACGCGCGGCTGCCGGCCGGACCGGCACCTCGCCACGCTTCGATCAGACAACGCGGCGGCTGCGCCGCCAGCGGCCACGATGCAAACGGCTCGAACGCGTCGGCGACGCGCAGCGCGGGCGTCCGCCGCCACGCGCGTGGTTCACCATGCGATGCCGGTTCGTCGAGGTATGGCGCTGCGCCGCCGCGCAAACGCACGATGCATGCGGCCAACGCCGCATCGGCGGCATGAAACGCGATCATCCGATCGGACAACGCGCGCGTGCGACGCGATTCCGTCAACGCCGACTCGAACCATGTGCCTGCCAGCGCCACGACCGCCGCGGCAACGGCCATCACGGCAGGCAGCGCAAGGCCGGCATTGCGAAGCCGACGCCGAAGCCGAGGCCGACGTGCGGGCGCAGCGCGTAATGTCGCGCGGTTCGGCAACGCGGGGCCGTCACCTGCGCCGCGCCGGCCCGCAGCACGGCGCGCCGACGCATCGGCTGTCGCGATCCGCGTCGCACAACGTCGGACGGACCGGGTCGCGCGGATCATCGGAATGCCTCACCGTCACGCACACCGCCCACGACACGATCGGCCAACGCGATCGATGAATTCCGCAACGCGACGATGCGATGCAGCGTGAGGCGCGCGCGGCCATCGTCGGATACGGCTACGCGACCATCGCAGTCGACATGACGCGTCGGCGCGCGCATCGGTTCACCGCGCGCCCGCACACACAGATGTACCGCGACGATGTCGCGCCACCCGTCAGCGCCGATCGCCGCCGCGTCGGCGAATCGCACGGTTCCGCGACGCAAATAGCGCACACGCAACTGGTCGATGCCGGACACCACCGGCTGCGGCGTGCCGGGGCGACCGCTGCCTTCGCAGTACAGCTCGGGCTCACCGGTCGACGGGCTGACATGCGCATCGAAGTGGTTTTCCACCAGCGGCCGCTCGCCGGGGGCACCGATACCCTGCCCGAGACAGTCGGATACCTGGTCGCCAATGGTTGGCCAGGTCGACACACCGTCGCCGACATAACGGACCACCACCGCATCGGAGGCCTCGCGAGCGGCTTCGCAGCGCACCTGTGCACCATCGCCACGCACCCGCGCCGCGGAGCAACCGAACAACGGCGGCAGCGGCAACGCGTCGTCGTCGTCGAGCGAACGAAATCCGGCCATCTGAATCTGCTGTCCGATCAGCATCAGGGCCGTCGTGGCCGCATCGCGCATCGCGAACGCGTCCTCGGCCCGCCCGTGCGCGACACGCTGTGCGTGGTAAAGCGCGCCGGCGGCCGCGAGCACGAGCAGACCGACGACCATCGCAATCAGGACTTCCAGCAGCGTATGTGCGCGGCTGCGGCGATCAGCGTTCATCGGCGTCGAACTCCCGAAACGGAATGCGCACACACGACGGCGGCTTCGTCATCGTCCGCGCCGCATCGCACCGCGCGGACGCCGAGGCCGACTGCGCAGTGTCGGCGTCGCGCCAGCCGACGATCGCATAGCTGACACCGGCCGCCCCACGGTCGAGCATCATTGCGCCGTCGGGCAACGATGCCGCCGCAAGCGCCGCGAGGCCGCCGTAATCGCCTGGTGCCGCATGACGGCGCTCGATGCGTGCGTCGGCCAGCCAGAGCGCACGTTCGCGCCAGATCGTCGCCCGCTGCATGCGGGTCATCGCGAACTGGCTGCCGACCACCGTCAGCATCACGGCCGCGAGCAGCGCAACGGCCAGCACCGCTTCGAGCAGCGACGTGCCGTGCGTTCGTCGGCGCGAGCACTTCATGCCGCGTCACACCGGCCGGCCACGATGCGCGCGCGACCGCCCGCCGAAATCCGGATACAACGCGACGTGCGCGCCTCGTCGCCAGGCCGCTCGCGCTGCGCACGCAATTCGAAGCGCCGGATCCCGCCGATCACCTGTCCGGCCGGCGGCGCGAACGCCAGATCGTGCGTGGCGCCCGTCACGGCAATGTCGGGATCGCGCGGATAACGCCTCAACACCCGCGACTGCCCGTCGAACTGCCCGCTGACGATCCAGCCGCACGACCATGCGGCCGGATCGCATGGTTCGTCGGCGCGCACGCAATCGCCGGCGGGCCCGGCGCGGCACAGCGTGACGCGCACGTCGAGCCGAGCCGCCTCGGTGCGGGCGAACGACACCGCACCGAGCAGCGTGCGCGAGCGCGCATCGACGCGTTCGCGCATGCGCCACTGATCGAATGCCGGAGCGGCGTAGAGCGCCGTCGCGGCCGCCAGCGCGATTGCGACCATCAGCTCGACGAGCGTGAATCCGTCGCAGCGCCGCAGGTGCGCGCCGACAATCTTTCGGTGCAGTCCCATCGCCATTGCCCTCCGTCAACGTGATGCAACGACTGTAGCGACGCGAGCGAACCCGCGCCATTGGCCAAACGGCCAACTGGCGACATGCGGCCGAGACCGACACAATCGGGACGAACTGGATCACTCGGCCCAATCGGGCCTGCGGAGAAGACGATGAACGAACGCGGCGCGTCAGCGCTTACGCGGAGGCTTGGAGGGGGACGCGCGACGGAACTCTTCGATCACGTCGGCAAATTCGGAAACGTCCTCGAACCGGCGGTAAACCGATGCAAAACGGACATAGGCGATCGTATCGAGGCCGCGCAACTCGTTCATCACGAGTTCGCCGAGCTTCTCGCTACGCACTTCCCGCTCGCCCGTGGCGAGCAGCTGATATTCGATACGGGCGACCGCCGCGTCGATCGCATCGGCTGCAACCGGCCGCTTGCGCAGCGCGAGTTGCATGCTGGCGACGATCTTGCGACGGTCGAATTCCGTGCGGCTGCCGTCCTTCTTCACGACGGCCGGCAGGTTCAGCTCGACCCGCTCGTACGTCGTGAAGCGCTTGTCGCAAGCCGAGCAGCGACGGCGCCGGCGAATCGCAGCGCCATCTTCGGAGACGCGCGAGTCGACGACCTGCGTGTCTTCATGCCGGCAGAACGGGCAGCGCATGCCGGATCAGCGATAGACCGGGAAACGCTTGGTCAGCTCGGCCACTTGCGCGCGCACGCGCTCGAGCGTCGCCGCATCTTCCGGGTTCTCCAGCACGTCCGCGATCAGGTTGCCCACCTGCTCCGCTTCCGCCGGCCCGAAGCCGCGCGTCGTCATCGCCGGCGAGCCCAGCCGCACGCCGCTCGTCACGAACGGCTTTTCCGGATCGTTCGGAATCGCGTTCTTGTTCACCGTGATGTGCGCCGCACCCAGCGCCGCTTCCGCCGCCTTGCCCGTGATGTGCTTCGCTCGCAGGTCCACCAGCATCACGTGGCTTTCCGTGCGGCCCGACACGATCCGCAGCCCGCGTTTCACCAGCGTCTCGGCCAGCACCCGCGCGTTCTCCACCACCTTCTGCTGATATGCCTTGAACTCCGGCGACAGCGCTTCCTTGAACGCCACCGCCTTCGCCGCGATCACGTGCATCAGCGGGCCGCCCTGGATGCCCGGGAAAATCGCCGAGTTGATCTGCTTCTCGTACTCCGCCTTCATCAGGATCACGCCGCCGCGCGGGCCGCGCAGGCTCTTGTGCGTGGTCGTCGTCACGAAATCAGCGTGCGGCACCGGGTTCGGATACACGCCCGCCGCGATCAGCCCAGCGTAGTGCGCCATGTCCACCATCAGGTACGCGCCGACCGACTTCGCGATCTGCGCCATACGCGCGAAGTCGATCTTCAGCGCGAACGCCGAGGCGCCCGCGACGATCAGCTTCGGCTTGTGCTCCTGCGCGAGCTTTTCCGCCGCGTCGTAATCGATGTCTTCGTTTTCGTTCAGCCCGTAGCTCACCACGTTGAACCACTTGCCCGACATGTTCACCGGCGAGCCGTGCGTCAGGTGCCCGCCGTGCGCGAGGCTCATCCCCATGATCGTGTCGCCCGGCTTGAGCATCGCGAAGAACACGCCCTGGTTCGCCTGCGAGCCCGAGTTCGGCTGCACGTTTGCCGCTTCCGCGCCGAACAGCTGCTTCACGCGATCGATCGCCAGCTGCTCGACCACGTCGACGTACTCGCAGCCGCCGTAGTAGCGCTTGCCCGGATAACCTTCCGCGTACTTGTTCGTGAGCTGCGAGCCCTGTGCGGCCATCACGGCCGGGCTCGTGTAGTTTTCCGAGGCGATCAACTCGATGTGGTCTTCCTGGCGGCGGTTTTCCTGCTCGATCGCAGCAAAGATCTCGGGATCGACGTTCGCGATGGTGCTTTGGGCTCTGTCAAACATACGGTTTCCGTTAAGTGTGTACAGGTTGACCGGTGCGGCCGAGTACATTGCGTTGCTGGTGGAACCAGCTCGACGTGGCGGAAGAATCCGTATGACGCGAGACAGGACAGCCACCGGCGATGCACGCGACGGCGCACAACGGCTGCCCAGGCGAACGGCAAAAACGGCGCCCCGCGCTTCACGGTGGGATGCTCCACCTTGAACCCGAAGGGTTCTATCGCCAGTCACGCAGGGGTGATGAGCGCGTTAGTTTATTGGATGCGTCATGAATAGGCAACCGCGCCTCCCCCGCCGAATCAATGAGGGCCGGATTCCGCGCGCCGGGCCCGCGCGCTTCCGCGCCTTGCCGCGGTGCGGCAATCTCAGTAGGCTTGCGCGATACTATTGGCCACTTCGTCATCGACCAGGAGCAGCAGCAATGATCGTGTTCGTCACAGGCGCGTCCGCCGGCTTCGGCGCAGCCATCTCCCGTGCCTTCGTCAAGGGCGGCCACCGCGTCGTCGCCACCGCGCGCCGCAAGGATCGGCTCGATGCGCTCGCCGCGGAACTGGGCGACGCGCTGCTGCCATTCGAACTCGACGTGCGCGACCGCGCCGCCGTCGAAGCGGTGCCGGCCGCCCTTCCCGCCGAATTCGCGGCGCTCGACGTGCTGGTCAACAACGCCGGCCTCGCGCTCGGTGTCGAGCCGGCCCAGAACGCCAGCCTCGACGAATGGCACACGATGATCGACACGAACTGCACCGGTCTCGTGACGGTCACGCACACGCTGCTGCCCGGGATGATCGCGCGCGGCCGCGGCCACATCTTCAACCTCGGTTCGGTCGCCGGCACCTACCCGTATCCCGGCGGAAACGTATACGGCGCAACCAAGGCTTTCGTCAGACAATTCAGCCTGAATCTGCGCGCCGACCTCGTCGGCACGCCGCTGCGCGTCACCGACATCGAGCCCGGCCTCTGCGGCGGCACGGAGTTCTCGAACGTGCGCTACCGCGGCGACGACGCGAAAGCAGCGAACGTCTATCAAAACGTCCAGCCGCTCACGGCCGAGGATATTGCCGACACCATCTACTGGATCGCGACGCGCCCCGCGCACGTCAACATCAATACGATCGAGATGATGCCGGTCGCGCAAGCGCCGGCCGGTCTGACGGTCCATCGCGGCTGACGCCTGGCACCGCGCGCCGCGGGCCCGCCACGGGCGACCCGCGCCGTGCCGTGCGGCACTACATTCCGTTACCAAACCGTAACGAATCGGACCCCGGCCTTCCGGTAGAATGCGCGCCATGAGTCAGCCTACCCGCTCTCCGGACACCTCGCGCGGCTTCATCTGGCCGGTGCGCGTGTACTACGAGGATACCGATGCAGGCGGCATCGTCTTCTATGCCAACTACCTGAAGTTCTTCGAGCGCGCCCGCACCGAGTGGCTGCGCGCGTGCGGCATCGATCAGCGCCAGCTCGCCGACGACACGGGCGCGATCTTCATCGTTCGCAGCACGTCGGTCGACTACCGCGCGCCGGCGCGACTCGACGACGCACTCGCGATCACGAGCCGCCCGGCACGCATCGGCCGCGCGTCGGTGGAGTTCACGCAGGAAGCGTGGCGTGGCGACACGCTGCTGGTCGCCGGGCATATCCGCCTCGGCTGCGTCGACCGTTCCGGCATCCGTCCCGCGGCGATCCCGCCGGTCGTCCTCGATGCACTGCAACGCGGGCCCGTCATCGACGCCGGGCACACTGTCCCGTCAACGAAGCTCGAATGAGCCCCGTTTAGACAAAGGCCATGAACTTGCCTTCCTGAATCGATACTAAGCAAGGTTCCGCGCCAGGGCTGCGTCGGCGCGCCGTACCGCACGCACCCGTGCGCCCTTGCCGGGCACCCCCGAAGGGACGTTACTCAAATCTCTATGAACACATCTCAAGACCTGTCGATCATTTCCCTCGTCCTCAACGCGAGCGTGCTCGCCCAGGCCGTGATGGGGCTGCTGTTGCTGCTGTCGCTGATGTCGTGGACCTTCATCTTCCGCAAGTGGTTCGCGATCCGCCGCGCACGCGCGCAGACCGAGCGCTTCGAAAAGGATTTCTGGTCGGGCGGCGACCTGCAGGCGCTGTACCAGAGCGCAGCCAATAACCGCCACACGATCGGCGCGCTCGAGCGCATCTTCGAAGCCGGCATGCGTGAATTCCTGAAGGCGAAGGAAAAGCGCCTGAGCGATCCGGGGCTCGTGCTCGACGGCGCACGCCGCGCGATGCGCGCGGCGTTCCAGCGCGAAATGGACGTGCTCGAAGCGAATCTCGCGTTCCTCGCGTCGGTCGGCTCGGTCAGCCCGTACATCGGTCTGTTCGGCACCGTGTGGGGCATCATGAATTCGTTCCGCGGCCTCGCGAACGTGCAGCAGGCCACGCTCGCGAACGTCGCGCCGGGCATCGCCGAGGCGCTCGTCGCCACCGCGATCGGCCTGTTCGCCGCGATTCCGGCCGTGGTCGCGTACAACCGCTACGCGCACGACATCGACCGCCTCGCGATCCGCTTCGAGACCTTCATCGAAGAATTCTCGAACATCCTGCAGCGTCAGGCCCAGTAAGGAGCTCGCCATGGCAGGAAGTCCCATTCGATCCAGCATGCGCGGCGGCCGCTCGCGCCGCGCGATGGCCGACATCAACGTCGTGCCGTATATCGACGTGATGCTCGTGCTGCTGGTGATCTTCATGGTGACGGCGCCGCTCGTCGCCCCGTCGATCATCAATCTGCCGACCGTCGGCAATGCCGCGCCGCAGGAGCAGACGCCGCCCGTCGTCGTCAACATCAACGCCGACCGCACGATGAGCGTCAAGTACAAGGGCGACTCCGGCGCGACGCAGGAAGACACGATGACCAAGGCCGAGCTCGACAGCTTCATCGTGGCCCGGCAGGCCGACCATCCGGACCAGCCGGTGGTGATCGCGGCCGACAAGACCGTGCAGTACGATGCGGTCATGACCGTGATGTCGGATCTGAAGGCGCGCGGCGTCAAGCGCGTCGGCCTCCTCGTCAAATCGCAATGAACCGGCAGCAACCCACGCGCGGCAACACCTACCCGTCGCAACCGCCACGCGAGCGCGGCACCTGGCGCGCGTTCGCGCTCGCCGCGCTGATGCACGTCCTGCTCGCGCTGTTCCTGTACCACGGCGTGCAGTGGCAGAACAGCACGCCGGCCGGCGCCGAAGCCGAACTGTGGACCGAGGTCCCCGACGTTCCCGCACCGCGGCCCGTCGTCGCACCGACGCCCCCCGTGAAGGTGGCGCCGCCCCCTCCCCCGGTGAGAGACGAACAGGCGGACATCGCGTTGCAGCAGAAGAAGCGCCAGCAGCAAGAGGCGGCCGCACGCGAAGCGCAGCTCGAGCAGCAGCGCCGCGAGCAGCAACTGAAGCAGCAGGAAGAGGAAGCGCGGCGCGCCCAGCTGGCGGCCCGGCAAGCGGCGGCGCTCGCCGCGGAAAAGGCCGCCGAACGCGAAAAGCAGAAGCAGGCGGCGAAGCTCAAGCAGCAACTCGCCGAGCAGCAAAAGCTCGAACAGCAGAAACTGGAGCAGCAAAAGCTCCAGCAGCAGAAGCAGGCGCAGCTCGAGGCCCAGCAGGCAGCCAAGGCGAAGGCCGACGCCACCGCGAAGGAAAAGGCGGACGCGCAAGCCAAGGCAAAGGCCGAAGCGGCCGCGCGTGCGAAGGCCGACGCGGCGGCCAAGGCCAAGCTCGACCGGGAACGAAATGCGCGCCTCGCGCAGTTGCAGGGTCTCGCGGGCGCGGGCGACGGCGGCGGCCAGGGGCTCGCGAAAAGCGGCACCGGCACGGGCTCCGGCGGCAACGCGGCCTCGGCCGGCTATGCGGACAAGGTGCGCCGTCGCGTGAAGCCGAACATCGTCTGGGGCGGCGAGCGCGCCGGATTGACGACCGTCGTGAAGATTCGCTGCACGCCGTCGGGCGACCTGCTGAGCGTATCGGTCGCGCGGCCGAGCGGCAATTCGGGGTGGGATCAGGCGGTGGTCAGCGCGATCCAGGCGTCGGTGCCGTTGCCGCCCGATACTGACGGTCGTACCCCATCGAGCATTACGATTACCTTCAAGGCGGCGGAGTGAACGGAAATGCGCTTACACTCCGGGCTTCGCTGCGAAACGGGAACGAACAGGGTATTTTTACTGTCTCTGCGCTTGCGCAGCGATCCAAGTCACATGGGAAGCAAGAAGCATGAGTTTGATGACGAAACTAGGTTTCAGGGCACTCGTGGCATCGTGTCTGATTGCGGCCGGCGGCGCCGCTAACGCGCAGGTCAACGTGCTGATCACCGGCGTCGGATCGACCCAGTTCCCCATCGCGACCGCGAATTTCGCGAACGAGGCGGGCCTGCCGCAGCAGGTCACGTCGATCGTGCGCGCCGACCTCGCCCGCAGCGGCAAATTCACCAACATCGACGCCGGCAGCACGCCCGTGCCCGAGACCGCCTCGGTCGATCTCGGCGCCTGGAAGGCCAAGGGCGCGAACGCGTTCGTCGCCGGCAGCGTGAACCGCGAAGCGAACGGTCAGTACAAGGTGAACTTCATCCTGTACGACACCGTCAAGCAGCAGAGCCTCGGCGGCCTGTCGCTGACCGCGAACGACACCACGCTGCGCACCGCCGGCCACAAGATCGCCGACTACATCTACCAGAAACTGCTCGGCGTGCGCGGCGTATTCGCCACGCGCCTGTCGTACGTGATCAAGACGGGCAACCGCTACCAGCTGCAGATCTCGGATTCGGACGGCCAGAACGCGCGCATCGCGCTGTCGAGCACCGAGCCGATCATCTCGCCGGCGTGGTCGCCGAGCGGCACGAAGGTTGCCTACGTGTCGTTCGAGCGCAAGAAGCCGATCGTCTACATCCACGACCTGCCGACCGGCCGCCGCTATATGGTCTCCGACCAGAAGGGCAACAACAGCGCACCGGCGTGGTCGCCGGACGGCAACACGCTGGCCGTCGCGCTGTCGCTGACGGGCAATACGCAGATCTATACGGTCAACGCCAACGGCGGCGGGCTGCGCCGGCTCACGCAGAGCAGCTCGATCGACACCGAGCCGTTCTATTCGCCGGACGGCCACTGGATCTACTTCACGAGCGACCGCGGCGGCGCGCCGCAGATCTACCGGATGCCCGCGCAAGGCGAAAGCGCCGGCGCGGCCCAGCGCGTGACCTTCACGGGCAGCTACAACACGAGCCCGCGCGTGAGCCCGGACGGCAAGCTGCTCGCCTACATCTCCCGCACCGGTGGGGGGTTCAAGCTGTACGTCCAGGATTTGCAGACCGGCGCGGCGAACGCCATCACGAACACCAATCGCGACGAATCGCCGAGCTTCGCGGCTAACGGCCAGTACATTCTCTACGCGACCCAGTCGGGCGGCCGCAACGTGCTGGCAGCAGTGCCCACCGACGGCAGCGCGCCGCCGCAGATTCTGTCCGTCCAGGGCGGCTCCGTTCGTGAGCCGTCGTGGGGACCCTTCATGCAATGACCACACAAGGAGAGTAACCATGATGTCGAATAAAGCTCGTCTGGCTCTGGCCGTGATGATGATCAGCGCGCTCGCAGCGTGCAAATCGGGCGTGAAGCTCGACGACAAGGCGAACAACGCCGGCGCGGTCAGCACGCAGCCGAGCGCCGACAACGTCGCGCAAGTGAACGTCGATCCGCTGAACGATCCGAACAGCCCGCTCGCGAAGCGCAGCATCTACTTCGACTTCGACAGCTATTCGGTGAAGGACGAGTACCAGCCGCTGCTGCAGCAACACGCTCAGTACCTGAAGAGCCACCCGCAGCGTCACGTGCTGATCCAGGGCAACACCGACGAACGCGGCACCAGCGAGTACAACCTCGCGCTGGGCCAGAAGCGTGCGGAAGCCGTCCGCCGCGCGATGGCGCTGCTCGGCGTGAACGACTCGCAGATGGAAGCCGTGAGCCTCGGCAAGGAAAAGCCGCAGGCAACGGGCCACGACGAAGCATCGTGGGCGCAGAACCGTCGCGCCGACCTCGTCTACCAACAGTAAGTAACGGAAGAATTGCCGTATGACGCACCGTGTATCCTGGCTGCGCGTTGCCGCAGCGTTCTGCGTCGTCGGCGCGGCGTGGTCGGCCGCGCCGGCGCACGCCGGCATGTTCGACGACAACGAGGCGCGCCGCGCCGTGCTCGATCTGCGCAGCAAGAGCGACAACCTGGCCAGCCAGTTGTCGGCAGCCCAGCGTACGATCCTCGATCAATCCGGCCGTATCGACCAGCTGAACCAGCAGGTCGCAACGCTACGCGGCGAGAACGAGGACCTGACGAACCGGCTGACGACGCTCGAACGGCAGCAGAAGGAGTACTACCAGGATCTCGACACGCGGCTCAAGAAGTTCGAGCCGCAACAGGCGACGATCGATGGTGTCGAAGGCACCGTTCAGCCCGGTGAAACGGATGCGCTCAGCGCGGCGCAGCAGCAGTTCCGCAACGGCAATTTCAAGGCTGCCGCGGCGTCGTTCCGCAGCTTCATCGCGAAGTATCCGCAAAGCCCGTACCAGCCGACCGCGCAATACTGGCTCGGCAATGCGCAATACGCGCTGCGCGACTACCGCGGGTCGACGGCGACTTGGCAGGCGATCGTGAGCAAGTATCCGCAGCATCCGCGCGCGGCCGATGCGCTCGTCGCGATCGGCACGAACCAGCTCGAACAAGGCCAGAAGGCGGCCGCGAAGAAGACGTTCGAGCAGGTCGTATCGCAGTACGCCGGGTCGAACGCGGCGCAGACGGCGCAGGGCAAGATCGAGAGCATCAAGTAAATCGTCGCGACGGGTCGTTGACAGGTATACGACCCGCCGCTATAATCTTTTGCTCTTTGGGTCGTTAGCTCAGTTGGTAGAGCAGCGGACTTTTAATCCGTTGGTCGCGTGTTCGAGTCACGCACGGCCTACCAAGGATGTAAAAAAGGGGCTTCCGGGAAACCGGAAGCCCCTTTTTCATTGGTGCTCGCCGGTTGAGTCTCCGGGCTGCCGCGGCCGCATCTCCATCGCCCTACCCGTTCTCCGACATCCTCGCCGCGACGACCACGCTCGTTCGCGTCATCCTGCACGCTGCGTGCGCAGCCATCGCCGCAGCGTCGCACCGAGCACCGCACGGAACGCCTGCTCCGAGTGCGAGCCGAGCGCTAACCCGATCGCCGCTTCGCCCGCGCCGCGTCTGCTGCAGGAACGCGCCACGCGCGCATCGTCCGGCTCCCCACGACGAACGGGCCAATACCCTTCCACGGAAATGTCGCGCCGAGATCGACCGGCAACAGATGAAACGCGACCATGCGACATCGCGAGCGGACGGTCGACGCCGGCCCGGGCAAGGCCGCCGCATGCATCCTTCACCTCGACGTGACTTCCGGCCCGACGACAACCATCGACGCCACGCGTCCATGAGACGTTTACGCCAAAAATGTCGCTATCGGCTATCGAAACCCTCATCCGTAACGCCCAGAATAGCCATGCATCGCCCGAGATCGCGGCACCAGCCGCTCAACCCATCCAAAGGACGCATCATGCTGAACTGGAACGAATACCGGAAGGAACTGACGACTCGCATCGGCGACATCGCGAAGCTCTCGCCCGACACGTTGGCCGGCTACAAGGCGCTGTCGGGCGCCGGCGCGAAGACGGGCCATCTCGACGCGAAGACGCGCGAGCTGATCGCCCTCGCGGTGGCCGTCACGACACGCTGCGACGGCTGTATCGCGGTGCACACTGCCGAAGCCGCGAAGCACGGCGCGACCAAGGAGGAAGTGGCCGAGGCGCTCGGCGTCGCGATCGCGCTGAATGCGGGCGCGGCGCTCGTCTACTCGGCACGCGTGATGGACGCACTCGGCGACTGACGCGCGCGCCGCGTAGCCGCCGAATCGTCACCCGACGATCGCGGCGGCCAGTCCAGCGGACCGGCCGCCGCGAACTCCGCTACCATGCGCGACAGTTCATCGCGAAGGAGCGCTCCATGTGCCGCTGGCTCGCCTACACCGGCAATCCGATCCCGCTCGAGACCGTGCTGTTTCGCGCGAAGCATTCGCTGATCGACCAGAGCCTGCATTCGGAACTCGGCGTGACGACGACCAACGGCGACGGCTTCGGGATCGGCTGGTACGGCCATCCCGATGAACTGCCGTTCCGCTACCGCTCCGTGCATCCCGCCTGGAACGACCGCAATCTGCGCGAAGCGGCCCGCGCGATCCACTCGCGCATGTTCGTCGCGCATATCCGCGCGGCGACCGATGGGCCCGTGCAGGAAACCAACTGCCATCCGTTCCGCCACGGCCGCTGGCTGTTCGCGCACAATGGGCTGATCCGCGATTTCCACAAGCTGCGCCGCGACCTGACGATGAAGGTCGACCCCGCGCTGTTCTCGACGCTGGAAGGCTCGACCGACTCCGAATTGATGTTTCGTCTCGCGCTGACCTACGGCCTGGAGCAAGCCCCGCTGCCCGCGCTCGAGCGCATGGTCGGCGTGATCGAGGAAACCGCGGCGCGGTATCGCGTCGCCGAGCCGCTCAACATGACGGTCTGCGCGACCGACGGCGAGCGGATCGTCGCGGCGCGCTATTCGAGCGAACGGCAATCGCGATCGCTGTTCCACAGCACGTCGTTCAGGCATTTGCACGAACTGTATCCGCACAATCCGCGTATCGCGGAAGTGGGCAACGATGCGTTCATGGTCGTATCCGAGCCGCTCGTCGACCTGCGCGGCGCATGGGAAGAAGTGCCCGAAAGCACGGCAATCGTCGCGCATGGGGCCGATGTACAGCAGCGGCCATTCAATCCAAGGCACAAGTGACGCGCTTTTCCCGGAATATCAGTCACTTGCCGAGGGCGCGGCATTGCGCCCGGGGATATTATCCGCGGAGATTCGCGGCGTAAAACCTCGCGCAAAAAAATATGACTCTAAAATCCTCGAGATTGACAGCCGATTAACGAACCATCTTGCAGCCCCATTTTAATCTGGCAATTCTATTTAAAACGGAAATACTCACCACCGCATTATCCGTGCCGAAATGGAAAGTCACGCCATTACGTGTGCGATACGTTGATGCGATGTCAGCCATACCGGGCAAGGCGGCGGCAATAATGCCTGGGTTCGTTTCAATTCGATTACCACCCTTATTTCAAATTGTTACGCAGTCCGTGGAAATTGCCAGTCGCGCACTCTCCGCTGCAATATTTCGTAATAAGATAGGAAATTTACGAGACATCGAAAAGCACGTTACAATCGGCCGACATTGCGATCGACAGATCGACTCAAAACAAAATTGCCCCTCGATTTTCGGCATATCGGCTCTGAAATGAATCATCCTGCCAATCCTTCTCCGCCCGATCCACTGTCAGGCGGCCGCAGCGCATTTTCGGGCGCGAACCCGCGCCCGTTCGTCGTGTGGCTGACGGGCGTGTCAGGCGCCGGCAAGTCCACGCTCGCCAGCTTGCTGAAGCTGCAGCTGGACGCGCTCGGGCACCGAACTTATCTGCTCGACGGCGACACGCTGCGCGAAGGGTTGAACCGGGATCTCGGCTTCAGCGATGCCGACCGGCGCGAGAACATCCGACGCACGGCCGAAGTGGCGCGGCTGATGACGGATGCGGGCTTCATCGTGATCGCCGCGCTGATCTCGCCGTTCGCGGACGCACGCGCCCAAGCGCGTGCGCGCTTCGCGCCCGGCACCTTCGTCGAGGTATTCGTCGACGTGGCGCTGGAGGTTGCCGAGGCACGCGATCCGAAGGGGCTGTACGTGTTGGCGCGACGCGGAACCATCCAGCAATTCACCGGCATCGGCTCGCCGTACGAGCAACCGGAGTCGCCCGAAGTACACGTGAGGACGGCGGAGGCGAGCCCCGACGACTGCATGGCCGAGATCATGCGGCAATTGCCGTTGTAGGCCGCGCTCGCACGGCAAGCATCGACTCACCACCATTGCGGCGAGCACGCGCAACACATCGACTGCGGCTCGCCCCGCAGCCGGGTCGTCCGGTCATCCACGGCAGCGGCTACACGTCGATTCCTTCGTCGAGCGCCGCATTCGCCTCCTGCGCACAAGCGATGCACGCAACGCACAAAAAAGCGGGGCAGCTCCCATCGAGCTGCCCCGCTTTTTACTTCAATCGACAGAAACCGCGCCTGCTCAGCGCCCGCCCGTCTTCTGCGTGCTGCCCGACTGCCGCCCGCGCACGAGCTTCCACAGCGCACCGAGCGCAACCGGCACGACGGCAGCGCCGATCCCCGCCAGCACGATCACGTTCAGGTACTGCCGGATGAACGGAATATTGCCGAAGAAGTAACCGAGCAGCACCAGCAGCAGCACCCACAGGAGCGCCCCGATCACGTTGAACAACTGGAAGCGCGTGAAGCTCATCGCCGATGCACCGGCGACGAACGGCGCGAACGTGCGCACCACCGGGATGAACCGCGCGAGCACGATCGTCTTGCCGCCATGCTTGTCGTAGAACGAATGCGTCTTCTGCAGCGCCGCGCGATCGAGGAAGCGCTCGAGCACCGGGATATGCGTATTGAACACCTTCGGCCCGATCCAGCGGCCGATCAGGTAGTTGACGGTATTGCCGGCCGTCGCCGCGACGAGCAGCAGCGCGATCAACGCGCCGACGTTCATGTCGCCGGTTGCCGCGAACGCACCGCCGATGAACAGCAGCGAATCGCCGGGCAGGAACGGCAGCACGACGAGCCCCGTCTCGCAGAACACGATCAGGAACAACACCAGATACACCCATGCGCCGTACTGCCGGATGAAGTCGCCGAGGAACGCGTCGATGTGCAGGACCAGGTTGACGAAATGAAGCAGCGTATCCAAATGCGATTCCTCGAAGGCGAAGGGCCGGACCGGCCGGAACAAGCGTGAACGCCCGCCGGACAAGGCGGCGCGCGCAACGGAGCCCCATGATACCGAAACTACCTCAAGGCTCCGTGAAAAAACGTAACGGCCGGCGGCTCCGGCACGCCGCCGCCGCGTCGCTATAATTCGGCCATGTCCGAAATCACCCAAACGGTCGCGGGCGACGCGTCCGCCCCTGCCCCGCGCCGCCTGCGCGCGATCCTGCCGCTGCCCGACCAGCTGATCAGCCAGATCGCGGCCGGCGAGGTCGTCGAGCGCCCGGCGTCGGTCGTCAAGGAATTGCTCGAGAACGCGATGGACGCCGGCGCGCGCTCGCTGCGCATCGTGCTCGAGGAAGGCGGCGTCAAGCGCATCTCGATCACCGACGACGGCTGCGGCATTCCGCCCGACGAGCTGCCGCTCGCGCTGATGCGCCACGCGACCAGCAAGATCCGCTCGCTCGAAGAGCTCGAGGCCGTGGCGACGCTCGGTTTTCGCGGCGAAGCGCTGGCGTCGATCGCGTCGGTCGCCGAGCTGGCGATCACCAGCCGCACGGCCGACGTCGCGCATGCGACGAAGATCGACGCGACGACCGGCGCGCTGTCGCCGGCCGCCGGCGCGGTCGGCACGACGATCGAGGTGCGCGAGCTGTACTTCAACACGCCCGCGCGCCGCAAATTCCTGAAAAGCGAGCAGACCGAGTTCGGCCACTGCATCGAAATGATCCGCCGCGCGGCGCTCGCACGCCCGGACGTCGCGATCTCGGTGCTGCACAACGGCAAGGCCGTCGAGCACTGGAACGCGAGCGAACCGGCGCAGCGCGTCGCGAAGATCCTCGGCGACGGCTTCGCGACCGCCCATCTGCCGCTCGACGAACGGGCCGGGCCGCTGGCCGTATACGGCTGCGCCGGCCTGCCGACCGCGAGCCGCGGCCGCGCGGACCAGCAATACTTCTTCGTGAACGGCCGCTTCGTGCGCGACAAGCTGCTCACGCACGCGGTGCGCGCCGCGTATGAGGACGTGCTGCACGGCGACCGCTATCCGTCCTACGTGCTGTTCCTCGACCTGCCGCCGGAAGCCGTCGACGTGAACGTGCATCCGTCGAAGATCGAAGTGCGCTTCCGCGATTCGCGCTCGATCCACCAATACGTGTTCCACGCGGTGCAGCGCGCGCTCGCGCGCCATGCGGGCGCGTCGCCGGACACGACCGCCGGCGGCCACGCCGCGCACCTCGAAGCCACGCCACGCGAGCCCGCCTCGTTCGGCGATACGCCGCTCGGTCAGCGCAGCGCGGCGGGCACGGGCGCGACGGGCTTCTCGCCGGCGGCTTCGTTCGGTGCGTCGTCGAGCTCCTCGTCCGCTTCGTCCGCTTCGTCCGCCTCGTCGCCCGGCAGCACGTGGATGCGTCAGGCGCGCATGACGCAGGGCACGCTGCCGGTCGCACAGCCGCTCGCGCTCTACGACGCGCTGTTCGGCCGCAAGGGCACGGCCGACGGCACGCCGCTCGTCGCACGCGATTCCGCCGATCCAGCCGACCCGTCGCGCACTCCGCTGCCCGGCTTCGCCGCCATGCCGCTCACGGCCGCCGCGCACGACGAGCAGCCGCTCGGCTTCGCACTCGGCCAGATCCACGGGATCTATGTGCTCGCGCAAAACGCGCACGGCCTCGTGATCGTCGACATGCACGCGGCCCACGAACGAATTCTCTACGAGCAGTTCAAGAACGCGCTCGCCGATCGCACAGTCGCCGTGCAGTCGCTGCTGCTGCCGATATCGATGACGGCGACGCCGGTCGAGATCGGCACCGTCGAGGAAGAGCGCGACACGCTCGAATCGCTCGGCTTCGATCTCGCGGTGCTGTCGCCGACGACGCTTGCGATCCGCGCGGTGCCCGCGCTGCTGAAGGATGCCGACCTGCAGTCGCTCGCCCGCGCGGTGCTGGCCGATCTGCATGCGTTCGGCGGCTCGCGCGTGCTCACCGAGCGCCAGCACGAGCTGCTCGGCACGCTCGCGTGTCACCACGCGGTGCGCGCGAACCGGCGCCTGACGCTCGACGAGATGAACGCGCTGCTGCGGCAGATGGAAGCGACCGAGCGCGCCGATCAATGCAATCACGGCCGACCGACGTGGTATCAGCTGACGCTGAACGACCTCGACCGCCTGTTCATGCGCGGCCAATGAGCATTTCGTTGCAGTCCCGTCCGACGACGATCGCATGCCTGCTCGGCCCCACCGCGTCCGGCAAGACGGCCGCCGCGCTCGCGCTGGCCGCGCGCCGGCCGATCGAGATCGTCAGCGTCGATTCGGCGCTCGTCTATCGCGACATGGATATCGGCACCGCGAAACCGACGCGCGACGAACGCGCGCGCGTGCCGCACCATCTGATCGACATCATCGACCCGGCCGATTCGTACTCGGCCGCGAGCTTTCGCGCGGACACGCTGCGGCTGATCGGCGAGATCGCCGCGCGCGGCAACACGCCGCTGCTCGCCGGCGGCACGATGCTGTACTACAAGGCGCTGACGCAGGGGCTCAACGACCTGCCGGGCGCCGACCCGGCGCTGCGCGCGGAACTCGATGCCGACGCCGCACGCGACGGCTGGCCCGCGCTTCATGCGCGGCTCGCGCGGATCGATCCGGCGACCGCCGCGCGGCTCGCGCCGAACGATGCGCAGCGCATCCAGCGCGCGCTCGAGGTGTGCATGCTGAGCGGGCAACCGATGTCCACGCTGCTCGCCGCGCCGCGCGCCGCGGACGATGCGGCCGCCGCCTACCGCTTCGTGCCGGTCGCGCTCGAGCCGTCGGACCGCGCGGTGCTGCATGCGCGCATCGCGCAGCGCTTCGACGCGATGCTCGAGGCGGGCTTCATCGACGAAGTCGAACGACTGCGCCGCCGCGAGGATCTTCATCTGGGGCTGCCGTCGATGCGCTGCGTCGGCTACCGGCAGGCGTGGGAGTACCTCGACGGCGCCATCGACTACCGGACGATGCGCGACAAGGGCATCTTCGCGACGCGCCAGCTGTGCAAACGGCAGATCACGTGGCTGCGCGCGATGCCCGAACGGATCGTGGTCGACTGCATCGCACGCGATTCGACCGCGCAGGCGCTCGATGCGCTCGAGCGCGTGCTCGACGGCCTCGCCGCGCGCTGACGCGCCCGCGTCGCGAGCCGCCGCACTTACTGCGCGAGCGTCACGAGATTGGCGTCGCGCACCAGCTGCCAGCGGCCGTCGCGCTTGCGGAAGATCGTCAGCGTGTGGCCCGAGCGCCGCACGGTGTCGCCGCCCGGCGGCGTCGCGTCGATCTCGATGAAATTGCGCAGATACGCCCAGTCGCCCATCACGCGCAGCTCGTCGATCCGGTAACGGCCGTCGACGGCCGCCGCGTGCGCGCCGCGCGATGCGGCTGCGAACGCCGCCTTGTCGAACGGCGGCTGGCCGGCGACCATGAAGATCGCATCGTCGGCGATCAGGTCGAGCACGGTCGCCAGATCGCCGCGGCGGCTCGACACGAACCAGGTTTCCACCAGCGTGCGAATCGCGTGTTCGTCTTCGGTCATCGTCGTCCCTCCTTCAATGCCGCATCGGCACGCCCGCGCCGAGCGCGAAAAAAAACCGCCCGGATCGTCTCCGGGCGGCTTTCGTCACTGCATGCTGCGGCGGCGCGTCAGACCACGACCGTCTGCGCCTCGCCTTCGCGGCTCGCACGCACGGTGCCGATCTTCCACACCTGCTCGCCGGCGGCCGTCAGGTCGGCGATCGCCGCGTCCGCATCGGCTGCCGCGACGATCACGGCCATCCCGATCCCGCAGTTGAACACGCGGTGCATTTCGGCGTCCGCAACGCCGCCGTGCTCCTGCAGCCACTTGAACAGCGGCGGCAGCGGCCAGGCGTTCTGGTCGAGCTCGGCGGTGAGGCCTTCGCGCAGCACGCGCGGAATGTTCTCGACGAGACCGCCGCCGGTGATGTGCGCCATGCCCTTCACCGTCAGCTTCTGCATCAGCGCGAGCAACGGCTTCACGTAGATGCGGGTGGGCGCCATCAGCGTGTCCGCCAGCGAGCGGCCGTGGAAATCGGCCGACAGGTCGGGGTTCGCGCGCTCGATGATCTTGCGCACCAGCGAGAAGCCGTTCGAATGGATGCCGCTCGATGCGAGGCCGAGCACCACGTCGCCCGCGCCGATCGTGCTGCCGTCGATGATCTTGCTCTTCTCGACCGCGCCGACCGCAAAACCGGCCAGGTCGTATTCGCCGTCCGGGTACATGCCCGGCATCTCGGCCGTTTCGCCGCCGATCAGCGCGCAGCCCGACAGCTCGCAGCCATGGGCGATGCCCTTGACGACGGTCGCGGCCGTGTCGACGTCGAGCTTGCCGCAGGCGAAGTAGTCGAGGAAGAACAGCGGCTCGGCGCCTTGCACGAGGATGTCGTTCACGCTCATCGCGACCAGATCCTGGCCGACGGTGTCGTGTTTGTTCAGATGAAATGCGAGCTTCAGCTTGGTGCCCACGCCGTCGGTGCCCGACACGAGCACGGGCTCCCGGTACTTCTTCGGCACTTCGAACAGCGCGCCGAAGCCGCCGATGCCGCCGAGCACGCCGTCGCGCAGCGTTTTCTTCGCAAAAGGCTTGATCTTGTCGATGAGCGCGTCGCCCGCGTCGATGTCGACGCCTGCGTCGCGGTAGGACAGACCCTGAGCGTCGGGAGCGGATTTCGGAGGATTCATGGGGGAATGCGAGAAGGTCGGTAAAATGCGATTTTACCCGAAGCCGGCCCGTTGGCCGGAATTCCCAGCACCGATTCGTCAGGGATTGCATCTTGGTCGACACGTCCCCGTTTTTCCCGCTCCGCGAGCCGTGCGCCACGCTGCGCACGCGGATGCGCGCGGCCACGCGGGCGGCCGGTGTCGGCGCGATCCCCGGTGCGTGCCTCGCGTACGGCACGCGTTTCGTCAACCGCCTCGCATTGTGACCGTCGTGACCCGTCAACTGACGCTCGATCTCGGCACGCCGCCGCCCGCCACGTTCGACAACTTCATCATGAACGAGGAGAACGACGAGCTCGTGTCGCGGCTCCAGAAGCTCGACCTCGCGCTCGCGGCGGGCCCCGTGCCGGACCGGTCGTTCTACATCTGGGGCGAGCCGGGCAGCGGCCGCACCCACCTGCTGCAGGCGCTCGTGAGCGACGCGTCGTACGGCTATGCGCGCTACCTGACGCCGCAGAGCCCGCTCGGCGCGTTCACGTTCGACCCGCGCATCGGCATCTACGCGATCGACGACTGCGACAAGATGAGCGACGCGCAGCAGGTCGCGCTGTTCAACCTGTTCAACGAAGTCCGTGCGCATCCGTCGAGCGCGTTCGTGGCCGCGGGCCCCGCGGCGCCGCTCGCGCTCGACGTGCGCGAAGACCTGCGCACGCGGCTCGGCTGGGGGCTGGTGTTCCACCTGTCGCCGCCGTCCGACGCCGGCAAGATCGCCGTGCTGAAGCTCGCGGCGAAGGAGCGCGGCATCGCGCTCACCGATGACATCGCCGCGTACCTGCTGACCCATTTCCGCCGTGACATGCCGAGCCTGATGGCGCTGCTCGACGCGCTCGACCGCTTCTCGCTCGAGCAGAAGCGCGCGGTCACGCTGCCGCTGCTGCGCCGGATGCTGGCGCGCCCGGGCGACGACATCGCGCCGCCCGGCACAGGCCCGAACCGCTTCGAGTAAAATGCCCTTCCATGACTAATCTGGCACTCTTTGACCTCGATCACACGCTGATCCCGACCGATAGCGACCACGAATGGGGTCGCTTCATGGTGAAGCTCGGCATCGTCGACGCGGAAAGCTTCTCGCGTCAGAACGATCAGTTCTTCGCCGACTACAAGGCCGGCAAGCTCGACATCCACGCGTACCTGTGCGCGATGCTCACGCCGCTCGCGAAGTATTCGCGCGCGCAGCTGGCCGAATGGCACGAGCAGTACATGCACGAGGTGATCCGCCCCGCGATGACGCCCGCCGCGCTCGAGCTGGTGCGCAAGCACCTCGACGCCGGCGATCTGTGCTGCGTCGTGACGGCGACCAACGAATTCATCACGCGCCCGATCGCGACCGCATTCGGCGTCGAGACGCTGATCGCGTGCGAAGTCGAAACGACCGACGGGCATCCCGACTCGCCGTACACGGGCCGGCCGACCGGCACGCCGAGCTATCGCGAAGGCAAGATCGTGCGCACCGAAGCATGGCTCGCGTCGCTCGGCAAGCACTGGGACGACTTCGAGCACAGCTACTTCTACAGCGACTCGCACAACGACATCCCGTTGCTCGAGAAAGTCACCGACCCGATCGCGACCAACCCCGACGACACGCTGCGCGCGCATGCAAGCAACCGCGGCTGGCGCATCCTGGACCTCTTCTGAACGTCGTGATCAAAAAATTCATTCGCAAGCTGCTCGGCCAGGACGGCGCCGAGCAAGCGGCCCCGGCCGCAGCAGCCTCAGCTTCGGCCTCGGCCGAACCGCCCGCCACCTCGCCGCGCGCCGCCAAGGGCAGCCGCGGCACCGCCGCGGCGAAGAAGCCGCGCAGCAACCACGAACCGACCGTCGTGCCGGCCAGCGTGCACCGGATCGATCCGTCGCTGATCTCGAAGAACGCGGTGCGCGTGACCGACACGCTGCAGCAGGCGGGCTTCCGTGCGTTCATCGTCGGCGGCGCGGTGCGCGACCTGCTGTTCGGGATCGCGCCGAAGGACTTCGACGTCGCGACCGACGCGACGCCGACCGAGGTGCAGCGCCTGTTCCGCCGCGCCCGCCTGATCGGCCGCCGCTTCCAGATCGTGCACGTGCAGTTCGGTCAGGAGCTGATCGAGGTGTCGACGTTCCGCGCGCTGGTCGATGCGCCGCCCGAGGCCGCGCCGGCCGAGCCGCCGAAGCGCCTGAAGCGCGACGAGCTCGATCGCCGTACGCATGCGGTCGACGCGAGCGGCCGCGTGCTGCGCGACAACGTCTGGGGCGAGCAGCACGAAGACGCGGCGCGCCGCGACTTCACGATCAACGCGATGTACTACGACCCGTCGACGCAGACGGTGCTCGATTACCACGACGGGATGGCCGACATGCGCGCCCGTCTGCTGCGGATGATCGGCGATCCGGCCACCCGCTATCGCGAGGATCCGGTGCGGATGCTGCGCGTGGTGCGCTTCGCGGCGAAGCTCGGCTTCGAGATCGAGCCGCACACGCGCGAGCCGATCAAGCCGCTGGCCGACCTGATCAACAACGTGCCGGCCGCGCGCCTGTTCGACGAGATGCTGAAGCTGCTGCTGTCGGGCCACGCGCTCGCGTGCCTGAAGCAGCTGCGCGAGCAGGGGCTGCACCACGGGCTGCTGCCGCTGCTCGACGTCGTGCTCGAACAGCCGCAGGGCGAGAAGTTCATCACGCTCGCGCTGAACAACACCGACGCGCGCGTGCGCGCCGGCAAGCCGGTGTCGCCCGGCTTCCTGTTCGCGACGCTGCTGTGGCACGACATGCGCCAGCGCTTCGAGCAATACTCGGCCGACGGCGAATTCCCGGTGCCGGCCCTGCATCGCGCGATGGACGACGTGCTCGACATGCAGACCGAGAAGCTCGCGATCCACAAGCGCTACTCGGCCGACATGCGCGAGATCTGGGGGCTGCAGCTGCGCCTCGAGAAGCGCTCGGGCCGCAGTGCGATGCGGCTGCTGGAACACCAAAGATTTAGAGCGGGGTATGATTTCCTCCTGTTACGCTGCGAATCCGGCGAGCTCGATGCAGAGGTCGGCCAGTGGTGGACGGATTTCATCGAAGGCGATGCAGCCGCGCGTGAGGCCCTCCTCACGCAGGGCGGTCCGAAGGAAAAATCGCCGCGCAAGCGGCGCCGCCGCGGCGGCGCGCGAAACCGCCAGCCGGGCGAAGGTGCAGCCGAGCAGTCGCGGGACACCGAGGGCGGTTCGGGCGACTGACGCTCGCTGGCGAACGACGTAGGAAGTGATGCCATGACGGTTGCATATATCGGACTGGGGGCGAATCTCGGCGATGCGCGCCAGACTCTGAAGGACGCGGTGGTGTGCCTGGCACAGCAGCGCGCCATCTCGGTCCTCGGCAAATCGAGCCTGTATCGCACGGCGCCGTTCGAAGCGAGCGGCGACGATTACTACAACTGCGTCGTCAAGCTCGACACGACGCTGTCGGCCCGCGAGCTGCTCGCGCTCTGCCAGAAGATCGAACATCACTTCGGGCGCGAGCGCCCGTATCGCAACGCACCGCGCACGCTCGACCTCGACATCCTGCTGTTCGGCACCGATGCGATCGACGAGCCCGACCTGATCGTCCCGCATCCCCGCCTCACCGACCGCGCCTTCGCGCTCGTGCCGCTCATCGAAATCGACCCGGCGCTCGACATCCCGCTGCGCGGCCGCGCCGACGCATTTCTCGCGGCCGTCGCCGATCAGCGCGTCGAGAAGGTGCAGACCTGCCAATGCCTGATGCAGAAGGCCCTCGCCGCCGGCGCAGACGCCGACAAGAACCGCTGCCGATGAACAATGCTCCGCTGACCGTCACCGCGCCCGATCTGCGCGCCCCGCACCGCTACCTGGTGATCGAAGGCCCGATCGGCGTCGGCAAGACGACGCTGGCGCGCCTGCTCGCCGAACGCTGGTCGATGCAGGCGCTGCTCGAGCGCCCGCAGGACAACCCGTTTCTCGAACGCTTCTACCGCGACACCGCGCGCTACGCGCTGCCCGCGCAGCTCGCGTTCGCGCTGCAGCGCGCGCAGCAGGCGCGCGAGCTGCTCGGCGCGCTCGACACCGGCCGGCCGGTGGTCGCCGATTTCATGCCGCAGAAGAACGACATCTTCGCGCGGCTGAACCTGCCGGAAGACGAATGGCAGCTGTACCGCGCGATCGCCGCGCACGTCGACGTACCGCAGGCGCCCGCGCCCGATCTGGTCGTCTATCTGCAGGCGAGCCCCGAGGTGCTGTTCTCGCGCATCCAGAAGCGCGGCCTGCCGATGGAGCTGCAGATCAGCGACGCGTACCTGCGCGCGCTGGTCGACGCCTACAACGAATTCTTCTATCACTACGACCGCACGCCGGTACTGACGGTCGCGGCCGAACATCTGAACCCGCTGGATTCCCCCGAAGACCTCGCGCTGCTGATCGAGCGCATCGACACGATGCGCGGCCGCAAGGAATTCTTCGTCAAGGGCGAGACGACGCGCTGACGCGCGCACCGCCCGCCGTTCCTCCCCCATTCGAACCGGATTTCCCCATGACCTATCTCCAGGAATCGAGCCGGCCTGCGATCACTGTGCCGAAGCTGCAGGCAATGCGCGAAGCCGGCGAGAAGATCGCGATGCTGACCTGCTACGACGCGAGCTTCGCCGCGCTGCTCGATCGCGCCGGCACCGACGTGCTGCTGATCGGCGACTCGCTCGGCAACGTGCTGCAAGGCCACACGACCACGCTGCCCGTGTCGCTCGACGACATCGCGTACCACACCGCGTGCGTCGCGCGCGTGCAGCCGCGCGCGCTGGTCGTCGCCGATCTGCCGTTCGGCACCTACGGCACGCCCGCGGAAGCGTTCGCCCATTCGGTCGCGCTGATGCGCGCGGGCGCGCAGATGGTCAAGCTCGAAGGCGGCGAATGGCTCGCCGACACGATCCGCTTTCTCGTCGAACGCTCGGTGCCGGTGTGCGCGCATCTCGGCCTCACGCCGCAGTCGGTGCATGCGTTCGGCGGCTTCAAGGTTCAGGGCCGCACCGAAGCCGGCGCCGCGCAGTTGCTGCGCGACGCGCGCGCGATCGAGGACGCCGGCGCGCAGCTCGTCGTGCTCGAAGCGGTGCCGACGCTCGTGGCCGCCGAAGTCACGCACATGCTGAAGATCCCGACGATCGGGATCGGCGCGGGGCTCGATTGCTCGGGCCAGGTGCTGGTGCTGCACGACATGCTGGGCATCTTCCCCGGCAAGCGGCCGCGCTTCGTGAAAGATTTCATGCAAGGCCAGCCGAGCATCCAGGCCGCCGTCGAAGCGTACGTCAGCGCGGTGAAGGAGTGCACGTTCCCCGGCCCCGAGCATTCGTTCTGATCCGCGGGCCGGCCGCTCGCTCGCCGGGCGCGCGGCCCGGACAAAAAAGCGCGGCGTCCTGTACGGGACGCCGCGCTTTTTTATCTATGCGGCACGCCGCGCGGGCCATCAGTGCATCATTTCAACACGGCGTCGAGCGCGCCGCGCAGCGCGTTGGTCAGCAGCAGCGCATCCGCGCGCGCGAGGTCGTCGCGCGTGACGATCCGCTCCAGCGCGTCGAACGCCGGATCGTCGAGCAGCACGCCGCGCATCACGCCCGGCAGCACGCCGCTCGCCAGCGGCGGCGTGACCCAGCGCCCGTCGAGCTTCACGAACAAGTTCGAGCGGCCGCCTTCGGTCACCTCGCCGCGCTCGTTGACGAACAGCATGTCGAAGCCGCCGAGCGCCTCGGCCGCCTGCCATGCGCGGTCGTATTCGGCACGGTGGGTCGTCTTGTGCAGCAGCAGCGCGTCGTCGCTGCGCGTCGGCGCGAAGCCGTGCGCAGACGCAAGCATCACACCGACCGGCCCCGCCGGCAGCGGCTGCAGCGCCGCGACGGTGATCTCGAGCGTGCCGTCCTTCGCGAGCGCGAGCTTCATCCGGTACGGGCCGTCGCCGTCGAGCGCCGCGCAGCGCGCGTCGATCGCGCGGCGCAACGCGGCGGCGTCGAAGCGAAAGCCGAACGCGTCGGCGCTGCGTTGCAGCCGGGCGAGATGGCGCTCGACGTGGCGGATGCCGGTCGCGCGCGTCGCGGCGGTGGTTTCGAACAAGCGGAAGCCGGGATCGGCGTCGGTTAGGAAACGCGCTTTCAATTCGCACTCCGCGTATTCGTCGGCGGCCACGCTGTCGAGGACGATGCCCGCGCCGACGCCCATCGTGCCGCGCCAACGGCCGGTAGAGGCGGCGGCGCGCTCTCCGTGCGGCGCGGCGGCGGCTGTGGCAGGGGAACCCAACGGGGGGATCGCGGTGGGTGCTTCGGGTGCTTCGGGTGCTTCGGGTGCTTCGGGTGCTTCGGGTGCTTCGGGTGCTTCGGGTGCTTCGGGTGCTTCGGGTGCTTCGGGTGCTTCGGGTGCTTGAGGTGCTTGAGGTGCTTGGGATGCTCTGTGTGCTTCAGGTGCTTCCAACGCCGCGACTGCTTCAGCCGCCTCGATCATCAGCGTCCGGATCGCGACCGACAGGCAGAAGTCGCCGCAACCGGCCGCGCCGCTCGACGCCCCGTGCGGCGCATCGAGCCAGCCGATCGCACCCGTGTAGAGCCCGCGCGGCGTCGCCTCGATCGCATCGATCAGCTCCATCGTCTTGTGCTTCGGCGCGCCGGTGATCGACCCGCACGGAAACAGCGCGCGCAGCATCTGCGCGAACGTGGTGCCATCGCGCCAGCCGGCCTCGACGGTCGACGTCATCTGCCACACCGACGCATACGGCTCGACCGAGAACAGCGCCGGCACCTTCACCGAGCCCGTGCGGGCGATGCGCGACACGTCGTTGCGCAGCAGGTCGACGATCATCACGTTTTCGGCGCGGTTCTTCGGATCGTTCGCGAGGAACGCGGCCGCCGCGGCATCTTCGTGCGGATCGGCCGAGCGCGGTGCGGTGCCCTTCATCGGCCGCGCGCGCAGCACGTCGCCGTGCTTCTCGACGAACAGCTCCGGCGAACACGATACGACCCACCCGCCGTCGGGCAGCGCGATCAGCGCGCCGTAACGCACCGGCTGACGCGCGCGCAGCCGCCGGTACAGCGCGAGCGGCGTGCCGAACATGTCGAAATTCAGCCGATACGTGTAGTTGATCTGGTACGAATCGCCCGCGCGCAGCGCGTCGTGCACGGCCGCTATCGCCGCGTCGAATGCGTCGCGCGACACGCTCTTGGCGACATGCGCGACGCCCGCGATCGACGGCGGGCCGCCGCCGTCCTGCTGCGCGAGCCATGCGTCGGCTTCGTCGCGCGACAGGCGCTCGCAGCGCGCATACAGCAAAAAGCGCAGCGGGGCGTCGCCCGGCTGCGCTCGTTGCAGATTGCGCCCGAATTCGTAATCGCCGACGACGACCGCGTGCAGCCCGTCGCGCAGATCCTGCGCGAGCGCCGCGTCGACCTCGTCGAGCCGTGCCGGATCCGTGCAGACGCGTTCGTGCACGAAACCGGAATACAAACGACTCGACCGCTCGGACGCGGTCGAGTCGCAATCGTCCAAGAGCGCGAACGACGCGCTCTCGCAGCCTTCAGTCATGCGTTCACTCGAAGAAGCTCTTCATGCGGTCGAACCAGCTCTTGCTCTGCGGGCTGTGACGCGCACCGCCCTCGGCCAGCGACTTCTCGAACTGCTTGAGCAGGTCGCGCTGCTGGTCGGTCAGCTTCACCGGCGTCTCGACCTGCACGTGCACGTACAGATCGCCGGCGATGCTCGAGCGCAGCCCCTTGATGCCCTTGCCGCGCAGCCGGAACGTCTTGCCCGACTGCGTGCCTTCCGGCACCGGGAACGACGCGCGGCCGGCCAGCGTCGGCACCTCGATCTCGCCGCCGAGCGCGGCGGTCGTGAACGGGATCGGCATCTGGCAGTGCAGATCGTCGCCGTCGCGCTCGAACACCGCGTGCGGCTTGATGTGGATCTCGACGTACAGGTCGCCCGGCGGCCCGCCGTTGATGCCCGGCTCGCCGTTGCCGGCCGAGCGGATCCGCATCCCGTCGTCGATGCCGGCCGGGATCTTCACCTCGAGCGTCTTGGTTTCCTTCACCTTGCCCGAGCCATGGCAGTGCGCGCACGGTTCGGGGATGTAGGTGCCGGTGCCGTGACACTTCGGGCAGGTCTGCTGGATGCTGAAGAAGCCCTGCGACATGCGCACCGTGCCCTGGCCGTGACAGGTCGGGCAGGTTTCCGGCTTCGTGCCGGGCTTCGCGCCCGAGCCGTGACAGACTTCGCACGACACCCAGCTCGGCACGCGGATCTGCGTATCGTAGCCGTGCGCGGCCTGCTCCAGCGTGATCTCCATGCTGTAGCGCAGGTCCGCGCCGCGATACACCTGCGGGCCGCCGCGGCCGCCGCGCGCGGCGCCGCCCGCGGCCTGACCGAAGATGTCGCCGAAGATGTCGCCGAACGCATCCGCGAAGCCGCCGAAGCCCTGACCGCCCGCGCCGGCCATGTTCGGATCGACGCCCGCGTGGCCGTACTGGTCGTACGCTGCACGCTTCTGGCCGTCCGACAGCATTTCATAGGCTTCCTTCGCCTCCTTGAAATGCTCTTCCGCATCCTTGTTGTCCGGATTGCGGTCGGGGTGGTACTTCATCGCAAGCTTGCGATATGCCTTCTTGATTTCGTCGTCGCTCGCATTCTTCGCGACGCCCAGAACCTCGTAGTAATCCCGTTTCGCCATATCGATTCACTGTGCCGCCACGCATCGCGCACGCGGCGGCTCCTTTCGCCCGCAGTAAAGTCTCTCGACTCGTCTGGCGCTGCACCGTCCGCGGACGGCTCACGCAGCACCCGCCAAAAAACAAATGTGCCCGGAGGGCCGCGAGGCCCGCCAGGCGTGGAGTCGATCCGGCCATCCGGAAGGAAAGACAGACCGCTGTTCAGCCGCACCGCACACCGCGCGTCGTGCGCGGCGTGCGGTGCCATGGCAACCCGGCTTAGTCCTTCTTCACTTCCTTGAACTCGGCGTCGACGACGTCGTCAGCTGCCTGCTGCGCGCCGCCCGCATGGGCCGCGCCTTCCGCTGCACCTGCCGCGCCCGCCGCACCGGCCTGCTGCGCCTGCATGTCGGCGTACATCTTTTCGCCGAGCTTCTGCGAAGCCTTGCCGAGCTCCTCGACCTTCGCGTCGATCGCCGCCTTGTCGGCCGACGTATCCTTCAGGACGTCCTCGAGCGACTTCAGCGCCGCTTCGATCTTTTCCTTCTCGCCCGCGTCCAGCTTGTCGCCGTACTCGGTGAGCGCCTTCTTCGTGCTGTGGACGAGCGCGTCGCCCTGGTTGCGCGAATCGGCCAGCTCACGCAGCTTGTGGTCTTCCGCCGCGTTCGCTTCCGCGTCCTTGATCATCTGGTCGATTTCGGCATCAGACAGGCCCGAGTTCGCCTTGATCGTGATCTTGTTTTCCTTGCCGGTCGCCTTGTCCTTCGCGCCGACGTGCAGGATGCCGTTCGCGTCGATGTCGAAGGTCACTTCGATCTGCGGCACGCCGCGCGGTGCGGGCGGGATGCCTTCGAGGTTGAACTCGCCGAGCAGCTTGTTGCCCGCGGCCATCTCGCGTTCGCCCTGGAACACCTTGATCGTCACGGCCGACTGGTTGTCGTCCGCCGTCGAATACACCTGCGAGTGCTTCGTCGGGATCGTCGTGTTCTTGGTGATCATCTTCGTCATCACGCCGCCGAGCGTCTCGATGCCGAGCGACAGCGGGGTCACGTCGAGCAGCAGCACGTCCTTGCGGTCGCCCGACAGAACCTGGCCCTGGATCGCCGCGCCAACCGCGACGGCTTCGTCCGGGTTCACGTCACGGCGCGGTTCCTTGCCGAAGAACTCCTTCACCTTCTCCTGCACCTTCGGCATGCGGGTCTGGCCGCCGACCAGGATCACGTCGTCGATGTCCGACACCTTGACGCCGGCGTCCTTGATCGCGATGCGGCACGGTTCGATCGTGCGCTCGACGAGGTCTTCCACCAGCGCTTCCAGCTTCGCGCGGGTGATCTTCAGGTTCAAGTGCTTCGGACCCGATGCGTCCGCCGTGATGTACGGCAGGTTGATTTCGGTCTGCTGGCTCGACGACAGCTCGATCTTCGCCTTTTCGGCCGCTTCCTTCAGGCGCTGCAGCGCGAGCACGTCCTTCGACAGGTCGACGCCCTGCTCCTTCTTGAACTCGCCGATGATGTAATCGATGATGCGCTGGTCGAAGTCTTCGCCGCCGAGGAACGTGTCGCCGTTGGTCGACAGCACTTCGAACTGCATTTCGCCGTCGACGTCCGCGATTTCGATGATCGACACGTCGAACGTACCGCCGCCGAGGTCGTACACGGCGATCTTGCGGTCACCCTTCTCTGCCTTGTCGAGGCCGAACGCGAGCGCCGCGGCGGTCGGCTCGTTGATGATCCGCTTGACTTCGAGGCCCGCGATGCGGCCGGCGTCCTTGGTCGCCTGACGCTGGCTGTCGTTGAAGTACGCCGGCACCGTGATCACGGCTTCCGTGACCGGCTCGCCGAGGTAGTCTTCGGCCGTCTTCTTCATCTTGCGCAGCACTTCAGCCGAAATCTGCGGCGGCGCGAGCTTCTCGCCGTGCGCTTCGACCCATGCGTCGCCGTTGTCGGCCTTGATGATCGCGTACGGCATCAGGCCGATGTCCTTCTGGACTTCCTTCTCTTCGAAGCGACGGCCGATCAGGCGCTTCACCGCGAACAGCGTGTTCTTCGGGTTGGTCACGGACTGACGCTTGGCCGGTGCGCCGACGAGCACTTCGTTATCGTCCATGTAGGCGATGATCGACGGCGTCGTGCGCGCGCCTTCCGAGTTCTCGATGACCTTGACCTGATTGCCTTCCATGATGGCGACGCACGAGTTCGTGGTGCCGAGGTCAATACCGATGATCTTTCCCATTTTTCCTAATCTCCAGAAATGCCTGTTTGCTGCGCGAAACCCCACGTTTTTGGGCGGTTTCGCACGCCAGAATTCAACTCTGTTCCCGAAATGCGTCCGGCCGATCCGTTTTCAAGACCCGCCAAGCGATGCGGATATTAAATTTTTTCAATCGCCGCCGGTATTCGGATCGTGCGGGGTGCCGCGGCCGTCGCCGGACGCCGCGGCGATCTTCGCGCGCGCCGCGGCCACCGCCGCCTCGAACTGCGCGAGCCCATGCCAGCCGGTCGCGCGGCCGAGCCGCTTGCCGCCGTGGAAGAAGAACCACGTCGGCACGCCGTGCAGGCCGAAGCGGCGCCCCAGCTCATGATGTTCGTAGACGTTGCAATGGAACCACTTCAGGCCCAGCGCGCGGATCGCGTCGGGTTGCGCGAGCATCGCCTTCTTCGCGATCTCGCAGTTGAAGCAGTCGACGCCCCAGAAGAACACGACGGCCAGCGCGTCGCCGGCGCCGGCGAGTTCGGCGTCGAACGTGTCGGCCGCCAACGCCTGCATGTCGAACGCCTCGAACGCAGCCGGATCGACGCCGGCGGGAAGCATCGCGGCCGCCTTACTTCGGCTGCGCGACGGTGACGAGCGCCGGGCGCAGCACGCGGTCGGCGATCATGTAGCCTTTTTGCAGCACGGCCACGACGGTGTTCGGCTCCTGCTCGGCCGGGACCATCGAAATCGCCTGGTGCTGGTGCGGGTCGAACTTCTCGCCGACCGGGTTGATCGCGACGACGCGGCCCTTCTCGAGCGCGCTCGTCAACTGGCGCAGCGTCAGCTCGACGCCTTCGCGCACCTTCGCGATGTCGCCGGAGGTATCGACGGCAGCCGCCTCGAGGCTGTCGAGCACCGGCAGCAGGTGCTCGGCGAAGCTCTCGATCGCAAACTTGTGCGCCTTCGACACGTCGTCCTGCGCGCGGCGACGGACGTTTTCGGTCTCGGCCTTCGCCCGCAGGTAGCTCTCCTGCAGCTCGGCGACCTTGGCTTGAGCCTCCGCGAGCGCCGCGTCGGCGGCTTCGGCGGCGGGAGCGGCGCCTTGTGCCGCTTGCTTCGCGCTGCCGATGTCTTCGGCCGATTGGGTAGCCGGGTTCTCTTGCGTGTTTTCCATGTCGCTGAAAGTCGATTAGAGGTTGAAGCCAAACCGGCAACCGCCGGGCCGTATGCCCGCGGCGCCGCACATTGCTGCTGCAAATAAGGCCGGAAACTGCGATTTCAAGAGGGTTATCCGCGCCGATTCGTGAAGACCGCGAAACAACCGCGCGCGCGGCGCGCGATTGCACGCATTTGCCGCCAGATTGGACGAAACGACCGGTAACACCGCTTACCAGGCAAGTACTAGCTCGGCATCGGGGCCTGCACTACACTCCATTCAAGCGTCGGAAAGCGCGTTAACCCTAGCTTGCCGCCGCCCGACATCCACCATGAGGCGAGTACCGTGAAACTGACCTTTGCGATATCGGTGGTCGCGCTGGTACTCATTGCCGGCACCACCACCATCTGCCTGTCCGGCGCCGTCACCGACCGCACCACCGAATACGGCAGCGCCCGCGCGACGTTCGACCAGATGTTCAGCGTTCACCCGAAAATCTGTCGATGATGCGACGGTCGCGCTTGGTCGGCCGGCCGTGCAGCTCGGCCGCCGGCTCCCGGTAGGTACGGCGCCGTTCGAGTTCGGCGAGCCGCGCGGTGCGGCCGGCCTCGGTTTCCGCGTAGAGCGTCTGCGCGACGCTCGCCGGCCCGCGCACGTCGCAGATGCCCAGCACGGCAATGTGCCAGACCACTCCGTCGATCGCAATCTCGACCTCGTCGCCGACGCGCACGTCCTTCGACGGCTTGACGGCCGCGCCGCCGATCTTCACGTGGCCCTTGTCGACCGCGTCCGATGCAAGCGAACGCGTCTTGAAGAACCGCGCCGCCCACAGCCACTTGTCGATGCGCAGTTTCGCGCCCGGTTCGGTCGAAATCCTGTAGTTCATCGCGTTCAACTCACCGTTTCGGGCTGCGCCGCCTTGGCCGGCCAGCCCTGCAGATTCTCGGCGACGATCTCGCCGAGCGCGCCGATCCACGCGGACGCCCCGTTCAGGCACGGTATCCGGTGGAACGCCTGGCCGCCGCCCGCGAGAAACTCGTCGCGCACTTCCATGCCGATTTCCTCGATCGTCTCCAGGCAATCGGCCGTGAAGCCCGGACAGAACACGTCGGCGCGCCGCACGCCGGCCTCGCCGAGCTCGCGCAGCGTCGGCGCCGTGTACGGCTGCAGCCACTCGGCCTTGCCGAAGCGCGACTGGAACGTCACGCGGCATTCGAGCGTGGACAGCCCGAGCGCGGCCATCAGCAGTGCGCCCGTCTGCTGGCACTGGTCGTGATAGGGGTCGCCCAGGTCGAGCGTGCGCTTCGGCACGCCGTGGAAGCTCAGTACGAGCTTGTCGCCGGCCGCGAAGTCGGGCCGGCCGTGCTGCGCCCAGTAGTGACGCACCTGCTCGGCGAGCGCATGGATATAGGCCGGATGGTCGGCATAGTGCCGCACCGTGCGCACTTCCGGCTGGTTGCGCATCCGCGTGAGCGCGGCGAACGCGGCATCGAACGCGGTTGCGGTGGTGGACGCCGAGTATTGCGGATACATCGGCATCAACAGCACGCGTTCGACGCCCGCGCGCTTGAACTGCGCGAGCGCCTGCGCGATGTTCGGGCTGCCGTAGCGCATCGCGTAATCGACCTGCACCTGATAATCGTTCGCTGCGAGCAAATGCCGCACGCCTTCGGTCTGGCGTTCGGTGTACACCCGCAACGGCGAGCCTTCAGGCATCCAGACCGCCGCGTATTTCTTCGCCGACGCGCGGCCGCGCAACGGCAGGATCACCGTGCGCAGCAGCACCTGCCAGATGGCCTGCGGAATTTCGACGACGCGCGGATCGGACAGGAATTCGGCGAGATAGCGGCGCACCGCGCGCGGGGTCGGGGCGTCGGGCGTGCCGAGATTGATCAGCAGCACACCGATGCGATGGGCAGCCGCGACGCTCGAAGGCGGCTCAAGGTCAAAGCGCATGGGCAGGATCGTGCTCGCGGCACGCAGTCGAACGGCTCTCAATTATAGCGGGCCGCCTCGATCGGGGCGGCTGGCCGTTCGGCCGACTGGCGGCGCACACGGCGCCGCGGCACGATGGCGGGACGATGACAGAACGATGACGGTGCGCAAGCGGCCGGCTTATTGCTGGCTCAGCGCGAGCGACAGCAGCCGCGCCGTGATGTCGACGATCGGGATCACGCGGTTGTACGCCATGCGGGTCGGGCCGATCACGCCGAGCGTGCCGACGATCTTGCCGTTCACCTCGTACGGCGCGGTGACGACGCTCATTTCCTCGATCGGCACGAGCGTCGATTCGCCGCCGATGAATATCTGCACGCCCTGGGCGTGGCTCGACACGTCGAGCAGTTGCAGGAGGCCCGTCTTTTGGTCGAACACGTCGAACAGCTTGCGCAGCCGCGCCATGTCGGACGACAGGTCAGCCACCTCGAGCAGGTTGCGCTCGCCGGAAATCAGCACGGTGTCCTCGGTGTCGGGCACCTCGGTGCTGGCCGTCACGGCCGCGTGCATCAGCGTGGTCATGTCGCCGCGCAGCTGGTCGATCTCGTCGCGCAGGCGGCGGCGCACCTCGTCGAACGACAGGCCGGCAAAGTGCGCGTTGATGTAGTTCGACGCCTCGGTCAGCTGCGACGGCGTGTAGTCGCGCGGCGTCGCGAGCATCCGGTTCTGCACGTCGCCTTCGGGCGTGACGATGATCAGCAGGATCCGCTTGTCCGACAGCCGCATGAATTCGATCTGCTTGAACACGTGGCTGCGCCGCGGCGTCAGCACGACGCCGGCGAACTGCGACAGGTTCGACAGCACGCTCGCCGCCGCCGCCACCACGCGCTGCTGCGGCTCGCCGGCCTGCAGCGTGTTCTGCACCTGCCGCGCGACGGCCTCGGCGTCGATCGGCGCCTCGACCGTCAACATCGTGTCGACGAACAGCCGGTAACCGCGCGGCGTCGGGACGCGCCCGGCGGAGGTATGCGGGCTGGACACGAGGCCGAGCTCCTCCAGGTCGGACATCACGTTGCGGATCGTCGCCGGGCTCAGCTCGAGCCCGGAGTAACGGGACAACGTGCGCGAGCCGACCGGCTGACCGTCGGCGATATACCGTTCGATCAGGGTTTTGAGGAGGGTTCGTGCGCGAGGATCTAGCATGGTGGAAAATTTTAGCGCAACCGGGCGGGCGCGGCGAGTGGCCGCAGCGTTCATCGCGCCGGCCGGCCGATCCGGCCCCGTGCGCGCGGAGCCGGTTCTTTTCGTCAACGAGCTATGGTGTAATGCCGGCATGAAAACCGGTAATCAGTTCAATACTGTTGCGCTCGTCGGCCGGAGCAACACGCCCGGCATCGCCGAGCCGCTCGCCACGCTCGCTGGCTGCATCGCGAAACTCGGCTTCGACGTCGTGTTCGAGGCCGATACCGCGCGCGAGATCGGCATCTCGGGCTATCCGGCGCTCACGCCGGCGGAAATCGGCGCGCGCGCGGACGTCGCGGTGGTGCTCGGCGGCGACGGCACGATGCTCGGCATCGGCCGCCAGCTCGCGCCGTACAAGACGCCGTTGATCGGCATCAACCACGGGCGGCTCGGCTTCATCACCGACATCGCCGCAGCCGACATGCAGGCGCTCGTGCCGGTGATCCTGTCGGGCAAGTTCGAGCGCGAGGAGCGCTCGCTGCTCGAGGCGCGGATCGTGCGCAACGGCGAACCGATCTACCACGCGCTCGCCTTCAACGACGTCGTCGTGAACCGCAGCGGCTTTTCCGGGATGGTCGAGCTGCGCGCGTCGGTCGACGGCCGCTATATGTACAACCAGCGTTCGGACGGCCTGATCGTCGCGACGCCCACCGGCTCGACCGCGTACGCGCTGTCGTCGGCCGGCCCGATCCTGCATCCGCAACTGCAGGGCGTCGTGCTCGTGCCGATCGCGCCGCACGCGCTGTCGAACCGGCCGATCGTGCTGCCGGACGATTCGAAGATCGCCATCCAGATCGTCGCCGGTCGCGACGTCAACGTGAACTTCGACATGCAGTCCTTCACGGCGCTCGAGCTGAACGACACGATCGAAGTGCGCCGCTCGAAGCACACGGTGCCGTTCCTGCACCCGATCGGCTACAGCTATTACGCGACGCTGCGCAAGAAGCTGCACTGGAACGAACACGCATCGAACGAAGACGACAAGGCGTCCTGACGCAAGCGAGCCCGACACCATGCTGCGCCACCTCTCGATACGCGACTTCGTCATCGTCGCCGCGCTCGATCTCGAATTCGACGGCGGCTTCACCGTCTTTTCCGGCGAAACCGGCGCCGGCAAGTCGATCCTGATCGACGCGCTGGCGCTCGCCCTCGGCGAGCGCGCCGACGCGAGCGTCGTGCGCGCCGGCTGCGGCCGCGCCGACATCACCGCCGAGTTCACGCCGCACGACCGCGTCGCGCGCTGGCTCGACGAGCACGCGTTCGATGCCGAGGACACCGTGATGCTGCGTCGCGTGATCGACGCGAACGGCCGCTCGCGCGCGTTCATCAACGGCACCAGCGCCACGCTTGCCCAACTGCGCGAGCTCGGCGAGATGCTGGTCGACATCCACGGCCAGCATGCGCACCAGTTGCTGATGCGGCCCGACGCGCAACGCGAGCTGTTCGACACGCACGCGGGCTTGGCCGCCGATGCCGCCAACGTCGCGCGCGCATGGCGCGTGTGGCGCGACGCGACACAGGCGATCGACGCGGCAAAGGCGCACGAGCGCGAGCTTCAGCTCGAACGCGAAAAGCTCGCATGGCAGCTCGCCGAGCTCGACAAGCTCGCGCCGCAACCGGGCGAATGGGATGAGGTGGGCCACGAGCACAAGCGCCTGTCGCATTCGGCGAACCTGATCGACGGCGTGCAGGGCGCGCTCAACGCGCTGTCGGAGGCCGACGGCGCGATGCTGCCCCAACTCGGCGCGATCGTGTCGAAGCTGCGCGGCCTGGCCGACTACGACAGCGGGCTCGCCGACGCGCTCGCGTCACTCGAACCGGCCGAGATCCAGCTGCAGGAAGCCGTCTATTCGCTGTCGCACTACGCGCAGCGGCTCGATCTCGATCCGGCCCGGCTCGCGCAGGTCGAAGCGCGCCTCGACGCGCTGCACTCGACCGCCCGAAAGTTCCGACTGCCGCCCGACACGCTGCACGAGGAGCATGCGGCGCGCCGCGCGCAGCTCGCGGCGCTCGATGCGGCCGCCGACCTCGGCGCGCTCGAAGCCGCGCAGTCGAAGGCGTGGGATGCCTATCTCGCCGACGCGAAACGGCTGTCGAAGGCGCGCGCGCAGGCGGCGAAGGCGCTCGGCGCCGCGGTCACGGCCGGCATGCAGGAATTGTCGATGGCCGGCGGCAGCTTCGAAGTCGCGCTCGTGCCGCTGGCCGACGGCGGCCCGCACGGGCTCGAACAGGTCGAATTCCGCGTCGCCGGCCATCCCGGCGTGCCGCTGCGGCCGCTCGCGAAAGTCGCGTCGGGCGGCGAACTCGCGCGGATCAGTCTCGCGCTCGCGGTGATCGCCAGCGCGGCCAGCCCCACGCCCACGCTGATCTTCGACGAGGTCGACACCGGGATCGGCGGCGGCGTCGCCGAAGTGGTCGGGCGCCTGCTGCACCAGCTGGGGCGCAACCGCCAGGTGCTGTGCGTGACGCACCTGCCGCAGGTCGCGGCGCGCGGCGACCATCACTTCCAGGTCGCGAAGGGCGCGGACGAGCGCGGCGGCACCGTATCGTCGGTCATCGCGCTCGACAAGGCGAGCCGTGTGGAGGAAGTCGCGCGGATGCTCGGCGGGCTGGAGATCACCGCGACCACGCGCAAGCACGCGAAGGAAATGCTCGCGGCCTGAGCGGCCCGGCCGACGGCCGGGTCGGATGGAGGCGGACCACCCCGGGCCGGATCGGGGCATGCCGGGCTATATCGGCCCGCGCCGGATCACACGGAGCCGTGCTGGGCCACTGCGAGCCGTGCTGGGCCGCACCGAGTCGTGCCGTGCCGTGCCGAAGCCGTGCCGAGCCGCGCCGTGCCGAGCCACACCGAGTCGCGCCGGCCTACACCACACCGAGCCGCGCCGGTCCACACCACGAAGCACCGGACTACACCGGGCCGCACTCCGACCTCACCCGCCCGAATCCCCGCAAGCAACCGCGGAACGGACGCGCCGGCCATCACCGGCGGCCCGACTGCGCGATACGACGCGCCCGCCCCACCTCATCATCGCCTCAAACACCCACCCCACCCGCCGCTCTCAAACACCCGTTCGAACCGCCCCGAACACCCGCGCCCACAGCGCCGTAACGGCCGCCCGCTCCTCGGCCACGACCGCCGGGTCGACGCGCGCCTTCTCCATCCCGTCGAGCCGCAGCTTGTGCTGCAGCTTCCGGTATTTGCGGTACGCGGCGCCGACGCACTCCGCCTCGTCCGCCTCCATCAGCCCGAACCGCGCGACTTCGCGCAGCAGCGCGATGTTGCCGGTGTTGCGGATCAGCTCGGCATCGCTCGACGCATGCAGCAGCACCCAGTACTGGACGATGAACTCGATGTCGACCATCCCGCCGCGATCGTGCTTCAGGTCGAACAGCTCGCTGTGGTTCGGGTGACCGGCGAACACCTTGTCGCGCATGTCGACGATTTCCCGCGCGAGCACAGCCGCATCGCGCGGCGTCGTCAGCACCTGCTGGCGGATCGCCTCGAAGGCCGCGCCGATCTGCGCGTCGCCGGCGCTGTACCGCGCGCGCGTCAGCGCCTGGTGCTCCCAGACCCACGCGGTATTCGCCGCATCGCCTTCGCGCAGCTGGTAACGGCGGAACGCATCGAGATCGGTGACGAGCAGCCCGGCCTCGCCGTTCGGCCGCAGCCGCAGGTCGATGTCGAACAGCGCGCCCGCGCCGGTCGCGGTGGTGAGCCACGTGATGAGCCGCCGCGTAAACGTCGTATAGACGTCCGCCGAGCGCTCGTCCGGGTCGTCGTACAGGAAGATCAGATCGAGATCCGACGCATAGCCGAGCTCCTTGCCGCCGAGCTTGCCGTATGCGATCACCGCGAACTTCGGCACGTCGCGATGGCGTTTCGCGAGCTGCGACCAGACGACCTCGATCGTCACGTCGAGCACTGCATCGGCGAGCTCGGACAGCCGGTCGCTCACGTGCTCGACCGACAGCTGGCCGGCCAGGTCGATCAGCAGGATGCGGAACACCTCCGCATGCTGTGCGTGCCGCAGCAGGTCCATCTGCTGCTCGGGGCCGTCGGCGGCGGCGAGCCGCGCGCGCAGCGCGTCCTTGAACGCGGGCCAGTCGAACGGGCTCGCGATCGCCTCGTCGTCGAGCAGCTCGTCGAGCAATTGCGGATGCCGAATCAGATAGCCGCCGCCCCAGCGCGTCGTGCCGAGCACCGACAGCACGCGATCGAGCGCGGCCGGGTACTCGGTGAGCAGCGCGAGATAAACGCCGCGCCGGCTGACCGTCTCCAGCAGATCGAACAATCGCACGACCGTCTCGTCGCGGCGCGCGGCGTCGATCCGCGGCGCGGCCTCGAGCGCGCGCTGCGCGACGCTGTCGAAGCGCTGCCGGCTCTTTTCCGGCAGACCGGCATAGCGCGACGACTGCCAGATCGCGCGCAGCCGGGCGAGCACCGCGGCCGGATCGGCGAAGCCGAGGCCGTCGAGGCGCGCGAGCAGCGTCTCGTCGTCGCCGTCGTCCGCGAGCGCGCCGCTCCATATCCAGGCGGCGGCAGCGTCTTCGCCCGACGCGCACGCGCCGCCATTGCCCTTGTCGGCGAAGATCTGGTCGAACTGCGCCTCGACGAAGGTCCGGTGCGCATCGAGCGCGGCGGTGAGCGCCGCGTAGTCGGCAAAACCGAGCGACGCGGCAAGCACCGCCCGTTCGCCCGGATCGACCGGCATCGCGTGGGTCTGCGCGTCGTCGCGATACTGCAGCCGATGCTCGAGCGTGCGCAGGAAGTTGTACGCGTCGGTCAGCCGCTCGCGCACGTCCTCGCCGATCAGCCCGCGCGCCTGCGCATGGCGCAGCACCGCGAGCGTCGGCCGCACGCGGAACTCCGCGTCCTGGCCGCCGCGGATCAGCTGGAACACCTGCGCGCTGAATTCGATCTCGCGGATGCCGCCGCGCCCGAGCTTGATGTCGTCGGCCTTGTCGGGCCGCATCGACGCGCGGCGCGCGGCCTCGTGCCGGATCTGCTGATGCAGCGAACGGATCGCGCCGATCACGCCGAAATCGAGATAGCGGCGGTAGACGAACGGCTTGACGATTGCTTCGAGCTGCGATGCGAGCCGCCGCGCCGCGTCGCTGTCGCCTTCCGACACGAGCCGCCCCTTGATCCATGCATAGCGCTCCCATTCGCGCCCCTGCACGTAGAAGTATTCCTCGAGCATCCCGAGGCTGCATACGAGCGGCCCGGAATCGCCGTTGGGACGCAGCCGCATGTCGACGCGAAACACGTAGCCGTCGGCGGTGACCTCGGACAGCACGCCGATCAGGCGCCGGCCGAGCCGCGTGAAGTACTCCTGCGTGGACAGCGGCGCGCGCGTGCCGCCGGCCGTCTCGCCGTCGTCCTCGTAGACGAAGATCAGGTCGATGTCCGACGACACGTTCAGCTCGCGGCCGCCGAGCTTGCCCATCCCGACCACGCCGAGCACGACGCGCTGGCCGTCGGCGCCGCGCGGCTCGCCGTAGGTGGCCTCGAGCTCCGCGGACAGCAGCGCGAGCGAGCGCTGCACGGCCACTTCGGCGAGGTCGGTCATCGCGGACGTGACCTCGGCGACGTCCGCGACGCCGCGCAGGTCGCGCTCCGCCACCGCGCCGAACACCTCGACGCGCAACTGCCGCAGCGCGCGCTTCAATTCGTCGTCGCCCGGCGCGGCCGCGCCGGAACTCGCCGCGAGCAACTCGGTGAGGCGCGCGTCGAGCCGCGCGCGCGTGAGCGGCGCGTCGGCCCACGCGGCGATCAGCTCGGCCAGCGCGGGGCGCGCGGCGACCGCGCGGGCGAGATAGCGGGAATAGGACGTGCTGATCAGGGCGGAAGCGTCGGTCATCGTCATCGAAAAGCGGGCGTGGCGGTAAGGCCCGTTGCCGCGGGTCGCGCGTGCGCGCGCCGCTGCCGACAGACCGTTGGACTCGGCGCGGTGTGAGCGGCCGCGCGTGCGCCGCCGCCCACACCGCGCGCCGGAAAGCCCGTGCCGCATGCGCGCAACGGCCGCCGGCACGAACCCCTGTGATACATTTCAACGTCAATCTGCAAAACTACCATATCGCCGCCCCTCCGCCGCATGTCCGACCGTCAGGAATCCGCCGTAGCTGCGCCCGAAGCGGGACCTCCGAAGCACGATCATCCGGTCCTGCGCCGCGTGTTCAGGGTGACGCTGGCAGTCGGCATCGGCGTGTACTTCGTCGCGTCCGGCGCATTCCTCGGGCTGCGCTACGTGGTGCTGCCGCGCATCGACGAATTCCGGCCGCGCATCGAGCGCGCCGTGTCCGACAAGCTCCACGCGCAGCTTTCGATCGGCAGGCTGTCCCCGCACTGGTCGGGCATGCAGCCGGGCGTCGAAGTGACGAACCTCACCATTCGCGGCCGTGACGGCCGCATCGCGCTGTCGGTGCCGCATGCGACGGCCGCGCTGTCGTGGATCTCGCTGCTGCGGCTGTCGCCTGCGCTGTCCAGCCTGATCGTCGACCATCCGGATCTCGTCGTCGCGCGCGCGGCCGACGGTTCGCTGAGCGTCGCGGGCATCGGCGTCGCGACCACCCACGGCGGCAACGACACGTTCGGCACCTGGCTGCTGAAGCAGGAAGCGATCGTGCTGCGCAACGGCACGCTGCGCTGGCGCGACGCCCAGCACGACGCACCGGAGCTCGCGCTGTCGGGCATCCGCCTCGCCGTGCTGAACCACGGCCGCGAGCACAAGGTCGCGCTGCAGGCGCCGGCCAACGGCACGCTGCTGCTCGGCCCGCTCGACTTCCGCGCGCGCTTCACGCACAAGCCGCTCGCGCCGATCGGCAAGCCGACCAACTGGACCGGCAACGCGTACCTGTCCACCGGCCCGGTCGACCTGCAGACGCTCGGCCGCTACCTCGACCTGCCGTTCACGGCCCACGCGGGCCGGATCGACAACGCGATCTGGGCGACCTTTCAGGACGGCCACCTGCGCTCCGCGGGCGGCGACCTGCAGGGCGCCGACGTCGTGCTGCGCGTGCGGCCGACCCAGCCGCGCCTGGAAGTGCCGACGGTCGGATTCGGCTGGGACATCGCGCTCGACGCCGGCCGCGACTACACGCTGCACCTGACGCGCTTCAACGCCGAGCTCGGCCAGCCGCCGCTGCCCGACGGCACGCCGCTCGCGCGCTCGCTCGCGCTGTCGACGCTGACCGCCCGCTACCGCGTGCCGACCGCCGATCAGGGGCAGTTGCTGAGCGTCGCCGGCGACCGCGTCGATCTCGGCATCCTCAGCGAATTCATCCGCGGGCTCCCGCTGCCGGCGCGGCTGCGCAACGAGCTGATCAAGCTCGACCCGCACGGCATGGTGTCGAACTATCACATCGAGGTCGAACGCGCGAAGCCCGCGCGGGCCGAGCTCGCCGACGAGGAACGCCGCACCGGCGCCGCGCCGATCGTCCGCTACCGCTTCCTCGGCGATCTGCAAGGCATCAGCTTCGCCGCGCAGGAGCCGCCGCCCGGGCTGTCGCCGCGCGGCCATCCGCGCGCCGGCTGGCCGGGCGTCGAGAACCTGTGGGGCAGCGTCGACGCGACCGAGACGGGCGGCGCCGCGCACTTCGACACGGTGAACGCGGCGGTCACGGTGCCCGGCGAGTTCGACGAACCGCGCCTGACCTTCGACCGGCTGCGCGGCAACGCCAAATGGGTGATCACGCCGGCGCCGGGCGAGAAACACGCGCGCGTCGACGTGACGTTGCCCGACCTGTACGTCGCGAATCCCGATGCCGAGATCGACGTATCGGGCACGTACACGAACCCCGGCCACGGCCGCGGCTCGCTCGACCTGCGCGCCGAGTTCGCCCGCGCGGCGGTGGCGCGCATCCCGCGCTACCTGCCGACCGGCATGTCGGAGCGGCTGCGCGCGTATCTCGGGCATGCGCTGCAGGACGGCCGCGTGACCAAGGGCGCGTCGATCGTCGCGCGCGGCCCACTCGAAAAATTCCCGTTCGAACACGAGCCGGATGCCGGCGTGTTCCACATCGTCGCGCCGTTCACCGGCGGGCGCTTCGAGCCGACGCCCTACCCGCCGCGCAAGCTCGCGAACGGCACGCCGAGCGTGTGGCCGGCGCTCGACGGGATCGACGGCGTGTTCGAGCTCGCGCAGAACAAGCTGCGCTTCGACATCGCACGCGCGCGCTACAAGCGCGTCGCGCTGACGAACGTCAACGGCCGGATCGACGACCTCGGCAATCCGTCGAAGTCGCCACTCGTGATCGACGGCCACGCGCACGGGCCGCTCGCCGACCTGATCGACTACGCGGACAACAGCTCGCTCGGCACGATGAGCGGCCACATCGGCCAGCGCATCGACGCGCAGGGCCCGGCGTCGCTCGCGCTGAAGATCACGATTCCGCAGCACGTGCCGCATCCGCACACGCACGTCGAAGGCGCGCTCGCGTTCGGCGGCAACACGCTGTCGACCGACGGCGTGCCGCCGCTGTCCGCGCTGCGCGGCAGCGTGCGTTTCACGGAGGCCGGCGCGTCGCTGCACGACCTGGCCGGGCGCTTCCTCGGCGGGCCGGTGCACGCGAACGGCAGCTTCCAGTCGCACGGCCCGTACACGGTCGACGTCGACGGCAAGCTCGCGCTCGACGCCGCCCGCGGGCTGAACCTGCGCGGCACGGCCGCGGCGCTGCTCGAACACGTGGTCGGCGACGCGCCGTACGAGGTCGCCGTGCGCGGCGCGCCGGGCAGCCTGCCGCAGATCACCGCGCGCTCCGACCTGACGGGCGTCGCGCTGAACTTCCCGGCGCCGTTCGCGAAACCGGCCGGCGAGCCGATGCCGTTTCGCTTCACGCTGCAGCCGGCCACGCCGGCCGGCGGCAAGCGCATCGAGCACGCGGACCTGACGCTCGGCCCGGTGTCGGCCACCTATCTGCTCGACGCGACGCGCGGCCAGCCGCTGCGCGCATTGCGCGGCGCGATGGGCATCCACCGGATGCCCGACCTGCCGCAGGACGGCGTGAGCGCGGCGGTCGACGTCGACGAGCTGGATGCCGACGCGTGGCTCGCGCTCGCGCACACGCTGAAGCCCGACACGCCGCGCACGCCGGAGCCGCCGGCGCGGTCGCGCATCGACGTCGCCAGCTTCACGCCGAAACGTTTCGCGCTCCACTTCGGCACGCTGAAGCTGCTCAAGCGCAACTGGGAAAACGTGATCGTCGGCGCGTCGCACGTCGACGAGCTGTGGCAGGCGAACATCGCGTCGAACCAGGTCTCGGGCTACCTGTCGTGGGCGCCGGGCGGCGGGCACAACGGCGCGGGCGTGCTCAATGCACGGCTCGCGAAGCTGGTGATTCCCGACAGCGCCGAGCACGACCTCGTCGGCCGCGCGATGAACCTGCCGACGCCGACCGACCGGCCGATACCGTCGGTGGACCTGATCGTCGACCAGGTCGTCGCACGCAATCACGACATCGGCCGGCTGGTCGTCAACGCGCGCAACATCGACGAGGACGGCGTACCGGTGTGGCAGCTCGACCGGCTCGAGCTCGCCAATCCGGCCGCGAAACTGACGGCCACCGGCAACTGGCGCACGTCGCGCCGCGCGCTGGCCCGCGGCGTGGACGACAACGACGCGCCGCGGCGCAGCGTGTTCGACTTCAAGCTCGACGTCGGCAACGCGGGCGCGCTGCTCGACCTCGTCGGCCTGCCGCGCACGCTCGAGAACGGCCACGGCACGGTGACCGGCAAGGTGGGCTGGCGCGGCGGCCCGACGGCCGTCGAGGTGCCGTCGCTCGGCGGCCAGGTCGCGCTCGACTTCGAGCACGGCCAGATCCTGAAGGTCGATCCGGGCGCCGCGAAACTGCTCGGCGTGCTGAGCCTGCAGAGCCTCGCGCGGTTCCTGACGCTGAACTTCCGCGACGTGATCGGCAAGGGGCTGCCGTTCGACAAGATCACCGGCACCAGCCGGATCTCGAACGGGATCGCCCGCACCGACGACTTCTCGATGACGACGGCGCCCGCGAACGTGACCGTGCGCGGCGCGGTCGATCTGGCCACCGAGACGCAGGACCTGCACGCGCACGTCGCGCCGAAGATCGGCGCCGGCACCGCGGCGATCGCGGCCGCGATCGTCAATCCGCTGCTCGGCGTCGGCGTGCTGGCGGCGAACTACGCGCTGTCGCAGACGCTGTCGCACGCGTTCGCGCTCGACTACGCGATCACCGGCTCGTGGGCGCATCCGCATATCGAGCGGGTGCGGGGCGATCAGGGTAAGATGGATCACGGTCCGGCCGATGCGGCAAGCCACTGACGCGTGCAGGCCGCCGGACCGCACCCCTTTTACGAAGCCAGCGATCCTGCGATGACCGATCCGACCCGTTCCGCCACGCCCTTCCGGGTTGCCGCGCTGCAGATGGTGAGCACGCCGGACGTCGCGCGCAATCTCGCCGACGCCGGTCACCTGATCGAGCAGGCGGCGGCAGACGGCGCGCAACTGGTGCTGCTGCCCGAGTATTTCTGCTTCATGGGCCACCGCGACACCGACAAGCTCGCGCTCGCCGAGCCCTATCGCGACGGGCCGATCCAGCAGTTCCTCGCGCAGGCCGCGCAGCGGCACCGCGTCTGGGTGATCGGCGGCACGCTGCCGCTGCACGCGCCGGAGCCCGACCGCGTGCTGAACACCACGCTCGTGTTCGACCCGAGCGGCCGCGAGGCCGCCCGCTACGACAAGATCCACCTGTTCAACTTCGAGAAAGGCGACGAATCGTTCGACGAGGCGCGCACGATCCGCGCGGGCGACACGGTCGTCGCGTTCGACGCGCCGTTCGGGCGGGTCGGCCTGTCGGTCTGCTACGATCTGCGCTTTCCCGAGCTGTACCGCCGGATGGGCGATTGCGCACTGCTCGTCGTGCCGTCGGCGTTTACGTATACGACGGGCCGCGCGCACTGGGAAACGCTGCTGCGCGCGCGGGCCGTCGAGAACCAGTGCTACGTGCTGGCCGCCGCGCAGGGCGGCAAGCACGAGAACGGCCGGCGCACGTGGGGCCACAGCATGCTGATCGATCCGTGGGGCGAAATCGTCGCGGTCCGCGACGAAGGCGCAGGCGTCGTGGCCGGCGCGCTCGACCCTCAGCGCATCGCCGACGTGCGCCAGAGCCTGCCCGCGTGGCGGCATCGCGTGCTGGCCTGAAGCGCCGCCGCCGCTTGAAACGCCGCCCGGCCAACCCATCTGTCCAGAACGCACCCGACAACTTTTTGAGAAACCTCGATACCCGCATGAACATCATCGAACCCGGCATCCGCAATCTTGCGCTGGCGAAGGACATCCTCCTCACGCCGTACGGCCTCGACGAGAGCCTGCTCACGCGCACGATCGCCGACATCTTCACGCATCGCGTCGACTACGCGGACCTGTACTTCCAGGCCACCCGCAGCGAAGCGTGGAGCCTCGAGGAAGGCATCGTGAAGTCGGGCAGCTTCAGCATCGACCAGGGCGTCGGCGTGCGCGCGGTGGCGGGCGACCGCACCGCGTTCGCCTATTCGGACGACCTGTCGCCGGAAGCCATCGCCCAGGCGGCCGCGGCCACCAAGGCGATCGCGGCGGCGGGCGGCGGCCGCCAGAAGATCAAGGCGGCGACGTCGCTGAAAGGCATCACCGGCCGCAACCTGTACCTGCCGTCCGACCCGCTCGCGTCGCTCGACGCGACCGCCAAGGTCAAGCTGCTCGAGCGCATCGAGCAGATGGCGCGCGGGCGCGATCCGCGCGTCACGCAGGTGATGGCGGGCCTCGCCGGCGAATACGACGTCGTGCTGGTCGCGCGCAGCGACGGCGCGCTCGCGGCCGACATCCGGCCGCTCGTGCGCGTGTCCGTCACGGTGATCGCCGAGCAGAACGGCCGCCGCGAGATCGGCTCCGGCGGCGGCGGCGGGCGCTTCGACTACGCCTATTTCACCGACGACGTGCTGTCGCGCTACGTCGACGACGCGGTGCACGCCGCGCTGGTGAACCTCGACGCGCGCCCGGCCCCGGCCGGCGCGATGACCGTCGTGCTCGGGCCGGGCTGGCCCGGCGTGCTGCTGCACGAGGCGATCGGCCACGGCCTCGAGGGCGACTTCAACCGCAAGGGCTCGTCGGCATTCGCGGGCCGGATCGGCGAGCAGGTTGCCGCGAAGGGCGTGACGGTGGTCGACGACGGCACGCTGCCGAACCGCCGCGGCTCGCTGAACATCGACGACGAAGGCAACCCGACGCAGTGCACGACGCTGATCGAGGACGGCATCCTCAAGGGTTACATCCAGGACACGCTGAACGCGCGCCTGATGAAGATGCCCGTGACCGGCAACGCGCGCCGCGAGTCGTACGCCGCGCTGCCGATGCCGCGCATGACCAACACGTACATGCTCAACGGCGACAAGGATCCGCAGGAAATCATCGCGTCGGTGAAGAACGGCCTGTACGCGGTGAACTTCGGCGGCGGCCAGGTCGACATCACGAACGGCAAGTTCGTGTTCTCGGCGTCCGAGGCGTACATGATCGAGAACGGCAAGGTCACCTACCCGGTGAAGGGCGCGACGCTGATCGGCAGCGGCCCGGAATCGCTGAAGTACGTGAGCATGATCGGCAACGACATGTCGCTCGATTCGGGCGTCGGCGTCTGCGGCAAGGAAGGCCAGAGCGTGCCGGTCGGCGTCGGCCAGCCGACGCTGCGGATCGACAAGATGACCGTCGGCGGTACGGCATAACCGCATCGCCGCGCAGACAATCCGCGCATTTTGACGAAACCACGCGGATTGCCCGCATTTTTGACTGCCCCCGGTTGCCAGCTGCGCGGCGACCGGGTATAAATTGCGAATCGACTTTTTCGACGAACCGAATCTCCGTCATGTCCGCCAAGTTTTATTTTTACTTTTTTTGGCATCTCAGACCGCTGGCGGATCGAGAGGGTTGATGGCGCGTAAAGCGCAACCAAAATTCCCGAAAAACCGCCGGCGAACCCGGCGGTTTTTTTTCGCCCTTCGCCAACCGGCCGTCGCAGCGGATCCCGCCGCACCGGCCGGCGCCGACCGAATCACCCGAATCGATGAATCTGCCGCACGCGCTCTGACCGAACGGCGCCCGTAAAACCAGGAGAACCAGCATGCCCCCGCACAACACCGACGACGTCCGCATCCGCGAACTCAAGGAACTGACGCCGCCCGCCCACCTGATCCGCGAATTCGCATGCTCCGAGGCCGCGTCCGAGCTGATCTACGAGTCGCGCCGTTCGATGCACCGGATCCTGCACGGGATGGACGACCGGCTGATCGTCGTGATCGGGCCGTGCTCGATCCACGACACGAAGGCGGCGCTCGAATATGCGGGGCGGCTCGTGAAGGAGCGGGAGCGCTTCAAGGGCGAGCTGGAAATCGTGATGCGCGTGTACTTCGAAAAGCCGCGCACGACGGTCGGCTGGAAGGGGCTGATCAACGATCCGCATCTCGACAACAGCTTCAAGATCAACGAAGGGCTGCGCACGGCGCGCGAGCTGCTGCTGCAGATCAACGAGATGGGGTTGCCGGCCGCGACCGAATACCTCGACATGATCAGCCCGCAGTACATCGCCGACCTGATCTCGTGGGGCGCGATCGGCGCGCGCACGACCGAGTCGCAGGTGCATCGCGAACTCGCGTCGGGGCTGTCGTGCCCGGTCGGCTTCAAGAACGGCACCGACGGCAACGTGAAGATCGCCGTCGACGCGATCAAGGCCGCGTCGCAGCCGCACCATTTCCTGTCGGTGACCAAGGGCGGCCATTCGGCGATCGTGTCGACGGCCGGCAACGAAGACTGTCACGTGATCCTGCGCGGCGGCAAGACGCCGAACTACGACGCGGACAGCGTGAACGCCGCCTGCGCGGACATCGGCAAGGCCGGCCTCGCCGCGCGCCTGATGATCGACGCGAGCCATGCGAACAGCTCGAAGAAGCACGAGAACCAGATCCCGGTGTGCGCGGACATCGGCCGTCAGGTCGCCGCCGGGGACGAGCGGATCGTCGGCGTGATGATCGAGTCGCACCTCGTCGAGGGGCGCCAGGACCTGAAGGAAGGCTGCGCGCTGACCTACGGCCAGAGCATCACCGACGCATGCATCGCGTGGGACGACAGCGTGAAGGTGCTCGAAGGGCTCGCGGAAGCCGTGAAGGCGCGCCGCGTCGCACGCGGCAGCGGCAACTGACGGCCGGCCAGCGGGCCGCGGGCCGGCGCATGCCGCCCGCGGCCCGATCGATGCCCCAATAAGACAAGCCCGGCTCGCGCCGGGCTTTGTCGTTGTGTCGCTGCGTCGGCCGACACCGGCCGGGCGGGCGTTACTCGAGCGCGCCCGAGCCGAAGATCTCGGTGTTGATGCGTTCCGGCGCGACGCCGAGCGCGACCAGCGCGTCGCGTTGCGCCTTCATGAACGCGATCGGGCCGCAGATGTAGTAGTCGGCATCCGGCACCAGCGCATACTGCTGCACGCGCTCCGGCGTCAGGCGCCCTTCGAGGTCGTGATCGACGCCCGCGCGGTCGTTCGGGCCGACCAGCTCGTACAGCACCGTGCGCTTGAAATTCGCGTGTTCGCGCACCGTATCGTTCAGCCAGTCGCGGAACGCGTGCACCGCGCCCGAGCGGCAGGCGTGGACGAACCGCACGTCGCGCTTGCTGCCTTCGGCCACCAGCGTCGACGCCATCGACACCATCGGCGTCAGGCCCACACCGCCGGAGATCAGCACGACCGGCGTATCGACGCCGCGCTTCAGCGAGAATTCGCCCATCGGCGCGGTCACCTCGACGATCGCGCCCTCCTCCACGCCGTCGTGCATCAGCGTGGAAACCTTGCCGGCCGGAACCGCTTCGGCCTGGCCGGACTCGCGCTTCACCGAGATGCGCAGCCACTTGCCGTGCGGCGCGTCGGACAGGCTGTACTGGCGCGGCTGGTCGACGCCGAGATCGCCGACGAAGCGCTTCACCGTGACGTACTGGCCCGGCTCGAAGGTCGGCGCCGCGCCGCCGTCGGCCGGCGTCAGGTAGAACGACGTGATCTCGTCGCTTTCACGCACCTTGCGGGCCACCTTGAACGGACGGAAGCCGCTCCAGGCGGCGCCCGCGTACAGGTCGGCCTCGGCGCCGATCAGGATCTGCGCGAGCTGGCCGTACGCGACGCGCCAGGCTTCGAGCGTCTGCGCGTCCACCGCGTCGCCGAGCACTTCGACGATCGATGCAAGCAGGTTCTCGCCGACGATCGGGTAATGCTCCGGACGGATGTTCAGGCTCGCGTGCTTGTGCGCGATGTGCGACACCGCTCCGCCGAGCGCGCCGAGGTTGTCGATGTTCGCCGCATACGCATAGACGGCCTTCGCGAGCGTCTCCGGCTGGCTGCCGGTCTTCTGGTGCGTCTGGTTGAACAGGTTCTTCAGCTCGGGATGGCGCGTGAACATGCGCTGGTAGAAGTGCTTCGTGATCGTCGCGCCGTGCACGGCCAGGACGGGGGCAGTGGCCTTCACACGAGCCATCTGGTCGGCGGTGATGTCAGTCATGTCGTTCTCCGTTAAACATGCTCAAACGATACATGTTTAAAAATCGCGGCCCCTCGGGCAAATTGTCGCAGCGCGGGAAGGCGCGCGGCTCAGCGCACGCGCCCTCGCTCCCACAGCACGTCCGAGCCGCCGCCGGCGCGGTTCAGCACGCGCGCGAGCACGAACAGCAGGTCGGACAGCCGGTTCACGTAACGCCGCGGCGCATCGTTCAACGTGTCGGCACGGCCGAGCGCGACGATCGAACGCTCGGCGCGCCGGCACACGGTGCGGCACACGTGCGCGAGCGACGCGGCGCGCGAGCCGGCCGGCAGGATGAATTCCCGCAGCGGCGGCAGCGTCGCGTTGTAGTCGGCCAGCCATCGGTCGAGGCGCGCGAGATGCGTGTCGTCGAGTACCGTGTGGCCGGGGATGCACAGCTCGCCGCCCAGATCGAACAGGTCGTGCTGGATCGTCACGAGCGCGGTGCGCACGTCGTCCGGCAGCGGCTCGGCGAGCAGCACGCCGAGATTCGAGTTCAGTTCGTCGACGTCGCCGATCGCGACGATCCGCGCGTCGTCCTTGCCGATGCGCCGGCCGTCGCCGAGGCCGGTGGTGCCGTCGTCGCCCGTGCGCGTGGCGATCTTGCTCAAGCGGTTGCCCATGCGAATGTCCTCTCGTGCGCGGCCGCGACGCGGCCCGGTTGTGTAGGAACGCGATTATCGCAGCCGGCGGGGCGGGTCGCAGCGGACGTTGCGGCGTAGAATGACCCAAAAGTTCGACAAGCAGCCGTCAGGAGACGCTCGTGAATCACCCCGCCACGCCGGCCGCCACGCGCCGCCCGCTTCCTCCCGCGATGCTCGATGCGCTGCGCGCCACCTTCGGCGAGCGCGTGTCGATCGCCGACGCGGTCCGCGCCCATCACGGCCGCGACGAATCCCCGTTCGATCCGCAACTGCCCGACGCCGTCGTGTTCGCGCACAACGCCGACGAAGTGCGCGCCGTCGTGTCGCTGTGCGCGCTCTACAGCGTCCCGCTGATCCCGTACGGCGCCGGCTCGTCGCTCGAAGGCCATCTGCTGGCGGTGCGCGGCGGCGTGTCGCTCGATCTGTCGGAGATGAACCGTGTGCTGTCGATCGACGCGGAAGACCTGACCGTGACGGTCGAACCGGGCATCACGCGCAAGGCGCTGAACGAAGCGCTGCGCGACACCGGCCTGTTCTTCCCGATCGATCCGGGCGCCGACGCCAGCATCGGCGGCATGACGGCGACCCGCGCCTCGGGCACCAACGCCGTGCGCTACGGGACGATGCGCGAGAACGTGCTCGGCCTGAGCGCCGTGCTCGCCGACGGCCGCGTCGTGAAGACCGGCTCGCGCGCGCGCAAGTCGTCGGCCGGCTACGATCTGACGCGGCTGTTCGTCGGCTCGGAAGGCACGCTCGGCGTGATCACCGAGATCACGCTGCGCCTGCATCCGCTGCCCGAAGCGGTGTCGGCCGCGATCTGCGCGTTCCCGACGATGGGCGACGCGGTGCGCACCGTGATCGAGACGATCCAGATCGGCGTGCCGATCGCGCGCGTCGAATTCGTCGACGCGCTGGCGGTGCGCTCGATCAATCGCCATTCGAACCTGACGCTCGCCGAGGCGCCGACGCTGTTCTTCGAATTCCACGGCACCGACGCCGGCGTGAAGGAGCAGGCGGAGCTCGTGCAGGCGCTCGCCGGGCAGAACCACGGCCAGGGCTTCGAATGGGCGACGCGCCCGGAGGACCGCACGCGGCTGTGGGCCGCGCGCCACAACGCGTACTTCGCGATGCTGCAGCTCAAGCCCGGCTGCCGCGCGGTGACGACCGACGTCTGCGTGCCGATCTCGCAGCTCGCCGCCTGCGTCGAGGAAACCGAAGCCGACCTGCGCGCGTCGTCGCTGCCCTGCCCGATCGTCGGCCACGTCGGCGACGGCAATTTCCACGTCGCGATCCTGATCGACCCCGACAAGCCCGCCGAGCTCGACGAAGCCGAACGCATCAACGACCGGATCGTCGAGCGCGCGCTGCGGCTGGGCGGTACTTGCACCGGCGAACACGGCGTCGGCCTGCACAAGATGCGCTTCCTGCCGAAGGAGCACGGCGAGAACGCGATCGACGCGATGCGGGCGATCAAGCTCGCGCTCGATCCGCGCAACCTGATGAATCCCGGCAAGATCTTCACGTGCTGACACGGCGGCGCGCGGCCGCGCGCGCTCAGGAGACTCAATGAACGCTTCCGTCGAACCGTCGAGCGCGATGCGCGCGCAGCGCCAGCGCGAAGTCGTGCAGGCGCTGATGGCCGTGCTGCCGACCCATTGCCTGCTGTACCGCGACGAAGACACCGCAGCCTACGAATGCGACGGCCTGTCGGCGTATCGCCGGCTGCCGCTCGCGGTGGCGCTGCCGGAAACCGAATCGCAGGTGCAGCGCATCGTGCAGATCTGCCGCCGCATGGAAGTGCCGATCGTGCCGCGCGGCGCGGGCACGAGCCTGTCGGGCGGCGCGCTGCCGATCGCGAACGGCGTCGTGCTGTCGCTCGCGCGCTTCACTCGGATCGTCGAAGTCGATCCGTACGCGCGCACGGCGACCGTCCAGCCCGGCGTGCGCAACCTCGCGATTTCCGAGGCCGCCGCGCCGTACGGGCTGTATTACGCGCCCGATCCGTCGTCGCAGATCGCCTGCACGATCGGCGGCAACGTCGCGGAGAATTCGGGCGGCGTCCACTGCCTGAAGTACGGGCTGACGGTGCACAACGTGATGCGCGTGCGCGCGGTCACGATGGACGGCGAGATCGTCGAGTTCGGCTCGCTCGGGCTCGACACGCCGGGCCTCGACCTGCTCGCGGTGATGATCGGCAGCGAAGGGATGTTCGCGATCGTCACCGAAGTGACGGTGAAGCTGATCCCGAAGCCGCAGACCGCGCAGCTCGTGATGGCGAGCTTCGACGACGTCGTGAAGGGCGGCGAGGCGGTCGCCGCGATCATCGCGTCGGGCATCATCCCGGCCGGCCTCGAGATGATGGACAAGCCGGCCACGCAGGCGGTCGAGGCGTTCACGCACGCCGGCTACGACGTCGACGCGAAGGCGATCCTGCTGTGCGAATCCGACGGCACGCCCGAGGAAGTCGCCGAGGAGATCGTCCGCATGACGGCCGTGCTGCGCGAGCACGGCGCGACGCGCATCCAGGTGTCGCGCAACGAGAGCGAGCGGCTGCGCTTCTGGTCGGGCCGCAAGAACGCGTTCCCGGCCGCCGGCCGCATCTCGGCCGACTATTACTGCATGGACGGCACCGTGCCGCGCCGCGCGATCGGGCCGCTGCTCGCGCGCATCGAGCAGCTCGAGACACGCTACGGGTTGCGCTGCATCAACGTATTCCATGCCGGCGACGGCAACATGCATCCGCTGATCCTCTACAACGCGAACGATCCCGAGCAGTTGCACCGCGCCGAGCAGTTCGGTGCGGAGATCCTCGAATGCTGCGTGGAATTCGGCGGCAGCGTCACCGGCGAGCACGGCGTCGGCATCGAAAAGCTCAATTCGATGTGCGTGCAGTTCTCGCCGCAGGAGCGCGACGCGTTCTTCGCGGTCAAGCGCGCGTTCGATCCGGCCGGGCTGCTCAACCCCGACAAGGGCATCCCGACCCGCGCGCGCTGCGCCGAGTACGGCCGTCAGCACGTGCGCGGCGGGCTGCTGCCGCATCCCGACCTGCCGCGCTTCTGAGCGGCGCGCGCCGTGCGGAGGCCCGGCGTGCGCGCGTCGGGGCGTTAGGGATAGTCGCGATGTGGATTCGCGCCACCCCGGTACAATCGACCGGACAACAACGAGGCAGCAACGGAACATGGAAGAGGACGACATCGTCGCCGGATGGGCCGAGCGCGTGCGCGCCGCCAGCGCCGACGGGCGGCCGCTGCGGGTCCGCGGCGGCGGCACCAAGGACTGGTACGGCCAGACGCTGGACGGCGAAATACTCGACACGCGCGCGTTTCAAGGCGTCGTGTCGTACGACCCGGCCGAGCTCGTCGTCACGGTGCGCGCGGGCACGCCGCTCGCGCAGCTCGAAGCCGTCCTCGCCGAGCGCGGCCAGATGCTGCCGTTCGAGCCGCCGCACTTCGGCCGCGCGGCCACCGTCGGCGGCTGCATCGCGGCCGGTCTCGCCGGCCCGCGGCGCGCGGCCTGCGGCGCGCCGCGCGACTTCGTGCTCGGCGTCACGCTGATGAACGGGCGCGGCGAAGTGCTGCGCTTCGGCGGGCAGGTCGTGAAGAACGTCGCCGGCTACGACGTGTCGCGCCTGATGGCCGGCGCGCTCGGCACGCTCGGGCTGATGCTCGAGCTGTCGATCAAGGTGCTGCCGGTGCCGGTCGCCGAAGTCACGCTGAAGTTCGAGATGACGGCCACCGACGCGGTGCGCAAGCTCAACGAATGGGGCGGCCATCCGCTGCCGGTGAGCGCGAGCGGCTGGCGCAACGGCACGCTGGTGCTGCGGCTGTCCGGCGCGGAAGCGGCGGTCAAGTCGGCGAAGACGCTGCTCGGCGGCGAAGTCGTCGACGCGGTCGAAGCCGAGCGCTTCTGGGCCGGCCTGCGCGAGCACACCGATCCGTTCTTCAACGGCATTCCGCCCGGCTACGCGCTGTGGCGCCTGTCGCTGCCGTCGATCACCGAGCCGATGCACCTCGCCGGCAACCAGCTGATGGAATGGGGCGGCGCGCAGCGCTGGTGGATCACCGACGCCGATGCGCAGACGGTGCGCATGAGCGCGAAGCAGGCCGGCGGCCACGCGACGCTGTTCCGCGCGGGCGATTCCTACGACCGCAGCGCCGGCGTGTTCACGCCGCTGCCCGCGCCGCTGATGAAGATCCACCGCGGGCTGAAGGCCGCGTTCGATCCGGCGCGCATCTTCAACCGCGGCAGGCTCTACCCCGATCTCTGAGATGCAAACGAACCTCGCCGATTTCATCCGCAACACGGCCGACGGCGACGAGGCCGACGCGATCCTGCGCAAGTGCGTGCATTGCGGCTTCTGCACCGCGACGTGTCCGACCTACCAGCTGCTCGGCGACGAACTCGACGGCCCGCGCGGCCGCATCTACCTGATCAAGCAGATGGTCGAAGGCGCGCCCGTCACGCGCAGCACGCAGCAGCACCTCGACCGCTGCCTCACCTGCCGCAGCTGCGAGACGACCTGCCCGTCGGGCGTGCAATACGGCCGGCTCGTCGAAATCGGCCGCAAGCACGTCGAGGCGCAGGTGCGGCGCCCGGCGCAGCAGCGGCTGATGCGCCGGCTGCTCGCGAGCGTCGTGCCGAACGCGGCGCTGTTCTCGCCGATGATGCGGCTCGGCCAGCACGTGCGGCCGCTGTTGCCGAAACGGCTGCGCGACAAGGTGCCGCCGCGCACGCGGCTGCTCGAGTGGCCGCAGCAGCCGCATGCGCGCAAGATGCTGATGCTCGGCGGCTGCGTGCAGCCGTCGATGCTGCCGAACATCAACATCGCGACCGCACGCGTGCTGGATGCGCTCGGCATCGAGACGGTCGTCGCGCCGGACGCCGGCTGCTGCGGCGCGATCCGGCTGCACCTGAACTATCACGACGACGCGCTCGACGACGCGCGCCGCAACATCGACGCGTGGTGGCCGCATGTCGAGCAAGGCGCCGAGGCGATCGTGATGAACGCATCGGGATGCGGCGCGACGGTGCTCGAATACGCGCACCTGCTGCGCGACGACCCGGCCTATGCGGAGAAGGCGCAGCGCATCGTCGCGCTCACGCGCGACATCTCCGACGTGCTGCTCGCGTCCGAGGCCGAGCTGGCGACGCTCGCGCGACGCCGCGCGATCCATACCGTCGCGTACCACCCGCCGTGCACGCTGCAGCATGGCCAGCAGTCGCGCGGCAAGGTCGAGCGCCTGCTCGAGACGCTCGGCATCGACGTGCGGCTGCCGGTCGACAGCCATCTGTGCTGCGGATCGGCCGGCACTTATTCGCTGACCCAGCCGTCGCTGTCGTACCGGCTGCGCAAGCAGAAGCTGCTGAAGCTGCAGGCGCTCGAACCGCAGATGATCGTATCCGGCAACGTCGGCTGCATCGCGCACCTGCAAAGCGGCACGCAGATTCCGGTCGTGCACTGGGTGCAGCTCGTCGAGCATCTGCTGTACGGCTGACGCGAGCGGCGGCACGCTGCGGCGCGGCGCGCCGTCCGCCTGCCGTCCGTCCGCGTGCCGTCCGTATAATGGGCGCTTTGCTGCGGCGCATGCGGTGCCGCAGCGCGCCGTCTCCGCTTCAGTGCCAGCTTCCGTGCCCGTCATGTCCGATCTCGCCGCCCGCCTCGACTCCGTTCACCGCCGCATCGCCGACGCCGCCCGCGCAGCCGGCCGCGATCCCGCGACCGTCTCGCTGCTCGCCGTGTCGAAGACCTTCCCCGCCGACGACGTGCGCGCCGCGCACGCGGCCGGACAACGCGCGTTCGGCGAGAACTACGTCCAGGAATCGATCGACAAGATCGACGCGCTCGCCGACCTGCGCAGCGCGCTCGAATGGCATTTCATCGGGCCGCTGCAGTCGAACAAGACGCGCGCGGTGGCCGAGCGCTTCGACTGGGTTCATTCGGTCGACCGGCTGAAGATCGCGCAACGCCTGTCCGAACAGCGCCCGCCGCAGTTGCCGCCGCTGAACGTGTGCATCCAGGTCAACATCAGCGGCGAGGAATCGAAGAGCGGCGTCGCGCCGGCCGACGTGGCCGAGCTCGCACGCGCGGTCGCCGCGCTGCCGGCGCTGCGGCTGCGCGGCCTGATGGCGATCCCCGAGCCGGCCGGCGATACCGATGCGCAACGCGCGCCGCATCGCGCGCTGCACGCGCTGTTCGACACGCTGCGCGCGCACGGGCTGGCCCTCGACACGCTGTCGATGGGCATGTCCGCGGATCTCGAAGCGGCGGTGCTCGAAGGCGCGACGATCGTGCGCGTCGGCACCGCGATCTTCGGCGCGCGCGACTATTCGCACTGAGCGCCGCGCCGCCTTTCCGTTCACTCACTCGCTCAATCCGACATCATGAAAATCGCATTCATCGGCGGCGGCAACATGGCCGCGGCCCTGATCGGCGGGCTCGTCAAGCGCGGCGTCGCCGCCGACGGCCTGTACGCCATCGACGTCAACGAGGACGTGCGCGCGCGTGCCGCGCAGCAGTTCGGGATCCGCACCGGCGCGGCCGTCGACGCGACGCTCGCCGATTACGACGCGATCGTGCTCGCGGTGAAGCCGCAGGTGCTGAAGGAGGTCGCGCAGGCGCTCGCGCCGCACCTGAAGTCGCAGCTGGTGATCAGCATCGCGGCCGGCATCCGCGGCGCCGACCTCGCGCGCTGGCTCGGCGGCTACACGCGTGTCGTGCGCACGATGCCGAACACACCGGCGCTGGTCGGCATGGGCGTGACGGGCCTCGCGGCGCTGCCGGGCGTCGACGCGACCGGTCGCGAACTGGCGTCGAGCGTGCTCGGCGCGGTCGGCGAGATCGTCTGGTTCGCCGACGAAGTGCAGCTCGACGCGGTCACCGCGATCTCGGGCAGCGGGCCGGCCTACGTGTTCTATTTCATCGAAGCGCTGCAGGAGGCCGCCCGCCGCCTCGGCCTGAACGACGAACAGGGCCGCGCGCTCGCGGTCGCGACGTTCGCCGGCGCCGCGCAGCTGGCCGCGCAGTCGGGCGAGCCGGCGAGCGTGCTGCGCGAGCGCGTGACGTCGAAAGGCGGCACGACGGCCGCCGCGCTCGCGTCGTTCGACGCGCAGCAGGTGAAGGAAGCGATCGTGCGCGGCGCGCTCGCTGCGCACGCGCGCGCGCAGGAAATGGGCGACGAGCTCGGCCGCGCGTAAGCGCTGCAGCCTGCGCCGGTTTCCCGGTGCGCCGACAAAAAAGCGGCCTCGGCCGCTTTTTTGTTGCATCGCGCCTTCGCGGCGCCTGCCGGCTCAGGCCGGTTCGGGCCGGTTCACGCCGGTTCAGTTGCCGGCCGCACCGGCCACCAGATAGTGCGCGGCGATCCCGGCGAACAGCACGCCGCCGAGCCAGTTGTTGTGCCGGAATGCGGCGAAGCACGGCATCCGCTCGCGGTCCTTGATCAGCGTGTAGTGATACAGCGCGCAGCCGAGCGCCGCGGCCCAGCCGGCCCAGAACGCGAGCCCGAAGCCGAGCGTCGCGCCGATCCATGCGTAGATGCCGAGCGTCACCGCATAGCAGAGCATGATGGCCGCGACGTCGAAGCGGCCGAACGTCAGCGCGGACGTGCGGATCCCGATCTTGATGTCGTCGTCGCGGTCGACCATCGCATATTCGGTGTCGTACGCCACCGACCAGAACACGTTCGCGACCAGCATCACCCACGCGAGCGCCGGTACCGTGCCCTGCACGGCCGCGAATGCCATCGGGATGCCGAAGCCGAACGCGATGCCGAGGTACGCCTGCGGAATCGCGAAAAAGCGCTTCATGAACGGATACGAGCCGGCGACGAACAGCGCGACGACCGACAGCTCTTTCGTCAGCGTATTGAGCGGCAGGATCAGCAGGAACGCGACGAACGACAGCACCGCCGCGATCGCGACGGCCTCCCATGCGCGGATCTTGCCCGAGGTCAGCGGCCGATCGGCCGTGCGCTTCACGTGACGATCGAAATCGCGGTCGGCATAGTCGTTCATCGCGCAGCCGGCCGAGCGCATCAGCAGCGTGCCGAGTGCGAAGATCGCGACCAGCGGCCAGCGCGGACGGCCGTCCGACGCGATCCACAACGCGTTGAGCGTCGGCCACAGCAGCAGCAGGCTGCCGATCGGCTTGTCCATCCGGACGAGCCGCAGATACAGGGGAAAGCGGGCAAGCATGGCGAAACACCGGGTAGGGAATCCCGGCATTTTAGAGCCGAGCGGCGGTCCGCGTCATGTCGCGGTGGGCGGCGAGCCGCCGCAGGATGCGGGTCGGCGGCGCCGCGCGGGCCGTTGCGGCACGGCGCCGTAATCCGGGGCCGGATCCAGGGACGCAGGCCGGTCGGCATGCGGCGGGTAGGCGCTGGGTAAACCGAAAGCCTCGGACGACGCCGGCCGCGCGCTATACGGCCGGCAGTACGCGGCGGGTGATGGGCGAGCGACCGTGGCAGCCGACGTTACGCTGCTAGCTGTACGCAACCGACCGCGCGCTACCGAACGCACACCGGGCGGACCGTAGGCACGCGGCTTCACAGAAACCGACCGTACGCCGCGACCACCAAGCGACGACCGCACCCGACCGGCGACGGCCCGCGCCCCACCACCACCTTACGCGAGCAGCGACCGCAGCATCCATGCGGTCTTTTCATGCGTCTGCAGGCGTTGCGTCAGCAGGTCGGCGGTCGGCTCGTCGCGCGCCGCATCGGCGAGCGGGAAGATCTCGCGCGCGGTGCGCACGACGGTCTCGTGCCCTTCGACGAGCTGCCGGATCATCTCTTCGGCCGCCGGCACGCCGTTCGCTTCCGGCACCGACGACAGCTTTGCAAAATCGGCGAACGTGCCCGGCGCGACGACGCCGAGCGTGCGAATGCGCTCGGCGACCGAATCGACCGCGAGCCACAGTTCGTTGTACTGCTCCTCGAACATCAGGTGCAGCGTGTTGAACATCGGACCCGTGACGTTCCAGTGGAAGTTGTGGGTCTTCAGGTACAGCGAAAACGTGTCGGCGAGCAAACGCGACAGGCCGTCCGCGATCTTCTTGCGGTCCTTGTCGCTGATGCCGATGTTGATCTGCGTGACGTTGCCTTTCTTGGCCATCTTCGAGACTCCTTGTTCGAAACGTTGAACCGACGAAAGCGCGCGCAATCCGCATGCCGCATGCCGCGTCGCGGGCATCCGGGCGCGACTTGCCAGTCTAGCGCGATGAGCGAATCGTTGCGCTCAGTGTCCCGCCCCGAGCGACGCGAGCGCGTGCAGCGCCTGCGTGGCCAGCTCGGCCGCGCCGCCGATGACGATCGCGAACCCGAAGACGCGCCGTACCAGCTCGGCCGGCGTATATGCTGCGCGCATGTTGAGGATCATTTGCGTCATGGTCGTTTCTCCTTCGACAAGACCAGATGGTGGATCGGAAGAAAAAACGGCCGGTCGTGCGACCGGCCGCTTCACGTTGCAACGCGACGGACTATCGCGTCGCGATGCTCATGCGAGGTCGAAGCGGTCGAGGTTCATCACCTTGTTCCAGGCTGCGACGAAATCACGCACGAACTTCTCGTTCGCGTCGGCGCTGCCGTACACCTCGGCCAGCGCGCGCAGCTGCGAGTGCGAGCCGAAGATCAGGTCGACGCGCGTGCCGGTCCATTTCAGCTGCCCGCTCGCACGGTCGCGCCCTTCGAACACGTCGTTCGCCGCCGACGCCGGCTTCCACTCCGTGCCCATGTCGAGCAGGTTCACGAAGAAGTCGTTCGACAGCGTGCCCGGACGATCGGTGAACACGCCGTGCTGCGCGCCGCCCGCGTTCGCGCCCAGCACGCGCAGGCCGCCGATCAGCACGGTCATCTCCGGCGCCGTCAGCGTCAGCAGCTGCGCCTTGTCGACCAGCAGCGCCTCGGCCGGCGTCTTGTACGCGGCCTTCAGGTAGTTGCGGAAACCGTCGGCGACCGGCTCGAGCACGGCCATCGCGTCGACGTCCGTCTGCTCCTGCGACGCGTCCATCCGGCCCGCGGCGAACGGCATCGTGACCGCGACGCCTGCCTGCTTGGCGGCCTGTTCGACGCCGGCCGCACCGGCCAGCACGATCAGGTCGGCGAGCGACACCTTCTTGCCGCCCGTCTGCGCGTCGTTGAACGCCTTCTGCACGCCTTCGAGCGTCTCGAGGACCGCCGCGAGCGCCGCCGGCTGGTTCACCGCCCAGTCCTTCTGCGGGGCGAGGCGGATGCGTGCGCCGTTCGCGCCGCCGCGCTTGTCCGAGCCGCGGAACGTCGACGCCGACGCCCATGCGGTCGACACGAGTTGCGGCACGGTGAGCCCGGTCGCGAGGATCTTCGCCTTCAGCGCGGCCGCATCGGCGTCATCGATCAGCGGGTGGTCGACGGCGGGGATCGGGTCCTGCCACAGCAGTTCCTCGGCCGGCACTTCCGGGCCGAGATAGCGCGAGCGCGGGCCCATGTCGCGGTGCGTGAGCTTGAACCACGCACGCGCAAACGCGTCGGCGAACTCGTCCGGGTTCTCGTAGAAGCGGCGCGAGATCTTTTCGTAGGCCGGATCGAAGCGCAGCGACAGGTCGGTCGTCAGCATCGTCGGGCGATGCTTCTTCGACGGATCGAAGGCATCGGGAATCACCGCCTCGGCATCCTTCGCGACCCACTGGTGCGCGCCGGCCGGGCTCTTGGTCAGCTCCCATTCATAGCTGAACAGGTGCTTGAAGAAGTCGTTGCTCCATTGGGTCGGCGTCGACGTCCACGTGACTTCGAGGCCGCTCGTGATCGCGTCGCCGGCCTTGCCCGAGCCGTAAGTGCTCTTCCAGCCGAGGCCCTGCTGCTCGATGCCCGCCGCTTCCGGCTCGGCGCCGACGTGCGATGCCGGGCCCGCGCCGTGCGTCTTGCCGAACGTGTGGCCGCCGGCGATCAGCGCGACCGTCTCTTCGTCGTTCATCGCCATGCGGGCGAACGTGTCGCGGATGTCGCGCGCGGCCGCCACCGGATCGGGCTTGCCGTCCGGGCCTTCCGGGTTCACGTAGATGAGGCCCATCTGCACGGCCGCGAGCGGATTCTCGAGATCGCGGTCGCCCGAGTAACGGCTGTTCGGGCCGCCGCTCAGTTCCAGCCAGATCTTTTCCGAACCCCAGTAGACGTCGTCCGGCTCCCACGTGTCGGCACGGCCGCCGCCGTAACCGAAGGTCTTGAAGCCCATCGATTCGAGCGCGACGTTGCCGGTCAGGATGAACAGGTCGGCCCACGAGATGTTGCGGCCGTACTTTTGCTTGATCGGCCACAGCAGGCGGCGCGCCTTGTCGAGGTTGCCGTTGTCGGGCCAGCTGTTCAGCGGCGCGAAGCGCTGCTGCCCGCCGCCCGCGCCGCCGCGCCCGTCGGCGATCCGGTACGTGCCCGCGCCATGCCAGGCCATCCGCACGAACAGGCCGCCGTAGTGACCGAAGTCGGCCGGCCACCAGTCCTGCGACATCGTCATCAGCGCATGCAGCTCGCGCTTCACCGCTGCGAGGTCGAGCTGCTTGAACGCCTGCGCGTAGTCGAACTCGGCGTCCATCGGATCGGACAGCGCCGAATGCCGGTGCAGGACCTCGAGGTTCAGCCGGTTCGGCCACCAGTCATGGTTCGACGTGCCGCCGGCCGCCGTGTGGTTGAACGGACATTTCGATTCGGTCGACATGCTTTTCTTCTCCATTGTTTGCTCGTAGGCCCCCACGTGCCGTGGCGCGGTCAGTGAAGCATTGCGGGGGATAAGACGGAACAGGCTCGTACACCTGTGTTGCTATCGGATGTCGTGCGTCGTGGCCGCAGCGCGGCCGGCCCGCCGATCCTGCGCGGCGGCTCTCATCCGCCGTACGCGCGGTCCGCGAGATACGCATACGCGAGCGGGCCCAGGCTGCGGGCCGCGGCCCGCGCACGATTGACGACTTCATCGCGCAACGGCATGTTCCGCCGCGCGTGCTCCAATACCGATCGCATCATGACATCCTCCCCTGACCCTTGCACCCAGCGTGCAGACCGCGTTTGACCGGCCTGCTGCATCCATGTCGACCATTCTATTTTCATCTATCGACATTTTGAATTTGATAACTTGTATCTATGCGATAGGAAAAAATAAACGGGGCCTCGGAGCCCCGTTGATCGGCCGGCGCACGGCGTACGCCACGTGTGCTCAGTTCATCGTCGCCGGCATGTCGAGCTTCGCGACGCCCGGCAGCTCGCAGGCGGCGATCGCCTCGCTGATCGCGTCGATCGCCGGCATCCGCGTGAAGCTCTTGCGCCACACGAGCACGACGCGACGGTCCGGCACCGGTTCGTGGAACGGCACGTACGACAGCAACTCGGCGTCGGGGCCGTTCGCGCGCGGGCCGATCTCGGCGACCGACATCCGCGGCAGCACCGTGATGCCGACGCCGCTCGCGACCATATGGCGGATCGTCTCGAGCGACGAGCCTTCGAAGGTCTTCTGGATCCCGTCGGCCGTCTGCGAGAAGCGCATCAGCTCCGGGCACACGCCGAGCACATGATCGCGGAAGCAGTGGCCGTTGCCGAGCAGCAGCATGGTTTCCTGCTTCAGGTCCTCGGCGTCGATTTCCTCGCGCTTCTCCCACGGATGGCCGGCCGGCAACGCGACCACGAACGGCTCGTCGTACAGCGGCCGGACCATCAGGCCCGTTTCGGGGAACGGCAGCGCCATGATGGCCGCGTCGATCTCGCCCTGCTTGAGCAGCTCGAGCAGCTTCAGCGTGTAGTTCTCCTGCAGCATCAGCGGCATCTGCGGCACGCGCTGGATCATCTGCTTGACGAGCGTCGGCAGCAGGTACGGCCCGATCGTATAGATCACGCCGAGCCGGAACGGGCCGACCAGCGGGTCCTTGCCCTGCTTCGCGATCTCCTTGATCGCGAAGGTCTGCTCGAGCACGCGCTGCGCCTGCGTGACGATCTGGTCGCCGATCGGCGTCACGCTCACTTCGCTCGCGCCGCGCTCGAAGATCTGCACGTTGAGCTCGTCTTCCAGCTTCTTGATCGCCACCGACAGCGTCGGCTGGCTCACGAAGCACGCTTCGGCCGCGCGGCCGAAATGCCGCTCGCGCGCCACCGCGACGATGTATTTCAGTTCGGTCAGGGTCATTGTGGGTCAATCAGGGATATGCATGCGATAGGTTTAATTTATACACCTACCGGCACCGGTTCGCAAAGTTTCTCTGTATCGCGGGCCGTCAGCGCCGGGCCGACGCGTGCTTTTCGATCCGGCCCCGCGCCGACCAGTCAGGCCTTCAGGTACTGTTCGCGCGCGCCGAGCCAGCGCGCGAGATGCTGCGTGACCACGTCCGGATACGCGGCGATCAGCCGCGACGCCGCGTCGCGCGCCGGATCGATCAGCCAGCCGTCGGTCTCGAGGTTCGCGAAGCGCAGCATCGCCGCGCCCGACTGGCGGGCGCCGAGGAATTCACCGGGTCCGCGGATCTCGAGATCGCGCCGCGCGATCTCGAAGCCGTCGGTCGTCTCGCGCATCGTCTTGAGCCGCTCGCGGCCGGCGAGCGACAGCGGCCCCGAGTACAGCAGCACGCACACCGACGCCGCGGTGCCGCGCCCGACCCGGCCGCGCAGCTGGTGCAGCTGCGCGAGGCCGAAGCGCTCCGCGTGCTCGATCACCATCAGCGACGCGTTCGGCACGTCGACGCCGACTTCGATCACGGTCGTCGCGACCAGCAGCTGCACGTCGTTGCGCGTGAACGCGTCCATCACGGCCGCCTTGTCGGCGGGCGACAGCCGGCCGTGCACCAGCCCGACCTTCAGCTCGGGCAGCGCCGCGGCGAGCGTCTCGTAGGTCTCGACGGCCGTCTGCAGCTGCAGCGTCTCGCTCTCCTCGATCAGCGGGCACACCCAGTAGACCTGACGCCCGGTCAGTGCGGCCTCGCGCACGCGCGCGATCACCTCGCCGCGCCGCGCGTCGGCGACGAGCCGCGTGAGCACCGGCGTGCGGCCCGGCGGGAGCTCGTCGATCGTCGACACTTCGAGATCGGCGTAGTACGTCATCGCGAGCGTGCGAGGGATCGGCGTGGCCGACATCATCAGCTGGTGCGGCTGGAAGTCGCGCGCGCCGTTGGCCGCGTTCGCCGCCTTCGCGCGCAGCGCGAGACGCTGCTCGACGCCGAAGCGATGCTGCTCGTCGACGATCACGAGCCCGAGCCGCGCGAACTCGACGGTGTCCTGGATGATCGCGTGCGTGCCGATCACGAGCTGCGCGGTGCCGAGCGCCGCGGCTTCGATCGCCGCGCGCTTCTCCTTCGCCTTCAGGCTGCCCGCGAGCCAGGCGACCGAGACGCCGAGCGGCTCGAGCCATGCGCGCAGTTTGCGCGCATGCTGTTCCGCGAGGATTTCGGTCGGCGCCATCAGCGCGGCCTGGTAACCGGCGTCGATCGCCTGCGTCGCGGCCAGCGCGGCGACGACCGTCTTGCCGCTGCCGACGTCGCCCTGCAGCAGGCGCTGCATCGGGTGCGGCAGCGTCAGGTCGTGCGCGATCTCGTCGACGACGCGCGACTGCGCGCCGGTCAGCGTGAACGGCAGCGCCGCGTACAGACGGGTGGTCAGCGAGCCGGCGTCGTCCGCGGCGCGGCGCGGCATCGCCGGCGCCGAGCGCGTGCGGCGCTCCTCGTGCGCGCGCTTGAGCGACAGCTGCTGCGCGAGCAGCTCCTCGAACTTGATGCGCGTCCAGGCCGGGTGCGAGCCGTCCATCAGCGCCGCCTCGTCGGAATCGACGCCGGGGTGATGCAGGATGCGCACGGCCTGCGCGAGCGTCGGCACGCCGAGCGGCTTCAGGTAGTCGCGCTCGATCTCGGGCGGCAGCAGCTCCGGCAGCGGCGTGCGCTCGACCGCGTTTTCGATTGCCTTGCGCAGATACGCCTGCGACACGCCGGCCGTGCTCGGATAAACGGGCGTGAGCACCTGCGGCAGCGGCGCATCGGCTTCCACCACGCGCACGGCCGGATGCACCATCTCCATCCCGAAGAAGCCACCGCGCACGTCGCCGCGCACGCGCAACCGCTGGCCGACGGCCATCTGCTTGACCTGCGAGCCGTAGAAATTCAGGAAGCGCAGCACGAGCTGCGCGCCGTCGTCGTCGCGGATCTTCACGACCAGCTGGCGGCGCGGCCGATATGCGACTTCGTTGTCGAACACGACGCCTTCGGTCTGCGCGATGCCGCCCGGCAGCAGCTCGTCGATCGGCGTGAGCGTGGTCTCGTCCTCGTAGCGCATCGGCAGATGCAGCACGAGGTCGATCGAGCGGGTAAGGCCGAGCTTGGCGAGCTTGTCGGCCGTCTTCACGGGCTTGTCGGCGGCCGGCTTCTTCTTGCGCTTCGGAGCTGCGGCGCCGGTGGCGGCCGCGCCGGCTTCGTCGCCGTCGCCGTCGCCGGCCGCTGCGGCATCGGCCTGCTGCGCGGCGGCCGGCTGCGCGAGCCGCCCGTCGGCGCGGCGCCGCGGGCTCGCGCGGCGCGCCGGCGCACCTTCCGGCTGGCCGCCCGGCCCGGGCGACGCGGCGGCGTCCGCGTCGAACGGATCGGCGGGATCGGCTGAATCGGCAACGGTGGCGGCGCTACGGCGTGGTGACACAGGCATCGGATCGTCAGGGTGCTTCACAAGGCAAGTACAATAGCGGCTTTCACGTCGTCCGAACGAACGACGCCGGCCAGGCCGCGGACCCCGCCATCATAGCGGCTCGCGCGCGCCATTCACGCATTTCCGCCCTGTCGGCGGCGCCCGCCGGCCGTTCCGAACCAGCCCGCATGTTCACGCTCTCCGATTTCGATTTCAATCTGCCGCCCGAGCTGATTGCCCAAACCGCGCTGCCCGAGCGCACCGCGAGCCGCCTGCTCGAGGTCGACGGCACCGTGGCGCCCGCGCGCCTCGTCGATCGCCGCTTCGCCGAGCTGCCGTCGTGCATCGCGCGCGGCGACCTGCTCGTGTTCAACGATACCAAGGTGCTGAAGGCGCGCTTCTTCGGCCAGAAGGCCAGCGGCGGCAAGATCGAGGTGCTGGTCGAGCGCGTGACCGGCACGCACACGGCGCTCGCGCAGATCCGCGCGAGCAAGTCGCCGGGCGCCGGCACGACGCTGCGGCTGGCCGACGCGTTCGACGTGACGGTCGGCGAACGCGTCGAGCCGTTCTTCACGCTGCACTTCCCGCAGCCGTGCCTCACGCTGATCGAGCAGTACGGCCGGCTGCCGCTGCCGCCGTACATCGAGCACGACGCCGACGCGACCGACGAGACGCGCTATCAGACCGTCTATGCGAGCAACCCGGGCGCGGTCGCCGCACCGACGGCCGGCCTCCATTTCGACCAGCCGCTGCTGGAGAAGCTCGACGCGATGGGCGTCGAGCGCGCGACGCTCACGCTGCACGTGGGCGCCGGCACGTTCCAGCCGGTGCGCGTCGAAAACATCGCCGAGCACCGGATGCACAGCGAGTGGTACGACCTGCCGCAGTCGCTGGTCGACAAGATCGCCGCGACCCGCGCGCGCGGCGGCAACGTGATCGCGGTCGGCACGACGTCGATGCGCGCGCTCGAAGCCGCGGCGCGCAGCGCCGAAGCGGCCGGCCGGCCGCTCGCGGCGACCCAGGACGAAACCGACATCTTCATCACGCCCGGCTACCGTTTTCGCGTCGTCGACCGGCTGGTGACGAACTTCCACCTGCCGAAATCGACGCTGCTGATGCTGGTGTCCGCGTTCGCGGGCGTCGAGACGATCCGCGCCGCGTACCGGCACGCGATCGACGAGCGCTACCGGTTCTTCAGCTACGGCGACGCGATGCTGCTCACACGGCGCGACACGCCGGAGCACGCGTAAGCGCGGCCGCTTCGCCATCGCTTCACCGCCGTTTCACCGCTGTTTCACCGCCGCGCGCGCCACGCGCCGCCGCGACCGCTTTTTTCCCGCCGCCCTTTCCGGGCGGCGTTTCGCAACATGCGCCGGACTGTTTTCCGGTAGCAAGGAGAATCACGCGATGACCGAAGGTTCATCCCACGACACGCACGCGAGCGCCGACGTGCACGAACGCCCGGCCAACGGGCTCGAATTCGAGCTGCTGACCACCGACGGCCACGCGCGCCGCGGCCGCGTCAAGCTCAACCACGGCGTGGTCGAGACGCCGATCTTCATGCCGGTCGGCACGTACGGCACGGTCAAGGCGATCCAGCCGCGCGAGCTGCACGAGATCAACGCGCAGATCATCCTCGGCAACACCTTCCACCTGTGGCTGCGCCCCGGCCTCGACACCATCGACGCGCACGGCGGGCTGCACCGCTTCATGGGCTGGAACAAACCGATCCTGACCGACTCGGGCGGCTTCCAGGTGTTCTCGCTCGGCGACCTGCGCAAGATCACCGAGGACGGCGTCACGTTCGCGTCGCCGATCAACGGCGACAAGCTGTTCCTGTCGCCGGAAGTGTCGATGCAGATCCAGAAGGTGCTGAACTCCGACATCGTCATGCAGTTCGACGAGTGCACGCCGTACGCGACCAACGGCGTGCCGACCACGCACAAGGAAGCGGCCGATTCGATGCGCATGTCGCTGCGCTGGGCGAAGCGCTCGCTCGACGAATTCGACCGGCTCGGCAATCCGAACGCGCTGTTCGGGATCGTCCAGGGCGGGATGTTCGAGGACCTGCGCGACGAATCGCTCGCGGGCCTGTCGGAGCTCGGCTTTCACGGCCTCGCGATCGGCGGGCTGTCGGTCGGCGAGCCGAAGGAAGACATGATGCGCGTGCTCCGGCACGTCGGCCCGAAGCTGCCGGCCGACAAGCCGCACTACCTGATGGGCGTCGGCACGCCGGAAGACCTGGTCGACGGCGTCGCGAACGGCATCGACATGTTCGACTGCGTGATGCCGACCCGCAACGCGCGCAACGGCTGGCTGTTCACGCGCTTCGGCGACGTGAAGATCCGCAACGCGACGCACAAGAATTCGCTGAAGCCGCTCGATCCGACCTGCAGCTGCTACACGTGCCGGAACTTCTCGCGCGGCTATCTGCACCATCTGCATCGCGTCGGCGAAATCCTCGGCGCGCAGCTGAACACGATCCACAACCTGCACTACTACCTGCAGCTGATGAGCGAGATTCGCGAAGCGATCGAAACGCATACGTTCGACGCGTTCCGCCAGCGCTTCGCGCAGGATCGCGCGACCGGGGTCGACTGAACGGACGGCGCGCCGGCCGTGCATTCGCGCGGCCTGCCGGCCGCCCGTATCGCGGCCCGTATCGCAACCCGTATCGCAACCCGTCTCGCCCGCCGCAACCGGCAGTCGCGGCGGGCGAATATTACAATCAGCTTTCCAGACGCGCGACAGCGGTGCCGGTTCGTGCTTTAACAGCTTGATCCGAAAGCGCATTTGCTGCGCCGTTTGCGCTTGGGGCCGGTGGTAGAATAACCGGCTTATTTTTCGATCTTCCCCTACGGAGAGACCAACGTGCCGTTCATTTCCAATGCCTTCGCGCAAGGTGCCGGTGGCGCCGAATCGAGCCTGATGAGCTTCCTGCCGCTCATCCTGATGTTCGCGGTGCTGTACTTCATCATGATCCGTCCGCAGATGAAGCGCCAGAAGGAGCACCGCAACATGCTCGCGGCCATGGCGAAGGGCGACGAAGTCGTCACGAGCGGCGGCCTCGTCGGCAAGGTGACGAAGGTTTCCGAAGGCTACATCGGCGTCGAGATCGCCGAAGGCACCGAAATCACCGTGCAGAAGTCTGCGGTCACGACCATTCTGCCGAAGGGCACGATCAAGTCGCTGTAAGGCTTTCAACGAGCGTCCGGCTCCCCGCGTCGTGCCCGCCTGACAGCGCGGGCCGGCGCGGCGCCGGACGCGACGCTTTCACGCCAACCATCCGTTCGGCCCCCTCATGAATCGTTATCCAATCTGGAAATATGTCGTGATGGTCGTGGCGCTCGCCATCGGCTTTCTGTACACATTGCCCAACTTCTTCGGCGAAGCGCCGGCGGTGCAGGTGTCGAGCGGCAAGGCCACGGTCAAGCTCGACTCGGCCACGCTGAGCCAGGTCGAAGCCGCGCTCGCGTCCGCACAGATCAAGCCGGACGACGTGACCTTCGAGAACACGGCGACCAACGCGAACATCCGCGTGCGCCTGAAGGACACCGATACGCAGCTGCGCGTCAAGGACCTGCTGCAGAAGTCGCTGAATACCGACCCGAACGATCCGCAGTACGTCGTCGCGCTGAACCTGCAGAGCGCGTCGCCGCGCTGGCTGACGGCCATCCACGCGCTGCCGATGTACCTCGGCCTCGACCTGCGCGGCGGCGTCCACTTCCTGCTGCAGGTCGACATGACCGGCGCGCTGACGAAGAAGCTCGACTCCGACGCGACCGACGCGCGCGCCTTGCTGCGCGACAAGAACATCCGCGACGGCGGCGTGAGCCGCGTCGATCAGTCCGTCGTCGTGAATTTCAGCGACGCGCAGACGGCCGAAGACGCGCTCAAGGCGCTCGCCGCGTCGATCACCGAACTGCAATGGGCGACCCAGCCGGGCGGCGGCGGCACGCAGGTGGTCGGCACCTTCACGCCGGCCGTGCAGAAGTCCGTCGAGGACGCCGCGCTCAAGCAGAACCTGACCACGCTGCACAATCGCGTGAACGAGCTCGGCGTGTCCGAGCCGATCCTGCAGCAGCAAGGCAGCGACCGCATCGTCGTCGAGCTGCCGGGCGTGCAGGACACCGCGAAGGCGAAGGACATCATCGGCCGCACCGCGACGCTCGAGGCGCGCCTCGCCGATCCGATCAACACGCACCCGAACCCGAACGACCCGGTGCCGCCGGGCGAGGAACTGTTCACGCAGGGCAACCAGGCGCCCGTGCTGCTGAAGAAGGACGTGATCTTCACCGGCGACCGCATCATCGACGCGTCGGCCGGCTTCGACGAACACCAGCGTCCGTCGGTCAACATCCGTCTCGACTCGGCGGGCGGCCGCTCGGTGCGCGCGGTGTCGCGCGAGAACATCGGCAAGCCGATGGCGATGGTGCTGTTCGAGAAGGGCAAGGGCGAAGTGCTGACGGTCGCGACGATCCAGTCCGAACTCGGCGACCGCTTCCAGATCACCGGCCAGCCGACGCCGCAGGCCGCGGCCGACCTCGCGCTGCTGCTGCGCGCCGGCTCGCTCGCCGCACCGATGGACATCATCGAAGAACGCACGATCGGCCCGAGCCTCGGCGCGGACAACATCAAGATGGGCGTCCACTCGGTGATCTGGGGCTTCTGCGCGATCGCCGTGTTCATGGTCGCGTACTACATGCTGTTCGGCGTGATCTCGGTGATCGGCCTGTCGGTGAACCTGCTGCTGCTCGTCGCGGTGCTGTCGCTGATGCAGGCGACGCTGACGCTGCCGGGCATCGCGGCAATCGCGCTCGCGCTCGGCATGGCGATCGACTCGAACGTGCTGATCAACGAGCGCGTGCGTGAAGAACTGCGCGCCGGCCAGCCGCCGCAGCTCGCGATCCAGTCGGGCTACGCGCACGCCTGGGCGACGATTCTCGACTCCAACGTGACGACGCTGATCGCCGGCCTCGCGCTGCTCGCGTTCGGCTCGGGCCCGGTGCGCGCGTTCGCGATCGTGCACTGCCTCGGCATCCTGACGTCGATGTTCTCCGCGGTGTTCTTCTCGCGCGGGATCGTCAACCTCTGGTACGGCGGCCGCAAGAAGCTGAAGTCGCTCGCGATCGGCCAGGTGTGGAAGCCGGAAGGCGCGGCGGCCGGCGCGACGTTCGCGGCAGCCGACGAATCGACCGACACCGCGCGCGCCGCGAAGCTCGCCGCGCCCGCGAAAGGCAATGGGCCGCGCGCCGGCAAGCCGCAGCTGCGCAACCGCGCGCAGCCAGGCGTGCCGCCGAAGAAACCGGGCTCGACCCAATAAGGCGCCGGAGACGAAGCCATGGAATTTTTCCGCATCCGTAAAGACATTCCGTTCATGCGGCACGCGCTGGTGTTCAACGTGATCTCGCTGGTCACGTTCATCGCCGCCGTGTTCTTCCTGTTCCACCGAGGGCTGCACCTGTCCGTCGAATTCACCGGCGGCACGGTGATCGAGGTCCAGTACCAGCAGGCCGCGCAGCTCGAACCCGTGCGCGACACGCTCGGCAAGCTCGGCTACGCCGATGCGCAGGTGCAGAACTTCGGCACGTCGCGCAACGTGCTGATCCGCCTGCAGCTCAAGCAAGGTCTCACGTCCGCGCAGCAGAGCGACCAGGTGATGGCCGCGCTGAAGGCGCAGAGCCCCGACGTGACGCTGCAGCGCGTCGAGTTCGTCGGCCCGCAGGTCGGCCGCGAGCTCGCGACCGACGGGCTGCTCGCGCTCGCGTGCGTCGTGATCGGCATCGTGATCTACCTGTCGTTCCGGTTCGAATGGAAGTACGCGGTCGCCGGCATCATCGCCAACCTGCACGACGTCGTGATCATTCTCGGCTTCTTCGCGTTCTTCCAGTGGGAGTTCTCGCTGGCGGTGCTCGCGGCGATCCTCGCGGTGCTCGGCTACTCGGTCAACGAATCGGTGGTCATCTTCGACCGGATCCGCGAGACGTTCCGCCGCGAACGCAAGATGAGCGTGCAGGAAGTGATCAACCACGCGATCACGACCACCATGTCGCGTACGATCATCACGCACACGTCGACGGAAATGATGGTGCTGTCGATGTTCTTCTTCGGCGGCCCGACGCTGCACTACTTCGCACTCGCGCTGACGGTCGGCATCATGTTCGGCATCTACTCGTCGGTGTTCGTCGCGGGCTCGCTCGCGATGTGGCTCGGCATCAAGCGCGAAGACCTCGTCAAGGAAAAGAAGACGGCCCACGATCCGGACGATCCGAACGCGGGCGCGCAGGTTTGAGCGGCGCGGCGTTTGGGGGCTTTTTCGGCGGCTTTTTCGGCCGCTTTCCGAAGTAGCGAAAGGCCGGTTCCTCAGGGACCGGCCTTTTTTTATCGGCATGCGGTTTGCCGCTTGCCGCCTGTCGCCTATCGCGATGCCGCCGCGCGGGCGTCGGCTACAATCGCGACACCGCCCCGCCCCGTCCCCCACTCGCCGAAGCCGCGCTCCTCATGATTCCGGTCAAGCCTGCCATTCGTCGCGTCGCCGCTTCGCGCACCGGTGCGATCACCGCGGCGGTGTTCGTTGCATTTGCATTCGAACCGGCGCCCGCGGCGCTCGCGCAAACCGTCCCCGCCGGCGCCACCACCGCCCTGCCCGCGCCCGCTGCCGCACCGCTACCTTCACCGTGTCCGCCCGACTGGGAAGCGCAGCTCTGCGAACTGAAAGCGGCAATCGAAGTGCTGAAGAAGCAGCATCTGACCGACGTCGACATCAGCGCGCTGCTCGACGCGACCGTGCACGCCGGGATCAAGACGCTGCCGTACGCGCGCTTCTTCAACGCGGCCGAGCGCCGGCAGCAGCTCGACGACGAGCGCCGCGCGCGCGACGGCACGCCGGGCATCGGCATCGTGTTCGAGACGCGGCCCGACGGCCTGCACATCATCGACGTGATTCCCGACGCGCCCGCGGAGAAGGCCGGCGTGCGGCCCGACGATCTCGTCGTCGCGATGAACGACCAGAGCGTGGTCAGGCTCGACAGCGCCGACGTCGTGAAGCTCGCGAAAGGCGACGCGGGCGTGCCGCTGAAGCTGACGATACGGCGCGGCCCCGGGCAGGCGACGCTCGTCGTCGCGCCGGTGCGCGCGATCGTCCGCCCGCACCCGGCGAGCGCGAAGCGGCTCGCCGGCGACATCCTGTACACGCGGCTGTCGAGCTTCCCCGAGCCCGCGGTCGGCAACTACATCGACGCGGTCGAGGCCGCGCGCCGCAATGGTCCGCCGGTGAAAGGCGTGATCCTCGATCTGCGCATCAATGGCGGCGGCGCGCTGAATGCGGCGATCGGCATCACGGCGCTGTTCGCCGGGCGCGAGCGCACCGCGATGGTGACGCTCGAACGCGACGGCAGGAACCGCCGCCGCATCACGACCAACTGGCCGGACTACGAACTGCCGGTGATGCACGGTCAGGATCCGCTCGCGCCGCTGCAGGCCGACGACTGGTGGCGCACCGTGCCGCTCGTCGTGCTCGTCGACGGCCAGAGCGCGTCGGCGGCCGAAGCGACCGCGGCCGCGCTGCGCGATCTCGGGCGCGCGCGGCTGCTCGGCATGCCGACCTACGGCAAGGGGCTCGCGCAGACGGGCGTCGATCTGATCGACGGCACGCGGCTCAATCTGACGTTCGCGCGCAACCTGCGGCCGAACGGCTGCCCGATGGACGGCTACGGCGTCGTGCCCGACTGGCTCGTCCCGCCGCGCCGCGACTCGGACGTCGACGGCGTGCTGCTGTGGTACCGCGAGGTCGATCTCGCGCGTGCGCCGTATGCGGACCGGCTCGCGCCCGATCCGTTCGCCACGGTGCGCGACGCCCGGCGCAAGCTGCGCGACGCGCGCGTGCGCGCGAAGGTCGAGATGTCGAAGAGCGCGGCGCTGCCGCAGCGCGAATTCGGCACGGCCGCGGACTGGCAGCTGCGCCAGGCGCTGGCCGCGCTCGCCGGGCGGCCGGTGCAGACCGTCGCCGCGCCCGCGCAGCTGATGCCGGCCCAGCCGGCATGCGAGCGCGGCGACGAATGACGCGCGCTCAGCGAAACCCGAAGCGCCGCCTCAACACGACCAGCGCCGCGATGCTCAGCACGGCCGCGAACATCAGGTAGAAGCTCGGCGCGGTGTTGGTCCCGGTCGCGCGGATCAGCCACGCGATGATGAACGGCCCGAAGCCGCCGAACACGGTGACCGCGACGTTGTACGCGAGCGACATGCCGGTCGTGCGCGTCTGCACCGGAAACACTTCGGACAGCAGCCCGGGCAGCGCCGCGAAATAGCCGGTCATCAGGAACGCGAGCAGCACCTGCAGCGCGATCAGCGTGCCGAAGCCCGGATGCGCGACCAGATACGCGAACGCCGGATAGATCAGCACGAGAAAGCCGATGGCCGGCGCCAGCATCACGCGCACGCGGCCATAGCGATCCGACCAGTGGCCGACGAGCGGCGCGAAGGCCATCTGGATCACGCCGACGACGAGGATCGCCGCGAACGCGGCCGACGGCGCGAGGCCGAGCTGCTTCACGCCATAGGTCGGCATGAACAGCACGAGATAAGTCGCGACGGTGCCGAGCACGACCGCGCCGATCGCGGCGACGAGCCGCGCCTTGTGCGACGCGAACGTGTCGCGCAGCGGGTTCGCCGTGACGTCGGCCGCGAGGAATTCGGGCGTCTCGTCGACCTTCGCGCGGATGTAGTACGCGACCGGCCCGAGCAGCAGCCCGAAGAAGAACGGCACGCGCCAGCCCCACGCGGCCATCTGCGCGGCGGTGAGCTGCGCGTTCAGCACGGTGCCGAAGGCGGCGGCGAGCAGCGTCGTGAGCCCCTGGCTCGCGACCTGCCAGCTCGCGAAGAAGCCGCGCCGGCCGGGCACGTGCTCGGCCAGGAACGCGGTCGCGCTGCCGAATTCGCCGCCCGCCGAGAAGCCCTGGATCAGCCGCGCGGCGACGAGGATCAACGGCGCGGCGACGCCGATCGTCCGGTAGGTCGGCAGCACCGCGATCACGAACGTGCCGGCCATCATCAGCAGGATCGACAGCGTGAGCGCGGCCTTGCGGCCCGCGCGGTCGGCGTACGCGCCGAGCACGATCGCGCCGAGCGGGCGCATGAAGAACGACACGCCGAAGGTGCCGAGCGTGAGCAGCAGCGACACGGTGTCGTTGCCGGCGGGAAAGAACAGGCGCGAGATCGTCACCGCGAAGAAGCCGTAGACCACCAGATCGAACCACTCGAGCGCATTGCCGATCGACGCGGCGACCACCGCGCGCCACACGCGCGGCGACGAAGCAATGGAGCGGGACTGCGTGACGGCATCCATCGGCGATCTCCTGTCGTTCTACGTCGTATTCGACGCGTGCGGGGCGGGGCCGCGCCGCGCGATGCCGCCGATTATAGGCGCGCAAAAAAGCCGCCGCGCCCAGCAACGGGAACGCGGCGGCTCGCAGGCGGCGCGCGGCGCGAAGGCCGCGGTCGCGTTACTCGTTACTGCTTGACGGCTTCGGCCGTGATCAGCAGCTTGGTCGCCATCTTGAAGCCGTACTGCTTGCCGTAATCGAGGCCGAACTCGTCGCGGTTGAATTCGCCGACGGCGTCGACGCCGCACACTTCACGCTTGAGCATCGGATGCGGCATGCACTTGAACGAGTCGATCTTCAGCGTCAGCGGCTTCGTCACGCCGTGCAGCGTCAGGTTGCCGACCACCGACACCGGCTTGTCGCCGTCGAACTTGATCGCGCCCTTGTAGACCGCCTGCGGGAACTTGGCCGCATCGAAGAAATCGGCCGTCTGCAGGTGCTCGTCGAGCTTCGCGCTGCCGGTGTGGATCGACGCGATGTCGGTCGTCACGTCGACCGTACCCGTCTTCGCCGCGCGGTCGAGCGTCACGGTGCCGCTCGACTTGTCGAACTTGCCGCGCCAGACCGACAGGCCGCCGAAGTGGTCGGCCTCGAAGCTCGGGTACGTGTGGCTCGGGTCGAACTGGTAAGTCGCGCTTTCGGCGAAGGCCGAGAACGACAGCGAGGCTGCCAGCGCGCCCGCGGCGATGATCAGATGCTTTTTCAACTTTTTCTCCTTGGAACGGCGCCGCGCGCTTGCGCGGCATTCGGGTGAGGCACGTGATACGGGTGATGCGGGACCCCGCCGCTTACTTCGTCGCGACGAGATGGAACTTGATCTGCACTTCGTCGGCGACGATCGACGTGTCCTTCCATTCGCCGGTGCCGACGTTGAACGCGGAGCGCTTGATCGGCAGCACGCCGTCGAAGGTCTGCGTCGCGCCGCTCTGCGTGACCGTCACGGGCACCGTGACGTTCTCCGACTTGCCCTTGATCGTCAGCTTGCCGGTCACGTTGTACTTGTTGCCGCCGGCCGGCGCGATCGCGCTCGACGCGAAGGTCGCCTGCGGATACGTTTTGGCGTCGAACCAGTCCTTGCCGGCGACCTGGTCGTTGTACATCTTGTCGCCGAGGTCGAAGCTCGCGATGTCGATCGTCACCTGCGCGCTGCCCTGCGCGGCCTTCGCCGGGTCGAACTTCACCTGCGCGGAGAACTTCCGGAACGCGCCTTCGGTCGGCACGTTCATCTGCTTCGACACGGCGGACACCTTGCTCTTCGCGAGGTCGACGTCGGCGTGCGCGGCGGCCGATGCGGCGAGCGACGCCGCGGCGAATGCGGTCAGCACGGAGCGGGAGAAAGTCACTTTCATGGGTTCCTTCATTTGGCAAAGGGAAGCATGCGCGACAGCAGCCCGTCGCGGTCCAGCACCTGATGCTTGAGCGCCGCCAGCACGTGCAGCGACACCAGCGCAAGCAGAATGTAATTCAACGTCACGTGGAGCGTCTTCAGCATCTCTTTCAGCACCGGATCGGGGTCGATCAGGCGCGGCAGCGGCACGATGCCGAGATAGACGACCGGGATGTTCGACGCGGAGCTGTACAGATAGCCGGTGACGGGGATCGCGAGCATCAGCACGTACAGCAGCATGTGGACGCCGTGCGACGCGGCGCGCTGCCAGGCGGGCGTAGCGCCGGGCAGCGCGGGCGCCGCGTGGGTCGCGCGCCACAGCAGCCGCATCAGCGCCAGCGCGAACACGGTCACGCCGATCCACTTGTGCCACGAGTAGTACTTCAGCTTGGCCGGCGTGAAGCCGGGGATGTCGGTCATCACCCAGCCGAGCGCGAAGCCGCCGACGATCAATACCGCGATCAGCCAATGCAGCGCGATCGCGGTTTGCGTGTAACGTGCCGGGGTGGCCGGCAGCGAGTTCGATGCCATCGTGGGTTCCTCAGGTGAGCGAACGGCCGCGCCGGTATATTCGTCCGACGCTTGTCAAGGGCGCCATGCTACCGCAACCTTTCTCGACGCGCGGACTCTGAGGACAGGCACGCCAGCCGGCTGTCACGTCCGCGCCATGTTACCGGCCGGTCACCGCGCGCCCGGGCATTGACACCGCCGAAAAACCGATTTGGTAAGATTGGCGCGGGTTCCGGCCCCGTCGACGCGCCGCCCAGCCGTCGCAACACCGCCTTTTCCATGCAACGATACGACCTGATTGCCTGTCACGAATGCGACGCACTGTTGCATAAACCGCGCCTGAGCGGCCGCCAGATCGCGCGCTGCCCGCGCTGCGACGCGCTGCTCTATCGCAACAGCACCACGCAGATCGAGCGCATCACCGCGCTCGCGGTCGCCGCGCTCGTCACGTTCGTCATCGCGCAGACGTTCCCGATCCTCGAAATGGACCTGAACGGCACGCGCGTGCAGACGACGCTGATCGGCGCGATCGACGCGCTGTGGCATCAGGACATGGCGATCGTCGGCGTGATGGTGTTCTGCTCGACCGTGCTGTTCCCGCTCGTCGAGATGGCCGCGCTGCTCTACGTGCTGCTGCCGATCCGGCGCGGCGTCGTGCCGCCCGGCCTGAACCTCGTGCTGCGCACGATCCAGCTCGTGCGGCCGTGGGGGATGATCGAGGTCTTCATGCTCGGGATCGTCGTGACGATCGTGAAGATGGTCAGCCTCGCGCGCGTGGTGCCCGACGCGGCGCTGTTCGCGTTCGGCGCGCTCACGCTGATGATCGCGGTCGTGCTGATGTTCGACCCGCGCACCGTGTGGGACATCGCCGACGACCTGCGCGCCGGCCGCTCGCCGGGCGCCCCCGCCGCTCCTGCTACTCCCGCCGCCGCCGACCCGGCCGCGCTGCCGGAAGCGCCGCGCCGATGACGACGCCGACCGCCGCCCGCGAGGGTTACGCCAGCTGCCACGCCTGCGGGCTCGTGCAGACGCTCGACCATGCGCATGCGCATTGCGCGCGCTGCGGCAGCACGCTGCATTTCCGCACGCCGGACAGCGTCATGCGCACCTGGGCGCTGCTGATCGCGGCCGTGATCCTGTACATTCCGGCGAACCTGCTGCCGATCATGCGCACGTCGTCGATCGTCGGCTCGCAGGAAGACACGATCATGAGCGGCGTCATCTATTTCTGGACCTCCGGCGACTGGCCGCTCGCGGTGATCGTGTTCGTCGCGAGCATTCTCGTGCCGATGCTCAAGCTCGGCGTGCTGACGCTGCTCGCGACCAGCGCGCAGCGCCGCGCGACGTGGCGGCCGCTGCAGCGCACGCTGCTGTACCGGATCGTCGAGCGGATCGGCCGCTGGTCGATGCTCGACATCTTCGTCGTGACGCTCACCGTCGCGCTCGTCCATTTCCGTTCGCTCGCCGTCATCACGGCCGGTCCCGGCGCGCTCGCGTTCGGTTCGGTCGTGATCCTGACGATGCTCGCGTCGATGCAGTTCGATCCCCGCCTCATCTGGGATCCAGTCGAAACCTCAGGGAAACACCATGAATAGTCCGCAAGGCCCGCAGCACGACGCGCCCCGGCCGCCCGACCCGGCAATCTCGACGAAAGGCGGCTGGCTGCCGTCGCTCGTCTGGCTCGTGCCGCTGCTCGCCGCGCTGATCGGTATCGGCCTCGTGATCAAGTCCGTGCGCGAGCGCGGCCCGGAAATCACGATCAGCTTCCACAGCGCGGAAGGGCTCGAGCCGGGCAAGACCCAGGTCAAGTACAAGGACGTCGAGATCGGCACGGTCAAGACGATCACGCTGTCGAAAGACCTCACGCGCGTGCTCGTCCAGGTGCAGTTGAAGAAGGAGGCCGAGGACTTCGCGATCAAGGGCTCGCGCTTCTGGATCGTGCGGCCGCGCGTGGGCACGACCGGTGTGTCGGGGCTCGGCACGCTGCTGTCCGGCGCATACATCGGCGTCGACGCCGGGCGCGGCCCGGACGCGCAGAGCGACTTCATCGGCCTCGAGTCGCCGCCCGCCGTGACGCGCGACCAGAAAGGCACGCAGTACGTGCTGCGCGGCGATTCGCTCGGCTCGGTCGACATCGGCTCGCCGGTCTATTACCGTCGCGTGCAGGTCGGCCAGGTGGTCGGCTTCTCGCTCGACAAGGACGGCACGGGCGTCACCTTCAACGTGTTCGTCAATGCGCCGTACGACCAGTACGTCGGCATGAATTCGCGCTGGTGGCAGGCGAGCGGCGTCGACCTGCGGCTCGATTCGAGCGGCCTGAAGCTGAACACGCAATCGCTCGCGACGGTGATCCTCGGCGGCATCGCATTCCAGACGCCGCCGAACCAGCGCACCGGCGCGACCGCGCCGAACAACACGACGTTCCGCCTCGGCTCCGACGAAGGCGACGCGATGCGCGATCCGGACGGCGAGCCGCTGCAGGTCGTGATGAACTTCAACCAGTCGCTGCGCGGGCTCGCGGTGGGCGCGCCGGTCGACTTCCGCGGCATCGTGCTCGGCGAAGTGACGAACATCGGCATCGACTTCGATCCGAAGACCAAAAACTTCCTGATGCCGGTCACGATGAACGTGTATCCGGAGCGGCTCGGCCCGCGCTTCCGCGAAACGATCGGCAACAAGGGCGAGTCGGCCCGCCGCGAGATCGTCGAGCGCCTCGTCAGGCATGGGCTGCGCGGCCAGCTGCGCACCGGCAACCTGCTGACGAGCCAGCTGTACGTCGCGCTCGACTTCTTCCCGAAGGCGGCGGCCGTGAAGATGGACACGACGCGCCAGCCGCTCGAGCTGCCGACCGTGCCGAACACGCTCGACGAGCTGCAGCTGCAGGTCGCCGACATCGCGAAGAAGCTCGACAAGGTGCCGTTCGACCAGATCGGCGCGAACCTGAACAGCGCGCTCACGAATGCCGACAAGCTGTTCAAGCAGCTCGACACGCAGGTCGCACCGGAAGCGCGCGACACGCTGTCGGCCGCCAAGCAGACCTTCTCGACCGCCGAGGCGACGCTGCAGCAGGATTCGCCGCTGCAGTCCGACGTGCGCGGCGCCCTGAAGGAGCTCACGCGCACGCTGCAATCGCTGAACGCGCTCGCCGACTATCTCGAGCGCCATCCCGAATCGCTGCTCAAGGGCAAGCCAGGAGATCAACCATGACCACGACACGCGTGAACGTGCTCGCGAGCGGCGCAGCCGCGCTGTTCGCCGTGCTCGCGCTCGGCGCGTGCAGCTCGCCGCCCGCGCGCTTCTACACGCTGAGCCCGGCCGACGCCGCCGCGCCCGTGCGCACCGCGCCCGCCAATCCGGCATTCCTGATCGAGGTGCCGTCGGTGGGCGTACCGGAGCAGGTCGCGAGGAACCAGTTCGTCGTGCAGCGCAACGCCGCGCAGGTCGACGTGCTCGAGCAGGAGCGCTGGGCCGCGCCGCCGGCCGACGAGATCCGCCGCGCGCTGTCGGACGATCTCGCCGCGCAGCTCGGCACGATCGACGTCGCGAATTCCGCGTATCCGGCCGGCGTGCCGGTGTATCGGATCAGCGTGAACGTGCAGCGCTTCGAGTCGTGGCCCGGCAAGCGGGCGGCGATCGACGCCGTGTGGAGCGTGCGCGCAGTCGGCACGCAGACGGTGATGACGTGCCGCACGAGCGTCGCGGAGCCGGTCGCCGGCGGCTTCGATGCGCTGGTGGCCGGCCATCGGCGCGCCCTCGACGCGATTGCCTCGCAGGCCGCGGCCGGCGTGCGCGCGATCGCCGCGCGGCGTGGGGTGGCGGCGAGTGGAGCGAGCGCGGTGGCAGGCGGCAAGACGACGGTCGCCGCGACGGCCGTGCCGGTCGTGCCCTGCCCGGCCAATCCGGCGCCCGGCGGCGACGCAGGCGCGACCGGCAAGTCGGGCGCGTAAGCCGGCGGCGGGGTGCGCGTGGATGCGAGCGCATGGGGGGTGTGGGTGCGTGGCTCGTATGGACGTATGGGGCGTGTAGCCGCATCGTTCGTGTCGCCCGCGTCGTTCGTGTCGTTCGTGTCGTTCGTGTCGTTCGTGTCGTTCGTGTCGTTCGTGTCGTTCGTGTCGTTCGTGTCGTTCGTGAAGTTCGCGGAGTCCATATCGCCCGTGTCGCTCACTGCGTAACCCGTCTGGTCCGTGCGGCCCCTGTAACTCGTCCGGCCCACCTGACCCGGTAACCCGTTCCAGCAGCATCACCGATCACGCCCGCCGGCCGCACGGCCCACACGAGATCCCGGCCCTCACCCGCCTCGCCTCGCTCGTCGAAATCGGCAAAAACCGGCGTCACGCAACGCGGTCAGCTTGCCTTTTCGCGGCCAATTGACGATCCTACGCTGTCCCCGACCCGCGCCGCCTGTCGTGCGGGCCAGCCGATGGCGCACCGCCCCGGTCCGACCGAGCGCCGCGCGAGCGCAGGCCCGCGACGGCCCACGCACGGCGCGTGGCGACCGTCCGCCCATCGTCCGGCTTGCCCGACCCGCGTCACCGTTGCCCTCGGCGCCGCGCCGCGTTTCCGGCCGGCATCCCGAACCCGCCCACCCGTGGGCTTTCGCTATTCCGTTTATGTTTCGTTCCCTGACGACCCTGATCAAGAAGTGGCGCGCGTCGCGCAATGCCAGCCACCAGCTCGATGCGCTGCTCGCGCACGCCGACGCGCACGCGTCGTACGCCGAACGCAGCGAATGGCTGATCGAGCTCGCGCACTGGCTGCGCCGCAACGGCGCGATGCAGCCCGGCCAGGACGCCCCGGCCGAGCGCGACGCCGACGCGCGCGCGTATCCGGCCCACGCGCGACTGCGCTACCTGTTCCACGTGCTCGACCGCAATCCCGCGTGGAAGTCGCACGCCGCGCGCATCCTGCGCGGGATCCTGCGCGAATGCGACGGCATCTCGCTGCTGTGCGACGCCGGGATGCCCGTGCATTCCGGCTTCTTCGGCGCGCTGTTCGAGCGGATCGACTCGTCGCTGATCCCGCCCGCGCCGAACCGCCGCGAACTGTCGGCGCTGTTCACGCTGATGTTCCCGACGCCGGAGGACGCGCAATGGATCGACGCGCTGCCCGACGACCTGCTCGGCCGCTTCGCCGAACTGTTCACGTTCGACGTCACCGACGCCGAGCGCCACGAGCCCGGCTCGTTCTCGCGCGACCTGCTGGCCGCGCTGCACAACCTGACCTGCCAGATCAGCTCGACCGGCCTGTCGCAGACGGTGCGCAGCCGCCTGTCCGACGACGATGCGCGCAAGCCGCTCGAAGGCCAGCCGTTCTACCGCCTCACGCGCGCGATGCTCGCGGTCGAGACCGCGCATGCGGCGGCCGAGGACGGCGGCGATCCGAGCAAGCTGCTGCACGAGGTGAACTATCTGCGCGTGCTGCTCGACGAATGCCGGACCGCGGTCGACGACGTGTTCGCGCACCTGTACCGCAACGGCGTGTCGGTCGACATCGTGTTCCAGGTCGAGCGGATGCGCATGCGCATCCAGCGCGCGGAACTGCTGCTCAACGCATGGATGGCCCGCGACGACCTGCGCGACATGGCGCGGCTCACCGCCGAGCTGGTCGACGCGAACCAGAACAGCCAGAGCGTCTCGCATCTGATGCGCAGCAACTTCTCGCTGTTCGCGCGCAAGCTCGTCGAGACCAACGCGGACACCGGCGAGCACTACATCTCGCGCGGCCGCGCCGAATACCTGAAGATGCTGCGGATGGCCGCGGGCGGCGGCCTCGTGACGGTCGCGACGGTGTGCGTGAAGTTCGCGATCACCGGCTCGCACCTGCAGTCGATGCTCGAAGGGCTGCTCGCGGGTGTCAACTACGCGGCGAGCTTCATGCTGATGCACTTCCTGCATTTCACGCTCGCGACCAAGCAGCCGGCGATGACCGCGCCCACGCTCGCGCGCGAACTCGACGACACCGGCCACGACGAAGGCGTGAAGGCGTTCGTCGCGTCGGTGATCGCGCTGATCCGCACGCAGGCCGCGGCGATCTCCGGCAACGTGCTCGTCGTGTTCCCCGTCTGCCTGCTCGTGCAGCTGCTCGCGGGCAACCTGCTGCACGCCAACGTGATCTCGCCGGCCAAGGCGCACGCGACCCTGCATTCGTTCTCGCTGCTCGGCCCGACGCCGTTCTACGCGGCGCTGACCGGCGTGCTGCTGTGGACGTCGAGCCTGCTCGCCGGCTGGGCCGACAACTGGTTCGTGCTGCACCGCGTCGGCGACGCGCTCACGTACAACCGCCGCCTGCGGCTCACGCTCGGCGCGGCGGGCGCCGCGAAGCTCGCGCACTTCTGCCGCTCGAACGTCGCCGGCGTGGTCGCCAACGTCGGGCTCGGGCTGATGCTCGGCCTGGTCCCGGCGATCGTCACCGTGTTCCTGTTCCCGTTCGAGGTGCGTCACGTGACGCTGTCGGCCGGCGCGATCGGCGTCGCGATTGGCGTGCTCGGCCAGGACGCGCTGCGCACGCCCGAACTCTGGTGGGCCTGCGCCGGCGTGCTGAGCATGGCGATCCTCAACGTGCTGGTGAGCTTCGTGCTCGCGTTCACGATGGCCGTGCGCTCGCGCAGCCTGCGCCGCACCAAGGTGCGCGCGCTGGTCGGCGCGATCGTGCGCACGGTGCTGGCGAAGCCGTCGGCGCTGTTCTGGCCGGCCGGCGCACCGGCCGCTCGCGCGGGCCAGCCGGGCTCGCACTGACGGTTCGACGGGCCGGCGGCGCACGCGCGGCGGGGCCGCCCGGCCCGCCGCGACGTCCGGTCGGCCGGCGCGCGCGCACCGGCCGCGCGCGGGCCGCACGCCGAAACGGACGCCAAAACGGACGCGGCGCCGGCTGAGGCCGCCCGCGCCGCGTACAATGGTGGACTTTTGCACGTCCTCACCCGCCTCATGTCCTCGCCTACCCTGTACGAATTCTTCGCTCCCTGCCCGCGCGGCCTCGAAGCGGCGCTCGCCGCCGAGCTGGCCGAGATCGCCGGCCGCCACCTGAACGGCGCGCCGTTCACCGCGGGCGCGCAGGTGCCGGGCGGCGTGCACTTCCGCGGCGGCTGGGCCGCCGGGATGGCCGCGAACCTGCACTCGCGCATCGCGAGCCGGATCCTGCTGAAGATCGCGCACCGCGCGTACCGCAACGAGCAGGACGTCTACGCGCTCGCGCTCGAGCAGCCGTGGGAGCGCTGGTTCGCGTCGACGCAGACGCTGCGCGTCGACATCACCGCGATCAAGTCGCCGCTGAAGAGCCTCGAATTCGCGACGCTGCGCGTGAAGGACGCAATCTGCGACCGGATGCGCGAGAAGACCGGCTCACGCCCGAGCATCGACACCGGCGCGCCGGACATACGCGTGTTCGCCTTCCTCACGACCGGCGAATGCACGCTGTATCTCGACACGTCGGGCGAGCCGCTGTTCAAGCGCGGCTGGCGGCTCGACAAGGGCGCGGCGCCGCTGCGCGAGAACCTCGCGGCCGGCATCCTGCGTCTGACCGGCTGGACGCCCGGCACGCCGCTGTACGACCCGATGTGCGGCAGCGGCACGTTCCTCGCGGAAGCCGCGCAGATCGCGCTGGGCGTCGCACCGGGCGTCGAGCGCCGCTTCGGCTTCGAAAAGCTCAAGCAGTACGACATCACCGCATGGCAGGGCCTGAAAGTCCCCGCGCTCGACGCGAAGCGCGCCGCGCGCAGCAAGCGCGATCCGCTCGGCGTGTACGGCAGCGACATCTCGGGCGACATGCTCGACAAGGCGCGCGCGAACCTCGAACGCGCCGGCGTGCCGTCGGTATGGCTGAAGCAGATCGACGCCCGCGCGATGACGCCGCCGTGCGACGGCCCCGGCATCATCCTCGCGAACCCGCCGTACGGCGAGCGGATCGAGGTGCGCGGCCGCAGCGCGCGCGGCGAGGTGCGCGAGACGGGCCGCAACCGCGGCAACGACGACGCGTTCCGCCGCACGCACACCGACGCGCCCGACAGCGAGTTCTTCAACGCGCTCGGCGATGCGCTGAAGCAGCGCTTCACCGGCTGGCAAGCGTTCCTGCTGAGCTCCGACCGCTCGCTGCCGGGCCAGCTGCGCCTGCGCGAATCGGCGAAGACGCCGCTGTTCAACGGCGCGCTCGAATGCCGGCTGTTCCGCTTCGACCTGATCGCCGGCAGCGTCAAGGCGCGCCCGGCCGCTGCGGAAGGCGACGTGTGACGCGCCGCTCCCGCGCACCGGCCGCTGCGGCCGGCTGCTGACAGCCAGTCCCCGACGCCCGGCATTCGCCGGGCGTTGTTACTTGCGGCGCCGATGCGTGCGCCGCTTCGTCTGCCGTACCTTCCACCCCACCGTCCGCTTCGGCGCTGCGCTGCGCGCCGGCGCGCGGTGCGTTGTCAGTACCGCCATCACTACTGACAGCACGCTGTCAGGAGCCCGCGTTCACACTGCAATCCCGGCGCAATGCAAGGCTGGTTTCCATCAAGAATCCGAACAACAAGGAGCTCGTCATGACGTCCGCGACTGCAAACGCAAACGCACCCGCAACCCTCGACCGTGCCATCGCATGGTTCGACATCCCGTCGCTCGATTTCGACCGGGCGATCCGCTTCTACGAAACCGTGCTGCAGACGACGCTGCATCGCGACGTGATCGGCGGCGTGCCGATGGCCGTGTTCGATCACGAGGCGTCGAACACGGGCGGCAGCATCGTGTTCGATCCGCAGCAGATGAAGCCGAGCGCGAACGGCGTGCTCGTGTACCTGAACGCCGGCGAATCGGTCGTCGCAGCGCTCGAGCGTGCGAAGCGCGCGGGCGGCGTCGTGCAGGGCTCGGTGGTCGAGCTGCCGAACAACTACGGCTACATCGGCTACCTGATCGATACCGAGGGCAACCGCGTCGGCCTGCACGCGCCGAAATGCCACTGAGCGCAGCCGCGAGCGGGCCGGCGCGGCGCTATCATCGCGGCAATCCCCTCACCGCAGGAGTCGAGGTGCCGCGATGACGCGCCGTGCCGACCGCCTTTTCCAGATCGCCGAGCTGCTGCGCGGGCGCCGCCTGACGACCGCCCAGCAGCTGGCCGACTGGCTGTCGGTGTCGCCGCGCACGGTTTATCGCGACGTGCGCGACCTGCAGCTGTCGGGCGTGCCGATCGAGGGCGAAGCGGGCATCGGCTACCGGCTGAACCGCAACGCGAGCCTGCCGCCGCTCACGTTCACCGCCGAGGAGCTCGCGGCGCTCGCGGTCGGCGCGCGGATGCTCGAAACCTGGGGCGGCGCCCGCTTCGCCGGCGGCGCGCGCTCGGCGCTCGCGAAGATCGCGTCGGCGATGCCCGCCGACAAGCGCACGGCGCTCGATCGCCTGCCGGTGTTCGCGCCGTCGTTCCACATCGACGAAACGTTCTGCGCGAAGGTCGATGCGATCCATCAGGCCGTCGATACGCGCCACATCGTCAGCTTCGACTACCGCGACCGGCTCGGCGCGCACACGAAGCGCCGCGTGTGGCCGCTCGGGCTCGTCTACTGGGGCGGACGCTGGACGATCGGCGCGTGGTGCGAGCTGCGCGACGATTTCCGCACGTTCGACATCGCGCGGATGGGCGACATCACGCTGCACGAGCAGTTTCCCGACATGGAAGGCCGGCGCATCGCCGACTACATGCGGATCGCGCAGGCGCCGAGATGCTGACGCGCGCGCCGCGCGCACGAAGCGCGCCGCGCGCAACCACCATCGCGATCGCGACCCGCCAGGTTCACTGCGCCGCCGGCTGCGTCGGCCGGGACGGCGCCGCGTTCGCACATCGCGCCCACCGCCCGGCCTTGAAGCGCGGCCGCGCGGCGAGCTCCGTGCGCCGGCGGAGCGGCGCTTCGCATCCCGCCGTCAGCCGTTGAACACCACCGGCCGCTTCGGGCGCTCGTCGACGTGCAGCGAAAACACGTCGGCGCGCGCGTAGTGCCCGACCACGTCGAAGTCGTAACGCGCGCGGACCAGCTCGTCGGTATCGATGCGCGCCGTCACGAGGCCGGGCTCGCCGATCAGCGGCTCGGTCAGCAGATCGCCGAGCGGCCCGACGATCACGCTGCCGCCGCGGATCAGCGGCCGCTCCGGGTCCCAGCCCGGCACGTCGATGCCCAGCGCGCGCGGCGACGGCTGCACCTGGCACGCGCTCACGACGAAGCAGCGGCCTTCGTGCGCGATGTGGCGCATCGAGCTTTGCCACAGATCGCGCTCGTCGACGGTCGGCGCGCACCAGATCTGCACGCCTTTCGCATACATCGCGCAGCGCAGCAGCGGCATGTGGTTCTCCCAGCAGATCGCGGCGCCCGCGCGGCCCGCGGCCGTGTCGACCACCGGCAGCGTCGAGCCGTCGCCCTGCCCCCAGATCAGCCGCTCGGTGCCGGTCGGCATCAGCTTGCGGTGCTTCGCGACGAGCCCGTCGCGCGGATCGAAGAACAGCGCGGTGCAATACAGCGTGCTGCCGCCGCGCTCGATCACGCCGATCACGAGGCTCGCGCCCGTGCGCTGCGACAGCGCGGCCAGTTCGTCGGTTTCCGGTCCCGGCACGTCGATCGCCTGCGCCGCATAGCGCGCGTACGCCTCGCGGCCCTCGGGCAGCCGGTAGCCGAGCCGCGTGCCGAACGTCTCGCCTTTCGGATAGCCGCCGAGCACCGCCTCGGGCAACACCACGAGCGATGCGCCGCTGTCGCGGATCGCGGTTTCGTAAGCGAGGATCGCGTCGAGCGTGGCGCGCGTGCCGGCCGGCGATGCGCCGATCTGCAGCGCGGCGATGACTGAGGTGGACATGAAGGCGTCTCCGGTGAAGGTGTCGAACGGGATGGAAAGGGATCGAATGGAAGACGCCATCTTTGCCGATATCATGTCATCGATCAAATCGATAGCACGATAACTGACATGAATGCGGATGATATCGCCGGGCTCGACCTGAACCTGCTGAAGGTCTTCGAGGCGCTGTACGAGGAAGGCGGCGCGAGCCGCGCAGCTTTGCGGCTCGGCCTCACGCAATCGGCGGCCAGCGCCGCGCTGGCGCGGCTGCGCGTGATCTACGCCGATCCGCTGTTCGTGCGCACCGGCCGCGGGCTCGCGCCGACGCCGCGCGCGGACGAATTGAAGCCGATCCTGTCGGACGCGCTCGACCGCTGCCGCGCGAGCCTCGCGATCGCCGCCGACGCGGGCGAGCGGATCGGCCGAACGATTTCGGTCGGGCTGTCGGACGACTTCGAGATCGCGCTCGGCCGCCCGCTGATCGACGCGGTCGCGCGCGACGCCGCGGGTATCCGCCTGATCTTCCGGCAGACGCACAGCGGGATCGCCGGCGACGCGCTGCTGCGGCACGGCGTCGATCTCGCGATCGCGTCGGGCGGGTTTTCCGCGCACGGGCTCAGCCGGCGCGCGGTCGCGACCGGCGGCTACGCATGCGTGATCGACCCGGCGGGCAGCGCTCGCGCGCCGCGCACGCTGTCGCTCGCGGAGTTTCTGCGGCGCGATCACGTGCTGGTGTCGTCGGGCGGCGTGATCGGGATCGTCGACGAGGCGCTGGCGGCGCTCGGCCACAAGCGGCGCGTCGCCGCGTCGACGACGCACTTCGCCGCGCTGCCGTACCTGCTCGCGGGCTCCGACGCGGTCGCCACGATTCCGGCGCACGCGGCCCGCGCGATCGCGCGCGCGACGTCGCTGCGCGCGCTCGCGTGCCCGGTCGAGCTGCCGCACTATCCGGTCGAGATCGGCTGGCGCACGAGCGCGCAACGCGACCCGGCCATCGTGCGGGTGCGCGACGCGATCGCAGCGTGCGTCGCGACGATCGTCGCGGCGTGACGGCCGGGTGACCTGGCGACTTGGCGACGTTTCGGGTCCAAAAGGGTCGGATAGATCACCCGACCGCCCGGCACCCGCCGGTCGCAACCGGTAAAATGTCGAACCATGAAACCCGAAATCTGGACCCCGCATGTGACCGTCGCGGCGCTCGTCGAGCGCGACGGCCGCTTCCTCGTGATCGAGGAAGAAACCTCGACGGGCCTGCGCATCAACCAGCCGGCCGGCCATCTGGAGGCCGGCGAAACGCTCGCCGACGCCGTGATCCGCGAGACGCTCGAAGAAACCGCGCATCCGTTCGTCCCCACGGCGCTCGTCGGCGTCTACCTCGCGCACTACGAGCGCCCCGGCAGCGCGGGCGCGACCTATCTGCGCTTCACGTTCTGCGGCACCGCGGGCGAACCGCTGCCCGGTCACGCGCTCGACGACGGCATCGTCCGCACGCTGTGGCTGAGCGCCGACGAACTGCGCGCGTGCAGCGAGCGTCACCGCTCGCCGGCGGTGATGCGCTGCGTCGACGACTATCTCGCCGGGCGGCGTATCCCGCTCGATTTCGTGCATACGCATTCGGTCGCGCCGCGGCCGCAAGCATTCGACCGTCAGGCGGTGAACAAATGAGCAAGCGCCGTGTAGTGGTGGGCATGTCGGGCGGTGTCGATTCGTCGGTGACCGCGTGGCTGCTGAAGGAACAGGGATACGACGTGGTCGGCCTGTTCATGAAGAACTGGGAAGACGACGACGACGGCGAATACTGCTCGACGCGCCAGGACTGGATCGACGTCGTGTCGGTGGCCGATCTGATCGGCATCGACGTCGAAGCCGTGAACTTCGCGGCCGAATACAAGGACCGCGTGTTCGCCGAATTCCTGCGCGAGTACTCGGCCGGCCGCACGCCGAATCCGGACGTGCTGTGCAACGCCGAGATCAAGTTCAAGGCGTTCCTCGATCACGCGATGTCGCTCGACGCCGAGATGATCGCGACCGGCCACTACGCGCGCGTGCGCGAGCGCGACGGCCGCTTCGAGCTGCTGAAGGCGTTCGATCACACGAAGGATCAGTCGTACTTCCTGCACCGGCTGAACCAGGCGCAACTGTCGAAGACGATGTTCCCGCTCGGCGAGATGCCGAAGACGAAGGTGCGCGAGATCGCCGCGCAGATCGGCCTGCCGAACGCGAAGAAGAAGGATTCGACCGGCATCTGCTTCATCGGCGAACGGCCGTTCCGCGACTTCCTGAACCGTTATCTGCCGACCAAGCCCGGCCCGATGAAGACGCCCGACGGCAAGCGCGTCGGCGAGCACATCGGCCTCGCGTTCTACACGTTCGGCCAGCGCAAGGGCATCGGGCTCGGCGGCAGCAAGGACGGCAGCGGCGAGCCGTGGTTCGTCGCCGCGAAGGACATCCCGTCGAACACGCTGTACGTCGTGCAGGGCCACGACCATCCGTGGCTGCTGTCGCACGAGCTCGTCGCGGGCAACGTCAGCTGGGTCGCCGGCGAGCCGCCGGCCGACGGCTTCGCGTGCGGCGCGAAGACCCGCTACCGGCAGGCCGACGCGGCATGCCGGTTCGGCGCGGCCGCAGCCGGGCCGGCCGGCGAGGCGCGCTTCACGCTCGCGTTCGACGACGCGCAATGGGCCGTCACGCCCGGCCAGTCGGCCGTGCTGTACGACGGCGAGATCTGCCTGGGCGGCGGCATCATCGAGCACGCGGCCAGCGGCCGCGATGCTGCTGCTGCGGCCCCCGCAGCGGCACTCGTCGAAGCACGCTGACACCCATTCGGTTTAGACTTGCGGCACGCCGCGCCCGGCGCAACACGATTGCACCGAGGCCGGCGCGCCGCCGTCGCAGCGTACGCATGGCGGCCTACTTTCACGGAGTTCCCCCATGCTTTCCAGACGTTACCTCGCGATGTGGGGTGCCGTGCTGTTGCTCGCCGCCGCAGCCGCACTCGCGTCGATCCATGCGCTGTCCTGGCTGTGGATCATTGTCCCCGTCGCCCTCGTCGCCCTCGGCCTGTACGACCTGAACCAGGACCGCCACGCGATCCTGCGCAACTATCCGCTGTGGGGCCATTTCCGCTTCCTGTTCGAGTTCATCCGCCCCGAAATCCGCCAGTACTTCGTCGAGGACGACACCGACGAGAAGCCGTTCTCGCGCGCGCAGCGCAGCCTCGTCTACCAGCGCGCGAAGAACGTCGCCGACAACCGCCCGTACGGCACCGAGCTGAACGTGAAGTCGGTCGCGCACGAATGGATCAGCCACTCGCTCGCACCGACCCGGCTGCCGAACCACGACTTCCGCGTGCGCGTCGGCGCGAACCGCGCGCAGCCGTACGACATCTCGGTCCTCAACGTCTCGGCGATGAGCTTCGGGTCGTTGTCCGCGAATGCGATCCGCGCGCTGAACCTCGGCGCGAAGAAAGGCGGCTTCGCGCACGACACCGGCGAAGGCTCGTTGTCGAAGTATCACCGCGAGCACGGCGGCGACATCATCTGGGAGATCGCGTCCGGCTACTTCGGCTGCCGCAACGACGACGGCACGTTCAACCCGGACAAGTTCGCGAAGCAGGCGGCCGACCCGCAGGTCAAGATGGTCGAGATCAAGCTGTCGCAGGGCGCGAAGCCCGGCCACGGCGGCGTGCTGCCGGCCGCGAAGATCACGCCGGAAATCGCCGAGACGCGCGGCGTGCCGATGGGCAAGGACTGCATCTCGCCCGCGACGCATTCCGAATTCTCGACGCCGCGCGGGCTGCTCGAATTCGTCGAGCGGCTGCGCACGCTGTCCGGCGGCAAGCCGACCGGCTTCAAGCTGTGCATCGGCCATCCGTGGGAGTTCTTCGGGATCGCGAAGGCGATGATCGAGACCGGCATCGTGCCGGACTTCATCGTCGTCGACGGTGCGGAGGGCGGCACCGGTGCGGCGCCGCTCGAATTCACCGACCACGTCGGCGTGCCGCTGCAGGAAGGCTTGCTGATGGTGCACAACACGCTCGTCGGGATCGGCGTGCGCGACCGCGTGAAGATCGGCGCGAGCGGCAAGATCATCAGCGCGTTCGACATCGCGCGCACGCTCGCGATCGGTGCGGACTGGGTGAATTCGGCGCGCGGCTTCATGTTCGCGGTGGGCTGCATCCAGGCGCAGCACTGCCACACCGACCGCTGCCCGACCGGCGTCGCCACGCAGGACCCGGTGCGCCAGCGCGCGCTCGTCGTGCCCGACAAGGCCGAACGCGTGTACAACTTCCATCGCAACACGCTGCATGCGCTGCAGGAGCTCGTGCAGGCGGCCGGCCTCGGGCATCCGTCCGAGCTGCGCGCGCATCACATCGTGCAGCGCGTCGCGCCGCACGAGGTCCGGCTGATGTCACAGCTGCTGAAGTATCTGAAGCCGGGCGCGCTGCTCGAGGGCCGCACTTGCGGCTATACGCTGTACGACAAGTGGTGGCCGATCGCGCGCAGCGATTCGTTCGTGCTCGGCGAGAATGCGTACGCGTCGATCGAATGACGTCAGCGCGGCGCGGTGGTTGATCGGTTGATCGGTTGATCGGTTGATCGGTTGATCGGTTGATCGCCGCATCCGCAAAAAAGAAAAGCGCCCGAGCGGCGCTTTTCTTTTGTCTGCTCAATCCGCGGCGCGTGGCCGCTCAGCCCTGCGGCAGCGTGTCGACGAACGTCTGCCGCTGCGACAGCTTCGCGAAATGCTTGTCGAGGTTCGGATGACGGTCGCGCCAGTTCAGCTCGGGCATCCGGAAGTCCAGGTAGCCGAGCGTGCAGCCGAGCGCGATGTCGGCGAGCGTGTAGTGATTGCCGACGCACCAGGTCTTGCCGCCGAGGCCCTGCGACATCGCGACCAGACCGTCGTCGATCTTGCGCTGCTGGCGTGCGATCCAGCTCGCGCTGCGCTGCCCTTCCTCGCGCAGCGTGTGCTCGAGACGGATCGCCACCGACGCGTCGAGCACGCCGTCACCGAGCGCTTCCCAGCAGCGCACTTCGACGCGCTCGCGCCCGGACGGCGGAATCAGCTTGCCGACCGGCGACAGCGTGTCGACGTATTCGCAAATCACGCGCGAATCGAACACCGCCGCACCATCTTCCATCACGAGACACGGGACCTTGCCGAGCGGATTCGATGCCTGAATGTTCGTGTCCGGCGCCCACACGTTCTCGAGCTCCAGCTTGTAGTCGATCTTCTTTTCAGCGAGCACGATCCGCGCCTTTCGGACGTACGGGCTGCTGAGCGAACCGATTAATTTCATCATCTGCCTTTTTAAGGGAACCGCCGAGAGTATACGTTGTCGCCGATCATAACCGGCCGGTGCGACGGGGTAGAAAATCGGCCGTCCTGCCTGTGGATGGTTTGCAACAGCCGACGCCGGCGCGCCGCCGACTCCCGTCTCACGCGCCGCGTCCGGCGGCGCTACAATCGCACGAATGAATGCGCCCCTCGATACCGCCATCGCCGTCGACGTCTACCGCCAGCGCCGCGAACGCGTGCTTTCCGCACTGCGCGCCGCCGGCGGCGGCGTCGCCATCGTCCCCACCGCGCCCGAAATGCTGCGCAACCGCGATACGGCCTACCCGTACCGGCACGACAGCTACTTCTACTACCTGACGGGCTTCACCGAGCCGGATGCCGTGCTCGTGCTGAACGCGGCCGGCCCGCAGGGCAGCCCGCAATCCATCCTGTTCTGCCGCGCGAAGAACGCCGACCGCGAAACCTGGGAAGGCTTCCATTACGGGCCCGACGCCGCGCGCGACGCGTTCGGCTTCGATGCGGCTCATGCGGTCGACGTGGTCGACGCCGAAATGCCGCGCCTGCTCGCCGACGCGGGCACCGTGCACTACCGCTTCGGCGCGTCGACGCAGTTCGAGCGCCAGCTCGCCGGCTGGCTCGAGGCAGTGCGCGCGCAGGCGCGCGCGGGCGTCGCCGCGCCCGATGCGCTGCGCGACCTCACGCCGCTGCTCGACGACATGCGGCTCGTGAAGGACGAACACGAGCTGGCGATCATGACGCGCGCCGCGCACATCTCGGCGCTCGCACATTGCCGCGCGATGCAGGCGTGCCGGCCCGGCATCCGCGAATACGAACTCGAGGCCGAGCTGCTGTACACGTTCCGCAAGTACGGCGCGCAGGCGCCCGCGTACGGGTCGATCGTCGCGGCCGGCGCGAACGCGTGCGTGCTTCACTATCCGGCCGGCAACGCGGCCGCGCGCGACGGCGACCTGATCCTGATCGACGCCGCCTGCGAGCTCGACGGCTACGCGTCGGACATCACCCGCACGTTCCCGGCGAACGGACGCTTCTCGCCCGCGCAGCGCACGCTGTACGACATCGTGCTGGCCGCCCAGCAGGCGGCGGTCGACGCGACGCGCGCGGGCGTGCCGTTCGAGGCGCCGCACGACGCGGCCGTGCGCGTGCTCGCGCAAGGGCTGCTCGACACGGGAATCATCGCGAAGACGCGCTTTTCGAGCGTCGACGACGTGATCGCCGAGCGCGCGTATGCGCGCTTCTACATGCACCGCACCGGCCACTGGCTCGGCATGGACGTACATGATTGCGGCGACTACCGCGAGCGCCTCGCCGCGCGCGACGCCAACGGCGCGCTGCCGTGGCGCACGCTCGCGGCCGGCATGACGCTCACCGTCGAACCCGGCCTGTACGTGCGCGCCGCCGACGACGTGCCGCCCGAATACTGGAACATCGGCATCCGCATCGAGGACGACGCGATCGTGCGCGAGCATGGCTGCGAGCTGATCACGCGCGACGTGCCGGTCGCGGCCGCCGACATCGAGGCGCTGATGCGCGCGGGCGCGGCGCACGGTGGGTGAGTGTGCAGGCGCGGGGCTCGTTGTTGCTTCGTCGTTGCTTCGCCGTCGCGCTGCGGTTGCTTCACCGTCGCTTCGCCTCACCGTCGCGCCGCAGTCGCTTCGCCGTTGCCTCGCCGGTGATCTGCCATTGATACGCCGTTCCCAGTTACCCCGTTTCACGAACACCGATGACGACCGCTTCCTCCCCGGCCACGCCGGAATATGACCTTGCCATCGTCGGCGCGGGCCCGGTCGGGCTTGCGCTGGCCGGCTGGCTTGCGCGACGCAGCGCCACGCAGCACGCGTCGATCGCCCTGATCGACGCGCGCGAGCCCGCCGCGAGCGCGAACGATCCGCGTGCGATCGCCGTGTCGCACGGCAGCCGCGTGCTGCTCGACACGCTCGGCTGGCCGGCCGATGCGACGCCGATCGAACACATCCACGTATCGCAGCGCGGTCATTTCGGCCGCACGCTGATCGACCGCGACGAGCACGACGTCGCCGCGCTCGGTTACGTGGTGCGCTACGGTTCGATCGTGCAGACGCTCGCGCGTGCCGTGCACGGCACGCGCGTCGACTGGCTCACGTCGACCACCGCGCGCGCGCCGCAGCAGGACGCCGACGGCGTCACGCTGACGCTCGACGGCCCGCACGGCGAGCGCACGCTGCGCGCCCGGATCGTCATCAACGCCGAAGGCGGCTTGTTCCACGAGCGGCAGGCCGATGCCGACAAGCATCGGCGCGACTACGGGCAGACCGCGATCGTCGGCACGGTCACCGTGTCCTCGCCGCGCCCGAACGTCGCGTGGGAGCGCTTCACGCACGAAGGGCCGCTCGCGCTGCTGCCGCTCGGCGGCCCGCGCCAGGCCGACTATGCGCTCGTCTGGTGCTGCGCGCCCGACGAGGCGGCGCGCCGCGTCGCGCTGCCCGACGATGCGTTCCTGCACGAGCTCGGCACCGCGTTCGGCGAGCGCATGGGCCGCTTCGTCGCGATCGCCGCGCGCGCATCGTTCCCGCTCGGGCTGGCCGCGGCGCAAACGCTCGTCAACGGCCGCGTCGCGATCGTCGGCAACGCCGCGCAGACGCTGCATCCGGTGGCCGGCCAAGGCTTGAACCTCGGCCTGCGCGATGCACACACGCTCGTCGACGCGGTGTCGGCGCAGGGCTTCGAACCGACGGCGCTCGCCGCCTTCAACGCGCGGCGCGCACTCGACCGGCGCTTCACGATCGGCGCGACCGACACGCTCGCGCGCCTGTTCACCGTCGATGCCGGGCCGCTGCCGCTGCTGCGCGGCGCGGCGCTCACCGCGCTCGAATTCGTGCCGCCGCTGAAGAAGGCGATCGCGCGCCAGATGATGTTCGGCCAGCGCAGCTGAGCGGGCGGCGGGTTCGGTGCATTCGGCGCGTTCGGCGCGTTCGATGCGTTCGATGCGTTCGGCTCGTTCGGCTCGTTCGGCTCGTTCGGCTCGTTCGGCTCGTTCGGCTCGTTCGGCTCGTTCGGCTCGTTCGGCTCGTTCGGCTCGTTCGGCTCGTTCGGTGCGTTCGGCGCATTCGGCGCGTTCGACATGATCGGTCGAACCCGGTCAAACCGGGTCAAATCGGCGGGGCATGGGAATACGGTAAAATGCGCGTTTTCCCTCCGCCCTTTTTGGCCCGCGACGTCCCGGCGCTCGCGGGCGGTGCCATTGCGATGCCCGTTATCGGCTCTCACGTTCTGCGCAACAACCTGTTCGTCGCCCCGATGGCCGGCGTCACCGATCGTCCGTTCCGCCAGCTGTGCAAGCGGCTCGGCGCCGGCTACGCGGTGTCCGAAATGGTCGCGTCGAATGCGCAGCTGTGGAAGAGCGCGAAGACGATGCGGCGCGCCAACCACGAGGGCGAAGTCGAGCCGATCGCAGTGCAGATCGCCGGCGCCGATCCGGCAATGATGGCCGAAGCGGCCCGCTACAACGTCGACAACGGCGCGCAGATCATCGACATCAACATGGGCTGCCCGGCGAAGAAGGTCTGCAACGTCGCGGCCGGCTCGGCGCTGCTGCAGAACGAGCCGCTCGTGCAGCGCATCGTCGAGGCCGTCGTCGCGGCGGTCGGCACGGGGCCGGATGCGGTGCCCGTCACGCTGAAGATCCGCACCGGCTGGGATCGCGAACACAAGAACGCGGTCACCGTCGCCCGCCTCGCCGAAGCCGCGGGCATCTCGATGCTGACGGTGCACGGCCGCACGCGCGCCGACCTGTACCACGGCGACGCCGAGTATGAAACCATCGCGGCCGTGAAGGCGGCCGTCGGCATTCCGGTCGTCGCGAACGGCGACATCGCGTCGCCGGCGAAAGCGAAGGCCGTGCTCGACGCCACCGGCGCCGATGCACTGATGATCGGTCGCGCCGCGCAAGGCCGTCCGTGGTTGTTCCGCGAAATCGATCATTTCCTGCAAACCGGCGAGCTGCTGCCGCCGCCGCGCATCGACGAGATCCGGCAGGTGATGAACGAGCACCTGGAAGATCACTACGCGTTCTATGGCGAATTCACCGGAGTCCGTACTGCGCGCAAGCACATCGGCTGGTACACTCGCGGCCTTTCCGGTGCCAACGGGTTCCGGCACAGGATGAACACGCTCGATTCCACCCGCGAGCAGCTCGCCGCCGTCAACGCATTCTTCGACGCGCAAGAGGCGCTGTCGGACCGCCTCGTGTACGTCGACGACGAACCCGAAAACGGCCAGCGCGAGTCGGACGACCATAACCAGTTAGCAGCATGAGCAAGCACAACATCGAACAATGTGTCCGCGAGAGCCTGGACGTGTATTTCCGGGATCTAGACGGCTCCAATCCGCACGACGTCTATGAAATGGTGATGTCCTGCGTCGAAAAGCCGATGCTCGAGGTCGTGCTCGTACAGGCCGGCGGCAACCAGTCGCTCGCCGCGGAGTATCTCGGCATCAATCGCAACACGCTGCGCAAGAAGCTGCAGCAGCACGGCCTGCTGTAGCCGGCCGTCCCGTCCCCGTTTCCCTGGCTATTGGTGGTTCCATCATGATCAAGCAAGCGCTCATTTCCGTTTCCGACAAGACCGGCATCGTCGACTTCGCGAAGTCGCTGTCCGACCTCGGCGTCAAGCTGCTGTCGACCGGCGGCACCGCGAAACTCCTCGCCGACGCCGGCCTGCCCGTGACCGAAGTGGCCGATTACACGGGCTTCCCGGAAATGCTCGATGGGCGCGTGAAGACGCTGCACCCGAAGGTGCACGGCGGCATCCTGGCGCGCCGCGATCTGCCCGAGCACATGCAGGCGCTCGAACAGCACGACATCCCGACGATCGACCTGCTGGTCGTGAACCTGTATCCGTTCGTCGCGACGATTGCGAAGGACGACTGCACGCTCGCCGACGCGATCGAGAACATCGACATCGGCGGCCCGACGATGCTGCGCTCGGCCGCGAAGAACCACCGCGACGTGACCGTCGTCGTCGATCCGGCCGACTACGCGGTCGTGCTCGATGAAATGAAGGCGAACGGCAACGCGATCGGCTACGCGACCAACTTCCGCCTCGCGACGAAGGTGTTCGCCCACACCGCGCAATACGACGGCGCGATTACGAACTACCTGACGAGCCTGACCGACGAGCTGCAGCACGCCTCGCGCAGCACGTATCCGGCCACGCTGAACCTCGCGTTCGACAAGGTGCAGGACCTGCGCTACGGCGAGAACCCGCACCAGAGCGCCGCGTTCTACCGCGATCTGGCCGCACCGGCCGGCGCGCTCGCGAACTACCGCCAGCTGCAGGGCAAGGAACTGTCGTACAACAACATCGCCGATTCCGACGCGGCGTGGGAATGCGTGAAGACGTTCGACGCACCGGCGTGCGTGATCATCAAGCATGCGAACCCGTGCGGCGTCGCGGTCGGCAACGACCCGGCCGACGCATACGCGAAGGCGTTCCAGACCGACCCGACGTCGGCGTTCGGCGGCATCATCGCGTTCAACCGCGAAGTCGACGAGGCAGCCGCGCAAGCCGTCGCGAAGCAGTTCGTCGAAGTGCTGATCGCGCCGTCGTTCTCGGCCGCCGCGCAGCAGGTATTCGCCGCGAAGCAGAACGTTCGCCTGCTCGAGATCGCACTCGGCGACGGCCACAACGCATTCGACCTGAAGCGCGTGGGCGGCGGCCTGCTCGTGCAGTCGCTCGATTCGCGGAACGTGCAGCCGAGCGAGCTGCGCGTCGTCACGAAGCGCCAGCCGAGCGCGAAGGAAATGGACGACCTGCTGTTCGCATGGCGCGTCGCGAAGTACGTGAAGTCGAACGCGATCGTGTTCTGCGGCAACGGCATGACGCTGGGCGTCGGTGCAGGCCAGATGAGCCGCGTCGACTCCGCGCGCATCGCGAGCATCAAGGCGCAGAACGCGGGCCTCACGCTGGCCGGCTCGGCCGTCGCGTCGGATGCGTTCTTCCCGTTCCGCGACGGTCTCGACGTGGTCGTGGCCGCGGGCGCGACCTGCGTGATCCAGCCGGGCGGCTCGATGCGCGACGACGAAGTGATCGCGGCGGCCGACGAACACGGCATCGCGATGGTGCTGACGGGCGTGCGTCACTTCCGTCACTGATCGCTCGCGGCCCGTGCGGCCGCGGCTCGAGAACCCGGCGGCAGCCTGCGCGCCGGGTTTTTTATTGCGCGGCGCCGATGCACGCTGTCGTGCGGCCGGCGCCGCGCACCGTTCGTTGTAGTATCGCTGCATCCCGTCTTTCTCCTCACTCATGCGAATTCTCGGCATCGACCCCGGCCTGCGCGTCACCGGCTTCGGCGTGATCGACGTCAGCGGCCATCGGCTCGCGTATGTCGCGAGCGGCGTGATCCGCACGCCGACCGCCGACCTCGCCACGCGGCTCGGCACGATCTTCCAGGGCGTGTCGACGCTCGTGCGCGAACACGCGCCCGACCAGGCCGCGATCGAACAGGTGTTCGTCAACGTCAACCCGCAGTCGACGCTGCTGCTCGGGCAGGCGCGCGGCGCCGCCATCTGCGGGCTCGTCGCGGGCGGGTTGCCGGTTGCCGAGTACACCGCGTTGCAACTGAAGCAGGCCGTCGTCGGCTACGGCCGCGCTACCAAATCGCAGATGCAGGAGATGGTCACGCGGCTCCTCAATCTGTCGGGCCAGCCGGGCAGCGACGCGGCCGACGCGCTCGGGATGGCGATCTGCCATGCACACAGCGGCAATACGCTCGGCACGATCAGCGGCCTCGCGCCGGCGCTCGCGCGCAAGGGCCTGCGTGTGCGACGCGGGCGGCTCGTCGGCTGACGCGGGCGGCCTCGTCGGTCCGGCGCGCGACACGGCGGATCGTCTCGCACGAAACGTGTGCGTAGTCGCGGTGCGCCGTTTCGCGGGTTTGCCGGTTCGCCATTTCGCCGGCCTTGCGCAACTCGCGCACCTCGCGCAAGCACCCCCGGCACCCTCCCATCGGCATCGCGCCGCAGCTGCGCTACACTCGCGCTTTCTTCCTCGCATCCCGCCATCCATGATCGGTCGCATCGCCGGCATCCTGCTCGAAAAGAACCCGCCTCACCTGCTCGTCGACTGCAACGGCGTCGGCTATGAAATCGACGTGCCGATGAGCACCTTCTACAACCTGCCGCAAACGGGCGAGCGCGTCGTGCTGCTCACGCAGCAGATCGTGCGCGAGGACGCCCACCTGCTGTACGGCTTCCTGACGCCGCAGGAGCGCACGACCTTCCGCGAGCTGCTGAAGATCACCGGCATCGGCGCGCGCATGGCGCTCGCGGTGCTGTCCGGCATGAGCGTGCAGGAGCTCGCGCAAGCCGTGACGATGCAGGACGCCGCCCGCCTCACGCGCCTGCCGGGAATCGGCAAGAAGACCGCCGAACGCCTGCTGCTCGAACTGAAGGGCAAGCTCGGCGCGGACCTCGGTGCGCTCGCCGGCGCCGCGTCGCCGTCCGACCACGCGGCCGACATCCTGAACGCGCTCGTCGCGCTCGGCTATTCCGAAAAGGAAGGTCTCGCGGCGATCAAGAACGTGCCGGCCGGCACCGGCGTGTCCGACGGCATCAAGCTCGCGCTCAAGGCGCTGTCGAAGGCGTAACGGCCGGGCTGTCGGGCTGTCGGGCCGGGCTGTCGGAGCCAGTGTTGCGCCGCCGGGCGGCGCGCGCCAGTCGGCCGTTCGGCCGATTCGGGCGCGCGACGGCGCGCGGTACAATGCCCGCATGATTGAAACCGACAAACTCGCCGCCGAGCGGATCATCGCCGCCACGCCCGCCTCGTCGCACGAGGAGGTGTTCGAACGCGCGCTGCGGCCGCGCCAGCTCGACGATTACGTCGGCCAGGAGAAGGTGCGCGGTCAGCTCGAGATCTTCATCGAGGCCGCGAAACGCCGCTCCGAGCCGCTCGACCACGTGCTGCTGTTCGGCCCGCCGGGCCTCGGCAAGACCACGCTCGCGCACATCATCGCGCGCGAGATGGGCGTGAATCTGCGCCAGACGTCGGGCCCGGTGCTCGAGCGCGCCGGCGACCTCGCTGCGCTGCTGACCAATCTCGAAGCGAACGACGTGCTGTTCATCGACGAGATCCACCGGTTGTCGCCGGTCGTCGAGGAAATCCTGTATCCGGCGCTCGAGGATTACCAGATCGACATCATGATCGGCGAAGGTCCGGCCGCGCGCAGCGTGAAGCTCGATCTGCAGCCGTTCACGCTGGTGGGCGCAACGACGCGCGCGGGGATGCTCACCAATCCGCTGCGCGATCGCTTCGGGATCGTCGCGCGGCTGGAGTTCTACGACGCCGAGCAGCTGTCGCGCATCGTGCGGCGCTCGGCGGCACTGCTGAACGCGCAGATCGACCCGAACGGCGCGCTGGAAATCGCGAAGCGCTCGCGCGGCACGCCGCGGATCGCGAACCGGTTGCTGCGCCGCGTGCGCGACTACGCGGAAGTGAAGGCCGACGGACAGATCACCGCGGCCGTCGCCGATGCCGCGCTCGCGATGCTCGACGTCGATCCGGTCGGCTTCGACCTGATGGACCGCAAGCTGCTCGAAGCCATCCTGCACAAGTTCGACGGCGGCCCGGTCGGCATCGACAACCTCGCGGCCGCGATCGGCGAGGAGCGCGACACGATCGAGGACGTGCTCGAACCGTACCTGATCCAGCAAGGCTTCCTGCAGCGCACGCCGCGCGGGCGCGTCGCGACGCTGCTCACCTACCGCCATTTCGGGCTGTCCGCGCCGGCGGCCGGCAGTGCGGAAGGCAGCATGTGGAACACGCCCGACGGCGCGTAGCCCGCCGCGTCGCTCCCGGCCAACCAGCCATGACCACGCCGCCCCGTCGTCATCCCGCCGCGCCGAGCGCGGGCCCGCGCTGGATCGAGCCGCTGCGCAAGCGGCTCGCGGCCGGCGTCACGCACCTGACGACCGGCAGCGGCGGCCCGTCGATCGACTATTCATCACCGCCCGGCGACCCCGGGCTGTTCGGGCCGGACGCGGTCTGCTGGCGCGTACATGCGGATTTCGCGTCGATGATGACCGGCGGCGTCTCCGCGCTGCTGTTGCAGGCGCTTCATCCGCTCGCGCTGGCGGGCGTCTGGGATCATTCGTCGTTTCGCACCGACATCCTCGGCCGCCTGCGCCGCACGGCGACGTTCATATCGGGCACCACGTTCGGCAATCGCGCGGACGCGCTCGCGCTGATCGAGCGCGTGAAGGCCATTCACACGTGCGTATCGGGCACCGCGCCCGACGGCCGCCCGTACCGCGCCGACGATCCGGCGTTGCTCACGTGGGTGCATGTCGCGGAAGTATCGAGCTTCCTGGCCGCGCATCTGCGCTATGTGAATCCGGCGCTGAGCGGCGAATGTCAGGATCGCTATTACGCGGAAACCGCGCAGATCGCCGAGCGCCTCGGCGCGCAGGCCGTGCCGCGCTCGCGCGCGGAGGTCGCCGCCTATCTCGCGCGCATGCAGCCCGAGCTCGAAGCCGGCCCGCGCACGTTCGAAGTGATCCGCATCCTGCTGAACGCGCCGCTCGCGAAGCCTGCGCTGCGGCCGGCCGCCACGCTGGTGATGCACGCCGGGATCGACCTGTTGCCGCCGTGGGCGCAGCAGATGCTCGGCCTCGCACGGTTCGCGCCGCTGCGGCGGGCGGTGGTCCGGCCCGGTGTGCGCGCAGTCGCGCCGGTGCTGCGCTGGGCGCTCGTGAACGGCGTATCGAAACGCGCACGGCGCCGCGCCAGCTCAGCGCCGTCGGGCGGCGAGCCGCCTGCATGACGGTGAGTCGGTAAGTCGCTCAGTAGGTCAGAGTCACCAACGCGCGGCCGGATGCCGGCAACGCACTGACGCCCGCCAACCCGTCACGCCGATGCGACCGCCTCAGAGCACCTTGCGATAGCCGTCGTCGTCGCTCGCGGCGTCGAGGTGCGACACGTCGGCCCACTGCACGACCTGCGCGCGGCCGTCAGCGTAATCGACGACGTTGATGCTCGTGTTGAGCAATTGATAGTTGCGCGGCGCCGCGAGATCGAGACCGTTGGCGAAGCGGTACACGCAGTCGAGCACGCCGCCGTGCGCGACGCACGCGATGCGGCCGCCCGGATGAGCGACGACGATCGGTTCGAGCGCATGCAGCACGCGATGATAGAACGCGCGCTGCGACTCGCCGCCATCGGGCGCGAAGCCCGGGTCGCGGGTCTGCCATGCGGCGTATGCATCGGGAAACAGCGTCTCGATCTCGGTGCTGTCATGGCCCTGGAACGCGCCGTATGCGCGCTCGCGCAGCCCTTCGCGCAACTGGAGCGGCAAGCCGAGCGCGTCGGCAAAGGGCTGCGCGGTCTGTTGCGCCCGCATCAGGTCGCTCGAATAAACGGCGTCGAGGCGCTGCCCCTCGCGCGCTTCGCGCGCAAGCCGCACGGCGAGCCGCTGCGCCTGAGCGAGCCCCGAGTCGGCCAGCGGAATGTCGATGTGGCCCTGGATGCGCTTGATGCGGTTCCAGGCCGTCTCGCCGTGACGGATGAACAGGATCTGCGTGGTCGCCATCGCGGCGCGCCTCCGGGAAAGAATCAGGGCCGCACTTGCAGCCAGAACGTCACGGGGCCGTCGTTGACGAGCGATACCTGCATGTCGGCGCCGAACTCGCCGGTCTCGACGATCGGGTGACGCTCGCGCGCGGCCGCGACGAAGTAATCGAACAGGCGCTTGCCTTCTTCGGGCGGCGCGGCCGGCGTGAAGCTCGGCCGCAGCCCGCTGTTGGTGTCGGCCGCCAGCGTGAACTGCGACACGAGCAGCAGGCCGCCCGCGCGGCCCGCGCCGTCGATGTTCGACACCGGCAGGTTCATCTTGCCGGCCGCGTCGCTGAACACGCGATAGCCGAGCAGCTTCGCGAGCAGCTTGTCCGCCGCGGCCTCGGTGTCACCGCGCTCCGCGCAGACCAGCGCGAGCAGGCCCGCGCCGATCTCGCCGGTCGTACGCTCGCCGACTTGCACGTCGGCGCGCTTCACGCGCTGGATCAGCGCGATCATGCGGTCAGCGTGACGCGCGCGAAGCGGCGCTTGCCGACCTGCACGACGAACTCGCCGGCGTCGACCTTCAGGCCCTTGTCGGACACGGTCGCGCCGTCGATCTTCACGCCGCCCTGCTCGATGTTGCGCAGCGCTTCGCTCGTCGACGGCACGAGGCCCGCCTGCTTCAGCAACTGGCCGATCGCGAGCGGCGCGCCTGCGAGCGTGACCGACGGGATATCGTCCGGCACGCCGCCCTTCGCGCGGTGATTGAAGTCCTCGAGCGCGCGCTCGGCGTCGGCCTGCGAGTGAAAGCGCGCGACGATTTCCTGCGCGAGCAGCACCTTGAAGTCGCGCGGGTTGCGGCCGCCTTCGGCTTCGCGGCGGAAGCCGGCGATCTCGTCGAGGCTGCGGAACGACAGCAGTTCGAAGTAACGCCACATCAACGTGTCCGAGATGCTCATCAGCTTGCCGAACATGTCGGTCGGCTTCTCGCTGATGCCGACGTAGTTGCCCTTCGACTTCGACATCTTCTCGACGCCGTCGAGCCCTTCGAGCAGCGGCATCGTCAGAATGCACTGCTGTTCCTGGCCGTACTGCTTCTGCAGTTCGCGGCCGACCAGCAGGTTGAACTTCTGGTCGGTGCCGCCGAGCTCGAGGTCGGCGTTCAGCGCGACCGAGTCGTAACCCTGCATCAGCGGGTACAGGAATTCGTGGATCGAAATCGGGATGCCGCTCTGGAAGCGCTTCGTGAAGTCCTCGCGTTCGAGGATCCGCGCGACCGTGTAGCGCGACGCGAGCTTGATCATCCCGTCGGCGCCGAGCGGCATCGACCACTCGCTGTTGTAGCGGATCTCGGTCTTGTCGCGGTCGAGCACCAGCGCGGCCTGGTCGAAGTAAGTCTTCGCGTTCGACTCGATCTGCTCGCGCGTGAGCGGCGGGCGCGTCGCGTTGCGGCCGGACGGATCGCCGATCAGCGACGTGAAATCGCCTATCAGGAAGATCACCGTGTGCCCGAGGTCCTGCAGCTGGCGCATCTTGTTCAGCACGACCGTATGGCCGATGTGGATGTCGGGCGCGGTCGGGTCGAGCCCGAGCTTGATGCGCAGCGGCTTGCCGGTGGCCGCGCTGCGCGCGAGCTTCTGCGCGAACTCTTCCTCGATCAGCAGTTCGTCGACACCGCGCTTCGTGACGGCGAGCGCGTGGCGGACTTCGTCGGTGATCGGGAAAACGGGCTTGGAACTGGGTTCGGTGCTCATCGGTGCCAGGAAGAATGTCGCAAAGACAGGGATTTTCCCATAACTTGCGCGCGCATCGCTTAACGACGCGTCAGGTTGCGCGGATAATCGGGTGCGAGGCGCGCGGCACCGGCCCGCGCCGTTCGATCCAGGAGAACCCAACGTGCCGCAACGACACCCGCAACCTGCCCATCCGGCCGACGGCGTCTACTTCGGACTCATGTCGGGAACCAGCATGGACGGCGTCGACGGCGTCGCGGTCCGGTTCGAAACGGGCCGCGCGCCGGTCGTGCTCGCCGAAGCGTTCGTCGGCTTCGCGCAATCGCTGCGCGACGCGCTGTTCGCGCTACAGCAGCCGGGCGACGACGAGATCGACCGCGAGTCGGTCGCCGCGAATGCGCTCGTCGCGCGCTATGCGGTGTGCTGCCACGAGCTGCAGCGTACGGCCGGCCTGTCGCGCGACGACGTGCGCGCGATCGGCGTGCACGGCCAGACGGTCCGGCACCGTCCCGAACGCGGCTACACGCGTCAGCTGAACAATCCGGCGCTGCTCGCCGAGCTCACGCATGTCGACGTGATCGCCGACTTCCGCATGCGCGACGTCGCGGCCGGCGGCCACGGCGCGCCGCTGGCGCCGGCGTTTCATGCGACGGTGTTCGGCGCGCCGGGCGACACGCGCGTCGTCTGCAACCTCGGCGGCATCAGCAACATCACGATCCTGCCGGCTGAAGGCAGCGACGTGCGCGGCTTCGACTGCGGGCCGGCGAACGCGTTGATCGACGCATGGGCGACGCGCCAACTCGGCAAGCCGTACGACGACGGCGGCAAGTTCGCCGCGCGCGGCACCGTGCATGCGGCGTTGCTCGACGCGCTGCTGGACGAACCCTATTTCACCGCGCCGCCGCCGAAAAGCACCGGGCGCGACCTGTTCAGCGCGGCGTGGCTCGACGCGAAGCTGGCCGGCTTTGCGCAGGTTGCGCCGGAGGACGTGCAGGCGACGCTGACCGCGCTCACCGCGGTGTCGGTCGCTCGCGAGATCGCGCGGCACGCAGCCGGCTGCAAGGCCGTGTTCGTCTGCGGCGGCGGCGCCCGCAATCCCGTGCTACTCGACGCGCTGCGTCGCGCGCTGCAGGAAGCCGGCGTATTAGCCACGGTAGACACGACGGCCGCGCTCGGCGTGCCGCCGCAACAGGTCGAGGCGCTCGCGTTCGCATGGCTCGCGTACCGCTTCACCGCGCGCCTGCCCGGCAATTTGGCCAGCGTGACGGGCGCGGCCGGCGAGCGCGTGCTCGGCGCGCTGTATCCGCGCTGATCCGATGACGCGCGGCGCGCGGACATGAAAAACGGGGCATCAAGCCCCGTTTCTTATTCCGGCGAACCGGACAGGATCCGAGTCGCGCTCAGACCGAGAACGACGAGCCGCAACCGCAGGTGGTCGTGGCGTTCGGGTTCTTGATCACGAACTGCGCGCCGTTGAGGTCGTCCTTGTAGTCGATCTCGGCGCCGACCAGATACTGGTAGCTCATCGAGTCGATCAGGAGCTGGACGCCGTTCTTGTCCATCACGGTGTCGTCCTCGTTGACTTCCTCGTCGAACGTGAAGCCATACTGGAAGCCCGAGCAGCCGCCGCCTTGCACGAACACGCGCAGCTTCAGGTCGGGATTGCCCTCTTCGTCGATCAGTTGCTTGACCTTGTCGGCCGCGGCGTCGGTGAAGACGAACGGGACCGGCATTTCGGCCGTCGTTGCTGCGGATTCGTTAACAGCGTTCATGCGAACTCTCCAAAAAGCTTTAGCCGCTATTGTAGGGCGGATCAGAAGATCGTGCCGATGTCCATGAAATCAATAGGTTCTTGTTGATTTCGGTAAAGCGAACGCCATGGGCACCCGCGTCGAGCGGGCATAAAAAAACCGCCAGCGTGAAAGCTGGCGGTTTTTTCGGCGGACACCGCCCGAAAGCGGCGTGGCCATGAAGCAGAATTAACGCTTCGAGAACTGCTTTGCGCGGCGTGCCTTGCGCAGACCGACCTTCTTACGCTCGACTTCACGCGCATCGCGCGTGACGAAGCCTGCGTTCGACAGCGACGGCTTGAGCGTCGCATCGTAGTCGATCAATGCACGGGTGATGCCGTGACGCACTGCGCCTGCCTGACCCGTCTCACCGCCGCCGTTGACGTTGACCTTGATGTCGAACGTCTGGCCGTGGTTCGTGAGTTCCAGCGGTTGACGCACGATCATCAGCGACGTTTCGCGCGAGAAGTAGTCAGCGATGGGCTTGCCGTTGACGATGATGTCGCCCTTGCCAGCCTTGATGAAGACACGTGCGACTGCGCTCTTGCGGCGGCCCGTACCGTAGTTCCAGTTACCGATCATGTGGGCTCCCCTTAGATCTCGAGCGCCTTCGGCTGTTGAGCCGAGTGCGGATGCGTCGCTTCTGCGTAGACCTTCAGCTTCTTGATCATCGCGTAGCCGAGCGGGCCCTTCGGCAGCATGCCCTTGACCGCCTTCTCGAGCGCACGGCCCGGGAAGCGTTCCTGCATCTTGCCGAACGTCGTTTCATAAATGCCGCCCGGGTAGCCCGAGTGACGGTAGTACTTCTTGTCCAGCGTCTTGTTGCCCGTGACCTTCAACTTGCTCGCGTTGATGATGATGATGAAATCACCAGTGTCGACGTGCGGGGTGAACTCAGGCTTGTGCTTGCCGCGCAGACGGCGTGCCACTTCGCTGGCAACACGGCCGAGAACCTTATCCGTCGCGTCAATCACGTACCATTCGCGCGTCACCTCATGGGCTTTTGCGGAAAACGTCTTCATGATCGATCCAAAAAAAATGCTTTGCCCGATGTGTTCTTCCTGCTTGTCTGAGTGCGCTTCGAGGCGCGGTGCAGGCTCTCCCTGTTCTTTTTCCGTGGGCATGAATGCGGAAAAGCCCTGAATTATAAAGGAAATACCACAGGGCGGTCAAAGAGAATCCGTGGCCCGCGCCGGCGGCGCCCGAAATCGGCGAAAATTCCGGCGTGCCGTGCCGCACCGGGCGATCCGAGCGCCCGGCGGCGCACCCGTCGCGCGCTGCACATGACCTTGCCGCGCGCGACCGGCCGACCACGAAAAAACAACAAGCAAGCATGATGAAACAAGGACTTATGCCCATTTTCGCGGCCGCCCTGCTGGCTACCGCCGTCCCCGCGAGCGCCGCCCAGCAGGCCTGCGAGGCCAAGCTCGCCGCACTCGACGCGCGCATCGCCGACGCGCGCGAATCCCATACCGAGGAACGCGTCGCCCGCCTGCGCGCGGTGCGCGAGCGCGTACGCCATTTCTGCGCACACGAACAGGGCGACGTTTCGGCCAGCGACGCCCAGGCAACGCCGACGCAGCCGACCAGCACGCCGGCACGGCCGGCGCCGCGGCCGGCGGCGAGGCAGCCCGTCTGATCGGTGTCGAACCGCTGTCGAGCGGGGGCCATAGCGGCCTCGAGCCGGTGTCGAACACCTGTCGAACCGCTATAGAACCAATGTCGGCGCGCTCGCCCGCTGCCGAAGCGCCGCCCACCCGCCGCAAAAGCGCCGCGGATTCGCCGCTCTCAAAGCGCTTTCAGACCGCGCAACCGGCGCGCCAATGTTTGCATTGGACGAAAAAAAGCCCGAACGTTTGGTTCGGGCTTAATCCACCTTTGGAGGAGGGTGGAGGAGACATTCGGAGGTTGCCGCAGCGCGACAACCAATGGAGCTCATTATACGAATGCCCCTCCGACTTCACAAGAAAATCTGCATTACGAAATCCAAAACCATAATGCGGAATTCCAGATGCACACTGGGCCTCATGGATTTCCCCTTTCAAATCAGTTGCATAGCTGAAAACGCCGCGCCAATCGTCCCGCCCCGCCTAGAGTAAAACCCCTAAAGCCAGCAGGGAAATACCAGCCAAATGGCCGACGCGACGCCGCCCAGGCCGGCTCGCCGTTTCGCGTCGTGCAGTGCATCAGCCGACCGTTGCGCAGCGGGCTACAATGCCGGATCGAATCCGAATCAGGCAACGCTGGAGCGCAAGCATGGAATGCAAAGTAAGCTGGATGGGTCAAGACGGGATGGCGTTTTCGGCCCAGACCGGAAGCGGGCACCTCGTCGCGATGGACGGCGCGCCGGAAGGCGGCGGACATAACCTCGCTCCGCGCCCGATGGAAATGGTGCTGGTCGGCACCGGCGGCTGCACCGCGTACGACGTCGTGCTGATCCTGAAGAAGAGCCGCCAGGAAGTCACCGGCTGCTCGGTCACGCTGAAGGCCGAGCGCGCAAGCGAGGACCCGAAGGTGTTCACGAAGGTCCACTTCCACTTCACCGTCACGGGCCGCAACCTGAACCCGGCCACGGTCGAGCGCGCGATCAACCTGTCGCACGACAAATACTGCTCCGCGTCGATCATGATCGCGAAGACGGCCGAGCTCACGCATTCGTTCGACATCGTCGCCGACTAAGCGCGCTGCGCCGACGCAATAAAAAGGGCCGGCGCTCCCGATGGAGCGCCGGCCCTTGTGCATTCGAACGGCAAAGCAGGCCGATAAGCCGGATTCTGTGCACGCCGCACGCCGAAGCGCGCCGCGCGTGGCAGCCATTCCTCTAGGCGCGCCATTGCTGACGCGCTCAAGCTTCCTACCCGCAGACGAGACGGGGGCCCCGTCCTGCATCCGAAAATGCGCGCCTGCCTACTTGGAATTGCTCCGGGTGGAGGTTACCGTGCCGGCGAACGTCGCCGTCGCCGCGGTGCGCTCTTACCGCACCGTTTCACCCTTACCTGATCCCGGCTTGCGCCGGGCCATCGGCGGTTTGCTTTCTGTTGCCCTGTTCCGCGTGTCGCCACGGATGGCCGTTAGCCATCACCCTGCCCTGTGGAGTCCGGACTTTCCTCGCCCCCGCCTGCCCGAAGGCGGCGAGGCCGCGACTGCCTGGCCTGCTTTGCGACGCGCATTCTAGCACTGCGCGCCGCCGCCCGCAGCGCGCGCGGCGTCCGTCCGTCGACCGCTGCGGAACACGGCCGGGTCGTCGTAGAACGCCGGCGCGGCGTTCGCGTCGCACCAGCCCGGCACGCCGAGCACCGGCAGCGGCGCGAAATCGCGGCTCGTCAGCGCGCGCGTCGCGAGTTCGTCGGCGATCCGTGCGTCGAGATGCGCGGCGCGGCGCGCGTCGGGCCACGAGAAGTAGTCGTCGCTGACTTCGACGATCCACGCGTGCGCGGTACACGACTTGTACGGCGCCACCAGCTTCTCGAGCAGCGCATGGCCGACGAGGCGCGCCTCGCAGCGCGTACCCCACGCGGCGCGCGAGCTCACCAGCAGACGTTGCCAGTCGAAGCCGCGCAGTGCGTCGGCGAGCGCGCGCTCGGCCGTCACGAACAACGCCGCATTCTCGTCGAACACCGTGAGGGCATCGCGCAGCGACCCGCGCACCGGCCCGACGCCGCCCGCGGCGTCGATCGCCGCGGCCTGCCGTGCGTTCAGCGCGGCCTTGGTGCGTGGATAGGCGAGCCACACGAGCGCATTGAAGAAGTCGTGAAGATTGTGGCGGGTCGGCACGCGCCCCGTGTCGGCGATGTGGGTTTCGTATGCGACGCCGGGCGGCAGTTCGGCCTGCGGCACGAAGCGCAGCGGCCTGCCGCGCCCGCTCGCGCGTGCGCCGGCCGCGTCGCCCAATGCATCGAGCAAGGCGGCTTCGCCCGCGAGCGCGGCCACCTGCAGCAAGCGGCCCGGCTCGTCGTACTGCGCGAGCCACGGCGCGGACCAGTCGATCCGCGCGAATTGCGCCGTCCCGCCGTCGGCCGCGTGAGCGGCGGCGCGCGGCGGCGCGACGCTCACGCGAACTTCCAGCCGATCGTCTCGCCGGCGCGCAGCGGCACGACAGGCGTATCGCCCGCGAACACCTCGGTCGGCAGCTCCCAGGTCTCGCGGCGCAGTGTGACCGTGTCGGTGCTGTGCGCCAGGCCGTAGAAATCGGCGCCGAAGCGGCTCGCGAAATTCTCCAGTTTGTCGAGCGCGCCGGCCTGGTCGAACGCTTCCGCATACAGCTCGAGCGCGTGCAGCGCCGTGTAGCAGCCGGCGCAGCCGCAGGCGGTTTCCTTCGCGCCGCGCGCATGCGGCGCGCTGTCGGTGCCGAGGAAGAAGCGCGGGTTGCCGGAGGTCGCCGCTTCGACGAGCGCGACGCGGTGCGTCTCGCGCTTGAGCACCGGCAGGCAGTAGTAATGCGGGCGAATGCCGCCGACGAACAGCGCGTTGCGGCTGTACAGCAGATGCTGCGGCGTGATCGTCGCGCCGAGCAGGCCCGGCGCCGCATCGGCGTCGCGCACGTAGTCGGCCGCATCCTTCGTCGTGATGTGCTCGAACACGACCTTCAGCGCAGGGAAATCGCGGCGCAGCGGCGTCATCACGCGGTCGATGAACACCTTCTCGCGATCGAACATGTCGATCGACGGGTCCGTCACCTCGCCGTGCACGAGCAGCGGCATGCCGGTTTCCTGCATCGCCTCGAGCGTCTTCGCGCACTTCGCGAGGTCGCTCACGCCGTGATCCGAGTTCGTCGTCGCGCCGGCCGGATACAGCTTCACGCCGTGCACGAAGCCGCTGTCGCGCGCGCGACGAACTTCGTCGGGCGCCGTGTTGTCGGTCAGGTACAGCGTCATCAGCGGCTCGAACGCGCTGCCGGCCGGCAGCGCGGCCAGGATCCGGTCGCGATAGGCCTGCGCGTGCGCGGTCGTCGTGACGGGCGGCTTCAGGTTCGGCATCACGATCGCGCGCGCGAACTGGCGTGCGGTGTGCGGCAGCACCGCGGCCAGCATGTCGCCGTCGCGCAGGTGCAGATGCAGGTCGTCGGGACGGGCGAGCGTGAGCGTCGCCGGGGAGGAAGCGTTCGAGGCAGTCATAGGAGGCGTCGTGAGGAACGGGCTGGCCATCGAGGATCGGCGGGGCCGGAGCACGCGTGCACGGGCCGACTGACGGCAAACCGCAACACGGGGCCTTGGGCCGGCGGAATCCGCTTTTTACCGCTCGAGGCTCGGTGATATGCTAGGAGCCATATTGTACCGGGGTTCACCCGGTTGGTTACCCTGCTTCCGCCCCCGCCCCAAGTAAAATGTGCCAACTCCTAGGAATGAACTGCGCCGCGCCGACGGACGTCACATTCTCCTTCACTGGTTTCGCGGCCCGGGGCGGCCTCACCGATCACCACGCCGACGGCTGGGGCATCGCGTTCTTCGAGGACAAGGCCTGCCGTCTGTTCATCGATCAGCAGGCCTCGGCCACGTCGCCGCTCGCCGAAATGGTGAAGCGCTATCCGATCAAGTCGAAGAACACGATCGCGCATATCCGCAAGGCCACGCAAGGCCATATCCTGCTCGAGAACAGCCACCCCTTCATGCGCGAGCTGTGGGGGCGTCACTGGATCTTCGCGCATAACGGCGATCTGCAGGACTACGAACCCGATCTCGACGGCAGCGTCTACCACCCGGTCGGCACGACCGACAGCGAGAAGGCGTTCTGCGTGCTGATGCAAGGGCTGCGCGAGGCATTCCCCGGCGCACAGCCGCCGCTGCCGGAGCTGTTCGAGCGCGTCAGTGAGTTGACGCGCGACATCACCGATCACGGCGTATTCAACTTCCTGATGTCGAACGGCCAGGCGCTGTTCGCGCACTGCTCGACGCGGCTGCACTACATCGTGCGGCGCTGGCCGTTCTCCACCGCGCATCTGGTCGACGAAGACCTGTCGATCGACTTCGCGAAATACACGACGCCCGAAGATCGCGTCGCGGTGATCGCCACGCAGCCGCTGACCGACAACGAAGTCTGGACGTCGTTCGAGCCCGGCGAGCTGATCATGTTCCAGTGCGGCGACGTCGCCGCGCGGACGCGGATTCCGGTGCCGGAGCGCGTGCTCGAGAAGCTGCGCAACCCGGCGCTCGACGCGTCGGCCTCGGCGCCGTGCGGCGGCACGCGTCGCGAGGCGCTGGCCGCCGCGGACGACGCCGACGACGCGATCGATTTCTGAGCCGCACGCGCCGCCCTTCCTTCACCGTCGCAGCATGACGAAGCGACCGCGGAACGACCGCGGCCCGGCCGGCCGCGCGACGAGCCATTGCCGAACAGCGCGCCGCTCGTTCGCCGGCAATCGGTTTTCGTTTCAATCAAACCACAATGACGCGCGCCAAACCGCGGCAACGCAGCATTAACTTGATTTAATCAACGTTCACGCGAAAATAATATATACGCGATAAAACGGAACGCCTTTTAAATCCCCGCCCATCTTCCGGAAGCCATATTCTATCGCAGCGCCGTTTTGGAACAGTGCGCCAGCCCACCGTCGAGCGACGGGATTACCCCGCCTCGCACGATATCACTCAAGCCTTTACCAGAAAGGCTTTCGGTTCGATTCATCACATAATTCAAAAATACCGGACCGAGTCGACATTATCACAACGGCACTCATTTTTTTGATAATCCTTCGCGATTCAGATCAGTAGACTCCGCTCATCCTCGGTATATCGAAAAGCGATTCACGTGACGACGGCAATGCGGCCAATGGCGCGCACGCCGGCTCGAACCATTTTCGGCCGCGGAATGCGCTTTCACCGCGCCGCGGTGGATATCACTTCAAAAAAAGCAAAGAGGGGTTGTCGTGAATCACTCATTTCGATCGATATGGAGCGAAGCCGCCGGCTGCTGGGTCGCGGTTGCGGAGACGGCCCGGGCACGCGGCAAGCGCTCGGGCAGCACATCTGTCGGCACATCGGCCACGAGCCGTCGCGCGAGCCGCGACGCGATCCGGCTGGCGCCGCTGCGCGCCGCGATGGCCGGCGCTGCATTCGCCGCGCTGTCGGCCGGCGCCGCACATGCATCGACCTGCGGCGACGGGTCGGCGGTCGCGAGCGGCGGCAGCTGCACCGTCGGCAGCTTCAGCCCGACCGTGAACGACAACCTGGCCGGGGCGACGACCGTCACGGGCGGCGATACCGTCGCCGCCACCGGCGCATGGACCAGCCAGAACGGCGGCGACGCCGGCTACACGCGCGTCCCGCTCGGCACGACCACGATCGTGACGGGCAATCCCGACCAGCCGCTGGTCTCGCTCGGCGGCAAGACGCAGAGCGTCAGCACGCCCGATTCGATCACCGGCACCCACGCATCGGTCGCGACCTACAACTCGTCCGCGTTCGCCGGATCGACGCTCGGCGCGACCTACGTGCCCCTCTATCACGACGTCGACGGCAACCAGTACCTGAACACGCGGATCGGCACCGTCGAGCGCTCGGGCGGCACACTGAACGTGTCGCTCGGCAACGCGGCGAACGCGCCCGACGCGGCCGGCAACGCGATCACGATCGCGGCGAAGCAGACGGACCTCGCCTTCGCGGACGGCACCGGCACCGCGTCAAGCGTCGTCAACTGGAACTCGCGCAACCAGGTGCTGTTCACGACCGGCGACTACGTCGAGGCCGGCGGCGCGGTGGGCAACCTGCAGCTCGACGTGCCGGCCTACGCGGGCACCTTCACCGCGTTCGACGGCAGCCGCTGGCGCGTCGACGACGCCGCGTCGCTCGCCGCATACAACGACTTTCTCGTACGCTCGGTCCGCAGCGGCGCGCTCGGCTCGCAAGCCGCGTACGACAGCGCGTTCAGCCAGGCCGTCACGTTCTCGCGGCAGACCTTCCAGTACGCGAACGACGTGTCGGCCGGCGACAAGAACACGTTGCCGATCGACCATCTGGCCGCGCTGCACGGCACCGGCGCGAACGCGACGCTGCATATCGGCCGAGACGGCCAGATCGACTTCCGCGGCACCAGCGCGATCGAGTCGAGCTCGGCGGTGCTCGCGGAAAACGGCGCGCAGTTCGTCAACGACGGCAGCCTGTCGGGCGACTTCACGCTCGTGCGGCTGCTCACCGGTGCGAGCGGCGTCAACAACGGCGTGATCTCGTCCGGCTACGCGGCCGGCGAGAACTTCGACACCGCCGGCGCCGCGCCGCCAGAGAACTTCGGCTTCCACGCCTACACCGAGGGCAACGGCGTGTACGCGAACGGCGCGGGCACCACATTCGTGAACAACGGCGTGATGAACGTCGCCGCATGGACGCTCGACGGCAACCGGCCGACCCTGCTCAGCTACGCGATCGCGGCGACCGACGGCGCAACCGCGTCGAACGCCGGCACGCTGAACGTCGGCGTCAACGCAACCACGCTCGACAGCCAGGTGATCGGCGGCCTCGCGGACGGCGGCGCCTTCACCAACGAGGCCGGCGGCACGATCTACGTCGGACGCGCGGCGCAGTACCGGCCGGGCGCGGCGGCGGCCGACGTCGCGCTGTCCGCGCACGGCTACGGCATCCTGCTCGGCGCATCGGGCACGGTCGCGAACCTCGGCTCGATCGTGATCGGCTCCCAGACGCAGAACGGCGCCGCGATGGCGAGCATCGGCTCGTCGTCCGGCACGCTGCGCAACGCCGGCACGATCGTCGTGAACGGTGCGGCGCCCGGCACGCCGCTCGCGAACGTCGGGATGCTCGCGGCCGACACGGCCGCGACCGTGACCAACACGGGCACGATCACGCTGAACGGCGTGAACGGCATCGGCATCATGGTGGTCGGCACCGGCTCGACCGCCACGGCCGCGACGTCGACCGGCACGATCGACGTCGCCGGCGGGCTGGACGCGGCGTCGGACACACGCAATTACGGCGTCTGGGCCGAAGGCCCGCGCGCGAAGGCCACGCTCGACGGCGCGCTCGACCTGACCGGCAATGGCGCGATCGGCGCCCACGCGCGCGCGGGCGCCGCGATCGACGTCGGCGCGAACGCCGTGCCGCGCTTCACGTCCGGTACGAACCAGATCGGCTTCTACGTGTACGGCGCAGGCTCGACGATCAACGTGGCCGCGCAGCGGCTGAGCGTCGATACCGACGACTCGACGCTGTTCCGCATCGCAGCCGGCGCGGCCTACACGGGCGCGTCGGCCGCCGGCACGCTGACGACCGACGTGAACGGCGAGCGCGCGCGCGGCGTGCTCGCGACCGGCGCCGGCACGACGCTGTCGACCGGCTCCGCGACCTACAACGTGCGCGGCGCGAACGGCATCGCGGTGGCGGTCGAGGGCGGCGCACACGGCACGATCGACGCCGGCGCGACGATCAACCTGAACGCGGCGGGCGCCACGGCGGGCGTGGTCGACGGCCAGGCCCACGACCTGGCCGGCGCGAACGCCGGCGCGCCGGTCGCGACGGTGCTCGGCAACGACGCGGCCGTCATGTCGTCGAGCGCCGGCGTGACCGGGTTCGTCGCGCGCAACCTCGGCACGCTGGAGAACCGCAACGCGGTGCTGCTGACCGGCGCCGGCTCGACCGGCGTCGCGATCGGCGCGCTCGGCACGGTCGACAACATGTCGACGATCCGCGTGTCGGACGGCACCGGCGCGCTCGTGCAAGGCGCGTCGGCCGTGCTGAACAACGCGGGCACGATCGGCGCCGACGACGGCGTCGCCGGCGTGCATCTGACCGGCGCGGGCGCGTCGGTCGTGCTGTCGGGCGCGGGCACCATCGTCGCGAACGGGAGCGCGCACGGCGTGCTGATCGACTCGAGCGTCGCGAACGGCGCGCTCGCGGCCGGCGCGACGTCGATCGCGGTGGGCGGCGGCGGCGCCGGCATCGACAACCTCGGTACCAACACGACGATCGTGCTGTCGGGCACGCAGATCGGCACGACCGGCAACGGCGCCGACGGCATCTCGTCGACGGGCGCGGGCACGCGCATCGCGACCGATGCGGCGAGCGTCGTGCGCACCGCGGGCGAAAATGCGCGCGGCATCGTCGTGGCCGGCGCCGATGCGACGCTGGCCGCCGACGGCACCACCGTCTCGACCACCGGCGCCGGCGCGCATGGGCTGGTCGTCGGCGGCGGCGCGACCGCGCTGCTGTCGGGCGCGAAGATCGCGGCGGCGGGCGCGGCAGCCGACGGCGTCGTCGCGCAAAACGGCGGCCGGATCGGCGACACCGGCTCGACGCTCACGAGCGCGGCCGGCAACGGCGCGACCGTCGACGGCGGCGGCGCGCTCGCGCTGACCGGCACGACGCTCCACGGCGCGACGGCCGGCTTGCTGAGCGTCGACTCGCGGGCGAGCGGCGCGACGAGTTCGGTGCTGATCGACGGCGGCAGCGTCGCGTCGGTCGCCGGCCCGGCGTTCGCCGCGCGCGGCGGCGCGGTCGACATCGCGGTACGCAACAGCACCATCGTGACGGCCGGCAACGGCACGCTGCTCGACCTCGCGAACGGCAGCGTCGCGCGCTTCGACGCTTCGGCCGTGACGCTGGCCGGCGACATCGTGTCGGACGCGTCGAGCACCGGCACCGTGTCGCTGACGAACGGCACGACGCTGACGGGCAAGATCGATCCGGTCGCGCTGAACGTCGACGCGACGAGCGCATGGCGGATCACCGGCAACTCGGTGCTGAGCAGCCTGAACAACGCGGGCCTGGTCGCATTCGCCGCGCCGTCGGGCGCGGCGACGGCGGCGGGCAGCTACAAGACGCTGACCACCGGCGGCTACGTCGGCAACGGCGGCACGATCGCGCTGAACACCTATCTCGGCGCCGACGCGTCGCCGACCGACCGGCTGATCGTGAACGGCGGCGCCGCAAGCGGCACGACGGCGCTGAAGATCGCGAACACCGCCGGCAGCGGCGCGCAGACGACCGGCGACGGCATTCCGGTGGTGGTCACGGCGAACGGCGGCACGACGGCCGCGTCCGCGTTCCATCTCGCCGGCCCGGTCCAGGCCGGCGCATACGAATACCGGCTCTATCGCGGCGGCCAGCTCGACGCGAACGGCTGGTATCTGCGCTCGCAGCTCGATCCGTCCAACCAGGTCATCGCGGTCGGCCCGCTGACCGCCGGCGGCGGCGCCGGCACGCTCGCGTACCGTCCGGGCGTCGCGGGCTTCGCGATGACGCCGCTCCTGAACGCCGACTACGGCTTCTCGACGCTCGGCAAGCTGCACGAGCGCGTCGGCGACGTGTACAACGTCGACAAGCAGGCGCCCGGCAATCGCGACGGCGTGTGGGGCCGCATCGGCGGACAGAGCTTCGATGCGAACGCGGGCCGCTTCGCGGCCGACGAGCGCACCTTCTTCGCGCAGTTCGGCAAGGACTGGACGCTCGACCAAGCGCCAGGCGGCGGCAGCACGCATGCGGGCGTGACGGCGAGCATCGGCGTGTCGAATGCGAGCTTCAGCGATCTGGCGCGCGCCGATGCGCCGGGCCTGTCGACGTCGACCGGCTCGGTCGAGATGCACGCGCAGAGCGCCGGCGGCTACTGGACGCGCTATCTGGCCGACGGCACCTACTTCGACAGCGTCGGGCAGGTCACGCACTACGGCAACCGCTATCGCGACAGCTACGGCAACGACGCATCGCAGAACGGCTTCGGCATCGCGCTGTCGCAGGAAGCCGGCAAGCCGTTCGGCATCGGCGCCACGCCGATCGCGATCGAACCGCAGGCGCAGCTGATGTATCAGTACCTGAAGCTGAACGGGTTCAACGACAGCGTGTCGGCGGTGTCGGGCACGACGAGCCACGCGCTGCGCGGACGCCTCGGCGTACGGATGTTCCGGCCGAACCTCGGGGCGAGCGCGTTGGGCGCGGCGACGCCGTATTTCACGGCCGACGTGCTGCACGACTTCCTGTCGCCGGGCCAGACCGTCGTCGGCGGCACGCCGTTCGCGACGCATCTGGGCCGCACGTGGTACGAGCTCGGCCTCGGCGTGACCGCGGCCTTCGGCAAGTCGGGCACGCTGTACGCGAACGTCAAATACGCGCGCAACATCGGCGGCGACTACCGGCGCAGCGTCACCGGCCAGGCCGGCTACCGCTACAGCTGGTAACGCAGGACGCGTCGCGTCGCCCGTGCGCCGCTGCCGTTCGGCGGCAGCGGCCGAAAAAAAACCGCCCGGCGCTGGGCCGGGCGGTTCGTCGAAGCGGCGTGCGCTACACGGGAGCGTTCAGTGGAGGATTTTCGCGAGGAAGTCCTTCGCGCGATCCGACTTCGGATTCGAGAAGAAATCGTCCTTGCGGTCGTCCTCGACGATCGCGCCCTTGTCCATGAAGATCACGCGATGGGCGACCTTCTTCGCGAAGCCCATTTCGTGCGTGACGACCATCATCGTCATCCCTTCCTGCGCGAGTTCGACCATCACGTCGAGCACCTCGTTGATCATTTCCGGATCGAGCGCGGAGGTCGGCTCGTCGAACAGCATCGCGATCGGGTCCATCGACAGCGCGCGCGCGATCGCGACGCGTTGCTGCTGGCCGCCCGACAGCTGGCCCGGAAACTTGTGCGCGTGCGCCTTCAGCCCGACGCGATCGAGCAGCTTCAAGCCCTTGTCGGTCGCCTCGTCCTTGCTGCGGCCGAGCACCTTGATCTGCGCGAGCGTCAGGTTCTCGGTGATCGACAGGTGCGGGAACAGCTCGAAATGCTGGAACACCATCCCGACCTTCGAGCGCAGCTTCGACAGGTTCGTCTTCTTGTCGCCGACCGACTGGCCGTTCACGAGGATCTCGCCCTGCTGGAACGGCTCCAGGCCGTTGACCGTCTTGATCAGCGTCGACTTGCCCGAGCCCGACGGCCCGCACACCACGACGACCTCGCCCTTGCTGACCTCGGTCGTGCAATCGGTGAGGACCTGAAACTGGCCGTACCACTTCGAAACGTTCTTGATGGAAATCATCTTGTGACCTTTTTCTGGAGACCTTTGACGAGGGCAGAAGCCAACGAGCAAATCACGAAATAGCATGCGCCGGCGAACAGCACCATCTCGACGGTCGTGCCGTCGCGATCGCCGACGTTCGCGGCCGTGCGGAAGAAGTCCGCGAGACTGATCACGTACACGAGCGACGTGTCCTGGAACAGCACGATCGCCTGCGTGAGCAGCAGCGGCACCATCGCGCGAAACGCCTGCGGCAGGATCACGAGGCGCATCGCCTGCGCGTAGTTCATGCCGAGTGCGAACGCGGCGTTCACCTGCCCGCGCGGCACCGCCTGGATGCCGGCGCGAATGATCTCGGAATAATACGCGGCCTCGAACAGCGAGAACGCGACCATCGCCGACGCGAGCCGGATGTCGATCGTCGGCGACAGCCCGAGCACGCCCTGCAGCAGCTGCGGCACGATCAGGAAGAACCACAGCAGCACCATCACGAGCGGGATCGAGCGGAACACCGTCACGTAGCCCTTCGCGAACCACGCGAGCGGCTTCACGCCGGACAGCCGCATCAGCGCCAGCAGCGTGCCCCAGACGATGCCGATCACGATCGCGATCAGCGTGATCTTGAACGTGACGATCGCCCCCGTCCACAGCGTCGGTATCGCGCCGGGAATACTACTCCAGTCGAACTGATGCATCACTTGCCTCCGATGTAGCCGGGCAGCCGCGTGCGGCCTTCGATCCAGCGCATGAACGCCATCACGACGAGGTTGATGACCACGTAGGCGAGCGTCACCGCGATGAACGACTCGTAGGTCTGCGCGGTGTAGTCGACCAGCTGGCGCGCCTGCGCGGACAGGTCGAGCAGGCCGATCGTCGATGCGACCGCCGAGTTCTTGAAGATGTTCAGGAACTCCGACGTGAGCGGCGGCACGATGATCCGGTACGCGACCGGCAGCAACACGTAGCGGTACGTCTGCCATTGCGTGAAGCCCATCGCGAGGCCGGCCGCACGCTGGCCCTTCGGCAGCGCGTTGATGCCCGAGCGCACCTGCTCGCACACGCGTGCGCCGGTGAACAGCCCGAGACAGACGATCGACGCGGTGAAGAACTGCGTGCCGGGCGGCAGCTGCTTGATCCAGGTGCCGATCGACGCGGGCAGCAGCTCCGGCACGACCAGGTACCAGACGAAGAACTGCACGATCAGCGGGATGTTGCGGAAGATCGACACGTAGACGGTGCCGAGCGCGGCGAGCCATTGGTTCGGCACGGTGCGCAGCACGCCGAACAGCGAACCGACGATCAGCGCGATGACCCAGGCGACCAGCGACACTTCGATCGTCACCCAGAAGCCGGACATCAGCCATCCGAAGTAAGTCGTCGGCTCGCCGGTCGAGACGGGGCTCAGGAAGACGCCCCAGTTCCAGTGGTAAGACATGGGCAAGACTCCAGCAAAAAGAAACGGAAGAAGCGTGGCCTCTTCCGTTTCAGTAGCGTCATTTCTGCGTCAACGGCGGCGTGGTCAGTCGAGCGCCTTGTCGTTCGGGTTCGCGTACAGCTTCTTCATCGAATCGGACAGCGGGAAGTTCAGGTTCAGCCCCTTCGGCGGGATCGGGTTCTCGAACCACTTCGCGTAGATCTTCGCGGCTTCGCCCGACTTCTCGACTTGCGAGATCGCCTCGTCGACGACCTTCTTGAAGTCCGCATCGCCCTTGCGCATCATGCAGCCGTACGCCTCTTCCGACTGCGGCGTGCCGACGATCACCCATTCGCCCGGCTGCTTCGCCTTCGCGCGCTCGCCTGCGAGCAGCGCGTCGTCCATCATGAACGCGACCGCGCGGCCCGATTCGAGCGTGTTGAACGAGTCGCCGTGGTCCTTCGCGCTGATGATGCTCATGCCGAGCTGCTTGTCGTTGTTCATCTTGCGCAGCAGGCGCTCGGACGTCGTGCCCGCGGTCGTCACGACCGTCTTGCCCTTCAGGTCGGCGAAGTCCTTCACGCCGGAATCCTTCTTCGTCATCAGACGCGTGCCGATCACGAAGATCGTGTCGGAGAACGCGGCCTGCTGCTGACGCTCGAGGTTGTTGGTCGTCGAGCCGCACTCGATGTCGACCGTGCCGTTCTGCACGAGCGGGATGCGGTTCTGCGACGTGACCGGGATGTTCTTCACCTGCAGGTTCGGCAGGTTCAGCTTCTTCTTCACGGCATCCACGACCTTCATCTGGAAGTCGCGCGAATAGCCGACGACCTGCTGGTTCTGGTCATAGTAGGAGAACGGAATCGACGATTCGCGGTGGCCCAGCGCGATCACGCCCGTGTCCTTGATCTTCTTCAGCGTGCCGGTCTCCTGTGCATGCGCGCCGCTCGCGAACGCGCACAGCGCCGCGATCATCAGGACTGCCTTCTGGTATTTCATTTTGGTCATCTCCTTGGCTAAAACCCGCGCCAGTGTATCAAAGTAATATTTTTGAAAGTACTGGTTGTTTACCGCACTACGAATCGTCCTGTGCGTCGCCGTCCTCCCGGCTTCGCGCGGCGCTCTGCGCGCCCGAATGCGCACGCGGGCGACGCCGGATTCGGCATCGCCCGCGAGGGTTCATGTACGCAATCGGGTCGATTGCGTCATGTATCGTTCATAGTGGGCCGAGCGACGCTCGGCCACGCACGATCACGGGTACAGACCGCGCATTTCGCGCGCCATCAGGATGCGCTTGCACGCGACGATGAACGCCGCCGTGCGCACCGACACGTTGTGCTCTTCCGCGACCGCCCATACGCCGGCGAACGCTTCGCGCATCACGCGCTCGAGGCGATGGTTGATCTCGTCTTCGGTCCAGAAGAAGCTCGAGAAATCCTGCACCCACTCGAAGTACGACACGGTCACGCCGCCCGCGTTGGCGATCACGTCGGGGATCACCAGCACGCCGTTCGCGCTCAGGATGTCGTCGGCCGCGGTCGTGGTCGGGCCGTTCGCGCCTTCGACGATGATCTTCGTGCGGATCTTCGACGCGTTCTTCTCGGTGATCTGGTTTTCCAGCGCCGCCGGGATCAGGATGTCGGTTTCGACCGTCCAGAACTCGTCGTTCGGCATCGGCTCCGTGCCCTCGAAACCCGCGACGCCGCCCGTGCGCGCCACGTGGTCGAGCAGCTTGTTCGCGTCGAGGCCGGCCGGCTGATAGATCGTGCCCGTGTGATCCTGCACCGCGATCACCTTCGCGCCCGCTTCCTGGAACAGCTTCGCCGCGATGCCGCCGACGTTGCCGAAGCCCTGCACCGCGATGCGCGCGCCTTCGATTTCGAGGCCCTTCTTCTTCGCCGCTTCGCAGCCGACCACGAACACGCCGCGGCCCGTCGCTTCCTTGCGGCCGAGCGAACCGCCGAGCGAGATCGGCTTGCCGGTCACGACGCCGGTCGACGTCTGGCCCTGGTTCATCGAATACGTGTCCATCATCCACGCCATCACCTGTTCGTTGGTGTTGACGTCCGGCGCCGGAATGTCGGTGTTCGGGCCGATGATGATGCCGATCTCGCTGGTGTAGCGGCGCGTCACGCGCTCGAGCTCACCGCGCGACAGCTTGCGCGGGTCGACGCGGATGCCGCCCTTCGCACCGCCGTACGGCACGTTCACGGCCGCGTTCTTCACCGACATCCATGCCGACAGCGCCATCACTTCCGACAGCGTCACGTCCTGGTGGTAGCGCACGCCGCCCTTGCCCGGACCGCGCGACACGTTGTGCTGCACGCGATAGCCTTCGAAGTGCGCGACGGTGCCGTTGTCGAGCTCGATGGGCACGTCGACGATCAGGATGCGCTTCGGACGCTTCAGCGTTTCGAGCCAGCGCGACAGCGAACCGAGGTACGGCGCGACGCGATCGACCTGCTGAAGATAGTTGCCCCACGGGCCGAGATCGTCGGCGTGCAGGTAGGACGGGATGGACTGCAATTGCGAAGACATGGATGCTCCAACGTTCAACGGATTGCGCACATTGTCGAAAAACCCGTTTTTTTTATCCAATGCCGTTTGCTTATTCGATTATGCGTTTCTTGCATGATCGCGATTTTGCGCAAATCCACGGGCGATTTTCGCAAGAACGGCGGCGAACGGGCAGGGATCGGGTGGGGGAAAAATGCGAGGGATCGGGAGCGCGAGGCGGCTTGCGGCGGGCTGCCTGGGGGGATTGCAAGGGAGCCGTTAGGCGCGGGGGTGGGCGGACGGTTGGACGGTTGGACGGTTGGCGGTTGCGCGACCGTTGGTCGTCTCGGTCATCCCAGCCGTCTCGGTCCGTCCCAGCCGTCTCGGTCATCCCGGCCGTCAGCCGGCCCCATGTCCGCCGTCAATCGACCGTCAACCAGCCCTCACCCAGCCGTTTCACGCAGCTCGTCGCGCACGACTTCCCACAGCGCCCGAACCAGCTTCTGGCGCGGGTCGTCGCCCTGCAGCGCGAGCTTGTCGCAGTAGAGGCGGATATCCATCGTCAGCGTGAACGGATGCGTGCCGCCGCGCGCCGAGCGGTCGAGGCGGATCAGGCTGCCGCTCGCGATCGCGTCCTCGACCGCGCTGTGCGGCAGGAACGCGACGCCGTGGCCCGCGAGCGCCATCGCCTTCAGCCCTTCGGCCATGTCGGTTTCGTACACCCGATCGAGGAACAGCGGCGTCGGCGCATTCGCCACGATGACTTCGGTCATCCGGCCGAGATACGCGTTCGGCGTATACGACAGGTACGGCACGCGCGCCTCGGCGGTGCCCGGCAGCGTGTAGCGCGGCCGGCCCGCGCGCGCCGGCGCGGAAAACGCGCTGATCGGCTCGCTGCCGAGCACCAGCATGTCGTAGCGCGCCGGATCGAGCGCGACCGGATGGCTCGGATGGTGATAGCCCATCACGAGATCGCAGCCGCCTTCGACGAGCGACAGCACCGCGTCGTGCACGTTCAGCGCGCGCAACCGCGTGTGGACCTGCCCCATCTTCGCCTCGATCCGCTGCAGCCAGCGCGGGAAATACGTGAGCGACAGCGTGTGCGGCACCGCGAACTCGATCGTCGGCACCGGCGCGCCGACGTGACCGCGCAGCAGCGTGCGCGCCTCGTGCGCCTGCGACAGCATCGTCAGCGCCTGTTCGTAGAAGATCTGGCCGGCTTGCGTGAGCCGCGTCGGATAGACCGAGCGGTCGATCAGCTCGGTCGCGAGCCACGCCTCGAGCGCCTGGATGCGTCGCGAGAAAGCCGGCTGCGACACGTGGCGCAACTCGGCCGACCGGCTAAAGCTGCGCGTTTCCGCGAGCGAAACGAAGTCTTCGAGCCATTTCAGTTCCATGCGGATCGGGCGCGGCGGGCGGCGGGTCGGGGAGAAGCGAGCATTCTACCGGCCGCCGGCCGCACTCGGCCGCAGTCGGTCGCACGCGGCCGGACGCCGCCACGCTCGGCCCGACCGGTTCGGCCGGCCCCGGCCCGCGCCGATGGTAAAATGCCGGATTCTCCTCCCCTCGTTCGCCCGGCCCCCGAGGCCCCGCCCGACCATGTCCGACACTCGTCCCGATACGCTTTTCGCCCTCACCGCGCTCTCGCCCATCGACGGCCGCTACGCCAGCAAGACCGAAGCGCTGCGCGACTGGCTCTCCGAAGCCGCGTTCATGCGCCACCGCGTCACCGTCGAGGTGCACTGGCTGATCGCGCTGTCGCGCGCCGGCTTCGCCGAAATTCCGCGCTTCTCCGACGCGTCCGAGCAATTCCTGCTGCAGCTCGCCGAGCGCTTCACCGCGCACGACGCCGCCCGCATCAAGGACATCGAGCGCGTGACGAACCACGACGTGAAGGCCGTCGAATACTGGCTGAAGGAATCGGTGAAGGGCCAGGCCGAGCTCGAGAAGGCGAGCGAGTTCATCCACTTCGCCTGCACGTCCGAGGACATCAACAACACGTCGCACGGGATGATGCTCGCCGGCGCGCGCGAGCACGTGATCGTGCCGGCGCTGCGCACCGTCCACCAGCGTCTCGTCGCGCTCGCGCACGCCCTGGCCGATCAGCCGATGCTGTCGCGCACGCACGGCCAGCCGGCCAGCCCGACGACGCTCGGCAAGGAGCTCGCGAACGTCGCCGCCCGTCTGGGCCGCGCGATCGCGCGCATCGAGAAGGTCGAGATCCTCGGCAAGATGAACGGCGCGGTCGGCAACTTCAACGCGCATCTGTCGGCGTATCCGGAATTCGACTGGGAAGCGTTCTCGCGCGACGTGATCGAAAACCGCCTGAAGCTCACTTTCAACCCGTACACGATCCAGATCGAGCCGCACGACTACATGGCCGAGCTGTTCGACGCGGTCGCGCGCGCCAACACGATCCTGCTCGACCTCGACCGCGACGTGTGGGGCTACATCTCGGTCGGCTACTTCAAGCAGAAGACGAAGGCCGGCGAGATCGGCTCGTCGACGATGCCGCACAAGGTCAACCCGATCGACTTCGAGAACTCGGAAGGCAACCTCGGCCTCGCGAACGCGACGCTGCGCCACCTCGCCGACAAGCTGCCGGTGTCGCGCTGGCAGCGCGACCTGACCGACTCGACGGTGCTGCGCAACATGGGCGTCGCGCTCGGCTACTCGCTGCTCGCGTACGACTCGCTGATCCGCGGCCTCGACAAGCTCGAAGTGAACCCGCAGCGCCTGCACGACGACCTCGACAACTGCTGGGAAGTGCTCGCGGAGCCGGTGCAGACGGTGATGCGCCGCTACGGCATCGAGAATCCGTACGAGCAGCTGAAGGAGCTCACGCGCGGCAAGGGCATCACGCGCGAAGCGCTGCAGGAATTCGTCGCCACGCTCGCGATCCCGCAGGACGCGAAGGATCGCCTGCTCGCGATGACGCCCGCGTCGTACATCGGCAAGGCCGTCGAGCTCGCGAAGCGGATCGCATAAGCGCGACCGTCGGCTGACGCAAAAAAGCCCGATGCGAACTGCTTCGCATCGGGCTTTTTGCTGTTCAGGCGGTCGGAACGGAATCGTCCGCCCGGCTCGAGCGGCAGCTCAGTGCTGCTGCGCGAGGCCGATCTTCACCATCACTTCGTCGACGATCTGTTCGGGCGTCAATTCGATGCTGACCTCGATCGCTTCGTCCGCGCCCGGCTCCTCGAGCGTCTCGAGCTGGCTCTTCAGCAGCGACGGATCGAAGAAGTGGCCGGTGCGCGTCTTCAGGCGCTCGCGCAACACGTCGAACGAGCCCTTCAGATACACGAACCGCACGTCGGCGTCGGTGCCGCGCAGCACGTCGCGATACGAGCGCTTCAGCGACGAGCACGTGAACACGGCCGTCTCGCCCGCGCGCTGCTTTTCCTCGATGGCCGCCCGAATGGCGCGCAGCCACGGCCAACGGTCGTCGTCGGTCAGCGGAATGCCGTGGTGCATCTTTTCCTTGTTGGCGGCGCTGTGAAACGCGTCGCCGTCGGTATAGCTGCACGACAGGCGTTCCGCCAGCATTTCGCCGATTCGCGACTTGCCCGCGCCCGACACGCCCATTGCGATCAGAATCATTGACTACCCCTTGTTACAGAACCATGCTGAGCGCCAGCGTGAAGCCCAGGCCAAGCACGGAGATGATGGTTTCGAGCAACGACCAGGTCTTGAACGTCTGACCGACCGTCATCCCGAAGTATTCCTTGATCAGCCAGAAGCCGCCGTCGTTCACGTGCGAGAAGATCAGCGAGCCCGAGCCCGTCGCGAGCACCAGCAGCTCCGGGCTGACCGTCGTGCCGGCCGCCGCGGCGATCGGCGCGACGATACCGCAGGCCGTCGTCATCGCGACGGTTGCCGAACCCGTCGCGAGACGCATCAGCGCCGCGACGAACCAGCCGAGCAGCAGCGGCGACAGATGCGCGTGCTTCGCCGTCTCGACGATCTGCTGCGAGATACCGCTGTCGCGCAGCACGCCGCCGAAGCCGCCGCCCGCGCCGACGATCAGCGTGATGCCGGCGATCGGCGCGAGACACTCGCTGCAGAACTTCTGGATCTGGTCGCGGTTGAAGCCCTGCAGCTTGCCGAACGTGAAGAAGCTCACCAGCACGGCGATCAGCAGCGCGACGTCGGAGTTGCCGGCAAAGCGCAGCAGGTTGTTCGGCAGCGACTTCGGCGCGAACACGAGATCGGCCCAGCTGCCGACGAGCATCAGCACCACGGGCAGCAGGATCGTGAACAGCGTGAGGCCGAAGCCCGGCAGCTCGCGATTGTCGCCATCGGCGCGCGTATCGACGAACTGCGCGGCCAGCGGATTGTTGTCCGGCAGCTTCACGAACTTCGAGATCGTCAGCGCGAACAGCGGGCCAGCGATGATCGCGGTCGGCACGCCGACGATCAAACCGAACGCGATCGTCTTGCCGATGTCGGCGCCGTATTGCTGAACGGCCAGCAGCGCGGCCGGGTGCGGCGGGATCAGCCCGTGCACGACCGACAGGCCGGCCACCATCGGCAGCCCGACGACCAGCAGCGACTTGCCGGTACGCTTCGCGACGTTGAACGCGATCGGAATCAGCAGCACGAAGCCGACTTCGAAGAACACCGGCAGGCCGACGATGATCGCGACGAACATCATCGCCCAGTGAATGTTCTTTTCACCGAACCAGTCGATCAGCGTGGTCGCGATCCGTTCGGCGCCGCCCGATTCGGCCATCATCTTGCCGAGCATCGTGCCGAGACCGACGACGATCGCAATGTGGCCGAGCGTGCCGCCCGTGCCCGTTTCGAACGACTTGACGATCTTGTCCATCGGCATCCCGACGGCGAGACCGAGGCCCAGCGAAACGATGATCAGCACCAGGAACGGGTAGATCTTGAAGCGCGCGATCATCAGGATCAACGCGGCAATCGCGATCAGCGTGAAAACGAGCAGCATGCTGCCTTGGACAGCCCCCATGTGGCACTCCTCCTAGGATTGTTCGAAACCGGGCGAGTGGTTGCGAGTATGCCCGGCTATGCAGGTCTCCGAAACACCGGGGGTACCCACCCGGTCAGGACGCTGAATTTTACTTATCTTTGCGGCCCGCGGATAGAACCGGTTCCATCAGCAAAAACCCTCGGAAAAACAAGCACTAAGCGCCCGTTTCCCGAGGGTTCGGATGTCATTGCGTACAAGCATCAACGCGGCAGCTGGCTCGCGGCTTGCGCGAGACGCGTGACTTCGGCCCAGTCCTGCGCGGCGAGCGCGGCCTTCGGCGTGAGCCACGAGCCGCCGACGCACACGACGTTCGGCAGCTTCAGGAAGTTCGGCGCGGTTTCGACCGTGATGCCGCCGGTCGGGCAGAACTTCAGCGCCGGGAACGGGCCGTGGAACGCCTGCAGCATCGGCACGCCGCCGGCCTGCTGCGCGGGGAAGAACTTCACGGTCTCGTAGCCGAATTCGAGCGCCTGGATGATGTCGCTCGGCGTCATCACGCCCGGCAGCAGCGGCAGGCCGGCGTCGAGCGACGCGAGGTGCAGGTCCTTCGTCAGGCCCGGCGACACGCCGAACTTCGCGCCCGCGCGCTTCGCCTGCGCGCAGTGCTCGGGCTTCGTGATGGTGCCGACGCCGACGACGATGTCGTCCGCCAGCTGGCTCGCGCGCTGGATCGCCTCGATGCCGGCCGGCGTGCGCAGCGTGATTTCGAGCACCTTGACGCCGCCCGCGTGCAACGCGCGCGACACGTGTTCGCCCTGCTCGACCGAGTCGAATGCGAGCACCGGAATCACCGGGCCCAGCTTCACGATTTCAGCAATCGTCTTCATTGATGGAGCTCCTTGAAATTCATGCAGCGACGTGAGCGGCGGTTTCGCCGACCAGCGTCCCGAAAACCGATGCGCCCTGCTCGGCCGGCGCGGCCGCCGCGCGGAACACGCCGAACAGTTCGCGCCCGAAACCCGTTTCGTTGTCGGCCTGGTGCAGCGGCTGCGCCACCGGGCGCACTTGCCATTCGGCGTCGTCGATCTCGATGTCGAGGACGCCGGCTTCCGCGTCGATCACGAGCATGTCGCCCGTCTTCACCTTGCCGAGCGGGCCGGCGAGCAGCGCTTCCGGCGACACGTGAATCACCGCCGGCACCTTGCCCGACGCCCCCGACATGCGGCCGTCGGTGACGAGCGCGACATGGAAGCCCTGATCCTGCAGCACGCCGAGCAGCGGCGTCAAACGATGCAGCTCGGGCATCCCGTTCGCACGCGCGCCCTGGAACCGCACGACGGCGACGAAATCGCGCTTGAGCTCGCCGCGATCGAACGCCGCCTGCACGGCCTCCTGCGAATCGAACACGATCGCGGGCGCCTTCACCTTGCGATGCTCGGGCGCGACCGCCGAAATCTTGATCACGCCGCGGCCGAGCCGGCCCTGCATCAGGCGCAGGCCGCCGTCCGGCTGGAACGGCTCGCGAATGCTGCGCAGCACCTTCGTGTCGTGGCTCTCGGCGGTGCCGTCGACCCACGTCAGCTTGCCGTCGATCAGCTTCGGCTCCTGCGTGTAGTGCGACAGGCCCTTGCCGGCGACCGTCGTCACGTCTTCGTGCAGCAGACCGCCTTCGAGCAGGTTGCGCACCAGGAACGCGACGCCGCCGGCCGCGTGGAAATGGTTTACGTCGGCCTTGCCGTTCGGATAGATCTTCGCGAGCAGCGGCACGACCGCCGACAGCTCGTCGAAATCGTTCCAGTCGATCAGGATGCCGGCCGCGCGCGCGATCGCGACGAGGTGCAGCGTGTGGTTGGTCGAGCCGCCGGTCGCGAGCAGCGCGACGATCCCGTTGACGATCGCCTTCTCGTCGATCACGTGGCCGATCGGCGTGTACTGGCCGCGCTCGACCGTCAGGTCGAGCACGCGGCGCGCGGCCTGCGCGGTCAGCGCGTCGCGCAGCGGCGTGTGCGGGTGAACGAAGGCCGAGCCCGGCAGGTGCAGGCCCATCAGCTCCATCAGCATCTGGTTGCTGTTCGCGGTGCCGTAGAACGTGCAGGTGCCGTGACCGTGATACGCGGCCGACTCGGCTTCGAGCAGCGCGTCGCGGCCGACCTGGCCGGTCGCGAACTGCTGGCGGATCTTCGCCTTGTCGTCGTTCGACAGGCCGCTCGTCATCGGGCCGGCCGGCACGAAGATGGTCGGCAGGTGGCCGAACTGCAGCGCGCCGATTAGCAGGCCCGGCACGATCTTGTCGCAGATGCCGAGACACAGCGCCGCATCGAACATGTTGTGCGTCAGCGCGATCGCGGTGCCCATCGCGATCGCCTCGCGCGAGAACAGCGACAGCTCCATCCCGGCGTTGCCCTGCGTGATGCCGTCGCACATCGCCGGCACGCCGCCCGCGAATTGCGCGACGCCGCCGTTCTCGCGCGCGGCGGCCTTGATGATGTCGGGAAAATCCTTGTACGGCGCGTGCGCGGACAGCATCTCGTTGTACGAGGACACGATGCCGATGTTGGGCTCGCGGATCGCCTTGATCTGGAACTTGTCGCTGCCTTCGAGACCGGCGAAGCCGTGCGCGAGGTTCGCGCACGACAGCGCGCCGCGCGCCGGGAACTTGCCTTGCGCGCGGTCGATGCGCTGCAGATAGGCCGAACGGGTCGATTGGCTGCGGGCGATCACGCGATCGGTGACTTTCGCCAGGGTGGGATGCAGCGACGTCATGCTGGGCGCTCCTGTATGCCGGACGACACCGGCGGTTGGAATCGTGGGGACGATCGAGTTGCGTCGAACGAACGAAGGAAGTCTAGTAGAAAAACTACACACATGCAATGCACATGATCCTGCTCGCAACCGCCATTCCCAATACCAGCAAGGCATTACTCAGTGAAAACCCTAATTCGCCCCGACCATTGACCCACAAAGGCATGCCAGATGCGCTAGCATTTTCATGTAGATTTTCTACAATTCGATTGCGATACACTCCGTCATCCGAACCCGATTCCCTTTCCGCCGTCCCATGCTGCCTCGCATCGAAGCGATCCGCCCCGAGTTGCGCCCGTCCGAGCGCAAGCTCGCCGACTACATCCTCGCCGCGCCGCGCGAGGTGCTCGACCTCGCGATGACCGAGCTGTCGACCCGCGCGGGCGTCAGCCAGCCGACCATTGCGCGCTTCTGTCAGGCGCTCGGCTGCAGCGGCTTTCGCGAATTCAAGATCCGGCTCGCGCAGAGCGTCGCGCCCGGCGTGTCGTCGGTGTACCGCGACGTCGAGCCCGACGAGCCCGCGCCCGGCATCATCGGCAAGGTGTTCGACCGCACGATCGGCGCGCTGATCGAAGTACGCAACAGCCTGTCGGCCGGCAGCGTCGCCGACGCGATCGCGCTGCTGTCGCACGCGTCGCGCATCGAGTTCTACGGCGCGGGCGGCTCGGGCATCGCCGCGCAGGACATCCAGCACAAGTTCTTCCGGCTCGGCGTGCCGAGCGTCGCGTATTCCGACCCGCATACGTTCTCGATGTCGTCGGCGCTTCTCGGGCCGCACGACGTCGTGGTCGCGATCTCGAACACCGGCCGCACGCGCGACATCGTCGACGCCGCGCGCTCGGCGCTCGCGTGCGGCGCTAAGGTCGTCGCGATCACGCAAAGCCATTCGCCGCTCGCGAAACTGGCGACGGTGAGCCTCGCGTCGAACGTCGCCGAGGAAACCGACGTGTTCTCGCCGATGACGTCGCGCATGTCGCATCTCGCGATCGGCGACATCCTGGCGGTCGGCGTCGCGCTGTCGCGCGGGCCGGCGCTGATGGAGCGCGTCGGCCGCGCGAAGGAGGCGATCACGCGCCGCCGGATCGACGATCCGGCAAAGGACTAGCGCGCGACGCCACAGCAAAAACGGCGCCCCATCGGAGCGCCGTTGCAGGTCGATAGCCGCGGTTGGCCCGCGGCGCGTGCCGCTCGCTCAGAACGGCTTGATCACGACCAGCGCGACCGCGATCAGCATGCCGAGCACCGGCAGCTCGTTGAACACGCGATACCACTTGTCGGTGCGGCGGTTCTCGCCGCGCTCGAACACCTTCAGCAGATGCCCGCAATACGCGTGGTAGATCACGAGCAGCAGCACCACCGTGACCTTCGCATGAATCCACCCCTGCCCCTGGCCGATGCCGATCACGAGCCAGAGCCACAGCCCGCAAGCGAGCGCCGGCACGGCGATCAGCGTCATGAAGCGGAACAGCTTGCGCGCCATCAGCAGCAGGCGCCGCACCGCGGCCGGATCGGTTTCCATGGCCAGGTTCACGTAGATGCGCGGCAGGTAGAACAAGCCGGCGAACCACGCGGCGATCAGTACGATATGGAAGGTCTTGACCCAGAGCATTGCCATCGGTTGTGCGCCTCGCGTTACTGACGGCCTTCGCCGTGCCCGAGCACGACGTACTTCAGCGACGTCAGCCCTTCCAGGCCGACGGGGCCGCGTGCGTGCAGCTTGTCGTTCGAAATGCCGATTTCCGCGCCGAGGCCGAACTCGAAGCCGTCGGCGAAGCGGGTCGACGCGTTCACCATCACGCTCGCCGAATCGACTTCGCGCAGGAAGCGCATCGCGCGATCGTGATCCTCGGTGACGATCGCATCGGTGTGGTGCGACCCATAGTGATTGATGTGCTCGATCGCCGCGTCGAGCCCGTCGACGACCTTGATCGCGAGCACCGGCGCCAGATATTCGGTGTGCCAGTCCGCGTCGGTCGCGTCGACCAGCGGACCGACGCCCGCATCGGCGAGCACCGCGCGCGCGGCCGCATCGACGCGCAGCTCGACCTGCTTGTCGCGATACAGCTTGCCGAGCGGCGGCAGCAGCGCGGCCGCGATGCCGCTCGACACGAGCAGCGTCTCCATCGTGTTGCAGGTGCCGTAGCGGTGCGTCTTCGCGTTGTCGCACACGGTGAGCGCCTTCGCGAGATCGGCGCGATCGTCGACATACACGTGGCAGATGCCGTCGAGGTGCTTGATCATCGGCACGCGCGCCTCGTTGATCAGGCGCTCGATCAGGCTCTTGCCGCCGCGCGGCACGATCACGTCGACGTATTCGGTCATCGTGATCAGCTTGCCGACCGCCGCGCGATCGGCGGTGGCGACCACCTGCACCGCGTCCTGCGGCAGCCCGGCCGCCTCGAGCCCCTCGCCGATCAGCTTCGCGAGCGCCGCGTTCGATTCGAGCGCCTCGGAGCCGCCGCGCAGGATCGTCGCATTGCCCGACTTCAGGCACAGCGCGGCCGCGTCGATCGTCACGTTCGGCCGCGACTCGTAGATGATCCCGATCACGCCGAGCGGCACGCGCATCTGGCCGACCTGGATCCCGCTCGGGCGGTACTTGAGATTGCTGATCTCGCCGATCGGATCGGCGAGCGACGCGACCTGGCGCAGCCCTTCGACCATCGTCTTCAATGCCTTGTCCGACAGCGTCAGGCGGTCGATGAACGCCGCGTCGAGCCCCTTGTCGCGGGCACGCGCGACGTCGCGCGCGTTCGCTTCCTTCAGCGCCGAGGCGTCGCGCTCGATCGCGCGCGCGACGGCGTCGAGCGCCGCGTTCTTCGCGGCCGTGCTGGCGCGCGCCATCGCGCGCGACGCGTGCCGGGCACGGCGGCCCAGGTCCGTCATGTACTGGTCGATATCCATGGTGTGACTCGAGAAACGAGCCGCTTCGCGCGGCGTGAATTCGGGGGAAAGCGTCGGCGCGCGGGCAACACGGGCCGCGCGGCCTGTCGGAGCATTGTAAGCGGGTTGCAGAACGGACGCTGAGCGCGCCGGGCGGGCTTAACGCCGCACGCGACCCGCGGTCGGCGGTCGCTCGCCGCGCTCGCCCGCGACCGTCATCGCGAGCTGGAACAGGCCGTCCCACGGGTCGGGCGGCGGATCGTCGTGCGTGCGGCGGCCGGGCGTGACGGCCGACAGCCCCTTCACCTGCCGGTCGAGCTTCGCGGCGAACGCGAGCGCCTTCTCGAGCATTGGCTCCGACACGCGATTCAGCGCCGGGGCGATCAGCCGCTCGCGCGGCCCCCACACGCGGTTCTCGCGCAGCAGCGTCGCGAGCGGCTTGCCGGCGCTCGCGCCGCGCTTGATCCGCAACAGCGTGCGCAGTTCCTCGACGACGGCCCACATCACCAGCACGATCGCCTCGCCCTCGCCTTTCAGGCCGTCGATCATCCGCGCGAGCCGCGCGGCATCGCCGGCGAGCATCGCCTCGTTCAGCTTGAACACGTCGTAGCGCGCGACGTTCAGCACCGCGTCGTGCACCTGCTCGAACGCCAGCACGCCTTGCGGATACAGCAGCCCGAGCTTCTGGATTTCCTGATGCGCGGCGAGCAGGTTGCCCTCGACGCGCTCCGCGATGAACTGCAGCGCGCGGCGGCCGTCTTCGCCGGGCGCGACGCGCTGGCCCTGCATCGACAGACGCTGGCCGATCCAGTTCGGCAGCTGCGCACGGTCGACCGGATCGATCTTCAGCGCGACGCCGCCATTCTGCAGCGCGGTGAACCAGGCGGACTTCTGCGTGGCCGCGTCGAGGCGCGGCAACGTGACGAGCATCAGCGCGTCCGGATTGGGCGTCGCCGCGAGCGTCTTCAGCGCGTCGGCGCCTTCCTTGCCCGGCTTGCCCGACGGAATACGCAGCTCGATCAGCTGGCGCTCGCCGAACAGCGACATCGCCTGGGTCGCGCCGAGCAGCACGCTCCAGTCGAAGCCGCGCTCGACCGTATGCACCGAACGCTCGGTGAAGCCGGCCGCGCGCGCGGCCGCACGAATGCGGTCGCACGCTTCCTGCGCGAGCAGCGGCTCGTCGCCGTAGACGGTGTAGAGCCCGGCCATCCCCTTCGCGAGGTGCGGCTCCAGCGCATCAAGTCGCAATTGCATCGGTGCGTGCGCGGCAGATCAGAGCGGCGGCGGCGGCAGCGGCGCGCGCGGCGCCACGCCCGGCACCACGTCTTCCGGCGCCGGCGTCAGCGAGTGGACGATCGCGAGACGCCGCATCAGCTGGTCGACCGCATCGTTCTGCATGTCGGCGTACAGGATGTCGGCTTCCTGGGCCTTCGCGTTCGTGTACTGATCGCTGTACGTCATCGCGCGGTTCAGCGCGATCGCGCTCGGCGGGATCAGCACGGTGCCGTCCTTGCTCGTCAGCGTGTAGTTCAGCGTGTAGAACAGCGCGTACTCCTGCGCCGAGCCGTACTTGTTCAGCGTCAGCGTGTTCTGGCCGCGCGACTCCCACATGCTCAGCACCGCGTCGGCATCGTCCGGCGACTTGACGATCTTCGTGTCGCTGCCGGCCTCGACGAGGCGCACCAGGCGCGCCTGCACCGGCGCCGGCGCGCCGGCGATCAGCAGGTGCTTGAACGCGTAGTTCTGCTGGCCGCGCAACTGGAAACCGCATGCCGACAGCGCGAGCGCGCTGCCGGCGGCGAGCATCAAAAACGATCTGCGGATCACCTTCGCTCCTTCTGTGTGCACCCGACGGCCGGCGGCCGTCAGACGACGATGTTCACGAGCCGGCCCGGCACGACGACGATCTTCTTCGCCGGCTTGCCGTCGCTGAACTTCGCGAATGCTTCGTCGGCCACCGCCGCGGCTTCGATCGCTTCGCGCGTCGCATCCTTCGCGACCTTCAGCGCGCCGCGCACCTTGCCGTTCACCTGCAGCACGAGTTCGATCTCGGCCTGCTCGAGCGCGGCCTCGTCGACCTTCGGCCACGGTGCGTCGAGCAGCGGGCCGAATTCGTCCGCGTAGCCGAGCGCCTTCCACAGTTCGAACGTGACGTGCGGCACGACCGGGTACAGCACGCGCAGCAGCACGCCGTACGTCTCGCGCAGCACGCCGGGCGTCGCGCCCTTCGCGCCGTCGATCGCGTTCAGCATCTTCATCGCCGCCGACACGACCGTGTTGTACTGCAGGCGCTGGTAGTCGAAGTCGGCCTGCTTCAGCACGCTGTAGATTTCGCGGCGCAGCGCCTTGTCGGCGTCGCCGAGCGACGCTGCGTCGAAGCCCGCGCGCGCGGCGAGCGCCTCGCGGTTGCCGGCGCCGAAGCTCCACACGCGGCGCAGGAAGCGGCTCGCGCCCTCGACGCCCGCACCCGACCACTCGAGCTGCTGCTCGGGCGGCGCGGCGAACATCGTAAAGAGGCGCGCGGTGTCGGCGCCGTACTGGTCGATCAGCACCTGCGGATCGACGCCGTTGTTCTTCGACTTCGACATCTTCTCGATGCCGCCGAGCACCACCGGCTGGCCGTCGGCGTTCAGCGTGGCGCCCACCGGGCGGCCCTTGTCGTCGTGCGTGACCGTCACGTCGGCCGGGTTGTACCAGGTCTTCTTGCCGGTCGCGTCTTCGCGATAGTACGTCTCGTTGAGCACCATCCCCTGCGTGAGCAGGTTCTTGGCCGGCTCGCCGAACTTCACGAGGCCGAGGTCGCGCATCACCTTGGTCCAGAAGCGCGAATACAGCAGGTGCAGGATCGCGTGTTCGATGCCGCCGATGTACTGATCCATCGGCATCCAGTAATCGGTGCGCGCGTCGACCATCGTGTCGGCGTCCGGCGCGGTGTAGCGCGAGAAGTACCACGACGAATCGACGAAGGTGTCCATCGTGTCGGTTTCGCGCTTCGCGGCCGCGCCGCACTTCGGGCACGTGCAGTTCAGGAACGCCTCAGACTTCGCGAGCGGGTTGCCCGTGCCGTCCGGCACGAGGTCTTCCGGCAGCACGACCGGCAGATCCTGCTCGGGCACCGGCACGTCGCCGCACGACGGGCAGTGGATGATCGGAATCGGCGTGCCCCAGTAGCGCTGGCGCGACACGCCCCAGTCGCGCAGGCGCCAGGTGACCTGCTTGTCGCCGAAGCCGCCGGCCTTCAGGTCGGCCGCGACCGCGTCGACTGCTTCCGTGTAGCGCAGGCCGTCGTACTTGCCGCTGTTCACGCAGACCGCGGCGTCCTTGTCGCCGTACCACTCCTGCCATGCGTCCAGCGAGTACGTCTGCCCTTCGGCGGCGATCACCTGCTTGATCGGCAGCCCGTATTTCTTCGCGAACGCGAAATCGCGCTCGTCGTGGCCCGGCACGCCCATCACCGCGCCTTCGCCATAGCTCATCAGCACGTAGTTGCCGATCCAGACCTCGACCGCCTCGCCGGTCAGCGGGTGCGTGACCGAGAAGCCCGTCGCGATGCCCTTCTTCTCCATCGTCGCGACGTCGGCTTCGGCGACGCCGCCGCGCTTGCATTCGTCGATGAACGCCTGCAGCTCGGGCTTGCCCTGCGCGAGGCGCGTCGCGAGCGGATGCTCGGCCGCGATCGCGCAGAACGTGACGCCCATGATCGTGTCGGCGCGCGTCGTGAACACGCGCAGCAGCGCCTTCTCGCCGTCGAGCTCGTACGGGAACCCGAAGTTCACGCCGAAGCTCTTGCCGATCCAGTTCTGCTGCATGATCTTCACGCGCTCGGGCCAGCCGAGGCCGTCGAGATCGTTCAGCAGCTCATCCGCGTATTGCGTGATGCGCAGGTAGTACATCGGGATTTCGCGCTTCTCGACGAGCGCGCCCGAGCGCCAGCCGCGGCCGTCGATCACCTGCTCGTTCGCGAGCACGGTCTGGTCGACCGGGTCCCAGTTCACGGTGCCCGTCTTCTTGTACGCGATGCCCTTCTCGAGCATCTTCAGGAACAGCCACTGGTTCCACTTGTAGTAGTCGGGCTTGCACGTCGCGATCTCGCGCGACCAGTCGATCGCGAGGCCCATCGACTGCATCTGCCCCTTCATGTAGTCGATGTTGTCGTAGGTCCACTTCGCGGGCGGCACGCCGTTGGCCATCGCGGCGTTCTCGGCCGGCATCCCGAACGCGTCCCAGCCCATCGGCATCAGCGTGTTGTAGCCGTTCATCCGCAGATAGCGGTACATCACGTCGTTGATCGTGTAGTTGCGCACGTGACCCATGTGCAGCTTGCCGGACGGATACGGCAGCATCGACACGCAGTAGAACTTCGGCTTCTGCGAATCTTCCTTCGTCTTGTAGGCATCGGCTGCGCGCCAGTCGCCCTGGGCGGCGGCTTCGACGTCGGCGGGTACGTATCTCTCGTGCATGGTGTGGTTCGGACTAGGCTTTAAGCGGCGCGCGATTCAGGCGGGCACGCGGAAGTGGACGAAATCGGGCAGCCCGGCGGCGGCGGCAGGCACACGGGTCGCGGGCCTGCATCGTGGTTGCCGGATCTTCGCCGGGTAACCCGGCGGTGCTCCGGGTTACCCGGCGAAACCCTGCCGACCGGGCGGAAACGACGATTATACCGTCCGTGACGGCCGGTACGGCCGGTGTCGCGGGCCGGCATGCATTCTTGTGCGGAGCGCGTGCATGCGACGCACGCCGCTCAGGGTTTCGCGCCCGCGGCGGTGGGCGCGGCGGCGCCCGCCGGCGGCGGGTCGGTGACGAAGCCGATCCGCGTCAGGCCCGCGGCCTGCGCGGCGCCCATCACCTGCGCGATCACGTCGTAGCGGGTCGCGCGCGACGCGCGCAGCCGCAACTCGGGCGGCGCGGCGGCGGCGGCGGCCGCCCGCAGGCGCGCGGGCAGCGCGTCGAGCGTGACGGGCGTGTCGTCCCAGTAGAGCTTGCCGGCGTCGTCGATCGACAACGTGACCGACTGCGGCGTATCGCGCGCGACGCCGGCCGCGACCTTCGGCAGGTCGAGCCGGATCGCGTGCGTCATCAGCGGCGCGGTGATGATGAAGATGACGAGCAGCACGAGCATCACGTCGATCAGCGGCGTCATGTTGATCTCCGCCATCGGCGCGGACGTCTTGTGGTGCTCCAGCCCGCCGAATGCCATGGTCGTTCCTCCGGGCCGCGGGTTATGCGGGTTGGGCGGGTTGGGCCGGCCGCACGGGTTGCGCGCACACGAACACGTGCAGGTCGCGCGCGAAGCCGTCGAGTTCCTCGGTGAGCTGGCGCACCAGCCGTCCGAGGATGTTGTACGCGAGCACCGCGGGGATCGCGACGACGAGCCCGAACGCGGTCATGATCAGCGCCTCGCCGACCGGCCCCGCGACGTTCTCGATCTGCGCCTGCCCGCTCACGGCGATGCTGCCGAGCGCATGGTAGATGCCCCACACGGTGCCGAGCAGCCCGACGAACGGCGCGGTGCTGCCGATCGACGCGAGCAGCACCTGGCCGAACTCGAGGCGCCGCTGCGAGCGCAGCATCGCGTGACGCAGCGCGCGCAACACGCGTTCGCCGCGCTCGACGCGCGCGGCCAGCGCGGCGGGATCGTGTTCGTCGGCCGCATCGCGCGCGGCTTCGGCGAGCGGCACGAACACGCGCTCGCGATCGGCGCCGGCGAGCGCGGCGATGCCCGCGTCGAGCGACGCCGCCCGCCAGAACGCGGCGAGCGCGCGCGGCCCCTGCCGCTTCGCGCGGACCAGCAGCCACGATTTGACGAGCAGGAAGCACCAGCTGGCGACGGACATCGCCAGCAGCACGTAGGCGACGGCGTGCGTGATCGCATCGCCGCTTTCGAGGTAGTGGACAACGCCGGTGGGAATCGCCATCGGAGTTTCCCCGTGAGGATCAGCGCAGGCCGAGCACGTCCTGCATGTCGAACAGGCCGGCGCCGCGCGCCGACAGGAAGCGGACCGCACGCAGCGCGCCCTGCGCGTACGACACGCGGCTCGACGACTTGTGCGTGATTTCGATCCGTTCGCCGATGCCGGCGAACAATACGGTGTGATCGCCGACGATGTCGCCGCCGCGCACCGCCGCGAAACCGATCGACGACGGATCGCGTTCGCCGGTCACGCCGTGGCGGCCGTACACCGCGCAGTCGTCGAGCGAGCGGCCGAGCGCGCCGGCCACGGCCTCGCCCATCATCAGCGCGGTGCCCGACGGCGCGTCGACCTTGTGACGGTGGTGCGCCTCGATGATCTCGATGTCGTAGCCGTGCGAGAAGTGCTGCGCCGCGAATTCGAGCAGCTTCAGCGTGACGTTCACGCCGACGCTCATGTTCGCCGCGAACACGATGCCGAGCTTCGCCGCCGCAGCCTGCAGCTGCGCCTTCTGCTCGGCCGTGAAGCCGGTCGTGCCGATCACGAGCTTCACGTCGTGGCGCAGCGCGGCCTCGATGTGGGCAATCGTGCCCTCCGGCCGCGTGAAGTCGATCAGGTAGTCGGCCTGCGCGAACACCGCGTCGAGATCGTCGGTCAGCTTGATGCCGGTGTCCTTGCCGACGAACGCGCCCGCGTCCTGGCCGAGAAACGGCGACCCGGCGCGGTCGAGTGCGCCGACGAGCTGCGCGTCGGCATCGTTGAGAACGGCTTCGATCAGCATCCGGCCCATACGGCCCGATGCACCGGCAATCGCAATCTTCATGGCTTTCTACACGACAGGTCTAAAGGCGGGCGGCGCCTGCCGCCCCCGATTCCGCACGCGGGCCGCTTACTGGGCCGGCGCGGTGAGCGGCTGGTTCTGCAGGTTGTCCGCGCCCTGCGGGCCGACCGGCGGCGACGCGTCGTTCGACACGTTCGGCTGCGGCGGACGATGGAACTGGAACTGCGGCTGGATCGCCGGCGCCGCGCCCGGCGGCTGGCCGCCCGGCACCGGCGCGCCGCCCGAGGCCTGCGCGGCCGGCGTGAAGCGACGGGCCGTCGCGCCCTGCCCCGATACCTGGTTGGTCGCGCGGTTCGCCGCGCGTGCGGCCTGCGCGTTCGCATCCTGGTCGAGTGCCGCGGCGGACGCCGGCTCGGCGGCCGGGCTCGCGGCAGCGCTCGCCTGCGCGGCGCTGGCGGCGGCAGCAGCGGCGGCTTCGGACGCCTTCTTCGCCGCGGCAGCGGCCTTCGCCTTCTTGCCGCCGCGATCGCCGTCGATATCGGCGAGCAGGTCGAGCTCGGACGGCAGGTTATCCGCACCCGTCCAGCTGGCGAGGCGGTCGCCCGCGAACGTCAGCACGAGGTCGCGCTGCTGGACCACGGAAGTCGAGCCGCGCTTGAAGTAAAAGAGGTAATCCCAGCGATCGGCGTGGAACATGTCCGACAGCAGCGGCGTGCCGAGCAGCGCGCGAACCTGTTCGCGCGTCATGCCGGCCTGCAGTTGAGCGGCCTTCTCCTGCGACACGAAGTTGCCCTGCACAACCGTGATCCGATAGGGCGTGATGCTCTGCGCGATGCGCTGCGTCACGCTGTCGTACGACGAACAACCCGCCAGCGCGGCAACGGCGGCGGCAGCGATGATGGCACTCCGCATGCGACTCCTCTGAAAGTGCGAAAGAGATTCCGGGAACATTTCCGTCACCGAGCTGGCCCGCCCCGCGGGCCGCGCGTGTTTCTGGAACGGCCAAAAGCCGGTAACATTGAAGCCCTGCATTGTACTCTAGGGATGCCTAGCCATGACCAATCCGACCGATCTCAAGAATATCGGGCTAAAGGCCACCCTACCGCGCCTCAAGATTCTCGAGATCTTCCAGCAAAGCCCGGTGCGTCACCTGACCGCCGAAGACGTCTACCGCAACCTGCTCAACGAGCAGCTGGACATCGGGCTCGCCACCGTTTACCGCGTGCTGACGCAGTTCGAGCAGGCCGGCCTGCTGTCGCGCAGCAACTTCGAATCGGGCAAGGCCGTGTTCGAGCTCAACGAAGGCTCCCACCACGATCACCTCGTGTGCCTCGATTGCGGCCGCGTCGAGGAATTCTTCGATGCCGAGATCGAAAGCCGCCAGCAGACGATCGCGAAGGAACGCGGCTTCCACCTGCAGGAGCATTCGCTCGCGATGTACGGCTCCTGCACGACGGAGAACTGCCCGCACCGCAAGCACTGAGACTGAGCGCTCGTCCGCGCATGCGCGACGGCCCGGCCGGCATCCCGCCGCCCGGGCCGTGTCGTTTTTGGCGTCGCCGCCGGCCGGCGCCGCGTCAGGCCGCGCCCGCGCTCGCTGGGCCTAGCCCGAGTTCGAGCACCCACGGGTCGGCCAGCGCGATCTCGTCGCAGTTCGGCTGGGGGCCGCCGCGGTCGACGATCACGAAGTCACTGACCGCGTCGAGCGCGAGCAGCGGATGGTGCCAGACACCTTTTGCGTAGTTCACGCCCTGCCAGCCCTCGGCGACGAACGCGCGCATCGCGTCGGGCCGGAATTCGCCGGCCGGCGCGACGACGATCGCATAGCGCGCGACCGCCGCGAGCGGGATGAATGCCTGGCTGCCGTGCGGATGGCGCTCCATCAGCGTCAGCGCGACGGGCAGCGCGCGCGGCTGCGCGCGAAACACGCTGACGAGCGGCCGGCCGCCGTCCGCGCAGACGTCGATGGTCGCGAGATCGTGGAAGCGCTCGGTCGTACCGCCGTTGATCGGGAAGTGCCGCGCGCCTTCGAGCGCGATCACGTCGCCGAACGGCGCGAACGCGTCGCGGGTCAGGCGCTGCGCGCGCAGGATGCGGGGTCCGCTCATGCCGATGCCCTCCGTCAGGCCGGTTCGCCCCACAGACGCAGCCGCGACACGCCGCCGTCCGGGAAGATGTTGAAGCGCACGTGCGTGACGGGGCCGAGCGCCGCCAGCTGGTCGAAGGTGTGCACGCGGTCCATCTGGAGCTTCTGCTCGCCGAGCAGTTCGGCCCAGAACATCGCCTGCGTGACGAGCGAATCGTCGGTGCCGCCCGCGACGCGCGCCGCCTGCAGCGAACAGCGGTCCGGGAAGTTGCCTTTGAAGAATGCCGTATCGACGTCGACGCGCCGGATGACGCCCGGCCGCGCGAGCGCGACGATCGCCCAGTCGTTGCCGGGCTCGCGGCGCCGCCGCGTTTCCCAACCGTCGCCCATGTTCGCGCCGCGCCCCGGCATCAGCATCTGCGACGCCGCACCGAAGTGCTGGTTGTTCGCCGCCACCAGGTAGCCGCCGTTCTCGATCGCGGCCAGATCGACGAGTTCGCCGGCCGCCACGTCGTGCCAGTCGCGCTGCGGCTGACCGTACACGCGCAGCCGCGCGAGGCCGCCGTCCGGATACAGGTTCACGCGCAGATGCGTGACCGGCTGCGCGTCGCTCACGCTCACGTAGTGGTGCGCGTTGCCCTGCAGCGTCGTCGCGGGGACGATCGTGCGCCATGCGGCGTCGTCGGGCGGCGTGTCGCCGTCGACGCTGCACGCGTCGATCGACGCGGCCGGCGGAAAGTTGCCGGTGAAGTGGCTGGTGTCCAGATCGACGCCGTGGACCACGCCCGGCCGCGCGAGCCGGATCACGCAGAAATCGTGGCCGGTCGTGCGCTTGCGGCGCGTTTCCCAGCCGTCCATCCACTTGCCGTGGTCGTCGTACTTGCCCGGAATGAACACGGCCGGCTCGGGGTTCAGCATGCGCTCCTTCGGCGCGAAGAACTCGTCGCTGGCGAACAGCGCCTGCGCGCCGAGACGCGGATCGGCGAGGTTCATGTAGCGGCGCGTGAACGCCGGCGCATTCGGATCGAGGATGGGGGCTGCCATGTCGTCTCCACTATCTTGATTTTGGCGACGGCCGGCGGATCGTTACGCCGGCCGCGGGAAAGGAATTCGCGCGCCGCGGCCGGGGAAGCCGCGACGCGCGCGTGGGGCTCAGAGCGCGTGCGCCTGATCGCCGGCCACCGGTGCGGCGGCGCCCTGCTCGGCCGCCGGCACGTAGCACAGCTCGCGGTTCAGCACGCGCTTGGCGCGCACGCGGTCGATGTCGTTCTCCCAGACCGCAACGACGACCGTCGCGACGCAGTTGCCGATCAGGTTGGTCACGGCGCGCGCGATGCCGACGAACCAGTCGACCGGCAGGATCAGCACGAGGCCGAGCACGGGAATCGCGGGAATCGCCGACAGCGTCGCCGCGAGGATCACGATCGCCGAGCCCGGAATCCCGTGCGCGCCCTTCGACGTGACGAGCGACACGAGCAGCACGACGATCAGGTCGTGCGTCGACAGCGGCGTGTTGGTGGCCTGCGCGATGAACAGCACGGCGAGCGTCAGGTAGATCGAGAAGCCGTCGAGATTGAACGAATAGCCGGTCGGGATCACGAGGCCGACCGTCGAATCCTTGATGCCCATGTATTCGAGCTTGCTCATGACCTGCGGCAGCACCGCGTCCGACGACGCCGTGCCGAGCACGATCGACAGCTCCTCGCGCAGGTAGCGGATCAGCTTGAACACCGAGAAGCCGGCGATGCGCATCACGATGCCCAGCACGACCGTGACGAACACGAAGCAGCTCAGGTAGAACACCGCGACGAGGTAGCCGAGCTGCTTGAGCGACGCGACGCCGTACTTGCCGGTCGTGAACGCGATCGCGCCGAGCACGCCGAGCGGCGCGAGCTTGATGATGAAGCCGATGATGCGGAAGAACACGTGCGACAGCTCGTCGATCAGGCCGTTCACCCGCTGCGCCTTGTCGCCGAGCAGCGACAGCGCCGAGCCGAACAGCACCGCGAACACCAGGATCTGCAGGATGTCGCCCTTCGCGAAGGCGTCGATCGCGGTCTCCGGGATGATCTTCATCAGGTAGCCGGCCGTGTCCTTCAGGCTTTCGGCGTTCTTCGCGTACGTCGACAGCGACGCCGCATCGAGCGAGCGCAGGTCGATGTTCATCCCGACGCCTGGGCGCGTGAGCCAGGCGAGCACGAGGCCGATGCCGAGCGCGAGCGTCGTCATCACCTCGAAGTAGACGACCGCCTTCAGGCCGACCCGGCCGACCTTCTTCAGGTCGCCCGCGTTGGCCATCCCGCTGACCACGACGCAGAACACGATCGGGCCGATGACCATCTTGATGAGCTTCAGGAAACCGTCGCCGAGCGGCCGCAGCGACTCGGCGAAATGCGGGAAGAACGCACCGAGCGCCACCCCGAGAATCAATGCGATGACTACCCGGCCAAACAGCGAATTGAGGAATTTCGACACGGCGCTCTCCCGATCCAACGGTTGCAGTTTCGTCTGTTCATACTGGTATGACCAGTGCTGTTATGGTGGATAGTAGGAAGCCGATATAGTCGCGTCAAGGATGGACAAAATAGGGATTTCCCGCGCTTCGAGCCCGGCACGACGGGGGCCGGAACGCGACGGGTCGTGGCTTACCCGTAGCGCCGTCGTGCGCGGCGCGCGTGCGGATTACAATGCCGGTCAGACCGGCCATTGCACAGATCATGAAAAACGTTCCGCACACCGTGACCGACGCCGCCATCGCGACGATCCGCGACCGGATCGAGGCAGGCGTGTATCCGGTCGGCAGCCTGCTGCCGGCCCAGCGTCAGCTCTCCGAGGAGCTGGAGATCAGCCGCGCGTCGCTGCGCGAGGCGCTGTCCACGCTCGAGGCGCTCGGGATGCTGCGCATCCGCGCCGGCAAGGGCGTCTATGTGGAGAGCGCGCAGGCGAGCGCCGCGCATGCGTGGCAGTTCGCCGAGCAATCGTCGCCGCCCGACACCTACCAGATGCGCTATGCGCTCGAAGGCTTCGCCGCGCGGATGGCCGCGCACGTCGTCACCGACGACGACATCGCGTGGTTCGAGGACAACCTTGCCGAGCTGCACGTCGCCTTGACCGAAAGCGAGCTCGACGAAGCGTCGCGCCTCGACTTCGACTTCCACATGCGGATCATCCATCTCGCCGGCAACGCGGCGATCGAGTCGGTGCTGCGCAGCAGCGCGGACATCATGAAGGAAAGCCAGCGCATGCCGTTCTACCGGCGCGAGCTGCTGCTGTCGACGTGGCAGGAGCACCGCGCGATCGTCGATGCGCTGAGCGCGCGCGACGCGGCCGCGGCGGGCGATGCGATCGAGACGCACATCACGAATGCTGCGCGCCGTGCCGGGATCTTCTTTCCGACGCCGGGCGGTTGACGCACGGCGCGGGCGTCGCATGGCAGTCGCGCACCTGGCGCTCGCGGGCCGGGGAAACGGCTCGGCGCGCTGCTCATGTAGCGCCGGACAATAAAAAACCCGGCCGAATAACCGGGCCGGGTTCGTGCATCGCGCCGGCCGCGTCGCCGCGGCCGCACGATTCGCAGACTTACTTCGCGTTCGCGAATGCGACTGCCGTATCGAGCATGCGATTCGAGAAACCCCACTCGTTGTCGTACCAGCTCGACACCTTGACGAGACGGCCCGACACCTTGGTCAGCGTTGCGTCGAACGTCGACGAAGCCGGGTTGTGGTTGAAGTCGATCGACACCAGCGGTGCATCGTTGTAGCCGAGGATGCCCTTCAGCGCGCCTTCCGAAGCTTCCTTCATGATCGCGTTGACTTCCTCGACCGTCGTGTCGCGCTTCGCGATGAACGACAGGTCGACGATCGACACGTTGATCGTCGGGACGCGGATCGCATAGCCGTCGAGCTTGCCGTTCAGTTCCGGCAGCACCAGGCCGACCGCCGAAGCAGCGCCCGTCTTGGTCGGGATCTGGCTGTGCGTGGCCGAACGCGCGCGGCGCAGGTCTTCGTGATAGACGTCCGTCAGCACCTGGTCGTTCGTGTAGGCGTGGATCGTCGTCATCAGGCCGGTTTCGAGGCCGATCTGGTCGTTCAGCGGCTTGACGAGCGGCGCCAGGCAGTTCGTCGTGCACGATGCGTTCGAGATGACCGTGTGCTCGGCCTTCAGCACGTTGTGGTTCACGCCGTAGACGATCGTCGCGTCGACGTCCTTGCCGCCCGGCGCCGAGATGATCACCTTCTTCGCGCCGCCCTTCAGGTGGGCGCTCGCCTTTTCCTTCGACGTGAAGAAGCCCGTGCATTCCATCACGACGTCGACGCCCAGCTCGCCCCACGGCAGTTCTGCCGGGTTGCGGTTCGCGAGCACGCGGATCTTGTCGCCGTTCACGACCAGGTAGTCGCCGTCGACCGACACTTCGCCCGGGAACTTGCCGTGCGCGGTGTCGTACTGGGTCAGGTGCGCGTTCGTCTTCGCATCGCCCAGATCGTTGATCGCGACGATCTCGAGATCGTGCTTCTTGCCGTTTTCATAAAACGCGCGCAGCGTGTTGCGGCCGATACGGCCGTAGCCGTTGATTGCGACGCGGATCGTCATGGTCTATCTCCTGATGGCTGAAAAAATTCGTTTCGTGCAGCTTCACGGTGCGACGCGCGCGGCCGGCCGCGCGCGCCGCGAATGCTCTTAGGCCAGCACGGCCTTCGCCGTCTCGATCACGTGCTCGACGGTGAAGCCGAAGTACTTGAACAGCACGCCGGCCGGCGCCGATTCGCCGAACGTGTCGATCCCGACGACGCCGCCTTCGAGGCCGACGTACTTGTGCCAGAAGCCGGTCACGCCCGCTTCGATCGCGACGCGGCGCACGCCGTGCGGCAGCACGCGCTCGCGGTACTCGGCGTCCTGGCGGTCGAACACGTTGGTCGACGGCATCGACACGACGCGCGCCGCGATGCCCTGCTGCGCGAGCGGCTCGACGGCCTTCATCGCGAGTTCGACTTCGGAGCCCGTCGCGATCAGGATGATCTTGCGCGCGACGATCTCGTCGTCCCAGTCCTTCAGCACGTAGCCGCCCTTCTCGATGTTCGCGATCTGCGCATCGGTACGCGGGTTGAACGCGAGGTTCTGGCGGCTGAAGATCAGGCTCGACGGACGGTCGGCGGCAACCGCGTGGGTCCATGCGACGGCCGTCTCGACCGTGTCGGCCGGACGCCACACGTCGTGGTTCGGGATCAGGCGCAGGCTCGATACGTGTTCGATCGACTGGTGCGTCGGGCCGTCTTCGCCGAGGCCGATCGAGTCGTGCGTGAACACGAAGATCGACGGCACCTTCATCAGCGACGCGACGCGCAGCGCGTTGCGGCTGTAGTCGGAGAACGTCAGGAACGTGCCGCCGAACGGCTTGTGGCCGCCGTGCAGCGCGAGGCCGTTGATCGCGGCGCTCATGCCGAATTCGCGCACGCCGTAGTTGATGTGGTTGCCGAGCACGACGCCCGCGCCTTCCGGATTCGCGCGCACCGCCTTCGACGCCTTCCAGTTGGTCAGGTTCGAGCCGGTCAGGTCGGCCGAGCCGCCGAGCAGTTCCGGCAGCACCGCGGCGAGCCCTTCGATCGCCTGCTGCGACGCCTTGCGGGTCGCGACCGTCTCGCCGCGCTGGTTCGCGCCGGCGACGATCGCCGCTGCCTTCTCGGCCCAGTCGGCCGGCAGCTTGTTGGCCATCCGGCGCTCGAATTCGGCTGCTTCGGCCGGGTACTTCGCGCGGTACTGCGCGAACGTGTCGCTCCAAGCCGCTTCGGCGCGCTGGCCGGCGTCCTTCGCGTCCCATGCCGCATAGACTTCCTGCGGAATCACGAACGGCTCCCAGGTCCAGCCGAGGGCTGCGCGCGTCTTCGCGATTTCTTCCGCGCCGAGCGCCGCGCCGTGCACGTCGTGGCCGCCCGCCTTGGTGGCCGCGCCCTTGCCGATCACCGTCTTGCAGCAGATCAGCGTCGGCTTGTCCGACAGCTTGGCCTTCGCGATCGCGGCGTCGACCGCGTCGACGTCGTGGCCGTTCACGTTCGGGATCACGTTCCAGCCGTACGCCTCGAAGCGCTTCGGCGTGTCGTCATGGAACCAGTTGACGACGTCGCCGTCGATCGAGATGCCGTTGTCGTCGTACAGCGCGATCAGCTTGTTCAGCTTCAGCGTGCCGGCCAGCGAGCAGGCTTCGTGCGAGATGCCTTCCATCAGGCAGCCATCGCCGAGGAACACGTAGGTGTGGTGGTCGACGATCTTCGCGCCGTCACGGTTGAACTCGTCGGCCATCAGCGCTTCGCCGAGCGCCATCCCGACGGCGTTCGCGAGACCCTGGCCGAGCGGGCCGGTGGTCGTCTCGACGCCCGGCGTGATGCCGTATTCCGGATGGCCCGGCGTCTTGGAGTGCAGCTGGCGGAAGTTCTTCAGCTCTTCGATCGGCAGGTCGTAGCCGGTCAGGTGCAGCAGCGAGTACAGCAGCATCGAGCCATGGCCGTTCGACAGCACGAAACGGTCGCGGTCTGCCCAATGCGGGTTCGTCGGGTTGTGCTTGAGGTGACGCGACCACAGCGCCACGCCGATTTCGGCCATGCCCATCGGCATGCCGGGGTGGCCGGAGTTCGCTTGCTGGACGGCGTCCATCGCGAGCGCACGGATCGCGTTGGCCATCAAAGTGGTGGAGGCGGGAGACGAAGTCGTCATGTCGAGTCCGGAGAACGAGTCGAGGAAACGGGAGCACGGCGGCATCCGGAAGCTCGAGCGTCGAACGTTCCCGGCGCGCGATGCGGCGCCTGAAGGACGCGAAGCGGACGGAGCCGACGGACGGGGCTGCAAAGCTCGGCATTTTAACAGATGGGCCGACATTTCCCCTGCCGGCGCTCCGTGTTCGGGCACGCATTTCCGGCAAACCGCGCGCCTCCTATAATTCAGGCGTCGGAACTGCCCGCCCCGCGCGCCCCCCCGTGAGCACGACCCTCCTTTTTCATCCCACGCCCGACGCCGCGTACGGCTTTCCCAACGCGCGACGGCTCGCGCACGTCGCCTCGCCGCACCAGCACATCGAAGTGTGGGACACCCCGCAGCTCGGCCGCCTGTTCACGCTCGACGGCCGGCCGATGACGTCGGTCGGCGACGAATACGTGTACCACGAGTGCATGACGCACCCGGCCGCGCTCGCGCATCCGTGCCCGAAGAAGGCGCTCGTGCTCGGCGGCGGCGACGGCGGCGCCGCGCGCCAGTTGCTCAAGCACGCGTGCATCGAGCGGATCGTCGTCGCCGAACTCGACGACGAAGTGGTCGGGATGGCGCGCCGCTATCTCGACGACGTGCACCAGGGCGCGCTCGACGATCCGCGCGTCGAGGTCGTGATCGGCGACGCCGCGCAGTTCGTCGCGTCGACCGTCGAGCATTTCGATCTCGTCGTGTTCGACCTCACGCCGCCCGACTCGCCGGCGGCCGGCCTCTATACGCGCGAGTTCTACGCGCGGCTCAAGCGGATCCTGACGCCGCGCGCCGCGCTGTCGATGCATCTGGGCTCGCCGCTGTTCCATGCGGCGCGCATCGCCGCGCTGCTCGACGATCTGCGCGCGAGCTTCGCGTTCGTCGACCCGCTGTCCGCGCACGTGCCGCTGTACGGCTCCCAATGGCTGATGGCGATCGCGAGCGACACGCTCGACGCGGCCGCGCTGTTCGCACACGACGTCGACGAGCGGCTCGCCGCCCGCCGCGTGCACGGATTGCGCTACTACGATGCGCGACTTCATGCGGCCCTCTTTGCCCTGCCGCGCGCGCTGCGCGATACACTGGGCGGGCGCCGCTGAGCTTGGCGCAACGCGTCGTGATGCCGGTTGATCGCGCGCTCGTCGGCGCGCAGCGGGCGGGCGCGGTAAACGCCCGTCGCGGCGGCCGCATGCGGCCGAACGCCCGCGCGACGACCTTTCCACAGGAGATTTGATGACCGATCCACGTCCGGCCAACGTGCCTTGGTTGACGCCTTATCTGGCCGTGCGCAACGCGCGCGCCGCCATCGACTTCTTCAAGGCCGCATTCGGTTTCGCGCTGCGCGACGTCCATGACGAGGACGGCGCGATCATGCACGTCGAGATGACCTATCACGATCAGCTGATCGTGATGTTCGCGCCCGAAGGCGCATTCGGCTCGACCGCGCTCACGCCGAAGCATGCGAACGCGACCGCGCCGCAGTCGTTCTATCTGTACGTCGACGACGTCGACGCGACCTGGCAGCGCGCGCTCGATGCGGGCGCGAAGTCGCTGAGCGCGCCGCAGGACCAGTTCTGGGGCGACCGCTTCGCGCAGATCGAGGATCTCGACGGCTACCGCTGGGCACTCGCGTGCCGGGTGCGCCCATGAACGGAGCCGCAATCGAGATGAACGAGGCGACCACCACCGCGGCCGTGCCGCGCTTTTTCGTCGAAGCGACGCTGCGCGCCGGCGCGACGCTCGCGTTGCCGGCCGACGTCGCGCGTCACGCGCAGGTGCTGCGGCTGGAGCCCGGCGACGCGCTGGTGCTGTTCGACGGCAGCGGCGGACAGTACCGCGCGCAGCTCGTCGAGATCGACAAGCGCAACGCGCTTGCGCAGCTCGACGCGTTCGAGCCGGTCGAGGCCGAGCCGCCGTACCGTGTGACGCTCGCGCAAGGCATCGCCGGCGGCGACAAGATGGACTGGGTGATCGAGAAGGCCGTCGAGCTCGGCGTCGCGGCGGTCGTGCCGCTGACGACGGCGCGCGGCGTCGTGAAGCTGTCGGGCGAGCGCGCGGACAAGCGCGTCGCGCACTGGCGCGGCGTCGTGCGCGCATCGTGCGAGCAGTGCGGGCGCAACCGCGTGCCCGAAGTCGCCGCGGTGCGCGGGTTCGGCGCGTGGCTCGACGCGCTGCCCGCGGCGCCGGCCGACGGCGAGTTGCGGCTGCTGCTGTCGCCGCGCGCGAGCATTCCGTTCGCGTCGCTGCCGGATCAGCCGCCCGCGGCTACGGTCACGCTGCTGATCGGGCCGGAAGGCGGGTTGTCGCCGGACGAGGAAAACGCGGCGCGTGCGCACGGCTTCACCGCGCTGTCGCTCGGCCCGCGCGTGCTGCGCACCGAAACGGCCGGCGCGGCCGTACTCGCGGCGCTGGCCGCGCGCTGGGGCGGGTGGTGATGCGGCGGGCCGCCGCGCGTGGCAAGCGGCGGCCCCGAACTCTCGGCGAGTCGCATATCGAGCACCGGCTGCGCCCGGCCCGCGCGAGCGCGGACGCAAAAAAGCCCGCTCGACGCGGGCTTCCTGCAGGATGGGCCGCGTAGGCGGCCGCCGCACCTGCGCTTACGCGAACGAATAGAACACGCGGAACGCGACCTTGCGCTCGGCCCAGAACTCCGCGGCCTCGCGGAACACGTCGAGCAGCGTCTCGCGCCCTTCCTTGTCGAACTTCTGCGCGATCGGCAGCCCTTCGAGGACGATCACGAAACCGGGCTGTGCGCCGGCCTTCGCGACGAGGTCGGTCAGGCAGTCGTACAGCGCGTCGTAGTTCTTGCCGAAATGCTTTGGAAACAGAAACGACGTCGCGATCGTCTCCATCACTTCCTGCTTCGACTGCGCGGCGCCGCAATACGCATACAGGAAATGCTGGCCGAGCCGACCGGCTTCGTCGGCGAGATCCTGCACGCGGAACGCGCGGATCGACTGCACGAGATTGGGTCGGACGGTCGTGAAAAGGCTCATAGGCTCCTCGTTCGATGAAAGCCCGGGCTCGGCCGCCTGTTGCTCAGGCGCGCCGCCGGCCTGTGCCGCCGCGTGTAGTTGCATCACGCGCTGAAACAGATTGCCGTCGCCGGCCGCGAACAGTTCCGCCGCCGCCGTATCGTGCGCGTAGATGGAGTCGCTCATGCCGTTCATCCCGAAGTCATTCAACAATACGTTTAAAACTGTTGTAGTGGTCGTCTGTGTAATAACAGTTGTCGGTCCGGCGCAGCGGCCCGCCACAGACGATCCGACGCGCGCCGCGATTGCGCGCGCGCGGCGTCGGGACCGTGTACTCGTGGTAGTAGCCGCGCTTCGCCTTGGGCAGGATCCGTTCGCGATTGCCGAACACGACGCCGTCCTTCTCGTAAGGATAGGGGCCGCCGTCGGCGATCAGGCCAAGCGTGGTCACGGCCTCGCGCGGCAAACGCGCCGCGGGGACCGTATCGACCCCGGCTGCGGCGACGTCGGCCGAAGCGGCCTGCCGTGCGTATGCGGCGGAAACCAGACTGCCCGTCGGCGCGCCGACGATACCCATCGCAAACATCGCGAAGACGGACGCGAGCGCGCCGTTGCGGAGCCACTTGCGTGCCATGAACCAGGGTTCCCGCTGTTAAATCAAGTAGTTGACGACCAACCAAAGGCGTTAGCGTAGCGCTATTGTTCCCGCGAATCAATGTTCGTTTGGAAACCGAAAGCCCGATGCCCCGCCGCAACGGGCATTTTTTACCTAAATCACGTCACTTTTATCTTTCATAGGATAAAATGGCGGCGGCATCTGTCACCTGGCGAGATCTGCCTCCTTGCCACGCTCATTACCCGGAGTGGAGAGATGCCGTTGTTGATTAGGGAAAGCGCCTTCGCGCGATACCCGACGGCGTGCCCGTTGCGGGCACGCCTCTTTTTGCCTTTGTTGACAATTTCATCCGCTGTGCCGCGCCGGTTCGACCGGGCGGCACTCGCGTGTTGGCTCAGCGCGACGCGTTCACGTCGGCGACCAGCAGCGCCGCCATATTGACGATGCGGCGAACGGTCGCCGATTCGGTCAGCACGTGCACCGGCTGCGCGGCGCCCAGCAGGATCGGCCCGATCGCGATGTTGTTGCCGGCGGCCGTCTTCAACAGGTTGTACGCGATGTTCGCCGAATCGATGTTCGGCAGGATCAGCAGGTTCGCGTCGCCCTCGAGCGTCGATTCGGGCAGGATCTCCTTGCGCAGCGCCGCGTCGAGCGCGACGTCGCCGTGCATCTCGCCGTCGACCTTCAGCTCCGGCGCGCGTTCCTGCAGGATCGCGAGCGTATCGCGCATCTTCTGCGCGGACGGCGCGTTGCTCGTCCCGAAATTGGAGTGCGACAGCAGCGCGACCTTCGGCTCGATGCCGAACCGGCGCACTTCCTCGGCGGCCATGATCGTGATCTCGGCGAGTTCCTCCGGGGTCGGATCGACGTTCACGTGCGTGTCGACCAGGAAGATCTGGCGGCCCGGCAGCACGAGGCCGTTCATCGCCGCGTAGACGCTGCAGCCCGGGCGCTTGCCGATCACCTGGTCGATGAAGTGCAGGTGGCGGTGCGTGGTGCTGATCGTGCCGCAGATCATCCCGTCCGCTTCGCCCTTCTTCACCAGCATCGAGCCGATCAGCGTCGTGCGACGACGCATCTCCACACGCGCCAACTGCTCGCTGATGCCCTTGCGCGCCATCATCTTGTGGTACGTCTGCCAGAAATCGCGGTAGCGCTCGTCGTGCTCGGTGTTGACGACGGTGAAATCGGCGCCCGGCGTCAGGCGCAGCCCGTAGCGCTGGATACGGTGCTCGATCACCGACGGGCGGCCGATCAGGATCGGCTTCGCGAGCTTCTCGTCGACGATGATCTGAACCGCGCGCAACACGCGCTCTTCCTCGCCCTCCGCGAACACGACGCGCTTCTTCTCGCCGGGCGCGGCGCGCGCGATCTGGAAGATCGGCTTCATCGTCGTGCCGCTGTGATAGACGAACTGCTGCAGATGCTGCTTGTACGCGTCCATGTCCTCGATCGGGCGCGTCGCGACGCCGCCGTCCATCGCGGCCTGCGCGACGGCCGGCGCGATCTTGACGATCAGGCGCGGGTCGAACGGCTTCGGAATCAGGTATTCGGGGCCGAACGACAGATCCTGGATCCCGTACGCGGTCGCGACGATGTCGCTCTGCTCGTGCTGCGCAAGCTCGGCGATCGCATTGACCGCCGCAATCTCCATCTCGCGCGTGATCGTCGTCGCGCCGACGTCGAGTGCGCCGCGGAAGATGAACGGGAAGCACAGCACGTTGTTGACCTGGTTCGGATAGTCGGTGCGGCCGGTGGCCAGCACGGCGTCCGGGCGCACTTCGAGCGCGAGTTCGGGCAGGATCTCGGGCGTCGGGTTCGCGAGCGCGAGGATCATCGGCCGTTCGGCCATGCCCTTCACCATCTCCTGCTTCAGCACGCCGCCGGCCGACAGGCCGAGGAAGATGTCGGCGCCTTCCATCACCTCGGCGAGCGTGCGTGCGTCGGTTTCGCGCGCGAACCGCTCCTTGTCCGGGTCCATCAGCTCGGCGCGGCCCTTGTACACCACGCCGGCCAGGTCGGTCACCGTGATGTTCTCGAGCGGCAGGCCGATGTCGACCAGCAGGTCGAGACACGCGAGCGCGGCCGCGCCGGCGCCCGACGCGACCAGCTTCACCTTCTTGATGTCCTTGCCGACGACCTTCAGGCCGTTCGTGACGGCCGCGGCCACGACGATCGCGGTGCCGTGCTGGTCGTCGTGGAACACCGGAATCTTCATCCGCTTGCGCGCTTCGCGCTCGACGATGAAGCAGTCGGGCGCCTTGATGTCCTCGAGGTTGATCCCGCCGAAGGTCGGCTCGAGCGCGGCGATCACGTCGACGAGCTTGTGCGGGTCCGACTCGTTCAGTTCGATGTCGAACACGTCGATGCCCGCGAACTTCTTGAACAGCACGGCCTTGCCTTCCATCACCGGCTTCGACGCGAGCGGGCCGATGTTGCCGAGCCCGAGCACGGCGGTGCCGTTCGTGACGACGCCGACCAGGTTGCTGCGCGCGGTGAAGCGCGCGGCGTTCAGCGGGTTCTCGACGATCTCCTCGCACGCGAACGCGACGCCGGGCGAATACGCGAGCGCGAGGTCGCGCTGGTTGATCATCTGCTTGGTGGGGGCGATCGCGATTTTCCCGGGCGTCGGGAATTCGTGATAGTCGAGGGCGGCTTCGCGGAGCTTGGCTTTGGAGGAGGCTTGAGTCGACATGTGTCTCGTGGCGGGCGGATTAGAATGACTGTTCCACGGCATTGTAGCGCCAATCCAACCCCGTCAGACCGGCGTTTCGGGTGCAACAGCCGCGACAAAAATGGACTGAACGGTGCAGAAACGGCGCCGTTCGCCTCGTACAATGCCGTTCCTTTCACCGCTTCCGGGTCCGTCCGCCGTGCCAGCCGCCCTGTCCGAGTTTTCGCTGATCGATCGCTTCTTCGCGCGCCGCGCGGCCCGCGGCGCCCGCACGTCGACGCTCGGCATCGGCGACGATTGCGCGCTGCTCGAGCCGCGCTCCGGAAAACTGCTGGCCATTTCGACCGACATGCTGGTGGAAGGCCGCCACTTCTTCCCCGACGTCGCGCCCGACGCGCTCGGTCACAAGACGCTCGCGGTCAATTTGTCCGACCTCGCCGCGATGGGCGCCGCGCCGCGCGCGTTCACGCTCGCGTGCGCGCTGCCGCGCGCGGATGCCGCGTGGCTCGACGCGTTCAGCCGCGGGCTGTTCGCGCTCGCCGACCGGTTCGGCTGCGAGCTGATCGGCGGCGACACGACGAGCGGGCCGCTGAACCTGTGCGTGACGGTGTTCGGCGAAGTGGCGCCGGACGCCGTGCTGCGGCGCGATGCCGCGCGCCCCGGCGACGACGTCTGGGTGTCCGGCACGCTCGGCGACGCGCGCGCGGGCCTCGGCGTCGCACGCGGAGAATGGCGCGCCGGCGCGGACGACGCAGCGGCGTTCCGCCGCGCGCTCGAGCGTCCCGAGCCGCGCATTGCGCTCGGGCTCGCGCTCGCCGGCGTAGCGCACGCGGCGCTCGACATCTCGGACGGGCTCGCCGGCGATCTCCAGCACATCCTGACGCGCTCGAACGTGGGCGCGGACGTCGACGCCGATGCGGTGCCGCGCTCGGCGGCGCTCGCGGCGTTGCCGCCCGACGTGCAGCGGCGCTGCGCGCTCGCCGGCGGCGACGACTACGAGCTGTGCTTCACCGCGCCGCCCGCGGCCCGCGCGGCGGTCGAGGCAGCCGGCGCGAGCGCGACGGTGCGGGTCACGCGAATCGGTACAATACGCGCGTTGTCTTCGCCGTCGGAGCGGCCCGCGATCGCGTGGCGCGACGCCGCCGGCGCGCCCCTCACCCTCACGTTGCACGGCTTCGACCACTTCGATGCACACTGATCCGACGCACGCGCAAGCCGAGGCAGCGCCCGGCGCCGCCCCGCTCGCCCCGCGGCGCGCGAGCGCGCGCTTCATGCTGTCGCACCCGGCGCACCTCGTGTCGCTCGGCTTCGGCAGCGGGCTCGCGCCGTTCCTGCCCGGCACGTTCGGCACGCTGTTCGGCTGGCTGACGTTCGTCGTGCTCAACCGCTATCTGACGGTGCCCGAATGGTGGGCGCTGATCGCGCTCGGCTTCGCCGCCGGCACCTGGCTGACCGGCTTCACCGCACGCAAGATGGGCAACGCCGATCCGGGCCCCGTCGTCTGGGATGAAATCGTCGCGATCTGGCTCGTGATGCTGTTCGTCACGCCGGCGACCTTCGTCGGCCAGCTGTGGGCGTTCGTCGTGTTTCGCCTGTTCGACATGTTGAAGCCGCCGCCGATCCGCTACTTCGACCGCCGCGTGAAAGGCGGGCTCGGCATCATGGTCGACGATCTGGTCGCCGCGTTCATGACGCTGCTCGTGATCGCGCTGTGGCGCTCGGTCGTCGGCTGACCGATTTCCCGACTCCCGTTTCCCGACGCGCATGCCAACCGATTCCGTCGTCCATCAGCTTGCGATCCGCGCAGGCAACAAACTGCGTGACGAGCACCTGTCGCTCGCCACCGCCGAGTCCTGCACGGGCGGCATGATCGCCGCCGCGATCACCGACATCTCCGGCAGCAGCCAGTGGTTCGAGCGCGGCTTCGTCACCTATTCGAACCAGGCCAAGAGCGAGATGATCGGCGTGCCGCCCGACCTGATCGAGAAGCACGGCGCGGTCAGCGAGCCGGTCGCCCGCGCGATGGCCGAAGGCGCGCTGCGCAACAGCCGCGCGCAGGTCGCGCTGTCGGTCACCGGCATCGCCGGGCCGGGCGGCGGCAGCGAGAAGAAGCCGGTCGGCACCGTGTCGTTCGCGTGGAGCAACCGGCTGCACACCGACGTCGAGACGCTCGTGTTCAAGGGCGACCGCGAGCAGATCCGCACGCAGGCGGCCGCGCATGCGCTGCGCGGGCTCTTGAAGCTGCTCGACGAACGCGAGGGCTGATCCGCCCGCCCCGCCCGCTCGGCGGATCGCGCCGTACTTCACGACGATCCGGTTTCCGTCTGCCGTCTCCCCGGCGTGCCGTTATTACGGATCGATGACAAGCGCGAGCGACGCGCGCTGGCCGCGCAACGATGCGGCAGGAATCCGAGGGGAAGGTATTCGTCGCGTGCGCCAGGACGGCACACGTTGCGATCGACGCGCGCAGTTCGCGGTCCACGAATGCGGCTGCGCACGCCGACGCGGCGAGCGGCCGCCCGAACGGGCGGCCGGCAAGGTCAGCGATACGCGTTGATCGCGTCGCGCGTCTTCTGAGCGGCAAGCGCGGCGGCTTCGGCGAAATCCTCGTCGCGGCTCGCGTACAGGATCGCGCGCGACGAGTTGATCATCATCCCCGTGCCGTCGGCGGTGCGGCCCGCGGTGACGGTCGCCTGCACATCGCCGCCCTGCGCGCCGATGCCCGGAATCAGCAGCGGCATGTCGCCGACGATCCCGCGCACGACCTCGATCTCGTTCGGGAACGTCGCGCCGACCACGAGGCCGAGCTGGCCATTCTTCGCGTTCCACTTGTTCGCGGCCAGATCGGCGACGACCTGGTACAGCGGCCGGCCATTGGTGTCGAGGAACTGCAGGTCGGAGCCGCCCGGGTTCGACGTGCGGCACAGCACGATCACGCCCTTGCCTTCATGCTCGAAGTACGGCTCGACCGAGTCGTAGCCCATGTACGGATTGACCGTGACCGCGTCCGCGCGATAGCGCTCGAACGCTTCGCGCGCGTACTGCTCGGCCGTGCTGCCGATGTCGCCGCGCTTCGCGTCGAGGATCACGGGCAGGCCCGGATGCTGCAGATGGATATGGGCGATCAGGCGCTCGAGCTGGTCTTCCGCGCGATGCGCGGCGAAGTACGCGATCTGCGGCTTGAACGCGCTCGCATACGGCGCGGTGGCGTCGACGATCTGCCGGCAGAATTCGAAGATCGCATCGGGCTGGCCGTCGAACTGCACGGGAAAGCGCGACGGCTCGGGATCGAGGCCGACGCACAGCAGCGAATTCGTGCGCTGCCACGCGGCGCGCAGCGATTCGATGAAAGTAAGCGGGGAAGACATGGCGGATACTCGCGGCAAACCGTTGGTAGACCGCGTATTTTACCCGCGTCGCCAGCGCGCTTCGCGCGCGGCCGCGTCGACCCGCGCATCGGTGCGCGCGACGGTGAACGAAAAGCGCCGCGTGAGCCGTTCGCCGGGCGCGAGCAGCGTCATCCCGTGCGCGGCCGCGCCGCCCGGCAGGTTCACCGCATTGATCGGATGATCGACCGGCTCGAAGCAGAAGAAATCCTCGCCGGGCGGCGTGTACAGCACATACGCGTCGACGTCGGCGGCGATCGTCAGCGACAGCGCGCGGCGCGGCCAGCTGATCGTCGCGTGGCCGCCCCAGCCGGTGAACGCGTGATTGACGAGCGTGGGCGGCAGCGGATACGCGACGCCGAACTGCCATGCGGGCGGCACGCTCACGTGCCGCACCGGCAGGAAATCGGCGCCCGACAGCCACAGTCCGCCGGCGGCGGCGGCCAGCTCGGTCGTGTCGTCGCGCACCACGAACGGATGCAGGCCGAGCCCGAACGGCAACCGCGCGCGTCCGGCGTTCTCGATCGACAGCGCGATCGACAGCGTCGCGTCGTCGAGCTCGAACGACTGGATCGCCCGGAACGCATACGGCGCGCCGCTCGCGCGGTCGAGCGACAGCTGCAGCGACGTGGCGGTCGCGTCGTCGACCTGCCACCGCGCGAGCCAGCCGTCGCCGTGAATCGGCAGCGGCTCGTCGCGCCGGTTGCGCGGCACCGCGACGTTGCGCCCGTCGCATTCGAAGCGGCCGTTGCCGATCCGGTTCGAGTAAGGCAGCAGCGGATAGCACGCGAGCGCGTTCGGATCGGTCGCGCTATCCGGCTGCTCGCAACGGCGGAACACCGGCACCGCCACGCCGTGATCGCCGCGCCAGTCGAAGCGCGCGATGCCGCCGCCGAGATGCGGCAGCACGTCGAGCCGCAGCAACGCGTTCGACAGCGTGACGGCCGCCGCATGCGCGGCGCCGACGCCCTGCGCGAACGCGGCGGTCTGCGGGCCGGCGCTGACCGGCTGCGCGGCGGCAGCCAGGCGCGCGCGGCGCGTCTGGCTCGTGGACGACGATGCGCGCGAGGGCGTGGCAGTCATGTCGAACTCCTTTCCTTCGTCGATGAAACGATACGGCGCGCTCGCGCGGCGCCGTGCGAACGCGACATCGCAATCAGGCCCAGCCGCCGTCGACCACCACGTCCTGCGCGGTGATCATCCGGCTGTCGTCGGCCGCGAGAAACAGCGCCATGCGCGCGAGATCGTCCGGCAGCAATTCGGCGTCGATGCACTGGCCGGCCTTGATCGCCGCGCGGCCCGCGTCGTCGAGCCACAGCCTGCGCTGCTTGTCGGTCATCACCCAGCCGGGCACCAGCGAATTCACGCGGATCCCGAACGGCCCGAGATCGCGCGCGAGCCCGCGCGTGAGCCCCTGCACGGCCGCCTTCGCCATCACGTAGACGGGATAGCCGCCGTTCTTCAGCATCCAGCTGATCGAGCCGAGATTGATGATCGCGCCGCCGCCCTGACGCTTCATGTCGTCGATCACGGCTTGCGCGGCGAAGAACTGGTGACGCAGGTTCACCGCGATGCCGGCGTCGAACGACGCGGGCGTCACGTCGGCGATCGCGTGGCGCGCATCGTTCGCCGCGTTGTTCACGAGCACGTCGATCGCGCCGAGCCGCGCGCGGATCGCGTCGATCGTGCCGCGCAGCGCGTCGATGTCGGTCAGGTCGCACGCGACGAACAGCGGCGCGTGGTGTACCTCGGGCTCGCCGGCGAGGCGTTCGGCCAGCGCCACGCCCGCCTGCGCGTCGAGATCGACGAACGCGACGCGCGCGCCCTGGCGCGCGAAGTGCTCGACGAACGACGCGCCGATGCCGGTCGCGCCGCCCGTGATCAGCACCGCGCGATCGGCGAGGCTCGGGTAGCGCGCATAGCGCGCGTGCTGCGCGGAAGTGTCGAGAGTCATGCGGATCGTCTCCGTGGAATCGGTCAGTCGCGTACGCCGCGGTTCTTCAGCTGGTCGAGCAGCACGGCCGCGAGCAGGATCGCGCCGCGCACCAGGTACTGATAGAACGCGTCGATGTTCAGCAGGTTCATCACGTTCTCGACCGTGCCCATGATCAGCACGCCGATCACGACGCCCGAGATCGTCGCGCGGCCGCCCATCAGCGATACGCCGCCGAGCACGCACGCGGAGATCACGTTCAGCTCGAAGCCCTGCGCGGCGTTCGGCTGGCCCGACGTGATGCGCGACGCGAGGATCACGCCCGCGAGCGCCGTCACCGCGCCCTGGATCAGGAAGATGTAGACGCGCGTGCGCTCGACGTTGATCCCGGCGAGGCGCGACGCCTCCGGGTTGCCGCCGATGGCGAGCGTGTTGCGGCCGTACACGGTCTGGTTCAGCAGCACGCCGAACACGATGAAGCACAGCAGCGTGACCCAGATCGGCAGCGACACGCCGAACAGCGACAGCCCGCCCAGCGCGATGAAGGTATCCGACGACACGCCGACCGCCTGCCCCTTCGACACGATGAAGCCGAGCCCGCGCACGATCTCCATCGTCGCGAGCGTCGTGATCAGCGCGTTGATGCGCAGGTACGCGATCACCGCGCCGTTCACGAAGCCGATCGCCGCGCCGGCCGCGACCGCCGCGACGATCGCGACCAGCGTGTTGTCGGTCGCGTTCAGCACCATCGCGCACAGCACGCCGGAGAACGCGACGGTCGAGCCGATCGACAAATCGAAGTCGCGCGACGCGAGACAGAACATCATCGTGCACGCGACCATCCCGATCTGCGAGATCGACAGCGCGAGGCCGAGCATGTTGTCGATCGAGAAGAAGTGATCGACCGTCAGCGACATCGTGATGAACATCACCGCGAAGATCGCGATCAGGCTGTATTCGGTGAGGTGCTGCCACCACTTCTGGCGATCGCTCTGCTGCGGCACCAGCGCGTCGGCCGACGGCTTCACGGCTGCGCTCGCGAGGTTTTCCCTGACTTGCATGGTTGTGTCTCCTGCTCCTGCTTCGCGCGGCCCGTGCCGCGCGTGATCGATTCGAATGTCCCGGCCGCGTGCGGCCGCCTCAGGCCGCCTGCGCGGCGCTCGTCTGCGGCAGAGCGAGGCTCAGCACCGCATGCTCGTTCGCGCGCTCGCGCGGCAGCTCGCCCGCGATGCGCCCTTCGCGCATCACGACGATGCGATCGGACACGCCCAGCACTTCGGGCAGCTCCGACGACACCATCACGATCGCGCAGCCGCGCTCGGCAAGCCGGTAGATCACGTCGTAGATCTCGTGCTTCGCGCCCACGTCGATGCCGCGCGTCGGCTCGTCGAGGATCACGACCTTCAGGTCGGGCTCCGCGAGCCAGCGCGACAGGATCGCCTTCTGCTGATTGCCGCCCGACAGGAAGCGGATCTTCTGCCGGCGGTTCGGCGTCTTGATCTTCAGCCGCTGGATGAAGCGGTCGGCCGTTTCGATTTCGGTCTTGCGGTCGATGAACAGCCCCGCGCGCAGCGAATGGCGGCGGCAGCTGATGTTGATGTTCTCCGCGACCGACGCCATCGCGATGATCCCTTCCTCCTTGCGGTCCTCCGGACACAGCACGATGCCGTGACGGATCGCGTCGCCGGTGCGCTTCACGTCGATGCGCCGGCCGTCGAGCGTCAGCACGCCCGCGCGCCGGCGGTCCGCGCCGTACACGAGCCGCATCAGCTCGCTGCGTCCCGCGCCCACCAGCCCGAAGAAGCCGACGATCTCGCCCGCGCGCACCGAGAAGCTCGCCGGCTCACGCAGCGCCGGGCCATCGACGCCTTCGGCCGAAAACCGCACGTCGCCGAGCGCGCGCGGCGCGTAGTGGTAGATGTCCGCGATCTCGCGCCCGACCATCTCGGCGACCAGCCGCTCGCGCGGCACGTCGGCAAGCGCTTGGTGCGACGCGATCTTGCGGCCGTCGCGGAAGATCGTGCATGCGTCGCAGAGCCGGTAGATCTCGTCCATCCGGTGCGAGATGTAGATCAGCGCGCGGCCCTGCGCGCGCAGATCGTCGACGAGCTTGAACAGCACTTCCGTCTCGCGATGCGACAGCGAGCTGGTCGGTTCGTCGAGCGCGATCACGCGCGCGTTGCGCATCAGCGCCTTGCAGATCTCGACCATCTGGCGCTGCGCGATCGACAGCCGCCCGAGCTTCGCGTCGGGGTCGAGATCGACGCCCATCGCGGCGAGCCGCTCGCGCACGTGGCGCTTCGCCTCGCCCTTCTTCACCCAGCCGAGCGCGTTCGGCAGCCGGCCGAGCAGCAGGTTCTCCGCGACCGTCAGGTCGGGCACGTACTGCAGTTCCTGGTGAATCACCGCGATGCCAGCCGCGATCGACGCGGCCGCACTCGAAAAATGCACGGGCTGGCCGTCGACCAGCACGCTGCCCGCATCGGGCTGGTATTCGCCGCCGAGAATCTTCAGCAGCGTCGACTTGCCCGCGCCGTTCTCGCCCATCAGGCCATGCACCTCGCCCGCATGCACGTCGAACGAGATGCCGTCGAGTGCGCGCACGCCGGGAAATACCTTGCCGATATTGTCAAAACGCAGTGCCGCTGACACGTCGTCTCCCCACTTCCAGATCGATCGATCGCCGGCCGCCGCATCGCCGCGGCGGCCGGCATCCCGCTTGCTCGCTTACTTCGACGCGAGCCCCATCTCCTCGCGCACCTTCGCCACGTTCTCGCGCGTCGCGAGCATGCCCGTCGTCAGCGTGAGCGGCGGCGGCGCCTTGCCCTGCGTGATCCACGCGTACATCAGTTCCGAGGTTTCCTCGCCGTGGCGCTTCGGGCTGATGATCACGGTGCCGTAGAAGCCGGTCGGCTGCGGCTTCTTGAACTCGTTCAGCGCCGACTCCGAGCCGCCGATGCCGATCCCGATCATGTTGTCGGCCTTGAAGCCGCGCCCTTCGGCCGCGCGCACCGCGCCGAGCACGGCCTCGTCGTTCAGGCCGTAGGCGACCCAGTGCTTGAACTGCGGGTTCTTGGTGAGCGCGATGTTCGCCGCGTTGAACGCGTTCTCGGTGTCGGTCTTCGCCTGCGGCGCGGCGATCACGTTGGCCTTCGGGAAGCCGGCGGCGACCAGCGCGTCGGTCGCGCCGCTCGTGCGGTCGTGCGCGGTCGGCAGCTGCTCGTAGGTGATGTCGATCGCGCCGACTTCCTTCATGTTCCAGCCGCGCTTCTTGATCTCCGCCGCGATGCCGTCGCCGACCTGCTTGCCGATGTTGTACGCGGAGATGCCCATGTGCGGCACCGATTCGATCGGCTTGCCCGCGCCGTCGACGAGGCGGTCGTCCACCGTCATCATCTTCAGGTTGTGCGACTTCGCCTTGGCGACGATGCCCGGCCCGAGCTTCACGTCGGGCGTGCAGATGATGAAGCCCTGCGCCTTCTGCGCGGACAGGTTGTCGATCGCGCTCATCACCTTCTCGCCCGACGGCGCGCCGATCTTCACGAGTGTGAAGCCCTTGTCCTTGGCGGCGATCTCGGCGAACTTCCATTCGTCCTGGAACCACGGCTCTTCCGGCTGCTTCACGAGGAAGCCGATCTTGACCGGATCGGCCGCCTGCGCGAGCGGGCTGCCGATCACCACCGCGGCCGCCGCGGCCAGCGTTACGAAGGTTCTGCGTTTCATGTCCAGTGTCTCCTTGTCTTCATCGAACGGGATGCAGCCGCTTGTTGGTTTCGACGCAGCGTGCGCGCGGCCGTCGCACGTGCGGTCTTTCGAATCGTTACGTCAGGCGCCTCAGTCGTGGTACAGCGCCGCGCGCCCGCCGTCGACGGTGATGCACGTGGCATTGATGAACGGCGCCTCGTCGGACGCGAGGAACACGGCCGTCATCGCGACTTCGTCCGGCTGGCCGATGCGCTTCATCGGCTGCAGCGCGAGCGTCTGCGCGCGCGCCGCCGCCGGGTCGTCCTGCGCATCCCACCAGTCGCGCGTGAGCTGCGTGTCGATGTAGCCGGGCGCGATCGCGTTCACCCGCACGTTGCGCGCCGCGTATTCGATGCCGAGCGCACGCGTGAGCCCGAGCACGCCGTGTTTCGCGACCGGGTACGGAAAGCAGCCCGGAATGATGCTGAACGCATGCGTCGACGCGATGTTCACGATGCAGCCGCGGCCACGTTCGACCATGCCCGGCAGCGCCGCGCGGCAGCCGTGCCACACGCCGTCGAGGTCGACCGCGAAGCAGCGGCGCCAGTCGTCGTCGCTCATCGTCAGCGGATCGGCGAACACGTTGATGCCCGCGTTGTTCACCAGCACGTCGAGCGGGCCGAATTCGGCTTCGGTCCGCGCCAGCGCAGCGCGCACCGAGTCCTGGCGCGTGACGTCCGCATGCAGTGCGAGCACGCGCGCGCCGTCGACCTCGGCGGCGATCGCGGCGGCGGTGCGCTGCGCGTGCTCGACGTCGACGTCGAGCAGCGCGACGCACGCGCCCTCGCGCGCGAACGCATGCGCGATCGCCGCGCCGATGCCGCGTGCCGCGCCCGTCACCGCGGCGACCTTGCCGGCCAGCCGCGCCATCACGCGGCTCCGCCGCGCGCCGCGCGCAGGCCGGCCTGGAACGCGCGCGCGTTCGCGGCCGTCGCGTCCGCCGTCTGGCCCGGCCGATACAGCGCCGAGCCGAGCCCGAAGCCGTTCGCGCCGGCCGCCAGGAACGGCTGCATGTTGTCCGGCGTGACGCCGCCGACCGGAATCAGCGGCACCGCGCGATCGATCACCGCGCGCCACGCCTTCACGACCGGCACGCCGAGCTGCTCGGCCGGGAACATCTTCAATACGTCGGCGCCGTTGGCGAGCGCGGCGAACGCCTCGGTCGGCGTCGCGACGCCCGGCGCGCTGGCGAGGTCCAGCTCGCGCGCGCGGCGGATCACGGCGGCGTCAGAGTGCGGCATCACGATCAGCGCGCCGCCCGCGTCGCGCACGCGCTCGACGAACTCGGCGCGCAGCACGGTGCCTGCGCCGACGATCATGTCGTCGGGCAACGCGCGGCGCAGCGCGGCGATGCTGGCGAACGGTTCGGGCGAATTGAGCGGCACCTCGACGATCCGGAAGCCGGCTTCATGCAGCGCGAGCCCGTGATCGACGGCTTCCGCGGGCGTGATGCCGCGCATGATGGCGATCAGCGGACACGCGTCGAACGCACGCATCAAGGCGGGGTGCGGCGTATACGGTGCGGGCAGCGTGAGGTCGGACGGCATGGACGGTTCCTCTTCAATCGGTTCGTTGGTCGGCGCCCGCGTGCTCGCCGTCGGCGCGCACCAGCCCGGCGCGCGCGGCGATCCACCACAGGCCGCGTTCGGTCGCCTGCGCGACGACGCGCGCATGGGTGCAGCCGAACCCGCGCAGCGCATCGACGTAGCGGGCGCACAAGCCGTCGTCGCCGATCAGCAGCAGCGGCTGGTTCGCGAGCGCGACGCCGCGCTCCGCGAGCATCGCGTCGAGCGCATTCAGTTCATGGCCGATCAACAGGCCGGACAGGTAATCGCCCTGCGCATCGGGCGCGAGCCGCCCGGTCAGGCCGAGCGTGCGCGTGCTGAAGACGGTCGCGAGCAGCCCCGTGTGCCGCGCGCCGCGCGCGACCGCGACGCCGCGCTCGAACGCCGCGCGGTCGGACGACGCGCTCGCGCGCATGGTGCGGCCGAGGATCGTGTGATCGCGCAGCGCCGCGTACAGCTCGCCGGTCATGAAGGTCTGGAAGCGCTCGATCAGCCCGTCCTTCACCCACGCCCACTTCGCATGCGTGCCCGGCAGCCCGATCAGTACGCCTGAACGATCGGCATCAAGCAATGGATCGTTCGCGAGTGCGCCGAAGATCTGGGTTTCCTCGCCGCGCATCACGTCCGGCAGTTCGCCCGTCGCGATCACGCCCGGCACGATCGCCACCGTCGTGCCGCGCGCGGTGCTCACCGTGACGAGGCCGGCGACGAGCGCATCGGCGCCGGCCGGCACCGCGACGTACGGCGCCTCGCGCCAGCCCTGCGCGCTGCCGACCATCCCGGCGGCCAGCACCGGCACGCCGGGCGCGCGGTCGAGCCAGTCACCGCACGCCTCTTCGAACACGTCGTCGAACGCGCGCGCGCCGTCGGCGGGCACGTGCATCACGCCTGCCGCGCGGCTGCGCGTGTCGATGAGCGCGCCGTGCGCGTCGAACAGATAGGCGCGCAGCGACGTCGTGCCCCAGTCGAGCGCGATCAGCGACGGTGCGGAGTCCGGAGCGGTCCCGGTCGAATTGGTCATCGTTTGATCCTGCGGGTACCCTGCGGCGGGCTCCAGCCCAGCTCCGCGGAAATGGCTCGCGCTTCGCGCTGCACGAGCGGAATCAGTTCGTCCATCCGGTCGTGCGGCATGTACGGAATCGTGCTGGCAACCGACACGGCCGCCACGATCGCGCCCGATGCATCGCGGATCGGCGCGGCCACGCAGCGGATCGACGCCTCGTTTTCCTCGAGGTCGAACGTGTAGCCGCCGGCCGCGTAGTGCGCCATGCGCTGCAGGAACGCGCTCGTCTCCGGCCGGTTGTCCGGCTTGAAATTCACGCCGGCCAGCGCGCGCCGCGCGGCTTCGAACAGCGAGCGCCACAGGTCCGGGTCGAGGTCGAGCATCATCGCCTTGCCGATGCCGGTCGACGCGAGCGGCATCCGGTGGCCGACGCGCGAACGCATTTCCAGCCCGCGCGTGCCGGGGATCTTGTCGATGTACAGCACGTCGTCGCCGTCGCGCACGCCGAGATGGATCGTGTCGAGCGTCGCTTCGGCGAGCGCTTCGAGATGCGGGCGCGCGACCGCCGTCAGCGGCATCTGCTCAAGGGCGATCGTGCCGAGCTCGATCAGCTTCGGCCCGAGCAGATAGCCGCCCTGCACCTGACGCAGGTAGCGCGCCTGCACGAGGCTGCTGACGAGACGGTGCGTCGTGCTGCGCGTCGTGCCGAGCGCGGCGCCGATCGAACGCATGTCGCGCGCGCCGTTCGCGATCGCTTCGAGGATCGCGAGGCCGCGCAGCAGCGTCTGCGTGCCGGCCTGCTGCGCGGCGAGGTCGAGCGGCGTGCTGGTCGCGCCGATGCTGTCGGTCAGCGGCGCATCGTCCGGCGTCGCGCGCCGGGCGTCGAGAGCAAGGGTGTCGGGCATGTTGGTCATGGAGCGGGCTTCGTCAACGGAATCGGTGAAGCCGCCGTCGCGACGCGCAAGCGAGCGCGGGCGTCGCGGCGACGCGGCAGTCGATGCACCGAGGAAAGCGCCCGGCGAAGGTCATGGAAGGTGTCTCCGTATGCGTCGGGCGCCGCGCGGTGCGTGGGTCCGAAGCTGTCGATGTGCTTCGGATTGTAGGAGCGCACGCACTCGTCTCCAATATTTGAATGCGTTGTCCAGATAATGAGAAGTACGCGCCGCCGTGCTGCCGGCGGCGCGATGCGCACGGGGGCGGAGCCCGCGCACCGCAGGCTCCGCCCCCGTTGTTCGCCTGCGCCGCGCTTACTGCTGGCTCGTGCTGCGCGCCTGCATGTAGCGCTGCACGTCGGCGAACGACACGCGGCCGCTGCCGCTCGCATCGATCTGCCGGAAGTGGTTCGCGACGTAGCCGAGGCCGGCCGCGCGCGCCTGCGCTTCGGTGATCGAACCGTTGTTCTGCGTGTCGGCCGCGCCGAACTGCCGCGCGAGCTTGCGCACGACCTGCGCGTGCAGCGCGGCGCCGGTGGTCTGCGTGCCGGCGGTCGGCTTGCGCGCGGCCGGCGGCACGTACGGATCGCCGAGTTGCGCCTGGCGGGCCCGCGCGGGCGCGGCGGCCTCGCCGGCCTGCGCGAATGCGGCAGCGGTTGCTGACGCCGCCGCGCATGCGAGCGCGACGGCCACCACGAGGAAACGTTTGTTCATGTCAGGCTCCAGTCTGGAATGAGGTGTCGTCGACGGCCGGCGCCGTGCGCCGGCCCGCACATCGCATCAGTGCGCGGCCGCGCCGTAGAAAGTCACGAGGTCGGCTTTCTCCTGCGGACGCGACGTGTCGTCGAGATAGACCATGTGCCCGCCCTGATAGTCCTTGATCGTCAGGTTCGGTTGCGTGCCGAGCCGCGCGAGGTCGAGCTCGGTCTGATAGAACGGCGTCGCGATGTCGTGATAGCCGTTCAGCGACAGCACCTTCAGCGACGGATTCAGCGTCAGCGCGGTCGCGAGATCGGGAATCGTGTCGGGCATCGCGAGGCCGTCGTGGGTCCAGTCCCACGTCTGGATCGCGTCGCTGCTCACCGAATACGCGGACTGCGCGCTGTACTTCAGCACGTTCGGCAGGTAGCTGCCGATCGTGTCGGTGAACGGCTTCGTGATGAAGGTGCTCGACGGATCGCCGTCCGCCGCGAGCGGACTCGACGACGGCACGTTCACGCGCGCGTCGTAGCGGCCGATCAGCGTGCCCGGGATCAGCGACACCTGGAAGCTGTTGTCGAAGAAGGTCGGCACCACGTTGAAGTCCGCGTTCCACAGCGCCTGCTTGACGCCGGTAGCATTGACCATCGTCGTGACGAGCGACGACGGCGGCGGCGTATGGCTCGCGAGATACGCGTTCACCGCGGGCGCGTAGCTGCCGGCGGTGAGCAGGCGCATCTGGTCCGCGTACTGCGGCAGGTTCGACGGGTTCGGATTGTCGAGCTGGTAGTACGCGCCGACGGTGCCGTAGGACGGCACGAAGCCCGCGCAGCTCACCGGGCTCGCGCCGTTGTTCGAGTTGCCGACATAGTCGCTCGCCATGTCGCAGTTGGTGTTGTAGTTCAGGATCGACGACTGCAGCACGATGCCGTCGAGCTTCACGCCGGCCGTCTCGAGCAGGTTCGCGAGCACGTCGGTGCGCGGCGTGCCGTACGACTCGCCGAACAGGTATTTCGGCGAAGCGTTGCGCTGGTTCACCGTGAGGTAGCGCGTGACGAAGTCGCGGAATGCGCCGGCGTCCTGATCGACGCCCCAGAACGTCTGGTTCGTGTTCGGCGCGATCGCCTCCGAGAAGCCGGTGCCGATCGCGTCGACGAACACGAGGTCGGTGGTGTCGAGCAGGCTCTCCGCGTTGTCGACGAACGGAAAGCTCGACGTGTTCGCGTTCGGATCGCCGGTCTGAATCCGCTTCGGGCCGAACGAGCCGAGATGCAGCCACACCGATGCGGAGCCGGGGCCGCCGTTGTACAGGAACGTGACCGGACGCTTCGCGGCGGGCTGGTTGTCGGCGGTGTAGGCGACGTAGAAGAACGACGCTTCGGGCGCGCCCGTCTGCGGATTGCGGGCGACGAGGTGACCGGCGCTGGCCGTGTAGCGGATGGTCTGGCCGTTCAGCGTGATCTGGTGATGGGTGACGGCGGCCTTTTCGACCGCGGCGGATGCGTCGAGCGACGCGCTCGCGCTGGACGAATAGCTGTTCGGATCGTTGTACGGCTGGTCCGTCTGGGCGGCGGGATCGGCCGAACTGGCGGCGCCTGCTGCGGCCGACGACGTCACGTCGTCGTTGCAGGCCGTCAGAATCAGCGAAGAGAACACGACCCCCAACAACAGCTTCGCTTTGCTCGCTGGCATCGTTGCTTTCCTTCTCTCGAATGTTTTTTGTGTCGAGCAGCCCGGTAAGCCGCCCCCCGCCTCGCTTGCGGCCGATGAGCCGAGGCGCTGGCCAATATACGCGAGCGTTCCGGCTTTGAAAAATTTGGAAATATTCGACCGAAGTTCGGTGCAGCGCACACCTTTCATCAACGCTTCGATTACCGAACTGTCCGGTTTCGCGCAGCTTTCAACGGCGTTCGCGCTGCGGACAAACTAGGAGAGGCGCACGGATTGCGTGCGACGCCCGCAACGAACGTCGCGGTGCGGAGGAGATTGCTCGGAAAAGCGAAATAGACGGATTCGTCTAACGGATTGCGCCCGGCCTACCGGCGGCCTGCTTGCGCTGCGCCGCAGCATCGGCGCATGAACGCCATGAGCGGCGCTGCGGCGGCGCGAGCGCGCCGCTTACTGCGATTGCGGAAGCTCGGCCGCGCCCATCCGGCGCGCGATGATTGCGGCGCGCTGCGCCTGATAGGCCGAGCCGCGATGCGCGTCGAACCAGCGCGGCTTCGGCAGCATCACCGCGAGGCGCGCCGACTGCCACGCGCCGAGCCGGCTCGCGGGGATCCGGTAGTAGTAACGGGCGGCGGCCTCGGCGCCGTAGACGCCGCGGCCCCATTCGACCGAATTCAGGTAGATCTCGAAGATGCGCTCCTTGTCGAGCACCGTTTCGAGCATCCACGTGATGATCAGCTCCTGCCCCTTGCGGATGTAGCTCTTCTCGCGCGACAGGAACAGATTGCGCGCGAGCTGCTGCGTGATCGTCGAGCCGCCGGCGACGATGTGGCCGCGCGCCTTGTTCTTCTCCCACGCCTGCAGGATCGCGTCGACGTCGTAGCCGTTGTTGGTCGCGAAGGTCGCGTCCTCCGATGCGATCAGCGCGCGCTTCAGGTTGCGCGAGATCTGGTCGTACGGCACCCATTGATGCTGGATCTGCGCAGGCGGCTTGTCGTGCGACAGCCACCATGCGTCGGTGCGCATGAACGCGGTCGAACCGGGGTTGATGAACGACCACAGCGCGATCTGCACCAGATAGAACAGCTGCGTCGCGAGCCACGCGCCGGCGAATACCGAGCCCGCATAGACGATCCAGCGGGCCAGGCCCACCGTGCGCGTGCGCTGCGTACCGCTTGCCGCCACCATCTGCCGCGCCCCGTTCAGCCCGCCGCGAGCGCCTGGCGCAGCGCGGCCAGCACCGGCGCGCCGTCCGGCCGCACGCCGCGCCAGATGTAGAACGATTCGGCGGCCTGCTCGACCAGCATCCCGAGCCCGTCGGCCGTGCGCGCGCCGAGCGACGCCGCGTGCTGCATGAACACCGTCGGCTGCGCGCCGTACATCATGTCGTACGCGAGCGTGTGCGGCCCGAACGCGGCCGGGTCGCACGCCGGCAGCGCCGCGTCGAGGCTGCCGGCCGTCGCGTTGACGATCACGTCGTACGGTTCGGCGCGCACGACGTCCGGGCCGCCGCCCGACAGCACGCAGCCCGCGTCGTGCGCGGCCTGCGCGAACTGCCCGACCAGCGCCTCGGCCTTGCTCGCGGTGCGATTGACGATCGTGATCGACAGCGGCGCGCGCTCGAGCAGCGGCAGCACGACGCCGCGCGCGGCGCCGCCGGCGCCCAGCAGCAGGATCCGCGCGCCGGCGAGCGACACGCCGAGATTCGACTCGATGTCGCGCACGAGGCCGACGCCGTCGGTGTTGTCGCCGAAAATCCGGCCGTCGGCATCGATGCGCAGCGTGTTCACGGCGCCCGCGGCTGCCGCGCGCGGCGACAGCGTGTCGGCGAGCGCATGCGCGTCGAGCTTGAACGGCACCGTCACGTTCGCGCCGCGGCCGCCTTCGGCGACGAACGCGCGCACCGCCGTCTCGAAGCCGTCGACCGGCGCGAGCCGGTGTTCGTAGACGAGCGCCTGGCCCGTCTGCGCGGCGAACTGCGCGTGGATGAATGGCGACTTGCTGTGCGCCACCGGGTTGCCGAACACCACGTAGCGGTCTGCCCCGCTCGTCGACGCCGTCGCGCTCATGATGCGCGCCCCGGTGCGCTTTCCGGCTCGCTTTCGTGCTCGCCGCCGGTTGCGGCGTCGCCGCCTTCGGCCGCGGCGCCGTCCGATTCGGCCAGCGCCTCGGCTTCCGATTCCGCCGACGCATCCTGCGCGTCGACCAGCGTGTCGTCGCCGCCTTCGCCTTCGGCGTCGTCTTCTTCGTCGGCCCCATCGCCGCTCGTCACGGTCGGCGCGTCGAGCACGCTCAGCGGCCGCACCGACGCCTCGATCGTCAGCTCGTCGAGCGACATCACCTCGAGCAGCACGCGCGTGCCGCGCGCATGCACGCCCAGCCCCGGCACGTGCAGCAGCAGCGGAATTTCCTCGAGGCGCACGAGATCGCCCTTCACGACGCTCGCGACTACCTGCTTCTTCTGCTCCTGCGCGAGCCAACGCAGGCACCAGAAGTATTCCATCCGGCGCTGGTAGTCGGCGTAGGCGCTATAGGTGTCGTCGAAGCCCTGCACGACCGCGTACAGGTCGGCGTCCTTCGGCTTGAACGGCGCGGCGAGCTTCGCGGTGACGCCGTGCTGCACGCAGGCGAGCAGCTGCCACTGGTTCACGAGGTCGACGTAGCGGCGCAGCGGCGACGTGCTCCACGCATACTGCGCGACGCCGAGCCCTTCGTGCGGCGCGGCCGTCGTCTGCATCCGCGTGCGCTTCGGGCCCGGCGCGCCGAAGCCGCGCTGCGAGCGGTAGATGCCCGGCACCGTGTGATCGTGCAGGAACGCGCCCCAGGTCGAGTTCGCGAGGATCGCCAGCTCCGACACGATGAGGTCGAGCGGCGAGCCGCGGCGGCGCGGCGTGATCGTCACGTGCTCGCCTTCGACGTAGAAGTTGTAGTCGGTATTGCGCTGCACCTCGCGCTTCAGGCCGTAGCCCGCGCGCGCGACCTGGCGCTTCTCGAACAGCGCCTGCGCGAGCGGCCACAGCACCGCGATGTCGTCCTTGTGCGGGTAATCGCCGGTGCCGGCCGCGAGCGTCTCCTCGTTGACCAGCTCGTCGAGCGTGTTGTGGCGCAGGTTGTTCTTCACGTACACGAGCTCGGCGCGCGTCTCGTTCGCGACGATCTCCTGCGTATCGCGATCGACGATGATGTACAACGACAGCGCCGGGCGGTAGTCGCCCTCCTTCAGCGTGAAGACGTCGACCACGTCGTCCGGCAGCATCGTGATCTTGTCGCCCGGCATGTAGACCGTCGACAGACGCGCGCGCGCGATCGCGTCGACCGCGTCGCCGCGCACGATGCCCAGCGCCGGCGCCGCGATGTGTACGCCGATCCGCACGCGGCCGTCTGCCAGATGCTCGACCGAGAACGCGTCGTCGATTTCGGTCGTCGTGATGTCGTCGATCGAGAACGCGTTGACGTCCGCGCGCGGCAGGTCGTCCGGCAGCGGGCCGACCGCGACGGGCGGAAAGCCCGTGCCGTGCGGGAAGAACTCGGCGAGAAAGCGCGCCTCGTGCAGCGCGCGGGCGGACTCGATGCCGCCGCAGTCGAGCATCAGCCGCGCGGGCGACACGCCGCGCGCCCCGGCCGCCGCCTCGAGCGCCTTGTATTCGATCGAATTCTTGTCCGGTCGCGTCAGCAGCGCGAGCACCTTGCCGGCGAACGCTTGCGGCAGCTTGCCTTCCTTCAGCTCCTCTTCGTACTGCGCCTGCACCAGCGCCTGCTGGCGCTTGCGCTCGAGCGACGCGAGCGCCATCTTCAGCTGCTCTTCCGGCGCGCGCTGATATTGGCCGCGGCCCTTGCGGCGGAAGTACACGGGCGAGCCGTGCAGCCGCAGCACCAGCGCCGCGCGCTCGACCGGGCCGTAGCCCGCGCCGAAGTATTCGGCGGCCAGCGTCGTATAGGCGAATTCCTCCGCCGGCGCGCATTCCCACAGGAAGTCGAGGTCGATCTGCTGCGCAGCCGTGTCGGCTTCCTGCATCAGCTCGCTCGCGGCCGGCTTCTCGAACTCGATCAGCACGTCCTTTGCGCGCACCTTCGCGCGCCGCCCGCCGGGCAACTCGACCTGAAACGCGTCGCCCTGGCGCGACAGCACGCTGCCCGCCTTGAAACTGCCCGATTCCTCGAAGAAAACGTTCACTCAGTACTCTCGTTCAGACTGCCGGGCGCCGCATCGGCGGCGCCGGATGATGATGGAAATTCGATCGGCATGACGCCGGATTCAAGACGTTTTTTGATCGCAAAAGGCGAGAACGTCGTCGACGTAGTCGGCAAATTCGCTGATCCCGTGATCGCTGCCTTCGATCACGCGGGTTTTTGCGCCCGGGTAATGGGCGAGCATTTCGCGGTAGTCGAGCACGTCGTCGCCGGTCGCCGCGAACAGATAGTAGCGTTCGGGCCGCGAAATCGCCGGCACGCGCAGCGCGTCGAGCTCCTGCAGATGGCGGCGCTCGACGACGATCGACCCGCCGCCGTGCCACAACGGCTGCTCGCCGAGATACTGTTCGAGATCGCGTTGCGGGACGATCGCCGGGTTCAGCAGCACCGCCTTCCAGCCGTGCCGTTCGGCGAGCCAGGTCGCGTAGTAGCCGCCGAGCGAGCTGCCGATCACCGTCACGTCCTGCGCGCCGGCCACCGCGGCCTCGGCGACGGCGATCGCCTCGAGCGGCGACACCGCCAGCGACGGACAGCGCCACTCCGCCGTGCGGCCCAGCGCCGCCATGCGCGCGGCCAGCAGCCGCGACTTCTGCGACTCCGGCGACGAGCGGAAGCCGTGCAGGTACAGGATCACGCGCGGCTCCCGAGCGCGTCGAGCAGCTGCTGGTGCACGCCGCCGAAGCCGCCGTTGCTCATCACCAGCACGTGGTCGCCCGGGCGGGCGGCGGCGGCGACGGCCTTCACCAACAGATGCAGGTCGTCGAACGCGTGCGCCTTCGCACCGAGCGGCGCCAGTGCGTCGCCGAGGTTCCAGCCGAGCGCGTCGCGCCCGCTCGGCGCGCCGTAGCCGAACACGAGGTCGGCATCGGCGAGGCTGGCCGGCAGCTGCGCCTTCATCACGCCGAGCTTCATCGTGTTCGAACGCGGCTCCAGCACCGCGAGGATGCGGGAATGTTCTCGGCCGATGCGCGCACGAAGGCCGGCGATCGTGGTTTCGATCGCGGTCGGATGGTGCGCGAAGTCGTCGTAGACGGTCACGCCGTCGACGCTGCCGCGCACTTCCATGCGCCGCTTCACGTTACGGAACGATGCGAGCGAGGCGGCCGCCTGCGCCGGCGGCACGCCGACATGGCGCGCGGCCGCGATCGCGGCCAGCGCGTTCATCCGGTTGTGGTCGCCCTGCACCTGCCACGCGACTTCGCCGACGCGCTGGGCCTGTGAATACACCGCGAAGCGCTCGTCCACCGGCACGCCGTCCTCGGCCGGCAGCGCCTGCCAGCCGCCGTCGACGCCGAAACGCTCGACTTCGCTCCAGCAGCCGCGCGCCAGCACGCGCTCCAGCGCGTCGGAACGGCCGTTCGTGACGATCCGGCCGACCCGCGGCACCGTGCGCACTAGGTGGTGGAATTGCGTTTCGATCGCGGCGAGATCCGGGAAGATGTCGGCGTGATCGTATTCGAGATTGTTCAGCACGGCCGTGCGCGGCCGGTAGTGGACGAACTTCGAGCGCTTGTCGAAGAACGCCGTATCGTATTCGTCGGCTTCGATCACGAAGAAGCTCGAATCGGTCAGCCGCGCCGACACGCCGAAGTTCAGCGGCACGCCGCCGATCAGGAAGCCCGGATTCAGGCCGGCGTCTTCCAGCAGCCACGCGAGCATCGACGAGGTGGTCGTCTTGCCGTGCGTGCCCGCGACCGCGAGCACCCATTTGCCGGCCAGCACGTGTTCGCCGAGCCATTGCGGGCCGGACACGTAAGGCAGGCCGCGATCGAGGATCGCCTCCATCAGCGGGTTGCCGCGCGTGACGACGTTGCCGATCACGAACAGGTCGGGTTTCAGGTCGATCTGCTCGGCGCCGTAGCCTTCGATCAGCGTGATGCCCTGCGCCTCGAGCTGCGTGCTCATCGGCGGATAGACGCCCGCGTCGCAACCCGTCACCGTGTGGCCCGCCTCGCGCGCGAGCACGGCGAGACCGCCCATGAAGGTGCCGCAGATGCCAAGAATGTGGATGTGCATAGATGAATGCTTTCGCGCCGCCGGGCGCCGTCGATTCGGAAAGGGACGTGTGCGGCATGCCGGACGCGCCGTCCGGGCCAGCGCTTTCGCCGCGCCACAAAGATCGTCATTGTAACTGACGGCCCGGGCCGAACGACGGCGCGCGAGGCCGTCCGGCGCGGCGGGCGGCACGCAGCCGCACCGCGGTCTGCCGCGGCGGCGATCGAGTATGATTGCCGGATCATGTCTCGCAAACCTCTTGTCGATCCGCGGCGTGCCCGCGAGGAAATCGCCCAGTCCGCCGCCCGCCTGATCGCGGAGGACGGCCTCGATTACGCCAGCGCGAAGCGCAAGGCCGCCCGCCAGCTGTTCGGCGATACGCGCGTTGCGGGCGAATGGCTGCCCGATAACGACCTGATCGAAGAAGAACTGCGCGAATACATCGCGTTGTTCCAGAGCGATACGCAGCCCGACGAGCTCCGCCGGCTGCGCGAAGCGGCGCTCGACTGGATGCGCCGGCTCGCCGAATTCAATCCGTACGTGACGGGCGCGGTGCTGAACGGCACCGCGAACGCGCATTCGGACATCCATTTGCAGATATTCACCGACAACCCGAAGGACGTCGCCATCTACCTGCTGAACCAGAACGTTCAGTACGACGTGTCCGAGACCCGGCATTTCGCCGGTCGCGCCGACGTCGAGACGCTCAGCTTCCTGTGGCGCCCGCGGCGCGACATGGACGCCATCGGCGTGCACGTCGCGCTCTATGCGAGCGACGACCTGCGCGGCGCGGTCAAGGCCGACGCACGCGGGCGCGTCGCGCGGGCCGACGCCGCCGCGTTGCGCGCGCTGCTCGAAGCCGGCGACGCGCCTTCCGAACCGGAATGATTCCACGATGATGATGAAACGCATGTTGGCGGTGGCGCTCGTCGCGGCCGCGGCGATCGGCGGCGGGCTCGCCGCCGGCCATTGGTTCCGCGGCGGCAGCGCCGACGACGGTGTGGCGGCCGCCACATCGGGCTCATCGGCCGCGCCGGCTCCGTCCGGCAGCCCGGTCGAGCAGCTGTGGGCCGCGGCGCTCACCGATGTGGACGGCAAGCCGGCGACGCTCGCGTCGTTCAAGGGCCAGAAGGTCGTGGTGAATTTCTGGGCATCGTGGTGCGGCCCGTGCGTCCAGGAGATGCCGGAACTCGTCGCGCTGTCGCATCAATATAAGGAGAAGGGCATCCGCTTCATCGGAATCGGCGTCGACTCCGACCAGAACGTGAAGAACTTCCTGCAGAAGGTGAAGGTCGACTATCCGGTATTCGTCAGCGGATATGCGGGTGCCGATCTGGCGCGTAATTTCGGCAATACGGCCGGTGCGCTGCCGTTCACGGTGGTCATCGACCAAACGGGCAAGATCCGCGAAACAAAATTGGGGCAAATCCAGCCCGCCGAGCTCAAAAAGACCCTCGACGCGTTGTGACATGCGCGAATGGGCGCCCGCACGTTCGCGGTGTTTTGCAGGTCGATCGCCGCAGTTTCACCGGAATTCGCGAATACTTCGCTTAGCTCCCGGTAATTCTTGCAGGCCCGGCGCCGTTGGCCGTTCGGCAAAACTAGACAAATTTCTCTAAATAGCGCTAAAGTTCGCGCAATTCCGCAGAAATAGAAGCGACCATGACACGATTGCTGGTGCTGCACGGCCCCAACCTGAACCTTCTCGGCACCCGGGAACCGGAGGTGTACGGCCGCGTCACGCTCGCGCAGATCGATCAGGCGCTTGCCGCGCGGGCGCAGGCTGCCGGCGCCGAACTGTCGTCGTTCCAGAGCAACCACGAAGGCGCGCTCGTCGACCGCATCCAGGCCGCGCGGGAGGAACAGACCGATTTCATCCTGATCAATCCGGCCGCGTACACGCATACGAGCGTCGCGATCCGGGACGCGATCGCCGGCGTTGGCATCCCGTTCGTCGAAATTCATTTGTCGAACGTGCACCGCCGCGAAGCGTTCAGGCACCACTCCTACTTTTCCGACCAGGCCGAAGGCGTGATCTGCGGGCTCGGCTGGAAAGGTTATCTGTACGCGCTCGAATACGCGCTCGACAAGCTGCAAGGCGCGTCGCGCGGCTGATTTCGCGATCTAGATTCAGCGCCGGTCTGACCGGCGCTTTCACGTATTGAAAGGGGAACTCCCGATGGATCTTCGTAAGCTGAAAACTCTGATCGACCTCGTCTCCGAATCCGGCATCTCCGAGCTGGAAGTGACGGAAGGCGAAGGCAAGGTGCGTATCGTCAAGAACGCGCCGCCGGTCTATGTCCAGCCGACGGGCGGATTTGCCCCGCAGGTCAGCGCCCCGGCCCCGTCGGTCGCGCTGCCGGCCGAAGGTGCGGCAGCCGCACCGGCCGCAGGCGCCGCGGCGCCCGCCGTGCCGCAAGGCCACGTCGTGACGTCGCCGATGGTCGGTACGTTCTATCGCGCGCCGTCGCCGGGCGCGGATCCGTTCGCGCAGGTCGGCGACACGGTCAAGGAAGGCCAGACGCTGTGCATCATCGAAGCGATGAAGCTGCTGAACGAGATCGAGTCGGACAAGGCCGGCGTGATCAAGGAAATCCTCGTCGAGAACGGCCAGGCCGTCGAATACGGCCAGCCGCTTTTCGTGATCGGCTAAGCCCGCCGCGCGGCCGTCCGGCCGCGCGCCGCCGATGCTCTCCAGGCGCCGCTCGCGCGCCCCTCGAAGAGACGAATACTCGCTATGTTTGAAAAAATCCTCATTGCCAACCGCGGTGAAATCGCGCTGCGCATTCAGCGCGCGTGCCGCGAACTCGGCGTCAAGACGGTGGTCGTCTACTCGGAAGCCGACAAGGAAGCCAAGTACGTGCGCCTCGCGGACGAAGCCGTCTGTATCGGCCCGGCCCCGTCGAACCTCAGCTACCTGAACATGCCGGCGCTGATCAGCGCCGCGGAAGTCACCGACGCCGAAGCGATCCACCCCGGCTACGGCTTCCTGTCGGAAAACGCCGATTTCGCCGAACGCGTCGAGCAGTCGGGCTTCACGTTCATCGGCCCGCGCCCGGACACGATCCGCCTGATGGGCGACAAGGTCACGGCAAAGCAGACGATGATCAAGACCGGCGTGCCGTGCGTGCCGGGCTCGGAAGGCGCGTTGCCGGACGATCCGAAGGAGATCGTGAAGATTGCGCGCGCAATCGGCTATCCGGTCATCATCAAGGCGGCCGGCGGCGGCGGCGGACGCGGCATGCGCGTCGTGCACACCGAGGCCGCGCTCGTGAACGCGGTCAACATGACCCGCGAGGAGGCCGGCCGTGCGTTCGGCAACCCGCAGGTGTACATGGAGAAGTTCCTCGAGAACCCGCGCCACATCGAGATCCAGGTGCTGTCGGATGCGCACAAGAACGCGATCTGGCTCGGCGAGCGCGATTGCTCGATGCAGCGCCGTCACCAGAAGGTGATCGAGGAAGCGCCGGCGCCGGGCATTCCGCGCCGCCTGATCGACCGCATCGGCGACCGCTGCGCGGACGCTTGCAAGAAGATGGGCTATCTCGGCGCCGGCACGTTCGAATTCCTGTACGAAAACAACGAGTTCTACTTCATCGAGATGAACACGCGCGTGCAGGTCGAGCATCCGGTATCGGAGCTGATCACCGGCGTCGACATCGTGCAGGAACAGATCCGCATCGCGGCCGGCGAGAAGATGGCGCTGCGCCAGCGCGACGTGCAGTTCCGCGGACATGCGATCGAATGCCGGATCAACGCTGAAGATCCGTTCAAGTTCACGCCGTCGCCGGGCCGCATCACGTCGTGGCATACGCCGGGCGGGCCGGGCGTGCGCGTCGACTCGCATGCGTACAACGGCTATTTCGTGCCGCCGAACTACGACTCGATGATCGGCAAGCTGATCACCTACGGCGCGACGCGCGACCAGGCGATCCGCCGGATGCGGATCGCGCTGTCGGAAATGGTCGTCGAAGGCATCCAGACCAACATCCCGCTGCACCGCGAGTTGATGATCGATTCGAAGTTCGTCGAAGGCGGCACCAGCATCCACTACCTCGAACACCGGCTCGCGCAGAAGCAGCAGGTCGCACCGGAAGAAGCGTAAGCATGAGCTATCGCGAACTCGTCGTCGAACTGGCCCGCGAGCATGCGGAGGCGCTGTCCGACGCACTGCTCGACCTCGGCGCGCTGTCGGTGTCCGTCGAGGACGCCGACGCCGACACGCCCGACGAGCAGCCGCTCTTCGGCGAGCCCGGCCTGGTTCCGGAGCGCACCGCGTGGCAGCACTCGCGCGTGGTCGCGCTGCTGTCGCCCGATCTCGAACCGGCCGTGCTGCTCGCGGCGGCCGCGAACGAGATCGGCATTGCCGATACGCCGAAGTTCGACGTGCGTGAAGTCGAGGAGCAGGACTGGGTGCGGCTCACGCAGTCGCAGTTCGAGCCGATCCCGATCGGCGAACGGATCTGGGTCGTGCCGTCGTGGCACGATGCGCCCGATCCCGATGCGCTGATCCTCGAGCTCGATCCGGGCCTCGCGTTCGGCACCGGCAGCCACCCGACTACGCGCCTGTGCATGGAATGGCTCGAGCAGACGGTGAAGCCCGGCCAGTCGGTGCTCGACTACGGTTGCGGCTCGGGCATCCTCGCGATCCTCGCACGCAAGTGCGGCGCGGACCCGGTGATCGGCATCGACATCGATCCGCAGGCGGTCGAATCGGCGCGGCAGAACAGCGAACGCAACCATGCGGACGTCACGTACGGGCTACCCGACGCGTGCCCGGACGGGGAATTCGACATCGTCGTCGCGAACATTCTGTCGAATCCGTTGAAGCTGATGGCGTCGATGCTGGCGTCGAAGGTGAAGCCGGGCGGCCGCATCGCGCTGTCGGGCGTGCTCGCGCGCCAGGCGGACGAAGTCGCGGCGGTGTACGCGCGCTACGTCGACATCTCGGTATGGCGCGAGCACGAAGGTTGGGTTTGCCTCGCCGGAACGCGGCGGGAAAGCCATTAGAATAGCGCTGTCCTTCACTCTGGCCAGCAGGCCGCCCGGCTCGACATGCTTCTTGCGACGCGCTGCCCTCATTGCGAAACCGTCTTCCGGCTGCAGCAGGACCAGCTGACGCTGCATGACGGGCTGGTGCGCTGCGGACACTGCCGGCAGGTGTTCGACGCGACGCGCTCGCTCGTTCCCGAGCCGACGGTGAGGGAAGCGGCGGGTGGAACGGCTTCGGTTGGAACGAGTCCGGTTGAAGCGGCTCCGGGTGAAGCAACACCGATCGAAGCAACGCCGGTTGAGGCAGCGCCGGCCGAATCAGCGCAGGTTGAAGCAACACCGGTCGAATCAGCTCCGATTGAAGCAGCGCCGGCCGAAGCAGCACCGGTCGAAGCGGCGCCGATTGAAGCAGCGCCAGTCGAATCAGCGCAGGTTGAAGCGGCACCGATTGAAGCGGTGCCCGTCGAATCAGCTCCGGTTGGAGCAACGCCGGTCGATACGGCCCCGCTCGAAGCACCGCAGTCCGCATCAACGCCAGCCGCGTCGGCACCGGTCGACTCAGCACCGCCCGAACCAACGCCCACCGCACCAGCGCTGGACGAAGCAACACCGGCCGACGCCGTCAGCGACACGCCCTCCCCGACCTCACCGGCGCGGCTCTTCACCGCCGACCTGCCGGCGCACGCGGCGACGGATGGCAACTTCAGGCCTGCGGGCTGGGACATGTGGGCGCCGTGGCTCGACGCCGGCGTCGATCCGTCGCTGCTGCACAACGCGCACACCATTCGCGCCGAACCGCTCGTGCCGGTGACGCGGCAAGAAACCACGGACGCCGGCACCGTTCGCCAGACCGGCACGCCCGCGCCGATTTCGACGGATGCTGCCGAACGCCGCGTCGTCGAAGCGGCCGCATGGCCGGCCGAACCGGCTGCGGCACCGCACGACACCGACGCGTCTACCCTGCCAGCCGCAGAAACCGACCCACGCGAACCGCGCTTCATCGCACCTGCGCAATTGATCGAGCAAGCGGGCGCCGATCCCGTCGACCCGACCGCGCCCGCAAACGCAAACGCGGACGCGCACACGCACACGCACTTTCCGGAACCCGACGACGTTCCCCGCGAACCGCGGTTCGCCTTTACGCCGGCGCCGCCCGACGCAGCGCCCGACGCCAGCCACGCTGCCGAGCGTGGCGTCGCGGCCGCGGGCGAACCTGCAAACGCGCCCGACGACGCCCAATCGGCGGCAAAGCCACCCGCCCAACCGGCCGTCCCGTTCCCCGCCGCACTCACCGAAGACGACCGCCCCCACTTCGAGGTGACGCGCGAGACCCGCGCGCCGCAACGACGCGGCATGCTCGCCGGTTTTTTCGGCGGCGTCGTCGCGGCCACGCTCGGCGTGCTGCTGTTCGCGCAGCTGGCGTGGTGGCAGCGCGAATCCGTGATGATCTACTGGCCGGTCACGCAGAGCTGGTACCGTCAGGCGTGCGCGCCGCTCGGCTGCAAGGTCACGCCGCCGCGCGCGATCGACGGGCTGCGGCTCAACGCGACCGACCTGCGCCAGCTCGACGGGCCGCGCGTGCTCGAGCTGAAGGCGCCGCTGACGAACCGCTATCGCGTCGCGCTCGCATACCCGTCGCTCGAGCTGACGCTGCTCGACGACACCAATCACGTCACCGTGCGCCGCGTGCTCGCGCCGCGCGACTACGTCCGCCCGGGCACGCCGATCGACGCAGGGCTGCCGCCCGGCACGACGCAGACGATGGTCGTGCGGCTCGACACGAACGGCGCAAGCGCATCGAATTTCCGCGTCCAGATTTTCTATCCGTGACGCATCGCGCGCGCGCATGCGCGCCGTCTCAACCCGCGCGCCGCACCGGCGCGCTATTTCGGAGCACGAACATGAGCAAAGTTACGCTGGGTGGCAACCCGATCGATATCGCCGGCACGTTCCCGGCCGTCGGCTCGCAAGCCCCCGACTTCAAGCTGGTCGGCAAGGACCTCGCCGATCTGACGCTCGCCAGCTTCGCCGGCAAGCGCAAGGTGCTGAACATCGTGCCGAGCCTCGACACGCCGACCTGCGCGACGTCGACGCGCAAGTTCAACGAAGCCGCGTCGTCGCTCGACAACACGGTCGTGATCGTCGTGTCCGGCGACCTGCCGTTCGCGGCCACGCGCTTCTGCACGACCGAAGGCCTCGCGAACGTCGTGACGGCGTCCACCTTCCGCGGCGGCCGCGCGTTCGCGAACGCGTACGGCGTCGACGTCACGAGCGGCCCGCTGAACGGCCTGACGGCCCGCGCGGTCGTCGTGCTCGACGCGCAGGACAAGGTGATCCACGCGCAACTCGTCGACGAAATCAAGGACGAGCCGAACTACGACGCAGCACTCGCCGCACTGAAGTAATCCGCAGCCGCCCGGCCGCTTTCCCTTTGTCCTCTACAGGAACCCACGCCTTGACTACGCTGATTTGCGGCTCGCTCGCCTACGACAACATCATGACCTTCGAAGGTCGGTTCCGCGAGCACATCCTGCCCGACCAGGTTCACCTGCTGAACGTGAGCTTCCTCGTGCCGACGATGCGTCGCGAATTCGGCGGTTGCGCGGGGAACATCGCGTACGCGCTGCACCTGCTCGGCGGCGACGCACGCATCATGGCGACGGTCGGCGCCAACGACGCGGACCGCTATCTCGAGCGTCTCGACAGCCTCGGCCTGTCCAAAGCCAACGTGCGGGTCGTGCCCGACGCGCACACCGCGCAGGCCATGATCACGACCGATCTCGAGAACAATCAGATCACCGCATTCCACCCCGGCGCGATGATGGAATCGCATCTGAACCGTGCGGACGACGTGCCCGGCGTGAAGCTCGGCATCGTCGCGCCCGACGGCTTCGACGGGATGGTCCAGCACGCCGAACAATTCGCCAAGGCCGACATCCCGTTCATCTTCGATCCGGGTCAGGGCCTGCCGCTGTTCGACGGTGCGACGCTGCGCCGCATCATTGAACTCGCGACCTTCGTCGCGGTCAACGACTACGAGGGCAAGCTCGTCAGTGACAAGACGGGGTGGTCCGAGAGGGAAATCGCCAGCCGGGTTCAAGCATTGATCGTCACGCGGGGCGAACACGGCGCTACCATTCTTCACAAGAACGGCGAAGAACAGATTCCGGTCGTGCAGGCAGAGCGGATCGTCGATCCGACCGGTTGCGGCGACGCCTTCCGTGGCGGCCTGCTGTACGGCATCGAGAACGGTCTGGACTGGGCAACCACCGGCCGCCTCGCGAGCCTGATGGGCTCGATCAAGATCGCCCATCAGGGCCCCCAGACTTACGCACTGACGCGCGCCGATGTCGACGCGCGCTTCGAGGCCGCCTTCGGTTACAGTCTCAAATAAATACTGTTGGAGAGCAAAGATGTTGACGAAGAAAACCCTCACGCTCGCGGCGATGCTGACGGCCACCCTGACTCTCGCGGGCTGCTTCACCGCGCCCGGTTCGGCCGACGTCTATAGCGTCGGCCAGGCGCAGCGCGAACAGACGGTTCGCATGGGCACGGTCGAAAGCGTGCGTGCGGTGCGCATCCAGTCGGACGGCGGCGGCAGCGCGATCGGCACGCTCGGCGGCGGCGCACTCGGCGCGGTCGCGGGCAGCGCGATCGGCGGCGGCAAGGGCTCGATCCTGACGGCGATCGCAGGCGGCCTGGTCGGCGCGGTGGCGGGCAACGCGGTCGGAGAAAACCTCAGTACCGCGAACGGCGTCGAAATCACCGTTCGCCTCGACAACGGCGACCTGCGCTCGATCACGCAAGCAGCCAGCGGCGAAGTCTTCCGCGCAGGCGAGCGCGTACGACTGCTGTCGAGCGGCGGCGTCACGCGCGTCACGCACTAACGAGCATCCTCAGCACGCGGCGCAAGCCGCGGTCGAACGCATGTGCGAAGTCGCACATGCGTTTTTTTTCGTCCACGCTCCGCGCATCACGTCCATGCCCGGCCGCGTACGGGCGAAAAAAATCCCGCCATCCAGGCCAGATGGCGGGACCGATTGAGTAGCGCTACTCAACCCGCGGACACCACATGAGTGTCCGGGTGATGCTGGTCAGCCGCGATTACGGACGGCTGCCCGTCGGGAACGGCCATGCCGCTGCCGGGTTGAGCGCCGTCTTCACGCCCGATGCCGGCGCAACCGATGCGGTCGACGCGGTGGTTGCCGGTGCGGCCTTCTTCACGACGGCCTTCTTCGGAGCAGCGGCCTTCTTCGCCGGAGCAGCAGCCTTCGGTGCTGCGGCAGCCTTCGGCGCAGCGGCCTTAGGTGCAGCAGCCTTCGGTGCGGCAGCCTTCTTCGCAGGCGCAGCCTTCTTGGCCGGCGCTGCCTTCTTCGCAGCAGCCTTCTTCGCCGGTGCGGCCTTCTTCGCTGCAGCCTTCTTGGCCGGTGCTGCCTTCTTTGCAGCAGCCTTCTTCGCCGGTGCCGCCTTCTTCGCAGCAACCTTCTTCACTGCGACCTTCTTGGCTGCAACCTTCTTCGCAGCGGCCTTCTTCGCCGGTGCTGCCTTCTTCGCAGCAACCTTCTTCACTGCGACCTTCTTGGCTGCAACCTTCTTCGCAGCGGCCTTCTTCGCCGGTGCTGCCTTCTTCGCAGCAGCCTTCTTCGCCGGCGCTGCCTTCTTCGCTGCAACCTTCTTCACCGCGACCTTCTTCGCAGCGACCTTCTTCACTGCAGCGGCCTTCTTTGCCGGCGCAGCTGCCTTCTTCGCAACGGTCTTCTTAGCAGCAGCCTTCTTGGCAGCCGGTTTCTTCTTGGCAGTAGCCATGTTGTTCTCCTTCAGGTTCAGATGAGAGTCAGTTCAAACTACACCCTTCGTCAAAACCCGCTTCCCGCGGACGCTGTTCAGGACGTGCGCTTCGAAGCGGGCTATTCATCGGCGTACGCGGATACTGCGCGCTTACGCTAATGAATACGGTATGGCGCGCGTGACCCCATGGCCTCGCGCGCCAAATCAAGTCGGTAGCCGGCGCACCCCGCGCCGCTACCCCTAATCGCTTGATCAAGCTGACGGCCACACGGCCGTCCGCTTTTTCCGGAGGGAAGTTTGCCCATCCCACTGAAGGGTTCGCAAAGTGCCGATGATGTCGTTGGGCCGTTAAGGCACCGGGCATGCTTTGCATCAGGCGTTCTTGCTCCTAAACCTTGGGCCGGGGCCGAGAGGCCGCCGGCTACTCCATCATGTGACGGGTTCGCTGCTGCGGGTTATTCCCAGGACAGCGCGCCGCCCGTCTGATACTCGATCACTCGCGTCTCGAAGAAGTTGCGTTCCTTCTTCAGGTCGATCATTTCGCTCATCCACGGGAACGGGTTTTCTTCGTTCGGGTACAGCGGATCGAGGCCGATCTGCTGGCAACGGCGGTTGCTGATGAAGCGCAGATAGCTCTTGAACATCGACGCGTTCAGACCCAGCACGCCGCGCGGCATCGTGTCCTCGGCGTAGCGGTATTCGAGTTCGACTGCATGCTTGAACAGCTCGCGGATCTCCGCGCGGAATTCGGCGGTCCACAGATGCGGGTTCTCGAGCTTGATCTGGTTGATCAGGTCGATGCCGAAGTTGCAGTGCATCGACTCGTCGCGCAGGATGTACTGATATTGCTCCGCAGCACCCGTCATCTTGTTCTGGCGGCCGAGCGCGAGGATCTGCGTGAAGCCGACATAGAAGAACAGGCCTTCCATGATGCACGCGAACACGATCAGCGACTTCAGCAGCTTCTGATCCGCTTCGAGCGTGCCGGTCTTGAAGGCCGGGTCGGTCAGCGTATGGATGAACGGAATCAGGAACTCGTCCTTCGCGCGGATCGACGCGACCTCGTGGTACGCGTTGAAGATCTCGCCTTCATCGAGGCCGAGCGATTCGACGATGTATTGATACGCGTGCGTGTGGATCGCCTCTTCGAACGCCTGGCGCAGCAGGAACTGCCGGCACTCGGGCGCCGTGATGTGGCGGTACGTGCCGAGCACGATGTTGTTCGCAGCGAGCGAATCGGCGGTCACGAAGAAGCCGAGGTTGCGCTTGACGATGCGGCGCTCGTCCTCGGTCAGACCGTTCGGATCCTTCCACAGTGCGATGTCGCGGGACATGTTGATTTCCTGCGGCATCCAGTGGTTCGCGCAACCGGCCAGATACTTTTCCCACGCCCACTTGTACTTGAACGGCACCAGCTGATTGACGTCAGTCTGGCCGTTGATGATGCGCTTGTCCGCAACGTTGACCCGCGCTTCCGAACCGCCGGCGGGAACAGCCGGTGCTTGCGGCGGCACCGCAAGATCGCCTTCGAAAATGTCACGGACCTGATGGGCGGCAGGCGTTGCAGCCTGCAGTCCGACGGCCATCCCTGCGGAGGTGCGCATCGCGTTTTGCTGCGCTCCGCTCGCGGGGGTTACGGCAGTCTTCTCGTCATCCCAGTTGAGCATAAATTGTCACCATCAATTTAGAACGGTTTGTACCATCTTTTCCTGAGCGATAAAAGGGTTCGCTCACGAAAAATCCTTTTTTCGATTCGCGTTGCGACCTCGATACAACACTTTGAGCAACGCATCGTCGTTCATGCAGAGTGCGACGCGTATCGCGCATGTATCGCGAGGTGCGCTCGACGCATCGAACGCTGATCGAAACGCGACGTCGTCGGGGATGTTTCGATCGCTTGTCGCTGCCTGCAACGCATGTGCCGCGTTGCAGATTCCTTATCATTTTTTTAGTAGAGAGCGACGCACACTTCAACCTCGATCGGCTGTCGTGCGCGTCGCCCGAACTGCTTCAACTCATGCGCGCCGCGTTACTGGCAAGCTTCGCATTCGTCGAAGCCGGGGTCGCCCGGACGCATCGTGCACACCGGGCCGTCTGCTTCGACCGGCGCGAGCGCTGCTGCGTTGAGCCCACCCGACGACACGTCGCCGCCCGCCGCACCGAAGCCGCCCGCTGCGCCTTGCGCGCCGCCGCTGCTCGAGCCGCCGCTCGTCGGCACCGCGTTGAGCGCGCCGTGCGCGACCGTCGACTTCTCGACGTGCGTGGCTGCCATCGTGCGCAGGTAGTAGGTCGTCTTCAGACCACGCAGCCATGCGAGCTTGTAGACCTCGTCGAGCTTCTTGCCCGACGCGCCGCCCATGTAGATGTTCAGCGACTGCGCCTGGTCGATCCACTTCTGGCGACGCGATGCCGCTTCGACGAGCCACGTCGGATCCACTTCGAAGGCGGTCGCGTAGATCGCGCGCAGGTCGGCCGGGATGCGGTCGATGCGCGACAGCATGCCGTCGAAGTACTTCAGGTCGGCGACCATCACTTCGTCCCACAGGCCGCGCTCCTTCAGGTCGCGCACGAGGTACTCGTTCACCACCGTGAATTCGCCCGACAGGTTCGACTTCACGTAGAGGTTCTGGAAGGTCGGCTCGATGCAAGCCGACACGCCGATGATGTTCGAGATCGTCGCCGTCGGCGCGATCGCGACGCAGTTCGAGTTGCGCATGCCGTGCGCCGCGATACGCGAACGCAGCGTCGACCAGTCGAGCGACTCCGACGTGTCGACTTCGACGTAGCCGCCGCGCGCTTCGGCGAGCAGCTTCAGCGTGTCCTGCGGGAGGATGCCGCGATCCCACAGCGAGCCGCGGTAGCTCGAGTAGCGGCCGCGCTCCTCGGCCAGCTCGGTCGACGCGTAGTACGCGTAGTAGCAGACCGCTTCCATCGAACGATCGGCGAACTCGACGGCCGCTTCCGACGCGTACGGCGTGCGCAGCAGATGCAGGCAGTCCTGGAAGCCCATGATGCCCATGCCGACCGGACGGTGCTTCAGGTTCGAGTTACGCGCCTTCGGCACCGCGTAGTAGTTGATGTCGATCACGTTGTCGAGCATGCGCATCGCGACGCTGATCGTGCGCTTGAGCTTGTCGTGGTCGAGCGCGTAGCTGCCGTCGGCCTGCTTCACCAGGTGGGCGACGAGGTTCACCGAGCCGAGGTTGCACACCGCGATTTCGGTGTCGCTCGTGTTCAGCGTGATTTCCGTGCACAGGTTCGACGAGTGGACGACGCCGACGTGCTGCTGCGGCGAGCGCACGTTGCAGGGATCCTTGAACGTGATCCACGGGTGGCCCGTCTCGAACAGCATGCCGAGCATCTTGCGCCACAGCTGCTGCGCCGGAATCTTCTTGAACAGCTTGATCTCGCCGCGCGCGACCTTGTCTTCGTAAGCCGTGTAAGCCTTCTCGAAATCGGCGCCGAACTTGTCGTGCAGGTCCGGGCAGGTCGACGGCGAGAACAGCGTCCAGTCACTGCCTTCCATCACGCGCTTCATGAACAGGTCGGGAATCCAGTTCGCCGTGTTCATGTCGTGGGTGCGGCGACGGTCGTCACCGGTGTTCTTGCGCAGCTCGAGGAATTCCTCGATGTCGAGGTGCCACGATTCGAGGTACGCGCACACCGCGCCCTTGCGCTTGCCGCCCTGGTTGACCGCGACGGCCGTGTCGTTGACGACCTTCAGGAACGGCACCACGCCTTGCGACTTGCCGTTCGTGCCCTTGATATGCGAGCCGAGCGCACGCACGCGGGTCCAGTCGTTGCCGAGGCCGCCGGCGAACTTCGACAGCAGCGCGTTTTCCTTCAGCGCTTCGTAGATGCCGTCGAGGTCGTCCGCGACCGTCGTCAGGTAGCACGACGACAGCTGCGAACGGTGCGTGCCCGAGTTGAACAGCGTCGGCGTCGAGCTCATGAAGTCGAAGCTCGACAGCACGTTGTAAAACTCGATCGCGCGCGTTTCGCGGTCGATCTCGTTCAGCGACAGGCCCATCGCGACGCGCATGAAGAATGCCTGCGGCATTTCGATGCGGGTGCCGTCGACGTGCAGGAAGTAGCGGTCGTACAGCGTCTGCAGGCCGAGGTAGCCGAACTGCAGGTCGCGATTCGCGTCCAGCGCTTCGCCGAGACGCTTCAGGTCGAACTGCAGCAGCTTGTCGTCGAGCAAGCCGGCGTCGACGCCGCGCTTCAGGAACTGCGGGAAGTACTCCGCGTAGCGCGCCGACATGTCGGCCTGGACGACTTCCTCGCCGAGGATCTCGCGACGGATCGTGTGCAGCAGGATGCGGGCCGTGACCTGGCTGTACGCCGGATCCTTCTCGATCATCGTGCGCGCAGCGAGGATCGCCGAGTCGTAGACCTGGCTCATCGGCACGCCGTCGTACAGGTTCTTCACCGTCTCGGCGACGATCGGATCAGCGTTTACCGCAGTGCCGAGGCCGTCGCAGGCCGACACGATCAGCGCGCGCAGCGCGTTCATGTCGAGCGGACGCGTGACGCCGTTGTCGACGACGTTGATGCCGGTGTTCGACTCGGCGCCCGCTGCCGCCGCTTCCTCGCCCGCGTGCTGGCGCTCGAGGTGACGCTTCTCGCGATACAGCACGTACGCACGCGCGACGTTGTGCTCGCCGCCGCGCATCAGCGCGAGCTCGACCTGATCCTGGATGTCTTCGATATGGAACGTGCCGCCGTTCGGACGGCTGCGCACCAGCGCACGCACGACGTTGTGCGTGAGCTGCTCGACGAGTTCGCGCACGCGCGCCGATGCCGCGCCCTGCCCGCCATTGACGGCCAGGAAAGCCTTGGTCACCGCGATCGCGATCTTCGAAGGCTCGAACGACACCACGCTGCCATTGCGGCGGATCACCTTGTAGTCGGCGAACGTGGCCTGCGGCGCGAGCGCCTGCGCGCCCTGTTCGGTCCCGCCGAGCGGACGGCTCGAGGCGCTCTCGTACTGGGACGTCGCGTTGTCGGTGGTTTGCATGTGCAAAGCTCCTGGTGTGGGATGGTGCGGAGAGAACCGCGGATTAGAACGAACGCTGCGCAATGCGGTGCGCGAGCGGTAAGAGGCGAGCGATGCGTCGGGAAAGCCGGTTCGGCCGATGCGCGACAACCGAGCCGGTCGTGTGCTTCGTCATGTGTACTCCGCCCCGTCGAAGTTCGCTGCGCTTGATCGCGACGCCCGGACCGCCCGGCCTGGCACGCCGCCCTGAGAACCCTGCCCGCCGGCTTGGCCAGCCGGCCGGTGCCGCTCGGGTTTTCCCTGCGGCACACACTATATCTAGTACAGAACTACTCAACAGGCACCAAGTATAGTGGACATTCGAACGACGTCCAAACGGATAATTTGCGCCTGAGGTCTTGACATCACACCCGCGCCGCGCAGGCGCAGACGTGACAAGGCATTGGTCCGGAAAAAAAATTTCGCCGGTTCAAAAACCCTGCGCTCAGTGCTGACGGAAAGGAAAGTATTCGGCGGGAAAGCCGGCATCGCCTGCGAAGCGTTGCCAATCGAAATGCGGGCCGGGGTCGGTTTTGCGGCCGGGCGCGATGTCGGCATGCCCGGCCACCGCAGCGATTGGATAACGCGCGGCCAGCGTGCGCGCGAGCGCGCCGAGCGTCGCATACTGCGCGGCGTCGAACGGCACGTCGTCCGCGCCTTCGAGCTCGATGCCGATCGAAAAGTCGTTGCAGCGCGGGCGGCCGAAGAACTCGGACGCGCCCGCGTGCCACGCGCGCTCGTCGCACGACACGAACTGGACGAGCTCGCCGTCGCGGCGGATCAGGAAGTGCGCCGACACGCGCACGCCGCGCAGGTGACTCTGGTAATAGGGGTGCGCATCGCAATCGAGCCGGTTCAGGAACAGCGCCTCGATTGCGTCGCCGCCGAATTCGCCGGGCGGCAGGCTGATGTTGTGAACGACGAGCAGCGTCGGCACCGCACCCGCCGGCCGCGCCTCGAAGTTCGGCGAGCGCGCATGGCGCGCTTCGCGCACCCAGCCGTCCGCGTCGACCGACAACCGTACTGCGTCGCTCATCGTGCGCCGCTCATCGTGCATCGGTGTCGCTCGCGCGGGCGCGATGGCGCTGCGCATGCTCGGCGCTGCAGAAGTATTCGCCGCCCCCCGCGACCGCATCGCCCTTCGGCGCATGCACGCCGCACTCGGCGCAGCGCACCATCGGCTCGGGCAGCGAGCGCGTGTCGGCGCCCGGGCCTGCCTGGCCGCCGCCGTAGCCGGCGCCGCGGCCGGTGCGCGCGTGCGCGTGATCCTGGGCCTGGCGCAGCTTGCGCGCGAGCCACGAGCCCGCGAAGAAAAGAAGGATCAGGAGGAGAATCTGTCGCATCGGTAACCTGCGTTCAAACCACGGAACGGTGCAGCAGCACCTCGAAAACGAACCGGCTGCCGACATACGCGAGCAGCAGCGCGCCAAACGACACGAGCACCCAGCGCGCGGCGCCGCGCCCGCGCCATCCGGACGTCTTGTGCGCGACCAGCAGGCCGCCGAACATCAGCCACGACAGCACCGCGAACACGGTCTTGTGGTCGAGCCGCATCGCCCGCGCGTCGATCTGCTCGCTGAACAGAATGCCCGACGCGAGCGTCAGCGTGAGCAGCACGAAGCCGGCGCCGATCAGGCGGAACAGCAGCTTCTCGAGCGTGAGCAGCGGCGGCAGCGTTTCGAGCCAGCTCGCGATCCAGCCGGTCGAGCCGTCGCGCCCGCCGTTGCGCAGCGATTGCAGGCGCCGCTCGACCATCAGCATCAGGATCGCGTGCAGCGCGGCGATCGCGAACAGCCCGTACGCGATGTTGGCGATCAGGAAGTGCAGCTTGAACAGCGGCGCTGCGGCATAAGGCAGCACCCGCACGCCGCCGAACACGAGCGGCAGCAGCGACGCGCCGCAGGCGAGCGGCAGCACCAGCAGGCGCAGGCTGTCGAGCGGGAAGAAGAAGCTCTCGATCCAGTAGATGCCGGCGCCGAGCCAGAACATCGCGGACAGCGCGAACGCGAAGCCGAAGACCATCGCGTCGTGCGGGAAGATCGTCATGTGCAGCAGCACGCCGTGCGCGACGAGCGCGGCAAGCAGCAGCGCGCGGCCGGCGGCGCTCATCCCCGAGGCGGCGGACGCCGGAACCGGCACGGCCGGCACGCTCGCGACGAGCGGCGCGGCGACCTGACGGTGCGTGCGCCAGCCTGCGACGGCCAGGCCGCCGTACAGGAACGCGGTGAGGGCATACAGTACAATATCCATGTTCGAAGTTTACACTAGGCCCCCTCCTCGCGACGGTCCGTTCATCCGGTTTCCGTCGCGCCTTCGGGCCCCCACTGTCCAACGCTCCCCATGCTCGACAATCTCACTCAACGGATGGCGCGCGTCGTCAAGACGCTGCGCGGCGAAGCCCGGCTTACCGAGGCGAACACCCAGGAGATGCTCCGCGAGGTGCGTCTCGCGCTGCTGGAGGCCGACGTCGCGCTGCCCGTCGTCCGCGAATTCATCGCCAAGGTCAAGGAAAAGGCGCTCGGCGAGGAAGTGATCAGCAGCCTGTCGCCGGGGCAGGCGCTCGTCGGCGTGGTCCAGAAGGAACTCACCGCCGTGATCGGCGGCGACTACGAAGGCAAGGCCGCCGAGCTGAACCTCGCCGTCACGCCGCCCGCCGTGATCCTGATGGCCGGCCTGCAAGGCGCCGGCAAGACCACGACCGTCGGCAAGCTCGCGAAGCTGCTGCGCGAGAAGTACAAGAAGAAGGTGCTGACCGTCTCGTGCGACGTCTATCGCCCGGCCGCGATCATGCAGTTGAAAACGGTGAGCGAACAGGTCGGCGCCGATTTCTTCCCGTCGACGCCGGACCAGAAGCCCGTCGACATCGCGCTTGCCGCCGTCGACTGGGCGAAGCGCCACTACCATGACGTGCTGATCGTCGACACGGCCGGCCGTCTCGGTATCGACGAAGCGATGATGCAGGAGATCGCCGCGCTGCACGGCGTGCTGAAGCCGGCCGAAACGCTGTTCGTCGTCGACGCGATGCTCGGCCAGGACGCCGTCAACACCGCGAAGGCGTTCAACGACACGCTGCCGCTCACGGGCGTCGTGCTCACCAAGCTCGACGGCGATTCGCGCGGCGGCGCCGCGCTGTCGGTGCGTCACGTGACCGGCAAGCCGATCAAGTTCGTCGGCGTCGCCGAAAAGCTCGACGGTCTCGAAGTGTTCCACCCGGACCGGATGGCGAACCGGATCCTCGGCATGGGCGACATCCTCGCGCTGGTCGAGGAGGCGCAGCGCGGCGTCGACGTGCAGGCCGCGCAGAAGCTCGCCGACAAGGTGAAGAAAGGCGGCGACTTCGACCTGAACGATTTCCGCGCGCAGATCTCGCAGATGAAGAACATGGGCGGCCTGTCGTCGCTGATGGACAAGCTGCCCGCGCAGTTCCAGCAGGCGGCGGCCGGTGCCGACATGGGCCAGGCCGAGAAGTCGATCCGCCGGATGGAAGGCATCATCAACTCGATGACGCCCGCCGAGCGCGCGAAACCCGAGATCATCAAGGCGACGCGCAAGCGCCGCATTGCGGCCGGTGCCGGCGTGCCGGTGCAGGAAGTCAACCGGATGCTGAACCAGTACGATCAGATGCGCACGATGATGAAGAAGCTGAAGGGCGGCAACATGCACAAGATGATGCGCGGCCTGAAGGGCATGATGCCCGGCATGCGCTGATCGCGCCCGTGGGCCGGCGCGCGGGTTTTTGCCGTAGCGCGCGCCGCCCGTTCTGCTTCATCCTTATTTGTATACCGACTCCGTCCCGCCAGAAGCCATGAACCGCGAAGAAGCCCTCCACATTTTCGACCACTCCGAAGAGATCGTCTCCGCTGACGCCGTCAACGCGTCGATCTCCAGCATGGCCGACGCGATCCGCGCCGAGATCGGCGATGCGTTCCCGCTCGTCCTGTCGGTGATGGGCGGCGCCGCCGTGTTTACCGGGATGCTGCTGCCGCACCTCGATTTCCCGCTGGAGTTCGACTACATCCACCTGACCCGCTACCGCAACACGACGCAGGGCAGCCCGGAGATGCACTGGCGCGTCGCGCCGCGCGAATCGGTGAAGGACCGCATCGTGCTCGTGCTCGACGACATCCTCGACGAAGGCGAGACGATGGCCGCGATCCGCGATCGCATCCTCGAGATGGGCGCGAAGCGCTTCATGTCGGCCGTGCTGTGCGAGAAGACGCTCGCGAAGGCCAAGCCGCTGCACCCGGACTTCTGCGGCTTCGCCGTGCCCGACCGCTACGTGTTCGGCTGCGGGATGGACGCAAAGGGCTATTGGCGCAACCTGCCGACGATCCGCGCGCTGACCGCGAACGTCTGATCGCCCCGTCGTAAAGAAAAAGCGGCGCACCGGGAACCCGGTGCGCCGCTTTTTTTCGTCGGCACGCGCCGCCGGCGTTACAGCTGATGCACGAAGGCGCGCACGCCGGCCAGCAGCATCTCGACCGAAATCGCGACGAGCACGAGCCCCATCAGCCGCTCGAACGCCGCGACGGTCCGCTCGCCGAGCCACTGCTGGATGCGCTCGGCGAGCACCAGCGTGACCGCACAGACGAGCATCGTGACCGTCAGCGCGCCGACCCATTCGAACATCTTGCCGGGCGCCTGCGACGTGAGCAGCATCACAGTCGCGAGCGCGGACGGCCCGGCGAGCGCCGGAATCGCGAGCGGCACGATGAACGGCTCGCCGCCCGCGCGCGGATCGCTGCCGAGCGCGCCGTCCGGATGCGGGAAGATCATCCGCAGCGCGATCAGGAACAGCACGATCCCGCCGCCCAGCCGCAGCGACAGGTCGGTGAGGCTCATCATCCGCAGGAAGCGGTCGCCGACCACCATGAAGAACAGCAGGATCACGAACGCGATTCCCACTTCGCGCAGGATCAGCTTCACGCGCCGCTCGCGCGGCACGTCGCGCATCGCCGTGATGAACAGCGGGATGTTGCCGAGCGGATCCGTGATCAGCACGAGCAGCACGGTGGCCGACAGGAAGGTGTATTCCACCGCGCGCTCCCGCCGTCGCGCTTAGTGCGCGAGCGCGGCGCGGATCTTCTCCGTCACCGTCGCAGCAGCCGCATCGGCCGGCAGCAGCGTGGCTTCGGCGTCGCGGCGGCCCTGGTACTCGACCTTGCCGTCCTTCAGCCCGCGTTCGCCGATCACCAGGCGATGCGGCACGCCGATCAGTTCCCAGTCGGCGAACATCACGCCCGGGCGCTCGCCGCGATCGTCGAGGATCACGTCGACGCCAGCCGCCGTCAGTTCCGCGTACAGCTTGTCGGCGGCCTCGCGCACCATCTCGCTGCGGTCATAGCCCATCGGGCACAGCACGAGCTCGAACGGGGCGATCGACTCGGGCCAGATGATGCCCTTGTCGTCGAAGTTCTGCTCGATCGCCGCGCCCAGGATGCGCGTGACGCCGACGCCGTAGCAGCCCATCAGCATCGGCTGCGGCTTGCCCGACTCGTCGAGGAACGTCGCGCCCATCGCTTCCGAGTACTTGGTGCCGAGCTGGAACACGTGGCCGACCTCGATGCCGCGGCAGATGTCGATCACGCCCTTGCCGTCCGGCGACGGATCGCCCTTCTTCACGTTGCGCACGTCGGCGACGTCCGGCTCCGGCAGATCGCGGCCCCAGTTCACGCCCGCGATGTGATAGTCGACCTCGTTCGCGCCGACCACGAAGTCGCTCATGTTCGCGACCGTGCGATCGGCAATCACCTTCACCGGCTTCTTCGTGCCGACCGGGCCGAGATAGCCCGGCGGCGTACCGAACCACTCGACGATTTCCTGCTCGGTCGCGAAGCGGTGGTTCTTCAGGCCCGGCAGCTTCGACACCTTGATCTCGTTCAGATCGTGGTCGCCGCGCAGCATCACGAGCCAGATGGTCGGCTCGGCGCCTTCGTTGTCGGTCGCGAGCACGATCGACTTGATCGTGCGCTCGAGCGGGATCGCCAGCAGCTCGGCCACCGCTTCGCACTTCGCCTTGCCGGGCGTCGCGACCTTCTCCATCGCCTGGGCCGGCGCCGCACGTTCGGCGATCAGCGGCAGCGCTTCAGCGGCTTCGATGTTCGCCGCGAATTCGGAGGTCGGGCAGTATGCGATCGCGTCCTCGCCGGTATCGGCGATCACGTGGAACTCGTGCGAGAAGTTGCCGCCGATCGAGCCGCTGTCGGCCGCGACCGCACGGAACTCGAGGCCGAGGCGCGTGAAGATGCGCACGTACGCGTCGTACATCTTGCGGTACGACTCGTTAAGGCCGGCCGCGTCCTTGTCGAACGAATACGCGTCCTTCATGAGGAATTCGCGGCCGCGCATCACGCCGAAGCGCGGGCGGATCTCGTCGCGGAACTTCGTCTGGATCTGATAGAAGTTCACCGGCATCTGCCGGTAGCTCTTGATCTGGTTGCGCGCGATGTCGGTGATCACTTCCTCGTGCGTCGGCCCGATCACGAAGTCGTTGTCCTTGCGATCCTTGAAGCGCAGCAGCTCGGGGCCGTACTGCTCCCAGCGCCCCGATTCCTGCCACAGCTCCGCCGGCTGCACGGCCGGCATCAGCAGCTCGAGGGCGCCGGCCCGGTTCATTTCCTCACGCACGATCGCCTCGACCTTGCGAATCGAACGCAGGCCGATCGGCAGGTAGTTATAGATGCCACCGGCGACACGACGAATCATGCCGGCGCGCACCATCAGCTTGTGGCTGACGATCTCTGCGTCGGCCGGTGCCTCTTTGAGGGTGCCGATAAAGAAACGGGAAGCTTTCATGCGGACGGTTCCAAATACGGCGCCCAGGCGGGGCGCCCGAAAAAGTTTCAAGGTGAAAAAGCTGCGCGCGGCGAACGACGGTGGCGCAGACGACTTAGCAGACAAATCAGGGACACTTCGGCCGGCAAACCCCGCGCGGATTCGCTCCGTCACGGTGCGCAGCGCCCGTTATCTGTTTATAATCAAAGCAATTTTAAAGGATTCGAAGGTGGTTGTATGCTGGATCGTGAAGGCTTTCGCCCGAACGTCGGCATCATCCTCTTGAACGCGCGCAACGAGGTGTTTTGGGGCAAGCGGCTCCGCGAGCATTCCTGGCAGTTTCCTCAAGGTGGGATCAAGTACGGCGAGACCCCCATGCAGGCGATGTACCGGGAACTGCACGAGGAGACGGGCCTGCATCCGGAACACGTCAAGATAATCGGCCGCACCCGCGACTGGTTGCGTTACGAGGTGCCTGACAAGTTCATCAAACGCGAAGTACGCGGCCATTACCGCGGCCAGAAGCAGATCTGGTTCCTGCTGCGGATGGTCGGACGCGATTGCGATATTTGCTTGCGCGCGACCGATCACCCGGAGTTCGATGCATGGCGCTGGAACGAGTACTGGGTGCCGCTCGATGCGGTGATCGAGTTCAAGCGGGATGTCTATCAGTTGGCGCTGACGGAGTTGTCGCGCTTCCTGCGCCGCCCGGCGCAGCGAGCCGAGAAGCCGCGCGGGCCGCGCCCGTTGCGCTATCCGCGCATCGGCGGCGCGCCGGCCCAGCAGACGCTGACGATTGTCGACACATCGGTGGTCTGTTCCGAGATCGAAGTGGAGGCGCGCACGCTCGACGAGATGCCGCCCCGCGTGATCATCGGCAAATGACGAGTTGGACTGCATGACCGGGCGCGACCTTGGTGTCGCGCCCTTTTTTTACGAGGAATGCATATTGAAAGCGATTGCTCTCGCGCTCGCGTCGATCGTCGCGGCGGCCGCGCTGGCCGGCTGCGCCCACTCGAACGCGCCGACCAACAAGGACGACAGCGCGTTCGTGTATCTGCTGGACCGTCAGGGCGAATGGAAGGAAAACGCGGTCGACACGCTGCCGCCGCTTCCGCAAGCCGCCGATCTGCTGCCGTTCAACGTGTCGCAGAACACGCCGCTGAAGTTCTTCGTCGATGCCAAGTCGCTCGCGGTCGGCACCGACGGCGTCGTGCGCTATGCGGTGGTCATCACGAGTCCGGCCGGCGCGCGTAACGTGAACTACGAAGGCATCCGTTGCGACACCTACGAATGGCGTCAGTATGCGGGGCTGAATTCGGATCACGACGGCTGGGACCGCACGGTCGAGAACGACTGGCGCCGCATCGAGAACGGCGAGCTGAACTCGTACCACTCGGCGCTGTACCAGGATTATTTCTGCGCGAACAAGATGCCGCAGGGCACGACCCGCCAGATCCTCGAGAACATCAAGTTCCACCGCACCGCGATGAGCCAGTTGCGCTGAGCGCAGGACACGGGCCGCTCAGGCGGCTTGCGGCGTCGTACAGAAGCCCGCGTCCGCGCGGGCTTTTTCATGCACGGCTGCGGCCGGTCGTGCGCCGGACGATCAGACCAGCACGAGGTTGTCGCGGTGAATCAGCTCGGGTTCGAGCATGTAGCCGAGCACCGTCTCGATCTCGCCGCTCGGCTTGCGGTGAATCAGCTTCGTTTCCGCGCTGCTGTAGTTCGTGAGGCCGCGCGCCACTTCACGCCCGTCCGGGCCGACGCACGCGATCACCTCGCCGCGTGCAAACGCGCCCTGCACGTCGATCACGCCGATCGGCAGCAGGCTCTTGCCGCCGTCCCTCAGCTTCTCGACTGCGCCCGCATCGATCACGACGTGCCCGCGCACCTGCAGATGATCGGCCATCCATTGCTTGCGCGCGGCCATCCGCGCGGTCCGTGCGATCAGCTGCGTGCCGATCGCCTCACCCGCGGCCAGCCGCACCAGCACGTCGGCCTCGCGGCCGCTCGCGATCACGGTGTTCGCGCCACTGTGCGCGGCGCGCTTCGCTGCGAGGATCTTCGTCAGCATCCCGCCGCGGCCGAGGCTCGACCCCGCGCCGCCCGCCATCGACTCGAGCTCCGGCGCGCCTGCGCTCGCTTCCGCGACGAGCGTTGCGTTCGGATCCTTGCGCGGATCGGCGGTGAACAACCCCGTCTGGTCGGTCAGGATGATCAGTGCATCGCCTTCGATCAGGTTCGCGACGAGCGCGCCGAGCGTGTCGTTGTCGCCGAACTTGATTTCGTCGGTGACCACCGTGTCGTTCTCGTTGATGATCGGCACGACGCCGAGGCGCAGCAGCGTGAGCAACGTCGAGCGCGCGTTCAGATAGCGCTCGCGATCGGCCAGGTCGGCATGCGTGAGCAGGATCTGCGCGGTGCGAATGTGATGCTCGGTGAAGCGGCTTTCGTAGACTTGCGCGAGCCCCATCTGCCCGACCGCCGCGGCGGCCTGCAATTCGTCGATTTCGCGCGGACGCTTGTTCCAGCCGAGACGCTGCATCCCCTCGGCGATCGCGCCCGAGCTGACCAGCACCACTTCCTTGCCCTGCGCGCGCAGCGCAGCGATCTGCGCCGCCCAGCGGCCGATTGCCGCATGATCGAGGCCCTTGCCGTCGTTGGTCACGAGGCTTGAACCCACCTTCACCACCAATCGCTTCGAATCCGCGATGATCGAACGCATCGTGCGCTGTCTCCTGTCTGATGCATGCCCCGGCCGGGCGCGATGAATTTCCGGCACCGGGCGCAGCGCCCGGTGCGTGACGGGCTCGCTCAGGCATCGCCGCCTGAGGTTGCGCCGCCGTCGCTCGGCGGCGCATCGCGGAAGCGCACGTCCGCGGCCAGATCTTCCTCTTCCGCCGCGCGATGCGCGTCCGAATGCTCGGCAAGGTAATCGTAGATCGCATAGCACAGGGCTTCGCAGCCCTGGCCGGTCAGGGCCGAAATCTGGAACACCGGGCCGTCCCAGCCAAAACGCTCGAGGAAGTCGGCAACGCGCGCGTCGCGCTCGTCTTCCGGCACCATGTCGAGCTTGTTCAGCACGAGCCAGCGCGGCTTTTCGTAGAGCGCCTCGTCATACTTGCGCAGTTCGCCGACGATCGCCTTCGCTTCCGCGACCGGATCGACGCTTTCGTCGAACGGAGCGAGGTCGACGAGATGCAGCAGCACGCCGGTGCGCTGCAGGTGCCGCAGGAACTGGTGGCCGAGGCCCGCGCCTTCGGCCGCGCCTTCGATCAGCCCAGGAATATCGGCGATCACGAAGCTCTTGCTCGGGCCGACGCGCACGACGCCCAGGTTCGGCGCGAGCGTGGTGAACGGGTAGTCGGCGATCTTCGGCTTCGCGTTCGACACCGATGAAATGAAGGTCGACTTGCCGGCGTTCGGCATGCCGAGCAGCCCGACGTCGGCGAGCACCTTCAGTTCGAGCCGCAGCATGCGCCGCTCGCCGGGCTTGCCGTCGGTCTTCTGGCGCGGCGCCCGGTTGGTGCTCGACTTGAAATGCAGGTTGCCGAGGCCGCCGGAGCCGCCCTTCGCGAGCATCACCTGCTGATCGTGTTCGGTCAGGTCGGCAATCAGCTCGCCGGTGTCCATGTCGGTCACGACCGTGCCGACCGGCATGCGCAGCGTGATGTCGTCGCCGCCCTTGCCGTAACAATCGGAGCCGCGACCGTTTTCGCCGTTGCGCGCCATGTGCTTCTTCGCGTAACGGTAGTCGATCAGCGTGTTGATGTTGCGGTCGGCGATCGCGTAGACGTTACCGCCCCGGCCGCCGTCGCCGCCGTCCGGCCCGCCGAACGGAACGAACTTCTCGCGGCGCATCGACGCGCTGCCATCGCCTCCGTCGCCGGCGATGACTTCGATTCGTGCTTCGTCAATGAACTTCATTCGTCACTCCGACCAGTATTTCCGCTATTGTGCCGCGCGCCGGCACGCTTGAACAATCTGCCGTTCGGCCGATTGCCCGCCGTTCGCGACAGCCGCCGGCGCGCACCTGCGCGCGGCGGCCAAATAAAAAAAGGCCCCGCGAAGACTGCGGGGCCTTTCGGCTACGAAGCCCGTGGTGCCTTGACTTAGGCAGCCGCCGGGACAACGATGACCAAGTGCTTCTTGTCCGCGCCCTTGGTCGCGAACTTGACGTGACCGTCGACCAGCGCGAACAGGGTGTGATCCTTGCCCATGCCGACGTTCTCGCCAGCGTGCATGCGCGTACCGCGCTGACGCACGATGATGCCGCCGGCGTTGATCGCCTGGCCGCCGTACACTTTCACGCCGAGACGTTTCGACTCGGAGTCGCGGCCGTTCCGGGAAGAGCCGCCTGCCTTTTTGTGTGCCATCTGATTGCTCCTTTACCGAGGCGCTTACGCGTTGATCGCGTCGATGCGCAGCTCAGTGTAGTTCTGGCGGTGGCCGCCGTGCTTTTGGTAGTGCTTCCGGCGACGCATCTTGAAGATGGTGACCTTGGCATGACGACCGTGCGACACGACGGTGGCCTTGACGGAAGCCCCACTGACCAGCGGCGTACCGAACTTAATCGATTCGCCTTCGCCCACTGCGAGAACCTGGTCGAGCGTGATTTCAGCGTCAATGTCAGCCGGTATCTGTTCTACTTTGAGTTTTTCGCCAACGGCAACCTTGTACTGCTTGCCGCCGGTTTTTATGACCGCGTACATTGAGAACCTCACTCTGGATCCAATTTTTCCGCACACCACGCGCGGAAAACACGTGATTATACATGGGGTTAGCGGCCGAGTCAAAGCCGATCCACGATTGCCGCGCGCAAGCCCTGGCCGGATGGCCAAAATCGCGGGCCGCTCACGTCGGACAGACCGGCATATGGCGGATTCGACTTATAATCCGCCGCATCACCCATTTCGATCATCATGTCGTCGTCCACCGCCTCCCCCACCCTCAGCGCCGCCCACCTGCTCGCTCCGATCGCCAGCGACATGGAGCAGGTCAATCGCGTTATCCGGCAAAGCCTCGCGTCCGACGTGCTGCTGATCAACCAGATCGCCGAGTACATCATCGGTGCGGGCGGCAAGCGGCTGCGTCCGGCGCTGCTGTTGCTCGTGGCCGGCGCGCTCGGCGAGACCTCGCACCAGCGGCACGTGCTGGCCGCCGTAGTCGAGTTCATCCATACGGCCACGCTGCTGCACGACGACGTCGTCGACGAATCCGAACTGCGACGCGGCCGGCAGACGGCCAACGCGCTGTTCGGCAACGCGGCCAGCGTGCTGGTCGGCGACTATCTGTACTCGCGCTCGTTCGAGATGATGGTCGGCGTCGGCAAGATGCGCGTGATGGAAATTCTGTCGGAAGCGACGACGATCATCTCGGAAGGCGAAGTGCTGCAGTTGCTGAACATGCACGACGCGGACGTCGACGAGTCGCGCTACATGCAGGTGATCCGCTACAAGACCGCGAAGCTCTTCGAGGCATCGGCCCGGTTGGGCGCGGTGCTGTCGGGCGCCGACGCGCCGACCGAAGCCGCCGCGGCCGAATACGGCCGCCGCATCGGCACCGCATTCCAGATCATGGACGACTGGCTCGACTATGCGGGCACCGCCGAAGCGATGGGCAAGAATGCCGGCGACGATCTGCGCGAAGGCAAGCCGACGCTGCCGCTCATCTATCTGATCGAACGCGGCACGCCCGAGCAAGCGGCGCTTGCGCGCGAGGCGATCGAGCAAGGCGGCACGGATCGCTTCGACACGATCTTCGAGGCGATCACGCGTTCGGGCGCACTCGACCATACGCTCGAATGCGCACGCCAGGAAGCGCAGGCTGCCGCCGCCGCGATCGCCACGTTTCCCGACTCCATCTACAAGGAGAGCCTGCTCGGGCTGTGCTCGTACTCGACGTCGCGGCAGTCGTAAAACACGCCGCGCACGGGACGCAATACCCTGCCCCGAAAAAATTTCTTCGCCAGGGTATTCCCTTTTAGAAAAAACATCGTTATAGTTACGTTCTTGCCTGAGACGACGCAGCGATCTTCACCAAGAAAGCGAAGTCGGACCAGCAGAAATTCGGGGTGTAGCTTAGCCTGGTAGAGCGCTACGTTCGGGACGTAGAGGCCGGAGGTTCGAATCCTCTCACCCCGACCAGAATTTGGTTAAAGTCAGCGACTGGAAAGTATCGCCGTCGTTGCAGCACTACAGCAGCATACATAGTGCAAACCTTTGATAAAGCCTTGCGAATCCATTCGGTTCGTGAGGCTTTTTTCATTGATCCGCCGCCATCGTATCGATACCGTCAACGACGCGCCCAGACACCGTCCGCGCGATCTGCTCATCCGAACGTCGTAACCCGGACCATACAATCGGCGGCAATCGCCGAACGCCACGCGCAGCCCACCGCTCAATCACTCGCATTGACCAGCATCCCGCTTGCCATCCGGCGCCCGCACCGACCGGTATTAAGTTTGGCTCGCACAATGCCGATAATCATCGACATAGCGACTGAACGGACTTGATGCGCGAGACGATCTTCGTCTCGCCGCCCCCGTTCGACGCCCAGCCGGACAGTCGATCGAAGAGCGCAACGCTCGATACGGGAAGGTCAAGTGGATATCAGTAGCTGGAAGAATCAGGCAAAACAGGCGCTCGCCGGAAACGTTGGTGCGCACGCTGTCATTGCGCAGCTGGGCAACGAGCAGATCGACGGTTCAGATCATGAAGCGAATCTCCTTCTCGGCATTCTTTATGGCCAGACGGGGCAGCTAGACCTTGCTGTCGAGCATCTTCGGCAATCGCTCATCCAGGACCAGCGGAATCCGGATGCAATCTTCTTTCTCGGTTGCTTCGATGCGTTGCGGTATCCCGGCCTCCACAAGAGTTGGGCGATTCGGCGAGACCATGCAAAAAACGCACTTCGTCTCGTCGAGAATACGCCGCAGGCCGCGGCCTGGCCGCAACTGAAAGTCTGCCTGGAGATCCTGGCGACAGCGGCAAGCTATGTCGGGCCGCCGGAGGATGCGGAGTTCGCCTATCGCTGGCTCATCAAGATCGATCCGGCGAATGCCGATCACTACGCAAAGCTCTCGCAACTCCGCGCTGACGACGATCTTGAAGAAGCCGTCGCGCTTATCGACCACGCACGAACGCTCAACCCCGCCATCGTCAACAAGACCGATGTCGAGCTTTCCCGCAAAGTGCTTTCGGACGGCACCCGGCGAAAGAGCATTGCACGAGCGAAGTATCCCAGCACGCGTGAAATGAGGGGCGACCTTTCGGCCGTAATCCGGACGAGCTTGCTGGATGGCTTGCCGAAGCAACGCTTCATCGACAAGGAAACCCGCTTTTTTACTCTGGGCTCGTGCTTTGCGAGAGAGATCGCCGTACGTCTCATCGAACGGGGCTATCAGGCCGATTTCTTCGAAGTCGTCGAACACATCAATTCGAGCTTCGCAAACCGCAAGATGGTGGACTGGGCGTTGGGCCAATGCACCGGCCAGAGCAAGGAGCGCCTCGACGAGCTCTTTGCGTCCCTCAACATCACCCCGGAGAATCTCCGGGCGCGTCTGGCCGCCGCGAAGGTGTTCGTCTACACGCTGGGCGTTGCGCCCGCCTTCTTCGACCGGCAATCCGGCGAATTCGTGATGCCTTCCAGTTCGGCACTGGGCTCGCGAGCATTCGCAGAGATGTACGACTTCCGGACTACCACCGTCGGCCAAAATCTGGACAATCTCGACTACATCGTCGCGAATATCAAGGCGTTGAACCCCGACGTCAAGGTCGTGCTTACGGTCAGCCCCGTACCGTTGAAAACCACGTTCGAGTTCAAATCCGCGATACAGGCCGATTGCATTTCCAAATCGACGCTCCGTGTCGTCGCCCACGAATTCGTTACGAGCAATCCCGATGTCATCTATTGGCCGAGCTTCGAAATCGTGCGCTGGCTCGGCGGCCATGTGGGACCGTTTTACGGCAACGACGACGATGCAGCACTGCATGTGGGCGACCATGTCGTCAAGGCCATCACCGATTCATTCATCGAGCACTTTTCGTAACGACCGCATGACGTCGGGCCGCTGGAGATGCGCGCACTGAATGCGCGCTACCCGGAAGCAAAGGCTGACCTCCGGCTCGGGCGACAAGTGGTCCGGCCTTCCGAACCGCGCTTCGCAGTGAAAATGGGCTGAATCGTCGGTTTACGGCTTGTACGCGGGACGACTCCGACGACCGCGGCTGCAGCGCAATCGAATGCCCGCGGCCCGACCGCGATTTGACCGGACGTGCACCGCGTACGTCTTCCGACTCCTTTTTCGCCGTTCACACGAACCGGCGTGCCGCGCGCGACACATCCCCGCCGTCGGCCTCTGCTATATTCCCTCCATCCCTGTCTTCACTGCCCTTTCCGACGCGTGGACCAAATTCCCTTATGGGCGCAAATCGGCGCCGTCTTCCTGCTTCTCCTCTGTTCCAGCTTCTTTTCCATTTCCGAGACCGCGATGATGGCGCTCAACCGCCATCGGCTGAAGCATCTCGCCAGCCAGGGCGCGCTCGGCGCGAAAACCACGCAAGGCCTGCTGACGCGCACCGATCTGCTGCTCAGCGTGATCCTGATCGGCAACAACCTGTTCAACACGATCATCCCGGTGCTCACGACGTCGCTCGCGCTGCACACGTTCGGCCGTAACAACCTCGCGCTGTCGATCGCGACCGGGATCGTCGCGTTCCTGATCATCGTGTTCGCGGAAATCGCGCCGAAAATCGTCGGCGCGACCTTTCCCGAGCGCATCGCGCTGCCGGCGAGCCTCGTGATCGCGCCGTTGATGCGCGTGTTCAAGCCGGTCGTGTGGTTCGTCAACGCGCTCGCCAACGGCGTGCTGTGGGTGCTGCGCATCAACACGAAGAGCGGCCGCGACCAGCGCATGTCGGCCGACGAACTGCGCGCGATCGTGCTCGAATCGAGCAGCTTCATGCCGACCAAGCACCGCAGCATCCTGCTGAACCTGTTCGACCTCGAGAACATCACGGTGGACGACGTGATGGTGCCGCGGCGGCAGATCGAGTCGCTGAACTTCTACGCGCCGTTCGACGAAGTCCTGCATCAGATCGAGACCTGCTATCACAATCGTCTCGTCGTGTATGAAGGCGACATCGACAAGGTGCTCGGCGTGCTGCACGTGCGCAAGACGCTGACGGCGCTGCACAACCAGGACTTCGACCGCGAAATGCTGCGCACGCTGCTCGCCGAGCCTTACTACGTGCCGTCCGGCACGCCGGTCGTCCAGCAGCTCCAGTACTTCCAGGAAAGCCGGCAACGCACCGCGCTGGTCGTCAACGAGTACGGCGAACTCGAAGGGCTCGTGACGCCCGAGGACATCATCGAGGAGCTGATCGGCGAATTCACGACGTCGATGCCGCGCGGCGAACGCGCGGGCGGCTGGAACGACAGCGGCGAATGCATCGTCGCCGCCAGCATGCCGCTGCGCGAGCTGAACCGCTGGCTGCATCTGCAACTGCCGACCGACGGGCCGAAGACGCTCAACGGGCTGATTCTCGAGATCCTCGAGGAGATTCCGGAAGGCGACGTGTGCGTGAAAATCGGCGGCGTGATGCTCGAGGTGATGCGCAGCGACGATCAGGCCGTGCGCACCGTCAAACTGTTCAAGCCGCGCGTCGCGCGCGCCAGGGCGGTGCGCTAGCCGAACGGCCTACTGTCGGCGCCGCTCGCGATACGCGACCATTTCCCGGTCACGATCAACAGGCGGCCCAGCGCCGGCTCACATGCAATCGCCCCCTCCCGCGGCGCCGCTGCACATGCAGCGGCCGCCGCTCTCCTCCGCCGCGTCGTCGGCCGCGCCGCCGCGCTCGCTCGATGCCGCGCAGCTCGACGACTCCCCCGCGGTACGGCTGCTCACCGATACGCTGCATGCCGCGCGCGTACGCGACGCGTCCGACATCCACGTCGAACCGTTCGAAACGGGCTGGCGCATCCGGCTGCGCATCGACGGCGTGCTGCACGAGCACCTGCGCCCGCCGGTTCATCTGCGCGACGCGGTCGTCACGCGGATCAAGGTGCTCGCCCGGATGGACATCGCCGAGCGGCGGCTTCCGCAAGACGGCCGGCTGCGCATTGCGATCGACGCCGGCAAGCGCGGCGACTACCGGGTCAGCTCGTTGCCCACGCTGTTCGGCGAGAAGCTCGTGCTGCGCCGCCTCGAGACGCTGCCGCCCGACCTCACGCTCGCGCGCCTCGGTTTCGACGCGCGTCAGGCCGCGGCGATGGAGGCCGCGATACGTGCGCCGCACGGCCTCGTGCTCGTGACCGGGCCGACCGGCAGCGGCAAGACGCTGTCGCTCTATTGCGCGCTGCAGATGCTCGATCGGGACGCGCACAACGTCTGCACGGTCGAGGATCCGGCCGAGATCCAGCTCGACGGCATCAACCAGGTCGGCGTCGCGGAAAAGGCCGGCCTCACCTTCGCCACCGCACTGCGTGCGCTGCTGCGACAGGATCCGGACGTCATCATGGTCGGCGAGATTCGCGATGCGGAGACGGCCGACGTCGCGCTGAAGGCCGCGCAGACGGGCCACCTCGTGCTGTCGACCCTGCATACGAACGACGCCCCGGCAGCGGTCGCACGGCTGCTCGACATCGGCGTCGCGCCGTACAACCTTGCGGCCGCGTTGCGCCTCGTGACCGCGCAGCGCCTCGTCCGGCGCCTGTGCACCGCGTGCCGCGTGCGTTCCGATGCACCGGCAAGCGTGCTACGCGAAGCCGGTTGCGATGCCGCCGCGCTGGCGTCCGGCTGGCGGCCGTTCGTCGCGCGCGGTTGTGCCGCCTGCCACGGCATCGGCTATCGAGGGCGGATCGGTCTGCATCAGACGATGCCGGTGTCGGCCGAGATGGCGGAGCGCATCGTCGCGCGCGCAAGCGTCGGTGCGCTGGCGCAATGCGCCGCGGCCGAAGGCGTGCGCAACCTGCGCGACGCGGCGCTCGCGCACGTTCGCGACGGCACGACGAGTATCGCGGAAGCGCTTGCCGCGACGCCGGACGCATGACCGCGATGCGCGCGCCCCGTCAGGAAACCCGGTTCGCATGGCGCGGCCGTCGTCGCGACGGCAGCGCGTGCCGCGGCCACGTCATCGCGTTCGACGCGGCCGCCGCGCGTGCCGCGCTCGCGCGGGACGGTATCGCGGTGCTCGCGCTCGACGCGCGCGGCGCCGCGCGGCCGCCCGCCGCCGGCACACGCGACGTGACGCGCTTCACGCGTCAGCTCGCGAGCTTGCTGCAAGCCGGGCTGCCGCTCGCACCGTCGCTCGAGATGCTCGCGCGCACCCGCACGCGTGACGGGATGCCGCGCATCGCTGCGGGTCTCGCGCTCGAGATCGTCGGCGGGCAGCGTCTGGCCGTCGCCCTCGGGCGCTATCCGGCGCAGTTCGGCACGCTGTATCGGCAACTGATCGAAGTCGGCGAGGCGTCGGGCGCGCTCGGCACCGTGCTCACCCGCGTCGCCGAGCACCGCGAGCGCGCCGACGCACAGTGGCGCAAGGCACGCGCCGCCCTCACGTACCCGGTCGCCGTCATCGCGTTCGCGCTCGCGATCTCGGCGGCGTTGATGGTGTGGGTCGTCCCGACCTTCCGGCAGATCTTCGACGGCTTCGGCGCCGCCTTGCCCGCACCGACCCGCGCCCTGCTCGCCGTTTCGTCCGCGACCTCGGCCTGGGGCGGCACGTTCGTCGCCGTTGCGACCGCGCTGGCGCTCGCTGCGCGCCACGCGTTGCGGCGCTCGCCACAACTGCGCTACACGGTCGCGCAGCGGATGTTGAACGCGCCAGTCGTCGGCAGTGCGCTCGCGCGGTTCGCGGCCGCGCGCTGGTGTCGCTCGCTCGCGACGCTGCTCGGCGCCGGCGTGCCGCTCGCCGACGCATTCGCGACGCTCGAACGCGCGTCCGGCCATCCGGTGTTCGAGCGCGCCACCGAGCAGATCGCGGCCCGCGTGCTGCGCGGCGTACGGCTCGCCGATGCGATGCACGCGGCCGGGTGCTTTCCGGACGACGTCGTGCAGCCCATCGCCGTCGCCGAGGAAACCGGCGCGCTCGACACGATGCTGGCCGATATCGCGTCGCTCTGCGAGCGTCAGCTCGACGCGCGCCTCGATGCGCTCGCGGCGCTCGGCGAACCGTTGATCGTGATCGTGCTTGGCGCACTCGTCGGCGCGCTCGTGATCGCGATGTATCTGCCCATCCTTCAGCTCGGCAACGTGGTGTAGCATCGCATCCGATTCCGTCGCCTACCGAACCCTGACCCGATGACGCGCGCGCCCATGTTCCCCGTTCCCGATTCGCCCGCCGGCACGTTGCTCGCGCTGGCGCTGCTGCCGCCCGCGGTGCAGTATGCGTTCGCCGTCGTGATCGGTCTGTGCGTCGGCAGCTTCATCAACGTCGTCGCGCACCGGGTTCCGGTGATGATGCAGCGCGCGTGGCGCGCCGAAATCGCCGAAGCGACCGGCAACGCAGACGCGGCGCCCGACGACGGCTATCCGCAGCGCTACGATCTGTGGCGCCCGCGCAGCGCATGCCCGCACTGCGGCCACGTATTGCGCGCATGGGAGAATGTACCGCTCCTCAGCTACGTGATGTTGCGCGGGCGCTGTCGTCAGTGCGGTCACGCCATCGGTATCCGCTATCCGCTCGTCGAACTCGCCGGCGCCCTGCTCGCCGCCGGTTCGCTCGCCGCATTCGGCCCGACCGGCGCAGCAATCGCCGCGTTCGGCCTATGCGCCGCGCTGCTCGCGATGAGCGCGATCGACATCCGGACCGGCTACCTGCCCGACTCGATGACGCTGCCGCTGCTGTGGGCAGGCCTCGCGTTGAACCTCGCGGGCATGTTCACGTCGCTGCAGTCGGCCGTGATCGGCGCGATGTCCGGATACCTGTTCCTGTGGTCGATCTACTGGCTGTTCAGATGGCTGCGCGGCATCGAAGGCATCGGCTTCGGCGATCTGAAGCTGCTCGCCGCGCTCGGTGCATGGATGGGCTGGGCCGCGCTGCCGCAGGTCGTGCTGTTCGCCGCGGTGACCGGCGCGATCGTCGGGCTGGTCGCGACGTGGCGCGGCCGCATGCGCTTCGAGGAGCCGATTCCGTTCGGTCCGTTCCTCGCGGCCGGCGGCGTCGCAACGCTGTTTTTCGGTACCCCTTTCTATTCGGCGCTCGGCGGCTGACATGGTGCGACGCCCGTGTCCGCCTCGTTCGCGTTCGCTACGTCGCACGCAGCCGTCGCGCTCGATCGCGGCGGCGCGGCGGAGGCTCGTATGTATGCAATAGGACTCACCGGCGGGATCGGCAGCGGCAAGACGACCGTCGCCGACCTGTTCGCCGCACGCGGCGCATCGCTGGTCGATACCGACCTGATCGCGCACCGCATCACCGCGCCGGCCGGTCTCGCGATGCCGGCGATCGAGCAGACGTTCGGGCCCGCGTTCGTCGCGGCCGACGGCTCGCTCGACCGCGCACGGATGCGCGCACTCATCTTCAGCGACGAAGACGCGCGCAGGCGGCTCGAAGCGATCACGCATCCGCTGATTCGCGCGGAGACGGAACGCGAGGCCCGCGACGCGCAGGGCCCGTACGTGATTTTCGTCGTGCCGCTGCTGGTCGAGTCGCGCAATTGGAAGGCGCGCTGCGATCGCGTGCTCGTCGTCGACTGCCCGGTCGACACCCAGATCGCGCGCGTGATGCAGCGCAATGGCTTCACGCGCGAGCAGGTCGAGGCGATCATCGCGCGACAAGCGACGCGCGAAGCGCGCCTGGCCGCTGCCGACGACGTGATCGTCAACGACGCGACGACGCCCGACGCGCTGGCCGCACAGGTCGATGCATTGCACCAACGCTACCTCGCATTCGCGGCTGCAAAACACTGAACGCGGCGCTCGCGCGCGATGGTGCACGAAATTGGCGCGTTGCTAGGGTAGAGAGGGGGCATTAGAATGTCCTGCATTGTTTCTATCCCTACCCGAGAGGCGAGCGCGCTTGATTCTTTACGAGTATCCGTTCAACGAGCGAATCCGCACGCTGCTGCGCCTCGAGGACCTGTTCGAGCGCTTCGCGTTCTTTTTGGCTCAGGAGGACCCGCGCGAACATCACGTCGCGTTGACGACGCTGTTCGAGATCGCCGAGGTCACCGGCCGCGCGGACCTGAAATCGGATCTGATGAAGGAGCTCGAACGTCAGCGCCAGACGCTCGCGCCGTTCCGCGGCAATCCGGGCATCGAACAGAATGCGCTCGAAGCCGTGCTCGGCGAAATCGAGCAGACGCTCGCCAATCTTGCGCAGATGCAGGGCAAGACGGGGCAGCATCTGGTCGACAACGAGTGGCTCGCGAGCATCCGCAGCCGCGCGGTCATTCCGGGCGGCACCTGCAAGTTCGACCTGCCGTCGTACTACGCGTGGCAACAATGGCCGGCCGAACAGCGGCGCCAGGACATCGCGAAATGGGTGGCGCCGCTGCTGCCGCTGCGCGACGCCGCGGCGATCGTGCTGCGGCTTGCGCGCGAATCGGGCCAGGCGTCGAAGGTGATGGCGATGCAGGGCAGCTATCAGCAAATGCTGTCCGGGCGCACCTATCAGCTGATGCAGGTGCGCGTGCCGCCGGAGCTGCACGTGATCCCCGAAGCGAGCGCCAACAAATACATGCTGTGGGTGCGATTCACCATGCAGGACGGCGATGTGCGTCCGCGCGCAGTCGACATCGACGTACCGTTCCATCTGACACTCTGCAACCTGTAACGGCCGCGTGCCGGTTTTACGCTTTCGTATGGTTACCGTTGTGAAATGCCCGTCGTGCGGCGCCGAAGTGCGCTGGACACACGAAAACAAGTTCCGACCGTTCTGTTCGGCCCGCTGCAAGCAGCTCGACCTCGGCGCATGGGCTGCGGAAAAGTATCGGATCGGCGGTTCGTCCGACGAAGGTCCGTCGTCCGAGGAAGACGGCGGCGACACGCGCCGCGACGTCTGACTCCGAACGGCCGGCCAACCCTGGCCGATATGGCCCGCCTTTTCAGTCGGCGGGCCGCGACGGCGTCATTGCGACGCCGCTTCCTTCTCAAGCAATTCGAGCACCGGCAGCGCGGCGGGCAACAGCGGCGCGACGTCGACCGGCAGCGGCTGCCACGCGAACGCCTGCCCTTCCTTGCCGTGCAGCTCGCCCGTCCAGCCCGTCACCTTGCAGAAATAGAGCCGCACGTACGCATGCGGATAATCGTGCTCGAGCGTGTGCCAGCGCTCGCTCGCCGTGACGACGATGCCGAGCTCCTCGTGCAGCTCGCGCGCGAGCGCCCCCTCGACGCTCTCGCCGGCCTCGAGCTTGCCGCCCGGGAACTCCCAGTAGCCTTCATAGGGCTTGCCCTGCAGCCGCTGCGCGAGCAGATAGCGGCAGCCGCCGGGCGTCCCGTCGGACTGCACCATCACGCCGACCGCGACTTCCGTCACCTTGCGGCCGTCGGGCGCGCGCCCGGCGTCCGTTGCATGCGCCGTGCTCATGCTCGCTCCTTGCGGCCCGACCAGTCGCGCGCGAACTGCCACGCGACGCGCCCCGAACGCGAACCGCGCTCGAGCGCCCACACGAGCGCGTCGCCGCGCGCCGTGTCGATCTCGGTGTCCGCGCAACCGAAATGGCGCAGCCAGTGCGCGACGATGTCGAGGTAGTCGTCCTGCTTGAACGGGTAGAAGCTGACCCACAGGCCGAAGCGCTCAGAAAGCGAGATCTTCTCCTCGACCACTTCGCCCGGGTGGATCTCGCCGTCCGGCAGGTGCTTGTACGACTCGTTGTCGCTCATGTACTCCGGCAGCAGATGGCGGCGGTTGGAGGTCGCGTAGATCAGCACGTTGTCCGACTGCGCGGCGATCGAGCCGTCGAGCGCGACCTTCAGCGCCTTGTACCCCGATTCGCCGTCCTCGAACGACAAGTCGTCGCAGAACACGATGAAGCGCTCCGGGCGCGGCGAGATCAGCTCGACGATGTCGCCGAGATCGTGCAGATCGTCCTTGTCGACTTCGATCAGGCGCAGCCCGTCGTTCGCGTACGCGTTCAGGCACGCCTTGATCAGCGACGACTTGCCGGTGCCGCGCGCGCCGGTCAGCAGCACGTTGTTGGCCGGCTTGCGCTGCACGAACTGACGCGTATTTTGCTCGATCAGCCCTTTTTGCCGGTCGATGTTGTGAAGATCGTCGAGCGTGATCGTCGACGCCGCCGGCACCGGCTGCAGATAGCCGCGCCCCTGGCGCTTGCGCCAGCGGAACGCGGTGGCCGCATTCCAGTCGACGTCCGCCGGCGCGGGCGGCAGCAGCCCCTCGAGGCGGCCGAGCAGCGCTTCCGCACGCGTCAGAAACTGTTCGAGCTTGTCCATGTCGTTCGAGCGCCCGCGATCAGGAGCGGTAGTCCGCGTTGATGCTCACGTAGTCGTGCGACAAATCGCACGTCCACACCGTCGCCTGCGCATCGCCGCGGCCAAGCAGCACGCGGATCGTGATTTCGCTCTGCTTCATCACGCGCTGACCGTCTTCTTCCTGGTAGGCCGGGTTGCGGCCGCCGGCCTTGGCGACCAGCACGTCGTCGAGATAGAGGTCGATCTTGCCGACGTCGAGATCGGCGACGCCCGCATAGCCGATCGCAGCCAGGATCCGGCCCAGATTGGGGTCGGACGCATAGAAGGCCGTCTTCACCAGCGGCGAATGGCCGATCGCGTAGGCGATCTGGCGGCACTCGGAGACGCTCTTGCCGCCCTCGACCTGCACGGTCATGAATTTCGTCGCACCTTCGCCGTCGCGCACGATCAGCTGCGACAGCTGCTGCGCGACCTGCGTGACCGCGTCCCGCAGCGCCGCATAGGCCGGCGTATCGGTCGACGTGATCGCGGGCAGCGTGCTCTTGCCCGACGCGATCAGGATGAACGAGTCATTCGTCGACGTATCGCCGTCGATCGTGATGCAGTTGAACGAGCGGTCGGCGACTTCCTTCACGAGCGTGTCGAGCACCGGCTGTGCGACGTTCGCGTCGAAAGCGAGGAAGCCGAGCATCGTCGCCATGTTCGGCTTGATCATCCCGGCGCCCTTGCTGATGCCGGTCAGCGTGACCGTGTGGCCGTCGATCGTCACCTGACGCGACGCGGCCTTCGGCAGCGTGTCGGTCGTCATGATCGCCTGCGCGGCGTCGTACCAGTTCGCCGCGTTGCGGTTCGCGAGCGCGGCCGGCAGCCCTGCCTTCAGGCGGTCGATCGGCAGCGGCTCAAGAATCACGCCGGTCGAGAACGGCAGCACCTGCGCGGCGTCGAGGCCCGCGAGGCGCGCGAGCTCCGCGCAGGTTTCGCGGGTGTTCGCGAGGCCCGGCTCGCCGGTGCCCGCGTTCGCATTGCCGGTATTCACGACCAGCGCGCGGATGCCCGCGCCGCCCGCACGAACCTTCGCCAGATGCTCGCGGCACACGATCACCGGCGCGGCGCAGAAGCGGTTCTCGGTGAATACGCCGGCAACCGTCGCGCCTTCGTCGACGGAAATGACCAGCACGTCCTTGCGATTCGGCTTGCGGATGTTCGCTTCCGCCCAGCCGAGCGTGACGCCGGCGACGGGATGCAATTGGGCGGGATCGATCGACGGAAAATTGACAGCCATGGGGCACACCTGCCGGATGGAAAATGCCGGCACGCGCCGGCATCGATTGGAAGAACCGGCGGCCGCGGGAACGGGCCGCCGCAACTCACATCACTGACTCGAAGCTGCGAACGATGCGGCACGCGCATGCGCGCCGCCGCCGATCATGACAGCTTCCCGTGACATTGCTTGTACTTCTTGCCGCTGCCGCACGGGCACGGGTCGTTGCGGCCGACCTTCGGCATCTCGCCGCCGGCGCCGCCGTGGGTCATCGCGCTGCCGACCATGTCGGCCGTGGCGGCCGCCGCAACCGCGACGTTCGCCACCGGCGCGCCCGATTCGGCGTAGTCGGCGTGCTGGAACTCGACGTTCTCGAGATGGCCGCCCTGCTCCTCGATCTGCTCGGCGGCTTCCTCGAGCTGCTCCGGCGACTGGATCTGCACGTTCATCACGATGCGCGTGACTTCCTGCTTGATCGCGTCGAGCATCGCGGCGAACAGCTCGAACGCTTCGCGCTTGTATTCCTGCTTCGGGTTCTTCTGCGCATAGCCGCGCAGATGGATGCCCTGGCGCAGGTGATCGAGCGCGGCCAGATGCTCGCGCCACAGGCGGTCGACCGTCTGCAGCATGACCGAACGCTCGAACGCGCTGAACGACTCGCGGCCGACCATCGCGACCTTCGCTTCGTACTGCTCGTCCGCGGCGCTCGTCACGGCCTCGAGAATCTCCTCGGCCGTGATCGACGACGACTCGTTCACCATTTCCTGGATCGCGAGATCGAGCTGCCAGTCGTTGCGCAGCACTTCCTCGAGCTCCGGCACGTCCCACTGTTCCTCGATGCTGCCTGCCGGCACGAACTGGTGCACGACTTCGGTGATCACGCCATGACGCATCGCCGAAATGGTTTCGGTGATGTCGTGCGCTTCGAGCAATTCGTTGCGCTGCTGATAGATCACCTTGCGCTGGTCGTTCGACACGTCGTCGTATTCGAGCAGCTGCTTGCGGATGTCGAAGTTGCGCGCTTCGACCTTGCGCTGCGCGGATTCGATCGAGCGCGTGACGATGCCGGCCTCGATCGCCTCGCCTTCCGGCATCTTCAGGCGATCCATGATCGAGCGCACGCGGTCGCCCGCGAAGATGCGCAGCAGCGGATCGTCGAGCGACAGGTAGAAGCGCGACGAGCCCGGATCGCCCTGGCGGCCCGCACGGCCGCGCAGCTGGTTGTCGATCCGGCGCGATTCGTGGCGCTCGGTGCCGATGATGTGCAGGCCGCCCGCGGCCTTCACCTGCTCGTGCAGCGTTTCCCACTCGTCGTGCAGCTGCTTGATGCGGCGCGCCTTTTCGTCCGGCGGGATCGAATCGTCGGCCTCGAGGAACGCCGCCTGCTTCTCGGCGTTGCCGCCGAGCACGATGTCGGTGCCGCGGCCGGCCATGTTGGTCGCGATCGTGATGCGCTTCGGACGGCCGGCTTCGGCGACGATCGCCGCTTCGCGCTCGTGCTGCTTCGCGTTCAGCACTTCATGCGGCAGCCCGGCCTGCGTCAGCAGGTGCGACAGCAACTCCGAATTCTCGATCGACGTCGTGCCGACCAGCACCGGCTGGCCGCGCTCGTAGCATTCGCGAATGTCGCGGATCACCGCGTCGTAACGCTCCTTGGCCGTCTTGTAGATCTGGTCCTGCTTGTCGATCCGCTTCGGCGGACGGTTGGTCGGGATCACGACCGTCTCGAGGCCGTAGATCTCGTTGAATTCGTATGCTTCGGTGTCGGCGGTGCCGGTCATGCCCGCGAGCTTCGCGTACATCCGGAAGTAGTTCTGGAACGTGATCGACGCGAGCGTCTGGTTCTCGCTCTGGATCTTCACGTGCTCCTTCGCCTCGACCGCCTGGTGCAGGCCGTCGGACCAGCGGCGGCCGGCCATCAGGCGGCCGGTGAATTCGTCGACGATCACCACTTCGCCGTTCTGCACGACGTAATGCTGATCCTTGTGGAACAGCGTGTGGGCGCGCAGCGCCGCGTACACGTGGTGCATCAGCGTGATGTTCTGCGGCGCGTACAGGCTCTCGCCTTCACCGATCAGGCCCCACTCCGCGAGCAGGCGCTCGGCCTTCTCGTGGCCCGATTCGGTCAGGAACACCTGGCGCGACTTCTCGTCGAGCGTGTAGTCGCCCGGCCTCTCGACGCCCGTGCCGTCGGCCTTCTCCTCGCCGATCTGGCGCTCGAGCAGCGGCGGCAGCGCGTTCATCCGCACGTACAGTTCGGTGTGGTCTTCCGCCTGGCCCGAGATGATCAGCGGGGTACGCGCCTCGTCGATCAGGATCGAGTCGACTTCGTCGACGACTGCAAAGTTCAGCGCCCGCTGCACGCGCGCATCGGTCTCGTAGACCATGTTGTCGCGCAGGTAGTCGAAGCCGAACTCGTTGTTCGTGCCGTACGTGATGTCGGCCGCGTAGGCCTGCTGCTTCTGGTCGTGCTCCATGCCGGACAGGTTGATGCCGACCGACAGACCGAGGAAGTTGTAGAGGCGCGCCATCCATTCGGCGTCGCGCTGCGCGAGGTAATCGTTGACGGTCACCACGTGCACGCCGCGGCCTGCCAGCGCGTTCAGGTACACCGGCAGCGTCGCGACGAGCGTCTTGCCTTCGCCAGTGCGCATTTCGGCGATCTTGCCGTAGTGGAGCACCATGCCGCCGATCAGCTGCACGTCGAAGTGGCGCATCTTGAGCACGCGGCGGCTCGCCTCGCGGCACACCGCGAACGCCTCGGGCAGCAGCTTGTCGAGCGACTCGCCGGCCGCGATCCGCTGACGGAACTCGTCCGTCTTGCCGCGCAACTGGTCGTCCGTCAGCTTTTCGATCTGCGGTTCGAGCGCATTGATCGCCGCGACGGTCTTTTGGTATTGCTTGACGAGCCGTTGGTTGCGGCTGCCAAAAATTTTCTGGAGAAAACCGGTTGTCATCGGATCGGATCCTGCGTCGCAGCACCGGCGCCCGGCACGCGTTGCGCGCCCTCGACGCCCGAGCCTCGGCGGCTTAGCGAATTAGTGGAATCAAACGAGGAATTTTAGCACGCGGGAAAGCACGCGCCGGTGTCGGCGCGGCACGCGCGCCGCGCGCGGCAACGGTTCCGGCGAGCCGCCGCGCGCGGCCGAAAGCCGCCCGTGCATGCGCCGGCGCGGGTACAATCGGCGTCAACCTCCGCGCGCGTGCGCGCCCGAAGAATGCCTCGATGAACCGATTTTCCAAGCGTTTCGGCCCGCTCTCCACGTATCGCCCGCAGCCCGTGTCCGAAGTGCTCAACCGCACCGACGCGTTCGCGGCGCTGCGTGCCGGCGTCGAACAGGTCGCGTCGCTGCAGCGCGACCTCACCGCGCTGCTGCCCGACTATCTCGCCAGTCATGTCGAACCGGGCTCGATCAAGGACGGTACGCTGACCCTTTTTGCCGCGCACAATGCGCTCGCCGCGCGGCTGCGTCAGGTCGAGCGCCGGCTGCTCGCCGATCTGCAAAAGCGCGGCTGGCCGGTGGACGCGCTGCGGGTGCGCGTGCGGCCGAAGGATGCGCCGGAACCGCCGCACGTGAAGCAGGCGCGGATGACGTCGGTCGGCGTGGCGGCGCTGCGCGAGCTCGCCGACCATCTCGAACCGTCGCCGCTGCAGGCGGCGCTCGCGCGGATGGCCGCGCGCCACGGCCCGAAATCGCCGCGTTGAAGCGCGCCGCCGCGGCACGCGCGATAAAAAAGCGACCCGAAGGTCGCTTTTTTATCGCGCGTGCCTGCCGCCGATCACGCGAAGGCCGTCTGCGTATCGAACGCGAACCCCTTCGGTGCGGATTGCGGATCGTCGAACGTGACGATCTCGTAGGCGTCTTCGTGCGCGAGCAGTTCGCGCAGCAGCGCGTTGTTCAGCCCGTGGCCCGACTTGTAAGCCGTGTACGATGCCAGCAGCGGATGGCCGACCACGTACAGGTCGCCGATCGCGTCGAGCATCTTGTGCTTCACGAACTCGTCGTCGTAGCGCAAGCCGTCGTTGTTGAGGATCCGGTATTCGTCGAGCACGATCGCGTTGTCCATGCTGCCGCCGCGTGCGAGGCCCAGCTCGCGCATCATCTCGACCTCGTGCGCGAAACCGAACGTGCGCGCACGCGCGATCTCGCGCACGTACGACGTATTCGCGAAATCGACCTCGAGTTCCTGGCCGGTCTTGTCCACGGCCGGGTGACGGAAGTCGATCGTGAACTTCAGCTTGAAGCCGAAAAACGGGTCGAGGCGCGCGAACTTGTCACCATCGCGGATTTCGACCGGCTTCGTCACCTTGATGAAGCGCTTCGGCGCGTTCTGCTCCTCGATGCCCGCCGACTGGATCAGGAACACGAAGGACGCGGCGCTGCCGTCCATGATCGGAATTTCCTCGGCCGTCACGTCGACATAGAGATTGTCGATGCCCAGGCCCGCACACGCGGACATCAGGTGCTCGACGGTCGACACGCGCGCACCGTCCTTCTGCAGCACCGACGCGAGCCGCGTATCGCCGATCGACATCGCGGAGGCCGGGATGTCGACGGGCGTCGGCAAATCGACGCGCGAGAACACGATCCCCGTGCCCGGCGCGGCCGGGCGGAGCGTCAGTTCGACCTTGCGGCCCGAGTGCAGACCGATACCCACGGTCTTCACGATCGATTTGATGGTGCGCTGCTTCAGCATGGTGTTCTTCTGCTTGATTGAGAATATCAATCAGGAGTTATATTCGATAGGTGAGATTATAGCGTAATTCCCTATTCGACGCTGGTTGAAACTGCGTATCAATCTGTTTCGACTGTTTACCCGCGCGAATACGGGACGGGCCGATGCCCGGAACGGAGGCGTTTCCGGTCATCGGCCCGTGTTACAACTGGCCTGGCGGTGCTGCTCGGCGTTGCCTCACGGCAACGGTGCACGCCCGATCAGGGCCTTAGTGTCGCGAGCACACTCGCTGCATCGCTCACTTCGAATTTGCCCGGTGCTTCGACGGCCAGCGTCTTGACCACACCGTCGTCGACCACCATCGCGTAGCGCAGGGAACGGATTCCCATGCCACGCGCGGACAAATCCTGCGTCAGCCCCAGCGCATGAGTGAAAGCAGCGCTGCCGTCCGCGATCATGCGCACCTTGCCCGCGGTGTGCAGATCACGTCCCCATGCGCCCATCACGAATGCGTCGTTGACGGACACGCACCAGAGCTCGTCGATGCCGGCCGCGCCCAACTGCTCGGCATGCTCGGCGTAGCCCGGCACATGCTGCGCCGAACAGGTCGGCGTGAAAGCACCCGGCAATCCGAAGATCACCACGCGTTTTCCCGCCACCTGCTCGCGCACGCTGACGGCGTTCGGCCCCAGCGTGCAGCCTTCGCGCGCGTCGTCGACGTATTCGAACAATTGCGCGTCGGGCAGCGCTTCGCCCACTTGAATCATGGCTGGTCCCTCATAGCGATACGGTTTTGCGGCGTGTTGCGGACAGCGCGGCCCATCCCGCTTCGCTCACGCGAAGAGGGCACGTCTCCCGGCCCGGCGTCGCTTCGACGCGGCCTGTCGTGGTCCGTGGCATCCGTCACGCCGGCGTTACCGCGGCAGCTCGCCGCGGCTTCGCCTCAGTGTGCCGTCAGTCGGCCTGCTTGCGCAGGAAAGCCGGGATGTCGTAGGTGTCGACACCCTTTTCCTGCAGCGCCTGCACGTGCGATGCCGCGGTTTCGCGCGAATTGCGCCACACCGCCGGCGTATCGAGCGCGCCGTAGTCGGCCGTGCTGACGTGCTGCGGCTGCGCATAGCCGTGCGACACCGCGCTGACCGGCTGGTTATCGGTGCCGGTGCGCAGCAGCGTCATCGGCGCCGATTGCTGCTTCTTCGCCGCACGGCCGAGGCCCGTTGCGACGACCGTCACGCGCAGCGCATCGCCCATCGCGTCGTCGTACACCGCACCGAAGATCACCGTCGCGTCTTCCGCCGCGTAGCTCTTGATCGTGTTCATCACTTCGCGCGTTTCCGACAGGCGCAGCGAGCGGCTCGACGTGATGTTGACCAGCACGCCGCGCGCGCCCGACAGATCGACGCCTTCGAGCAGCGGGCTCGCCACGGCCTGTTCCGCCGCGAGGCGCGCGCGATCGACGCCGGCGACCGTCGCCGTGCCCATCATCGCCTTGCCCTGCTCGCCCATCACCGTCTTCACGTCTTCGAAGTCGACGTTCACGAGGCCGTCGACGTTGATGATTTCGGCGATGCCTGCGACCGCGTTGTTCAACACGTCGTCCGCGCACTGGAAGCACTTGTCCATCTCGGCGTCATCGCCCATCACGTCGAACAGCTTGTCGTTCAGGACGACGATCAGCGAGTCGACGTGATCCTCCAGTTGCTGCGAGCCTGCTTCTGCGACGCGCATGCGCTTGCCGCCTTCGAATTCGAACGGCTTGCTGACGACGCCGACCGTCAGGATGCCCATCTCCTTCGCGATCTGCGCGACGACCGGCGCCGCGCCCGTGCCCGTGCCACCGCCCATGCCGGCCGTGATGAACACCATGTGCGCGCCGCGCAGTGCGTCGGCGATGCGCTCGCGCGCCTCTTCGGCCGCCGCCTTGCCCATCTCCGGCTTCGCGCCGGCGCCGAGGCCGGTGTTGCCGAGCTGGATCACGGACGGTGCGCGTGCACGCGACAGCGCCTGTGCGTCGGTGTTCATCACGATGAAGTCGACGCCCTGCACGCCCCGGTTGATCATGTGCTGAACGGCATTGCCGCCAGCGCCGCCAACGCCGACCACCTTGATGATGGTGCCGTTGGTTTCGGTTTCCAGCATTTCGAATTCCATTGTTGCCTCCGTCAAGAAAATAAGACTACGCGGCCGTTATTCGGCAGGAGATCGGGCAACCCCCTGTCGCGCGCCGGCCGCCGGCACCGGCGCGAATTTCGATTCGGTTGGTCAGAAGTTGCTCAGGAACCACTCCTTCATCCGCGAGAAGATCTGCCCCGCGTTGCCGGACTGCACGGCGACCTTGCGGCCGCGCATGCGCTGCGCACTGCCTTCGACCAGCAGGCCCATCGCCGTCGAGTAGCGCGGGTTGCGCACCACGTCGGCGAGGCCGCCTGCGTATTCCGGCGCGCCGATGCGCACCGGTTTCAGGAAAATGTCTTCGCCGAGCTCGACCATGCCGGGCATCATCGACGCGCCGCCGGTAATGACCACGCCGGAGCTCAGCAGTTCTTCGTAGCCCGACTCGCGCACGACCTGCTGCACGAGCGAGAACAGTTCTTCGACGCGCGGCTCGATCACCGCCGCGAGCGCCTGGCGCGACAGCGTGCGCGGCCCGCGTTCGCCGAGGCCCGGCACTTCGACCATCTCGTCCGGATCGGCGAGCGCCTGCTTCGCGATCCCGTAGCCGACCTTGATGTCTTCCGCGTCCGGCGTCGGCGTGCGCAGCGCCATCGCGATGTCGCTCGTGATCTGGTCGCCGGCGATCGGAATCACCGCGGTATGGCGGATCGCACCTTCCGCGAAGATCGCGATGTCGGTCGTGCCGCCGCCGATGTCGACCAGCACCACGCCGAGATCCTTCTCGTCCTCGGTGAGCACGGCGAGCGACGACGCGAGCGGCTGCAGGATCAGGTCGTTCACTTCGAGCCCGCAGCGGCGCACGCACTTGACGATGTTCTGCGCGGCGCTGACCGCGCCCGTCACGATGTGCACCTTCACTTCGAGGCGGATGCCGCTCATCCCGATCGGCTCGCGCACGTCTTCCTGGCCGTCGATGATGAATTCCTGCGTGAGGATGTGCAGCACCTGCTGGTCGGTCGGGATGTTGATCGCCTTCGCGGTCTCGATCACGCGCGCGACGTCCGTCTGCGTGACTTCCTTGTCCTTGATCGCGACCATCCCGCTCGAGTTGAAGCTGCGGATGTGGCTGCCCGCGATCCCCGTGAACACGTTGGTGATCTTGCAGTCGGCCATCAGCTCGGCTTCCTCGAGCGCGCGCTGGATCGACTGCACGGTGGCCTCGATGTTGACCACCACGCCCTTCTTCAGACCTTTCGATTCGCTCTGGCCGAGGCCGATCACCTCGTAATGGCCCTCGCCCTTCAGCTCGGCGACGATGGCCACCACCTTCGACGTGCCGATGTCGAGGGAAACCAGCAGATCCTTGTAGTCTTTGCTCATAAAGTGCTCTTGCGTGTGATCTCTCGTTACTGCTTGCGCTTGTCGGTATCGGTCAGGAACCGCATGCCTGCCGCACGTATCGCGAACCCGTTCGGATAACGCAGGTCCGCGTACTCGATGTCGTTGCCCCAGCGCTGCGTGACGGCCGGCCACGCGGCGACGAGGCGCTGGCTGCGGTCGTGCAGGGTTTCGCTGGTGCGCTCCTTGCCCAGCTCGACCTGCATGCCGTTCGACAGCTTCACCGTCCACGCGTAACGCGCCGACAGCGTCACTTCTTCAGGCGCCGCCTTCAGCGGCGCAAACCAGTTCATGAAGTCGCGATAGCGCGCGACGACTTCCCTTGCACTGCCCTCCGGACCGTCGAACGCGGGCAGCTCCTGATCCAGCTCGCCCTGGTTCGCGGTGAACAGCTCGCCGTCGACGCTGACGAGCTGCGCGCTGCCCCACGTTCCGAGCGGTTTGTACTCCTCGAGCGTGACAGCCAGCGCATTCGGCCACACGCGGCGCACGCTCGCGTGGCGCACCCACGGCATCTGCTCGAACGCGGCGCGCGCCGTGTCGAGATCGACCGTGAAGAAGTTGCCCTTCAGCCGGCCGACCACCCCCGCGCGCACCGTCGGCGAGTTGATGTGTTCGGTGTCGCCGTCGATCCGGATCTCGCGCAGCGCGAACGTCGGACGCTGGATCAGCCAGTAGCAGCCGGCCGCCGCCAACACGAGCAGCAGCAGCGCGTACAGCGCGCTGGCGGCAAGGTTGAGTTGGCGAACGTTGTTCCACATACGTCGTTCCGTTCCTGCGTCAATCGTTGAGCGTAAGCGACAGCACCTTCACGACCAGCTCCGAATAGCTGATGCCGATCGAGCGTGCGGCCTTCGGCGGCAGCGAATGATCGGTCATCCCGGGCGCCGTGTTCACTTCGAGGAAGTACGCGTTGCCGGCCGCGTCCAGCATGAAGTCCGCGCGGCCCCAGTCGGTGCAGCCGAGCACGTCGAACGCGCGCCGCGCGATGCGCTTCAGCTCCGCTTCCTGCGCCGCCGGCAAACCGCACGGGATCAGGTACTGCGTATCGTCGGCGACGTACTTCGCGTGATAGTCGTAGAACTCGCCGGCCGGCACGATCTTGATCAGCGGCAGGTCGAGATCGCCGGCGATGCACGCGGTGTACTCGCCGCCGCCCTCGATGCTCTTCTCCACGATCACGATCTTGTCGTGCGTCGCGGCTTCCGACAGTGCGGCGGGCAACGCGTCGGCCGTCTTCACCTTCAGCACGGCGACGCTCGAGCCTTCGCTCGCCGGCTTCACGAACAGCGGCAGGCCCAGCTTCGCGACGATCTCGGTCGCGCGCGCCGCGTAGTCGTCGCCGCGCAGCACCGTTTCGAACGGCGGCGTCGGCACGCCCGTCTGCTGCCACACGAGCTTGGTGCGGAACTTGTCGAGACCGAGCGCCGAGCCGAGCACGCCGCTGCCCGTGTAGCGGATCCCGTAGAAATCGAGCGCGCCCTGGATCTGGCCGTTCTCGCCGTAGCCGCCGTGCAGCGCGTTGAACGCGCGCACGAAGCCTTCGTCCTTCAGCGCCGACAGCGGCCGCTCGGCCGGGTCGAACAGATGCGCGTCGATGCCTGCGTCGCGCAGGCCCTGCAGCACGAGGCGGCCCGAGGTGAGCGACACCTCGCGTTCGGCCGACTCGCCGCCGAACAACACCGCCACCTTGCCGAAACGTTTCGGATCGATCCCGCTCATGTCATCCCTTCTGTTGCGTGTTCTGCACGATCTTCGCCGGCACGCCGCCGATCGAACCCGCGCCCATCGTGATCACCACGTCGCCGTTGCGCGCGACCTTGGCCAGTGCGTCCGGCACGTCGTCGACCGTCGCGACGAACACCGGGTCCACCTTCCCTACCGTGCGCAGCGCACGCGACAGCGCGTCGCCGTTGGCCGTCGCGATCGCCGCCTCGCCCGCCGCATAGACTTCCGTCAGCACCAGCGCATCGACCGTCGACAGCACGTTGACGAAATCGTCGAAGCAGTCGCGCGTGCGCGTGTAGCGGTGCGGCTGGAACGCCAGCACGAGGCGGCGGCCCGGGAACGCGCCGCGCGCGGCCGCGATCGTCGCCGCCATCTCGACCGGGTGGTGGCCGTAGTCGTCGATCAGCGTGTACTGGCCGCCGTCCGCGCTCGGCACCTCGCCGTAGCGCTGGAAGCGCCGGCCGACGCCGTTGAATTCCGCCAGCGCGAGCTGGATCGCGTCGTCCGACACGCCGAGATCGGTCGCGATCGCGATCGCCGCGAGCGCGTTCTGCACGTTGTGCAGGCCCGGCAGATTCAGCACCACCGCGAGCGGCGAGCGGCCTTCGCGGATCACCGTGAAGTGCATGCGGCCGTCGCGCGCGTCGATGTTCTCCGCGCGCACCTGCGCGTCGGCCGACAGCCCGTAGCGCACGACCGGCTTCGAGATGAACGGGATGATCTGGCGCACGTTCGGATCGTCGACGCACACGACGGCGCTGCCGTAGAACGGCAGGCGCTGCGTGAATTCGATGAACGCCTGCTTGAGCCGCGCGAAATCGTGGCCGTAGGTGTCCATATGATCGGCGTCGATGTTCGTGATGACTTCGATCACCGGATACAGGTTCAGGAACGACGCGTCCGACTCGTCGGCCTCCGCGACGATGAAGTCGCCGGTGCCGAGCCGCGCGTTCGCGCCGGCGCTGATCAGCCGCCCGCCGATCACGAAGGTCGGATCGAGGCCGCCGGCCGCGAGCACGCTCGCGACGAGGCTCGTCGTGGTGGTCTTGCCGTGCGTGCCGGCGATCGCGATGCCCTGCTTCAGGCGCATCAGCTCCGCGAGCATCACCGCACGCTGCACGATCGGCACGCGCTGGTGGCGCGCGGCCAGCACTTCGGGGTTGTCCGAGCGCACGGCCGTCGACACGACGACCGCGTTCGCACCTTCGATGTTCGCCGCGTCGTGCCCGATCGCGATGCGCGCGCCGAGCGCCGCGAGGCGATCGGTCACCGCATTGCGCGACAGGTCCGAGCCGCTCACCTCGTAGCCGAGATTGACGAGCACTTCGGCGATGCCGCTCATGCCCGCGCCGCCGATCCCGACGAAATGAATATGTTTGACGATGTGTTTCATTGCAATTGTTCCAGGTTCGCGCCGGCCACCTTCGCGCAGACGCGCGCGACTTCATCGGTGGCCTCGGGCTTTGCCAGCGAGCGCGAACGCTCGGCCATCGCCGCGAGCGACGCCCGCGACTGGCCACGCAGCCAGTCGGCGAGCAGTTGCGCCGAGAGGTCGCGCTGTTGCACCAGCACCGCCGCGCCCGCATCGGCGAGAAACGCGGCGTTGGTCGTCTGGTGATCGTCGACCGCGTACGGGAACGGCACGAACAGCGCGGCCACGCCCACCGCCGCGATCTCCGACACCGTCATCGCGCCGGAGCGGCAGATCACGAGATCGGCCGCCGCGTACGCGCTCGCCATGTCGTCGATGAACGGCACGAGCCGCACGTCGTCGCCGCCCGCAAAGCCGGCCGCTTCGTAATTCGCCTTCAGCGCATCGATGTGCTTCGCGCCCGCCTGATGGACGATGCGCGGACGCTCGCCCGGCGCGAGCAGCGCCAGCGCGCGCGGCACGACTTCGTTCAGCGCGGCGGCACCGAGACTGCCGCCGACCACGAGCACGTGCAACGGGCCGCTGCGCGATGCATAGCGTGCTTTGGGTGCTTCCGTGCGCGCAAGTTCCGCGCGGATCGGGTTGCCGGTCCATTCGGCGTGCGGCAGTGCGTCGGGGAATGCGACCAGCACCCGCTTCGCGAACTTGGCGAGCACCTTGTTCGCGAGGCCGGCGATCGAATTCTGTTCGTGCAGCACGAGCGGCCGGCCCGACAGCGCGGTCATCACGCCCGCCGGAAAGGTGATGTAGCCGCCCATCCCGAGCACGACGTCCGGCCGCACGCGGCGCAGCGCGCCGAGGCTTTGCCAGCACGCGCGCAGCAGGTTGAACGGCAGCGTCAGCTTGGTCTTCAGCCCCTTGCCGCGCAGCCCGCCGAAGCGCACGTATTCCATCGGAATGCCGTGCTTCGGCACGAGCGTCGCTTCCATCCCGGCCGGATTGCCGAGCCATACGACGCGCCAGCCCGCCGCTTCCATCCGGTGCGCGACCGCGAGCCCCGGGAACACGTGGCCCCCGGTGCCGCCTGCCATCACCATCAGCGTGCGTCGCGACGCGGTCATACCTTTCCTCCGCGCATTGGCAAGCATGAACGAACGTTTTGGCTACGGCCGCTACGCTTAACTTCGCGCGCTTCGCGCACGAAGTTAGCCTTCGCCGAAATCGCGTACTGACGCAGGGAGGTCATACCTTCCCTCCCCGCATCAGTACGCGATTTTCATAATCGACCCGCAGCAGCACCGCCAGCGAGACACAGTTCAGCAGAATGCCCGAGCCGCCGTAGCTGACGAGCGGCAGCGTGAGGCCCTTGGTCGGCAGCAGGCCGAGGTTCACGCCCATGTTGATGAAGGTCTGCGCGCCGAACCAGATGCCGATGCCCTTGGCCATCAGGCCCGCGAACGTGCGGTCGAGCGCAAGCGCCTGACGGCCGATCTCGAACGCGCGGCGCACGATCCAGTAGAACAGCAGGATCACCACCAGCACGCCGACGAAGCCGAGCTCCTCGCCGATCACCGCGAGGATGAAGTCGGTATGCGCTTCGGGCAGGTAGTTGAGCTTCTCGACGCTGCCGCCGAGGCCGACGCCGAACCACTCGCCGCGGCCGAACGCGATCAGCGAGTGCGTGAGTTGGTAGGCCTTGCCCTGCGCGTAGCGCTCGTCCCACGGATCGAGATACGCGAAGATCCGCTCGCGACGCCACGGCGACAGCCACACGAGCATCGTGAACGTGCCGATCGCGGTCGCGACCAGCCCGCCGAACAGCTTGCCGTTCACGCCGCCGAGGAACAGCACGCCCATCGCGATCGCCGCGACCACCATGAACGCGCCCATGTCCGGCTCGAGCAGCAGCAGCGCGCCGACCAGGCCAACCGCGAACGCCATCGGCAAGAAGCCCTTCGCGAAGCTCTGCATGTACTCCTGCTTGCGCACCGTGTAGTTCGCCGCATAGATCGTCACCGCGAGCTTCATGATTTCCGACGGCTGCATGTTCGTGATGCCGAGCGGAATCCAGCGGCGCGCGCCGTTCACGCCCTTGCCGACGTGCGGGATCAGCACGATCACGAGACCCACCAGCGCCATCAGGAAAAGATGCGGCGCGTATTTGTCCCAGGTCGATACGGGCACGCGGAACGCGACCACCGCCGCGACGAACGCGACGACGAGCGACACGCAATGGCGCATCAGGAACGCGTAATCGTGATACGACGCGTATTTCGGCGAGTCGGGCATCGCGATCGATGCCGAATAGACCATCACGACGCCGAGCCCGAGCAGCGCGATCGCGACCCACAGCAGCGAGTAGTCGAAGTCGAGCATCCGCGAGCGGCTCGGCCGCACGCCGTTGACGACGCTCGCGAGGCCGCCCGTCGCGGCGCGCGTGGCCGAGGCGGCGCGTCCGCCCGCGGCATTGCCGCCGGTGTCGCGCCGATCGTTGAAGCGGGAGACGAGGCGATCGGACCAGCTCATGGCGTCGCTCCTTTGTCGATGGCGATTTCATCCACCGCCGCGCGGAACACGTCCGCGCGATGGGCGTAGTTGCGGAACATGTCGAGGCTCGCGCAGGCAGGCGACAGCAGCACCGCATCGCCCGGCTCGGCGAGCTCGGCGGCCGCACGCACCGCGCCTTCGAGCGTCGCGTGGTCGGCGAGCGGCACGCCGGTGTCGGCGAGCGTCGCGCGCAGCGCCGGCGCGTCGCGGCCGATCAGCATCACCGCACGGCACCAGCGCGCGACCGGCGCGACGAGCGGCGCGAAGTCCTGGCCCTTGCCGTCGCCGCCGGCGATCAGCACGATCTTCTGCGCGAGGCCGTCGAGCGCGGCCACCGTCGCACCGACGTTCGTGCCCTTGCTGTCGTCGACGTAGTCGACGTCGTCGATCGTCGCGATCACCTCGACGCGATGCGCTTCGCCGCGGTATTCGCGCAGCGCATGCAGCAGCGGCGCGGCCGGCAGGTCGATCGCACGCGCGAGCGCGAACGCGGCCAGCGCGTTCGCCGCGTTGTGCAGCCCGCGGATGCGCAATGCGTCGACCGGCATCAGCCGCTTGTGCGCGATATCGGGCGTATGCGCGCCGTCGCGCTTGCGCCGGCGGGTCGTCGTCGTTTCGTCCGGCGCGTCGCGGTCGATCGCTTCGACGAGCCACGCGATGCCGTTGTCGCGCGACAGCCCGTAGTCGCCGTCCCGCGTCGGCTCGCCGAGGCCGAACGTCACCGTGCGCGCCGCATCGGCGGCGCCCGCGGCCGGCGCGAACTTCATCACGGCCGCGTCGTCGCGGTTCAGCACGCGCGTGGTCGTCGCGCCGAAGATGCGGCCCTTCGCCGCCGCATAGGCGTCGAAGCTGCCGTGCCAGTCGAGATGGTCCTGCGTGATGTTCAGAATCGCGGCGGCGTCGGGCGCGAACGTACGCGCGGTCTCGAGCTGGAAGCTCGACAGTTCGAGCACCCAGACGTCGGGCAGCGCCGTCTCGTCGATCGCGCTCGCGAGCCGGTCGAGCATCGCCGGGCTGATGTTGCCGGCGACGGCGACCTTCTTGCCCGCGCGCTGGCACAGCAAGCCGGTGAGGCTCGTCGTCGTGGTCTTGCCGTTGGTGCCGGTGATCGCCAGCACCTTCGGCTGGTAGCCGCTCGTGCCGAGCGCGCGCAGCGCCTGCGCGAAGAATTCCAGTTCGCCCCACACCGCGATCGCGCGTTCGCTCGCGGCCGCGAGCAGCGCGGCGAGCGCCGGCTCGAGCGGCGACAGGCCGGGGCTCAGCCCGACGATGTCGATGCCGCCGTCGAGCAGCGCAGGCGTGAACGGGCCGCCGACGAATTCGGCGTCGATGCCTTCGGCCTGCAGCGCGGCAAGGTTCGGCGGCGCCTCGCGGGTATCGGCAATCCGCAGCCGGCACCCGTGCCTCGCGCACCACCGCGCGATCGCGAGGCCCGATTCCCCAAGCCCCAGCACGAGCACCATCGGCCTTTGCCGATCTCCAAACATCTCGCCAGACATCCTTGTTACCTTTCCTTTACCGCAGCTTGAGGGTGGACAGACCGAACAGGCACAGCATCAGCGTGATGATCCAGAAACGCACCACCACCTGCGTTTCCTTCCAGCCGGACAATTCGAAATGGTGATGCAGCGGCGCCATCTTCAGCAGGCGGCGCCCTTCGCCGTAACGTTTTTTCGTGTACTTGAACCACGACACCTGCAGCATCACCGACAACGTTTCCGCGACGAAGATGCCGCCCATGATGAACAGCACGATTTCCTGGCGCACGATCACCGCGACGGTGCCGAGCGCGCCGCCGAGCGCGAGCGCGCCGACGTCGCCCATGAACACCTGCGCGGGGTGCGTGTTGTACCAGAGGAACGCGAGCCCTGCCCCGCCCATCGCCGAGCAGAAGATCAGCAATTCGCCCGCGCCCGGAATATGCGGGAACAGCAGGTACTTCGAATAGACCGAGCTGCCCATCACGTACGCGAACACGCCGAGCGACGCGCCGACCAGCACGACCGGCATGATCACGAGGCCGTCGAGGCCGTCGGTCAGGTTCACCGCGTTGCTCGCGCCGACGATCACGAAATAGGTCAGCACGATGAAGCCCCACACGCCGAGCGGGTAGCTGATCGACTTCAGGAACGGCAGCATCAGGTCGGCCCGCGCGGGCAGCCCCATCGACAGCCCGCTCCTCACCCACGCCATGAACAGGTCGAGCACGCGCACGTTGTTCGCCTCGGACACGCTGAACGCCAGGTAGACGGCCGCGAACAGGCCGATCACCGACTGCCAGAAATACTTCTCGCGCGACGACATCCCGCGCGGGTCCTTGTGGACCACCTTGCGGTAATCGTCGACCCAGCCGATCACGCCGAAGCCGAACGTGACGAGCATCACGATCCAGATGAAACGGTTCGTCAGGTCGCCCCACAGCAGCGTCGCGACCGCGATGCCGATCAGAATCAGCACGCCGCCCATCGTCGGCGTGCCGGACTTGACGAGATGACTCTGCGGGCCGTCCTTGCGCACGGCCTGCCCGACCTTCATTTGCGTCAGCTTGCGGATCACCCACGGTCCGCACACGAGCCCGATGCCGAGCGCGGTGATGGTAGCCATCACCGCACGGAACGTCAGGTACGTGAACAAGCGCAAAAAGCTTGCGTCTCCTTGCAGCCATTGCGCCAGCGCCAGCAGCATGCTTCCTTCCTTCTACTCAGTGAGCGGCGGGCACCGTGCCCGCCGCAGGTTGGTTCGTCAGCGCGTCGACCACGCGCTCCATCTTCATGTACCGCGAGCCCTTGACCAGCACCGTCGCGTGCGCGCCGTAGCCGGCCGCGAGCAAGGCGGTCAGCAGCGCGCCGACGTCGCCGAAATGGCGGGCCGTGTCGCCGTACGCCGCGCATGCGTCGCGCGACGCATCGCCGAGCGCGAACAGCGCGTCGATGCCGCGCTCGCGCGCATAAGCGCCGATCTCGCGGTGAAAGGCCGGGCCTTCGTCGCCGACTTCGCCCATGTCGCCGATCACCAGCACGCGCGGCGCCGCCTGTGCGGCCAGCACGTCGATCGCCGCGCGCATCGAGTCGGGGTTCGCGTTGTAGGTGTCGTCGACGACCGTCGCGCCCGCGAGGCTGCCGACTTCCGCACGCCGCACCTGCAAGCGGCCCTTGACCGGCTCGAACGCTTCGAGCCCGCGCCCGATCGCGGCCAGCTCGACGCCGGCCGCGAGCGCCGCGGCCGTCGCCGCCAGCGCGTTGCGCGCGTTGTGCTCGCCGAGCGCGCGCAGCCGTACGGTCAGCGCGCCGGACGGCGTGTCGATCGCGAGCTCGCCGCCTTGCAAGCGGCCGGTGACTTGGGCGTCGACCTGCCGCTGCGCGTCGTGCAGCGCGAAATCGAGAATCCGGTTGCCGGTCGCCGCGACGCGCCAGATGCCCGCGTACGCATCGTCGGCCGGGAACACGGCGACACCGTCCGGCGCGAGCGCGTGGATCACCGCCGCGTGTTCGAGCGCGACCGCCTCGACCGTCGCCATGAACTCCTGGTGCTCGCGCTGCGCGTTGTTGACGAGCGCGACGGTCGGCGCGGCGAGGCGCGCGAGCACGTCGGTCTCGCCCGGATGGTTCATGCCGAGCTCGATCACCGCGAGGCGGTGCGCGGCCGACAGCCGCAGCAGCGTCAGCGGTACGCCGATGTCGTTGTTCAGGTTGCCGGCCGTCGCGAGCCGTGCGTCGGCGCCGACCGCTGCCGCGAAGATCGACGCGATCATTTCCTTGACGGTCGTCTTGCCGTTGCTGCCCGTCACGGCGACGAGCGGCAGCGCGAAGCGCTTGCGCCAGCCATGCGCGAGCGCGCCGAGCGCGGCGCGCGTCTCGCCGCCTTCGACGACCGGCATCGCGAGGCCCGCCGGCACGTGCGCGACCAGCGCCGCGGCTGCGCCGCGCGCGGCCACGTCGCCGAGGAAGTCGTGCGCGTCGAAGCGCTCGCCCTTCAGCGCGACGAACAGGTCGCCAGGGCCGGCCGTACGGCTGTCGGTCGACACGCGCTCGAACGTCGTGGCCGGATCGCCGTGAACGACGGCGCCGGGAATCAGGCGCGCGGCTTCGCCGAGACTGAGCATCGTCATTTGCCGCCTCCCTTGCCGTGGGTCGCGCGCGCCGCCAGCGCGAGCCGCGCGTGATCCTGATCCGAGAACGTGCGCTTCTTGCCCATGATTTCCTGCGTCGCTTCGTGGCCCTTGCCGGCCAGCAGCACGACGTCTTCGCGCGCGGCGCCGCGCACGGCCTGCAGGATCGCGCTCGCGCGATCCTCGATACGGCGTGCGCGATCGGGCGCCGTCATGCCGGCGACGATCTGGTCGATGATGCGCTGTGGATCTTCGCTGCGCGGGTTGTCGCTCGTGACGACGACTTCGTCGGCGAGCCGCTCGGCGATCGCGCCCATCAGCGGGCGCTTCGTCGCGTCGCGGTCGCCGCCGCAGCCGAACATGCAGACGAGCCGGCCGCCGCGCGCCGCCGCGATCGGGCGCAGGGCTTCGAGCGTCTTGTCGAGCGCGTCCGGCGTGTGCGCATAGTCGATCACCACCAGCGGCTCGTCGTTCTGCGGCCGACCGCCGAGCCGCTGCATGCGGCCGTTGACGGACTCGAGCCGCGCGATCTCGGCAACCGCCGCGTCGAACGGCACGTCGGCCGCGAGCAGCGAGCCGAGCACCGCGAGCAGGTTGCTGACGTTGAACGTGCCGAGCGTGCCGACCTCGACGTCGGCCTCGCCCCACGACGAGCGCAGCCGGAACGCGGTGCCCGCGGCAGTCGCGCGCACGTCGGTCGCGACCAGCTCGCGGTCGGCGCCGGCCGACGGCGCGTCGCCGATGCCGTACGCGATCGTGCGCACGCGTCCGGCCAGCTTCTCGAGCAGCCGGCGGCCCGCCGCGTCGTCGCGATTGACGACCGCCGCGCGCAGCCCGCGCCACGCGAACAGCTTCGCCTTCGCCGCCTCGTACGCGTCGAACGTGCGGTGATAGTCGAGATGATCCTGCGTGAGATTCGTGAACACCGCGATGTCGAACGCGGTGCCGTTCACGCGGCCTTGATGCAGCGCGTGCGACGACACTTCCATCGCGACGGCCTTCGCGCCCGCATCGCGCAGGCGCGCGAGGCTGCGCTGCAACTGCGGCGCGTCGGGCGTCGTGAAGCCGGTCGGCACGAGCTGGCCCGGCATGCCGCTGCCGAGCGTGCCGATCAGCGCGCAGGGCTGGTGCAGCGCCGTCAGCGCGGCGGCGATCCATTGCGTGCACGACGTCTTGCCGTTCGTGCCGGTCACGCCGATCGCGAGCAGAGCGTCGCTCGGATCGCCGTACCAGCCGCTCGCGATTTCGCCGGCGAGCTGGTCGAGGCCAGGCACCGCGAACGCGACCGGAACGGCCGGCGCGGCAGCGAGGCCTTCCGGTTGATACAGCACGGCGGCCGCGCCGCGGGCCACCGCATCGGCAATGAACGCGCGATTGTCGGCCCCGTCGACCGCATAGCCGAGAAACACGTCGCCGGCCTGCAGGCTGCGCGTGTCGGCATGCAGCTGCGCCGCGGGGGCCACATGCTGGCGCAGCCACGCAAGCGCGGCTGCGATCTGCTGATGCGCCGGATGAGAACTGCGAGCGGCGCTCATCGAACAACTCCTGGTGAATTACGTGTAGTGCTGGAAACGATCATATGCTTCGCGTGGCCGCTGCCGGCGAGCTTTTGCGGCCCCGACGCGGCGGGCGCCGCCGGCGCGGCGTCGCCCGATACGACGAGCTGCTTGATCGGCATGTTCGGCGGCACGTTCAGCGCGCGCATCGTATCACCCGCGATCGCCGAAAATACGGGGCCCGAGACCTGCCCGCCGAAGTGGCTGCCCGCGGTCGGCTCGTCCACGGACACCGCGACCACGATGCGCGGATTCGGCATCGGCGCCATCCCGACGAACGACGCGCGGTACTTGCGCGTGTAGCCATGACCTTCGTGCTTGTAGGCGGTACCGCTCTTGCCGCCGACGCGATAGCCGGGCACCGCGGCGTCCGGCGACGTGCCGCCCGGCGCAACGACGGTCTCGAGCATCGCGCGCACTTCGCGCGCGGTGGTCGGCGTGAATACCTGCGTGCCCGTGATCTGCTGATTGGGGTCGGTCTTGAAAATGGTCACCGGCATCAGTTCGCCGTCGTGCGCGATCGCGGTGTACGCGCGCGCCAGCTGGAACAGCGATACCGACAGCCCGTAGCCGTAAGACATCGTCGCCTGCTCGATGCGGCGCCAGCTCTTCCACGGACGCAGCCGGCCGGCCGCGGCGCCGGGGAAGCCGACCTTCGGCGCCTGGCCGAGGCCGATGCTCGTATACATGTTCCACATTTCCTCGGGCCGCATCGTCATCGCGATCTTGGTCGCGCCGATGTTGCTCGACTTCTGGATCACACCGCCGACCGTCAGCGTGCCGAAGCCCGCATCGTCGGTGATCGGCGCGCCGTCGAGCACGAAGTGCCCGTTGCCCGTCTCGACGAGCGTGTTCGGCGTCACGCGATGCAGGTCGAGCGCGAGCGACACGGTGAACGGCTTCATGATCGAGCCCGGCTCGAACACGTCGGTCAGGATCCGGTTGCGCAGCTGCTCGCCGGTCAGGCGCGTGCGGTCGTTCGGGTTGTAGGTCGGATAGTTGACCAGCGCGAGCACTTCGCCGGTGCGCACGTCGACGACCATCGCCGCGCCGGCCTTGGCCTTGAACTTCTCGACGGCGGCCTTCAGGTTCGCGTACGCGATGTACTGGATCTTGCTGTCGATCGACAGGTCGACGTCGGTGCCGTTGTGCGGCGGAATCTGTTCGGCGACGTCCTCGACGATGTGCCCCATCCGGTCCTTGATCACGCGACGCACGCCGGACGTGCCGGACAGCGACTTCTGGTCGCCGAGCTCGACGCCCTCCTGCCCTTCGTCCTCGACGTTCGTGAAGCCGATCAGATGGGCGGTGATCTCGCCTTCCGGATAGAAGCGCTTGTACTCGTTGCGCTGATAGATGCCAGGGATGTCGAGCGCGGCGACCTTGTCGGCGACGTCGAGCGGCACCTGACGCTTCACGTAGACGAAGCCCTTGTCTTCCGACAGCTTGATGCGCAGCTCCTTCGGCGTCATGCCGAGCAGCTTGCCGAGCTGGTTGATCTTGGCGGCGTCGAGGTCGTCCGGCACGGCGTCGGGAATGGCCCAGATCGCGCGCACGGGCAGGCTCGTCGCGAGCACGAGCCCGTTGCGGTCGAGGATCTTGCCGCGCGTGGCCGGCAGCTCGATCGTGCGCTGATAGCGGCTCTCGCCCTGCTTCTGGTAGAACGCGTTGCCGGGGCCCTGGATCCAGAACGCGCGCGCGGTCAGCGCGACGAACGCCATGAACAGCAGGAACACGACGAGCTTCGAGCGCCACATCGGCAGGTGCACGCCGAGCACGGGGCTCGACGAGAATTTCACGTCCTGGCGCTTGTGCGACGGCTTCATCGTGCGCCCCCGCGGCCCTTCGCGCCGGCATCGGCCGACGCGGGAATCGGTGCGTCGATCGCCTTCGCGGCGCCCGACGGCAGCGTCAGGTACTGCGTGCGGCCGGTCGTGATCGGCTGCATCTTCAGCGTATCGTTCGCGAGCTGCTCGATGCGGGAGGTCTTCGACAGCGCGCTCTGCTGATATTGAAGCTGCGCGTAATCCTGCTGGAGCTGACGCTCCTGCGACTGCGCGCGCTGCAGCTGGATGAAGATCTGGCGCTGCTGGTTCGTCGAATTGACGACCGACAACGCGCAACCCATCACGATGATCAGCAGGAAGATGTTGAAGCGGCTCATGGCGTGACGCGCTCCGCGATGCGCATCACGGCCGACCGGGCGCGCGGATTCGCGGCGACTTCCGCTTCGCTCGGAAACTGACGGCTGACGATCTTCAGAGGCGGGCTCGGGAGGTCGACGGCGCGAATCGGCAGGCGACGGTCGACCGCAGGCGCACTCGCGTGCGCCTGCATGAATCGCTTGACGATTCGATCCTCGAGTGAATGAAAGCTGATGACCACCAGCCGCCCCCCTTGCTCCAGCAACGACAATGCCGCGTCTAGTACGACTTGCAGGTCCGCAAGCTCTTGATTGACGTGAATCCGTATAGCCTGAAAGGTGCGGGTTGCCGGATCCTTGCCCTTCTCACGGGTTTTGACGACGTGACCCACGATTTGGGCAAGCTCGCCCGTGGTGTCGAGAGGCCCAAGACGGTCGGACTCTGCCCGGCGAGCAACAAGCGCCTTTGCAATCTGAAAAGCAAACCGTTCTTCCCCATAATCTCGTATCACCTCCGTCAATTCCTGCACCGAAGCCCGCGCGAGCCACTCGGCCGCCGACTCGCCGCGCGTCGGATCCATTCGCATGTCCAGCGGGCCATCGGCGCGGAAGCTGAAGCCGCGCGCCGGATCGTCCACCTGCGGCGAGGACACGCCCAGGTCCAGCAACACCCCCGACACCTTCTCGACACCGCGCGCCGCCAGCGCGTCGCGCATCGATGCAAAGCTGTCGTGCACGATCGAGAAGCGCGCATCCTCGATGCGCTGCGCCGTCTCGATCGCCCTCGGATCCTTGTCGAACGCGATCAGCCGCCCGCCCGGCGCGAGCCGTGCGAGCACCGCGCGGCTGTGGCCGCCGCGCCCGAACGTGCCGTCGACGTAAATGCCGTCCGGTCGCGTCACGAGCGAATCGACCGCTTCGTCCAGCAATACGGTCCGATGCTGCAATTCGTTTCCCATCGCGGGCGTCTCCGTCACCGCAATCAGAACGTGAAATTCTTCAGCGCGTCGGGCATGCCCTGCGCCACCGCTGCCTGCTCCTTCGCGATGTAGGTCTGCGAATCCCACAGCTCGAAGTGACTACCCATTCCCAACAACATGACTTCCTTTTCCAGTCCGGCTGCCATTCGCAGCTCGGGCGATACGAGAATCCGGCCCGCGCTGTCGAGATCGACGTCCATCGCGTTGCCGAGAAAAATACGGCGCCACCAATGGGCGTCCATCGGCAGCGCGGCGATCTTGGCGCGAAACACTTCCCATTCCGGGCGCGGAAACAGCAACAGGCAGCCGTCCGGGTGCTTGGTCACAGTCACCCGTCCTTCTGCCTGTCCTTGCAGCGCTTCGCGATAGCGGGCCGGCACCGACATCCGGCCTTTCGCATCGAGCGTCAGCGCCGACGCCCCTTGGAACACGTTCCGCTCTCCCGTTCAGGGCACCGAAGCACCCGCCCAACGCTCAAGAATTTAGCCCGAATGGCCCGCCAAATCACACAAAAATACACTTTCTCACACTGTCTCCCACTTTAGAGGAAGGGTTTGGCACGGTCAAGGGAGCGGCCCGCTTTTTTGACGAATTTTGTTATTCAGAACAAGGACTTACGCGCGGTTTCTCATGCGGCCCTGCAAACTAAAAATCGTTATAAATGAATGGGCTAGTGCAACTTGTGAAGGTGATACGTGAGAAAGGCGGGCCAGACTGGCGTGCGGGCGGGGCTTTCGGGGGCGGGAAAACGCGGAAAAAGCGGGCGGTATCGTCGGCGGTGAACCGGAGCCGCGTCGTGCGCGGCCCCGGCCCGAAGATCACAGATAGTACGCAGTGCTGGTCATGACTTTCGAGGCGGCGCGCATCAGCATCCGAGCAGGCAGCGGCAATTCCACTCCGCCGGCATCGGTCGCTGCCTTGCCGTGCTTCACCTCGTCGATGCGCATCTGATCGACGATCGCGCGCGACGCGGTGTCCGCGGCCGGAAGCTCGGACAGGTGGCCTTCGAGGTGATTCTCCACCTGGCGCTCGGTCTCGGCCATGAAGCCCAGGCTGACCTTGTCGCCGAGCGTGCCGGCAGCCACGCCGATCGCCAGCGCACCCGCATACCAGAGCGGATTCAACAGGCTCGGGCGCGAGTCGAGCTCCTTCAGGCGGTGCGCGGTCCATGCGAGATGGTCCTCTTCCTCGCGCGCGGCTTCCTCGAACATCGCCTTCGCGGAGGCGGTGCGCGCGGTGAACTTCTGCGCCTGATAGAGCGCCTGCGCACAAACCTCGCCGACGTGGTTCACACGCATCAGCCCGGCGGCGTGCGTGCGCTCCGCGGGCGTCAGTTCGGCAGCCGGCGGCTGCGCGGGCACCGGCACCGGCCGGCTCATCCGGCTAATGCCGGTCAGCGACCTGAGGCCACGGTCGAATTCGCTGATCAGTTCGTCCAACACCATCCTGTTCTCCTGTCTGCGTGTGCTGCCGCGGGCGGCAAAAGGCACGTGCTCCGCTGCGTAACCGACTTGATTATTCAGCGGAAATTGCGGTTAACCCGTGATTTTAACCATTGTTGCATAAAGGAAACATGGCGACCTTGAGCCACGGCATTTCGCTTTGTCGGAAAAAGTGGCTTTGCTACATTACGAGCGACTTCTTGCGAAGTTGAAGGGGCTCGTCGACACAACATAACTATCCGCCCCGCCAAAAAAATTCAGTGATTCTTGGAGATCCGTTAATGAAAAAGTCGCTTCTCGCGCTCGTCGCGCTGGGCGCGTTCGCTGGCGCAGCCCATGCGCAAAGCAGCGTGACCCTTTACGGCATCATCGATGAAGGCTTCATCTTCAACAACAACGCGAAGGGCGGCCATCTGTACGGTCTGGCCAGCGGCGTGATGCAAGGCAGCCGCTTCGGCCTGCGCGGCACCGAAGATCTGGGCGGCGGCCTGAAGGCGATCTTCGTGCTCGAAAATGGTTTCGACGTGAACTCCGGCAAGCTCGGTCAAGGCGGCCTGATGTTCGGTCGCCAGGCTTACGTCGGCCTGTCGAGCCAGTACGGCACGGTCACGCTGGGTCGCCAGTACGACTCCGTCGTCGACTTCGTCGGCCCGCTCGAGGCAGGCGACCAATGGGGCGGCTACATCGCCGCTCACCCGGGCGACCTCGACAACTTCAACAACGCTTACCGTGTGAACAACGCGGTCAAGTACACGAGCGCAAACTACGGCGGCTTCACGTTCGGCGGCTTGTACAGCTTCGGCGGCCAAGCCGGCCAGTTCTCGAAGAATCAGGTCTGGTCGCTCGGCGCGGGCTACAACAACGGCCCGCTGGTCCTGGGCGTCGGCTACCTGAACGCACGTACGCCGGCGAACTACGGCGGCATCTTCAACACCGGCTCGTCCGATCCGGCGGCAAGCGGCAAGCCGGTCGTCTCCTCGCCGGTTTACGGCACGTACGCGAACAGCGCGAACACGTACCAGGTCATCGGCGCGGGCGGTGCATACACGTTCGGCGCGGCAACGATCGGCGCGACGTACTCGAACACGAAGTTCAAGGGCTTCTCGGCCGGTCAATACACGAACCAGACCGCGACGTTCAACAACGGCGAACTCAACTTCAAGTACCAGTTGACCCCGGCGTTGATCCTCGGCGCCGCGTACGACTACACGCAAGGCAGCAAGATCGACGGCAACTCGGCGGCCAAGTATCACCAGGGCTCGCTGGGCGTCGACTACTTCCTGTCGAAGCGCACCGACGTCTACGTGATCGGCGTGTATCAACACGCGTCGGGCAACGTGCTCGATTCGAAGGGCAACGTCGTTCAGGCAACCGCCGCGATCAACGGCCTCGACGCGTCGAGCACCAGCAACCAGGTCGCAGCCCGCGTCGGCATCCGTCACAAGTTCTAATCAGCTTGCCTGACAAGCCGCAGTGTCTTGAAGGCGCCTTCGGGCGCCTTTTTCTTTTTCGGTTGGGCGCGGTCGGCGTGTGGCGCGCGCGGCGGCGCGGCGCGAGCGCTTGCGCCGGCTGTGCGCTGGCGACGCAGCGCCACGTGAACGCCGCCTTTACCGGCACCGAAGTTCACCGCGCGCCTGCCATTCGAAACGAAGCGGGTGCATGGAATGGTCGCGGCCGCGCCGGCGGCCACCGCCCTCGGAGTCGAACGACCATCGTGGCGACGGCCACGTCCCGACGATATCTGCAGCGCGACGCGTCGCCCGCCCAAAATTAAAAAGCCCGGCACAAGGCCGGGCTCGCAGGTTCGAACGTCGACGTTACGCGCGGCCGTCGCGCAGTTCGCGCCGCAGGATCTTTCCGACGTTCGTCTTCGGCAGTTCCGTGCGGAATTCGACCAGCTTCGGCCGCTTGTAGCCGGTGAGCCGCTCCTTGCAGTACGCGAGGATGTCCTTGTCGGTGAGCGCCGGGTCCTTCTTCACGACGAACAGCTTCACCGCTTCGCCCGAGTGTTCGTCCGGTACGCCGACGGCCGCCACCTCGAACACGCCCGGATGCGACGCCACCACGTCCTCGACCTCGTTCGGATACACGTTGAAGCCGGACACGAGGATCATGTCCTTCTTGCGATCGACGATCTTCACGTAACCGCGCGCGTCCATCACGCCGATGTCGCCGGTCTTGAAGAAGCCGTCGGGAAACATGACCTTCGCCGTTTCATCCGGACGGTTCCAGTAGCCGGCCATCACCTGCGGCCCGCGAATGCAGATCTCGCCCGGCTCGCCGAGCGCGACGTCGTTGCCCGCGTCGTCGCGAATCGCAATCTCGGTCGACGGCAGCGGCAAACCGATCGTCCCGCTGTATTCGGTGGCCGTCACCGGGTTGCAGGTCGCCACCGGCGACGTCTCCGACAGGCCATACCCTTCGACGATCGCCGTATGGGTTTTTTCGTACCAGCGCTTCGCGACGCCTTCCTGGATCGCCATCCCACCGCCGTTCGCGATCGCGAGCTTCGACAGGTCGAGCTGGCCGAAATCCGGATGGTTCAGCAGCGCGTTGTACAACGTGTTGACTGCCGGAATCGTCGAGATCTGGTAGCCCTTCAGCTCCTTGATCATGCCGCCGATGTCGCGCGGGTTCGGGATCAGGATGCCCATGCCGCCCGTGCGCATGGTCAGGAACCCGCAGACGGTCAGCGCAAACACGTGATAGAGCGGGAGCGCGACGACGGTGATGAACTGCTTCACGTCGGGGAATTTCTCATGCGCCGGATGGTGCCACGCGCCGGCTTGCAGCACGTTCGACACGATGTTGCGGTGCAGCAGCGTCGCGCCCTTCGCGACCCCGGTGGTGCCGCCCGTGTACTGGAGGAACGCGACGTCGTCCGGCGCGAGCTTCGGCGGTTTGAAGGTCTGCCGTGCGCCCTCCGACAGCGCGGCGTTGAAGCGCGTATACGACGGCAATTGCCACGGCGGCACCATCTTCTTTACGCGCCGCACGACATAGTTGACGAGCCAGCCCTTGATGCCCAGCAGGTCGCCCATCGATGCGACGACGACGTGCTTGATCCCGGTGTTGGCGATCACGGCCTGAAGCGTCGACGCGAAGTTCTCGAGAATGACGATCGCCTCTGCGCCGCTGTCCTTCAGCTGATGCTCGAGCTCGCGCGGCGTATAGAGCGGGTTGACGTTGACGACCGTATAGCCGGCGCGAAGCACCGCGACGATCGCCACCGGGTATTGCAGCACGTTCGGCATCATCAACGCGACGCGCGCGCCGCGCTTCAGCCCGCGCGACTGCAGCCACGCGCCGAAATGTCGCGACAGCGCATCGAGTTCGCCGTACGTGATGCGCTTGCCCATGCAGACGAACGCGCTGCGATCACGATACTGGCGGAAGCTCTCGTCGAGCAGATCCGGGATGGATGGGTAGGGGGACGCGTCAATTTCGGCTGGAACGCCGGGTGGGTACGATTTCAGCCAAATTTTTTCCATGCCGCGCGTCTCCTCACTGATTTTCGAATGGTCGTGCTAAAACGCATCGTAGCGGCTCGCCCGTCCCGAGACAACAGGGTTAGATACCCACTTCCAACTTTCGATTGAATTCGTCAGATCATATCGCGATGTTCGGTCAAATCCGTTCTACTTCTACCAGGCAATCGTAAAACGTCGCCGAATTGCCGAGATCGGTCAGCGCCTGACTCGTCACTTCATTTGCGTTTCGGCCGTCCGCGGACAACTTCTTCCACCAGATCGACAAGCCCACGACCAGCCCCGCGCGCGCACGATCCGTGACCCTCGCGACGGCCTGCATCGAGCCGCGGTCGTTGAAGATTCGCACCATGTCGCCATCGCCGATGCCGCGCGACTCGGCGTCCGCCGGATGGATGTCGAGGTGCGGCTCGCCTTCCGTACTGCGCAGGCTCTCGACGTTGACGAACGTGCTGTTCAGGAAGTGGCGGGCCGGCGGCGAAATCATCGCGAGCGGGTAACGCGCGGCCAGTTCCGGCGACGCCTCGGCCGACTCGTACGGCGGCAGATAATCCGGCACCGGATCCAGGCCCATTTGCTCGAGTCGCGCGCTGTGGAACTCGCATTTTCCGGACGGCGTGCGGAAGCCGCCGTTTGCAAACGGCGCATCCGCGAGCTTGAGCTTCACCCAGCCCGCGTGCTTCAAGGTGTTCCAGTCGCTATCGAGCGTCGGGTCATCCCAGCGGAGCGCCGCCTGAGCGACTTCTTCGTCGCTGTGATAGAGCGCCGGCTCGTCGAGCCCCATGCTGCGCGCGATGCCGCGGAAAATCTCCGTGTTCGGCCGCGCCTCGCCGACCGGCGGGATCGCGGGCAGGTTCGCCATCACGTAGGTGTGACCATACGATTTGTGGATGTCGAGATGCTCGAGTTGCGTCGTCGCAGGCAGCACAATGTCGGCGAAATCGACGGTATCCGTCTGGAAGTGCTCGAGAACGACTGTGAACAGGTCCTCGCGCGCGAACCCCGCCGCTACCTTCGACGAGTCCGGCGCGACGGCCACCGGATTCGAGTTGTAGACGATCACCGCTTCCACCTTCGGCCCGAAGGCATCGTCGCCCGGATGCAGCAACGCGTCGCCGATCGCGTTCATGTTGATGATGCGCGGCAACTTGTGCGGCCAGCCGGGGATGAGATCCGGGCGCAGCAAGGCGGCATGATCGATCGGCGCGAATTCCGACGACGACAGCAACAGCCCGCCGGCCCGATCGCGCCATGCGCCCGTGAGTCCGGGCAGGGATGCGATTGCACGCACTGCATTGCCGCCGCCGCGCACGCGCTGCATGCCGTAATTGAGGCGAATCGATGCCTTGCGCGTCGCGCCGTAGCGGCGCGCGAGTTCGATCAGTTCCGACGCGTCGATCCCGCAAATTCGGGCGACGCGTTCGGGCGGATAGGACAGCGCTCGCGCCTTCAGCGCCTCGAAGCCGACCGTATGGTTCGCGATGTAGTCGTGATCGACCAGGTTCTCGGTAATCAGCACATGCATCATGCCCAAGGCGAACGCGCCGTCGGTGCCCGGCTTCAGCGCGATGTGCTGATGACACTTCTCCGCGGTCAACGAGCGATACGGATCGATCGCGACCAGGCGTGCCCCGCGGCGCTTGGCTTCCTGCGCACGTGTCCAGAAATGCAGACTCGACGCAATTGGATTGGCGCCCCAGATGAGGATCAGCTCGCTTTCCTCGAAATGTTCGAGGTGCATGCCGATGTTTCCGCCATACGTGTAGCGCAGCCCTGCCGCGCCGGCCGCCGCGCAGATTGTGCGCTCGAGCCGCGACGCGCCGATTTTGTGGAAGAACCGTTGAGCAATGCCTTCGCCCTGCACGAGGCCCATCGTTCCCGCATAGCTGTACGGCAGGATCGACTCCGGCGAGCGCGCGGCGATATCGCCCAAGCGGCGGCCGATCTCGTCGAACGCTTCGTTCCAGGTGATCGGCGCAAAACGCCCTTCCCCCTTCGCACCGATGCGCTTGAGCGGAACGGTCAGACGGTCAGGATGATGAACACGATCGGCATATCGGCTGACTTTCGTGCACAGCACGCCTTGGGTCGGCGGATGCTCGGGGTCGCCGGTGACCTTGATTGCCTTGCCGTTTTCGACGGTTACGCGCATCGCGCATGTGTCGGGACAATCGTGCGGGCAAACGGCCCGAGCTATCTGGGTAGCTCCGTTCATCGTTCTGGATCCTGCATCGGGGGAGATTGGCAGATTCTACGTGGACGCCCTTGATCAGGCTTCACTTCATCCGAATTTCCTGATTGTCCGTCGGAAATTGGGAAGGGGGATGGAATTTTGTTGGTATGGGATAGGGCTTCGGTACTGATCTAGATCACGGCGTTACACCACTGAAATGATGGCTTTAGTCGCGGTGAGATCGTATTTTCAGAGCCACAAATGCAAAAACCCCCGCCTTTCGGGCGGGGGTTCCTGGCTTAGGGGAGCCTGACGATTACCTACTTTCACACGGGAATCCGCACTATCATCGGCGTAGAGTCGTTTCACGGTCCTGTTCGGGATGGGAAGGGGTGGGACCGACTCGCTATGGTCATCAGGCAAAGAGGGTTGTTCTGCTGGCGTGGCCAACAGAACCAATCTTGGAAGAAGCAGTAATTTAGGTTGTGTGTATCACACACGAGAATCCAACATGTCGCTCCGGATCGCGGCCAGTGCTTTCGCACGGCGCCGATCTACAAGGCAGACTTGTTATAGGATCAAGCCTTACGGGCAATTAGTATCAGTTAGCTGAACGCATTACTGCGCTTACACACCTGACCTATCAACGTCCTGGTCTCGAACGACCCTTCAAGGGGATCTAGTCCCCAGGGATATCTCATCTTAAGGCGAGTTTCCCGCTTAGATGCTTTCAGCGGTTATCTCTTCCGAACATAGCTACCCGGCGATGCCACTGGCGTGACAACCGGTACACCAGAGGTTCGTCCACTCCGGTCCTCTCGTACTAGGAGCAGCCCCCTTCAAATATCCAACGCCCACGGCAGATAGGGACCAAACTGTCTCACGACGTTTTAAACCCAGCTCACGTACCTCTTTAAATGGCGAACAGCCATACCCTTGGGACCGGCTACAGCCCCAGGATGAGATGAGCCGACATCGAGGTGCCAAACACCGCCGTCGATATGAACTCTTGGGCGGTATCAGCCTGTTATCCCCAGAGTACCTTTTATCCGTTGAGCGATGGCCCTTCCATACAGAACCACCGGATCACTATGACCTGCTTTCGCACCTGCTCGACTTGTCGGTCTCGCAGTTAAGCACGCTTATGCCATTGCACTATCAGCACGATTTCCGACCGTACCTAGCGTACCTTCGTACTCCTCCGTTACGCTTTGGGAGGAGACCGCCCCAGTCAAACTGCCTACCATGCACTGTCCCCGACCCGGATCACGGGCCAAGGTTAGAACCTCAAACAAACCAGGGTGGTATTTCAAGGACGGCTCCACCGAAACTAGCGTTCCGGTTTCATAGCCTCCCACCTATCCTACACAGATCGGTTCAAAGTCCAATGCAAAGCTACAGTAAAGGTTCATGGGGTCTTTCCGTCTAGCCGCGGGTAGATTGCATCATCACAAACACTTCAACTTCGCTGAGTCTCGGGAGGAGACAGTGTGGCCATCGTTACGCCATTCGTGCAGGTCGGAACTTACCCGACAAGGAATTTCGCTACCTTAGGACCGTTATAGTTACGGCCGCCGTTTACCGGGACTTCAATCAAGAGCTTGCACCCCATCATTTAATCTTCCGGCACCGGGCAGGCGTCACACCCTATACGTCCACTTTCGTGTTTGCAGAGTGCTGTGTTTTTATTAAACAGTCGCAGCCACCAGTTTATTGCAACCCCTTCACCCTCCTGGCGCAGGCCAGTCAAGCTACAAGGGCGTACCTTATCCCGAAGTTACGGTACCAATTTGCCGAGTTCCTTCTCCCGAGTTCTCTCAAGCGCCTTAGAATACTCATCTCGCCCACCTGTGTCGGTTTGCGGTACGGTCATCGTTAGACTGAAGCTTAGAGGCTTTTCTTGGAACCACTTCCAATTGCTTCGCTCCCGAAGGAGCTCGCGCCACACCCTTGAATTACGCACCCGGATTTGCCTAAGTGCCTTCTCCAATGCAGCGACCGGGACTTCCAACACCCGGACAACCTTCCGCGATCCGTCCCCCCATCGCATCTAACAATGGTGCAGGAATATTGACCTGCTTCCCATCAGCTACGCATTTCTGCCTCGCCTTAGGGGCCGACTCACCCTACGCCGATGAACGTTGCGTAGGAAACCTTGGGCTTACGGCGAGGGGGCCTTTCACCCCCTTTATCGCTACTCATGTCAGCATTCGCACTTCCGATACCTCCAGCACCCTTTACAAGGCACCTTCGCAGGCTTACGGAACGCTCTCCTACCATGCGAGCAAAGCTCGCATCCGCAGCTTCGGTATATAGCTTAGCCCCGTTACATCTTCCGCGCAGGACGACTCGATCAGTGAGCTATTACGCTTTCTTTAAAGGGTGGCTGCTTCTAAGCCAACCTCCTGACTGTTTTAGCCTTCCCACTTCGTTTCCCACTTAGCTATATTTGGGGACCTTAGCTGGCGGTCTGGGTTGTTTCCCTCTTGACACCGGACGTTAGCACCCGATGTCTGTCTCCCGTGATTGCACTCTTCGGTATTCGGAGTTTGCTATGGCGGGGTAATCTGCAATAGACCCCCCAACCATGACAGTGCTCTACCCCGAAGGTGAGACACGAGGCACTACCTAAATAGTTTTCGGAGAGAACCAGCTATTTCCAGGTTTGTTTAGCCTTTCACCCCTATCCACAGCTCATCCCCTAACTTTTCAACGTTAGTGGGTTCGGACCTCCAGTACGTGTTACCGCACCTTCATCCTGGCCATGGATAGATCACCTGGTTTCGGGTCTACGCCCAGCAACTGAACGCCCTATTCGGACTCGCTTTCGCTACGCCTGCCCTATACGGTTAAGCTTGCTACTGAACGTAAGTCGCTGACCCATTATACAAAAGGTACGCCGTCACCCCTTACGAGGCTCCGACTGTTTGTATGCATGCGGTTTCAGGATCTATTTCACTCCCCTCCCGGGGTTCTTTTCGCCTTTCCCTCACGGTACTGGTTCACTATCGGTCGATCACGAGTATTTAGCCTTGGAGGATGGTCCCCCCATCTTCAGACAGGATTTCACGTGTCCCGCCCTACTTGTCGCACACCTAGTTCTTTCATACTGTTTTCGCCTACAGGGCTATCACCTGCTATGGCCGCACTTTCCAGAGCGTTCGGCTAACAATACAAATAAAGAGTGCAAGGCTCATCCCATTTCGCTCGCCACTACTTTGGGAATCTCGGTTGATTTCTTTTCCTGCGGTTACTTAGATGTTTCAGTTCACCGCGTTCGCTTCTCTGGACCTATTATTCAGTCCAGGATGACCCAAAAGGGCCGGGTTTCCCCATTCGGACATCTACGGATCAAAGCTCGTTTGCCAGCTCCCCGTAGCTTTTCGCAGGCTACCGCGTCCTTCATCGCCTGTGATCGCCAAGGCATCCACCACATGCACTTGTTCGCTTGACCCTATAACGAGTCTGTCTCATCGACAGTCGCTACAGGTTGAGTTCTCGCGTTGTGCCGTATTCCAATTAGAGCCGAACATGAAGTTCGAATCATCTTGAGATACATCGATACAATCACAACCCGGATAGTTTTCACGTCCATCTCAAGACGCTTCCGCTATCCAAATTACTTACTTCTTCCAGATTGTTAAAGAACGACAGCCGATATGGTGTTACTCATATCACCCTGACTGGCTCAATCGCCAATGACAAAAGCTCGACGCGTCGAACGCTTGTCATTGAGGATTGGTGGAGGCAGACGGGATCGAACCGACGACCCCCTGCTTGCAAAGCAGGTGCTCTCCCAGCTGAGCTATGCCCCCATGAGTACAGATGCCTCAGGGTGTTACCGCCAGACAAATTGTGGTTCTGGTTGATTCGAACAAACGACCCCCGCCTTATCAAGACGGTGCTCTAACCGACTGAGCTACAGACCCCTGAGTCTGTCTTTAAATTTACAGCCGATAAGCGTGAGCGCTCAATTTTGCGAGATAGCTCTGGAAAGGAGGTGATCCAGCCGCACCTTCCGATACGGCTACCTTGTTACGACTTCACCCCAGTCATGAATCCTACCGTGGTGACCGTCCTCCTTGCGGTTAGACTAGCCACTTCTGGTAAAACCCACTCCCATGGTGTGACGGGCGGTGTGTACAAGACCCGGGAACGTATTCACCGCGGCATGCTGATCCGCGATTACTAGCGATTCCAGCTTCATGCACTCGAGTTGCAGAGTGCAATCCGGACTACGATCGGTTTTCTGGGATTAGCTCCCCCTCGCGGGTTGGCAACCCTCTGTTCCGACCATTGTATGACGTGTGAAGCCCTACCCATAAGGGCCATGAGGACTTGACGTCATCCCCACCTTCCTCCGGTTTGTCACCGGCAGTCTCCTTAGAGTGCTCTTGCGTAGCAACTAAGGACAAGGGTTGCGCTCGTTGCGGGACTTAACCCAACATCTCACGACACGAGCTGACGACAGCCATGCAGCACCTGTGCGCCGGTTCTCTTTCGAGCACTCCCGAATCTCTTCAGGATTCCGACCATGTCAAGGGTAGGTAAGGTTTTTCGCGTTGCATCGAATTAATCCACATCATCCACCGCTTGTGCGGGTCCCCGTCAATTCCTTTGAGTTTTAATCTTGCGACCGTACTCCCCAGGCGGTCAACTTCACGCGTTAGCTACGTTACTAAGGAAATGAATCCCCAACAACTAGTTGACATCGTTTAGGGCGTGGACTACCAGGGTATCTAATCCTGTTTGCTCCCCACGCTTTCGTGCATGAGCGTCAGTATTGGCCCAGGGGGCTGCCTTCGCCATCGGTATTCCTCCACATCTCTACGCATTTCACTGCTACACGTGGAATTCTACCCCCCTCTGCCATACTCTAGCCTGCCAGTCACCAATGCAGTTCCCAGGTTGAGCCGGGGATTTCACATCGGTCTTAGCAAACCGCCTGCGCACGCTTTACGCCCAGTAATTCCGATTAACGCTTGCACCCTACGTATTACCGCGGCTGCTGGCACGTAGTTAGCCGGTGCTTATTCTTCCGGTACCGTCATCCCCCGACTGTATTAGAGCCAAGGATTTCTTTCCGGACAAAAGTGCTTTACAACCCGAAGGCCTTCTTCACACACGCGGCATTGCTGGATCAGGCTTTCGCCCATTGTCCAAAATTCCCCACTGCTGCCTCCCGTAGGAGTCTGGGCCGTGTCTCAGTCCCAGTGTGGCTGGTCGTCCTCTCAGACCAGCTACTGATCGTCGCCTTGGTAGGCCTTTACCCCACCAACTAGCTAATCAGCCATCGGCCAACCCTATAGCGCGAGGCCCGAAGGTCCCCCGCTTTCATCCATAGATCGTATGCGGTATTAATCCGGCTTTCGCCGGGCTATCCCCCACTACAGGACATGTTCCGATGTATTACTCACCCGTTCGCCACTCGCCACCAGGTGCAAGCACCCGTGCTGCCGTTCGACTTGCATGTGTAAGGCATGCCGCCAGCGTTCAATCTGAGCCAGGATCAAACTCTTCAGTTTAAACCTGTTACTGTTTTCGGTTCCGTTAAGAACCGGTCGCTCACTCAAAGCTGACAGGTATATGAATCACTTCATAAACCTGACTTACTTTAGTGTGAGACTCTTGATACTTTCGCTTTCTGATCCGAAGATCAGCCCGCTTCCATCAAGCGCCCACACTTATCGGCTGTTAATTTTTAAAGAGCATTTCTGCGAGGAACTTCGTGTTTCTCAGCAGCGCTGCGTTTTCAGCAGCAGAGAAGCGAGATTATGAACCGTCTTTCTTCACTCGTCAACAACTTTTTGAACTGCTTCGCTGCGACGGTGAGGGGTTCAGCTTCGTGTGCGTTCGGGTCACTACAACCACCCCAACCGCACCGCTTCCCTTCTTCTCCCGCGCCGCGTTTCCGGTAGCGCGAAAGAGGCGTGATTCTATGCACCCGCCTCTCGCAATGCAACCCCTTTGTGAAAATATTTTGAAAAAGCCCCGCACGCTGCCGCGTGCGGGGCTTCAGGTCGACACGTCGGATACCCCTGATTGCGATCGTTCGGCAGCGCGTCGCGCTGCCGTCGCCCGAATCAGCGGTTCTTGAATACCGGCTTCCGCTTCTCGACGAATGCCGCCATCCCTTCCTTCTGATCTTCCGTCGCAAACAGCGAATGGAACAGGCGGCGCTCGAAGTGGACGCCCTCGGCCAGCGTCGTCTCGTACGCGCGATTCACCGACTCCTTCACCATCATGACTGCCGGCAGCGAAAACTCGGCGATCGTCGTCGCAGCCGCAACCGCTTCGTCGAGGAGTTTGTCGGCCGGCAGCACACGCGACACGAGCCCGGCGCGCTCGGCTTCGGCCGCATCCATGAAACGTGCAGTCAGGCACATGTCCATGGCCTTCGCCTTCGAGACCGCGCGCGGCAGACGCTGCGTGCCGCCGGCGCCAGGCATCACGCCCAGCTTGATCTCCGGCTGGCCGAACTTGGCCGTATCGGCCGCGAAGATGATGTCGCACATCATCGCGAGTTCGCAGCCGCCACCGAGCGCAAACCCCGCCACGGCCGCAATGATCGGCTTGCGGATCTCGCGGACAGTCTCCCAGTTACGCGTGATGTAGTCGCCGCGGTACACATCCATATAGGAATAGGTGGCCATCATGCCGATGTCGGCGCCGGCCGCGAACGCCTTCTCGCTGCCCGTCACGACGATCGCGCCGATTTCGTCGTCTGCGTCGAACGCCTTCAGCGCCGCACCCAACTCATCCATCAACGCATCGTTCAGCGCATTGAGCGCCTTCGGACGGTTGAGCGTGACCAATCCGACTCGCCCTCGGGTCTCCACCAGGATGTTCTCGTAAGACATCTATTTCTCCTCGATCAATGAAATGAGAAACGCCTCGCACACGCGAATAGTTTGATGCTAACATTCTCCGACCAACCGGTCGGTTAATTAATCGATCCAACCCTTCTCACTGTCCATCAGGCTGCCGTCATGACCCATGCACTGTTCACGAAGCACGAAGACACGCTGAAACACGCCCTCGCCGCCATCGAGAGCCGCGGGTACTGGAGCCCGTTTGCGGAAATGCCGAGTCCCAAAGTGTACGGGGAAAGCGCGAACGCCGATGGCGAAGCCGCGTTCAAAGCGCATCTCGGCAGCGTGTTCGAGCTCGACCAGCCGGCGTCCGGCGGGACCGTCGGCGCGGAGCAGTCGCCATACGGGATCCCGCTCGACATCCGCTATCCGAAATCGACGCCCGACGAGTTGATCGCCGCGGCAGCCGCGGCCCAACGTCAATGGCGTGAAGCCGGCGCGAGCGCATGGATCGGCGTCAGCCTCGAAATCCTGGCACGGCTGAATCGCGCGAGCTTCGAGATCGCCTACAGCGTGATGCATACGACGGGCCAAGCCTTCATGATGGCATTCCAGGCCGGCGGCCCGCACGCGCAGGATCGCGCGCTCGAAGCGGTCGCCTATGCCTGGGACGAGCTGCGCCGCATCCCCGCCGATGCGCATTGGGAAAAGCCGCAGGGCAAGAACCCGCCGCTCGCGATGCACAAGCGCTATACGATCGTCCCGCGCGGCACCGGCCTCGTGCTCGGCTGCTGCACGTTCCCGACCTGGAATGGCTACCCCGGCCTGTTCGCCGACCTCGCCACCGGCAACACGGTGATCGTCAAGCCGCACCCGGGCGCGATCCTGCCGCTCGCGATCACGGTCCGCATCGCCCGCGACGTGTTGCGCGAAGCCGGCTTCGATCCGAATGTCGTCACGCTGCTCGCGACCGAGCCGAACGACGGCGCGCTCGTGCAGGACCTCGCGCTGCGCCCCGAAATCAAGCTGATCGACTTCACCGGCAGTACGCAGAACGGCACGTGGCTCGAACGCCATGCTCACCAGGCGCAGGTGTACACGGAGAAAGCCGGCGTCAACCAGATCGTGATCGACTCGACCGACGACCTCAAGGCCGCGGCCAAGAACATCGCGTTCTCGCTGGCGCTGTACTCCGGCCAGATGTGCACGGCGCCGCAAAACATCTACGTACCGCGCGACGGCATCCAGACCGCGGATGGCCATGCGAGCTTCGACGACGTCGCCCAGGCCATCGCCGGCGCCGTGCAGAAGCTGACCGGCGACGCTGCACGCTCCGTCGAGCTGATCGGCGCGATCCAGAACGAAGGCGTGAGCGCGCGCATCGACGACGCCCGCAAGCTCGGCCGCGTGCTCGCCGACAGCCAGACGCTCGTGCATCCCACCTTCGCCAACGCTCGCGTGCGCACGCCGCTCGTGATGCAGCTCGACGTGGCCGACCGCGCGAAGTTCACGCAGGAGTGGTTCGGCCCGATCTCGTTCGTGATCGCGACCGACTCGACCGCGCAGTCGCTCGATCTCGCCGGCGAGATCGCTGCCCAACACGGCGCGCTGACGCTGTCCGTCTACAGCACCGACGCCAACGTGCTCGACGCTGCGCACGAAGCGGCGATTCGCGGCGGCGTCGCGCTGTCGATCAACCTGACGGGCGGCGTATTCGTCAACCAGTCGGCCGCGTTCTCGGACTTCCACGGCACCGGCGCGAACCCGGCCGCCAACGCGGCACTGGCCGACCCGGCGTTCGTCGCCAACCGGTTCCGCGTCGTGCAAAGCCGAGTGCATGTTGCACCGAAGGCGGCGCCCGCGGAAGCTGGCCATACGGCATAAGCCGAACGGCCGAGGTGCAAATTCGGCCACGTTCTCTACCATGAACGAATCCGCCAACCGGCGGGTTCGTTGCACATCGACACGCCCGACACTCCCATGACCGACGCCTACATCTGCGACGCGATTCGCACCCCCATCGGCCGCTACGGCGGCGCCCTGAAAGACGTTCGAGCCGACGATCTCGGCGCGGTGCCGATCAGCGCGCTGATCGAACGTAACCGCGACGTCGACTGGACCGCGCTCGACGACGTGATCTACGGTTGCGCGAACCAGGCCGGCGAAGACAACCGCAACGTCGCGCGCATGTCGGCGCTGCTCGCCGGCCTGCCGAGCGCCGTGCCCGGCACGACGCTGAACCGGCTGTGCGGCTCCGGCATGGACGCCGTCGGCACGGCCGCGCGCGCGATCAAGGCCGGCGAGGCGCGCCTGATGATCGCGGGCGGCGTCGAAAGCATGACGCGCGCGCCGTTCGTGATGGGCAAGGCCGCCAGCGCGTTCGCCCGCCAGGCCGACATATTCGACACGACGATCGGCTGGCGTTTCGTCAATCCGCTGATGAAGCAGCGATACGGCGTCGATTCGATGCCGGAGACGGCCGAGAACGTCGCGGTCGATTACGACATCAGCCGCGCCGACCAGGATCTGTTCGCGTTGCGCAGCCAGCAGAAGGCCGCGCGTGCGCAGCAGGACGGCACGCTCGCGGCGGAAATAGTCGCGGTGACGATTCCGCAGAAGAAGGGCGACGCCGTCGTCGTGTCACGGGACGAGCATCCGCGCGAAACGTCGCTCGACGCGCTTGCCAAGCTGAAGGGCGTCGTCCGTCCCGACGGCTCGGTGACGGCCGGCAACGCGTCCGGCGTCAACGACGGCGCCTGCGCGCTGCTGCTCGCCAACGCGCAGGCCGCCGATCAATACGGGCTGCGCCGCCGCGCACGCGTCGTCGGCATGGCGACGGCCGGCGTCGAGCCGCGCGTGATGGGGATCGGCCCGGCGCCCGCGACGCAGAAGCTGTTGCGCCAGCTCGGCATGTCGATCGACCAGTTCGACGTGATCGAGCTGAACGAAGCGTTCGCGTCGCAAGGTCTTGCGGTGCTGCGCATGCTCGGCGTCGCCGACGACGATCCGCGCGTGAACCCGAACGGCGGTGCGATCGCGCTCGGCCACCCGCTCGGCGCATCGGGCGCCCGGTTGGTGACCACCGCGCTTCATCAACTGGAGCGCATCGGCGGCCGCTTCGCGCTCTGCACGATGTGCATCGGCGTCGGCCAGGGCATCGCGATCGCGATCGAACGCGTGTAACCGGCTCGCCGCGCGCCTATAACGAAGTCATGAAGGAGACACTGCATGTCATATGACGCGATCCAGCTGGAGCTCGATCGGGCCGCGAACGTGGCCACGGTCACCCTCAACCGTCCGGACAAGCTGAACAGCTTCACGCGCGCGATGCATCGCGAATTGCAGTCCGCGCTCGATGAGGTCGAGAAAGCCGGCGCCCGCGCGCTGATCCTGACCGGCGCGGGCCGCGGCTTCTGCGCGGGCCAGGACCTTGCCGATCTCGACTTCACGCCCGGCGCTTCGACCGATCTGGGCGCGCTGATCGACGAGCATTTCAATCCGCTGATCCGTCGCCTGCAGCGCATGCCGATTCCGGTCATCGCTGCCGTGAACGGTACGGCCGCCGGCGCGGGCGCGAACCTGGCGCTCGCGTGCGACCTGGTGTTCGCCGCCCGCTCGAGCAGCTTCATCCAGGCGTTCGTGAAGATCGGCCTCGTGCCCGACTCGGGCGGCACGTGGTTCCTGCCGCAGCGCATCGGCATGGCGCGCGCGCTCGGATTGGCACTGACAGGCGACAAACTCGGCGCCGAGCAGGCCGAGCAATGGGGCTTGATCTGGCGCGCGGTCGACGACGATACGCTTGCCGCGTCGGTCCGTCAGGTCGCTAACCAGCTCGCCCAGCAGCCGACGCTCGCGATCGCATCGATCAAGCAATCGATGCGCGACAGCATCAACAACACGCTCGACCAGCAACTCGACGTCGAGCGCGACCTGCAGCGCAAGCTCGGCCAGTCGTACGACTATTCGGAAGGCGTCAAGGCGTTCATCGAGAAGCGCGCGCCGCGCTTCGAGGGGCGTTGACATGACAGCCGCCCTTCACCCGCTCGACCCCGACGCACTCGCGCGCGCGACTGCGCAGGCCATGTACGAGGCGGACGCCTGCAGCCGCGCGTTCGGCATGGAAATCGCCGAGGTGCGCGCCGGCTACGCACGTCTGCACATGCGCGTGCGGCCGGAATTCCTGAACGGGCATCAGACCTGCCACGGCGGCATCATCTTCACGCTCGCCGACTCGACGTTCGCGTTCGCATGCAATTCGTACAACCTGAATACCGTTGCGGCCGGCTGCTCGATCGAGTACCTGCGGCCGGTCCACGGCAACGACGTGCTGACGGCCGAGGCAACCGAGCAGACGCGCAGCGGCCGGCACGGCATCTACGACGTGCGCGTCATGAATCAGGCCGGCGAGACCGTCGCGATGTTTCGCGGCAAGTCGGCGCAAATCAAGGGCACGGTGCTGCCTGAAGATCGCTGACGCCCGCGGCTCGCACATAACAAACACTGGAGACACGCATGACTACCGCGCTACCGCTCGAGCCGATCGAGACCGCCTCACGCGACGAACTGACTGCGCTGCAGCTCGACCGCCTGAAATGGTCGCTTCGGCACGCCTACGAAAATTCCCCGGTCTATCGCAGCAAGTTCGACGAAGCGGGCGTTCATCCGGACGATCTGAAAACGCTCGCCGATCTGGTGCGCTTCCCGTTCACGACCAAGAGCGACCTGCGCGACAGCTATCCGTTCGGGATGTTCGCGGTGCCGCAGGACCAGATCTCGCGCATTCACGCGTCGTCGGGCACGACCGGCAAACCGACCGTCGTCGGCTATACCGCGCGCGACATCGATACGTGGGCCGATCTCGTCGCGCGCTCGATCCGCGCGGCCGGCGCCCGCCGCGGCGACAAGGTCCACGTCAGCTACGGCTACGGCCTGTTCACCGGCGGCCTCGGCGCGCATTACGGCGCCGAACGCGCGGGCCTCACGGTGATTCCGTTCGGCGGCGGGCAGACCGAAAAGCAGGTGCAGCTGATCCAGGACTTTCGGCCCGACATCATCATGGTGACGCCGAGCTACATGCTGTCGATCGCCGACGAGATCGAGCGCCAGGGCCTCGATCCCGCGCAGAGCTCGCTGCGCATCGGCATCTTCGGCGCGGAACCGTGGACCAACGACATGCGCACGGCCATCGAGCAGCGCATGGGCATCGACGCGGTCGATATCTACGGGCTGTCCGAGGTGATGGGCCCGGGCGTCGCGTCGGAATGCGTGGAGACCAAGGACGGCCCGACCATCTGGGAAGACCATTTCTATCCGGAAATCATCGATCCGGACACCGGCGCGGTGCTGCCGGACGGCGAACTGGGCGAGCTGGTGTTCACGTCGCTGACGAAGGAAGCGCTGCCGATCATCCGCTACCGGACGCGCGACCTCACGCGCCTGCTGCCCGGCTCCGCACGCACGATGCGCCGGATGGAAAAAATCACCGGCCGCTCGGACGACATGATGATCGTGCGCGGCGTGAACGTGTTCCCGACGCAGATCGAAGAGCAGCTGCTGAAACAGCGCGCGCTCGCGCCGCACTACCAGATCGTGCTGACGAAGGAAGGCCCGCTCGACGTGCTGACGCTGAACGTCGAGCCGTGCCCGGAGACGGCTCCCGACACCGCGGCGATCCGCGCGGCGAGCCACGCGCTCGCGCACGACATCAAGTCGCTGATCGGCGTGACCGCGGTCATCAACGTGCTGCCGGTCAACGGGATCGAGCGCTCGGTCGGCAAGGCCCGACGCGTGATCGACAAGCGCAAGGGCTGAACCCGCAGCGCGGCTTCGTGACGGGCCGCGCGCGCACGGATGCCGGCGCCGCTCGCCGCAGCCCAGCCCGCTCGCCACGTTCCGCGATGAAAAACACCCCAAAGGCCGGATCGACGATCCAGCCTTTGGGGTGCAGCAATTCGAGGCCGTGTCGGCACGCCGGCTACAGCTTTACGTCGGCGCGGTCGCGCATCACGAATTCGGGAACAGCAGCCACATCCGGCCAACCTGCTTCATCCGGCCGGCCTGGTCGCCCGCATCGTCGCCGAGCCCCCAGAAGTAGTCGGCGCGCACGCCGCCGCGGATCGCGGAACCCGTGTCCTGCGCGAACACGAGCCGGTTCATCGGTGTATTCGTCAACGGGCGTGTGGTCTGCAGGAACACCGGCGTGCCGAGCGGGATCGACGACGGATCGACCGCGATCGAGCGCTCCGGCGTGAGCGGCACCCCGAGCGCGCCGATCGGGCCTTCCGCGCCACCGTGCGGTGCATCTTCCTTGGTCGGCATGTCGCGGAAGAACACGAAGCGCGGGTTCGTGTCGAGCAGCGCGTCGACGCGTGCCGGATTCGCCTTCGCCCATGCCTTGATGCCCTGCATCGTCGCCTGCGCGGGCGTCAGCTCGCCGTGATCGATCAGCCATTTGCCGATCGAGCGGTACGGCTGGTTGTTGGTGCCGCCGAAGCCGACGCGCATCACCGAACCGTCGTCCAGCAACACGCGCCCCGAACCTTGGACCTGCAGGAAGAACGCCTCGATCGGATCGTCGACCCACACGAGTTCGTTGCCGTTCAGAATGCCCGCGCGCTCGAGCTGCGCGCGCGCCGGCAGCGCGGTGCCCGCGCGATAGCCGGCCGGCCAGCGGTACAGCGCGTACTGGTAAGGACCGCGACGCACCCGCGAGCCGTGCAGCAGCGGTTCGTAATAGCCGGTCACGAGACCGTCCAGCGTACCGTCGGTATTGGCGAACTGAAACGGCGTGAAATACGTTTCGAAGAATGCGCGCGCGCTGCTCACGTCCAACTCGTCGAGCCGGTTGGCGGCTGCGCACGCGCGCTGCCAAGCCGGCTGGCGCGCGAGCCGCACGCAGTTCTGCCGCAACGCGGCCGTCGCGCCGATCAGCGCATCGTCCTGCCAGCCCGGCACCTGCTGCCAGGCCACCGGCGTCAGTCGCTGCGCGGCGACCTGCCCCGGCACGATCGCCGCGCCCGTCGGCGGCTTGAGCGCCGACGTCCGCGTCGGCGCGCTGCCGCATGCCGCGAGCAGCGCGGCCGCCGCGGCGGCGGCCAGCCAGCCGGCCGCCCGGGCGCCAAACCACATACAATGTCCGTTCTTGATGGAAACCGCCATGTCAGATTTTCTCGACCAATATCCGATGCTCATCTTCGGGCTCGAAGCTTTCGTCGCGCTTGCGCTGCTGATCTTCATCGTCGTGTGGACGTCGTCGGGCAGAAAGAAACACGCACGCGACAACGACCGCCAGCCGCGCTGAGCGCCCGCCGCACGCTCAATGCAGCGTGCGCGGCATGTGCAGCGCAAATTCTTCGACGGGCGCCTCGAACCGCTCACCGTCTTCCGCCACGCAGAAATACGCGCCGCGCATCGTGCCGACCGGCGTCGCGATCACGGCCCAGCTCGTGTACTCGAAATGTTCGCCCGGCTGCAGCAGCGGCTGGTGCCCGACGACGCCGAGCCCCTTCACTTCCTGCACGTGATTTTCGCTGTCCGTGATGATCCAGTGACGGGCGATCAGTTGCGCTGCAACCTGCCCCGTATTGCGGATGGTCAGCGTGTACGCGAATGCGTATTGACGCCGATCCGGGTCGGATTGTTCCGGCAAGTAACTGGTTTTCACCGAAACGGTGAACTGATACTGACTCATGGTGTTTCCGCTGTAGGTAACCGCCCGCGCCATCTGTAGCGCCGGGCCGCGGCGCGCCGCACTGGTTCGGCATTCTATGCGCAATCGGGCCGCCACCGCACGGCTCGCCGCCGCGCGCGCGGTCGCCGGACGGTAGAATGGCGGTTTTGCGCCGCAGCGTCCCCCGCTCCCCTGTCATGACCCAATTCCGCATCGCCCCCAGCATCCTGTCGGCCGACTTTGCACGGCTCGGCGAAGAAGTCCGCAACGTGGTCGCCGCCGGCGCCGACTGGATTCACTTCGACGTGATGGACAACCATTACGTGCCGAACCTGACGATCGGCCCGCTCGTCTGCGAAGCGATCCGCCCGCACGTGCAGGTGCCGATCGACGTGCATCTGATGGTGCGCCCGGTCGACCGTATCGTGCCCGATTTCGCGAAAGCCGGCGCGAATCTGATCAGCTTCCACCCGGAAGGCTCGGACCACATCGACCGGACGCTGTCGCTGATCCGCGACCACGGCTGCAAGGCCGGCCTCGTGTTCAATCCGGCCACGCCGTTGAACTATCTCGACCACGTGATGGACCGCCTCGATTTCGTGTTGCTGATGTCGGTGAACCCCGGCTTCGGCGGCCAGTCGTTCATCCCGGAAACGCTGAACAAGCTGCGCGAAGCGCGCGCGCGCATCGACGCGTACACCGAACGCACGGGCCGCGAGATCCTGCTCGAGGTGGACGGCGGCGTGAAGACCGACAACATCGCGGAGATCGCGGCAGCCGGCGCCGACACGTTCGTCGCGGGCTCGGCGATCTTCGGCAAGCCCGACTATCGCAAGGTGATCGACGAGATGCGCGCGGCACTCGCGACGGTCGAGCGGAGCTGACGCCGTGGCCGATTCCTCGCTCGACGCTTGCGCGCCGCCCGACACCGGCGCCCCGATCCGTTTCGCGGCGCCGCGCATCGATGCGGCGCTGATCGACCTCGACGGCACGATGGTCGACACGGCCGACGATTTCACGGCCGGGCTGAACGGGATGCTCGCGCAGCTCGGCGCGCCGGCCACGTCGCGCGACGAGGTGATCGGCTACGTCGGCAAGGGCTCCGAGCATCTGATCCAGAGCGTGCTGGCGCCGCGCTTCTCGCAGGCCGACGCGCAAGCGCGCTTCGACGACGCGCTCGCGATCTACCAGGCCGAGTACGCGAAGATCAACGGCCGGCACACGCGGCTCTATCCGGAAGTGACCGCCGGCCTCGATGCGCTGCACGCGGCCGGCATCCGGCTCGCGTGCGTGACGAACAAGCCGCACCGCTTCGCGCTCGAGCTGCTCGAGCAATACGGGCTGATCGATCGCTTCGGCATCGTGCTCGGCGGTGACAGCGTCGCGCGCAAGAAGCCCGATCCGCTGCCGATGCTCGCGGCATGCGACGCGCTCGGCGTGGCGCCGCACGCGGCGGTCGCGATCGGCGACTCGGAGAACGATGCGCTGGCGGGCCGCGCAGCCGGGATGGCGACGCTGACGGTGCCGTACGGCTACAACCACGGCAAAGCTATACAAACGATAAATTCGGATGGTATAGTCGATTCGTTGCTGGTCGCAGCACGCGCGATCGCCGCGCACAACGCCGGCCGGCCAACCATCTGATTATTTCTTCCATCCGCATGTTTCTGAATAAAAAACGGAGTCTGAGCAGCATCGACCGGGGAGCCTGGCCCTGGCGTCGCTGGTCGCGCTGACCTCTTCGATGAGGTACGCTGAAGCCCGTCTTCAGCGCCGTTTTTTATCTCGCTGCGCATCCGCGCGCCGATCGTCGCACCACCTCCGAGTTCTACCGCATCCGAACGCCTGCGTTCAGGATCGGCCGCAGGCTCGCGACGCTCACGCCCGGAGTGCCGGCCGGCAACAGGCACTTCTCGATCGACCGCCCTTTCGCCGACGGCAGCCGCGCAGCGTCAAGTGATCCCTGGCGCACGCCGCCGCTCGTCCCGAACAGGACCGGAACATGACCGAACTCGAATTCCAATCGCTTGCGAACGAAGGCTACAACCGCATTCCGCTGATCGCGGAAGCACTCGCCGACCTCGAAACGCCGCTGTCCCTCTACCTGAAGCTGGCGCAGCCCGAACGCGCGGGCGCCAACTCGTTCCTGCTCGAATCGGTGGTGGGCGGCGAACGCTTCGGCCGCTACTCGTTCATCGGCCTGCCGGCACGCACGCTGGTGCGCGCCCGCAACGGCGTGTCCGAAGTCGTGCGCGACGGCGAGGTGATCGAAACGCACGACGGCGACCCGTTCGCCTTCATCGAGTCGTTCCAGGCGCGCTTCAAGGTCGCGCAGCGCCCGGGCCTGCCGCGCTTCTGCGGCGGCCTGGCCGGCTATTTCGGCTACGACGCCGTGCGCTACATCGAGAAGAAGCTGGCGAACACCGCGCCGCGCGACGATCTCGGCCTGCCCGACATCCAGCTGCTGCTCACCGAGGAAGTCGCGGTGATCGACAACCTCGCCGGCAAGCTGTACCTGATCATCTATGCCGACCCGGCGCAGCCCGAGGCGTACACGAAGGGCAAGCAGCGTCTGCGCGAACTGAAGCAGCGCCTGCGCACGACGGTGCAGCCGCCCGTCACGTCGGCGAGCGTGCGTACCGAGACGTTCCGCGAATTCAAGAAGGAAGACTATCTGGCCGCCGTGCGTCAGGCGAAGGAATACATCGCGGCCGGCGAGCTGATGCAGATCCAGGTCGGCCAGCGGCTGACCAAGCCGTACCGCGACAATCCGCTGTCGCTGTATCGCGCGCTGCGTTCGCTGAACCCGTCGCCGTACATGTATTACTACAACTTCGGCGATTTCCACGTGGTCGGCGCATCGCCGGAAATCCTCGTGCGCCAGGAAAAGCGCGGCGACGACCAGATCGTCACGATCCGGCCGCTGGCCGGCACGCGCCCGCGCGGCAACACGCCCGAGCGCGACGCCGAACTCGCGACCGAATTGCTGAACGACCCGAAGGAAATCGCCGAGCACGTGATGCTGATCGACCTCGCGCGCAACGACGTCGGCCGCATCGCGCAGATCGGCTCGGTGCAGGTGACCGACAAGATGGTGATCGAGAAGTACTCGCACGTGCAGCACATCGTCAGCTCGGTCGAGGGCAAGCTCAAGCCCGGCATGACGAACTACGACGTGCTGCGCGCGACGTTCCCGGCCGGCACGCTGTCGGGCGCGCCGAAGGTGCGCGCGATGGAGCTGATCGACGAGCTCGAGCCGGTCAAGCGCGGGCTGTACGGCGGCGCGGTCGGCTACATGTCGTTCTCGGGCGAGATGGACCTCGCGATCGCGATCCGCACGGGCCTGATCCACAACGGCAACCTGTACGTGCAGGCGGCGGCGGGCGTCGTCGCCGACTCGGTGCCCGAATCCGAATGGCAAGAGACCGAAAACAAGGCGCGCGCGGTGCTGCGTGCGGCCGAACAGGTCCAGGACGGCCTCGATAGCGACTTCTGACCGGAGACTGACCATGCTGCTCATGATCGACAACTACGACTCGTTCACCTACAACCTGGTCCAGTACTTCGGCGAACTGGGCGAGGACGTGCGCACCTACCGCAACGACGAAATCACGCTCGACGACATCGCGCGCCTGAACCCCGACACGATCTGCCTGTCGCCCGGCCCGAGCAACCCGCAGCACGCGGGCATCACGCTCGACGTGCTGCACGAGTTCGCGGGCAAGAAGCCGATTCTCGGCGTGTGCCTCGGCCACCAGGCGATCGGCGAAGCGTTCGGCGGCCGCGTCGTGCGCGCGAAGACCATCATGCACGGCAAGGTGAGCCGGATCGAAACCGACGGCCTCGGCGTGTTCGCCGATCTGCCGAAGCATTTCGACGTCACGCGCTACCACTCGCTCGCGATCGAGCGCGAATCGCTGCCCGACTGCCTCGAAGTGTCCGCGTGGACGGACGACGGCGAGATCATGGGCGTGCGCCACAAGACGCTGCCGATCGAAGGCGTGCAGTTCCATCCGGAATCGATCCTGTCCGAGCATGGCCACGCGCTGCTCGAGAACTTCCTGAAACAGCATCGCGCAGCCGCCCGCGCGAGCGCGCCGGCAGCCTGACCGGAGACGCACGATGACGATTACCCCGCAGGAAGCGCTGCAGCGCACGATCGAACACCGCGAAATCTTCCACGACGAGATGCTGCACCTGATGCGGCTCATCATGCGCGGCGACATGTCGCCCGTGATGGCGGCAGCGATCATCACCGGCCTGCGCGTGAAGAAGGAGACGATCGGCGAAATCGCCGCCGCCGCGACCGTGATGCGCGAGTTCGCGCACCACGTCGAGGTGCCGGACAACTCCAACTTCGTCGACATCGTCGGCACGGGCGGCGACGGCGCGCACACCTTCAACATCTCGACCGCGTCGATGTTCGTGACGGCCGCGGCAGGCGCGAAGGTCGCGAAGCACGGCAACCGCGGCGTGTCGAGCAAGTCCGGCAGCGCCGACGTGCTCGAGGCGCTCGGCGTGAACATCGACCTGCAGCCGGATCAGGTTGCCGCGTCGATCGCCGAAACCGGCATGGGCTTCATGTTCGCGCCGAACCATCATCCGGCGATGAAGAACATCGCGGCCGTGCGCCGCGAGCTCGGCGTGCGGACGATCTTCAACATCCTCGGCCCGCTGACCAATCCGGCCGGCGCACCGAACCAGCTGATGGGCGTATTCCACGCCGACCTCGTCGGCATCCAGGTGCGCGTGATGCAGCGCCTCGGCGCGCAGCACGTGCTGGTCGTGTACGGCAAGGACGGGATGGACGAAGTGTCGCTCGGCGCGGCCACGCTGGTCGGCGAATTGCGCGACGGGCAGGTGCACGAATACGAGATCCATCCGGAGGACTTCGGGCTCCAGATGGTGTCGAACCGCACGCTGAAGGTCGAAAATGCCGACGAATCGCGCGTGATGCTGCTCGGCGCGCTCGACAACCAGCCGGGCGTCGCCCGCGAGATCGTCACGCTGAACGCCGGCACCGCGCTCTACGCGGCCAATGTCGCCGCGTCGATCGCGGACGGCATCCAGCTCGCCCGCGAAGCGATCGCGAGCGGCAAGGCGCGCGCGAAAGTCGACGAACTCGTGCGCTTCACGCAGCAGTTCAAGCGCTGACTCCCCTCACGAATCCAGCAGGAACCCACATGAGCGACATTCTCGACCGAATCATCGCAGTCAAGCGCGACGAAGTCGCGGCAGCCATGCGCAGCACGCCGCTCGAGGCGCTGAAACTCGAAGCATCGGCGCGCGACCTGCGCGACTTCGTCGGCGCGCTGCGCGCGAAGCAGGCCGCCGGCCAGCCCGCGGTGATCGCCGAAGTGAAGAAGGCGAGCCCGTCGAAGGGCGTGCTGCGCGAGCATTTCGTGCCGGCCGACATCGCGCGCTCGTACGCGACGCACGGCGCTGCATGCCTGTCGGTGCTGACCGACGAACAGTTCTTCCAGGGCAGCGTGCGCTACCTCGAGGAAGCGCGCGCGGCCTGCACGCTGCCGGTGCTGCGCAAGGACTTCATCGTCGACGCGTACCAGATCCTCGAGGCGCGCGCGATGGGCGCCGACGCGATCCTGCTGATCGCGGCCGCACTCGACACGCCGCTGATGCAGGAACTCGAAGCGTATGCGCACTCGCTCGGCCTCGCGGTGCTGGTCGAGGTTCACGACCGCAACGAGATGGAACAGGCGCTCACGCTGAAGACGCCGCTCGTCGGCATCAACAACCGCAACCTGCGCACCTTCGAGACGACGATCCAGACCACGCTCGACATGCTCGACATGGTTCCGGCCGACCGCATGGTCGTGACCGAGTCGGGCATCCTGTCGCGCGCGGACGTCGACACGATGCGCGCGGCGAACGTGAACGCGTTCCTCGTCGGCGAAGCGTTCATGCGCGCGGACGAGCCGGGCGCGGCACTCGCGCGGATGTTCTTCTGATGGCGATCGAACGGGAGATCAAGCTCGCGCTGCCGGCCGGTCAGGCCGACGCCGCGCGGCACTTTTTCGAAACGCTGACCGGCGAAGCCGGCCAGACCATCACGCTCGCGAACGTCTATTACGACACGCCCGAGCTCGCGCTCGCCCAGTCGAAGAGCGCGGTGCGCGTGCGCCGCACGCCGCACGGCTGGCTGCAGACGTTCAAGACGGTCGGCAGCGCCGAGGCCGGCCTGCATCGCCGCCATGAATGGGAGCTGCCGGTCGCCGGCGACGCGCTCGAAATCGACGCGCTCGTCGCCGCCTGCGACGTGCCGGAAGCCGCGACCGCATTGCGCGACGCGGCGCCCGCCCTGCACGCGCTGTTCCGCACGGATTTTTCGCGTACGCTGTGGCGCGTCGCAATCGGCGGCGCGACCGTCGAGGCGGCGGTGGACGTCGGCGAGATCGTCGTTCAGACGCCAAGCGATACGCGCCGCGAACCGATCAGCGAAATCGAACTCGAACTGATCGACGGCCCGGAAGCGGCGCTCGCGACGCTCGCCGCCGAATTGCAGCAGGCGCTGCCGGGCCTCGCCCCCGAAAACATCAGCAAGGCGCAGCGCGGCTACCGGCTGCGCGCGCAATAACCCGCATCACGCATGGCAACCCGCAAGACTCTCCGTACGCCGCAACAGGCGTCGCTGTTCGACGATCCCGCGCCGGAACCGGCGCAGCACGATGTTCCCGCCGCCGCACCCGCGCGTCCGCGCACCGGCAAGAAGGCCGCGGAAGCGGCTCCGGCGCGCGCCGCGCAGCCGCAGGCCGGCGCCGCCGACGTCCCGCACCTCGCCGCCCAATTCGACGCGCTGCCGGCCGTCTGGCGCGACGTGCTGAAGCCGTTCACCGACAGCGACGCGTATGCGCCGCTGTGTCGCTTCGTCGACGACGAGCGCGCCGCCGGCAAGACGGTCTATCCGACCGACGTGTTCCGCGCGCTGCGCCTGACGAGCCCGGACGACGTGAAGGTCGTGATCCTCGGCCAGGACCCGTACCACGGCGACGATCGCGGCACGCCGCAGGCCCATGGCCTCGCGTTCTCGGTGCCGCCGGCCGTGCGCACGCCGCCGTCGCTGCGCAACATCTTCAAGGAAATCGCGGCGAACTTCGGTCACGACACGCCGCGCCACGGCTGCCTCGACACGTGGGCACGCCAGGGCGTGCTGCTGCTCAACACCGTGCTGACGGTCGAGCGCGGCGCCGCCGCGAGCCACGCGAAGCGCGGCTGGGAGCAATGCACGGACACGCTGATCCGCGAGCTGGCCGGCCGTCATCGCGGCCTCGTGTTCATGCTGTGGGGCGCGCATGCGCAGGCGAAGCGCGCGCTGTTCGATGCGAACGCCCATTGCGTGCTCGAGGCGCCGCATCCGTCGCCGCTGTCCGCGCACCGCGGCTTCCTCGGCTGCCGTCACTTCGCGCTCGCGAACGAGTATCTGGTCGAAGCGGGCCGCGAACCGATCGACTGGCGGCTTCCGGAGATCGCCGAAACGCTCGCCTGACGCACGTCGCCGGCTTGGCGTGGGCGCCGGCCGCAACGCAAAAACGCCGCGCCCTGTCGGGACGCGGCGTTTTCGTTTGACGACGCAGCGCGGCACGGCCGCGCCTCTGCGCACCTCTGCGCATTACACGGCGGCGATCGCCTCGCGTGCACCGGCGAGCGCGGCGCTCTGCGCATCGGGCCCGAGGTTCAGGCCTTCGGCGTGGATGAAGCTCACGTCGGTCAGGCCGATGAAGCCGAGGAAGGTGCGCAGGAACGGCGTCTGGCTGTCGTTCGGCGTACCGAGGTACTTGCCGCCGCGCGCGGTGACCACGTGCACCTTCTTGCCCTTGATCAGGCCTTCCGGACCGTTCTCGGTATAGCGGAACGTGACGCCGGCACGGGCGATCCAGTCGAAATACGTCTTCAGTTGCGACGACACGCCGAAGTTGTACATCGGAGCGGCGATCACGACGATGTCGGCCGCCTGCAGTTCGGCGATCAGTGCATCGCTCTTCGCGACGATCGCATTCTGTTCCGCGCTGCGCTGGTCGGCCGGCGTGAAGAACGCGCCGAGCACCGTTTCGTCGAGGTGCGGCAGCGCGTCGGCCAGCAGATCGCGCACGACGACCTGGGCGCCGGGGTTCGATTGTTGCAGCTTTGCCGTCAGTTCGCTGGCCAGCAGCGTGGACTGCGCACCTTGCGAGCGCGCCGCGGAATTGATTTGCAGAATGGTCGTCATGTCAGGCTCCAGTTGGATTGCGCTTGGTCAGCGCGAGTGACGCCATTGTGCGTGGCCACATCGTCGCGAAAAAGCGGGGCTCCGGCGACGGATTGTTGCATCAGCAGAACAATCGGCCGCCGGTCGGGCGCAGCCCGCCCGCGCTCAGCCTTTCAGCCAGGCTTCCCGGGCGTTGCGCGCGGCGGCCGGCTTCGCGGCCGCGGTCAGCCGGTAGCGCGTGACGTCCGGGCCGTCGAGCTTCAGCTTCACGGTCCGCAGCTCGTCGCGCCGGAACGCGTGGATCTCGACCTTGTCGCCCGGCCGGTAGCGCGCGAGCAGCGCGTCGAGGTTCGTGCCGGTGATGCGCAGGCCGTCGAGCGCGATCAGCGTGTCGCCGGCCGACAGCCCCGCGCGGTGCGCGCCGCCGCCTTCGTAGACGGCCGCCAGCGTGCAGTCCGCGCCGCCGCGCAGGCGCGCGCCGATGCTCGGCTTCGCGGCCGCGCCGTTCGCGACTTCCGGCACGAGCGTCACGCCGAACGGCGCGAACAGTTCGGCGAGCGGCAGGTCGCGCGTGCCGTGCACGGCGTCGGCGAACAGGCGGCCGAGCGCGACGCCGGTGGCTTCCTCGATCAGCGCGTCGACTTCGTCCTCGCCGACGCCCGCCTGCTTGCCGCGATAGAAGTCGCGCCCGTAGCGCTGCCACAGCAGGCGCATCACGTCGTCGAGCGACTTGCGGTTGCGCGTTTGCGCGCGAATCGCCAGATCGAACGCGAGCGCGACGAGCGAACCCTTCGTGTAGTAGCTGACGATCGCGTTGGTCGCGTTCTCGTCCTGCCGGTAATACTTGATCCACGCGTCGAACGAGCTGTCGGCGACGCTCTGCTTCAGGCGGCCCGTGCCGCGCAGCACGCCGCCGATGGTGCGGCCGAGCGCGGCGAAGTATTCGTCCTGCGACATCAGCCCGCTGCGCACCAGCATCAGGTCGTCGTAATACGACGTGAAGCCCTCGAACAGCCACAGCAGCGACGTGTAGTTTTCGCGCCCGAGGTCGTACGGCACGAACGCGGCCGGCTTGATGCGCTTCACGTTCCACGTGTGGAAGTATTCGTGGCTGCACAGGCCGAGGTAGGTACGATAGCCTTCGGTCGTTTCCGGCCGTCCCTTCACCGGCAGGTCGGTGCGGTTGCAGATCAGCGCGGTCGACGCACGGTGCTCGAGGCCGCCGTAGCCGTCGCTGACCGCGAGGGTCATGAACACGTAGCGGTCCATCGGCGCCTTCTTCGACTTCGGCTCGAACAGCGCGATCTGCGCTTCGCACACGCGCTTGAGGTCGGTACGCAGGCGCTCCATGTCGAGCTGCGTCACGCGCCCGGCGATCACGATGTCGTGCGGCACGCCGTGCGCTTCGAACGTCGCCAGCGCGAATTCGCCGATCGTGACCGGATGGTCGGCCAGTTCGTCATAGTTCGCCGCGCGATAGGCGCCGAACCCGTACCGCCGCGTGCCGCGCGCCTCGGGCAGCGACGTGCCGACGCGCCACGTGCGGAACGCCGGGCCGGCCGGCTTCGCGATGTCGACCTCGCACGGTGCGTCCTCGCGGCCGGCAACGCTCAGAAACACCGCGGTGGCGTTGAAGAAGCCGCCCGCTTCGTCGAGATACGCGGAGCGCACCGACAGGTCCCACGCATAGACGTCGTAGCGCAGCGTCAGCGCGCCGCTCACCGGCGCGGCCTGCCACGTGTTCTTGTCGGTCTTGGCGATCCGCACCTTGCGGCCGGCGTCGTTGAACGCGGCGAGCGTGACGATGTTGCGCGCGAACTCGCGCACGAGATAGCTGCCCGGAATCCAGACCGGCAGCGCGAAGCGCTGGCCTGCGGGATCGGGGTCGGCGACCGTCACCGAGACTTCGAACAGGTGCGCGGCAAGATCTTTCGGGGCAATCGAATAGCGGATCGGCTGGGTCATCGTGGCAATCGGTCGGAGATCGAACGGGATAAGGCGGCGAAAACGACGAGAGGCGCCGGCGGGTGTCGCGGGCGCCCCTCGCTGGCCGGGCGTTGCGGCCCGGCGTGTCGGTCGGTTACTTGCTCGACGCGAGCGCCTGGTTCAGCTGCTCGGCCGAAACGGCGCCCGGCAGGCGGCGACCGTCCGGCAGGAAGATCGTCGGCGTGCCGGTGACGTTCATCCCGTGGCCGAGCGCGAGGTTCTTGTCGAGCGCGGTGGTGTCGCAGGTGCCGGCGCCGGACGGCGCGCGATGGTCGATCATCCAGCTTTCCCACGTCTTCGCGCGATCGCTCGCGCACCAGATCGCCTTCGACTTCGCGGTCGAATCCGGCGACAGCACCGGGTACAGGAACGTGTAGACGGTCACGTTGTCGATCGACTGCAGCGTCGTCTCGAGCCGCTTGCAGTACGGGCAGTTGGGGTCGGAGAACACCGCGATCTTGCGTGCGCCGTTGCCCTTCACGACCTTGATCGCGTTCGCGAACGGCAGGCTCGCGAAATCGATCCGGTTCAGATCGGACAGGCGTGCGTCGGTCAGGTTCTTGTGCGTCTTGGTGTCGACGAGATCGCCGAGCAGCACGTAGTCGCCCGCTGCGTCGCTATAGATGATCTGCGAGCCGAGGTTCACCTCATAGAGGCCCGCGACCGGCGATTTCGACACGCTCTTGATCGGCGCGTCGCTGCCGAGACGCGCCTGCAGCGTGGCTTTCAGCTTGTCGGTGGTTTGGTCGGCCTGCGCGGTACAGCCAAGCGTCGCCATCGTGACGGCGAGCGCCAGCGATGCCATGCGGATCGTTCTTTTCATCGGGTTGGTCCTTCAGCTCAATCGAAGTGCACGTCACAGTGTACGCCGTAACGGGCACCTGTCCGACAGGACCGCCATGCGAAGGTTCGATCAGCCGAGCGCGGCCGACACCAGCCAGCGCTTCACGAGCGGCTGCGCGCCGACGAACGCCATGCCCGCGTTGCGCACCGCCTTCGCGAGCGGGCCGGGCACCGAGAACAGCCGCTGCAGCCCGTCGGTCGCGACCATCAGCGCGCGGATGTCCTCGCGGCGCGCGCGCTCGTAGCGGCGCAGCAGCACCGTATCGCCGAGATTGCGGAAGCTCTCCTTGCTCGCGATCGCATCGGCGAGCGACGCGACGTCGCGCAGCCCGAGGTTCATCCCCTGCCCCGCGAGCGGATGGATCAGATGCGCGGCGTCGCCGACGAGCGCGACGCGCGGCGCGATCAGCTTGTCGACCGTCTGCAGCGCGAGCGGGAAACCGGCCGCCGGCGTCACGCATTCGAGCGTGCCGACCTGACCGTGCGACACGCGTTCGACTTCGGCGGCGAGCTGCGCGGGATCGAGCGCGAGCAGCTGATCGGCGTGCGCGGTCTGCGCGGACCACACGAGCGACACGTGGCCGTCGGGCAGCGGCAACAACGCGATGATCTCGCCTTCGTGGAACCACTGGTACGCGGTCTCGCGGTGCGGCAGCGACGCCTTGAAGTTCGCGACGACGCCCGTCTGCCGGTAATCGCGGCGCTCGACCTTGGCGCCCATCTGGGAGCGCACCCACGAATGGGCGCCGTCCGCGCCGACCACGAGGTCCGCCTCGACCACGTGCCCGGACGACAGCGTCAGGACGGCCGCATCGTCGCGCACGTCGAAGCCCTGCGCGCGCGCGTCGAACCACGTGAGATTCGGCTGGAACCGCAGCGCGGCGTCGAGCGACGTCTCGATCAGCGACGATTCGACGATCCATGCGAGCTGCGGCACCGACGCCTGGTACGCGGAGAAATGCAACTCCGCGTGGGCATCGCCGTACACGCGCATGTCGTACACCGGCGCGAGCCGCCCGTGGTCGAGCGCCTGCCAGACCCGCAGCCGTTCGAGCAACGCCTGCGAACTGGAGGACAGCGCGTAGATGCGCGTATCGAACGCGAGATCGGCGGGGCGCGGGGTCGCCGGCTGGGCGAGCAACGCGGTCTTGTAGCCGGACTGGGTCAGCGCGAGCGCGGCCGTCTTGCCGACGAGCCCGCCGCCGACCACGGCGACATCGAAGGTGTGGTGGGCAGTCATGGCGCGCATTATAGCCGCGGGGCCGAGCCCTTACTCGGCCGGACTTTGCGGGAAATCAGCAGAATCGCCCGTGGCTGCGCCAATGCGGCGGCCGGTCGCGTCGGGGCGTTCCGGCCAAGGCCGGAAACCGGGGCGTCGGCACGGTACAATAGCGCCTTTGAACGTCGGCCCGCCGCGCCTCGCGCGCCGGCCGTCCCTATTTTCCCGCGCCGCCGCGCTCCGTCCGGCCGCGCCGCCCCACCCGTCCGAAGGATTCCATGAGCCTCAAATGCGGCATCGTCGGCTTGCCCAACGTCGGCAAGTCCACACTGTTCAATGCGTTGACGAAGGCCGGCATCGCCGCCGAGAACTACCCGTTCTGCACGATCGAGCCGAACGTCGGCATCGTCGAAGTCCCCGACACGCGCCTGAAGGCGCTGGCCGAAATCGTGAAGCCCGAGCGCGTCCTGCCGGCCGTCGTCGAATTCGTCGACATCGCGGGCCTCGTCGCCGGCGCGAGCAAGGGCGAAGGCCTCGGCAACCAGTTCCTCGCGAACATCCGCGAAACCGACGCGATCACGCACGTCGTGCGCTGCTTCGAAGACGACAACGTGATCCACGTCGCCGGCAAGGTCAGCCCGATCGACGACATCGAAGTGATCAACACCGAGCTCGCGCTCGCCGATCTCGGCACCGTCGAGAAGGCGCTCACGCGCTACTCGAAGGCCGCGAAGTCGGGCAACGACAAGGAAGCGGTGAAGCTCGCGGCGGTGCTCGAGAAAGTGCGCGCGCAGCTCGACCAGGGCAAGGCCGTGCGCAGCCTCGACCTGTCGGACGACGAGCAAGCGCTGCTCAAGCCGTTCTGCCTGATCACGGCGAAGCCCGCGATGTACGTCGCGAACGTGAAGGACGACGGCTTCGACAACAACCCGCACCTCGAAGCGGTGCGCAAGTACGCGGAAAGCGAGAACTCGCCGGTGGTCGCCGTGTGCGCCGCGATCGAGGCGGAAATCGCCGATCTCGACGACGCCGACAAGGAAGCGTTCCTCGCGGACATGGGCATGGAAGAGCCGGGCCTCGACCGCGTGATCCGCGCGGGCTTCAAGCTGCTGGGCCTGCAGACCTACTTCACCGCGGGCGTGAAGGAAGTGCGCGCGTGGACGATCCATATCGGCGACACGGCGCCGCAGGCGGCCGGCGTGATCCACACCGACTTCGAGCGCGGCTTCATCCGCGCGCAGACCATCTCGTTCGACGACTTCGTCGCGTACAAGGGCGAACAGGGTGCGAAGGAAGCCGGCAAGATGCGCGCGGAAGGCAAGGAATACGTCGTGCACGACGGCGATGTGATGAACTTCCTGTTCAACGTCTGATACCTGACCGCCGATGCCGGGCGAGCGCCCCGGCATCGCGCCACGCGAACCGTCGCGAAAAGCAAATGGGCCGATCGGCAAGTGCCGATCGGCCCATTTTTCATCACGCGGCCTGCCCGCGTGCCGGCGGCGGGCAGCGCGCCCGCCATCCGGTCGTCACGTCGTCAAGTCGCCGAGACTCGCCCGCCGGCCACCGCGCGCGCATCGCGCGCACGCTTGTTCAGCCACGAAGCGAACAGCACCAGCAGCGCCAGCACGGCCGTCGCGCCCACTTCCATCCGGTGCGCCTCGCTCACGAACATCACGGTCAGCGTGCCGCAGATGAACAGGATCACCGCCCACGTGAGCCACGGGAACAGCCACATCCGCAGCGTCAGGTCCGCGCCCGTCGATTCGAGCGTCTTGCGCATCCGCAGCTGCGAGATCGCGATCACGAGATACACGAGCAGTGCGATCGCGCCCGAGGTCGCGAGCAGGAAGCCGAACACCTGCTCCGGCATCAGATAGTTCGCGATCACCGTCAGGAAGCCGAACGCGGTCGACGCCAGCACGGCCGCGCGCGGCGTGCCGGTCGAATCGGTGCGGTGCAGGAACGCGGGCGCGTCCTTGCGCTTGGACAGCGAGAACAGCATCCGCGACGCCGTGTACAGCGCCGAGTTCAGGCAGCTCGCGACCGACACCAGCACGATCACGTCGATGATCGCCTTCGCGTTCGGCACGCCGATCAGCTCCATCGCACGCTGATACGAGCCGTGCTTCGGCAGCAGCGGATCGTTCCACGGCACGATGGCGGCGACGACGAGAATCGAGCCGAGGTAGAACAGCGTGATACGCCAGATCACCGAGTTCGTCGCGCGGACGATCTGGCGCTGCGGGTTGTCCGATTCCGCGGCCGCGATCGTCACGATCTCGGTGCCGAGAAACGAGAACATGGTCGTCAGCATCGCAGCCAGCACCGCGCCCGCGCCGTTCGGCATGAAGCCCTGGTGCGCGAACAGGTTCGACACGCCCGACACCGCCGGCGCCGGAACGATGCCGAGGATCGCGGCACCGCCGATGCACAGGAACACGACGATCGCGACCACCTTGATCAGCGCGAACCAGAATTCGAATTCGCCGTAGTTCTTGACCGAAAAGAGATTGGTGATCGTCAGCAGCAGCGTGATGCCGAGCGCGAAGATCCAGGTCGCGACGCCGGGGAACCACGCATTGAGAATGGTTGCGGCGGCCGTTGCCTCGATCGGAATCACCAGCACCCAGAACCACCAGTACAGCCAGCCGATCGAGAAGCCGGCCCAATGGCCGATCGCGCGATCGGCATAGGTCGAGAACGAACCGCTGTCCGGATGCGCGACGGCCATCTCGCCGAGCATGCGCATCACCAGCACGACCAGCACGCCCGCGATCGCATACGCGAGGATGGAAGCCGGGCCGGCCTCCGCGATGGCGTGGCCGGAGCCCACGAACAAGCCCGCGCCGATGACGCCGGCAATCGACATCATCGTCACGTGCCGCTGTTTCAGACCCGTGCCGAGGCCTGTGTTGCTTCCACTCATATGTCTCTCTCCAAAAAACGGTGCCGGTACGACCGGTTGTGGCATGAAGGCGGCGAGGGAGTTGTCGTTGTTGTATCCGCTGCCCGCCGCGCATGCGTCGCATGCGGACCAGGAGCCGGATCGGGCCGGTCTGGTCGGTGCGCGACGCAGTCTGCGAAGCTGCGGGTGCGATGCGGCGCTCAGCGCGCCGGCGCATCGCGTGCGCCCGTTCCGTCGGCCGTCGGTCGGCCGCCTTCGAAGCGAAGGAGTGTAAGCATCAAACGGTTCTGAACTAAGAACCAATTGAAGAATTTCGATGGAACCACTGGTTGCATCGATGGTCGTCGATGCAACGCTTGGTGTCGGTTCGGCGGCCGGGCGAGCGGCGCGAGCGCGCTATCGGGCACTCGCCATGGGGCCGTCACCCTATCGTGCGGCAGACGGGCGACGCGAGCGTTGCCGCGTGCCGGTTCGCGGCAGCGGCGACGGCCTTCGCGTAGCATCGCGGCGTCGGCGCGCGGTCCGCGGCAATGCTTCGCGCCCCGCCCGCTCGACCCGCGAACCGCCATCGAGCACCTCATCCGGAGACCCACCATGCCCGCCACGCTGCGCCGCGTCACCCGCATCGCGACCGTCGCGGCCGCGCTGTTCGTCGCGTGCACCGCGCTGCCGCCCGCCGCACACGCGTATCGCGCGTCGCCCGGTTACGGCAGCGAAGCGGATCTCGACCGGCACGACACGTACCGCAATCGCGACGGCGACACCGTGCACGCGCCCGCGCATTCGAGATCGGGCCGCGTGCCCGACGGCGCGAGCGCACGTTGCCGCGACGGCACGTACAGCTTCAGCCGCCATCGGCGCGGCACGTGTTCGGGGCACGGCGGCGTCGCCGCATGGTTGTGAAGGCGGGTCGGCCGAATGGCCGGCGCCGCGCCAGCGGCAGGCGGCGGCGAAGTACAATACGCGCTCGCGCCGCCGCCACGCGGCGCCACGGCCGCGCCGCGCGCCGCGCGCTCCGTACCGACTCATCCGACGCCACGCTCGCCCATGCGCCGCGCGGCAGTCTCAACCCTCTGACTTTCACACCCAAATGGCCCAATACGTTTTCACGATGAACCGGGTCGGCAAGATCGTGCCGCCCAAGCGCCAGATCCTGAAGGACATCTCGCTGTCGTTCTTTCCGGGCGCGAAGATCGGCGTGCTCGGCCTGAACGGCTCGGGCAAGTCGACGCTGATCCGCATCATGGCGGGCGTCGACAAGGACATCGAAGGCGAAGCGACGCCGATGCCGAACCTGAACATCGGCTATCTGCCGCAGGAACCGCAGCTCGACCCGACGAAGACGGTGCGCGAGGCGGTCGAGGACGGCCTCGGCGACCTGTTCCAGGCGAACAAGAAGCTCGAGGAAATCTACGCCGCGTATGCGGAACCCGACGCCGACTTCGACGCGCTCGCGGCCGAGCAGGCCAAATACGAAGCGATCCTCGCGTCGAGCGACGGCGGCAGCCCCGAGCAGCAGCTCGAAGTGGCCGCCGACGCGCTGCGTCTGCCGCCGTGGGACGCGAAGATCGAACACCTGTCGGGCGGCGAAAAGCGCCGCGTCGCGCTGTGCAAGCTGCTGCTCGAAAAGCCCGACATGCTGCTGCTCGACGAGCCGACCAACCACCTCGACGCCGAGTCGGTCGACTGGCTCGAGCAGTTCCTGGTGCGCTTCCCCGGCACCGTCGTCGCCGTCACGCACGATCGCTACTTCCTCGACAACGCGGCCGAGTGGATTCTCGAACTCGACCGCGGCCACGGCATTCCGTGGAAGGGCAACTACAGCAGCTGGCTCGACCAGAAGGAAGAGCGCCTGAAGCAGGAGGAAGCGTCGGAATCGGCGCGCCAAAAGGCGATCAAGAAGGAACTGGAGTGGGTGCGCCAGAACCCGAAGGGCCGTCAGGCGAAGTCGAAGGCGCGGATCGCGCGCTTCGAGGAACTGAACAGCCAGGAATACCAGAAGCGCAACGAAACGCAGGAAATCTTCATTCCGGTCGGCGATCGCCTCGGCAATGAAGTGATCGAGTTCAAGAACGTCAGCAAGTCGTTCGGCGATCGCCTGCTGATCGACAACCTGAGCCTGAAGATCCCGGCCGGCGCGATCGTCGGCATCATCGGCCCGAACGGCGCCGGCAAGTCGACGCTGTTCAAGATGCTGACCGGCAAGGAGCAGCCGGATTCCGGCGAAGTCGTGCTCGGGCCGACGGTGAAGCTCGCGTACGTCGACCAGAGCCGCGACGCGCTCGACGGCTCGAAGACGGTGTTCGAGGAAATCTCCGGCGGCGCCGACGTGCTGACGGTCGGCAAGTACGAAACGCCGTCGCGCGCGTACATCGGCCGCTTCAACTTCAAGGGCGGCGACCAGCAGAAAATCGTCGGCAACCTGTCGGGCGGCGAGCGCGGCCGCCTGCACCTCGCGAAGACGCTGATCTCCGGCGGCAACGTGCTGCTGCTCGACGAACCGTCGAACGACCTCGACGTCGAAACGCTGCGCGCGCTGGAAGACGCGCTGCTGGAGTTCGCGGGCTCGGTGCTGGTGATCTCGCACGATCGCTGGTTCCTCGACCGGATCGCGACGCACATCCTCGCCTTCGAAGGCGATTCGCAGGTCACGTTCTTCGACGGCAACTACCAGGAGTACGAAGCCGACAAGCGTGCGCGCCTCGGCGAGGAAGCGGCGAAGCCGAAGCGTCTGCGCTACAAGCCGATCAGCCGCTGATCGGCACGGGGCGGCGTCCGGCGCGGTGCGCGGCAACGCGGGGCCGCACGCCCGCGCCGCCGCTTCGGGATCGCCAAAACGAAAGCGGGCCACTGGCCCGCTTTTCTATTGGCTCACCGCCCGACGCTCGCCTACGTGAGCGCGCCCAGCTCGCGCAGGCGCGCCTCGGTCGCCGCCGCGCTCGTGTGATGGATGCCGTGCCAGCCGAGCGCGGTCGCGGCCGCCGCGTTGTTCGCGTTGTCGTCGATGAACACGAGTTCATGCGGCGCGACACCCGGCAGATGCGGTTCGATCCGCGCGTGCATTGCGCGGTAGATCGCCGGATCGGGCTTCACGAGCTTCACGTGGCCCGACACGACGATGTCCTTGAAGCGTCGCAGCACCGGGAAGTTGTCCCACGCATACGGAAACGTCTGCGCCGACCAATTGGTCAGCCCGAACAGCGGCATGCGCTGCGCATCGAGCCGCTCGACCAGCGCCGCGCCTTCTTCGAGCACGCCGCCGATCATCTCGTGCCAGCGTGCGTAGAACGCGCGAATCAGCGCCTCGTGTTCCGGAAACTTCGCGACGAGTTCGTCCGTTCCTTCGTCGATCGTCTGCCCGCCGTCCTGGCGGACCACCCAGTCCATCGCGCACACGTGCGTGAGGAACCAGCGGCGCGGCGCTTCGTCGGGAATCAGTTGCCGGTACAGATACTCGGGGCTCCAGTCGATCAGCACGCCGCCGAAATCGAATACCACCGCCTTGATCGTCATGCGAACTCCGTTGCGAGCACGTCCGCGAGCGGACGCGGCGTCACCGCGTTGCCCGACAGCGTGCTGTTTTCCCACACGAACTGATGGTGCGCGACGATCTGCGCGGCCGACAGATGCGTGCGCTCGTTGGTCGTATGCAGGTCCGACACGACGCTCGTCCGGTAGCCGAGCAGCGCCGCGCGGCGCGCGGCCGCATCGACGCAGAACTCGGTCGCATAGCCGCAGATCAGCACCGACCGGATGCCGTGCCCGTCGAGCTGCGCGGCGAGCGGCGTGTCGTGGAACGCATCGCTCATCTGCTTGCGGATGCGCCAGTCGCCGGAGCCGACGCTCAGCGCGTCGTGCAGTTCCCAGCCGGGTGTGCCGGGCACGATGTCGTCGTCCGCGTCGCCGTCGTGCTGCACGAAGCACACGGGCGCATTCGCCGCGCGCGCGGCCGCGGTCAGGCGGTTGATGCCCGCCACGACGTCGTCGAGCCGGTACGCGGGCCGCGCCCGCTGCAGCAGCCCGCGCTGCATGTCGATCACGATTACTGCGGTGTCTGCCATCGCGTGCCCTCGGTGATGGTCCGGCCGCCGTGCGGCCGGTATGCGGCGTCTGCTTTGCCGTGCGTCGGGCCGGGTCAGATCGGTTGCGTGCGCACGTCGAGCCAGGCCTTCGCGTCGCCGCTCACGTGCCGGCCGACCCGCTCGCGCACGCTCGCGTGATACGCGTTCAGCCAGGCGCGCTCTTCTTCGTGCAGCATCTCGATCAGCACGCAGCGCGTGTCGATCGGGCACAGCGTGAGCGTCTCGAACGCGAGGAAGTCGCCGAATTCGGTCTGCCCGGCCGCGCGATTCACGACCAGGTTCTCGATCCGGATACCCCATTTGCCGGGCCGGTACACGCCGGGCTCGATCGACGTGATCATCCCCTCTTCCATCGCCGTGTGCGGCTCGGCCGGCGCGTAGTGCGAAATGACCTGCGGCCCTTCGTGCACGTTCAGGAAATAGCCGACGCCGTGACCGGTGCCGTGGCCGTAGTCGAGCCCGGCCGCCCACATCGGCGCGCGCGCGATCGCATCGAGCATCGGCGAGCGAATGCCGCGCGGGAAGCGCGCGCGCGACAGCGCCATCATCGACTTCAGCACGATCGTGAAATCGCGCCGCTGCAGATCGCCGACCGTGCCGACCGGCACGACGCGCGTGATGTCGGTCGTGCCGCCCGTGTACTGGCCGCCGGAGTCGATCAGCAGCAGGCCGTCGCCGGCGATCGTCGCATGCGACGCGGGCGTCGCGTGGTAATGCGGCATCGCGCCGTTCGCGTTGAAGCCGGCGATCGTCGCGAAGCTCGGCGACACGTAGCCGGGACGCCGGGCGCGCGCGGCCGTCAGCTGCTCCTCGATCGTCAGCTCGGTGATCGGCTCGCGGTTCACGGCCTGCTCGAACCACGCGAAGAATTCGGCGAGTGCGGCGCCGTCGTGCTCCATCGTCACGCGCACGTGCTCGATCTCGACGGACGTCTTGCGCGACTTCGCGAACGTCGACGGGTTCACGGCCTCGATCAGCTTCACGCCGGCCGGCACGGCCTCGAGCGTGCCGAACGTGACGCGGCGCGGGTCGATCAGCAGGCTCGCGCCGTCGGGCAGCGCACCGAGCGCCGCGCGCGCGGCGTCGTACGCGCGGACCTCGACGCCGTCCTGCGCGAGCGATGCGGCCAGCGCCGGCGGCACCTTGCCGTCGGCGACGAACAACGTCGCGCGCTCGGCGCCGATCAGCGCGTGCGCGACGAACACCGGGTTGAAGTTGACGTCGGCGCCGCGCAGGTTGAACAGCCACGCGAGATCGTCGAGCGTCGACACGAAGTGCCACTGCGCGCCCTGCGCGTGCATCGCGCGGCGCACTTCGGCGAGCTTGCTGGCGCGCGTCGTGTCGGCCTGCGGCGCCGTGTGCTCGAACACAGCGGCGCCCGGCAAGCCAGGGCGCTCGGGCCAGATCGCGTCGAGCAGGTCGAGATCGGTGCGCAGCGCGATGCCGCGTGCGTCGAGCGCGGCCGTCAGCGCGCGGGCGGCCGCGATGCCGAGCACCGCGCCGTCGACGCCGACCGTCGCGCCAGCCGGCACGTTCTGCGCGAGCCAGTCGACGTGCGGCGCGCTCTGCTGGCCGCTCGTCATCTTCATCAGCTGAACGCCCGTGCCGGCAAGCTCGGCCTCTGCCTGCACCCAGTAACGGCTGTCGACCCAGAGCCCGGCGAAATCGGCGGTCACGACCAGCGTGCCGACCGAGCCAGTGAACCCGGACAGCCAGCGGCGCGCCTGCCAGCGCTCGGGCAGGTACTCGGACAGGTGCGGATCGGCGGACGGCACCAGATAGGCGGCCAGGTCCTCGCGGACCATCGCACCGCGCAGCAGCGCGAGGCGGGCCGGCACCGACGAGACTTCGGGGAGACGGGCATTCATGATTTCACCTGAGAGCTTTCAGCGACGGGCCGACACGGCGACCGTCACGGCTACGGCGAGGAACGCGACACCGGTGCAGACCGGCCATTCGAGCGTTTCGCCATCGTAAAACAGTCCGGAGAGGTTACCGGCCATGCGCGCGGCGGCGGCGGCCACGATGCCGACCAGCACCGCGATCCACCATGCCGGCCGGCCTGCGCGCCGCAGCGGGTGCAGCCACCGGCCGAACAGCCCGACGGCCGCTCCGAGAACAATGATTCCAAACCAGTTCATTCGACGCCTTCTATAAATTCAGATTCGTCCCATAGGCGTGAACGTTGCCAGCGGCTAGCATCGACTCATCCATCCATCGAAACCCCCGACCAGCCGGGCGCCGCGAACATTCGAGTGTAGGGGCCGACCTGACGTTATGGCAAGCGCGCACCGGCAGCCGTATTGAAGAAATCCTCATGCGAATTGCCCTGATCGATCCGGAGGCGCGCCATGCTGCGCTCCTGAACCGCCTGCTGTTCGCCGGCGGTCACCTCTGCCACGCGTTCGAGTCGAGCGCGGACTTCTTCGAGTGGCTCGCCACCGACACCTGCGACATGCTGATCACCGGCAACTGGGCCGGCGATCACCCGGCCGAGGAAGTCATCCCGCGGGCGCAGTCGATCCTGCCCGGGCTGCCGGCCATCGCCGTCATGCAGCGCGCGCGGGAAAGCGAAGTGGTGTCGTGCCTGCACGCGGGCGCGGACGACTGCGTCGTGCGCCCCGTGAGCGGCCCCGAGTTGCTGGCGCGCGTCAACGCGTTGAGCCGGCGCGCGGGCGTGCGGCGGCCGCCGAATCGCGCCCGCGAAACGTTCGGCGAATACGCGTTCGACGTGATCCACAGCGTCGTGCGCTTCGGCGATTCGGTCGTCGCGCTCACGCCGAAGGAATTTCGCTTCGCCGAGTTGCTGTTCGCGAACCTGTCCCGGCCGGTGTCGCGCGCCCACATCCTCGAAACGGTGTGGGCGCGTCACCGCGACATGAAGTCGCGCACGCTCGACACCCACGCGTCACGGCTGCGCTGCAAGCTGCAGTTGCTTCCCGAACGCGGCTACCGGCTCCTGCCTCTGTACGGCTACGGCTATCAGCTCAACCGCGTGCCGGTCGAGGCCCCCGCCTGCGCGCCGCCCGGCTGACGTACCCGCCACGCGCTGAGTGAGGAAATCGCCGAGACGCTATAATATGGGGCTAAACGATAGCCCCTGATATGCAACTCCTCACGATCGGAATCAATCACCACACTGCGCCTGTCGCCTTGCGCGAACGCGTGGCGTTTCCGCTCGAGCAGATCAAACCGGCTCTCGTCACGTTCAAGAACGTGTTCCTCGGCCCCCAGGCGCCGAACACGCCCGAAGCGGCGATCCTCTCCACCTGCAACCGCACCGAGCTCTATTGCGCGACGCATGATCGCGCCGCGCGCGACGGGGCGATTCGCTGGCTGTCGGAGTACCACCGGATTCCGGTCGACGAACTCGCGCCGCACGTCTACGCGCTGCCGCAATCGGAAGCGGTCCGGCACGCATTCCGCGTCGCGTCCGGCCTCGATTCGATGGTGCTCGGCGAAACCCAGATTCTGGGCCAGATGAAGGACGCCGTGCGCACCGCGACCGAAGCCGGCGCGCTCGGCACCTATCTGAACCAGCTGTTTCAGCGCACGTTCGCGGTCGCCAAGGAAGTACGCGGCACGACCGAGATCGGCACGCAGTCGGTGTCGATGGCCGCCGCCGCGGTGCGCCTCGCGCAACGCATCTTCGAAAAGGTGGCGGATCAGCGCGTGCTGTTCATCGGCGCGGGCGAGATGATCGAGCTATGCGCGACGCATTTCGCCGCACAAGGCCCGCGCGAGCTCGTCGTCGCGAACCGCACCGCGGAACGCGGCCAACGGCTCGCCGAACGCTTCGGCGGCCGCGCGATGCCGCTGTCGGACCTGCCGACGCGCATGCACGAGTTCGACATCATCGTGTCGTGCACCGCGTCGACGCTGCCGATCATCGGCCTCGGTGCCGTCGAGCGCGCGGTGAAGGCACGCCGCCACCGGCCCATCTTCATGGTCGACCTCGCGGTGCCGCGCGACATCGAGCCCGAAGTCGGCAAGCTGAAGGACGTGTTCCTCTACACGGTCGACGATCTCGGCGCGATCGTGCGCGAAGGCAACGCGTCGCGCCAGGCCGCGGTCGCCCAGGCCGAGGCGATCATCGAGACGCGCGTGCAGAATTTCATGCAATGGCTCGACACGCGCAGTGTCGTGCCGGTGATTCGTCACATGCATACGCAGGCCGACGCACTGCGCCGCGCCGAAGTCGAGAAGGCACAAAAGCTGCTCGCACGCGGCGACGATCCGGCCGCCGTTCTCGAAGCGCTGTCGCAGGCGCTCACCAACAAGCTGATCCACGGCCCGACGAGCGCGCTGAACCGCGTGAGCGGCGCCGATCGCGATTCGCTGATCGACCTGATGCGCGGCTTCTACCAGCACGCGCCGCGCTCGAACGACCAGTCCGGCCACTAGCGACGGTCGGCGCGACGCCGCCGGCCGCGCGCCGGCCTATCCTTTTCGAATACCCTTGCCCGGGAGCGCCGCTCCACACCATGAAGACGAGCATGCAACGCAAGCTCGACCAGCTGTCTGTCCGGCTGGCCGAACTCAATGATCTGCTGAGCCGCGAAAACGTCACGGCCGATCTCGACCAGTACCGCAAGCTGACGCGCGAACACGCGGAGCTCGGGCCGGTCGTCGAGCAGTACGCGCTGTGGCGCCAGTCGCGCAACGACGAAGCGGCCGCGCAGGAATTGCTCGCGGACGCGTCGATGCGCGACTTCGCCGAAGAGGAGATTCGCAGCGCACGCGAGCGCATGACCCGCCTCGAAGGCGAATTGCAGAAGATGCTGCTGCCGAAGGACCCGAATGACGATCGCAACATCTTCCTCGAAATCCGCGCCGGCACCGGCGGCGACGAATCGGCGCTGTTCGCGGGCGACCTGCTGCGCATGTATCTGCGCTACGCGGAACGCCAGCGCTGGCAGGTCGAGATGATGTCGGAGAGCCCGTCGGACCTCGGCGGCTACAAGGAAGTGATCGTGCGGATCGCCGGCCAGGGTGCGTATTCGCGGCTGAAGTTCGAGTCGGGCGGCCATCGCGTGCAGCGCGTGCCGGCCACCGAGACGCAGGGGCGCATCCACACGTCCGCGTGCACGGTGGCGGTGATGCCGGAAGCCGACGAAATCGGCGAGGTCGAAATCAATCCGGCCGACCTGCGGATCGACACGTTCCGCGCGTCGGGCGCGGGCGGCCAGCACATCAACAAGACCGACTCGGCGGTGCGCGTCACGCACATTCCGACCGGGATCGTCGTCGAGTGCCAGGACGACCGTTCGCAGCACAAGAACAAGGATCGCGCGCTGAAGGTGCTCGCCGCGCGCATCAAGGACAAGCAGTATCACGAGCAGCACGCGAAGGAAGCCGCGACGCGCAAGAGCCTGATCGGCTCCGGCGACCGCTCTGAGCGCATCCGCACCTACAACTTCCCGCAGGGCCGGATGACCGACCACCGGATCAACCTGACGCTGTACCGGCTCGAGGCGCTGATGGACGGCGACCTCGACGAACTGATCGGCGCGCTCGTCAGCGAGCATCAGGCCGAACTGCTCGCGTCGCTCGGCGACGCCGACTGAGGCCGCG